>CAWIBO010000005.1:0-812414 GCA_963834385.1 uncultured Verrucomicrobiae bacterium | reverse complement strand
AGATCCCCGTGACGAGGAGGAAGGCGATGGTGATGCCGGAGAGGAGCAGGCTTTGTGATGGGAACGCGGTGGCCCCGCCGCTGATCGACCAGCGAAACCCGTCGATCACGCCCACCATCGGGTTGAGCGCGTAGAGCGTCTGGTATTTCTCCGGGACAATGCTGCTGCTGAACCCGACCGGCGAAATGTAGAGTCCGAACTGAACGATAAACGGCACGACATACCGGAAGTCGCGATACTTCACGTTCAAGGCCGCTAGCCAGGTGCCGCGCCGGCCGATGCCAGGAGCGCGATCACGGTGAAAACCGGCAGCATGAGCAATGCGGGCTCACCCCTACGCCGTAGATCAGCATCAGGATGAAGAGCAGCACCATGGAAATGGCGAAATCGACAAACGAAACGATGACCGCGCTCGCCGGCACGATCAGGCGCGGGAAATAGACCTTGGAGATGAGGTTGGCGTTGTTGATCAGGCTCCCGCTCCCTTCGCTCAGCGAAGTGGAAAGAGTGTCCAGGGCAGCATCGCGGAAAAAACCATCACGGGGTAGGGATGCCTTCCGCCGGCAGCTTCGCGATCCGGCTGAAAACGAAGGTGAAGACCACCATGGTCAGCAATGGCCGGAGCACCGCCCAGAGGACGCCGATGACCGTTTGTTTGTAGCGCACCAGGACGTCGCGCCAGGCCAGGAAGTAGAACAGCTCGCGATACCGGAACAGGTCGCGCCAGTAATTCCGCTCAGTGTGGCCGGCTTCGATGATCAGTTCCGTGGGAGCGTGCATGCTGAATGAATTTTCGAAGGCGATTCTCGAATCTCGATTGGGGAGGGCGCGGAGGATATTACGCGGTGCCGTCCGTTCTTCAAATCCTCAACATCTGCCGGGTTCCGCCCCTAGCCGGATAGCCCCCAAGGCCACGTCTCCCCGAGCTGATACTTTCGGCATAAAAACTTGCCGTTTACCGCGGCCGCGTCCACATTCCCCGGCTGTCATTTTCATCCTGAAGCGGGTTGCACTTCGCTTCGCATCGTTGCTCCCCGCATGTTTAAACACGAACGTCTTAATTTCTGGCTCTTCGCGATCCTCGTCGGATTGCAGATCCTTGGCCTGATCGGGCTTTCGACCCGTTTCGAGCTGCGCTTCCTCCCGCTGATGATTTTCATCTACTTCTGGGGCGGCATCAGCACCACGCTGTATCTGCATCGTTACCTGACTCATCGCGGCTTTGAAATGCCGGGTTGGCTCAAGTTTTTCTTCGCCTCCGGCTCGGCCGTGACCCTCGCCGGCGATCCTGTGACCTGGGTGGGCGACCATCGTTATCATCATCTGAAGTCCGACACGGACGAGGATATCCACAGCCCGATCCACGGCTTCCCCTACGCGCACATGATGTGGCTGATCCGCAAGCCGCCGGCTTCCGCGAACGTTCGCTGCGTTACGCGAGCGACGTGCGCAAGATCTGGTACTGCCGCCTTTGGGAACGCAGCTATCTCTACGTGCTCCCGCATATCGCAGTCGCGACGACCCTTTATCTCACCCTTGGCCTCGCCGGCATGCTTTGGTGCCTCTACGTCCCGATGCTGATTGTCTACAACGTGACCTGGGCGGTGAACTCGATCTGTCACATGCCGAGCCTTGGTTACCGGACCTTCGAGACCTCGGACCACAGCAAGAACAACTATTTCGTCGGCCTGATGGCCTTTGGCGAAGGGTTCCATAACAACCATCACGCCAAACCGCGCTGCGCCGCGCACGGCCAGAAATGGTGGGAGTTCGACCTGACCCGTTACATTATCTGGACCCTCGAAAGAATGGGCCTGGCCTGGAGCGTCGTCTGGCCCGAGCAGCAGCGCGCCACGATCGAGGCGTCTCCTGACGACATCGCTCCGGCGGGTGCGATCCTGGTTTCGGCTGAGGCCGAGCCGGTCTAGCCAGAAGTCGGAGGTCGGAGGTCGGAGATCGGAGGGACCTGCTTCCGCAGGTCCTGGACGAGCGGAAGCTCGTCCCTCCGGAGCTTTAAGCTTAAGTCTTAAGTTTTAAGCTCGGACCCTGCAGCGCTCCGCTGTCCTCAGCGGATCGGCTTTCCATTCACCACTTACGATTCACCATTCACGCTCCGAAAGATGCGCCGGGGACGGCGCGGTCATCGGTTATCGGTTATCGGTTATCAGGTGGCGGAGGGCGGAATGCCGGAAATCGGAGGTCGGCGGTCGAGGCCCTGCTTCCGCCGCGTCCGCTCCCTTTCATCCTTCTTACTTCCTAATTCTTACTTTTCTTCCCCAGCTTCCAGCTTCAAAACTTCCGCTGCTTCGCAGCTAGTCCGCTCAGAACTGGTAAATCACAGCCAGGCTGACGTTATGTTCCGTCAGGTCGGCTTTCCCCTGGGTGATCAAATCGTTGTTGATGGTGTCGTAGGTGAACTTGACCTTGCCGAGGTCGACATACTGATATTGGACCCGCACGCTCCAATGGTCGTCGATCGCGTATTGCAAGCCGCCCCCGACGAAGAATCCGGCGTTGGTTTCGTTCCGGCCTTCCTCGAGCGTCCCGAAGAAGTCGGAGGAAACGAACTCCTGGTCGAAGTCGAGATTGCCGACGGCGAGACCGCCCGTCACGTAGGGCAGCCACCGGCAGAAGGCGTGTCCGAGACGCGGCCCGAAGGTGAACAGATAGTTGCTCTCGAGTGAGCTGGTGACTTCATAAAAGCCGCCCGGGCCGGTAAACCTGCCGGTAAAGCTCGATTCATCGAGCCAGATGTAGGCCCCGGTCGCCTCCAACCCGACCACCCAGCGGTTCCACTGAAAATTGTAACCGAGCAGGCCGCCGATCTCGAAGCCGCCGTCATCCAGGCCCTGCCGGGCGTTGTCCTCCACGAATTCTGCCACGGTATCGCTCCAGAGGCCGCCCAGGTCGAGGCCCGACCCGATGTCGCCATGCTTGTAGCCGACAAATCCGCCGAAATAGAATCCGGCCCAGTCGGGACAAGGGTCCGGCAGGGCCGGCGACGTGGTCTCGCGGACTTCTTTTCCCGAGTAGGTTTCCCCGGCCCAAAGGCCCGAGATGAGACCGAGAGACACCGCCACCGCGAGCAGCTTGGTTTTCATAAGTCTCGAAGTGCTAACCGATTACCCATCCCGGCGTCAAGAGTCGAGACGGGCCCCTGTCCCCAGCCGATCTGGGAATTTTCCAGGAGAGGAGCAGGATCAGGATTAGGAGCAGGAGCAGGAGGGGATGCGCCGGTGACGGCGCACGCTACAGCGGGCGAATGGCGGGAGAGCGGTAACCGGGCTTGCCCGCTCCCCGACTTAAAGCTTAAAACCTAAAGCTTAAAGCTCAGAACCCGGCCCCACTTAAAGCTTAAAACCTAAAGCTCAGAACCAGCCCGAGTGGCACCGCGCTTCCATCCGTGCTACTCGTCCGGTCTCCATGTTTTCCCAGCTCGGCGACAAACTTCAGGACATTTTCAAGGACCTCCGGGGCCACGGCACCATCAGCGAGGAGAACGTCAACGACGCCCTCCGCCAGGTGCGCCTGGCCCTGCTCGAGGCCGACGTCGATTACCAGGTGGCCAAAACCTTTATCGGGCGGGTGAAGGAAAAGGCGCTGGGCGAGGAGGTGCTCCGGAGCGTCACCCCCGGCCAGCAGATGGTGAAGATTTTTCACGATGAGCTGACCAGCCTGCTCGGGGCCGATGCCGCCCCGCTGAACCTCGATAAACCGGCCCGGATCCTCATGGTCGGGCTCAACGGCGCCGGCAAGACCACCTCCTCGGCCAAGCTCGCCGCCCTGCTGAAGAAGCAGGGGCGCGCGCCGCTCCTGATCGCCTCGGATTTGCAGCGACCGGCCGCGATCCAGCAGCTGGCCACCCTGGCTGGGCAGGTGGACGTGCCGGTTTACACGCCGCCGCCCGAGGAAAAGGACGTGAAACGCTCGGCCAAAGCCGCGCTGGCCTGGGCGGAAGGGCAGAATGGCAATGTCCAGATCTTCGACACTGCCGGCCGGCAGGAAATCGACGTGGCTCTTGTCCAGGAACTGAAAGAGCTGAAGGAATTTCTTCAGCCGCAGGAAGTCCTGCTCGTGGCCGATGCCGCCACCGGCCAGCAGGCCGTCAGCGTGGCCACCCATTTCCACGAGGCGCTTGGCATTACCGGGATCGTCCTGACCAAGCTCGATGGTGACGCCCGGGGCGGGGCGGCTCTCTCCATGCGGGAGGTGACCCAGCGGCCGATCAAGTTCGCCGGCGTGGGCGAAAAGCTGGACCAATTTGAGGTTTTCGTGCCGGACCGCCTGGCGGGCCGGATTCTCGGAATGGGCGACATTGTGGGTCTGGTCGAGAAGGCGGCCGAGGCGATCGACGAGGAGGAAGCCGCCCGCCTGGAGAAGAAGCTCAAGACCGCCTCCTTCGATTTCAACGATTTCCTGGCCCAGTTCAGGATGATGCGGAAAATGGGCCCCCTGGAGAATATTCTTGGCATGCTGCCCGGGATGAGTAACTTGCCGGGCCTTTCCGTGGACGAAAGGCAGATCAAGCGCACGGAAGCCATAGTGCTTTCGATGACGCGCGAAGAGCGCACCCGGCCCGATATTTTGAACGCGCGGCGCCGTCAACGCATCGCGCGGGGCAGCGGCAGCACGGTCACGGAAGTGAACGATTTGCTGCAGCGGTTCAACCAGATGCGCAAGATGATGAAGAACGCGGGCAAGATGAAAAAAATGATGGCGCAAATGGCGCGAATGAAAAACTAAGTATGGCAGTTTCAATCAGACTACGCAGAGAAGGCGCGAAAAACCGCCCCTATTACAAGGTGGTGGTGGCGGACAGCCGCAGCCCGCGCGACGGCAAATTCATCGAGATCATCGGGACCTACGATCCGAAAAAGCCGGGCGACAACAGCAAGCTCGACCTCGACCGGGCCGAGCATTGGATCAGCAAAGGCGCCCAGCCTTCGGACACCGTCCGCAGCCTGATCAAGAAGAACCGCAAAAAGGGCGCCGAAGCCTCGGCGGAACCGACGCCCGCGGCCGTTTCTTAGCGCCGGGACGGCGCGGTTATCGGTATCGGTATCGGTTATCGGTGTCGGAGTCGGAGGTCGGAGGTCGGCGGAGGGACCTGCTTCCGCAGGTCCTGGACGAGCGGAAGCTCGTCCCTCCGGAGTTTTAAGTCTTAAGTCTTAAGTTTTAGCTCGAAACCTGTAGCGTCCGCTGTCCTCAGCGGATCGGCCCACTTAAAGCTTAAAACTTAAAGCCTAAAGCTTCAGCCGCTGGCCAGCGGCTGAAAAACCGGCTACCGTCGTCCCATGAAACAGTTCCTCGAATTCATCATTCGCCAGCTGGTGGAATTCCCCGAGGAAGCAATCATCACCGAGACTCCTTCTGATCGTGTCGTTGTCTTCCGGGTGGCCATGCGCCAGAGCGATGTGGGCCGGATCATCGGCCGCAACGGCCAGACCATCCAGGCCATCCGTTCGCTCCTGGCCAGCTCAGCGGCGCGCCACGGACAAAAAGCCACGATCGAGATCATCGAATGACCGTGGGAGGCGGTTGACCCTCGCGAAACCGCCCGCGGATAACCCTGCGCGAGCGACCACCATGCGCGTCGACATCATCACGATCTTCCCCGCCATCTGCGCGGGTCCCCTCGGCGAGAGCATGCTCAAGCGCGCCCGCGACAAAGGGCTGCTCGACCTGCACGTGCACGATCTCCGTCGCTGGGCCACCGACAAACACCGCGTGGTGGATGACGCCCCTTTCGGCGGCGGCCAGGGCATGGTTCTGAAGCCCGAACCGATCTTTGCCGCGGTCGAGGAACTGCGGACACCGGAAAGCCGGGTCATCCTCATGACCCCGCAGGGCGGGCGCTTTAATCAGGTCCGCGCCGGCCAACTGGCGGCCCTGCCGCACCTCGTCATCGTCTGCGGGCATTACGAAGGCGTGGATCACCGGGTGGTGGAACACCTCGTCGATGAGGAGATTTCCATTGGCGATTATGTCCTGACCAACGGCGCCCTCGCGGCGGCGGTCCTGGTGGACGCGGTGGTGCGGCTTCTTCCCGGCGTCCTCGGCGACGAACAGTCGGCCCGGGACGACTCCTTCTGCAAAGGCGTCCTGGAAGGGCCGCAGTATACCCGCCCGGCCGAGTTTCGCGGCTGGAAGATCCCCGATGTTCTCCTCTCCGGCGATCATGTCCGCATCGCCCGGTGGCGCGAGGAACAGGGCCTGGCACGCACCCGCCGGAACCGGCCGGACATGCTGGAAGAGGGCGGGTGAGCGGAGGTCGGGGGTCGGGAGTTGGTTATTGGTTAACCGTTATTTGTTATTGGGGGCGAAGTCGGAGGGTCGGTGATCGGTAACGGAGGGACCTGCTTCCGCAGGTCCGCGGACGAGCAGAAGCTCGTCCCTCCGCTGTAAAGCTCTCCTAAGTCTTAAGTTTTAAGCAGGGGCACGCTGCAACGTTGTTCGGCAGATGAGCGGTCCGTGCCGCCCACCTTGCCCTTAAAGCTTAAAACCTAAAGCTTAAGACTACCTATCCCCCAATCCTGTAAAATCCTGTTAATCCTGTCTAAAAAAGAGGAGCAGGATCAAGATCAGGATCAGGAGCAGGACGAGAAGGGAGTAGGCTACGGCGCGGCGCCGAGGACGATGCAGGCGTTGATCCCGCCGAAGCCAAAGGCGTTGCTGAGAATTGTCTGCAGCCTGGCCTCACGGCCGTGGTGCGGCACCGTGTCGATGTCGCAGGCCGGGTCGGGATGATCACGGTTCAGGGTGGGCGGGATCCATTGGTGCTCGAGGGCCAGCGCGCAAATGACCGCTTCCATCGCCCCGGTCGCACCGAGCGGGTGACCGGTATACGGCTTCGTCCCGCTCACCGGGACGCGGGGCAAATGCCCGCCAAAGACTTCCCGCAGCGCCACCACCTCGGCGGCGTCGCCCAGTTGGGTCGAACTGGCATGCGCGTTCACGTAATCAACCTCGTCGGGAGCGCGTCCCGCGTCGCGCAAAGCATGGCGCATCGCCGCCACGGAAGATTCCGCCGCGGGCAACGGCGTCGTCATGTGCCAGGCGTCATTGGTCAGGCTGAACCCGAGAATCTCGCCGTAGATATGCGCGCCGCGCGCGCGCGCGTGCTCGAGTTCCTCCACCACGAGGGCGGCGGCGCCTTCCCCCATGACAAAGCCGTCGCGCTGCGCATCAAATGGGCGACAGGCCACGGCGGCGTCGCCGTCCCATTGGCTCATGGTCTTGATAATGGCGAAAGCGCCAAAGGTCAGCGGACTGAGCGGCGCTTCCGCCCCGCCGGCGATCATGACGTCGGCAAAATCGTCGCGGATATAGCGGAGCGCCTCGCCCACGGCGACGGTGCCGCTGGCGCAACTGTTCGAGTTGGTCGTGCCGGCGCCGCGCAGGCCGAATTCGAGCGCGATGTTGGAGTGGGCCGACCCGCCAAAGACCTGGACGGCGAGGGTCTGGTTGACCCCGCGCGTCCCTTTCTTCAGGAAATGAGTGTGCTGTTGCTCGGCGCCGGCGACGCCCCCAAGGGCGGTGCCGAAGCTGACCCCGACGCGCGCCTGCGGGTCCTCGCGCGAGTAGGAAAGCCCGGCATCGGCCAGCGCCAGCCGGGCCGAGCCGACGGCGAACTGGGCGTAACGGTCGAGCCGTTTCAGGCGATGCGGCGGGAAATGTTCCTCGGGGTTCCAATCGGTGATCTCGCCCCCGCAGTGGGCGTTGAACCCGGTGGTGTCGAAGGAGGCCACCCGCCGAATCCCGCTCCGTTCCGCCCGCAATCCCTTCCAGAACGCTTCGCGGCCGGTGCCGATGCAGGTGATCGGTCCAAGCCCGGTGATGACGGCTCTGCGCGGGTGTTTCACACCGATGTTACGCGCCCGGCATGTTCTCGAGATACGCTTTCATGCAGCGCAAGTGTGCGATTGGCCACGGCATGGATGAAAAAATCGCCGATGATCGGCTCGGCGATTGGCGCCAGGAACGGGACCCGAAATTTCAGGTCGTGCCTGATCTCGACGAGCACGCCGGCCGGCGTCTCGGTCAGGGTCCAGACGACATCCATCCCCTTGGTGAAAGCCTTGAGGTGATGAAACCGGATCTCGAACTTCTCGCGGTCGATCACCTGCTCCGATTCCCAGGAGATGGGAATGCCGGACCGCGTGGCTGCCATGATCACATGGTTCCGGTCGGGCCCGCGCTCGAGGTAGGTGATGTAACGGTAATGCGGCAGGATCTTCGGCCAAAGCTCGAGGTTGGCGGCGGTCTCGAAGATCAACGGCCGCGGCGCGTGGATGATGATGGAGTTGGTCTTGCGCATGTCTGGGAAAGGGAGAAGGTAAGAATGAGACGGTGATCAGTGATCGGTGAATCGGTGACCAGTGGCGGGCTTTAACTCCTATTTCTTTTCCTGTGTTCCTGGTTTCCTAATTAGTCTTCTGCCTTTCCCCAACTTACGCCGTTTCACGCGGTAGGTCAGAAAACATTCCTCCTCCACCACCCGCATCTCCTTGAGGGTCAGTTCCACGCTCCGGGGCAGGAAGCGTCTTGTCGAGGCCGGTCAGGGTGGGGGCGTCGGCGCCACCAAAAAGAAACGGCGCGATGGTCAGGTTCAACTGGTCCACCAGGTCGTGCTCGAGGAGGGCGCGGAAAAGCGAGGCGCCCCCTTCACAGGCCACATGGCGCACCCGGTAATCGCACCGGAGCTGATGCAGCATCCAGGCGAGGTCGACCGTCCGCTCCGAGCTCAGGTGCAGGGTGGCCTTCTCCCGCAGCGCCTTCTGCGTCTTCCGCGGCATGCGCGTCGTGGAAAAAATCAGGATCGGCGAGATATCGGTCTGGAAAACGTTCAGGGCCGGGTCGATCCGGCCTTCGTTGGAAACGATCACCCGCAGCGGATACTCGGTCTGCCCGCGTTTGCTGCGCTCCTTGCGCATGGCGGCGTCGGGCACGCCCAGCCGGACATTATCCCGGCGGACGGTGGTGTGCCCGACGAGGACGGCATCGCCGCGGGCGCGCTGGCGCAGCAGATGGCGCTTGTCCTCGCGCGAGGTGAAATCGACCGGCGAAAAAGCACGGGTGGTGATCTTGCCGTCAAGGGTCATGGCAAAGGTCACGGCGACAAACGGCCGCTGCAGCCGCAGGGGGCGCTCCGGTTTCCCCGGTTTAGTTTTGCGTGTCGTTGACCTCGATCTCATGCTCCACCGCGGCGACTTCCTTCTTCATTTCGCTGAGCGGGAGCATGCCGGCCGGCCCGCTCGGTTTATAAAAGAAGTAAACGATCCCGCCCGGAAGGCAGCAGAAAAGAATGATCAGGAAACTCATCGAGCCGATCAGGGCGGCCACGGCTTCCGGCACCCCGCAAAGGTTGTGCAGCATCACCTGGAGCACCTTTTCGCGGACCCCGACGCCGGCGAAACTGATCGGGAGCGAGGAAATGGTGCGTTCCACCGGCATGACGGCAAAGAAGTCGAGGAGCGGGATGCGCGCGCCAAAGGCGAAGGCCACGAAGAGGAACGTCGCGAAGGTCCCGAGATGGGCCACGATCGAGGCCCCGAACGCCACCGCGGTGGTCCGCCAGTGCCGCGCGTACAGATGGTAGGCCGCGGAGATCTCGATCAGCTTTTCGCGCCCGGGAAATTTTTGCGGGAGGAGGTGCGCCAGGTTGAACCCGCTGATGACAAAACTGGTCAGCAAACCGAAAACCGCGCTCCCCAGGATCACGAGAAGAATCCAGAGGAGCTGCCGCGTCTCCGGCGTCTGCGCCAGGAAATCGTAGCGCAACCCGATCAGGGTCCCGGTAATGGCGACCAGCGCGATCAGGCCGACGAGGCGATCAAAGACCACGGCCAGGAGCGCGCCCGTGGCCCGGCCGGGCGTTTCCTTCAGGAGCAGGTACGATTTCATGATGTCGCCGCCGGTGCCGCCCGGGAGAAACTGGTTGTAGAACATCCCGATCAGGAACAGGCCGGTCAGGCGCGGGTGCGGAAAGGTTGATCCCCTGGACCTTGAGCAGGACGTGCCAGCGAAAGGCGGTGCAGGCTTCGACCACGAAATAGGCCAGGATGCCGAAGACGATCCAGCTGTAGTCGGCCTGGCGCAGCGCCGTGGCCATCTTGGCGCGGGCCACCGGGTCGTGGAAGACCCAGTAAAGGATCGCCGCCGTCACGCTCAACTGCAGCAGCGTCAGGAGAATTTTTTTCACGCGGCGAAACGTTCCTGCCAGATCGCGACCGAGCGCAGCACTTCCTCAACGCTGCGGCGCGGGCTCAATTCCCAGACGTAAAGGCACTCGGGCGGCAGCAGCGGGAGGAGGCGGTCAAAATCGACGTGGCCCGCGAAACGGCGGCTGGTGGTCCTGCGCGGGCCAGATGACGTCCTGCATGTGACAGCCAAAGGTGCGCGGCCCGATCGTCTCCAGCCATTCCGCGTGGTTGAGGAACCCGAGGTTCTCCTTCACCTGCAAATGGCCGATGTCGTGCCAGTAGCCGACATGGGGTGCGTTGAACTCCTCCAGGAACTGCGGAATCTCGCGTTCGCTCGGGATTTCCTCGTAACCGCGCCGGCCCTCGATCCCGAGCTTCACGTTTTTCGTCGCGGCATAATCAACAATGCGGCGCAGGCAGTCGCGCACCCGGACGAGATAGCGCGGGGCGCGTTTCTCGCGGCGTTGCACGGCCCGGACCTTGGCCTTCACATATTCGCGCGAAAAAAGCCGGCCTTCCTTCGCCAGGGCCACGAGCTCGTCCGTGATCGGGTTCATCCGCACCTCGCCGCAATGCAGGACAACAAAAGGGGCGCCGAGCCGCTCCGCAAAGTCGATTGTCTGGAAGGTTTGCCGGACGGCCCGTTCCCGTTCGCCCGCGTCGAAGGCGGAAAACTGGTAGCAATCGGGCGAGGCGGTCATCACCTCCACGGGGAGGGGACAGAAGTTGTGCAGGCTGCTGAACCGGACCGCGCCGGTTTCGGCATATTCCTGGATGCCGGGCAGGAGCGAGATGCGGATGCCGTGCCCGAGCTCGACGAGGTCGAAGCCGAGTTCCTTGATTTCGCGCAGCATTTCCTCACCGGCGGTGTGCCGGCTCGAGTTCCAGCAGGTGGAGAAGGCGATCACGGGAGGGAGGGATTTCAAACGAGCGGTGCCGGTTCCGGTTCCGCCGGGGCCGGTGTGGTCGTGGCCACGGCCGGGGTATGCTCGCAACGACGCAGGTTCCAGACCGCGGTCACCCCATAAACGATGGCGGCCAGCATCAGGGCGGTGCGCATGCCGATCAGGTCGGAGAGACCGGTCACGACCAGGCCGGCGATCGGCATGAGGCCGAAGAAGCTCAGGCCGTAAACGGCGGAGACGCGTCCGCGCAGGGCGGGCGGCGTTCGTTCCTGCACGATGGTGTTGGAAAGGCCGAAGAGCATGGAAAGACCGATGGCGAGGATGCCCATGGCGCCGGCGGTGACGAGGAAACTGGTGGACCGCGACATCACGAAGACGCAGGCGGCCACGACCGCGGCGCCGATGGTGATGACGTTGATGCGGCGGCCGGGGGCGACGGTGAGCAGGCCGAGCGAGCCGGAGAGCGAGCCGATGCCGGAGACCGCCATGAGGTAACCGAGCTTGTCCGGTCCGAGCTGGAGCAGGTTCTTCACGTAAAGCGGGAGCATCAATCCCACCACCGGGTAAACAAAGGTGGTGGTGAGCGCGATCAGGATGATGAGCGAGAGAATCGTCTTTTCCGAGCGGACATAACGGATCCCCTCCATGAAACCGCTTTTGCGCTGTTCCTCCTCCTGCGCCGTGCCCGGGGTGCGGGGCGGCAGGGTGAGCATGGCCACGATCAGGGCCAGGAAGGAGGTGGCGTTGGCGAAAAAGGCGGAGGCCGCCCCGAAAACGGAGACGAGAATGCCGGCGGTGGAGGGACCGATCAGGCGCGACGCGTGAAAGACCGAGCGGTCCATCGCGATGGCCGCGGCGATCTGCTCCTTCTTCACCAGTTCCGGCACGAGCGCGGTCAGGGCCGGCATTTCAAAGGCAATGGCCACGCCGAGGAGCGCGGCGCAAAGGACGATGTGCCAGATCTGGACGGTCCCGAAGAGAATCACCAGCCCGAGCGCGATGGCGAGGGCCATCTGGAGCACCAGGGTCAGGATCAGGATCATCCGCTTGTCGTAGCGGTCGGCCACCGAGCCGCCGAACATGGTCAGGGCGAGCGTGGGAATGCCGGCGGCGAAATTGACCATGCCGAGCATGAGAGCGCTGTTGGTCAGCGTGCTCAGGACCCAGCCCTGGGCCATGACCTGCATCCAGGTGCCGGTGTCGGAGACAGCCGATCCGAGGATGTAGCGCCGGAACGGTCCGCCCCGCAGCAATTCCTTCGCCCGCTGGCGGAAAGGGAGTTCGTCGGGGAGCGGCTGCATGGGAGAGACAGATACGCGGGAAGTAAGAATTATGAAGGAAGAAGTTGGAAGTCGGGGGCGCCGGGACGGCGCGGTGATCAGTTATCGGTTATCGGTTATCGGTTATCGGTGTCGGAGGTCGGAAGCCGGAGGTCGGAACGGAGGGACCTGCTTCCGCAGGTCCGCGGACGAGCAGAAGCTCGTCCCTCCGTCGGGAGCTTTAAGCCTTAAGTGTTAAGTTTATGACCGGACCGGACCGGACCGGACCGAACCGATACCGAACCGAACCGAACCGAACTCCAAACCGAACCGATCACCGATCACCGATCACAAACCGACCGCCGACCGCCGACTACTGACTCACCGACTACCGATCACCGCACAGCTGAACGCGTGCGCGCCCGCGTTTGTCTCGTAGAATACGGTTATGCGGATCGACAAGTTCACGCAGAAAATGCAGGAAGGGCTGCAGGCCGCCCAGGACCTGGCCGCGCAGGCCCAGCAGCAGGAAATCACCAACGAACATTTTCTCTCCGCGCTCCTGGCCCAGCCGGAGGGGATCACCCGGCCGCTCCTCGAGAAGATGGGGGTCGACCTGCCCGGGTTGCGCTCCCGCCTCGAGGCCGCCCTGGCCCGGCGTCCGAAAGTGACCGGCGCCGGCGCCGACCAGCGCCTCGGGAGCGACCTGCGCGCCTCGCTCGACGCGGCCGAGCGCGAAATGACGAAGCTGAAGGACGAGTTCACCAGCGCGGAGCATTACCTGCTCGCGCTCAGTGACGGCAGTTCGCCCGCCTCGCGCATCCTGCAGGAGCTCGGCGCGACCCGCGACAAAATGATGCAGGCGCTGCAGCAGGTCCGCGGTTCGCAGCGCGTGACCGATCAAAACCCGGAGGGGAAATATCAGACCCTCGAGAAATATGGGCGCGACCTCACCCAGCAGGCGCGCCGCGGCCGGATCGATCCGGTCATCGGCCGCGACAACGAGATCCGGCGGATCATGCAGGTGCTTTCGCGCCGGACCAAGAACAACCCGGTCCTGATCGGCGAACCGGGCGTCGGCAAAACCGCCATCGTGGAAGGTCTGGCCCGGCGGATCGTCTCGGGCGACGTCCCGGAGTCGCTCAAGAACAAGAAGCTGATCGCGATGGACATCGGTTCCATGATCGCCGGCGCCAAGTTCCGCGGCGAGTTCGAGGACCGGCTCAAGGCGTTCCTCAAGGAAGTGACCGATTCCGAGGGCGAGATCATTCTTTTCATCGACGAGCTGCACACGATCGTCGGCGCGGGCGCGAGCGAAGGGGCGGTGGACGCTTCCAACATGCTCAAGCCGCAGCTCGCGCGCGGCGAGTTGCGCACCGTCGGCGCCACCACCCTGAACGAGTATCGCAAATACATCGAGAAGGACGCCGCCCTCGAGCGGCGGTTCCAGCCGGTCATGGTGGACGAGCCGACCGTGGAAGACACCATCGCCATCCTGCGCGGCCTGAAGGAGCGCTACGAGGTGCACCATGGTGTCCGCATCCAGGACGCGGCGCTGGTCGCGGCGGCCACGCTTTCGCACCGTTACATCAGTGACCGGTTTCTGCCGGACAAGGCGGTTGACCTGGTGGACGAGGCGGCGTCGCGCCTCAAGATCGAGCTCGATTCGATGCCGACGGAGATTGACGTGATCGAGCGCGAGGTGATGCAGCTCGAAATGGAACGGCAGGCGCTGAAGAAGGAAAAGGATCCGGCGAGCAAGGAGCGCCTGCAAAAGATCGAGAAGGACCTGGCCGCCTTGAAGGAGAAAGCGAGGCGCGCTCAAGGCCGAATGGCAGAAGGAGAAAGCCGAGATCGGCGGACAGGCGAAGATCAAGGAACAGCTCGAGCAGCTCCGGACCGAGCTCGAACAGGCGCAGCGGCGCGGCGAACTGGGCCGGGCCAGCGAGATTCAGTATGGCCGCATGCCTGAGCTGGAGAAACAGCTCGCCGCCGCCGAAGGCAAGGAGAAGGGGGACGGTCAGGGCGGTCGGCTCCTGCGCGAGGAAGTGACGGAGGAAGACATCGCCCAGGTGGTGGCCAGCTGGACGCATATCCCCGTCTCGCGTTTGCAGGAAGGCGAACGCGAAAAGCTGGTCCAGATGGAGGATCGCCTCGCCCAGCGCGTCATTGGCCAGAAAGAGGCGATCAAGGCGGTCTCAAACGCCGTCCGACGCGCCCGGGCCGGGTTGCAGGACGAGAATCGTCCGATCGGTTCCTTTATTTTCCTGGGGCCGACCGGTGTCGGCAAAACCGAGCTGAGCCGCGCTCTCGCCGAGTTCCTCTTCGATGACGAGAACAGCATGATCCGGATCGACATGAGCGAATACATGGAGAAACACACCGTGGCGCGCCTGATCGGTGCGCCGCCCGGCTATGTCGGCTACGAGGAAGGCGGGCCAGCTGAGCGAAGCCGTCCGGCGCAAACCGTATTCGGTCATCCTCTTCGACGAGATCGAGAAGGCGCACCACGATGTCTTCAACGTCCTGCTCCAGGTGCTGGACGACGGCCGGATCACCGACGGGCAGGGGCGCACGGTCGATTTCAAGAACACGGTCATCATCATGACCTCGAACATCGGGTCGCAGCACATCATGGAAGAGGGCGCCTCGGTTGAGAACCGGAACCGCGCGGTCATGGAAGCGTTACGCGGCCATTTTCGGCCCGAGTTTTTGAATCGGGTGGACGAGATCGTGATCTTCGACCGGCTGAGCGAGGACGATCTGAAGGAGATCGTCGAGATCCAGTTGCGGCGGCTGACCCGGCGGCTCGAGCAAAAGAAGATCACCCTGGAGCTGAGTGATGAAGCCAAAGCGCTTCTTGCGCGCGAAGGGTATGATCCGGTTTACGGGGCGCGCCCGTTAAAGCGGGCCATCCAGCGCGACATCCTCGACCCGCTCTCGCTCGAGATCCTGGCCGGCCGTTTCAAGGAAGGCCAAAGCATCCGCGCCGGGGTAAAGAACGGGAAGATGGAGTTTGAAGAGAAGTAAGAATTAAGAAGGAAGAATTAAGAAGGCGGTGATCGGGATCCATGATCCAATCGTTTAAGGACCGCGAAACGGAGCGCCTTTGGGAAACAGGGGTATCGCGACGTTTCGGCGCTTTCGCGCGCATCGCCCTTCGCAAGCTGGTACAAATGCATTCCGCGGAAGCGCTTTCGGATCTGCGCGTTCCACCCGGGAACAGATTGGAAATGTTGAAAGGAAACCGCGCCGGCCAGTATGCGATTCGAATCAACGATCAATGGCGAATCTGCTTCCGCTGGACGGAAGCGGGCCCGGCAAACCTGGAGATCACAGATTATCATTGAGATGGCACCTATAACGCTATAGGATATGGCATGAAAGCGGTTACACCTGGAGAAATTTTGCTCAAGGAGTACCTGGAGCCTCTGGGAATCTCGCAGAACGCCTTGGGGCGTGCCCTGGGCGTTTCTCCTCGCGCCGTTAATGAGATCGTTCTGGGCCGACGAGGGATATCGCCAGAAATGTCGATCCGCCTCGGCGCATATTTCTCACAAAGCCCGCGCTTCTGGCTCAACATACAGACCGAGTGCGATTTTCGTGAAGCGAAACGGCAGGAGCGCCGCCTAACCGCGAGGATCCGGCCGTTCGAGCCCGTTCCGGCATAGCGAGGCGGGGGTCGGAAGTCGGAGGCGCCGGGACGGCGCGGTTATCGGTTATCGGTTATCGGTTATCGGTTATCAGGGGGCGGAACGGAGGGACCTGCTTCCGCAGGTCCGCGGACGAGCAGAAGCTCGTCCTTCCGTCCCCTCTTTTTTTCGGCTCGCACCGGGAAGACAAAAGGCTAGGATTCAATTCATGCTCACTGAGTATATTGCGGCTGCTTTGCGTCACGCCCATTACGAGATAACTGAGAACAGCCGTTTTTTCGGCTCGATCGCGGAGTGCGAGGGCGCCTGGGCTGAAGCTGAGACTCTTGAGAGGTGTCGCGAAGAACTCCGAGGCGCAGTTGAAAGCTGGATCATGGGCGGACTCCGCCATGGTGATCCACTTCCTGCAATCGATGGGATCGATCTAAACCCGCGCGAGCTGGTGGATGCCTAAGCCGATCAAGCGGCGCGAGTTCATCCGGCGCTTGCGCAGTTGTGGCTGGAAGGGACCCGAGGGGGGAGGATCGCATCCTTTTATGCGTAAAGAGGGTCGGCGCCTCATTGTGCCTAACCCACATGGCAGCGATCTGGATTGGACACTCGTAAAACGCATTTTGAATCAAGCGCGAATCAGTCCAGAAGAGTGGGAAAGGCTCTGAGAAGCCGGAAGCCGGAAGTCGGAGGTCGGAGGTCGGAAGTCGGAGGTCGGAAGTCGGAGGGTCGGAGGTCGGAGGTCGGCGACGGCGGGTATCGGTTATCGGGGATCGGTTATCGGTTATCGGTTACGGTCGGTTCGATCGGTTATCGGTTATCGGTTATCGGTTATCGGTTATCAGGGGGCGGAGGGCGGAACGGAGGGACCTGCTTCCGCCGCGCCCGCTCCCTTTCATCCTTCTTACTTCCTAATTCTCACTTTTCTTCCCTGGCTCCCGGCTGCTCCGCAGCCCAAGTTCGTCCTTCGTCATCCGTCCTTCGTCATTTCGCCAGCAGCGATTCCGCCGCTGGCAAAACCCCCTAAATTGAGCGACAGTAATCACTTATGCCGTTCCGTTCCCTCCACCTTTCCCCAGAGATCCTGCAAGCCGTCGCCGAGGCCGGTTACACAGAGCCGACCCCGATCCAATTGGCCGCTGTGCCGCCCATCCTCGCCGGGCACGACGTCATCGGCATCGCCCAGACCGGCACCGGCAAGACCGCCGCCTTTGTCTGGCCCATTTTGTCCAAACTCGCCGCCGCCCCCGCCAACGGTCAGCGGCGCGGTCCGCGCGCCCTGGTCGTCGCGCCCACGCGCGAGCTGGTCGCGCAGATCGAGGAGAACGTCCGGGCTTACGCCAAACATCTGCCGCTCCGCATGGCCACCATCTTCGGCGGGGTCAGCGAACGCCCGCAAATGGCCGCTTTGCGCGCCGGGGTCGACCTGGTCGTGGCCACGCCCGGCCGTCTGATCGATCTGATGCAGCAGGGAGCCGCCAACCTCTCCGGGGTCGAGTTCTTCGTCCTGGATGAGGCTGACCGGATGCTCGACATGGGTTTCCTGCCGCCGATCCGGCGGATCGTGAAAGCGCTCCCGGCCAAACGCCAGACCCTGATGTTTTCCGCCACGCTTTCGCGCGAGATCGAGGGTCTGACCCACGAGTTCCAAAATTCACCGAAGACGGTGGAGATCGGGCGGCGGGCCAACCCGGCCGAGACCGTGACCCAGTTCGTTTACGAAGTGCGCCAGCACCTGAAGCCGGCGTTGCTGCTGCATCTGCTGGAAGACCCGAGCTTCGACACCGTGCTGGTCTTCACCCGGACCAAGCATGGGGCTGACCGGATTGCGCGCCGGCTCGAGACCAGCGGGATCAAGACCGGCACCATCCATTCCAACCGATCGCAAAACCAGCGGCTGCGTGCGCTGAAAGATTTCAAGTCAGGCGTGGTCCGGGTGCTGGTCGCGACCGACATCGCCGCGCGCGGGATCGATGTGGACGGCATTTCGCACGTGGTGAACTACGATTTCCCGATGCACTCCGAGGATTACGTGCACCGGATTGGCCGGACCGGCCGGGCCCAGGCGATTGGCGATGCGATTTCGCTTCATCACCCCGGAAGACCAGGGACCGTTGCGCTCGCTCGAGCGGTTTATCGGGCGCGGGATTGTCCGGAAACGGGCGGAAGGATTCGATTACAACGCGGCGGCGCCGCCGCGGGAAGATCGCGGACCCCGGCGCGAAGCGCGTCCGCGGATCGAGCCAAAATCGCCCGGCAACAGCTCCCGCGGCAGCGGCGAAGCCGCGGCGCGCCGGAGCGGCCAGCGTCCGCGCGGTTTCGCCTCCACCCGCGGCCCGCGATCGTTCGGCCGGCGCTAGCGCGCCGCCGGTACGCACGGAGCACGGAGCACGGAGCACGGAGCACGGAGCACGGAGCACGGAGCACGGAGCACGGAGCACGGAGCACGGGAGCAGGGAGCAGGGAGCAGGGAGCAGGGAGCAGGGAGCAGGGAGCAGGGAGCACGGCTATGTGCTTTCCAGGGTTTTCATGAACGCGTGGAGCATGCGGCTTTCCCGCTGAAGTCTCGATCAACGCGATCGATCACGGTCTGAGGAAGCTTCGCGTTCTCAGCGAGAACTGATGCAGCATTTTCGCCACCTCGAAGATCGAGCGGCGTCGGTCATCGATTATGACGAACACCGTCGAGACTGGCCTTCGAACGACTCCTGCACCTTCGGCGATACTGTTAGTGTTGCTAACGTTGCCGCCCGCAATCTGCGTGCGAACCGATATTCTCTACGAGCCTCAGATTGTCCGACAATTTTCCGAAAAGCGTGCGGAGAAAGAGCCAGCAGCCTTCGCCACAACTGTCAGGTCTTGATCGCAAACTGGTCTCCGGCCTGCTAAATGCCACCAGCCGACTCATCCGCTTTCCGGCTGTCACTCCATGCCCATTCCTCCGGGCTTTCTGACTCTAGTTTTCAGCTTTTGCCACCTGCTCCGTGACCCTATCTTCCACTCCCAGCACATGTCCAGCTTTTCAGCATTTTCCCGACGACTCGCGTCCTCGGCGTCGATTTCTTCCAGGGGACGGCGGAGGAAGCGGCGCGGTGGGCTTCGGCGCACGGCGGACTCATCGTGGCGCCGGCCGGGCCGTCCATGATCGCGCTCCGGCGCGACCCTGACTATCGCCACGCCATTGCGCACGCTGATCTCGCCATTGCCGATTCCGGCTGGCTGGTCGTTTTCTGGCGCCTCTTGAAAGGCGAACAACTCACCCGCATTTCCGGTCTGCGCCTGTTCAAAGCGTTGCTCGAATTGCCGGAAGCAAAAGAGCCCGCGGCCTTCTTCTGGATCCTGCCGGGTGAGCAGGCGCAAAAGACGACGTTGCGCTGGGCCGAAGAGAACGGTTATCCGCTCGCGCCGGAGACGATTGCTACGTGGCGCCGCGAATCTACCGCCGGAGCAGGCGGTAGTGAAGCACGGAGATCGCGAGATTCTGAGGGCAAGGGGCGCAGGGCAGCGAACATGGAGCTGGACACGAAGGTCACAAGCCCCCAGCGTTCTGAGCTTCTGGTCCCAACTCCGAACCCCATGCTCCAGGCCCCACGCTTGCCGGACTTAGCGCTGCTCAGAATGGTTCAGCAGCGCAAGCCGCAACACATCATCGTGGCGATCGGCGGCGGCATGCAGGACAAGCTGGGGCTTTATCTCAAGGAGGCGCTCGACTATCGCCCCGCCATTCATTGCATCGGGGCGGCCCCGGGTTTTGTCACGGGCGACCAGGTGGCGATCCCCATGTGGGCTGACCGTTTGTATCTCGGCTGGCTTTTCCGAATACTTCGCGCAGCCGCGCACTTTCGTTCCCCGCTTCTGGAGCGCGCGCATCCTCCCCTGGCTGATCCTGCGCTACGGGCGGGAAGCGCCGGTGGATTAAAGGAAGAATTAAGAATTAAGAAGGGGAGCGCCGGGACGGCGCGGTTATTGGTTATTGGTTATTGGTTATCGGGAACCGCAATTCTCTATCCTCTCCTCTCCATCCTCTATCTCTTCCTGTGTTCCTGCTTTCCTGATTCTTATTTTTTTCCCCTAGCTCCGAGCGGCCTCCAGCCTCCGCCGTCTTGCCGTTGGAGTTTTCGCGCAGTAAGCTTGAGCTAATGAGCTTGAGCGAGATACAGCGGGCGGTAGATACGCTTCCAGCAGATGAGCGTCTCCGCCTCACCGCCTGGATGGTGAGACATTATCCGCTTTTGAGTATCGAACAGTTGATGGCCCATGCGGCCGCCCTCGTTGAGCGTGGCGAATGGGTTCCCAGTCCCCCGACGGAAGACAATCTTCCCACAGGTAAGGTTCTCGATGGAGCATTGCGGGTCGCCGAGCGACTCGATCTCGACAAGTAGCTTTTCTTCCCTAGCTCCCAGCTCCCAGCTCCCAGCTCCCAGCGTCCCTGCTCCGCAGCTGTCAGCATTCCAGCTCCCAGCTTCCAGCTTCCAACTTCCATCTTCCAGCTTCCAGCTTCCGGCTGCTTCGCAGCCAATGTCAGCTTTTCAGCGTGTCAGTGTTTCAGCATTTGGCCCTTCAGGCCCTAGCTCCCAGCTATCTTCAATCCTCCACCCTCATTCCCCCCTCTTCCTGCTTCCCGATAACCAACAACCCATCACCGATAACCGGCCGCTCCGCGGCCATCTTCCAAGCTTCGGCTGCTTCGCAGCCTTGCCATCCCGGGTCGGTAGACGACCGTTCCCTGTGACTGCCCAGCAGGAGGAGATATGGCGTTCCTTGTCCGCGCAGGAGAAGTACGCCCTTTTCAGTCAGTTAATGCGGATGCTGCGCGAGTTGAAAACCGCGGGTGTTCGCCAGAGGCACCCGGATTGGACCGGGGACCAGGTTTCTCAGGAGGTTTCCCGCATTTTCGCTTCATGCGCGAACCCGACCTGATCGAGCTTTTCATCCGGCCGCTCAATCGCACCGCGGTTCCATACATGGTCTCCGGTGCGGTGGCCGCGGTGGTCTATGGGGAGCCACGTGCGACCCTGGATATCGATATCGCGGTGTCGCTCCGCCAAAACGATCTTGCACAGCTCCGCTCCGCCTACTCCGAGGAAGAGTATTATCTGCCCTCGGCCGACGTGCTCGCGGTGGAGATTGGGCGGGAGAGCAGAGGCCATTTCAACATCATTCACAGCGGTTCCGGTTTAAAGGCGGATTTCTATCCGTCGACGGGTCATCCCTATTTTTCATGGGCGATGGAACACCGCCGGCCAGTTTCATTGCGCGATGAGAAGGTGATGCTGGCGCCGCCCGAGTATGTGATCCTTTGGAAGCTGGAATTCTACCGTGAAAGCGCCGACCCAAAGCATCTTCGGGATATTGCCGCGATGCTGCGTCTGTCCAACCCTGATCGCGCTTTGACGGGTCAAGCTGCGGCTGAGTTGGGGTTGGAAGAACAATGGTCCGCCGCAGAGAAGGCAGCAAAAGGTTGAGCGACAGAGTCCGGCTGCTCCGCAGCCCATGTCAGCATTTCAGCTTGTCAGTTTTCAGCATTTCGCTTCAGGCCCGCAGCTCCAAGCTTCCAAGCTTCCTAGCTGCCAAGCAGCCGAGCTCCAAGCTATCCTTCATTCTGCTGCTCCTCCGCGCATGTCAGTTTTCCAGCTTCTAGTTTTCAGCAGTTTGGCCCTGCCAGGCCCGAATGCTCCAAGCTTCCTCAGCTTCCATATCCCTTCCCAGTTCCCGGCGTTTGTTCTAGGATCACGGGTTCCTGCTGAACCCGGATGAACGACGCTTCCCCGCCACCCACCGCCCCGGCGTCGTTCCCGACGAGACCATCCTCGGCGTCTCCTTCTTTAACGGCTTCGGCGCCCGAAGCCGTGACGCGTTTCCAGGAGGTTGGCGGCTATCTCGTCATTCCGGCGTCACCGGCTTTGCTCAAGCTCCGCGATGACGAAGGTTACCGGCGGGCGTTGCAGGAGGCAGACATCATCCTGGCCGACAGCGGTCTTCTTACAACGCTCTGGAAACGGATCAGCGGTCGGGCTCTGCACCGGGTTTCCGGGATTCAGTACATGGAGGCTTTGCTGACAAATCCAGCGGCGCGCGAGCAGGGGAACTGGCTATGGCTGGTCGGCTCCACCGAAGCGCAGGAGAAGATCGCTGCCTGGCTTCAAGCCCGCGGCATCACCGCGCCCAAGTCGAGTTTCCGGGTGCTGGAACAAATCCCCGGCAGCGGGGAAGACCACAAACTATTGCTCGAGATCGAATCGATCCGGCCCAGCCAGATCGTCATCGCCACCACCGGCGGCGTCCAGGAGAAGCTTGGGCGTTACCTAAGCGAATACCTGCTTTACCGACCGAAGATCCATTGTGTGGGCGCTGCGGTCTCCCTCCTGGCCGGAATTGAAAAAGCGATCCCAGGGTGGGCGGAACGGCGCGCGGTCGGTTGGCTGCCGCGGCTATTCACCCAACCGCACATGATTGTGCCGCGTCTGATCATTGCCGGCAGCCTTGCCCGCATGCTCTATCGCCACCGCTCCGAACTGCCGCCCCTGCAAACGCGATGGGCAGACGTATGAAAAAAGCAAAAGCTGAAAGACTGAAACGCTGAAAAGCTGAAATTTGGCGATGCGACTTTCTGAAGAACTGCGTGACCGTACGAAACGATATGCCTCCGAGATTATTCGACTGTATGTCAGGCTCCCAACGCAGCGCGGAGAAGTACAAATACTTGGGCGCCAACTTTTGCGGGCGGGGACATCGGTGGCCGCGCACGCCCGTGAAGCTTCTCGAGCGCGCTCCGAGGCGGAGTTTTGCTCCAAGCTTGATGGATTGCTTCAAGAAGCCGATGAATCCCAGCTCTGGCTCGAATTACTCCACGAGGAGTGTGACATTAAGGACGAAAAGCTTATCCATCTGAAAACAGAATCACACGAACTATTGGCAGTCTTTACAACGATGATCAGCAAGTTGCGACGGAGTGAACGGGCGACATGAGTAATTTCAGCTTTTCAGCGTGTCAGCATTTCAGCTTTTCGCCCTAAAATGCTCATTTTAGGGCTAAACGCTTATCACGGCGATTCCGCTGCCTGCCTCTTCAAGGATGGCGAGCTGGTCGCGGCGGTGGAGGAGGAACGCTTTCGGCGAATCAAACATTGGGCCGGGCTTCCCACGCAAGCGATTGATTACTGTCTGCGCGGAGGCGGGAGCCACCCTGCGCGACGTTGACCATATCGCGGTCAATCGGAAGCCCGGGGTGAACAACTGGCGTCGGCTGGCCTTTGTCCTGCGGCATCGGCCTGATCCGCGGCTGATGCTGGAGAAGATTCGCAATATCCGGAGCGCCGGCGGCGCCAAGGAAGCCTTGGAAGAGGCCTATGGGATGTCGTTGTCAGCCGAGCTGCATCACGTGGAGCATCATCATGCCCATCTGGCCTCGGCTTTCCTGGTGTCGGGGTTCACGGAGGCGGCCTGCGTTTCCATCGATGGATTCGGCGATTTCGCCAGCACCGCGATCGGGTGGGGTAGCGGGCCCGAGATCACGATTGATCAGCGCGTCTATTTTCCGCATTCGCTTGGCATCTTTTATTCGGCGCTCACCCAGTTCATCGGCTTTCCGCATTATGGAGACGAATACAAGGTGATGGGCCTGGCGCCCTACGGCGAGCCGCGGTTCCTGCCGCAGATGCGCCAGATTGTCCGGGTGCAGTCCGACGGCACGTTCCGGCTTAACCTGCGTTATTTCCGGCATCACACCGACAACGTCTCTTACAGCTGGAAAGATTGCGCCCCTGAGGTGGGATCCTGTACACCGACAAACTGGCCGAGCTTTTGGGGCCGCCGCGGGCGAAGGAGGAACCGCTCGAGCAAAAGCACAAGGACATCGCGCGCTCGGTCCAGGCCATGTACGAGGAAGCGTTCTTTGCCTTGCTGAACGCAACTCATCGGGCACGACCGTCGGAGAATCTGGCCCTCTCCGGCGGGTGCGCCATGAACTCCGTGGCCAACGGCAAAGTGTATCTGCACACGCCGTTTCGGCGGATGTATCTGCCGGCCGCGGCCGGCGACGCCGGCGGCGCGATCGGTGCGGCGGCGGTCGTCGCGGCGAAGCTCGCCGACGGAAAAGCTGAAAAGCTGACAACTGAAAAGCTGAAAGAATCGGCCAATCTTCCGACTTCCAACTACCAGCTTCTATCGAGACGAGGTCTCGATAGCGCTTTCCTCGGCCCTGAGTTTTCGGACGCTGAGATCGAGCAGCTGTTGCGCGAGCGAGGGTTGCGAGAGGGCCGGAATCCGGAGTTTCAGCATCTCAGCGTTTCAGTTTTCAGCGTTTCGACCGAGCTGACGACGCGGACAGCGGCGGCCATCGCCGAGGGGCGCGTCGTCGGCTGGTTTCAGGGCCGCCTCGAGTGGGGTCCGCGCGCCTTGGGAAACCGGTCGATCCTGGGCGACCCGCGCCGGGCCGACATGAAAGATATCCTGAATGCCAAGATCAAGCGGCGCGAATCATTCCGGCCGTTTGCGCCCTCCATCCTGCGGGAAGCCGTGGGGGAATGGTTTGAGCAGGAGGACGACGTCCCGTTCATGATGCAAGTGTTCCAGATCCGGGAAGAGAAGCGCAGCCAGATCCCGGCGGTCTGCCACGCCGACGGTTCGGGGCGGCTCCAGACCGTGCACCAGGAGACAAACCCCCTTTATCACCAGCTGATCTCCGACTTCCGATCCCTGACCTCGCGTGCCTTTGGTTCTCAACACCAGCTTCAACGAGAACGAACCGGTCGTCTGCCGCCCGGAAGAAGCCCTCGACTGCTTTCTCCGCACCAAAATGGATGTCTTAGTGTTAGGCAGTTTCCATATTGAAAGGGCGCCAAGCGTTTAGGGCGATCGGCTCCCTGCTCAGCTTCTAATTTGGACTTTTCACTTTCTACTTCTTCTTCCAGATGGACGTGCTCGCTCTCGGTAGTTTTTTGCTCGAGCGAAAAGGAGAAAGTTGAAGGTGGAAAGTAAAAAGGATCTGGAGAGCAAAAAGGCTGAAAGCCGCTTGCTCAGTTTTCTACTTTGGACTTTGCACCTTTTACTTCTCCAACCGATGGACGTCCTCGCTCTCGGTAATTTCTTGCTCGAGCGAAAGGGAGAAAGTTGAAGGTGGAAGGTAGAAAGGGTCGGGAGAGCGAAAAGGGTGAAAAGCCGCCTTGTCTCAGTCTTCTACTTTGGACTTTCTACTTTCTCCTTTTCCAACTGATGGACGTGCTGGTGCTCGGCTCGTTCATGGTCGAACGATCCAACTGAAAAACTGAAAAACTGACACGCTGAAAGGGAGAAAGGCGGTGTGCCAAGCGGCAACTGGAGTACGTCCCACGCGGCATAGTCATACCTCTCAAGAAATTGTCCCGTCGCGGCAGGGGCCTTTTCACCGTGCAATTCGAGTTGCAGCAGGGGGCGCTTCTCCGAAAAAAGCCTCGGTCCGTTATGCAATGCGAACTCTTCCGCAGTCTCGAGATCGAATTTCATAAAGTCCGGAATCGGGCATTGCTGCTCGTAAACCAATTCATCCAATCCCACGCACCGCACTTTTTCGACTTCGAGCACGTCTTTATCTGAATATGTCTTAGTCAGCCCGTATGGTCCGCTGCCTCCGGCGAGGTTGGACACAAATTCAATGACTGAATGATCTGGGCCAATGGCCCTTTGAAGCACGATCACATTTTTCCAGCCGTTGAGTTCGGGCAGTCGTGCTACCCGTTGATAGTTCTTTGAGGACGCTTCAAACGTAATCACCTGGCCGTTATCGCCGACCAACCGGCGAAGAATAGCCGTGTAATATCCAATGTACGCGCCACAATCCCAAACGACGTGGCCCGGTTTAACCAGTCGTTCCAAATGAATCCGGCTCAATAGCCACTGGTCATAAGTTCCGAGCCAATAGGAGCCTTCTTTGCGAAGATCAATTTCCATCCAAACACCTTTCGCGGGGCCACGCAATACTCTCAATTCGGCTACCTCACGGCCGAGACTCATCAGTTGCAGCCCTCGCCATAAAACGTGCTTCACGCCATGTTTGAGCGCTTTCACTTTTGAAAATATCCGTCCATCTGTCTTGACGGTCTGCCAGTCGCAGCGCCAGCACCGTCAACTATTGATTGGGAATCTCCGCGGGTTGGAAGGCCGCGCAACTGGCGACTCCGGCGACGTTGAAGACCCGGAACACCGAGAAATCGGGCAGTTGGGCCGCCACAAGGGGGATCCGGGACACGAGAGCAGAGCTTAGACGGAGAAATAGAAGGAGGACCTAGAAAGCAGGAGGAAGAATTCGTTGAGGAGGATTGTTATTGTGAAGCAACGTCTCATGCGTGTTATTCCGGTCGCGACCATCGATCGACGTCCCCTCTGCTTCCTCAGCACTACTATGGATCCTAATGAGGCGTTCCTGTCCCCGGGCGGGTCATCGCTGCCACCCGAACCGCCCGTGGTCGATCGACGAAAAGTAATCCTTCACGGCCTTGCTTGGAGCGGCTTTTTCCAGGTGTTTCTCGTGGCTGCGAACTTCGTGACAATGATCGTGCTCGTTAGGCTCCTCTCGCCGATGGAGTACGGCCTTGTCGCGGCCGTGAACGGCGTGACGGCGCTTATTAATTGTTTCAGCTCCAGCTACTTCATAGCGCAGGCGATACAACTCCACGAAGGAGAAGAACCCGACTGGGGAGCGCATTGGAGTGCCGGATTTTACATTCAGCTTGCTTTATTTATTGCGTGCAATGCGATCGCGCTAATCTGCTGGTCGTTGTCGCCCTATCGGCCGATGGCCGCCCTTCTTTTCGTGGCCTCCTTCGGTTTCATCTTCGATTTCGCCAATCAGATTGCGTTGACGCGTCTGCGGCGCGATCTGAACTATCGAACCCTGCGCCTCGTGCAGGGTGCGTCCACCATCGTTACAGTGATCAGTAGCGTTGCTCTCGCGTTATCGGGCGCTGGCGCGTTCGCGGTGATTATTGGATACAACCTTCTTCATGGACTTCCTCAGGGGCTCTATTTGTTGCTGATTGAAAAATGGAAGCCGCCGGCCGCCTGGTGGAAATGGCCCCAGTGGAAAAGCTATCGCGCGCCCTTGAAGTTTGGCGCGCAGCTTTCGGGTTCGGCGCTTTTTACGGCAGCGCGAGGAATACTGGAAGCTGCCGTCTTGCCTGTTACACTCGGATACGCCCCGGTCGGTCTTCTGAACAGAGCCCAGGTTTTGTATTCAACCACGGGGGGCCGGGTCGCGGCGTTAGTGGTGGATACAGTTTATCCTCTCTTGCCGCGAAGCGCCGGTGACCCAGAGCATTTACGCGTCACGCCACGTTATTCGTCAAGACGATGCTATTTATTTCCATTCCAAGTGCGGTGTTCATAATTTCGGACGGATTTCAACTTTTACGTTTGCTTTATGGGGAGAAATCAAACGAGGCCGAATCCTTGATTGCCCCCAGCACCATCTTCGCTGGGCTGTCTGAACCGCGTTGCTTTTTACCGCAATTTTCCAGGCTAAGAACCAATTACGGCTGGCTTTCCTTTCCAGGTGTTAGCGTCGCCGCGCCGGTTTACAGCGGTTTACCCGCCATATTGGTTGCGCTCGGAGGTGGTAATTCGCTCTCCTACGCCTGGGCCCTGGCGGCCGGGCAATTTGTGGCTGTTTGTATCGCGGGGGGATTTCGTCGCGTCTCCTGGAGCGAAACTGGTTTGGAAACAGGATCGTGCCCTCTGTCCATCGCCACGACATTAGCAGCAGGGGCACTCATCTTCTGGAATCGTTAGCCCGGCGCACCCCGCTTTTCAATTTCTCGCCTGGACGGCCTGGTGTTCGGTGGCGTGCTGATTCTGGTGGCATCGCTACTTTTTCCCACGCTGCTTCGCGAGATCGTTGTGCGATTCCGGGGAAGGACCTGCTGGTTGAAGCTGGTTGCGCCCCTATAATGTCGAGAAACGCGTTGGCGCAGGCTGAATATGGCTAACGATACTAGAAAACGCAGCGATATTAGTTGCGACCGAAATTTTTTGGCAGGCTCTGGGGGTGGAGTGCAGCAATATTGTACCTGAGCTATATTCAATTGCTTGAGGCACGCTTTGAATTGACACGTCTTTCTTTTTCGATCTGACCACCGTTAAGTTCGCAGAATAATCGACCGAGTTCCGGGGATACGTTTCGGCGCCACACGCCAGTCGACCTGTCCAAACGAATCATTTCAGCAATTGAAAAGACCCACGCGAGAATCGTCTTCTTCGATATTTCGGTAACTTCCCCCGAGAGGCGGCTTACCTTCGGTGCCGTTTACGGTGCAGATGTCGGCTCATTCATCTATCACATCGTTTGGATAGCACCGATATTCTGATCGACCAACAATCGCGCCGAGCGGCACTGGAACTAGCGATGAATGAGCAAGGTGCGCGCGTACTAGGTTCTAAAATTCGATATGAAGCAGATTATCGACGGAATTTGGACGCATCTATTTGCCTGAGCCCTCTTGATGCCGAAGTTGAGCGGTGGCTGGGGTCTCGCCGCACTTTTATTGCCCCTAAGTTGATTCGTGAAGCTAGGTTGAGTTTGAATCCAACAGACGGGCGGGTGGGATGTGTCACGACGCTTGACCATCCCCCAATTTTCACGGTCTCTCAGAGACTTTTAAAAGCCCTCCGGCTTCGCGTAGATTCTCATCTGCAGTTTAGAATTGTCGGTAAACCGTCTTCGGTCGGTGAGTCTGCTGGGCGTTTCCATTTATGAATACCTGGCGGTTTGTCAGATGGAGGCCGAGGGCGGAGGCGGCGACTTGGTGCTGTTTTGTTAATCCGATTTTCGCCTATGCTCGGGGTTGTAGCACTAAGATTGCCACCGCTCTTGGCTGGGGCCTTCCGATTGTGACGACGTGCGACGGCGCTAGAGGATATGTCTGGGATGAGACCCTGCAACCGCTGGCGCTCACTGTAAGATCGCTTGCGGATATGATTATTGAAAATGCGAAAGCAAATCGAGTTGAGAATAACGTTTCCGCGATGATCAGAATAGCGCAACTACAAGGATCGCCGACGGACGCCTCGCGAAAGGCGATTGCCTTTATTTCCTCACTTTGATTTCGGATGCAAAACCTAATTGCCTCGTTTGGCAACTTTCACTTTTTATCTGCGTGAGTGGAAATGACGTTTTTCCTTTGGAAGGGGTCTCATTCACATTGGAGTGCCGGAAAACTGTATGGAAGATCTGTACGGCAGGCCACGCTTTAGCGAATGAAGGAAATGAGAACTTTCTTGCGTAAAAGTATTCGGCTCATTCCCTGGAAGCTTAGCACAATTAAAAGACTCCCTTTAGTCGCGCTTCTGCAGAGGAATCTGCTTAAGAGATTCGTAGAGGGCCAGGAGTTTACTCACACTGTCGATGCCGGACCGGCGCGCGGTCTTAATTATCCAATCAAATTGCCTCACGACAAAGGGATTTGGACCGGAACTTACGAGGTAGAGTTGGCGACCGGCATCGCAGAAGCGGTCAAGCCCGGCGACATTTGCTTGGACGTTGGTGGTTGGCACGGATTTTTGAGCGGTGTCATGGCTCAGGCAGGGGCGGCGAAGGTGTTTATACTCGAACCACTGCCCGCGAATGCGGAGCGGATTAAAAGAATGATTGAACTAAACCCCAATCTCCCGATCGAACTGGTTGAAACCGCCGTGGGGGATGTGGTGGGTCGGACTACCCTCCGCATCATGCCCGAAACGAGTATGGCAAAATTATCGGCCAGTAGTTTTCAGCCGGACCAGTCCGCCGGCGAAGCCATTGAAGTTGGGTTAGAAACGATTGACCACTTCGCAGAAACTCGCGCTCTTGGTCGCGTGACGGTTGTGAAAATTGATGTCGAAGGTGCAGAGGCACTTGTCCTCCAGGGAGGACCTGCTGGAGAAGCAAAAGCCTGCTCTGTTTATAGAGATTCATACTCGCGCACTCGCGCGGGAATGTAATGAGCGGATCGTCAAGCTGGGCTACACCACTTGGGTACTGGAACAGGAGGAAACCGCCAAATTACGTCTCTGAGCCCGAGCTGTGCCATCTTATTGCGCGAGCTTAGGCGCGTCATCGTCGCTGCAGATTTCAGCGACGTGCCCATGCGAAGAAGCTGTCGCCAGCTGACTGTCGCTTCGGTGGCAAAGTAAATTACCTTAATTGGTTCGTGCTCGCACGTTCGACGCTCTAAAGTTCCGGTGTTACAAAGAAGAGCGGCGCGCGTTGGCAAAAAACTACTGATGATGATCTACAAAGTTTACTGCTTCGTTTTGCGACTACCTAAGTTCAGAGGGAAGTCACGGCTAGAGAAATATTTGCGAGAGCACCTGCGCCCCCGACCGAGCCGCGTGCCAATCGACTTCAAGATGTTTCTGGATCCTTTGGAATGGACGCAAATCACGCTTTTATCGGGCCAAGCCACGGAGCCGAAAACCGCCCAATTATTTGAACGCCTGCTGCACCCGGGAGATGTATACGTGGATATCGGGGCGCATGTTGGCTTCCTTACGCTAGTAGCGAGGAAATGTATAGGCGCTGAAGGGCAAGTCATCGCGGTTGAACCTCAGCCTTACAATTGTGAAAAAATCTTGACTAACTGGCAGGCTAACAGCTTTGAGAATCTTGTGCTTCACGTAGCGTTGGCTGGCGCTAAATCTGTTGCCCACGTTCGCTTACACAACCAGTCCGCTAGTGACAAAGCGCGATTGTCGGTAGCATTGCCGAGCCCAACGATCTGCGTCAAATATTTTGTGTGCCGATGGTGAGGTTGGATGAAAATCATTCCCCCGCCAAGCGAAGTGATTTCTATCAAACTATTAAAGATTGATGCTGAAGGGTACGAGGCGGAAGTGTTAACAGGCTTGGGATCAGCGTTGGAAAGGGTTGATAACATTATCCTGGAGGTTCTAATGGGGGACGTCGCCGAACGGGAAAAGTCAGAGGGCAATTGCCATCCTGCGCAACTGTGGTTTCAATCTTTATGACATCAACGGATTCCCTTATGAGTCGGGAGCACCTGTAATGGAATCGAATCTTTGGGCGACGCGCCAAAAACTTTAAGCAAGCATGAAAGCAATGTTGCGCAGCGGCCTTAACTGCCTGGATAGGATGCTGACGCCCTTGAATCTCACTATACACACTCGAACAGCGATGCGTGCGGAAACTCGCCAAAGCCGACTGGAGGCGGCGGCTATGCGAGGTGATTTTGAAGGGACGGTCTACCCGATTCCGCCTGTGTTCCAATCACAAAAATTTCGGGACATCCTCGCGTTATTGCCGATGCACGCAAAACGGTTTGAAAGCTTTCGCGACAGCACGAGAAACGATTTCGGCTATCAATTCAGTAACGGTTTCTTTAAGTCACCTGATGCGGAAGTCCTTTATACGCTCGTTCGACAGGCCCGCCCCAGACAAATAATCGAAATAGGCTGTGGTAACAGCACGCGAGTCATTAGACAGGCTATTCTCGACGAGACTTTGTCTTGTCATCATCAATGTATCGATCCTGAGCCGCGCGTGGAGATATCCAACATGGCCAATTTCGTTGTGCGAAAGGCCGTCGAAACGCTCGATCACAAAGAAATTACGCAAAATCTCTCGGCAGGGGATATACTGTTTATTGATACAACACATGAAGTAACTCCGGCTAACGACGTAGCCTACATCTATGGGCGCGTGCTTCCCGAAGTGCCGGGCGGTGTTATCGTGCACATTCACGATATCTTTTTACCCTTTGAATACCCGCTATCATGGGTCAAGGACGACGGGCTAAATTGGGGTGAGCAATACATTGTGCAAGCAATGCTGATGGAGAGCAGTCGGTGGGAAGTGTTGTGGCCGGGCCATTACCTGCAACGGACACTGCCTGACTTTGATTCTTACTTTCCAAACAGAAGCGATGGGAATGCGCAAAGCCTTTGGCTGCGAGCCAGCACAGCGGCGTTTGAAGAAACGCTGATGTTGGGCAATTCCGTCGAAGGGAAACGGTTTCGCCGGCGTGATCTGATTCCGCTGCGGCTTGGGTGGGCGCGCGGAGTTTCAATCTTTTCCTGGAGCGCGCTGCCCCGTTTTTGGGCCCAAGGTAGCAATAGTGAGATGGGCCGTCTTTCATGAAACGCGTTCTGATTGTCACGAGCTCTTCCTTCCCGGCTATGACAGCCGATGCGCATCGGGCCAGGATGCTGGCGTGGGAACTGCCCCGTCTTGGATGGGATGTCGAGATACTCGCGCCCAGTAGCCGATTTCATCGGCCAGACGCGATTGATGATCAGGCCGCAGGGTTGTTCAATCCAGCCACTCCTGTCCATGTGGTGGATCCCGGAAAGGCGTTGATCTTCAAAGCCTTCAACATTCGCGGAATCGGCTGGCGCGCCTTTTTGGCCATTATATCAGAAAAACAGGACTCGCTCTTCTTTTTTTGCGTGAGAGGCAATTCGATTTGGTCTATTTCTCCACGGCGCAATTCAATTTTTTTTGTCTGGGAGGCCTATGGCGCAGGAAAACCGGTGTTCCTTACATTCTGGATTTTCAAGATCCATGGGCCCGGGACGCCGTCCGTTACGTAACGACGGAGCACAAAGTGAAGTTCCGAGTCACCATGTTTCTGGCGAAATCCTCGAGCGATATGCTGTGCAGCGCGCTTCCGGACTGGTGGCGGTTTCGCCAGAATATGTGAAGCAGTTGCGCCGGCGCTATCCAAAGGCCACCGCCCTGCAGGAAAAACGCTGCCGAGTTCTGCCCTTCGCGGCTTTTGAGCGAGATCTGGCGCTCACCGGGCCCGGCACTGGACGAAAACCCCTGAAAGTTGTGTATGTCGGCGCCGGCGGCGCAATCATGGCGAAATCGTTTCATAAAATTGCCGAAACTTTCCGGAAGATTCGTGTGAAGGAACCGGAGTTGATCACTGATATTCGAATTGAATTTTTGGGGACAGACAGTGAATGGCAGCCCAATCAGCCCAGATTTCTTGGTGAGTTGGCGTCAAGCTACGGCTTGCAAGACGTGATTTTTGAAGAGCCAGCCAGGATTACATATCCGGCGGCCATGAAATCCATAGCCGCGGCCGATGGTTTGATAATCTTGGGGGTGGACGATCCTGCGTATATGCCGTCGAAGCTTTTTACCTATGCGCTGACCGGGAAACCGCTCCTGGTCTGTCTACACAAAGAGTCACACGCGAATCGATATTTCAATGCCGTCTCACCGTTGGGCAACCTGATTCACTTCAGCGACGGCGGTGCCGATAAGGCAGGATTGAACGACGTCCGTGATTTCCTCTGCGCGGTCAAGGATCACCGGAAATACGCTCGCCGCGAATTCATTGAGGAACACCTCGCGCCCGCCATGGCGCAACGTCATGCGGAATTATTCGAGCAAGTCTTATCGATGCGGTCACAAGGATAGTGAGCTAATGACACTTCCGTTTTCTCAACTCGCCCCAAACTTGCCTCCAACGACTTGTTTGGGTTTCGGCACGACAAGTCTGCTCCGGCTTTCGACGAAAGGGAGCGCCTGTTGCGTTATTGGAGCGCGCTTGATCTGGGGATTCGGCATTACGACACCGCGCCTTCCTACGGCTATGGCGAAGCGGAGCAAATCTTGGCTGAATTCGTAGCCCCAAAGCGCGACCAGGTGACGGTGACCACCAAATTCGGGATCCAGCCGCCACGGGTCGCCGGGTTCACGGGTCTCGTTGGGTTGGCCAGGAAAGTTGTTCGCCAAATCGCACCTGTCCGAAAGGTCCTGGCGCGGCAAACTGCCAAACTCGTCCGGCGGGACGCGTTCACGGTGGCAGATGCGGCCAAAAGTCTCGAGGCGAGCCTGCGCTCTCTGCACACCGGATACATCGACATTTATCTGATCCACGAACCCGACACGCCTGAAGCCGTGTCGGATGAACTGGTCGAATTTCTCCACGGTCAGGTCGACAAAGGGAACATCCGTTGCTTTGGGATCGGCGCTGAATTCGAGCGGGTCCGCAAGATTGTTTCGCACAATCCGAAGGTGGCCCAGATCCTCCAATTCGAGAGTGATGTGCTGGAGCCCAAGGTGGAGCGCATGCCGAGTGGCGCGGAGTGGGGAATTATTTCTCACCGTCCATTCGGGTCGTCTTCACGCAATTGCGCGCCTGTCTGCAGACCGATCCGGCAATGACCCGCCGTTGGTCCGACACGTTGCAGGTGGATTGCTCGGCTAGCGACGTAATCGCCCAATTAATGCTTTGTCATGCTACGAGTACCAACCCGAAAGGTGTGGTGCTTTTCTCAACCCATTTGGAGGAGCACTTGGAACGGAATGTTGATGCAGTTGCGAGCGCGCAGTTTGCCGAAGAGCAGTTGGCAATGTTTGCTGCATTGGTGCAGGCGGATTCAGCGAAGTATCAGATTCCGAAATGATTGTTGATTTCGATAGCCTTGAACCCAACAGGCCCTTTGAATGTGACATATGCATTGTGGGCAGCGGCGCATGCGGGACTTCGATCGGGTTGGAGTTTCTGCAGAGCCCTCACAAGGTCATCATCTTGGAGAGCGGAGGCGTGAAGGAGGATTCCTCGACAGCCGACCTTCACCGCAGTTTCTGGAGCGGACTTCCGCTGCCGGGAGCACATAAAGGGCGCGCTCGTGTGCATGGTGGAACTACCACCCTTTGGGGAGGGCAGGCCCTTGAGCTGTTTCCAATCGATTTCGAGAAGCGCTCATGGGTTGCGCAAAGTGGCTGGCCGTTGTCGTCGAGCGAGCTCCAAAACTATTACCGACGTGCGGCTGCTGTCCTGCGGGTGGACGGGGCCCCCTATGATGAAAGTCGCTCGGCAATCTTGCGAGCGCCGCCCCTGGACTTTTCCGACGATACGATCGAACGCGTGTATTCGCAGTGGAGTCCACAGCCCAATTTCGCGGAGGCCTACCGTTCAAAATTCTCCCGTTCAACGAATGTGGACGTGCTCTTACGGGCGAACGTTGTCGATATTCTCGCGAATAGCGGCGTTAACGCAGTAGCGGAAATAAAAATCAAGTCGCTGTCCGGGCGATCTTCGTCCGTTAGGGCCCGCTACTTCGTTTTGTGTGCCGGCGGAATTGAAACGGCCCGCCTACTCCTCAGTGCGCGGAGTGCGGAATCCAATGGTCTGGGCAACCGGCACGATCTGGTCGGAAGGTCCTTCCAGGATCATGTGGCGATAACGTGCGGTCCAATCCACGCCAACTCGCGCGAGCGATTGCAGGACTTATTTGAACAGTATTACCGGGGTGGGGTGAAGTTTCTCCCCAAGCTTCGGGCGACAGACGAACTGCAAAAGGAACGCAAAATTCTGAATGTCATCGGGAACATCTGTTTTGCATGGCCCTCGGAATCAAAGGTAGCGGAGGCCAAGCGCGTGGCCGGTGCGCTCCTGCGGGGTCAACGCTCCGCCAACTTTGGCACATCGGCTCTTCAAGCCATCGGTGGATTGATCCATCTCGGTCCGATCGCATGGCGGCGGTTCGTCAGGCGACGATCCTACACACCTGCGTCGGGGCGGATTTATCTCGAAGCACACTGCGAACAGGAACCGGATGCGGAATGCCGGGTCACTCTCTCAGAAGAGAAGGATGCTCTCGGGATGCCGCGGACGAACATTCATTGGCAGCCATCGGAAATGACATGGAGATCAATCACCACGTTTGCGGAGGCCGCGGCGAAAGAGCTCGCGCGTTTGGGGATAGGGAGAATCGAACTAACGTTGCCTGATCAAACGGATAGCGAAGCGTGGAACGGTGTGGTTTCGGACATGTTTCACCATATGGGCACAACGCGGATGAGCGAAGACCCGCGTCAAGGTGTAGTGGATCGAACCTGCCGAGTACATGGGTTGGAGAACCTGTATGTCGGAAGCAGCGCGGTTTTCCCAACTGGTGGTTGCTCGAGTCCAACGCTCACGGCCATAGCCTTATCGATTCGAATCGCAGACCTTCTCTCAATGAAGTTGCGCAAAACCGGATAAATTAAATGATGATCCGAATGATTCGTCCACGCATGAGCGGTCTTAAAGTGACGCAGAATCTCCTAGGACGAGCGCAGTCCTTTCGCGCACGGATTGCAGGGTCTTCTCACGCGCAGCCGAACGGCATGCCCAAGCTGCGGAGGGCGTCAGTCGATAGCGGTGGACCGCAAGAAGCTCGTGACCTTTCTGAGACGATGTCCCCAGTGCGAATTGCTTTTTCGTACACCAACCCTGTCCGAAGTCGAAAGCCGTGATTTCTATCAGATGGAATATTCTCAAGGATTCACAACGGAACTTCCCTCATCTCAGGTACTCGACGATTTGCTTGCGACCCATTTCAAGGGCAGCACGAAAGACTATTCAGGATACCTGGAGATTCTGCGGGCGCTCGGGCTCCCGCCCGGTGCGCACATTCTTGATTTCGGATGTTCGTGGGGGTATGGCACATGGCAAATCCAGGAAGCGGGATTTGTGGTGCAGGGATTCGAAATTTCGAAGCCGCGTTGCGCCTTTGCGAAAGCGCGGCTCGGCCTGGACGCAGTTGACTGCCCGGAAGAGATCATGTCGTCCTTTGATTGTTTCTTCTCCGCGCACGTTCTTGAGCAGTGTTCCGAATGTGCTGGACGTTTTCGAGCAGGCCAGAAGCTCTTGCGGCCCGGGCGGACTCTTTGTGGCGTTTACTCCGAACGGCAGTGAGATTAATCGCAGGGTCGGACCGGAGGATTGGCATAGCCGATGGGGGTTCGTACATCCACAGTTGTTGGATGGAGCGGTTTTGTCAGCGTAATCTCGGGGATGTTCCTTATCTGGTTGCTTCGCATCCCTACAACCTCACGGAGATTGCCGCGTGGGATCGGGCGAACTCAATCCAATTATCCTTAACCGGCGACGAATTGCTGATTGTTTTCCAAAAGTGAATCATGGCTATCTTATTTGGCCATCAGACGGGAAATCCAAATGCTCATCATGCCGCGCTTGCTCATGAAGAAGCGGGCCGGCTCGATGCGTTTGTGGTTCCTTGGTTTCCTAGTCGGCTGAGTCTGCGGATTCTTCAGGCCACGTTTCCGCTTCAGGCGCTGGTCGGACGGCTGGAGCGACGGCGGTTTGAATTATTGGCGTCGGTCCCGAAGATTCAGGGACGCCCCGGGGAAATTGTGCGCTTGGCGCAACGGGCATTAGGTCGAGACAGTGAAGCGCTCTCTTATCAAGTAAACGACTGGCTCATGCGCACGATGGCAAGAGGCGCGCGTCGCCGCTCCGTGACGGCGGTTCACTCTTATGAGGATGCATCACTGTGGGCGTTTCAAGCGGCCAAAAGAATGAATAAGGCCTGCATCTATGATATGCCGATTGGATATCACCGGGCCTGGCAAGAAGTGGAGAAGTATCTTGTGCGTACCAACGGTGATTGGCTTCCTACCGGGGGTTTGTCGTCACGCCGGTTTGTCAGGCCGGAGCAAAAAAGCGCGGAGATGGAGCTGGCGGACCTTGTTTTGGCGCCGAGCTATTTCGTCGAGAAAACAATCCGCCAATATATCGACAAAAAGTGTGCCCTCGCCCCTTATGGGGTAGACGCAGAATTTTGGAGGCCTGGGCACGGCACCCAGGGGCAAGCGCCATTAGAATTCATCTTTGTTGGGCAGGTCTCGTTGCGCAAGGGAGCGCATGTTTTGCTCGAGGCTTGGCGCAAAGCGAATTTGGCGGAAGCTGAACTAACTATCGTAGGACGGTGGAATCTGGCAGATCATGTGAGAATGATCTCCGGAAATATACATTACGTTGGGCCCTGCTCGCAGTTGGAATTGCGCGAACTCTATCGCCGCGCTGATGTATTTGTATTTCCGTCCTTCTTCGAAGGTCTTGGCTTAGTGTTGCTCGAAGCGATGGCATGTGGTTTGCCGTTCATCGCCTCCGAATCCAGTGGTGCCGGTCCCGAGTTGACGAAGGACGGAGCAGGTCAAATCCTTCCCACAGGGGATATCGACGCCTTAGTTCATGCGTTTCGCACGATCTCCGACGAGCGAGATCGGCTGGGAAAGATGAAAACAGCTGCTCGCAAAATCGCGGAAAGCTGCCGCTGGGAGAAATACCGAAAGGCGGTCTCCGCCGCGGTGGCACCTTACATTTAAGCAATGGCGAATCGACAAAAGACGCCTCGACTAGCGATCATTGTCTCACATCCCATTCAATACTATGTGCCTCTTTATCAACGCTTAGCTGCGCGATCAGATATTGAGATAAAGGTCTTTTTTACATGGCACGCCGCTAACCAAGCGAGTCTTGATCATGGATTTGGATGTGAAATTAAGTGGGATATTCCATTAACTGAAGCATACGACTTCGAGCTTGTCGCTAACAGGGCGCGCCGGCCTGGAACTCATCATTTCTGGGGGCTGCGCAATCCGAGTTTGGTCCACGGAATAGACCATTGGGCGCCGGATGCTGTGCACCTAACCGGGTATCCGTTCTGTTCGCACTTGAAGGCGGCACGTTACTTTTACAAAAGAAAAATCCCGGTCTTATTCCGGGGTGATTCGCATTTACTCGATCGTAGCCCGGGCTGGCGCTGGAATTTGAAACGGTATGGGCTGTCTAGGATCTTTCTCATGGATGGCTGGCTGCCTTTATGTGGGAAGACACAATTACGACTATTATCGTGCTCTCGGCGTGCCTGAATCGAAACTGTTCTATTGTCCTCATTCGATAGAAGTGAATCGGTTCGCCGAGCCAACAACGAACTTGAGCGTGAAGCGGGTGTCTGGCGTAAGGGGCACGGCATTGCAGCAACCACCCGAGTGCTGCTGTTTTGCAGGCAAATTTGAGCCTGAGCGACCGATAGAGCTCATGGAGGCAATACGTCGTCTCGAAATCCCCAATTTCACGTTGGTGCTTGTTGGGGACGGCGCTTTGGGAGGCGAAATCACCAAGATTGCTGCCACGTCGCCCAATATGTTTCGCATTCTTCCCTTCCAGAATCAGACGAAGATGCCGATTGTTTATCGGGTCGGTGATGTTCTCGTTCTCCCTTCGGCCCGCAATGAAACATGGGGACTTGCCGTCAACGAGGCGATCGCATGCGGCCGACGGGTCTTGATTAGCGATAGGGTCGGATGCGCTCCTGATGTAGTAAGGAACAGGCAGATCGGGGACGTTTTTACGGAGCTGAACGGCAGTGACTTCGGGGCGAAGCTTCGCGCACTGCTTGACGAAGCTGGGGATCGCAATGTGCTATTTAAAGAGGCGCAGCGCTTTGATATTGCTATGACGGAGGAAACACTCTGCCAAGCGGTCTCGAAAGTGTTAAGTTAAGATTAACCCAGTGCGAATTTTGACCGTTTGTGTCTCGAGCAACGTCTTCGGCGCCGAAACCGTGACGTTGAAAATGCTTGAGGGGCTCAAGCAGCGGCCACGAACAAATCGCGGTCACCAGTATTTGGACGGATGGTGAATTCAATCGCCGATTATCAAAGATTGGGATTACCGGAGTTCCAGGTTGCCTCTCGGCTTTCTAGGAAAGCGTTTAGCCCTCCAGCCATTGTGGTGGACCTTTCAGGTGGTCGTGCGCAGTACCCTATCTTTGGTGGCGATGGATCAAACTGGTCAGAGCCTTCAAACCCGAGGTGGTGATTTTTACAACGTGGCGACATGTTTTGGCGCTTTTTCCCCGTCATCCGACAGGAATGCATGTTTCTTATCGAACACTCATCCCCTGGGACGACCAATACTCGACGAGTGTTGTATCGATTGTTTTCAGCCAAGCTGACTGGGTTCGTAACGGTATCGCACTTCATGAGGACGCACCTCTTGCGACTGGGGATTCCAAAAAAGCAGTTGCATGTTGTTTGGAATGGCGTGGTAAGTGAAGAAAGCGCTGCACTTATCTCCGCGAGTAGAGATGCAAAACCGCAGACTGAAAAACAGTCTGTTCGGCTAGGAATTGTTGGTCAGATCGCGCCGCATAAAGGTCACTCTCAGCTCTTGGAAGCGGTTGCTCTTCTGCTCGCTCGGAAAGCGCGAGTGACGCTGCAAATCTTTGGGGATGGGCATCCGCAGTTTATTGAATCACTAAAGCGTCGTGCCGAAGCTTCACATTGCTGAACTCTGTGCGTGGCCGGGTTACAAAGCAGAATTATCGGAAATCTATCCGAATTTCGATATTGCCGTCGTGCCCAGCTTGTTGAAGAGCCATTTGGAATGGTCGCAGCGGAGGCGGCTGCCTTTGCCTTGCCAGTTGTCGCCAGCGCGCGCGGTGGGTTGCCGGAAGTGGTGATTGATGGGGAGACCGGTTTGCTGTTCGATCCTGGGGAACCTCTAGACATCGCGGCAAAAATTGGGTACCTAATTGAGGAACCGGAACGGGCTGCGGCGATGGGACGGAACGGCCAAAGCCGAGTTTTTCGTGAATTCACGCAGGAACGAATGGCGGCAGCGTATGAGCATTTATTTAGTATGGCTGTCGATGAAAAGCTTGCGTCTAGCCGTCCATCAATTCCTAGGGCGTAGAAGATGGAATACATTACAACAGCTCCTCGTGGGGGCGTTGGCCTACTAGTGACACATTTGCTTGGCTTGATTGAGTAACTAGGACAGAATGACTAACCTTAAAGCCGAACATTTAGCCGCCGGTTATGGTTACATGGACGCTTCCGATCATCCGGCCCGGCGGGCGGCGCAGATCGTTGTACCTTTGGTGCGGGAGAAGATTGAGTTTGCCAGCGTATTGGATGTAGGATGCGGAGTCGGCCTTTGGTTAGCCGAATTTAAGAATCAAGGTGCAAGGGAAATTTTTGGGGTAGACGGGGATTGGGTGCCCCTGGATAAGCTGGTTATCCCGAGGACGGACTTTAGCGCTCATGATTTGAGACGACCTTCGGCTGGCCGGCTTCGATCTGGTTGTCAGTCTGGAGGTGGCCGAGCACCTTCCGGCTGCGTGCGCCGACTCGTTTATCGAGTCTTTAACTACACACGGGGAAACCGTGCTTTTTTCGGCGGCAATCCCTTGCCAGGGGGGGTTTGATCACATCAATGAGCAACCCCAGGACTATTGGATCGAAAAATTCAAGAAGCGTGGATTTACGGCCTACGACCCGATTCGCCCGTCTGTCTGGTCGAATCCCGAAGTGCCATATTACTATGCTCAGAATATAATCTTGTTCTCCCGGCGCCCGCTTCCTTTCCCCACTCATTTTATATCCACTGCCATTCACCCGGAGTTATTCCGCCGTCGAACTGATCCTCGCACCTATGCACTACCGGTTATGGCGCGGCATTTTCCCGGCTGTTTCATGGTCAGGTTTTGCGCCGGCTGCGGGACGACGCGTTTGGTTCTGTCATTGACTACATCCTCCGCACTTAACGAGGAAGTCTTTATCAAAAATCAGCTTCAGACTCTATATCCATTTTGCTCGGGCATCAGTGTCATCACTCAATACGATCGAGAACTTGGTACCGGGAAGCCGGTAGAGCCTGACCTTACCGCCGCGCATGTCTTGGGCTTTCCGGATCCCCTTGGAAAGATCCATTTCGTGGTACGTCGATCACGAGACGAGGCTGCAGCGAGAAATCAGGAAATGCTGGCATTGTCCTGCCAGCCTCACCGCCAGGTTATGTCGCATGGGGTAGATTCCGGTGAGATTAAGATGTTTCACGATACACCGGATTATTTTCTAATTGTAGACGCTGACGAGATGTACAACACCAACTCATTACCCAACATCATTGATTTTTTGGCTCGAAAACGACCGAGGGGACTGCGAATGCACGCCTACAACTATGTCAAGACTTGGAACCGACGGGTGCCCTCGGACGTTGTACAGATTCTGTCATTTTGGGTTCGTTAAACCTAGCGTTCTTTTCAAGATGCGCAGAACTGTTTCTTGGAACGAATCAAGGCTGGCCAAATTGCTGGCGTTTCTTCGACTACCTGACTTCTCGTCACAGCTGTGGGGTTTCGCGGAGTGCCCTTGGTCAGTGGGTTTCTTCCATCACGGGTGCTGGTTGGGCAGCGACCAGCGCCTGTTTTGGAAGTCGATGAGGCACTCGCATCAAGAGGTGGCTATTCCAGAATACGTGCCGGGGATTAAGGAAATCCCGTACAAGTTTGTTCCGCGGGTGGAGTTGCCTTCAAGCATCACCGGCGGTATCTGGCCCGCGGATTTCTTCGACCAAGAAAGTGTTTGACCTGACTAGGAGAATTGCAAACCGTCCGCGCCTCGCGAACGTCCTACACCGTTTCCATCTGGTCTCCGCGAGTTCAGAGACGAGTGAAGAGGAGCTTCGATTGCTTGAGAAACACGCGGCACGCGCGGGGGTGGCGCTCGAGATTGGGAGCCACCAAGGGGTGTCTGCCGTCCGAATCGCGTCGGCGATGCCGACATACGGGGTGCTTTATTGCGTGGATCCATGGGCGGAAGCTCGGGGTAACGAGAATCCATGTTTTTCCATCTTTAGGCGCCATATTGCCCGCGCAGGCGTCGGGGGGAAGGTCGTTCCAGTGCGCACGACAAGCCATATTTGTGGCACCACGATTCCTGCGGTTTTTGAATTCGTGTTTGTCGATGGTGATCACTCTTGGAGTGGGATCAAAGCGGATTGGGAGTTGGTATGTGACAGGCTCGGCGTGGGAGGCATAGCATGTTTTCACGACGTCCTTGTCCCGCCAGCACAGCCGTGGCGTCGTACTGACTCTTCCCGCTTTTACCGGGAAGTGATTGTCTTGGACGCAAGATTTGTGACCATCGATGAAAAAGAGACCATGGCGGTAGTCAAAAGGATAATGTAGATGTGGCTTCTCAATATATGGCGCCCTGAGGGTTAATTGGAGTAATATGCCCAATCTCCGGCACCGCTTTCAGTGCTCAGGAGGCATTCGATGGATCCTAAGTGGTTAACTGCCCAAGTAATTAGTGTTTTTGTTTGCGCGATTATTTTAGCGCACAGGCGCGGATCGCTTTTTTTGGGATTATCGTGGTTGTGCTTCTATCAAGTAGTCGCCGCGACGATGTCGGCATTCTCACATGCACGACTATTTAATGCTCCGCTTGATTGGTTCAGCTTCTGGCACGCTGAAGTGGTGCGCTATTCGGTTCTCGGGTCGCTAGCGATGTTGCTTGGGATGGCCTTGGCTTGGCGTGCTTGGAGGAAACCCGTGGTAATCGAAACTCCTCAGTGGGCGACACGCGAATTGGGGATCCTGTTATTTGGCGTCGGCATTGTCGCGACAGGGTTCAACGCTGTTTTATGGTCCATACCCACAATCGGTCCTGCTTTAGACCTTCTGACTCGGTTTCGTGAACTAGGATTAGTGATTTTCGTGCTCGACGCGGTTATTCGTCGATCTTGGAACTTCGTGGCAGGATGCGCATTGATCTATATCCCAATCGCGTTCGCGGGCGCGCTGGCCACCGGACATACGCCGGCAAAAGTTGATTTACTCCTACCGATTGCCTGCATTGTAGCTGGTTGGAGACGTGTAACGTTTCGGAGTGCCATCATTCTTGCCGCTTCAGCTATTGTCTTTTACCTTATGTTTGCCGGATGGATGGGTAGTCGTGCCAAGATCCGTGAAGGAGAATTTGTCGAACGGTCGTTCGCGGGTGCGGCAGCAGAATTGGCGGGGGATATGGTGGAGCATGCTTCCGCCGCGAGCTTTGCACCCGAATCGGTTAACGAAAGGCTCCGAGATCGGATTGATATGAGTGACATTCTTGCCTTCCAGCGATTATATCAGCCGCAGTTTGAGCCGTTCGCTTATGGCCAAACCTTCCTCGATGCTTCGATCGCCCTGGTTCCCCGAGTGTTTTGGCCAGGCAAACCAACGGTCGCGGGCGGGAGCGCGTTTGTGAGCAAGTATACGGGGTTACAGCGCCCCATTGAAGACGAAACGTCGATTGGGTTGCCGTTCCCTTCGAGTTCTACGCGAACTGGGGAGTGAGTGGTGTGGTGATTGGTCTTTTTGTTGTGGGTTATTTGATTGCACGGCTTGAATGGTATTTCATCACGGTTCGCACAACTCTGAGTATAAGGCTCTTCGTCGCGTCTGTCCTGCTTACGATTAGTAGCGGGGGACAGCGCATGGATGTCGTAATTCCGTCTCTCGTTGCAGGAGCGTTGACAGCTGCTTCGGTCGGTATGTTCATCCAACGTTTGTTTCCACGCTGGAACGAGGAACTGGGTGCTTCTGCACAGCGGAGTTTTGATGAACCAACGACGGGGGCCGAGGCGACTATGCAAGCGTGACTCTTTCTTTCCTCTTGTGAATGGAGCCGACCCTCAAGATTCTTCACGTCATCCCATCCGTTTCGTGTCACCAGGGTGGCCCGACGTTCGCTGTGAAGGCTATCTGCAGCGCCTTGGCAAGCGACGGTGTCACTGTCACAATTCTGACGACTGATGATAACGGCCCTGACGGCAGGCTGAGACCGTTCCACTTGGCCAGCATATCCGGGAAGATGGCGTCAACTTCGTGTACTTCCCGCGCAACGTCTTGCGATACAAGATTTCGATCGGCGCGGCGTTTTGGCTCCGGACGCATGCGCGAGAGTATGATGTAATTCACATTCATGCCGTGTTTTCATTTCTGAGCACGGCTGCTGCTGCTGCTGCATGGCGAGCGGGCGTTCCCTATATTATTCGGCCGCTTGGTGTCCTGAATCGATGGGGCTTGGCAAATCGGCGGGCTTGGTCAAAAAAGCTTTCTCTAAAGGTTGTCGAGCTTCCAATGATTCGCGGAGCTGCCGCCCTGCATTTTACGTCGGAGGCGGAGGCGGCTGAAGCACTTGATGTTGGGCGTGAGGTCGCAGTGAAGCGCACAGCTATCATTCCTCTGCCGGTGGCTGTGCCTAAAAGAGCCGGGCCAGCGGCCTTCAGTAATTGCTTTCCTGGTGTCACGCATCGGGATGTAATCCTGTTCCTCTCCCGAATCGATCGGAAGAAAGGGATTGAGCTTTTGCTGGAAGCGTTGGGTAAACTGCTCAATCAGCATCCTGCCTTATTGCTTGTCATTGCCGGCGATGGTGAGGAATCGTTTGTCACCGAGCTGAAAAGACTCGTTACGAAACAGTTTCTGGAGGGGCACATCGTGTGGACAGGTCATTTACGGCCGGAGGAAAAGGCCGCCGCCTTCGCAGCTGCAAAAGTGTTTGTCTTGCCTTCTGCCTCCGAGAATTTCGGCATTGCGCCGGCGGAGGCACTACTCAGCCGGCATTCCCGTGATCATTTCTCCCGAAGTAGCAATCAGCAGTGAGGTCCGTGCGGTGGATGGCGGAATGGTCGTCGAACGAAACCCGGAGTCCATTGCTGATGCGATTGACTGGATACTGACAAATCCCAAGGCGGCCGCTGAGATGTCTGAACGAGGCCGACAGATGGGAGAAAGGTGTTACTCGAGACGCGCAGTGGCCGACGCGCTCGTCGATCTGTATCGATCGCTGCAACAAAATTAATTGATATGCTATCAATAACCGCGCTCATTCTGACTTATAATGAGAACGAGAATATTGAACGCACGGTAAGGGCTCTGCATTGGCTGGAAAAAATTGTCATCATCGATAGTTTCAGTACCGACGACACGATACAGAGAGCAAGAGAGTGTCATCCCGGCGTCATCGCGATTTCACGTGATTTTGACACGCACGCGGCGCAGTGGAATTTTGGGCTAGGACAGATTTCAACTAGTTGGGTCCTCGCGCTCGATGCGGATTACGAGGTTACAGCGGCGTTGGCGAGGGAAATTCAGGATCTGATACCTGCAACGGCGAATGGTTACTCTGCTTGCTTTCAGTTTAGGATCTTTAGCAGAAATCTCCGAACGTCAGTCTATCCCGCTCACATTGTCCTTTTTCGACGTGAGGGCGCCCATTACGTTGATGATGGGCACACCCAAAGGCTCGTTATTACCGGCGAAGTTGCGCGCTTGACCGGAGAAATTGTCCACGACGATCGAAAACCTTTAACGCGCTGGCTCGCAGCTCAGGATCGGTATGCCCAGATCGAGGTGGCCCATTTACTGCAGACCTCAGATGCCGCCCTTAACTTTGCCGATCGGTTAAGAAAGAAAGTCTTCCTGGCGCCGCCGGTGATGTTCCTTTACCTGCTTTTCGTCAAAGGGTTGGCTTTAGACGGCTGGTCCGGGTGGTTTTATGTGGTGCAACGCGTGATCGCAGAACTTTTCCTCTCTCTTCGGCTTTGTGAAGCGAAACTGCGAAGCAGTTCGGAGGACGGCGACACAAAACGCTGAAAAGCTGACAACCTGAGAAGCTGAAAAGGGGCGGCAGGAAAAAGGAGCTTTCAGCGATCGCGAGGTGCCCTTAAGACAAGCGGGTGAGAATTCATGTCTGGGTTCCGGAATATGCCTCGGCTACGGGTGGGATTCAGACGTTCTCCCGCTTTGCCATCCGTGCGCTGGCCGAAGCTTTTCCGGACGCTGAAGTCCATGTGTTTTCGAAGAACGACACCTGTTTTCCAGCGCCGAATGATGATGTGGCCACCAGTTTTACACCCCTAGGCTGGTGGCCGGCGTCTCTGCGAACCGCGGCTTTCGCCGGCCGCCTTATAATGGCTGGTGTCCGGCTGCGGCCCACCGTGATTCTGACGACGCATGTGAATTTCGCGCCGGTGGCGCGAACGTTATGGACGTGGTTTGGAATTCCTTACCTTGCCATCGGACACGGCATCGAAGTCTGGGACATCCCGCGCCAGTCTGTCCGCCGTGCCTTGCAGGAAGCACCCGGCCTGGCGGCCGTGAGCGAGTTCACACGGGGGCGGATGACCGAGGTGATCGGACGTATAGAAGATTCCATCAATCTTCTGCCAAACACCTTTGATTCCCGTCATTTCGTGCCGGGTCCCAAGCCGCGCTTTCTTCTTAAACGCTACGGGCTTTCCCCGGAACAGCCTGTGATCCTGACCATCGCCCGTCTGGCCAGCGCCGAGCGTTACAAGGGTTACGATCAGGTGCTGCAGGCCCTGCCGTCGATTCGCGATGCTTTCCCCGATATCCGCTACATTCTTGGCGGGCAGGGACCCGATCGGGGGCGGGTGGAGAGGCTGATCGACGAGGCAGGCGTGAGCAAACAGGTCACGCTCGCCGGCTACATTCCGGAGCACGAACTTTGCGATCATTATAATCTTTGCGATCTCTTCGCCATGCCGAGCAAAGGGGAAGGGTTCGGAATCGTTTTTCTGGAAGCGCTGGCCTGCGGGAAACCGGTCCTGGCCGGGAACAAGGATGGATCGGTCGACGCTCTCCTGGGGGGCGCGATCGGCGCGCTGATCGATCCCGACAGCGTCGACGAACTGGGACAGCAGGTTATCGCCATTCTGCGAGGGGCCCATCCGCTGGCGGTCCTCCAGGATCCCACCGAACTGCGCCGCCGAGTATGCGAGGCGTATGATTACGATCGATTCAGGGAGAATCTGCGGCAGTTGATCCAAAGGGTGGCTCAGCTCCGGAAAGGAGGCGGCACCTAGGTCATGTGCGGGATCGCCGGAGCGATTGGGACAACCTCGGAGCCGCGGCGAGTGGCGCGGGCCCTCGCGCAAATGGAAGGGGACCTCCGTCATCGGGGGCCGGATGATTCCGGCGTGTTCCAGTCGGAGGATGGACTGGCCGGGCTGGTGAATACCCGTCTGGCGATTCTCGATTTATCGCACGCCGGTCATCAACCGATGAGCTCGCGCGACGGGCGTTACCGGATCGTTTTCAATGGGGAGATATACAATTTCAAGGCGCTGCGCGGCGAACTGGAAGCGAAAGGCGAGCAGTTCGAGTCGCATTCCGACACGGAGGTAGTTCTGCGGATGTTCCAGCGCGACGGCCCGGAGTTTGTCCGGGAACTTGCGGGGATGTTCGCGGTCGCGATCTGGGACGCAGCGGAGCAATCCTGTTTCCTGGCGCGCGACCCTCTCGGGGTGAAGCCCCTCTATTACACTGACCGGAATGGCGCCCTGATTTTCGCTTCGGAAGTTAACGCGCTTATTCGTTCGGGCCTGGTGCCGCTCAGTTTATCGCCCGAAGCCGTTTCCGGCTACCTGCTTTTCGGAGCGGTGCAGGAGCCTCTGACGCTGGTTGAAGGCGTCCGAGCGCTTTCGCCGGGCCATTACCTGGTCTGGCGTCGTGGTCAGACGACGCTGCGCAAATACTGGGACATCCGGTTTTCCGATGGGGGCATTCCGGCCGAAGAGAGTCCGCCACGGGTTCGGCAGGCGCTGGAAGAATCGGTCGCGCGCCATTTGGTGAGCGATGTGCCGGTCGGGATTTTCTTGAGCGGAGGAATCGACTCCACTGCGATGGTTGCGCTCAGTTCCGCCCGGCAGAGCACGCAGTTAAAGACATTTTGCATATCTTTTGCCGACCAATCGATCAATGAGGGAAAGGTGGCGGCCCGCACCGCGCGCCATTTCGGGACTGACCATGTCGACTGGGAGCTGGATTCGGCTACGGCAAAATCGCTCCTGGCTAAATTCCTGGCGGTCTCGGATCAGCCGAGCATCGACGGATTTAATACTTTCTGCGTTGCTAAACTTGCTCACGAGCAGGGGCTGAAAGTAGTGCTTTCCGGCCTCGGCGGAGACGAGCTGTTTGGCGGCTATCAATCATTCCAGACCGTGCCAAAGCTGGTCCGCGCCAGCCGCGCCCTGACCCCGATCTGGCCTCTGAAGATGGGAGCCGGCCGATTGTTGCAAGCCCTCCACGTCTCCCCCCGAACGGCGCGCCTCGGGCATTTCCTGCGCGACGCCCCCCTGACGGCGTCGGCCTACTGGGCCATGCGCGGCATTTTCACTCCGGCCGAGGTTAGCGCGCTGCTCCCGTATTACGGCTGTGAAGAACTGGGCCGTCCCATCCAGGCAGGGTTTCATGTCCCCAGCCAGCCAACGATCGAGGATGAGGTCAGTTATGTGGAGATTGGGCGGTATATTCGAAACCAGCTCCTGCGCGACAGCGACGTTATGAGCATGGCCTGGAGCCTGGAGCTGCGGGTGCCGTTCGTGGACAGCCGTCTGGTCGAGGCGATCGAATCCATCCCGGCGGCAGTCAGGCTGGCCCGCGGAAAAAAGCTTGTGCTTGATGCTGTGCCAGAGATTCCCGAATGGGTTCGGAATCGTCCCAAGCAGGGGTTCACTTTTCCGTTCCAGGAGTGGGTGACAGGAGAGTGGGACGATATTTTCAAGAAGATTGGTGAGCGAAGCCCGGTGCCGCTAAAAAGCTGGTATCGATCGTGGTGCCTTTTTGCCCTCGACAACTTTATTGCCCGGCATTCGCTGGGGGCACGGCTGGGTCCGTCAGGGAAAAACTTGCTGGCTATGGTCCGCCAGCATTATTGTTTGTCTCGTGACGACGGTGGAAGCGCAATATCTGGAAGGGAAACTCATTTTGAAAGAACCGCTTCCGCTCCCGGATGACACTCTAGTGTTGTCGACGGTTGAACCCGCGGACGCAGATACTTCGCGTGCGGCATGGCTGAGGGTATCAGAAGAATCGCTTGCGAACGTCTGGGATAATCCGGGCGATGATATCTTCAATGATCTGCTCACGAAGTGATGTCGTTTGGAGCAGGGAGCACGGAGCACGGAGCACGGAGCACGGAGCACGGAGCACGGGGCGCGGGGCGCGGAGCACGGGGCGCGGAGCCGGGAGCGAGAAGAAGGCGGAAAGGAGAATGCGGAACCGCTGAGCCTGCAGGATCGGTTGCGGTTGAAAATCGTTTTGGCGCCGCCGGTGATGTTTCTTTACCTCTTGTTCGGGCGCGGCCTCATTCTCGATGGCTGGCGCGGCTGGTTTTATGTCGCGCAACGCGTCATCGCGGAGCTGCTGCTTTCGCTTCGGCTCTGTGAAGAGAAACTGCGGGGGCATTCGGAAGTCGGAGATCGGAGATCGGAGGTCGGGGGGCGCCGGGACGGCGCGGTGAACTGGTTATTGGTTATTGGTTATTGGGAAGACGGACTGCGGAGCAGTCGGAAGTAAGAAGAAAATGCTGAAACGCTGACAACTGAAATGCTGAAATTGGCAGCCGCATGGCTTAAGCTTTGGTGAACTGCCGTGGTCCTGAACCCTGAACCCTTAAAACCTAAAACTTAACTCTTAAACCTCACCTTCCTTTTCCGAAAAGGACGGTGTGAATCGTTTTCAGGACGATCATGAGATCGAGCTTCAGGGAGTAGTGGCGGATGTAGTAGAGGTCGAACTTTAGTTTCTCGATCGCGTCGGCGTCGCTTTCGCCATACGGATAATTGACCTGGGCCCAGCCGGTGATCCCCGGCTTTACCAGGTGCCGGAAATGATAGAACGGGATCACGGCGGCGTAACGCTCGGCGCAACGGTCCCACTCGGCCCGGGGACCGATCAGGCTCATCTCGCCCCGGAACACGTTCCAAAGCTGCGGCAGTTCGTCCAGACGCAGCTTGCGCAGGAGCCGGCCCACCCGGGTGATCCGCGGATCGTTTTGCCGGGTGTAAATGTCTTCCCCGGCTTCTTCCCCCGTCCGCAAAAACATGGTCCGGAACTTCAGGGCGCTGAAGGGCAGCTCCTCGCGCCCCAGCCGGGTCTGACGAAAGATGATCGGCCGGCCGGTCTCAAGCCAGATGGCAACGGCGATCAAGGCCATGACCGGGGCACACACGACCAGCAATAGGCCGGTGAGGAGGATGTCGAAGAGGCGTTTCACGTAATGATAAGGCGAGATGCTGGCGAGCTGGAACCCGGTCTGCAACGGCCAGAACGGGTCAAGCGCCTGCACCGGGACGTGTCGCCAGTGCGCCTCGTAAAACGATTCCATGGTGTAAACCCGGGTGGAATGAAACTGGGTCCGGACCAAACGATCCAGCAGCTTCGGGCTGAGGCGATCGACCGCTTCCGCCAGAATCACGCCGCTATACTGGGAGTCGAGCCGTTCCAGCTTGGTCGCGAGGTCGCCCTCGATGATCGGTGACCCGGGCCCAAAGATCGGTTCGCCCACCCGGTCGCGTTCGAGCGCGACGAACTCGAGTCGCTGGCGGTTGGGCGAGGTTTTGTAGGCCCGATAAAACGAAGCAGCCAGTTCGCCCGCGCCGATGACCAGAAACGCGCGGTTGGCGGTCGAGACCGCGAGATACCGCCAGATGATCCGGCGGTAGATGAGGGAGAGCGGAGAAAAGAGGATGAAGCTGATCAAGCAGGGCGCCGCGGCTGGGACGCATCTGCTGGTCGTAAGCGGCGGCGGCGTAAATCAGGAGGGAGGAGACGACGGCCGCCGTGATCATGGCCAGGATGTGTTCGCTGGTATAGACCAGGCTGCGCATCGGGGTCCGGCGATCGTATCCGCCAATGATGAAAAGGGCGGCAAAGAGAACCGCGAGCGGGATCAGGTTGATGACCGCAAACTGGAGCGGCGTGGAATAAAAGGAATCGCCGCGGACGTAGGCGGTCGTGCCGTAGATCACGCTCCAAAGGCCGACGTCGATCAGGAGGCAAAGGGCCGGCGCGGACCAGTCCTGCCGGACAGCGGTGCGGGCGAACCGGCGCCAGCGGCTTTGGGTCGGGGCCGGGGCCGGCCGGACCGGCGCAGGAGGCGGGATCGGCTCGACGGCCATCGGCGCGGATGGCTGGGTGTCGAGATGATCGGTGGCGAGCATGGAGTGCGGGGCGACCGCCGCCCGCTGCCTGGAGGCGGCAAGGCGCGGCGAAAAGCGGTTCTTGAAATTACAATAAAGGCTGCTCGATGAGAAGGGGAAATGGTAACTGGTTATTGGTTATTGGTTATTGGGAGGCGGTGAGGGAAGATCGTTATTGGTTACTCGTTATGGGTTATTGGTCGGGAGGATTGACCGGTCTGATAACGTTAGCCGGTGAGTGGTGAACGTGCCCCCATTCGGAGCTTTGAAGATCTTGAGTGCTGGCAGGCGTGTCGTGAGTTACGGAAATTCGTTTCCGGCTCCGTAATCCCGGCGCTCCCGAAAGAGGAGCGATACCGTCTGGGGGATCAAATCTTACGCGCGGCACGCTCGACGACGGCAAATATCGCGGAGGGTTACGGACGATTTCATCATCTCGATAACGCGAAATTCTGCAGCAACGCGCGCGGCTCATGCTGGGAAGTCCTCGATCATCTGATCGCCGCGCAGGACGAGAAAATGATTTCGAGTGAGATGCTCGAAGAGGGTCGCGATCTCGTCAGCACGGCGGTCCGTCTCTTGAATGGCTACATGGCTTATCTTAAACGCGCCGGGGCAACGGGAACGAATTTCGCGCGAGAACCAATAACTGATAACAAATAACAAGTAACCAACTTCCGATTCCTTCCGGGGTTCTTCCTGGCTTAGTGTTGGCCGCATGTCGCGTCGACCGCGTATTCAATGGCTGCCGCCGCTGCCGCGGGGCTGGAAGTTTTCTACGCTGCTGGGCGGTGTGGCCGGGTGGGGTTTGGTGGTGGCGCTGGTCTGGGCGCCGTGGGCTTACGGCACCACGACGCTGGAGAGCGGCCGGATCCTCGAATGGATGCTTGCAGCGGTGCTGTTGCTGTGGGTGGGGGCGGCTGCGGGGCAGCCGCCGGTTATTGGTTATTGGTTAATGGTTATTGGGAAGAAGGCCGCGAAGCGGCCGGTTATCGGTGGTCGGAGGTCGGAGGTCGGAGAAGAGGAGGGGGGCGGAAGGCAAAAGGAAAAAGGAAAAAGGAAAAAGGGGAACGGGGCGGTGGGTCCTTTGGGGGATCGTGGGGGCTTTGCTGCTCCTCGGATGGGCGATGGCCTGGAATGGGAAGGGGATCTATGACACGGAGTTTGATCTCTGGGTGCCGATTGACCAGGCCTGGCCGGGCTGGCCGGGGTCGGCGGACAAGGCGGTAAGTCTCGCCTGGATGACGCGAGCCACGCTTCTCCTGGGCGTGCTCCTCTTTGTGGCTGATCTTTGCCGGCGTCCGCAGTGGTTTCTGCGTCTGCTCACGGGCGTGGCCCTGACCGGCACGTCCATCGCGCTGCTGGGGTTGCTCCAGAAAGGCACGGGCGCCGAGATGATTTTCTGGGGTGAATCGCGTTACGGTCCGCCGCAGTTCTTTGCGACCTACTTTTATCACGCCAACGCGGGCGCCTACCTGAACCTCGTCCTGCCGGTGGTCTTTGGTCTGGCTTACCGGGCGTTGCATCATCGCGCGAGTCCGCTGGTGCGCGGGGGCTGGATCGCGGCGGCGCTGGTCACGGCCGGCGCGGTGGTTTCGAACACGTCGCGGGCCGCGCAGGCGATCGGGTTGCTCCTGATGCTGGTGCTGATCGTCGCAGCTTTGCCGCGGGTGCGCGGGCTTGATGCGGGGCGCGGAGAAGATCACCGGCGCGGCCACGGTGCTGCTGCTGGTCGTGGCCATCTACGCCATTGGGCAGGCGAGCCGTTTGGATCGTCCGATCGAGCGCTGGCAAAACACCGGGGAAAGTGTGCTCAGGACCTGCGCTGGCCGGCGGCGCGGACGGCGCTGCGCGGGGTGCCGGAGGCCGGGCTGCTGGGGTACGGTCCGGGCACGTTCCGCACCATCTTTCCGCACGTGGCGCGCGGGGAAGGGACGGAGCTGCGGGAAGGGTGGCGGTATCTGCACCAGGATTATCTGCAAACGCTGCTGGAATGGGGGTGGCTGGGGGGCGCGCTCTGGGCGGCGCTGTTCTTTGGGGGGGCGGCTGCTGCGAGCGGCCGAAGCGGCCGGGAAGATAGGAGATGGGAGATGGCTGCGGAGGCAGCCGGTTATCGGTGATCGGTTATCGGTGGAGGCTGCGGGGCAGCCGGTTATCGGTGATCGGTTATCGGTTAGTGGGGAAGAAGAAGAAGAAAACGCTGAAAAGCTGACAGGGGCCGCGGAGCGGCCGGTAATCGGTGATCGGTTATCGGTGGAGGCTGCGGGGCAGCCGGTTATCGGTGATCGGTTATCGGTTAATGGGGAGGAAGGAGAAAACGCTGAAAAGCTGACAAGGGCCGCGGAGCGGCCGGTAATCGGTGATCAGTTGTCGGTAGGCTGCGGGCAGCCGGTTATCGGTTATCGGTTATCGGTTAATGGGAGGAAGGAGAACGCGAGAAGCTGAAGGGAGCAATCGAGAATCGAAAATCGAGAATCGAAAATTCTTCCCCGCCGTCCTGGTTGCCGCGGCATCGGTTGCTGGTTCCGCTGGTGGTCCTGGCGCTGGGCGGGGTGGCGCTGCACGCGCTGGTGGATTTTCCGTTACAGATCTTTTCGATCCAGCTTTATGTGGCGGTGTATTTGGGGATCTGTTGGGGAACGGGGGAAATTAAGAATTAAGAATTAAGAATTAAGAGTTAAGAGGCAGGGCGCCGGGACGGCGCGGTGATCAGTTGTCAGTTATCGGTTATCAGGGGGAGGAAGTCGGAAGTCGGAGGCCGGGAGCGGAGAGGGGAAAATGCTGAAAAGCTGACAAGCTGAAAGGCGCTGCGAAGCAGCCGGAAGATGGAGTCGGAGATCGGAAGGGCGAGCGCTGACCGCTGATCACTGACATCTCACCTTCGATAACTGTTCCCGCCAGGCGGTGAATGGAGTTGAAAGGACCGGGCGGCCGTTGATATTGTTTGCGTTGTGACGCGGAGTCAGATTGAGAGAGCGGTGGAGAGTAATCTGCCTTTTGTTCTGAAAATGGCAGACGGGCTTCAGTATTCCGTTCCCCACCGGGATTATATTGCCCTTCCGCCGAATAAGGCCGGCTACGTCATTGTGTTCAACGCAAAGGACGAGGGTGAGAGCTTCGATATTTTACCGCTCCTCACCATGACCGGCCTGCATCAGCAGATCGGGAATGGATCTCGCGTGCAGGAAAATGAAGGCTAGCCGGAGGTCGGAGGGTGCCGGAGGTCGGAGGCCGGGGGGCGCCGGGACGGCGCGAGTGATCGGTGATCAGTGATCGGTGATCGGTGATCGGTGATCGGTGATCGGTGATCGGTGATGGGCGGCGGGGGCGGCGCGGTTATTGGTTATTGGTTATTGGTTATTGGTTATTGGTTATTGGTTAGTTTGCTGCAGGCTTGGACGAGCAGAAGCTCGTCCCTCCGCGGGGGAAGATGCCGCGCAGCGCGCGCGCGCACACTTAAAACTTAAAGCTTAAGACCTAAAGCTTCCGCAGCTCGCGGGCAGCCGGCTGCGCTTGTGCGATCAGCCTGAATTCCGATTTCCGACTTCAGACTTCTGACCACCGGCAGCCGGGCTGCGCCCAGCCGGCTTCCTCTCATACCCCGCGCCGCTGTAGGCGCCTTCGCCGGCGCCGTAGCCGGGCGACGCGTAGTAATAATAGTAGCCGGCGCCGCGCTGGCGCGGCATCCGGTTCAGGATCACGCCGGCCGGGCGAATGCCGGTGCCGGCGATCATGGCGAGGGCGCGCTGCACGGCGTTGCGCGGGGTTTTGCGGGAGCGCACCACCATGCAGACGGTCTGGACGTAGGCGGTCATGAGCAGGGTATCGCTCACCGCCAGGACGGGCGCGCTGTCGATGACCACGCGGTCGAAAAGCTTGGAAGCGGCCGCGACCAGCTCGGCAAAGACGTGGCCGCTGAGCAGCTCGGCCGGGTTGGGGGCGCGCTGGCCGCCGGCGAGCAGGAAAAGTTCGCCGCCCGTGGCGGTGACGGTGGCCTGCCGGTTCTCGCGCGACCCGAGCACGTCCACCTGCGAGGCGGAGACAGGATGCATCGCCTCCTGCAGGGTGGTGTTGCCGATCAGGTAATCGACGATCCCGAACTCATCCGTGGGCCGGGCGTTAGGGGGAAGCACCCGGCGAAAAATCTTGTCGAGACTCGGCCGGCGCAGATCGCCGTCGATCAGGAGCACCTTGTGCCCCTGCTGCGCGAGGGAAAGGGCGTAATTCGCGCTGGTGAAACTTTTGCCTTCCGCCGGGAGCGCGCTGGTGAAGAGGAAAACGCGACGTTCGGCCTCGGGCCCGAGCAAGGAAAGCGCGGCGCGCAGGTTGCGGAAGGCCTCGGCCGCAGGGCCTTCCGGCGCTTCCGCAAGGAGCCGGTAACTGGCGCTCCCGATCTCGCCCTCCATCTCCTCCTTCGGACGGCTGGACGCTTCGCGATTTTTCACTTCCGGAACGGCGGCGAGCACCGGCATGCCGAGGTTCGATTCCGCTTCGTCCACCGTTTTCAGGGAACGATCGATCATGTTCAGGGCGTAGATGACGCCGAGGCCGGCGGCGAGACCGCCGAAAAGGCCGAGCATGATCGTTTTCATGGGCTGCGGACTGATCGGGCGGCCGGGCAAGGGTGAATTTTGCACGACGCTGACGGCGTTGCTCTTTACGCCTTTGCTGAGGTCGGTGGATTTGATCTGGCGCAGGACGCTTTCGTAGAGCGCGCGGTCGGTCTCGGCCTGCCGGGCCAGTTCCTGGTAGCCAATGGCGGCGCGGTTGAGGGCGATGGCGGCTTTCTCCTGTTCCGTGACGGCGGCGGCCATTTGTTCCTCGGTGGCGCGAGCCTGCTGGAGGGCGTTGCGGAGCGTGGCGGGCTGCTCGAGCACGGCGCGTTTCAGGGCGGCCTGAACTTCCTCGAGGGCCGCCTTGGCCGCGATCATGCGGGGATGCTGTTCCTTGTAGCGCTGGGAAAGCGTGGCCACGGCCGCCTGCACCTGCGCCAGCTCGCGGCGGCGGTCCATGACCACAGGCGCGCTGGCGATGCTGGGAATGGCGAGGAGCGCGTCCACATCTTCCCCGGCGCGTTCGACCTGGCCCGAGCTCGCCCTCGAGTCGGAGCCGTTCCGTTTTGGCCCCGGTGAACTTCCCGCTCATTTCCTGCAACCGATCCTCGACCAACCCGCCCCGGCTGCCGCCCGAGCCCGAACCGGCGCCCTGCTGGCTGCCGGTGGAGGCGGCGCCGCCGCCGAGCTGGAGGGCGTCAGGCGTCTTCGCTTTGTATTCGGCCACGGCCGCCTCGCTCTTCTGCAAATTCGCTTTCAGCCGTTCCTCTTCCTCGAGGAGATAACGGAGGGTGTCCTGGGTGGAGGAAGCGCGGCGGGCCACCGAGCCGCGGATGTATTCGCGGCCGACCGCCTCGACCAGGCGCTGGGCCATGGCGGGGTCCGTGTGCGTGACATAAACGTCGATCAGGCGGGTGCCGCGACGGACCACCGGCTTGACCATGCCGGCAAGAGCGCCGGCGAGCGCGTTCTCGATGGGGGTAAAGGCCGACTCGCGCTCCGAGGCTGCGGCAGGTTTTGCGGGGGCGGGCGGCGGTGTGGGCGCTTTTTTGTCGGTGTGACCAAGGAGGGCGCGGCCCTCGTCCGAGGCGAGCCCTTCCGAGCGGATGACCCGGGCGAGCATGGAACGGTTGGTGAGATTCTGTTCAATGGTGCGGAGCGCTTCCTGGCTGGCGAGGAACATGGAGCGGACCCGCCCGGCGGTGTCGCCGGAATCGGCGGCATTGATGCCTTGCTCCGCGACATCGACTTCGAGCGTGATGTGGCCCTGATAAATCTTCGGGGTACGGGCGAGATGTCCGAGCGCGAGAAAAAGACCGGCGAGCGGTGCAGAGGATGACGATCCAGGCGCGCTCGAGGACGGCATGCCAGAGCTGGCGGAAATCAAAGCCGCGCGGCGGTTCGGCGTAGGTAAGGGGTGCGGCTTTGGCGGGGCGCGGTGTTTCTGGGAGGGGCATTGCTGATTGAATTAAGAATTATGAATTATGAAGGAAGAAGGGGGAGCGCCGGGACGGCGCGGTGATCGGTTATTGGTTATTGGTTATCGGGGAGCGGCGATTCTCTATCCTCTACTCTCCATCCTCTTTCCCTCCTGCTTTCCTGATTCATTCTTATGTCAGCTTTTCAGCTTTTCAGTTTTCAGCTTTTTAAAAGATCGATTCGCCTACGGTGATGGTGTCGCCGGGTTCGACGCGGAAGCCGCCGGCGTTGGCGCCCTGGCCTTTGGCGAGGCGCTTGGCGTTGACGCGCAGGACTTTGTCGCCGCCTTCGCTTTTGCGGCGGACGCTGATCCGTTCAGGGGCGGCGATACGGGTGTAACCGCCGGCGATGGCGATGGCCTCGAGCAAATCAATGCCATTCGGGCTGCCGTCGGGCATCTCGAAGCTGCCGGGGCGATTGACCTGGCCAAGGATGGTGAAGCGACGTTTGGCGTATCCGACGAGGGTGACGTTGACCTTCGGGCTGACGAGATAATCGCGACCGTAAAGCTCGGTCAGGCGTGATGCCGCCTCGTTCAGGGTCAGCCCGGCCAGTTTGACCGCGCCGAGGAGCGGCAGGCTGAGGGCGCCGTCGGAATTAAGGCGGGCGTTGGTGCGCAGATCGTCCTCGCCGAAAACCTCGATGGACGACCTGGTCGCTTGGGCGCGAGACGGTAACTGCTGGGGGCGCTGATGGCGTTCGGGTTGGCCGTGGCGGAAGAGGTGCGGGGCGGGGCGACGGGCACGGCACGGGGTGGGCCGAGATCGACCAGGGGGGTGGCCGCGGGTGAAGCGGCGGCGGTTCCGGGCGAGGGTTGTTGCGCGCCGGCCGTGACGCAGGTGGCCGCAAGGAGCAAGGGCATGAAAAGACGACAAAGCATAGGGTGACGCCGGGGAAAGAAGGACCTAGAACTGAAGACCGGTCCGGAGGCCCGCCTGATTCTCCTCGAAACTGAAAAGGGTGGCGGTGCTGTCATTCTCGCGGTGAACGGCGTAAAGGCCGACGAACCAGAAGTTCGTCAGTCTAACATCAACCGAAGGCTGGATAAAATAGTAGTTATCCTCGCGACCGCCGCTGACCCCGCTGGCCGAGCCGAAATAAGCGAGATTGCTGTAACCTCCGGTCAGCCCAAGCAGGAACCGGCCGAGAAAGCGCTGGCGAATGCTGCCGACAAACTCCGTGGCGGCGAAGTCCTGCCCGGCGAGGGCGGCCGAAGCGGTGGTGCGCCGGGTGCCGGAAATGTTGACCGTGGTGCCGTCAAACGGCTTGTAATTCATGCCGAGCTGAAAAACGGGCGTGGTGTAGGTGGAGTTATCGCCATCCGAATGCCGGAACTGGACACCGGCCGACCCGTTGAACTGCACTTTGCCCGTGGCGTCGTAGCCGAGACGAACCCGTGCCTCCTCGAAATGGGAATCGGGGCTGGGCGCCTCGACGAACTGCTGGCCGGCGCCACCGCCGAGGCCGACGGTGAGCTTTTGGCTGTAGCGATAGTTCAGGAAAAGATCGCCGCTGAATGTCTGGGTGCCGATCAGGCCTTCCGGGTCGCTCAAGCCCCAGTTGAGCGTGCTGCTGACGAACGTTTTGCCGGTGAAATCGTAAGCGGCGGTCAGGGTGGTGCCGTAAATGTTCGTTTTTTGGCGGCCGCCGGCGTCGATGTTGACGTTGGAAAAGGTGACGCCTTCGAGGTTGCTGAGCAGATCGATGTCCGGTCCCTCAAGCAATTGAATCTGCTGGCTGAGCCCGAGGGTAAGCCGGCTCAGTTTCCATTGACCGGAAGCCTGGAAAGTATGCTGGAGAGTGTTGAACTGTGTGTTCTCCATGAAGGCGGTGAAGATGGGGGTGTATTCCGCCTTGAGAAAATTATCGCCGCCCCCCTCGATCGCGCCGAAACCGAGCATCAGCGACGGTTCGACCGAGACGTAGTAATCCTCGACTGGATTCACATTCGAGAGATTGATGTTGTCGTCGTAGGCGCCGCGCACGGTGACACGAAGCCGGTAATGAAAGCGGCGGACGTGCGCTGAGACCTCCTGGTCCGGGGAGGTGATCACCTGTGGCCCGTCGTTCTCCGGCAATGGGGTCTCCGCGTCGACTTCGGCCACCGCGTCCGGTTGGGCCGTGAGGTAGGCCGGTTCGACCGGGAGGAGGGCTTCGTCCAAGGCGGCATACTCCGTGACCGGATCAGCCGCGGCGTAGGCCGGTGCCGGGTCCGGGGCGGCAAAATCCGTGATCTCCTCCGCCGGCAAGCAGGGAAGCGCTGGCGAGCAGCCCGAGAAGCACAAACAGGCGTGAGAACATGGGGCGAACCAGCCCGGAGCGGCCTGGCTGCCTCATAAAGATACCCAAGTGCGGAACTGCGGTCGGTGAGGTTGGAAGTCCGCTCAGGGCCGAGGCGTAGCCGTCGGTTTAGGCGTAGCCGTTGGCTTCGGCGTCGGCGACGGCTTAGGCGTCGGAGTTGGCTTCGGCGGCTTGGTCGGCTTTGGCGTCGGATTAGGCGTCGGAGTCGGAGACGGTTTCGGGGTAGGCGACGGCTTTGGGGTCGGAGAAGGTTTGGGCGTGGGCGACGGCTTGGGCGTCGGCGTCGGCTTTTCGGGCGATTTCACCTTGCGGGCGTCGTCGCCGCTGGTGGTGGTCTGAGCGGTCGCCGAGAGGGAAAGCGACGCACTGAGGAGGGTGGCAAGAGCAAGGCGGGAGAGGGAACGGAGGGTCATAGGCTTATTCTGGAACTTCTGATTAGAGCGCGTGATTGTATCTTTTCCACGCGTTTCGGCAATAAAATACTTCAGGGTGAAGAGGGTTTACCCGGCAACAGCCCTCGCCGGCCCTGTTCCATATTAAAGGCAGCCCGGGCGGCGGCGAGGCTGGCTCCCAGCTCTTCCTCGAGTTCCGGGTGGCCGCGAACGCTGGCGAGATTGGTCACGGTATCCCCGGCGGGCGTCCAGCTTTTCCAGCGCCGCTGGGGAATTTCCGTCATCTCATCGAGGCCCTGCTTGTAGAAGCGGATCCGGCCATCGGCACAAACGGCCTGCGCCCCGGCAGGGCCGGTTTCAACGGAAAAAATGGCGCCGCGGCCGGCCTCGATCGCGCCCGGGTCCATGCGGAGAAGAAGACTGGTCTCCGCGCCCTCACGAAATCCGGCCACGCCGACCCGGACTTTTCCGCGAAAGAGCCAGAACTCGGCCCGCCGCGAGCGCATCGCTCCGGAGGTGGCGTCACCGCGCTTTTGCACCCGCAATTCCTCAAAGAGAATTTCGGCCCGATCGGAAAGAGTCAGCCGCAGACCCGGGAGGGGCGAGATGGTCGCCGTGGCGCCTTTAGCGAGGCGGATGCGATCGCCGGGGCGCGGTTGCACCGCGGTGGTCAGCGGAATGCGGGCGTCGCCCCGGCGCAGGACCGCGTCGCCATCGACCGCGAGGATGGTGGCGCGTCCCTCAAAGATTTCGGGCCGTTCGCAGGCGGCGAGGAGGGAAATGCAAAGGAGGAGGGCAACGCGAGCGGGCACGGGTGAAGGAAGAGCCGAAATTGCGCTTTGGCACAATGAAAGGAAAGAGAGACGAGCAGTTGCGAAGAACGGGCGGGCTCCTGTAGAACGGAAGGGCCGATGAATCCGTTCGACCGCTCGGTCATCACTTTTCTGAATCAGGGAGCGCAACAGTGGGAGCTGTTTGACCGGATCGTGGTGGTGCTCTCAAACAGTGATGTGGTGAAGGGAGCGGCCATCATGGCGGTGTTTTGGGGTCTCTGGTTTTCGCGGCCGATGCGGGAGGAAGCCGCCCGCCGGATGACCCTGCTGGCCGGGGTGCTGGGATCGCTCCTGGCGCTGGTGCTGGCCCGGGTGCTGGCGCAAACCCTGCCGCTGCGGGTGCGACCGGTTTTGGCTGATGGGCTGGAGTTTCGTCCGCCGACCGGGTTGCCCGACCAGGCGAACTGGTCACACTGGAGTTCGTTCCCGAGCGATCACGCCTCGTTGTTTTTTGCGCTCTGGTGCGGGATTTGGCTGGCGCACCGGAAAGTGGGGAACTGGCTCCTTCTCTATATAGTGTTCGTGATTGCCCTGCCGCGGATTTACGTGGGCGTGCATTATCCGACTGATCTGCTGGCGGGCGCGTTGCTGGGCATTGGCACCGTGGTCTTCCTCACGGCCGGTCCGGTGCGCCGTGCCTGGGCTGGAGCGACGGGGCGCTTTTTCGAGGCGCGCCCGGCCCTGGCGCACGCTCTTCTTTTCGTGGTCAGCTTCCAGATCGCGACCCTCTTCTGGGATCTCCGGATTTACCTGAGCCACTTCGGGTTTTCCGTCTGAAAGAAAACGCAGCGCGTACGGGAGTCGAACCCGTGTACCAGCCTTGAGAGGGCTGTGTCCTAACCACTAGACGAACGCGCCGTGGAAGAGACGGAAGATAGTCAGGCCCGGGCGCTGATCAAGGCGGGGTCGGCTCGCCCTGTGGCAGCGCGGGTTTTCAGCCAGAGGTAAAGCAGGCCGGTGAAGGCGACCATCATTTCGACCACTTCGCTGACCTTGTTGATCTCGTAGAAGGTCATGGCGCTGACCGGCACGTTCTTGACGTAAACATCGACCAGACTCTTCATGGTGATGAGAGAGAACCAGAGCCAGAGAAGGGGTGGAGGCGTGACCGGGCGAAGTGCCGGGAAGCGGCCGAGCCAGAGACCGAGAAGGCCGCCGACGCCGAAGAAGAGCCGGAGCAGATGATTGTGCCCGTGCCAGATTTCGAGGTTGTGCAGGGTCACCTGGTTTTGCGCGTTATGGAGGCGGATGAAGCGGGGAGTCTTGTACCAGTAGAAGTCCTGGCCCCAGGAGACCTCTTCGCCGGCCAGCAAGAGCAGGCCGATCGAAAAAAGAAGGAAAAAGAGGCGAACGCCGGCGGGCGCGCCGACTGCGCGCAGGCGGGCCACCAGCCGAAAACCGATCACGGCACCAGCGAGCGCGGCGAGAAACGTGAGCAGTTCGACCGGATAATTCTCGCGCAGGAGGAGGGCACAGAAATCCTGGGTGGCCGGCAGGACCATCGCGAACCAAAAACCGCCCAGGAGGATGAGCGGACTCCATTCCAGCAAACGGGTTGTCCCGAGCGGCAGACGCGCGTCGCTGGAAGCAGGTGTCATCTGCAACGGAGGTTTATTCTGCCGCAGAGGAGGGGCGCACCCTGGGCTGGGCGAGCGTGGCGATATGGCCGTCCCTGATCCGGTCGATATACCGCTTCAAGCCTTCGCTCGAGGCGAGCCCGCGCATTCGGCCATAATAAAGTTCGTAGTATTCGCGGCGGAGCCGCCGGCGCTCGAGATCGGTCCGGGCACGGTCGGCGGTCTTGCGGGCTTTCCGGATTTCCTCGTCCTGCGCGACCTGATTCTTGAGCTTCCGCAGCTCCACGCGATAACGATTCTCCTCCGCTTCCTTGCCGAGATCCGATTTTTCGAAAGCCTGATCCAGCTCGGAAATGTCAGGCAGGTTCGGCAGCTCCGAGGGAAGAGCGGGTGCGCCGATATCCGGCGGCAGGATGGAAGGAATGGGAGTGGGGGTGGGCTTCGTCGCCACGGACGCGGTGGGCGAGGGCGAGGGCGAGGAAAGCACCTGGTCGGAAAACATGGCCTGCCCGGGGACAGACCGGACACAGGCGAAAACGAAAAACAGAAGAAACCAAAGCCGATTCACCCGTCGAATGTAGCTGCGTTCGCCAAATGCACATCCGGAGGTTGTGAGATTCCAGACAAGGGGGGAGTGCGTGAATGAAGTGAATCGTGAACCGTGAACCGTGAATCGTGAATCGTGAACCGTGAATCGTGAATCGTGAATCGTGAACCGTCAGCGGTGAGCGGTGACGCAGTCCCCTTCCTGAGTTCCTGGTTTCCTAATTCGTTTTCTCCCTGATTCGCTAACTTTAGGCGCGGCAGCGTCGCAGGAAGAGCAAGATCAGGATCATGAGCAGGAGCAGGAGTGGTGGGGCGAGAGATCAGCGGCCTTTTCGGGTCCTTGCTCCGCGTTCGCTCTTTTCCTGAGTTCCTGGTTTCCTAATTCGTTCTCTCCGCGTGATAGCCGAGGTTCGGGGCGAGCCAGCGTTCGGCCTCGGCGACAGGGATGCCTTTTCGGGCTGCGTAATCTTTGACCTGGTCGCGGTCGATCTTGCCGACGCCGAAGTATTTGGCTTCGGGGTGCGAGAAGTAGAGGCCGCTGACGCTGGCCCCGGGATGCATGGCGAATGATTCGGTGAGGGTGATGCCGGCGTGGCGGTCGGCTTCGAGCAGCCGCCAGAGGGTCGCTTTTTCCGTGTGATCGGGTGAGGCCGGGTAGCCGGCCGCAGGACGGATCCCGCGATAGCGTTCCCGGATCAGGTCTTCGTGCGAGAGTTTTTCGTCGGCGCCAAAACCCCAGGCGAGCCGGGCCTGCTGATGCAGATACTCCGCAAAGGCTTCCGCGAGGCGGTCAGCCAGCGCTTTCACCATGATGGCGTTGTAATCGTCGTGCGCTTCCTTGTAGCGCGCAGCCAGTTCGTCGGCGCCGATGCCGGCGGTGACGGCAAAGGCCCCGAGAAAATCGGGCTGCCCGTTGGGCGCGACATAATCGGCGAGGGAATGATGGTATTGGCCGCTCTGGTTTCTCCATCTGCTGGCGCAGGAAACGGAAGGTGACCGGCGGTGCGTCGGCGGAATCGGTGATGACGACATCGTCGCCGGTACCGCGGGCGGGCCAGAAACCAAAGAGGCCGCGCGCCTGGAGCAGGTTTTCGCGCACGATCCGATCGAGAAGTGTTTGCGCATCGTCGAAGAGCTCGCGTGCCTGCGTTCCGACCGATTCATCGTCGAGGATGGCGGGGAAACGCCCGCGCAATTCCCAGGTGTGGAAGAAAGGGGACCAATCGATGAACGGGACCAGGGTTTCGAGAGTGATCTGGATGGTCTGAGGTGTATCGGATGAATTCTCAGGCGGGGACGCGTTGACCGGTGGCGTGGCGTAGAGCCGGAGGCCGGTAAACTCAGGACGGGGCGGGGTGTAGCTTTCCCAATCGATGGGAGGGCGATTGGCGCGGGCCGCCGCGAGCGGGACAAGTTTTCGGATGTCGGTTCGGCGGGCATGCTCCTCGCGCAAGGCCTGGAACTCCTGCCGGGTCCGCTCAGAAAAGGCGGCCCTGTTTTCCGGATTGAGCAGGTTGTTCACCACCCCGACCGCGCGGGAGGCATCGAGGACGTGGACAATGTCGCCGTCATAATGCGGCGCGATCTTGACCGCGGTATGGGCGCGGCTGGTGGTGGCGCCGCCGATGAGCAAGGGCAGGTCGAGGCCTTCGCGTTTCATCTCCTGCGCCACGTGCACCATCTCGTCGAGCGAAGGCGTGATCAGGCCGCTTAGACCGATGACATCGGCCTGGCGTTCCCGCGCCGTCTCGAGAATTTTCGCGGCGGAAACCATGACGCCGAGATCGATGACCTCGAAATTATTACATTGGAGGACCACGCCGACGATGTTCTTGCCGATGTCGTGCACATCGCCCTTGACCGTGGCCATGACGACGCGGCCCTGCGGCTTTGCGCCCGAGGCTTTCTCCGCCTCCATGAAGGGCATGAGATAGGCCACCGCCTTTTTCATGACGCGCGCGCTTTTGACCACCTGCGGCAGGAACATTTTGCCGGCGCCGAAGAGATCGCCGACCACGCTCATTCCCGCCATGAGCGGACCTTCGATGACGTCGAGGGGCCGCGCGGCCGTCCGCCTGGCCTCCTCCGTGTCAGTCTCGATGAAATCGACGATGCCCTTGACCAGGGCGTGGGAAAGCCGTTCGGCCACCGGGGCGTCACGCCAGGCATCGATTTTGCCGGCGACCTTGTCCTTTGCCTTTACCGTCTCGGCGAACTCGACCAGACCGTTCCGTGGCGTCGTCGCGGCGGTTGAGGAGCACGTCCTCGACGCGTTCGCGCAGGTTCGGCTCGATCTCCTCATAGACCGCGAGCTGGCCGGCGTTGACGATGCCGAGGTCGAGCCCGGCGCGGATGGCGTGGTAAAGGAAGGCGGCGTGCATCGCCTCGCGCACGGCGTTGTTGCCGCGGAAAGAAAAGGAAACGTTGCTGATGCCGCCGCTGACGCGGGCGTGCGGGAGGTTGGCCTTGATCCAGCGCGTGGCCTCGATGAAATCGACGCCGTAGTTGCGGTGTTCCTCGAGGCCGGTGGCGACGGTGAGCACGTTGGGATCGAAAATGATGTCCTGCGGAGGAAAGCCGAGGCGCGCGGTGAGCAGATCATAAGCCCGGCGGCATATCTCCGTCCGCCGCGCGAAGGTGTCGGCCTGACCTTTCTCGTCGAAGGCCATGACGATGACGGCCGCGCCATGGCGGCGAACGGTGGCGGCCTGGCGAAGAAATTCCTCCTCGCCGTTTTTCAGGCTGATGGAATTGACGACCGCCTTGCCCTGGACGCATTTGAGGCCGGCTTCGAGGACGCTCCATTTCGAGCTGTCGATCATGAGCGGGATGCGCGCGATCTCCGGTTCGCTGCCGATCAGGTGCAGGAAGCGGGTCATGGAGGCTTCCGAGTCGATCATTCCCTCGTCCATGTTGACGTCGAGAATGTTGGCACCGCCGAGGACCTGCTGCCGGGCCACCGCGAGGGCGCCGTCGAAGTCGCCGCCGAGGATGAGCTTGGAGAAGCGGGGCGAGCCGGTGATGTTGGTCCGCTCGCCCACGATGATGAAACCGCTTTCCGGCGTGATGGTGAGCGGTTCGAGTCCTGAGAGCTGGAGGGGAAGGGGAGCAGGAGCAGGAGCAAGATCAGGAGCAGGAGCAGGAGCAGGAGCAGGAGTCGCAGTGGAGGGGAAGGGACGGGGAGGGCAATCGCGCACGGCTTTGGCGATGGCGCGGATATGATCGGGGGTGGTGCCGCAACAGCCGCCGACGATGTTCAGCCAGCCGTTCGCGGCCCAGGTGCGCAGCTTGGGCGAGATGCTCTCCGGGGTCTCGGGAAACCCGGTGGGCGAAAGAGGATCGGGCAGCCCGGCGTTCGGGTAGGCACTGACGAAGGCGGGCGCGTGCCGGGAAAGTTCCTCGACGTATTGCTCCATTTCATCCGGGCCGAGGGCGCAGTTGAGCCCGACGACGAGCGGGCGGGCGTGCGCGATGGAGATGAGAAACGCCTCCACGGTCTGACCGCTGAGGGTGCGTCCGGAAAGATCGGTCACCGTGCCGGAGACAAGGAGCGGAACCTCGCGACCGGCTGCGGCCTGAGTTTCGGCGATGGCGGCCAGGGCCGCCTTGGCGTTGAGCGTGTCGAAAACCGTTTCCACCGCGAGCAGGTCAACGCCGCCCTCGAGCAGGCCGGCCACCTGCCCGGCGTAGGTTTCCCGGAGCTGATCAAAAGTCACGGCGCGGAAAGCGGGATCATTCACGTCCGGGGAAAGCGAACCGGTCACGGGCAGCGGCCCGATGGAGCCGACAACAAAACGGGGCGTGCCGGTGGCGTCAGCCACGCGGTCGGCGGCGGCGCGCGCGACGCGACCAGCGGCGACGTTGATCTCGTGGACGAGGTCGCGCAGTTCGCTGTTCTCGACCACGCGCTGGAAAAAGGCGGGATCCTTGCGGCCGTGGGCGGGCTCTTCCTGGAAGAGGAAATCGTGCAGACCGATGGTGGTGGCGCTGAAGGTATTGGTTTCGATGAGGTCGGCGCCGGCCTCGAGATACTGGCGGTGAATTTCCTCGATCACCGTGGGGCGGGTGAGGAGGAGGAGTTCGAGGGCGCCCTTGAGATCCTGGCCGGGCCGGTGACGGAAACGGTCGCCGCGGAAGTCGCCTTCGCTCAGGCGATGCTGCTGGACCATGGTGCCCATGGCGCCGTCGAGGATGACGAGGCGCTGGCGGAGGAGGTCAGCGAGAGGGTGGGAAACGGCGGGGCCGGGCACGCCGGAACTAAACGGCGAACGGCGGCGGGAGGCAAGAGACAAATCGACGCATCATGATGCGTCGATATGTTCTAGTTGACCGGGTTGTGGAAGGGGGTCGAGGTAGTCGACCCGGTGGCGGCGGCCGCGCGGGCCCGCGCATGGTAGACCCCCGCCCCGTAGCGTTCCTCCACGATCGCTTCGGCAATCTTGTCGGCGATCCGCTCGCGATGCGCGGCGCTGCCGGCGCGTCGCCCCTCGGTCCGGTTGCTCAGGTAGCCGCATTCCACCAAAACGGCGGGATACCGGGCGTTCCGGAGCACGCGAAAGTTGCCGCGGCGAACCCCGCGGTTGGCCGTGCCAGGAAGGGAAACGAGCTTCCCCTGGATCCGGCGGGCGAGAGAGGCGGCGTGCGGAGAGGAGTAATAGGTCTCAATCCCGCTGATGCCGCGCCGGCGCGAATCATTGAAATGGATGCTGACGGCGATGGAATCGGATTGCGCGTTCTGAATGGCGACCCGCCGGTCGAGCGGGACGAAAACGTCGCTGGAGCGGGTCATGACCGTGCGCAACTGGGATTCGCGCAGCTTGCGGTTGAGGCGGCGGGCGACATCGAGCGCGGCGGTTTTCTCCGGCGGGCCATAACGGCGGACGGCGCCGAAATCACGGCCGCCGTGGCCGGCATCGACGACCACGGTGTTGAAAGTGCGGCTGGTGTTCTGGGTGACGGGTCCGCCGGCGCAGGCGCCGAGCAGAAGGGCGAGAAGGAGAAGTGAAAGTCGGGAAATCATGGATCGAGCAGGGAACCGCCGCGGGAAGATAACACGAGAAAAACGCGGGCAAGCGGGTATTCGGATTCCAAAAACCGCTTGTATTTTGTTCATCGGGTCTTAATGCGGTTAACAAGCTATGTGTAATCGATTGGCAGCGGTGGCGCTCGCAGGCGCCTTAATTTTCACGGGGTGCGGAAAGAAGTCGGAGGTGGCGAAGCCGAAGGACGGAGCCACGCCCGCGGCCACGGCGGCGGGAGTGACCGAGAGCGGGGCGCCGGCGACCCCGGTCCCGGCGGCGACCCCGGCCAAGCCGGCCATTGACCAGAACGCGCAGGTGGTGGTCTACGGGTATCATCGTTTCGAGAAAAAGATTCGCCGGCCCGACACCGAGATCACGCCGGAGGCTTTCGAGGAGCAGATGAAAATGCTCAAGGAGAAGAATATCCCGGTGATTCCCATGCAGGATTTCCTGGCCTGGAAACGCGGGGAAAAGAACATCCCGTCCCGCGCGGTTGTCCTGACTTTCGACGACGGCTGGAAAACGCAGTACGAGGTGGCCTGGCCGATCCTGAAGAAGTACGGCTTTCCCTTCACTCTCTTCATTTACACGGAGGGGGTCCGGCCCGGCCATTTTGCCGGGGGCGGCTCGATGAGCTGGGAGAATTTGGAGGAGATGCGGGATGCCGGCGTGGATATCCAGGGGCACTCCGCGACCCACCAGGATTTGCGCAAGGCCTACGACGCGATCGCGAAGAAAAAGCTGACCCCGGAAGAGTATGAGGAATGGCTGGCGAACGAGACCGCAGGGGTGAAGAAGGTCCTGGAGGACAAGCTGGGCATCCGGGTGAACGCCTTCGCCGTTCCCTACGGCAAGCATGATGAGAACGTGCGGAAGGCGGTCATGAAAGGCGGCTACGAGGCGATGTTCACCGTTTACGGTCAGCCGCTCACCTTCGGGTCACCGATGGATTCGCTGGGGCGCTACCTGATCGAGGCGAACAAACCGAAGGTGTTCGAAGACGCGTTGAATTTCGGCGGAGCCTCGACCGGGAGCGGCCCGGCGGTGGCGCAGGTGGATGCAAAGGCGATCCAGGCCCAGCCGGGCGCCGGGACGACGGCGCCGAACGAGACACCTTTGATCAAGGCCAACCTTGCGCCCTTCGGCGAAATCGAGGCGGAAAGCGTGGTCATGCGAATCGGCGGCGTCGGCAAGGTGCCGGCCGTCTATGATGCCAAAACGAAGACCATCACCTACCAGATGCAGCGGAAACAGGCGGACCGGAACGTCGCGGTGATCATCGAGGCGCGGTCGGGCACGCGAAAGATGCAGGCCTCCTGGAGCTTTGATCTCCCGGGAGGAAAAACCGCCCCGGCGCCAGCGCCGGCGGCCTCGCCGCAGGGATAGGGATCTTTCGCGCTAAAAATCCGAAGTTGGGTTAGGGTCTGCCACCATGCGCCCGAGTCATCTCGAAGATTTTTACACGTTCTTGCGGTTCCCCAGCGTCTCGACCGATCCCGAGGCAGCGGGCGATGTGAAAGCGTGCGCCGACTGGCTGGTAACGAAACTGACCGGCCTTGGCCTGGAGACAAAACTTGTGCCGACACCGGGTCATCCCGTGGTCTGGGCGCAGAACAAGCACGTGGCCGGGCGGAAAACCGTGATGATTTACGGGCACTACGACGTGCAGCCGCCCGATCCGTTGGAGCTGTGGGATTCGCCGCCGTTCGAACCGGTCTTGAAGGATGGCTATGTTTTTGCGCGGGGCGCGACCGACAACAAGGGCCAGATCCTTGCGCATATCCTTGGTCTCCAGGAGACGCTGGAAAAAGAGGGGGAACTTCCGGTCAACCTGCACCTGATCATTGAAGGGGAAGAAGAGATCGGGAGCGGCAACCTGGCTCCGTTTTTGGAGGAGAACCGGGAGGCGCTCAAGGTCGATGCCGTGGTCGTGTCCGACACCGGCATGCTGGCGCGGGGATTGCCGACGATCAGCTACGGTCTGCGCGGGGTGGTGGGGATGGAATTGAAGGTGACCGGGTCCCAGATGGACCTGCACTCGGGAATTTATGGCGGCGCGGTGGCCAACCCGATCACGGCGCTGAGCCGCCTGGTGGCGACGATTCATAACGCCGACGGGCATGTCGCGATCGAGGGTTTTTACGATGATGTGCTGCCGTTGCAGGAGTGGGAGCGCGAAATGTGGGCCAAGCTTCCGCTTGATGCCGACAAGGAGACGAAGGCCGAGACCGGTGTCCCGGCATTGTTTGGCGAAAAGGGTTTCACCACCCTCGAACGCCTTTGGGCGCGGCCGACCGCGGAGCTGAACGGCATCGGCGGGGGTTACCAGGGCAAAGGGACCAAGACCGTGATCCCGAGCCATGCCATGGCCAAGATCACCTTCCGGCTGGTGCCGAACCAGGACGGGAAGAAGATCCTGCAGCTGGCGCGGAAACATTTTGAGAAACATCTGCCGCCGGGGGTGACCCTGGAGATGAAGGATGGGCACAGCGGTCCGTGGTATCTGACCGATCCCCACGGCGAAGTGGGCAAAGCGGCGCAGCGCGCGATGAAAGATGCCTTCGGCAAAGAACCAGCCCTGATTCGCGAAGGGGGAAGCATCCCGATTACGACGCAGTTTCGCACCATTCTGAACGCGGAAACGCTCCTGCTTGGCCTGGCCCTGCCCGATTGCCGCGCGCATTCTCCCAACGAAAATTTCCCGCTCGAAAATCTCGAGGCGGGGATCCGCGTCAACCAGGCGGTCCTGCGGGCCCTGGCCAAGTGAGACCGGACCGGCTGCTCGTTCTCGCCCTGCTCCTGAGCTTCGCCGTTCCGCCCGGGGGCCAGGCCGCGCCGCGTCCAGAATCGCTCGGGGAAAAGATCAGGCAGATTTTCGAGCCCACCCCGACGCCGACACCGCGGCGAACCAGTTCAAAAAAGGCGCGCTCGACGCCCACGGCGACGCCGCGTCCGAAAGCGAAGACCAGCCCGTCGCCGGCTGAAGAAAAAGAGCAGCCCCACGCCGGTGCCGACAAAGAAAAAAAAGAAAGCGGCCTTGCCCTCTCCAACCCCAACCCCAACGCCCACGCCGACGGCATCGCCGACGCCCCAGCGCGACGGCGACGGCCACGATCTCCCCGGAACCTTCACCCTCGCCAGAAGCGTCGCCGGAGAAGGGAACATCGCCCGATCCGAGCGTGTCACCGGAACCGAGCGCGACCGCTTCCCCGAAGAAGAAGGTGGCCACCGTGGCGGTTCTGCAACCCGACCAGCTCAAGGGATTTGCGGAGTATCCGGCGCGCGTGCAGGAAATGGTGCGGGCCGCGTTGCTTCTGACGGAAAAGAATCTCACCTACAAATATGGGTCGGCTGATCCGACGCAAGGCGGCATGGATTGTTCCGGGTTCATCTACCACGTGCTGAGGGAGCAGGGCTTCAGCGACGTTCCCCGTGACTCGAGCCAGCAGTATGTCTGGGTGCGCAAGGCGGGAACGTTCGAGGCGGTCCTGAGCGAGAAGGATGACAGCTTCGAGCTGGAGGGCCTGCAACCGGGGGACCTCCTGTTTTGGACGGGGACTTACGACATCGAGCGCGATCCGCCGATCACGCACACGATGATCTATCTTGGGCGCGAAAAGGAGACGGGCAAACGGGTCATGGTCGGGGCGAGTGACGGACGTACTTATCACGACAAATCACGCCATGGCGTGAGCGTCTTCGATTTCAAGGTGTCGCGGCCGGGGCGGGCGGCGGCCAACGGCCGCAGGCCGCGCTTCATCGGTTACGGTCGCATTCCCGGCCTCGGGAAAGGCTGAGTCAGCGGGCGGTGGCCGCGGGAGAGGGGGCCGTTTCCGGCAGGGGTGTGGTGGTCTCGCGCCGCCGCGAGATCTCGCGAGAAAGAAGAACCACCGCGACCAGCACCAGCATCACGACCAGGACAAGGCGCTGTTCGGCCGGAGTCAGGACAAAGAAACGGAAAACGCGTTTCACGGCGCGGCGTAGGCGATGGGATCGGCCACCCCGGCGTCCGCGAATCCCTGGAGACGGAGCCGGCAGGAATCGCACCGGCCGCAGGCGACATCATCCGGCGCCGGATCATAGCAACTGCGGGTGAGCGAATAATCGAGGCCGAGCGAGAGCCCCTGACGGATGATGTCACCCTTGGTCAACCGGAGGAGCGGGGCATGGATGCGAAAAGGTGCGCCGGCGATTCCCGCCTTTGTGCCGAGGCGTGCCACGGTTTCGAAAGCAGCGATGAATTCCGGGCGGCAATCGGGGTAACCGCTGTAATCCACCGCGTTCACCCCGATAAAGATATCCGCGGCCTCCAGGACCTCGGCCCAGGCGAGGGCGTAGGAGAGGAAGATGGTGTTGCGCGCCGGAACATAGGTGATCGGCACCTCGTCGGCGCCGGGGCCTTCCTTGGGCACGGCGATGTCGGCGGTGAGGGCGGACCCGCCAAAAACGCGGAGATCGATCCGGGCCACGCGATGCGCCGTCGCTCCAAGGGTGGTGGCCACCCGGCGCGCCGCCTCCACCTCGGTCCGATGCCGCTGGCCGTATTCGAAGGAAAGGGCATGGGCGGCGAAACCGTCGCGCACCGCAATCCCGAGGACCGTGGCGGAATCGAGGCCGCCGCTGAGGAGAACCACCGCCGGCTTCATTCCGGGTGGCTGACCCGAACGGTCAGACCGATCCCGCCGCGCGGGGAGAATTCGGCCACGAGGGTGGCCTCATGCGGCGAGCAGGCCCGCACGAAATCGTCGAGGATGCGGTTGGCGATTTTCTCGTTGAAACCTTTCTCGTTCCGGAAGGAGGCGAGGTAGAACTTGAGCGACTTCGTCTCGACGCAAAGCGCGTCGGGGACGTACTCGAGCGAGAGGTGGGCAAAATCCATCTGCCCGGTGATCGGGCAAAGAGAGGTGAAGTCGGCGGTCTCGAAGCGAATGGTGTAACGCCGCCGGGCCGGGTTCGGAAACGTCTCCAGGGTGGCGTGGTCGGGGGACGCGGGCAGGCGCGTTTCACTGCGGCCAAGCAGCGAGAGGCCGTCCTGCTTCTTTTGTTTTTTAGTCATGCGCGCGGAGAGGAAAGTAGAGGCTGGAAAGAGCGACGACGAGCAGGAATCAATCGGGGTGCTGCAGTTTCGGGTCGTCGAGGGCGCGTTCCCGGTCGCCCGGCTGATTATAGTTCCAGTAGTCGACCCGCAGGCTGCGCTTCAACCGGTAGCTGCTGCCATCAGCCGTTTTCCATTCGCGCAGAAGGTGCGGAAACTCCGTTTCGAGAACCATCCGGTCGGTGCCGCCGCCGTGGCTGACTTCCACGATGATTCCCTCTTTGGTCACAGACCAGGCGAAGCGAGCGGGGAAAAACTTAAAGGTGTCCTTCTTTGAACCGATCGTGGTGCCGGCCAGCGGAACTTCCGCCTCGCCTTTGGCCTTCGAGAAATCGAGCAGCCGCACCAGGAGCGGCAGCTCGTCGTAAAAGCGGCCGCCGGGCGGCAGCGCGACCTCCTCCTCGCCGCGGGCCATGCCATCCCAGTAGGTCCGGTATTCGTACTGGAAATTCTCCTCCTGCCGACGCGCCTCCTTGTAGGTGTTGCCGCAACTGTCGTTGCTGGTGAGGGAAAACTTCCAAAGCCGGCCATCGTCGATGCGCCAGAAGTTCGAGTGCATCTGCTGGTAGACGTAGAGGCCGGTGGGAATGTGCAGGACCTGGTTGAGTTTCATGACCGGGATGATGCCGGGCCGCTTCCAGTCGTCCGGCTTGACGAACTGTTTCTCGTCGTAAGGCTCGGGCACCAGGATATGGAGCGCTTCGCCGGAGCGAGGCTGGCCGTAACGGGTGATCTCGGCCTGGTAGATATTGAACTCCGCCTTGCCGTTGCCCCAGTAGCTGCCGTTCTGGAGAAAGGCGGGCGAAAACTGGGCCTCAGCCGGCACCAGGGCGGTCAGGCAAAGAAGAGCGGCGAGGAGGAGAAGTTTCATGGAGCACCATGCGGGTGGGGCGGGGCGCTGTCGAGGGTGCGGGTGGACGCGGGCGGCAACTGCGGCAAATTAGGCGTCTATGGGTTGCGACGGACACGAGCACGAGCAGAGCACGAGCATGAGCAGGAGCAGGAGCATGAGCACGAGCATGAGCCGAAGAGCGAACCGGGCCGGGCGGGGGTGGCGGAAGCGGGAGTGATTGATCTTTTCGGATTGGACGCGGCGCGCGACGAAGTGGTGATGGTCATGACCGAGACGCGGGCCTGGGATGGGAGCGACGAGCGGCTGCACCAGTTGCAGGAGAAGTTCAACGCCTACGTCTCCTTTCTGCTCGACGGGGAGATGGTGGAGGCGCACCCGGAACTGGCGCAGAAGAAAGCGCGGATTGAGCTGCGCTCCGACTTTATGCCGGACGAGCGGGCGCTGGGGCTGCTCCACGTCATCCACGACCAGCTGGAGCTGCAGGAGATCGAGCTGCAGGTGGTGGTGGCCGAGGCAAATGGATGCGGCGGGGGCTGCACCTGCCACGAAGGGTAAAGCAGGCTGGCCAGTCGCCGTTACGAGGCCTACGCTTTCGCTGGTTATGCCGCTTTACATGGACATCCATGAAATGCCGGGAGTGACGCCGGAGCAGCTGGCCCAGGCGCACGCGGCGGACCTCGCCGTGCAGGGCCGGCACGGGGTGGAATACAAGAAGGTACTGGGTGAACGAGGGATGCGGAAAGGTCTTCTGTCTGGTGGAAGCGCCCAGCGCGGAGGCGGCCGCGGCGGTGCACCGGGAAGCCCACGGCTTCGTCGCGGAAAAGATCATCGAGATAAAACCGCCGGAGCTCGCGGACGCCTTTCTGGGCGGAGGGGACACGAATCCGCACGGCGCGGCTCTGCTTCCCGGAGGCTCAACCGCGCCGCGGGACCCCGGAATTCGGACCGTCCTTTTCACCGATATCGTCAACTCCACCGCCATGACCCAGACGCTGGGCGACGAGAAGGCGATGGAGTTCGTGCATCGGCATGATCGGATTGTCCGGAAGGCGCTGGAGGAGCACCGGGGCCGGGAGGTGAAACATACGGGCGACGGGATCATGGCTTCGTTCCATTCCTCCGCCTCGGCAGTGCGCTGCGCCGCGCAGATACAGAGCGAGCTGGGGAGCGACGCGGGGACGAGCCCGGCGATCAGCGTTCGGATTGGATGTGCCGCGGGCGAGCCGGTGGAACGCGGTGACGACATTTTCGGTTCGACCGTGCAACTGGCGGCGCGGCTGTGCGCAAAGGCCGAACCCGGCCAGATCCTGGTCTCGAACGTGGTGGCCGAGCTTTGCCTGGGTAAGGAAGTTTCGTTCCAGGACCTGGGTGAAGTCAGCCTGAAAGGTTTTGACCGTCCCATTCGGGTGCGCGCGGTCGAAAGGCGGGAGACCGCCGCGGCGGGCGGTCCCGGCTAGTATTTGAGGAACGAAACGACCGGGGTGCGCCCGAGTTTTTCCCGGCCCTGGAGGAACTCGAGCTCGATGAGGAACTGCGCTTCCACGATTTCGCCTCCCATCTTCTCCACCAGGGTCATGGCCGAGGCGGAGGTTCCGCCGGTGGCGAGAAGATCGTCGACCAGGACGATTTTTTCGCCGGGCTGGATGGCGTCGATGTGCACTTCGACCTCGGCTTCGCCGTATTCGAGGGTGTAGGCGGCGCGGTTGGTCTTGTAGGGAAGCTTGCCCCGTTTGCGGATGGGAATGAGGCCAAGCCCGAGTTCGTAGGCGACGGCGGAGCCGAAGAGAAAGCCGCGGGCGTCGATGCAGACGATCTTGTCGATCTTGAGTTCCTGGCAACGGGCGCGGAAAAGATCGATGGCGGCGCGGAAGAGCGCGCCATCGGCGAGAATGGGGGTGATATCCTTGAAAATGATGCCCGGTTTGGGGAAATCGGGGACGTCGCGCACGGCGGCGCGGAGTTGGTCGAGCGAAACGGAATCCATGTGGCGCGATGCTAACCCGTGGGAGACCGGCGTCAACCGGCAGGGCGAGCGGGGTAAAGGGAGGGAAAAGCGTGAAATATGGCGTGAAACTGGCTCTCCGGCAGCGATTGAACTTGACTGGATTTCGGGGGAACCGGGTAGCTTGGGAGGTAGTGAACACAACCTTACGATTGCTCCCGGCGATGCTTAGCGCGGCCGTCATCTACGCCGCCATCGCCCTGCAACCGACCCGTCAGGAGGTGCCGGGCACGGCCGTTCCTGTGGCGGTGGCGAAGGTGTCTGCGCCGGTGCCGCTGGACCCGGATGCGCGTGGGGAAGAGGGCCGGAGCCTGCTCCTGGCCGCGGTGATGCAGAACAAGGTGGAGCTGGCGCGCGAACTGATGGAGCAGGGGGCGCGGGTGGATGTGCCGGATGAATTTGGGGTGACGCCGTTGATGATCGCGGCGCGCCGGGGCGACCTGGAGCTATTACAAATGTTGCTGGCCCGTTCCGTGCATCCGAATGCGACCGACCTGCAAGGATGGTCAGCTGCGCATCACGCCTTGCTGGGGAAAAACCGCGAGGCGTTTGAGCTGCTCCTGCCGAAGGTGCACCGGGTGGAATCGGCGGGGGAAGATGGCCGGACCCTGCTCGAGATGGCGTGCGCCACCGGCGACGTCCAGTTGATCAAGACCGTGCTGCAACGGACCGGCGGCGAGCTGCCATGGAGACCGGAAACGCGCGCGGCGCTGCGCCAGGCTGCGGTGGAGGGGGACGTCGAGACCGTCCGTTTTCTCCTGGGCAAGCATGCGGCCATGCCGACGGCGGAAGGCTCGACCGTGCCCTTGCTGGCGGCGGCCATCATGGAGGACGACATGCCGCTTTTTACCACTCTGCTGGGCGCGGGGATCGATCCGAACGCCATCCTGCCCGGGCCGCCGGAGAAAGAATTCATGGACAAGGTCGAGAGCAGCTTTCTGCGGAGCTTTCTCACGAGCGACCGGGGGCTGACCGTGCTCATGCTGGCGGCGGGAATGGGCCGGGAAGACTATGTTCGCGCCCTGCTGGACGCGGGGGCGGAGCGTTTCCGGAAGACCGGCCGCAACAAGATGATCGCGCTTTATTTTGCCTCCCGGACGAAAAAATGGCGCTGCGTGCAGATGCTGCTCGGGAAAGGGCCGGAGCCCAGCGAACTGCGGGTGGAGATCTCCCTTTCGGAACAGCGGGCCACCGTTTTCCGCAACGGGGTGGAGATCATGAAAACGCCGGTCTCCACCGGCCGAAAAGGGTTTGCCACGCCGGCGGGCGAGTTCGTGGTGACGGACAAGAAGCGGAGCCATCGCTCCAGCATTTACCATGTGCAGATGCCGTTCTTCATGCGGTTGAACTGCCTTGATTTCGGGATGCACGCCGGGGTGGTGCCGAATTACCCGGCCTCGCACGGCTGCATCCGTCTCCCCTCGGAAAAGGCGCAAAAGCTCTTCGCCGAGATCCCGGTGGGAACGCTGGTCACGATCAACTGAGCCCGCCGGGGCGGGGACCCGGGAATTGCCAGGAAAGTCAGCCGCCCGTAAGGTGCGCCGGAGATGGACGAACGGCTTTACCTGCATGCCTCCACCCTTTGCTTCCTGCTCGCGGTGGCGCGCTCCGTTTTTTCCGTGCGCGCGGGCGGGTTTCAGCCGACGCCGTTCACCTTTTTCGCCGTCCTCGCGGGGTTCGTCCTCCAGACCCTTTTCCTGTATTTCCGCGGGGAAGAGCTTGGGCGTTGTCCGCTGACGAATCTCTTCGAGGTCTTCGCCTTCCTGGCCTGGGCGATCGCGCTCTTTTACATGGCGGTCGGGCCGGTCTACCGGCTTTCCCTCATGGGCACCTTCACCGCGCCCCTGGTGTTTCTTTTGCAGGCGTTTGCCCTCCTGATGCCGATTGACCGGCCGCCGGTCCGGCGGATCGAGGTGAATCCCTGGCTCGAGTTTCACGCCTCCATGTCGATGCTGGCCTACGGCGCCTTCGCCCTCGCCTGCATTGCCGGCCTGATGTACCTGCTGCAGGAACGCCAACTCAAGGCGCGCGACGTGCATTCCCTCTTTCGCAATCTGCCGCCGCTGACCACGCTTTACGCCGCGATGACGCGGCTGGTCTGGGTCGGGTTTGCTCTTTATACGGCCGGGATTGCCAGCGGCTTTTTCACCGGGCAACCGTTGCCGGTGGTGAAAATGATCCTCGCGGTCGCGGTCTGGGTTCTCTATGCGGTGATCCTGCAGGGTCGCCACTGGGGGCGCCTGGCGCCGCGCCGGGTGGCCGGACTTTGCGTGGCCGCGTTTATCGCCTCGGTCGGCCTGCTCTGGGGCATCACCTTTATCTCGGAGCGCCCCCCGGTTTCATGAACCTCTTCTGCGTGGGCCTGAGCCATCACACCGCGACGGTGGAAACACGCGAGCGCTACGGGTGCGGCCTGTCGGCGAGCGCGCTGCGCCAGGCCAGTGGCTGCCGGGAAATGCTTCTGCTGACCACCTGCAACCGGGTGGAAGTTTATGCGGCCTCGGAGGAATCAGTTTCCACCGAAACCATCCGGCGGCAGCTTCGGCAGCAGGCGCCGGGGGGAGCGGAGGAGGATGCGGGCGTTTTTTACCGGCTGGAAGGGTCCGACTGCGTGCGTCACCTGTTTCGGGTCGCGTGCGGATTTGATTCCATGGTGGTGGGCGAGAGCGAGATCCTGGGGCAGGCGAAGAAAGCCTATGCGGAGGCGCGCCAGGCCGGCAGCGCGGGCCCGCTTCTGCACCGTCTTTTCCAGCGCGGTTTCCGGGTGGCCAAGCAGGTGCGGACGCGGACCGACATCACGCGGGGCGCCGTTTCCGTCGGGTCGGTCGCGGTGGACCTTGCGGGCAAGATTTTTGGCGACCTGACCCGGTGCAAGGTGCTGCTTTTGGGCGCGGGGGAGAACAGCGAACGGACCGCGCGGGCCCTGGTCTCGCGCGGGGTGTGCGATCTGCGGGTGACCAACCGCACGGGGGAGCGGGCGGCCAACCTGGCGGCCCTGGTGAACGGGCGGAGCATTCCCTTCACCGCCTGGCAGGAGGAATGCCGCGAGATCGACATCCTGATCTCCTCGACCGCGGCGACGGAGCCGATCGTGACGCGCGAGATTCTGCAACCGATCGTGCGCGCACGACGGGCCCGCCCGTTGTTCCTGATCGACATCGCGGTGCCGCGCGACGTGGCCCCGGAGGTGAACGAGATGGAGGGTGTTTACCTCTATGACATGGATTCGCTGCAGGCGATTGCGGATGAATCGCTGGCCCTGCGCCGCCGGCAAATCGCGGCGGGCGAAGCGATCATCGAGGAGCACGTGACCGAGTTCTGCGACTGGCTGAATGAGGGGCGCGGGCGGGGGCCGCGGGCGGAACGGAACGAAGTCCCGCTGAGCGACGCTTCCCTGCGTTCCCCCGCGTCCTAGGGCAAGATGGCTGATCGTGATCGCATTGTCCTTGGGACACGAGGGAGCGACCTGGCCCGGACCCAGACCGCCCTGGTGGAGGCGGCCCTGCGGCCGTTGCTCGGGGGCCAGCCTCTCGAGGTGCGGGTGATCCGCACGCGTGGTGATGAAAGAGGGGCGGTGCCCGCGGAGGAAATGGCGGGGCGGAAAGGAATGTTTACGGCCGAGATCGAACGCGCCCTCGCGGCCGGCGAAGTGGATTTGGCGGTGCACAGCGCCAAGGATCTGCCCAGCGCCATGGGGGACGAGTTTCGGCTGGCGGCGGTGCTGCCCCGGGCCGCCACGGAGGACCTGCTCCTGGCGCGGCAAGCCGTCGCCCTGGAAACGCTCGCGCACGGAGCGACCGTGGCCACGGGCAGTGTGCGCCGGCAACGCCAGTTGCGCTGGCAGCGGCCCGATCTTCTCCTGGCCGACCTGCGGGGCAACGTCCCGACCCGTCTGCGCAAACTCTCGGGCGGCGCACACGACGCCATGGTGCTCGCGCGGGCGGGCCTGGAGCGTCTTGGGTTTGATTGCTCGGGCGACCAGATTGTCTTTGAGGGGGAAAACATCCACCTGCAGCGGCTGGATCCGGCCCTCTTCGTGCCCGCGGGCGGGCAGGGCGTCATTGCCGTGCAAGCCCGGGCCGACGACGCCTTCCTGCTGGAGACCGCCGGTGGTTTCAACGATGCCGAAACGATGACCTGCCTGCGCCTGGAACGTGAGTTCTTGCGTCTGCTCGAGGGGGATTGCGGAACTCCGGTGGGCGTGGCGGCGGCGGTGGCAGCGGGCGGACTGAAGGGGCGCGTCCAACTTTTTCAAGGAGAGGCGGCGGCACCGATCATGGTGGAAGCCGAGGGTTCACCGGATGATCCGGAGGGAATCGCCCGCGAACTGATGGAGAAAATTCATGGCGAAAAAAGAGAAGGGTAAATGTTTTCTCGTGGGCGCGGGACCGGGAGATCCCGGGCTGGTGACCCTGCGGGCGAAGGAATGCGTCGGGCAGGCGGAGGTCGTGGTTTACGATTACCTGAGCAATCCCGAGATCCTGAAGTGGGCGCCCGAAACGGCCGAGATCATCTACGCGGGCAAAAAGGCCGGCGCGCATACGCTCGGGCAGGAGGAGATCAACGCCCTGCTGGTGGAGAAAGCCGCGGCCGGCAAATGCGTCGTCCGCTTGAAAGGGGGCGATCCTTTTGTCTTTGGGCGGGGCGGCGAAGAGGCGCTGGCGCTGGCCCGGGCCGGGATTCCGTTCGAGATCGTCCCGGGGATCAGCTCGGCCGTGGCGGCCGCGGCTTATGCCGGCGTGCCGGTGACGCACCGGGGTCTTGCCACCAGCGTGACCTTTTTCACCGGGCACGAGGAAACGGGCGAAAGTTCCATCGATTACGCGGCGTTGGCCCGGCTGGGTGGAACCCAGGTGATGCTGATGGGGATTGAGCGATTAAAGGAGATCACGGCGGAGATGACGGCGCAGGGGTTCCGGGAGGATCTGCCGGTGGCGCTGGTGCGCTGGGGAACAACAGGAAGACAGCAGACGCTGGTGAGCACGCTGGGGCAGGTGGCCGGCCGGGCCTTGGAAGAGGATTTTCGCCCGCCGGCGGTGGCCATCTTTGGCGAGGTGGTGACTCTTCGCCGCGAACTGAACTGGTTTGAGGAACGACCGCTTTCGGGCCGGCGCATCGTGGTGACCCGGACGCGGAAGCAGGCGGGCGAGCTCAGCCGTCGGCTGCAGGCGCTGGGGGCCGATATCCTGGAGCTGCCCACCATCCGAATTGAGCCGCCGACCGATCTGCGCGCCTTTGCCGAGCTGGTGCAGGATGCCCATGGCTACGACTGGATCATTTTCACCAGCCCGAATGGCGTGGACGCGTTCTTCGACCTTTTCTACAAGCTCTACGATGACGCCCGCGAGATCGGCGGGGCGCGGATTGCCGCGATCGGGCCCGCAACGGCGCAACGGGTGCGCGATTTTCGGCTCAAGGTCGACCTGCAGCCGGAGGAGTTCGTGGCTGAGGCCATCGTGAAGGAGTTCAAGAAAGAGGGCGGGGTGGAAAATCTGCGAATCTTGCTGGCGCGCGCGGAACAGGCGCGGGACGTGCTACCGAAAGAACTCTCGAAGCTGGGGGCAATTGTCGATGAAGGTTTTGCATATCGGACGGTGGGAGAAACGCGTGATCTTACAGGCGCCCGGCAGCGTTTGCTGGAGGAGGGCGCTGATCTGATCACGTTCACCAGCTCCTCCACGGTCGACAATTTTCTTGCCCTTGGGCTGGCCTGGCCCGCCGGCATGAAGGTGGCGAGCATTGGTCCGATCACCTCGAAAACGGCCCGGGACCACGGCCTCGAAGTGGCGGTCGAAGCGCCGCGGCACGACATCCCCGGGCTGGTCGACGCCATTCGCAAATATTTCGGAAGGAACGCCTAGGATGCAGGACGTGATCAGGATCGACGACGATTTCGCCTCGGCCATGCAGGAACTGAGCGCGCAGGCCTCGGGCAAGGGACCGGGGAGAAACGGGACCGTGGCCGACCATGGGGACGGTGGGGAAGAGGTGGCCGCGCTGCAGAAGTCCCTCGACCAGTTTGCCATGAGCACGGCGGCCCGGCTGGAGGGGCTGGCCTTGAGCGTGTCCAAGGGGCTGTCCGAGAAGCTGGACCGGGTGGAAGAGCAGATGAAGGCGATCCGGAGCAGCGAAAGCGTGAACCAGCGTCTTTTCGACTCGATGCACGAGGAGATGGTGAAATACCGCGACGATTTCCTCCGGGAATCGCTCCAGAAACCGTTTATCCGCGATCTGATCGTGCTTTTTGACGACCTGAGCAAGCTTTCCACGCAACTGGGCCGGGCGGAGGCGGACGGAGCGGCAGCCGGCATCATCGGGCAATGGCATGCCAACCTGGAGAACGCGATCCATTCCCTCCTGGAGGTCCTGCGCCGCCTCGAGGTGACCCTGATCGAGCCGGGCGAGAAGGTCGACCGGACCCTGCACCGGGTCATGAGCTTTGAACCGGCCGATTTCAAGGAGGAAGACGGCTCAATCGTCCTGCGGTTGAAGCGCGGTTTCCTCTGGCGGGAGAGCGTCCTGCGCCAGGAAGAAGTCATCGCCAAGCGTTTCGAATAGGGGGCGGGCCGGGGTCATTTCGGCGGCCGGGGCAAGCGCCGCCGTTCTTGTCCGCGCGGGGCATGGAAACTGCATTCCTTCCCAGAGGGAGCGAGGGGCGAAGAGCGCCTCCTCTTTTTTCGAGACATGAGCAAACGCAAAGCAGTTGGCATTGACCTGGGCACGACCTTCTCCGCCGTGGCGCACATTGACGCCTACGGCAAACCGCAAATCATCCCGAACAGCGAGAGCGAGCGGATCACCCCCTCCGTCATTCTTTTCGAGGAGGAAGGCGTGATCGTCGGCACGGTGGCCAAGAACAGCGCCGTGGCCGAGCCGGGGCAGATCGTCGATTTCGTGAAGCGGGAGATGGGCAAACCGAAGGAGCAGTTCAACCGCGATTTCAACGGGCGCGTTTATGCCGCGGAGGAGCTTTCCGCCCTGATCCTGAAAAAGCTCAAGAACGACGCTGAAAAATATCTGCAGGAACCGATCACCGACGCGGTCATCACCGTGCCGGCCTATTTCAACGACGCCGAGCGCACCGCCACCATCACCGCCGGCCAGCTCGCCGGCTTCAACGTCCTGCGCATCATCAACGAGCCGACCGCGGCCGCCCTGGCCTACGGCCTCGACAAGCTCGATTCCAACCAGACCGTTTTCGTCTTCGACCTCGGCGGCGGCACCTTTGACGTCACGATCATGCGGATCCAGGACCATAACCTGGCCGTGCTCGCGACCAATGGCGATCACCGGCTCGGCGGCAAGGATTGGGATGACGTTATCGTGAACCACATCGCGGAAGAGTTTGACCGCGCGCACGGGGAGAATCCGCTGCTGGACCTGCACAGTTACCAGGACCTGCACACGCGGGCCCTTTCGGCCAAGATTCAGCTTTCGAGCCGGCCGGGCACGACCCTCGTGCACCATCACAACGGCAAGAGCGTCAAGGTGGAGCTGAGCCGGGAAGAATTCGAGAAGCGCACCCAGCACCTGGTCGAGCGCTGCAAGACCATCTGTGAAATGGTGATGCAGGAGGCCGGGATGAAATGGAGCGAGATCGACAAAGTTCTCCTCGTCGGCGGCATGACCCGCATGCCGATGGTGCGCGAAATGATCGTGGAACTTTCCGGCGTGCCCGTGAGTGACGAGGTGAACCCGGACGAAGCCGTCGCGATCGGGGCCTCCATCCAGGCCGTGCTTTCCCTGCTGGGCGAGGAGGATGATTCCGGTGAGAAGATTTTGTCGGCCGACATGCGCGACCAGTTTTCCTCGCGCGAAGGAAAACTGATCCAGGTGGCGAACATCACCTCGCACACCCTGGGGGTCGTCCTCTGGGACGAAAGTCATCTCGAGGAATACGTTTTTCCCATGATCCGCAAGATGTCCGCCGTCCCGGCCACGGCCCGCAACGCCTTTGGCACGGCCACGGCGAACATGGAACGCGCGGTCGTGCGCGTGGTGGAAGGCGAGAGCACCGTCCCGTTCGAGTGCACCCCGCTCGGCACCTGCGAGATCGAGCTGCCCGGTTTCCTTCCCAAGGGTTCGCCGGTGGAACTGACCTACGAATACAACGCCAACCAGGTCCTGGAGGTCTCGGTCGAGGCCTGCGGAAACACCACCCGCGTCAGCATTGAACGGAACACCGGCCTGACGCCGCAGGAATTTGAGCAGGCGAAATCAGACCTGAACGGGCTTCGCATCGCGTAATGGTGATGGTCAACTCGAACGTCTCGTTCCCGGCGCCGCTCCCGGACGATCCCAACAAATGGGACGGCTGGAGCAAGTACAAGTCGCCGAACTATTACGAGCGCCTCTGCCTTGATCCCTCGACCAAACCGAGCAACGAGCTGATCGAGGAACATTGCCGCGCGCTCCTGCGGTGGTGGCAGAAGAAGCTGCCGTTGAAAAACCAGCCGAGCAACCCGATCGCGCAAATGCTCCGGTCCGGCCTGGACGAATCGCCGCGTTACCTGGCCCAGGCGAGGCTCGAACTGCTGGACCCGGCCCGGCGCCAGCGGGTCGATGCGGAGATTGCGGCCCAGTTGCACGAAGAATCCGTGATCGAGTTCCACAAGTATCTGACCTTTGCCCTCGGGGATGGCCGGCTGACGGCGGATGAAGAGCAGAACCTGCTCAATTTCGGCCAGCAACAGGGCCTGAGTCTGGAGGAAATGGCGCGCTACATCGAGGCGGAGCTGCGCGACAGCAACGCCGTGCGCGTGAGCGCGCCCGCCCCGGTGGCGGCGGCGCCGGTTCCGGTCGATCCTCCCGCGCCCGCCCCGGCCCGTGTCCGCCGTTCGAATTCCCTCGGGCCGACGGAAGATTTCATGCGCATGCTGCGATTGAGCGGTCTCGACAGCGATGCGATGACCGACGATCAACGGGACGCCTTTGTGAACATGGCCGAGAACCTCGGGATCGACGTGGACGAGGCTGAGGGCCTGGTTGACGCCTACCTGGAGGAAGCCGACCGGCTGACCGACCCGTCCTATTTGCCGGAGTCTCCGGGACACGCCGCGACGTCGGCCACCGCTTCCCCGGCGCCGGCTGTGGAGGTGAAGGAGTCGGTGATGGATGCCGCCACCGAGGTGGGCAATTTTACCCCGTTCGTGAACACCGCGGGGGCGCAGATGCTTTTTGTCCCCAGCGGGGAGTTCACCATGGGCTCGGAGGCGCCTGATTCTCCGCCGAACGAAAAGCCGCTGACCAAAGTGCTGGTGAGCCGCTTTTACATGTCGTGCCATCCCGTGACGAATGCCCAGTATGAGGAATTCGATCCCAGCCACAGCCGCAAACGGGCCCCCGGGGCGGGCGACCAGCACCCGGTGCTCTATGTGAGCAGCCTCGACGCGATGAAATTTTGCCAATGGCTCAGCACGCGTGAGCGCCGGCGTTACCGGCTGCCCAGCGAGGCCGAGTGGGAATATGCCGCGCGCGGGCTGGACGGGCGCAAGTTTCCCTGGGGAAGCCTGGAACGCCGGGGGGATCTGGCCAATTTTGCCGACCGGAACACGGTTTTCGCCTGGAGCGACCGGGAAATCGACGACGGGTTCAGCGAAAGCTCACCCGTGGGCGCTTACCCGTTGGGCGCGAGCCCTTTCGGCATGCAGGACATGGCCGGAAACGTCTGGGAATGGTGCCTGGACTATTTCGAAATGTACCGGGGCGGCACCCGGGTGAATCCGCGGGGAGCCCCGAGTGGGCAGAAGCGGGTTTACCGCGGGGGAAGCTGGAAATCGCGCTTTAGCAGCCTGCGGGCGACCACCCGCGCGTGCAATATCCCGAGCTATTCGTGCAACGACCTTGGGTTCCGGGTCGTGTGCGAATGCGAGAGCCTGGGCGGCTAAGCCGTCTGCCGGGGACCAAGCAAAAAACGCGACTTCGCCGGCACTGTCGGCAAAGTCGCGTTAAAGCTAAGTCTCTCTCTAGGAGGGGTTAAAGCGGAACTTTGTCCGGCCGCGCTTGGCGTTGGCCTTGGCCTTCCGCCGGGTCTTTTGCGATGGCGTCTCAAAGGCGCGGAGCCGTCGGACCTCCTCAAGGATTCCCTCGGCGTCGAGCTTGTTTTTCAGTCGCTTCAGAGCCCGGTCAACCGGTTCCCCTTTTCGTACGATGACTTCTGGCATTATTTCACCTCGATCCTGTAAAATTGCCCCTACGGGCGGCGCAAATCGTAGTCGTCGCCCGAGGTGGTGTCAAATGCGCCCTTTTGGGGCCGTTTTTAGCTGGTGGGACGGGGATTTTTGGTCGCAGCGGTGGTCTCAATGACCTCGCGCCGGAGCGAACTGGTCGAGCGACCGCGTGCGCGGGTCCACCAGAGCACGATGGGTGAGGCGATGAAGATCGAGGAATAGGTGCCGACGAGGACGCCGATGAGGATGGCGAGGGCGAAATCGCGCAGGACCGTGCCGCCAAAGAGAAAGAGGCAGAAGATCGGGATGAGGGTGGCGCCGCCGGTGAGGACGGTGCGGCTGATCGTCTGGTTGATGCTCTCGTTCATGATCTGCTCAATGGTCCCCTTGCGCCCACTGGCGAGCCCCTCGCGGATGCGGTCAAAGACGACAATGGTGTCGTTGATCGAATAGCCGGCGATGGTGAGAATGGCGCCGACAAGGGTCAGGCTGAGCTCGCGGCCGAGCAGAGCGAAGATGCCCACGGTCATGAGGACATCGTGCAGCACGGCCACGATGGCGCCGATGGCGAAGGAGAGCTCGAAGCGGAAGGTGACGTAGATCAGAATGCCGATGAGGCCGAGGCCGAGGGCCATGAGCGATTTGCGGGCGAGCTCGCCGCCGACGAGCGCCCCGACCCGCTCCGATCCCTCGGTTTTCAGCCCCGCCTGGGGCAGTGCCTCGCCAATGCGGGTTTTGATGGCATCGCTCGTGTTGAGCGGGCTGCGGATGGAAAGATAGCTGCGGCCGGCCTGCTCCGATTTCTGGATGGTGGCGTCGGCGAGCTGGAGCGGCTCGAGAGCGCGGCGGACGTCAGCCACGGCGACCGGTTGCTCCGTGCTGAGGGTGAGGAGGTCGCCCCCGCGGAAATCGACGCCGAAGTTTTTCTCGCCGCGCATGGTAAAGACGGTGGCGCCCGCCCCGAGGACGAGGAGGGAGAGAATGGTGGCGAGAAGTCCGCGCTTGAGGAAATCGATGTTCAGCGGCGGGATCAGGCTCATCATCGAGACCTTTTTCACCGTGTTCGTCTCGATCAGCCAGCCGGTGGCGTTGCGGCCGACAATCAGGACGGCAAACATGGAAGCGATGATGCCGAGGGTCAGCGAGATGGCGAAACCCTTGACCGGCCCGGTGGCCTGCCAGAAGAGGATGACGGCCGTGATCAGGGTGGTGACGTTCGCATCCAAGATGGAGGAGAACGCCTTGTCGTAGCCCGCTTCCATGGCGGTGCGCAGCGATTTCCCGAGGGCCATTTCCTCGCGCAGACGCTCGTAGATGAGGACGTTGGCGTCGACCGCCATGCCGATGGTGAGGATGATGCCGGCGATGCCCGGGAGCGTCAGGACGAAGTTAAACATCGTGAGCGCGCCGATGAGCATGATCAGGTTGATGATGAGGGCAAGGTTCGCGATGAGCCCGAGCAGCCGGTAATAAACGGCCACCGCGATCATGGTGATGAGCAGGCCCACCAGGCCGGCCAGGACGCTGCTCCGGACCGAATCGGCGCCGAGGGTGGGGGAAACGCTCCGTTCCTCCTCGATGCTGACCGGGGTCTGGAGCGGATTTTCCAGGACGCTGGCCAGGCTGCGCGCCTCGGTTTCCTGGAAGCTGCCGGTGATGACGGCCTCGCCTCCGTAGATCGGTTCGCGGATGGATGGGGCCGACTGGATGACGCCGTCGAGGTCGATGGCAAAGCGGTAGCCTTTGAATTGCTCGGTGATTTTGCCGAATTGTTTGGCGCCCTCACTGTCGAACTTGAGCTGGACCGTCCAGCCCTCGTTGCCGTAGTAGGCGCTGGACGCGGCCACGCGGTCACCGCCGAGATCGGCCTTCTTCTTCACGAGGAGACGTTCCTCGCGGGGAGTGCCGCCCTCGGTGGCCGGGCGCATTTGGTAGGTCTCGACGCGGTAATCCGGCGGGATGACATCCTGGCCGGAGTCGATCGCGGCGAGTTTTTCCCCGTTATCGGGATAGACCAGGCGAAATTCGAGCTTGGCCACGCGCGAGAGCTGGTCGCGCGCCTCCTGGATGCGGCCGGCGCCAAGGCCGGGGATCTGCACCAGGATGCGGTCGGTTCCGACCGGGCTGATGACCGGTTCGCCGCCGCCGAAGTAATCAACGCGTTTGCGGATGACCTCGACCGCTTCGTCGATGATTTCCCTGGCCACCTGGCCGTCGGCGGAGACAAGGCGGATAAGGAACGACGTCCCTCCCTTGATATCGAGGCCGAGGGCGATCTTCTTCTCCGGCGGATAGATGGTGACGAGACTGAAGCCGACGAGCAGCAGCATCAGGACGGAAGCGAGGATATGCTTGCGCAGGCCCTGGTCGGTCGCGAAGTACCAGCCAAAGAGGATGAGGAGGAGAAGGCCGACGAAAAAGGTAAGGGTGGGGCTCATGGAGAAGGGACCGGGTGGAGCGAGGCTCAGGCTTTGGCCGGCTCGGCCGGCTTGAGGACGCTGGTGACGGCGTTTTTCTCGATCTCGATCTTCACGTTATCGGCAATCTTCACGGTGAAGGTGGTCTCCTTCACATTGCTGATGATGCCGTGAATGCCGGAGCTGGTGACCACGCGGTCGCCGGTCTTGACCGCGGCCACCAGGCGTTGCTGTTCCTTCTGCCGCTTAATCTGCGGCCGAAAGAGCAGGAAGTACATGATGATGAAGATGAGGATGAGCGGGATGAACGACGTGAAGGGGCTGGGGGAAGCCGGCGTCGCCGTCTGCGCGAGAAAAATCGGTAGCATGAGAAAGGGTTCGTTCGCGGAGATGGGCCCGCGTTTGCTCACGGTGCGCCTGCCGAAACGAGGTTTCTATTGAGCATAGAGTAGGGCTCTTGGCAAGGGCGCGCTCAGGCGCCGGCCGATTCGCCGCGCACCCGATAACCCGAAACCACGCGGTCGCGAAAGGCGGCGAAGGTGCCTTCATCCAGCGCCTGCCGCGCGCGGGTCATGAGATGCAGATAAAAGTGGAGGTTGTGCAGGGTGACCAGGCGAAGCCCGAGAATTTCCTCCGCCTTGAGCAGGTGGCGAAGGTAACCGCGGCTGAACTCCGCGCAGGCCGGGCAGGCGCAGCCTTCCTCGATCGGTCCCCGGTCGAGGGTAAACTCCGCGTTCTTGAGATTCAGCGTCCCGGCCGCGGTGAAGGCGGTGCCGTTGCGCGCCAGGCGCGTCGGCAGGACGCAATCAAACAGGTCGACCCCGCGCGCCACCATCTCGATCATCTGCGGCGGGGTGCCGAGCCCCATGGCATAGCGGGGGCGGTCGGCCGGCAGGAAAGGCACGCTCGCCTCCACCGCCTTCATCATTTCCTCTTCCGGTTCGCCGACGCTGACCCCGCCGATGGCGTAGCCGTCGAAGCCGATCTCCACCAGGGCCTCGGCGGCCTGCCGGCGCAGATCGGCGTAGGTCGCTCCCTGGACGATCCCAAAGAGGAGGCCGCGCCCGGCGGCCGGCCCATGGGCGTCACGGCACCGGCGGGCCCACCCGAGGGTGAGCTCGAGGCTGCGGGCGGCCTCGTCGCGGGCACAGGGCCAGGGCGGGCATTCATCCAGGACCATGGCGATATCGCTCCCGAGGGTCTGCTGGATCTCCATCGCGATCTCGGGCGAGATAAAAGCCGGGCTGCCGTCGAGATGGTTCTGGAAATGCGCCCCCTCCGGCGTGATCCGGCGCAATTTGGCGAGGGAGAAAATCTGGTAACCGCCGCTGTCAGTCAGGATCGGGCCCGACCAGTTCATGAAGCGGTGGAGACCGCCGAAATGCCGGATGACCTCGAGGCCGGGCCGGACAAAGAGGTGATAGGTGTTGCCCAGGATGATCTGGGCCCGCAAGGCCCTCAGCTCAGCCGGGGTGACGGCCTTCACCGTTCCCTGGGTGCCGACCGGCATGAAGGCGGGCGTCTCGATCGGGCCATGGTTTGTCTGCAACCGGCCGCGCCGGGCGCGCGAGGAAGGATCGGTGCAAAGGAGCTCGAACATGGCGGGCGGGAAGATAATGAGGAAGCGGGCCCTGGCGAACCGGTCATTTTTTTGAACGGTCCCGCCCGGCGCCTTGTCTCACCCCGCACGATGAAGACCAAAGCCCTTGCCTTTTTAACCGCGACCCTGGTCGCCTCCGCCTCCGTTTCCCTCTATGCCGGGGACAAAGCCGGCTGCTGCATGAAGACGGCCTCGAACGAAACCAAGGTCGGCATGAGCTATGCCCAGCTGAACCTTTCCGCCGAGCAGGAAACGAAGCTGAAGAACCTCGAAGCCGACTGCGCCAAGGCCGGCTGCTCCAAGGAGAGCATGGAGAAATTCCAGGCAGGCGCGAAGGACATCCTTTCGGCCGAGCAATACGCCAAGTTCAAGGCGCATTGCGAAGCTTCCGCCAAGGAAAAGAAACAGAGCTGATTTTCGCTGCGCCGGGCTGTTTCCCGGCTCAGTTCATAAGGTGATCACAGGACCGGCTCCGGGTTTCACGACCCGGAGCCGGTTCCGTCTTTCAGGATGCCGCCGTTGCGGATCAGGACCCATCGCTTTTGCCAGCCGGTGGGGGCGCCGAACTTGTTCCGGGCGTTGACCCGGAGCTCCACGTAGTAGCCGAAGAGTTTGGCGTCACCTTTGCCCGTGAGACCGGCTTTCCGGGGCTCAGTCAGGAACTCGATCGCGGCGCTCTGCGGATCAATCAGCTTGTTCTCGAGCCACTCTGTGATGATCTGCTTGTAACCGATCGGATACACCCCCCACTTCGAGTCGGAGGTGGCGGTGAAATCGGGTGTAGCGGCCGGAGCGGGTTTCGGGGTAGGTGAGGCCGCCACCGCGCCCAGCGCGAGCAGGAGGAAGAGCGCGAGACGTTTCATACCGGAATTTCCACGCCGGGAGCGGCGCGCGCAAGGCTTCACTTCCCAGCCGACGGCGCCGCGAGCGCGTTCTCGAGGAGGTCGGCCAGGCGCCACCCCGCCAGGTGCACCTGACGCCGGGCCACCGTGGAAGCCCAGTCGAGATACCCGATCCCGTCGGGCATTTTCGCCTCGTAAGCGCGCCCGGAAGCAGACATTTCCCCCTTGATCTCTCGGGGAGTGACCCGGCCGAAACGAAGCCTGTCGTAGGCCTCGTGCGCCAACGGCAGCACTTCGTCGGCCCACGTCTCCGGCCATGCCGTAAGGGGGAGGTCACCCGGCATCTTCCAGCCGGCTGGTTCCTCCCCGGCCGCCCGGGCGACGAATCCCGCGACATTCTCGTCGGTCCGCCGACGGCGTTCCTCTTTCTCGATCTCGTCGGGCATGGGAGGAAACAGGGCGGTTACGGCCTGGCTGTCCCAGAAACTGTGCAGCTTGGGCCGGGCCCGCTTGCGCTGGTCTGAATCGAGCCAGAGCGTGATGGTGTTCCCCCCGTGGTTCGGGAAGGTTTCGTCGACCTTGTCGGGGTCGGCCGGCCGGCCCTGGCGGTCGTAGAACTGTGCGCCCACGTGCATCGGTTGGTGGAGGTCGCCCACGAAATGGGCGAGCAGGATGATGGCGATGGGCTTTGTAATGGCGCGGGGGTTATCTTCCGGTTCGGTCCCTTCGAGGACGCGCAGGCAGTATTTCATCGTCTGCACGATGTCCCACCGGCTGCGGCCCGCCTTGCCCTCACCGTAGCGCGCACCGGAAACAACCGGCACATCGGTATAGTGAAACCAATGGTGGGAGGGGGCGCTCGAGGCGTGGTCGCGCGTAGGAGGATTCGCTTTCCAGAATGCCGTCAGCTGTTCGTCGATCCGCGGGCGCGAGGTGTAGTGAAAAATGCCCGGCTTGTCCGGCCCATCCTTGTCCCAGCCCTTGATCTCGTCCGGAATCAGCGCCGCTTTTTCCAGGGTGAACCCGTCGAGCAGAAGCGCCACCTGCCGTCCGGTCTCGGTTTCCGCCAGCCGCTGGTCGGCAATTGCCCCGACGATGCGGTGGCCTTCGGGTCCCCAGGCGGGAACGACCGGGGCGAGGGCGAGGCTGAGGATAAAGACAAAAAAGTAACGCATAAGGATTGGACGCGGTGGCCGCGCAATCGCTTCACCGCTCTGCCGCCGGCTTTAGCGGACGCGCAACATGCCCCGGTAGAAGCCCGGGGTCGAGTCGGGGATATCAATGGCGCCGACGGCCTGCCGATAGAAGGCGAGCTGCTCAGGGCCCGCCCCGCCGATCACCGCGTAGGCATATCCCTGCGAGGCCATGTCGTGCAGCGTGGCCAGGAGCAGGACGCGGCCAATGCCCTGCTTGCGGCTGTCCCGGGCCACGCCGACCGGTCCATACATGGCGCGGGCGGTGGCGTCGTAGCAGGAAAAACCGACCAGGCGGGAGGAGTCGACCGCGATAAAACAGGAAACGGGGGATCGGGCGAAAGCGGCTTCGCACTCCGAGGCCCAGCCATCGCCGAACTCGGCCGCGACGAAACGGACGATCATGCGCTGCTCGGCCGAGAAAGCCCGGCGCACGGTGAAGGGGGGATCCTCCCCGGCCTCGACCGCGGCGGTCTTTAGTTCGTAAAGTTTAACAATAAGATCAGCCACAAAAGTCTCCTGGTGATAAGTTTAATCCGGCTCAACCAATTCAATCTCCGCATAGCAATACTCAAACTCCGTCCCCTTCGGCCGCCCCAGCGCGTCGGGTCCCCGCGGCTCGTCCTCCCCCCAGTATAGATCGAGTTGCCACCGCTTCAGCCCGCCCCCCGTGTCCACGATCTTCCAGCGATCGCTCCCGAATATCTCGCGCACCACCGCCTCCTTCGTAATCAATTCAGCGCCCTCTTTCAACTTCCGTTGCCCGAGCCGGGCCGCAGCGGAGACTCGCGGGACAAGAGTAAAACGTCCGCCCATGCCGCCGGGCTCCCGGGCAAACCCGTAGCGCCCATCGCCGTCGTAGAAAAGATAGCCCTTGCCGTCGACCGGCTCGAGCAGCCGCCCGTAGCCTTCGAGTTTGACCACGCGGAGGAAATCCTTCGGATAATGGCGGCCGCGCAGGCCGGGTGCGGTGGTGGGCGTGACATCAAAGCCCCGCTCCGCGGTGATCCCGGCCTCGGTGGGCGTGTAATAGACGGTGCAGATCACAAAATAGACACCGGCATGTCCTTCCGGGCGGGCAGCCAGCCGCGCGTTTTCTTCCCGGAGCTTTTTCTTTGCCTCCTCCCAAGGGATATCGGCCTGCACGGCGGGGCCGCTCCCGAGCAAGAGCAGGGCCAGGGAAATCGGGGCAAAGCTTTTCATTCCGGGAAGAAATCGTTGCAGGGTCCGCCGAGCAGGACTTCGATCGGCAAACGCTTTTCCTCGTATTCGTAGGGAGGCTGTTTCCATTGGAACGAGCCGGGGTAACGCCGGCGCAGGTAACGGATAATCGTCAGTGCGGTCTCCCACGGCCGGAAGCGATCGCGCCCGGTGACATGCAGCTGCGCGCCGTGACACAGTTCCCCGGCGAACTTTTGAAACGTCGGCTGAAAATGACAGGGACGAAAATGGACGCCGGGGAGATTCTCCGCCTGCAGATCGCGGGCGACCTCATCGGCATCGAGGAAGGGCGCGCCGAAAATCTCGAAGGGGCGCGTGGTCCCGCGTCCTTCGGAAATGTTGGTGCCTTCGAGGAGACACAAGCCCGGGTAAACCGTGGCGGTTTCCAGGGTGGGCATGTTGGGAGAGGGCATCACCCAGGGCAGACCAGTCTGGTCAAACCACATGGCGCGTTCCCAGCCGCGCATCGGGAGCACGGACGCCTTCAGGTTCGGGAACGCTTCCTCCCGAAACTGGAGGCAAAGCTCGCCGATGGTGCGCGCGTGCCGGACAGGGAGCGGGTGGAGCCCGACAAACGAGGCTGTAGGCGGGATCGAGCATTGGCCCCTCGGTGGTGACGCCGTTGATCGGGTTGGGACGATCGCAGATCACCACCTCGAGGCCGGCGCGGGCGCAGGCGCGCAGGCAGAGATACATGGTCCAGATAAACGTGTAGTAGCGTGCGCCGACGTCCTGCAGATCGATCAGGAGAAGATCAAGGCCCTCCAGCATCTCCGGGGTCGGCTCCCGGGCGGCGCCGTAAAGGCTGTAAACCGGGAGATTGAGCCGCGGATGGGTGAACCCCTGCCACTCGATCATGTTGTCCTGCGTCTGCCCGAGATAACCATGCTGGGGACCGAAGAAGGCACGGAGCCGGAAAAGTTCGCCCTCCCGGCGCTCGAGGAGGGTGGAAGTGTGCTCGAGAGCGGCGCCGACCGAAGCCGGATGAAGCAGCGCGCCAAGGCGTGCGCCGCGGAGATGGTCCGGCCAGACTTCGTCAAGATGATCGACCGGCAGCAGGACGGCCATCGTCTTATTTTTGCTCGAAAAGCTCGGAGCGATTGATGCGTTCGCCCTTGAAGAAGACGGCGGAGATGGCGGAAAGCGCTTTCACATCCTGGAGCGGGTTGCCGTCGACGATGAGGAAGGAAGCTTCTTTTCCGACGGTGATGGTGCCGATGCGATCCTCCGCGCGCAGAACCTTGGCGGCGTTGCCCGTGGCGGCCTGCAGGGCGACCTCCACCGGAATGCCGGCGGCGACCCAAAGCTCGAGCTCGCGCTGCACTGTCGGGCCGTGGAGGACGAGGAAGTTGCCGGCATCGGACCCGGTGATGAGCATGACCCCGGCGGCGTGCGCCTGGCGGAGGTTCCGGCCCCCGGTTTCCATCGACATGGGGTATTGTCGCAGGCCGTCGCGCAGCGGCTGGTAGCGCTCGCTTTGCGCCGCGGCCTCGGTCCCGCTGAGCAATTCGCGGGTGGTGACCTGCTGGACGAGGGAACGCTTGAGCGAGGCGGTATCGCCCCGGGCAAAATTCGTAAAACCTTCCACCACGCTGAGGGTAGGGTTGTAGGCGATTTTCTGTTCGGCCATGCGCGCGAAAACCTCGTCCGCAATGACATCAAGCACGGAACCATGCTCGATGGAGTCGGGCCCCATGGTCACGGCCTCGGCCACATCCGCGGCATTGCCGGTGTGGATGGCCACGGGGAGGTTGTGGGCGTGGGCCGCTTCCGTGATGGCGCGGAGGAGGGCGGGGTCGAGGCGCCGAAAAGTGTAGCCGGGCACGCCGGCCTCGAGCACCGCCTTGATCGCGTCCACGCCGGCAACGGCCAGGGCATCGACCTGGGCGCGCGCTTCCGCCTCGGATTTTGGCAGGCGGACAAACTGCGCGTTAAAGGAGGCGGCGAGGGCCTCGGGCATGAATTTCCCATACTGGGTGCCGTGGCCGCCCTCGGTGGTGAAGAGCGGGCCGCAGAAGAAAAGCTCCGCCCCGACCTTTTCGCCGGTGCCAAAACGGCCCCGCAGGCGCTGCAGCTCGTTCAGTTGGTCGCCGGCGCTCCGCACGGCCGTGACTCCGCAGTAGAGATACGCCGCGAGAGCACGCTCCATGTTCGCCGGGTCGAAGGCTTTCGACATGTCCTCGTAGAACCCGCCGGAGGCGCCCAGGTGTACGTGCAGGTCGATCAGGCCGGGGAGCAGCGTCTTGCCGGCCGCGTCGATCTTTTCCGCCTTGAGCGACTCGGCGTCGGGAGCGCTGCCCTGGTAAACGGCGGCGATCTTCCCGCCTTTGACCAGGATGGCGCCCCGTTCATAAACCTGGCCGTCGCCCACGAAGATGCGGGCGTTCTCCACCAGCCAGTTGTTGCCGCGGCGCAGATCGCGCCAGAGGATCTTGGCCTTGGCAATGTCCTGCCTGCTCCAGGCCTGGTAGCCACCCAGCGCGAAAAAGGGGAGCAGGACGGCGATGACCCAGACCTTGGCGGCCGGCCGCAATTTCTCCTCCTTTTCCCAGCGGAAAAGTTTGGTGGCGATAAAGAGGCCGACGCCGGCGGCCACGAGAAGGGCGGCGACCGACTTGCTGTTTTGCAGGACCGACTCGCCATGCTGAATGATCCCGGAGATGCCGCTCATGAGGTAGGTGGCCGGAATGAACTGGGTCACGATCTGGGCCCACTCCGGCAGACGAGCCAGCGGAATGGTGGCGCCGCTGAGGAAGAGCATCGGCATGTAGACCAGCTGCGTGAGGATGGTCGCCTCCTGGCTGGAATTGACCACCGCGGCGATGATGAGGCCGAGCGCGCGGAAGGCGATGGTGCCGATGCAGATGAAGAGGAAAAGGGAAAAGAGATCGGCCGGGAGCGCCATGCCGTAGAAGCGGTTGGCCAGGAAGAGGAGGAGGACAACGCTGGGCAGGTAGATCAGCACCCCGGTGATCATGGAGGCGGCCAGGAGCGGGACGGGCGTGATCGGCGTCACCTTGTAACGCCGCAGGATGTTTTCCTCGCGTTCCTGCACCGCGCGCATGCCGGCGCCGAAGAGGCCGTTGCCGAGGATGCCGATGACGATGACCATGGCGACCACCAGCAGGATGGTGCGGCCCTGGCCGGCGTCGAAGGCCCAGGCAAAGAAGAAGAAGAAGACGAGCGGGAAAAGGTAGTTGAAGAAGAGGACGCCGCGGTTTCGCGCCGCGAGGAGCAGGTCGATCTTGAGCAAGGAGAGAAAGGATTTCATGGCCGGTTAATCGCGCAGTTTCTTTCCCGTCATCTCGATGAAGACGTCCTCGAGCGTTGGCCGTTTCAGATGCACGTCCGCGAGTTCGCGCCCCTGCGCATCGAGCCATTTCACCAGTTCCACGAGGGTGCGGGCCGGTTGGGACGACCGGACCTTGAGGCCGCGGCCGTCCGCGGAAACATCGGCGCTGAGCGCACCGCTGAAGCTGGGAAGAGCGAGGCCGGGCGCCGGTTGCGCCAGGGTGATCTCGATGACCGATTGTTCGGCGCTTTTTTCCTGGAGTTCGCGGGGAGAACCAAGGGCGATGATCTCCCCGGCGTCGATGATGGCGACGCGGTCGCAGAGGCGCTCGGCCTCCTCGATGTAGTGCGTGGTCAGGACAATGGTGCGCTTCTCCTCGCGCAGCTCCTCAATCAAATCCCGGATCTCGAGACGAACCTGCGGGTCGAGACCGGTGGTCGGTTCATCGAGGAAAAGAAGCTGGGGCTGGTTGATCAGGGCGAGGGCAATGGCCAGCCGCTGTTTTTGTCCGCCCGAAAGGGTCGCGTAAGGCGCCTTCTTTTTCTCGGTCAACTGCAGACGGTCGAGCAGCGGATCGGCCGGGATTGATTTCGAGTAAAAGGAGGCGAAAAGAGCCAGCGCCTCATCCACGCGCATTTTGTCGGGCAGATTGGTCGCCTGCAGGCAGACGCCGATGCGGTCCTTGAGCGTTTTATTTTGCCGGTCGGGATCGAGGCCGAGGACCCGCACCTCGCCGGCTGAGCGCGGGCGCAGTCCCTCGAGGATCTCAACCGTGGTGGTTTTGCCGGCGCCATTGGGGCCGAGCAGGCCAAAGACCTCACCGCTCCGCACCTCGAAATCGATGCCCTTGACCGCCTCGAGCGGTCCGTAGGACTTGCGCAAACCGCGGGCCGAGATGGCCATTTCCGGGCTGGTCATTCCGGCGATCTAAACGCAAAGCGTCGGGCGAGAGCGACTAAAATTCCTCTCTGCCTTTGGGGCGGGCGACCAGACGATCAGGGCGAGGGCGCGGTGGCGCCCCGCCGAGTAAGCCAGCGCCACGGGATGATCAGCAGGAGAACGGCGCCGGTCAGCGCGGCGCAAGCGTGCGCGAAAACCTCGCCATGCTTGAGATAAAAGGTGGTCCGGCCCTGGAGGGGGACGGAGACGTCGCCGGTGAGCACTCCCTCGGTGAACTGGCTGCCGTGCTCGTCCACGAGCTGCTGCGTGACCCGGCCGAAGATGTCGATGAAACAGGTCACACCGGTGTTGGCCGAGCGCACCATCGGTCGCCGCGTTTCCACGCAGCGGAAGACGGCATTGGCCAGGTGCTGGCGCGAGCCGGCCGACTCCTTGAACCAGCCGTCGTTGGTCACGTTGGCCAGGAGGGTGCTGCCCCCGCGCACGAACTGCCGGGTCAGTTCGCCGATGGTGTCCTCGAAACAGATGAGCGGCGCAACCAGGACGTTCCGGCCGGTCAGACGGAAGTTGGTGTGCTCGGTGCCGAAGGCAAAATCGGACGGCACCTGATCGCCGATGATGCGGGCGAGCAGCGGAAGCGTGTGGCGGCCGGGAACGTATTCGCCAAAGGGAACGAGATGGACCTTGCGGTAGAGCTGGATGTTCTGGCCGCCGTTGGAGACGAGGAGGGCCGCGTTGTATACCCCCTTTTCGTCGGCATGAATCGAACCGAGGAGAAGGTCCACGCCGATTCGCTTCGAGGTGGCGACGACAAAAGCGTGGTTCTGTTCGTCGTTCATGACCGGGGCGGGCATGGCGCTCTCGGGCCAGACCACGAGGTCGGGCGGGACCGCCCCCTGCACCGCCAGGTCGGTCAGCCGGGTAAACTGGTCGAAGGTTTTTTGCGTGTGCTCGACCGTGAACTTCTCGTCCCGTGGCACGTTCGGCTGGAGCAGCGCGACCCGGAGGGAGCGGGCGGGCGGACGCTCCTGCAGCGCGCGCAAACCGAAGCCGAACAGGCCCAGGATGACCGCCGCCGTCAGGGTCAGGTCGTAGTGCGGTTTCATCGGGCGGACCTTGGTCTCGAGGATGAAACGGCGCACGGAAGCGAGCGCGATGACGTTGGCGAAGGCCACGATGAAGGAGAGCCCGGCCACGCCGGTATACTCCGCCATCTGGATGAGGGTGATGTTCTCGTGCAGGGCGGAGCCGAGCGTATTCCAGCCCCAGCCGGTGAAGAACCAGCTTCGCACCCACTCGTGCGCGACCCAGCCGGCGGCGATAAGAAGGGCGAGGCGCAGATTGGCCAGCGAACTGAGCCACGGTGACCGGCGCAGCTCGGCCGTTGCCGGATCATCAGGCGTCGGCGCCTCCACCCGGGCCCAGCCCGGGCGCGCCGGTTTGCGCGGGACCGGGGCGAGCAGGCCGGCAAACCAGCCGAAGAAGGCGAAATAGATCGCCATGTAGAACTGGAGCAGGAACCAGCCGGGGACGGTCACGGTGGTGAGCCACGAAAAAACGGTCCAGAAAAAGGAGAGCCCAGCCACGTAGCCGAGAAGAAGATTGCGCAGCGGACGGCGGCGCGGGTTGGGATCCGAGAACCAGATGGCGGCGAGAAGCGGCCCGAGGGCAAACCAGGCCAGCCAGCTCTGGTTGAAAGGGGGGAAGCAGGCGGCGAGCAGAAGCCCGGTGGCAACCGCCGCGGGCCACGGCCAGAGCCGCAGAAATTTCCAGGAACGTTCCACGTGTCAGCCGCGGCGGGGACGCCGGCGTTCCTTCTCGCGTTTGCCCGGCCGCAGCGCGCGCCGCAGGTCCTTGGCTTCGGCGGGATTGACCCGGAAAAAGGCGGTTTCCACCTCCTCGATGCGCCGAATGTTCACCCGGTTGGAGAGGACGTATCCCTCCGCCATCAATCCGCCGAGCGTGTCGATCAACTCGGACGGCAGCATTTCCTTGAGCCGGTCGAGCATGATCCCGCCGTACATCTGGGAACCGGACGTTCCCAGGGTTTTCAGGACGGAGATTTCACTCCCGCTCAGCTTGATTTCGCGTTCCATGGCGGGTCAGGCAGCCTTTTCCGCGCCCAGCCGGGCGTGCGCGTCCTTCTGCAGCCAGGTCCAAAGCTGGTCCAGCCGCGCGGCGATCGTTTTCCTCACTTCTTCCAGCTCCTCCGCCGAAAACCTTCCCTGCTCCGGGCGCTTCTGCGCAAACAGGTAATATTTGATCTTCGGTTCCGTTCCGGAAGCGCGCACCGCGATGCGTGTTTCATCCGCCAGCGTAAAGATCAGCATCTTCTCCTTCGGAATTTCGTCCCCTTCGACGTCCCGGATGGTTTCGCGCGCGAAATCGCGCACCCCGCGCACGGCCGTGCCCGCCATCTCCGCCGGCGGCGCGGTCACGTACGATTCCACGAGGCGCCGGATTTTATCGGCGCCCTCCGCGCCTTCAAAGGTCATGGCGCCATTCTTCTCCGTGTAATAGCCGAGCTCGCAATAGATCCGGTCGAGGAGAGCATCCACCGTCAGACCCTCGCTCAGGGCGTAGGCGGCCACTTCGCAGAACATGAGGGTGGCGCCGTTTCCATCCTTGTCGCGCACAAAATCGCCCCCGCTATAACCGTAGCTTTCCTCGCCTCCAAAAACATAAAAGCTCGATTTCTCCAGCCGGAGCCGGCGGGTCTCCGCTTCCGACAACGTGCGGTAGTCGGCCCCGCCGCCGAGAGCCTGCTCGTACTGGCCAAGTTTGGCGCCGATGTACTTGAACCCGGTGAGCGTCTCGACACAGCGAAGCCCGAAATGCTCCGCGATCGCCTTTTGCAGGTCGGTCGTGACAAACGTCTTGATGATGACGCCGCGCTTCGCGTTGTCGCGGTTCAAGACGCCCTGCGCGAAAAGGGTGCGCGCGCGATACCAGGCCATGAGCGACCCGATCTGGTTTCCCGTCAGAAGTTGCATGCGGCCGGCGGCATCGCGCACGGCCACGCCCATGCGATCGCAGTCCGGGTCGGTCGCGACCACCAGGTCGGCTTTCTCGCGGTCGGCCAGGGCAAGGGCGAGGGAGAGCGCCTCGGCGTTCTCGGGATTGGGCGACTTGACCGTGGGGAAGTCCCCGTCGAATCCGTCCTGTTCGGGCACCACCTTGAAATCGAAGCCGGCCCGCCGGAGCAGCGGTTTGATGATAACGCCACCGGTGCCGTGGATCGGCGTGAAGATGATCCGGAGCGACGAGGCGGCGCGCACCACCTCGCGATCCAGGATCAACGTCTCCAGTCTCTCGAGATAGGCGCGGTCGATCTCTTCGCCGAGATTTTTCAACTCGCCGCGCCCGGAGCCGGCGGCGGGCGCGCCGCTGCCGGCGGCGTTGACCCGGGCAATGATGCCGCTCGCGTGAGGCTCAACCACCTGGGCGCCGTCGTTGAAATAGACCTTGTAGCCGTTGTCATGTGGCGGGTTGTGGCTCGCGGTGATGACGACGCCGGCGTCAGCCCCAAGATGGCGGACGGCAAAGGAAAGTTCGGGCGTGGAACGCGGCCCGTCGAAAAGGGCGGCATCACAGCCCTGCTCGAGTGCCACCTGCGCAGCCATTTCGGCAAAGGCGCGGGAGAAATGGCGGGTGTCGTGCGCGATCACGATGAGCGGCCGGCCCGGGCCGGGCGGGTTCCGCGCCCGCCAGTCCAGCACGTACTCGACCAGGCCGCGGGTGGCGCGGCGGATGTTGAAAAAATTCATCGCATTCGTGCCGGCGCAGGGGAACTGCGGGGGCTGGTCCTGTGCCGCAGCGCCCCGTTCCGCGCGGGTCACGATTTTGCCGATGGTGCGTCCGCGCAGGCCACCGGTGCCGAAGGCGAGCGTCTTGTAAAAGCGATCGTTCAGCTCATCCCAATTCTCCTGCGCGACGAGCTCCTCCACCGCGCGCCGCTCAGGGCCGTCGCCCGTCGCTTCCAGAAAAAAGTCGATGTTGCGGAGGCTCTCGGGCAGAAGTCTTCCTGCCGCGGCGGCTTTTTCCAATTCGTGTCGCCCGGAGAACATGCCGAGAAAGTTCCCGAGCGGCCGGGCATTGCAAGGCTTTTGCCGCGCCCGGTGGCGCGGCGCACAATTCCGGAGCCCGCGGCGGAGCGTTCCGCGTTTGATGGCGGCGGGCCGGCGGCTATCTTGCCGGGATGTTCCTTCCGAACCAGAAAGTGGTTTGCATCGACGGAAAATTTCCGCTCGGGATCGAGCAGCTCTACGCCGAGCTCCCGAAGGAGGGGCAGACTTACATCATCCGGGACATCGTGCCCGGCGTGGGCCTGACCGGAGAGGAGGGGGAGGTGGCGGTTTACCTGATCGAGATTCGCGGCCCGCTCAATGCCCACGGGATCGAGCGCGGCTTTCGCGCCGAGCGTTTCGCGCCGCTCTCGACCACCGAAGAGGAAGCGGAGGCGGAAATGCCGGTGGCGCATCCTGAGCTGGTGCCCGCCTGAAAAGCGCGCGGAAGAAAAACGATTGCCGCCTTTGCGGTTCGAAGGCTTAGTGCTGCGCTGCCTTTACCGCGTCGCGCATGAACATTCACGAATACCAGGCCAAGGAACTTCTGCAGAAGTTCGGTGTGGCGACCCCGCCGGGGAAGGCTGCCACCAGCGCCGCGGAAGCGGAAGCGGTGGCGCGCGAACTGGGGACAAACGACCTGGTGGTGAAGGCGCAGATCCACGCGGGCGGCCGCGGGAAGGGGACCTTCCAGAATGGTTTCAAAGGGGGCGTGCATCTTTGCCAGGCGCCGGCGCAGGCCGGCGAGATTGCCGGAAAAATGCTGGGCCAGACACTGGTGACGCACCAGACCGGTCCGCAGGGCCGGACGGTGAACAAGGTGCTGGTGGCCCGGTCGGTCGAAATCGCGCGCGAGATTTATTTTGCCATCCTGCTCGACCGCGCCACGGCCGCGCCGCTCATCGTGGCCAGCACCGAGGGGGGCGTGGAGATCGAGGCGGTGGCGGAAAAATCGCCGGAAAAAATCATGCGTGAACCGGTTGATCGGCTGGCCGGTCTGCAGCCCTACCAGGCACGGAAGCTGGCGCGGCAACTCGGTTTCGAGTCCGGGCAGATCAAGGCGGCGGCGAAACTTTTTGACGGCCTTTATCGTACCTTCCTCGGGCTTGATTGCTCCATGGTGGAGGTGAATCCGCTGGTGGTAACGAAGGAGGGCGAAGTGCTGGCGCTCGATGCCAAATTCACCTTCGATGACAACGCTCTTTACCGGCATCCGGAAGTGGCGGCGTTGCGCGACACGGCGGAGGAAGATCCGCGCGAAGTCGAGGCCTCGCGGCATGGGCTGAACTACATCGGCCTCGACGGAAACATTGCCTGCCTGGTCAATGGGGCCGGCCTGGCCATGGCCACGATGGACATCATCAAGTTCTACGGCGGCAGCCCCGCCAATTTCCTCGATGTCGGGGGCGGCGCCACGGAAGAGCAGGTGACCGAAGCGTTCCAGCTCCTGGTCTCGGACGAAAACGTGAAAGCCATCCTGGTCAATATTTTCGGCGGCATTATGCGGTGCGACGTCATTGCCCAGGGGATCGTCAACGCGGTCAAGAAAGTCCGGCTGCCCGTTCCGCTGGTGGTCCGGCTCGAGGGCACGAACGTCGAGGCGGGCAAAAAGATCATCGCGGACTCAGGACTGGCCGTGACCACCGCGGACGACCTGGCGGATGCCGCGCAAAAAGCGGTCCGGGCGGCGGAGGAAGGAAAATGATCAGCGAAGTGGCCTTTGTGGCGATTGCCGTCTCCGACCGAGAGCGGGCCCGGAAATTTTACCAGGAAACGCTGGAACTGAAGCCGTCCCTTACGGCCATGGAAGGGGCCTGGGTGGAGTATGATCTTGGTGGGACCACCATCGGCGTCGGCTGCTGGCCGGGCTGGGAACCGTCGCGCGACGGCACCACCGTCGCCTTCGAGGTGGAGACGATCGACGCCGCCATCAGCCGGCTCAACGAACGCGGAGTCTCCTTCGAGATGGAGAAAACAGAGACGCCCATCTGCTGGATGGCCCAGTTCCGCGACCCGGACGGCAACAAGCTGATGTTGCACCAGCGCAAAACGATCAGTTCCACATGATCAGACAACTTCCACGACCAGCCCGTGCAGGCAGGAGCAACGACTCCGCGGTCATTCGTCATCCGTCATTCGTCCCTCGTCATTCCTAGCATGTCCATTCTCGTCGATCAGAACACCAGGCTCTGCGTGCAGGGGATCACCGGCAGCGCCGGAGGCTTTCACGCCCGGCAATGCATGGAATACGGCACGAACGTTGTCGCAGGGGTGACGCCGGGCAAAGGCGGCCAGAAGTTTGACAGCAAAGTGCCGGTCTTCGACACCATGGCGGAAGCACGCCGGGAAACCGGCTGCAATGTTTCCGTGATTTTCGTGCCCGCGGCCGGCGCGGCCGACAGCATCCTCGAGGCGGTGGACGCAGGAGTCGAGCTGGTCATCTGCATCACCGAAGGCATCCCGGTCATGGACATGATGCGGGTGAAGGCGCAGATGGCGGGGAAGAAGAGCCGGCTGATTGGGCCGAACTGTCCGGGCATCATCACGCCCGGCGCCTGCAAGATCGGGATCATGCCCGGCTACATTCACCAGCCGGGGAACGTCGGCGTCATTTCACGTTCCGGCACCCTGACCTACGAGGCGGTCTGGCAGTTGACCTCGCGCGGCTACGGGCAGTCGACCTGCATCGGCATCGGGGGCGATCCGATCAACGGCATGTCGCACCTCGATGCGGTGAAACTTTTCAACGACGACCCGGAGACCGAGGCAATGATCCTGATCGGCGAGATCGGGGGCAGCGCCGAGGAGGAGGCCGCTGAGTGGATCCAGGCAAATTGCCGGAAACCGGTGGCGGCCTTCATTGCCGGGGCCACGGCCCCGCCCGGCCGTCGCATGGGGCATGCCGGAGCGATCGTCTCCGGGGGGAAGGGGACGGCGGCGGGGAAGATCGAGGCCCTCAGGAAAGCGGGGATTGCGGTGGCGGAAACACCGGCCACGATGGCGGAGACGCTCATCGCGCGCCTGCCGAAAGGGAAAGCAAAATGATTTCACGGGGCCTGGAAGGCATTGTCGCGAACGAAACCCGGCTGAGTGACGTCATCGGGGACAAAGGCCAGCTGATTTACTGTGGCTACGATATCAACGAGCTCGCCGGGAAGGTCAGCTTCGAGGAAACGCTTTACCTGCTCTGGAACAACAAGCTCCCCAACCAGGCCGAGCTGGATGATTGCACCACCAGTTTGCGCGCCCAGCGCGAGCTGCCGCAGGGAGTGATCGATTTCCTGAAGGCGGCCCCGAAAGACGCCCCGCCCATGGATGTCATCCGCACGGGTGTCTCCATGCTGGCGCTTTATGACCCCGATCACGGCCGGGAAATCACCCCCGAGATCAACAGGAAGCGCGCCCGCAGCATCACGGCCAAGATCGGCGTGATCGCCGCCTACTTTCACCGGGCTCGCACCGGCAAATCGCTGCCTCCCGTCCGGACCGATCTCGGATCCGCCGCCCATTTCCTCTACCTCATGAGCGGGGAGGAACCGACCAGGGAAGCGGCTGACACTCTTGATGTGGCTTATGTCCTGCATGCCGACCATGGCACGAACGCCTCCACCTTCAGCGCGCGGGTGACCACCTCCACTCTCTCCGACATTTACTCCGCCATCACTTCCGCCATCGGCACCCTGAAAGGTCCGTTGCACGGCGGCGCCAATGAAGGCGTCATCCAAATGCTGGAGGAAATCGGGAGCGAGGACCGGGTCGATGCCTACATCGAGGAACAGCTGGCGCAGAAGAAGAAGATCATGGGCATCGGGCACCGGGTGTATCGGACGCTCGACCCGCGGGCCCCGCATCTGCAGCGGATGGCGGTCAAGCTGAGCGAGAAACTGGGCGATCCGAAATGGATCCGGATGTCGGAGCGAATCGCGCAGCTCATGAAGGAGAAGAAGAACCTGAACGCCAACGTCGATTTCTACTCGGCCACGGTCTATTATTCGCTGGGGATTCCGACCGACCTTTTCACGCCGGTATTCGCCATTGCCCGGTGCTCGGGCTGGTGCGCGCATGTTCTCGAGCAGCTCGAAGACAACCGTCTTTTCCGCCCGTTGAGCGAATACACGGGCGAACCGGTGGGAAAGAAAGTCTTGCCGATCGACCAGCGCCCGTAGAAAACGTCGGCATGCATTTACCTTCCGGGCCGGGGAGGACCAGGGAAAGCGGCCAGATCGTTTTTCTCCTTGTCATCCTTCTGGCCATCGCCGGCGGAGGCTACTGGCTCCTGCATTCCTCGCGGGCCAGCGCGCGCGAGGGTTCCCGCGATTTTGTGCAGGAAATGGCGACGAGGGTTGCCGTCCAGCACGACCGCAAGTTTCTCGACCAGCGCCTGAGCCCGCGCGCCCAGGTGGCGCATCCCCCCGTCTGGCGCGAACGCATGATGGAGCGGCTCAAGTCGTTCGGCACACCGATGACCCCGGTGGAAGTGACGGGCGAGGTCCGGTTCACCTCCGGTTTCTTCTCCCCCGTGGGCGTTTACAAGGCGCAGCTTAACTACCCGGGAATGCCGGCCTACCTCGACCTGACCGTGACCCAGCACAGCGGCCGCTGGCTGGTTGAAGAGATCAATCTTCGCTACTATCTCCCGCCTCAGTAGCGCGGGCAGTCAGGCGCTGAAGAGGGCGCGAACCTCGATGCGGTCGTCCAGGGCCAGGCTGATGTCGCGCAGGCGAATGTCGCCCAGCGGCAGGGCCAGGAGGGAAAAGGCGCGGCCATTGACCCGTTGCAGATGGGGATCAAGCACGCTGCAGGCGAGCGCGGCGATGGCGCCGGTGCCCTCGCAACGGAGGCCGCGGACGTGGGCGTTGAGATCCTGGTCAACTGAGACGCTTCCGAGCAGGCGAAGCCGGGCGCTGAGGAACATTTTGCGGGCTTTGACCTCCGCGGCGATCTCGAGGGCGCGCGGGCCGCTCGACTGGAGAGAGAGCGCGACGGACTCAATGGTGACGCCATGGCGCGAGGCCTCGTGACGCGCCCGCTCAAAGATCAGCCGCTCCAGGTCACCCACGGCGACCGCCGCGGCGAGTTCGCCCTGTGAGGCGCGCTCCAGTTGCAGAAAGAGTTGCCCGGCGCGGTCCGCCGCGCAGCGAAAGACCACGTCCTGCGCCTCGAGGCGGAGGTCGATAGGCGCGCCCTGCACCTGCAACGGACGGCCATGGAGAAGGAAGGCGCGGACGGAAATGGTCGGCCCGCCAGGCTGCAGGGCGGGCGGGCGGGGGACGTCCGGGCGGAGTTGCGCTCCGTCGAGGTTGAGGGAAAGGGTCTCCAGCCCGGGGAAGGTGCCCCCGGTCACCGAGACCAGGTCGCCGTCGCGGGAGAAAAGGCGGCGCAGTCCCTCCTCGAGGGCGTCGCGGAGCTCCGGGGCGGAGGCGGGCGGCAAGGTGCGGGCGAGGGGCAGCATGGAGGGGTATTCTCCGCGGCGGCCGGGCCGGCTCAAGTCCCCGTCCCGGGTGACGCCGGGAAAACCATTTGCAATGCCGGGAAGTTTGTATAACTTCCGCGCTCCTTATGGCGAAAACTTCCTGGATCAACCGCAACGAGCGCAAACGGGCCACCGTGCAGAAATATGCCGCGCTCCGGGCGGAACTTAAGGCGAAGAAAGACTACGCCGCGCTCTCCCAGCTCCCGCGCAATGCCAGCCCCACCCGGGTGGTCAACCGTTGCGAAGTGAGCGGTCGCCGGCGCGCTTTCATCCGCCGTTTCAAGATTTCGCGCCTGACCTTCCGCGAGCTGGCCTCGGCGGGACTCATCCCGGGCGTGACAAAGTCGAGCTGGTAGGCTCGCCCCGGTTGGCGGACGCTTCGGCGTTGCGCGGCCGCGGGATATTATTCCCATGAATTTCGCTGTCGTGGCGGCTCCCATGGAAAGCTGGGATGCGCCTGAGATCATCCTGCTAAAGCTGGCAGTGATTGCCCTGCTGGTCTTCCTGAACGGCTTTTTCGTCGCGGCCGAGTTCGCCATCGTCAAAGTGCGGACCAGCCAGCTCGAGGCCTTGATCGACCAGGGCGTGAAGCGTGCCGTTTTCGCCCGGCACGTCACCGCCCACCTCGATGCGTATCTCTCGGCCACCCAGCTCGGCATCACCCTCGCCAGCCTGGGACTCGGGTGGGTGGGCGAGCCGTTCCTCGCCCGCATGATCGAGCCGGCCTTTCTCTGGGCGGGGGTGGATTCGCCCACCGTCATCCATGGAACCTCGTTTGCCCTCGCCTTCGGGATCATCACGATCCTGCACATCGTCCTGGGCGAGCTGGCGCCCAAATCGCTCGCGATTCGCAAATCGGTCGCGACCACCCTTTGGGTCAGCCGGCCGCTGGGCGCGTTCTACGTCGTTTTCAAGCCCGCGATCTGGTTCCTCAACGGCACGGCCAACAAGATCCTGAAATATCTTTTCCGGCTTGAACCGGTGGGCGAACACGAACTGGCGCACAGCGAGGAGGAGCTGCGTCTTATCCTCGGCGAGAGCGAGCAGGCCGAGGAGGTGACGCCGCTCGGCCGCGAGATCCTGATCAACGCGCTCGATCTGCGCCGGCGGGTCGTGCGCGACATCATGACCCCGCGGGGCCAGGTGGTCTCCCTCGATATCGAGGAAAATTTCGAGGAGAACATCAAGAAGGCGATCGAGTCGCAGCACACCCGCTTCCCGCTTTGTCGCGGGCATCTCGACAACACCATTGGGCTGATCCACATCAAGGAACTGGTCCCGCTCATGCGGGAAGCAAATGCCGATCTGCTCAAGGTGAAACGCGACCTCATCCCGGTCCCGGAAATGATGTCACTGGAAAAGCTGCTCAACCTCTTCCTGACCCGGCACGTGCACCTGGCCATCGTGGTGGACGAGTTCGGCGGCACCGTCGGCATTGTCACGATGGAAAACGTGCTGGAGGAGCTGGTGGGAGACATCCAGGACGAGTTCGATGCGGAGAAAGCGGAGTTCAGCACGATCAACGAGAACGAGTTCGTGGTCGATGGCGCGCTCGGCCTTTACGAGCTGCACGACCTCGCCGGGCTCACTCTCGAGAGCCAGGACGTCAGCACCATTGGCGGCTACGTCACCCATCTGCTTGGGCACCTCCCCAAGCCCGGGGAAAAGGTCGAGATTGAGGATTATCTCCTGACCATCACCCAGGCGGACGGCCGCAAGGTGAACCAGGTGCATTTCCGCAAGAGACCCGACGGGGCGAAGCCGCGCGGAACAGCCTCCGCGGATGTTGGTGCGGTGGGGCAGGGGTGATTGGTGATCGGTGCGGGCTTTTTGCTCGCTTTCGCCGGTGGTTTCGCGAATCTCGCGCCTTCGTGTTCCCCCGCCTCCTGACTTTCCTGGTCGCCATCCCGGCGTTTTCGGTCTGCGCCTCCAGCAATGTGCACATCACCTACCACTGGCACCTGCACCAGCCGATCTACTGGCCGGAAAAGGTGCCGTGGCTGAATCGCTACCAGTTCGGCGCGGAGTCGGTGGACCTGAAGAATTCGCCGGGAGGCCAGTATTATCCCGGCGACCCTTATAATCATCCGCGCAACGCCCTCGCCGGTGAACCGGGTGAGTTCGACGAGGTGTTCACCAAGGCTGACCGCGTGATCGCCTATCAACATGGCGGCAAAGATTCCATCGCCACGCTTGGGGGACATCCCGATGGCGGCGCTTCCGTCAGCTATTCCGGCGCCCTGATTGAGAACATCGGAAGTTTCGGCCGGGCCTCCCGCATCGGTTATCACCCGGGATGGGCGGACGGCTACCGGACGGCGCGGGGCTGGCTGACCAGCGGAGGCAAGCCGAAGGCCGACATGACCGGAATCAACTATCACCATTCCTTCTCGCCGCTTCTGCCGAGGAGCGTCCTGCGAAAGGAGATCCAGATTTTCCGCGAGATCTGGTGGAAGACGTGGAACGGGAACCCCGATAAGAGTGATCATTCCCGCGGGTATTGGCCGATCGAGGCGGCGTTCTCCGAGACCATGATCCCGGTGCTGGTGAGCGAGGGCTACGATTGGGCCATCATCGCCAACAGCCATCTGGCCCGGACCTGTGCCAATTATCTCGAGGTGGCGCAGAAAGGAAACAGCGGCTGGAACATCGATCCGCCGAACAAGGCCGACGCCATCGGACCGGTCGTCCCGGCTTCGCAGTGGTGGAACGGCACGCTCGACGGCCGGGGCGGAGCTTTTCCGGCGCCCTTCGCCTATCAGCCGCACAAGGCAAAGTACGTCGACCCGGCCACCGGGGCCGAAACAAAGATCACCGTGGTGCCGATGTGCGACCTGCTCAGTTACCAGAATGGTTTCGGCACCATGGGCACCGGGGATATCGACGCCCACATCGCCCCGTTTAACGATCCGGCCCGGCCCTCGCTCGTCCTGATGGCGCACGACGGCGACAATGCCTGGGGCGGCGGCAACAGCTATTATCAGGAATCAGTTCCCAACTTTGCCAATGCTGCCGCTGGCCAAGGGTATCGTCCGACCACCATCCAGCAGTATCTCGCGGAACACCCGGTGCCGGAGAACGACGTCGTTCACGTCGAGGATGGCGCCTGGTTCAATGCCGCGAATGACTGGGGCCATCCGCAGTTCATCAACTGGCTTTACCCGCCGACCCGGGCCCCAAGTGATCCGGCCTATGTTTCCACTGATCCGCGCACCTGGTTTGATCTCGAGACGCCCGGCTGGACGGAAGACTGGCGCAACTGGGCGGTGCTCATGGCCGGGGCGAACTTTTGCGAGACCGCCGAGCAGATCACCATCGGCAACGGCGGCAGCGTGGCGACCTGGAAGATCCAGGAGCCGACCCAGCCGAACGGGACCAACAACCAGCCCAACGCGGCCGAGCAGGCCTGGCATTACTTCCTCGGCGGACTCGACAGCGGCTTCATGTATTACGGCACCTCGCTGGATGACGAACAGAAGCAGGCGCTCGCGACCAACCGCGCGATCAGCCATGCCACCCAGGTCGTGGGCAACGGCGCGCAGGACCAGACGCCGCCCACCATCTTCAAGCCGCAGCGCTTTCCCTGGAACCCGGGCGGCATGGGATGGGGACCTCTCACCGGCTATCGCGAGATCGGGTTCAACGGCAAGGCGCCCTACGCCTCCGATTTCCACATCTGGACGCTCGCCTTCGACGTCAGCGGGATCCCGCAAACCCCGACTCTTTATGTGCGCGAATCGCTGACCGGGACCAATCCGCTTTCAAACAACGAGAACGAAACCTATGCCGGCGGAGCGACCGTCGGCCCCTGGGTTGCCCTGCCCATGACGAAAAGGGCGGTACCGACCGGGAACGTGACCAACAATCCGCAGGTCAACTTTTTCGAGCTGCCCTCGCACATCGCCGATCATTACTGGGCCCGGGTGACCGGCTACCGGAATAAACTGCTCGACTACTATATAGAAGCGGCGGACGCGAAGGGGAACAGCACCCGCACCGACATCCAGCACGTCTGGGTGGGGGACGACGGCACGCCCGGAACCACGCCCACCCCGACACCTACGCCCACGGCCACCCCGAGCCCAACGCCTTCCGCCGGTGGTGGCTTCGTCATGGATGGTCAGCCTGACAGCCCCGGTTTTCTGCTCTCGTCGCCCGGCATGACCATTTATGCAGCGGTGCGGGGAACAAAACTCTACCTCTCCACCTGGTCACCGGGGAACAGCGGCGGCTCCAATGATCACTTTTTGTTTGTCGCAGACGTTCTCCTTCCCGCGGCGAGCGGAGCGGCGCCGTGGGCCAAGGCCGGAACGGTTTCGGTGGCGGCAGGCAAACCGTTTCTCGCCGGTGAAAGCATGAGCGGTTATGCCGGTTGGACCAACGCGCCCGCGACCGCCGTGCTCTTCAAGGCGGCAGGGAATGGCGGGCAGCTCGAAGGCGTCATCGATTTGGAGGCCGCGTTTGGGAGCGTCCCACCGATGATTTACCTCGCCTCGGCGGCCTACGGGACGGCGAACGGCGGTGCGCTCGCGGCACAGGCGCCCACCACGGATGGCAATGGCAACATCGAGCCGAACGAATTCCTCGCCGTCCCGGTGGCGGCGATCCGTGACGAGAACAGCGACGGCCGGTTCGACCGACTCGATCCCGCGCTCGCTTTTCGCGCCTCGCTCGCTCCCCAAAGCGGGGGAAGCGGTTTCCTTGTGAGCTGGCCGGCGGTGCCCGGGCGCTCTTATCAGATCAGGTATCGTAATGCGCTGAGCGATTCCTGGCAGAATCTCCCGGGCGGCCTGGTGATGGCCCCAAGCGGCGCGGATGTGTTGTCGCACCTCGACGCCGCCGCCGCGACCCAGCGCTTCTATATCATCGAGTCATCGAATCCGTGACCGCCGGAAACGCTCTGCGGCTGCTTGTCGGTGGCCTGTTCGCCAGTTTGCTGGTCGCTTGCGCTGGCGACCGAAGCCGGGAGATCACGAACCAAGAAACGCCGCGGGAGGAATGGTCCGCATCGGCCTCAATCGAGGAGTACATTCTTGCTCTGCCCGCCTACGAGTTTCACGAGGAAACAGTGGAGAGCTTTTCCGTATCCGTGCGACATGCCCGGCGTCTCCCGGAAAACCGTGGCAAAAGCCCGGACTACCTCTTCGTTCCCGGCGATGGCACCTGGCCGGCCAAGGAATTTTTCCTCGACCGGGCCACCGGCCGTCTCACCATCAAAGTGCATCCCGGGCCCGAACCGGGTTCGAAAGGATACACCACGGTCCGGCGCCGCGTCGCCGGCGGCTGGATCCTTGAGAAGTGATTTCGGCGCCGGTTGTCACGAAAGGGCCGCGGATGAAGAAGAGGCCGGGAACAAGCCGCGGGAGGCGAGCTTGTTTGACGAAGCCCCGACCGGTGAGGCCGCGGAGGACTCATCAATTGAACCGCCCGTGGAACGAGCCCCGTTGTCATGAAAGAACCCGTGATGAAGCGGGGGCGGGAAACAAGCCGCCGGGAGGCGAGCTTGTTTGACGAAGCCCCGACCGGGGTGAGGCCGCCGGGAGGCGGACTCATCAATCGAACCAGCCCGTGGAACGAAGACCCCGTTGTCATGAAAGAACCGCGGGTGATGAAGAGGCGGGGGCGGGAAACAAGCCGCCGGGAGGCGAGCTTGTTTGACGAAGCCCCGACCGGGGTGAGGCCGCCGGGAGGCGGACTCATCAATCGAACCAGCCCGTGGAACCAAGACCCCGTTGTCATGAAAGAACCGCGGGTGATGAAGAGGCGGGGGCGGGAAACAAGCCGCCGGGAGGCGAGCTTGTTTGACGAAGCCCCGACCGGGGTGAGGCCGCCGGGAGGCGGACTCATCAATCGAACCAGCCCGTGGAACGAAGACCCCGTTGTCATGAAAGAACCGCGGGTGATGAAGAGGCGGGGGCGGGAATCGAACCCGCGAATAGCGGTTTTGCAGACCGCGACCTTACCACTTGGCTACCCCGCCGAAGGCAGGCGCACAGTAAGGGGGGAGAGGAAGCACTGTCAATCAACCCCGCTCAGCGGGACAACAAACGCATTTGAGAAGCTTACCCGACCTTTCCCTCGGTGGCAGTGCGAGGAGTTTCGCGTTATGGACTCCATGTGAGCGCGCCGACCGGTCTCTCCCATGATCTCTTCCAACGCGCGCTCCGGCGCATCCCGGGCGGAGTGAACTCCCCGGTGCGCGCTTTCCGCAACGTCGGCGGCGAACCTTTTTTCGTCACCCGCGCCGAGGGCGCCCGGATCTGGGACGCCGACGGCAACGAGTACATCGATTACGTCGGCACCTGGGGTCCGGCCATTCTTGGACACGCCCCCAGAGTCGTGGTCGAGGCCGTCTCCGAGGCGGCGGCGCGCGGACTGAGCTTCGGCACGCCCAACCCGGCGGAGGTGGAGATGGCGGAGCTGCTCTGCCAGTGGGTGCCTTCAATCGAGAAGGTCCGGATGGTGAACAGCGGCACCGAGGCGACCATGTCGTGCGTGCGGCTGGCACGCGGTTTCACCGGCCGGGACAAGATCATCAAGTTTGAAGGGTGCTATCATGGCCACGTCGATTCCCTCCTGGTCAGCGCCGGCAGCGGTGCCCTGACCCATGGGGAACCGGACAGCGCCGGTGTGCCGCGGGGGTTTGCCGACCTGACAATTTCACTCCCCTTTAACGACCCGGCCGCCTTGCGAGCAGCCTTTGCGCGCAATGGGGCCGAGGTTGCCGGTGTCATCCTCGAACCGGTTCCCGCCAATGCCGGTCTCTATTTTCCGACTGCGGAGTTCCTCGACACCCTTCAGGAGGAATGCCGGCGGGCGGGTGCGCTGTTGATCTTCGATGAAGTGATGACGGGGTTCCGTGTCGCGCGAGGTGGAGCGCAGGAAATCTACGGAATTCGTCCTGACCTGACGGCCCTCGGCAAAGTGATCGGGGGCGGCCTGCCGGTCGGAGCATTTGGCGGACGGGCCGAGATCATGGACAAACTGTCGCCCGCGGGGCCGGTTTACCAGGCGGGCACCCTTTCGGGAAATCCGCTGGCGCTGGCGGCGGGCCTGGCACAATTGCGCGAGCTGGAGCGTCTGGACGCCTGGAAAAGCCTGGAAGATTCGGGCGCGCAACTGGAGGAAACCATGCGCGACGCCCTGCGCCAGACCGGGACGGTGGCGACATGGCACCGGCTAGGGTCGATGTTCTGCCTCTTTTTTGCCGGGGGCGAGATCCGGTCGCTGGCGGACGCCAAACGGTCCGATCTGAAGAGGTTTGCCCGGTTTTTCCATGCGTGCCGGGAAGGTGGCGTTTACCTCGCGCCGTCCCAGTTTGAGACCGGGTTCATCTCCACCGCGCACGGACCGGAGGAAATGGCCCGGACCGGCGAGGTTATCCGGGCGGCGCTGGCGGATTAAGGGAGCCGCGACGGAGCCGGCTTCAACGGATGGCCCAAAGGAGGCCGCCGGCGCTGACCAGCAGCAGGAGAGGGAGCCAGATCGGCAGGGTCGAGAGACCGGTCAGGGAAAGGCCAAGGAGCACCAGGGCAATCACCGCGTCGGCCAGGCAGACATAACGAACGAGTTTCTTCTGTGCCGGCGTCATGGCGGGAACCTCCCCGAGGGGGCCGCGGAGCGCAATCAATAAGGGCCGGAAATGCGGGCCCAGAGCCGGGGTCCTGGCCCGCGGAGCGGAAAAATTGCGAAAAAACGTTGCGGGGAAGCAACCGGAAAGACCCTTGCTGCCGAACTATTGTCGTAGTATTGTCTATAACTTGTTAATCATATGTCTACCTACTCACTCCCTGCGCTAACCGAATTGACTGACGCTGATCTCCTCGTGGCCACCGGCCGTGGTGAACGCGCCTGTCTTGAAGAGCTTTACCGCCGGTTCTCCGGCGTTCTCCAAGCCACTGCCTACCGTATCGTGAACAATCTTTCCGACGCGGAAGACGTTCTTCAGGAGGTCTTTACACAGATCTGGGAGAAAGCGGACGTTTACGATGTTCGTCGGGGGAAACCGCTTACCTGGGCCATGACCCTGACCCGGAACAAGGCGATCGATCGTCTTCGCCGGGTCCAGCGCCGCAACCGGCTCCAGGACGATATTGAGCGGGAATCCGCCGCCTGGGACAATGCCACCGAGTCCGATTCGGCCGAGGAAGCCGCCTCGCACGAAACGCAGGCGATTGTCCGGAGCGCGGTGATGCAGCTTTCGGACGACCAGCGGCGCGCCATTGAGCTCGCGTTTTTCGGCGGTCTGACCCAAAACGAGATCGCCGAGAGGCTGCGCGAACCGCTCGGAACGGTGAAAGCGCGAATCCGCCGGGGCATGATGCGCCTCCGAAAGATCGTGGAGCCCCGCCTGGCCTGAGCAGAGCCGATTAACTTTGCCTCTGCGGCGGTGTTCGACTAGGGAACTCCCCTGTGAGTTCACCGCCGGAGCAGCGCATTCGCGCGGTCGCCAAGTTTTTCTTCGAGGGCGAACGCAAGTTCTTCATCAAGGGGGTGACTTACGGCCCGTTCCGGCCGGACGCGGAGGGTCATTACGTCGGCACGCCGGAACAGCTCGAGCGGGATCTCGGCATGATGCGGCAGGCCGGGTTCAACCTCGTTCGCATTTACCATGTGCCGCCGCGCTGGTTTCTCGATGGCTGCGCCGCCCACGGCGTGCGGGTGCTCATTTCGCTTCCCTGGACGAAGCACATTGAATTTTTGAACCGGGCCGAGGCGCGCCGGAAGATTGCCGCGGAGGTGCGGCAGGGCGTCGCCACCCATGCCGGGCACCCGGCGATTTTCGGATACCTCGTCGGGAACGAGATCGCCAGCAGCATGGTGCGCTGGCTGGGAGTGCGCCGGGTGACGGAGTTTCTTGAACAGTTGATCCGGACCGCGCGGGCCACTGATCCGGCGGTGCTTTATTCCTACGCCAGTTTTCCGCCGACGGAGTATTTGCTGCCGCAAAACGTCGATTTCTTTTGCTTCAACGTCTACCTGCACAATCAGGACGAGTTCGAGCGCTATCTCCTTCGGCTGCAGAACCTGGCGGAGGAACGCCCGCTGATGCTGGGCGAGTTCGGCATGGACACCATCCGCCACAGCGAGGAGGAGCAGGCGGAGATGCTCGGCTGGCACATCGACAGCGTGGTGAAGTGCGGGCTCTCCGGCACCATTTTCTTTTCCTGGACCGACGAATGGTATACCGGCGAGCAGGAGATCACGGACTGGGCGTTCGGCCTGGTCACCCGCGAGCGGAAGCCGAAGAAGGTCTTTGCCACCCTGCGCGACAAACTCGGTCAGAGCGACGCCGAACTGCCGCACCGCAACCTGCCGCGCACGCCCTCGGTTTCCGTGATCGTCTGCTCCTACAATGGCGCCAAGACCCTGGCGGCCTGCCTCGAATCATTGGGCCGGCTTAATTATCCCGACTACGAGGTTGTCCTGGTGGACGACGGGTCAAAGGACGAAACGCCCGAGATTGCGCAGCGGTTCCCGGAGGTCCGTTATCTTCGGCAGGAAAACCACGGCCTGAGCCACGCGCGCAACACCGGCGCGACGGCGGCGCGGGGCGAGGTGCTGGCCTACACCGATTCCGACTGCATGGCCGACCCTGACTGGCTGTATTACCTCATCGGCACTCTCGTCAGCGGCGATTACGCCGGGGTGGGCGGGCCGAACGTTTCCCCGCCCGCGCAAAACTGGGTGCAGGCCTGCGTGGCCGCGGCCCCCGGCGGCCCAAGCCATGTGCTCCTGACCGACACCGTGGCGGAGCACATTCCCGGGTGCAACATGGCCTGGTATCGCTGGGCCTTTGAAAATGTCGGGGGCTTCGACACCGAGTATCACAAGGCGGGGGACGACGTCGACTTCTGCTGGCGGATCATGCAGGCGGGAGGCGTGATCGCGTTCAGCCCCACCGCGATCGTCTGGCACTACCGGCGTTTCACCATCCGCGCCTTTTGGAAACAGCAGGAAGGCTACGGCGAGGCGGAATCGCTCCTGCGCTTCAAGCACCTTGTCTTTTTCGGGCCGACCGGCACGGCGAAATGGCGCGGGCAGATTTACGGCACCCCGCGATTCAGCTGGTTTATTTCGCGCCCGATCATTTACCACGGCGTTTTCGGCGAAGGCTTTTTCCAGTCGATCTATCCGACACCGCAGTCCGAGCTGGCCTCGTATCTGCGGAGCGTGGAATGGCTGGCCCTGACGGTGTTTCTTTTCGGGGCCGGCATCTTCGTGCCCGACCTGCGCATTGTGCCCTACCTGATGCTGGGAGGGACCCTCTGCGTGGCGCTTTCCTACATGGTGCAGGCGCGGATTGAGCCGCGCTTCGACACCATCCCCGCGCGTCTGCTGGTGATGTTCCTGGCCTTTGCCCAACCGGTGGTGCGCGGATGGGCCCGCTATTTCACCTGGCTCCAGTTCAAGCGCACCCCGCGCAAGGTCATCGCCACGCATGAGACCCTGCCGGCCGGGGCCCGCGCCGGGGGAGGAGCGCGCCGCCGAAATTTCTGGAGCGAGGAGGGACGCGACCGGCACCATTTTCTCACCGGCGTGATTGGCCAGCTCGAGGAGGAGGGATGGCGTTATTCCACCGACACCGGGTGGAATGAATGGGACGTGCAAATCTACGGGAATTTTTGGTGGAGCGTGACCCTGCAAAGCGTGACCGAATATCACGGGGGACCAAAATGCCTGACCCGGGTGAGTCTGCGGGCACGGCCGGTGGCGACCACGATCGTGGCTTTGCTTCTTTTCCTCACCCTGGTGGTTTACCGCCAGCTTGGCGCGGCGCATCTCGACTGGTTTTTCTGGGTGGCGACCATCGTCTTCTTCGGTTTTCTCGGTCTGCGCGCCCTGCGCTTGAAACGGCGCGTGGCCGAGCTGGTGGACCTGGCCGCTTCGCGGGTGGGCCTGGCCGCGATGAGGGGCAAGGGGCGTCCCGCTCCGGCTGCGCCGGCCGCCTCGGCCGCGGGCTGACGCGGCATGACCGCGCTTTCCCCGCCACCGGCTGTCCGGCGCTGGCAATTCTGGTTTTCCGTGATCGGGTTGCTCGCGTTTTTCGCCTCGTTGAACTGGTTCGACGACTGGACGCGGGAGGAGAATCCCGTTCGCTTCGTCACGCTGGCGATCATGGCGGGGGTTTTCTACCTGCAGGCGTCGGCCCAGTTCGCGCGTGGTGGCGGGGGCCGTTCCGCGGCCATCGTCTTCTGGAGCGTGGCCCTCCTGCTGCGGCTGCTGGCCTTCCCGATGACGCCGGGAGACGATCTTTACCGGTATCAATGGGAAGGCCGGATCCAGCAGGCCGGGTTCAATCCCTATCTGCTCGCGCCGGAAGCCCCGGAACTGGCGGGCGAGCGCGAACGTTTTGAGGACTGGTGGCGGATCAATCACCGCGATTACCGCGCGATTTACCCGGCGGGCGCGGAGCTGGTTTTCCGCGGCTTGCACGCGTTGACCTCGTCGGGCTGGCCTTACAAGGCGCTTTTTGCCGTGGCGGACCTGCTGGCGGTCGGACTTCTCCTGCGCATCGTCGGCGGCGGCGCGCGCCATGCCGTCGGCGCCTGGTACGCCTGGAACCCGCTCCTCGCCTACAGCTTCGCGGGCGCGGCCCATTTCGACAGCCTGATGCTGGCGCCGCTCATGGGCGCCATTCTTCTGTTGCTCAGGTCCGAAGCGGCGGGCGAAACCGGGGCGCGCTGGAAGTTCGCTGCGGGTTCGGCCTTTCTTCTCGGCCTCGCCATCTCGATCAAGTTAATCCCGGCGCTGCTCCTGCCGCTTTTCGCCCTGGCCCTGCGCCGGCGCGCGCCCGCCCTCGCCCTGGCCGTGCTGGTGCCGGTCGCCCTCAGCCTGCCCTTCGGTTTTCCGCACGTGCGGATCTGGGATTCGCTTGGTGATTTCGCCTATGTCACGCGCCTGAACGATCTTTTCTGGTGGATCATTGAGGACACCGTCTGGCCGAATCCGCGGCAGAAAAACTATCGCTACACCGTCATCATCCTCGGCGTGGTCGCGTTGGTCTCCCTGTTTTTCTGGCGCAACTGGAAACGGGGAATGCTCTGGGTGCTGGGTGCGGCCCTGATCCTCTCGCCGGTCCTGCATCCATGGTATTGCACCTGGATCCTGGCCCTGGCGGCCTGGCGACGCGCCTATGCCTGGCACGTTCTCTCCGTTTCGCTCTTCGCCTATTACCTTTTCTGGAACGAGCGCCTCTTCCTGCTCCCGTGGCGCTCGGAACTCTGGCTGCGCCTTCTCATCATCGTGCCCCCGTTGCTGGTTTTCCTCGCCGGTCTGCTCGAGCGCAGGAAATCAGACATCGTGACGCAGGGCGAGTGACGCCATGGCCGTGCGAAAATCGGCGGGACACGGGGCCACAAAAAGGCGGGCCGTGCCGTCGCGTGGATGGAGAAACCCGAGCTTCCAGGCATGCAGCATCTGCCGCGGAAAGCGGGCTGCCAGCCTCGGCCCGTAAACCCGGTCGCCCAGGATCGGATGCCCGAGGTGATGCAGATGCACCCTGATCTGATGGGTGCGCCCGCTGTGCAGCCGGCATTCCACGAGTGAAGCGTCACCGTTCCCGGTGAGAACACGGTAGCCGGTGCGGGCGGCGCGTCCCCGGCGGGGCTCGACGCTCATGCGTTGCCGGTGCACGGGATGCCGGCCGATGGGCGCCTCGATTTCGCCGTGGACCCGCCGCGGCGTGCCGGCGGCCAGGGCGAGATAAACTTTTTCCACCGTCCGTTCCGCGAACTGCTGCGAAAGGGATTGATGCGCCTGGTCCGTCTTGGCCACGACCAGGCAGCCGCTCGTGTCCTTGTCGATCCGGTGCACGATGCCGGGCCGTTCCCGGTCGCCGATGCGCGAAAGCGTGGTGCAATGGTGGAGGAGGGCATTGACCAGCGTGTCGCGGGCGTTGCCGGCGCCGGGATGCACCACCAGTCCGGGCGGTTTGTTCACCACCAGCAGATCGTCATCCTCATGCAGGAGATGAAGCGGAATATCCTGCGGCTCGGCCTCGAGGCGCGGCGCGGGCGGTTCCTCCACTGTGACCAGATCGCCCGGATGCACCGGGTCGCGCGGCCGGGGCCGGCTGCCGTTGAGGAGGACGTGACCCGCGCGAAGAAGCGCCTGGGCCCGGGACCGCGACATCTGCGGGAGAGCCTGGGCCAGGTAAAGGTCGAGACGAAGACCGGCCAGGTCGGGCTCCACCCGAAGTTGATGATTCATGAGCAGGACCGCGACCGGAGATTGCCGCCATGGCCGCGGCTGATAAGATGCGCGCCATGTCCGGCACCGATGTCTTTGTGCAACCGTGCCCGGCCTGTGGTGCCGAGGTGGACCTTTCCGGCATCGAGCCTCTGTCCCGGACGGAGTGTCCGGTCTGCCATGCGGATTTCCGGGTGCAGCCGGTTTTCGATAACTTTCAGGTGATTGAATCGCTCGGGGCGGGCGGGATGGGCTCGGTCTACAAGGCGCGCGATCTGCAACTGGGCCGGCTGGTGGCCCTGAAGGTCCTGCGCCGGGAAGCCGAGACCTCCGGCGACCAGGTGGCACAGCTCCGGCAGGAGGCCCGGGTAACGGCATCGATCAATCATCCCAATGTGGTCCGAGTCTACTCTTCCGGCACGGCCCTCGGCCAATTTTATATCGTGATGGAATTGGTGGAAGGCGGGAGCCTTGATGACGCCATCGAGGAACGCAAACAACTGACCGAGGACGAAGTGCTGGCGTGGGGCATTGCGCTGGCGCGGGGACTCGAGGCCGCGCACGCGGCGGGACTGATTCACCGTGACGTCAAGCCGGCCAACATTCTTTTCGCCGACGCCACCACGCCCAAGCTGGTCGATTTCGGGCTGGCCGGGCTGGCCGAACCGGGCTCGGGCGGGGAGAACGAAATCTGGGGCACACCCTATTATGTCGCGCCGGAGCGGCTGCACCACCAGCCGGAGGATCATCGCAGTGATATCTACAGTCTGGGCGCGACTCTTTACCATGCGCTGGCCGGGCGCCCCCCGATCGAGGGCGAAACGAATTCAGCGGGCAAACTGAGGGAGTTGAAGGAGCATCCGGTCGATCTCGGGCTGGTGGCGCCGGAAGCCTCGCCCGGAACCGTGGCCGCGATCAATCGCACCCTGCGCCCTGATCCGGCAGAACGTCCCTCCACCTATGACGAATTGGTGGGCGAACTGAAAGCGGCCCAGCGCGCCCTGGGCGAAGCGCGGATGGAGGCCGCCCAACGCCTGCACCGGCGCCGCCGGCGCCTGCTCATCGGCGTGGCCGTGCTTCTGCTGCTTCTCCTCGGCGGCGGCATCGGGTTCTTCCTCTTCTCCCGGGCGGCGGAGCAGAAGCGCGTGGCGGCGGCAGCGCGAGAGGAAGCGCTCGCGCCGTTGCGGGCGGTCTACGAGCAGGCCCGGTCGCACCTCCTCGCGGGAGAACTGGAGAAGGCCCGCGACCAGTTCAATCGGCTGGCAGCCGATCCCGCGATGGCGCAGCCCCTCCTCAATTACATCCGGCTGCAGGAAGCTCTGCTCGGTTATCTTTCCCGGCGCCCGGCCGACGTGCAGGTGGCCGTCTCGCTCCTGAAGGAGGAGGCGATCTATTCGCTGGAGCGGGCGGAGGAAACCCGCGCCGAATTTTTTCTGCGCACGGCCGAGCTTCTGGATGCTTCTCCGCCGATCAGCCTGACGCAGGCCGGGGCAGTTCCGGGCGAGGAAACTTCGTTTGCGCTGCTCCTGCTCGGTCTGCATGCCGCCGAGGCGAAGGAGTTCGGGAATGCGCGCGCGCTTCTGGAACGCTTCGAAAGTTCGGCCGGCGGCCAGGCGCCCTCCTGGATCGCGGAATACCGGCCCATGGCCCGGCGTTATCTGCACGACCTGAAACTTTGGCAATCGCTGCAGGACCGCGGCTCGGGTGGCGACGATGTCGCGGGGTTGCAGGCCCAACTGGAGCTGACCCGGCAGATGCTGGCCAAACTGCAGACCAACAGCGTGATCCGCGCGGAGATTGAAGGCCAGGCGCAACGGCTGACGGCTCTCCTGTCGGAGAAGGAAGGAGCGGCCGCGGTGGAAGAGCGCAAACGCGAATCAGCCTTGCGGGAGGCAGAGGAACCCGTCTGGCAGGCGGCGCAGAATGCCTACGCCGCCGCGGTGAAAGTCTACGACTTCGAGCGGGCCCGCGAAATGGTCGCGGGGCCGCGGCTGACAGTGCCGGCGTTGCGGGAAGAGCAGGCGTTTGCGTTACGGAAAGCCGATTGGCTGCGGAGCTGGCGCCAATTGCTGGCGGCCGACGTGGCCCGCCAGCCGTTCCCGGGACCGCTGGCCGGGTTCGGTGGCGCCCGGTTCCCCGGGAACCTGGCCCGGGTCACGGCCGACCGGCTGATCCTCGCGGTGCCGCCCTACGGTTCAACGGAACTGGAATGGACGCAGCTCCCGGCCTCGACCCTGCTCGAGATCGCTCTCTCCTATGCCAAATCGTCCGCGCCGGATGAAGCCACGCGCCAGTGGCTCAGCGCCGTTTTTGCCGCGGAAACAGGGCAGCCCGAGGCAGCACGCCAGTTGGCGGAAAAGGCGGCGGCGGCTGATCCGGCCCAAGCCGATGACCTGAAACGGCTTTTCGGGACGGAAAAAGCGCCTTGAGCCGAGGGAACGGTGGCCTGGCACCTGCTCCCTCTCCGGGGCATGCGCTTCTTCGCCTGCCTTCTTCTTGTCGTGTGCGGCGCGGTCCAGGCGGCGCTGGCCCCGCTGACGCCGCGGGATATCAGCCTGATGCTGCGCAGCGGTTACTCCAGCGGGGCGGTGGAACAGGAAGTGGCGCGCCGCTTTTTCGTCGGTTATGCCGACAGCGCCGCGGAAAAGATGGTGGCCGATGCCGGAGCCACCCCGCAGCTCCTCAAAGTGTTGCGTGATGGGAAATACAAGGTCCCGCCGGGTCTGGCCGTCGCGCCCGGGCAGGATGAAGCCGCAATGGCCGCGCGCAAACAGGCGATGCGCGAAGAGGCGCAGAAGCATAACACCCTTTACCAGGACACGGTGGCCCGGGAGCGGGCCAGCGCAGCCGCCCTGGCCCGGGCGAGCACAGGTTCGGAAGCGATCGTCGGCCACCTGCGCGGTGATCTCGTCCGGAGCACCAACGGCACCCTTACCTCCGTCCTCGATGACGCCGTGGCCCGCAAAAAAATCTTTGCCCTCTATTTCTCCGCCCTCTGGTGTGGGCCCTGCCGCCGGTTCACCCCGCAACTGGTCGAATATTATAACCGCGTCGCGCCACAGCATCCCGACTTCGAGGTCATCTTCGTCAGCGGCGATCGTTCGGCAGGGGCGATGGAAAAATACATGCGGGAAATGAAAATGCCCTGGCCGGCGGTGGCCTTCCCGAAGGTCGCGGAGAAGACCGGCCTGCTCCGCTACGCCGGGGAGGGGATTCCGTGCCTCGTGGTGGTGGACGCCAATGGACGGGTGCTCTCCGACAGTTACCAGGACGGCAAGTATGTCGGCCCGGAGCGTGTCCTGGCCGAGTTGGATGCGTTTTTCGCGCGTGGCGGGGTTGATCTGGCCCTGAAGCACTGATCCCGGGGCGCGCGCACGCCTGCGCGCCATGACAAATCGGGCGGGGATGTTAGGTTGGTAGTGAGCGCCCCGCGGCGTCTCCCCCGACCTCATGGACCAGAATCCCCCTTTTCCCTCGCCCGAAGAGCTTAAATCCAAGCTGGCCGATTTCATGAAATCGAATTTCGGCGACCGCGTTTCCGTGGCCGCCTTCCCCGGGACGGAGCAGGCGGAAGCCACGGAAGACGAACCGCCGCGCGCACCGGCCGCGGAGGAGGCTTTTCAGTTCGATTTTCTGCCGCGGGACATCAAGGCGCATCTCGACCGTTTCGTGATCCGGCAGGACGAAGCCAAAAAGGTGCTCTCGATCGCCGTTTGCGACCATTACAACCACGTGAAGTACGTGCGGGAACTGGAGAAAACCGACCCGGCGCGCGCCCTTGAGACCGAGTACGCGAAACAGAACGTCATCCTGGTGGGGCCGACGGGGGTGGGAAAAACCTACCTGATCAAGCACATCGCGGAGCTGATCAAGGTGCCGTTCGTGAAAGCGGACGCAACCAAGTTCAGCGAGACAGGCTATGTCGGGGGCGACGTGGAGGATTTGGTCCGCGAACTGGTGCAGAAAGCGGACGACGACGTGCAGCGGGCCCAGTTTGGCATCATTTACATCGACGAGATCGACAAGCTGGCCGCGGCCGGCAACATGATGGGGCGCGACGTGAGCGGCCGGGGCGTGCAGACGACGCTCTTGAAGCTGATGGAGGAGACCGAGGTGCCGCTGCGTGGTGCGAACGATTTGCAGGCGCAGTTGCAGGCCGCCTTTGAGTTCCAGAAGCGAGGGGGAAAGGCGCGGCGCGAAACCATCAGCACGCGCAATATTTTGTTCGTGGTAAGCGGCGCCTTCGAACGGCTGAAAGAGCTGGTCTCGCGCCGGATGGCCCAGGGCCAGATCGGGTTTGGCGCCGAGCGGGTGCAGGTGATGGATAACGAGCTTTTTCGGCACGTGACCACCCGCGACTTCGTCGATTATGGATTTGAGCCGGAGTTCATCGGGCGCCTGCCCGTGCGGGTCGTCTGCGAGATGCTGACCGCGGACGATCTGTTTCGGATCATGAAGGAATCGGAAGGAAGCATTCTGCGGCAATATGAGCGCGCCTTCCGCGCCTACGGCATCGAAATCAGTTTCGAGGACGAGGCGCTGCGGCAGATCGCGGAACAGGCCGCGTTGGAACAAACCGGCGCGCGCGGTCTCCTGACTGTGTTCGAGAAACTTTTCCGCGACTACAAGTACCACCTGGCGGGTTCGGGGCTGAGTCAGCTCCGGGTCAACGCCGAGCTGGTGGCCGAGCCGCGGCGGGTCCTGGACCGCCTCATGGCCGAGGGCAACCGGCAGGAGGAATCAACGCTGCGGGAAGAGGCGCGGGAATTTGCCGGCGCTTTTCGGGTTCAACACGGGCTGGAGCTCCATTTTGACGAGTCAGCCCTGCAACGGCTGGTGGAGCGGGCCCACGCGGAACGCATGAAGATGGCCGATCTTTGCGCTCACCTCTTCAAGGATTATCAGTTCGGCTTGAACTTGATTAAACAGAATAGTGGGCAGAAGAGTCTCACCATTACTTCCCAGGCCGTGGACAGTCCCGACAAGTTCCTGAGCGAGATGGTCATGCGCTCTTACGACGCGACGGGCGGCAGCGGCGGGGCGTAATTCGGTTTTCATGAGACGTCCCTATATTGCACCCATCGTTCTCGGTCTGGTCGCGGCCGCCATCGCCTGCCTGGTTCACGCGGCCGGGTATCCTTTTTCGGCTCGAGTTCGTCCTGACCGAAGCGCTGACGCGCGGCTCCACCGTCACGAGCATGGCGGGGCCGGTGGTCCACTACGGGCTGGCGGGCCTGCTGGCGCTGGCAGTCAGCTGGTTCACCCTGGCCTGCCGTCGTCGGGGCCTCGTCGCCATCCTGATTGGCGTGCTTCTTCTCGAGATCCTGGCGCTGCCGTTTATTTTCGGTCTCTACGGTTCCTTTTTTCAGCCGCTCCCGGCGCTTCTGGCCGTCCTGCTCGCCTTTGCCTTTGCCTTCGCTTTTCGCATCATCATGGGGAGCACCCGCGGCCGTCTCGCCACGGAAATGTTCGGCGACCATCTCTCCCGGGAGCAGTTGCAACGCCTGATTGAAAGCGATTTTCCCTTCGGTTCCGACGCGACTTCGCACGAGGCCACGGTGGTCATGTGTGACATCGGCAACAAGCATGTCCTGGCCGAGGATCGCTCGCCGGACCTGCTCGCGACGATGGTGGACGGCTTTGTCCGCCAGGCCACCAGCCTCTTCCTCGAGGCCGGCGCCTATATCCAGTCGGCGGACGGCGAGGGCGTCGTCGGCATTTTCGGGTTCCCGGTCGAAGATCCCGACCACGCGGAAACGGCGGCGCGCACCTCCCTGCGTTTGCTCGAGAGTTTCAACGAGCTGCAGCAGTCGGCCCCGGAAGTCTTTGCCGACACGCATGTGCATATTGGCATCAGCTCGGGCAGCATCCTGGCCGCGCGTTTCCAGAGCGGAGAAAGCCGCGAGGTGGTCCCGGTGGGCGAGCCTTTGGAGCTGGCCCGGCGGTTTGCCATTGCCAACCGGGCCTATAACTCGCGCATTTTGCTCGGCCCGCAGATGTTTGAAATTGCCGAGCAGATATTGCTTGTTCGCCCGATCGATTTCCTGAGCGGCTCGGCCACGCGGGAACGCTTCGAGGTCTATGAGCTCCTGAAGATGGCCAAGGACGCTGGCCCCGACGAGATTGCACGCCGCGACGCTTTCTGGAACGCGGTGGTCTACTTCCGCGAAAAGAGATGGGGCGAAGCCTATGCCGAGTTTCAGAAGGCGTGGGGCGAGGATGGCGCCGATGACGGCCCGCTGCAGCTCTATCTCCGGCGCCTGGAACCGCTCGTCCTGAATCTTTCCGACATGCCGCCCGTGGGCGACACGCTCGCCTCCCATTGAGGAAGACGGAATATCCAACGGCGTTACGCGACCTGATTGCGCAGTTGCGGCAGATGCCCGGGGTCGGTCCCCGCTCGGCCGAACGGATCGCGCTCTGGATGGTGCAGTCCCGCGCGGACCAACCTGCGCAGATCGCCGCCGCCATCGCCGCGGTGCGACAGTCGATCCGGCCATGCGCGCGCTGCGGTTTTTTCGCCACGGCTGAGGTTTGCGAGATCTGCCAGGACCCCGCCCGCGCGACCGATCTTCTTTGCGTAGTGGAACAGGCCACGGATATCCTTCCCCTCGAGCGGACGAGCGCCTTTCGCGGCGTTTATCACGCCCTGGGCGGCCGCATTTCGCCGTTGGACCACGTCGGGCCCGAGGATCTGAGCATCCGGCAGTTGCGCGAACGGGTCGAGAAGGGCGCGTTCAGCGAAATCATCTTTGCCCTCGCTGCCGACGTGGAGGGCGAGGCGACGACGAACTACCTGGTCGAGCTCTTCAAGGGAAAACCGGTGCGGCTTTCCCGCATCGCGCATGGGCTGCCGGCCGGAGGGGGTCTGGAATCGGCCGATGAACTCACTCTCTACCAGGCGCTTTCGGGGCGGCGCCCCCTCTGAAGCGAGCCGTGACGAATTGCTTTTCCGGGACGCGTCGCTAGCTTTGCCTCCGCCATGTCCTGCGCAAAAATAGACCCGGCGCTGCACCAGGCGCAGAAGCCGCCCTGGATCAAGGTGCGCCTGCCTTCGAACCCGGTCTTTTTCTCGACCAAGGCGCTGATCTCGGACCTGAAGCTGCACACCGTCTGTGAAAGCGCGCAGTGCCCGAACCGTTGGGAATGCTGGAGCCAGGGCACGGCCACGATGATGATCGCCGGCGACCGCTGCACGCGGGCCTGCGGCTTTTGCGCAGTCTCGACGGCTAAACCCTTCGCCCTGGAGGAGGACGAACCGCAGCGGGTGGCTGAGGCGGTTCGCCGGATGAAACTCAAGCACGTCGTGATCACGGCGGTGGCGCGGGACGATCTGCGCGATGGCGGTGCCGGCCATTTTGCGCGCACCATCACGGCCATCCGGGAGATGGATCCTTCCATCATCGTCGAGGTCCTGGTGCCCGACTTTCACGCGCAGGATCCGTGCATCCAGACCGTGCTCGAGGCGGGCCCCGACATCTTCAACCACAACATGGAAACCGTGGAACGCCTGACGCCGGTGGTGCGTTCGCGGGCGAAATATCGCACGTCGCTCACCACCCTGCGCAAAGCCCGGGAGTTGTCGCCAAAGGTGGTGACAAAAAGCGGTGTCATGCTCGGGCTGGGCGAAACGGAGCCGGAACTCTTCCAGACAATGGACGATCTGCGCGAGATCGGGTGCCAGGTCCTTACCCTGGGCCAGTATCTGCGTCCCACGCCGAAGCATCTGCCCGTGGTTGAATATGTCACCCCGGAGCAGTTTGAGGTTTACGGCCAGATCGCGCGCGGCAAGGGCTTCGATCATGTGGCCTCCGGGCCGCTGGTGCGCAGCTCGTATCACGCCGCCGATTTTCACCCGGTCGTCCGCTGATGGGCACGGCCGCGGCCGGCGCAGCGCGTATCGATCGGAGCACCGTCGCCGTCGCCATTCCCTGTTACTGCGAGGGGAAACGGATTGCCGAGGTGGTGCGGCGCGTTCTGGCCCAGGTGGACCGGGTGGCGGTGGTGGACGACGGTTCGCCCGATGACACGGCGGAGGCGGCGCGCGCGGCCGGCGCCTTTGTCATCGTGCACGAGCAGAACCGCGGCAAGGGCGAGGCGATCAAGACCGGCCTGCGGCATTGGCACGGGGAAGGGGCCGAGTATGTCATCATCCTCGACGGGGACGGGCAGCATCTCCCGGAGGAGATTGAGCGGTTCATCGCGGCGGCGGCTTCCTCGCGCTCCGGCCTCCTGGTCGGCACGCGCATGGAGGACCTGGCCCGCATGCCGCTGGTGCGCCGACTGGTCAATCGCTACATGAGCAGCCGGATCAGCCGCGTCTGCGGCCAGGAGATTCCGGACACGCAATGCGGCTTTCGCATGTTGCACCGGGACCTTGTTCCCGGGCTTCTCGGTCTCTCCGGCCGGTTTGAATACGAAACGGAAATGCTGATCCTGGCCAGCCGCCAGGGTCTCCGCATCGAGGCGGTGCCGATCACGACAGTTTACGGCGATGAAAAGAGCAAGATTCGGCCGGTGCGCGACACCATTCGTTTTCTCAAGCTCATGAGCCGTTACGAGAAGTAGAAGGGAAGCGTGCCGCGTCAGTCGCGCACGGTCCGCAGGCCCTGGCGGACAATCCGGTCGATCAACTGCGGGTAGGAGAGGCCGGCCTTTCCGGCGGAAAGGGCGAAATCCTCGTCCTCGGCGAGATGGGGATTCGGGTTGGCTTCGATGAAATAGATTTTGTTCGTGGCGGTAAGCCGAAGATCGACGCGGGCATAGCCGCAGATGGTGAGGAGTCGGTAGATGCGCTTGCAGGTGCGCTCGATCTCGGCGACGACAGCCGGGTCCAGGTCATCCGCGAACTGGTTCTCGAGGCCCCAGCGCCGGCGATATTCATCGTCCCACTTGGCTTTGTAGGTGGCCATGCGCGGTTCATCTGCCGGGACATGGCGGAAGATCATTTCGCGGATGGGAAAGACGGTCAGTTTAACGTCGCCCATGATGCTGACGTAAAGCTCGCGTCCCTCGATGTATTCCTCGGCAATGACGTCGCCGCTGTATTTCTCGTGGAGAAAGGCAACGCGCTCGCGGAACTGCTCATCGTTCTCGGCGAAGGAGGCGCGGGAGATGCCATAGGAAGCCTCTTCCTTGACCGGCTTGACCACGACGGGAAACTTCAAGGCGCGCGGTCTTCCGATGCGCTGACCGCGGGGAATGACCACGAAATTGGGGACGTGGAGGCCGTGGTAGTGAAGGATCTTTTTCGAGATTCCCTTGTGCTTGCAGAGCGTGAGGCCGGTGGAACCGCAGCCGGTGAAGCGGAGCCCCTGCATCTCAAAGAAGGAAACGATGTTCTGGTCGAACCCGGGATTGTTGCGGAACTGCTCGACGATGTTGAAAAGAACATCGGGGGCGAAGCTCTCGAGCTTTTGCCGGATCAGGTCGACATCGTCGAAGATGGCGAGGTGCTCGGCGGTATGACCGAGTTTGCCGAGCGCGGCCATGACGTCGGCCTCGGTTTTCCAGTCGGGGGTCTTCATCTCCTCGGAAAAGTCCTGGTCGAGGGTGGTGGGACTGGTGCCCTCGAAGATGACAAGGACTTTGAGCTTCTTTTTCACGTTACTTGGTGCGCTTGAACTTGCCGGTGAAGAGGTAATTCATGACGAGGGTGGTGATGAAGGCCGAGACGCGGAAATCCTGCTGCGGATCATCGTTCGGGACGCGCAGGCCGAGTTGATCGCACCGGTCGATCAGGCGGGCCAGAAGCTTGTTCACCCGGAACTTTTTCTCGTTGGTCCACTGGCAAATGGCATTGAGAAGGCGCCGCCGGCGTCGGCGCAGGTAGGAGCCGGCGGTGATGCCGGCGGACGCGGAAAAGAGCTGGCGGAGATCGGCATCGTAAAAATCCGGGTAGGTATCCTCGAAGAGCTTTCGTTTCCGGGCGTAGTAAGTCTTGAGCTTGATGTTAAGGAAGTTGTAGTCGGCGGCGCGATAGGGTGGAGCATGCACCGGCGGTTTCTGGCCCACCTCCCGCATCAGTTCGTCCACGAACTCGAGCTTCTGGAGCGCCTTCCAGCCGGCGTAACGTTTGCGCCAGTCCAGCTCCGGCGTCAGCCAGACGGCAAACGTTTCGGCGAAATCCTCGTCCGGATGCGACTGGGCATACCAGTCGTCGAGGTGGGTGACATAGCTCCGGCTAAAAGGACGGGGCCGGTAGAAGCTTGGCGTTTCCTCGTCCGACGTCTGACCAAAGACGCGCTGCCAGCTCTTCTTCCGGTGCAACTGGTAGGCGTAGCTGTAGGCGTGGGCCGACTCGTGGCGCATCAGCTTCAGGAACCATTCCGGCGTTTCGCCTTCCACTTCGAGCATCATCTTGCGCTCCAGGGCGCGGAGACGATCATGCGCGAGAAAGAACGGAACGAAAATGACCGGCAGGCCGACGGGGACGAACCATTCGTCGCCGAGGTGGGTGGGGGGATGATAGGAAAGGCCGCGGGCGGAAAGCTCGTGGTAAAGCTGCTGGACGAGAGGCTCGAGCGCCGTGCCTTCAAGCTGCAAACCGAGGGTGGAGATACGGCGATCGAGCAGGGCCTCGTCGCTCAGTGTTGCCAGGTCGGCCGCAGCCATTGCGCGCAGCGTAACACCGGGGCGGCCCCTGTCACGCTTCGAGGTCAGATCAGTCCGCGACGGCGGAAATCTCCCAGGTTATCCCCGGAGGAGCGCTCGATGAGATCAATGGTGAACTTGAGCAGGCACACTTCCCAGGCATCATCCACCCCGCGGATGACGGCGCTGCGCGGCTCGCGCGAGTTTTGCACGGAGGCCTTGGTCCGGGCCACGACCGAGGCGATGGAATCATGGACCACGTTCTCGGTGACCTCGCTTTTGCGAAACTGGAAACCGTATTTGAGCACGGCGATTCGCCGAAGCCGGTCGCCGACCTGCTCGAGATAGCGCGCCGCCTTGTCCCCGAAGCCCTCGAGCATGATCCGCTGCAAATGTTCCGGCGTGACCAGTTGCGGCCTTTCCGCCTCGATTCGGCCATCGCGCACCCGGATCATGTTGGCCCGGTCCATTTGCTCCGAGATCAGGTGAAAACGAAAGCTGGTTGTCCCAAAAGTCTCGATCTGGCGTTCGGGCGCCACGATCACCTCCGTGTTCTCGACCGCGTACTGGAAATTGTCCTCGCTCCACATGTCCTCATAACCTACGCGGCTGGCGGGTGGCGTAAATGCAGCGATCAGACCGGCCGCTCCGCGAGGAGCGCATCGGCGCGGGAGCGTGCGCGCGAACGCCAGGCCGCGAGCGCGTCCCAGGTGAAAAGGGCGAGGGCCAGCCAGATCAGGCCGAAAGTGACCAGGTGCCCGGTGGTGAATGGTTCGTGGTAAAGGAAAACGCCCAGGAGAAAGGTGCAGGACGGGGCGATGTACTGGAAGAAGCCGATGGTGGTGAGGCGGAGATGACGCGCCGCGTGGCCGAACCAGACCAAAGGCAGGCCGGTGACGAGGCCGGTGCTGATCAGGATCGCCGAGAGGCCAGGATGGGCCCCGCCGAAGAACAGCCGCCCGCTGCCCGAGAGAAAAGCGAGCCAGACCAGCGCGACCGGCACGAGGAGAAGCGTCTCGATGAAAAGGCCGGGAATCGGGGCGGTGCGGGATTGTTTCCGAAGAAGACCGTAAAGACCGAAGCTGGCCGCGAGGACGAGAGCGATCCAGGGAAAACGGCCGTAGCCGAAGGTCAGATACAGGACGCCGCCGGCGGCGAGGGAGACGGCGATCAACTGCCAGCGGGTGAGACGTTCGCGCAGGAAAAGGGCGCCGAGGAGAACGTTGACCAACGGGGTGATGAAATAGCCAAGGCTGGTTTCAATGACCCGCCCGATATTGACGGCCCAGATGAACACGCCCCAGTTCAGGGCGATGGCAACGCCGCTGCTCAGGCAAAAAATCAGGGCGCGCCGCGAGCGGAGCACGGCCTGCACCTCGGCCCAGCGTTGCTGCCAGGTCAGCCAGACAATCAGGAAGAGAGCGGTCCAAAGGAAACGATGCGCCAGGATTTCCGTGACCGGCACCGGGACAAGCAGCTTCCAGTAGACCGGAACGATCCCCCAGAAACTGAAGGCGGCCAGGCCCGCGATGAGGGCCGAGCGTTCGTCCCGCGGCGACGAGCCGGGCCCGCTCACCCCGGTCTCTCCATTTCCCGGATCTCAGGGACGCGAATGCAGGCGGCAAAATGTTGATCGCCCCAATCAACAAGCGGCGGGACGACGGCGCGGCAGGCCTCGACGGCAAAAGGGCAGCGGGGATGAAATGGGCATCCTGGCGGCGGGTGAACGGGCGACGGCGGATCACCGGCAGGCACCGTCTCCCGGCGTCGACCGCGCGCCGCCGGATCGGGCACCGGGATCGCCTCAACCAGCGCGCGGGTGTAGGGATGCAGCGGCCGGCTGAGCACCTCCGCGGCCGCGCCCAGCTCGACGATCCGGCCGAGATACATCACCGCGACCCGATCGGAGAGATGTTTCACCACGGAAAGGTCGTGGGAGATGAAGATCAGGGTCAGGCCCATTTCCGCGCGCAAACGGGCGAGAAGATTGATGATCTGCGCCTGGATGGAAACATCGAGGGCGGAGACCGGTTCATCGGCAATGATCAGTTTCGGTTCCACCGCGAGCGCGCGGGCGATGGCGATGCGCTGTCGCTGGCCGCCCGAGAACTCGTGCGGATACTTGTTCATCGCGGCCGGGCTGAGGCCGACCCGCCCCATGAGCTCGCGCACGCGCGGGCGCAACTCTCCGCGGGGAGGCCGGCGATGCGCGCGCATCGCCTCCGCGAGGGTCTCGAAGACGGTCATGCGCGGGTTGAGCGAGGCGTACGGATCCTGAAAAATCATCTGGAACCCGGAGCGGGCGCGGCGGAGTTCGGCCGCGGCCAGCCGGTTGAGATGACGACCCTCCAGGATGACATCACCGGCGGTCGGGCGGACCAACTGGAGGATGGACCGCCCCAGGGTCGATTTGCCGCAGCCGGATTCGCCCACCAGGCCGAGCACCTCGCCGGCTTGAAGTTCGAAGCTCACCCCATCGACGGCCCGCACCAGCGCCCCGGGCCCACGCGAAAAAAGAGGCTTGGGCAACGGGAAATGCGTCTTCAGGTCGCGGACGCAAAGAAAGGGCGACGTCACGTCAGGTCTGGGGCGCGAACAGGGAACGAAACTCGCCGTAGCCCTCTTCCTCGAGCTTTTCCACCGGGACAAAGCGGAGCGAGGCCGAGTTGATGCAGTAGCGCAGCCCCGCGGGTTTTGGTCCGTCGTCGAAAACATGCCCGAGGTGGGCATCAGCGTCGGTCGAACGGACCTCGGTCCGGATCATGCCGTGGGTTTGATCGACCTTCTCGGCCACGGCATTCGCGTCGACCGGCCGGCTGAAACTTGGCCAGCCGCAGCCGCTGTCGAACTTGTCGCGGGAACTGAAAAGCGGTTTGCCGCTGATGACGTCGACGTAAAGACCTTCGCGGTGATTGTCCCAGAACTCGTTTCGGAAAGGAGGTTCGGTGCCGTTCTGCCGGGTGACGCGATACTGCTCGGGCGTCAGCCGCCGGCGCAGCTCCTCTTCATCGAATGGTTTTTTGTTTTCCATGCGCGGGAAACCTACGCCACCGGGGAGGGCCGGGCATTCGCTTTGTCCACGACCGGGTCCAGGGAGATTTCGCCCAACTGGACGCGAAGACAGGCGGAAGCGTGCCCGGGCGCAACCTCACGGAGGGAGACCGGGGTGTTGAAACATTTTTCCGCGGCATAATCGCAACGCGGGGCGAAAGGGCAACCGGCCGGCGGCGCGGTCGGATCGGGAGGCGCCCCAGGGATGGTGTAAAGCTCGGCCCCGCGACGGTGGAGCGCGGGCATGGCCCGCTGCAGCGCCTGATTGTAGGGGTGTTTCGGAGCGGCGAAGAGGGCGGGGGTCGGGCCCGATTCCACGATGCGGCCGGCGTACATGACGAGGACGCGGTCGCAAAAGGAGGCGACGATGCCCACGTCGTGGGTGATAAAAATCACGGCGGTGCCGAGCTCGCGTTGCATTGCTGCCATGAGATCGAGGATCTGGGCCTGGACCGTGACATCGAGGGCGGTGGTCGGTTCGTCGGCAATGAGGAGCGCCGGCCGCGTCAGCAAAGCCATTGCGATCATGACCCGTTGCCGCATTCCGCCCGAAAGTTCGTGGGGATACGAGCGCATCCGTTTCTCCGGTTCCGCGATTCCCACTTCGCGCAAGGCTTCCAGGCCGCGCCGGCACGCCTCCTTTCGGGGCACGGCGTGGTGAATCTGCAAAGGCTCAATCAGCTGCCGGTCGATGCGCAGGTAGGGATTGAGCGACGTCATCGGGTCCTGGAAGATCATGCTGATGCGATGGCCGCGAATGCGGCGGAGTTCCCGTTCCGGGCAGGTGAGCAGGTCGTGTCCCTCAAAGAGCGCGCGCCCGCCCTCGAGCCGTCCCGGCGGGCAGGGGATCAGGCGGAGCAGAGAGTAACAGGCGACTGATTTACCGGAGCCGGATTCGCCGACAAGGCCGACGGTTTCGCCCGGGGCGACGGAGAACGAGACGCCATCCACCGCCCGGACGACGCCGGCGCGGGTGTGAAAGGTGGTGCGCAGGTCTTCAACCTCGAGAAGGGGACCGTGCGCCTGCGCGCTGTTGCCGGGAGCGTCCATCTCAATCCTTGCCCGCGCGGGGATCAAGAGCGTCGCGCAGGCCGTCGCCCAGGGCGTTGAGGGAGAAAAGCGTGACGGCAAAAATCAGGCCGGGATAAAGCAGGAGCCACGGGAAACTCCTCCATGCTGTCGGCTCCTTCCTTGATCAGGACGCCCCACGAGCTCATGGGAGGCGGCACGCCAAGGCCGAGAAAGCTCATGAAAGCTTCCAGGAGCATGACGCTGGGGATGGTGAGGGTGGCGTAAACGATGATCGGTCCCAGCGTGTTGGGAATGATATGGCGTAGAATGATTCGCACCCGGGAGAGACCGAGCGCCTCGGCCGCCTCGACAAACTCCTGCCGGCGCAGCGAAAGGACCTGGCCGCGCACGATGCGGGCCATGGTGAGCCACTGCACGGCGCCGATGGCGACGAAAAGAAGAACGAAGCGCCGCCCGAAGAGGACCATGAGAAGAATGACGAAAACGGTGAAGGGCAGGGCATAGATCGTATCGACGATCCGCATCATGGCGGCATCGATGCGTCCGCCGAGGAAACCGGAGGTGGCGCCGTAAAGAACGCCGATGACGAGCGCAACCGCGGTGGCGCAAAGACCAACGGCGATGGAGATGCGGCCTCCGTAGAGAATGCGGACGAAGAGATCGCGGCCGAGCGTGTCCGTTCCCAGCCAGTGCGCCGGAGAAGGACCGGCCGCGCCGAGCTGGAGATCCTGGGTTTCGTAGGATTGGGTCAGGAGAAACGGGCCGAGAAAGGCGGCCCCGATGATGAGGAGAAGCAGAAACGCGCTGGTCAACGCCACCTTGTTCCGGGACAGGCGGCGGAAGGCATCGCGCCAGAGAGAACTGTTCCGCGCCGTCTCCGCCGGCGCGGCCGGCGGGGATTCGAGAGGAACGGGAGGGAGCGGGCGTCTCATTCGTATTTCAGGCGCGGATTCATCTTCACGAGGATGATATCGACGATGAGATTAAAGAGGATGATGAGCGCGGCGTAGAAGAAGACCGCCCCGCCCACGAGCGTGTAATCGCGATTAAAAGCGGCGTTGACGAAATAGCGGCCGAGACCCGGAATTTGAAAGATCGTCTCGACCACGAACGACCCGGTGACGATGCCGGCGGCCGCCGGTCCGAGGTAGCTCACCACCGGAAGCAGGCCGCCGCGGAGGGCGTGCCGCAGGATGATCCGCGATTCCGAGGCGCCTTTCGCCCGGGCGGTGCGAATGAAATCCTGGGAAAGAATCTCGAGCATGCCGCCGCGCGTCAGGCGCGCGATGTAGGCGGCGTAAACGGCCCCGAGGGTAAGGGCGGGCAGAACGCGGTCGAGGCCATCCTCCCAGCCTGAGACCCGGACCCACTCGAGGCGGAGGGCAAAAACGAGCACGAGCAGGGGTCCGAGGACGAAGGCGGGCACGCAGATGCCGGCGATGGCCAGCGAATTCGGAACATAGTCGGTGAGTGTGTTTGGGCGGAGCGAGGAGATGATCCCGGCGGGAAGCCCGAGGGCCAGGGCGACCAGGAGCGCCCAGAAACCGAGTTCGGCCGAGATGGGGAAAGACTCGCCAATGAGTTCGTTCACCGTCCGGTTGGGATATCGGAAAGAAGGACCCAGATCGCCACGCAAAAGGTCGGCCAGATAATGGGCGTATTGAACCGGGAGCGGCTGGTCCATCCCGTAGTGCGCCTCGAGCGCGGCCCGAATCTCCGGCGTCGTCGTCTTCTCCGCGTCAAACGGCCCGCCCGGCGCGAATCGGACCATGAAGAAGGTGATCGTGACCACGGCGAGCAGCACGAGCGCCGCCTGGAAGATTCGCACCACGACGAAGCGCCACATCTGCTTAGACCATCTGCTCGATGAAGGCGCGCCCGTCGAAGGGCGCAAAGTCCTCCACTTTTTCACCGGTACCGACGAAGCGCGTCGGGATGCCAAGTTCATCCTGGATGGCGATGACGACGCCCCCTTTTCCGCTCCCGTCGATCTTGGTCACGATGAGACCGGTGACGCCCGCGGCCTGGTGAAACTCGCGGGCCTGGGCGAGCGCGTTGCTCCCGGTCGTGGCATCGACCACGAGGAAGACCTCGTGCGGGGCCGCGGGATCATGCTTGGCCAGGCTGCGTTTCACCTTCTCCAGCTCCGCCATGAGGTTCGATTTCGTATGCAGCCGGCCAGCCGTGTCGCAGAGAAGAAACTCGACCCGGCGCTTGTCCGCCGCCTGATAGGCTTCATAGCAGAGCGCGGCGGGATCAGCGTTGTACTGGCTCTTGATCACCTCGACCCCGAGGCGTTCGCCCCAGACGCCGAGCTGCTCGATGGCCGCGGCGCGAAAGGTGTCGGCGGCGGCAAGAAGGACAGAGTGCCGTTTTTGCCTGAAGTAATGGGCCAGCTTGGCCGTGGACGTCGTCTTGCCGGTGCCGTTTACTCCCACGATCAGGATGGCCTTCGGCTTTGCCGGCAGCGGACGAAGCGGCGGGGGAGAAAGCGGGAGGACACGCCCGATCTCCTCGCGCGCCACCTCCAGGACGTCGTCCGCCGTGATCTTCGTGGTGGCCGCGCGCGCCTGCAGCGCCTTGACGATGCGCAGCGTCATCGGAACCCCGATGTCAGACCGGATCAGGCTTTCCTCCAGCTCATCCCAGTCGACCGGCCTGCCCGCGAACTTCTGGACGAGGGCCTGAAAAAATCTCATGGCTCGGACGGGTCCCGTGTCCCGGGCTCGGCCGGGGAGGCTGCGGCCTGGCGGAGCGGCCGCTGCAGGTCGTCCTTAACCCGGTCGAGGATGCCGTTGACGAACCGTCCGGAATCGGCGCCGCCGTACATCTTGGCCAGCTCGATGGCTTCGTTGATGGAAACGACCGGCGGGATGTCATCGCGGAAAAGCATTTCGTAGATGGCGAGCCGGAGAACGTTGCGATCGACCGGCGAAATGCGGCGAAACTCGAAGTTCTCCGCGTACTTGCGGATGCGATCGTCGATTTCGCGGAGGTGGCTTTCCATCCCATCGATGAGCGGCTGGGCGAATTCCCGCACCCGCGGGGTGGCCGGGCAGAATTCCCAGAATTCCTCCATTTTATCCGGCGCGGCGCCGCCCTGGACGTCGCGCCAGAAATGGTATTGCACGGCGGCCTGCCGGGCCAAACGGCGTTTCCCCATCTATCTCTCCCTCAACTCGACAATGGCGTCGGTGACGGCGACGGCGGCCCGGGCCGCCTCGGTGCCGCGATTGATTTCCTCTTCGAGGCAGCGCTCGCGGGCCTGTTCCTCATTATCACAGGCGAGAACGGCATTGACCACGGGGATGCCGTGCTCGATGGCGATGTGCTGGAGGGCGTCGGTCACGGTGCGGGTGAGATGTTCCGCATGGCTGGTGCGTCCCTGGAGAATGACGCCGACGGCGACAATGGCGTCGACTTTTTTCTGCAGGGCCACTTCGCGGACGACCACGGGAATCTCGAAGGCGCCGGGGACCTGGTGCAAATGGAGGACAACGGAAGGGACGAGCGCGCGCAGTTCCTGGGCAACGTGATTGACCAGGCCCTGGACATAGAGCGGGTTGAACTGGCTGGCCACGATGGTGATGGTGCGTTTGCCGCCGAACTGGCGGGGACGGGGCGGAATCGCGTGGGGTGTCTGCATGAGAGGCGCGCGCGGTCCGGCCTAGAGCGTGTGCCCCATTTTAAGTTTCTTGGTGGCGAGATATTTCTCGTTGTGCGGGTTCGCCTCGCTCCGGATCGGCACCTGCTCGATCATGTGCATCCCGTAACCTTCCAGTCCGACCACCTTCCGGGGATTATTGGTCAGGAACCGGAAATCGCGCACGCCCAGGTCGAAAAGAATCTGGGCGCCGATGCCGTAATCGCGCAGATCGCCGGCGAACCCGAGCCGGACATTGGCCTCGACCGTGTCGAGTCCCTCCTCCTGGAGCTTGTAGGCGTGGATCTTGGCGGCCAGGCCGATGCCCCGGCCTTCCTGGCGCATGTAAACGAGCACGCCCGCGCCTTCCTCGGCGATCTGGCGGAGGGCCGCGTGCAACTGGTGGCCGCAGTCGCAGCGCCGCGATCCGAAGACGTCGCCGGTGAGGCATTCGCTGTGGACCCGCACGAGGGTGGGCTGATCAGGCCTGATGGTGCCGCGAACGAGGGCGAGATGGTGGGAGTCATCCAGCTTCGAGCGATACAGATGCAGATCGAAGTCCCCGTAATCGGTGGGCAGTTTTACCACCTGCTCGCGTTCGATCAGTTTTTCGCGCACGCGGCGGTGGGCGATCAGGCTCTGGATGGTGCAGATGCGGAGGCCATGCTGGCGCCGGAATTCCATCAGCTCGGGCAGTCGCGCCATGGTGCCGTCATGATGCAGGATCTCGCAAAGCACCCCGGCCGGCTGCAGCCCGGCGAGGCGGGCCAGGTCGACGGCGGCCTCGGTATGCCCGGCGCGGCGAAGAACTCCGCCTTCCTTGGCGCGCAGGGGAAAGATGTGGCCGGGCTGGACGAGATCCTCCGGGCAAGAAGCGGGGTCGGCAATGGTGGTGATGGTGCGGGCGCGATCGTGGGCGCTGATGCCGGTGGTGATATCGTGCGCGGCATCGACCGAGACGGTGAAGTCCGTCCGGTACATCTCGCGATTTTGCGCGACCATGCGCTTGAGGCCGAGCTGCTCGGCCCGGTCGTTCGAGATCGGCACGCAAATCAGCCCGCGGCCGTGGGTGGCCATGAAATTGACCGCCGCCGGGGTGGCCTTTTCCGCGGCCATGACGAGGTCGCCCTCGTTTTCGCGATCGGCGTCGTCCGTGACAATGACGATGCGGCCGGCCGCAATATCGGCGACGACATCATCGATGGTATCGAACTGCAGGGTTTCTGCCGGGGGCTCCGCTAGCATGCACATTTACCATTGCGTTCGCCGGACAGGTCGGCAACGCATTTCCGCGGGAAAGCAGGAGGGAAAAAGCGCGCCCGTGAGGATTCGAACCTCAAACCTTCTGATCCGTAGTCAGATGCTCTATCCAGTTGAGCTACGGGCGCGGAAGGCCCCTAATGTGCGGAGAGAAGGGGCAGCGTCAAATGCCGGGGCGCGGCGGAAAAGGCGGGGCCCCCCGGGCGCCCCGCGGAGGGCGGGGCGCGCCTCGAAAAATCAGGCCCGATTCCCCATTGCAAAACCCCCCGGGGATGTTAACCGTCAGACCGTTATGGCAGAGTTGATCAAAGCGGATGAGCTGAAAACCCGCCTGAAAAAAGTGCCCGAATGGGAGCTCGAGAAGAAACACATCGAGCGGACGTTCGAGTTCGACGAGTTTTCCGACGCCATCGATTTCGTGAACTCGGTCGCGGAGGTGGCGGATGAAGAGGAACATCATCCCGACATCGACATTCGCTATAACAAGGTGCGCCTGGTCCTTTCGACCCACAGCAAGGGCGGCCTGACCGACCTCGATTTTTCGCTGGCGGAACGCATCGACACCCTGGCGGAGTAGCAAGGGTGAAGGGCGGGCCCGGCAGCACCTTTGGGCGGCGCGAGATCATCGCAGCCCTGATCGTCGCGGCCCTGGTGGTGATGCTTTGGCTGGTGATCGATTACCGGATGCAGCCCCCTCCGCCTCCTGGCGAACCGTCCGGGGCGCGGCCGTGACCCGGGATTGATTCAGGTCGAGATCTTGACGCCCTTGTGGAGCGAGCGGCCTTCGTCCACGTCGATAAACTGAAACATGGTCTTGATCTCGGAACGCCCGGCCATGCCGGCTTCCTTCTTGCGCCGGAGAAGCGTCTCCGCGATGTCGTCGTTCCAGCCGCGTTTCCGCATGAAATCGTTCCAGACAAAAAGTTCCTGGTCGGTCGGTTTGCGCCCCATGGCATAGCACCACTGCAGGATTTCCTCGTCGCCGCCCCCCTGTTTGACCCGGTCCACGAGCTGGTGGTACTGCACGCCGAGAAAGTTGACGCAAAACTCATCAAAGCCTCTTCCGAGGTTCTGCTGGTAATCGGCGGGGAGCTGGCCGCTCGCGTGGACCCTGATTTTGTCCAGCATACGCCCGAAGTACACCAGCCCGCCGACGCGAGCAGCGGGGCTGCGCAAGCCTAAGTCTCTCATGGGCAAGCCAGTTTGGTCTCTTCGCGGAAAACTGGAAAGCTTTTTGTGAATAAGCGCGAATAAGTAGGCCCGGTTGGACCGACTTCCCTTGTCCCAGGCACGGTCCTGCCCAATCTTGCCGGATGGACCGGATCGCGGGGCTGGAGACGGAATACGGCTGTCTCGTCATGGAGGGCGAACCGGGCGGGGTCGCCGAGAACTGGCCGATCCGGCTTAAAAACCATCTTTTTCGCCAGGCCCGGGTCGGGGCGATCGACCTGCACTATCGGGATTACGAGGAACCGCCGGGCAACGGCGGGTTCCTGCTCAACGGCGGCCGGATCTATCTCGACATGGGCCACATCGAATACGCCTCCCCGGAGTGCCTCAGCCTGCGCGACGTGGTCACCTACGACCTGGCCGGCGACGACCTGCTCCAGCGCGGGCTGGAAGAGATGGGCGCGGCCGAACGCGTTTCCTTCATCAAGAACAACGTTGATCATCACACCGGCGCGACCTTTGGCTGCCACGAGAACTATCTCATGCGCCGGGAGGCGCAGTTTACCGCGCCGGTGCTGGGGACGCTGCTTTCGTTCCTCGCTACGCGCCAGATCTTCACCGGGGCCGGGCGGGTGGGGCAGGCCTCGCCGCTGGCGTTCGACTTTGAGATCCCGCCGCCGGATAGCCCGGTGGATTTCCAATTGAGCCAGCGGGCGGACCATATCGTGAACGACATTTATCAGTGGGTGCAGTTCAACCGCGCCATTATCAACGCGCGGGACGAGCCGCTGGCGGATTACCGGAAATATCGCCGGCTCCATCTGCTCATCGGCGATTCGAACATCAGCCCGTTCGCGAACGCCCTGAAAGTCGGGACGACGGCCTGCGTGCTTTCGCTCCTGGAGGCGGGCCGCCTGCCGCCCGGTCTCGTCCTGGCGGATGCGGTTGAAAGCACGCGCGAGATTTCGCGCGATCCGACGGGGCGGTGGGTGACCACCCTGGAGGATGGGCGCACCATCGGCGCGCTTGATCTGCAGTGGGCCTTCCTGGCCCGGGCCCGGGAGGACCTTGCCGGTCGAGACGAGGAGACCGACTGGGTGCTGGAGAGTTGGAATTACACTCTCGATGCCATCGGGCGCCGGCCGGAACTGCTTATCGGGGGGGTCGACTGGATCACGAAAAAGTGGCTGCTGGAGACGTTCATGAAGGCGGAAGGGATCGGCTGGGACGATCCCTGGCTGCAAAGCCTGGATCTCGAGTATCACAACATCAATCCGGCGCGCAGCCTCTTCACCGGCGTTTCCGCGCCGAAACGGATCGGGGAATGGAACGCGTCCGTGCGTCGCCCGGAGGCGATGCAGACCCCGCCGGCGGACACGCGGGCGGCGGGCCGGGCCGCGGCGGTGAAACACTTCCAGGAGAGCGCCGAGAGTTATGTGGTCAACTGGGATTCCCTCGCGAGCGGCAACCGCGACTTTCTTGTCATGGGCGATCCATTCCACGACTACCGCGACGAGGTGCGGCGCTTTCTGAGGGAAACGGCGGAGCGAAACGCCCCGGAAAGCGACGCCGACTGAGCGAGGCCCGAATCAGGGCGACGCGGCCGGCGAGGGCGATGCGGCCGGAGATGGAGATGCCGATGGAGACGCGGCCGGGGAAGGAGACGTGGCTGGGGACGGAGACGGCGGGGAAGGCGCGGGGTGGGTTCCTCGAGTCGCGCCATGGCTGGAAGTCCGTAATTCTTTTGCAGGGCGGTGGTCTCCTTCGTGACCTCGTTCATGTCGAGCTGGAGTTGTTTCGGGTCCTCCTCGGTCTCGATGACGGCGAAGCCGTTCACGGGTGTTTTTGCCGCCTCGGCCAGATCGCGCAACGATTTGATTTCGCGTCCGTTGACCTTTGTCACCACCAGATAGGAGTTGTCCTCATAACCGATGGTGAGGTTGGAGGGGAGAATCTGGCTGAGGATGACAATCCGGCGGTCGCCTTCCGGAAAGAGTTCGCTCTGGAACCGGTCGAGGTAAACAAAACGCTGGGGCGCTTCCTTCTGATAGTTTGCCCCCCACTCGCGGAGATATTGCCGGGAAAGCTCCTGGAAGATGAATCCGCCGAGGACGTAGTAGGAAGGGGCGGTGTCGAGCCCGTAAGGCGGGACGACGTAATCCTGCGGATCGCGATGACGCAGCGTGACCGACAGGGTCAACGGTTTGCCGCCGCGCAGAACCTTTAAAGGAAGTGTGTCGCCGGTAAAAGCGCGCTTGATCAGGTTGGTGAACTCGACCTTGCCATAGAGCGGATCGACGTAATTGCCGTTCTGGTCGATGGCCTTGTCGGCCACTTCCAGGAGCACGTCGCCTTCCTGCAAGCCCGCTTCGGACGACCCGCTCTCGGGCGTGACGGTGGTGATATAAACGCCGGCCGCTTTTCCGGTCTGGCCGGCAAAGGCGCGCAGCTGCGGGTCGCGGGTGGAAAAGTAATCGAAGCCGATCGAGGGAAAGCTCCGGTAACCGTCCCGGGCCTCGGCCCCTTTCAGGAAATGGGCGATCACGGGGGCCGGGATGGCGTCCAGAGTCTGCGAGCGCGGATCGTAGCGCAGGAGCAGCCCGGCCAGCCGGTTGTTCTTCACCAGCGGCACGGTGTAGCTGTTGTCGCGGTACTGCATCGCCAGGCTCAGGCGGTAGATGAGAAACTCGCCGACGTCGGCCGGATAGCGCGACATCTGCACGGTCGTGACCAGTCCCTCGGTGCCGACGAGGGAACCGGTAGGCTCGAGCTGCCAGGCGGTCAGGCGGTCGCCCACCACGGTGTCGAGGGTCAGTTCCAGCGGAACAATGCCCTCGAGAAATTTTGGATCCTCGGTTTTGAGCAGGGCCAGGTTCGCTTCGTAATCAACCACGTCCACGGTGGCCGCGGTCTTGTCCCCGGTCTCCGCGCGCTCCAGTTCCACGTAGTTATGGTTCGCCACGAGGTCGGCCGTGACGAGGATTCGTCCTTTGGCGAGAACGGCGCCGAGGGCCCGCTTCGAAAACGGCGCCTTCTTTTGCCACGGTCGAAAATAATCGTGCGCCTGTCCGGTGACGTTCACGCGAACCAAGGAAAGGTTTTTTGGTTTCTCGGCTTTCTCGGACCTTGGGGCAACGGGCGGAGGCGGCTCGGCGGCCATGGGCGGCGTCTTGCCGTTGGGCGCGCCGGTCGGGCGCGGGGTCGGATCCGGATCCTTCGGGGTGGCGTCCGGCGCCTGGGCCAGCAGCGCCGGGGCCAGGAAGAGGGTGGCGACGAAAGGCAGGGCCAGTCGAGGCAGGCGTAGGAAGGGCGTCATGGCGCGGCCGGCTCCTGGTTCAGGGAGGGCAGGGGCGGGCGCGCCTCCAGGTTCTGCTCAATGTTGACGTTGTAACGGGTCATGATCCGCTCCCGCGCTTCCGCCACCTGTTTGGGATCAAGCACGAGCGGCGGACCGTCCCCGATCATTTTGACTACGATCCGGTCGGCCGGTGCGGCGAGGGCCCGCGCGAACTCCTCCAGCGTCTTGATCTTGTGCCCGTTGACCTCGTCAACGATGCCGGCGCGATACGGTCCGAGGTAGGTGTTGATGGGATCGGAAAGAATATTGGTCAGGATGATGATCTCGGGGTGTTCGAGGTAGAGCTGCTCGGCCACGAAATAATCGAAGTAATGCCGGATGCGCGGGTCGGAAATCTGGTAGGCCTCCATCAGGTCGAGCGAGAGCGGCTGGAAGAGGAGACCGCCATAGAGGACAAAGCGGGGGGCGATGTCGTAGCTGCGTGACTGGATGAAATAGGGCCAGACGGTGCCGAGCTCAATCGTGACCGCCATCGGCTTTCGGTCGCGCAGGATTTCGAGCTTCACCTTGTCGCCCTTGAACTTTCGCTCGACCACCTCGGGCATCTCGACCCGGTCGCCCTCGAGCTCGACGTAGGAATCGCTCGCGATCGGCATGTCGTCGATGGAGAGAAGAACATCGCCGGGACGCAGCGCGCGGGCGGCGGGGCCGGCTTCGACCACGGTGTTGACGAGAACGCCGCGATCGTTGTCGGGCAGCCCGAGGAATTTGCGCTGGGCCGGGTTTTGCAGTTTCGAGTAGGTGATCCCGAGGTCGACGTAACGATCGTAACGGCCATCCTCGACATCCTTGAGGAAACGCCGGATGACCGGCGTGGGAATCATGTAGGCGACGCCCTGGGCGACATCGCCGCTATAGCCCTGGAAGGCGACGCCGACGACCTTGCCATTCTGCATGACCGGGCCGCCGCTGTTCCCCGGATTGATCTGGGCGCTGATCTGGATGGCGAGGTGGGAATCGATGGAGGAATGCGTGTAGAGCTGAAAATCAATCCGGGAAACGATGCCGGTGGTGACCGACATGCGTTCGCCCCCGATGGGATAACCGTAGGCGGAGACGGTGGACTCGAGACCGGGAATTCCACCGAAGGTGAGCGGCGCCATCTTCTTGAAGAACTCGGGCGAAGCCACCTCGAGCAGCGCCAGGTCGCAATCATGCGCGACAAAGAGAACGCGGGCCGGGTATTTGTTCGGGTCACCCTCGCGCTCAATCGTGAGATAGCGGCTGTTGCTCACGACGTGGGCGTTGGTCATGATGCGCGAGCCTTCGATGACGAAGCCGGCGCCGATACCGCGGCGGACCGAGCCGGAGTTCCAGGGTGTGCGGTAATCGGGCTGGACCTCGGTGGCGTTGATGCGAACGACGCTTTGCTGGATCCGGCCGTTGGCCTGGGCAAGTGCATCGCCCACCCCGGCCAGAGAGAGGCAACAGATTATAAGCAGGCGCAAATGCATCAGGAGGGGAGCGGGAAGATTAAACGAACCGGCAGGAAAGCAAATGGTGCGCCGGCATGAACAAGCATCGACAACGGGCGAGGCCGCTCCGTTCAGGACAAAAAAAATCAGACCCCGGCGCGGTCCAGCAGCGACTTGAGAACCTTGACCGCCTCGAATTCGTCGCGGGCGATGGCGCGGGCCGCGCGCGAATGCCGGGCGTAATCGGAGCGGATGCGGCGGACGGCCTCGCCAATCTCAGCCTGGGTGCGGAAGGCGAGCAGTCCTTCCTCGCCGCCGTAGTAGTCGGTGAAGCCGGTCTGCTGCGTGATGACCGGGCGTCCGGCCGCAAGATAACAGGCGCTGCGATCGCTGAACCAGCCGGTCTCGAGGCGGACATACTGGTCCTTGGCCACGGTGAACTCACCTTTCGATTTCCGGATGTAATCCCGGTAAGCCCAGTAATCGACGCTCAGGTCTTGCGCGCTCCGGAACCGCCAGCCGTGGCGGACAAACTGTCGCCGGACCTTGTCGTCGGGAATGTCGGTCGCGAGCTCAAAGGTCGCGCCGCTCTTTTTCGGGGCGCGCACAAAACGCAGGAACTCGCGGGATTTGCTCCAGAGATACTTTTCGCCCCGCCAGACGATGTCCTTCAGGCCGCTGGTGGACCAGTTTGCCACCGAAGTGTAGACCGCGCCGGCCGGAGCGCGCCGGCTCGTTTTCCAGAGATCGGTTACGACCGGCTGGCGCGTCGCCAGCCACTTCAGGCGGTGGGTCGGGACGGGGAACTTCGGTTTGCCGACGTTTTCCCCGAAGGTGAAAAGGGCATGGTGCCGGCGGAGGTAGTTGATGGTCTTGCGGTCCCGCTTGTCCACCTTGATCTGCTCGACCCCGGGATCGCTCTCGACATAGATGAGGGCCTGGCTCGCCAGCAGGTCGCGATGAAGTTCCTGCGCGCCGCAGATGTTGAGGATCGCGTCGGCGTCCCGGTAGAGCTGGCGGATTTTGCGCCGGGTCAGGCCGACGGCCGGCTTATCCGGGAGATAGCGGGCGCAGTAGGCCCAGCGCTTTTCGAAGCCGAACTCGCGGGCCAGCCGGAAAAGGGTGGCGGTGGCGTAATCGTAGGAGTCCGTGATTTGCAACCTGGTCGGATCGTAGGGGAGCCGCGCCGAATCCTCCACGTAGTAGACATCGTGCCCGAGACGCTGCAGCCCCACGATGTAATGAATGTGCTGCCAGATGACGCCGGCAATGGGGGAGGAGGCCATGAAGCCCATCACCACAATGCGTTTGCGTCGCGCGGTCACGTTTGCCGGTTTTATCGAAGTTCCCTGACCACCACGGCCGGGTTGCCCGCCACGATCACGTTGGCCGGCACCGGTTTTGTCACCACCGAGCCTGCCGCCACGACCGAGTTTTCCCCGATGCGCACCCCTTTCAGGATGGTCGCATTCATTCCGACCCAGACGTTGTCCTCCAGAATGATCGGGGCAGACCTGATCTCCGGACGCGCCGGGCGGTCTTTAAAAAACGGAGCGAGGGCCTGCGCATCCACCCGCCGGCGGGCGGGATCGAGCGGATGAAAATCGGAATCCGCCAGGCCGACGCCCCACGACATCAGGCAATGGGAACCGATCTCAATTCGCTCCACCGCCATGACGAGCACGCCATTGAGCAGGGTGAAATCGCCCACCTGGCAGGTGGCATTTTCGCCGAGGGAAAAGAGCAACCGGCGTAACAGGAGACGTGGTCACCGAGGCGGACCGCGCCCGGGAGGCGGCTGCGCATGAAGCGAAAAATCTGGGCGGATTCGCAGTAAAAACCGTCGCCGAACTCGACGTTCGGCGGGATCGGCTTGTCCCACCAGTCTCCCTCCACGCGCCGGTCTGCCTGGACGTTGCTCATGGGCGAAAAGAGGGGTTGGCCGGCAGGTTGGCGGCTTGATAAAGCCCGGCATAAAGTCCGCCGCGGTCCAGCAGCTCGGGCCCCGTCCCGCTTTCTGCGATCACGCCGCCCTCGAGCACGACGATGCGTTCAACCGCGTGAACGGTCGCGATGCGGTGGGTGACGATGAGGGTGGTGCGACCGACCATAAGTGTGCGGATTGTCTCCATAATGGCCGACTCGGTGCGCGGGTCGAGCGCAGAAGTTGGTTCATCCAGGAGAAGAATGGGCGCGTCCTTGAGAAAGGCGCGCGCGATCCCGATGCGCTGGCGTTGTCCCACACTCAGGTGACCGCCGCGTTCGCCCACCGGGCTGTCGTATCCGCCGGGCAGACGCGAGATGAAATCGTCGGCCTGGGCCCGGCGGGCCGCTTCACGAATTTCCTCCGCGGTCGCCTCCGGCCGCCCATAGGCGATGTTCTCGCGCACGGTGGTGGAAAACAGGAGCGTGTCCTGCAGGACGATCGCGATCTCGGAGCGCAACGACTTCTTCGTGATCGTCCGGAGATCGTGCCCGGAAATTTTGACCGCGCCGCCATCGGGATCATAAAAGCGGGGCACAAGGCTGAGGAGCGTGCTTTTCCCGGCCCCGGTGCCGCCGACGAATGCGATGGTGCGGCCGGGCGCAATCTCGAGGTCGATCCCGCGCAGGACCGGCGCGCCTTCGCCGTAGCCAAAGGTGACCTGTTCAAAGGCAATGGGGCCGCGCGCGTCCGTGAGTTCGCGGGCGTCGGGTGCGTCGGCCACGTCCTTCTGGCTGTCGAGCACCTCGAAGCAGCGCTGCGCGCCGGCGGCCGCGCCCTCCAGGGCCCAGGCGGTGTAGGTGAGGGCTTCCAGCGGCTGGTAAAGCATGAGCAGGTAGGCGCTGAAGACGAGGAGCGAACCGAGGGTGAGCGTTCCGTCCAGGACGTGCAGCGTGCCGACGTAGTACATCGCCGCCGTGCCGAGGACCATGAGCGTGCTGATGACGAGGGCGCTCTGCACATTGGTCAGCGTCAGGCGAAGGTTGGCCCGCAGGCTGTGCGCGGCCCGGGTCTCGAACTGCCTGACCTCGTATTCCTCGCGGCCGAAGGCGTGCACCATGCGGATGGAGCTCAAGCCCTCCTGCGCCTGGGCCAGGACGGCGCTTTCCTCTTCCTGGATCGAGGTGGATTGCGCCCGGATCCGGCTCGCGAAAAAATAAATCGCGAAAATGATCGCGGGGACGATCGCGAGGGAGAGGAGAGTGAGCTGCCAGTCGATCACGACCATGACGGCGAAAGTGCCGAACAGGGTGACGACCGAGCCAAAAATGGCGGTGAGCCCCTTGTTATACATGGTCTGGATCGACTGCGAATCGTAGGCGACGCGGAAGCTGGAATCACTGGAGCGCCGGGCATCGTGGTATTTGAAGGAGAGCGACTGCAGGGTGGCGTAAATCTCGGTCCGCAGGCGGAGCAGAGTCTGGAGGCCGATGCGGACGAACAGGAGGTTGGTCGCGAGATTGACCAGGCCCCAGAGAAGCTGGATGACGACCAGCCCGGCGCAGAGGACGAGGACCGCAAGCGGGAGATGGGGCGGCAGCCAGTCCGGCGGGCGCCCCGGGAGGATGTGGTCGACGATGATTTTGAAAGGCCACGGCTTGAGCAGGCTGAGCCCGATGCCGAGGAGGACAAGGAGAAGGCCGCCCAGGGTTTGCGGGAGATAAGGGCGGTAATACTGGAGAACGCGACGGTAGATCGACATTGTGGGTTGCAACGCGGCGATTTCAGATTGAACTACCGGCGCGACTGCGGGATGAGCAGGCTAATTCTGTGAAAGGCAATCTGACAACTTAAGATGCAGCAACTTCTCGAAATTTGGTTCGGCTGGGTGCAGAGCTGGGGTTACCTCGGCATCATCGTTCTCATGGCCATGGAGAGTTCGATCTTCCCGGTGCCAAGCGAAGTGGTGATTCCGCCGGCCGCCTTCCTGGCCGCGCAGGGCCATCTCAACTTCTGGGGTGTGGTCGCGGCCGGGACGCTCGGTTCGTATCTGGGCTCGGCCATCACCTACGGCGTGGCCCTGGCGCTGGGGAGGCCCTTTGTCCTGCGCTACGGCAAATATTTTTTCATCGGTGAGTCAAAAGTGACCAAGGCGGAGGCCTGGGTGCGCCAATACGGGGCGGCCGGCATCTTTTTCGCCCGCCTTCTGCCGGTGGTCCGGCATCTGATTTCCATCCCGGCCGGGATTGTCCGGATGAACTTCGTTTCTTTCAGTGTGATGACCGTGACGGGCTCTGCGATCTGGTGCTACATCCTGGCCTACATGGGGGACCGGGCTTACCGGAAACAGCCCGATCTTCTTTCCGACCCCGCCGGCCTGGTGAACTACATGAAGGCGGATTCGCACTGGGTGGCCTTGATCGTTGTGCTGTTCATCGGCCTTTACATTCTGACCACCAGACTGATGAAAAGGGGCCCCCGGCAGTCACGTCCCTGACACCGGAGTGTAAATAAACGTTACACTTGTGGTGCCTGGGCTGACACCGGGTGGCGAAGAAGCGGGTCGCGTTTGAACATAAACCCCTCGCCCCTGTCGAACAGAGGTAGTTGGCACCTAATCTGCTCTAAAAAGCACCAACCAACCTCTACATCCCATGAACAAACAAATCCTTAAGCCCCGCCAGACTCTCTCCCTGGGTGACCTGATCCTCGCGGTCAGCTCCTGCACCAAGAGCACCAAGGAAACCGTGGCCGCCGTGGCCGACCTCCTGGGCAGCGGACAAGTGAAGCTGGAGAACAACGGCCGCTTCACCCGCGCCAAGGTCTGCTAAGGGCGGGCTCACCAGCCAAATCAATTTCCGGCGCCGCTCGGACGCTTTGTGCGTCTGAGCGGCGCCGTCTTTTTGTCCCGGAAACGCCACGGGACCCGCCGGAGATGGGTCGGGATTTTCCCGGCCTGCGCGATTCCCTCGCCGCCCGGGAAATTCCGGCAGCCAAGAAAACTCTTTCCGGCCTCAAGTTGCTTCCTATTCTGTCCGCGTGATCGATCGCTATTCCCGGCCGGCCATGCGCGCGCTCTGGTCGGATGAACGCAAGTTCCAGATTTGGCTCGAGATTGAAACCCTTGCCTGCGAAGCCATGGCCGCCCTTGGGCAAATTCCGAAGAAAGACGCGCAAACGATCCGGGAAAAAGGCAAATTTTCCGTGTCCGAGATCCTTGAGATCGAGAAACGGACGAACCACGATGTCATCGCCTTCCTCGAAAACGTGGCGGGCTACGTCGGACCAGCCGCGCGCTGGATTCATCAGGGGCTGACCTCGTCGGATGTTCTCGACACGACCCTGGCGGTGCAATTAACCGAGGCGACCAAAATCCTGGCGCATGACCTGCGCGAACTCCGGGTCGTGATCGGCCGCCGGGCGCGCGAGTTTAAGATGACGCCCATGATCGGTCGCAGCCACGGGATCCATGCCGAGCCGGTGACGTTTGGGCTGAAGCTCGCCCTGATGTTCGACGAATTCGGCCGGGCGGAAGCGCGCCTGACCGACATGAGCGAGCGGATCCGGGTGGGCAAACTGAGTGGCGCGGTGGGCACGCATGCCCACTTGGATCCCCGAATTGAGCGGCAGGTCTGCGAGAAGCTGGGATTAAAGGCGGCCACCATTTCCACCCAGGTGATCCAGCGCGACCGGCATGCCGAGTTCATGACCACGCTGGCCCTGATCGCCTCGAGCATTGATCGCTGGGCGACCGAGTTCCGGCATTTGCAGCGGACCGAGGTCCTGGAGGTGGAGGAGTTTTTTGCGAAAGGGCAGAAGGGGAGTTCGGCCATGCCGCACAAGCGCAATCCGATCACGGGCGAGCGCCTGAGCGGGCTCGCCCGGGTCATTCGCGGCCATGCCGTCGCGGCGCTGGAAAACGTCGCGCTCTGGCACGAGCGCGACATCAGCCACTCCAGTGTGGAACGGATCATCCTGCCTGATTCCTGCACGCTCATGGATTACATGCTGGTGAAACTGCGGGAGCTGGTGGAAACGCTGCAGGTTTACCCCGAGAACATGCGGCGCAACATGGAGACCACCCGCGGCCTCTATTTCAGCCAGTCGATTCTGCTCGCCCTGACGGAAAAGGGCGCGGAGCGCAAGGCCGCCTATGAGGCGGTACAGCGCGCGGCCATGAAAACCTGGGAAGGGCCCGAGGCTTTCGCCGCCAACGCCAAAGCCGAGCCGGAGATCACGCGGCTTCTTTCCGCCGCGGAGATTGACCGGCTCTGCTCCCTCGAGGTCCACTTCCGGCATGTGGATGAAACGTTCCAGGCACTGGGCCTGGAATAGCGGCGTCATGCCCGCAGTCGGGCGCGCAGGTGCGATTACCCCTTGATGGAAAAGCCAACGCTGTTTGTGAAAAAGGGATGCCCGTATTGCCATGCCGCCACGGCGGCGCTCGATGAGCGCGGCGTGGCCTACAAGGAATGGGAAGTCCGGGGTGATCCCGCCGGGATGAAAGAACTGGCGCGCATTTCCGGACAACAAAAGACACCGACGCTGCTCTGGGACGGCGATGTCCTGGCCAACTTCGGCGTGGAAGAGCTGGACCCCTTCCTGGCCCGGCACCAGCAGGGCTAGGTCTTCGCGGTCAACTGCAGCGCCGCGATCCGGGAAAGCCCGTCCAGCTCCACCTGGGTGATCCGGAAATCGGTCGCGTTCTCCTCCGAGGTCAGGGTCTTCCCCTCCAAGGTGACGCGAACGGCGTCGTGATCTCCCTGCAGGGCGAGGGCGGCAATCTGGAATCCGGGCGAAAGCTCGACCGCCTCCAACTCGAAATGCGCCACCAGCTGCATGGTCATGGGCGCGGTCGGGGCCGACATGATCTTGACGTGGTTATGCGAGTTGGCCGGGATGACGGAGAGGTCGGAGATGGCGAAAGCCAGGCGCGGCGACGGCAGGGTGATGGTCTTCTGCGTCGGAATGACGCGGATCGTGGCGATGCGCCCCTCCTGATCCAGCTCGATGGGTCCCAGCTCAAAGCGTGTTTCCGCCGGGATGCCGCCGAGCATGCTGTTGGAAAGGAAACGCAGGGCGATGTCCTGTGCCGCCGGGCGCGCGCGGATGCTGCCGATGCGCAGATGCGGCGTCAGTTCCATGGAAAGGACCTCGAGAGCGAGGCCGAGCACCACTTCGCTGTGATCACCGCTGACGGCGCGGCCTCCCGGGGCGGAGACGCGGGTGGCCGGGGTTACGGAAGGACTGGGTGGAGGCACCACCCCGGGCTGCATTCCGCGCGGGGGGAACGCTTCCGCTTCAGCCGGCAGAGGAGAAATCGCGGTGACGGCATGGGAAGGGGCGGGCGCCGTGCGGCTGGCAGGGGCGGGCGGGGGTTCCGGCGGGGCTGGCGGTGGTTCGCGCCGCTCGACCGCAGGCGGCGGGGCGGGCGCGGGAGGAGGCTCGATCGCGGGCGGCGGGCGTGTCTCCGCCAGACGGGCCGGATCAATCGGGCCGGACCGGAGCGCCTTTTCCATCACCGGGATGAATTGTTCCGAATGGAACGGCTTGGCGATGGAGGCGATGACGTTCGGATACTTGGCAGCGGTCGCATTCATCTGCGGCACGTGTCCTGACATCATCACGATCGGAATCCGGGCGGTTCGTTCCTCGGCGAGAAGGCGGCGGCAGACTTCATCGCCATTGAAATCCGGCAGGCTGTAATCGAGGGCCACGAGGTCGGGCAGAATCTCCCCGACCGTCCGGACGCCTTCCGCCCCGTTGGGGGCGGTGGTGATTTGAAGCGCGGGATCGAGGGTGGAAAGAAGATCCTCCACAAAGATGCGGAGCATGTCGGTATCGTCGATCACCACAACCTTTCGCCCCTCTTTCGGCGCCGGGGCGGGCTTGGCGGCCGGGGGCGCCGCGGGCGGCAGTTCCTCGTCCGCTTCCTCGGCCGTGGCGGCCTTGGCGTAGCGCAAGCCCTGCAGGAGGACATGGCGCCACGGAAGCGTGATGGTCTGGGGGCCGGCCGGCGAAAGATCGCGTTCGCGCAGGCGCGCTCCCCGCCAGCAGAGCAAGGCCTGGAGCGCTTCCTGCCCGACAAGGCCGGAGGTGGCGGCGTGCACGATCTGCCCTTCCCGCACATGCACCTCCCCCTTTTTGCGGTCCCGTCCGACCGCCTCAATCACGCCGGTGGCGCGCGAGACGCACATCAGGTGGGCGATGTCCTGCAATTGCAGGTTCTCCAGGGTCCCGCGGGCCCGGCGAGCGCTGGCCTGCCACGGTCCCAGGAGGGCCTGCACGCTGGCGCCGAAATCGGCCAGCTCGAACGGTTTTTCGATGAACTGGAGGGCGCCGGCCGCCCCAATCTCGTCCATGAGATCACGCCCGAGCGAGGCGGCGATAACCAGCATCCGCGCCCCGGGATGCTCCCGGCTCATCTGGTTCAGGAACGTGATGGCGCCCGGGTGCGGCGGGTCAGCGTCGACGATGAAGAGGATGGGCTGGATGGAACTGGCGTGGGCGGTGGCCTCGGCAAGGGAATCGGCGAGGCAGACGCGGTGATGGGGCGCGAACTTCTTGAGAGCGGAACCGATGGCGGCGGCGAGGGCGCCATATTCCTCGACGACAAGAATAGCGGGGGGCGCGCCGGGTGGGGCCGTACTTTTGGGGGTTTCTGGCACAACTATAATAGCTAGAATAAAGGAATGACAATTCGAGGGGGTCTGTCAAAGGTTTCCCCCTGCAAAATGCCCTTGTTTCGGGCTCGGGAAACCCTTTCCCGGCCGGTTATTCGAACCGAAGGGCCTCGATCGGGTCGAGGTTGGCCGCCCGGTAGGCCGGGTAAAAGCCGAACACAATCCCGATTCCGGAACAAACCACCAGTCCGGCCAAAGCCCAGCCAAATGGGAAGATCATCTCGGCCTTGAGCAGGCTGGCGATGACATTGCCCGCGCCGATCCCGAGGAGGATTCCGAGGATACCGCCCGCTTCCGAGATGAAAACAGCCTCGGTAAGGAACTGGCGCAGGACATCCTGCCGGCGGGCGCCGATGGACTTGCGGATGCCGATCTCCTTGGTCCGCTCCGTCACGCTGACGAGCATGATGTTCATGATCCCGACGCCGGCGGCGACGAGGGCGATGAAGCTGACGACAAAGGCGCCGATGCTGACGACGCCGGCGACGGAGACAAAGGCGCTCTTGAGGGAATCGTTGGTGTAGATCTCGAAATCGTTCGGTTCCTCGGCGCGCAGGCCGCGCACGGTGCGCATGGCGCCGATGGCGCGGTCAAAGGTGCGATTGTAAACCTGCTGGGAAGCGGCCTGGGTGGCGATGTTGATGGTGCGATTGGCCGAGCCGAAATTCTCGAAGAAGCGCGTGATCGGCATGATGGCGATGTCGTCCTGGCTCTGGCCGAAGGCGCTGCCTTTCTCGGCAAAGACCCCGACGACGGTGAAGGTATGGCCGCTCAGTTTCATCTCCTTGCCGACCGGCGTTTCGTTCGGGAAAAGAATTTTGGCGATGCGATCGCCGATCACGAGGACGCGACGGGAGAAGGCGATGTCCTCATCGTTCAGGTTGCGCCCTTCGGCCAGGGTATAGGCGTTGGCGGTGGTGAAACTTTTGTTGGTCCCGGCGATGGTGAGGCTGGGGGTGGTTTTGATCCCGCCGTAGACCGCCTGCTTGCCGTTATCGAAGGTCTTGATGCAAATTTCCTGCGCGTAGGGTTCCATCAGCTCCATGTAACGGACGGCCTCGTGATAGGTGATGCTGGCGCGGTTGGCGTATTTGTCGCGATTTGATCCGCCGGCGTTGAAGTTGGCCGGATACTTGGCGAACTGGAAAATGTTGGAGCCGAGAAAGCTCAGGCCCGACTCAATGGAATTCTGGAGGGCGCCGATCGCGGTCATGACCGAGATGACGGAGAAGACGCCGATGGTGATTCCCGTCATGGTGAGCCCGGAGCGGAGCTTGTTGGCGCCGAGGGAGGCGAGCGCCATCTTGAGGATCTCGGCAAACTTCATTTTCTCTCTTTTTCTTTACCGCGGAGACGCAGAGGGCGCGGAGGGGATGCAGGTTCGGCTTCCTGGAAGCCCAACACTTTCCGGCGCAGACCATCTTTCAACAGGGCAACATTGAAGTTGATGATAAGGCCAAGAGACCAGCCTCCCAGCTTGAGATAGGTGAGAAGTTGCGCTTCATGCACGGGAAGGATTGCGGCAACGGCCTTGAGCTCTACCAGCACCTGCCCGCCGAGAAGAACGTCAGTCCGGCGCGCCGCGTTCAGCCTTATCCCCTTGTAATTGATCGGCAGCTTTTTCTGCCGCTCAAAAGGAATGTTCCGCAGCTTCAATTCATGACAGAAACAGACCTCGTAAACGCCTTCCAAGTAGGCCCGGTCCAAGCTCACGATGAACAGCCATGGCCGCTCCAATCGCGGCCTCGGTGAGCTGGTTTGGTGTTAACTCAACCTCTGTGTTCTCTGCGTCTCTGTGGTTATCATTATTCATAACGCAGAGCCGTTACGGGATCGAGGCGCGAGGCGGTCCAGGCCGGGGCCAGGCCCGAGATGAGGCCGGTGGCGACGGAGACGATCATGCCGATGAAGACCAGGGCGATCGAGAACTGCACGGGGAAGGAGGGAAAGGCGAGGGCGATGCCGAAACACATCAGATAGGCCAGGACCAGGCCGACCAGGCCGCCAAAGATGCAGAGGGCGGTCGACTCGATCAGGAACTGGAGCATGATGGTGCGCCGGCGCGCCCCCAGGGCCTTGCGGGTGCCGATCTCCTTGGTCCGCTCCTTCACGCTGACAAAGGTGATGTTCATGATCCCGATGGCGCCGACGAAAAGGGAGAGGCCGGTGATGAAAAGCCCGGCCAGCGCGATCGAGTTTTTCACCGGGTCGAGGGTGCTCTTGAAGGCCTGCTGCTCGTTCACGTTGAAATCGTTTCGCTTTTCCGGCGGGCAGCCCGCGCACCCGGCGCATCAGGCCGGTCAGCTCGTCGCGGGCCTCGGCCAGCCGGGTCTTGTCCCTCACCTTCACGCGGATGTCGGCCTCGGATTTGGCGCTGAAATATTTCTTGAAGGCGGGCAGGGGCATGACCACGAGCGAATCGAGGCTGAAGAGCCCAAGAAACGAGCCCTGCTTGGCGTTGACCCCGATAACCTTGAAGGCGTGCCCGTTGATCAGCACTTTCTGGCCAATTGGGTCCTCAACTGGAAAAAGGCTTTCGGCGACATCGGCCCCGATCGCGCAGACCATGGAGCCGCTGCGCGCCTCCAGTTCGTTGAAGAACCGGCCCTTATCGAAGTCGACCGTGGAAACGAGAAGAAAATCGGCGTTGGTCCCGAGGATGAAGATGTTGTTCACCTGGAACTCATTGCGTTTCACGCTCCGGAGCAGGCTGGAGGTGGGCACGGCCACGACGAGGTCGGAATTGGGCGAGCTGTCGATCAGCCGGTTCAGGCGCTCGGCATATTCCGTTTTGATCTTGCGACGGTTGCGATAGTTCCACCAGTCGCTCACCGGGGCCCATGGCCATTGGTCGACGTAAAGAACATCTTCTCCGAGCACGGCCAGGCTGCGATCGAACCCTTTCTGGATGCCGGTAATGGCGGTGCCCATCAGGGTCACGGCGACAATCCCGATGATGACGCCGAGGGCGGTCAATCCGGAGCGGGTCTTGTTCGCCCGCATCTGGGCCGTGGCGATCTTCCAGCTCTCGGCGATTTCGTAACGGAGACGCTTCATTCCGCGGTCAATGAGTTCCGGCCAGGTTCGTTTCCGCCGGCAGGAATTCGTCGCTCTCGATCCGGCCGTCGCGCAGGTGGACCATGCGCCGGGCGTGCCGCGCAATGTCGTCCTCGTGGGTGACGACAATGATGGTGTGGCCCTCCTCGTAGAGATTCTCGAAGAGGGCCATGATTTCCTCACCCGTCCGGCTATCGAGGTTCCCGGTCGGTTCGTCCGCCAGGATGATGGAAGGCTGGTTGACGAGGGCGCGGGCGATGGCGACGCGCTGCCGCTGGCCGCCGGAAAGTTCGTTCGGCTTGTGCTGGAGGCGGTCGCCGAGCCCGACGTCGCGCAGGGCCTGGGCGGCGCGAGCCCGGCGCGCTTCCGGTTCGAGCCCGGCATAGATCAGGGGAAGCTCGACGTTATGCAGGCTGTCGGAGCGGGGCAGGAGGTTGAACGTCTGGAAGACGAAGCCGATCTCGCGGTTGCGGATGGCGGCCAGTTCGTCGTCGTCCATCGCCGAGACATTCTTGCCGCTGAACTCGTAGCGACCCGAGGTGGGGGTGTCGAGGCAGCCGAGCATGTTCATGAGCGTCGATTTGCCGCTCCCGCTCGGCCCCATGATGGCGAGGTATTCGTTGCGCCGGATCTGGAGCGAGACCCCGCGCAGGGCGTGCACGCTTTCCTCGCCCATGACGTAGGTCTTGGTGATGTTCTCGATATCAATGACGACCGGACCCTGCGGTCGCCTCGCATCCCCGGCGTTCATTGGACGCGCGGCCGCCGGCTTATTTGCCGGCCTCCTTTTCCATGGTCACGTCGGCGCCATCCTTCAGTTTGCGCGAGACGGCGCTGTAACTTCCGGAGATCACCAGGTCGCCCGGGTTCAGCCCGCTCTTGATTTCCATGTAGGCGTCGTTGGCGATGCCGGTCTCGACCTTTTTCAGGACCGCCTTGTCGCCCTCCTTGAGGAAAACAACCTTGCTTAGCTTCTCGCGCTCCTCGCGCTGCGCCCGGCGCTGCTGGGTTTCGTTGATCGTCTCCGCGGTCAGATCGTCCTTGTCACGCGCGCTCGCCGCCCGTTTTTTCTTCTCTTCCTCTTCCGGGCTCAGCTTCGAGTCGTTTGTCCGGATGGTGACGGCCTGGAGCGGGACCGAGACGACGTCGCGGGCCATGTTCGTCTCGATCTCGGCGGTGCAACTGAGGCCGGGCCGCAGTTTCAGGCCCGGTTCCCGCAGGCGAATCTTGACCTCGAAATTGGTCACCTCCTCCTGGGTCCCTTCCTTGGTCGTGCTGCCGGTATTGGCGATCTGCTGCACCTCGCCGGTGAACTTCCGGTCGCCGTAGGCATCGATCGTCACCGTCGCCTTGTCCCCGATCTTGACCTTGACCACGTCGTTTTCGTTCGCGTCAACCACCGCCTGCATTTGGGCGAGGTCCGCCACGCGCATTACCTCGGTTCCGGCGAACTGGTTCGTCGCCACCACGCGCTCGCCCAGTTTGCTGTCGAGCTTGGTCACGGTGCCGTCCATCGGCGAATAAATGGTGGTCTTGGAAAGCTGGTCGCGCGCCTGGCTGGAGGCCGCCTCCGCCCGCTCAATCTCGTGCCGGGAGCTTTCAAAGGTCGATTTCGCCACGTCAAAGGCGGTGCGCGCCGCGACGAACTCGGAATCGGAGATCAGCTTCTTGTTGAAGAGGTCCTGGGCCCGCTTCAGATCCTGTTCCTCCTGAAGCATCGAAGCCTTTGCCTGCAGGTTCATGGCCTTCGCGCCGCTGATGGCGGCCTGCTGCTGCTCCAGCAGCGCCCGGTAGGAATCGGGTTTGATCCGGAGGAGCAATTCTCCCTTTTTCACTTCCTTGCCGTCTTCCACCGGGAGTTCAATGATTTCGCCCGCCACTTCCGGCGAGATCTTTACCTCGATTTCAGGCTGGACCTTGCCCGTGGCGGAAACGGTCTGCACGATGGTGCGCCGTTCCGCCTTCTCCGTGGTCACCGGGATTGGTTTTTCGCCTTTGCCGGAAAAGATGGCGAGCACGAGGAGAAGTGCGGCCACGCCTCCGCCGACGATAAAAAGGCGCTTCCGGGTCCAGCGGCTCTTTTTTCGGGCAGTTTTAGCGGGGGGCTCCTGGGGGACAGCGGTCTGATGCATCGGGGGAAGGGGAACGGCGCTAGGGATAGCGACTCCTTCGACCGATGCAAAGGAAAAGCCGTTCAGATTAAATCAAGCCGTCCTTGGGGAGGCTGGCAAGGCCGGGGCGCTCCCGGCCTGACGGGCGCGAATCTGCCCGGTGGCCCAGCGAGCGTGCTCGGCAATCAGCGGTTCCGGATCGTCCGCCGCCCGGGCCAGGGCAGGGAGGTCCGCCGCCGTGCCGACATTCCCAAGGGCAATGCAGACGTTCCGGAGAAAGCCGCGCCGCTTGATGCGCTTGATGGGCGACCGGGCGAAAATCCGGCGGAACTCCTCCTCGTCGAGGCGTAGAAAATCGCGGAGGGGCGTCTCGGCCAGAGCGGGTCGCAGGGCAAAGGCGGATTCCTGCGAGGCCCTGGCGAAGCGGTTCCACGGGCAGGCGTCGAGGCAATCGTCACAGCCGAAAATGCGATCGCCCATGAGCGGGCGGAGTTCCAGCGGGACCGGCCCCTTCAACTCAATGGTCAGATAAGAAATGCAGCGGCGGGCATCGAGCCGGTAAGGAGCGGTGATGGCCCCGGTGGGGCAGGCAGTGACGCAGCGCGTGCAACTGCCACAGCGTCCGACCTGCGGGGGATCGGGCGGCAGGGGAAGGGTGGTCAAAATTGCCGCGAGAAAAAACCAGGTCCCGAGCTTTTGCTCGAGAAGCATGGTGCTTTTCCCCTGCCAGCCGAGACCGGCGGCGGCGGCGAAATCGCGTTCCAGGACGGGGCCGGTATCGACGTAGCATTTTTGGGTGCCGCCATTCTCCCGCAGGAAGAGATCGAGCTGCTCCAGCTTCTTCTCGATGAGCCCGTGATAATCGTCGCCCCAGGCGTAGCGGGCGATCCGGCCAGGGACCCGGCGTCGGCTCGGTCCCTGCCAATAATTGAGGGCAAGAACGATGACCGACCGGGCGCCCGGCAGGACCGATTGCGGGTCGCAGCGTTTGTCGGCGCCCCGTTCCATCCAGGTCATCTCCCCGGCGGCCCCGGCCGCGAGCCATTCGCGGAATTCCCGGGCGTGCGCCGGTGCGGTGCAAGCCGTGATGCGGCAGGCACTGAACCCAAGCTCGAGCGCGCGCGAAATAATCTCCTGCTTAGGCAGGCTGGTCGTGGGGGGCGCGGCAGTCACCGGCCAAGGTCGCCTCACTCGCGGCCGGGCGAAAGTTGTTCCAGGATCAAATCGGCGATCTGGTCGGGGGAAAGATCGTCCGTCTCGAAGACGAGATCGGCCGCACGGCGGTAGACTTCCTCTCGTTTCTCCATCAACTCGGCCACGCGTCGGCGCGGATCGGGCCCCTGGAGGAGCGGCCGATCGTCGCGCCCGGCGATGCGGTGGTAAACCGTCTCCTCACTCGCCCGCAACCAGGCGAGGCGTCCCAGTTTTTTCAGCACCTCGACATTTTGAGGCCGCAAAACGCTGCCGCCTCCGGTGATGACGATGCCGGGCACTTTGGGAATGGTGTTCAGGGCCAGCGTTTCCTCATCGCGAAAGCCCTCGGCCCCGAGTCGCTCGAAGACGTGGGTGATGGGCGTCTGGAACTTGGCCACGATGATGGCGTCGGTATCGAACACGGGCAGCTCTGTTTTGCGGGCCAGGGCCGCGCCCACGGACGATTTTCCCGTGCCCATGAAGCCGATAAGGATGATGGCCGGCCCGGTCACGCCCCGATTGTAACGGGGGGCGCCGGACCTGAAAAGCCGGCGAAAGGACTTTACAAGGGTGCGCCCCTGCGAAACTGCTTAGGCGATGGCTGATTCCGACGTCTCTCCGCTGGTGGCCGTGATCATGGGCAGTAAATCCGACTGGGAAACGATGCGCCACGCGGTCGAGCTCCTGGGGGAACTGGGGGTGGCGGCCGAGCATCAGATTGTCTCGGCGCATCGCACCCCGGAGTTGATGGCCGACTTCGCGCGCGGCGCGGCCGGCCGGGGGCTGCGGGTGATCATCGCGGGGGCGGGGGGCGCGGCGCACCTGCCCGGGATGGTGGCGGCGCATACCTGGCTGCCGGTGCTGGGTGTGCCGGTGCAGTCCCATGCCCTAAGCGGGATGGATTCGCTGCTTTCGATTGCCCAAATGCCGGCGGGCGTGCCGGTGGGGACGCTGGCGATTGGGGTGGCCGGGGCGAAGAATGCGGCGCTGCTGGCCGCGAGCATCATCGGGCTGGGGGACAAGGCGGTGCAGGGCCGGGTGGAAGCGTTCCGGCGGGCCCAGACCGAGGCCGTGCTCGCGCAGCGGAAACCATGACGCCGATCGGGCCGGGGAGCACCGTCGGGGTGATGGGAGGCGGCCAGCTCGGTCGCATGTTTGCCGTGGCGGCGCGGCGGATGGGTTACCGGGTGCACATTTTCACGCCGGAACAGAACGGACCGGCGGAACAGTTCGCCGATCACGCCGTGATCGCAGATTACCTGAACGAAGGGGCGGTGGACCGGTTCGCGCGTGACCTCGACGTGATGACCTTCGAGTTCGAGAACATCCCGGCGGAGACCGTGCGCTGGTGCGCCGGGCATTGTCCGGTGCGGCCTGCGGGAGAGTTGCTCGCCACGACCCAACATCGCCTGTCGGAAAAAACGTTCCTTTCCGGCAACGGCTTCCCGGTGGCGCCGTTTCGCGCGGTCCGGAGCGAGGTCGAACTGGACAACGCCCTTGATGCCATTGGTCGCCCGGCCATCCTGAAAACGGCGGCTTGGGGCTACGATGGCAAAGGCCAGCAAATGATCCGCGGCGGGGAGGCGGGCGAAATCTGGGAGGCCCGCACCGGCGACGAGTTGATCCTGGAAAAGGCGATTGATTTCTCGAAGGAACTCTCGGTCATCGTGGCCCGCGGACCCTCCGGGGAGTGCGCTGTCTTTCCGCTGGCCGAGAACATCCACCGGAACCACATCCTCGATTTCACCGTCGTGCCCGCGCGGGTCGGACCGGAGGTGGCGGCGGCGGCCGGGGAACTGGCGCGGGACCTGGCCGAGAAAATGGACCTCATCGGGCTCCTCGCGGTGGAAATGTTTCTCGACAAAAAAGGCGGCCTGCTGGTGAACGAACTGGCCCCGCGCCCGCATAATTCCGGGCATTGGAGCATCGAAGGCTGCGCGACCAGCCAGTTTGAACAGCAACTGCGCGCGGTTTGCGGATTGCCGCTCGGGCCGACAACGCTGCTGCGTCCCACCGCCATGGCGAACATCCTGGGCGAAGTCTGGCGCGACGGCGAGCCACCCTGGACCGAGGCGCTGGCGGTTCCGGGCGTTCACCTCCATCTCTACGGCAAGCATGAGCCGCGGCCGCGGCGCAAAATGGGGCATCTCACCTGCCTCGGAGAGTCGGCCGACGAGGCCCTCGCGGCGGTGACGAAAGCCCGCGACGCGTTGTGCAAACCGAAATCATAGCCGGTGACGCCGCCGGGATCGGCCGCGCCGTGCAGATTCTCCGCGAAGGCGGGATCGTCGCGCTCCCGACCGAGACGGTCTACGGCCTGGCGGCTGATGCCCTTGATCCCCGCGCGGCGGCCAAAATTTTCGAGGCCAAGGAGCGGCCCCGGTTCGACCCGCTTATTGTGCACCTGCCGGACGCCGGCTGGCTGGAACGACTCACGGTCATGGCGCCGGCCCAGCGCACAATCGTGCAACGTTTGCAGGAGCCCTTCTGGCCCGGTCCTCTGACCTTTGTCCTGCCTAGGACCGCGCTGGTCCCGGACCTGGTCACGGCGGGGCTTGGTACCGTGGCGGTGCGTCTCAGCGCTCACCCTGTGCTCAGCGCGGTCGCGAAAGCTTTTGGCGGTCCGCTGGCGGCTCCCAGCGCAAATCGCTTTGGCCGCATCAGCCCAACGGAAGCTGCGCATGTGCACAGCGAACTGGAGGGGCGGGTTCCGCTGATCCTCGACGGCGGCCCAACCGCGCACGGGCTGGAGTCGACCATTGTCGCGGTGCGCTCAGGCGGTGAGGTCGAGATTTTGCGCGAGGGACCGATCACGCAGGAGGACCTGGCCCGTGCCCTGGGGCAGCCGGTGGCGGCCTCGGCGGCGCGTTCATCGAGGGCGACGTCCCGAAGCGCCGGGACAACTTGCCTCGCATTATGCGCCGCGGACCCCTCTTCGCCTGGTCGATCCCGCGGAGAAATGGCAGGCCGATTCCCGGCCAACGCAGCGGGGCCCTGCTCTGGCAGGCGGTTGCGCCGGCGGGATTCGCGGAAGTGCGCCGCCTGAGCGAGCGCGGCGACCTGGCCGAGGCGGCGGCGAATCTCTTCCGTTGTCTGCGCGAGCTCGATGCTGCCCGGTCTCGATGTGATTTTGGCGGAAAAGGTGCCGGAGCAGGGGATTGGCCGGGCGATCATGGACCGGCTGCGCCGCGCCGCGCACTCGTCGTAGCGTCAGCTCTGGTGCTGCAAACAGGCCTGGATAAAACCCTTGAAGAGAGGGTGCGGCTTGTTCGGCTTGCTCTGGAACTCCGGGTGATACTGGCAGGCCAGAAAGTAGGGGTGATCCTTCAGCTCGATCAATTCCGCCAATGTCCCGTCGGGTGAAGTGCCCGCGATGGTGAACCCTTTTTCCTCCATTTGTTCGCGGTACTTCATGTTGAATTCGTAACGGTGCCGATGCCGCTCGAGCGCCTCGTCGCCGCCGTAAACCCGCTCGGCCTTGGTGCCGTGCTCGATCTTGGTGGGCCAGGTGCCCAGCCGCATGCTGGCGCCTTTTTTGCGTACATCGCGCTGTTCGTCGAGAAGCGCGATGACCGGCTCCTTTGCGGCCGGATCGAACTCGGTGCTGTTGGCGTTTTCCAACCCGAGCACGTTGCGGGCAAATTCGATCGTGGCCACCTGCATGCCGAGGCAGAGACCAAGATAGGGCACCTTGTTTTCGCGGGCGTAACGGGCGGCCATGATCTTGCCTTCCACGCCGCGCTCGCCGAAGCCGCCCGGGATCAGGACCCCGGCCACATCCTTGAGATGGCCATCCACGCCTTCCTCGATAGATCTCCGCGTCCACCAGTTTCAGGTCGATGCCGCAATCCTGGCTGGCGGCGGCATGGGTCAGCGACTCATAGATGCTCTTGTAGGCGTCCTGCAGGTCGATGTATTTGCCGACCACGGCGATCTTGACCTGCTTTTTCGGGCTGACCACACGGTCGACGAACTTCCGCCAGTTGGTCAGGTCGGGCGCCGGCGTTTCCAGGTGGAGCAGCTGGCAGACGAGGGCATCGAGCCCCTCGGCGTGCAGCATGAGCGGCATCTCGTAGATGGTGTGCTGGACGTCCCGGGCCTCGATCACGCCCTGCGGAGAAACGTTGCAGAACATGGAAAGCTTCTGCCGGATATCGGGATCGAGCGGATGTTCGGTGCGGCAGATGAGCACCTTGCGGCTGGATGCCGATCTCGCGCAGCTTGCGCAATGCTCTGCTGGGTCGGTTTCGTCTTCAGCTCGCCGGCCGCCTTGATGAAAGGCACGAGCGTGACGTGCATGATGACGACATTTTCGTTCCCGACCTCGAGCATGAACTGGCGGATGGCCTCGAGAAAAGGCAGCCCCTCGATGTCGCCGGTCGTCCCGCCGATCTCCGTGATGACCACGTCCGCCTTGGACTCGTCGCGAAATCTCGCGGATCCGGTTCTTGATCTCGTCGGTCACGTGCGGGATCACCTGGACCGTCTTGCCGAGGTAATCGCCGCGGCGTTCCTTCAGGATGACGCTTTCGTAGACCTGGCCGCTGGTCAGGTTGTTGTTGCGCGAGAGGACACAGTTGGTGAAACGCTCGTAATGCCCGAGGTCGAGATCGGTCTCGGCGCCGTCGTGCAGGACGTAGACTTCGCCATGCTGGAACGGGTTCATCGTGCCCGGATCGACGTTGAGATAGGGATCGAACTTCTGAAAAATGACGCGGAGCCCGCGCAGCTCCAGCAGGGTGCCGAGGGCCGCGGCGGCCAGGCCTTTCCCGAGCGAACTGACAACGCCGCCGGTGACGAAGATGTATTTCATCGCCCGGCCTTTCCGCGGCGGGTGCGGGGCGAATTCTCGAGCGCGGCCGCGAGGCGGACGGCATCCCCGGGCGTATCCACCCCGGCAAAACCATGCTTGGTGACGAGCACGTGAATTCTTACACCATGTTCCAGCGCGCGCAATTGCTCGAGGGACTCGGCGCGTTCCAGTGGCGTCGGTTTCCAGCGCACGAATTGCAGAAGAAGATCGCGCCGGTATCCGTAAATTCCCTGGTGGCGCAGGAGGACCGGTTGTCCCTCCCGTGGAAAGGGGATGGGGCTGCGCGAAAAATAAAGCGCCCGCCCGGCACGGTCGAGGACGACCTTCACCTGGTGCGGTGACGCGGCCTCGGAGGCGTCGTCAAAAGGATGAGCCGCCGTCACCATCTGGATCGATCGGTCCTGGCGCAGATGCGCCGCCATGCGGTCGAGCAAGGCGGGCTCGAGCAGCGGTTCGTCGCCCTGGATGTTGATCACATGGGTCGCCCGCTTGAGACGGCCCGCCACTTCCGCCACCCGGTCGGTCCCGCTCCGGTGGCGGGGAGAGGTCAGCGAAACCTCCGCGCCCCAGGCGAACGCCGCCTCCGCGATGCGCATGTCGTCGGTCGCGATGATCAGTTCATCGAGCCGGCGCGCCCGGCCGGCCCGTTCCCAGACATGGCGCAGGAGCGGTTTGCCGGCGATTTCATGCAGCGGCTTTCCCGGGAACCGCGTTGAACCCCACCGGGCCGGGATCACGCCGGCGATCATACCGGAAACTCCCGCAGAATGATCGCGGCCGCGGCCACGAAATCCTCCGCGATCCAGTCGGCGGAACTGTCAGCCGTGTTCGTCTCGAACCCGGTTTGGACGCGGATCGCCTTGATCCCGGCGTTATGGCCGCAGTGCACGTCGATTTCCTTGTCCCCGACAAAAACAGAACGCGCCGGATTTGTCCGGTGCTCGCGCGCGCCCTGCAGGACCATGCCCGGGGCCGGCTTGCGGCAAAGCGAGGCCACCCCGGGCGGGTCGGGGCAGACATACGTGGCGTCCGGCGCGCCTGCTCCCAGCTGCCGGATCACCTCGGCGTGGACCTTGTCATATTCCTCGCGCGAGAAATAGCCGCGCCCGATTCCGCTTTGGTTTGTCACCATGAGGAGCTTGAATCCCTGCTCGCGCAGTCGGAGGAGGGCGGAGGCCACGCCGGGGAACACCTCCACTTCCTCCGGATCGCGACAATAATTCACGTCGCGCATGATGGTGCCGTCGCGATCGAAAAAGACCGCCGGCACGAGGTTATCCGGGGCCGTCATCGGCGAAACTGGCGCGCAACTCCTCCGGGCTGACCGTGGCCGTGCCGAGTTTCGCCACCACCACGGCGCTGGCGTGATTGGCGATTTCAGCGGCCTCCTCCGGCGCGGCCCCGGCCGAAAGGGCGAGGGTGAAAAGGGCGATGGCGGTATCGCCCGCGCCGGAAACGTCAAAGACCTGCCGCGCCCGGGTGGGCACATGGTGAGGCGGCGCGTCGGCGCGGAAGAGCATCATGCCCTGTTCACCGAGCGTTACCAGGAGCATGCCGACTTTCCATTTCTCCAGCAGCCGTGCGCCCACCTCGAGGAGCGGCCGGTCCTCCAGGGCTGAGTCCGCCGGATCAGTCAAAAGCACACCCGCGGCGTGAAACGCCTCGAGCCGGTTCGGTTTCACCGCGGTCACCCCGCTCCAGTCGACCAGGTGCCGCGGGCTGGGATCCGCCGTGACGGTCTTGCCGGCGGCGCGCGCCTCCTGCGTGATGGCGTTGACCAGGTCCTGGCTCAGGAAACCCTTCCCGTAATCCTCAAAAATCACGGCATCAATCTCCGGGAGGAGCGCGCGCACCCGGGCAGTCACCGTGGCCACCTGCCCGGCGTCGGGCGCGCGGACCTGTTCGCGATCGACCCGCACCACCTGCTGCTGGCGCGCAATGATGCGCGTTTTGACGATGGTGGGAAACCCGGGCGCCTCGAAAATGGAGCCGGTCCCGATCTGGCGTTCGGCCAAAAGTTCGCGCAACTGCCGGCCGCCCCGGTCGGGACCGATCATGCCGATGACCTCCACCTTTCCGGCAAACTCACGCAGGTTGCGCGCGACATTGGCCGCCCCGCCCGGATACAGGCTTTCCCCGGTCACCTCCACCACTGGGACGGGGGCCTCGGGAGAGATCCGGCCGACCTTGCCCCAGACAAATTCATCGAGCATCAGGTCGCCCAGAACGAGGAGGCGGCGGGCGGAGGCGGCCGCCAAAATTTCATCCAAACGCCCGGGCGTCATGAAAATAGGTGCCTCCGCCGGGGGCCGTTACTGCGAAGAAGAAGTATCAAAGGAAGAGAGACGGCGATTTGTGCGAGGTGAAAGTTCTGGTTAAGGTCTCGGAATTAATCCTGAATACCACCCCGAAATCAACAGTCGAAGATTCCTGATGCTTTTACCCTCCTTTCTTTCCCGGGCCGGCGGCGGTCTCCTGGCCGCCATGGTTCTAACCGCGCACGGGGCCGAGGCGCCCCGCAGCGTCAACGTGCGCGAACTTGCCACCACGGTGGACGAGGTCCTGGTGCCCCTGCCCAATGAAGTCTTCGGCGCGCTCGACAAACTCGGGGGGGTCAACTGGAAGGAGCACGTGCGCACGGAGAAAGGGAGCAATTTCACGGAGCGCCCCCGCATTGCCCTTCTCCTCGGGACCGTGATTGCCGATGGCTTTATCGCGGTGGAGGCGGAGGACGCCCCGGCGGTGAAGGACATCGGGCAGCGCGTCCTGAACCTTTCCAAGGGGATCGGTGTGGGCAATTCCATTACGCCGCACGCCAAGGCCATCACCGAGGCGGCCGACAAACGGAACTGGGCCGTGGTGCGCCGCGAACTCGATCGCACGCAGAACAGTGTCCAGAATGCGATGAACGAAGTGCGCGACCAGAAACTCTCCCAACTGGTCAGCCTCGGCGGCTGGCTCCGCGGGACCGAGGTGCTGACTTCCGTCGTTTCCAAGCGCTTCTCCGCCGAGGGGGCGGAATTGTTGCACCAGCCCGATCTGCTCACCTATTTCGAGGAGAAGCTCCAGGGGATGCCGGAGTATAATATGAAGCTTCTCCAGGACATCCAAGCCGCGCTCGGCGAGGTGCGACCGCTGATCGAGGGCGGTCCCTCCACCATTTCGCCCGAGTCCGTCAAGCGGATCAACGTTATCACGACGCGCCTTGACCAGGCCATCGTCCGTAAAAGTCCCTGAGCCCCATGTTCAAACGTTTTACCGATCATCGCGCGGTCTTCCTGGCCGGCGTTTTCTGCTGCCTGCTCGCCTTGAGCGTGCGCGGTTCCGTCGATGACGCGCAATCCTTCGCGCTCCAGGCGGCCGAGCCTTACGTCAAGGAAGGGTTCCAGGTCCGCGAGGATTACTGGGGCGGCGACCTGGCTGCCGGTGAGAAAAAGGCCGTCCGCCAGCAATTGTTCAAGGGGAACGAGTACTGGTTCTGGCTCGGCTCCGAGATCGAGAAGGCCAAGGTCTCCGTCCACGTCTACGACTCCGAGGGCCAGCTGGTGGAACAACCGGATAGCTGGCAGAAAGGGCACTTTGCCGGGGCCCATGTCATTCCTCCCGCCACCGGGAGCTATTTCATCATCGTCTCCGTGGAGGAATCGCCGGAAGAACGGACGCACTGGGCGCTCGTCTACGGCTTCCGTTGATCGGCAGGCAGCGCCCGGAGCGGGCGCTGGGAAATGGCTGAATCCCGCACGTTGCAATTTGAGAGCGCCCGCGCGCTGGAATCGCTCTACGCGGGCGACCTGCGGCTCCTGAAAACGCTCGAGGATGCGCTGGGGCTCAAGGTCACCACCCGCGAAGGATGGGTCCGGCTGGAGGGCGACCCCGCGCGGATCAACCAGGCGGAGCAGGTCTTCCAACAGTTGGAACAGGCCCGGCAAAAAGGTGTCGACATCCAGCGCCGGGATTTTAACTATGCCCTCGATTCGGTGACTTCCGCGCGCCCTGACAATCTCAATGACGTGGTGGACATCAAGATTTCCACCTCACCCCGGAAACCGCCTGTGGTTTCGCGCTCCATGGGCCAGCGGCAATACCTCGAGGCCATCGGCCGGCACGACATCGTTTTTGGCATCGGCCCCGCCGGCACCGGCAAGACCTACCTGGCCGTGGCCATGGCCGTGGCCGCCCTCAAGAAGGAGCAGGTCAGCCGCATTGTCCTGACCCGCCCGGCGGTGGAGGCGGGCGAAGCGCTGGGCTTTCTCCCGGGCGATCTCCAGGAGAAGATCACCCCCTATCTGCGGCCTCTCTACGACGCCCTGCGCGACATGATGGAGCCGGAGGAAGTGGAGCGGGCCATCACCCGCCAGACGATCGAGGTGGCCCCGCTCGCCTACATGCGCGGCCGCACCCTCAGCAACGCCTTCATCATCCTGGACGAGGCCCAGAACACCACCACGGAGCAGATGTTCATGCTCCTTACCCGCATGGGACAGAATTCCAAATGCGTCGTCACCGGCGACGTCACCCAGATCGATCTCCCCGCCAACCGCCGTTCCGGCCTGGTCGAGGCGCTTCAGGCCTTGAAAAATGTTCCTGACATTTCCATGATTTACTTCAGCGAGCGCGATGTGGTCCGCCACGAACTCGTCCGCGCCATTATCAACGCCTACCAGCAGCATCGCTCCCCTGCGACCGGCAGCCGCAAATAAACCGTGCTCGACTTCCTCAAACGCAATCGCCTGGTGAAACGCGGGCTCGCCTCGCCCAAGAAACGGCGGCGCCGCGCCTCGAACGAGCTTCTCCAGAGCTTCGAGTACTCGGTCTACATGAAGTGGGTCATCTTCATCGGCTTCATCGCCGGGCTGGCCCTGCTCATCTTCAGCGGCGACCAGCCCGAGCCGACCAAGAACTTCGTCATTTCCCTCCTCTTCTTCGTCACGGCTGTCACCCAGCTTTGGATGAACCAGCCCGGCACCTTCTCGCGCAACTCCCGCGTTTTCCTGGTCTTCGGCCTGATCCTGCTCCAGCTCGCCGCAACCAAGCTCGTCCTGGTCATGTCGAACAGCGGCAATGTCGGCTTCCTCAAGCCGCACCTCGCGCCGCTCATCGTTCCCTATGCCTTTGCCCCGCTCGTCCTCAGCGTGCTCCTCGGGCGCAACCACGCTCTTTTCGCCGCCGTTTTCGTCAGTCTCTGGGGCAGCATCCTCTTTGGTGAAATTGATGCGCCGCTCCTCGTCACCGGCCTGATCAGCGGGTTCACCGCGGTCTATCTGACCATGCAGGTGCGCCGGCGCAGCCGGCTGGTCCGGGCCGGCTTCGGTGTCGGCGTGGCCATCTGGCTGCTCTCGCTCACCTTTGGCCTGATCGGGCCGCTTGATCTTTTCTCACCCGGCGCGACCAACTGGGGCCTCATCGGGATGCAGAGCGCCATTGCCATCGGCAACGGCATTGTCGTCGCCACCCTCGTGGGCGGCGCGCTGCCGATTCTCGAACACGCCTTCCAGGTCACGACCGACATTTCGTGGCTGGAGGCCTCCGACCTGAACCATCCGTTGCTGCGCCGCATGACGATCGAGGCGCCGGGCACCTATCACCACAGCCTGGTCGTGGCCAACCTGGCCGAGGCCGCCGCGGAGGCGATCGGCGCCAACGCCACCCTCTGCCGCGTCTGCTCCTATTTCCACGACGTCGGGAAGCTGGTGAAACCGGAGTATTTCACCGAGAACATGAACTTCGAGCGGAACCCGCACGATGAGCTGGCGCCGAGCATGAGCGCGCTCATCATTCTCTCGCATGTGAAGGAGGGCGTCGACCTGGCGCTGACGCACAAGCTCAACCAGCAGATCATCGACGTGATCCAGCAGCATCACGGCACCTCGCTCGTCTATTACTTCTACAAGCGCGCCCTGCAGCAGCAGGAGGACGCGCGGGCCGGCGGCAAGATCATGAACATTCGCGAGGAGGACATCCCGGATGTGCGCGAGGAAAATTTCCGCTACAACGGGCCGAAACCGCAAACGAAAGAGAACGCCATCATCAGCCTGGCCGACATGGTGGAGAGCGCCTCGCGCAGCCTGGAAAAACCGACCCCGCAAAAGATCGAGCAACTCGTGTCGCAGCTCATCGAGCAGCGCATCGCCGATGGCCAGCTCGACGAGTGCGATCTGACCCTCGCGGAATTGAAAACGGTCTCCGACCGTTTCCGTTTCACCCTCATGACGATGTTGCACACCCGCATCGCCTATCCGAAGTCGGACACGAAGACACCCGGGAGCCGCGATGACGGGGTCCGGCCTGATGTAACCGCCTCTCCCAAACCGGAGACAGCGCCGCCTGTCTCCGCCGCGTGACGACCTCGGCCAGCGGCACCGCCGCGAAGCACGAGGGGAGGGAGGCTGCGGAAAAGCTGGGCGCCTGGCAGGCGGAAATGGCCGTGGTCCTCGGCTCGGGACTGAGCGCGCTGGTCGAGCAGTGCGACGTCGTTGACCGCGTCCGATACGATGAGTGTCCCGGTTTGCCCCGCCCCTCCGTGGCCGGGCATGGGGGCGAGTTCCACCTCGTCACCATGGAAGGCCGCCGCCTGATCCTGGCCTGCGGCCGCTGCCACCTTTACGAGGGACGTTCGGCCCGGGAGGCCACCGCCGGTGTCCGTTTCCTCGCCGAGGCGGGAGTGCGCCGCCTGATCCTGACCAATGCCGCCGGCATCGTGAATGAAACTTTTCGCCCGGGCGACTGGATGACGATCACGGACCATCTCAATCTCACCGGTGTTTCGCCCCTGGAGGGGGAAGGGGGTTTTGTGGACATGTCGGAGGCCTACTCGCCGCGGCTTCGGTCGGCCTTTGCCGCCGCGGCGCAGAAGGCGGGGATCGATCTGGCGGAGGGCGTTTACGCCGCGGTGCGCGGTCCGCAGTACGAGACGCCGGCTGAGGTCCGGATGCTGCGGCAGCTTGGCGCCGATGCGGTCGGCATGTCCACCGTGCTCGAGACGATCCAGGCGCGCGCGCTTGGGATCGAGGTGGCCGGCTTTTCCTGCCTGACCAATTTCGCCGCCGGGATCCGGGCCGAACACCTGAGCCACGATCATGTCTTGGCGGCCGGCCGGCGTGCCAGCGACGCTTTTCTGCGGTTGTTGCGCGAGTTTTGTTGCGGCGCCGCTGCGTAGGAGTTCACCACAGAGAACGCAGAGAGCACAGAGGACGCAGAGGGCTGGGATAAGACAGGATTTACAGGATTGAACAGGATTTGGGGAAGCGACGCCCTCCCTTCTATTCACGATTCACCATTCACAACTCACGCCCCTCGTACCCCCCGGTAGGGTGAGACTCCGTCGAGCCTGGGAGCAATCGATGCCCCGCTCCAAAACGGAGGGACCTGCTTCCGCAGGTCCAGGACGAGCGGAAGCTCGTCCCTCCGGGAAGAAGCGCCCCTCGTCGGGATTGGCTCCAGACAAAGCAGGGCGCCGTATCTAATGGATGACGACGCGTGCTCCCAGGCTCCGCGGAGCGTCGCCCTACCGAAGAAGCCGGCCACGCGAGATTTGCCCACGGGAAGGGAAGACGCCAGACTGCGCCCATGGTTTCGCTGCGTGACCTTGTCGATTATTGCGACGGCTTTCTTCGGATCGGAGAGATCGATGATTACGCAAACGCCTTGAACGGCCTGCAGCTCGAGAACGGCGGGAGCGTGACAAAGATCGGCGCCGCGGTCGACGCTTCCACCCCGACGATGCGAAAGGCCGTCGAGGAAGAAGCCAACCTGCTCCTGGTGCATCACGGTCTTTTCTGGTCAGGACCGCGTCCGGTGGTGGGCCATGTCCGCGGCCAGTTTGCCTTTGCCTTTGACCATGACCTGGCGATCTACAGCGCGCATCTGCCGCTGGATGTTCATCCGGAAGTGGGCAACAACGTCCTGCTCGCGCGCGGCTTGCGCCTGCAGAACCTCGCTCCGTTTCTGGAACACAAAGGGAAACCGATCGGGGTCAGGTCCGAAACCAGGACGGCCCGGGGCGACCTGGTCGCGCGGTTGGAGAAACTGCTGGGCGGCCCGGTGCACTGCGTTGGGGGCGGCCCTCTCGAGTGTCGATCCATCGGGATTGTGAGCGGCGGGGCCGGAAGCGACGTGGAAGCCGCGGCGCGGGCCGGGGTCGATACCTTCATCACCGGGGAAGCGCCCCACTGGGCGGCGGTGGCAGCGGAGGAGCTGGGCGTGAACCTTCTTTTGGGAGGTCATTACGCCACCGAAACTTTCGGGGTCAAGGCGCTCGCGGCTCACCTGGCGGAACGCTTTGGGCTTCCCTGGATTTTTGTCGATCATCCGACCGGTCTTTAGCCCCGGCATTCCTTGCTTGCGCGTGGCGGCTCCGGCAGCGCAGACTCGCGCCCGCTTTGTTATTTTCCCGGAACATGGAGGCGTTGTTCGCTTTAGCGGCGATCGGCCTGGCGGTCGTCGTCTTTGTTTTGCCGCTGATCCTGTTCTCTCGGGTGCGGCGGCTCGAATCGACCCTGAAGCTCCTCTCAGAGCGTCTGCTTCGCCTGGAGGGCGGAACTCCTCGTCCGGCTTCTCCGCCGGTGGGAGTGCCGGCCGCCGCCGCCGCGCCGCCGGCTTCGGCCCCGCCCAGTCCCGCGCGCAGCACGGATACGGGGCTGAAGATTCCCGAGCCCGCGATTTTGCAACGGCCGCCGCGCACTTCCGCGGTCCCTCCGCCGTTGCCGTCCGGCCCGGTCCCCCCTCCGCCACCGCTTCCGCCGTCGGTCCCGCCGCCGCGTCCCGTGGCCATCGACTGGGAGGCGTTCATGGGGGTCAAACTCTTTGCCTGGATCGGCGGCTTCGTTCTCTTCCTCGGTCTTGTTTTCCTGGTGAAATATTCCTTCCAGAACAACCTGATCTCGCCGCGCACACGTGTTCTCTTTGGCGGAACGGCCGGGCTCGCCCTCCTGCTCGGCGGATGGCGCGCAGCACGAAGCTACCGGGTGCCGGGGCAGAGCCTTTGCGCCACCGGCGTTCTGGTCCTTTACGCAACGATCTTCGCCGCCCAGTCGTTCTATGGACTTTTGTCGTTGCCGGTGGCTTTCGCGCTCATGGCCGCGGTCACCGTCGCGGCCTTTGCCCTGGCAGTCCGCCTCCATGCGCAGGTGGTGGCGGTGCTCGGTCTGCTCGGGGGCTTCGTCACGCCCGTCCTCCTCGCGACCGGGCAGGACAACGCGCCGGCTCTTTTCACCTACGTCGCTTTGCTCAACGCCGGCATTGCCGCCGTCGCCCTGCGTAAAGGCTGGAGTTATCTCATCTTCCTGGCGGCGCTCGGAACGCTCGCCATGGAATATGGCTGGGCGCTCGAGCATTTCGACGTGGCCAGGGCGCCCGCCGCCTGTGTCATTTTTCTCGGCTTTCAGCTCCAGTTTCTTCTTATCTCGTTCATTCGCCGCCGCGCCGGGCGCAGTGGCAAATGGACCATTCCCGCGGGCGTGGCCGCCGGCTTCGGCGCGCTCTTCTTCGCCCCGGCCTTCCTCTCGCATGAGCAACTCGGGTTTGCCCCGCTGCTCTTCTTTTCGCTGATCTTCGCGGCCGATCTCGGCCTGGTGATCCTTACCTTCTCCGGGGGCGAGGCCGGGGTCCGGCGCGCCATCATCAGCGTCGCTTCCGGGCTGGCGACATTTCTTCTTCTTGCCACCTGGACGCTGGCCTACCTCGATGGTCCGCGCCTCTGGTGGGGGCTTGGCGCCTTTCTGCTCTTTGCCGGGATTCATGCCCTGCCGATTTTATGGCCGCGCGCGCCCGGCCTCCCGGGGGCGGCGCGCCCGCTCCCTTTTGTCCCGCTGCTTTCCCTCGGGCTGATCGTTTTGGTCATCCTCCAAAACCAGGCGGGGCCGGCGGTCTGGGCCGGCCTGCTCCTGCTCGATGCGCTCGTTATCGTCATCGCGCTCCGGACGCGCACCCTCGCCGCCACCCTCACGGCTTTGCTGCTCACCATCGGCATCGCCGCGCTGTGGATTGTCACCGCTCCCGCCGATCTGGCGACGGTCCCCGAATTTCTTGTCGTCAGCGCCGGGTTCGGCGTTTTCTTTTTCGGCGCGACGCTTTTCGTCAACCGGCGGGCCGCGAAGGATGCCGGCGATTGGACCGCTCTCACGCCCGCCCTGGCGGCGGCGCTTCCTTTCGCGCTCGTCGCGATGGTGGTGGAGAAGATGTCGCTGCCTGATCCGACCGCGGTCTTTGCCGTGATCGGGCTGCTCGCGGTGCTGCTTCTCGGTCTTGGCGTTTACGCGCGGCGGAACGTTCTGGCGGCCATCGCGCTCGTTTGTGCGTGGGCCATCGCCGGGCAATGGCACCTGGAGAATTTCGCGCCCGATTTTTCGGTGCCGCCGCTTTCCTGGTATGCGGGGTTGCTGTTTCTTTTCCTCGGTTACCCCTATTTCGTGGCGGAGAAACGGGCCGCGCTGCCCTGGGCGGTTTCCGCCGGGGCGGGGGCGCTGTTTTTCTGGCTGATCTACCAGGCGACCGGCGCGGCTTATCCGGCGGCGCAGAACGGTCTGTTGCCGGCGGCGTTCGTGGTCCCGTTCGCCCTGGGAGTTTATTATCTGCGGCACCGGGTCGGACTCCTCCCGGCCACCGGCGCGGCGGCCCTGGCCTGGCAGGGGGGCGCCGGTCTCTTTTTTGTCGCGCTGATTTTCCCGGTCCAGTTCGACCGGGAATGGATCACGCTCGGCTGGGCCCTGGAGGGGCTCGCGCTCATCTGGCTGTTCCGGAAAGTGCCGCACCGCGGACTGCGCGTCGCGGGCACCTTGCTTCTGGCGGTCGCGTTTGCCCGGCTGGCGCTGAACCCCGAGGTTTGGGAGTATCATCCGCGCGCCCCGCTCCGGCTATGGAACTGGTATCTCTACGCTTATGGCGTGACCACGCTTTGCCTTCTCGCAGGGGCCCGGCTCTTTGGCGAGCCCCGGCCGCACCTGCTGGAACGCGCGGCTCGTCCGTTTCTTTACACCCTGGGCACTCTCCTCGCGTTTCTTCTCCTGAACATCGAGATCGCCGACTACTTCTCCATCGGGCCGACGCTGACATTTTCCTTCAGCGGCGATTTCGCCCGGGACATGACCTATTCCATCGCCTGGGCTCTGTTTGCCTTTGTTCTGCTTCTCGTCGGGATGTGGCTGAAAAGCCGGGCAGCGCGTTATGCCGGGCTCGCTTTGCTGCTGGTCACGTTGGCGAAACTTTTCCTGCACGACCTGGCCAACCTTGGCCAGCTTTACCGGATTGGCGCCTTTATCGGGGTGGCGCTTGTCCTGATCATCGCCTCATTCATCTACCAGCGGTTCCTTTCCCGGCGCAAGGCCTAGCAGTTTCGGGCCCCCGAAGTTTTCGCTTTTCGCCGGGTTGAGTCGGCTGTTCCTTCAACGCCATGTCTGCTCCGGGTCCTTCTCGCATCAGCACAAAGGCGACCGGGGTGGTGGCGATCGCCATTCTCTGCAGCCGGCTCCTGGGCCTGGTGCGCGAGGTGGTCTTCGCCTCGCTCTTCGGCGCGTCGCGCAGCATGGACGCCTTCCTGACCGCGTTCCGCACCCCAAACATGCTGCGGGATCTTTTTGCCGAGGGAGCGCTATCCACCGCCTTCGTCACCACCTTCTCGAAGAAGATCGCCAGCGAAGGGGATGAGTCGGCCTGGAGCCTCGCGAACAAGATCGCCACGCTGGCCCTGATCTTCATGAGCGGCGTGGTCCTGATCGGCATCGCCATCGCCCCGATCCTGGTCAACATCCTTGCGCCCGGGTTTGACGACGAGAAGGCGGCGCTGACCGCGCTCCTGGCGCGGATCATGTATCCGTTCATCCTGCTCGTGTCGCTTGCCGCCCTCGCCATGGGCATGCTCAACGCGAAGCATGTCTTCGGCATCCCGGCCCTCGCCTCCAGCTTCTTTAACCTCGGCTCCATCATCGGCGGCGTCACGGTCGGGTGGTGGATCGATCCAACCTTTGGACCGCCCGCGCTGGTCGGCCTGGCCGTTGGCACGCTCATCGGCGGTTTCCTCCAGTTGACCGTGCAATTTCCCTCCCTGGTCAAGGCGGGCTTCCGCTTCCGTCCCGATTTTCACTGGCGTGATCCCGGGGTGCGCAAGGTTTTGCAGTTGATGGGGCCGGCGGTGGTCGCGGCCAGCGCCGTGCAGGTGAACGTTCTCATCAACAGCATCTTCGCCTCCTATCTCGAGGATGGCGCGGTCAGCTGGCTCAACATCGCCTTCCGCCTGATGCAGCTCCCTCTCGGGATCTTCGGCGTGGCCGTGGCCACAGTCACTCTGCCACTGGTTTCGCGCAGCGCCGCCGCCAACGACATGCCGCAGTTCCGCAGCGGCCTCGCGCATGCCATCCGTCTGGTCATGCTCCTGACGATTCCCTCGGCCATTGGCCTGATCATCTTGGCCGAACCGATCATCAGCCTGATTTACGAGCACGGCCGGTTTACCGCCTTCATGACGGAACAGACCGCGGGCGCGTTGCGCTGGTATGCCGTCGGACTGGTGGCTTATTCGGCGGACAAGGTGCTGGCGCCGGCGTTTTACGCCCTGGACCGCCGTTACCTGCCGATGCTGGTGAGCTTCTCCTCCATCCTGGTGAACTTTTGTCTGAACTGGTTTCTCACCTTCAAGATGGGGCTGGGACACCGTGGTCTGGCCCTTTCCACCAGCCTGGTGGCATTCTCGAATTTCATCTTCCTCTATTCCATGATGCGGCATTACACCGGCCGGCTGGAAACCGGCCTGATGGCGCGCACCTTCGGCAAGCTGGTTGTGGCCGGGGCCTGTCTCGCGGGGGTCTGCTGGCTGGCGCGGCGCTTTTTCTTCGACGCCCGGCCCGAAATCGCTCATTGGGAACAGCTTCTGGGCATCCTCGGCACCATCGGACTGGGTGGCACGGTCTTTTTCGGCGCAGCCTACCTGTTGCGAGTGACCGAGCTTCAGGACATGGTGACCCTGCTGCGGCGTCGTTTTGGCCGTTCGGATTCGATTTGACGGCTCGGGTGCGCGGGCGGAGATAGCAGGCTGATTTGCCGCCCCTTCGATTCGGCGGCGCTCTTTTATGAATATCTATCACGATGACGTGTTCGCGATGGCCTGCCAGCAGTTCGAGGTTATTGCCGATTACCTGAACATTGACGTCAATGCGCGCGAGCGCCTGATGTATCCGAAGCGCTCCATCGCTGTGACCCTGCCGATCCACATGGACGACGGCAGCACCCAGACTTTCCAGGGGTATCGCGTCCAGCATCATCTGACCCTGGGCCCGACCAAGGGCGGCACCCGCTTCGCGCCTTCCCTTTCCATGGGGGAGACCGCCGCCCTCGCCATGTGGATGAGTTGGAAATGCGCCCTGGCCAATCTTCCCTACGGCGGCGCCAAAGGGGGCATCGCCTGCGACCCGACCAAGCTTTCCCGGCCGGAACTGGAGGCGCTCTCACGGCGTTACATGCAGGAGATGATCCCGTTTGTCGGCCCGCATACCGACATCATGGGCCCGGACATGGGCACGAACGAGCAGATCATGGCCTGGTTCATGGACACCTATTCCGTTTACCAGGGGTATGCCGTGAGCGAGATCGTCACCGGCAAGCCGGTCGCCATCGGCGGCACGGAAGGCCGGCGCGAATCGACCGGCCGTGGCGTCGTTTATCTGGTCGAGCGCGCCATGGACATGCTCAAGATGGATGCGAGCAAGACCACCGCCATTGTGCAGGGCTTTGGCAACGTCGGCTCCGTCGCCGCGCTTTCTCTCGCCCTGAAAACCGGGGTGAAAGTGCTCGGCATCAGCGACGCCTACGAGGCTGTCTACAACCCGAAAGGCCTGGATGTGAAGGCCGCGGAACGCTGGGTGACCGAGCACGGTTCCCTCAAAGGCTGGGACGAGGGAGACCTGGTCGACCCGAACGAACTGCTGACGATGAAATGCGACATTCTCATCCCGGCCGCGGTCGACCGCGTTATCACGGAGAAAAACGCCGGGCAACTCAAGTGCCGCATCCTGGCCGAGGGCGCCAACGGGCCGACCACCCCGGAAGCCGACCGCATTCTCGACACGCGCTGGGACGAGATCTTTGTCATCCCAGACATTCTTTGCAACGCCGGCGGCGTCATCGTCTCCTACTTCGAGTGGGTCCAGGGACTCCAGTCCTTCATGTGGACCGAGACGGAAGTGACCGACAAACTTTTCCGCATCCTGGAACATTCCTTTGTCCAGGTGATCAAGCGCGCCAAGGAGCACAAAATCTCCCATCGCACCTCCGCCATGGCCATCGGCGTGGAGCGGGTCATGCGCGCCAAGGCGACCCGCGGCCTCTTCCCCTGAGGCACGAAGATGGGGTCGGGTTATCGCGCGGAGAAGCGGGGCGACTCCCTCCTGGACGCGATCACGGATGAGGAGCGCGGCCTCCGTTTCATCGTTTCGCGGCTGGGCGCCGAGCTGATCAGTCTGCAGCGCCGGGCGCCGGCCGGGACGTGGACCGGTTTTCTGTATCGGGACAATGATCTCTCCGCGCCGGCGGCCGGCTGGGCCAATCATGCCACCGTCATGGGGTACTACCTGCATCGGCTGAAGGAAGGACGCTCATGCTATCGGGGCCGCGAGATCCGCGGCGGGACGCATGGTTTCCTTCGTGACAGAGTCTGGACACTGACCCGGCAGGAAGAACTCGCCGTGACCTACCGGATGACCCCGGACGATTACGCGCCGGAGGATTATCCGCTGCGGGTTTCGCTCGACCTCACCTACGCACTGGAGGAGGGCGTGCTCGTGACCCGTTTTAAGTTTTTGAATCATGAACCGGAGCTGACCGCGCATGTGGGGTTCGGGCTGCACCCCGGGTTCGGCGCGACAACCTTTGAAAGTTTCCGGCTGCTGATGCCCGGGGGCAAATACCGGCGTTATTTCTCGCCCACGAATTACCTGAGCGGCGAGACCCAGGATTTGGAGATCGCGTCCGGCCCGATGCCGTTCCCGCGTGAGCGCCTGCCCGGCTCCTTTATTCTCGAGTTTGTCGATGTGCCCGATCGCCGTTTCCGTTTCCATGATGATCCCACCGGGCGCGTCGTGGAGATTGATCTGGCTGACGTTCCTTATGTCACGCTCTGGTCGGACGGCGGCCCGTTTCTTTGCCTGGAGCCCTGCTGGGGCCTGACCGACCACGAGGAGCAGAAGCCGTTCGAGGACAAGGTCGGTCTCCTGACGATCCCGCCGGGCGGCAGGTTGTCGCGGGCTTTCCGCATGGCCCCGCACCTTTCGGGATAACTGCGGGAGACGGTTGACGAGGGCCTCTCTTGGGACGTTGTGTTGAAGCGATGCCAGCCGCCACTCTCCGCGCCCTCCTGGCCCGTTCCCTTGATTACGCCGGTCTTTTTCCGCCGGCCAACCTCGAGCTCGAGCCGGCCCTGGCCAATCACGCGCGGTATGTCCGGGCGCCGGAATCATGGATGCTGGGGGCGTTTGTCCTGCCTCTGGCCCAGTTTGATGCCGCGGGCCGGGAGGTCGGAAGATTCGAACGGGAAAAGCCGCTCCTGGTTTCGGCTCTTGGGGTGAAGACAGCAGATGCCAATGATTTCGCCGAGAGCCTCCGGTCGATGGCCGATGCCATCCGTGGCTTTAACACGGCGCACCAGGGCGCGGCCCTGATCACCCAATTGGAAATGCCGCTGCCGCCGGGGGCCGGGGTGGAATTGTTCGAGCACGCGGAGGAGATGCTCGGCGCCCTCGGGCTGCAATGCTTTTTTGAAGCGCCGCCGGAGGCAGCCGCGCCGACCATCGCCATCCTTTCGCAGTATAACGACCGCAGCGACGCGGAGCGCAAGGCCGGCTTCAAGTTGCGAACCGGTGGCGTGATCGCGGCGGCTTTTCCTTCCCTGGAACAGGTCGCGGCTGCCCTGGTGGCGGCCGCGCGCACGGAGACGCCGATCAAGTTCACCGCCGGCCTGCATCATCCGGTGCGCCGCTATCACCAAAGCGTCGAGACGGAAATGCACGGCTTCCTGAACGTCCTCGGCGCGGGCGTTCTTGCGCTCGAACACCGGCTCGACGAAAAGCAGGTGCAAGAGGTGCTGGCCGACGAGGATCCGATCCACTTTCACTTTACCGATGAAGCGTTCTCCTGGCGCGACCGCGACGTTCCGCTGGCCGCGGTCCTGCAGCACCGCCGCCTGGTGACTTCTTTCGGAAGCTGCAGCTTTGATGAACCCAACGACGACCTGCGCGGACTGCAACTGATGCCATGAGCCTGACTTCCTTTCTCGAGATTGCCCCCGAATCCCACTTTCTCGATCCATAACCTGCCCTTTGGAGTTTTTCGGCCGCGAGAGGGAACAGCGCGGGCAGGAGTGGCGATCGGCGACCAGGTGCTGGACCTCGCGGTGCTGCACGAGGCCGGTCTCTTCGGCAAGGCGCCGCTGGGCGAGGGGAATATCTTTGCCCTCGACGCACTGAATCCTTTCCTGGCCATGGGCCGGCCGGCCTGGCGGGCCGTGCGCGAGACGGTGCAGGGGCTGCTCGCCGACACTTCGGGAAAACTGCGTGATGACAAGGCGCTGCGCGCGCGCGCGCTTCACGCACAGCGGGAGGTGACCCTGCAGTTGCCGGTGCGGGTGGGGAATTACACCGATTTCTACTCGTCCTATCATCATGCCCACAATGTCGGCACCATGCTGCGCGGGGCGGACAACGCCCTGATGCCAAACTGGAAATGGCTGCCGGTGGCCTATCACGGCCGGGCCAGTTCCATCGTGGTCAGCGGTCAACCGGTCCGGCGGCCCAAAGGGACAGATCAAACCGCCGGACCATGACGCTCCCATTTTTTCCGCAACCCGCGCCTTCGACTACGAACTCGAGATGGCGTTCCTCGTCGGTCCCGGCAACGCCCTGGGCGAACCGATCCCGGTGGAAAAGGCCGCGGACCATATCTTTGGCATGGTCCTGATGAATGACTGGAGCGCACGCGACCTGCAGACATGGGAATACCAGCCTCTTGGTCCGTTCCTGGCCAAGAATTTTTGCAGCAGCGTTTCGCCCTGGATCGTGACCCTGGACGCGCTCGAGCCGTTCCGCCGGCCGCTCCCGGCGCAGGACCCGGCGCCGCTTTCCTATCTGAAAGCCGCGAATGATTTTACCTACGACATCAGGCTCGAGGCGCGCCTGCGATCCTCCTCGATGAAGGAGGCGGTCACGATCACCCAATCAAATTTCAACAATCTCTACTGGAGCATTGCGCAGCAGCTCGCGCATCACACGGTCAACGGCTGCAATATGCAGCCCGGTGACATGCTCGCGAGCGGCACCATCAGCGGCCCGACCGAGGATTCGCGCGGGTGCATGCTCGAGCTCACCTGGCGTGGCGCCAATCCGCTCTCCCTGCCCGGGGGCGAACAGCGCAAGTGGCTGGAGGATGGCGATGAGCTGACGCTCACGGGTTGGAGCGAAGGCGATGGTTATCGCGTCGGGTTCGGCGAAGTCAGCGGCGTGATTCAGCCCGCCGGCTGAGGAGAACCCGGGGTGGACTTCCGCGCCTATGCGAAGCGGCCGATCCGGTTCCTTGAGCTGCGGACGATCGCGGGTTTTCAAATCAAGATCTACGGGATCGCCTACGAACGGGAGGAGCCGCGGCTGGAGCTGGTCGAGGCCGCGCTCAGGGTGGCCACGCACATTCTGCCCCAGGTCGGGCAGCCGCATCATGGGGTGGGTTTTCTCGGCGTGCACGACGGACGCGACAGCAACTTCGTTTTTCTCGATTATTGGGCGAACGAAAACGAACTGATGCAGCATCTCTTCGTTTCGGCGGTGGACGACCCGACCGCGCTGGTGCCCGCGCCGGCGGGCGGCCCGGTTGGTTGTGTCTGGGATCTGCGCCTGCTCGCTTTCGAGAGGGAAGCGTGGCTGGAGCATGTTTTGCGAAAAGCCCCGGCCGCGGATATCGAGGGTTACCTGCGCGCCCAGTTGCACGACCGTTGCTGAACAATCCGGCTCGCCCATGAGCGAAAGCTTCCTTCTCCAGGCCTTTGTTTATCTCCTCGCCGCCGTGGTGGCGGTGCCGCTGGCGAAGCGCCTCGGTCTTGGTTCGGTGCTCGGCTATCTCCTCGCGGGCGTGGTCATCGGGCCGTCCGTCATCGGGGCGGTGGGCGACCAGGAAAACCTGCTGCATTTCGCGGAGTTCGGCGTGGTCATGCTCCTTTTTCTCGTTGGCCTGGAGTGCCGACCCGCGCTGCTCTGGCGCCTGCGCAACCCGATCCTCGGGCTCGGTGGCGCCCAGCTCCTGGGAACGGCGCTCGCCCTTGGTTTCGTGGCCACGCTCCTTGGGCTCGGCTGGCGCACCGCCCTGGCCGCCGGCCTCATCCTGGCCATGTCCTCCACCGCGATCGGTCTCCAGACCCTGGCGGAGCGGAACCAGCTCAAGCTCAGTGGCGGCCAGGCCGCTTTTTCCGTTCTGCTCTTCCAGGACATTGCCGTCATTCCCATTCTTGCGCTTCTCCCCGTTCTCGGGACTGGCCGGATGTCGGTGGCCGGTGACCACGGCGCGCTCTCCGGGTTGCCCGGCTGGCTCGGTGGCCTCGTTACCCTCGGAGCCGTTGCGGTCATCGTGGTCGTCGGTCATTACCTGTTGCGTTACCTTTTCCGGTTCGTGGCCCGCGCCCACGCCCGCGAGGTCTTTACCGCCACCGCGCTTCTCCTGGTCATCGGCATCGCCCTCCTCATGGAATCTGTCGGCCTGTCGCCCGCCCTCGGGACTTTTCTTGCCGGCGTGGTCCTCGCGGACAGCGATTATCGGCACGAACTCGAGGCGGATATCGAGCCGTTCAAGGGTCTCCTCCTCGGCCTCTTCTTTATTTCCGTGGGCTCGGGGATTGATCTGCCCTGGATCGGTCGCCACGCTTTCGTCGTTCTTCCCCTTGTCCTCGGCCTCATCGGGATCAAGGCCATGCTCCTGCTCGGGCTCGGACGAATCGCGCGCCTGAGCTGGAGCCAGACGGCGCTCTTTGCCGTCGCCCTCGCGCAGGGCGGCGAATTTTGCTTCGTCCTGCTGCAGTTCGCCGCCGCTACCGGCGTCTTCACGCCGGATTACGTTCGCGCCCTCGTCGCCACGGTGGCGTTGAGCATGGCCTGCACCCCGCTCCTTTTCACCCTGAACGAGCGCCTCCTGCAGCCACGGCTCGTCCGGGCGAGGTCGGCGCGCGAGCCGGACGAAATCACCACGAAGGATAATGACGTCATCATCGCCGGGTTCGGACGGTTCGGCCATATCGTGGGTCGCCTGCTCCGGGCCAACGGCATCGGCGTAACGGTTCTGGACAGCGATCCCGACCAGGTGGAGCTGCTCGGCCGTTTCGGCATGAAAATTTTCTACGGCGACGCGACCCGCCTTGATCTTCTCCACGCCGCGGGCGCCGGCCGCGCCAAGGTTTTCATCCTGACCCTGGCCGACGAGGCCGCTTCGGTCGGGCTGGCGCGCATGTTGAAGCGCGAATTTCCCCACCTGCGCATCTTTGCCCGGGCCATGAACCGGCAGCATGCCTACGATCTCATCAAAGCCGGGGTGCAGGATGTGCACCATGAAACGCTGGGCACCGCCCTCGACCTCGGTGCCGAAGCCTTGCAGGTCCTCGGGGTGGCCTCCGGCCAGGCACAGCGGGCCGCCGGCCTTTTCAAGGAACACGAACGGGCCTCGCTCCGCGACATGGCCGGGATCACCGGTGCAGCCGAATACGCCAGCCGCGCCCGCCGGCATATCGAGAACCTCGAGCGCGTCCTCCAGAAAGATCGGGCACGGACGAAGCCTGACGATTCCGGGCTGGTTGCGCCTCAAACTTCGGATATCAATAACGACGGCGAGGGCCTATAGCTCAGCGGTTAGAGCAGGGGACTCATAATCCCTTGGTCCCAGGTTCGAATCCTGGTGGGCCCAGCCGCCGCGGCGCAGCCTCCGCGACCATGGCGTGACAGGCGAATTCCAAAGCAAAACCGTGCCGATCCCTTCCCATGTCGACTGGCGCAGGCAGGCCCGCCATTTCCTGCTGGCCCTCGAGATGCTCGGGTTTCTTCTTCTCCTCCTGGGCGCACGGGTGGCGAACCATCCGGAAGTGTTCCACGCCGGCCGCGTTTTTTTTGTCGATGGTGATTGTTATGCCCGAATGACCCGCGCCCGGCTTTGCGCGGAGACTCCCGGCCTCGTCATCCGGCATCACGACTTCGAGAATCATCCGGCCGGCATTACGCCGCACACCACCGCGCCGCTCGATTATTTGATTGTCGGGACAGGAGCGGCGCTGCGGCCATTCACCGCCGGCTGGCTTGATCTGGCGGGTGCCATTGTCTCGCCGCTGCTGTCGCTGATGGCCGGTCTTATCTTCTGGCCCTGGACCCTGCGGTTCGCTTTTCACCAGCGGTGGCCGGCCCTGCTCCTGTTTGCCGACGAGCCCCATCCTGGCCCACGCCGGAGCGCTGGGTCGACCCGACCACCATGGGCTGCTCATTGCGCTTGTCACCCTTGCCCTGGTGGCCGAACTCCGACTGTCCGAAACGCCCACGCGACTCTGGGCCATCCTCAGCGGCATCGCCTGGGGCATGGCGCTCTGGGTCTCGTTCTACGAACCCGCCGTCCTTCTCCTCGGGCTCCTCTTGGCCCATCTTGTTTTCCGGAGAAACCAACTTTTCGGTGCCGGCCGGCGACTGGGCTGGGGGGTTCTCGGGGGTGTCCTCCTGCTGGGTCTGGCGATCGAGCGGCGGGCGTCATTCTCCCTTCCGCTGGGAGACGCTGCCTTTCGGCGCTGGGCCGGCGCCATCGAGGAGCTCGCCCCGGTGCTGCCCTGGGATCCTGTCTGGCGCGAGTGGGCAGGCTGGCTGTTTCCCTTCGCTCTTTTGCTCATGCTCGTGCTCGCGTGGAAACGAAGGCTGCCCGGTCCGCCGGCGCTTTTCATCCTGTTCTTCTTATCCTGGACAATGGCGGCGGCGCAGGCGCGCTGGGCCGGGTTCGCTCTTCTTCTTCTGGCTTTCCTTCTTCCGGTCCTGCTGCAGGCGGTCCGACGGCCATTAACCATTCTCCCGGCCGTGCTTCTGGCTTTTCTTCCGTTCTTCGCCGGCTGGGACCGCCAGCTTTGGCCCGGCCCGGAAGAATCGGCCCGACGCGCCCTGGTCCTGGCCGATGCACGCGACACGAGGCAGATGGCGGAGGCGATGAGGAGCGGGCAGACCCTTCCGTTTCTGGCGCCGTGGTGGGAAAGCCCGGCTGTGGCCTACTGGTCGGGGCAGCCCGGGGTGGCCGGCAGTTCGCACGAAAGCCTCCCCGGCATTCTCGCCACGGCCGAGTTCTTCCTTACGGAGAACCCGGGGAAAGCGGAGGCGATCCTGCGGGGACGCGGGGTGGCCTGGGTGATGGCGGGGCCGGCCGACTGGGTGCTGGAAAACGCCGCGGCCTTGAGCGGGGGCCCGGCGCCCTCCGGGGCCATGGCCGGGATCCTGGCCCGCCAGCCCGGGCGGGCGCCCATTTTTCTTCGGCTGGTCGGACAAAATGGGACAAAAAAGCTATACAGCGCGCAAAATTTTCCTTAAAACTAAAAGTTCTCCCGGAGATTGCGTTGACAGGGCGGGGCGATCTCTCAATAATGGCGCGTGTTGAAAAAATTCATCCCGCAGAAGTCTGTCTCGCCGATCAGTGAAGGATCGCCGAGCGCCGGCGAAGGGGAGAAAGAGCGGCCGGATAGCCGCCCTGAAATCAAATCAACAGCACCCACAACATCAACCAGCAGTAGCAGAAACATTATGGCCGACCATTCAGGCAAAGACGTCCTTTCGAGCGACGTGGAAATCAAAGGCTCGATCAAGTTCCAGAAAGAATTGCTCATTGACGGCAAGGTGGAAGGCGAAATCCATTCCGACGGCGTGCTGACGATTGGCGAGAACGCGGACATTCGCGGCGAAATCAAAACCAAGTCGATCACGGTCTATGGCAAGGTCCAGGGCAACATCACGGTGGGCGAGCGTTGCGAATTGAAATCGCGCTGCACCCTGCAGGGTGACCTGAAGGCGGCCCGCCTCGTGATCGAGGAAGGCGCCACCTTTATCGGCAAATCCGAAGTGGCCAGCGGCAAGATCCCGAGCGCGGCTCCGCGCCCGGAAGTGGTGCGCAACGAAGATTCCGGATCGCCCAAACCGGCGTTCGCGGCCCGCGGCTAGAATCCTTATCCGGCAGAGCGCTCCGTGGCCCACAGTTCTCCTGCAAAAGTCAGTGTGGAATGTCCGCACTGCGGCTTTAAGCAGATGGACTACGCCGCGGCCAAGAGCACGATGTGCCGCCAGTGCGGCAGTCATTACGTGCCCGCCGCGCCCAAGCAGCCGGCCGTCCGGCTGGCGAAATCGAAGTTGAACGAACCGGCGGCGGCCGAAGTGGCCGCGGCCGATTCCTCAATCCTGGGAAGGCTGGAAGGGCTTTGGAAGCCGCAGCGCAGCAGCGTGGTGAAATGTTTTGAATGCCGGACACCGCAGGAAGTCAGTGGCGCGGCCGATTCGACCATCTGCCCGAAGTGCAGCGCGCACATTGACCTGAAGGATTACAAGATCACCACCAGCTTCAGCCGGAAGATCCGGACGCATGGTGATGTCCATGTCACCTCCCGGGGCGATCTCAGCAGCAACATCGTCATTTGCCGGTCGGCCCTGGTGGAAGGCAAGTTGCGCGGCAACCTCACCTGCGAGGAAACCGCCACGATTAATTATTCCGGCAAAATCCTCGGGCGCCTCACCGCCGGCCAGGTGGTGGTCGAGCGCAGGGCCGAGGTTCAGTTTTTCCGCCGCCTCACCGTCCGCAGCATCGAGATCAAGGGCCGCATGGCCGGCGAGATCACGGCGGACACCGAGGTGATCATCCGCAAGAACGGCTCGCTCGACGGCGACGTCGCGGCCCGGGCCATCTCGGTGGAGAAAGGCGGAATCTTTACCGGGCAGCTCGTGATTGGCAGCAAATCCCTCAAGCAGGCCGAACTGCTCCCGGAAAGCGCGAAACCGATCAACCCGGTTGCGGAAACGGGTGAGCTGGTTCTGACCGCGCCGCTCCCGGCGGCCTGAGTCTTTGCTCCCCGGGGTGAAGCAGAAGCTGCGACCACGCAGTCCCTACGACAAGCTCGGGGGCTACGTTCATCTTCCCCGGCTGATCGACAAGGCGCGGCTGCACCGGCGCGGCCTGCTCGACGGCTACAATTACAAAACGGTCGGGTTCGACAAACATCTCCTCGCTTTTCTCCGGATCGATGGCGATGACTTCGAGGAGGCGGCCAACCGGCTGGAGAGTGATGAAGCCGTTCTCCGCTGGGTGGAGGAACGGGCCGCGCGCCATTCCCCTGAGGAAATCGACGAGTGGAACCGGGCCATGGTCTCGCGCACACCGGACACCGCGGCCAAGCGGGCCCGCTTCCTGCATTTTCTCAAGGAAGCCGGCGGGAGCGAGCGCAAGGATATCCGGACCTACTTCGACCTGATCGAATTTGACGAAGGCCGTCTCAAGTGACCGGGTCTACTTAAAGTCGGCAAAAATCCGGTTGGCTTCTTCCAGCGTTTCCCGGCTCCCGATATCGAACCAGGTGCCCTTGATCTGGAAGGTGCGAACCGGTTGCCGGCGGTAGAGCCACTGGACGAAGCGGCCGGGCTGGTCCGGGTTGTTTCCGGCCACGACGTAGGTGGTAAACATCGGGACGACCTTGCGCGAGAAATAGTAGAGCGCGATGCCGGTGATGGTGCTCTTCGGATCGGCCGGCTTCTCCTCGAACTCGGTGATCACGCCGTCGCCGTCCACGCTGATGCTGCTGTATTTCCTGATCGCTTCCAGGTCGCCTACGTCATAGGTGGCCAGGAGGGCATCGGATTGCCGCGCCGCCTCCACGAATCCGGTGAGCGGTTCGCTGAAAAGGTTGTCACCCGCCACCACCAGCAGATCATCACCGCTCAGGCTCTCGCGCGTGATCACGAGGTTGATGTCGCCGATCGCGCCCAGCTTGTCGTCGTCGCTGGTCGAGCCGTCGTTGATGATCTTGAAGGACATCCGCGGTTGCCGCGCACGGTATTGTTCCGCCCAGGCCTCGAAGTCCCGGGCGAACTTGTTGTTTGTCACCACGTAGATGACGCCGAGCCCGGGCACCGGGGCGAGGTTGTCCAGCACCCATTCGATCATCGGCTTGCCTGCAACCTCGAGCAGGGGCTTGGCCTTGTTCTCCGTGAGCGGGTAAAGGCGGGTGGCGTAACCGGCGGCGAGAATAAGAACGTTCATTGCGGGTAGCATGGTAGCCGGGGCCGGCCAATCGGCCAGTGGAATACAGGCGCCTCAGCGCGCCGCCGCCGGCTCGATCGCCGCCTGCAGACTGTTTTGCAGGGAGGCAATCCGGCCCTGCTCGGTGATCTTTGCCCGGGTCCGGCTGTCGAGAATGTAAAAGGTGTCGATGGCCGCTCCTTTCTCGGTGCTGATGCGCGAAAAGGCGATGTAAACGCCCTCGCGGTCAAGACAGGCCAGCAGATCAAAGAGAAGCCCGAGGCGATCCGGCGTTTCAACGTGCAGCAGCGTGTAGCCCGGGTGCGCCCGGTTGTCCGCGCTGATCCGCGTGGGAAAATCGATGTCGCCGGCCAGCACGGTTGCGCGACGCCGGCGGGCCCGCTTCAGGACCGGGCCGAACTCAAAGCGGTTGTCTTCCAGGGCGGTCCCCAGCGTCATCTCCACCTTCGCAATGTCGGACGCGTCACTGACGGCCTCGCCGCGGCTGGTGCAGACGCGGAAAACGTTCAGCACCAGGCTGTCGCCCCGGGTGTAAATATCGGCGCTGAGAATGTTGAGCGGAATGATCGAAAAGGAGCCGGCGATCTTCGCCAGCAGTTGCGGGCGATCAATGCTGCAAAAGGCCACCACACTTGAACCTTCGCGCGGAAAGGCTTCCCAGTGCAGTGCCGGGACCAGGGGGGAATGACCTTTCGTGTAGACGTTGGCGAGATAGGTGCGGCAGAGACGCAGGTGCTGCGCAATGGCGGGCGGCGGAAAAGCGCGCAGGTAATTGTCGGGCATATGCTCGAAGTGGGCCTCGATCTCATCGGCGAAGTCAGGCGCAAGCAGGGCGGACACTTCGCGTTGCAGTTCCTCCCGCTCGATGCGGCGCGCCTCGAAGAACGCGGCCTGGTCGGTAAAATACTGCGTGGTCGCGTGGTAAAGCTCCCAGACCAGCGTCTCTTTCCAGTCGGACCAGCCTTCGGCGCTCGTGCCCTGCCCGTCGGCCAGGGTCAGCAACATGAGCGCGTCGAGGTTCCGCTGGTCCCGGACGATGCCGGCAAACTCGATGGCGGTCTGCGGATCATCGAGGTTCCGATGCTGCGCCATCTTGGAGAGGGTGATGTGATGGTCGACCAGCAGGACCAGGGAGCGCCGGTCTGCCGGAGGCAGTTGCAGGCGGTTGGCCACCCGCTGGGCGAAGACAGCGCTGGCTTCCGCATGCGGATGCGCGCGCACGGCACGCCCGGTGTCGTGGAGCAGCAGGGCCAGGTAAAGGACCAGGGGATTCTCGAGCGTTTCAAAAAGCTTCCGGTAAGGGAGGAGTTTCGGCTCCTCGGTCACGGTCAGGGCATCAAGCTTGTCGAGGCAGACAAGCGTGTGCTCGTCTGCGGTGTAACGATGAAAAAATTCATGCTGCACCAGGCAGGTGAGCTGGCCGAACTCCGGCAGGTATCGGCCCAGGAAATCAACCCGATGCATATGCCGGAGAACGCGGGCGACCTCGCCTTTCCGGCTGAGCATCTTTTTGAAAAGGTCACGCGGAGCCGGCGCATATTGGTAGGAGCGGGTGACCCGGGGAAGAGCTCGTGCGTAGGCCGCTTCCAGCTCGGGGTTCAGGGAAAGATTGTGTTCCTGGATGACCTCGAACCCCTCCATCAAAAGTTCCGGATTTTCCTGGAGCGCTTCCGGCCTGGCCAGCGCCAGCTCCCCGGCGCTGCTAATGAAGGCGCCCAGCCGTGTCTCAGTCGCGCGCACACGAGGAAGGAAATCGAGAAGGGCGCGGAGACGCCCGGAGGCCGCCCCGCGCGAAAACTGGGCAGTGATGCGCTCCGTGACCCGGAAAATGTTGCGGGTGTGGCCGTAGTAGTCCCGCATGAACGACTCGCTCTGCAGGAGGCGGCCGCGCCGCGCCGGTTGCAGGCGCCGAGCGAGCTGCTCCTGCTGGCTCAGGTGGAGCACATCGGTGGCCCTGCCCGTGACGTAATGAAGGTCGGTCCGGACCCGGAGCAGAAAATCATAGGCACGATCGAGCTGGCGCCGGTCAGGTTCGCTGAGCCAGGAGCGGCCCACGAGGGGAGTGGTGGAAAGTTCGCCATCCCGGAAATAGGTCATCCAAAGCAGATTTTGGTAATCGCGCAGGCCGCCACAGCCGTTTTTCACGTGCGGTTCCTGCATGTAGACGCTGTTGCCGAACTTGCCGTGGCGGCCCGCCTGGTCTTCCAGCCGCTGCTCGATATACTCGCGCTCGAACCCCCGGATGCAGTGGTCGCGGAACTGGTCACGAAAAAGGCGGCCCAGCTTTCTGTCTCCCGCGACAAAGCGCGACTCCAGCAGCGCGGTCTTTGTCAGCATGTCGGAATTGGCCAGGGCGATGGCCTCGGCGGACGAGCGCGTGGAATGGCCCACCTTGAACCCGATGTCCCAGAGCAGATAAAGAACCTTCTCGATCGCGACGGTGATTTTCTGCGGCACGCCGCTCGAATGCGCCTGGTGCAGGAACATGATGTCGATATCGCTCGACGGGTTCAGCTCGCCGCGGCCGTAGCCGCCGATCGCGTAAAGGGCAAGGTCCTGTTCGGGATCAGCCCCCGCGGTCGTCATGGCGGCGGGGAAAACGTGTCCGAGGATCACGTCGATCAGGTTGGCGCGCCGCAGGCAGATTTCGCGACCGCTCCCCCCGGCCTGGTGCTTGAGGCGCAGGCGGTGTTCCTCCACCTTGCGAAAGCGTCGGTAAGAAGCGAGAACCTCGGCCGGCTGGCCGGCGCCGACGGCGATCAGCTCGCGCTCGGCGTGGGCCTGGACTTTCTGGAGATGGGCCGGCATGGATGCCTCAACTTAGCCGCGCCCACGCGGGGCGCCATGTCGGGAGCCGCACACCTCAACGCGGTCAGCGGAGGTCAATCGCGTAGCGCTTCATCTTGTTGTAAAGCGTGGGGCGCTGGATGCCGAGCAGTTCGGCTGCCTTTTTCTTGTTGCCGTGGGATTGAGCGAGGGCCTGGAGAATGGCATTCCGCTCGAGGTCGTCGAGGCTTTGCACCCCGGCGGCGTGGCCGTTCGCGCGCTCGACCTGCTGAAGCGCGACCGGGAGCTGGACCTCCGCCGGCAGTTCCTTGATCGACACGACGTTGTTGCGGGCCAGCACCACCGCATACTCGATGGCGTTTTGCAGCTCGCGCACATTCCCGGGCCAGGAATATTCGAGGAGCTTCTGGAAGGCATCCCCCGAGATCTCCGGCTCCGGCCTCCCGAGCTGATGGGCGAAGCGTTTCACGAAATTTGAGACCAGCGGCGGAATGTCCTCGCGGCGTTCCCGCAGCGGGGGAATCTCGATCTGGAAGGTGTTCAGGCGATAATAAAGATCGGAGCGGAGCTGGTTTTGCGCGAGCGCCTGCTGGATCGGCCGGTTCGTTGCGGCGATGACCCGGAAATCGGCCTTCAGGGTTTTCGTGCTGCCGAGCGGGCGATATTCGCGCTCCTGGAGCACGCGGAGAAACCGGGTTTGCAAATCCGGCGGCATCTCGGAGATCTCGTCGAGGAACAGGGTGCTGCCGGACGCTTCCGCAATCATGCCCCGGAAATCCTGGGTGGCCCCGGTGAACGCTCCTTTCACATAGCCGAAAAGCTCGGATTCGATCATGGCCTGGGGAAAAGCCGCGCAGTTCAACTTCACCATCGGCTTGGTGGCCCGCAGGCTGCGGCTGTGGATGACGTTGGCGATGACCTCCTTGCCCACGCCACTCTCGCCCGTGACGAGCACATTCGCTTCCGAGGGGGCCATGGCCGTGATCAGCTCGTCGATCTCGCCCATGGATTTGCTTTGGAAAATCGGGGCCAGCCTGGTCTCGGCTAGCTCGAGGCGCTTCTGCAGGGCGAGCGTCTTTTCGCGCAGCTCCTCGGTCTCGCGCAGGAGTGACTGTTTCTCCAGGGCCTTCTCGGCCAGGGAAAGCAGCTCCTCCGGCGCATACGGTTTGCTGATAAAATGATAGGCGCCCTTCTTGATCGACTCGATGGCGTTGCTCAACGAATCGTGCGCCGTCAGGATGATCACCTGCGTCTCGGGATGTTCCTTCTTGATCTGCTCGAGCATCTGCAGGCCGTCGGCGTCAGGCAGCTGGAGATCGAGCAGGACCAGGCCCGGGCCTTTGCTCTTGATCGCGCGAAGCCCGGCCGCAGCCGTGGCCGCCGTCTCCGTTTCGTAGCCGTGTCGCTTGAGCAGGGCGTCCAGCGTGAGCAGGATCGGGCGTTCGTCGTCGATGATGAGGACGAGCCGGGGCGACGCCTTCATGATCGGGCGATGCCTCGACCCGACTCAGCCGCGCCGAAGCGGGAGGCTGGCCGTCGTGACGAGACGGGACTGGGCAGGGTCGTGATGGGCGCGCAGGTCACCATGGTGAGATTTTAGAATAGCGCGTGCCCGGGTCAGGCCAAGGCCATAATGCCCGCGGGAAACGTCGTGCAGCGGCTGACGTCCCCAGGAAGCCGTCTCCCGGTCAAACCCGCTTTTTGGCTCGGAAATGACAATCGAAAAGGTCCCACCCTCAACCCCGGCCGCCACCGTGATCGGCCCTTCCTCCCGCCCGTGCTGGAAGGCATTGCGGAAGATCTCCAGAAAGGCTTCCGGCAGCAGCTGCGGATCAATTTCCACCTCTCCCGTCTCCCCTCCGGCGGACCATTCAATCTGGTCCTTTTGTTCCGGGAAAGTGGCGGCAACGCGGTTCTGGATGTCCTCGAAAAGGTCGGACGCCTTATACTCCATGGTGTTGGGAGTGGGGGGATTGGCCGCGTTCACGAGCTTTTGCAAGGCGTTGCTCGTCTCGGCGATCATGCCGCGCAGCCGTTTCACCTCGTCTTTCAACTCGGGGTCGGAGAGCAGTTCGTTCAGGAGCGCTGACTGCAGCTCCATGGCGTTGAGATGGTTGCGCAGGTCATGGCTGAGCTGGCGCAGGAACCGGACAAAATCCTGCCATTGGACTTCCATGCCTCCGCCGGGGTCGGGTTGGTGCGCCATGATGACCGGGAAAAATAGCGAGGGGACGACCGGGTGCTAGTCGGAAGAACTGAATCTCGCGGAGGCGGGTTTCCCGGCGCGCTCCCGGGTGGCGACGCCGTTTGCCGCCAGATGCTCGAGCAGATGAAAGACGTCCTCCGGGTTGGCCCCGACTGCGCCCGCGATTTCTTCCGCCGTTTGCGCCGGTTTGTGCCGAAGCGCCTGCACGACTTTTCCCTGTAGTTCCAGCAGCCGGGTGGCCGCCTTTTTCCCGGCCTCCACCCCGGGCTGGTGATAGGCGTTGACGTTGACGAGAGAGCCGTAAAACCCGACCGCCCGCTCGTAGAGCGCGATCAGGGCGCCCACCTCAAAGGCGCTGACCTCGGGAATGGAAATGGTGATCGATTCCCGGTCGTTCTCGTAGAGCGCGGCGCGGGTTCCGCGGAGAAAGCCCTGCAGGTAATCCCCGCTGGTCACGCCCGGTTCGACTTCCCGTCTGGGGCCGGACCGTCCGCGGCGCACCTCGATAAAGGTGACGAAGAAATTGGCGATGCCATCGCGCAACTGCTGGACGTAGGCATGTTGATCGGTTGAGCCCTTGTTTCCGTAGACCGCGATTCCCTGGTGCACCGTTGTCCCGTCCCGGTCTTTCTCCTTGCCCAGCGATTCCATGACGAGCTGCTGAAGGTAGCGGCTAAAAAGAGCCAGGCGGTCTTTATAGGGCAGGATGACCATGTCTTTTTCGCCCCGGCCGTTCCCCGCATAATGCCACATCAATGCCAGGAGCATGGCCGCGTTCTCTTCGACTTCTTCGCTGCGCGTGTGCGCATCCATGGCCGCGGCTCCCGCCAGCAGACGGTCAATGTCGAAACCCTGGAGAGCCGCCGGCAGGAGCCCGACCGCGCTCATGACCGAGGTGCGCCCGCCCACCCAGTCGTGCATGGGGAAGATCTCGAGCCATTTGTTCTCGCGGGCGTGTTGATCGAGTTCGCTGCCTTCACCGGTCACCGCCACGGCATGCCGGCCGAAATCATGCCCGGCCGCCTCGAACTGCGCTGCAGTCTCCAGCATGCCGTTTCGGGTTTCTTTAGTGCCGCCGGATTTGGAAATGACAATCACCAGGGTGTGGGCCAGATGATCGTCCAGGCCGGCGAAAACACGGTCAAAGCCGTCAGGATCGGTGTTATCGAGGAACGAAACGCTGAGAGGGTCGCGGCCGGAGCCGAGCGCGTCGGCCATGAACTGCGGCCCGAGAGCTGAACCGCCGATCCCGACCACGATGAGGTGCTCAAACGGACGGCCATCGGGCGCGCTGATCCGGCCGACCTGGACGTCGGAGGCGAACCGCTTGATCCGGCGGAGGGTCGTTTCAATGCCGGCGCGCAAACCGGGCTCGGGGGCGAGGTGCGGGGCGCGCAGCCAATAATGGCCGACCATCCGTTGTTCGTCGGGGTTGGCGATCTTGCCCGCCTCCAATTCCTTCATTTCGGCAAAGGCACGGCCGGCCGCGCCCGCCATGGATGAAAGGAAATCATCCGGGAACCGCATCCGGCTGATATCGAGAGAGAAGCCAAGATCCTCGTAAAGAAGGTAGTGGCGTTGGAATCGATCCCAAAGGTCTGCGCTCATGGCACCTCCCACCTAAGCAGCAAAGAAGACCCGCGACCAGCCCGGGGTGCCGCGAGCCGGAGCTCGGGGAGTCGGTGATCAGTGATCGGTGATCCGGTGCATCCATCCGCCGCCCCCCGGTAGGGCGAGACTCCGTCGAGCCTGAGATCGGCCAGGCTGCAGAAGGACAGGATTTACAGGATGAACAGGATTAGGGGAAGCCTTCCACGCCCGCCGCCCGTCCCTGTCAGCTTTTCAGCTTTTCCGCCTCAGGCGATCGGTGAACGGTGATCCGTGATCTGCCGCTTCCCGACCATTCACAATTCACCACTCACCATTCACGCCCCGCCCCCCCCCGCCCCAACCGCCCCTTGCCAATCTCCCGCCAAGCACGACAATAACCGCCCCCCGTGCGCGCCCTCCGTTTCTGCCTCTTTTTCCTTCTCGCGGCGACGCTTCCGGCGGCCAGTCCTCATCGGGAAATCGTCCAGTTCAGCCACACGGCCGACGTCGGTTTTGGCAACAGCGTCTTCGTCGTCGGCAACCATCCCGACCTTGGGGCCTGGGACGTAACCAAGGCGCCGAAGTTGCGGTTTACTGCCGGGAACGTCTGGACCGGCCAACTGGCTGTCCAGGCGGGGACTGCCTTGCAATATAAGTATATCCGGCGGGCCACCGCTTCCGACCAGTGGTGCAACAGTGCCAACGCCCTTGACCTTACCGGCGTGCTTTCGCTCAACGTCACGGCGCAGCCGCCCGCTCCGTATGCCGGCAAAACGATCTACTACCTGAGCGGCTGGCCGCAGGCGAACCTCTTCCATCGCCAGGGCACTGGATGGGTCACGACGCCCATGACCCGGGTCGGCAACGGTCGGGTCACCGGCGAATCATTATTCCGCATCGAGGGGATCGGTGAACCGGGTGAACCGCTCGAGTTCGTTTTTAACAACGGTTCCGGGAGCTGGGACAACCCGGCTCCCGGCACCAATTACCTCACGCCACTTGATGCCTTCCACGTCCAGGACGGCAACGTGTTTGCCTATCAACCGCCCGCGGTTGTTTCAGCGCCCCGGATCGAAACCGCCCTGGTTGGTTCGACCGCGCCGAACATCCCGGACCGCAACGTGCGCATCTATTTGCCGCGGGGCTACGACCAGAACACGACGCGGCGTTATCCGGTGGTCTATTTGCACGATGGCCAGAACGTTTTCGATCCGGGCGGGACGTTTGGCTCGTGGAGCGCTGACGCCACCGCCACCCGCGAGATCGGGCAGGGCCGGATGCGCGAGGCGATCCTGGTCGGGATCGATAACGGCACGGCCCGCATCCCGGAATACCAGCCTCCGACAGACAGCTACAACAGCACGCAGGGGCGGGCGGACGCCTACGCCAGTTTTGTCATCAACAATGTCCGACCGTTTGTCGATACGACCTACCGGACGTTGAACGATCCGCCGAACACCGTGACGCTCGGCTCCTCCATGGGCGGTTTGGTCTCCCTCTATCTTGGGCGGGAATTTACGACCTTTGGCCGGATCGGAGTCTTTTCACCCGCCTTTTGGACCTCGCCGAATTACGTCAACCAGGTCGCCGGGGGAACCAAAAAGCCGCTCCGGGTTTATCTCGACATGGGAACGCTCGAGGGCGGCAGTTACTGGAACGACGTGCTCAAGATGTACGACATCCATCTGGCGCAGCAATACGCTCACAACAGTGATGTCTGGTTTGTCGCCGGATGCGGGGACGCCCACAACGAGGCGGCCTGGAAAGCGCGACTGCCGGCCGCGTTTCGCTACCTGCTCCCGGCGAGCGAAGAACCCCAGCTTCTGGCGCAAAAGGAGATGAAACGGCAGATCAGCACGATGGCGTGGATCGTCCGCGGGGATGGCCCACGCTCACCTTTCCAGCCCTCTACGGACTCCGCTACACCCTCGAGCGCTCAACCGGGTTCCTCGGCTGGGAGGCTGTGCAAACGCTTCCGCCCGAGACCATGCCCTGGGCCACCCGTTCCCTGCAAGACACCGCCATCCCGTCCGGTGACCGCGCCTTCTGGCGCATCAAAGCCGCGCCCTAAAAGAGCGTTGAATTTGGAAACCAGGAAGCCAGAAGAAGAAGTTGAATTAGGAAAGCAGGAACTGAGGAAAAAGGTCGGGGTATGAGCCCGTCCCGCTCGTCTCCCTCCTCTCGTTCGCCCCACATAATCCCCTTGGCGCCTCTGCGTGAGGCAGGCAGGTGATCAGTGAACCGTGATCAGCATCCCGGCCATCCTCAATTCTCAATCCTCCATCCTCGCTTCCGCCCCCCGGTAGGGCGAGACTCCGTCGAGCCTGAGATCGATAAGGCTGCAGAAGGACAGGATTTACAGGATGAACAGGATTAGGGGGAAAGAGACGGCCCGCTTTTCGGGCCTGTGAGCGGTGATCAGTAATGGGTGATCAGATCTCGCCGCTTCCCAACCACTCACAAACACCATTCAAGCCCCTTTTCCTCCTGCCTTCCTGCTTTCCTGATTCGATTTCTAAACCAGGAATTGCGAACCTGTCCGATCACATGTGATCGATCACGTTCTGCCCGAACTCGGAACACTTGATCTCCGTCCCGCCTTCCATCAGCCGGGCAAAATCGTAGGTGACCCGCTTGCTCGCGATCGCCCCGTTTAATCCCTTGATGATCAGGTCGGCCGCCTCGGTCCATTTCATGTAGCGGAACATCATCTCGCCGGAAAGAATGACCGACCCCGGGTTCACCTTGTCCTGGTTGGCATATTTCGGCGCCGTGCCGTGCGTCGCCTCGAAGACGGCGTGGCCCGTGATGTAGTTGATGTTCCCGCCGGGCGCGATCCCGATGCCGCCCACTTGCGCCGCGAGCGCGTCGCTCAGGTAATCGCCGTTTAAATTCAAGGTCGCGATCACGTCGATGTCTTCCGGACGCGTCAGCACCTGCTGCAGGGTGATATCGGCAATGGCGTCCTTGATCACGAGGCCGGCGCCCGGTTTGCCGTCCGGGATCCGGCACCACGGTCCGCCGTCGATCTCTTCCGCGCCGAAATGGGTCTTCGCAATTTCGTAACCCCAGTCGCGGAACGCGCCCTCGGTGAACTTCATGATGTTCCCCTTGTGCACGAGCGTGACCGATTTGCGCTTGTTCTGGATCGCGTAGGAGATGGCGCTGTGGATCAGGCGCACACTCCCGGAATAGCTCACCGGCTTGAACCCGACACCCACCCGGACGTCAGTCGGAAAATCTTTCGCACCCACGGCCTTCCAGAAGTCGGCGGCCTTGGCTTCCGTTCCGAACCGGACCTTCTCGAAATGTTTCGGAAACTCTTTCTGGAGAAAATCGAGCACCTTCTTCGCCTCCGGCGTGCCGGCGGCGTATTCGATCCCGGCGTAGATGTCTTCCGTGTTCTCGCGGAAGATGACCATGTCCACCTTCTCGGGATGTTTGACGGGCGAGGGGACCCCCTTGAAATACTGCACCGGCCGCAGGCAGACGTAGAGGTCGAGCATCTGGCGGAGCGCCACGTTCAGCGAACGGATGCCGCCGCCGACCGGGGTGGTGAGGGGCCCCTTGATCCCAACCAGGTATTCGCGAAAACCGGTCACGGTGTCGTCCGGGAGCCAGTTATCGAACTTGTCCTTGGCCGCCTGGCCGGCAAAAACCTCGAACCAGGAAATCTTCTTTTTGCCGCCGTAGGCTTTCTCAACCGCGGCGTCAAAGACGCGCTCGCTCGCCGCCCAGATGTCCGGCCCGGTCCCGTCGCCCCGGATGAACGGAATCACCGGCTGATCCGGCACGGTCAATTTCCCTTGTGAGATCGAGATTTTATCGCCCTTGGGCGGGGTCAGGTCCTTGAAAGCCATAGGGGGCAAACTGTAGGGACCGCCGTCCCAGCGGCAAGGGGAGTTTGTGAGGGGCGGCGGGACGGCGGTTATCGGTTATCGGGAGGGCGATTTCGGATGGCGCGATGGGGCGTCGGGATGGCGTCATCTGCTCTTGCTCTTGATCCTGCTTTTGCTCTTGGGGTCGGTGATCAGAGATCGGTGATCTGTGAACCGTGGTCCGCATTCCCCGCCGCCCCCCGCCATTCTCAATTCACCATCCCTTCACGCCGCCGCCCTCCCCCGGTAGGGCGAGACTCCGTCGAGCCTGAGATCGGCCAGGCTGCAGACAGACAGGATTTACAGGATGAACAGGATTAGGGGAAGCCTTCCACGCCCGCCGCCCGTCCCTGTCAGCTTTTCAGTTGTCAGCGTTTCAGCTTTTTCCGTCAGGTGATCTGTGAACCGTGATCCGCAATCCGCCGCCTCCCTACCATTCACAATTCACCACTCACCATTCACGCTCTGCCATCCTCCATCCTGTCCAAATACCCCCCTCGCAGCGCTCCGCGCTTCCCCTTTCTTGCAGGACCGGCTAACCATGGAGCCAATCCGCGCTGGCGGACTCCATGAAGACCAAACCCGATATCGTCGCCAACTGGCTCCCGCGCTACACGGGGACGCCGCTGAAGGATTTCTCGAAGTATGTTCTCCTGGTCAATTTTACCGATTACGTGAAGCGCTTCGCCGAAGTGGCGAACGTCGAGGTGCGGGGACTCGATCGGCCGATGCCGAACGCGACCGCGCACGGCATTTCCATCCTGAACTTCGGGATGGGCAGCGCCAGCGCCGCGACCGTGATGGATCTGCTCGGGGCGATCAAGCCGAAGGCGGTCCTGTTTCTCGGCAAATGCGGCGGCTTAAAGAAAAAGAACAAGCTGGGCGACCTGATCCTGCCGATCGCCGCCATCCGGGGCGAGGGAACCTCGACCGACTATTTCCCGCCGGAAGTGCCGGCGCTGCCCGCGTTTTCGCTCCAGAAAGCGATCTCAACCACCATCCGGAACCATGGCCGCGATTACTGGACCGGCACGGTCTACACGACCAACCGGCGGGTCTGGGAACACGACGACAACTTCAAGAAGTATCTCTCGCGGATTCGGTGCATGGGCATCGACATGGAGACAGCGACGATTTTCATCACCGGTTTTCATAACAAGATCCCGACCGGCGCGCTCCTTTTGGTCTCGGACCAACCAATGGTGCCCGAAGGGGTGAAAACTGCGGCGAGCGACGACGTGGTCACGACCAAATACCTCGATCTCCATCTCCGGATCGGGATCGATTCCCTGACCGAACTGATCAACCACGGGCTCACCGTGAAACACCTGCGTTTCGAAGACGAACGGTAGGAGCCTGGCGGCTCGGAGCTGGAAGCTGGAAGATGGAAGATGGGCGGGGCATGGAGCGGGAGCTTGGAGCTGGAAGAAAATGCTGACAGCTGAAGCTGAAAGCTGAAAGGGAGAGGGCACGGAGCTGGGGGCGGGGGGCTGTTCACAGATTACGGATCACTGATCCGAGGGGAAGGGGGTCGATCGTAAGCCGCTTACGATGATCGCAAAGCGGGGAGCTTGGGGCGCGGAGCGGAGAGCCTGGCGGCTCGGAGTTGGAGAGCTGGAAGTTGGGGAAAGAGTGAGCTGACAAGGGGGCACGGACCCGGGGCGATCTCCCGACTATCCTCCATTCTCAATCCTCCATCCTCACGGCGCTCCCCCAGGAGCGCACGCATCCACGCCCCCGCGTGACCCACCTCAGCACCCAGAAAGCAAAACAGACGCTCCCTCGCGGAAGCGCCTGTTCGCAAATTACGATGTGCGTCGATTACCGGCGGTTGCCGGCAAACTGACGGGGGCGTTCCTCGCGGGCACGCGCCTCGTTCACGGTCAGGTCGCGACCGCCGAAGTCTTTGCCGTGGAGCGCCGCGATGGCAGCGTTGCCGCCGGTGGCGTCGGAGAACGTGACGAAGCCGAAGCCGCGGGAGCGGCCGGTTTCGCGGTCATTCAGGATGGCGACGTCGGTGACGGTGCCGTGGGGCGCGAAGAGGTCGCGCAGATCGTTTTCAGTGGTCTCAAAGGAGAGATTTCCTACGTATAGTTTCATGTTGTGTGATTTCTGGAGCAAGACTGCGAGCTACAAGCCGTTCCCGGGAATCGGGTTTCAAAATCACCAATGAGAGACTCACCTGACGATCTACCGCACTACGAAGAAGACAGAACTAATCCAAGTGCCCAGAGTCTCGCCCGGTTTCGGGGATAAGCAAGAGGTTTTATTGGGAGGAGCGGGAGCACTGGGACGGAGTGGGAAGCAAGGAGCAGGAAGAGCTAGGGAGCTGAGGGCTGAGAGGGAGGGTCGATCGTAAGCCGCTTACGATGATCGCTAAGCTTACTCCCAAGCCCGTTAGCATGCGTCGGCTGCGGGCAGGAGATGGAAGCTGAAAGGGAGCGGGCTAGCCTGGTCACCGATTACGGATCACCGATCACATCCCAGGAGGGGGAACCCGCCGGGGAGGGCGGACGCTGCAGCAAATCGCCCTCTACGACTTCGCTGGCAGGAATCGGCGACGCTGTGACCAGCCGACGGCGCCGAGGAGAAGGAGCCCCGCCAGGACTGTGCCCGGCTCGGGAACGGCGGTCACCGTCAAGGAAATGTCATTCCCGAGCATGCCGCTGTCGCCGTTGGCGAAGTAATCAACGGCAAAAATATAGCCTTCGGATGAAACCAGCGACACTTGGGCGAACTGCCCGCTGATGGCGTCGCTACTGTCGTTCAGAAGAACAAAGAAGGTGTCGCCCAGGGAAAGGCCGGGACCAGCGTTTACGAGAATGTTGCTGCCGCCGAGGCTGACCGCGCCGGTGACACGGAGCTGGTCGTAGCCGGTGCCGGCGACGAGGCTATTCAGGTCGAGGACAAAGTTGGAGTTCGACTCCAGCGTCAGGGCGCCGGTCTGCAGAATCCCGGTGCTGGCGCCCGGTGCGAGGTTTGCGCCCGCGTTGACCGTGACGGACCCGGAGATGATGCCGGTGCCGCCGAAGGTCGAGCCGGCATTGTTCACCGTGACCGCGCCCGTGCCCGTGCCCGAGCCGGTCGTGTTGTTCACCAGCAGGGTGCCGCCGTTCACGGTGGTGCCGCCGCTGTAGACGTTGGGGGCGGAAAGAGTCAGGGTGCCGAGTCCCGATTTCACGATGGCGCCGGTCTGGCCCGCCTGGGTGCCGAGGGTGCTGGCGAAGGTGAGGTTGTTGCCGTTGGTGTTAAACCGGGCGGTTACGCCATCGTTGATCGTGATGCGGCTGGAAAGGTCCTGCACGTTGCCGGTGTTCCAGCGCAGAGAAGCGGTCCCGACCGGGTTCGTAAAAACGAGGGGGCCCGAACCGAGGGCGCCGTCAGCAAACCCAAGAGTGCCATTTCCCAGTGAGGTGGAGCCCGAATAGGTGTTGCTCTGGTTTGTCACATTCCAGGTGCCCGCATCCGTTTTGAGAAGGGAAAAGGTGCCACCGGATGGATCCCCGAGGAGAAGGGCCAGGATATTCTCGCCGGTGTTTGTCCCGCCAAGGGTGAGAGAGCGATTGCCAGAGCCGAGAAAGGCGAGCGCCCCGGAGTTCCCGAAGGCAAGGGCGCCGGTGCCGGAAGCGTTGAGGATGTTCGCATCGCTTGCACCGAGGGTGAAGAGACGGTCCGTGCTGTCGCCCGAGCCGGTGTAGGTCAGCTGCGCGGTGGTGGAGGCGCCGCCGCCGCCAAGGACGAGATTGCTCACGGCGTTGCTGGAGTTGCCAATGCTGCTGGCGACGCCGCCGTTCGTCAGGCTCGACACCTCGACGATACCGGAAGTGATGGTGGTCGGACCCGCATACGTATTGCCCGCGCCCAAAATCAGGGTGCCCGCTCCTTGTTTGGTCAAGCCGCTGCTGCCGCTGACCCCGCCCGCAAAAGTCATGCTGCCGGCAATGTTCACCACGAGCGGGCCACCACCGGCTTGCGTGGTCACAACCTGCGCACCCAGGGTGTTGTTGTCGCCGCTGCTGGTGTCGCGGATGACCATGGTGCCGCCGTCGGCGCTCAGGGTACCGCTCCCCGCAGCGGTGCCGGTAATGGTAAGTCCCCAGGCGGCCAGGTTCGCCTGTCCGCCCTGGGAAACGTCGGCCATAAGAATGGTGAAGGTGTTGCTGGAGAGAGCGGAGCCGTTCAAGGCGGTGAGGGTGGCGTTGCGGTCGGCTTCATTAAAGGCGACGCGGGGACCGGTCGGGCTGATTCCAAGTCGTCCATCAGATTCGAGGAAGAGCTCCGTCGGGTGGTCGGTGGCATGGAAGACGTTGTAGGTGGCGGCGTCGTCGAGGGTGATATTGAGAGAACTGAGGCTGCTGCCGGCGCCTTTCCCCGCGGCGTTGCTGCGGCCTGGGCGGTTGAGAAGGACCGCCACGCGCTCGTTTTCAGCGGCGGTGCCGAGGGTCAGCGTCGAATATAGATCACCGAGCCACATCGTGCTCCCGGGCGCGCTGGTCAGGTTGATGCGAGCATTCACATCCGAGTAGCTCGAAAAACCGCCCAGTGTCCGGGTATTTGAATATTGGCCGACCCCATCCGGGATATTGGCATTGACCGTGAAGTTGTAGTCCACCACCAGTTCCGCGCGGGCGGTCAGGGCGAAGAGCATCGCTGTTCCCGCAAGCAGGAGCGGTTTCACGAAGGGGAGCGCTTTGATCTTCATTTGCGTGCCCGGAAGAAGAAGGAGTTCTGGTTGCCGGGAGCGATAACGGTCACCTGGAACGACCCGGTCGAGCCGGTGGCGGTCGACCCCAGGTTTGTCCAGGACATCATGTTATTGGAATATTCGATGGTGTAGGTCTGATTCGGGACGCCAATGAGCTGGACGGTCACGGTCGTTTCGTCGGCCATGGAGTCGTAGGAGAGGGCGCCGGCGCTCACGATGTTGAGCGTGAAGTTCTCGGCGGCGGCGGTCGTGACCGTGACGGTGGCCGTGTCCTCCGAGCTGCCGTCGGTGATGGTGTAAGTGAAGGAGAGCGGCGAGGCGGCCGGATCGACCGGCTCGAAGTAGACATAGGAGCCAGCAATCTCGACAAAGTTGTCCATACCGGCAGTCACCGAGCTCAGGCTGATGCCGGTGGGCAGGAGATTCCCGTTGGCGTCAACGCGTTGGTCGTTCTCCAGGAGATCGCTGATCGGGATTTTGAAGTCCGAACTATTGGCCGGCCGGGTGATGTTGATGTCGTTGGCCGCGATGGGCCCGGTGACATGGAGGGTCCGGTCGACGTTGGGAGCGGCGTTGTAATTGGTGCCGCCGGCCTGGCTGGCGGTGACAATGGTCGTGCCGGCCTGGAGGAGATTGAGCGTCGAGCCTGTGACTCCTGCGACGCTCGGTGTGCCTGAGGCGAACGAGACCGGCAATCCGGACGTGGCGGAGGCGCTCAACCCGAGTGAGCCGGCGGATTTCGCCACGCTCGATTGCAGGGTGAACGAAATGGTCTGGTCGGCCTTGGCAATGGAGAAGGCGGTGGCTGCGGAGGAGGCCGCCAGGTAATTCGCGTCACTTGTGATGCTGGCGGTGGCGTCATACGAGCCGGCGTCGGTCGGCCTTGTGGCGCTGGCCATGTAGGTGGTCATCCCGCTGCCGGCATAGCTGAAGCTCAAGGTGCCAGACGGGGCCACCCCGCCGGAAACACCGGTAACCGTGGCGCTGTTCGGCCCTTGGGCGGTGTTGTTGTAGGTAAAGGTGAACGGTGCGTCGACGGTCACAGTGGGCGTGGCCTTGTTCACCGTGCCTGAGACAGTGACGTTCTGCGTGGACGCGCCACTGCTGGCGACGGCCAGATTTGTTCCGAGCGAATCCGACGGCTTGGTCAGGGCCGCGAGACGTGTGCTCAGGGTGCCGGTGGCTGAGCCACCGCTTTGAGAGAAGGTTGTGGTCAGACCGTAAGGCCCGCCATTGGAGACCTCGTATCCGGCGGGAGCCGTTGCCGTGATGTCAGTGGTTAGATTTGAGCCGGAGACGTTCAGTGTTTGGGCAGAGGAGGCGGCTCCATAAGTGGTGGTGAAGGCGGTTAGCGTCCCGCTGATCTCGATGGTTGGTGTCGCTGTAGTAGCGACAGAGCGGGTGTCGGAATTTGGACTGGTGCTGTTCGCGCTCGTCGCCCGGACAACGTAGGAATAAGCAGTTCCTGCTGACAGCCCGGAGAAGCTCAAGCTGGTTCCCGCGGTGGTGCCGCCGGTCAAAAACACCTGGCTCGGAGTAGCGAATACGATATTATCGATATAGACGCGGCGCGTTGCCGAAGGATTGCCAAACGAAGTGTAGACGCCGAAGTATGCACTGGAGGAGTAGGTGGCGTCCGTCAGAGTCCCAGCGGACGTAGTTGGGGTGGCTCCGTACTGGAAGCCCGTGGCATAAAACAGCTGAAATACGCCGGCCGCGTTACGAGTAACGCGCACGTCGAGACCATCTTGCAACGCGGCGGTGTCGAGCCCCGGCGCGCTGGGAAAATCTCCCACTTTCGTTTTAGTGGTCGCCGTGCTTCTCCACAGTTCTACAGTATCGGCGCTCCCGTTGGCCCCAAGTCGTAGATAATAGCCGTTAAATGATGCAGTAGCGATGTCTCCCGTCACTGCGGCAGTGGACATTAGGATAACGCCGAAATGATTCGCGCCAGATGGACTGAAGCTGGGCGATCCCCATGAAAACCTCCACTCTGAGGTCTCGGTGCTTGGAGTCGTAAGAATGGCACTCCCTACACTCCCATTGCTTCCCAGATAATTTCCATCAGTCGCCGCAGATCCACTCGGCAAGGTAGCTGCAGAGAGAATCGCGAAACTCGCCGTGTCCCCTGACCAAACCGGAGCAGCAGTGAAATCACCGTCGGTAAAGTCCTCAGCCAGCACGGGACCAGGCTCCGATACATCCACTTCGTAACCCGTCGCGCCCGTAACGGGATTCCAATTGGCCGTAAATCCGGTCGTGGTGATGGCTGAGGCTGGCAGGGTTACCGGAGCCGACAGCTGGGCAGTTGTCAGGGTTCCCGCGCTCGAATTAGCGCTTGTGCCGCTGGCATTAACGGCCCGGACGCGTGCGTAGTAGGGAGTATTCGCGCCGAGACCCGTCACGGCTTGACTCGTTCCAGACACGGTCAGATCACTATAACCCGCAACGAAGCTCGTGAAGGTGTTGTCGGTAGCAACATCCAGTCGGTAGCTCGCTGCGCCATTGACCGCGCCCCAATTCACCGTGAAGCCGGTCGAGGTTACTGCGGTGAATGTCGGCGTGGCCGGCGCAGCCGGGACAAGTATGGCAGAAACGCTCGGCGCACCCGTTGTCTTATAGTCAATGGCCGTTCCGCTGTTGTTGTAGGGGTAGATCTTGAACGTGTAAGTCGTTCCAGCGAGAAACCCGGTGAAGCCGGAGTACGAGGTAGTCCCGGCGGGAAGATTGATATTGCCGGTCCCACTGGTAATCGCCGCCTTATCCGACACGGCTGTTCCATCCACTGGATCAGCTGGAGTCGTGGAACTTACCCTTAACAGGTACCCGTCAGCCGTTGTGCCCGTCCATTGCACCGGGATGTTCGTGGTGGTGATTGTTCCAGTCGTAAAGCTGGTGACATGTGCCGCCGGCTCGGGCTTCAAGGGTACTAAACGTGCCCTCCGAGCCGTAGCTCGTCCCCCCTGGACCCGTGGCGAAGGCTTTGAAGTAGTAAGTCGTGCTGTCACTCAGGCCGCTCGCGGCCACGGTGTAAGCGCCAGTGGTGTAGCTACCGGTCGTAGAAACCTTGGTTCCGGTTCCATTAGCGAAGCCGCTCGTTGTGCTGTAGTAAACGCCTCGTTCGGTCGCATTCGAACCCCCGGTTGCCGTGATGTTGCCGCCCAGGGTGGCTCCTGTCGTGGTAATCAATGTTGCCGTGCCGGTTGTCACGGCTGGCGCATTGGCTGTCACGTTGCCGCTCACCGCCACATTCTGGGTGGCTGCGCTGGGGCTGCTCACAATAACGTTGCCCGCAACAGAACCCACCGGAGCGGCGTTTGTCAGTCGCACGAAGATAGCCGTCGTCGGCACCGTGCCGCTCGAAGGAGTCAAGGATTGAGAGGCGGAAAATCCAGATGTGCTGGAGGTTTTCGACACCTCGTATCCCGCCGGCGCCGCGATCGAAATGTCGCCTGTTAAGTCGGTGCCTGATACGTCAAACGATTGCGCGGCCGACGGCGTGCCAAAGTTCGTAGAAAATCCGGAGAGACTACTCGGCGACACGTTGATTGCAGCCGTAACAGACGAAATGAAGGTCCCCTCATCCGCGCCTATATCCGGCGTGGTCGCATTTCGGGTATCACCATCAAAGTCGATCGTGATGCCGGCGATCGGGCTTCCCGCGCTTTCTACCGGCGTAGCGACGCTTGGGCTGATATGTAAATCAACGGTGGTAGCGTTGCCGGTTGGATTGATAAACTGAGGGTCTCCGCTGATGCTGTTAAGGTCCTGGCCGACTGCTGTGCGCCAAGCCGTGAGGGTAGCGACATCCGCGCCGTTAAATTGACCGAAAACGCCGCCGGTTCCGGAGACGAAATAAACGTTGTAATTGATGGTCAGGCCCGCTGGATTCGAAGTGGTGCCCCCGACCTGCACGGCATAATGTTTGCCCCCGGTGGTCGCATTGGAGCGCGCATTCATGAAAATGTTGTCAACGAACGCGCGGGTGTTGGTTGTCACAAGGCTACGAAATGCAAATGTGTTGCTGGCCGTCGTGCCGACTCCGCTGCCGCCGACGTAGACGCTGTTAAAATAGAAATTATTGGTTCCGGCAGCGTCGTTAATTCCGTTAATGGTGAGCGCGGTAGAGGTGGTCGCTCCCAGGCGGATCATGTTATTCCGGTAAGTGGAGGTGCCGCCGCTTACTTGAATTCCATTCAATGTCCCCGTAGTGCTGGCGGCCGATAAAGAATGGATGAAGTTCCTGTTGATTAGGTTGGGGCCCGTTGACGCGGTGTATTGGATTCCCGTCACCGTGGTCGCTGTCGCAGCACTCGTATTGGCGAGGCTATGAATCGTATTCTGGGAAAGAGTGTGGTTGGATGAAGTGGTCGTTAAATTCATCCCGATCACAGAGGCGCCCGTAGTCGTTCCGGTGCCGATGTTCGACGAGAGATTCCTCACGGTGTTGGAGGTCAGGGTGGAGGGTGCGTTGCTCGTGTGAATGCCTATGACCTGCGAGGCCGCGCCTGTCGCATTCAATTGAATCGAGTCGGCAACGGTTCCGCCAACGAGGTTCGAGGCGGCGGTCCAGGCCACGCTGGTCAGGGTATTGGCTCTCAGGCCATACACGGTAAACGTTCCAGAGGCTCCTGCATTGGTTACAGAAATGCCGCCGATGTTATTGCTGCTGGACGTCCACACGTCTGAGCTGAAATTGTAGATGCCGTGAACATCTGTGGCAGTCGTTGTGGTAGTGGAGAACGTCAGAGAGCCAGTCACCGCTTGACTGCCCAGGACGTTGCTGTTCGTGGCGGTGACACCGGTTTCAATGTATATGCCGATGAAAGGGCTACTGGTGCTGGTGCCGGAGGACGTAACCCCGCTCAGACTGACCGATGCGATCGTATTACTCGAAATGTCACTGCTCGTCCCGCCTGTAATTCCGTTAAAGTGAATGCCAACAAATTTGCCCGTTGAACCAGTCAGAGTGTAAGCGCCAGTTTGTGTGTTCGAGGCGTAGCCGATTGTGTTGCCGGTAATCGTGAAACCTTGGGCTCCGGATGTGGCGGAGGTATTGTTGATGTCGATCGGAAAATGGTTCGCGCCGGTTGTCCAAGTGCGCGTCCCGGTTTGATAGAAGCGATTATTGGTAATTGTCCAGGTGTTGCAGCCGCCGCTCGTGTAAACACCGGCGCTTGTCGTCGCCGCGCCGAAGAAGTCAAAGATGTTATTATTGTTAATGGCGATGCCACTGTTGCCAATCGCGGTTGTGCCGGTGGACCCGCTTCCGAAGATTCCCTTCGTAGGTAGATTGGCGCCCGCTGGACCTATATTACAGTTGGAGACGGTGTTATTGTCGTTGCCGCCGGAAGTAACGGCATCAGTGCTGAACCAGATGTTGCCGCCATTCGTCCCCACGGCCATGCTGCTCGATCCGAGCACGCTCGCGTTGGTGATGGTGTTGTTGGTTGCACCACCGATGAATTTGATCGTAGAAGTGCCGGAGGTCGCGCCCGAATCAGTGTTGGAAATCGTGAGCGAATTCCCACCCGAATTTAAGCCATTGATGGTGACGTTGTCCGCGCCGTTGAAATTGACCAATGGATTTCCCGAGATGCTTCCGGAAATCGTCCTGGCCGCTCCGCCCGAGGGCTGGATCAACATGGTGAAATTCGAACTCGCGGGTGATTCCGTCCATTGGTTCAGGACGGCAGCAGCTGATTCGGCGCAATCGCCGACAATGTTTACGGTGATGTTCCCTGTCACTACACCGGCATTCACCGCGTCGAAGAACGATTTCAGAGTGGTGTAGAGCGGTGCGCCTGTTCCTACGCTATAAGAACCCGAGTATGCCTGCACTGTCGTGAAGGAGACTTGCGCTCCGTAGCTGGTTCCACCGGGATTCGTGGCGAAGGCTTTAAAGTAATAGATCGTTCCAGGGGTGAGGCCGGTCACAGGCAGGGTATAGGCACCCGTTGAGAAACTGCCACTTTCAGAAACCGGTGTTCCACTTCCATTGGCGAACCCGTTGGTCGTGCTGTATTCGAAGCCGCGCACTGTCGCATTCGAGCCGCCCGTGTTGGTAATATTGCCACCCAACGTCACTGAAGTTGTAGAGATGTTCGTTGCGGGAGAGGTCGTCGTCACGGTCGGCGCCGCGGCCGACACCGTTCCGCTCACCGCCGCATTTTGGGTAGTCGCGCTCGTACTCGAGGCGGAGACATTGCCGGCCGGAGATCCAACCGGCGCGGAAGCAGCGATCCGCACATAGACGGTAGTGCTGGGAACTGTCCCGCCGCTTTGCGTTAATACCTGTGAAGCCGCATAACCAGAGGCTCCGCCAGCCGTTTGCGATACCTCGTAGTTGGTGGGGGCGGTGACCGTGATGTTGGCCAGAAGGTTGGACCCTGAAACGCTGATTGATTGCGCTGCGCTGGCTGTGCCAAAGGTTGTGGTAAACGGGGTGAAGGAGCCGGTGATGACGATGGTCGGCGTGGTGGTGGCGGTCGTGATCGTGCCGGAGTTTGCGCTCTGGCCTGAGCCGTTTTCTGCTCTGACTCTGTAATAATAAGTTGTTCCGACCGCCAAGCCCGTAACCGACTTCGTCGTTACGTTTCCGACATCCAAGCTGCTAAAGCCGGAAACGAAACTGCCGAATGCGTTATCAGTCGATACATCCAGGCGATATTTGGTCGCTCCGGTCGCGGCCGCCCAGTTCGCGCTGAAACTATTGGAGGTGATGGCCGTTGCCGCGCTCGCCACCGGCGCTGAGGGCAAAGTGGGGAAGCTGATTTCGGAACCGTAACTCGTGCCGATGGCGTTGATCGCGTAGGCCCTTACAAAATAAGTGGTGCCAGCCGTCAGACCGGTCATGTTTGCGTCGTAACTGCCGGTCGTACCTGCGACCGTGACCTTCGAGTTCGCTGTAGTCGGTGTTGCGCTGGTGTTATAGACGATGCCGCGCTCAGTCACAGCGGAGCCACCATCTGAAGTCACATTGTTGCCGGTAATTGCTGCGGAAGTGGTGGTGAAGGTGCCGGCGGTGCCGGTCGTGACGACCGGGGCAGAGGGGCCGGCTGCCAACTTATACAGGTAAACGGAAGACTGACCCGAGGTATAGCACGAGAATAAAGAACTGGTGGAATTGTATTGTAATACGTTACGAGTCGCCTGCGCCGCACTGGTCATGATTGCAGCATTTGAAGAAAAAGTTATTGTCCAAGTCGTTGAGGTCGATTGATTCTTAAGGTGATTATTAGATGAGCTAGCGGCATACAGATATCCAGCGTTAACTGCATCATAAAGGGTCCACGCCCCGGTGCTCCCGCCGAGAGTGATCTCGTACGCTGAGGTTGTATCCGATGAGACGGATGCCGCCGTCGTTGAAATCGCACTTGAGGCTACAGTAACCGAGGCGGACTGAGGTCTGTTACTCGCAGCTTGATAGCTCAGCGCAACGCCGGATCCGTTGGTCCCTGTTGAAACAACAATATATTTGGAACCAGCGGTCAGGTCAGCAGTAGAGGTGCATAAATTGTAGGTTGCTCCTAAAGTTGTGCTCGCCACTGCAAAGAACGAGGAAGCGACCATCATCAAACAGAAGAGGGAGTGAAAGGCGGAAATGCGGCGCGGAAGCGAGGCGCCGAAGGTTTTAGCGAGGGAGGAGGCTGCCGCGCGAAGCCGCGTCAAAGGCTGTTGCTGCACGCGGCTGAGGAAAGAAAGAGGCTGGAAAGTCATTTGCCGGAAACCTCCGATTGGATGTCAGCCGAGTTCACCGCACCGAAAAATGGGAAGCGATCACACAGCCGCGCGAGAGAGCGCAGACCGCAAGAGTGCAGAGCAAGGGCAGGAAAGCTTCTCATGAGAAAGGACTGCGCAGTTAGCATGTCGAACGAACGGCTCGTGGATTCGTCACGACCGCCTCCTCGAAAAGGGGTCTGATTGCTGGCGCACCCGATCGAGTTGGCGTTGTAGAAACTGTAACGGCGCGAGGTTTTTGGACCGGTCGGCCCGGCGTTAGGGCGCAATCCGGCCAGGGCGATGGAAACGCGGGTTTTCAGATTTGGGGGAGGGGTTAAGGCGCTGGCCGGGGGAGAACGCGAATGAGAACGGCGGATAAGACCAAAGTCGCCTCCCACTCGTCAACAAGAAAAGAGGGTCTCCGCAAAGAAAATGCCGACATGTTGCGGCCTGTGAAGAGCGGTGAACAACTTCACCCCTACCGCTGGTGGTCGACCAGACGTCCAACGACTATGGAAATTGGAAGGCGAGGGGGAGCGGGGCTTGGAGCGGGGACGCCCACGCCCGCAATCGCTGCGCGAGCGCTGCGGGCAGGTGACAAGCTGAAAAGCTGAAAGCGGGCGGGAGCGCGCTGACGCGCGGGTTTCGGTTATCCGTTCGGTGGAGAAGATTGCCCATCTCGGACTGCGGAATGAAGCAGCGGCGAGACAGCGGGGAGGCTAGAAGATGCGGTGGCTAGAGCATGGAGCGGGACGGGAGCGTGGCGGCTCGGCCGCGGAAGCTTGAAGATGGGAGTTGGGGGAGCGGAGCGGCTGATCACTGATCACCTGTATTGGGATACTCTCGCTGCTGAGTCTTCGGTGGCCGGTGTTTGTAACCTGGCTCAACGGATTACAAATCCGTTCTCCATTAAGGGCCCGCTCCAGCCGGGGTGTCGGTGGCACTCGAAAACGGGGCTTGAGCGGCTCCGGACGGCGCCACCACATTGATACGGAACTGGGTCACGAGCGCCTGCGCGTCGGGATCGGTCTTTCCAAGCTCCACCAGGTCGCGCGCCAAACGTTCGAGCGCGCGCTGCATCTCCCTGGCGCGTTCGACTGATTTCTCCTGCTGCTCGCGCACCTCGAGAGCTTTTTGTCGCGATTGCACCCCGGTCCAAACGATCCAGCCGAACATGGCCAGGATGCTGAGCGACAGGATCAAGACCGGCCAAAAGGCGTTCAGCGGCCGGCGGACCGCCGCGGGCGCCGGGGCCGGGTCGTGGTGGGGTGTGTCGCGATCTTCCATGATGTTTCTAGCGGCGGCGCGGCGTTGTCGTCGGGGAAGGAGTTGGAGTGGGCGAGGGGGACGCGGCCGGCTCCGGTTCGTCCGCCGACGTCTCCGCAGGCTCGTCCTCTCTCAGCTTGTAGCCGTGTCGGTCGAGCAGGCTCTTGAGGTTGTCATTCTTCCGTGCTGACACCGCCATGGCGCGCACCAGGTTCAAACCCACCCTCTGGCTGGTCGTGCCCTTGTTGATCTCAGCCTGTTGCGCCTGGAGCTCGGCCTGGAGCGCCTGGTTCCCGTGCGCGACGACAATCCCCGCGGCGGCCAGCCCGAGGCAGGCGAGGGCGATGATCAGGAGAATGGTGAACTGGGAACGGGACATTTGGAGAAAGTAGAAGGTCGAAAGTCGAAAGTCGAAAGGAGAAAGTAGCGCGCAGGTGCGCGCGTTCACTTATTCGGTTAGGAGGCCGGGTTCGTAACCCGGCTAATGGACGGCTTACAAAGCCGTGCTCCCTACGGCTAAGAAGCGCGGCGCTTCAGGAACCGGCGGCGCTGGGTGTAGCCGATCGCGAGGAACGCGAGCGAGCCGCCGATCCACGTGCCGGGCTCGGGGACGGCGGTCACGGTTAACGAGATATCGTTTCCGGGACCGACCCCACCGAAATTATCGAGATAATTAATGGCAAAAAGGTAGTTCCCGGAGCTAACCGTCGCATTCTGGCTAAAAATTCCGTTGATGGCGTCGACACCGTCATTCGAAACGATAAAGAACTTATCCAGAAGGTTAAGTCCAGCCCCTGCGTTCACGATCAGGTTTGCTCCTCCAAGATTGACCGCACCCATGACGAGGAGTTGGTCGTAACTTGAGCCAACCGCCGTGCCCATCAGGTCGACGGTAAAGTTAGAAGTGGAAGCCAGGGTGAGGGAACCGATGTGAAGGGTTTCGGTTGTTCCTGCGGCTGCCGTGCTACCGACGACGAGGTTGGCGCCTGCCCCAACGTTCACGGTGCCCGTGATCACGCCAGTGCCGCCCAGGGTTGTGCCGGAATTGTTCACGGTCACGTTTCCGGTGCCCGTAGCCGAACCCGACGAATTATTCGCGAACAGCGAGCCAGCGTTAACCGAAGTAGCGCCGCTATAGTTGTTGGCTCCAGTCAGACTAAGCGCGCCCGCGCCCTCCTTAGCTAGGCCATTGCCCGCAGCGTCTTCGGTCATATTTGAGGTGACCGTGAGGGTGGTCCCGGAAGAAAACCACGTCGATGATGTTGTTTGTGCCGGTCGCCTGAAGGGCGTTGAATTGCAGCCGGTCTGTGTTGGCCGTTGTGCCGGTGTAACGCAATGTGCCGGCACTTCCGTCGTCGCCAATAAAGATGCTGCCTTTCCCGAGGGAACTGTTGGAACCGCCGAATGAGAGAGTTGCGGTCTCCAGGATCCCGCTCTGAATACGGACATCTGACGTAAAGCTGTTCGAGGCATTATCGACCACGAGCTTGCCCAGTCCCGATTTGGTCAGACCGGCGCCGGCGCTGGTGATCGCCCCGGTAAGCGTTACCTGCTGCCCGCTCCTGAAGACATTAACAAAGCCCTGCTGACCGCCAACGCCCGCGAGATTGATGCTGTTGCTGACCGAAAACGGATCGGAGCGGTCAAAACGCAACGTGGCGGCATCGCCAATGTTCACCTGCCCGGCACCGAGCGTTCCCGTTGTGCCGTTATTTCCGACCTGAAGGATCCCGCTGTTGATGGTGGTTGCACCAAGGTAGGTGTTGGTGCCGGTCACGATCAGCGATCCCGCACCAGACTTGCTCAGGTTGCCATCGCCCGAAATGACGCCGGTTTGCGTGAAGGTGTTGTTGTTGGTGTCAATGGTCCCTGTGACGCCGGAATTGATCGAATAATTACGAGCGGAGCTGAAGCTTGCATCCGTCCGGAGAGTGCTGGTCCCGGTGAAAGCGAGAGCACCGCCCACGGCTCCGAGCGAAGAGGCGCTGTTAATGGCCAGCGTTCCTCCGGCAAGATCAGTGCCCCCGCTGAAGTTGTTGTTTCCGGAGAGCGACTGGGTGCTGGCACCATCCTTCACGAGTTTACCACTGCCAGAAATGACACCGGCGAAATCGGAAGGTACCTGCCCCGGTGCCGAACGTGAGAGTAAACGCGTTCAAATTGATCAGCGAAGAACTGAGTCCGAGCAGCGAGGCAATGGATTGATTTGCACCCAGGTTTAGCTGCGAACTGCCGGAGCCGGTCGCATCCATGCTGACAGCCGAGCGGCCGTTCGCGGGGGGGAGGGCATCGGCGACGTTCGCGTTGAAGACACCGCCGTTGATGATCGACGTCGGACCGTTGTAGTCGTTGGCGACGTTGGCATTGAAAGTAACGCCATCCACGATCAGGTCGGAACCGGCTGACGCGCCGGAAATTCCGAAGGTGCTGAGGGTGATCGTACCGCCACCGGTAAGGGTAAGAATTTTGGCATCTTTCGTAATTCCGCCCGTGAGATTCAGCGTTCCTCCGCCGGCGTGGATCGACGCGTTGCTGCCCAAAGTGATGGCGCCAGCGTAGGAGTTCGTGCCGACGTTTGCCAGGGCGCCACCGTTGGCGACGCCGCTCCCGTTAAGGGTGAGAGCCTCCGCGCCCACTGAAAGCGAGCTGCCCGTGCCATCAAGCTTCAGAGTCGCGCCGCCAGCGACGCTGGTGCCACCTGCCGTCGTTCCCAAAGCACTATTGTTTTTGATGGTGAGAGTTCCGGCATTGACTGCGGTAGATCCCGTATAATTGTTTGCCGCATTCAAGGAGATGTTTCCGGCATTGGCAATAATGCCGCCAGCGCCAGTCAACCTGCCACTGACGGTCGTCGCGCCGCCGGTGGCATCGAGCGTCGCGTTGCCAGCAAGAAAAATTTCGTTGCTAAATGTGGCAGAGCCGGCGCCGCCATTCAAGCCGATGGTGCGCGTGGCGTTGGACGTGTTCGGCGCAACGTAGATGGACTGGCTGAACGTGACGCCGTTGCTCGCGAGCAGCGAAACGTTGTTTGCTTGAGAGGTGTTCGCAGCGTTAAGGCCTAGGTCGATCGCGCGCGTCGAAGTCGAGGTGTTATTGCCCAAAGCTGAAGCGCTGTTCACAACGACTGTGCCCTCTGCCAACTTAAGCTGCCCGAGGAACGCGCTTCCGCTTCCGCCGAGGGTCAGCGTGCCAGTTCCGCCTTTCTCAAGCCGGCCAGCCGCGATACCGGTGAAGACACCGCTATATGTCGTCGAGCTGGCGCTAGAGGTGGTCAGAGTGTTTGCACCAATCGCAATCGTGCCTGCGCTGCCCGCGAGTGCCCCGACCGTTTCCGTAGCCCCGCCAACTGTAAAGGTACTGCCGCTATTCGACACAGTAATGTTGCTGGCGCTGGTAAGACGATTCGCTCCTTCGGTCGTCAGGCCGCCGCCCGAGAGAGTATAACCGGAGGACGCTCCTGTGCCTGCCAGGACCAAGGTGCCCTGCTGAATGCTTGTCGCGCCCGTATACGCAGAGGCCCCGTAAAGTCGCAGCGTCGTGCTGGCGTTCGCACCATTCAAAGTGAACCCGCCCGTGTCGCCAGCAATGCCGAGGTTGTCGAACTGGTAAGTCGTGCTCGCCGCTCCTCCGTTCATCGTGAGGGTTCGCGCCCCAAGCTTCACTGCACCCCCGTTGGTCCCGCCGGTTTCCGAAATAATTGAGACACTCGCTCCCGACGTGCTGCCACTGATGTCGAGTTGCGCACCAGACGATATATTCACACGGGAACCGGACGCTCCGTTGGCGATGCTGCCCGCGCCTGTTATCGAGATCACGCCACCAGTGATTTGGGTAGTGCCGGCATAATTTTGCCCGGCAGCGATCTGGAGTGTGCCATTGCCAGTCTTCGAGAACCCACCTGCGCCTGTAAGTCGATTCGCCACGTCAAAGACGAATATGCCGCTCGTGGCCACGTCCATGACGTTGCCCGCGACATTGTTGAAGGTGAAAATCCGATCGGCAGTTCTCGACAGTGAGGAACTCATTAGAAACGTGCCGCCGTTTAGCGTCACGTTGCCCGTGCCCAATGAATTAGCGTTCGCGAAGGAATTCGAAAGTGTCCCCTGATCGATCCGCCAGTTGCCGGTCAGGGACTGGGAGTTGTTGTTGATGGTGAGCGTACCAGCGCCCGTTTTGATCAGAGTTGTGGTAGAAGAGCCGCCACTGATCCCACGCGTCCCGCTAGAGGCAAAACTCCAGTCCGCTCCGGTGTTGAAAGTGATGGTAGCATTGGCAGCATTCGTGATTGTAAAGAGGCGCATACCGTTGGCGGTGCTCACAATCGCAGTGTTGTTGAACGTGGCCCCGTCGTTCAGAGTAACGACGCCTGCTGTATCGCCAAGCGCGCTATTCGAGTTTACGGAAAGGGTCCCGCCGTTCACTACGATCCCACCAGTGAACGTATTGACTCCGGTGAGAGAGAGGGTGCCGCTCCCCCCTTTCGTGAGGCTTAGATCATTTTGGCCTGTGTTACCGATTGTGCCGTTGAACGTATTGTTCCCAGTGGCGACGCTTATCGTCAGCGAACCTGCGGTGCCATTGTTATTTCGGATACTGCCGCTACTTGCTCCCGTCAGGCCGGCGACAGTCTGAGACGTGCCATTCAGATCAAACGTGCCATTCGCAGCCAGCGAGCCGACCGTTGTCGACTGAAGCTGCCCGCCATTCATCTTTAGCAGCGCCCCGCTATCGATCTGCGTTCCACCAGAATTAGTGTTCGTTCCGCTGAAGGCGACGTTGCTGCCATTTACCTGGACAAGACCGGAACCAGAAATGGCGCCGCCGATGGTGATAGCGTTGGTGCCCCCGAGGAAGAAAGACTGGCCGGCGCCGGCGTTATTCACGATGGCACCGTTGATTGTTAGTGACGAACTGTGGGCGGTGCCGGCACCTACGGACCCGCCGCCTGAGCCGATTGTAACACCCCGGTTCGTCTGCAACGCAACGGCATACGTCGCAGTCCAATCGACGGTCAATCCGCCGCCATTCAACGTGACGTTTGCTGCCTGAAACGATCCTGGCGACGCCCCCAGCTTGTACCTTCTCGGATAGCCACGAGGCCGCCGGAAACTACGGTGCCGCCGGTGTAAGTGTTGGTCGTGTTCGAGAGAGTAACCGTGCCGCTGCCGGTCTTTGTCAGGGCAAGGACTTTGCCGCTGCCGCCGTCCTGGATTGTGCCAGCGAAGGTGCCAGTAGCGCCATCAAACCCGACCGTAAGGGTGCTGGTTCCGGTGGCATTGTTGGTCACATACCCGCCCGTCCCGCTGAAGCCGTTGATCGTCTCGTTGCGTCCATTCAGATCAAGGGTGCCACTGTTCACCACTACGTCCGCCCCGTTATAGATTTGGTCGACGTTGGTCGTGCTCCCGCCCTGTCCGGTGCCGCCGATCTGGACGGTTCCCCCGGAAAGCGTCAGAGTGCCGCCCAGCGAACGAACGCCTGCGACGAGCCCGCCGGGTCCGCTGCTCGTTTTTTCCAGAATCAATGTTCCACTCGCGGCATTGATGCTGAGATTGGTGTTGTCGACGGTCCCACCCAACTTGACCGTTCCCGCTCCGCCAATGGTCAGCGTGTTGCTCGTGTTAACACCAGTGATCGTGTTCACTGCTAACGTGCCACCGGAGACCGCAGAAATTGTTGTCGCCTTATTCAAGGTGAGCGTCCCACTAAGAGTGTTCGTCCCCGAATTATTCAAAGACTGAACGGTCATCGTGCCGGTATTCCCCGACTCGACATTCACCGCGTTCGAAATCGTCTGGCTGGAGCCGTTTAGGCTAAGCGTAGCATTTGCTGACCCGGATGAATTACCCAGAAAGAAGGTGGTGCCGCTCTTGATCCCACCGCTGTTACCAAGGCGCAACTCACCCGCTTTGATGCGTGTTTGTCCCGAATACGTATTCGCAGCATTGAAGATAACAAGCTGATCGGTATTGATTGTGAAATCTCCGCTCGCGCCAATGCCGTCAAAGACCACTGCATCCAGAGTCAACGTGTTACGATTCGAGCCATAGACATTGATGCCAGCCCCGTTATCGAGGAAAATGGACTGGCTAACAGTTATGTTACCGCTGTTCAGGGTGAAACGATTGTCTGTCCGCATTATTTCCACCAACAAAGCCCCATTTACCTTCGCCCGACGATCCGAAGTTGATTGTTTGCAAGCTCGAACTGTCGTTTTGGATATTCCCGAAAAGCTTGATTGCATTCCCGCGCAGCGTGAATGCCCCTGCACCTGCATTGAAAAAGATCGACTGAAACTGGGTGTAGTTCGCGTAGTTGTTCCAAGGTTGCAGCCTCGCGGTCCCTGCAAAGTTTAGGATCGCGCTCCCTGATGAGCTGGGGGCACCGCCGGACCAGTTACCACCATCGCCCCAATCATCGCTGGAACCTCCGCCGGTCCATGTCTGCCCATACGAAGCCGCGGCGGCGGCGAGGAGGAGGAAGACGATGCAAAGGATGGTGAATCCTTTGGTGGAGAGCTGGCGCTCGTCTAGTGGACGCGAGGAGAGATCAGAATCCATGGGGGATCAGGTACAAACGAAGGGCGATGAATTTCGCGACTTGGGGGGAGGAGAGGTTCTGCGGGGGGAAGGGGACGTGGAAAAGCTGAGGCGCAGTAGACCTGTTTATCGGTTTTCTGTCAAAGGAATTTCCACAATTTTCCGAGAAAAGTTATGCGCGCGTAAGAAGTCGTGTAAGTGGTATATTCGCAATCTATTACGTCACCTTTCAGCGCAGAAGGGGGTTAGTTTTGAAGATTCTGTCTCTGAGCAGCCACGCTTGCTCCCAGGCTCGACGGAGTCTCGCCCTACCGGGGGGAAGGGTGCGTGAATGGTTGAATGGTGAACCGTGAATGGTCGGCAGCCAAGGGAGGAACTGATCGCCGATCACTGATCTCCTTAGAGGGCAGGAATCAAGAGCAGGAGCAGGAGGGGCTAATCTCCGACTACGGATCGCCGATCACCGATCACTGATCTCCCGAGGGGACACGCGGACGGCCGACGCTACACGGCCGCTACTGAGGGGTCGCGGAGGGCGCCGTGGCCGGGCGACGAGGGGACGCCGGTTACGCTGATATTGTACTTCGTCACCAAGGCTTGGGCGGCGGGGTCGGTTTTGCCGAGCTCGACCAGGTCGCGCGCCAGCTTTTCGAGGGCGAGTTGAACCTGCTGTGACTGTTCGACCACGCTGTTTTGCTGGGTGCGCAGTTGCTGGGCGGTGCGCCGGGCCTGGCCGGCCATGGCCAGTTCCCAGCCGAGCACGGTGATCAGGGTGAGGGAGATGAAAAAGAGCGGCCAAAACGCGGTTCGGACCGGGGCGGATTGAACAACGGCGGATCGTCCATGGGCGAGGTCACGGTGTGGCTGCGGGGGAAGGTGTTGGGGCGGGCGCATCATCAGCGGCGGCGCGGCGGCGGAGTGCCAGGCGTCGACGAAGGGGTGGCGGCGTTTGCGGGCGCGGCGGCCGGTCCCGGTGTTTCCTGGATGGTGAAGCCGTGACGCGCGAGCAGGGCGCGCAGGTTCTCGTTTTGAATGGCGGACCCGGCAATGTCGCGGATGAGATTGGTCCCGATCTGCTGGCTGAGCACGCCTTTGTTGATCTCGGTTTGCTGGGCTTGCAGCTCGGTTTGCAGATCCTGATTAGACCGGGCGGTGGCGAGCGCAGCGACCGCGAGGATGAGACAGGCGGCGGAAAGGAGCAGAACGATGAGGTGTTGGCCGCGGGACATTGTTGGGAGTTAAGAGAAAAGCTGAAACGCTGACAACTGAAAAGCTGAAAGGGAGCGGCTGCCGGCCGCGGAAGATTGGAGATGGAAGTTGGAAGCTAGGGGCGCGGAGCAGGGGCTGGGAGCTTGAAGAAAAAAGCTGAAAAGCTGAAACGCTGACAAGCTGACAGGGTCGGGCACGGAGCATGGGGCGTGGGGCGCGGAGCCTAAAGGCAAAAACTGAAATGCTGACAACTGAAAAGCTGAAAGGGGAGCGGCCCTCGGCCGCGGGAGCCTTCACCTAATCCTGTTCATCCTGTAAATCCTGTCTGTCTGCACCCTTATCGATCCCAGGCTCGACGGAGTCTCGCCCTACCGGGGGAGAGCCCAAAATGTCCACAAATATTGACTGGGTCGACAAAGAGGAGATTCGCCCGGCTTCCTTGAACAAATGCCTTTGCGAGCCGGGCTAAATGTTAGTCAGAAGTGCGCGCTCTTCCGGCAAGCAGGGCGGACCGGGCGGCGGTGCCGGCTTCGGTCCTGGCTTCGTCGAGATTGCCGTTTGCGGCCAGGACGGCGGCGTGGACGGCCAGGGCGGAGGCGGTCAGGGCCCCGGGCGGCACCTGAATGTTCTCGTAAACCTTAAGGGCGTCGGCGGGGCGGCCTTGCTTCAGCCGGGCCAGCGCAAGGAGGGTGCGATGCGGGAGGCTGGTGGGGTTGGAGGCGACCAAGCGCTCAGCGAGGGCTGCGATTTGGTCGAGTTCTCCGTTATCCGTTATTGGTTGTTGAGGTGGCGACGGCGAGGAGACCTCGCCGGGAGATGGAAGATGGGAGATTGAAGTTTGGGGGGTGGCGCCGGACGGCGCTGTTATTGGTTATTGGTTGTTGGTTATTGGTTGTTGGAGAAGCCGCTTCGGCTGCGGACTCTGCCGACTCCCGACTTCCGGCTTCTGACTCCTCGCGGTTCGCTCCCAACAGGAGCAACCGCGTATACGCTTCGTCGTTCTGCACGGCGGGATCGTTTGGCCAATGCTCGAGCATGACGCGCAGGGTCTCGTTCATCTTGCGCGTGTCACGCTCGCCCTGGGCCAGGCGGAGCCGCGCCTGATGGGCCGCGCGGAGTTTCGGGGCCTCGGCGATTGTGGTCGCATAGGCCTGGTCGGCCACCGCGATCATCCCGTTCTTTTCGGCGTAAGCGGCCACGCTCATGAGTTTGCCGGGATTGCCGTGAGCGGCGTCGAGCGCGCGCAGCCAGCTATTCTCCGCGGCGGTCTTTTCACCGAGCTGCGTCGTGGCCCGGGCCAGATACATGAACTGCACCACGGGATCGAGCGGGAAACGTTCGGCCTCGAGAAGGGTCTTGATCTCGCCCCAGCGTCCGAGTGCGCCCGAGCGCGTCCAGGTATTGAAGATAAAGCTCGCGCGACCGGAGCGCCGTCTCGAGCGGAACGATCTCCAGGAGCCGGTCGTGCTCCTGTTTGCCGTTGAGCCACATGGCGAGCGCCGCCAGGTCAGCGGGGCTGCCCTGTTTCCATTCGGCGATCGCTTCGGTGATCATCGTCTCCCGCTGGTCGGGCGCGTCGCGAATGATCAGGTCGCGCGCGATGAGTTTTTGCGAGGCGCCGGCGAGGGGATGAGCGGTGAGGGCCTGGGCGAGGGCGGTGGCGCCGGGGGCGGCGCGGTTATTGGTTACTGGTTGTTGGTTATTGGGGGTGGCGCCTGCGGCGCGGTTATCGGTTATCGGTTGTTGGTTATTGGGGGTGGCGCCGGGGGCGGCGCGGTTATTGGTTATTGGTTGTTGGTTATTGGGGGGAGTCGGCGAGGAGATGGCGCGCTGCGCGAGGAGGACGAGGGCGTCGAGGGCGGGGGCGGTCTGGCCCTGGCCGATCTTCTCGATCTCTGACCAGGCTCGCTGGCGGGTTTCTTCGTTGGGCGCGACCGCCGAGAAGGAGGATGGCGGCCTGGAGACGTTCGCGTTCGTCGGTTTTGGGATGGGCGAGGACTTGGTCGATCGCGGCGGTGGCTTCGGCGGCCGATCCTTTCTGGGCCGCAAGCTGGGCGGCCAGCAGATGGTCGCGTGGTTCCGGCTGGGGCAGGGCCAGCAGCTCGATCATAGCGGTTTCGGCCCGCGGCGTGATCCCGGCCAGAAGCGCAATGCTTGCCTCGTCGCGGAGATCGTCGGCGGACATCTTGTTGTCGGCGCGAAACTGCTTCCAGAATTCGAGTGCCTCCGCCTGTCGGGTCCGGGAAAGCAGCCGTGCAATGGCGCGGATCGCCTGCGGCTCGTTGCGTGAAAGCTGATAGGCGGACACGGCCGAGTTTTTCGCCTCCTCCCATTTCTCCTGGTCGAGATAGGCAAAGGCTTTCTCGGCGTGACGTCGGGCCTGCCAGGATTTGATGGCGCGACCGGTCGGGCGGGCAGCGAAAAAGATGATGAGCCCGAGCGCGAGGCCGATTCCGAGGATCAGGAAAAGGCGGCGGCGTTTGCGGGTGCGCAGCCGGAGCTCTTCCGGCGTCATCATGAAATCGCTGGGCATCAGGCGGTGGTGGTTCTGTGATGGTAAGCCAAAGCAGCGAGCGGGGTGATGAGTTTTTTAGACAGGATTTACAGGATGGACAGGATTCTTTGGGAGACGGATGAGCCAGCAAATCCTGTTAAACTTGTTAATCCTGTCTTTCTGAGTTCCCTGGCAGGGCGTTTTTCGCGGCGCGTCGATACGGGCACGCGGCGGCGCTTGCGGTTCCCGGAGGTCGAATTTGGACAGGATTTACAGGATGGACAGGATTCTTAGGGAGACGGAAGAGCCAGCAATCCCATCCTGTTAATCTTGTTAATCCTGTCCTCTGTTCGGCGGAGGCGGGCGGAAAATGGTCAGCGGCTGGTCTGGACAAGGCTTGGGAGCATCTCGGCGAAGCGTGTCTGGGCGTCGGCGGGCGAAAGGGCATCAGGCGTGAGCATGACCAATTCCATTACCTGCTGGCCGGGGTTGCGCAGGCCTTCGCGGACCACGCGGAACCGTTCGGCCGGCATCCACCCGCCCACATCGCCGGCGGTCAGGTCGGCCGCGCTGGTTTGCAAAGAGGGGCGGACCCGGTCTTCGTAAATGCAAAAGAAAGCCTCGGCCTGGAGTGCGCGTCGCCCTGGCAGATCGCGGACAAAGGTGAAATGCCGGAACGGAAGAGAGAGGCCGCCGCCCACCTGGTAAAAGCGGATGCCGTGGTCGGCCGCTTCGCGCCAGCCGACGTTCGGCAGACAAACATCCGGGCGATGCGCCCGCGCCCGCAGGATGGTGGAAGTGCCGGGTTCCCAGCGGAAGATAGAAGAGCTGGAAACTCGGAGCGAGTTTCCGGTGGTGATCGGTGATCGGTTGTCCGTTATCGGTGGGGATCGGACCGGTCCAGGCGACCTGCCAGCCGTGAGTCGTAACGGAGGGTTTGGCGAACCTGATCGTCGATCTCGATCGGGCGAAAACCGGGAGCGTCGGTCGGTTGTTGCACGGTCCAGCTTTCGCGCGCGACCAGATCGGTTTCGCTGGCGCGATACCAGGCGGCGGCGCCGAACTCGACGGCCACGAGCCAGAGGAGGGCGGCGACGGCCGGCGTCGCGGTCAGGGCCGTGAATGGTGACGGATTTTCGATTTTCGATTCTCGATTTTCGATTGGGGTTTTGGAGCGTCCGAAGGCGGCGGCGAGGGCCATGGTGCCAAGGAAAACGCCGCCGACGATGGCGTAGCCGAGTGCGTCATGCCAGGAATTGGCCACCTCCGCCCCTCTTGTGGCGGACAGCCAGACCAGGATAATCGCGCGCAGGAAATTGAAGATCATGGCGATGACGACGGCTCCCACGATCAGTCCGAGCCGACGACCGACGGTGAACCGTTTCAGTTCGCCAAAGAGAAGGCCGATCATGAGCGAGGTCTGGAGAGAGCGCACGCCGCTGCAGGCTTCGTTGACGCCGACGAGGCCATTTTGGATGCGGATGAGGCTGCCCTCGAGCTGGGCGGGGATGCCGAGCAGCGTGACGACTTCGGTGGAGACAATTGCGACGATGCGCATGAGACCCTGGACCACGGGCGCTTCCACCGGCGTGATCCACGGCACCGCGATGAGGAAGAAAAGAACGGGGAAAGCGAAGTGCCGAAGCCAGGACCGGCCGCCGATCGAGTGGATGAAAGCGAGCGTGAGCCCGACGACGATGGCGGCGTGAACCCAGCCGAGCGGGCGCCAATCGGGGTTGCCGATCTCGAAAACGCGGACCGGCAGGAGCAGCGCGGCCGCGGCCGCGGGGAGCAGGAGCGTGAATCGTGAATGGTGAATCGTGAATGGTGGAGCAGAAGCAGGATTACGAGCACGAGCACGAGCAGGAGCACGATCGCGAGGAGAAGCAGGATCAGGAGCAGGAGCAGGATCAGGAGCAAGAGCAGGAGGGGAAGGGGCGGCGGCGATCTTCCCAGCGCAGCCAGAAAAGGAAGGCGGCGAAGAACGGGACAAACCAGCCGTAGCCGTATTGCTCGTTCACCGACCATTCATTGCTGAGGTGACGGATGAGGATAAACCAGAGGAAAGCGAGGGCGACCAGGGCCAGGGCGCCCGGAAGCAACTTGCGGGGGGCCTCGCCAGCGGGCAGAGATAAGTGCGATCGGCTCGACAAGGAGGGCTATCGTAGCCCAAAGAGAGCAAAGCTGAAATGCCGAATTACACAGGTGCGCGGAGATGAAAAAAGCTGAGATCGTGGTCTGCGGCGCGGGCGGGTTCATTGGGGGCCATCTGGTGGCCGAGCTGCGCCGACGCGGGGCAGGGCCTTTGCGCGCGGTGGATATCAAGCCGCTGGAGGAATGGTATCAGCGGTTCGACGACGTGGAGAACCTCTCGCTCGATTTGCAGGATCTCGGGAACTGCCGAAAGGCCGTGGCCGGCACGCGCGAAGTCTTCAACCTGGCGGCCGACATGGGCGGGATGGGGTTTATTGAGAACAACAAGGCGCTTTGCATGCTGACGGTGCTGATCAACACCCACCTGCTGATGGCGGCGAGGGAAGCGAAGGTGGGGAAATATTTCTTTGCCAGCAGCGCGTGCGTGTATGCGGCGGAAAAGCAGACTTCGCCTGACGTGACGGCGTTAAGGGAAGAGGACGCCTATCCGGCCATGCCGGAGGATGGTTACGGGTGGGAGAAACTGTTTTCCGAACGGATGTGCCGTCATTTCACGGAGGATTTCGGGCTGACCACCTGCGTGGCGCGTTACCACAATGTCTATGGGCCGCACGGGACGTACGACGGAGGCCGGGAGAAAGCGCCGGCGGCGATCTGCCGGAAAGTGATCGAAGCGAAGAAGAGCGGGAGCGGCGAGATCGAGATCTGGGGGGACGGGCAGCAGACCCGGAGTTTCATGTATATCGATGATTGCCTGCAGGGGACGCTGACGATGATGGAGCGGGGGATCGCGGGACCGTTGAACGTGGGGAGCAACGAGCTGGTCTCGATCAACGGGCTGGTCGACATCGTGGAATCGATTGCGGGAGTGAAACTGGAGCGGCGATATAACCTCGGGGCGCCCAAGGGGGTGAACGGGCGCAACAGCGACAACTCTTTGATCCGGGAGACGATGGGCTGGGAGCCGTCGATCAGCCTGCGGGAAGGCCTGGAGAAGACCTATCGCTGGATTGAGTCGGAGATGGCTGGCGAAGAAATCGGGGTGACAGGATTTGAACCTGCGACCTCCTGGTCCCAAACCAGGCGCTCTACCAAGCTAAGCTACACCCCGGGGTTCCGCGCTGTTTGTTTACCACAGAAGGAGGGGGGGCGCATGTGTAATTGGGGCGTGAATGGTGAATGGTGAATCGTGAATGGTCTGACGGTATTGAGGCTGATCACTGATTACCGATCACGGATCACGGGGGGGGAAAGCTGAAACGCTGACAAGGGCGGCCCTCGGCCGCGGGAGCCTTCCTCTAATCCTGTTCATCCTGGAGATAGGAGATGGAGGATTGGGGCGCGGAGGCACGGAGCGTGAAGAGGAAGCTGAAACGCTGACAGAGGGAAGCGGCCCTCGGCCGCCGGAGCCTCCTCTAATCCTGTTCATCCTGTCTTCACACACCCCTCACTTTCCTCTGTGCCCTCTGCGATCTCTGTGGTGAACTTCCGGGCCTGCTCCCAGGCTCGACGGAGTCTCGCCCTACCGGGGGAGGGGGAACGAGGATGGAGGATGGAGAATCGAGGATGGAGGATGGCGGGGAGAAGCTGATCACTGGTCGCGGATCACTGATCACGTGACGGAAAATGCTGAAACGCTGACAACTGAAAAGCTGACAGTGGAAGGGCGGAGAACGCACAAGACTTGTTCGAATCCTGTTCATCCTGTTAATCCTGTCTATTCGGAGCAGTAGGAGGGAGGGGAACGGCCGAACTTCGCGCTTGTCTCGCGGGTGATCACAGTGGTTGATGGGGCCGGATGGCGTCGAAGGTTGCATTGATTACCGGGATCACGGGTCAGGATGGCTCTTACCTGGCCGAGTTGCTCCTGGAAAAGGGCTACGCGGTGCACGGCATTGTGCGGCGAACCAGCAACCTCCTCCGGTCGCGCATCGAACATCTGCGGGAAATCGACAGCGCCCATCAGTTGTCGCTGCACTACGGCGATCTCTCGGATGGCACCACCATGCGCCGGATCTTTGCCGAGGTGAAGCCGGGCGAGGTTTATCATTTGGCCGGGCAAAGTCACGTCGGCCTCAGCTTTGAAATTCCGGAATCGACCTGCGACGAGATCGGCATGGCCACCCTGCGCCTGCTCGAGATCACGCGCGACCAGCCGCAACCGGTCCGGTTTTACCATGCCTCCAGCTCCGAGATTTTCGGGCACGCCACGGAATCGCCGCAGACGGAGGAAACGCCGATGCGCCCGGCGAGCCCCTACGGTTGTGCCAAGGCCTTTGCCACCAACCTCGTGCGCGTTTACCGGGAGTCCTACGGCCTTTTTGTCTGCAACGGCATTCTCTACAACCACGAGTCGCCGCGCCGCGGTGAGAATTTTGTTACCCGGAAGATTGCGCGGGGGGCGGCGCGGATTGCGCGGGGGCTGGAGCGGGAGCTGAGTCCTGGGCAACACCGAAGCGCGGCGCGACTGGGGGCGGGCACAGGATTACGTGCAGGCGATGTGGCTGATGCTGCAGCACGACACCCCGGACGATTATGTGGTGGCCACGGGGGAAACGCATTCCGTCCAGGAATTTGTCGAGGCCGCCTTCGCGGCGGTGAAGCTGAACTGGCGGGATCATGTGCGCCGTGATCCGGCCTTTGATCGGCCGGCCGACCCGGCGACGCTGGTGGGTTCCGCGAAGAAGATCCGGGAAACACTGGGCTGGCGTCCGGCGGGCGATTTTCGCACCTTGGTGGCGGAGATGGTGGCGGCGGAAATGGACGCGCTGGGCGAGAGGCCGGGCGGCGGCTGAACCGGGCGAGCTTGCGCTTTAACCACCGGGTTCTAATTTGCGGCCGTGAAGAAAATCGAGGCGATCGTGAAGCCGTTCAAGACCGACGACGTGAAAGACGCGCTCGCCGAGGTGGGCGTGGAAGGCATGACGCTGAGCGAGGTGAAAGGGTTCGGGCGACAGAAGGGGCACAGTGAGATTTATCGCGGGAGCGAATACACCGTCGATTTTCTGCCGAAAGTGAAGTTTGAGCTGGTGGTTTCCGACGAGCGGGCCCAGCAGGCGGTCGAGGCGATTTTGAACGCGGCCAAGACCGGCAAGATCGGCGACGGCAAAGTTTTCGTGAGCGACGTGGAAATGGCGGTGCGAATCCGCACGGACGAGCGCGGTCCCGAGGCGCTCTAAAGCCCGGCCCTTTCTGTTGCGGAGATGAGAGATTATCTGCTTTCCGTCCTGCTCGGGATCATCGAGGGACTGACTGAATTTCTTCCGATCAGCTCGACGGCGCACCTGCGCATTGTCGAGGCGCTGCTGCACATCGACCTGCAGGACAACTTCTGGAAGATGTACACCATCGTCATCCAGCTGGGCGCGATCCTCTCCCTCTTTGTCTATTTCGGCGACCGGCTCTGGCAGTTCGTCCGCACCTTTCCGCGGGGCGAGAACGGGGACCGCACCCTCTTCACCCATCCGCTCAGCCTGGTGATGATTGCGTTTGTCGTCACCGCCTTCCCGGTTTTCCTGCTTAAACGGCAGATCGGCCAGAACCTCGAGAGCCTTACCATCATGGCGTGGGCGCTGCTCGTGGGCGGTGTGATCATGTGGGCGGTCGACTGGTATTTCACCCGGCCGCGCACCAACCGCATGGAGCAGATGACCCTGCCGCAGGCGGTCTGGATCGGCGTCGTCCAGATTCTTTCCGCGGTTTTCCCGGGCACCTCCCGCTCGATGTCCACGATTGCGGCCGGGCAGGTGGCCGGGCTCTCGCGGGCGGCCGCGCTCGAGTTCTCCTTTTTTGTCTCGATCCCCACGATGGTGGTGGCGACGAGCTACGACCTGCTCAAGGCGGTGCTGCCCTCGCGGAACGCGGCCGACGCCGACCTGGTGCCGCTGGTCATGACGACCCATCGCTGGATCGTCCTCGGGATCGGGTTTGTTGTTTCTTTTATCGTTGCGCTGGCGGTGGTGGCGTGGTTCATGCGTTGGGTGCGCGCCCGCGGATTCACCCCCTTCGCGATCTACCGGATCGTGCTCGGCCTGGTCCTGCTGATCCTGATTTCGCTGGGGCGCCTCTAGAATGGATTCCAACCCCATGTTGCCGGATTTGCAGGCCGCCGTCCTCTGCGAGGACGTCCGGCACGAATTCAACGGGATGCAGACGCTGGTGGGCGTGCTGAACATCATCCCGACGCCGCAGTTGCCGATCAATTACCTGCGGTTGTGCATCTGGTCGCGCTGGTGCAGCGGGAGCGGACGGTTCCGCCAGCGTTCCCGGATCATCGGCGTGGATGAAGCGCAGGTGCTGGCGCAGGCCGAGGTCCAGTTCGAGCTCAAGGAGATGGAAGGCCACGCGACCAACGTCCATTATTTTGCCGGGGTGCAGTTCCAGCAGTTCGGCATGCACCACGTCGAGATCTATCTCGAGGACGAACTGAAGCTGCGGTTCCCGCTGCCCGTTCTCCGATTGGTCCAGCAAAAGCAGGCCGGATGAAAAACACCATCCTGATCGGGGCGCAGTGGGGCGATGAAGGGAAAGGCAAGATCATCGATTTCCTCACCGCCGACGCCGATATCGTGGTGCGCAGCCAGGGGGGCAACAATGCCGGGCACACCGTCATCCACGACGGCACGAAGTACATCCTGCACCTGATCCCGTCGGGCATTCTCCGGCGCGGCAAAACCTGCGTCATCGGCAACGGCGTGGTGATCGACCCGGTGGCGCTGGTCGCGGAAGTGGACGGGTTGCGCGAACAAGGTGTCCGGATCGGCAAAAACCTCCTGGTGAGCGATTGCGCGCACCTGGTTTTGCCGTATCACCGGTTGCTCGACGAACAGCGCGAACTGCGCAAGGGGAAGGCGAAGATCGGCACGACCAAGCGCGGGATCGGGCCCGCCTACGGCGACAAGGCCGCGCGCACGGGCCTGCGCATGGCCGACCTGATGCAGCCGGCGCTTTTCACGACCAAGCTGGAGGCCAAGATTCGCGAGAACAACGACATCCTGCGCGCGCTCGGGGCGAAGACGATCGATTTCGAAAGCGGTGAAAGCCGACTACCTGGCTGCGGGCGAACAATTGAAACCGTTCGTGGCGAACACGGTGGTCTACCTGCATCGCGCCCTGAAACAGAACAAACACATCCTCTTTGAAGGCGCGCAGGGGACGTTCCTCGATATCGATCACGGCACCTATCCGTATGTGACCTCGTCCAACACCACCGCCGGCGGCGCCTGCACCGGCTCGGGCGTGCCGCCGCACCGGATGGATCGCGTCATGGGCGTGATGAAAGCCTACACCACGCGGGTGGGCGAGGGCGCCTTGCCGACGGAGGACGAGAGCGTCTCGAGCATGCTGCATGAGATGGGCCGCGAGTTCGGCGCCACCACCGGCCGGGCCCGGCGGTGCGGCTGGTTCGACGCCGTGGCCACGCGTTACGCCACCATGATCAACGGGATCGACGAACTGGCCATCACCAACCTCGACGGGCTCGACTCGATTGATCCGATCAAGATCTGTGTCGGCTACAAGTTGAACGGGAAAAAGCTGGAGGTGCCGCCTTCCGATGCGGCCCAGCTCGACGGTTGCCGTCCGATCTACGAGGAAATGCCCGGGTGGCAAAAGCCGACTTCGAAGGCGAAAAAGTTTTCCGAGCTGCCGGTGGCGGCGCGCAATTACGCCCGACGGATCAGCGAGCTGACCGGCGCAAAACTCCGGATCGTCAGCGTCGGCCCGAACCGGGGCCAGACCATCGTCCTCTGACGCCTCCCGCCATGGCCGCCGATTCTCCCAGCAAGATCCCGCGGCACATCGCCGTGATCATGGACGGGAACGGGCGCTGGGCGAAATCGCGCGGGCTGCCGCGGATCAAGGGGCACGAGCAGGGGGCGCAGGCGGTGCGCGAGTGCGTGGAAGCCTGCGGCGAACTGAAGGTCGAGTTTCTGACCCTTTACGCGTTCTCGGCCGAGAACTGGCAGCGGCCCAAGGCGGAAGTCTTCGCGCTGATGGAGCTGCTCGAACGTTTTCTGAAGGAGAAAACGCCGGAGCTGCTGGAGAAGAACGTGAAGCTACAGGCCATTGGGCGACTGACCGACCTGCCGGAGGCCTGCCAGCGGCAGTTGCATCGTTCGATCGAGGAGACCGCGCAGAACAACGGGCTCACCCTGATCCTGGCGTTGAGCTATGGTGGCCGGCTCGAGATCATCGACGGCATCCGCAGCATCGTGCACGAGGTCAAGGCGGGTCACATCGACAGCGCCATGATCGATCCCGAGATGTTCAGCAAACATTTGTACACGCGGGCGTATCCCGATCCTGATCTGCTCATTCGCACCTCGGGTGAGATGCGTCTCTCCAATTTTCTGCTCTGGCAACTTTCCTACACGGAAATCTGGGTCACGCCGAAGCTTTGGCCGGATTTTACGAAGACCGACCTGTTTGAGGCGGTGGCCGAGTACGGCCGGCGAAGCCGTCGTTACGGCGGGGTTTAGGCAATCGTGGACATGCGGAAGCATGTCCCTCCGGAGGGACGCGCTTCCGCGCGTCCGAGGCAACGGAAATTGGGTGGCGTCGGAGCTTTGGTCGGCGAAGCCGTCGTTACGGCGGGGTTTAACGGCAAACGTGGACATGCGGAAGCATGTCCCTCCGGAGGGACGCGCTTCGCGCGTCCAATCCACAGCGCCGCCTCAGACGAAAGCCCCGGCGACTTCATCCGCCAGGAGTCGTCCGCGCTCGGTCAGAATGATCCGGTCGGCCTCCCGCCGGAGCAGCCCAAGCGACAGAAACTCTTCCTGTTGCGCAGACTCGTCCGCGAGCCAGTCCGCAGGGACGCCCGACGACGTGCGCAGCGAAAGGGCGATCCGCTCGGCGCGCTTCGCTTCCTCGGAGAGATGTTCCACCGACGAAATGGCCGATTCCCCGGCCAGGACCCGATCGGTATACGCCCGGTAATCGGGCACGTTTTGCCACCGCCGCGACTCCGACGGTCGAGAAGGCGCTCGGGCCAAGCCCGAGATAATTCGCGCCGGCCCAATAGGCACGATTATGGGCCGACTCGAAGCCCGGCCGGGCATGGTTCGAGACTTCGTAATGATGGTAGCCCGCTTCGCCGAGAAGGGTTGCCGCCAGCTCGAAGAAGCCGGCGTCCGCATCGGGATCCTGCCTAAGTTCGCCTCGCTGGTGGCGCAGAAAAAAGTCGGTGTCCTCCTCGTAGGTCAGGCAATAGGTGGAGATATGTTCCGGGCCAAGAGCCACGGTCCGCTCAAGTGACGCACGCCATTGCGCCAGGGTCTGCCCGGGCAAACCGAACATGAGGTCGATGCTGATATTTTTGAAACCGGCGGCGCGGATCTCGTGAAACGATTCGTCCGCCTGGGCGGCGTTATGTTCGCGGCCGAGCAGACGAAGCAGATCGTCGTCCCACGATTGCACACCCAGGCTGAGCCGGTTGACCCCGTGTCCGCGCAGGAGTTCCGCTTTGGCGCGCGAAACGCTGCCGGGATTGGCTTCAAACGTCCATTCGGCGAGCTGCCCCGGGTCGAGGGCCTGCCGGAAACCGGTGAGCAGATAATCGAGATCCGCCCGGGACAAAGCCGTGGGCGTTCCTCCGCCGAAGAAGATCGTTTCCGGCTGGAGCGGGCAGGCGGGAGCCGCGGTCTCGGCCACCAGCGCCTCGCAAAAGCGCCGGGCCAGGGCGCGATCGGGCAGGGTCTTGTAAAAGGCGCAATAAGGGCAGAGACGTGCGCAGAACGGAATGTGCGCGTAAATGTGGCGGATTGGCTCCATGCTCCCAGGCCAGAATAGCACGTGAACAACCCCGATAACATTGCCCCCCTGCGCGGCCCGGTCCTGCGGGAGGTCTCGCGTTCCTTTTACCTGTCGATCCGGTGGCTGCCGGGGCCGATGCGTGATCCGGTGACCCTGGCCTACCTGCTGGCGCGCGCGAGTGACACCATCGCCGATACCGGCGCGATCGAGCCGGACGCGCGACGCGAGGGTTTGGCCGCCCTGGCCGCTGTGTTTGCCGGGAACGGGTCGGCCGCCGAAACGCAACCGCTGGCGGACCGGTTCGCACCGCCGCAAGGAAACCCCGGGGAAAGGGTTTTGCTGGAAAAGCTGCCGGCAATCGTTCGCTGGCTGGAGCGCTCCGAGGCCGCCGACCAGCGCGACATCCGGGAGGTGCTCGGGCATATCACCCGCGGTCAGCGGCTCGACCTGGAACGGTTTCCCGGCGGCGGAGTGCAGGCGCTGGCCACGGCCGCTGAGCTGGAGGAATACACCTATCTTGTCGCGGGATGCGTCGGCGAATTCTGGACACGGATCGCTTCGCGCAAGTTGCCGCGGTTTGCCGATCGATCAGCCGCCGAGATGGAAGAATGGGGCCGGGCCTATGGTCAGGGACTGCAACTCGTAAACGTTTTGCGCGATCTTGGCGCGGACCTGCGAAACGGGCGTTGTTATCTGCCGGCGGACGAGCTGGCCGCGGTCGGGGTGCGCCCGGAAGAAATCATGGACCGGCCCGAGGCCGCGCTGCCGGTGATCATGCGCTGGCTCGACCGGGCGGAGGAGGGTCTCGCCCGCGGAATTGATTACGCCTGTGCGGTGCGCCCGGTGCGGCTCCGTTTCGCCACGGCTTTGCCCGCGCTGATCGGGGTCCGCACCATCCAGCTCATGCGCCAGGCCGGGCCGGATGATGATCGCCCGGAAAATCAAGATGGAGCGCGGCGAAGTGCGTTCGCTGATTGGCGCCGCCATTTTTCATCTCGCCTCGCCCGGCTTCCTGAGACGCCGGAGCGGGCAGCCTGCCGCGGGCTCCTCCTAACAGACTGCTCAACAAACAACGCTGCGCTCAGGCCTTCGCCGGGTGCAGCACCTCGCGGAGCGCGACTTCGCCGATCTCGAGACGGAGCGCGTCGCGCGCCACGGAAAGAAAATGGTCGGGCGGATCAGTCAGCGCGACCTGCAACCGGCCCGGAGCCGAAGGGGAGGCGCTGAGACCGTTCTCGCGCAGGAGTCGCTCCGTGGCGGCCGCACAGTTCTGCGCGGAATCGACCAGCTGAATGCCGCGCGCGGCGCGGCCGAGGGCGGGCGCAAGCAACGGATAATGCGTGCAGCCGAGAACGAGGGTATCGACCCCATCCCGCAGGAGCGGTTCGAGATACTCGGCAATGGCCATGTTGGTCAGATCGCTTTCGAGTCGGCCCTCCTCGATCAACGGCACCAGCAAAGGACAGGCCTGGACGGTGATCCTGATCTCTGGCCGCAGCAGGCGCAGGGCTTTCTCGTAGGCACCGCTCCGAATGGTGGCGCGGGTTCCGATAACGCCGACGTGGTTGGAACGGGTGGCGGCGACGGCCGCGGCGGCGCCCGGCTCGATCACGCCGAGGACCGGCACAGGGAGCGTTCGCTGGAGCGCGGGCAGGGCCAGGGCCGAGGCGGTGTTGCACGCCACCACCATGGCTTTGCAATTGTCCGCCAGAAGAATGTCCGCCAGCTCGAGGCTGTAGCGCTCGACCGTGGCCGCGCTTTTTCCGCCGTAAGGGACGCGCGCGGTGTCGCCGAGATAAACAATCGATTCGTGGGGAAGCAGGCGCCGGAGAGCGGCGGCCACGGTCAGGCCGCCGATGCCGGAATCGAAAACACCGATGGGCCGCGAATCGTTCATCGCGAACGCGGGCCTCCCTGAATGGTGACTGACGGCGTTTGTTCTTCCCGGAGGCGGCCGGGCTCGGGTGTGAGGAGCGGCTCGGCGATGCTTTCTGAATGTGGTGGGAGCGTGCTCATGGCAACGGCAAAGTTTGCGCCCGACGTCCGGTAATTGACGGCTGCGTCGAAGCTTCGCACTGCCTGGGCAATGGCAAAGGCGAGTTGCTGGCGATATTGGGCGGTGGCGATGCGCGACGCATCGCCCGGGTTGCTCAGGAAACCGCCCTCGATCAGGACGGCCGGGACGGGCGCCTCGCGCAGGATGCGGAAACGGGCATGGCGCACGCCGCGATCGATCATGGGCAGCCGGGAAAGGATGGAAGCATGCACCGCGGCGGTCAGGGCCACGTTTAGGGAATCGCGCCGGTTGCCCTCGAAGAGCTTCATGTCGCTGGTGGAAGCATTGTCCTCGCCGGAACTGCTGGAAGGGACTCCCGCCGGGGCCAGGGCATAGCTTTCGACCCCGCTGCCGCCCCCGGTATTGAAATGAATGCTGATGAGGACCGCATTGGGGAAACGGGCAGCAAAGGCAAGGCGCTCGTCGAGCGATTTCGCCTCGTCTTTCACCCGTGTCATCTCCACCCGGAACCCGGCCTGCATGAGATAGGCGCGGGCTTTCAGGGCGACATCGAGCGCGAACTCCTTCTCCGTGCCCCAGCGGTTATGGGTGCCCTGGTCCATCCCCCCATGCCCGGGATCGAGGATGACGGTATCAATGCGGCGGCTGGCCTCGATCTGGTGGGGCCGGAGAATCGGGTCAAGGATCTTGGTGACGTCGATGGAGGAAATAAGCTCGCGCCCGTCACTGCTGATAATCGGGAAATGGGTGAAGAAGCGAACGCCGTTGATGAACACCTCGCTCTTGTCGATGGAAGCGCGCAGCCGGCGCCGGTCCGAGCGGAGCGAAACCGAGCGAAGATCGCGGTGGTGCTGAGGCATCTGGTAAAATTGCCCGACGTTGGCAAAAGAAACGTAATCGCGTCCGCGGTGACGGTGCACCGCCCAGTCAGCGGCGCCGGCCCCTGCGGCGGCCAGGCTGGCGAGAAGAAGGAGCAGAAGGATCTTTTTCGACATGAGGACGAGGTTTCAATCCTTAACGTCGGCGTGGGCGGTGGCAACGTCGGGAAAAACGGAGGGCGTCGCAGGAATTCGTTTTGCAAAGGAGGCACGGCTTCCGATGGTTCCCTCTCTCATGGCTGAACTGACGAAAACGTATGAACCCGCGGGGGTGGAGCCGCGCTGGTATGCCCGCTGGCTGGAGCGGGGCGATTACCACGCCGATCCCGCCTCGAGCCGGCCGGCCTACTCAATCGTCATTCCCCCGCCCAACATCACCGGCGTGCTGACCCTGGGGCACGTCCTGAACAATACCATCCAGGACATCCTGGCCCGGCGGGCACGCATGACGGGACACGAGGTGCTCTGGCTGCCGGGGACCGATCACGCCGGGGTGGCCACGCAGACCGCGGTGGAGAAGCACCTTTGGCGCACGGAAAAAAAGGGGAGGCGCGAATATGGACGCGAAGAGTTTCTCCGGCGGGTGGTGGAATGGCAGGACAAACATGGCGGCATCATCATTGAACAGCTCAAGCGTCTTGGCTGTTCGTGCGACTGGGCGCGGCTTCGTTATACCTTCGACGCCGGTTACGTGCGGGCGGTCGAGGATGTCTTCGTCGACCTTCACCGCAAGGGTCTGATTTACCGGGGCCGGCGCATGATCAACTGGGACCCGGCGGCGCGGACCGCGCTCTCCGACGAGGAGGTCATCCCGACCCGGCAAAAGGGGAGCCTGTATTACGTGCGCTACGAGATGGTCGATGAACCCGGGCGGTTTCTCGAGGTGGCGACAACCCGGCCGGAAACCATCATGGCGGACGCGGCCGTGGCGGTGCATCCGGGGGACAAACGCTACCGCGACCTGGTGGGGCGAATGGCCTGGCGTCCGCTGGCGCGCGCGCAAATCCCTGTGATCGCTGACGAGGCGATCGACCCGGAATTTGGCACCGGCGGACTGAAGGTCACGCCCGCGCACGACAAGGTGGATTTTGAAATAGGCGAACGTCACGGCCTGCCGGCGGTCGACGTTTTGACCGAGGACGGAAAAATCAACTGCCCGGACGCGCCCGAGCTGCATGGGATGGAGCGTTTTGCCGCGCGGCAGAAAGCCGCGGAACTCCTGCACGAGCAGGGGTTGCTGGCGAAGGAGGAGCCTTACGAGAACACGGTCGGGTTCAGTGAACGCGCGAATGTCCCGATTGAACCGCGCCTGAGCGAACAATGGTTCCTGCGTTACCCGAAAACCGAGGAAGCACTGGCCGTGGTGCGCGATCACCTCATCCGCTTTTTTCCCGCGCACTGGGAGAAGGTCTATGCGCAATGGCTGGAGAACATCCGTGACTGGTGCATCAGCCGCCAGGTCTGGTGGGGGCACCGGATCCCGGCCTGGTATCGCGAAGGCGAGGAAATGAAGGTGCAGGTTGAGTCGCCGGGGGAAGGCTGGACGCGCGATCCCGACACGCTCGACACCTGGTTTTCCTCCTGGATCTGGGCCTACGAAACGATGGACCCGGCGACGCGCCGCAAGTTCTACCCGACCAACGTGCTCGTGACGGCGCCCGACATCATTTTCTTCTGGGTGGCCCGGATGATCATTGCCGGCCTCGAGTTTCGCCCGGGCCAAGGCGAGAAGGCGGAGGATAACATTCCGTTTCGCGACGTTTATTTCACCAGCCTGATCCGGGATCGCTCCGGCCGGAAGATGAGCAAATCGCTGGGGAACTCGCCCGATCCCCTCGAGCTCATGGCGAAATACGGGGCGGACGGCCTGCGCTTCGGGCTGATGCGGGTGGCGCCCAGCGGACAGGATGTGCGGTTTGACGAGAAGCAGATCGAGGAAGGCCGGAATTTCGCGACCAAGCTTTGGAATGCGGCGCGGTTCCGGCAGATGCACGGTCCCAGTGCGGCGCGGGTGGAAATCGACGGGGCGCGCCTCTCGATCTACGCGCGCGAGGTGCTGGTGCGTTACAACGAGCTGATTGCCGGCGTGACCAACGCCTACCTCGAGTATCGCTTCAACGAGATCGCGCAACGCCTCTACGATTTTTTCTGGAGCGATTACTGCGACTGGTTCGTGGAGGCCGCCAAGGCCGAGATTTTCTCCGAGGACCCCGGCCGCAAACAGGCGGCCCTCGAGGTGATGGACCTGGTGTTGTCCGGTGTGCTGCGCCTGTTGCACCCGTTCATGCCGCATCTGACCGAGGAGCTGTGGCATCTCCTGGGTTTCGCGGGATCGGCCACCGACGGCAGCCGCGGGGATTCGATCCAGTTCGCGGCGCCGCCCCAGGCGGTGGACCTGCCTGACCGCGATGGGGGCGCGAGCGAAACCGTGACCGGCGTGTATGCGCTGGTGCAGGCCGGGCGCAACCTGCGGGCGGAGGCGAAACTTCCGTCGAACAAGAAGGGCCGATACATCTTGCGAGGGGTAAGACCGGCGATCGCGCAGGAGGTCGAAACCATCGCCCGGCTTCTCAATGCCGAGGCGATCGCCCTGCAGCCGGAGTATGCGGGCCGGGACGGATTTCCGGTGGCGGCCACCAGTGCCGGTGAACTGTTCCTCGAGATCGCGGCGGCGGATCGCGCGGGCGAGCGCGAACGGCTCGACAAGGAGATCGCGAAAATGGAGAAAGAGCTGGAAACGGTCACGCAAAAGCTGGGCAACCGTTCCTTTGTTGACCGGGCGCCGGCGGCGGTGGTGCAGGAGCATGAGAAACGGAAAGCCGATTTTGCCGGGCGACTGGCGCAGCTGCGGGAGGCGCGCGGGGCGCTGGACTGAGCGAGCGGAGTGGCGCGGCCCGATCCGGTTTGCTACGGTGCCTCCCGTCGCATGAGCGTCTGGAAAAAGCTGCTTTGGGTTTTAGTGGCGCTGGCCGGTTCCGGCTCGGTAGCGGTGCTGGCGCTTTCCCGCGGGGAACCGATCAGCGCGCTCTGGATCATCGTGGCCGGGTTGTGCACCGCGGCCATCAGTTACCGCTTTTACAGCGCGTGGATTGCCGCGCGCGTTCTCACCCTGAACGACGAACGGGCCACGCCCGCGCATGTCCTGAAGGACGGGAAGGATTTCGTGCCGACAAATCGCTGGATGGTTTTCGGCCACCATTTCGCCGCCATCGCGGGACCGGGTCCCCTGGTGGGACCGGTGCTCGCCTCGCAATTCGGTTTTCTCCCCGGGACACTCTGGATCCTGGTCGGCGCCACCCTGGGCGGGGCGGTGCACGACATGGTCATCCTTTTTGCCTCCGTCCGCCGGCGCGGGAAGACGCTGGGACAGATGGTGCGGGAAGAGATCGGTCCCGTGGGTGGGCACGCTCGCGTTGATCAGTGTCCTGCTGATCATGATCATGCTCATGGCCGTGCTGGCGCTCGTGGTGGTGCAGGCGCTGGCGAAGAGTCCGTGGGGAGTGTTCACCATTGCCACCACCATCCCGGTGGCGCTGCTCATGGGTCTCGGGCTCCGCTCCGGGCGGTTCAACGTCGGCTGGATCACCGCCTTCGGCCTGGTCGGCCTTGCCTTTGGCGTCTGGGGCGGGCAGTTCCTCTCAAACTATCCCGAGATCGAAAGCTGGTTCCGGCACGACGGGCGCTGGCTGGCCTGGGCCATCATGGCTTATGGCCTGGCGGCCTCCATTTTGCCGGTCTGGATGCTGCTGACCCCGCGCGATTATCTCAGCACCTTTTTGAAACTGGGAACCGTGGCGGCCCTCGCCGGAGCGGTCATCGTTTTGCGGCCCACGCTCCTGATGCCCTCGGTGACGCGGTTCATCGACGGTACCGGCCCGGTATTTGCCGGCCCGGTGTTTCCGTTTGTCTGCATCACCATCGCCTGCGGCGCGGTGTCCGGTTTCCATGCCCTGATCGCCTCGGGGACCACCTCCAAGATGATCGGGAACGAACGGCGGATTCGCGACATCGGCTACGGCGCCATGGTGACGGAGATGATGGTGGCGTTGATGGCGGTGATTGCGGCGTGCGTGCTCCAGCCGGGCGAGTATTTCGCGATCAACACCAAGGGCGCACCGGCCGAGGTGGTGGCCTCCATCACGGCGCAGGGTTTTCCGGTGACGGAGGAGGGGATGGAGCAACTGGCGCGCAATCTCGGGGAGGACACCATGTTCGGGCGGGCCGGCGGCGCGCCCACCTTTGCCGTGGGGATGGCGCAGATGTTTGCCGGCCTGACGAAGAGCCCGACCGCGCTGGCCCTTTGGTATCACTTCGCCATCATGTTCGAGGCCTTGTTCATCCTGACGACCCTGGATGCCGGGACGCGGGTAGGCCGGTTTCTGCTCCAGGATTTGCTGGGGAACGTCTGGCGGCCGCTCGGCGATACGAGGTCGTGGCCGGCCAATTTCCTGACCAGCGTTTTGCTGGTGTCGGCCTGGGGCTGGTTCCTTTACCAGGGAGTGATTGATCCCCTGGGCGGGATCAACACGCTCTGGCCCCTCTTTGGCCTCTCCAATCAGCTTCTTTCCGTCATCGCGCTTTGTCTCGGCACCACCCTCCTGATCAAGATGGGGCGGGTGAAATACATCTGGGTCACGCTGGCGCCGCTTTGCTTCATGGTGGCGGTGACGTTCTCCGCCGGCTATCTCAAGGTCTTTTCGCCGAACCCACGGATCGGTTTCCTGAGCGGCGCCCGGGGCCTGCTTGAACAGGCGGAAAGTGCGGCGCCCGAAGCGGCCGCGGGGATGGTGCGGCAGGCCGGCGTCTGGCGGATCGACGCGGTGGTGGCCCTGCTTTTCCTGGTGCTCGTCTGCCTGATCGTGGCCGGGTGCGTGCGGGAATGGTGGCGGCTGCTGCGCGGGAAAAAGCCGGTGGTGCTGCACGAAAGCGAGTTCGTGCCGGTGGCGCAGCTCGAATCGGCCGGCGGGTAGAGCCCTACTTGCGGGTGAGCGGGACGATGATCTCCTCGTCGCGCCGCTGCAGAACGATTTGCCCGTCCTGGATGGCCTTGAGGGTGATCTGGTAGACCTGGTTCCCGAACTTGAGGCCAAACTGCTGGCCTTCCTGCATGATCTTGCCGTTGACGATGGCGAAGTGGGCGCCGGGATCGAGCATGATCGAGGTGACGGTGAAGGCCGAGGAGGGAATTTCGGGGCCGGAACGCTCGGCGTCGCCCGCTTTTCTGATCGCGGGGCGGTAACCGATGGGCCAGAACGGGCTGCGGGAGGCGACCTCGGCATTGAAGGAAGATTTGTTCTTCAATTCAAAGGGGGGAGGGGTGGCCGCCGGGGGCGCGGTTTCCTCCGCGAGGACGATGGTGGCGAAACCGAGGAAGCAGAGAAGGGAAATCGTTTTCATTGTTTCACCAGGGCGGTGCTGGCGGCGATGGTGGTGGCCTGCATTTCAGGTGCCTCCTCCAGGGTCCGCATGTTGATCTTGTTGATGGTGAGAAGCGGCTCGGCGTTTTCGAGCGCGGCCAGGGCGGTGCCCATCTCGGCGAAACCGGCCTGGGGAACCTCGATCAGCCAGGCATAATTGGTCCAATCGGCCAGTTCTTCCTCCTTGAAAGCGCCAGTGGTCTCCATCCGCGCGGTGGCCTTGTCGACCTGATGCCCGGCAAAGAACGATTTGATCCGGGGCGGGAACCAGGCAATCGGGGCGCCTTCGGGCGAGTAGGCTTTCAGGGCGGCGAAACGCTGGGTGGCGGCACCGGCCTGCTGCTCGAGTTTTTTGGCCTTGTTCATTTCCGTCTCCGAATTGGCGATTTTGCCCTGGAGATTTTCGATGGCCCAGTTCGCGTCCTTCCGGCTCTTGTTGAGGGGCCCGAGAAAGAAGCTGAAATAGATGTAGATCAGGGCGGCGACGCCGACGGCGCCGAGAAGAAGCTTCTGGACCTGATCCTTGCTGAGAGTGGTGCCGCCGATGTTCATGGGTTTCATTTCTTGGGGGCCGCCTCGCGGTCTGCTTCCGGCTTGGCCAGATCGATGGTGACGACAAAGCGGGCCATGGGCACATTGGCACCGCCCACGTTCACCAGGGTGTCGAGGTCTTCCAGGGTGCGGAACTGGACCTTGGCCCCTTTGTAGGTGCCACCGAGCTGTTCCTGCAAAAGCTGCCGGAGATCCTCGGCGGCGGCGCGAGGTTCACGGCCGGCGGCCACGCCCTCGAGCGAGATCGAAACCGTTTTCTTCTCCTCGCTCACCTCGCCCTGCAGGGTGGTCACCTGCGTGTTCGGGGCGACACAGGCGGCAACCTGCTGGAGAAACGGGGCCCAGTAGAACCGGCCTTCAATTCGCTCGTCGAGGAGCTTCATCGTCTTGATGATGCCGTTCAACTCCGCGGCGCGTTTCTGGGCCGCGGTGACTTTTGGCTCGATCTGCGCCCAGTCCGCCTGGACCCGGCCGAGACGGCCCTTGATCTGGAGCGTCTGGTAGGCGTTCCACATGTAATAGATGAACATGAGGCCGCCGAGGCAGATGAGGACGAGCAGACCGATCTTGAGCGGATCGCGGCGGCGCTGCCGTTCCTCGTGGATTTCTTCGTGAAGGAGGTTGAGATGGAGAGCCATGGCTAGTTGCGCAGGTATTCGAAGGCGGCGCCGCAGGCCACGTTCAGGGAGACAAACTCACTCGGGAGCGCCTGGCGCTTGGCCGGGGGGAGGGCCACCTCGCAGGTCTCGAGCGGGTCCCAGATCTCGCAGGGAAGACCAAGTTCGTCGCTCAGGGTTTGCAGAATGGTTTCCGTCCGGGCCAGGCCGCCGGAGACAAAGACGCGGTGGATGCTTTCCTCGTGCTGTCCCTCGAAGAAGCCGATGGAATTGCGCACCTCAATGGCAAGACGGGTAAGGGAGTCGCGGCAGATTTCCTTCATGCCGGCGTCGCCTTCCGCCACCATGAGTTGAGCCGCCTCGGCATCGAGCGCGCCGTCGGCCGTCAGGGCCTGTCCAAGGGACCGGCCACCGTAATCAATGCTCCGGACGAGCGCGAGCTCGCGGCGCCGGCCGACCATGACCGTGCTTTGCAGGTGGCCCATGTCGAGCAGGAGAAAGGTTTCGTTGTTGAATGTCTCGGGGTAGGCGAGTTCGAAGGCGTTAAAGGAGCAGATCGGGGCGAGCTGGAGGAGCTCGGCCTGCATGCGGCTTTTGGTCAGGGCCTCGGAGATCTGTTTCACCGTGGGGCGAAGCATTCCGGCGACGAGATACTTCTTCTTCGGTGGTCCGCCGTTCGAGTCGGGCACGCTCTCAGTTCCATTCTGGCCCTGGGCGCCGATGGGTGCGCAATCGAGGACGTAGTCCTTGCACTCCTGGTTGAGCAGGGCGAGGCCGTTCAGGCGCAGCGCGTTGCGGAGCAGGTCGGTGGGCGTTTCCGGCTGCTCAATGATGCGCAGCAGGGAATCAGGATCGGACACGGCGATGGCGCACGTTTTTCCGCCACCGAGTTCCTTGACCAATCCCTTGATCTCCTGGGCAAGTTCGTCGGCAGTTTTGATCTCCTCCGGCACCGGGCGCGAGGCGTAGCTGGTCAGCACGTAGCGTGTCTCGCTCTTGCGCTGCAGCAGAACGCCCTTGAACTGGTGCTTCCCGAGGTCGATCCCAATAACAGAATTTCCGCGTCTGGCCATGATGCTGCGGATTCTGTAGCCGGAAGCGTGCCTGCCTCCGGACTTTTCCTTTTTCCCCCTCTGGGGACGATGAACCGGGACCCTACGCGGCCGGGGAGGGCTGATAACCGAAATAGCCGCGCTCTTTTATAATTTTCATCACTTCTGCCGGGACCATTTGCTCCCAGGATGGGTCGCCTGCCTGCAACTTGGCCAGGGCGTCGGGCGGATAAATGCGCAGATATTCCGGCCGATAATGCGTGATCTCGATAATGAACTCGTTCTCGAGCAAATAACGGTAGAGCGACCGCAAATTATCGGAAACATCGAGGTTGGTGGCGGAGATGGTCTCGCCGGTGGCCTCATCCACTTTCGGATAAACAAAGAGCTTAAGCCCTCCCTTGAACATGCGGCCGAGGGCCTCCAGGATGCCGCCCTCGAGATTCAGGTAATATTTCTCGTCGAAAATCTGCATCAGGCTCGGGACACCCATGACCAGACCGATGGTGCCGCGCGTGTAACGGGCGAGATAAGCCGCCAGGCGATAGTATTCGCCGAACTTTGAGATGAGAACGGTTCGGCCAAGCGCGCCGAGGATGTCAACGCGGGCGAGGAAATCGGCGTGGTTGAGCTGGCCTTCGGAAAGCAGGTTTTCCAGCGTCATTTCCATCAGGACAACGAGGTCGCTCTCCTCGATTTCTTCCCGTCCCGTGAAAGCCCGCCGGGCGCCGTCGAGCATGTCGTTGGTGGCGCGGGTGACCGGGCGGAAGCTGCCGCGCTCGACCAGGATCGATTTTTTATAGAAGACCTCGGCCGGCTGCACCGTCTCGCCGTCGGCGGTGAACATGACGGCGTTGGTCAGTCCCTGCGAGACGAGCTGGAGGCTCATCAGGCGGTTATCGACGCCTTCGTAGGCCGGCCCGGAGAATTTGATCATGTCGACCTCGATGCGGCCGGGGGCGAGGTTCTCCTGCAGCGAGGAGATGAGCTTCTCGGGCTGGTGATAATAGAAGGCGCCGTAAAGGAGATTGACCCCGATCACGCCGAGAGCCTCCTGCTGGTCGACGTTGCCTTCGTCGAGCATGCGCACGTGCACGATGATCTGGCTCGGTTCGCCGCGGGTATGGGTCTGGAAGCGAACCCCCAGCCAGCCATGCGCTTCGTTGTGCTGTTTGAAACTGCGCGCCGCCACGGTGTCGGCGAAAACGAAGAAGGTGCGCTCGTCGCCCAGTTTCTCGTCGAGACGCTCGAGGAGGAGGTTGTACTCGTGGTCGAGCATGGTCTGGAGGCGCCCGCGGCTGACGTAGCGCTCGGCCGTGCCGTAAATGGCGTCGCTGAAAGTCATGTCGTAGGCCGACATGGTCTTGGCGATCGTGCCGGAGGCACCGCCGACGTGGAAGAAGCGGCGGGCCACTTCCTGCCCGGCGCCGATCTCGGCGAAGGTGCCGTACTTCTTGGCGTCGAGGTTGATCTGGAACGCTTTTTTGTTCGTCCCAACATCCATCTCGGCATTCATCGCCTGAAGATGGGAGCGATTGCGCCGCTTCTCAACCCGGACCGCGCCGACCCGGTGAAAAATTCAGCCGGGCCGTTTGCCTCAAAGACGCACCGGTTCCGCGCCTTTCGCCGGAATCCAGCCGCGTTCGCCGTTGGGGAGCGCGGCATAGGTCCAGTCGCCGCGCTGACTGAGCAGCTTGACCCGGCTTCCGGGGGGGAGCGGGAGGACTCCACGGGCGTTATCCGCCGTAGCCACCCGTGCGGTGACGTCGGGTTGCACAATGATCGCGAGACCCTGCCCGTTGATCCCTGTTTCGAGGGTGTAAATGGCAAAGGCGGCCGCGAGGGCCATCAACCCGGCGGCGGTCGCGCCGGCAGTGAGCAGCGGGCGCGGACCGCCGAGCAGGCGGCGGGTCAACAGAAAGAGGCCGAGCCAAAAGGCGACAAGACCGATCCAGGCGTAATGCACGGCCGTGCTCAGCCCGACAACTTGTTCCCAACGATTCGGGGGAGCGGTCAGGGCCCGGGCCTGGTCGCGCGCGAGGCGCAGATTCGCGGCGGCCTCCGGATGGCGTGGCGCGAGGGCCAGCGCCCGCTCGTAGTTCAGGATGGCGCGCCCAGGGTCGCCCCGGCGGAACCAGGCGTTGCCGAGATTGTAGAAGAGAACGGCGCTGACCGTGCCGTTGCGGGCGGCTTCCTCGTAGGTCTTCGTCGCTTCCTCAAATTTACCGGCGGCGAACTGGTCGTTCCCTTCGCGGATGGCCGCGGCAAGGTCCGCCTTGAGAGCGGGCGCGAAAAGAATCAGGCCGGCGAGCAACAGAATAATCCGCTTCATTTCTTCAAGCTGGCCACGAGATCGTTGATCCTTTGCCGGTTTTCCGGGGTCAGAGCGGCATGGCCGTTACCGCCGCCGCTGTAGCGCAGTTCGTCGTTGCGCTCAAAAAGCCGGCGCAGCTGCTCGCGCTGTTCCGCGTCCACCTGGAAGGTGCGAAGAGCGAGATCGAGATCGACCACGTTTGGGTTGGCGTTGCCGGCCAGGGCGGTCTTCAGCCGAACCGCCTGCGCGGCCTGCGCGAAATAATCATCCGGTTTCAGGTCATCACGCCGAAGGCTTCGCTCGAGTTCGGCGGCTTCCGCCTGCAAAGCCGCGAGCCGGCGGGCTGCGCGGTCACCCAGGTGACGACGGCGCAGGCTCCAAACGATGAACCCAAGCAGGAGGAGCAGGGGAACCACCTGGGCGAACCAAAAGGCGGGACGAGCATGGAGCGGCGCGAAGGATTGGAGCGGGTCCGGCCCGGGTGGAAGCTGCGGCAGAAGTTCATCCGCCGCTGCCCTGGGCGGGGCGGTCTGGGCCGGGCCTGCCGTCGGGGCCGTCACCGGGGGCGAGGGAGCAACCGCCGGCGCCCCGGTGACCTGAATCGGGATCGGGTCGCTCTTGACCGTGCGATAGGTTTCCTTGAGCGGATCAAAAAATGAAAAGACCAGCGACGGCACCGCCTCCTTGGCCGTGTTCGGGGTCAGCACCATCTCAAACGTTTTCGTCCCGCTCATCCCGACTTCATCGTCCTGGGTGAACTGCGGCGACGGAGGATAGGAATGCCAGCCCTTTTCCTCCGAGAGGATCGGCGCGTTGACGCGGCCGAAGTTTCCGCGCCCGGTTATTTTCGCCGTCACCGTTACCGGATCGCCCATCTTGACCGTGCGCGGCTGGGCGTCGGCTTCGATTGCGAAATTGCCGATGGCGCCGGTGAACGTGGGCGGGGCGTTGCCGGGCAACGGCTTGATCTCCATCGCGATCGGCTCGCTCTTCAGGGTGACCTCCTTGGCCACGCTCGGCGCGAAGGCCGGGTCCTTGAAGAAGTTATCGAAGAAAGGGTCGTTCATGTCGAAAAGATCGCGCGGAAAAATCTGCTGGTTGCGCAATGGACGCGGGACGCGCACGACCGCGCGAACCTCCACCGGGCCGACATCGAACTTTCCCGGGCGCGCGGCGGAGATCGCCGTTTTATAGGTCAGCACCTGATAGGTCCGCCCGTCCACGGTATCGTAACTCTGTCGTGCATCGGGCATCTTCTGGGTGGTGAATCCCTGCCCGGCGATGTCGATGCCCTGCAAGCTCTGAAGGGGAACACGCGCGCTGATCCCGATGCGGATTTGCGCCGGAATCATCTCGCCGACGTAAGCCTCATTCCGGGCCAGGACGAGCTCAACGAACCCGATCTTGTCGGGGTCGATGGCCTCGCCTTGCGGGCTGCCGCCAGTCCCGCGGCGGGAACGGGCGGTGCCGCCGCTTCCCTGCGCCACATTGAGGTTCAGGGCCGGCGTTTTCAGGGTGTTGCTTCCGATGCGAACGTCCTGTGGCGGAATGGTGAAATTGCCGATTCGCTCCGGCATCACCGTGTAATTGTAGGTGATACTGGAGGAGACATTGAACCCGCGCATCTCGAAGCTCTGGGAAGAACCGGTTGGGCGAATATCGAGACCGTCCACCGCGATTTCGGCCGGCGGATTGGCGCTCGACGTTCCCGTGACCTTGATTTGGAGCTGGACGGGCCGGCCCAGCTCCGTTTCCGAGCTGGTCAGGACCGCCGTGACGTTCGCCTGATCCGCCCGCGCGGGCAGGCTGCCCACGAGGAGGGCCAGACTGCCAAGGAGGAGAGCAAGGACGGAACTGCGTGTCATGATGGTGAAACCGGCCGGGCGGCGCGCCCTACCAGTCGTTATAGACATGCCCCGAGGCTTTGCGTTCATCAAGCCGGACCCTGTCTTCCTCGTCCCTGACCGACTGGAGAAGGCGCTCGGCCTGTTCCCTGGTCATCTCGCCCTCCGGGGGTTGTTCCGTCGCGGCCATGGCTCCGGCGCTGCCCTCCGATTCCTGGTCCGAGGGTTCGCCAGCCTCCTGGAGTTCACCGGACAAATCCTGACGCGGCGAAGGGGAAGGCGAACCTTCGGTCTCCCCCTTGTTTTCGCCGGCAGTCGGGGAAGGAGAAGCCTCACCGTCAGACGAGGATGAGGGCGATGGGCTCGGACCGCCCGGTGAAGGAGAAGGGGAACCTTCGCCGGGCGAAGGGGATTCTCCCGGCGACGAGCCAGGGGAGGGCGACGGACTTTCGCCCGGTCCGGGCGAAGGCGAAGCCCCGGCTTCCGGCTGTTCCTTGTTGTCCTGCGACTGTTCGCCCTGGCCGGATTGATCCTGTTGTCCTTTTTCCTGCTCTGATTGGTCCTGCTCGCCCTGTTGCTGCTGCTGCTGATCTTGAGACTGACCAGACTGATCCTGCGATTGGTCCTGTTTCTCCTTGTCCTTCTTTTGCTGGTCCTGTGGTGGCGGCGATGGCTGCGGCTGGTCCTGTGCTTTTTCTAGCTCCTCGATCTTCTTTTTCACAAACTCGCGGTTTTCCTCCGCCTGCTTGTTTGCCGGGTCGAGCTTGAGCGCCTCGTCGTAGTGCTTAATGGCATCCTGCCAGTCGCCCCGTTTTTGCCCGGTGCCCTTCTGGCCTTCGCCGCGCTGGTAAAGCGTGTTCCCCAGGTTGTAGTGCGAGTCTTCCTGCACGGTTTTCTCGGGCGAAAGCAAGGCCTGGCTGAAGGCCTCGAGCGCCTTGTTGTATTCCTTCATCTTGTAGGCGGCCGCGCCGGCATCGAACTGCAGGCGACCGGTGGCTTTCGTCGAGGGATCTTTCTGCAGCGTTTGCAGGAACTGTTCGTAGGCCTCGCGATATTTCTCCTGGTCGTAAAGCTCGAGCCCCGGGGCGCGGGCGAAAAGGGGCGGCGCCAGCAAAAGCAGGGCGACGGAAGCCAGGGCGGCCCCGGCGGAGGGCGCGGGTCGCCGCCGGCGGTCACGCAGCAGGAAGGAAAGGGCCAGAGCCGCCACGGCACCGGACAACGGCCATTCGTAGCGCTCAATCGGCCGGCGCGCCATGCGCACATCAATCTCGCCTGCCTGCATGCCCGCGAGGCCTTCCCGGACGATCCGGCCCATGGTAGCCGGGCCGCCCTCGAGCCGGGTGTAGAATCCGCCGGTGGCCTGCGCGACTTCGCGCAGCCTGCCTTCCTCGAGGCGGGTTTTCACCACCGCACCCTTGCTGTCCTTCACAAACGAAGTTCCGCCTTCTCCCTGCAAGGGGATGAGCGATCCTTCCGGCGTGCCGACGCCGACGGCGAAGATCCGAACCCCGGCGTCAGCCGCCTCTTTTGCGGCTTTGGCCGCATCGCCGCTCAGTTCCTCGCCATCACTGAAGATGATGAGGGCGCGATTACCGACCGCGCTTTTCCCGTAGGTAGTGATGGCGAGCTTGACCGCCGCCGCCAGATTGCTTCCGCCCTCCGGGATGGTGTCGGTGTCGAGATCGCGAATGGCCTCGAGGGCGGCGCCGTAATCGATGGTGAGCGGTGCCTGGAGAAAGGCGCGCCCGGCAAAGGCAATCAGGCCGATGCGATCGCCCTCGAGGGCGGCCAGGAGATCCTGGGTGGCGAGCTTGACGCGCTCCAGCCGGTTGGGCGCGATGTCGTTTGCGAGCATGCTGCGCGAGGTGTCCACGGCCAGGAGGAGATCGAGGCCTTTTCGCTTTGTCTCATCGTAGGTGTAACCCCAGCGAGGTTTGGCCAGGGCGACGAGGGCGAGGGCGAGGGCGAGCAGGAGGAGAACGAACTTGGCCGTGCGGCGAAAGCGATCAACCGTCGCCGCCAGCTGCGGGAGAAGGCGGGGCGAAACAAATTCTCGCAGGCGCCGGGTGCCGCGCCGTTCTGCGCGCCAGAAAAGGAACAGCAGAAGCGGCAGGAGGAGCAGTCCCCAGAACCAGGAGGGCGCGCCGAAGGAAAGCTGCGAGAGATCGATCATGGCAGCCGTTTCCAGATGGTCTGCGCAAGAAGCGACTGCGCCACAAGCAAGGCGCAGCCCGCCATCAGGACGGCGGGAAACAGGTCGCGATACTCCTGGTATTTGTTGACCGAGACGGTGGTTTTCTCCATCCGGTCGATCTCGGCGTAAATCTCCTCGAGCGATGCGGTATCGGTGGCGCGGAAAAATTTACCATCGGCGATGCGCGCCACTTCACGCAGGCCGGCTTCGTTGAACTGAACCGGCTGGTTCCGGTAGATGATGTTGCCCATGATGTCGGTGTAAGGCTTGCCGGTCTGCTGAAATATTGGCGCGGGCGCGATGCCGTTGGTGCCGGCGCCGATCGCGTAAAGGCGGATGCCGAGTGCCTTGGCTGCCTCCGCCGCCGTGTTGGGCGGGACTCTCCCGGCGTTGTTTTCGCCATCGGTGAGCAGAACCAGGACACGACTCTTCGAACGTTTGTCATTCAGGCGGGTGGACCCCGAGGCAATGGCGGACCCGATCGCGGTGCCATCCTCGACCAGCCCGGTGCGAACCCGCTCGAGGTTCTGCAGAAGCCAGTCGTGGTCGAGTGTCATGGGGCTGACGACATAAGGTCGCCCGGCAAAGGCGACGAGGCCGATCCGATCGTTCGGCCGGCTTTCGATGAAGCGTTCCGTGACTTCGCGGATGGCTTCGAGCCGGGTCGCGGGATCGCCGCCGACGGTAAAATCCTTCGTCAACATCGAGGTGGAAACATCGAGCGCGATGATGATGTCGATGCCGCTCGCTTCCACCTGGGTAAGGCTTTTCCCGAGTTGGGGTCGGGCCAGGGCGATGATGAACGCCGCCAGAACAAGGAAAAGGAGACTGCGCAGCAGGCGGCCAACCCGCGTGGCGCTGCTTCTGCCGGCGGCAGCCACCCGGGCGGTCGAGGAAAAAACGAGGGCGGCCGACGGTCCACGCCGCCCGCGCAGCCAGGCGATGAGCGGAATCAGGGCGAGCAGAAGCAGAAGCCAGGGGCGCTGAAACGAAAAGCCGGTGTCATCCGGCCACCAGTCAAACACGGGCAAGAGCCTCTCCTTTAACGAACTGTTCCGCTTCGCCGAGAAGGAGGCGGCTCTCCTCCACGGTGGCCTCATACCGGGAAAACTTGATCAGGTCACAACGGTCAAGAAAATCGCGCAGCAGCGCCCGCTCCGGCTCGGAGAAGCCCGGCTGCGAGGCCAGGGCCGCGAGAAACTCGATCGAAGTCTGGCGGGTGGACGGGATTTGGAACTGTTCAGAAACATACCGGCGCAGGACATCGGAGACGCGGATGCTGAATTGGTAGGGCGTTTCCGCCTCAGGCCGGAGAAGGGCCAGGGCCGCGAGCGCTTTTTCCCGCGGAGTGGGCGGGGGCGGCAAGGGTCGTCGGCGACGGGCGAGAAGCCAGACGACAAGGCCGAGCAGGGAAAGGACAAGAAGTGACCCGACGAACACAGCCCACGTGGGCACAAGGGAATAATCAACCGGTGGCGCGATGTCGTGAAGCTGGGCCAGGTGCATCGGGGTGTCATCGGATGGCGAGACGGCGCTCGCGCTGCTTGAAGAAGGCCCGGAGAGCCGGGAGGTAATCCTGCCCGGTCCGGAGGGAGATGGCGTCGATGTTGTTCCGGCGCAGGAGGCGAAAGAGATCTTCGCGCTCGGCCTCGGCCTGGGCGCGGACACGCGCGCGGACGGACTTATCGGCGGTGTTCAGCTCGATCTGTTCCCCCGTCTCCGCGTCCTGGAGCATGATGATGCCGACATCAGGCAGGTCCACCTCCCGCTCGTCCTCGACGTGGACGGCGATGAAATCATGACGACGGCCGCTGATGGCGAGCGCTTGGGAAAAGTCGGGCGCCTGAAAATCCGAAATGAAAAAGACGACGGCGCGCCGCGTGATCACCTTGTTCAGGTAATCGAGGGCCTCCGCCGGGGCAGTGCCGCGGCGCTGGGGCTGATGAAAGAGGATCTCGCGAATGATGCGCAGGGTGTGCGAGCGTCCCTTCTTTGGCGGGATGAAGAGCTCGACCACATCGGTGAAGAGGAGAAGACCGACCTTGTCGTTGTTGCGAATAGCGCTGAAGCCAAGAAGGCAGGCCACTTCGGCGGCGAGCTCGCGTTTCGACTGACTGCGCGAGCCAAAATCACCCGAGGCGCTCACGTCCACGACCAGGAGCACGGTCAGCTCGCGTTCCTCCGTGAATTTTTTGACGTAGGCCGTACCGAGGCGTGCGGTCACATTCCAGTCGATGGCGCGGATCTCATCGCCGGGCTGATACTCGCGCACCTCCTCGAAGTTCATCCCGCGCCCGCGGAAAACGGAATGGTATTCGCCGGCGAAGGCGGTCTGGACGAGACCCTTGGTCTTGAGTTCCAGGGCGCGGATTTTCTTGAGGATCTCTGTTGTCTCCATGTGAACGGTGATCAGGGGTCGGTGATCGGACTGACCTCCTCCTCGCGGACGACGGAGCGGTAATCGGTCGCCGGCAGATTTTTGCAGAAATCTTCTGCACGATCGATCATCCGCGAAAGCATTCCGCCGATTGCGTCGTAGTGCTGATCGAGAATGTCGAAATCGGCGCGGGTGATGTAAGAACTATCGAGAGCGTCGTCCAGCCATGACTGCGTTTCATAGGTTTCGCCCAACGCTTCGTCGATCTTGTTGATGAAAGCGGCCTTGTATCTCCGCCGGGCCCATGCTTCGGCGAGCATGGCCTTGATGGCTCGTGAACTTCTCCGAATTTGGTTGGTCAGGGAGAAGCGCTCTTCAGCGGGAAACTGCTTTGAAAGAGAAAAAATCAGCCCCGCCGCCTCACGGGCAGTACGATACACATTGAGTTCTCGAAACGATTTTACAGCGGACATACAGATCACTGCTCACGGTTCACTGATCACATTCCCAATCACGGCACGGGCAATCCGGCAAAAATGCGGTCAATGATGGTTTCGCTCGTGATGGTCTCGGCCTCGGCCTCGTAGCTGACGATGACCCGATGCCGGAGCACATCGGTGCCGATGCTTTTGATGTCCTGCGGGGTGACATAACCGCGGCCGTTGAGGAAGGCGTGGGCGCGGGCCGCCAGGGCCAGGTAGATCGTGGCGCGGGGGGAGGCCCCGTAACGGATCAGGCCATCAAGCTTGAGATTGTAGGAGGCCGGCTCGCGCGTCGCCCAAACCACGTCGACGATGTAATCTTTCACCCGGTCGTCGATGTAGATGCTATTCACGATCTCGCGCGCCGCCACGATCTGCTTGGGATCGACCACGGGCGAGACTTGCAGGTTCGGGGCCGAGGTGGCCATGAGGTCGAGGATGCTGCGTTCCTCCGATTTCTGGGGATAACCGACATTCAGCTTCAACATGAAACGGTCGAGCTGCGCTTCCGGGAGCTGGTAGGTGCCTTCCTGTTCCAGCGGGTTCTGCGTGGCGAGGACCAGGAACGGATCGGGCAGGGGATAGGTCTGGTCGCCCAGCGTGACCTGCCTTTCCTGCATGGCTTCCAGAAGAGCGCTCTGGACCTTGGCTGGGGCGCGGTTGATTTCGTCCGCCAGGATCAGGTTCGAGAAAAGCGGACCGAGCTTGGTGGTGAACTCGCCGCTGCGCGGATTGTAGATCAGGGTGCCGATGAGATCGGCGGGAAGCAGGTCAGGAGTAAACTGAAGGCGCTGGAAGCCGGTCTGGATGCAGGAAGCCACGGTCTTGACGGTGAGCGTCTTGGCCAGGCCGGGCACGCCCTCGAGGAGCAGATGTCCATTGGCGAGCAGGCCGAGGAGGAGGCGGTCGACCAGGTATCGCTGACCGATGACGACCCGGCCGACTTCTGCGCGCAGGATCGGGATCCATTGACTGAGTTCCTGGACCTGCTGGGTGATCTCCTGGGTCGATTTCATAGAGAGAAATGAGACACGCGAGCGGCCCGGATGTTCGATCATCGCCCCGGCCGGAGCAGGTCTCGTCCGGTAAGGTCAGCCGGAGCGGCGGGCCCCCGCCTTGCGTTCCTCGCTGCGTGGTCGCAGCGAAACCAGCACGGGCAGTCCGGGATACGGCTCGGCCTCGCGGAGCCGCGCCTCGAGAAATCGCCGGTAAGGTTCGGTGAGGAGCGCCGGGTCATTGACGAAAAGAATGAACTCCGGGGGCGCGATGGCGCGCTGGTCGGGGCTTCGTGCCTGCGCGGCGTAAAAGAGCTTGAGCCGCCGGTTGGAGACCATCGGAGGTGGGTGTGTTTCAAAGGCGGCGCGGAGGCGACGGTTGAGCAGACCGGTGCCGACATGTTTCGACGCGGCTTTGCGGATGCGGGTGATCAGCTTGAAAAGACGCTCAACGTTCTCGCGTTTGAGGGCGGAAGCGACGAGGACCGGGGCGTAGTCGAGAAAGAAGAGCCGCTCGCGCGCTTCCGCAGCATGTTCGGTGATGGACTCGATCCGGCCGCGCGCGGGCTGGACGAGGTCCCATTTGTTGAGGACGACAATGCAGGGTTTGCGGGCCTGCTGGATGAGCCCCGCTATTTTTTTATCCTGCGCGGTCACGCCGCCGGTGATGTCGACCACGAGGACGCAGAGGTCGGCACGCTTGATCGTTTTTTCGGCGCGCATGACGCTGAAGACTTCGACGGAGGTGGAATGTTTGCTGCGGGCGCGGATCCCGGCGGTATCGATGAGGCGGAACTGTTGGCCTTCGCGTTCGTAATTGATATCGACGGCGTCCCGGGTGGTGCCCGGGAGAGCGCTCACGATCGTGCGCTCGTCCTTCATGATGGCATTGATAAGCGAGGATTTGCCCGCGTTCGGCCGGCCGACGATGGCGAGGGCGATCGGTTTCTCGATCTGCGGTTCGGGTTCTTCGACGGCGGCGGAAGCCGGCAGACCCTGGTCGATCGTGGCGAGGAGATCGCTCAAGCCGCGGCCATGGGCCGCGCTGAGCGGGACGAGATGGTCGAAGTTCAGGGAGGCGAAATCGGCTTCAAGCGTTTCGTGGTTCGGATGGTCGATCTTGTTCACCACCAGGATCACGGGCGTGCGGGCGCGCCTGAGCATGCGGGCCAGCTCCGCGTCGACCGGGGTCAGTCCCTGCTGGGCGTCGACCACGAAGAGAATAAGATCGCTTTCCTTCAGGGCGGCGTCGGCGGCCTGCCGGACTTCGGCGGCCAGGTCTTTTTCGCCCGCCCCGCCGATCCCGCCCGTGTCCCAGACTTCAAACGGGCGGGCTCCGCGGTCGGAGAGGGCCAGCAATCGGTCCCGGGTGATGCCCGGCTGGTCGTGAACGATGGCGATTCGGCGGCCGACCAGCCGGTTAAAGAGAGCGGATTTGCCCACGTTTGGCCGGCCGACGATGGCGACTCGGCCGGCGCTGGTTCCTACGGCGTGGTCTTTCACGGGCTGGGGTTGGCGTGCCCTTCGGCCTGGAGTTGGTGCACGCCGTCGCGGACATATTGCGCGCCCGAAACAAGGGTGAAGAGAGCCGCCGCTCCCGCAACGTAGATAAGAGGAATAAAACGAAGCTGCAGCATAACCCAGGCAATAGCGATCATTTGCAGGACCGTGGCGACCTTCCCGAAAAGACTGGGCCGGACGCGAACCTTGCCGACGAGAAGATGCAGCACCACGCTCCCGACGAGGATAACGATGTCCCGCGAGATGATGAGGACAGGGAACCAGGCGGGGAACTGCGCGTATTCACCGCCACCCGCGCTCCAGTTGCTGATGCTAAGGGTGATCAGGGCGGCCAGGAGCAACCCCTTGTCGGCAATGGGGTCGAGAATGACGCCGAGGGAGCTTCGCTGGTTGTAACGCCGGGCCACATAACCATCGAGGCCGTCGCTGATGGCGGCCACGAAGAAGATCAGGATGGCGGCGAACCGCTGCCATTCGATCGGCTCCCCGCGCGACACGCTCTGGCCATAGTAAATGGCCATGGTGACGAAGGCCGGGATCAGGAGGATCCGGACGATCGTGATTTTGTTGGCGGTCGTCATGAGCCGGTCGGCCATGACGGAGAGTGAAAGCCACTCTGGAAGCGAGGCAAGGCAAATTGCCGCTTCGTCGTAGTTGCGAGCGAACTCAGGTCTCGAGCTCGACCGTGGCCTTGGCCGGCGGACCGCCCCGTTTGGACGCGGCCGGACGATCATGTTTACCCTCGGCGAATTCCTCGATCATCTTGCGGTTGAAAGCGGGGATGTCATCCGGTTTGCGACTGGTGACCAGGCCGTTGTCGACCACGACCTCCTGGTCGACCCATTCGCCGCCCGCGTTGCGCACATCGGTGGCAATGGCGGGCCATGAGGTCAGGGTGCGACCGCGCACCAGGCCGGCGTCGATAAGAACCCAGGCTCCGTGGCAAATCACGGCCATCGGTTTGCCCGCGCCCGCGAATCCCTGCACGAAACCAAGGGCGGTCTCGTTGGAGCGCAGCGCATCGGGATTGAGAAGGCCGCCCGGGATAAGCAGGGCGTCGTAGTCGTCCGCGGACGCTTTCTCGAGCGCCACGTCGATGGGAAAGCTCTCGCCTTTGTCGGCGTGATTCATTCCCTGCACTTCTTTTTCACAAGGGGAGACAATGAAGGTCTCGGCCCCGGCCTCCTCGAGCGCTTCGCGCGGCTTGGTCATCTCCACCTGCTCAAACCCGTCCGCCACGAGGATGGCGACTTTTTTACCTGAAAGTTCGTTTGCCATAAGATTGTCCTTTCAAAACGATACGGTCGGTCCCCGCCGGGTGGATGTAAAACATCTTGGTCCGCGGGGCGAAGCGCGTAAACTGCACGCGCAAAGAGAGGCCGATGTGGCGAAATGGCAGACGCAACGGACTTAAAATCCGTTGGGCTTAACGGCCCGTGCCGGTTCGAGTCCGGCCATCGGCAGATTCGCTTCTTCTTCGTTCTGGAATCGGAAACCTTTTTCCGCAAGGATGACGGCATGCGCATTGGCCTGGCGATTTTCGCGACGTTGCTGGTGGGCCTCGGCATCTACCTCATCGCACTTGGGTTTTTGCCAGGCGACGCGACGGTGGCCCCGGGAGCCGGCCCGCAGGTGGCCGCGAAAGGGCAGGCCACGGCCGGTCCCATTGGTCTCGGTCTTGCGCTTCTCGCCGGCGGCACCCTCTTTTTCGTCATGCTCCTGCGGCGCCGCTAGGCGCCCGAATTCCGGGGCGGCGCCGCACGCCATCTTCGGCTACGGTAGACCATGCCTGAAAAACAGAGCGATCGGCCCCTTTACCTTCCCGTTTTGCTGGGCACGCCCCGGCAGGGCCGGCGCAGCGGGAACGTTGCGCGCTTCCTCGTCGAGGAAATGAAAAAACGCCCGGAGATCGAGACCGAGTTGATCGACGTGCGCTCGTTGAAGATGACCCTGCAGGATGCCGGGCAGGAAATGGCCGATCCCGATTACGTCGAAAAGATCAAACGCTGCGATGGGCTGGTCATTGTCACTCCCGAGTATAATCACGGGTATCCCGGCGCATTGAAGCAGGCGCTCGACATGTGTCTCGAGGAATACATTCACAAGCCGGCCGGTTTGGTCGGCGTCTCGGCCGGGCCTTTCGGTGGCGCCCGCGTGATCGAGAACCTCGTCCCGGTAATGCGGGAGCTCGGGCTGGCCGTGACCTTCACCGATGTGAACTTCAGCCGGGTGGGCGACGCTTTTGCCGAGGACGGCTCTCTCAAGGACGAAAAATATGTGGGCCGGGTCGCCAAGTTCCTGAACGAACTTGTCTGGATGGCCCGGGTTCTTCGGCACGGCCGGGAAAACGTCGCGCCTCTTTGAGCACAAAGGCCAGATCCTCCGTGCCAGAGTTTCCGAAGGGAGGGATTGAGCGAAAGGCACCACCATGGGAGACGTTTTCGTGACGCGAGAGGAATTCGAGCAGCGTCTGGTCGGTCTCGGGTTCGATCCCGCGACGATCGAGGAACGCTTCGCCCGCGCCGGCGGTCCGGGCGGCCAAAACGTCAACAAGGTTTCCACCGCCGTCACCCTGCGGCACCGTCCGAGCGGTCTTGGCGTAACGGTGCAGGATTCGCGCTCGCAGGCCCAGAACCGCGCACTGGCCCGTCAGCGTCTGCTGGACCTGATCAAGAGGAAAAGAGCGGCGGAACGCGCGGAAAAAATCGCGGCCAGGGAAAAGGCGCGCCGCCAGAAAGCCCGGCGACCGGCCGGGGTAAAGCGCCGGATGCTGGAGAAAGAAACGGGAACACTCGAAGTTGAAACGGCTGCGGGGCCGCGTGGTGGAGTGAGGTCCGCATCGGGGACACCGCCGCGGGAAGATCCCTCGCCCGTGCTGGTGCGTTTTTCCCTCTGGGCCCCCCGGGGAAGAGGTCCCCTGGGAAAAATAGACGCGACTTAATACATCTGGGGGAGCGACTTGCGTCGATTGGAGGGTGACAGCCACAACATATGAAAAAACTACTTATTCTCAGCCCTGTTATCATTGCCCTCGCGATCTCGCTTCCTTCCTGCACCACGGTGGTCAAGGAAGAGCCGGCCGCGGTGACCACGACCACGACGGAATCGTCGGTGGTGCGGACGCCATCCTCGACCAGCACGACCACGACGCGGACAAGCGGGCAGTACTAGGGCGGCACCCGACCGAATCCCGCAAGGGTTCGGATTATTCAGCAACGATTCCCGCGACCCGGCTCCTCACGGAGGCAGCCGGGCGCGGGAATTTGCTGTGCAGGGAAGGCCCGCACCGGCCCGGGCGCAGTCTTCCGGGAAGCGCCCGCACTCCTCTCCCGCCGCGCTCTACGCGGCCGGGATTACCTTATTTCTTGCGGTCGCCGGCCGGTGTTTCCGGTTCTTCCGGAGCTTCTTCTTCCTCTTCGGCTTCCTGGCTGACGACCGGGGCGATGGCCTGAAGTTTTTCGCTGCCGCGGAGGTCCATCAATTTCACGCCCATGGTGTTGCGGCCCACGGCCCGAATCTCCGAGACCCGGGTCCGCACCATCTGCCCCTTGGTCGTGATCAACATCAGCTCATCGTTCTCAACAACCGTGAGCGCGCCGACCACACTGCCGGTTTTCTCGCCGGTCTTCATGGTGATGATTCCCTTGCCGCCGCGCGATTGGGAACGGTAATCGTCGAACGGGGTGCGCTTGCCGATCCCGTTCTCGCCCGCGACCAAAAGCATGGCGCTCAAGGTCAACGATGGCGAGGGCCACCACGACGTCGCCTTTGCCGGGGCGGATGCCCCAGACGCCGACGGTGTTGCGCCCCTGATCGCGCAACTGCTCCTCGTGGAAGCGCAGGCTCATGCCGTCCTTGGTGATCAGGACCAGTTCGTTGTCCCCCTCGGTCAGCTTGGCATCGATCAGGCAGTCGCCCTCCTCGATCTGGATGGCGATGATGCCTCCTTTGCGCACGTTGGCGTAATCACCCAGGTTCGATTTCTTGACGATGCCGGTGCGGGTGGCGAAGACGATGTGCAGGTTCTCGTCCCAGGTCGTGTCGACAGCGCTGGGACCGGTGCCGCTGCGCTTCGACTGAACGCGGATGGTGGCGGCGATCTTCTCGTCGGAACGCAGTTCGAGAAGGTTGGCGATGGAACGCCCCTTGGCCGCGCGGCCCATCTCGGGGATCTCGTAGACCTTTTCCACGTAGCAGCGTCCTGATTCCGTGAAGAAAACGAGATAATCGTGCGTGGTCGCGGTGAAGAGATGCTCGACGAAGTCGCCCTCGTCCTCCTCCGTGGCGCCCTCGCGCGTGGCCATGCCGCGCACCCCTTTGCCGCCGCGCCGCTGCGCCCGGTAGGCGCTGACCGCGGTGCGCTTGATAAAGCCGCCGTGGGTGATCGTGATGATGCAGCCTTCGTTCGCGATCAAATCCTCCATGTTGATCTCGCCCTCGTCGGGGATGAGCTGCGTCAGGCGCGGGGTGGCGTGCTTCGCCTGGAGCTCGCGCAGCTCCTTCTTCACGATGTCGAAAACGCGCGACTCCTTCGCCAGGATGTCGCGCAGGTCCTTGATCAGCTCGATCAGGTCCTTGTATTCACCGGCAATCTTCTCGCTCTCGAGGCCGGTCAGCTGGTAAAGGCGAAGATCAAGGATCTGGTTGGCCTGGTGTTCGCTGAAGGCGTAGCGACCGTCGATCAGGCGCGCCTCGTTGCGGATGAGGATGCCGATCTTCTCCACCTGTTTCCGGGTGAACTCGAAGGCCAGCAGCTTGACCCGGGCCTCGTCGCGGTTGGCGGAGCCGCGGATGATCCGGATGAATTCATCGAGGTTGGCCAGCGCGATGAGATAACCCTCGAGGGTTTCGGCCCGGTCCTCGGCCTTGCGCAGCTCGTAGCGGGTCCGGCGGAGGACGACCTCGCGCCGATGCTCGATGTAGGCGGTGTTGGCCTCCTTGAGCGAAAGAAGCTTCGGCCGGCCGTGGTCGATCGCCAGCATCGAGGCCGCGAAGGAACTTTCCATCGCGGTGTGCTTGTAAAGATTGTTGATGACGACCTTGGGATTGCCGTCGCGCTTCAACTCGATGACCACGCGCGTGTTCTCGTCCGATTCGTCGCGGATCGCGCTGATGTCGGTCAGCACCTTGTCATTGACGAGTTCGGCGATGCGCTCGACCAGGGTGGCCCGGTTGACGTTGTAAGGGATCTCGGTGATGACGATCTGCTCCCGGTTCCCCTTCAGCTCCTCCACGCCGGCTTTGCCGCGCACCTTCATGCTGCCGCGGCCCGTCTCGAGATATTGCCGGATGCCGGCGAGGCCGAGCAGGGCGCAGCCCGTGGGAAAATCGGGTCCCTTGACGAACTTCATCAAGCCTTCGAGGTCGATGTCCGGGTCATCGATCTGCGCGCAGATGCCGTCGATGACTTCGCCCAGGTTGTGGGGCGGGATGTTGGTCGCCATGCCGACGGCGATGCCGGTGCCGCCATTGACGAGGAGGTTCGGGAAAGCGGCCGGGAAAACGGTCGGTTCCGTCCGGGTCTCGTCGTAGTTCGGGACGAAATCGACCGTGTCCTTGTCCATGTCGGTCATGAGCGCGGCGCCGAGATGCGTCATGCGCGCCTCGGTGTAACGCATGGCCGCGGGGGGATCGCCTTCGACCGACCCGAAGTTGCCCTGGCCGTCCACGAGCCTTTCGCGCATGGCCCACGGCTGGGCCATGTGGACGAGGGTGGGGTAGATGACCGCTTCGCCGTGGGGATGATAGTTACCGCTGGTGTCGCCGCAGATCTTGGCGCATTTCCGGTGCTGCCGGTTCGGGTAGAGCGACAGATCGTTCATCGCGTAAAGGATGCGGCGCTGGGACGGTTTCAGGCCGTCGCGCGCATCGGGCAGGGCGCGCGAGATGATGACGGACATCGAGTAATCGAGGAACGACCTCGAGATCTCTTCCGCGACGTTGATCGGTTCTATTTTTTCGTTCGGGTTATACACGGTGGGTAATGACTAATGACGGATGTCGAATGACGAAGGAATGGCTGAAATGAATGACTAGCTTTTGCTGCGGTGGATTTTGGCGAAAATCAGGTGGAGCTCGCGCGCTTCCCGCCAGAGATCCCGGGCGATGGGCTTCAAATCAGGCACAGCGCGGACGATCATGCGCAGGAAATGTTTCGTTTCCCGGGCCTCTTTCTTACAGGTCCCGATGCGCAGAAAGAATTCCTTGCGGGAGACGGCGTCGTCGGCTTCGCAGTAGTTCGCGCCGATACTCGTCGCCACAGCCGACCAACTGATTGATCAGGCGATTGGTGACCGGACTTTGCGGAATGGTTTGGGCGAAATCGATCACAGCTTCCCCAAACCGAGCCGTTCGCTCTTCCAGATCGTATTTGCCCGGAGGCGTCGGCTCTTCCCGGACGACACCGGAATCGCCCTCCCAAAACTCGACCTCCCGCGAATCGCGGCGCTCGTGTTTCGGCATTCCTTCGTCATTAGCCATTCGTCCTTCGTCATTCCCTAAACATCCAGGTTGCGGACATTGAGCGCGTTATCCTCAATGTACTGGCGGCGGGGTTCGACCACGTCGCCCATCAGGCGGGTGAACATCTGGTCGGCTTCCACGGCGTTGTCCTCGGTCAGGTCGACCTTCAGGAGCTTGCGCTTGTTCGGGTCCATCGTGGTGTTGAACAGCTCCTTGGCGTTCATTTCACCCAGGCCTTTGAACCGCTTGATCTGCACGCCGCGCCGGCCGATCTCGACGATCTTCTGGTGGATCTCCGGGATGGAGAACAGGGGATGCACCGTCGCTTTCTCGCCTTCGCCCTCGATCAACTCGAAGATCGGCTTATCGCTCGCGGAATAATGATCGACCTTCAGCCCGCGCCGGGCCAGCTCGGTGATCAGCTTCTGGATGGTGGTCGCCTCGTGCAGCTCCACCTTCTTCGCCCGGCGCCGCTGCGCCACCGGCTTGGAGGCGGGAGCCGCGGTCAGCGGCAGAAGATCCTGCTCGATCTCCGTGTCGAGCAGGTTCAGGTCGAGGTTGGCCTCGTGGAACGTCCGAATCTCGCGTTCGTCGTGGAAATAATGGACGCTCTCGTCGTTGCCCTCCCGCACCTTCACCAGGTAGGTCGGCAGCTTCCCGGTCTTGGCGTCGCGGGCGCTGAGGAAATTCTCGAAATCGCCCCCGTGCCGGCGGACCGATTCGCTCAGCTTCGACAGTTTCTCCAATGACTCGAGCACGTCCTTCAACTGGGCGGCGCTCAATTCCTTGCCGTCCGCCAGGTTTTTCAGGCGCACATCCTCGGCGCCGAGCGAGATCAGGATGCGGTTCAGCTGCGCGTCGTCATCGACGTACTCCTCGCGCTTCTTGCGCTTGATCTGGTAGAGCGGCGGCTGGGCGATGTAGATCTTGCCCGCGCTTCACCAGCTCGGTCATCTGCCGGTAGAAGAAGGTCAGCAGCAAGCGTGCGGATGTGCGAGCCGTCCACGTCGGCGTCCGTCATGATGATGATCCGGTCGTAGCGCAGCTTCTCGATGTTGAACGTGCCTTCCTCGGCTTTGCCGTTCTCCTTGCCGCCGTGTCCTCCTTCGTGCCGATGCCGGTGCCGATGGCGGTGATCATGGTCTGGATTTCCGTGTTCTTGAGCACCTTGTCGAGCCGGGCTTTCTCCACGTTGATCAGCTTGCCGCGGATCGGCAGGATCGCCTGGTAACGCCGGTCGCGGCCCTGTTTGGCGGAGCCGCCGGCGGAGTCGCCCTCGACGATGTAAAGCTCGGTCAGGTCCGGGTCGCGCTCGGAACAATCGGCCAGCTTGCCGGGCAGGCCGCCGCCGGTGAGCGCGCCTTTGCGCACGGTTTCGCGGGCCTTGCGGGCGGCCTCGCGGGCGCGGGCGGCCGTGAGCGCCTTGTCGATGATCCGTTTCGCCACCGGGGGGTTCTGGTCGAAATAGGTCATCAACCCTTCGTAAACGACCGAGCTCACGATGCCGTCGATCTCGGTGTTGACGAGCTTGACCTTGGTCTGCGATTCGAACCGCGGATTGGGGAGCTTGATGCTGAGGACGCAGACCAGGCCTTCGCGCACGTCGTCGCCGGAGATCGCGGGGTCCTTGTCCTTGAGCAGATTGTTGCTCTTGGCGTACTGGTTGATCGCCCGGGTCAGCGCGGTGCGGAAACCGGTCAGGTGCGTGCCGCCGTCCGGATTCGGGATGGAATTGGCGAAGCAGAGGATCTGGTCGTTGTAGCTGTCGTTGTACTGCATGACCACGTCGACGAAGACCTCGTCGCGCTGGCGCGAGAGCACGACCGGCTTGGGATGGATGACCGTCTTGTTCTCGCCGAGCTGGCGGACGAATTCCTCGATGCCGTCCTTGTAGAGAAAGGTCTCCTTCTTCGGCGGTCTCGGTCCGCTCGTCCAGGAGAGCGATCTCGAGGCCGGGATTGAGGAAGGCGAGTTCGCGCAGGCGCGTGGCCAGGCGCTCGAACTTGAACTCCGTGGTGATGGTAAAGATCGTCGGGTCCGGCAGAAACGTGATCAGCGTGCCGGTGGTCTTCTTGTTCTTGACTCGCCGATGACCTCGAGCTTCTGGGTCGTTTTGCCGCGCTCGAAAGCCATGTGGTAAACCTTGCCGTCGCGCGAGACCTCGACCTTGAACCAGTCGGAAAGGGCGTTGACGCACTTGGCGCCGACGCCGTGAAGGCCGCCGGAATATTTGTAGGCGCCCTGCCCGAACTTGCCGCCGGCGTGCAGATTCGTCAGGACCAGCTCGACCGCCGGCATCTTGAACTTCGGATGCATGTCGACCGGGATGCCGCGGCCGTTGTCGCGCACGGAGACCGAGCCGTCCACGTGGATCGTGACGTCGATTTTCGAGCAATGACCGGCCAGATGTTCGTCGATCGAGTTGTCGAGCACCTCGAAGACGCAATGGTGCAGGCCGCGTTCGTCGGGGTCGCCGATATACATGCCGGGGCGTTTCCGGACCGCTTCCAGGCCCTCGAGTTTGTCGATCTGCGCGGCATCATATTTCTGGCCCTGCGCGGTCGCGGTTTGTTCGGTATTTGAGCGGTTCTCGGGTGCCGTTTCGGCGGGTGTTTGAAGCATAAAAATGCGGTCGACGTGACCGGTCAGGAAGATAGGAGAGAACCGGCCTGGAAACAATAAGTTTTTCGACCGAAACAACCCCCATTTTGCGCAAGAAATTGCGGCCCACAGGCCCCCTTGGCACAATATCTGGTGGTCGACACGATTCCGCGTCAAGCACGTCTAAAGGGGCGCCGCGTGCGGCTCCAATTCCCCTGATTTTTTTGACCTGATTCGGCCCTGTTTCCGCGTCGAAAATCAGCCGTCACGAGACCCCAAAGAAACGTCTCCCGAAACCGGTTCGCCGGCCAACATGTGGGCGCAGGAGGGACTGCGGGAAAAATGCCGGACGAAATCGACGCGGCAAATCCTTCTGCCGCCCCGACTTCCGCGAAATCACGCTTCCGGACCGCTTTTTTGCTTTCGTCCGGTTCTCCCGGCATGTCAGACTCCGCCCCGTTTTCGCCGGTTATGCCGATTCGCGCTCACGTTCTCGCCTGTCTGGGCGCGTGGCTATTCTTTGGTGCGTCGGCCTTCGCCACCGTCGATTTCAACGGCAACGGCATGAACGACGTCTGGGAACAGCACTTCGCCGTGCCCGCGGACCACGCCGATGAAGATTACACCGGCAACGGGCTTCGTAATCGTGACAAGAGCCTCCTCGGCCTGGATCCCCGCGATCCTGACGCCCGTTTTGTGCTCTTGATTACGCGCAGCGCGCCTGGGACGAGCGCGCTCCGGTTTCAAACGGTCTTCGGGAAAATGTATCGACTGGAGGCCACCGACGATTTTCGAATGTGGGAAGGGGCGGGGGACGTGGCCGGAGATGGGTCCGTGGCTGAGCGCAATCTGCCTGATTCGGGTCTGCGACGCTTTTATCGAAGCCGCTATGTGGGTGAAGCCGACCTCGACGGCGATGGTTTGAGCGCGTGGGATGAGTGGATCCTCGGCTCGAATGACCAGGCCGCCGACTCGGAGAACGATGGCCTTCCTGATCTATGGGAGTTTCGTTTCGGGCTGAGCCTGACAAGCTAACGACGCGGACGACGATCCGGACAGCGATGGCATGAGCAACATCGACGAACATCGCTACGGTCGAAATCCTCGCGCCGGTGTCATCGACGACCCTGGCGTGACTCAGCTGGTTGTTTACACACCCTTGGAATAGGAGACGAGTGAAACCCGCGGTGCAATTCCGGTCATGTCGAAAGAGAGCGACATGGGACGGCATCACCTGGGCCTGTTGCCTGCTGGCCTCCGTTTTCCTCGCGGGAAGCGCCAGGGCCACGAGCCTGAAGATCGACGTCGTCTGGACGCACGGTGTTGGCGGTCAAAAGCAGCGGAACTACTGGGTGACACCGCAGTATGAGTTTCGCGGCAGCGTTCCCGATGGGGTTTACGGGTTCACCCTGGCGCATACCCCGAACGGCAGTGTGACCAGCTCACATACGGTCGAAATCCGGAACAATCGCGTGGTGGTGAACAGTCCCATGACCACCCTGCAGCGCGATCGTTTTGGCTGGCCTCCCTCGGGCGGTAACGGGTGGACGCACACGCAGATGGCGACGGGAGAGCTGAAACGGAACGGCGTTCCCTTGCTCGAATCGCACGCCTCGTCGGAGGAGCTGTTTTTCTATCCGAGTCAGCGCACGGTCAGTTTTGCAGAATACAATGCCTATGACGACACACCGCTGGAAGTGACCTGGAAGATCAAGCTCTCCGCGACCGTCGAGTGCGACAGTTGTTCGTCATGCGTGAGCGGGGTGGAGGAAACGGGTCAGGGACGCATTGGTCCGACTTCCCCCGGTTGGGCGCCAGCGGTCGGCTCGGGAGGGTCCGGATCCTCCGGAGGCGGTGGGAACGGTGGCACGGGGAGCGGTTTGGGCGTTCCCATCGGGCTCGGCAAGATCCGGCATGGCGAGCCCGCCGGCTCCATCTCCTTTCAAGCCGACAGTCTTCAAAGCGGCGTGCTCGATCGCGCAAAGCTATTCCTCTCGGCGAATACCGGTGTTGAGGTGATCAGGATCAGCGGCCAGATCAGGCAGACTCTTTCGTCCACCCTGCTCACAGAGGTCAACGTTCCCAGCAGTGGCAGTCTTGAGTTTAAACAGTATCTGGCCTCCGATCGCGGGACCAAGAACGGGAGCGGCCTGTATCAGCCCATCGCCCCGCCCCTTGAACGGGTGCTGCTCGAGCATCCCTTGGAAAATGGCCAGCTTCAGTTTGCCAAGGTCAGGGTGACGAGAACCCGGGGTGAAACCTCCGTGACGGATTATCAGTATAACGCCGTGACACAGGAATGGTCGTCGGTTGAAGGGGATGGCGACAACGAGACAGTCACCAAAACCTGGAGCCCGGACAAACTGGAGCGAAGCGAGCTTTACCTCGTCCGCAACGCCGCCAACACCGCCGTGCACGAGGAACTGAACGTTTACCGCGCATTTCCCTGGGGCGAAGAACGCATCCGGCGGGTCCTGGGCCCTTCGCTTCCACCGGATCAACAACAAATCTCAACCTGGGAATTCTTCACCGACTCGGCGCAGACGGGGAGCTTTAGTCGTTTGCGGAATTCCGTGGGCCCGGGCGGCTTCTGGGAGCGCCTGGAGTATGACGGCGAAGGCCGCGTGACCAGGAGGGTTTCGCAGTTTTTGGATGCAGCCCAGAACGCCCCGGAAAGTGAGTGCCGCGTGGTTGCGACCACCTACAGCGACGTAAATCCGCGCGTGACCATCGTCGAAACGCTCCGCGGAACCGAGATTCGGCGGGACTACGAAGCCGTCTACTCCGACCGGGTCGATCGGATCCAGGCGCATGTCGTCGGGGCGGCCTGGAACGATTCGGCAAACCTCATCACGACGACGTATCTGGTCCCGACCGGAACGTTCTACGGACAGCCGGACAGAATCCTGAAGCCCGACGGGACCGGGGAGATATTCAGTTACGTCGAGGCGAATGGTGAACGGACCACAACGATCTCCATGGGAGAACTCAACGGAACCGGGAATGCCGTGGTGGACGGGACCCGGCGAATCACCAGGACCAATGCGGCCGGCTACTCGCTCCTTGAAGCCGAGGAAGACATCGCGTCGGGATTGCGGACGTCCGCCAGGACAACAACGGCGGTTGATGGCGCGGGCCGGCCGCTTTCGGTGCAGCATCCCGACGGATCGACGGAGACCTTCACTTATGATTGTTGCGGCGTTTCTTCATCGAGCGACCGGGACGGCGTGGCGACCACCTTCGTTTACGATGAGGAAGCACGGGTCATTTCTGAAACGCGCGCCGGCGTGACCCTGCTCTATGAGTATGATCCGCTGGGCCGGCGAATCGCCGTGCGCCGGCAGGGCAGCGACGGCACGATCATGCTGCTGGAAGAGAGCGCCTACGACCTCGCCGGACGGATGATCAGCTCGACGAGTCCGCGGGGTCTGACCAGCATGAGCTACGGATTCGATGCCGCCGGGCATCCCACTGTGCTGACGAGCATTCCCGATGGCGGCGACAAGCTGGAGACCTTCGCGAAGGATGGTGCGCCTCTGGTGCTCACCGGCACCGGTGTTCTCCCGAGGAAATGGGAATACGGAATCGAGGGAGGAGAGTTTTTCGCCCGCGAGATCTACCTCGGCTCGGCCGGGGAAGAGACCGAATGGATGGCGACCTACACCGATTTCCTCGGGCGCGAATACAAGATGGTCTACCCGGACGGGGCGGCCACGCTGCGCTTTTTCAACGCGAAGAGCCAGCTTGTGCGGGAAGTCGATCCGGACGGCGTCACCCAGCTGTTTTCCTATAACGACGAAGGCGAGGTGGAGTTGCGCGCGCTCGACCTGAATCAGAACGGTGTCATCGATCTGGCCGAGGACAGAATCTCGCGCGTGACCGACTCAGCGGCGAACGTCGCCGCAAATGTCGTCAGCCGGACTGTCTATGACGTTTGGAATCCTTCCGGACCACTCACTTTCCTGACTGAAGAGACTAATGCCGCGGCGACAGAGCGCAGGTCGGACCGGCAGGGGTTGGTCACGCACCACCTCACCACGCGTGGTCCCGGAACGGTTCGGACGGATAAAACGACCAATCCGGACGGATCGTATAGCCTGCGCAGGTTTGAGCAGGGGAGACTGCAGGAGATCTCGCGTCATGATGCTGCGGGCACAGAGCTTCTCCGCAAAGCGTTCGCCTACGATGCGCATGGACGCATGATCGAGGAGATGGACGCGCGCAACGGCGCCACCTCCTACATTTACGATGAGGCGGATCAGGTGATCAGCATCACCGCTCCCGCGGCCGAGGACGCCGCCCCGCCGCAGGTCACATTGTTCCGCTACGATGCGCAGAATCGGGTCATCGAGACAACGCTGCCGGATGGGTCCGCGACATTCAGCGAATATTATCCCACGGGTCATCTTAAGAAGCGGCATGGAGCGCAGGTTTATCCCGTCGACTACACCTATGACGCGCAAGGCCGATTAAAGACCCTCGCTGCCGGCACGGGCGTTACGACGTGGAACTACGATCCGCAGCGGGGCTGGCTCACGAGCAAGGTCTACGACGATGGTCATGGCCCTTCTTACACTTACTCGTCGGCGGGCCGTGTCCGGACCCGGACGTGGGCACGCGGGGTCGTCACCGAATATTCCTACGACACGGCCGGCGAACTGGTCGGCATTGATTACTCGGACGCGACCCCGGATGTCACCTTCGACCTGGACCGCCGTGGACGGGTTATCGGGGTGAGCGACGCTGCGGGCGACCACGTATTTGCCTTCAATTCCTTTGATCAGATTACTTCCGAGACCATCACCGGTGGAATCCTCGACGGCGTAATGCTCGCCAACGAGTACGACGCGCAACAGCGGCGGAACAAGCTCAAGGCTTATCGTCACGGCGAGCTTCTGCTCGAGCACACGTATTCCTACGACTCTGCCTCACGCCTGATTTCCGTCGGGAACGGTACGGTGTCGGCGGATTACACCTACCATCCGCACTCGGACCTGGTGGCGTCGACCGTCTTCCAGAACGCCGGCACGACCACGATGCAGACGACTAAAACCTACGACCGGCTTAACCGGCTGACCATGATCGCGTCGAGCAGGCCGACCGGCGAAGTGCTCAGTTCGCACTCCTATCAGTATAACAGTCTGGATCAGCGCACCCGGGCTGATCTCGCCGACGGCAGCCACTGGCTGTATCAGTACGACCCGCTGGGGCAGTTGACTGTCGGCAACAAACATTGGCCTGATGGCACGCCGGTCGGCGGCGCGCAGTTCACCTACGAATACGACAACATCGGCAACCGAACCCGGACCATCACGAATGGGCGGACCGCCAACTACACCGCCAATAGCCTGAATCAATATGTGAGCCGGACAGTCCCGGGCGTGCTCGACATTACGGGCACCGCAGCGCCGGACGCGACCGTCACGGTGAATGGGAACCCGGCGACGCGAAAAGGCGATTACTTTCACGCGCAGGTCGAGGCAGACAACTCAGCCGGCGGTGCCTTTCACCCGGTCGAAATCGTCGCGGTAAAGAACAACGCCGGCCCGTCCGGCGAAGACGCCGTCACCACCACCAACGGCCAGATCTTCCTCCCACCCGCCACCGAAACCTTCGCCTACGACCTCGACGGCAACCTAATCCAGGACGGGCGGTGGACCTACGAATGGGATGGGGAAAATAGATTAAAGAGTGCAAATCAGAGAGTAAGCAGAGACTGCGTCTCGTTTCTCTTCGATGCGCACGGCCGCAAGATCATGAACGACGCCGCCGAACCGGTTTTCTTTATTTATGACGGTTGGCAAGTTCTCGTAGAACACAAAGCCTACAGTATGCTATCCACGTCTATTGTAGGAAGATCGTCCACGAAAGTGAGATAACCTCCGAAAACAATGCCAACGGGTCGTCACTGTTATCGGCTCCGGCAACTCCATGCCTATTGCTGACCGCAGTGGTAATGTCACTGCGGTAGTCGAAAGCTCACAAGCTGGAATGAGCGGTTTCCGGCAGCTACGCGCCGTTCGGTGATTCAGTTGTAGCAGTGGTGTCGGGACCTATGGCTTTTTCGTTGGCGTTCTCTAACGAGCGGCACGAAGGTCAGATCGACAAATTCTACTTCGGATTTCGTTTTTATGATCCCGAGTTGGGATGTTGGCTCAGTCGCGACCCGATAGAGGAAATTGGGGGGCTAAACATTTACGGGATGGTCCATAACGACCCGATCAATCGGCGGGACAAGCTGGGACTACAGCTCGCAACATTGGGTATGATGCAAAGAGGATCCCAAAAGCGCGCTTTCTTGCGTAGCAGCTGATGATTCCGGAGAATTCTTCGATTTCCGGAGTAACGATCCACTTCGAGACTTAGGATCAGCTAGGGGCAACATCAGTTTTTAATCGAGACGGGTCCTTTTCTTCACAAGAAATAAATCAATCCTACAACTTTCCGCGGCACCGCAGTGAAGATCCCTATGGACACCTAGCCCTGTTACCCGCCCGGCTTCTATCATGTCCTTCCGACGTCTCATGCATCCAGTAGCTACCCCCCGGGCACTCCTTCATTGAATAGCCCCCGCGCATTGCAAGACGCCTACAACATTCGGGGACATATACAGCGAGGAGACAAAATCTTCGGGCAGACGGACAGGAGCCACGTTTTCGCCCATGGCTGTGGATGGTCAGACGGATGTTTAACGCTTTCTAAGCGTAGTCTGAAAGACTGTAGACCTCATGCAAAGGAATGCGGAAGGGAGGAACAACGGTCACGATTGAGGAGATTTGTTGTCGCGAAACGGGGAATCCGGAGCGGTTCCGCCGCGGGCAATGTTGCGAAGGCCTTCGAGGGTTGGTGTAAAGTCGACTTTTCGCAGTTCTTGGCGAGCTGGAAGGCGCTAATAGCAGATGAACGATTTAAAGCACTATTTGATTCTTGTTCCCCTAATGGCCGCAGCGTGCGTCACTGGAAGGGAAGTTAACCTCCAACCACTGCCTGTGAAACGAATTGGTAAGACGGAGTTTGATGCCGCGAGTGAACAGCAACAGGGTTCCTGAGGTTCAGTATTGGATCGCGCCTGACAAGAAGGAGGACGTCTACCGTCTTGTAGAAGCGGTGGTCCTGATCGAGAGAAAGATTTTACAGATCCCGATAAGCAAGCCTTCACGGTTATGGTCGACGGACGGTTATTTGGTGGTCGACATCATTGATTATAGGGGCCGCGGTAAGCCCTTTTCAATCGTGTTCACGGGAGGTGATGGCGGGGAAGACAGTAACAGTGATGGCGAGATGACTGGTCACCTGATTTGGTTTTTACGTGCGGTGAGCGGTCTTCGGGCTCCGGTTTGCGGAGACCGGCTGGCGGGATGTCACCAAGGACCTGTTTGCTTTCAAGAATGCGCCTCACAGCATGGTTTCTCTGGCTCCTGACGGCGTAATGACCGACCGATGAGGCGGGCCAAAAGACGCGGCCGTTTCAACTACGCGAAAAACGCTTTGTGGAACTTCGTCGCGACTAGTTAGAATCGCATGCGTACGGATGGCCCCTTCTCGCCGAAGTCAGATCTCAACAAAGATCCGCTCGACGATGTGCGCAGTGGGGCGTCCGACGAGGTGCGTCTTAGGTTTTCGACCGGCTACAGCTGTTCAGATCATCCGCGATTTGCTCGCGCCAACCTCCAGTCTTGGGTGTAGAAGGTTTCTACCTCACCCACGATTACATTCAGCCTTCGATGGAAAACTGAACTTGTCGAAGCCTCGGTGGGGGCTGGCGGAGGCAGAGATTCCTACAAGAGGAGACGCCGGGCTATATTTCGAGATCGAGGCGTGAAGGGCACGAACATGTGCGACTTCTTTCCAATCCAGACCCGAAACCGATGAATTGGAATCGGTAGGAGATCTGCGTTCAATTGATCGTTAGCCTGTACATGCTCGCAACGGGAATTATCCCGCACGAAACTGTAAAAGATCCTGCCGGGAGAGTTACAGCGGCAGCAGATCGAAGTGGAAACGGACTTTGAACTTCTTCTCAAAGCATCGATCGACGAGGTTGCCGTTGAGAATTTGAAAACCGCGCAAAAACGGTGGGAAACCTTCGCCGAAGCAGAGGCGGCTGCTTTCGCCAGCCTTCAATCGGAAGGGGGAGCGCCTATGGGGCTTGATTACCTGCGGCACCTGGCGATTCTGACCAAAGCTAGGGCGAAGCATTACAAGGATCTGCTCCAGTCATGAAAAACCATTTGGCCGCCCTCTGTGCCAGGGTGGCAAAGCGCCAATGAGGTTCACACGCGGCTTACTCTATTCACTGGTCCTGATCGCGACGACCGGATGTGTGTCCAACCTTGAATCACCAAGGAGATCGGGAGCACCATTCGCGGCTGCGGAGAAGGCATACTCGAAGAAATTGAATCTTTCGAGAGGCGGCGACACATCAGCCATCAAATGGATATTTCGGTTCACCACCAGGCCCGAGTATGTCGGCGTCATGGCCGAAGTTCACAGCACCTCGCTTTTGCAATTGTTGAACGAGATTGGCGACATGAGCTTTGCAAACTTGCTAACAAGGGAAAACTTCGCCACGCGAAAGGCGGTGATCTCGGCTTTGGACTACGCTGGTTGGCAACCGGCGACTTACCCCTATACGGCGGCGGCCGGACGGTGAACGGCGACGGCGGCGCCATTGATATAACGTCATTTTGCTCCACCACAAGCCGAATGTGCCGGTAGAGGGACGGAAGGCACGATGAGTCATGCTTTCTGTTTATTTAAAGCGGTTATGGCGGGTGGGTTCGATGGTGTTGCTTTTGGGAATGCCTTTCGGTTGCACCACCAACAACGGACCCACGCGCATGGGCTTCGCTTGTGGCAGCATCATTCTCCCGCCCGGATACACTCTTCAGGCTGATCGGAATCGAGATACTCCGGTGGCCACCGGAACGCTGGTAAATCGTAATTCTGGACTTCGAATCGGTTTCTCCTGCGGCTCGGCCTTCGGGATGCCAACGCAGGTGTTCGCCGAGCCGGCGGAACTGGAGTCACGTCATTACACGGTCGTTTGGTCCAAAAGCTCGGGCACTGGCCCCGCACGGAGAATCACCACCTTCGCCGAGGACAAAAAGCTCAAACAGAAAAAGCTCTACATTTCCTATCCGAATGGACCAACCAACTTCGTTGCCACTGTAACATCAGAGTCGGAGGCCGATGAAATCGAGCGGATCATTGCCGGTTTTACACCAGTGACTCCTTGAAACGCGCGCCGAAAAGTCCAGGATCAGTCAGTGCGAACTCGGCGTTTTAATTGAGTCGCCGAGCGGATCCGGTCGGCGGCTTCTACCTTTATGACGGGCGCAATCAGACTAAAAGCAGCACCGCTCATCCTCATCGCTCTGGTCCTGCTGATGCACGGCCATCTGCGCGGGCGAACGGTTGTCCCTGGTTCAACTCGCCCTGAGGTTGCCGGCGGAAGATTATTGGGAGATTGGGGTGGAGTATCGGGAGGCTTTCATTCGCAGCAACTGCGCCGCGGAATGCAGAAATGATTTCCTGGACATCGCGGGCTCGGGCGCGCAGCAGACAATCCAGATCCTGCGGATCGACAACCAGACCATCCTGGTCGTCGCCGGGACTGAGCGGGTGATCCTTTTCAAAGACGGTGAACATCCGATCGGCTACACTGTCTCCGGGCTCCGGTTCACGGATACCGGCTGGCGTGACGTCACCAGGGACCTATTTCCTTTCAAGATTGCGCCTCACAGCATCATCTCTCTGGCTCCTGACGGCGTAATGACCGTTTCCGGCGTGGCGGGCAAAAAGACGCGGCGGTTTCAACTGCGCGGGAAACGCTTTGTGGAACTTCCTCGCGAGTGATTCTAAGTTTGAGGGTAAGCGAGGTCCCCCTCCTCGCAGACATTGCCTGTTGAGCCTCGCGCCCTCCCAGTCTTTGGATGATCCGGATAAGAGAGATTGCATTGGTTTGTAGCCTGTGGGCGGTAGCAGGCCCCCTGGCGCACACACAAGAGTTGGATGGTAAACTCCGAGACTGGCTGAAAGCGCCCCTCGTTTCGGATAATGATCATGACGCGGCGCAAAGTTATATGTATCCGTTGCGCGCGGGTCCGTTTCCGACTGATCGGGCGCGGTTCGCCCTTGAGGACAAGGAATGGGAGCCTGTGCTGCTCGCTGAATTCCGAAAACTCAAGTCGGACAGCGCAACCAAGAATTGGCTTTATCAAGAGCTGGTGGTGCTTGAAAACGATTTCGAGGGGCACCGGGCAAAGGAAAAGCTGAATTCGTTTTCTCCTGACGGCGCCGCGAGTGCCGCGTCATACCGCCTGGTGACATCGAAGGTGCCTTACGCGTTGATCCATGTCTTGAGACAGACGCCCCAGGGGGGATTGCAATCGCGCGAGCAGGCCCTCGAAGATCTCGCGCGGTTGAGGAGGGAATATGGGGCTACGCTGGCCGGTTTTTTCTGGGAACGTGCGGCGGGAGTGGATGAAAGGATGCTCGAAAAAGAAGTCCTGGCGGCGCGCCTGAGAACAAATGCGCTTAAGTGGTATTTGGAGAACCGGTCGTCGAACAAGAAGTAGCGTCTGAGTCGCCCTGCAGGCATTTCCGATGCGGAATCGCGTCCATAGGGAGTGCTGCCCGAATGGCCGGGCAGTTTGGTCTTGTTAGCTCCGAAGAAGAATTGATTCTAAGGGAGGAGATGGTGTCGGGGTTCCAACTCCACAACCGGTCTTTAGGCATGCTGACATTTCGACGCACAACCCGAGCTGTGATGACCGGCGTTTATCTGGGCCTGGCAGCTGTTGCCTGTCCGGATGCTTCCCTGGCACTCGAGCGAGCTCGAAGCGTCGATGGTCAACTGAGACAGATCTATGGAGTGCTGTTCGCACGTGAAGACTTTCCATTTCCCGCCTCGCTTGACGACGCGACGGTGGACGAGGCGATGCGGTTGGGCCTTTTCCCGCGGGATGACGAACCCCCGGGGCTGCCGGGACAGTATGAAATGTTGGCGGCCGCTCTCGATGAGGAAATTTCGAGATTGGCAGAGCGGCTCGACTCGCGGGCGGTAATCCGACAACTGGAGACGGTGGCGCATCAGAAGGGTCTGACATGGTGGCTGGTTGAACGCGGGCGGAAGGATCCGGCGGTCGATAGAATCGTGCAGAGCTTGAGAAAGAATGGGGCAAAGCAGTCCACGTACTGCCGGCTCTCCTATCTCGTGGAGAAGAGAACGAAAGCAGGGACCTGGGATCCGTAGGATGTGATGGGCGCGTTGGAACACTTAGGCTATACCTTGCCGGACTGGGACTCGCCGTCTCTCTGATGCTGGTCTGTCGCCCCATCTCGGCCTCGATGACGGTCTTCTAAGATGGTGATTGGAGCGCGGTGCGCCACCGGCTATTCTCCTTTGGCATGAAGTCGTCGGTCCGTGTGGGTCTGTCGGTCATTCTGTGGGCTGTGGTGGGGGTGACTGCTGCGAGCGGGGAAGAACGGGCGGCGGGGCCGAAGGAGCAGGTAAGCCTTCTTTACGAGGTGCTGTTCAACCGTGAAGACTTTTATCCGCCGAAGACGCTTGACGACGCGACGGTGGATGAGGCGATGCGGCTCGGCCTTTTTCCGCGGGATGACGAACCCGCTGGGATGCCAGGGCAGTATTTCTTGTTGGCGGGTGCTCTCGAGGAGGAGATTTCTAAATTGGCAGAGCGGGTCGACTCCCAAGGGGATCATTCAGCATCTGGAGAGGGCGGCGCGAAAGAACGGGTTGACCTGGTGGTTGGTGGAGCGCGGGAGGGCAGAGCCGCAGGTGGCCAGGATGGTTGAACGGTTGAGGAAGGATGGGGTGCGGCAGTCCACTTATTGTCGTTTGTCGATGTTGGTCGAGGCACGGACGAAGGCGGGGACGTGGGATCCGTAGGATGATGCGCGTTCAATTGATCGTTAGCCTGTGTCTGCTCGCAACGGGAATTATCCCGCACGAAGATGTTAAAGATCGTGCCAAGGAAGAGTTGCGGCGGCAACAGATGGAATTGAAAACGAACTTTGAACTTCTTCTCAAAGCAACGACCGATCAGGTTGCCGTTGAGAACTTGAAGACCGCGCAAAAACGGTGGGAAACGTTCGCCGAAGCAGAGGCGGCTGCCATCGCCAGCCTTCAGTCGGAAGGCGGAAGCGCCTACGGCCTGGATTACTTGCAGCATTTGGCAACGCTCACCGAATTGAGAGCGAAGCATTACAAAGAGCTCCTTCAACAAAGGCGTTGATTCGAATGTTTATTGGCCTGCCCTGCGGCAACTTCTCCGACAACTTTTAGGAGAAGTTTTAAGTGTTAAGTGATTAAGCTTTAAGTGGGGGGGGGCTGTCCGGTGGCAGAGTCTTTTCGGTGGTTTGGGGGGTCCTTCGCTGCGCTCAGGATGACTTTGCGGAAGTTTAAAGTGTTAAGTGATTAAGCTTTAAGTGGGTGGAGAGGGGACGCGATTACGAGCACGATTAGGATTACGAGTAGGAGGGGAGGGAAGGGGGCCAAGAGAAACGATACAGTGCAAATGAAGCGGACAATTCTGATTCTTCTGATGGTCCTGCACGGCGGGTGCGTCCACGAATTCGTGGAAGAGGATCACGTTTCCATCAGCGCCTGCTTCTCGCATCTGCATCAGTCCTACCAGGATTCCCTCGGCATTCGGGAGCCGGCCGTGGTCGCGAGAAATTTAAGCGACGCAGGAGCTGCGTATAACGAACACTTGAATCTCGCGTCGAAGCTTCGACGGGAGCAAAGGCGTTCACTTGACGTTCTGGTGCGGGAAGCGCGTGCGCTCGCGGCGGCGCGAATAGCGGAAAGCGGCGAGCAAACAACCTTTGCGCAATGGCTGGCCCGATTTGTTCTTGCCGGGCGGGAGCTGACACGCGAGGAAGCGATCGTGGCGGTGGTGATCCTGCGAGATCCGTGAATATGAGAAAGGCGAGGTTTAATCAGTAATGCATGGGCTGCTCCGTTATCTTGTTCTGTCGTTCGTGGTCGCCGGTGTGGCCGGGGGTGAGACGGGATTGCAGGAATTGGAGATCACGCGCGTCGGGGCGAGGGAGTTTCTTGCGCGGAGCGCCGGCGGAGCAGCGCCTCGGATACGGTATCGGGTTGCCCTCGAAAAGGAGGAAAAGGTGTTTCGAATCGTCGAGGCGCTCATCCTGGTGGGGCGAACGAAGGTGGCGATCCCGCCAAAGAAACTGGCGCGGTTATGGTCGACCGATGGTCACTTCCTGATTGACGTCATAAACTATCAGGGGAAGGGCCAGCCGTTTTCTATTGTGTTCACGGGGGGAGATGGTGGGGAGGCAGTCACTGTGACGGTGGAGGTGGGCTGGTCGTTGGAAGACGGGGTTGTTTCTGATGAAGGGGGGTGAGGGAAGTTTTAAGTGGTTAAGTGTTAAGCTTTAAGTGGGTGGGGAAGTGGTTTGGCCGTCCGTGGGCGAGTTTTGGGGCGGGGTTCGTTGGTTGTTTGGGGGGTCCTTCGCTGCGCTCAGGATGACTTCGCGAAAGTTTTAAGTGTTAAGTGATTGAGCTTTAACGAGGGATTAACTGTTTGCCGATCACTGATCACCGTTCACATCCGCCCCGGGGAAGACGGGAGGGGGACGCGATTACGAGCACGAGTAGGAGCACGAGCACGAGTGGAAGGGGCGCGTTAAATCGTTAGATCGTTAAATCGTGAATCGTGGGGAGGGGAACTGATTACCGATCACTGATCACCGATCTCACCGCCGCCCCGGGCGGCCGGCACGAGCATTTGCGCACTCCCGAAGACGGAATGAAGTCTTGTTTTAGTCTGGAACTGGACCAGAATGGACCATGCCGGCAACGGTTTCGATTAGCGAAGCGAAACAACGACTCGGGGAAATCGCGGACCGGGCACTGGAAGGCGAACAGATCGTCATCGTGCGCAAATCCAAGCTCCTCGTCCTCAAGCGGCTGGAGATTCCTGAGCCCGTGCCGATCCGTCCGCATGGGTATTTTGACGATTGCTACGGCAAGTCCGAGTCGAAGGAGTCGAACAAGCTCGCCGCGCGGTCAGCGCGGAAGATTGTAAAGTGAGGCAGTGGGAGATTTATCTCTTTCCTTTCGAGGAGGAGAAGCCGCATCCCGCGGTTATCATCTCAAATGATGAACGCTGTCTAAACGGCGATCTCGACCATGTGAATGCGCTGATCTGCACTTCGGCGAAAGTGAATCGCGAAGCGAAAAAGAACGAAGTGATCCTCAATGGTGCCGATGGTCTCGATTGGAAGACCGCAGTCCGCTGCGACGTGATGTATCTGCTGCCGAAATCAGGATTTGGAGAGCGGCGCGGCAAGGTGACCGCGCCGCGGCGGGTAGCCATAGCACGCAAGATTGCTGAAACTCTTCGGCTGCAGATGCATTGATGCGGCCGGAAAGATTTAAGTTTTAAGTGATTAAGTTTTGAGTCGGCGAGGGCGTGTCCGACGGCCGCGCTCCGTGGTTGTCTGGAGTCCTCGCGCGCTCGGGATGCTTTGCGAAGTTTTCAGTGTTAAGTGGTTAAGCTTTAAGTGGAGAGGGGAGGGGCGGGCGCGTGAATCGTGAATCGTGGGGGGGAACTGATTACCGATCACTGATCACCGTTCACATCCGCCCCGGGGAAGAGGGGGGCGCGATTACGAGCACGAGTAGAGAGAGGGCGCGTTCGCCTGGCTCACGAGGAGGCGGAGAAGTAGTTGCGTTGTTTCTCGGTGATGGGGCGGTTCAGGCGCTCGAGGACCTGGAGCATGTCCTCCCAGACCTTGCGTTTTTCGGCGGGGGTCTGGTTCCGGAGAAGGTAGGAGGGGTGATAGGTGATCATGAGCGGGGTGCCCTGGTGCTCGTGCCATTTGCCGCGCAGATCGCGCATGGTCCCGCGCGTCCCGAGCAATCCTTCCACGGCGGTGGCCCCAAGCGCGACCAAGGCGCGCGGCCGGACAATCTCGATCTGCTCGGCCAGATACGGCAGGCAGGTCTTCATCTCGTCAGGGGTCGGCGGCCGGTTCCCCGAGCTGGCGCCGGGGGTGTCGGGCCGGCATTTCAAAACGTTGGCGATGAAAACGTCTTCGCGCTGGAAGCCCATGGCCTGAATGATCTTGGTGAGAAGCTGGCCGGCCCGGCCGACAAACGGTTCGCCGCGCGCGTCTTCATCCGCCCCGGGCGCTTCCCCGATGAACATGAGCTCGGCGTCGGGGTTGCCCACGCCGAAGACCGTCTGGGTGCGGCTCCGGGCAAGGTGCGGACAGAGGACACAGCCGCTCACCCGGTTACGCAGGGCGGCAAGCCGATCCGCCTTGGAGACGCCGGGAGTGGCGACGGATGGGGCACCGGCGCGGAGCCGGCCCAGAACAGCCCGCGAGGCGCGCGGCGGGTGGTCGGTGTTCTGCCGAAGATCGCGCAGCGCGGTCAGGACCTGGTCGAGAGCGGGCGAAAAATCGTGCACCTCCGCAGTTTTAGAGTTTTTGCGCGGGGCGGCAAACCCTTTGATGCTCCCCCGTGAGCGATCGACTCTCCGACTACGAGTATGAGCTGCCGGAAGAACTGGTGGCGACGGCATCCGCCGGCCGAGCGGGACGCGGCGAGGATGATGGTGTTGCACCGGGCGGAGGAGCGGATCGAGCATCGGCGGTTCGCGGAGCTGCCGGAATTTGTGCACCCGGGCGACCTGCTGGTGCTGAACGACACCCGGGTGCTGCCGTCGCGACATTTCTCCGAGGACGGGCGGATCGAGTTTCTTTTCCTGGAACGCCTCGAGCCGGGCCGCTGGAAATGCATGGTGCGACCGGGACGGAGGATGAAGCCGGGGATGAGAACGCGGGTGGCCGGGGTGGAACTCCGCGTGGAAAGCGTCTGCGACGAGGGGGAACGGATCGTCACGGCCGAGCCTGCGGCGGATTTCTTCGAGACCGGCGCGATCCCGCTGCCGCCTTACCTTGGGCGAGCGGCGGAACCGGCCGACCGCGAACGTTACCAGACCACGTTTGCCCGGGCGCCCGGCGCGGTGGCCGCGCCGACGGCCGGGCTGCATTTCACGCCGGCTCTGCTGCAACGGTTGCCGCACGCGTTCCTGACCCTGCACGTGGGGACGGGGACGTTCCGGCCGGTGCAATCCGAGCGGATCGCGGATCACCGGATGCACGCAGAGCGTTTTCTGGTTTCCGAGGAGACCGCCGAAGCGATCAACGCGGCCGGCCGAATCCTGGCGATTGGCACAACGACGGTGCGTGTGCTGGAGACCGTGGCGGACGAGCGGGGGGTGATCGCGGCGGGCGCAGGTGAGACGAGCATTTTCATCCGGCCGCCGCACGAGTTCCGGGCGGTGGACATGCTCCTGACGAATTTTCATCTGCCGGGATCGACCCTGCTGATGCTGGTGAGCGCGCTGGCGGGGCGGGAGTTCATCCTGCGGGCCTACGAGGAGGCGGTGCGGGAACGTTACCGGTTCTTCAGTTACGGCGACTGCATGCTGATTTTGTAGGCGGTTGTGTTACGGTCGCGCCATGGAGAACCCGGAAGAGTTGCGCGGGGAACTGGTGATCCGGACGATCGCGATGCCGAAGGACACCAACCCGAACGGCGACATCTTTGGCGGCTGGCTCATGTCGCAAATGGACCTGGGGAGCGCGATCCTGGCGGCGAAAACCGCCAAGGCGCGGGTGGTAACCGTGGCGATGAAAGGGATGTCGTTTCTCCAGCCGGTGCGGGTGGGGGACACGGTGGATTGCTATGCCTGGGTGGAACGGATCGGGACGACCTCGATGACCATCCCGGTGGATGTGTGGGTCCACCGTTACATGCTGGGCCAGAGGATCCGGGTGACCCACGGCGTCTTTACCTACGTGGCGGTGGATGCGCAGGGGAACCCGATCCCGGTGCAGCGGCCGGCGGCCTGACGAAGCTATTCGTCGGTCGTGGTGACTGATTCAGGGGAATCAGCCGAAGGATTCGGGGGGACGCGCATCGGTTTCATGAGGGTGCGCTGGCGTTCCCGTTGGACGCTCGATTTGCGAATGTATTTTTCGTAGGCGCGCTGTTGCCGGGCGTTTTTGCTGAAGGAGGAACAGCCGGTGACGGCGAAGGCGACGAGGAGAAGAAGAGATGTTTTCATGCGGCGGCGGAGCGGGTGAGTGGTGCAGGATTGTTTACCTGATCGGCCTGGAGGGTGACAAGGTCGGCGGAGACGAGTTCCTGCACGGCCTGATAGACCTTGAGTTCGCAGACAAAGCAAAGGGCGTAAAGATCGCGAAGCCGGGTGGGCTCGCGCCCGGCCACATCCCAGATGCTGCGGGCGACGTGCTGGATGGTGGGGTCGATCGTGGGCGAAAGCTCGAAGACCGCGTCGTGACACCGGAGAACGGCGGACGAATCGCTCATCTGGTGGAGGAGAGACTCGAACTCGTCGCGGGCGCGCAGGGCGTTGATCAGGGAAGCGTCGTTGTGGCTGCGGACGACGCCGTTGATGAGATAGGCGGGAGCCTTGTTTTCCGAAGAGAAAGAGAAGCTGGCCGAAGTGATGTCGGCGAGGAAAAGCTGCGAGAAGGCCTCGTCGCCGAGGAGATGCTGGAACCAGCCGGCGCGGAGGCGGCCATGATCGAAAAAGAAGGCGCCGATGGCTTTCTTTTCCGGGTCGGCCAGGAGCAGCTCGCCCGTGCGGGTGGTGCTGGTGATGGTCTGGAAGATGGTGATCAGGTCGAAGTTCAGGAAAGTGCCCGAAAGCTCGAGCGCGTGCTGGGGCGGGGCGGCCGGGTAACGGGCGGCGCGGGTGGCGAGGCGTTCGGCGATGAAACGGAAGAAGGAAGGGACCCGGCGGGTGAGCTCATCGAAGTTTTTGGCCTCGACGCATTGCAAACTGGCGGCTTCGCGGGCGCAGACCGAAAAGGTGGCGTTGGTGCCGGTAAGAGCTTCCACGGCCCCGGCCACATCGCCGCGGGAAAGGTAAACCGCGGCAGCGGGAGCGGCGCCCGGATCCGGCATCACCTCGAGAACGCCGCGGTTCACGACGTAGAGGACGCTAACGCTTTCGCCCGCCAGGATGACCGTTTCGCCCGGGGCGACGTGGCGGACATGGGAAAGCTGGCCCATGGCCCGGCGTTCCGGGAGGGAAAGAGCGGTGCAGAAAGCGAAGAAGTCGCTGTTCACCCGCCCTGTTAGAGCAGGAGTTGTGCGGGCTGCCGGGCCTTTTCAACCGGCCCCAGCCGTGCATGATGCGCTGATGCCGGGACTGGTCTACCTCTTTGAGCGGTTTCCGTCGTATACCCAGACCTTTTGTTACCGGGAAGTGGCGGAAATGGCGCGGCAAGGCGTCCCGCTGCGAATCTTTTCCATCCGCGAGGCGGAGGAAATCCCGGGGAGCCGATGGGACGAGGAGGTTTTAGGGAAGGTGGTGTATCTGCCGGGGGAAGAAGAGCTGATCGAGACGGTGGAAAAGGCGGGCCGGGAGGGCCGGCTGCCGGTGGCGGCAGCGGAAGCGCTGGCTTCCTGGGACCGGCGCCCGGATTTCCTGCGGCTTTATCAGGCGGCCTGGATCGCCCTGCAGGGGCCGGTGGAGCGGGTGCACGCCCACTTTGCCGGGATGGCGGCGCGGACCGCTCTCTGGCTGGGGCGATTCACCGGGGCGCCTTTCAGTTTCACCGCGCACGCCAACGATTTTCTGTTGCCCGGCAAACATGAGATCGGGCTGCCGGAGCTGATGGCGGAAGCGGTCGCGGTGGTGGCGGTGAGCGATTTCTCGGCCGGCCATCTGCGGGAGATTTTTCCGGCGGCGGCCGGCCGGGTGCACCGGGTTTACAACGGGCTGGAGCCGGTCACCTCGACGCGGGAGCCGGAAGCGCCGCCCCTGATTCTTTCCGTGGGGCGATTGATCGCGAAGAAAGGGTTCGACGACCTGATCGCGGCGTGCGCGGTGCTGGTGGCGCGCGGGTTTCAGTTCCGGTGCGAGATCGTGGGAGACGGTCCGCTGCGGGGATGGCTCCAGGATGCAGTGCAGGCGCAGGCGTTGCGAGATGTCGTGAGCCTGCCCGGGCCGCTGAGCGGGGAGGCGGTGACAGAGCGTTTGCGAAAAGCGACGGCGTTCGTCCTCGCCTGCAAGCGGGACGCCTCGGGCGGGATGGATGTGCTGCCGACCGTGATCATGGAAGCGATGGCGGCGGGTGTGCCGGTGGTTTCGACACGGCTGGGTGGAATCCCGGAGATGGTGGAGGAGGGGCGCACCGGCCATCTGGCGGACCCCGGCGACGTGGCGGGCCTGGCGCGGGGCCTGGACCTGTTGCTGTCGGATGCGCGCTGGGCGCAAACCTGCGGAGAGAGAGGGCGGGCGATGGCGCGGGAGCGGTTTAACCTTGCGGCCACGGTGGCCGACCTGCGTGGCATCCTGCTGGGTGATTGAAATTCGCCGGGAAATCGCATAAAGGAGGAGGAATGGGTCGCCGCTATGTTTCCAACGCCAACGAGAGCGTGCGCATGTTCCAGAACCCGTTCCTGGAATTTTGCTCGCATGTGCATCCGTCGGTGCCGCTGATCATCTACCTGCCGGCGATTGGTTTCTTTCTTTACCTGGCCGTCTGGGTGCGGGAACAGCCGGTCCTGGCCGTGGCGGCCCTGTTCGCCCTCGGGGTGCTCTTCTGGACCCTGCTCGAGTACATCATCCATCGGTGGGCTTTTCATTATGAGCCGAAGACGGGGATCGGGAAGAAGCTGCATTTCATCATTCACGGGGTGCACCATGATTACCCGAACGACGCGACCCGGCTGGTGATGCCGCCGGGCGTGAGCATTCCGCTGGCCTTTGCTTTTGGCGGCGTTTTCTGGCTGATCTTCGGTGGCTGGTATCCGGCGGTCTTCGCCGGGTTCGGGTCCGGTTACCTGGCCTACGACATGATTCATTATGCCACGCACCATTTCGCGATGCGGGGCTGGATCGGAGCGCAGTTGAAGCGGTATCATCTGCGGCACCATTACCAGGATGACCAGGCGGGGTACGGGGTGAGTTCGCCGATCTGGGATTACGTGTTCGGGACCCGCCAGGTTGGCGCGAAACCCGACCCGACCGGGACGGAACCCGGTTCGGCGGCAGTCGAGAGCTAGAGCAGAGGGCTGATCCGCTCGACCGCGCGGAGATAAACGTGGTGCGGTCCACCGCGCATCAGTTCCGCCCGCATCAGGCCGACATCGTCCGTGGCCCCGGCCGGCATGAGCTGATGATCGCAGGCCTTCCCGGGCGAACCACAGCTGACCTCGAGCAGATCGGTGGAAGCGCGATGCTGCACCCGAAACTCCATCGCCTCGCCCGCGAGGAGGCAGCGGCTGACCGGCTCACCCTTCTTCTCGGCCAGGGTGATCTGGACCCGGTCGCCCGATTCCTTGCGCAGGACGAGTGACGGCGAAGATTCGTTGACCCGCCAATCGAGCTGACGAGCGAACCAGCCGGCGAGAAGAAGGGCGGTGGAGCGGCAGCCCGGGGCGTGATCGATCTCGAGGCGGCTGATCCGGGCGAGGTGATGGCGCGAAAGCGGATGATCGAAAAATTGCGCCACGGCGACGCGCCACTGGAGGAGACGGGCCCAGTTGAGATCGCAGAGGGTGACGCGTTGTTTCGCCTCCTCCTGCGCCTGGCGAACCAGGGACATTTGCGCATGAAAATCGGGCCAGGCCCGGCTGTCGAAGATGAGACGATCGACCCAGGCCCAGAGCTGCGGTTCGATCTCCGACGGGAATTCATCCTGCCACCAGAGATGAAGCGGGAGATCCGAATCGAGATGCGAATAGAGAATGTTCGGGAGCAGAGCCGTCGAATCGCCCTCGAGCAGAAAGGTGAGCTGCTCCGAGCAGACTTGTTTGCGGCCGGCCTTGGTGACGTGGCAATGCGCGGTGATCCAGGCCGAGACGCGGCTCTGCTCGGCGGAGGGCCGGGCCCCGATGACAATGGCGCGGCAGGCATGTTCCTGCGTGATCTCCGACATGAGCGCCGTGTTGCGGTCGAGCGCATCCGGTTTGGCGCTGTAAACGGCAAGATTGATCAGCGAGGCGCGGGTCATGGCCCCGTCGCTTTCCTCCCAGAGTTTCTTGAGGGCGCGGGGGATTTGCGCCACTTCCACCGGCAGACCGGCGGCAAATTCCGGGGCGGAGACCGGCATGGCTAGAAGCGGCGCCAGGCGCGCCCGTCGCCGGCGAGCAGGTCGTCGGCCTCCTCCGGTCCCCACGACCCGGCGGAATGATGATAGAGCGGCGGGGACGATTTTTCGTCGGTCCAGGCCGCGCGGATGGTATCGATGAAAGCCCAGGCCTGCTCCACTTCATCGCGCCGGGCGAAAAGAGTGGCGTCGCCGGCCATGGCATCGAGCAAAAGGCGTTCGTAAGCTTCCGGGCTGGCTTTGCCGAAGGAGGTTCCGTAATGGAAATCCATCTTCACCGGCTCGATGCGAAGACTGGTGCCGGGCATCTTCGCCTCCATGCGCAGGGAAACGCCCTCGTCCGGCTGGATGCGGATGACGAGCACGTTCTGGTCGAGGCCCTGTGATTCGCGATTGAAGAGGACCATGGGGGCGCTTTTGAAATGCACGGAGATTTCCGTGCCCGACTTGGGCAAACGCTTGCCGACCCGGATGTAAAAGGGCACATCGGCCCAGCGCCAGTTATCGATCAGGACGCGGAGCGCGACAAAAGTCTCCGTGTCCGACTTCGGATCGACTTTTTCCTCCTCGCGATAGCCGGCCACGGTTTCGCCGTCGATGGTGCCCTTGGCGTACTGGGCGCGGACGACGTTCGCGGCCATCTCGGCCGGCGGGTAACGCCGGAGCGAGCGCACGACCTTGACCTTTTCATCGCGGATACTGTCGGCGCTGAGATCGGTGGGCGGCTCCATGGCGACAAGGCAAAGCAGCTGGAGCAGATGGTTCTGGACCATGTCGCGCAGGGCGCCGGCGCTCTCGTAATAGCCGGCGCGACCCTCGACCCCGAGAGTTTCCGCGGCGGTGATCTGGACGTGATCGATGTAACGATGGTTCCAGAGCGCCTCGAAGATGGAGTTGGCGAAGCGCAGGACAAGGATGTTCTGGGCGGTTTCCTTGCCGAGGAAATGGTCGATGCGGTAGGTCTGCTCTTCCGTGAAGGAATTGCGCACGATGCGGTTGAGGGTGCGGGCGGAGGGCAGATCGGTCCCGAACGGCTTCTCGATCACGACCCGGGCCCAGCCGCCCTCGGGGGCCTTGTTCAACCCGGCCGCCTTCAGGTTCTTCAGGATGTCGTCGAACTGATCGGGCGCGGCCGCGAAATAAAAGAGGCGGTTGCCGCCGGTGTCGCGAGCGCGATCGATCTCATCGAGGCGCTGCGCAAGGGACTTGTAGCCCTCGAGATCGCCGAACTCGCTCCGGTGATAGGAAATCGACTGGGCGAAATTCTGCCAGAGATCGTCGCGCAGGGTCTGGCGCGAATGTTTCCGGGCGGCTTCCGCCAGTTCCTCGCGAAATTGTTCGTCCGTCTTGTCGCGGCGGGCAAAGCCGACCACGGCGAGGGCGGGCGGGAGTTCGCCATCGGCGGCGATGTTGTAAAGGGCGGGGATGAGCTTGCGATGAGTCAGGTCGCCGGTGGCGCCGAAGATGACGACGGTGCAGGGCTCGGGGACGGCACGGGCGGAAAGGCCTTCCCGGAGCGGGTTGGTCTCGTGGGCGGAACGCGTCGAAGAAGCCAAGGCGATCAAACTCCCGGCATGGCTCGCTTGAGCGGTTTCAACAGGAAAAGAAGGACAAAGGCCATGAAGACAGCGCAGCCGCTGAGCAGAAGCCAGAAGGTGGAATGGAGCCAGTCGTCCCAGAGCGCGCCGATCTGGGTGAGCTTGTTGCCGATGGCGGTGGCGACGAACCAGCCGCCCATCATGACGCCGCGCAGGCGAACCGGCGCGACCTTGGAAACAAGGGAGAGGCCCATGGGCGAAAGCATCAGTTCACCGGCAGTGAGGACTCCGTAAGCGGCCAGGAGCCAAAGCGGGGAGACCTTGAAAGCGTAAGGATCTGCCCCGGTAACGGTGGCTTCGCCGAACCGCGCGCCGACAAAGAGAATGAAGAAAGCCAGGCCGGTCAGGACCATGCCGAAGACCATCTTGGTGGGGGTGGAAGGCTCGAGGCCGCGTCGATCAAGCCAGCGCCAAAACCAGACCAGCGGGAACGTGAGGATGATGACCCAGCCGGGGTTGATGGCGTTGGAGATGATGCCGCTGACCTGCCAGTCCGTGTTCTCGTCGGCCCAATAGGTGAGGGTGGAACCGTTCTGGTGAAAGACCATCCAGAAAACGATGACGATGCAGTAGATGACGATGAGGGCGCCGATTCGTTTCCATTCCGGGATGGCGTCCATGGTCTGGCGCCGGTTGGTTTCGTCCTGGGAACTGACGCCGGCGGGGGGAGCGTCGGTGGCGGTGACGGTGGCATCCGTGGCGGTGCGGGCGGAGCGCAGGGGAGAACGTTCGCCACTTTCGATGAGCGCCTTCCATTTCCAGAGGATGAAAACCGAGATGGCCATGCCGCCGGCGGCGACGGCGAAAGCAGGATGATAACCGAACCGGCCCTGGACAAAGGTGGCGACGACCGGCGCGAGGAAAGCGCCGACGTTGATGCCCATATAGAAGATGTTGTAGGCGCGGTCCTTCAGGTGGCTCCCCTCGGGATAAAGGTTGCCGACGAGGGTGGAGACGTTCGGCTTGAAGAAGCCGTTGCCGATGACGAGGCAGGTGAGGGCGGCGTAAACGACCGGGATCGATTTGAAGGAAAGGAGGAGGTGGCCGGCCATGAAAAAGAAACCGCCGATCATGACCGAGCGGCGGTAGCCGAGTTTTTTGTCCGCGAGCCAGCCGCCGATGAGCGGGCTGAGATAAACGAACATGAGATAGTTCGAGTAGAGCCCGGTGGCCTGGTCGACCGACCAGGCGAAGCCCTGCCCGGTGGTGTCACGCAGGTAAAGCGTGAACATGGCGAGCATGGAGTAGTAGCTGAACCGCTCCCAGAGCTCGGTGGCAAAGAGGACGTAAAGACCGCGCGGATGTTTCTCCGCGGCGGCGGCCGGAGTGCGGTTCCCTTGCATGTGGCCTAGGGGACGGGGAAGCGGCTGGTGAGCGCGCGGACCTTGCCGCGGACGCGCTCGAGCGCGGCGGCGTCTTCGCGGCCCTGGAGGGCCTCGGCGATGAGATCGGCGATCTCGAGCATCTCCTCCTCCTTCATGCCGCGGGTGGTGACGGCGGGGGTGCCGATGCGGATGCCGCCGGGCTTGAAGATCGGGTAGGTGTCGAAGGGAATGGCGTTCTTGTTCACCGTGATGCCGGCGCGATCGAGACTTTCCTGGGCCTGGCGGCCGTTGATTTCCTTTGGGCGCAGATCGACCAGCATGAGATGGTTATCGGTGCCGCCGGAAACGATCCGGAAACCGTGCTTGGCGAGGCCGGCGGCGAGCGCCTTGGCGTTGACGACCACCTGGCGCTGGTAATCCTGGAAACGCGGGCTGGAGCGCCTCGTGAAAGCAGACCGCCTTGGCCGCGATGACATGCATGAGCGGTCCGCCCTGGACCCCGGGGAAAAGCATGGAATCGATGGCCTTGCCATATTGTTCCCGGCAAAGGACGATCCCGCCGCGCGGCCCGCGCAGGCTCTTGTGCGTGGTGGTGGTAACGTAATGCGCATGCGGCACCGGGCTCGGATGCTGACCGCCGGCGACGAGGCCGGCGATATGCGCCATGTCGACGAAGAGAAGCGCGCCCACTTCATCGGCGATCTGGCGCAGCCGCGGATAATCGAGGAGGCGCGGGTAGGCGGAAGCGCCGGCAGTGATCATGGCGGGCTTCGATTGTTCCGCCAGCCGGGCAAGGGCGTCGTAATCGATCCGCTCGGTTTTTTCATCCACGCCGTAATGCGTGACCTCGTAAAACTTGCCGGAGAAATTGGCGGGATGCCCGTGGGTAAGATGGCCACCGTGGGCAAGGTTCATGGTCAGGATGCGGTCGCCGACCTGGAGGGCGGAAAAGTAGACCGCCATGTTGGCCTGGGCGCCGCTGTGCGGCTGGACGTTGGCGTGTTCGGCACCGAAGAGGCGTTTGGCGCGGTCGATGGCGAGCTGTTCCACCGTGTCGACATTTTCGCAGCCGCCGTACCAGCGTTTGCCGGGGTAGCCCTCGGCATATTTGTTCGTGAGCACGCTGCCCTGGGCTTCCATGACCGCGCGGCTGGTAAAATTTTCCGAGGCGATGAGCTCGATGTTCTCGCGCTGCCGCTGTTCCTCGGCCTGCACAGCCTTGATAGATCTCCGGATCCCCGGCGCGCAGGGAGGCTCCCTGCCCGGGGGAAGATGAAGAAGAAGGGTTGCTCATGGGAATGGAAGAAGTGCCGCCGGTCGCGTGTTCCGGCGGGGACCGCCAGCTCGCCCTGTTCTACGAACGCGAGCACGCTCGGTAAAGCGCTTTTGATGGTACGGGCGCAGCTGCTGTAAGTGTCGCGGCCGAGTCCGATCGGGTCGGGCAGATCGCGCCAGACCGTGGTCCCGGCCTCCTCGAATTCCCGGAGGAGAAAGGACTTCTCGGCGCCCTGGGGGAAAAGCATGTGAATGGTCTCGAGATGCGCGCCCGTCATGGCAAAAATGTGCGTGGCCCGGTCGACCAGCTCGGCGGTGAGCGGCTGGGAACGGAACCCGCGGATGTCGATGCCCTCCTCCTCGAGGACCTGGACCGCGTAGAGGCTGGGCGGCTGGCCGCGGACGGCGTGAACGCCGGCGGAAGCCACTTCGATGTCCGAGCGGCGCCCGAGCATCTGGCGAAAAAGCCCCTCGGCCATGGGGCTGCGGCAGATGTTACCGGTGCAGACGAAGAGAACGCTTTTCACAAGGAACCGGGCGCGCCCGCGCCCAATTGCGCAAACTAAGTTTAATCAGAGCCAAGTCAAAAAAACCGCCGCTTGCTCAAGGCCGCGGGAAGTGAGTTGATCTGCTCATGCCCTCCCTGCGAAAAGCGCGCTGGCTGCTGGAATGGATCGCGATGGAGCTCGCGGTCCGGCTGGTGCCGCTGCTCTCGCGCGGGGGAGCGCATCGCCTTGGCGGATGGCTCGGGGCGCTGGTTGCGGCGGCGCACCGGAGCGGACGCGCCGTCGCACTGGAGAATCTCGAGGTTGCCTTCGGCGACCGGTTTTCACCGGCGGAGCGCCGACGGCTGGCGCGGGAATCTTACCAGAACTTCGCTCGCGCCATGATTCACCTGCTCTGGTCGGCCCGGGTCGACCGGCAGAATTTTTCCGAGAATTTCGAGGTGGTGAACCTGGAGGAGGCATTGGCGGGGATCGACCGGTCGCGGGGCTTGATCACGGTGACGTTCCATTTCGGCGACTGGGAGGCGGCCGCCCTGGCGATGGGCCTCGCCGGTTATCCGCTCCTGATCGTGGCGCAGGAATCGAAGAACCCGTATCTGGGGGCGGTCTTCACCAGGATCCGGGAGCGGGCGGGTCACCAGGTGACCGGCCGGGAACGGGCGATCATGAAAATGTTCAAGGCGCTGAAAGGGGGCCGAACCGTGGCCATCCTGAGCGACCTGGCCCCGAAGACGACGGAGCCGTTCGTGGCCGTCGATTGTTTCGGACTCAAGACCTGTGTGACCTTTGCGCACGCCTGGCTGCACCAGCACACGGGCGCCGCGATCGTGCCCCTTTTCTGCGAACAACTGCCCGACGGCCGTCGCCGGCTGGTGGTCCTGCCGCCGCTCGCGCCGGCACCGGAGGCGACCGTGGAAGAGATCGCGCAGGCCTGCTGGGATCGTTTTGAGGCGGCGGTGCGAAACGACCCGGGTTCGTGGCTCTGGATGTACAAGCATTGGCGCTACAAGCCGACCCAGACGGCGGCGCGTTATCCGTCCTACGCGGGCGAATGGCGCAAACTCGACCGTCAACTGGCGCAGGGAGGCGACCCGGCCCGGCCGCTGCAACACAAGCGGCGGCGCCTGGCCGGCGAGCGTTCGGGTTGACAAGAGGGGCGCTCCCTCTTCAAATGAGAAGCGTTATGCGACGACTCTTCTCCCCCCTTATCCTTATCCTGGCCGCGGCGACGGCTTTCATGGTGACCGGTTGCGGCACCACCTCGACCGTCTCGACCGGCGGCTCCTACCGTGTGACGGCCTACAAACCGAACAACCCCGATAACGTGCGGGTAAAACTCTCCCTCTCGACCCAGAACGTCTACGTCATGGAGGGCGAACGCCTTCTCATGGCCGTGCAGGGAAACGTCGGCACGCCGAAAAACCCGACCCCGCGCGGAAACTTTACGATCTACAAAAAGATCAAGAACAAGCGCCGGATCAGCCAGCCGGACGCGGGATACCCGATGGGTTACTGGTGCGAGTTCAAGCCCGCTTACGGCTTTCACGAGGGGTTTGTCCATCCGGTGCCGCGCACGCACGGCTGCATCCGGTTGCATCGCGAGGCGGCGGCCCGCCTCTTTGCTTTGGTGAAATCAGGGACGCCGGTCAACATCTCGCAGAGCCAGCCGGAAGACGAAAAATTCGGGCACCTGGTGCGCCGGCTTGACCAGAGCGGCGACCCCGATCCGCCGCGGTCCAAGATGATGTCGCCCTCGTGGTTCCAGGATCCGGAAGGTCCGCTCCTGGTCGAGGGTTGAAGCCCGAAAAAGGCGGGCGGGCGCGGGGCACTGGAAAAATGTGCCCGTTGACGGCATAGTTGGGGCTTATGAGCACCAACCTGATCTCCAGCGGCACGACCGCGCGCGAAAAGGTCAACCTGCGCACGCCGGACGTGATGGCGGCGGTGCAGGAACAGGTCGAGACCCATTACCGGAGCGATATCGTCGACAAGATTCGCCGGACCGGGAACATCATTTCCGTGGGTGGGATGACCGTCCGCCTGGCCAAGCAGTTCGGCTTTTGCTACGGGGTGGAGCGGGCCATCGACCTGGCATACGCGGCGCGCAAGGTGTTCAAGGACCGGCGCCTCTTCATCCTGGGCGAGATCATTCACAACCCCGAGGTGAACGAGCAGATCTCGTCGCTTGGGATCAAGAACCTGATGGGAAAAACCAAGCAGGCCGAGATCTCCGATCTGCGGCCGGAGGATGTGGTCATTGTCCCGGCTTTCGGGACCGAGGTTTCGACGTTGAACGAGATCAAGAACCGGGGCTGCCAGATCGTCGATACCACCTGCGGCGACGTCATGAGTGTGTGGAAGCGCGTGCGCAAATACGCCAGTGAATCCGCCACCTCCATCATTCACGGGAAGGCGGAGCACGAGGAGACCAAGGCGACCAGCTCGCGCGCCCTGGGCACCGGGCAGGGTCATTATCTGGTGGTGCTGACGCTGGCCGACACGGATTACGTTTGTGATTACATCCGGCGCGGTGGGAACAAGGCAGAGTTTCTGCAGCGGTTTGAGGGCGCGCATTCGCCCGGGTTTGATCCCGATATCCACCTGAAGACCGTGGGAGTGGCCAACCAGACCACGATGTTGCGGGGGGAAACCGAGGAGGTGCAGCGCCGGATCCGGCAGGCCATCATCGATCGCGACGGGGCGGACGGGGCGGACAAGAACTTTCGGTTCTTCGACACGATTTGCGGGGCGACACAGGAAAGGCAGGACGCGTTGCGCGAGCTGCTGGACGTGCCGCTTGATCTGCTCCTGGTGGTGGGCGGTTACAACAGCTCAAACACCTCGCACCTGGCCGAGATGGGCGAGGAAAAGCTGCCGACCTATTTTGTCCTGAATGCGTCGCGGCTTCTTTCCGAGGGCGAGATCCTGCACTACGACCTGCACCAGAAACAGGAAGTGGTGGCGAAAGACTGGCTGCCGCAATTGCCGACGGTGGTCGGCATCACCGCAGGGGCCTCCTGCCCCAACAATTTGATCGAGGAAACGCTGCTGCGCCTTTTCCAGCTCCGCGGCATCACGCGGGAACAGCTCGAGGCCGCCTAGGCCGGCATTTCCGGCGCGGCCGCGTGCAGGGCGGCGTAAAGCGCGTCGAAATCGACCGGCTTGGAGAGAATCGCCATCGCGCCGGAGCCTTCGCAGACCGTGAGGGGACGCCAGGCGGACACCATGATCACGCGGGCGTCCGGGTAGCGGGCGACGATGTTGCGACAGGCGGTGGCGCCGTTCAGGTTGGCCATCGAATAGTCCATCAGGACCACATCGGGCCGGTGCCGGCCATAGGCGCGGATGGCGTCCAGACCCGAGCCGACCACCTCCACGACGTCGTGGTGACAGAGGCGAACCAACTCCGCCAGGGTGTCGGCCACCCCTTTCTGGTCGTCGGCAATCAGGACCCGCATTCCACCCGGAGAAGAACTTTCCGTGCCAAGCGCCCGAGGGAAGAGCCCTTGGAGAAAAAGAGGCGGGCAGGGGACCGCCGGGGGGGGCTGAACCGAATCAAGCGCGTCCCCCTTCATCGCCGGAGGTATTTTCATGATCAAACGCTGGACGTTCGCTTCTTCTCTTCTCGTGCTCGCGCTGCTGTGCGCTTTCTCGGTTCTGCGCATGGGCGCGGCCAATCCGACCTCCGGCACGATCAACCCGACCTCAAGCCCGCTGGTCTGGGATGGGACGGCGGTGGGCGGCACCTCAAACGGGGAGGATACCTGCGTGGAAGGGTTCAATTGCGACACCTTCACGCTGAACGTGCAGGATGGCGACTGGACCGGGAAGAAGATCCAGATCGACGTGACGTGGGTGGTTTTGGCGCACGATTACGACGTCTATATTCACAAGGGAAGCGATCCAAATACCGGCCCATTGATCGATTCCTCCACCGGCGGCCCGCCTTCCACGAGTGAACGGGCCGACATCAACCCGGCCATCGACGGCACCGGCATTTTCACGGTGCGAGTCGTCTATTTCGCCGCCACGGCCGGCGACCAGTATCATGCCGTGGCCACCATCGTGGGCGGGGAGACGCCGCCGCCGCCGCCACCGCCGAAGTCGGACAACTGGAGCATTGTTTACCACGGCACCTGTTGTGAGGGGAATCTGAGCGCCGCCGGCGACAACACCTATGTGCTTTTGCCGGTGTTGGTGACGGGAAACAAGATCAAGCGCAGTTCAGACGGAGGCCAGACGTGGGTGCAGAAGTATCCGCCCGTGGACGCCTCGGTTCCCTATGGCATCGAGGGCGACATGCAGGCGTTCGGCGACGACGTGATCTTTTTCGGGACCGAGCTGGCCGACGTGGTCGTGGCGCACAGTGACGACGCGGGAGAAACCTTCACTGTGGTGCATGTGCCGGTGACATCCGCCGGGAACGACCAGACCTGGTCCTACCTGGGGCCGTTCGGCGACCTCAACCCGCTCGGCCCGCTGCCGTCCAACGAGCCGTATGTCCTGGCGGGCTGGTTCCGGATCGGCTCGGCGGTCATCTTCAGCTTTGACGGCGGCCTGACCTGGCCCATCCAGACGCCGCTGGTCGGGAACAACGGCAGCGGCCCTGAACATGTGGTCTGCCACGCCTCCGCGGCGAATCCACCGGGAGTCGACCCGGGAGACACGCGGGTGACGAATCCGTTGTTTGCGCGGCAAAAGGCGGGACGCCATGGCGCCTGGGGCACCGACCGGAAGTTTCATTGGTCGGAAACCGTCGAAGGAACGCTTTACGTCTGCCAGACAGGCGATTTCGGGGCGAACTGGACCGGGACGAAGCACCCGGTCGCCCCCGGGCCAGGGGAGGACTTTGTCGTGACCCACTCGGCTTTCGATAACAATGGGACCCTCTATGTCGTGCATGGGGATAAGCTTTACGTCAGCCTGAACCAGGGGAAGACCTTCGCTTACACCCATACTTTGCCGCGCTATGGCAGCGCGAGCCGCGGGGACACGGGGTCTTCGCAATTCTTCGTGGTCGACTGTGGCACGATCCATCTCGCGGTGCTGGAGGATGCGGGCCAGGGCGATGCGTATGTTTATTATCTGCGCGGGGCAAACGTGGACAGCGCCACGCCGGTCTGGGAAGAGGAGCTGGTTGATATCGTGGGCAACGTCCGGCTCGACTTCATGCAGATTGTCCTGAACGGGAACGGCGTCCCGACCATCAGTTACACCACGCCAACTCAGGAAGTGACCACGGCGAGCCGGCTGGCCGGCGCGACCTCGTGCGTGCTGCCGGCGAGCGCCGTTTCGCGCAAGGTGCACGGCGGCAACCCAGCCCTGACCTTTGACGTTCCCTTGCCGCTCCTGGGCGAGGCGGGCATCGAGGGTCGCTCGGGAGGGCCCAATGGCGAACATACGGTGGTCGTCACCTTTTCCGGGGCGGTCACGATTCCGCCGGGCAGCGTGACGGTGGAGGCGCCGGCGGGCGGCAGCGTCAGCAACGTCGCGGTGAACGGCGCCGTGGTGACCATCAGTCTTTCCGGGGTCCAGAACGCGCAGGTCATCACGATCAACCTGAACGGAATCACCGTGGAGGGGACAACTGGCGACCTCGCCATTCCGATGGGAGTTCTCCTGGGCGACGTGAATGCCAGCCGGGTTGTCAGCGGTGCCGACGTGAACCTGGTCAAGGGCCAGCAGAGCAAGCCGGTCACCTCGGCGAATTTCCGCAGCGATGTAAATGTCAGCGGAGTGATCAGCGGCGCGGATGTGAACGTGGTCAAGGGCGCGCAAAGCACGAGTCTGCCCTAGGGCGAGCGCGGAGCGGCTGGATCACATTTGGCGGTAGAGACGGGCCGCGAGCCCGACCAGGAAAAGGGCGGCCACGAAGAGAATCGTGTTTCGCTCTTCCGGGGTAAGGACAAGGCGGCTCATCGGGTGAGCCCTTACCGGCCCGCCCGGCGGGAAGCGACGGGCTCGAGGGCGCGGGCCTCGCTGGCAACCCGGCGGCCATCCTTCACCCGGACCGAATAGTAGATCCCGCGAATGTGGCGGTGATAATAGGAAGCCTTTGACTCGGCGGCGAGCAAGCCCTGGTAAAGACGGGCCGGGACCTCGAGATGCCGGTAGATCGCCCCGTTGCGGAATTCGATCTCGAAGGCGCGCAGTTTTTTGCTGTAGCCGACCGCAGCGATGGCACTCGATTTAACCGGGACCCGCTCGATCCGCGACGTGATCGGCGGCACGCTTTTGTCGGCCGCTTCGATCGCCGGGAGAAAGAGGAGAGCGGCAGCGACGATGCAGAAACACCGCGCCCGCGTGCCGGCAACCCCTCGCCAACTCATGCGGGTATGGTGAGACAACTTCCGGGCGCCCGTCCAGCCCGAAGAGGCCGGCGACCGCTATTTTCCGAGGGGGGTGGTGACCTCGGTCCCTGCCGGGGGAACGAACTCAAAACGTTCCGCCGGGATGGGCGCGCGCGATTCGTTCCGATAGGTGGTCACGATGCGGTCGCCCTTGGGCTGAATCATCTCGGTCCGTTTCACTTCGAGCGCGGGGTCCAACTCGAGATGAAACTTTTCGACGAACCGCCGGATGGAGCCGGCGCGTGGCAGGAGCATCAGGCGGTAGCCGCCCTCAGCCGTCTTCTCGCCGGAGATGCGATAATTCTGCTCAACATTTTCCAGGTTTAAGCTCGCGTTGAGCGTCGCAATCGCGGCCTCAAGCGGTGAACGCCGCCCAAGCTGGTAGCGCTCAGCCGACTTGAATTTCGGGTAATAGATCCAAAGATCGCTCCCATTGCTCACGGTGATGCTCGGGGTGCTTCCTTCGACTTCCCGACGGAATTTGTTCGGGGCCTGAAACCAGACCTTGCCGCTGCTGGTAATCGGCTTGTTCATCAGCCGCACGTTTTTTTCCTCGCTGAAATCGGCCTGGACCTGCGGGGCTCCGGCCCGTTTGCCGCGGATGCGCTCGAGGAGCGCGCTCAACTCCGACGGGGAAAGCGGCTCGGCCTGCGCGAGTGAGAACGTCAGAAAGAGAAAGGAGGCGACGAGGAATTTCATCCCTGTTCCTTCGCCTACTTCTTTCGATCGAGCAATTTCGGCTCCGCGGCGGCCGCCGCCGGCAGGGTAAAGAAGACCGTCGTGGCCAGGCTCCAGAAAATCCCGAGGGCGCAGGCAAAGCCGAGGCCGCTCAAGGTGGGATTGTTGGCGATGCCGAGGGAGGCAAAGCCGGCCACCGCGGTCAGGCCGGCCATGATGACCGGTTTGACGATGCCGGCGACATCGTGCTCGAGATCCCGCGCTTTTTGCCAGACGAGCAGGACGTAAATGCCGTAGTCAACGCCGATCGCGAGGACGAGGCGAAAAGCGAGCACGTTCAAAATGTTGAGAGGAATGGCCAGCAGCTTCATCGAGGCGATCATGGCCGCGACCGCGAGGAAAAGGCTGGCCACCTGGATCAGCCAAAGCCGCCAGTCGCGGTAAAGAATGGCCAGCAGGCCCGCCTCGAAGACCGCCATGAGCGCGCTGATCAGGATCAACTGGCGGCGCGACCAGGGGAGCAGATCGGCCAGGGTAAAACTCCAGCCCGACATCGTCATGGGCACGCCCTCGACCGGCATTTCCCGGCGGAGCATGCGCTGGTTCGCCTGGTCGACCGGCCGGTTGGTGGTGACGAAACCGGTGGTGAGCAACGGCTCATGCCCGAAGTAGCGGTCGATCAGGAACCACCAGCTCGAGCTTTTGGGAAGCTGTTCCCGCCAGTTCGGCAAAGGGCGCCCCGGATCGGCCGCCGTCCGCAATTCCTCCAGGAGCTTGAAGCCGCTGGCAAAGGCGTCCCGGCTGAAGCCCTCCGTGTCGAGCGCGGAGGAAAAGGTCTTCTCCGCGGCGTTGAGATCGACGGTGGAAAGTCGTTGCCGGTTCGCTTCGATTCGCGCGGGCGACATGATCAGGGCCGCCGGGGTGGAGTAATCCTTGATTTTGCCGGCCTCCCGCAGCCGCGCCCAATGGGCCTCGAGTTTTTGCCAGAAAGCGTGCAGTTCCTCCTGGCTTTCGGCCCTGACAATACCGAGGACCGGCTCCCAACGGGTGGGCATCCGGGCCATGATGGAGGCGAGGGCGTAGCCGGCGTCGCTCTTTTTCGGCTCCATCGAACGGGTGCTGACGTCGAAGGGCAACCGCGGGGTGGGCGAGACCGCCACGATGGCCAGGCCGAGGAGCAGCGGCACCGAAAGGCCGAGGACCGGCTTGGGATTGTCCACGGCAAAAGTGACATAGCGTTTCACCGCCCGCAGCATCCAGTCGTTCTCTGCCGGGCGCGTCCGGCGCGGCAGAAACATGAAAAAAACCGTCAGGGTGCAAATGGCGGCAAAGACGATGCCGATGGCGATGAGGACGCCAAGCTGGGTGAACCCCGGGGAATTGGCCAGGAGCAGCGCGAGGAAACCGACAGCGGTGGTGAGGGCGCCGAAAATAATGGCGCGAAGAAGGCCGCCCGGCCGCCTCGCTCACGGCTTCCGGCCGCTCCTTGCCCTCGTCGCGCGCCTGCTGGTAGCGGCCATAAACAAGGATGGCGAAATCGACGCCCAACCCGATGAGGATGGCGCAGAAGCCGACCGTGACCATGTTCAGTTCGCCGAAGATGAGAACACCGGCGGCGAGAGCGACCAGGCAGCAGAGAAGCAGCGAGATGCCCATGCCAAGGAGGGGGAGCCAGCGGTGAAAACCGGCGTAGAAAACGCCGCCGACCAGGACAACCGAGCCGAGCAGGGTCAAGACGATGTCCTGCCGCATGCTCAGCGAAATTTCCGCCACGTAAGCGGCCCGGCCGGTCACGAGCACCTCGAGGGGACCGCCTTCCCAGCCTTCCTTCGCGGTGGACTGGAACGCCTTGACCTCGGCCATGAGGCGCTGGCTTTCCCAGGCGCTGCCGTCGGCCTGGTTCGTGACCACGAGAAAAACGCGCATGGTGCGATCGTCCGAGACGAGCGGTTGGTCGGAGGTCATGCCCGCGTTCACCGCGAAAGGCTTGAGCGCGGGCCCGACCAGTCCCAGCGGATCGAGCTCGAGTTCAAACTGCGGGCGCGGTGAACCGGCTTCCAGCTCCTCCCGCAATCGCTGCAGGCGCTCACCGATTCGTTCCGGCCGCAGGACCGCGATGGCTTCGGCGAAGTCAGGTTCGGGCAGGTTCAGGAGAAGCGGGACGGCAATGCTTTGCAGGTCGCGCATGCCATCGGGCGTTTCCATCGGGTTCCCCGCGAGGACGCGGACGCTCCATGGCTGTGCCTGCAGGCGTTCCTCGAAAACAGGGGCGAACTCCTCGAGCCGCCCGGTGTCCCCCGGCTGGCAGATCAGGGCAAACGTCAGCTCACGGGTCTGGGCAAAGTCGCGGTTATAGACCTTGAGTCCTTCGACCGACTCGAACCCGCGCGGGAGAAGATTGAGCACCTCGGTGTCGAGGCGGAGTTTCAGGACGAGCACGCCAAGACAGACAACCGCCAGCAGCGCGACCGAGATCCAGACGACCCGGCGACGCTCCGTGACGAGGCGGGCAATGGAATCGGGGAACGACATGCTGAGCGCCGGAAGCCCCGTTAGAAGCTGAACCTGAAGACTTCTTCCTCTGCCTGGAAACGCGTCTCACCCCGGCGGATGGCATCGCGCAGCCCGAGCCATCCGCGCAGGCGCGTCGGCGCTTCGGCGACGCGACCGGCCCAGCGCCCGCGCGCGAGCGGACCTTCCACCACCGCATGTGTGGCGTCCTGGCGCACGGTCAGGAGTGTGGCTGCCGGGCCTTTGCTGAAGGTCAGCTGGAAATCGCCCGCGGGGGAAGAGCGGACCACCAGCTCGCCGATGAGAGAAAGGCGGGGCCCCTGATACTGGAGCTGGCCGACGCGGGTTTTCCAGGAGGGATCAGGCGAGGCGAAATCATGCGGCGGGGTGGTGGCACAACCGGCAAGGCCGGCGCAGAGACAGATGAGGAGCAGGCGACGGAGTGGATCCATGGTTCTAAGCGGCGACTTCGGCCGGTTCGCGCTGCGGCGGGGTCGGCGCCGGCGCCGGGGCGCCCGGGACGAGAGTGCGACGGGGTGAAAGCGCGAAATGCTTTTGCAGGCGGACCAGTCCATAGAAAATCCACATGCGCCAGCGGATGGCAAAGCTGGTCCCGAGATTGCCGGCGAGCACGGCGTTCACCGCCGGCGGCAGCTGCAGGAAATCCCGCGGATTAAGGAAAACCTCGATAAACTCCTTGGTATACCACGACTTAACGAAGCGGAGATAAACGTCCATGGCGCGGTGAAGCACGCGTTCGTATTCCCGGAAAAGGCGTTTACGTCGGCCGGGTCGTTCCAGCACGGCGACCAGAGCGTCGGCCGCTTTTTCCCCCGCCATCACGGCGAGGAAAACACCGCTGCTGAAGACCGGGTCGATGAAGCCGGCGGCATCGCCGGCGAGAAGCCAGCGTTCGCCCGCCAGTTTCTCGCAACGATAGGAGAAATCGGCCGCCACCCGGACGGGCGACACGCGCCGGGCCGTCCGCATCCGGTCGGCAATGAGCGGTTGCGCCGCCATGGCCCCTTCGAGGAACTCCTCCGGGCTTTGGCCGCCGGCCTTGTAGACGCCGGCATCGAGGACCACGCCGATGCTCATCCGTTCCGGCGACAACGGGATCATCCAGAACCAGCGGTCGTCGCCCCGGACCATGCGCGTCAGGGTCCCGTCGCGGCCTGATTCGCGCCAGACGCCGTCGTAATGGGCAAAGACCGAGAGCTTTTGCAGGTCGGTGTAATTGCGGCGCAGCGAAAAATGATTGCCCACGACCGAGTTGCGCCCGCTGGCGTCGATCACGTAGGAGGAGGCGATTTCTTCCGCTTCGCCGGCCCGGGAGCGCACGACCAGGCGGACGCTCTGTTCTGTGAAGGCGATTTGTTCCACCGCGGTCTCCTCCCGGACCTCCGCGCCGCTGTCAGCGGCATGATCAAGCAGGATCTTGTCGAAATCAGCCCGCGTGACCTGATAGGAGCGATCGGTCCGCGCCCTGAACCCTTCCTCGAAATAGAACTTCACGGATTCCGGCGAGCAGGCGCCGCACATCTCGCCCCCGAACTTTTCCAGGAACCCGGCGGCACGGAATTTTTCATGCAGGCCGAGGCGGGTGAAGGTCTGCATGCTGAAAGGAAGAAGCGATTCGCCGATGTGAAACCGGGGGAACCGGTCGCGCTCGAGGACCACGACGCGCCGGCCGGCGCGGGCCAGGATGGTGGCCGCGGTGCTTCCGGCCGGGCCGCCGCCAATGATTGCGACGTCGTAGTTGCCTGGTTCCATCGGCGACAGCTTACCGAATCCGGCGGGGAAGCAAAACGGGGCTATTCGTCCTCGCGGATGATGGTCACGGGCGTGCCGCGCTTGATGAGGAGACTCAGCTCCTCGATATCGGCGAGGCGCAGGGCGATCCCGGTGCGCGGGCGTTGTTCTTCCTCCGCCGGGGTGTCGCCCGCCTCGGCGATGCGGATTTCCACCTCGCCGGGAACATCCGCCTCGTCCACGCCATAAAGAGTGTAGGCGGCGTTGCCGAGGTGGATCCAGGTGGCCGCCGCCTGCGGATTGCCCGGGCGCGGGCGGACCCGTTCGCCCTCCTTCCAGTAACTGCGCGCCCGCACCCGCGTTTCCTGCCTGGAACGCCGCGAAGGCGGCAGCTCCGCCATGACGATGGGATACTGCGTGAAGAAACCGCGGCTGTCGTGCACGACGATCCGTTCCCGCGGTAGATCCACCGTGATGGTGAAATCGATGCTGGGAACAAGGAGCTGGTCGCCCGGCCGGAGGAGCGTGCTGGTCATCTCGTTGGTCCGCATGATCAGGTCGGTGCTCGATTGCAGACGGCGGGCAATGCGCCCGAGGGCGTCGCCCCGCCTCACGACATACTCCGTTTTGCGAACGGTCGGCGTTTTCGAGAAGAAAAGACGGGTGTTGATCTCGCCGAGGAGATCGCGCAGGCCGGTCGTCACGGGCGATTCCGGCCAGACGGTGAGCGCCCGGGTGATCAGGTCGCGCGCCTCGGCCAGCTTTTCCTCCTCGACCAGTTTCCGCGCCTCCTCCAGCCGGGCCACGTTGGGATGCACCCATTTGCGCTGGGGCACGGCGGCGGGGCCCCGGCCCCACCCGAATTCCTGGCGGTAAATCTGCCGGACCAAATAAAGGGAACCGCCGAGAATGGCGGCGCCAAGCGTGATCACGGTCACTTTCTGCCAGGTTGTGGTCATTCCCTGCAAAGTCAGGCTCCTCGCTTTTCCGCGCAATCGCTCATTCCGGCCTCTTGTCGGGATGACGGAAGAGTCGTAAACGTTCGCGGTGAAGCTGATCGACCGGTTCCTGACGCGCGAGCTGCTCGTGAACATCCTGTTCGCGATCTTCGCCCTGAGCCTCGTCCTGGTGGTCGGGAATATTTTTCGCAAGCTTCTGCCCCTGCTGGTGAACCACGACGTCCCGGCGCAGTACATCCTCACCTTTGTCGCCTACATCCTGCCGTTCTCGCTCATCTTCACCATCCCGTGGGGATTGCTCACCGCGACCCTGCTCGTCTTTGGCCGCCTCTCGGCCGACAACGAGCTGGTGGCCTGGCGCAGCAACGGCGTCAGCATTCTCCGCATCTGCCTTCCTCTCGCGGTCATCGCCGTGGGAGCCACCGCCCTTTGTCTCTGGCTCAACGTCCAGGTCGCCCCGGCGGCGCAGCAACGTTTGCGCGCCGCCATTTTCGACCTGGCCACGCGCGACCCGATGGCGCTTTTCGGGAGTGACCAGATCATCGAGGATTTTCCGGGCCGAAAAATCTACGTGGGCAAGAAGGAGGGAAACCGGCTTGAAAACATCACGGTCTTCGAGGTGGACGACCGGGCCCTGCCGATGCGGGTCATCTTTGCCCGGAGCGGCAGCCTGGAGACCGACCTGGCCAACCAGCAGATCCTGATGAAGCTCTACAACGCACGTTACCAGCAGCGGGACCCGCAGGACCCCTACAACCTGCGGAAGATTCGCGACGGCATCAGCATGGCCGAAGGGACCATGCCGATCAGCCTCGAGGACCTTTATCTCAAGGCCAAGAGACGCACCAATCGCTCCGCCCTCTCGCTCGAGCAGCTCGTTTCCCGGCAGCGCACCGGGGACAAATTCGAGCGCAGCGCCAGCCGCACTGAGATCAACAAGCGCTTTTCCTTTCCCTTCTCCTGCATCGCCTTTGCCCTCGTGGCCGTCCCCCTCGGCATCCGGGCCCACCGGCGCGAAACCTCCATCGGCTTCGCCCTTGGCCTGGTCATCGCCATCGCCTATTTCCTTTTCATCATCCTGGCGGACGCCCTGCGTTCCCAGCCGACCCTGCGTCCGGAACTGCTGGTCTGGGCGCCGAACGTCATTTTTATCGCGCTCGGCCTCTGGCTTTTCGTCCGGCTCAACCGGCGCTAGGAGCCGGCGGGGCCGCGCCAGCGGGCGCCTTGTTCCGGGCGAAGGGATTGAAGTCGGTCTCGCGATCGTAAACATCGACTCCCTCCGCGCGCTTGAGCCGGTTCACCACCAGGTAGGTGACCGGCGTGGCCGCGGTTTCATAGAGCACCTTTCCCACGTAACCGGAAACGATCAGGTTCAACATCGTGCTCCAGGAGGTGGTCCCGGCAAAAATGATGAGGATGACGACCGCGGTGTCGACGAACTGGCCGACCGCGGTGGAGCCGATGGTGCGGGTCCAGAGCCAGCGTCCGTTTGTCCAGATCTTCATCTTGGCGAGGACAAAGGAGTTGGCGAATTCTCCCAGCCAGTAGGCTGCGAGGCTGGCCACGATGATGCGGGGAACCATCCCAAAAACGACTTCGAAGGCGTGCTGATGCGGCCAGTCGGGGGCCGGCGGCACCCAGACGACGAACAGACTCATCCCGACGAGGATGGTCGAGGAAAAGAAACCGAGCCAGATGGCGCGACGCGAGGCGCCATAGCCGTAGACCTCCGTAAAGATGTCGCCAAAGATGTAGGTGAGGGGAAAAAGAAGCTGCGCCCCGCTGATGTTGGCCACGATCTCGCGCCCGCCCCAGGTGCCGAGGGGGATTGCGCAGATTTTTCCCGCGACCAGATTCGAGATGAGCAGGATCGCGACAAAGATCGGGACGAGCAGGTTGTAATAACGAAAGCTGTTCAGCCTTTCGTCCGCGTCCGTGAGGCGCCGCAGCATCAGGCGGCCGACTCCCGCTCCCGGATCAGCGCGGCTTCCTCGGAAATGTTGGTCATGGAAAGCCGGGTGGCGTGAAAGAGATTGAGACAGGCCGAGATCAGCCCGAAGGCGCCGATGACGCCGACCACCAGCGCGACCGCGACCACGACCGCTTCATACCGTCCGAGCGGGGTGGCGGGCAGGGCCGCGCCGACGATGGAGATGAGACTGGCGCCGGCGAAGGCGCCGAGCGAAACGTAAACCCCGCGCAAAGCCCGCAGCAGCAGCACCGCCTGTTTCTCGATGCGTTCCACCTGCTTGAGGAGCATCTGTTTCTCCTCCGGTGTGCGGCACCGTTCCAGTTTTTCCGAGACCGCGCGGATCCGTTCCGCCGCGCGCAGGAACCGGTTGCTCGTGCTCAAGGCCAGGACCGAGCTGGCATTGGTCAGCACCGCGGGCGCGGCTATCAGGGAAAGGACGGCAAAGGGATTGCCGACCATGGTGTTGAGGGTGGAAGGGTCGGCCAGGGTCACGCGGCGGCTATTCTGCGAGAAGGCGGTCGAGATGATCGACACAAATCTGGGACCACGTTTCCAGGTTCTCGCGCAGGCCCGCCAGCTCGGCCGGGGTCTTGAAGCCCACGTTGGTGATCATGGCCTCGCGCTTTTCCACCCGCGGCTCCGCCAGGCGGAAGACGTGCACGATCCCGAGATGCACCCGGCCGACCTCGGTGGTGTCGTCGTTTAACAGGGCCACGATCCGGTCCTGAAACCCGCCGGTGATCGTGATCTCCTCGTTCACCTCCCGTTCCACTCCGGCGCGGTAGGCTTCCTCGTCCCAGGCAAAGAGCGATTCGTCGGTGTCGTTCATGTGACCGCCAATGCCGATCGATCCCTTGGCCACCAGGCGCTGTTCCCCCGCTTTCTTCCCGCGGACGTAATGCAGGACGCGCCCCTCGTGCGCGATGAGAGCGTAGGGGATAATCTGTTTGTGGGTCGGATCGTTCTCCGCCTGCGCGCGCGGCATGAAGAAATTGTTCCCGCGCCGCAGGATGGCGTCGAGGTAGGGCCCGGGCTCGAAGTTCAGGCCGTGGAAAGCGCCCAGCTCATCGAACAGACTGCGGCGCACCACGAGCACATTTTCCTCCGGAGCGCCCATGGGAAGCCTGCTAGAAGGACCAGGTGAGGCCGATCTGCGGCCCGAGCAGGTTGAGGCTCGGGTTGGGCGAGGTCTGCCCGGCGTTCGACAAATGCTGGTAAAGAATGCCGGCGGTAATCTTCAACCGGTCATTCACCTGGTAGGAAACGCCGGCAGCGGTCAGGATGTTGAAGGTGAAATCCTGGCCCTGCGCGCCGCGCACCTGCGGGCGGCTGTCGATGTAGCCGAGGCCGGCGCCGCCGGATATGTAGGGGACCACCTTCCAGCCGGGCTGGACGAAGTTGTAGCGAAAGCCGGTGGAAAGCCCGGCATAGATGTTTTCGGGGCCGCGAAAGATCGGCTCGACCATGCCGAGCAGGTAAACCTGGTTGTAACCCCGAAGCCAGCCGTCGCTGGTGTTGAGCCCGAGGCGCCAGCGCGCGGTCACGAAGGTGGCGCCCATCTCGTAGCTGTTCGGGTTGCCGATGATGCCCATAAGGTAGGCCGTTTCCGCCGCCATCTCGAAGTCAGGAGCGTCGAAGGGCGCGCTGGCCTGGCTGTAGAAACGGCTCTCGATCCCGGCACGGGCGGACAGCGCGAAGACAAGGAAAAGGAGGGTCAGGAGGGATCGTTTCATCAGTGGCGTGCTACGATAGGAAGGCGGGATTGAATTGCAATCGCGTCCGACCACGCGGACGGTCGTGGGCATGAGTCCCCGCTCTCTTTTGGCCGTTGTCGCGCTCGCTTTCCTGCTGCCGGAAACGGCGTTCGCCACGGAGGAAAAGGCCCGGAGCCTGGCGAAGGAACTCTGGCAGGCGAGCGGCGGCGAAAACTGGGCGAAGGTGAAGCGTCTGCGTTTCACCTTCATCGTGGAGGACCAGGGGAAGGAACTGGCGCGGGTCCGGCACGACTGGGACGTGGCGGGTCAAACGGATCGTGTCGTCTGGAAGGACAAGGATGTGACGGTGAATCTGGCCGACCCGGGCGACGGGGAGGAAGCCACGGCGGCGTATGCCCGCTGGGTCAACGATTCCTACTGGCTCCTGGCGCCGCTCAAGGTGCTCGATCGCGGCGTGACCCTGGAGCATCTCGGGACAAAGGAAATCGCCGGCGGCCCGGCCGAAGCGCTGCAGCTCAGCTTTGCGCAGGTCGGCCTCACCCCGGGCGACAAATATGTCTTCTACCTTGATCCGACGTCGAAACTCCCGCGCGCCTGGGATTATCTCCCGTCGCCCGACAAGACCGTGCATGGCTCCTGGGAAAAATATGAGGAGCACGGCGGGCTGACTCTTTCCACGTCACACCAGTTCGGCGGCAAGACCATCCGGTTTGCCGACATCGAGGTCGAATAACTCACCCGCCGGCGAGGAGCGCGCCCAGATCATCCGGGAGCGGACTCTCCCATGTCTCGCCGGTTTCGAGGCGCAAGACGCGAAGCGTGAAGCGCGTGGCGCGGCAGGATGAGTTTCCCGGCCAGCTCGTCGGTCCAGCCGGTCTCGATGAATTGCAAATAGAGGCGCTCGTCCGGCCCATAAATTTTATCGCCCACGACCGGGTGCCCGAGCGAGGCGAGATGGACGCGGATCTGGTGGGTCCGGCCCGTCTGCGGCCGGCAGCGCACCAGGGTGACCGGCGGCGTTCCGCCCGGATGGCGGCGTTCCACGGTGAACTCCGTCAGCGCCGGCGCGCCGTCGGGATGGATCATTTGTTTCAGATAAATGATCGTCCCGGTGCGCTCGCCCTGTCGCAGGATGGGCGCGTCCACCGTTCTGATTTCCCATTCCGGGAGACCGTAGACGACGGCAAAGTATTCCTTCTCGATCTGGCGTCGCTGCATCATCAGGCCGAAGCGACGGGCCGCCCCGGGATTCTTCGCCACCAGGACAAGGCCGCTCGTCTCACGGTCCAGCCGGTTCACCAGAGAAATCTGGCCGCCCGTTTCCAGCTCGAACGCCAGCAATTGCCGCAGTTCGCCCCAGAGCGTCCGGGTTCCGTCCGGTTTCGTGGGATGCATCAGCAATAACGGCGGTTTGTCGATGACAAGGTAATCGGCGGTCTCGTCAATGACGCGGAAGTCCGGGCGGATTGCGCGGGGCGGGGGAGTCGCCGATAAAGGTCCATGATCTCGCTCCGCCATGTCAGCCGCCATTATAGCGAGGGGGAACGGGTGGTGCACGCGGTGGAGGATGTCTCGCTCGAGATCGGTGAGGGGGAGTTCGTGGCAGTGACCGGTCCGAGCGGTTGCGGCAAGAGCACGCTGATGCATCTGATCGGCGGGATGGACACTCCGACCACGGGCGAGATCATGGTGGACGGCGTGCCGTTGCACCGGGCGGATGACCGGGCGTTGACCGAGTACCGGCGCCGCCGGCTGGGGGTGGTTTTCCAGTTCTTCAATCTGCTTCCGACCATGACGGTGGAAGAGAACGTGGCTTTCCCGCTTTTGTTGCAGGGGGAAGCGGCGGGGCAAAGCCAGGAACGGGCGGCGGCGTTGCTCGCGCGGGTGGGCTTGACCGGGCGATCCGGGCATTTTCCCCACCAGTTGAGCGGCGGGGAACAGCAGCGAGTGGCGATTGCGCGCGCGCTGGTGCATCAACCCCGGGTGTTGCTGGCGGATGAGCCGACGGGCAACCTGGACAGTGAAGCGACCGGGACCGTGATGGAGCTGCTGCGCGGGATCGCCGCCGACCGGAGCACGACGCTGCTGGTGGTGACGCACAGCCTGGAGGTGGCTTCCGCGGCGGAGCGACAGGTCACGATGCGGGATGGCCGGGTGGTCCGGGATGAGGCGGGAAAGGCGTCGGTGCCGGCGGCCCGGGCGTAACGTTTACCATGCCGATTTACACCCTGCGCCGCCGCCAGGTGGTCGCGATGCCGCTGGCCGCCTGCTGGGATTTCTTTTCCAATCCGGCCAATCTCTCGCGGATCACGCCCCCCTCATTCAAGTTTCGCCTCCACACGGAACTGGCCGGACCGATTTATCCCGGGATGATGATTCAATACACCGTCTCGCCCCTGGCCGGGTTTCCGGTCTCCTGGCTGACCGAGATCACGCATGTCCGGGCGCCCCATTATTTTTCCGATGAGCAAAGAGTGGGACCGTATGCGCTCTGGCATCATGAGCATTTTTTCGAGGAGGCGCCTGGGGAGCGGACGGTTGTGAGCGACCTCGTGACGTATGTCCCGCCGTTCTGGGCGTTTGGCGCGGTTCTCAATCGCCTCGTGATTGCCCCGCAGTTGCAGCGCCTTTTTGATTTCCGGGAGGAAAGGCTGCGTTCCCCGGATTCGTTTGCTTGACCTCCTTCGCGAATCGGCTTTACCTAGGCCCTCTAGACCGCAGGGAGGCGCCTTGGAATTAAAAGACATCAAAGCCGTTATCGATCTCATGAAGAAGAACGACCTGTCGGTCTTCGAGATGGAGAAGGACGGCTTCAAGCTGAAGCTGCAAAAGGGGCACGAGAACGGCGGCGGCATGATGTATTCCCCCGCGCCCGCCCCGATGGCGGCCCCGGCTCCTGCACCGGGCGGTCCCGCGGCGGCCTCCCCGGCTTCACCGGCTCCGGCGGCCGGGGGCGGACTCAAGGACATCGTTTCGCCGATGGTGGGAACTTTTTACCGGGCGTCGTCGCCGGAATCACCCTCCTACATCGAGGTCGGCGCGAGCGTGAATCCGGAAAGCGTGGTCTGCATCATCGAGGCCATGAAAGTCATGAACGAAATCAAGGCCGAGGTCTCCGGCACCATTGCCGAGATCGTGGCCGAGAACGGCAAGCCGGTGCAATTCGGCCAGGTGCTTTTTCGCGTCAAATAGCCGGGGGATGAAGGATGGTATGAGTGAGTGCGTCGTCGGAATGTCCTCCCTCTCGTTCTAATCTTCCTGGCTGATGTTCGAAAAAATCCTCATCGCCAACCGCGGCGAAATCGCCCTGCGCGTCATTCGCGCCTGCAAGGAACTCGGGATTCGCACGGTCGCGGTTTATTCGGAAGCAGATGTTGATTCGCTCCACGTGCAGCTGGCGGACGAGGCCATCTGCATCGGGGCGCCGCCGAGCTCGGAGAGCTACCTCAAGATCGATCGCATCGTCAGCGCGGCCGAGGTCGGCGACGTCGATGCCATTCATCCCGGCTACGGGTTCCTGGCCGAAAACGCGCATTTCGCCGAGGTCTGCCAGAGCTGCAACATCAAGTTCATCGGGCCGCCGCCGAGTGCCATCGCCGCCATGGGCGACAAGAATTCCGCACGGGAATGCGCGCGCAAGGCGGGCGTCCCGGTTACCCCGGGAAGCGACGGCATCGTCGAGAGCGAGGCGGAAGCGGTCAAGGTGGCGAAGAAGATCGGTTACCCGGTGATGATCAAGGCGGTCGCCGGCGGCGGCGGCAAGGGGATGCGTGCGGCGCACAACGAGGGCAGCCTGATCCAGGGATATCACGCCGCCCGGACCGAGGCGGGGAAGGCCTTTGGCAATCCCGAGGTTTACATCGAGAAGCTGATCGTGAATCCCCATCACATCGAATTCCAGATCGTGGCGGATTCGCACGGGCACATCGTGCACCTGGGCGAGCGGGACTGCTCGATTCAGCGCCGCAACCAGAAGGTGGTCGAGGAATGTCCTTCGCCGCTCATGACCCCGGCCCTGCGCAAGAAAATGGGGGCGGCCGCGATCAAGCTCGCCCACAGCGTGGGCTACGAGAATGCCGGCACCCTCGAGTTCCTGGTCGATAACGAGGGCCACTACTATTTCATGGAAATGAACACGCGCATCCAGGTGGAGCACACCGTGACCGAGGAGGTTTACGGCTGCGACCTGGTGAAGGAGCAGATCCGCATCGCCGCGGGCGAGCATCTTTCCCCGCACGTGCAAAAGGCCGAACCGCGCCTGCACGCCATCCAGTGCCGCATCAATGCCGAGGATCCGACGCGCAATTTCCAGCCTTCGCCCGGCAAGATCATGTTCTATTACGCGCCCGGCGGCCGCGGCGTCCGGGTCGATTCCCATGCCTACACCGGTTACGTCGTCCCGCCTTATTACGACTCGATGATCTCCAAGCTGATCACGATCGGGGCCACCCGCGATTCGGCGATTGATCGCATGCGGCGCGCGCTCGAGGAGTATTACATCACCGGCATCAAAACGACGGTGGCCTTTCACAGCGCGATCATGCGCTCGGCGGAATTTCGCTCCGGCAAATACGACACCGGTTTTGTGGAAAAGGTCATGGCGGACGATTCCTTCCAGATTCTGCCGCCACCCGACCGGCTGCACGAGTAGCCGTTCCGGGATTCCCGTGCGCGCGCTCGCCCAAAGCCGTCTCTACGGCATCCTCGATCTCCAATACGTCGCGGCCTCGGAGATGGCGCCCATGGCGAAGCGCCTTCTCGCCGGCGGCGTCGATCTCCTGCAACTGCGCGCCAAGAATCTTTCGTCCGAGGAGGTGGAGGAACTCGCGCGCGAACTCATCGGGGCCATCGGACCCGCCGGCGTCCCGCTCATTATCAACGATCATCCCGCCGTGGCCCGGGCGGTCGGCGCGGCCGGAGTGCACCTGGGGCAGGACGATCTTTCCGTGAGCGCGGCCCGTGCCCTGATGGGAGAGGGGATCATCGGCAAATCAACGCATAGCTTTGAGCAGGCGGTGGCCGCCGCGGAGGAAGCGGTCGATTACATCGGGTTCGGCCCGCTCTTCAGCACCCCGACCAAGCCTGAGTATCGGCCGATCGGCCTGGAGGAAATCAAGCGGGTGCACCAGGCGGTGCGCCTCCCCATTTTCTGCATCGGGGGAATCAAGCAGGAGAATCTGCCCGAGGTGATCGCGGCCGGGGCCCGTCGGGTGGTGATCGTTTCCGGCTTGCTCCAGGCCGATGATCCCGCAGATTACGCGCGCCGCGCCCGGTCGCTCCTGCCCGGGCCGTCATCCCAAACCCCCTGAGTCCAAAGCATCATGTCTGTCCTCGTCGTTGGTTCCATTGCCCTTGATACCGTGAAGACGCCGGTGGAGGAGCACGCCGATCTTCTTGGCGGGTCCGCCTCCTACGCCGCGCTCGGGGCCAGCTTCTTCTCGCCGGTCAATCTTGTGGGCATCGTGGGCGACGATTTTCCCGCCTCGGAGTTTGAGTTCTGGCGGGAGCGCAAGATCGACGCCAGCGGCGTGGAACGCGCCCGGGGCAAAACCTTCCGGTGGTCGGGGGAATACATGTGGGACCTGAACACGCGGGAAACACGCTCGATCGAGCTGAACGTTTTCGAAAAATTCGAGCCGACTTTGCCCGAGGCCTTTCGGGAGACGAAGTTCGTCCTCCTGGCGAACATCGCGCCCCAGCTCCAGGCGCACGTGCTCGACCAGATGAAGGAACCGCGTTTCGTCGTGGCCGACACCATGGATCTTTGGATCGAGACGGCCCGGCCGGCGCTCGATGCCCTGCTCCGGCGGGTTGACCTGCTCATCCTGAACGACAGCGAAGCCCGCGCCATGACGAAGGAGACGAGCCTGATCAAGGCCGGTCGCACCATTCGCGCGATGGGGCCGGCTTTCGTCGCGATCAAAAAAGGCGAGCATGGTGCGCTGCTTTTCGGCGAGAACGAGTTCTTTAGCTGCGGCGCTTATCCGTTGGAAGACATTCATGATCCCACGGGGGCGGGCGACACCTTTGCCGGGGGCGTGGCCGGATATCTCGCCAGCACGGCCGGGGGCAAGGTGACGTTTGCCGACCTGCGCCGGGCCGTGATCTACGGCAGCGTCCTGGCCAGCTTCAACGTCGAGGAATTCAGCCTCGAGCGTCTCCGCCGTCTGACGGAGGAGGAGATCCGGGAGCGCTACGCCGTCTTCCGGTCGATGAGCCAGTTCGAGCTTTAATCGTCCGGCAGCAGGCCGTGCCGGGCCAGGAGAACGCGGACGATCTCCTTGCCGCCGGTCTCGATGGGTTCGCCGTGACCGACAATGATCCGGTCGAAATCCCAGGCCAGCAACCGGCGCATCGACTCGCGAAAAGCCGCGCGATCCCGGATGGCGAGCCGAAAGGCCAGGCTCATCGCGGGATATTCGCGCATTCGCGAGACGATCCGGAAAACGAGGCGGGTCCACCAGGAAACGTCACGGGGCATGTTAAAAACGAAATCGCCCGTGATGAGCGTCCGCGTGGGGCGATGCAGCACCAGGTGCTCCTGCAGAAGGGGCATGCCGGCGAGAGGCAGCACCGCCAGTTCTTCGTTCCAGGAGGCCGGCCAGCGATCAAAGGTCTGGTCGCCGAGGGCCGGCGGCGCGAAGTAAGGCACGCCGGGGAGAGCCGCCCGGGCCGCCCGGGCAAAGGTGTCGTGCAAAAGGGTGGCCTCGAGCAGCGCCGCGGGCGGACCGATCCGCCGGATTTCCGCCACCTCCGCGTCGCGGAAGGGCGCGGTGGAATGAATGATCACTTCGCCCGTGGTCAGCCGGACCAGGGAGACATTGCGCCCCGCCTGCACCCCGGCAATCGAAAGCGGAAACGGCATCAGCCAGATGTTTTCCGCGACGTGTCGCATGGACGAAAACATATCCGGGACGGGACCGGCGCGCCATTTTGGTTTGCCCGTCGCTCGGAAAAAGCGCACTCATGGCGGCATGAGCGAGCACAACCACCTCCGCGGCGCCCGCGTTTACCTGAGTGGGCCGATGGATTTTGTCGCCTCCCGAGCCAACGAAAAAAAGTTCGGGTGGCGCAACCGGGTAGGCGATTTTCTGCGCGCGAGCGGCGGCATCGTTTTTGATCCCTGGTCGAAACCGAAGGTGCGCGGCCTGCACCAGTACGGGCTGGAGGACATCAACACCGTCGATGTGCGCGAGAAATGGACCTTCGCCCGGGGCCAGGAAGGGGACGCCACCCGTTCCGACTGCGCCGATCATTTCTGGGAAACGCTGCACATCGACCTGCGCATGGTCGACACGAGCGATTTCACCATCGCCTATTGCCCGACCAACATCTACAGCGTCGGCACCGTGCACGAAATTGTCCTCTCACGGCAGCAATGGAAGCCGGTCCTTTTTGTCAGTCCGCCGGTCGAGTTCCCCGCCCTGGAACAGCTTCGGAAACATCTCGAGAGCGATTCCGCCGGTTCCGCCCTGCTCGAGAAGCTGGCCACGGAGGTCCCGATCAAGCCAAACCCGCGCGGCATTCCGAGTCTCTGGTATATGCCGTTGATCGGCAGCGGACGGTTCTTCGACGGTTTTGGGTTTGCCGATTACGTGGAGAGATTCAAGTGGGAGCCGATTCCGATGGATGACCAGGAAAAGGCGCACCCGCCGCAGAACCCGCTGCTCCCGTTTCTCGAGCGCCTTTCGCAGAAGCTGCCGCAACGCTGGGACAACAAGCTCAAGAAATACGTCACCGACGACGACTGGCTCCTGTGGGAACTGGACAGCGCGGGCGCGACCGGCGAGACGGTTTCGGACAGCGCGGCGGATTAGCCGGCCAGGTAGCGCAGGAGAAAACCGGCGGCGCCGCCGGCGAGGATCAGGGTGATGACCTCGAGCTTCCATCGCACCAGGGCGATGAGGGCGAGAACTCCCAGGGCGAGCGCGACCCAGTCGAGCCCCGTGTTTTCCGGAACAAAAACATGCCGGGCAAACCAGACGGCGAGATTCAACATCACCCCGGCCACGGCGGCCGAAACGCCGGCGAGGGTGGCCCGAAGGCGCCGGTTGCCGCGCAGGCGTTCCAGGTGCGGCGCGCCGAGGAAAATCCAGAGGAAGCAGGGGACAAAGGTCACCCAGGTGGTGACGAGCGCGCCGAGGGTCGCAGCCGCGAGGGGCGGCAGGTTTCCCGGATTGTTCCAGCCTCCCATGAATCCCACGAACTGCAGGACCATGATGAGCGGCCCCGGCGTCGTCTCGGCCAAAGCCAGGCCATCCAGCATTTGCCCGGGGGCGAGCCAGCCAAAGTTCTCGACCGCCTGCTGCGCCACGTAGGGAAGGACGGCATAGGCGCCGCCGAACGTGACCACGGCCGCTTTGCTGAAGAAAATCGCTTCGCGAAAAAGAAAATGGTCGGTCCCAAAGAAGAGCACGATCGCCACGACGGGCGCAAACCAGAGAAGCAGGCAGAGGGCGACGATGCGAGCGGCGCGCGCCCAGGAGACCGTTGTGTGATGTTCCGATAATTCCATCGGCGGCGCCTCGTCGCGGGGGGAACGAAAAGCGGAAGGCCAGGCGAGCCCGCCGAGGAAACCTGCCGCGGCTGCTCCTCCCACGACCCATGGGAAGGGAACGTGCAGGAAATAAAGCGCGACGAAAGCCAGGAGGGCAATGGTCGCTGCCGGGGCCGTTTGCAGTGTTTTCCGGCTGATCCGGAAGAGCGCCGCCACCACGATCGCGACCACGGCCGGCTTGAGCCCGTAAAAAATCGCGGTGACCCACGCCACCTCACCAAAGGCCGCGTAGACATAACTCAGGCCCCAGAGCACGAACATCGAGGGCAGAACGAAGAGCACGCCGGCCACGATTCCTCCCCAGGTCCGGTGGAGGAGCCAGCCGCAATAAATCGCGAGCTGCTGCGCCTCCGGGCCGGGCAAGAGCAGGCAAAAATTCAGGGCATGCAAAAACCGATCCTGCCCGATCCAGCGCCGCGTTTCCACCAGCTCCCGTTGCATGATCGCGATCTGCCCGGCGGGACCACCGAAGCTGATGAAGCCGAGCCTGAGCCAGAAACGGAAGGCCGCGGCAAAAGAGGGGGCAGCGGCAGGGGAATCGACCGTGCTCGGCATGGGCGGGAGGATACGCAGGAAGGAGGCGCCGGCGAACAACGGTTGCGCCATGCGGACCGGTTCGGACAGCTTGGTCCCCGCATGCCCCCGCGCTTCAACCTCACCACCGCCATTGATTATACCAATGGCGCGCCGCATCTCGGCCACGCCTACGAAAAGGTGCTGGCCGATGTCATGGCCCGATATCACCGCCTGCGGGGCGAAGAAGTGTTCTTCCTCACCGGAGTGGACCAGCACGGGCAAAAGGTGCAGAAATCGGCGCAGAAAGAGGGGGTCACGCCGCCGCAGTATGTCGCCGGGATCACCGGGAAGTTTCTCGCTCTCTGGCGGAAGCTCGGAGTGCAATATGATGCCTGGGCCGCCACCACCGACGAGCTTCACCGGGAATGTGTTCGGGCCATCCTGCAGCGGCTTTTTGACGAGGGCCAGATTTACAAGGACACCCGTTCCGGGCATTACTCCATCCGGCAGGAACAGTTTCTCACGGACAAGGAGCGCGGACCGGATGGGGAGTTCGGGCCGGAATGGGGCGAGGTCGAGTTCCGCGAGGAGGAGAACTATTACTTTCGGCTGGCGCAGCATCGCGACTGGCTGGTGGCTCTCCTGCGCGACCGGCCCGGTCTGGTGACGCCCGCCTTTCGCCAGGCGGAGTTGATCAATGCCGCGGAGAAAATCAGCGGCGACCTTTGCATCTCGCGGCCAAAAGCGCGGCTCGACTGGGGCATCGAGCTGCCGTTCGACCCGGCGTTTGTCACCTACGTCTGGTTCGATGCCCTCACGAATTACATCAGCTTTGCCGGCTATCGATGGCGGGAAAACTTTTGCTTCGCAGCCGCCGGCGTTTCGGGAACGCTGGCCGGCGGTGCACCTGATCGGGAAGGACATCATGAGTCCCGGCGCACGGCATTTACTGGCCGATCATGCTGCACGCGCTCGGTTTTCCGGACGACCAGATTCCGCGCCTGCTCGTCCACGGCTGGTGGAACATCAGCGGCGATAAGATGAGCAAAAGCCTGGGGAACGTCGTCGATCCCGACACGCTCGCCGACAAGTATGGCGCGGAGCCGCTGCGGTATTATCTGGTGAGCGACATGGTCATCGGGCAGGACGCCGATTTCAGCGAGGAACGGCTGATCACGCGCTACAACACCGACCTGGCCAACAACCTTGGCAATTTGCTCAACCGCACGCTGAGCATGGCGCAACGCTACCGGGAAGGCCGCCTCGGTGCGGCCGGAACCGGCTCACCTCTCCCGGCTGAGGCGGAGAAGCTCGCCACCGGCTACGCGACCGCCATGGAGGCCTGGGAAACGCACCGGGCCGCGGAGTTGCTGGGGAATTTCGTCACCGCGTGCAATGGTTACATCGAGACGAGCGCGCCCTGGAAGATGGCGAAGGACCCGGCCCAGGCCGGCGCGCTCGACGAGGTCCTGGCCGCCCTCGCGGAAGGATTGCGCCTGATCTGCAATCTACTTTTCGCCTTTTGCGCCACAGGCGGCGCGGGAAATTTTCCGGCAATTGAACTGGGAAGGGGAGCAGAGCCTGGCCGCAGCCGGCTGGGGCGTTCTTCCTCCGGGACACACAGTCGGAAAGCCGTCGCCGCTGTTTCCCCGCTTTGAGGCAAGCCAGCCGGAGTGATTGTCCCTTGGAAGGCCAAACGGATGCGCGCTTTAGTGCGCGGGTGAAACGCCGGGTCCTCGATCTTTTGGCTCCGCTGGCACTCCGGGTTTGGTCCGGGCTGCTGGCCCCGTGTAGCTACGGCACCACCCGTTTCATCGGCAACGTCATCGGGGACCTCTTTTATCTCCTCGGAACGCGGGCGGCCCGGACCACGGAAACGAACCTGCAAATTTGTTTCCCGGAGCTAAACCGCCGGGAGCGGCTCCGGCTGACGCGGGAAAGCCTGCGTCACACCGGGCGTCTCCTCGCGGAATCGGGGCTGACCGGGCACTGGTCGGAAACAGAGTTGGAGGGCGTGATCACGGCGGTCGAAGGCACCGCGCCGCTGCAGGAGGCGTGGGACGCGAAGCGGGGGATCCTTGTGCTGGCGCCGCATTTCGGGAACTGGGAACTCTTTGCCCTGCACTTTGGACGCTACGGCTTCATGGCCCTTTATGATCCCCTGAAGCCGCCGGCGTTGGACGCCCTGATCCGGACCCGGCGGGAACGGACCGGGGCCAGCCTCCGGCCGATCGACGCCCGCGGGGTGCGCAGCATCTTCCAGGCGCTGAAGCAGGGGCGCCCGGTGAGCATCCTGCCCGACCAGGTTCCTCCGCGGCCGTCGGGAATCCACGTGCCGTTTTTTGGTCGTCCGGCGCTGACCATGACGTTTGCGCATCGGCTGACCAAAAGCACCCAACCCCTGGTGGTCCTCGGGAGTTGCCGCCGGGAAAAGAACGGGTTCCGGATCGTGTTCAGCGAACTCAGCCCGGAGATTTACGCGGATGATGAAACAGTGGCGGTCGCGGCCATGAACGCCGCCATTGAAGAGCTGGTGCGACAGGACCCGGCGCAGTATCACTGGGAATACAAGCGCTTCAAGAGTCCGCCGGCCGGGGTCGCCGATCCTTATCGTGCCTGAAGGCCGGCTCAGGGCCGGATCTCGATCGGGGTGCCATCCGCCACCGCCGCCCAAATCTCCTCAATTTCCTCGTTGGTCACGGCGATGCAGCCCGCGGTCCAGTCGCGCTCCACGTGGAGTGCGCCCCAATCGGGGTTCTCGTTGGGCAGACCATGGATCATGATGTCGCCACCGGCGGGAACGCCCCGAGCAGCGGCACGCGCCGTGTCCTCGGCGTTGGGATAGGTGATGTGAAGGGCCCGATGAAAGGAACTGTCGGCCTTGTGGAAATCAATGGTGTAGACGCCTTCGGGGGTTCGTTGATCGCCCTCCTGTTCCTTGTGCCCGAGCGGGTTGCCCCCGAGCGCGACCCGATAGGTTTTCAACGGTCGCCCCTCGCGCAACAAGGTCAGGCGCCGCGCCGCTTTCTCCACCAGAACGCGATCGGCCGCGGGGAGCGCCGGTGTTTCCGGACGGTAACGCTGCGAGATGAAAAAGGCGGCGAGGAGCCCGCCGGCCAGGACGAGAAACAGGATCACCGCGAACCGGATCACGCTAGCGCGGCAACTCCGGGGGACGGGCCCGCGGTTCACGGTCCTTGGTCGTGGCCGTGCTCGGGACGGTCACAAACGGGCCGCCTTCCATTGGCGCCGCCGAGGTGAAAGCGACGTCGGGCATGTTGCTCGGCCGGCCTTCCAGCGGGAATTCTTTCCGCAGCGGAAAATAGGGATATCCCTCCCACATCAGGATCCGGCGCAGGTCCGGGTGACCGTGGAACCGCAAGCCCATCATGTCGTAGATCTCCCGCTCGTGCCAGTTGGCCGTCGGCCAGATATCCGAGACGGTGTCGACGGCACTTTCCTCTTCGGCCACCGCCAGCCGGAGCCGAAGATGAATGGAGAGGGTGAGGGAATAAAGTTCGTAAACGATGGCGAACCGCGGGTCCTCCCCGAAATTATCGATGCTGGTGATGTCGACCAGGTAATCAAAGGAGAGCTCGTCCCGGCAGAACTTTGCCACCTCGCGGAGGTCGGCGGGAGCGATGACAAAGGTGGTTTCGCCGCGAAAATCGATCCGCTGGAGAATTTTGCCGCCAAACAGCTTGGCCAGCTCGACCAGGAGCGTTTCGCCGGTCATGACGCGGCGGTTTCCAGCATCCGCCCCAGGGCCGGTTTCTGCGCGAGAAAGGAGCGTTCGCCGCTGATCTTTTCCTGGAGCTTCATCAGGCCTTCGAGCAGCGCTTCCGGGCGGGGCGGGCAACCGGAGACATAAACATCCACCGGGAGAAGCTGGTCAATCCCCTGGAGAACGGCATAGGAGCGATACATGCCGCCAGTGGAAGCGCAGGCTCCCATGGCGATGACCCATTTCGGCTCAGGCATCTGCTCGTAGATGCGCTTCACCGCCAGGGCCATTTTGTAGGTGACCGTCCCGGCCACGATCATGACGTCGCATTGCCGGGGGGAAAAGCGCATGACCTCGGCGCCGAAACGCGCGATGTCGAACCGGGAGGACGCCGTGGCCATCAGCTCAATGGCGCAGCAGGCCAAACCCATCGGCATGGGCCAGAGCGAATTTTTGCGCATCCAGTTTATGGCGGCGTCGAGCCGGGTAAAAATCACGTTGCCCTCGATCTTGGAATCGTAGGCGGCGGGGCGTTGTTCCGGCATTCCTGACACTAAAATCAGGGGCGGACGAAGCAAGCAGGATCTCTCGGGACCGCGCCGCCGGGCGGCCTCGCCGCGCGCGAGATTGACCGTGCCCACACTCTCGCTAAACATTCGGTCCGCGGTGGCGGCTCCCGGGAGCGCGTCTACTGTGGGAACCGACGATGACCCCGATCCGCAGCCATCTCGACCAGCTGGAGAACCAGAGTGTCTTCATTTTTCGCGAGGCCTACCACTCGTTCAAGAACATCGCCATGCCCTGGTCGATGGGGAAGGACTCCAACGTCCTGATCTGGCTGGCGATGCGCGCATTTTTCGGAAAGATCCCGTTCCCCGTCCTGCACATCGACACCACCTACGAGTTCCCGGAGATGCTCGAGTTCCGGGAATGGGCCACCGGGCATTACAAGCTCAACCTCATGGTGAAGATCAACACCGAGGCCCGGGCCCGCGGCATCGGCTACGAGACGCATGACCCGGTGACGGTGACGCACGAGCTGAAGACGGTGGCGTTGCAGCAGGTGCTGTCCGAGCACAAGTTCGACGCCCTCATCACCGGCATTCGTCGCGACGAGGACCCGACCCGGGCGAAGGAGCGCTATTTTTCACCGCGGAACGCGCAGTTCGAGTGGGAGTACAAGGACCAGCCGCCGGAATTCTGGGGGCAGTTCGCCTCCGCGGCCGCGCCCGGGGAACATGTCCGGGTGCAGCCGCTGCTCGACTGGACGGAGGTGGATATCTGGCGCTACATCGAGCGCGAGAAGATTCCCATCCCGCAGATGTATTTCGCGCGAAACGGCCGCCGCTACCGATCGCTGGGCTGCCGTCCGATCACGAAGGACGTGGCGAGCACGGCCGCGACGATCGAAGAGATCATTGCCGAGCTGGAAATCACGAAAACGAGCGAGCGGGCCGGCCGCGCGCAGGACCATCACGAGCGCAACGCCATGCAAAAGCTGCGCGCCAAGGGTTTCATGTAATGGCGGCGGGTAGAACAGCCATCGATTCGGCGGGCCGCGGGGAATCGCCCCGGCTCCAGGTCGTTTTCGTCGGCCATGTCGATCACGGCAAATCGACCCTGATCGGCCGCATCCTGCACGACACCGATTCGTTGCCGGAAGGCAAGATCGAGGCGGTGCAGAAAGCGGCCGCGGCCGAGGGCATGGACTTCGAGTTCGCCTTTCTCCTCGATGCGCTCCTGGAGGAACAGGAACAGAACATCACCATCGACACGACGCAGATCCCGTTCCGGACACCGCGCCGCCAGTACGTCATCATCGACGCGCCCGGGCACAAGGAGTTCCTCAAGAACATGATCACCGGGGCGTCCACGGCCGACGCCGCCATCCTGCTCATTGCCGCCAACGAGGGAATCCGCGAGCAGAGTCGGCGGCACGCGTATCTGCTCAGCCTGCTTGGGATCGAGCAGATCGTGGTGGCGGTGAACAAAATGGACCTCGTCGGCTACGCTGAGGAACGGTTCCGCGAGATCGAGCGGGAATACCGCGAGTTTCTCGGCGGTTTGAAGCTCGATCCGCGCGTCTTTGTGCCGGTCTCGGCCCGCGAAGGCGAGAACGTGGCGCGGAGGAGCGCGGAAAAGATGGCGTGGTACAAGGGCCCGACCATCCTCGAGGCTTTCGACGACCTCACGGCCAAAGGTTCATCGACCGAGCTGCCCCTGCGGTTCTGTGTGCAGGATGTCTACCGGTTCGACGAGCGCCGCATCATTGCGGGCCGGGTCGAGACGGGGCGTCTGCGGGTGGGGGACCAGGTCATCTTTTCGCCGGCAAACAAGCAGGCCGTGGTGAAAACGATCGAGCGCTGGAACGGCGACGCCCCGGAGGAAGTGCGGGCGGGGGACTCGGCCGGCATCACCCTGGGGGAGCAGATTTTCGTCGAACGCGGTTTCGTGGCTTCACACGAGAAGGAGACGCCGATCGAGACCAACCGGTTCCACGCCGACATCTTCTGGATTTCCCCGACGCCCCTGCGCTGCGACCAGAATTATCACCTTCGGCTTGGGACGCAGGAACTCGTCTGCCGGGTCGTTTCCATCGAGGAAGTGATCGATTCCGCCACCCTCGCCTCCTCCGGCAAGGCGGCCACGGAAGTGGCGCGGAACGAAATTGGCCGCATCACCATCCAGACGCGCGCGCCCCTTGTGCTCGACAACCACGACCGCATCCCGCAGCTCGGCCGGTTCGTTCTCGTCCAGAACAACCGGATCGGCGGCGGCGGCATCGTCTTTGGCGGCGTTTACACCGACCGAACGGAGGTCAAGAGCAAGAACATCTTCTGGACCGAGGGCAAGATCACCCCGGGCGACCGGGCGCGGCACAATGGCCATCATGGCGCCGTCGTCTGGCTGACCGGCCTTTCCGGCGCGGGCAAGTCGACCATCGCGCAGGCCCTCGAGGCCGAGCTCTTCCGCCGCGCCATGAATACCTATGTGCTCGACGGCGACAATGTCCGCCACGGCCTCAACTCGAACCTTGGCTTCTCACCGGAAGACCGCGTCGAGAACATCCGCCGGGTCGCGGAAGTGGCCCGCCTCATGGCGGACTCGGGAATCATTGTCGTAACCGCCTTCATTTCGCCTTACCGGCACGATCGGCGGCGCGCCCGCGAAATCGCGCTCGAGGGGGGCGCCGAGTTTTTCGAGGTCTTTGTCGATGCTCCCCTCGCGGTCTGCGAGGAGCGCGACCCGAAGAAGCTCTATGAGAAGGCGCGCGCGGGAAAGATCCGGGAGTTCACCGGGATCGACGCGCCCTATGAGGCGCCGGACGACGCCGAAGTGGTGGTGCAGACACACCGCCAAAGCGTCTCGGAGTCCGTTGCCACCATCCTGGAAGAACTGCTGCCCCGGTTGAAGCCGGAGAAGTAGGATTGCCGGAGGATCAGGCCACGCGGGTGGCGAGCCGGCCGCCTTCGAAGTCTTCCACCACGTTGATCCGGCCGGCGGCGATGGCGTCGTGCACCACCCGGCCGAGTTCCGCCGCCTCGTAGGGCTTCGCGATGACGCCGCGGAACCCGTAATCCTGGTAACGGCTCATGGTGGCGTCCATGGCGTAGCCGCTGGAGACGATGGCATTCACCGTCGGATCAATCTCAATCAGGCGCTTGAGCGCCTCTTTTCCGCCCATGCCGCCGGGGAGGGTCAGGTCGAGGATGACAAGGTCAAAGCGTTTCCCGGCCTCGAGTCGTTCACGGTAAAGCTCGACGCCGGCCAGGGCGGTCTCCGCCTCGGCCACCTCGTAACCCAACCGGGAGAGGGTGAACTCGACCAGGGCGCGGATGGCTTCCTCATCATCGACCACGAGGATGCTGCCGGTCCCGGAGATGCTCTCGGGCGAGACCTGCACGGTTTCGGCCGGGACCTCGATCTCGCTGCTGGCCGGCAGGTAGATGGTGAAGGTGGTCCCATTGTGCACCTCGGAATCGACGGTGATGAGGCCGTTGTGATTCTTGATGATGGAATAGGTCGTGGCCAGCCCGAGGCCGTTGCCCTTGGCCTTGGTGGTGAAATAGGGATCAAAGATGCGCTTGAGGTAATTTTCCGGGATGCCGACGCCTTCATCCTTCAGGATGATGCGGACGTAATCACCGGGCATGAGGTCGGCGATGGCCGCCTGCTGTTCCGGGTTGTAAACGAAGTTGTCGCAGGTGACCCGCAGGGTCCCGCCCTGCGGCATGGCCTGGTCGGCGTTGACCACGAGATTGGCCACGACCTGGCTGATCTGGCCGGGGTCGATCTCGGCCGGCCAGAGTTCCGAACCGAAATTGAACTCGCTCCGGCTGTGCGATCCGCGCAGGGAGAAGCTGACCGTGTCCTGGATGAGTTTGCCGATGGAGGCGGTCTTTTTGATGGGGGCGCCGCCGCGGGCAAAGGTGAGAAGCTGCTGGGCCAGGTCGCGCGCGCGCATGGAGGCGTTCTTGGCGTCGTTCAGGCGGGTGGCCATCTCGTCGCTGGGCGGGAGGAGGAGCGAGGCGAGGGAGATGTTGCCGATGATGGCGGTGAGAAGATTGTTGAAGTCGTGCGCGATGCCGCCGGCGAGCAACCCGAGCTGCTCGAGGGTCTCGGCCTTGCGCCGTTCCGCCTCGTTGCGCTGCCGCTCGGTGATGTCGCGGAAGACGAGCACGACGCCAGCCACTTCGTTCTTCGGGTCGCGGATGGGGGAGGCGACCTGCTCGATCACCCGTTCGGTCGTGTCCCGCGCGGTCAGGGTGGCGTTTTCGGGAAGGTTCAGGAGAATGGAGTGGGCTTCGCTGCGGTAGCCGCTCCGCTGGGTGCGAGCCTGCGCGGCGAGGTCGATCGTGACGTTGAAAACCGATTTGAGCGGCTGGCCGATGGCCTCGCTCGAGGGCCAACCGGTCAGGTTCTCGCCCGCCTTGTTGATCATGATGATGCGGCCCTGCACATCGGTGGTGATGACGCCGTCGCCGATCGAGCGCAGGGTGACGGCGAGGCTCTCCTTCTCGGCCGCGATTTCCCCCTCAAACCGTTTCCGTTCCGTGACGTCGCGGATCATGGCCACATAAAGGATCTGACGGTCGACGGTCATCTCGCTGAGCGAAATTTCGATCGGGAAAGTGGCGTGCTTGCGGGTTCGTCCCACAGCCAGGGTGGTGGAGCCGGTCCGGCGCGCAATCTGGTTCCAGGCGCACGGGACCGGTTCGGCCTCCGGGTCGGCGCTGTATGATTTCGGGACCAGCTTGATGAACTTGTGGCCGACCATCTCGTTGTTGATGCAGCCAAACATTTTTTCCGCCGCCGGGTTCATGGAACAAATGGTGCCGTCCTGGTCCACCGTGATCATGCCATCAAGGATGTTCTCGATGATGGAGCGGATGCGGACATCGGCGCCTTCGAGCTTGGAGAGCTGGCGGCGGCTGAGGACAAAACTGTAGCTGCTGGAGAGCGCCAGGAGGATGGCGGCGAGGCAGGCCACCGCGCCGAGCGCGCCGGTCTTCCAGATGCGCGCCTTTTTCGTGGCCGCGGCCCGTTCTTCAAAGAGTTTGAGCTGGGTCTGCTCGAATTTCGAGATGGCCGCGCGCACGCCGGTCATCAGCGTCTGTCCACGCTGCGTGGCGAGCATCGGCGCGATGTCGCGTCCGTTCCGGCGCGCGTCAATTTCCGGGATGGCCGATTCGTTGATCCATTGCTGCACCTGCGCCTTGATCCCGTTTAACATCTCCATCTGGCCGGGGTTGGTGGCGATGAGCATGCTCAGGAGGCCATGCACGGTGTAGAAATCAGCCACGCCCGCGGTGTAGGTCTCCGTCAGATGCGGTTTGGCCGTGAGAAGAAAGGCGCGTTTGGCGTTTTCCATCTGGATGACGGAATGCTCGAGCTTTGGAATGTAATCGAGGATCTGGGAAGACTGGGCGGCCCACTCATGCTCGCGCATCCGTTCGTTCAGGACGACGCGCTCCTCGCTCTGGATCGACTTGAGGAGCGCGCGGGCCTGGTCGAGCAGGTCCTCGATGGCCTCGGCCGTGACGGCCCCGCCCCGTTGGCGGGCCTCGATGCCCGGCGTGGCCACGGTGTTAACCCATTTCTGGACGAGGTCCTGGACCTTGAGAATGCGTTTCCGCTGGCTTTGGTTGTCGACAATGCGAGCCACCAGCTCCGCCACGTGTTCCTGCAGAAGCGGCCGGCGCGTCTCGAACGGCGCCAGGTATGGTTTCTGTCCCGAGAGGAGGAATCCCCGGTAACTCGTCTCCAGGACGCTGATGTCGTTCTCGAGGATTGCGCTCAGCCGGATCACCTCGGTCGTCTGGGCGCGCAGTTCCTCGTGATGATGCGTGCGATAGGAGACGAGCCCGAAGATTGCCGCCATGGCCACGATGACGATCACCGCCACCGCCGTGCCCGAGAACAGTTTCACCCCGAAATGTTCCTGGCTGAAGAGCCAGGAAAGAGCGCGGCGGGTGACCGGAAGACCTTCGCGCTGACGACCCGTGGCAAGAGGAGAGGAATCCGGAGACATTAAAATTTCCACAAAGCAGGTCTCCTGCCACGCCGACACCCGCCGCCGCTCGCCTGGAGAGCCTTCCCCGTAGCAATCTCAGTACCGCACCCGCACGAGGAAAAGACCCTCTGCCGGGGCCACCAGCCGGGGGTGTTTTGCTGCCGGGTTCCGCAGGGCCTCTTCCACCGCCGTCACCGGCAGTTTTCCGGTGGCGCATTGCACCATCATCCCCACCATCAGGCGCGCCATCTTGTAAAGGAAACCGTTCCCATCGAGTTCGATACGCACGCGCGCGCCGGAGGAGGTCACACGCATCCGGTGAATCGTGCGCACGGTGCTTTCTTCCTTCTTTCCCCTGTTGGCGGCGAAACCGGCAAAATCGTGCGTTCCCTGGAAAAAAAAAGCGGCCCGGGCCAGCGCCTGCCCGTCCAGCGGCCTCCGGACGTGCCAGGAACGGTCCGCCTCGAAGGGCGAGGCCACAGGCGCAGCCCAGATCTGATAGCGGTAAACCTTCCCCCGGGCGGAAAAGCGGGCGTGAAACGAATCAGGGACAAACCGGCTGCGCACGATCCGAATCGCGCGCGGCAGGAGACCGTTCAGGGCTTCCAGCCACCGCTCCGGGCTCCGGCGCGCGTCCGGCAGATCCACATGGGCCACCTGGCCGAGCGCGTGCACCCCGCTGTCGGTCCGGCCCGAGCCATGGACCCGCACCGGCCGGTCAAGAATCTTGCGGAAGGCCGCTTCCAGATGATCCTGCACGGCATTGCCGTCGGCCTGGCTTTGCCAGCCGCTGAACTCCGCGCCGTGATAGGAGAGCGTGAGCTTGAGTCTTCTCATGCCCCACCGGGTCCGGCCGCGGCGGCCTGGCGGTCGAGATATCCCTGCAGGATCATTTGCGCCGCGACCTGGTCGATGAACTGGCGCGACTCACGCGTGGAGCGTCCACTTTCCCGGACGGCGCGGTTGGCCGCCACGCTGGTCAGGCGTTCATCCCAGAGAATCACCTCCGGCGCGACCTGGCCCCGGAGCTTTTCGGCGAACGCCTTCGCGCCCTCCGCGGCCGGCCCGTAGGTCCCGTCCATGTTTCGCGGATGTCCCACCACGACCCGCTCAACCTCCTTCTCCGTGACCAGGGAGGAAAGACGGGCGAGCAGGGCTTTCTCCGGCACGGCCGCCACGGTTTCGAGCGGATGCGCCAGCATCTGCAGTTCGTCGGAAAGGGCGAGGCCCACCCGAACACTGCCGAAATCGATCCCGAGGATCCGTTTCATCTCTACTGCAGCTCCGGCGGAATGCGTCCCACCAGTTCCTTGATCTTCTCGGCCTGGTGGCGGTGACAGATGAGAATGGCATCACCGGTGCGCACGACGATGAGGTTGTGCACGCCGAGCAGGGCCACGCTCCCGCCGCTTTCGTCGAAAACGATGTTGTTGGTCGAATCGGACGCGGTCAGATGGCAGTTGGCCGCGTTTTCCTCCCCGTCCTTCTGGAAGTAACGAGCCACCGCGGTCCAGCTGCCGACGTCATCCCAGTCAAAGCCCGCCTCCACCATGAGGACCCGCTCGGCATGTTCCATGATGGCGTAATCGAAGGAAATCTTCGGCAGCTTCGCGAATTCATCCCCGAGAAGACGCGGGAGATCCTTGGCCCCGTGCACGGCGGCGATGAATCGGCCCAGCGCGGGCGTGTGCCGGTTGAACTCGCTGATCACGGTCGGGACGGACCAGAGAAACATGCCGGCATTCCAGCGAAACGTGCCCTGCCGGAGAAAAGTCTCGGCCAGGTCGGCGTTCGGTTTCTCCCGGAACCGCGCGACGTGGTGCACTGCTGTGGTGGCCTCCCGCACGCGGGCTTCCTTGCCCATCTCGATGTAGCCGAAGCCGGGGCAGGCCCACGACGGCTTGATGCCGATGGTGACCAGCGCGGAATGCTCTTCCGCGGCGCGCGCCGCGCCGGCCAGGGTGGACCGGAATCCTTCCGCGTCCCGGATGACGTGATCGGCCGGCAGAACCATCATGGTGGCGCCGGGATCGCGGGCGGAAACCCAGCCGACGCCGAGGGCCACAGCCGCGGCGGTGTCCCGCTTGGCGGGCTCCGCCACGATGTTGCCGGCGGGAAATTTCGGGAGGAGCGCCCGGACCGCCTGCTCCTGGTCGGTGTTGGTCAGGACGAGGATTTTTTCGGGCGGAACCAGCCCATCGAGGCGGCTGATGGTCTCCTCGAGAAGCGTCTGGCCGGAGACGAGGCGCAACAGTTGCTTTGGTTTGGCCCGGCGGCTGAGCGGCCAGAAGCGTTCCCCACTGCCCCCGGCAAGGATGAGCGCGTAAAGCGAATTAGCCATCAAACCTTATGTTCAGCGCCGCGCACGAATGAAGAATTTCCCGTTTCTTTTTTGGAATCGGACCGTATAAGGGTAGGCGATGTCTATTTCGTTATCCATGCCAAAAACCCCCGATCAGCTGCCGCTCGACGGCCTGCTGTCGCTCACGCGCACCGCGCTGGGCCTGGGCGTGGGCATGCTGGTGGCGGACAAGTTTGCGCGCCCCGTGCGCCAGGCCGCCGCCATCGCGCTCGTCTCCGTCGGCGCCCTCGCCGCCCTCCCTTTCCTCGTCAAGGTCGCGCTGGAACGCATCAATCGCCCTGAAACCGAGCGCGGCAGCCGCAACCGGCTCCGCAGCATCCGTGGCGATTCCGGTTACCGCTCGGAGATCGATATCTACTAGTTCGCGCCGCGGGACTGCGACTCCGCTTGCTTCGGGCCCGCGCGCGGATTAAGCGTGCATCCGTTCCATGGCCTCTGCTTCCGCACCCAAGACCAGCTTGCGCGACGTCTGCGCCGCCATCGCCAAGGAGGAAGCTCTCCTGCGCGAAGGTGGGGGCAAGGCTGGCCAGGAACGCCAGCACAAACTCGGCCGCCTTAGCGCCCGCGAGCGCCTGGCTTTGTTGCTCGATAAAAACACCCCTTTCTTCGAGCTCGGCCTCTGGGCCGCCTACAAAATGTATCCGGATTGGGGCAGCGTCCCCGCCGCCGGCGCCGTCGCCGGCATTGGCCGGGTCTCGGGTGTTCCCTGCATGATCGTGGCCAACGACGCCAGTGTGAAAGCCGGGGCCTTCTTTCCCCAGACGGCCAAGAAACTCATCCGGGCCCAGCGCGTCGCCTTCGAGAGCAATCTTCCGCTGATTTACCTGGTCGATTCCGCCGGCGTGTTCCTCCCCCTGCAGGACGAGATTTTTCCCGATGAAGACGATTTCGGGCGCATCTTTCGCAATAACTCCGTCATTTCCGCCGCGGGCATCCCGCAGTTTGCCGCCATCATGGGCAACTGCGTCGCCGGCGGCGCCTACCTCCCGGTCTTGTGCGACAAAATCCTGATGACGCAGGGAAGCGGCCTTTACCTTGCCGGGCCGTCGCTGGTCAAGGCGGCCATCGGGCAGATCGTGGAAGCCGAGGAACTGGGCGGGGCGCACATGCACTCGGAGATCAGCGGCACGGTCGATTTTTACGAGAAGGATGATCCTTCCTGCCTGAAACGGATTCGTTCGCTCATGGCGCTGTTGCCCGAAGCCGAGCAGGCGAAGAAGACGAAGGCTCCCGCAAAAAACACCGGTCCAGGCAAGGATCCCGCGACGGTTTACGAGTTGATCAGCGCCGACGGGTCCAAGCCGTACGACATGCGCGATCTGCTTGCCACGGTAATTGACCCCGATTCCCTGGACGAATACAAGGCGGACTACGGCAAGACGCTGGTGACCGCCTACGCCCGGATCGGCGGCCGGCCGGTTGGCATCGTGGCGAACCAGCGCCTGCAGGTGCGAACGAAAAAGGAAGGCATCCAGATGGGCGGCGTGATCTATGCCGACAGCGCCGACAAGGCGGCGCGTTTTGTGATGGATTGCAACCAGACCGGTCTTCCGATCATTTTTTTCCAGGATGTCACCGGGTTCATGGTCGGAAAGGACGCGGAACAGAGCGGGATCATCCGGAGCGGGGCCAAGCTGGTCAACGCGGTCAGCAATTCCGTGGTTCCGAAAATCACCGTGGTGGTGGGCGGTTCCTTTGGTGCCGGCAACTATGCCCTCTGCGGCAAGGCCTACGACCCGCGCTTTCTCATTGCCTGGCCCAACGCCCGTTATGCCGTCATGGGCGCGGCCCAGGCGTCCGACACGGTTTTCAGCATCCTCGCGCGAGCCCGCGACCGCGGCGACAAAAAGTCATCGCCGGAGGAGCTCGAGGAACTGCGCGCCCGGGTAAAACGTTCCTACGAGGAACAGACCGATGTGCGCTACGGCGCCGCGCGCGGCTGGATCGACGCCATCATTCAGCCGCACGAGACGCGCGACGTCCTCGACCGTCTGCTTGAGTATGTCTCCCGCCCGATGCCGCGGGCGCGTTTCCATACCGGCGTGGTCCAGGTCTAGGCAACGCCCGCAATCTCCCGATTCAAGGTGATCGCCGGGCCCAGGTCGGGCTCTGGATCAGGCACGGCGTTGCGATCCCGAAGCGCGCCCAGCAATTCTTCCGTCGGAATGTTTCCCACCATCGAGTCCTGCGCGAACGGGCAGCCGCCCAGTCCCCCCAGGGCCGAGTCGAAACGGCGGCAGCCCGCATCATAGGCGGCCAGGATCCGCGATCGCGCTTCTCCCGCGCGGCTGTGCAGGTGCACACCGAGTTCGCTGTTCCCGCACTCGGGCAGGGCGCGCTCCACCACCCGCCGGATCAGGTCCTCCCCGGCCGCGCCCACCGTGTCGGCGAGCGAAATGGCCTCCACGCCGAAGCTCGCGAGCAGGCGGACGGCATCGGCCACGGCCCCCTCGTCCCAGGGGTCACCGTAGGGATTGCCGAAGGCCATGGAAATGTAGGCCACCGTTTGCAGCCCGGCGTCCGCGGCCAGGTGCCGGATGCGCTCCAGCATTTTCTCACTTTCCGCCCGCGTCTGCTTCTGGTTGCGCTGGAGAAACGTCCCGGATATCGAGAACGGATAACCGAGCGTGCTCACCGCTCCGGTGCTGATCGCGCGCTCCGCGCCTTTCTCGTTCACCACAATGCCGATCACCTCGACCCCAGCCGGCCGGCCGAGCAGCTTCAGCACTTCTTCGCTGTCGGCCATCTGCGGCACCGCCTTCGGCGAAACAAAGCTGACCGCATCAAGGTGACGAAATCCTGCTTCGACCAGCGCGCGCAAATATTCCGCCTTTCTTTCCGTCGGGATGAGATGCGCCAACCCCTGCCACGCGTCGCGTGGACATTCGATGAGCTTGACGGATCGGGTCATGACGGGATTACTGGGCGGGCTAAAGTAAAGCATGTCTGTCGTCCTCGTCGAAAAACAAACTCCCCAGGTCACGGTTCTGACCTTGAATCGCCCGGAGCGTCGTAACGCGCTCACCATCGAGTTGATGACGAACCTGACCGAAGCGGTGCAGACCGCGGAGAGCGATCCCAGGCAGCGCGTCCTGATCCTGCGCGGGGCCGGGCCCGCCTTTTGCGCCGGGCTCGATCTCAAGGAAACCGCGCAGAAGGAAAAAGCCCACGCTTCGGGCGAGGCGGTGGCGGCTGTTTTGCTGGCGCTGGCGGAGACGAGGCTGGTTACGATCGCCGCCGTGCACGGCGCGGCTGTCGCGGGCGGGGCCGGCCTGATGTCTGCCTGTGATTTCGTGGTGGCGGCGGCGGGCACCCGGATTGGTTACCCGGAGGTCCGGCGCGGGCTCGTCGCCGGACTGGTCATGACTTTTCTCCGGCGCCAGTTGCGGGAACGCGACCTGCGCGAACTGCTGCTTGAGGCTGAACTGATCGACGCGGAACGCGCGCGCGCGATGGGCCTGGTCAACCGGGTGGTGGAGGCGGAGAGGCTGGAAGCCGCGGTGCAGGAGATTGTCGAGCGGGCGCTGCTCGGTGCGCCCATGGCCATGGCCAGCAGCAAACGGCTCATCGAGGAACTCTGGTCAAGCACGGTGCGCGAGGACGTGGAGGCGGCCCTCCGACACCACATGACCGCGCGCGAATCGCCGGAGGCGAGCGAGGGAGTCTCGGCTTTTCTCGAAAAGCGGCCCCCGAACTGGCAGGATTAGCTCATGGCGGACGACAAGCACGAAGACCCATCCGGGCAGGAACAACCCCTTCGCCGCAGCGCGCTCACCCCGGAGCAGCGGCGGTTTCTCCAGACCCCGAAACATCGGGAGCCTTCGGAGACGCCCGGCGACGCCGCGGAGGCGCCCGGAAAACCCGGGGCGGATCCGGCCCCGCCGTCGCATCCGGAACCGACCCACGCCAAGATCACGCCGCGCCCACGCGTGATGTCCGAACGGCGCACCGAGCCGGCGGAGGGCGAGAAGCCCGCCGTCACTTCCCAAGGGCGCCCCGCAGCGGGCGCGGAGCCGCGCGCAGTCGGCCCCGACAAGGAAACGGCGAGCCGTTCCGCGTTCGTGACGGTGGCTTTCCTGATCGGCGGCCTTGTTCTGCTCGCGGCCGTTTTCTACGTCGGCAAGCGTTTCGACTACTGGCGCTACCAATTTGTGAAGAAGTATCAGCAGCCCGACCTGGCGGTGGCCGACAAGTTTCCGGATAAAGGGCCGGACCAGCTCATCGAGGAGGCGTTTGCGGCGGAACGCGAGCGGCGCTGGTCCGAGGCGGTCGATCTTTTCATCGCGGCCAAGAAGAAAAACCTTTTTCTCCGGGGCGTTCTTTACCGGGTGGGCCGGATCAGTTTCAACCTCGGCGAACTGGTGGGCGCGGACGCCGCCTTTGAGCGGGCCATTGCCTTCGGCGAAGACGTTCACCAGGCGCAGTTCTCCCGCGGCCTGATCGCCCTGCGCCGGAACGATTTCCCCACGGCGCACCGCTTTTTCGCCGCCGCCGCCGAGACCGAACCGCTCACGGCGGAATATCATTACTTTGCCGGGGAAGCGCTCAGGATGGAGGAGAAACCCTCCGACGCCATCCCCTGGTATCGGCAGGCCGCGGCCCGCGCCACGAGCGAGCAGGACCTGATGGTCTGCCAGTACAAGATTCGCCTGGCCCGCCTCGAAGCGGGGGAAACCGGCGTGCTCGAGGCGGCTCTCGGGGAGGAAAAGGCGAAGGGAACGCTCAGCATCGACTGGCTGCTGACCGAGGCCGCGCTGCGTCTGCGGGAGAACAAGATTAATGAAGCCATCCGGCTGATCGAGGAGGCGCGCAGCCGTGACCAGGTCCGCCTGTTCCGAGCCGGCGCGAATGATCTCTTCTTCCGGAAAGTAGCCGGGAACAATCCGGCCCTGGCGGAAGCGATCAAATTTCCCGTGGAACAGACGCCAACGCCGCCGCCGGGCGACAAGCCTGCTGCACCGGGCGGCTAGCCCTTGCTTTTGGCGGCGGCTTTTTTCTTCGCGCCCGGAAGCTGGAAATTTTCGATCAGCTCCTTGATCTCATGGACGAAACTGGCCGCGCCCGCGCCATTCACAATCCGGTGATCAAAGGTCAGGGAGAGGGTGATGACCTCCGCGTTTCTCGCCTTGCGACCGTCGCCCACCATGGCGGCATGGGCTGAGCCGACAAAAAGCGTCCCGACCGAAGGCGGCACCACGATGGGTGCGCCGGCGCGAACGCCAAAGGCGCCAAGGCTGCTGATGACCACCGGCGCGTTCATGGCATCCACCCGGCCCTGCCGTGTTTCCTCGACCGTTTCATGGAAGCTGCGCACGAACTCCTCCCACGACTTTTTGTTGGCATCCGCGATCACGGCCGTGGCGAGGCGGTCATCATCCATCGCCACCGCAATGCCAAGATCGAAATTCTCCTTTTCAATGATGCGGTCCTCCTCCGTCATTTGCCGGCGGAAAGGCGCATGTTTTTCCATCGCCCGCGTCACCGCCCAGGCCACCATGACCGACGGGGAGGGGGCTTTTCCACCCTGGTCTTTCTTGGCCGCTTCGCGCGCTTTCCGGATCGCGTCCCATTCCGCGTCGATCTGAAGATTCGCCGGAATGACGCTGTAAAGTCGTCGCGTGATCGTGGCGGACAGGGCGGGCTCAACCCCGTCCGACTTCGCGCGCTGCCGGATCCGACTCGAACTCTGCTGCGAAGCGCCGTTTTCCTTCGGACCCGGGGAGGCCGCGGCCGCATCCTGCATCTGGTCAGCAAACCCGGATTCCCCCGTCAGGATCGTGCCCAGATCCTGGCCGATCTCCACCGTGTCGCCCGAGGCTACTTTCCAATCGCCCATGACGCCCGCGAAAGAGGATTCAACCGGATAGACCGCCTTGTCGGTCTCGAGTTCGCAGAGCGGATCATCCAGCTCAATCGCATCACCCGGCTTCTTCAGGAGGGAGACGACCTTGGCGTTGCGGATGCCTTCTCCCATGATCGGCACCGTCACGGTCTGGGCGCGCTGTTTGGATTCCTGCGGGGGCGCGGCCGGGGGCGTCGCTTCCCTGGTCGGGGCCGATGACCCGGCCGTGTTTTCGCGCGAAGGCTCTTTCGCCGGCGGCGCCGAGGTGCCGCCCGGGCGCGTCGCCTTCCGTTCCATGCTTTGACGGACGGCGGCGACGATCCGTTTCACGTCCGGCAGCGCGGCATACTCATAGATCGGGTTGTAGCCGATCATGACGTTCCCTTTGCTGACCAAGACGGGCGGGCTGATCATGCTTTCCCAAAGCTCGGACTGCGAGGCGATGTGGGAGATGACCATTTGCCCAACGCTGCAATTCTCGGTGTCTTCCTGGACGACCACGAGACGACCGGTCTTGCGCACGGAGCGTTCCACGGCGGCGCGGTCCCATGGGGCGACGGAGCGCAGATCAATCAGATCGATGCTGATGTCGTCGCCGATTTCTTCCAGCGCCTCGAGCGCTTTCTCGATGGTGTTGCCCCAACCGACGAGGGTGACCTCGCGGCCGTTCCGGACGTGGCGGGCCTGGCCGAGGGGCACGGCCTCGATGGGCTCGGCGTATTCGTGTTCGGCCCAGAGGAGATGCTTGGGGATCAGGATAAAGGTTGGGTCCTCGGCGTGCATCGCGCTCCAGAGCAGGCCGGCGGCGTCGGCCGGGGTGCTGGGAATGGCGACGTTGATGCCGGGGAAATGCGCCAGGGGCGCCTCGTTGGCCTGGCTGTGCCAGAGGCTGCCGCCCGGCAGATAGGCCCCATAGGGCGCATAGATGACGAGCGGACATTTCCAGGTGCCAAAGGAACGCCAGCGCAGGGTCGAAAGATTGGTCACCACCTGATTCCAGGCCGGTCCAATGAAATCAATAAATTGCAGCTCGAACACCGGCCGTTTTCCATAGGAAGCGAGGCCGCAGGCCACGCCGACAATGGTTGACTCCGCCAACGGAGAATTGAAAACCTGCTCAGGGAAGTCGGTGGAAAGACGTTGGGTCAGGCGGAAGACGCCGCCTTTCGGGTCCTCGATGTCTTCGCCGAAGACGATCCGGTCCGAGTCGGCCTTCAACCCGGCATGCAGCGTTTTGTTGATGGTGTCGCCGATCCGATACTTGCCGGCCGGCAGCACTTCATCGCCCTTGCCCGCGAACTCGCCGCGCACCTCGAGCTCCAGGTCATCCGCTGAGGGGTCCTCCGCCTTCTCGGCGCTGCTGAACTCGGAGCGAATGCGTTCCTTCACTTCCTGGTCAAGCCTGGCGTAGGCTTCCTCCGTGAGGATGCCGTCGGCGATGAGCCGTTCCTTCCATTTCCGCAAGGGATCCCGTTCCTCGAGTGTCTCCAGCTCCTCGGCCGAACGGTAAAGTTTCTGGTCGTCGGAACTGGTATGGCTGGAAAGCCGTTCCATCATCACCCAGAAGAAGACCGGACCCTTCCCGGCGCGCATGTGCGCCATCGCTTCCTGGCCGGCCTCATAAACGGCCTTCACATCGGTCCCGTCCACTTCCCGCCAGTCGTTCGGCTGCAATACGTCGAGCGCGCGCGGGTTGATCTTGCGCGTGGGACTGCTGATGCCGTAGCCGTTGTCTTCCACGACGAACAAAACCGGAAGCTTTCGCTCCTTGGCAAAACAAACCGCCTCGTAAAAGTCGCCCTGGCGGGTGGCGGCATCGCCGATCGTCGTTACGACGATGTTCTTTTTCCCGTCGAGCCGAATGCCCCAGGCAATGCCGCAGGCGGGCAAAAGCTGGGCGCCGGTCGGCGTCGGGACACTCCAGATGTGGTGCGAGGCATAGCTGAAATGGGACGGCATCTGCCGGCCGTGGCTTTGCCCCTGTTTCTTCGCGAAATAATCGAGGGCGAGATCGGCCGAGGAAACCCCGCGCCCCAGGACCAGCCCACGGTCGCGATAATAGGGGCAGATATAGTCCCCCTCCTCCATGGCGTAGGAAATGGCCGCAAGCGCCTCGTGCCCCATTCCGGAAACATGAAAATGCCCTTTGCCCTGCCGGTTCAGGTTCTGCTCGCGAAGGTCGCCATGCCGGCTCTCCAGCATGATGGTCAGAAGCCGCAGTTGATCGTCTTTGCTCAGGGAAGCCATGGGAAAAAAACGCCGGAATGGGCGTGAGCTAAGGGACGACAGACCGCCCAACTTTGCAAATAAATCACAGGACCCCGGCTTCGGCCCACAAGGGACTCGACGAAGGGCGCCGCTGCGCTTCCATTCCGGAATGCCCCTGCCTGTCGTTGCGACTTCCGGTCTCATCGCCCGTTATCGCGACCGGCTTCCGGTGCCGGAAGGCGCCACGGTGATCTCGCTTGGGGAAGGGGACACCCCGCTACTCCGCAGCGCGGCGCTTTCGGAAATGGTGCAAGCCGAGGTGTACCTGAAGTTTGAAGGGAGCAACCCGACGGGTTCGTTCAAGGATCGCGGCATGACCGTGGCCGTGACCGCGGCGGCCGCTGCCGGCGTGCAAGTGCTCCTCTGCGCGTCCACTGGCAACACCTCCGCCTCCGCCGCGGCCTATGCCGCCCGGGCCGGAATCCGTTGTGCCGTGGTTTTGCCCGCGGGCAGGATTGCCCGGGGCAAACTTCTCCAGGCCCGGATGCACGGAGCGCGCATCGTCGCGCTCGACGGAAACTTCGACGACGCCCTTCGCCTTGTGCAAAGCGTGGGTCGACGTCCCGGGGTCTGCGTGGTCAATTCCACGAATCCCGACCGCATCGCCGGCCAGAAAACCATCGCCTTTGAAGTCATCGAACAACTGGGCGCGGCTCCTGACTTTCATCTCCTGCCAGTGGGCAACGCCGGAAACATCACCGCGCACTGGCAGGGTTATCTCGAGGCCGGGGAAACGGCCGGGCGGCGGCCTCGACTGCTTGGGTTCCAGGCCGCCGGGGCCGCGCCGATTTATCACAACCGCGTGATCTCGAAACCGGAGACGGTGGCCACGGCCATTCGCATCGGCCATCCCGCAAGCTGGGAAAGCGCCCGGGCCGCCGTGCGCGAGTCGGAAGGCGCCATCGACATCGTGACCGACGAGGAGATTCTCGAGGCGCAGCAATGGCTCGCGGGGCACGACGGACTTTTTGCCGAGCCGGCCAGCGCCGCGCCGGTGGCGGGTCTGCTCAAGGCCGCCCGCGCGAAAACGGACTTGTCGTTACAACTGCGGGGTCGCACCATCGTCTGCACCATTACGGGTCATGGGTTGAAAGATCCTGAGGTGGAAACCGGCCGGCTGCCGGACGCGGTGCCGGCAGCCCCGGAGGAGACCGATCTCTTGCGCGCGCTGGAGCTTTGAGGATTGACACCGACGCCAGAAAAACGAAAACGCTTCCGCCGGTGACCTGTTACTTTTTCTCCATGCCCGTGCGCTCTTAAGCATGCGTCTTGTTGTCCAGAAATTTGGCGGCACCTCCGTGGGCACGCCGGAGCGCATCCGCAAGGTGGCTGAGCGCATCCTCGCCACCCAAAAGGAGGGGGCGCGGGTCGTGGCGGTGGTTTCAGCCATGGCCGGGGTCACGGACAACCTGATCAAAATGGCGAGAGAGCTCGCGCCGCAACCGGCGGAACGCGAGATGGACGCGCTCCTCGCCACCGGCGAACAGACCACCATGGCGCTGACCGCCATGGCCATCAACGCGCTCGGCGGCCGCGCCATTTCCCTGACCGGCGCCGAGGCCGGCATCCTGACCGACCGCGCCCACACCCGGGCCAAGATCTCGAACATCACCCCGCGCCGCATTCACGAGCTGCTCGCGGAGGATTTCATTGTCATTGTCGCCGGTTTCCAGGGCCAGACCCCGGAAGGTGACATCACCACGCTCGGGCGCGGCGGTTCCGACCTGACCGCCATCGCCCTTGCCGGCGCCCTCGGCGCCGACGCCTGCCAGATCTACACCGATGTTGACGGCGTTTTCACCTGCGATCCGCGGGTTGTGCCGGAAGCGCAGAAGGTCGACGAGATTGCCTACGACGAGCTGCTCGAGATGGCCGGGGCCGGGGCCAAGGTGATGCAGTCGCGCGCGGTTGAGTTCGCCAAGAAATTCAGCGTCCCTTTCGAGGTCCGGTCCAGTTTCCACGATAAAAAAGGCACGCTGGCGAAAGAGGAAACGCCGAACATGGAGGACGTCGTCGTGCGCGGCGTCAGCCTCGACCGGGCCCAGGCCAAGCTCACGGTCTCGGGCGTGCCGGACACCGCCGGGGTCGCCGGCCGCATTTTCTCGGCGGTTTCCGCCGCCAATATCAACGTCGACATGATCGTGCAGAACGTGGCCAGCGAGTCGACCACCGATATTTCCTTTACGGTCCCGCAGAACGACGCGCCCCGCTCGGAGGAACTTCTGCAACCGCTCCTGCACGAGATCGGCGCCACCGGCATTTCCTGCAAGAGCGGGCTGGCCAAGCTGAGCGTGGTCGGCATCGGGATGCGCTCGCATTCCGGCGTGGCCGCCCGGCTCTTCCAATGCCTTGGGGAAGGGGGCGTCAACATCCAGCTTATCTCCACTTCGGAGATCAAGATCGCCGTGGTCATCGACGAAAAAGACGCTGACCGGGCTGCCCAGCTCACGCACGAGACCTTTAAACTGGCCAAGTTTGTCCCGCCGGTCGGTGGCGGCGCGGGGTAGCGCGCAACGTCCGCTCTCTTAGTTGGAATGCGCGGCCCGGAGATGGCGCGCGGTGGCGTCCGCTCTCTTTAGCGGATCTGGAGGAGCAGGATCAGGATTAAGAGCAAGAGCAGGAGGGGATGCGCCGGGGACGGCACACGCGACAGCGTGGATTCGCGGACGACGCTGACGGAGCGATGGCGCGCTGTAGCGTCCGCTCTCCTCAGCGGTTCTGGAGGAGCGGGAGCCGCCTACTGGACCTTGGTCACGTAGAACTCGGGCGTGCCCTCGATCCGCATTTTGTAGCCGAACAGACCCTTCTTCATCACCACGGCCGCCAGGTTGACGTACTCGCCCGGCCGGCCCGGGCCTTTGTAGCGATCGCTCGAGTTGGCCTGTTTCCAGACGGTGCCATTGGCCAGCCGGATGAGCGTTTTGCCCTTCAACCCTTCAAACGCCCCGTCCACGCGGCTGATGATGAGGTCCTGCTTTTCGATCTTTGCCTGGGTCTCCGCCTTTGCCAGCGTCTCCTGCCGGAAACCAAGGAGAAATTCGTTGAGCTTGTTCAGCTCGGCCGGGGTCAGCTTGTTCAACCCCGCCGCCTTGAACTGCTCAGGGGTCATCATCTCCTGCACCGGGCCTTTGACCACCGCCTGGCCCGACGGACGGGCTTCACTCTTCTCGGGGGTCGCCTCGCTCCTCGACGGCTCCGCCGTCGCCTTGCGCACCGGGGTCAGATCGTCCGCCAGTTCCTCTTCGGGCTCTGATTTCACCTCTTCGGCCCCCTCAACTTCCTGGGCGGACATTTGCGAGGTGGAAACTGCCCAGAACAGGGCCGGAAGGAGAAGGAAACGAAGATAAATCATGGCAAATAGGAGTGGGTCGCGAGGTTAACGGGGAGGGGACGATCGTCAAGCCAAGAGGCCGCGAACAGCCGGACCTGAGCGCGGCGGAACCCATCGAAGTTCCCCGTCACCGCGATCCTGATGCCTCCATTTACATGGTCCATCCGCCCGTAACCAGTACGAAATGAGACTACGTGGTTAAGGTAAGAAGTAGCGCAACCGGTTCGCGGCACGGGTGTAATGATCACGTGGCCGAACCCCCATCGGCGCTCGTCTCGCCCTTATCCCGCGGTCGGCAGCTGCTTTTGCATCCGGACATGTCGAATGGCGTCGAAGAGGGTTGGGCCCGGCCCGATCTCCTCGTAGCCATGTCGGGAGTAGAAGCGGCGGGCATATTCCCGCGCGTTGAGCTGGATGGACCGGGCGCCGGCGGCGGCCGCCCTGGCTTCCAGACCCGCGAGGATGCGGGTGCCATACCCGCGGCTGCTCCAGGAAGGTTCCACGGCCATGAACCGGATCACCGCCTCGCCGGGCGAGGTGAGATGGACCCGCCCGACAGCCACCACCGGGCCTTTCGGGGACCGAATCATCAGGTGAATCGCCGAATCCTCGAGTTCATCCCGCTCGGATCCGCGCGGCTGGTTCCAAGGGGCGCGAAGCACCCGCCAGCGCAGATCGTAATAATCGTCCCAATCCTGGGGAGAATCAGGCGAAACGGGCGATAAAGGGTCAGGCACGGGGGAGAGTGCGCGACCCGCGGAAACATTCAAGCCCCAGACCCGAGAACACCCTTCAATAACATCATACAATATATGTCATATGAAGTCGTGAGGTGTTGGTGCCGTTTGAAAACGGCACCAACACCAGTCGTGATGGCGACCTGTCGACTGAGTATGGCTTTTTCTATCACGGTGCCAGTGAACGCGCGCCGATCTAAGGCCGAACTGCCCCCGACCTCCTGGAGGGCGTGCGAGTAACGGAAGGCCCTTCTCACCGTGCCGGTGTTCGACTGATCGACTTCAATCACCTTACGGCTTCGTTTCAGCTGTTCCTCAGCGGCTCTCATCTCATGGACTATTCCCTTGATCCGGTAATCGACCGCGGCGAGCTCGTCTTGCAGCACCCAGACTTCTCTCGTGAGCTGAAGCACGCGCCGCAGGACCGGATCATCAGGTGGATCGATCGTTGCTCTCTGCGCTAATTCTTCTAGAAATCGGTCTATCACCGATTTAGGGCGCTTGGCCAATTCGCGAAGAATTTCCGCTTCGAGAGTCTTGATCCGGGCCGTCACTTGAGCCTTTTTCGCGCGCAAATGGTCGAGCTCGCGCTCCCAAGCCGCTGTCTGTCCGGTCGCGTGGCCGGAGGAATATCCAGCCGTGAGAAGAATCGCCATGAGCGCGGCGCGCCGAAGAATCAGAATCACGAACGAATTTCGCATTTTGATGTGGGCGATTCCGACATCCTGGTCCGCACCCCAGTAGCAGGCAACTCAAAAGCAGCGGTCTGCGCGGTACATTTCCGGCAATTCAGGTTTCCCGGCAAACGCTGTAAATCTAAACGAGGCCACGCGCCCTGCGGCTTGTGAAGGGGACGCAGTATGGGATACCGGAGCTACCGGATCGTTTACACAGCGCGTGGTCGATTCTTGCGCTTTGAAGCCTATTGGAATGACGAAGGTGACCGGGGTTTATGGCGAAGAAACAAGCCCCGGCTTGGCTGGGCCGTTACACGCTGCTTCCGCTCCACTTCAGCTTCTGGCGGACCACGCTGAAGAAGGAGGTTCCGGGCAGGGCCGCCAGTTCCAGCTTTCGGTCGTGCCGGCGGATCCGGACGATCTCGTCCCGTTCCAGCCGCACCGGGTCGTTCCCGTCCACATTCAGGAACACCGGGTAATCACGCTCGGTCACCCGCACCTCAATGGTCGAGCGCTCGGAGATCACCAGCGACCGGTTGGTCAAAACATGCGGGCAGATCGGCGTGATCACGAAAACACCCGAGTCCGGCGACATGATCGGGCCGCCGGCCGATAACGAGTAAGCCGTGGAACCGGTCGGCGTGGCAATAACCAGCCCGTCCGCGTTAAACTCGGTCAGCGCCTCGCCCTCCACGCTCACCAGCATCCGGACCAGCCGCGAAACTTCCCCCGGCTCAGGACGGCGTCGTTCAGGCCGATCAGCGCCTCCTCTTTTCGCCCGGGCAGTTCGACCCTGAGCAGGGTCCGTGAACTGAGCGAGATCTTCTCCGAGGCGATGGCCGCGACCGCTTCCTCGGCCGACGCGGAATTGAGGCAGGTCAGGAACCCGAGCGAGCCAATATTGATGCCGAAAACAGGTTTCAGGTTCGGGCCAAGCCGGCCGACCGCGTTCAGGATGGTGCCGTCACCACCCAGGACCACGAGCAGGTCGGACCGTTTTCCCACTTCGCCGATCGGCAATCCGCCCTCCCGCCCCGCCACCGCCGCGGTTTTGTCCTCGACCAGGACCTCGATCTTCTCCCGGGCAAAGCCTTCGGCCAGCCGCGCCACCAGCTCCTGCACCCCCGGTTTCCCGGTATGGGCGATGATCCCTATTGTTTTTGCAGGCATATGAAAAATTCACGGTTCCCCTCGGTGCCGGTGATGGGCGACGGGATCACCCCCTTATTTTCGAGCTCGGCAATGTTCCCGCAAAAATCCTCGATCCGTCGCACCGCCTTCTCATGGAACGCGCTCTCGGTGACGACGCCTCCGCGGCCGACCTCGCCGGGCTGCAATTCGAACTGCGGTTTGATCAGGGCCAGGATCACGCCCCCTGCCCTTACCAATTGGAGCGCCGGCGGCAAGATCAAAGTCAGCGAGATAAACGAGACATCGATCACGCAGAGGTCTATCGGCCCGGGAATTTCAGCCGGGCCAAGATAGCGGGCATTCACCTTCTCCAGCACCGTCACCCGGGGATCCGACCGGATCTTCCAGGCGAGCTGGCTATGCCCGACGTCCACCGCATAAACATGCGCGGCGCCCCGTTGCAGCAGGCAATCGGTGAACCCGCCGGTGGAAGCCCCGATGTCGAGGGCGGTCTGCCCCGAAGGGTCGAGGCCGAAATGCTCCAGGGCCCCCGCCAGCTTGGTGCCGCCGCGGCCGACAAATTCCCGGTCGGGCTCCACCTCGATGGGCGTCTCCCGCCTGACCGTGAGCGAGGCTTTGGCGGCGATCTGGTCGTTCACCCTGACCTTCCCGGCCATGATCGCGCGCTGCGCCTTCTCGCGGGTATCAAAAAGGCCGCGCTCCACCAGGGCGACGTCCAGGCGCGACTTCAGGCTCACATGACCTCCTCGAGGGCCAGCTCGATCGCCCGGACCGACTGCTTTAGCTGGTCGGGGGTGATGCAATAAGGCGGCATCAGAACCACCGTGTCCCCAATGGGACGGGTCAAAAGCCCGTGCTGCCGGGCCGCCTGGCAGACCTCCGCCCCGAGCCGACGTTTCGGACCCGACTTTTCGGCGCGCGGCGCCAGTTCAACGCCCGCGATGAAGCCGCATTGCCGAACCTCCGCGACGTCCGACCGCGTCTGCGAGGCGCGACAGTTCGTCCCGGAGGAGCTGGATGGAGTCTTGGAGACGTTGCAGGGTTCCGCTCTTCCCCGAACAAATCGAGACTGGCCAGGGCCACGGCGCAGCCAATCGGATTTCCGGCATAAGAATGCCCGTAAAACAGCGTCCGCCGGGGGTCAGAATCACGCAAAAACAGCTCTGATACTTGTTCCGTTATTAAAGTAGCAGCCAACGGAACATATCCTCCCGTCAACGCTTTACCGAGAACCACGATGTCCGGTAAAACGCCTTCCTGCTCGCAGGCGAACATGGTTCCGGTCCGGCCGAACCCGGTCATCACTTCATCGGCTACAAGAAGGGCGCCGCTGACCGTACACCACCGCTTGAGGTCGGCGAGCACCCCTTCTGGCCATGGTTGCATCCCGGCGGCTCCCTGGATCAGCGGCTCGATCACCACCGCCGCGACATTTCGGCTCTCCCCCTCTTCCAGCTCTTCGACGGACGACACCTGGCGCACCGGGAATCCCCACCCCGCCGGCCCGTTCGGGAAGAGGCTCTGGGCCCCCAAGGCCGCCGCCCCCGCGGTGTCGCCATGGTATCCCCGCGCAAACGAGACAAATTCCGGCCGGTTCTCCCCGCGCAACCGCCAATATTGGTCGGCTATCCGCAGGGCCACCTCGATCCCGGTGGAGCCGTTGTCGGAGAAAAACACCCGGGAAAAGGCCCCGGGTGGGAACAGGCCAATCAGCCGGGTGGCCAGTTCGATGGCTCGCGGGTTGGAGAATCCGAGGAAAGAGGTGTGGGCCACGCGCCCGAGCTGCTCCCGGATGGCCTGGTTGAGGCGCGGATGGTTGTGCCCGTGGATGTTGGTCCAAATGGACGAATTGCCGTCGATATACTCGCGGCCCCGGCTGTCCCGGAGAAGCGCCCCCTCCCCTTCCACCAGCACGATCGGTTCATGATCATCCGCGCACCAGGCGTGCAGCGGGGTGAAAGGGTGCCAGAGATGCCGCTTGTCGGCCGCCGCCAGCTCCTCTGTTTTCCAGGCGCTCATTCGCCGGGGTGCTCGTGCAGCATCCGCTCGATCGCGGTGACATCCTCGGCCGGAACCCGCCGGCGCTGATATTTCCGGAAGAGCAGGTCGTGCAGGGCCCTGAGATCGGCCAGAAGCGGTTCCTCGTAATAGGTCCAGTTTTCTTCATCGACGAATTTCGCCTGTAGCTTCCATTTGCCGCCGAATTTGACCGCGCGAACCTCGCGTTTCCGGCCTTCCTCGTCCCGCTCCGTCCATATGTGTTGACTGGGCATTCCGTCGCGACTCTACATTAGGATCTTGAAAGACGCAGCGCGAGTGCTGGCCTACTTTGTCGCGGTCGTGCTGCTCGGCGCGCTCCTCGCGCCGCCTCTCTTCTGGGGAGCGCAGGCCCTCGCCGCGCAGGGCGGGCCCGATCTGACCGGTTACGGGTTCCGGAGTTTTTTTCACCGGGCTTTGCTCCTGGCCGCGCTGGCTTTGCTCTATCCGCTCTGGCGCAGCCTCGAGATCCGCCGGCTGAGCGACCTCGATCTCGTCCCGAATCCCCGCGGGGGCCGCGATGCGGCGACCGGGTTTTGCCTGGCCGCTCTCCCGCTGGCCGCCGCCGCCGGCCTGCTCGTTCTGCTCGATGTCTATCTGATCCGGACCAACCCGCGCTGGTCCGGCCTCGGGCAGGTCGCCCTGGCCGCTCTCATCGTTCCGGTGATCGAGGAATTCTTTTTTCGCGGTTTTCTGCTCGGTCTTTTTGCCCGGCGGGCCCAGGCGACCCTCGGGCTCCTGCTCACCTCGGCGTTCTATTCGGTGATTCATTTCCTGAAAGCTCCCGAGGTCGCGGATCAACCGGTCTTCTGGCAGTCGGGTTTCGCCCTCGCGGGGCAGGGTTTTCATTCCTTCCAAACCGAGCCGGGCGAGACCTGGGCGGCCTGCGCCACGCTCTTCGTCCTTGGTCTCATCATGGGCGTGGCCCGCTGGCGCACCCGGTCGCTCTGGCTGCCCATCGGCCTGCATGCCGGATGGATCCTGGCCAACGGCGCCTTTAACAAGATGGCCCGGCTCGATTCGCCCGCCTGGCCCTGGATCGGCGACAACCTGCGCCTCGGCGTGGTGCCGGTCCTGGTCGCGCTGATCACCTGGGGCGCGCTGATTTTTTATCTAAAGAAGACAGGGCGCCATGCTCGCTGAATCGTGCCGGGCGCTGGTCTCCCTGTTTTATCCGTCGCTTTGCGAGGGTTGCGGGATGAGCGTGCCGGCCGGCCAGTATCTCTGCGAACCCTGCCTTCGGCGGGCGCCGAGAATCAGTCCGCCGTTCTGCCGGAAATGTTCGGAACCGTTTCCCGGCGACATCACCAGCCCGTTTGACTGCGCCAATTGCGGGCACCGCACGGTTCATTTCGAGGCGGCGGTCTCCGCCTACCGCAGCCGGGGCCTTGTCCGCCAGCTCCTGCACGAGTTCAAATACCGCAAGGCGCTTTACCTGCGTTACCCGCTGGGCCAGTGGCTGGTCGAGGCGATGGAGGACGAACGTCTCCGGGGTCAGACCTTCGATCTGCTCGTGCCGGTCCCGCTGCACCCGGCCCGGCAGCGCTCCCGCGGGTTCAACCAGGCGCAGCTCCTTGCCGAGGTCCTCTCCGGGCACACCGACCTGCCGCTCCGTCCGCTCCTGCAACGGGTCCGGTTTACCACCACCCAGACAGCCTTCGACCGGGCGGAGCGCATGGAAAACTTGCGTAATGCCTTCCGTTTACGGAAAAATGCCGACGTGCGAGGGTTGCGCGTGCTACTAATTGATGATGTCCTGACCACCGGGTCGACCTTGAGCGAGTGTGCGCGCGTCCTGCGGGCGGGCGGCGCGGCTTCGGTCCACGCGGTGACGGCGGCACGCGCCTGATTACATGGCCATTTTCAAAAAACCGACCATCCGGTCTGAATCGAGCAAAAAACGCGAGATGCCGCAGGGCCTCTGGCGCAAGTGTCCCGGTTGTTCCGAGGTGGTGCACGAGATTGAGCTGACCCAAAACCAGCGGGTCTGTCCCCGGTGCGATTATCATTTCACCATCTCGGCCAAGGAACGGATCGAGATGCTGCTTGACCCCGACTCTTTCACGGAGTTCGACGCCGGGCTCTCCTCGGTCGACACCCTCCAGTTCCAGGGCATGGCCAGCTACAAGGACCGCCTCAAGAAATACCAGGATGCCACCGGGTTGGTTGATGCCGTCCTCAGCGGACACGGCCTGCTCGAGGGCTACAAGGTCGCCGTGGCCGTGATGGAATTTGATTTTCTCGCCGCCACCATGGGCTCGGTCGTCGGGGAACGCATCACGCGCGTGATCGAATACGGCACCAAGCACAAGTGCGCCGTCATCATCGTGGCCGCTTCCGGCGGCGCCCGCATGTATGAAGGGATGCTTTCGCTCATGCAGATGGCCAAGACCAGCGGCGCCCTCGCTCTCCATGCGGCGGCCCGCCTCCCCTACATCTCCATCCTGACCAATCCCACCACCGCCGGCGTCATGGCCAGTTATGCTTCGCTGGGCGACATCATCATGGCGGAGCCGCGCAGCATGATTGGGTTCGCCGGGCCGCGCGTGATCAAGGAAACCACCCACCAGGACCTGCCGAAGGGTTTCCAGACCGCCGAGTTCCTCGAGGAACGCGGCCTGTTGGACCTGATCGTGCATCGCAAACAGATGCGACCGCAGGTGGCGCAGCTCCTGGGATACCTCGCCACCGGGCAGTGAACTATCGCGACGCGCTCGGCTGGCTTTACGCCACGCAGCGTTTTGGGATCAAGCTTGGCCTGGAGAACACCGAACGTCTCCTGCGCGAGCTGCAGCTGACGTCTCCCACCGCCCGGATCGTGCACGTCGCCGGGACCAACGGCAAAGGTTCCGTCTGCGCCATGATCGATTCGATCTGCCGCGTTCAGGGCCTGCGCACCGGTCTTTTCACCTCGCCGCACCTGGTCACCTTCCGCGAACGCATCCGGGTGGATGGTGAGATGATCAGCGCCGAGGAAGTCGCCGCCGGCCTCACCCGCCTGCGCCATCTGGTCGATGGCTGGGAGCCGCACCCGACTTTTTTTGAAATCACCACCGTCCTCGCCCTGCTGCATTTCGAGCGCACCCGGTGTGAGATCGTGGTTCTCGAGACCGGGATGGGCGGCCGGCTCGACGCCACCAACGCGCTCACTCCGGCGGTGGCTGTCCTGACCCCGATCGCGCTCGACCATCAAAAATGGCTCGGCTCCAGCCTGAGCGCGATCGCCCTGGAGAAGGCCGGGATCATCAAGCCCGGCGTGCCCGTAGTCACCGCCCGGCAACCTCCCGAGGCCGCCGAGGTGATCCATGCGGCCGCCGCGGAACGGAACGCGCCGCTTCGCGAAGTCGAACCTCCGGACCCGGCTCGCCGGGTGGGCCTGGCCGGCCCGCACCAGCGCGAGAACGCCGCGGTGGCCGTGGCGGCGCTGAGCGCGGCCCGGATCGAAGTTTCTGCGGCGGCAATTGCCACCGGCCTTGAGCGCGTGGAATGGCCGGGCCGTTTCCAACGTTGGGACGATCGGGTGATCATCGACGGCGCCCATAACCCCGCCGGCATGGAACGCCTGGTGAGCGCCTGGCGGGATGTCATGGGAGAAGCCAGGGCAACGGTGATCCTCGCCATCCTGCGCGACAAGGAGGCGGACGAAATGATCCGAGGCCTCGCGCCGCTGGCCGCGCGCTTCGTGCTTCCGCAGATCGGCAGCGAGCGTGCCCTGCCGCCCCCGTTGCTCGAAGCCGCAATCAACCGCGTCAATCCCGCCACGCCGGCCAGCGTAGCCGACGATTTCCCGGCGGGCCTGGAAACCGCCCGCAGTTATTCTGAGCCGATCCTCATCACCGGCTCCCTGCACTTCGTGGGGGAAGCCCTCGCGCACCTGCGCGGCGATTCCTACGAGGATTGCGCGCAGTGATTTGATCCTGGCGCGCAGAAGCCCGCGAGCGGGCGCCTAGAGGCCGGTCGGGTGGCGTGCCACGTAGCCCGAGGTGCTCCGTCCATCGGCGTGCCAGCGCGGACCGTCGCGCCCACCCCGGAAATCGGTCGTGTCGAGGCGCAGACCGGCAATGACGGCAAAGGTGTGGCCGCGTCGTGAGTAAACCGTGATCCAGCGGCCCCGTCCGCGTTCCCCGTAGTTCATGAAGCTGGAGGACGGGAGCGGCGACCGCAAAGCCCCGGCATGGTGCAGGGCAAAGGAGACCGTGCCCGAGCAGTCGTAGCCGGAATCTTGAAACGATCCATGTCCCCCGCCCCACCGGTACGGTTTGCGACGCAGGGTGTTGGCGGCCCAGATCGCGGCTTTCACCCGGTCCGGAGCATTGGCAGGAGCGTAGGCGACGCCGTTCCGCAGGACCGCGCGGTTCCCGGCCACGGTCGGGCGACTGCCGCCAAGCATCCGCGGCGCCTCGTTTTCCTCGTCGCGATCAAAGTTCGCCGGACGGCCATCGTCCTCCTCCTCATCAGCAAACGGCTCGGCATCGTATTCCTCCGCGCCCTGCGGCGGACGCGCGCGGGGAACGCGCCGCGGTAAATAATAAGCGGCCTCGTCGACGGGTTGGCCACGCCGGATGACGGAAGGCGAATAATAAGCCACGCGCAGCGACCGCGGGGCCAGTGTGCGGCGAATCGTCCGCTTCACCGGCGTGTCGAATGTAAAAGGCTGCAAGGCGACGCGCAGCACGGTTTTGCGCACCCGGGCATGACGCGAGCCCGGGCGCTGGGCGAAAACGTCCGCGACCAGAAAAAGGCCGAGAAGAATGACAAGAAAGCGAAGCGCCAGGGCGCGGGGGCGGGAACGAAAGGTCACGCCCGGGAAAAAGAGCTGGAATTGCGCCAACACGAGCGCCGATTTTACGTCCCCTTTCGTTTCAGTGGTCCGCTGGACGTTCCACGCACCCGGCGATAAGCTGGGCCGCCGTGCCACAGTTCGCCTACAAAGCCCGCAACGCCGAGGGCGGGGTCGTTGAAGGCGTCCTCAACTGCCCGGACCGCGCCGTGGCGATCCGCCAGATCGAGCAGCAAAACTGCATTCCGCTGCGCATTGAGCCGGTATCAGCCCCGGCGCCCACCGCGGCCTCGCCCACCAAGGGCGCCGCTCCCCGGCCCGCGGCCATGCCCTCGCTGGCGCGTTTCGGTGAGTCCGCCCCGACGCCGTCGGCCAATCTCCGCATTCCACATGGCCAGCTTTTAATCTTCACGGAACAACTGGCGCATCTGCTTCGGGCCGGCATGACCCTCGACGAAGGGTTGTCCGTCCTGGAAAAGCGCTTGAAACAGCCGCGGGTCCAGCAGATGACGCACGCGCTGCATCAGGCCCTGGTGGACGGCCGCAGTTTCTCGCAATCGCTCCGCGAGTTCCCCCGCATTTTCCCGCCGATCTATGTGAACCTTGTCGCGGCCGGCGAAGCCAGCGGCGCTCTCCCTGACATTCTTTCCCGGCTGGTGGCCCACCTGATGCAGGCGAAAAATCTGCGCGACCGCGTGCAACAGGCGCTCATTTATCCCTCGTTCCTCGCCTTCGCCGGGATTGTCCTGATCATTCTTTTCATCACCTACATGGTGCCGCAGTTGACCGGGTTCATGGCCTCGACCGGGGGCGTGCTGCCGCTGCCGACCCGCATCCTGCTTCAGACCAACGTGATCATCACGGGATACTGGTGGCTCTTTGCCGCGCTCGCCGCCGGCGCCGTCCTTGGCTTCCGTGCGCTGGTGCGCAGCGACGAGGGGCGCACGGCCTGGGACCGTTTTCGCCTTTCGGTGCCCGGCTACGGCCGCATCATCCGGCATCGTTACTATGCGCAGTTTGCCCGGACACTTGGGACGCTCATGGAAAACGGGGTGCCGCTCCTGCGGTCGCTCGATCTCGTGACGGAGATCGCGGGCAACCGTTATCTCGAGCAAAAACTCGCAGCGGTTCGCCGCGCGGTGGTCGATGGCGCGACCCTCTCCACCGCTCTGTCGGCCCAGGATCTATTTCCCGATCTGTTCACCGACATGATGGCGGTGGGCGAACAGACCGGGCATTTCTCGGAAACGATGCAGACCATTGCCGATGTTTATGAGCGCGAGCTCGACCGTACCGTGCAGGTGATCTCGGCCCTGATTCCGCCGGTCATTATCGTGCTGATCGCGATCGTGGTCGGGTTTGTTGTCTTCAGCATTCTCACGGCCGTTTTCGACATGACACGGGGATTGCAGGTGCGGCCGCGATAAGGTAACGTCGGCCTCAACGATGCCCAGACGGTCCCCAGCGATTCTCCTTTTCATCGCCGTGGTGTCGTCCACCCTTGCCCAGACGGGCGACGGCCCGGTCAAGCCTCTGGTCGATGCCAACGGCAATGCGACCGGCGCCCTCACCACCAGCGCCTGGCTTGATCTCCGCCAGACCAACGCGCGCACCGCCAAGGAACAGCAGGCGCCGGTATGGATCGAATCGGTCCGGCTCATCCCGCCCAACCCGCACGGCGAAGGCGAACCGCGCAGCGTTTTTCGGATTCGCTTCGAACAGCCGCGCCCCGAGCTTCATTCGCTGCTCGTCCGCCTCTTTTTCGACGACATGGTTTACGCCCAGCCTGAAGTGGTGGCCTGGGATGAGACCGGCGAACAGGTTGTTCGCTCGGGGCCGCTCGGCTCGGGCGTCAACCTGCCCATCTCCGATTCCATTGTCATCAAGCCGGCCATCCGCGCCTCGGCCATCGATGTGGAAGTGCCGGGCGACGGCACCACCGTGCGCGGCGTTTATCTCGACTGGATGGGCACGGCCGAGATCACCCGCCCGGCGGGCGCGGATGAGAAGAGTCTGGTCACAGCGCCTTTCGCGGCTTCTCCCCGGTTGACCGCCCCGGGGCAGGACAACGAACGGTTTGGAACGGTCACGGCCAGCCTGGCGGAGGAAATAGTCCCGCTCGGGCTGACCTATGACGAAAGCGCGAGCTTCGAGTTTGCCCTGGAAGCGCAGCCGCTCCTCGCGCTGCTTACCTTCGAAGTGGCCGCCCCGCAGATCGACTCGCCTCCGCAGGTGCTGGTCAACGGGGCCGAGCTGGGCTACGCCGCCCTCCTTCTGCCCGATTTGGCCGACCCCGGTTATCGCGGGCAGATGACGAGCCTGGTGCCGGAGATGCAATTTCAGTATACCGGCTGGGTCCGGGCCCAAAAAGTCGTGCCGGCGGCTTATCTCCGGGCGGGCACCAACAGCATTGTCATCATGGGCGGCGGCGCCAAGTCAGCCATCCGGGCCACCCAGATCCAGCTCAAATATCTCTGGGAAAAATCGGATTATCTCCTTCGGCCCTGACCGCGGAGGGAGGAGACAGCGCGGGGAAGCTGAGTAAATTTGGGGTTCGCGTTGTCTAAGCCACTGCGCCTGGCAAACTCCGGGCCGACATTGCCGAACATCTTGAAAATATGAAACACAAGGAAAGCGCCTTCACCCTTCTCGAGATCATGCTGGTGGTGACGATCATTGCCCTGCTTCTCGGAACCGCCATCTACAAGCTGCGCGGCAACGTCGAGGTCGGCCGGGCCGTGGCTGTGCAAAGCTCCCTCCAGAGCATCCAGACCCAGCTGAAACTCTACGAGAGCATGAACGGTTTCATGCCCACAACGGAACAGGGACTGCAGGCGCTGGTGAGCCGGCCTTCCTCCGAACCCCTCCCCTCGCGCTGGACCCAGCTTTTCGACGAAGTGCCCAAGGATCCCTGGAACACCGAGTTCGTTTATCTCAACCCCGGCAAACGCAACCAGAACACCTTCGACCTTTATTCCGCCGGCCCGGACCGTAAACCAGACACGGCGGACGACGACTGGGGCCGCTAAGGCACCTGGCTATTCCTCCGGCAGATCCGGAGTAACATTCGGCGCTGGCGTAGGCACACCCGGGATCTGCTGCGGATTTTTCTGGATCAACCCGCGCACCCGCGGCGGCGGCGTCGGCATCGGCAGGCTCGGGATCGGCGCCGGACGCGGAAAATTCTGCGGACGCTGCCCGGGAGCGGCCGGGATATTGGCTGCGGGCGGCTGCTGCGCGGCGGCGCTCGGCGGCGCGTTCGCGGCGGGTTGCGCAAGCAGCGCCTGGTTGAAGCTCAGGGTGGCGACCTGCCCATCCTTGGTGATGGTGACGCGGGTGGCCCCGACCTTTTCCGACCACTCGATGTTGGTGATGGCAAAGCCGTCCACCGGCGCGGCCGTGTTCAGGTACTTCTTGAAATTTTTATCGGTGCTCGAGGCGATGGTGACGACCGCGCCATCGGCGGTGCGCGCGGCATTGGCGACGTAAAGGTCCTTGGCGAAGTTGGGGGTGGCAGCAGGCGCCGCCACCGCCGTGGCCACGGCGAACGGCGATTTGTCCAGCATCACCTGGTAACGCGAAAACGGGGCCTGCTGGGGGATCTCGCTCTCGGCGAGGACAAAGCCGGTGCCAATCACACCTCCGACCAGCAGCAGGGACAGGAGGCTACTTCGCATTGGAAACCGTCCCGGCCGGGGCAAACCAGCGGGTCACCTTGAATTTGCCCCGCATCTGGGTGTTGTCAGCGCCGTCGATGCTGAGGTTCAAATTTTCGAAGACGAGAAATTTGCCGGGCTGCTGGAGATCGTAGAGAAAACGCACCAGCGGCGGCCAGGGCGTTTTCGTCTCGAAGGAAGCGCCCAGCGCCTGGTAGTTGGCATTTTTCTCCCCGGTCACGAGCTGGGGGTTTTCCAGGACAATGTTGTGCTTCGAGGCCACCTGCTTGATGTCATCGAGCACGGCGGAAGATTCGCCCGCGTTGCGCACCACCGGCTGATTCTTCTTCAGCCAGGCCTCGCGTTTCGACCAGGGATCGCGCTCCTGCATGAAGACTTTCTGGATGTTCCGCTCGGAATTGCGCACCGCCAGGTCGGCCCGCGTCCGGTCGGCGGCGGAAAGGAGACCGTCCCAGAGCAGGTAGTTGATGAGCAAAAAGACGGTGCCGCCGACCAGCACGGCCAGGAGCCGTTCCCGTTTGCTCAGGCGCTCGAACCAGGCCCAGTTCATTTCGGTTTGCCCTCCAGACGGAATTGGGCGCGCTCGCCCCCGGGCAGGATGCGCGGCGTGCCCATGTCGAACTGAAACTTCCGCAGCTCCGGTTTCTTCTTCACGTTCTCGGCGAATTGATAGGCGAGCGCGGCGCTTTTGGCCTCGCCTTCCACGGAGATCTGGCGGGCGCTCTGGGTATAGCTGGTGATGTGCACTTCAGGCGATGGCAGGCTTTGCGAAAGATGCAGCAGGATTTCGATCGGGTAAAAGCGTGGCTCGAGCGCCGGGGCCAGCGCATCCCATTTCGCGGAGGTCTCCTGCACGAATTCCACCTTGGGCGCGTCCTTGGCGATGCGGCCCTCGAGGCTGCCGAGGAGAAACTTCAGGACGCCGAGGTAAAGCAACCCGAGCAGGACGAGCGCAAGATAAACCGCCCCGGCGAGAAGCAGCCGTTTTTGCCAGAGCGCGCGCCGGGCCACCTGTTGCCGCTGCCGCTGCCACGAGGGCGGAAGAAGGTTGAGCGCCGTAGGCGCGGGCGGCGTTTCCACTCCCACCAGTTGCGTCCGGCGCGCGAAGGTCTCCTCAACCGCGCTCCGCAGGGCAAGGCAGTTCTCGTCGAGGAGAATGCTGGGAAAAGTGGTGCTGATCCCCTGCATCTCGGCGCCCAGCGCCAGTTGGGGCAGGTCAGCCTCGATCTGTGTCGGTTCGGACGTCGGAAAAATGCGGGTGAAACTAAGCTTTCCATTTTCCGTGATGACGGAAACGACAGCGTCGCCTTCCGGATGGATGAGGAGAGCCGGGCCTTCATGGGCGCGGGTGGCGGCACGCTGGGCGGCGTAAACCGTGACGCGGCTCGGGATGACGCCCCGGGAAAGAAGTGGCGCGGCCAGCTCGTTCAGGCTGGCGTGATGGACGGAGACGGCGGAAACGATGGACTCGTCGTCCGTTTTCTCGATGACATCGAAATCGCTTGTGACTTCTTCCGGCGCATAGGGGAGCGACTTTTCGACCTGGATCCGGACCATCTCGCCGAAGTCTTCGCCTTCCACGGTGGGCAGACGAAGGCGCTGCGCGAGGATGGCGCTGATGGGCAGGCCAAGGACCACTTCATCGGCCGGTTGAATAAAGGCGACCGCCTCCTCGAGCGCGGCCAGGGCCTGCACCTGCCAGGTGCCGTTGCCGTCGGGAGAACGGACCATGTTCCAGCCGCCCTGCGCGGGAATGAGGTAAACAGGCTGTGGCTTGGTCTCGATGCTAAATCTCCTTCCAGGTGATCATCTGCGGGGCCGCGCCGGTTTTTCGGACAACCATCTGCACCGTGCGCGACACGTTGCCCGACCTTCCGACGCTGACAATGCGCTGCACCTGATCGTTGAATCCCACGAGGGGAGCAAGCTGTTTGAATTGTTCAATGGAAAAACCGAGGGCATCACGGATTTCGTCCATGGTCTTGAATTCCGCGTCGTCGACCGTGCCGTCGAGCTCGTCCGGGCCGCTTCGCAGAGCGATGTAACGGTCGACCATGCCTTCATCCATGCCGGGCAGGCTCAGGAGCACGTCGCGCGGCGCCCAGCGCAGATCGACCGGCCCCGAGCTGTTCAGGGTCAGCTCATCATCCCAGTTCTCCGGCGAGGTAAACGCCTCCCAGCCGCGGACGCGTTTCAACTCGGTCACCCTCGTGAAAAGAATGTTCGCCGGGCGATAGTCGCCCTCGGCCTCGGCGCCGTTGAGCCGGACCAGGTTGTCGGGATCCACCCAGTCCAGCAGCGTGTCGATCATGTGATCGCGCTCATTCAGGTCAATGCCCTTGAGCTCGAGGAAGCGGCGCAGGATCTCCAGTCGCTGCGGGTTCTCGCCCGCGAGCAGCCAGTTCAGGTTGAGGCGGCCCCCTTCCCCGGTGATGCGGACCGACCACGATTGTCCGGGCAACGGCTGACCCTCGAGCACGGCCGCGCCCGGTTTGATCGCGGGATGCAGGGCCACTTCCGCGCCGGAACAGGCCATCGCCTCCGCCTCGAGGTTGCGGTTGGCCGCGCCGCCCATGGAAATGCGGGCATCAATCTGCGTCGCCCACGCCATGACCACGGCTGCGAGGAGAAACAGCGCCCAGAGCGCGAGCATGAGCGCCGCCCCGGACCGGTTTTGTCGAGGCGTCAGTTTCATAACGGGGTTCGCGCGATCGCGATAACGCCTTCCCATGGTTTGGCGGTGTCGGTGCGCCCGATCACGAGGCGCACCAGGCGCGGCAGCGCAATCGTATCCGTCCAGCGCGTCACCCAGGTATTCACCCGCGGATCGAAGTATTTTATTTCAACGCTTTCCACCCGGTCGAGCAAACTCACCCACGAACCTTCGCCGCTCCCTTCCGGCGCGGAGCGCGGCCGGCGGAACAACCCCAGTTCCATGCGATCCGGCTGGTTGGGCGACGGCCGCAGGCGGAGGGTCACCTTGTATTCCCCCTGGGCATAGCGGGTGAGCAGCCCCGGCCCGGCGGGGGAAAGCCAGGTGATCTCATCCCGGGACCGATCGTTCATCTTGAGCGGCTCGCCCAGCAGGGCGCCCTGGCCCGGGCTGATCGACTGCCACTGCGCAGTGAGCAACGCCTGCAAGCCGTCGTAGCGTTCGTCCGCGCTCATTTGTTCGCCGGAAAGACGGACGGCAATGAGGTTGGAAGTCACAAACCGATAGATGGCGAAGGACATCATCGAGAGAATCAGGACGGCGAGCACGATCTCCAGGAGCGTGAAGCCGCGGAGCGACGTCCTAGCGCTGGCGGTAGACATAAAACATCACCTCGCGTTGTTGCTCGATCCCATGCCGGACCCATTTTGCGGCCAGGTCGATGCGGAAGACCCCGACCAGGTCGATCCCCTCGTCGCTTTTCATCTCCGCCGCAGTGGCTCGTTCCTGCAGCACCACTTCCCCGTAGCCGCTGTCGATCTTCGTGGTCTTGGTCTCGTCCGGGCGGCCCGGCGTGGCCTGGATCTCCGCCATCCGGTTGGAAAGAAGCTGCCGGATGCGATTTTCCTCGGCCGTGAGCGCGCTGGCATTCAGGCAATTCTCCACCGAACGACCAAGGGCCAGGATGCCAACGGCGAAGATGGTCACGCCGATCAACACCTCGTAAAGGGCGAACCCGGCTCGCGTGCTAGTTCGCCGCATAATTGGTCAGGTCAGCACGCCCGGTCAGCGGCGAAAAGTAGGCCGTCCAGGAACCGGGCGATCCCTTGTAGCCGACCAGGGCCGGTTCGCAGGTGCCGGAAGGCCAGAAAATCCATTCCGGCGCCGGCTTTTCCGAGAGAGCCGCCGGCAGGTTGAGGGTATAGGCATCGCCGCGCCCGGTGGTGAGCACCGCCGTGGCCGCTTCCTCCTCCCCGGGGGCAAAGACCTCCGGTCGCAGGACAATGGCCCCCTTTTCCCAGATCAAAAGATAAGGTCGCCGCTCGGTCATGCTCAATTCCTGGGCCTGGCTGGCCAGCGCGGTAAAGGCTTCAAACGAGCGCCGCAGTTCCCTGTCGGCCATGACCCCGCGCAGGCTGGGCACCGCCAGGAGCAGGATCAGGAGCAGGATGAAGACGGCGATGGCCAGCTCCACCAGCGTGAATCCGCGCTCTTTGCCCATGGGGAAAACGTTACGCTCGCGCCGGTTATTCACAAGGCGACGCCAGCGACCGCGGCCAACTTTGACCATTCGCCTCCCGCCGGCGTTCAGTTCTTGTCGACGCTGTATTTGCCCGGTCCGATAAAAATCAGGGCCACCAGGAGGAGGCAGAACTCCAGGGGAACGAGGAGAAGACGCAGCGGCGGATCGCCGCTCCAGACCGCGCTGGCATGGATGGCCGCGATGAAGAGGGCCACGAGCGCGGCGCCTCGAAACCAGAGCCCGATGATGAGGAAAACCCCCGCGGCGCAGGCGCCGACCACCCCAAGAAAACCCCAGAACTCGTAGTTCGATTCAAAGCCGATATGCCGAAGCGCGCTCCCAAAGCGGCGCCACCCGCCGCTCCCGGCCATGAGGACAGGTGCCGTCAGGATGAGGAGGATAAGGCCGACGCTGGAACGGAGAAGGAGCAGGCCGGTCTCGCGGTATTTGGAGAGGAACTGGAGACCCATGCGCGCGAGATTGAAGCCGGCGCGTGCGAATTGCAATCGAAAGGCTTACAGGTGCTGCCATGATCACCAAAGCTGTCCTGCTCGCGGCCGGTCGCGGGACCCGCATGCGCAACCTGACGGACGATCTTCCGAAACCGATGCTGCCGGTGCGCGGCAGGCCCGTCCTGCAGCACATCGTCGAGGGCCTGGCCGGCGCCGGCGTCACCGACTTCCTCATCGTGGTCGGCTGGCGCGCGGAGGTGGTGCAGGAGCATTTCGGCGAGGGAAAGGATTTCCAGGGCGCGGATCCGGTATGTCACGCAGGCCGTGCAGGACGGGACCGGGCGCGTGGTCGAACTGGCCCGCGACTTCTGCGGTGACGATCCCTTTCTCCTCAGCTATGGCGACATCCTGGTGGACCCGGCCAACTATCGCCGGCTTGTCTCCCCTGCCCCGGAAACCGAGGCCATCGTCACGGTGAAACGAAGCGATGACGTCAGCCAGGGCGGCGCTGTTTTTGTGAACGACCGTTTTGACCTGGTCGATCTCCGCGAAAAACCGAAACCGGGCGAGCCGACCAGCCCCTGGTATAACGCCGGCATCTACATGTTTCGCCGCAGCATTTTTGACTTCACGGCGAAGCTCCAGCCTTCCCCGCGCGGCGAATACGAGCTGACGGACGCGATTCGCGAGCTCGCCCAGTCCGGCCGCCGGGTCCAGGCCCTCGAGCTCACCGGCGACTGGCACGATGTGCGCGACCCGGAAATTCTGGCGCGGCTGAACCAGCCGCTCTCCTGATTCGCCGGGGCTTGCGGCGCCCCCGGCCGTTTCAGGCGTTTTCCGGCGGATCGATCGGTTCGTCGCCAATCTCTTCCTCGATCTCGCGCTGCCACGATTTCGAGATAAAGGGCCGGACGAAGCCGTAGAGAAGGTAGGAGATGAAGAGGACGGCCGGCATCCACTCGTAGTTCATGACCGTCGCCACGACGATGACGATGATGGCAAGGAAACGCGGGACCGAACGGGTGGACCGCCAGCCCAGCCCCTTGAAGCTGGGATACTTGAACCCGCTGAACATCATGAAGGAAAGGAAGAGAAGCAGCGGAGGCAGAACCCATTTCCAGCGCCCGATCTCGTGCTCGCGTTCCCCCAGCCACCAAAGCAGAAACAGGGTCAGCGAGGCAATCACTCCGGCCGCCGCCGGGATCGGGAAGCCGCGGAAGTTCTTGTCGGCCGAGGCCGGCCCGCCACTGGCGGCGATGACATTGAAACGGGAGAGGCGCAGCGCGCCGCAAAGAAGATAAATGAAGGCCACCACCCAGCCGGCCCGCGGGAACTCGAGCAGGACGATCCGGTAAACCAGGAGCGCCGGCGCCACCCCGAACGAGACAATGTCGGCCAGCGAATCGAATTCGCGCCCAAAGGCGCTGTCCTGCCCGCCCAAACGCGCCAACCGGCCGTCCAGCAGGTCAAAGATGCAGGCGCCGAGGATATACCAGATGGCCGTGTGGAAAAGGATCGCGGCCGCGTCGGGATCGGACGATTGCAGGAGAGCGCCCTGCACAATCTTGAGCGTGGCTGCGAACCCGCAAAACAGGTTCCCCGCCGTCATCAGGTTCGGCAGCAGGTAGATTTTCGGGTTGTTGTCGCTCATCAGGCCCGGGGCAAACGCGCAATCACCGTCAGGCCGCCGACCACCCGGTCGCCTTTTTTCACCGTCACGGTGGCGTCCAGCGGCAAATAAACTTCCGTGCGCGAGCCAAAACGAATCATTCCGAAACGTTCCCCCCGCGCCAGCTCATCGCCCACCCGGGACCAGCCCACGATCCGCCGGGCAATCGCGCCCGTCAGCTGGCGCACCACGATCGTCACCCGCGGATTCTCGAACGCCCAGGTCATGGCCTCGTTCTTTTCCGAGCAGTCCAGGCTGCGCGCATCGAGACAAAGCCCCCGGCGATGCTGCCGATACACCACCCGGCCTTCCACCGGCGCGCGGTTGGTGTGCACGTCGAAAACCGAGAGGAAAATCCCGACCCGGCGCGTCTTCGCCTTCAGAACTTCCGGTTCCTCCAGCTCCGCGATGTCGGCCACCACGCCGTCGGCCGCGGCCACGACCACGTCCGGGTCAGGCGGGGCGATCCGTTCCGGGTCGCGAAAAAAAGCGAGCGTGTAGAGGATCAGGGCGAGCCAGAGCAACGCCAGCCACGGCAGCAAAAACCAGCTCACCACCGTGAGCACGACGAGGACGGCAAAAATCCATCGTCCTTCCCACAATGTCTGGCCGCGCATAGAACGATGTTCACCGGAGCGCATGGCGGGTCAAGCCAGACCGCCCCTTTTCCTGAAAGGCCGGCGGCGCACTGGATGGACGACGGTCTTCGCCCGCGCCAATCCCTACGGAACGCTTTTTAGGGCGGTTGGCCCCTGCCGGCCCGACTACCCGGCCACTCATTCTTCCGTGGCGTGCGGCGGGGGCGGGCGGCGGCAGCCGCCGACCGGCTGCTCAATGTCTCCCGCCGCGCCCGCGGCAGGCTGGCCACGACCAGTTCATACGAATGTTCAAGCATTCGCCGCAGTTCTGCGTCGGGCACGCCGCCGCCGAGGACGACCGTGTTCCAGTGCCGTTTGTTCATGTGATAACCGGGCCGCACATCTTCATAGCGGTCGCGCAGGGCGAGCGCCTGATCCGGATCACATTTCAGGTTTACGGTCACCGGGACCTCGTCCGGGGCCATGAGGGCAAACATCTTCCCACCCACCTTGTAGACCAGAACGTCCGGTCCGAAGGGCAGCGTCTCTTCCGTGCCGGGCAAGACGCAGGCAGGCTTCCCTGAACTCCGCTGCGTGCATCAGCTACCGAATCGCGTCGCGGAGACGCCCCGGCAATTCGGCGATGCTGATCCGCTCCTGCTTCATGCTGTCGCGATGGCGCAGGGTGACGGTGTCGCGCAGCTCGTCCCCTCGCTCACCCAGGGTCTCGAAATCGATCGTGATGCCGAACGGCGTGCCGGCCTCGTCCTGGCGCCGGTAACGCCGCCCAATCGCGCCGCCTTCATCGTAAAACGCCGCCATCTCGCCCTTGAGCGCATCGTAAACTTCCCGCGCCTTCCGGACCAGCTCCTCCTTGTTCTTCAGCAAGGGAAAACCGCCACCTTGATCGGCGCCATTCGCGGATGGAACCGGAGCACGATGCGCGTTTCCGCCTTCCCTTTGTCATCGGTCACCGTTTCCTCATCGTAAGCGCTGCAGATCAGCGCGAGCACCGTCCGGTCCACCCCAGCGCTCGGTTCGACCACGTGCGGAATGAACCGCTCCTTGGCTTCGTCGTCGAAATACTCGAGCGGTTTGCCGCTGGCGGTCTGGTGCTGTTTCAGGTCGTAATCGGTCCGGTAGGCCACGCCCTCGAGTTCCTGTCGGCCAAAGGGAAAATCGAACTCGATGTCGTAAGTCCCCTGGGAATAAAAGGCGCGGTCGGCCTCGGGCACGGTGAGGACATGCAACTGGTCGCGGCGCAGCCCGATGTTCTCGTAGAACTTCAGCCGTTCCTCCTTCCAGTAATCCAGCAGCGCCAGCCCCTGCTCCGGCCGGCAGAAATATTCCAGCTCCATCTGCTCGAACTCGCGCGAGCGAAAGGTGAAATTGCGCGGGTTGATCTCGTTCCGGAACGCTTTCCCGATCTGCGCGATGCCGAAGGGCAATCTCTGCCGCGAGGTATCAAGCACGTTCTTGAACTGGACAAAGATGGCCTGCGCCGTCTCCGGGCGAAGATAAGTCACGCTCGATTCGTCCTCGGTCGCGCCGACGTAGGTCTTGAACATGAGGTTGAAGGCGCGCGGCGGGGTCAGGTCCTTGCCACCGCAGTTCGAACATTGTTTCTCGCCGTTTTTCTCCGGGAGCTGGTCGGCCCGCAGCCGCGCCTTGCAGGTGCGACAATCGACCATCGGGTCACTGAAGGTTTCCTCGTGACCGCTCGCCTTCCAGACCGCGCGGTTCATGAGGATGGAGCCGTCGAGCCCGACCACGTCCTCGCGTTCGCGCACCATCACGCGCCACCAGTAATCCTTCAGGTTCCTTTTCAGCTCCACCCCGAGCGGGCCGTAGTCCCAGCTCCCATTCAAGCCCCCGTAGATCTCGCTCGACTGGAAAATGAACCCGCGCCGTTTGCACAGGCTGACGATCTTTTCCATGCGCTGGGTTTCGGCGGTGGCTGCCATGGGCCTACAACTGCGACCTCCCGCTTCCTTTGGCAATCCCTTTCCTTTTCCATCGCTCCTCTTCCGCGAGGGTGATACCATCCCCGCCCTTGATGAAGCGGGTCCTGCTCCCAGCCCTCTGCCTGCTCGCGGCGTCCCTGCCTCTTTCTGCCCAGGTCGTCGAAAGCAACGGCGTGGTCGTGCTCGAGGCGGAGAATTTTTCGGTGAACAATTCGCCCCGCTCGGGACATGACTGGACCCATGGGCAAAGCGTCCCGGGCTTCTCCGGGAGCGGCTACATGGAAAGCCTGCCCAACAACACCGCCAACCTCGCCGCGGGCGCCACCAGTCCCGAGCTCCAGTTCGCGGTCACGTTCCAGGGCAGCGGAGTGCGTTATGTCTGGCTGCGCGGACACGCCGCGACCGGCAACGACGATTCGGCGCACGTGGGCCTGAATGGAGCGGGCAGCGCAGCTTTCACCCTTTCGCAGTATGACGCCTGGCAGTGGAGCAACACCCTGCAGGGTGGCGCCGCCGGCGGATCGATCACCGTGCCCTCGGCCGGCACCCACACGGTCAATCTCTGGATGCGGGAAGATGGCCTGCGCATCGACCGGATCATCCTGACGACGAACGCGGCATTCCATGCGCACACCGGCAACGCCTGGCACATTCCCTCCAGCGCCGAACCGGGCGGCGCCACCATGCGCTCGCCCTTCACGCCGGGGGCCGGCGCCGGGGTTACGATCTATAACGGCAGCCAGTTCCAGGGGGCCGGTGATCCCGGCAACCAGACGCAGACCGGCAGCACCGTCTTTTACAAAAAGATCACCGACTCGGCCTGGTCGTCCGCGGCCATGACCTTTCACAGCCAGGCCGGCAACAACAAGTATTACGGCGGGGTGATCCCGGCCGCCGCCCTCAACCCCGGCGATACCATTCAATATTATCTCCGGGTTCCGTTCTCCGATCATCTGCCCACGTTCCTGCACGGGAGCGATTCCCTCTCGCAGACAAGCGAGCTGGAGGAAGTCGCGCGCGCCAGCCCGTTTGTTTTCACTGTCCCCTGGCCTCTGCAACCCTCAGGCGACCATCTCGAGATCACGAGCGGCGCTTTTGCCGGCCGCATCCACACCGGTTCCGGACACATCGTCCTGCTCCAGCCCGACCTGAACGGTACGCCTCTCGCCAATGCCATCACTTTTGCGCCGCCGTCGGCCCGGATCGCCGACCGCCTTTACAGCCTTGGCCCCGTTGTTTCCTCCATTCCCATTCCCGATGGCCTCGAACTGGTCCAGACCCTCGGCGGCACCACCGTCACCACCCGGCTCACCCTGAACACCGGCGGTGTCCTGACCTTTGAGGTGGTCGATTGGAATGGCCTTGTTCCTTCTGAGACCCTGGTCACGGCCGGTTCCGACGCCACCGAGCAGTTTTTTGGGTTCGGGGAAAAATTCAACGCGGTGAACCAGACGGGAAACCGGGTCCGGATGCTGACCTGGGATCCGCCGGGCACAAAGGGCGACCAATCCTACAAGCCGGTGCCATGGTTCTCTGAGCAGCCGGGGTTACGGGTTCCATCTTGATTCCACCGCGGAGAGCTATTTCGACATGCGCCACGGCGCGCCCGACCGTTACGTGGTCCAGAATCTCTTTCGCTCGCTCAAGTTCCACGTCGTGGCCGGGCCTGATCTGCGGGATGTGCTCAGTCGTTACACCGGTTACACGGGACGCCCGCCGCTTCCCCCTCCGTGGGCCTTTGGTCCGTGGATTTCCTCCGATATCTGGCGCACCGGCGGCGAGGTGCGCTACGCGGTGACGAAGTTCCTCGAGCACGGCATCCCCTCGAGCGTGATCGTTTTTGATTCGCCCTGGGAATTTTCCTACAACGATTTCCTCTGGAACACGACGCAGTGGGCCACCGCCGGCACCTACGAAGGCGTCACTTATCCCGGCTTCGCTTCCATCGGAGAGATGATGACTTTTCTCCAGCGCAGCGGTCTTAAGGTGGTTTGCTGGATGACGCCGTTCGTCAACACCTCCTCGAACAACGAGGGCGTGCCCGGGCAAAACACCGGGACCTCGCCGAATTACGCCGAAGGCCAGGCGAACAATTATTTCGTGCGCAGCTCCCCGGGCGGACCGCCGCTGGTGGTTCCCTGGTGGAAAGGGAGCGGCAGCCCGGTTGATTTCACCAATCCCGGCGCCCGCGACTGGTTGAAGGGGCAGCTCGAGGCGCTCGTCGACGGCAGCAAGGTGACCACGGCCGGGGCCTCGCTCGAGCCGGCCATCGGCGGATTCAAGACCGATGACGGCGAAACGAGCAACGGTTCCCAGACCTACATTCCCCTGCACGCCTCCTATTTCGACGGCCGCACCGGGGTCGAGATGCGCAACGGCTACTGCCTCGGCTACCATGAAACGGTGGCGAGCGTGCTCGGGCCTGCCGGCGTGCTTTTCGCCCGCAGCGGTTTCAGCGGCACCCAGCGTTTCCCGGTCGGCTGGGCGGGTGACAACGAGCCGAACTTTGGCGCCGGCAACGGGCTGCAAAGCGTCATCGTCGCGGGACTAAGCGCGGCCCTGAGCGGGTTTTCGCTCTGGAGTCACGACATCGGCGGCTACCAGAACAGTAATTTCGAGACGAACACAGCCGATCTTTTCATGCGCTGGACGCAGTTCGGCGCGCTCACGCCGATCATGCAGCTTCATCGACAGGTCGACCCGGGGAATCTTCGCCAGTATCCGTGGGGCTACGGCGCGACCGCATTGGCCAACTACGTCTTCTGGGCACGCTTCCACACCCAGCTCTTCCCGTATCTGTACACTTACGCAGAGGAAGCGAGCCAGACCGGACTGCCAATGATCCGTCCCCTCGTGCTCCTGCATCAGGCGGATCCGAACACTCATCCCATCCGGCACACCTACCTTTTGGGGAATGAACTGCTCGTGGCGCCGATGAACACGGCCAACAGCACCACCCGCATGGTCTATCTCCCGGCCGGGACATGGTATGACTACTGGACGCACGCCGCACACGCCGGAGCCCAGACGGTTGCGTGGACCGATGCGGACCCGGCCCGGTTCCCTCTTTTTCTCCGGGGCGACGCCATTGTCCCGTTGCTGGAAGATGTCCCGCAGACTTTGGCCGACGCGAATTACGTCAACAATCCCGCGATCACCACGCCCACGGCCGGCCTGCGGTTCCTCGTTTCACCCGGCACCGGCGGCAGCTTCACCCTGTATGACGGCACGGTGGCGCAGCGTAGCGTCAGCGGGGGGATCACCCGGCTTGCCCTGGATTCCAGCGCGCGTCCGGTTTCGTTCAAGGTCATGGCGGCCACCGCCCCGGCCGGGGTTGAGCGCAACGGCATTCGTTTGGCCGCGCGTGCCACCCTGGCCGAATGGGAGAGCAGCGCGTCGGGATGGTGGCACGACCCCGCCGCCGCCTGCCTCTTTATCAAATTTGGGCACGCGGGCGGGAACAGTGAGGTCCGGTTCGGCGCCGGCGTTTCCCCGCACGGTGTGACCGATTCCTGGAAGCAGTTCCATGGCGTGATCGAGGACGACGCGGATGACGACGGCGATGGCGCGAGCAATCGCGCCGAATATCACGGGGGAACCGATCCGCACGATGAGGCGAGTCGTTTCTCCGTCACCGCGGTTGCTCCCGCCGCCGGCGGGTTCATGCTTTCCTGGCCGGGCGTGGAGGGAATCAGCTATCGCGTCGGCTGGAAGGCGTCACTCGACGCGCCGGCCTGGCTGACGCTCAGCCCGGTCCACATCGGCGACGGCAGCATCATTCACTGGACGGACGACGGCACCCTGACCGCTCCCTTCCCGGCGGCACAGCGCTTCTACGAAATCAGCGTTTTCTAAACGCGCCTTATTCCACCGTGACCTCGGTCTTGACCGAGTTGGCGATGAAACAGTTGTCGTGCGCGGCGTGATGGATCTTCTGCAGTTCGTCGTCGCTCGGGGTTTTCTCGCCCGACCATTTGATTTTCGGGCGCAAAACCACGCGGGTGATGGCCATTTTGCCGTCCGCGTTTTTCTCCATGTGGCCGACCGCCTCGTCCTCGTAGGAATCGAGCACGAACTTCTGTTTACAGGCGATGGCGAGGAAGGTGAGCATGTGGCAACTCGAGAGCGAAGCCACAAAGGCTTCCTCCGGGTCCACGTTCGCCGGGTTCCCCAGGTAGGCCGGCGCAGCCGTCGCGGTCATGCTGTGGCCGCCGTCAAAGGTCCATTGGTGGTCGCGCGGATATTTCTGGTAGGAAAACTCCTCATCGCCGCGCTCCCATTTCAGAGTGACTTTATGTTCGGACATCCTCCTAGATACGGTCGCGCGGGGACGGTGACAAGGGGCGCGTTTTTCCGGTGGCACGGCCGCGCATTCGCCATAACTTAGTCGGCTCGCGCGCGCGCTTAGCTCAGTGGTAGAGCGCTTGCTTCACACGCAAGAAGTCACAGGTTCGAACCCTGTAGCGCGCACCATTCTTTCTGCTCTGTGTCGAATATGGTGGCGGCGCGTGCTCCCAGGCTCGACAGAGTCTCGCCCTACCGTGGAGAAGAGAATAGTGTGAATGGCGTGCCGAGTTGGCTTCTTCGGTAGGGCGACGCTCCGCGGAGCCTGGGAGCACGCGCGGCCAGCTCTTTGACGCGTGATTTTGCGAACACAATCCTGTCCCTCCTGTTAATCCTGTCCTAGAAAAGACGGAGGGACGAGCTTCCGCTCGTCCTCGGACCTGCGGAAGCAGGTCCCTCCATTGGCAGCGCGTGCTCCCAGGCTCGACAGAGTCTCGCCCTACCGGCTCCAGCTGTCCTCTGCGCCCTCTGCGTCTCTGTGGTAAATCCAAGCTCGACTGAGTCTCGCGTTTCCCCGCGCTTCACCGTGCCGACCCCAAACTCTGGTCGCGCACCGGTTGCTGCCGTTGATAACTCGCCAGGTCCGCCTCCAAGGCAGCCGCCAGGCCGCTGTTCGCGCCTGCCCGCGCCATCTCCAACCCCTGGCTCGCCACGGCCCCGGCCTCTTCGAACCGTCCCACCTCCGCCAGGCCGGCCGCATAAGTGCGTCGCGCCATCGCATCCTGCGGAGCGGCCGCAATCAGGGCGCGACCGAGCGCGACACTTTCCTCCCCGTTTCGAACCGCTGGGTCCGGATGGGTCGCCAGAATCCAGGCAAGGTTTTGTCGCAAACCCGGAAGCTCCGGCGCCAGCTCGTAGGCCTTCCGCCAATGTTCGACCGCCTCGGAAAATCGCTGGGTCATGATCAGGGCAATCCCGAGATTGAAGTGGGCGTCGACCAGTTTCGGGGCGATCTCCAGAGCGCTCTCGAAGTGCGGGATCGCCTCCTGCACGCGTCCGAGTTCCACCAGCGTATTGCCAAGAGCGAGACGGGTCTCAGGAACCTTTGGGTCCTGCCGGACAGATTCGCGAAAGGCCTCCAGCGCTTCCTCCCTTTGCCCACCGGAAGCCAGCGCCTCTCCAAGTTTGAAATGGGTGGTGGCATTGCCGGGTTGCTTCAACAGGGCCTGCCGGAACGCGGCCGCGCCTTCCTCGAACCGGCCCGCGCGCACCAAGGCGGTCCCGAGATAGCCGTGGCCTTTTGGATCGTCGCCCATCGCTTGCGCGACTTTACGCAACAAGGCGATCCCTTCGCCGGTCCGGCCGATCTTCGTCAGGGCCACTCCCAAATTCGCCCCGACCTCGACGGACCCCGGCTGCAGACGCATGGCCTGCTCCAGGTGACCAACCGCTTCCGTCTCCCGGTTGCTTTTCATCAGGGTGAAAGCGAGTGCGTTGTGCGCCACCGGGCTGTCGTTGTTGATCGTCAAGGCGTGTCGCCAGAGGATTTCAGAGTTTTTCCAGAACGAAACCTGGCGTGAGGCGGCCAGCGCCAGGAGCGCGACAACGACAAGCGCACCCAGGCCTGCGGACGATCTTCAGAACCCGTCGCTCCCCGATCAGTTCACGCAGAAGCCAGACCAGGGCAAAGACCACCCCGATGACCGGCAGATAGGTGTAACGGTCCGCCCGGGCCTGCATGCCCACCTGCATGATCCCGATCACGGGGAAAAGCATGCCCAGATACCAGAACCAGCCCACGAGCAGATAAGGCCGCCGACGCCATTGCCAGACCACGGCGGTGGTTACCCCGCCGAGCCACAGCAATCCCCCCGCGATCTGCCAGACGGGAATCGTTTCGTGCTGGTGCGGGTAAAAGGGGGCCAAGCCCATCGGCCAGACCAGTTTGATCAAATAAACGCAATAGCTCACCACGGCGTTGGCCATCCGCATGCCGGTCGGCAGATCCTGCAGCGGCACTACGGCTGTCTCCTGCGCGAAAACGGTCACGGCGCTTGATCCAGCCGAAAGCAGGAAGAGCGGGATCTTCTCGCGCACCAGGGGCCACAGTGCAGTCCAATGGCCCGAGGCCCCCGTCGGGAACCGGCGCAGGGGCCACACATCCAGCAAAAGAAGCACGAACGGCAGGGTCACCAGCATCGGTTTCGACATCATGCCGGCGACGGCCAGGATGATCACAGTGAGGTAGCGCCAGTGCGATTGCACGCGGCTGGCGTACCACGAGTAAGCCACGAGGGTGGCCACGAAGAAGAAGCCGCTGAGGACATCCTTCCGCTCGGCAATCCAGGCCACCGATTCCGCGCGGAGCGGATGAATCGCAAAAATCGCCGCAACAAGCGCGCTGCGCCAGATGGACCCCGTCATCCGGCGCAAAGCGACAAAGAGCAGGAGAACCGCGCCGCCGTGCAGGACCACATTCGTCAGGTGGTGGCCGCCCGGTTTCAACCCGTGCCACTCCACGTCGGCCATGTGCGACAAGGTGGTGAGCGGATGCCAGTTGCCGGCGTGCACCCGGGCGAAGGCGTAACGAAAACCTTCCGCCGTCAGGCCCCGTTTCACCACGTCATTCTCCAGCACGTAGTCGCGATCGTCGTAGTCGACAAAATCGTGCCGGAGCGTCTGGCCAAAGACGGCCCAGGTCATGACCGCCAGGATCAGGCAAACCAGCCACGCCATTATTGGCCGACCCGCGGCGGCATCGGCGGCGATCAGCGGTTTTCCCGCAGGCTGTCGCGGTTGTTTGCGCCGGGCTGACATTGCCCTGCCAGATAACGCGGGGTGCCGCCGGAGACAATCGTTCGTTGCGCGCGCCCCGGCCTTTTTTAAGGTCAGAGGGCCGACCTGCGCCCATGATTATTCTTCACGACCCTCGTTCAACGGAGTTTGCCCGTCCCGGGCATCCCGAGCGACCGGCCCGGATTGCTCGCACCGTTCCCGTGCTCAAACAAAGGCACCCGGAGTGGGAATGGCGCCAGCCGGAGGCTGCGAGCGAAGAGATGCTTTTGCGCGCGCACACACCCGGACACCTGGAGACGATCCGGGCCGCCCGCGAAGATTTCGACGCCGACTCACCTGCCTACGCCGGCGTTTACGAGCACGCAGCCCGCGCGGCCGGAGCAGCCGTCGCCGCCGCGCACGTCGCGATGGAGGGGGGCCAGGCTTTCAGTCTCATGCGCCCGCCCGGACACCACGCGACACGCGACCAGGCCATGGGGTTTTGTTTTTTCAGCCACATCGCCATCGCCGCGCTTGAAGCTGTCGCGCACGGCGTCCGGCGCGTCGGGATCTGGGATTTCGACGCGCACCACGGCAATGGCACCGAAGCCATCGTGGCCGGGCACCCGCAGATTGTCTTTGCTTCCATTCATCAGTATCCGGGTTACCCGGGCACCGGGACCGAATCATCCGGAAACATTTATAACTATCCCGTGCAGCCCGGAACCGCCCGCTCTCCGGCACATGACCGAGATTCGGCGAGGGCTGGATTGTCTGCTCGAAGCGAAGGTGGACCTGCTCCTGGTCTCGGCCGGGTTCGACGCCTACATAAACGACCCGATCACGGAAATGACCCTCGAGAAGGAGGACTTCGCCCAGTGTGGCGAATGGTTAAAAGAATCCGGGGTGCCAGCCGCAGCTATCCTTGAAGGCGGCTACAGCGATGAACTGCCGGAACTAATCGACGCTTTCCTCACCGCGTGGGAGGAACGAGGGGCGTGAATAGTAAATGGTGAATCGTGAATAGTGCGCGGCGTTGCCTCCCCCGGTAGGGCGACGCTCCGCGGAGCCTGGGAGCACGCGCCGCGAACAGTCGGACGCAGGCTATCTCCCTTCCCTCGAGAATCCTGATCCTCCTGCGTCCTCTGCGTCTCTGTGGTGATCCAGGCTCGACAGAGTCTCGCCCCACCGGGGAGGGACGATGGGCGTGAATGGTGAGTCGTGGATGGTGAATGGTCCCGAATCCGCTTTCCTCTGTGCCCTCCGTGCTCTCTGTGGTAAATCCGCCTTCTCTGTGTCCTCTGCGTCTCTGTGGTAAATCTCCCCCGCCTCAGGCCGCCTTCTTCTGCGTCTTCGCGCTCTTCTTCCTGCCCTTCGTTTTCTTGCCGCCTTTCGATTGCTCCAGGCTTTGCTGCAGGACCGCCACCAGGTCGATCACCTTCGACGAGGGCTCCTTCTTCTTCGGCTTCTCCTCGAGCTCCTTTCCGCCCGATTCCACCTTCTCCTCAATCACCTCCATGAGCGCTTCCTTGTAATCGTCGGTGTACTTCTCCGGGTCCCACTTTGCCGTCATGCTCTTGATCAGCGCCTGCGCCATCTCCACCTCTTTTTTCCCGGGCGTGATCTTCTGCGGCACCTTCAGCTTGTCCGTCGCCGCCAATTCATCGGCAAAATGCATCAGCTCGAGCACGAGCACTTCGTCCTTGGCCTTGACCCCGGCCAGGTATTGCCGCGTCTTGATCACCACCTTGGCAATGCCCACTTTGCCTGACTCCTCCAGCGCCTTGCGCAGGAGGGAGTAGGCTTTGTCGCCGCCTTTCTGCGGCTCCAGGTAGTAAGGCTTGTAGAAAAACATCGGGTCGATCTCCTCCACATCCACGAAGTCCTGGATGTCGACGGTCTGGGTGGCCTCGAGGTCGACTCGTTGGAAATCCTTCTCGTTCAGGACCACGAATTTCCCCTTCTCGTATTCGTAGCCTTTAACGATCTTTCCCCAGGGCACCTCCTTGCCATCCTTCTCCGCCACCCGTTTGTAATTGACCGGGCTCAGGTCGGACTCCCGCAACAGCCGGAACTTCAGTTCCTCCCGCCGCGTGGCCGAATAGAGCGCGATCGGGATGTTGACGAGACCAAAGCTGATACTCCCTTTCCAGATGGCACGCATACGCCAGAAAGTTCGCACCTGCCGGTCCGAATGCGTGGAGAAATCGCCCCCGGGGACTGGCTTGTAATGCGATTTCGCTCTACGCTGACCTATGAGATCCGTGCGCCTTTGCCTCCTCGCCCTCTTCCTTGGGGTGATTCCTGTTTTTGCCCACGACGACGGAGATGAACATTCCCATGCCGCACCGGCGGAAGATCACGCCGGGACGGGTGCCGCCTGGAAGGTCGTGGAGGAGAACATGCGCGCTATCGAGGCGGCGATTGAAGCCAAACAGTACCAGGCCATCCATGACCTGGAAGCGAAGGTTTCGTCGGGACTGCGTTACCTCGAGAAGAACAGCCCCATGGTCACCGGAGAGAAGGCCACCCGCCTCAGTTCGGCCCTGGCCCAGGCCCTTCGCCTGGCGGACAGCGTCCATCACGCCGCCGACAAGAGCGACATGCCGATGACGCGAGTGCAATTCCGGAAGCTCCAGGCCGCGCTCAAGCTGGTGAAAGCCCAATATCCCGCCGAAGCGCTGGCGCCGTGAACAAGCGCGCGATTTTCATTTGCCTCGCGTTTTTGGGCGGCGCGAGTCTGCTTTACGGGCACGACACCTGGCTGATGCCGGCGAAGTTCGCCCTCGCCCCAGGCCAGACCATTACGGTTGAGCTGACCAGCGGCATGGCGTTTCCCGCGCTCGATTCCGCACCCAAACCCAACAAGGAACGCCTTGTCCAGGTCCGCCTCGCCGGGCAGACATTTCGACTGAAGGATTCGCCACCGGGAAAGCAATCAATGAAATTTCGCGGAGCGGCCGCCAAGCCCGGGATCGCGCTGGTCTGGCTCGAGTCGCCCGCGCGCTCGATCGAGCTCACCCCGGCCCAGGTGAAGGAATATCTCGAGGAGATCAGTGTCTCCGCGGAAACACGCGCAGAAGCCATGAAGGCGAAGAGCTTCCGCGAATCCTACACCAAACATGCGACCACGTTCATCAGGGTCGGCGACGCCGATGATTCTTCGTGGAAAGAGCCGGCGGGCCTTGCCCTGGAGCTGGTCCCCACGCAGGATCCCACCCGCCTGACCCCCGGCGCATCGTTTGCGGTGCGAGCCTTGAGGAATGGCAAACCACTTCCCGGTTTTCGGGTCAACGCTCTGCGCGAAGGCGAAACTGGCGGCGAAACCCGGGAGACTGATGCGGAGGGTTTTGTCACCTTCCAACTCCCGAAAAGTGGTCGCTGGCTTCTGCGCGGAACGGATTTGCGAAAATCAGCCAAGGCAGGCTTCGACTGGGAAAGCGACTTCGTCACCGTCACGGTCAAGGTTTCTTCCTAGGGATCGGATCCACGATTGCGCTCCGGTGCTCTCTGCGCGAACCGATCCCGGTACAACCCTCCCAAGACTAATACGGCGGGCGCGTTTTCACTCTTGTCGCCGATTCTGGCAATTCTGTAGTTCTTTCGCCGATCGCGTCCCTGACACCATGTCGTTGACGCGATCTTCCGTTTGCCACTTCGCGAGAGCGGATCACCTGGGCCCCCGCGATCCATGCTCTGGTGCGCGCTCGTCGTCCCGCGGCACTCGCGGCATTAATTTTTTAATTAGAATACGTTTTTCCGCTTGACGCCGAGATTCGGTCTCCGCAGTCTCCGCGGCGATCGAGTCATCGACGTCTCGACGTTCCTCCGGAGCCGGCTGATGCAGCCGGCGTTTGCCGGCGCAGCGCCGCCGGCGCTGGCGCTAATCACCAGGTCGGCACTGGAACCGGACGTCATCTTCACGAGGGAGGACGGCTGGTTACGAGGCGGACCACCACCGGCTTAACCCCACCTCCTCCATGAATACTCCCCTGTCTCGTCCGTCTCCGTCACGTTCTTCCCACCGGCCTCTTTGGCTTCTGCCTCCTTTGGCTGGCTTTGGCGACAACGTTTTTTGCGCCGCTAGCCGAAGCTTCGCCTTTCACCTTTGGCGACACCGGCAGCCTCGCCACCGCGCGGTATTTTCACACGGCCACCCTCCTGCCCAATGGCAAGGTCCTCGTCGCCGGCGGCTTTGGCAGCAGCGCTCTCGCCAGCGCGGAGCTTTATGACCCGGCCACCGGCTCCTGGAGCCCCACCGGCAGCCTCGCCACCGCGCGGTATGTTCACACGGCCACCCTCCTGCCCAATGGCAAGGTCCTCGTCGCCGGCGGCTCTTGGCAGCAGTCAGCACTCTCGCCAGCGCGGAGCTTTATGACCCGGCCACCGGCTCCTGGAGCTCCACCGGCAGCCTCGCCACCGCGCGGTATTATCACACGGCCACCCTCCTGCCCAATGGCAAGGTCCTCGTCGCCGGCGGCGATGGGACTAGCAGCCGTCTCGCCAGCGCGGAGCTTTATGACCCGGCCACCGGCCTCTGGAGTTCCACCGGCAACCTCGCCACCGCGCGGTATTCTCACACGGCCACCCTTCTGCCCAATGGCAAGGTCCTCGTCGCCGGCGGCTTTGGCAGCAGAGCGTTCTCGCCAGCGCGGAGCTTTATGACCCGGACACCGGCACCTGGAGCTCCACCGGCAGCCTCGCCACCGCGCGGTATGATCACACGGCCACCCTCCTGCCCAATGGCAAGGTCCTCGTCGCCGGCGGCGTTGGAGCAGTTGCACCCCTCTCGCCAGCGCGGAGCTTTATGACCCGGACATCGGCACCTGGAGCTCCACCGGCAGCCTCGCCAGCCGCGCGGTATCTTCACACGGCCACCCTCCTGCCCAATGGCAAGGTCCTCGTCGCCGGCGGCGTGGGACAGCGGCGTTCTCGCCAGCGCGGAGCTTTATGACCCGGACATCGGCACCTGGAGCTCCACCGGCAGCCTCGCCACCGCGCGGAATTATCACACGGCCACCCTCCTGCCCAATGGCAAGGTCCTCGTCGCCGGCGGCTTAGCGACCAGCGGCCGTCTCGCCAGCGCGGAGCTTTATGACCCGGCCACCGGCTCCTGGAGCCCCACCGGCAACCTCGCCACCGCGCGGTATCGTCACACGGCCACCCTCCTGCCCAATGGCAAGGTCCTCGTCGCCGGCGGCCATGAGTGGCAGCGACAGCCTCGCCAGCGCGGAGCTTTATGACCCGGCCACCGGCTCCTGGAGCCCCACCGGCAGCCTCGCCACCGCGCGGTACTGTTCACACGGCCACCCTCCTGCCCAATGGCAAGGTCCTCGTCGCCGGCGGCTATGGGACGGCAGCAGCGCTCTCGCCAGCGCGGAGCTCTATGACCCGGCCACCGGCCCCTGGAGCCCCACCGGCAACCTCGCCACCGCGCGGTCTTCTCACACGGCCACCCTCCTGCCCAATGGCAAGGTCCTCGTCGCCGGCGGCTTTGGCAGCAGCAGCATTCTCGCCAGCGCGGAGCTTTATGACCCGGCCACCGGCTCCTGGAGCTCCACCGGCAACCTCGCCGACGCGCGATATATCACACGGCCACCCTCCTGCCCAATGGCAAGGTCCTCGTCGCCGGCGGCTATGGAAACAGCGGCGTTCTCGCCAGCGCGGAGCTTTATGACCCGGCCACCGGCACCTGGAGCTCCACCGGCAGCCTCGCCACCGCGCGGTATTCAGCACACGGCCACCCTCCTGCCCAATGGCAAGGTCGCTCGTCGCCGGCGGCGCTGATAGCAGTCTCGCCTTCTCGCCAGCGCGGAGCTTTATGACCCGGCCACCGGCTCCTGGAGCCCCACCGGCAGCCTCGCCACCGCGCGGCATCATACACACGGCCACCCTCCTGCCCAATGGCAAGGTCCTCGTCGCCGGCGGCTTTGGGAGCAGCGGCCCTCTCGCCAGCGCGGAGCTTTATGACCCGGCCACCGGCCCCTGGAGCCCCACCGGCAGCCTCGCCACCGCGCGGTATGTTCACACGGCCACCCTCCTGCCCAATGGCAAGGTCCTCGTCGCCGGCGGCGATGACGGACAGCGGCACTCTCGCCAGCGCGGAGCTTTATGACGTGGGACTTGGCTTCAGCGCTGCCTGGCAGCCGGAGATTCTCACCGTCTCGCCGTTTCGTCCTCCCCGACGGCCAACTTGAACTGACAGGTCTCCGCTTCCAGGGCATCTCCCAGGCCTCCGGCGGCAACTTCCAGGATTCCTCCACCAATTACCCCGTGGTCCAGTTGCGCCGGCTCGACAGCGAGCAGGTCCGCTTTCTCCTCGTCGATATGACCCTCGGCTGGTCGGACACCAGCTTCACTTCCACCCCCATCTCCGGTTTCCCGGAAGGCCCGGCCCTGGTCACCGTCTTCACCAACGGCATCCCGAGCGAAGCCGCGTATCTCGTTCTGGGCCAGCCCGGCGGCGACGACGACGACGGCGACGGCATCTCGAACGACGTTGACAACTGTCCGGACCGACTCCAACCCCGATCAGCTCGACAGCGACACCGACGGCTTAGGTGACGCCTGCGACGCCTGCCCCAACGACATCAACAATGACGCCGACAGCGACGATGTCTGCGGCGACCTTGATAACTGCCCCACCGACTCCAACCCCGATCAGCTCGACAGCGACACCGACGGCTTAGGTGACGCCTGCGACGCCTGCCCCAACGACATCAACAATGATGCCGACAGCGACGATGTCTGCGACGACATCGATAACTGCGAAGGCACTGCCAATACCGACCAGGCCGACAACGACCAGGATGGCCGGGGCGACCTCTGCGATCCCGACGACGACAACGACGGCGTCAATGACACCGAGGATAACTGCCCGCTGGTCTCCAACGCCAACCAGGCCGATTCCGATAACAACCAGATCGGCGACTTCTGCGACGGCGAACGCGAGTTCGCCGAAATCTCCTCGCGCGCCGACGTCGGCACCGGCGACAACGTGGCCATCGGCGGCTTTATTGTCCGCGGGCCCCAGATCCCGGACCGCGCCCCGCGCGGCTTCCCGATCCCGAACAAGACGGTGCTCATCCGCGGGTTGGGTCCGTCCCTCGACATGACCGGCGACCTGGATGATCCGGTCATCAAGCTCTACGACAGCAACGGCATGCTCCTGGCGGAGAACGATGACTGGCAGGACGCGGCCAACGCCGATGAGATCACCGCCACCGGCCTGGCCCCGGACGAACAGAACGAAGCGGCCATCCTGGTGGAACTTGTGGCCAACGCCAATTACACCGCGGTCCTGAGCGGAAAGAACGACACTACCGGGATCGGCCTGGTCGAGATCTACGACCTGGAAATCCACAACGGCTCGACCCTGGCCAACATCTCCACCCGGGCCCATGTCCAGACCGGTGACGAGGTGCTGATCGGCGGCATCATTGTGCGCGGGAACAACCAGGCCGAGGTGGTGGTGCGCGCGATCGGCCCTTCCCTCGCCGCCCACGGCGTGCCTGATCCGCTCCTGGATCCCGTGTTGGAACTCTATAATGCCAACGGGCAGCTCATCGACAGCAACGATGACTGGGCCAACTCCCCGGACGCGGCCACGATCACCGCTTATGGGCTGGCCCCAACCGACCCGAAGGAATCGGCCCTCGTCTTCTTCCCCGGGCACGGCCGACTTAACACCGCCATCGTCAAGGGAGCGAGCAACACGACCGGCGTCGGCCTGGTCGAAGCTTACAACGCTCGAGCCAAACATCATGAAGTAGGCCTGGCTGGGGGCGGCTCAGACCTGAGCCGGCCCCCACTTCCCTCTTGCGGGCGCCCATCCTTATTCGCGACACTTGTGGGGTGCCGGAGAAGACCGATCTGATCGACCAGGACGCCGCGGCCGAGACGTACCGTCTGCAAACGGAGACGCGGCACTTGAGGAACACCATCGCAGCCCTGCGCGAGGAGATGGAGAGTTTGCAGGCGGCGCGCCAGGAGGAGGTGCAGGCCGCGCGCGCTGCCGGCCGGGGCGAAGCGCAGCAGCTCCAGGCCACCATCGGGAGTTTGCGCGCGCAAATGGAGGAACTCGACCTGGCCAAACGCGAGGCCGTGCAGGCGACCCAGGCCTCCGGGAAAGATGAGGCCCGGCAATTGCACGCCACCATCGCCACCCTGCGCGACGAGATGGAACGGCAGGCCCACGAACAGGCCACCGCCCTGGAGCAGGTGAAACAAAGGGCCGCAGACGAAGCGCGCCAGTTGCGGGAAACCATCGCCCTCCTCCGGCAACAGCTTGAAACCCATGGCCGCTGATCGTAACGGCGCCCCGGGCGGGACAAAAACCGCCCGCCGCGGCGGGACGAAGGAAAAGCCGCCGCGCGAGACGCTGGCCCTGCTCCGGTCGCGCCTGCGCCAGACCGAACGCCTGCTCCAGCTCAGCCGCCGCGTCGCCGCCATCGACAGCCTCGACGAGTTGCTCGCCACCCTGGTCGAAATTGTGACCGCGGAAACGAACGCGGAACGCGGCACCCTCTTCCTGAACGACGCGGCCACGAACGAGCTTTATTCCCGGGTGGCGCAGGGAACGTTCCACCGTGAGATCCGCATCCTGAACAACAGCGGCATCGCCGGCGCCGTCTTCCAGCAGGGCTGCGGCGAGATCGTGCCCGACGCCTACTCCGATCCCCGCTTCAACCGGGACGTGGACGAGCAGACCAACTTCACCACCCGCTCCATCCTCTGCGCCCCGATCAAGACGGCGCGCGGCGACGTCATCGGCGTGGTCCAGGCCCTGAACAAACGTGAAGAACAGTTCACCATGGACGATCTCGACCTGCTCGAGGCCATGGCCACGCAGGCCTCGGTCGCCCTGCAAAGCTCGCAGTTCGTGGAAAAGATGCGGAAAACGCGCCAGCAGGAAATGGAATTCCTCGACCTGGTCGCGGATATCACCAGCTCGCTCGATCTGTCCCTCCTGCTCCGGCGCGTCATGAGCGAGGCCACCCGCATGCTCAAGGCGGACCGGTCCACTCTCTTCCTGCACGATCCAAAGACGAAGGAGCTCTGGTCCGAAGTGGGCGAAGGCTTGAACGCCGTTCAGCTCCGGCTGCCCGACCACGCCGGCATCGCCGGCACCGTTTTCCAGTCGGGCAAAAGCGTCAACATCCCGCACGCCTATGCCGATCTCCGGTTCAACCCGGCCTTTGACAAAAAGACCGGATATTTCACCCGTTCCATTCTCTGCGTCCCGGTGATCAACAAAAGCGGGCGCGTCATTGGCGTAACCCAGGCGTTGAACAGGGCCGGCGGCCCTTTCACCGACGAGGATGAGGCGCGCCTGAAGGCCTTCACCGCACAGGTCTCGATCGCGCTCGAGAACGCCAATCTCTTCGATGACGTGCAGAACATGAAGAACTACAACGAGTCGATCCTCGAAAGCATGTCGAGCGGCGTCATCACGCTGGATGAAGAGGGCCGGATCCATACCTGCAACGCCGCCGGCAACCGCATCCTGCGCGCGACGGACGAGGAACTCATCGGAAAATCGGCCACCGACCTTTTCGCCGCCAACAACCAGTGGATCAACGATCGCATCGCGCGCGTCGCCGAGACGAATGAAAGCGATGTCCTGATGGACGCCGAGGCCGAGTTCGGCGGCGAAAAGGTCAACGTGAACCTCACCATCCAGCCGCTGATCAGCCTGAAGGAAAAGCGCCTCGGCACCATGCTCATGCTGGAGGACATCAGCGGCGAGAAACGGATGAAATCGACCATGTCGCGCTACATGGACCCGGGCCTGGCCGACCGGCTCCTCGCCGCCGGCGGCGAAATTCTCGGCGGCCAAAGCGTCGAGGCGACGGTCTTGTTCTCCGACATCCGCTCCTTTACCACCCTCACCGAGGAGGTCGGCGCCCCGGGCACGGTCGCCCTCCTCAACGAATATTTCTCCCTCATGGTCAACTGCATCGCCGAGGAGGGCGGCATGCTCGACAAGTTCATCGGCGACGCCATCATGGCCGAGTTCGGCATTCCGGTGCCGCACGATGACGACCCCGACCGCGCCATGCGCGCCGCCATTGCCATGATCCGGCAGCTCGACGGCCTGAACCGGCAGCGGGCCGGGCGCGGACAAAAGCCGATCCAGATCGGCATCGGCCTGAACACCGACACCATCGTCTCCGGCAACATCGGTTCGCCCAAGCGGATGGATTACACCGTCATCGGCGACGGGGTCAACCTGGCCTCGCGCCTGGAAAGCGCCTGCAAGGAATATTCCGCGCAGATCCTCTGCAGCGACAACACCTACCGCAAACTGCGCGGCACCTACCGGTCACGCGAGATCGATCTGGTGATCGTGAAAGGCAAGACCGAGCCGGTCGCCATCCACGAAATCCTCGATTTTCATTCTGACGAGACGTTTCCCAGCATGCCCGAGGCGATCAACCAGTTCCGGGGCGGCCTGAAATACTATCGGGCAGGCGATTTCGACCGCGCGATCGCCCAGTTCCGCGAGGTCCTCGCGCTGCACCCGGGCGACAAACTGAGCCAGACCTACATCAACCGCTGCGAGTACCTCAAGGCCAACCCGCCCGCAGGCGAGTGGAACGGCGTCTGGGTCATGAAATCGAAGTAACCGGGGGCTACTGCTTTCCGAGAACGCCCAGCAGTTTCATGGCCGCGTTGTGGCCGGGAATCCCGCTGACCGCGCCGCCGCGGCGGGCGGCGGATCCGCAGATAAAGACATTCTCCCACTCGGTCTCCACCCCCCATTGCCCGACCTCCTCGGGCGTGTCGGCAAACGGGAAGCTGGGCGCATCGTGGAAGATGTTGCCGTGATACATCCCGAGGGCGTCCTCGATGTCCACCGGGCTTTTGCTTTCCAGGCAGAGACTGCCGTCACGCGCCCGGGCCAGGCAATCCTCGATCGGTTCTTCCAGCCATTGGTTGAGACTGGCAAGGAAACGGCGGGTCGCCTCCTCACGCAGCGCTTTGTTGTCATGCGCAAACACACTCCATGGCGTATCCAGTCCGAACAGGGTCAGGGTGTGATAACCCTCGTCACGCAAAGAGGGCCCAAGAATCGAGGAGTCGGTCAGGGTATGACAGTAAACTTCGCAGGGCGGCCGTTCCGGCAGTTGGCCGCGTGTGGCCTGTTCGAAACTGGCGATCATCTGCGCATAGCCCTCGTCACTGTGGAAAGTGCCGCCGAAAGCTTCGGCCGCAGAATGCTTCTGCGCCTTTAAACGGGGCAAACGCTGCAGCAGCATGTTGATCTTGAAAACGGAACCTTCATCCGAGGCGCCCGGCTGATACGGCCGGCCCGTCAGCCTGGAAAGGATGTTGCGCCCAAAATTAACCAGGACAAAACGCGCGCCGACCTGACCGGGACGGCCGTCCACCTCGAACTCGATCGTTTTCTCCGGTCCGGTCAAATCGAGCGCGAGAAGCCGGATATTTGTCTCCATTTCCACGCCCGAGGCGCGCGCCACGCGCTCGAGTTCCCCCGCGACGGCGCCCATCCCGCCCACCGGCACTTTCCATTCTCCGGTGCGATTGCCGATCAGGTGGTAAAGAAAACAACGGTTCTGCAGAAGGGTGGGATCGTGCGGATGCGTAAAGACGCCGATCTTGGCATCGGTGAAGACCATCCCGCGCAGGAGATCATCCTGCAGGTGACGCTCCAAAGCGATTCCGAGCGGTTCCTCCGCCAGGGCCCGCCAGGCCTCGCGCGATTCCTCGTCGGTCTCGAACTTTCGGCGGAGTTCCATCTTCCCGGGCAACGGCTGGAGAAGCCCGTCCCAGACCTTGTCCGCGAAATTGCGCGCCAGGCCATAGAAACGCCCGAGCTGGTCGAACTCGCTTGTTCCGCCGGTCAATTCGGCGACGGATTCCCGGCTTTGCTCGAGCGAGACGTTGCTCAGGAGCAGGGCGCGCTCGGCGCCATTGCGGCGATACGGGGTGAACGAGGATATTTCCCGTCGCCGCAATTCCAGGTTTAAGCCCAGGTCGCGGATGATTTTCTCCGGGAAAAGACTGACGAGGTAGGAATAGCGGGAGAGCCGCGCGTCGAAGTCCGGGAAGATCTGCTGGGAGACGGTCGCGCCGCCGAGATAATCGTTCTTTTCCAGCATGAGCACGCTCAGCCCGGCCTGGGCCAGGTAACTGGCGGCGACCAGCCCGTTATGGCCGGCCCCGAGGATGACGACGTCGTATTTCGCTTTCATGGCGCGCCGGTGACGTTACTTCAGGTGGCGAACACATAAAGCATTGTTAGTTTGGGCGCGTGCAATTCCTCGTGACCAACGACGACGGCGTCGATGCCCCCGGACTGAAAGCCTTGCAGGAGGCGGCTGCGGCCTTCGGCGATCCTGTGGTGGTGGCGCCGGCCGGGCCGCAGTCGGGCGTAAGCCATGCCGTGACCTGGCGCGAAGGGGTGCGGATCGAACCGCGGGGCGAGAAGCGGTTTGCCATTCACGGCACGCCTGCCGATTGCACCCGTCTGGGACTGCTCCACCTCGTTCCCGAGGCCGCCTGGGTGCTCAGCGGGATCAATCATGGCTCCAATCTCGGGGCGGATATGCATTATTCCGGGACGGTGGCGGCGGTGCGCGAGGCCGTGCTGCACGGCTGGCCTGGCATCGCGCTTTCGCACTATCACAAGGCGGGAATGGGTTTCGACTGGCCGCGTGCCGCCCGCTGGATCGGTCCGGTCCTGCGCGAGCTGTTTGCGCGGCCGCGCGAGCCCGGCCTCTTCTATAATGTGAACCTGCCTCACCTCGACCGGGACGCACCCGATCCGGAAGTCGTCTGGTGCCCGCTCGACCCGAATCCCCTGCCCCTGAAGTATCGGCACGAGGAGGAGAGCGGCCTTTATTTCGCGGGCGAATACACCGATCGCGGCCGGACCCCGGGCGCGGACGTGGACGTCTGTTTCGGCGGCCGGATTGCCGTGACCAGCGTCAGGCTCTTGTAGCGGCGCGACGCTCATCCCGAGCGAAGCGAGGGACCCCCCAAGGGGCGTGAATGGTGAATAGTGAATTGTGAATGGTAGGCGAGCGACCTCTCGGTAGGGCGACGCTCCGCGGAGCCTGGGAGCACGCGCCGCTAAAACCTCACGCGCTGTGTCTTCCCCTCCCCGAAAATCCTGATCTGCGCCCTCTGCGTCTCTGTGGTAACCAGGCTCGACAGAGTCTCGCCCTACCGGGGGACGAGCAGCGTGAATGGTGAATCGTGGATCGTGAATAGTTTTCCGAATCCGCTTGCCTCCGTGTCCTCCGTGCCCTCTGTGGTAAATCCGCCTCCTCTGCGCCCTCCGCGCCTCTGTGGTAAACCCAGGCTCGGCAGAGTCTCGCGCGAGCGCCTAGAACCGCAGGTTCACCGTGAGCCCGCCGCCGGCGTCGATCTTCGTGTAATCGTCCACGCCCGGGTTGGTCGATTCCTTGGCGTCGTAGGCGACAAACACCCGCGCGCTCAACCAGCGGGTCACGAGATATTGCACCGAGATCCCGGTCGAATGCAGACAATCCTCCCAGTCGCTTTTCCGGGTGAAATCGGTGTATTTGAACCGGTAGTAAGGCTGCGCCAGCAACCGATCATTCCAGTTCCAGGTGTAGGCGGCGCTGAAAACATGATCGAGCCGCTCCGTGATGTCCTCCGGCACGTCGGGCAGAAAACGCAGCTCGGCGAAATGAAAACGGCCGGCGTAACCCACCTGGAAAGAATGCCATTCATCCACCGGGATCAGCCGGCGCACTCCCCAGAACGGCGCGTAATCGACATAAAACTCGGTGTATTCCTCCGACTCCATCAGCCGGCTCCAGTCGACCCCGGCCTCGAGGAGCCAGTTGCCGCAAAGATAACGCGCCTCGGCGAAAACAGTCTGCGCGTTGAAATCAAATTCCGTCACCGGCGGGGGTGGCATGATCTGCGGGGGCAGCGGAGCGGGTTCCAGCGGGTCCTTGAGACCTTCAAAGCCGTAGACGAACCACTGATGGCGGTAGCCGAGGCGGGGCAGGAATTTTCCCGGTCCCCAGTCATAAGGATCGGGAGCCAGGGCCGCTTCCACCGTGCTGGTAAACACCCATGTCTCCCGCGGGTCGTTTTCCTCGAGGAACATGTTGTCGGTATAAAAGAAGTCGGTCGTGGCCGAGACCTCGAAGAACTTCCGGCGCGGCTCCATGCGCAGGACGATCTGTTTGCCGGTGTCGCCTGTTTCCCCGGGATAAAGTTCCGGCACGGACGACTCCTCCTCCGAGGCCCCGGAGGTCGTCGGGGGCCGGTTGCGCATTTCATCGAGCCGTTCCGCGGCTGTGGGCACCTGCGCCAACAAAGGCACGGCGCCGGCCGCGAACGTAATCAGGCCGACAAGAAAACAGGTTCTCAAAACGGGGGAGGCGTCGGCTGGATGAATCCCCCCTGGCCGGACGCGTCTTTCTTCGGGGTCCCGTAAAATCCGCGCACGTTCAGCGCGATCAGTTCGTGGGTATCGTCCACGCTATTGCCCGGTTTTCCCGCCGCGGTATCTGCGGGCTCGCCGGTATCAGTTGCCTCGCCGGACGCGAGCATCTGCTGTTGCTGGGCGATGGCCGCCTCAATCGCCGGCATGGAGGGCAGGCCGTTTTCGAATCCATGCACAAGCCTGGCCCCGGCCACGAGCTTGGCCAGGTTGATCGTGAGGACGGGCCCAAGTCGTTTCTGCCCCGGAAGAACAAAGGCCAGTTGGCCGGCCCCGACGATGCGCGCCGCCATACCGGGCAGGAAAACACGGGCTTTCCCTTCCAGCACGATGATCTTGAACCCGCCGTTCGGCGTGGCCACAATAATGATGGTGGTGCCGAGAACCGCAGCCGAGGCGCCGCTGGTCTCCACCTTCAACCCGCCTTTGCCGGACGGCGTATGGAAGAGCACGCTCCCCTTCTGCAATTGCAGCTCGCGCTCGGAGGGGACAAACGAAAAGACGGTGTTGGCGCCGATCCGCGTCACACTCTGGTCAGGCGACGAAAGCTCCGCGCGCGAGGCCGGGCCGGTCCGCACCAGGTTGGGCGCGCGCACGGTCCCGTTCCGGGAGGCTGAGACCGCCTGCTGCGTCTGTGCGTCAATCACCGCCACGTCGCGCACGACCTCGGTAAAAGTGCCCTCGGTCAACGGTTCGGCGCCGTTTGCACCGCCGATAGCCAGCGCGCCGGCAGCCATGATTAGAAGGGTTCGCTTCAAAACGGTCGTTGCCTCGCAGGGTTGTAAACAGGCAACATGCGCACTCCATCACATCAAACCTTTCGGTGGAAGCAAAAACAAAACGCTCCTTTATCCAGGCAGGTTACTGCCTCGTTCTCACCGCTCTCTTCCTCTTCCTTTACGGGGCCGGCTTTGCCCCCCTCCAGGAGGCGGAATGGTCCGTGCAGGACTGGCGCCTGCGCCTCGGCCGGAAAACACCCGTCGATCCCCGACTGGTCCTGATCGGGATCGATCGCCCCAGTTATGCCAGTGATTTCAGCCCGGACGAACTCGCCGTCGCCCCCGTCCTCGAGGAACTGCGCCGGCAATTCCCCTGGTCGCGCCAGGTCTGGGCGGTCCTGATCGAGAAACTGCTCGCGGCCGGGGCGCGCACCGTGGTCATCGACCTGGTCTTTGCCGGGCCGGGCCCGGGCGACGCCGCTCTCCGTGAAGTTCTGGCAAAGCATGCCGGCCGGGTCGTCATCGGCAGTTCCCTTAGCGATGTGCAGACGGATCGCGGCAAGTTCTGGCGCTTCACCCCGCCCCACCCCGATGTCCTCGAGTCTGCGGCCGCCAGTTCCGCCCTCGATGCGCGTGTCGGCTTCGTCAACATCTGGCCCGATCCCGACCAGATCATGCGGCGCGCCGCTTTCCGGCTGGAGAACGAACAACTCCAGAGCGTCATCCCAGCCGGGCCGGAGGCGGTCACGGCTTCGCTGGCCGCGCGCGCCCTGCAGCAGGCGGGGTTTGCCGACCGCATCCCGTCCGATTTCTCGCTGCACCGTTTCCGTTACACCGCTCCACCCGGCCTCGGCTATCGGCCTCACCCGGTCGGCGATGTGCTCTCGCCCCGCGCCTGGGAGCGCAACTACGGAAACGGTGAGTTTTTCCGCGACAAAATCATCCTGATCGGCCCCACCGACGCCCGCAGTTTTCATGATGACCATTCCACGCCGTTCGCGGGCGCGCGCATGGTCGGCCCGGAGATTCATCTCAACATCATCGGGGCGGCCCTGCAGGGTGAGCTGTTGCGCGAAACCTCCCGGGTCACGGGTTTCGCCCTGATCGCCGGGTCCGGGCTGCTCGCGGCCTGGCTTTGCCGGCGACTCAACCAGCCGGTCAAGCGCCTCGGACTCATGCTCGTCCTGGCGGTCCTCTTCGTTTTTGTCACCCAGCTTCTTTTCAATGGAGCCGGGTTCCTTGTCCTCACCGTCAGCCCGCTCCTTCTCCTGCTCGGGCTCGGGCTGGCCGCGCTCACCCACGACTTCATCCATGAACGCCTGGAACGGCTCCGGCTCCGGACGACCATGAGCTATTACTTCTCGCCCCGCGTCCTGGAGGAAGTCCTTTCCAACCCCGGCTCCATGCAGCCGCGCGCCGCCGAGGTCACGGTTCTCCTGACCGACCTGCGCAATTCCACGCCGCTCGCCGAAACGCTGGGGCCGGGCGGCATGTTCGATCTTTTCAACCGTGTCTTCGAGGCGCAAACCGGCGCGATCATGAGCGAGGAAGGCAATCTTGAGCACTTCCTTGGCGACCAGTTCCTCAGCTATTGGGGCGCGCCGCAGGAACAACCCGACGCTCCGGAGCGCGCCCTGCGCGCCGCGCGCAAGTTGATCAGCGCGATGCAGGAGGTGAAAGCCGGCCTGGCCCCGGCCGTGCGCGACATTTTCGGCTACGGCGTGGCCCTGCACAAAGGAAGCGTGCTCTGCGGAAACAAAGGATCCGCCATGCGGCTCGATTACGGACTGGTGGGCGACACCATCAACGAAGCGGCCCGGGTGGAGGCGCTGACCAAATTTTACGGGGTCATGTTTCTCGTCACGGGAGAATTGCTGGCCGCGCTGCCGGAACGCGGCCCGGGACGGTTGGTCGACCGGGTAGTGGTCAAAGGCAAAACCGCGCCCGTGGAACTGACGGAACTGTCGCACCCGGCCAGTCCGGCGCGCTTCGAGGAGATTTGCTCAGGTTACGAAGCCGCCTTTGCGCTCTACCTGAAGGGCGAATTCGCCACGGCCCGTGGTCAGTTCCAGCGCCTGGCGGACGAGTTCGGCGATAAACCGTCGGCCCTGCTGGCGAGCCGGTGCGCCGCGCTGGCCGACCATCCGCCGCCAGCATGGGACGGCGTCCACCATATGGAAGCGAAGTAAACTGCGTGTTCTGTCGGTGCCGGGTGGACACGCCCCCGAGGCGGGACGGGGCGGATCTCTGCTCAAAAACGGAATGTCGCCTTTACCCGGCGCGAAACGAGCACATACGGAATCCAGATCGCCGCCCCGACGACGGCTCCCACGAGAAGCGCGCGTGCGCCGGTCACCACTCCCGGATCGACGGGTAGATTCATCGCAAAGATAAGGTCGGTCAGGATTGCGATCGCATCGAGGATGAGTAAGCCGATGAAAAGACGAGGCCACCACGCCCGCCTGGCGAAAAAGAGCGCCAGCACGAGGAACGTCAGGATAAGAGCGAACGAATTGTAGAAAAGTTCGAAGAGAAGAGCCGGAGCCCATTGGGCATCAAACTGCGGGGAGGCGCCATCCGTCAGCGAACGCCAGGTCTTGCTCACAAAGACCGATGGGATCAGCTGCAGCATCGCCCAAAGATAGGAAAAAGGCCGGATGATCAAACCCAGCAGGGGAAGGATCAGCCAACCGCCAATGCCCTGGAGTGCGGGCTCCAGAGGCGGCGGCAACGGGGAAGCGCGTTTGCTCAGGAAGAAGAAAAAGCCCGCGAGAAGTGTGATGACACCCAGAAAGGGCAGCAGCGCCGCCGCGACGAGCCAGTTGAAGTTCGCAAGACCAGACCACTGTCCGAGCTGCGCGGGCGTGCGGTAACCGAGGGTATATCCGAGGGTATCCCGGATGTCGGAGATCGCGCGGTTGTAGTCGGCGATCTTATCCGCTGGCACCCGGTCAGTCAGGGTCCTGTAGCTGTAGGCAAAACGGAGCCGTTTTCCCTGCCCCTCAGTTCTTTCAGTGAACCGGAAAAACTCATTGGCCACCGGTGATGAACTGGCTGTCAGATGCCAGGACTGGAACATGATCGCGATGATCTCCTCCGTCAGATCAACCGGATGATCCACCGCCAGAGGATCATCCCGCGACGAGGAATGAACCTGGCCGAGCGCCCCCTCGAGCTCGTCCGGCATGAGGGTGAGCGAATACTGCTTCTCCTTCTCGTTAAGATGCCACAGATCAGGAAGGAGATAGGCCTCTTTGACCGTGCACGCGTTCGCCCCCGGGTGTTCCTCAAGGACAAACGGTTTCCTGACCTTGGCCCCGGGGAAACGACGGCTGTAGAACTTCAGATAATCGCGCTGCACATCATCCCGAGGGATGGAAGCGAGCGATCCGCGCAGGCGATCGGCCGCCACGCCACGATACTCGGTTATGACATCGAGCTCGGCGGTGCCGCCCGGCGCCCCGATCCTGAAAGTGTTGACGATCTTTTTCCTGGGCAGCGCGCCGCGCGGAGACGTCACCAGTCGTCAACGAGGTCGTGTCCGCCGTCAGCACCAGGGCATGCCCAAAATCCGGCACATAAATCTGCGAGAGAGGGCCGCGCTGTTTCGAGCGCGTCGCGTCCAACCAGCGCGTTTTTCCATTTACGCGCACACGCAGGATAACGTGATCGAAAAATTCGGGAGCCGGCAGGTAGTCGGGGGTCGTCCTCCGATAAAAGTTGCTCACGAGGGCCGGGTCCGCCGCGATTCCGCACTCTCGCAGGAGCGTGGCCAGAAGGAGCGTCTTATCCTTGCAGTCGCCGAAGCGGCGACGCAGAACCTCGGCCGGAGGCGTCGGCCGGTGCGAATTCTCACCTGCCTCGAAACCAAGGTAGCGCACCTCATCCTGGACGAAGCGCAACGCTTCCAGCACCTGTGCCTCGGGTTCGGCGAGCTGCTGCAATCGGCCGACCTCGGCCTGCAATTCCGCCGAGAGAGAACCTTCTCCGCGGGCAAACAACCCGGCGCCCCACCGCGCCAGCTCCGCCCATGTCTCAAATTCTGAAATCTGAATGGCGCGGCGGGGATCATAATCGACGGGCAGATTGCCGTCGAAGCGGCGCGCGGCCACTCCCTGTTCCCGGTGCACGATCTCGGTGGTCCCGTTGCGCGTGGAAATCGCCGCTTTCACGGTCTCCGGAAGCAAGCGCACGGCCACCGAACGATTCTCCGGGTGCACAATGCGGAGAAAGCTCTGCCCCACCGGATAGGAAAAATCGAGCCAGTAGATGATCGAACAGCGCCCATCCTTCACCGGGTTGGCCCCCGTAACGGTATAGGAAAACTGAATCGCATCGCCGACCCGAACGTCAGGGACGTCGTACTGCGCGGTGAAAGAACCGTCGTAGATGAACCGTTCCAGCTCCCGTTCCCGCTGGAAAAGTTTAATCTGGTCACGCGCCAGCCTCGAAACGGTGCGGCCGTTGCGTGTAAGCAGAATCTCGTGAAAAACCACGGCCTGATAAGCCGGATCAAAAGTCACACTGAAGGCCGCCCCATGCTGGACCCCGGTTTCCGAGGTGATGCGCCTGATCTCGCGATGAAATGATTCGCGCGGTTCGACCTGCAATTGTCGATCCATCAGGACAAGGCCGACCCCGCCCGAATCCTGAACTTCCCACGCGTTCTTCTCCACCCTTGTTTCGGCAACCCATGCAGGAACCGGCGCGATCCTCACGGCGTCGCTGGCCTGGGTGGCGCCGACGGCAGCGGAAACCGCCATCCAAAGCAAACAGGCCGTAAGGAGGACGCCCTTCCATCTGCGCTCAACACGTGGTGGCCTCGCCACCCGACAAACGAGCCGGCCGCGATCTAACTTCGCTGATCTCCGCGACATCCGCCCGCTGGCATAAACCGGGAGGCCGATGGAGACAATCTCCAAAAAGAACGGGCGATGTTCCTGCTGCTGCCGCGCGCCCGGTTCAGGGATAGGTCAGCCGGTAGAAACGCGCATCGACGCCGGCCGCTTCGGTGTCTTCGAAGAGAAGTGTCCCGTTGCTGTCCGCCGTGATCGTGGCCACGGGCAGAAATTCCCCGGTGATTTCGCCGGTCGCTTCCACCGTGTGCGCCCCAAACGGAAGTCCGAGTCCCTCCACGGTCACGTTGCCATTGGAAAGCATGGTGATGCCGGTCACGCGCAACGGCGGCGGATCAATCACCGTGGCCGGCCCCAGCACCTCCCAGTGCAGCGGCAGGGTCTGCCGCATGTGTTCATCCGCCGTGGCCCAGTTGTGGCCGCCTTCCAGGACCGCCGTGATCCCGTTGGTCACGCCCTTGGCCGTAAGTTTTTCCATGAGATGATCGCCACGCAGATAGTTCGAGCTGAGCGGTTCGCCGCTGAGCGGCCCGTATTGCACAAACCAATGCAGGCTCTGCATCAGGCCCGGTGTGCTGTTGCAAACCAGGGTTGGCCCATTGTTCAGGGCGGCAAAGGCGGTATCCCGCGGTTCGCCGTAGACCGGGTCGAACATGTCGTTCGCGGTAAAGGTGTTGGCATCGCGCACCCCGTCCACGTCCGAGCAGTCGAGGTCGGCATAGAAATGCGTGCCATCGAAAACCCCGACGGTCTTGAACAGTTCCGGATGCTGGGAGGCGATCTTGGCGCTCATGAATCCACCCAGGGAGAACCCGTCCACCCCGCGCCCGTGCCGGTTCGCCACCGTGCGAAAGTTTGCGTCCACATGACCCATGACATCCTGGATGAAGTAATCCTCAAAGCGGCCGTTCCCGATGCCGGGAGCCGAGGTCAGCTCCGGCGACTTGAAGTTGGTGAGCATGCCGGAAATGGCGTTGTTGTTGCTGCTGATGCCCGGGAACACGAGCAGCATCGGGCCGACGTCGCCGGCGGCGAGCAGCGTCTCATAAACGTCGATCACATTCCTCCCCCCGCGGGTGCCGTCTTCGAACTTGTTGATCCATTCCTTCTCGTGCCCGCGGAAGAGATAAAGCACAGGGTAACGCCGCGTGGGTGACTGTTCGTAGCCCGGCGGTGTGTAAACGTAGAACTCCTTCGGCACCCCGAGCACCGTCGTTTCCAGCCGGATCTTCTGCGCCCGGGTGTCGTAAAAAGCGACGCAGATGTCGCCCCAGTTCGCGACCGTCAAATAAATGGTCTTGTTCTCGTTCGCCGTGGCTTGCCGGTTCGGGATCTCATTGCAATCCGCCGCCTTCTCGCCCCGTCCCCAGTCGCCCCGGGTAAATTTGAACTCCATCGCGGAACCCTGGGTGACCGTGACCGTGCCGGAAGCATGCGTGGCGCTGTCCCGGGAAAGCATGGTGGCTCCCGGGTCCCATCCCTGGAAATTCCCGGCGATGAAAATGTTGTCTCCCGGCGGGGTGTTCGCCGGGAGTGTCACCTCAAAGGTGATCTCGACCACGCCGACCTGCGCCTCGGCCAGGTTGAAGGATAGGAGAAGAAAAAATGCCGGGAGAACGGCCCGTGGGAGAAGTTTGCGGAAGTTCAACGCACCTGAATCGGCAAAATGAGGGCGATTGGCCGCCTCGCCTCGCAAGATGCTTCCACCGGCTGCGCCGCATATTTACAGTTCCCCTTCCGTTTCTTCTTTTCCTTTTCGGTTCTCCGAACGTTTAATGGCCTGATGAAAAATCGATCAATCTCATTCGGCTCGATCGTCGCTCTCCTCGTCCTCGCGGCCCTGCCCGCGGCCGGGGCGGACACCGTGGCTGTCGAAAAGACCCTGCGAGAATTGAATGCAAAATGGTCGGACGCCGCGGCTTCGGGCGACCTGGAGAAGGTTGTTTCCTATTATACCGAAGACGCCGTGGTCATGCCGCCGAACGCACCGGCCGCCACCACGAAAGAGGCGATCCGAAAAACCTGGAGTGAGATGTTCAACATCCCGGGCTTCAAGATCAGCTGGAAATCGACACGGGTTGAAGTCGCCGCTTCCGGGGACATGGGGATCACGAGCGGGACCTACGAAGTGACGATCACTCCGGCGGATGGCGGGAAACCGGTCCAGGACAACGGGAAGTTCCTCGTGGTCTGGCAAAAACAGGCGGACGGAACCTGGAAGTCCAGTCTCGATATGTGGAACTCGGATCTTCCCGCGCCCGCGACGACCGAAAACCACTAGATTCTTTCGACATTCGACGCGGGCGCGCTCCATTGGGCGATGTTCTTCCGTGGTCCTGGCTTGGTCACACGAGTTCTTTTTGCCTTCCTCCTCTCCCTCGGCGTGCTCTTTCCGGTGAGCGCCCGGGCCAACTTCCTCGAATGGGCGCTGGTAAACTGGAAAGTGCGCCATGACTTCCCGCGCGTGCCCCGGCTTTCCACGGAGGAGCTGGCCGCGTGGCAGGCTGATAAACGCCGCCCGCAACCGCTCCTGCTTGATGTCCGCACCGCGGAGGAATTCGCCGTCAGCCATCTTCGCGGCGCCCGCCAGGTTTCGCCGGAGGCCCGGCCGGCGACACTCGATCTGCCGAAGGACCGTCCCATTGTGACCTATTGCTCCGTCGGATACCGCTCCGCGGCCCTCGCGGAGCGTTTATTGGAGGCCGGTTACCGCGATGTCCGCAATTTGTCCGGCTCGATCTTTGCCTGGGCGAACGAAGGGCGACCGCTTGTGCAGGCGGGCCGGCCCGCCACCCGCGTTCATCCCTACAGCCCGCGCTGGGCTCGCCTCCTCAGCGAATCCCGGCGTGCTCCTCTTCCGGACGCCGGACCGCGCCAGCAGTGACGCGCGCCGGCCGGCGCCGAAAAAACTTCCGGCTCCACCAGACCAGCGTGCCGAGGCCGTAGCCCAGGACGCCGGACACCAGGCCAAAGACGAGGGAACCCGCCCAGAGCGGCCGGGCATAACCAAAGAAGCTGCGCATGGCCCCGGTGAACCCGGCGAGATCCTTCCCTTCCGGCAGGCCGATCATCCAGACCCCAAGCTGATACTCGAGCGGGTAAAGGATGGGGGCGCTCAGCGGATTGCTTACCAGCGTGGCCAGGAGCGTCACCGGGATGTTTACTTTCAGGAGATAGGCGGCCAGTCCCCCGAGGATCACTTGAAATCCCATCGTGGGCGTGCAGCCGATGAAAAGGCCGACCGCGAGGCCTTCCGCCAGGCCCCGACGCGTCAGCGCCCAGAGTTCACGCTGGAAAAGACCTTCGCCGACCAGTCGATGGAGCCGGCTTCCGCGCAGATGGCGTCGGCGCGGCCAGGCGCGCAAAAAACGTCGTTGCCAGTTTCTTTGCCACCGCTGCATGAGGTCAAACTATAGGGAATGGCAGAAAGTTGCCAAAGGAAGGCTCCGGCTCATCACCCTTCCGCCTGGGAGGGATCAGGGAAAGACGCAACCAGCGGCGCTCCGCTGGTTTGCCGGAGGTCGCGGCGCAGACGGATCAGCCCCACGATGTTGCGGAGGGAAATCGCGGGCAGACGCCGAAACCGGAAAACGCGCGTGCGCCCGTCGCGCCGGGCCCGGTGCAACACCGGCACCTCCACCGTGCGCAGCGAGAGCGCGCACGCCCAGGCGTTGAACTCCCAGAAAAAACCGTCGGGCAGACGAAAGGTGAAGTGATCCATGATGCGGAGAAGCGCCTCGCGCCGGACCAGGATGCAGGCGTAGGAGGGATCAAGAAGCGGCACGCCCACCACCATCCGATAAACGGAGCGGTAGGCGCGCGACAGAAAGCGACGCAGGAAGTTGTCGCTCCGCGGATTTCTCCAGCCCACGCAGAGATCGTTTGCCTCGATGCGTTCCAGCAGAAGACCAAGGCTGTCCGGGTCGGTCTGCCCGTCGCCTTCCACCACCGCGCAGAGTCCGGCGGTGGAAGCCCGGAGACCATCCGCCACCGCCCGCGCATAACCCTTCCGTGTGCGCGAGGTGATGATCAGCAGCGGAAGTTCCGACGACAATTGCTTGACGATGGCCAGGGTTTTGTCGGTTGATCCATCCTCACAGATCAGCAGGCGATACTGGTCCCCCACCCGCTTCGCCATCGCCTCCGATAATTCCCGCAAGGATTCCGCGATCGATTTCTCCTCATTATGAACGGGCACAATCAGGTCAAGGGCGCCCCACCGGTTGGTGAACGGCTTCGGCTTGGCGACGGAGTTTTCAGTGGGCATTTCGAGACGGTCTGTCTTTCCCGGATGATTTCGTCTCCGCATGAGTAGCGTCAAGATTTTGTCCAGCGAGGACGAGTTTCTTCGGTTACCCGAGCTGCCCGAGGGAAGGCGGGCGGGTCTCGTCTTCTGGGCTGCCGCCCTTTTGCTCTTCGCGGCGCTCCACCATCCGTCTGCGCGTCTGGCCGCCTCGGCCGGTTTGTTCTCGGAGGCAGGCTGGGCCACCGTGCGGGGCCTGGTTTGTGTCATCGCCCTGCTCGGAATCGCTCTTCCCCTCCTGCGCGATCTTTACCTCCATGTGCGTTCCTCCCGGAGAGAGATCGCTCTCTCGCTCGGCGCAGCGGCCCTGATTTTTCCTCTTCTTTGTCTCCTGATTTTCCCAGTTGCCTGGTCCGCGGGCGGCGCCCTCCAGATCGAGCATGGCCTCGGAACCGACTATGCGCGGATGAGCCTGCATCCGTTTACAGAAAGCAACGAACTCTTCTACCGTCGTCTTTTGCAGCCGCTCCTGGCGCACTGGCTGCAGCTTGATGGTCTGGTCCGGTATGGGTTCTTGTCTCTCGGCAGCGTTTTTCTTCTTCTCTGCCTGCAGGTTCATTTCCTCCGCCTCCGAAGCGCGGGCGCGCTGCTCCCGGCGGGCGCGTGGGGGCGGGGCGCCCTCACTGTCCTCGCACTCTCCACCTGCGGACAGATCATGGTGGGAATCGAGTGGCCGGGTTACCCGGAGACCTTCGCTTTCATCTTTCTTCTTCTGCCCGCCGTCGTGCCCCTGACCGGCGCAGGTCGCCTCGCCTCGATTGTCCTTGCCTCGACCGCCTTTGACGGCGCCATCGTCGTGGCGGCCGCGCTGGTCTGCTTTTGTTTTCCGTCACGCGAACGCTGGCAGGGCCTGGCCGTCGTCGGATTTTATCTCTTTTTCTTCGCGCTCAGTCATGAATTCAAACTGCAGACTCCTTTCGAGCAGCACCAAACAATCGGGCAGGATTCGTTCATAGCTGATCTCTGGCGCCATCCCGGTGTCGTGCTCTTCGGCATCTTTGCCAGTTTCAAATTCTTCTGGTTGGCCGTGCCGGTCGCTCTCGGCGCCGCCATGGTCCGGCAACGCCGGTTTCTCGCGCTCGGGCTGGCCGGTGTCACCTGCTCGTTTCTTCCGCTGCTTTTCGTTGCCTGGGATGTGACGCGCTTCGCCAATTTCGGATTCGTCGGGCTGCTCCTCTGCGTCGCCAGTCTCCATCATCTGGAAGATCCCCGCGGGTGGATCCGCCGCCGGCTCTTGCCGGTGTTGGCGGCCTTGAGCCTGCTTTTCCCGTCCTACAACGTCGCCCTCTATTTTATTCACCACGGCGAGCGCAATCAGGATGGACGCGTAAATGCTTTCCGCGATCACGAACACGGACTTTACCGTCTTATCAGTGACGGTCTGGATATCACCCTGCCGCACGAACCCGCTGCCGAAAAACGGTCGCCGTGAACGCGGTTTCGGGTTGCACGATCCGGCTCTTCTGCCGACCCTCGCCCCTGTGAAAGAGATCGCCGACCCGAATATTCCACCCGGCGCCGGCCTTCCGCCCGACCCGAAGGCGCCGATCCCGTCGCAGATCCGTTACATCATCGCGAACGAAGGGTGCGAACGGTTCAGCTTTTATGGGATGCGTAACATCCTGACCGTCTTCCTGGTCTCGTCGCTTCTCACCTATCTCCCGGAGGGCGACCGGGCCACCGCCGCCAAGGATATCTTTCACACCTTTGTCATCGGCGTTTACTTTTTCCCGCTTCTCGGCGGCTGGCTGGCCGACCGTTTCTTCGGGAAATACAACACCATCCTCTGGCTCAGCCTGGTTTACTGCGCCGGGCACGCCTGCCTCGCCATCTTCGAGAACAACCGCACCGGTTTCTTTACCGGGCTGGCCCTGATCGCGCTCGGCTCCGGCGGAATCAAGCCCTGTGTGGCGGCCTTTGTCGGCGATCAGTTCGACCAGAGCAACAAGCATCGGGCCAAAGTGGTCTTCGATGCCTTCTATTGGATCATCAATTTCGGTTCGCTCTTTGCCTCTTTCCTCATGCCGATTTTCCTGCGGCACCTCGGGGGGAGCGTCGCCTTCGGCATTCCCGGCGCGCTCATGTTCATCGCCACCTTCATCCTCTGGCTCGCGCGCAAACGCTACGTCATGGTGCCGCCCTCCCCGCCCAACCCGCATTCCTTCCTGCGCGTCTCGTTGTCCGCGCTCCGCTCGGGCACGCGCGGCCAGGTCCTCGCCGCCCTCGGCGTTGCCGGCGTCGTCGTTGCCCTGATTTCGATTCCGCAGCTCGGTTTCGTCATCGCCGCCTGCCTCGCCCTGGTCTCCCTGATCCTCTTCGCCGGCCTCGGCATCTGGCTCCAGCTCGAGGCGGTCCGCGGCCGGCATCCCGACGACGCCATCGATGGCGTCCGCGCCGTCCTGCGCGTCCTGGTCCTGTTTGCCCTGGTCACCCCGTTCTGGTCTCTCTTCGACCAGAAAGCTTCCACCTGGATCTTGCAGGGCCAGAAGATGGAAATGCCGGGCTGGTTCCAGGCTTCGCAAATGCAGGCGATCAATCCCGCCCTGGTCATGATCCTGATCCCCTTCAACAACCTTGTGCTCTACCCGGCGCTTCGCCGGTTCGGTTACGAAATGACCGCGCTCCGCCGCATGACCGCCGGGATCGCCTTCTCCGGGGTATCGTGGATCGCCGTCGGCGTGATGCAAATGGCGCTCGATGGCGGAACGCCGCTCTCGATCTGGTGGCAGATTCTGCCCTACGCCATCCTGACCTTTGGCGAGGTGCTCGTCTCCGCCACCGGGCTCGAGTTTGCCTACAGCCAGGCGCCGCTCGCCATGAAAGGCGTCATCATGGCTTTCTGGAATCTTTCCGTGACGATCGGCAACCTTTGGGTGCTGGTGGTGAACGCCGGGGTCAAGAATGATGCGGTCGTCGGATTCATCGAAGGAAGCGGGTTCGGCCTGACGGCCTTCCAGATGTTTTTCTTTGCCGGGTTTGCCTTTGTCGCCGCGCTCGCCTTCGGCCTGGTCGCGCGAACCTATCCTCTGGCGGATTTCTATCGCCGACGCGGCGAGGCCGCCTAGTGGCGGGCACGAGGGGCGTGAATGGTGAATCGTGAATCGTGAATGGTAGGCGAGCGACCTCTCGGTAGGGCGACGCTCCGCGGAGCCTGGGAGCACGCGTCGCTAACACCTCACGCGATGTGCCCCCTTCTCCTGAAATCCTGTCCATCCTGTTAATCCTGTCCTCTTCAGCGGGGCCGCGCCTGCCCCCAGGCTCGACAGAGTCTCGCCCTACCGGGGGAGCGATGGGCGTGAATAGTGAGTCGTGAATCGTAAATGGTGTCCTCAAATCCGCCTCTCTGCGTCCTCTGCGTCTCCGCGGTAAAATCAGCGCTGATAAAGAACAATGCCCGATTTGCGCGGCAACAGGAGCTTCCCTGAAACCCGACGCGAGGCTGCGCCACTTTCCGATGTGATTGCCGCTTTCGCCGCCGCGCCATCCGGTTCCCCGAAAACGCTCCCGGCCGGCGTCGTCGGTTCGAGGGCCACCCGCCATTCCCCGGCCGGCAACCGGACCTCAATCTCCTCGTCGCTGGCGCTGTTCAGGATCACACAAACCCGTTTCCATTCTTCACCGGGGAGCCCGGAGCCGTTGATGGCATACATGAGCACCCGCTCGTCCGGGACGCGCTGGAATTGCACCCGCGACCGCACCTGCGCGGTTGTCTGCAGCCGGAAGAGCGGGTGCGCCTTGCGCAGCGCGATCAGGTCGCGAACCCACTTGTTCAGGTCCGAGTATTCGCGCTTCCGCTCCCAATCCACCTGGTTCACGCTATCAGGCGCTTCGTAGGAATTGTGATGGCCGCCCTTGGTGCGGGCGAACTCTTCGCCGCCGTGGAAAAACGGAACGCCCTGCGAAGTGAACAGGGCCAGATAACCGAGCTTCATCGTCGCGATCTTCAGATCCTCGCCCGCCCCGGGCATCGACTGCCCGAGCTTGTCCCACAGGACAAGGTTGTCGTGACACGTCATGTAATTGATCGACTGCGCCGGGGACGCGAACCAGTCGCTCACCAGCATCGCCTTCTTTAGTTCCTCGACCCGCGTCCCGTTTTGGATCCAGCCCGGTTCCCCGCCGTCGGGCAAACCCTTGAGAGCATTGCGAAAATCGTCGTTGAAGGCGCCCACCGGCACCTGTTTCAGCGCGCCTTTGTCCGTCCGGCTGCGCAGCGGCGTCTCCTTCGCCAGCCACGGTTCGCCGTAAAGCAGGATGTCGGGGTTGAGGGCGCGCAGTTCCCGGCCGGCCTGTTTCATCGTTTCCTGGTCGAGCAACGCCATCAGGTCGAAACGGAACCCGTCCACCCCGTACTCGGTCACCCAGAACTTGAGCGAATCGAGGATCAGCCGGCGGGTCATGGGCGCCTCGCTCCGCACTTCGTTGCCGCAGGCCGCCCCGTCGGCGAGCGATCCGTCCGGCCAGTGCCTGTAATAGTGCTCCGGCGCGATCTGCAGGAGCGAGGCCCGCCCGGAGGTATGATTGTAGACCACATCGAGGATCACCCCGATCCCGCGCTCATGCAGCGCCGCGATCAGCGCCTTCAGTTCCCGAACCCGGCTGCCATTGTCCGGGTCGGTCGCGAACATTCCCTCCGGGGAAAAAAACGCGCTCGTGATGTAGCCCCAGTTGTAGCCGCGGGCCGACTCGTCATTCTCGAAATCGTGCACCGGCATCAACTGCACATGGGTCACCCCCAGCTCGACCAGGTGATCGAGCGCGGTCGTGATCGTTTCGTCGCCGGGCAGACGCGTCCCGCCCTCGGTCCAGCCCAGGTAAAGGCCGGCGCGTTCCACCCCGGAACTCGGCGCCACCGTGAAATCGCGCACGTGCATCTCGTAAATCACCGCGTCCGTGGGCGAAGCCAGGCGGGGACCGCGCGGCACCGGCCGGGTCAACGGTGTGATCCGCGCGCGTGAACTGTCGGCCACCGTGCTGACCGCATAAGGATCGAGCACTTCCCGCGTGGAATCCCCGGCGTTCCCTTCGAGGAGGAAATTGTAATAACGCCCCTGGAGATCGCCTTTCACCGTCCCCTCCCAGAGATCGTTTGCCTGCCGGCGCAGGGGAATCACCGTCCGGCCTTCCTCGCCCGTCGCCTGCGCATAAAGGACGACGCTCACCTCTTTCGCGCGCGGCGCAAAGAGACGAAAACTGGTGGCCGCCCGGGTGTAATGAGCGCCCAGGCCGCGTCGAATTTCCTCCTCCGAGGCTTCGCGGATCATTTCCGGAGAGAGTTCGGGCGCGGCGGCGGGAAGCGCCGCCAGCCGGGCCCGGTCACGTGCCGCCTCGGCCATGGCCGCGACGGCCCGCGCGCGCAGATCCGTCTTGGCCAGCGGCACCCGGCGGCGCCCACCGAGATGTTCCACGAGCAGTTCGTCCCGCTCCCATTCGATGAGCCCCACCTTCGTTCCCGCCGGGACCATCAACGAACCGGCCACCCGGCCCTGGGAAACGGCCGGGAACTCAAAGGCGTCCTGCAGGACAATCTCCCTGGGCCAGGCGGAGCGGTGCTCCGCCAGCCAGGCCAGCGGATCGGGTGCCGGTGTCGCTTCCGCCGCCGGAGCGGGCGTGACCATGGGATGCGGCACCGGCGTGGTTTCGACTACTGGTGTCGGCGCCGGTGTCGGGGCGAGGTAAGCCCGGGCCATCGCGACCAGCCGATGCCAGGTCTCGGTCGGGCGTTTCCTGCCATCGATACATGGCATAAAAAAAGCCGCCCACGGCCAGCGCGACCAGAAAAAGCAGCATGTTGCCACAGCCGAGGCTGCGACGGCGCCTCCGCGGCGGCCCAACCGGACGCGCGGGCTGCAGCGGCGCGCGCACCGGCGGGGCCCGGCCGGGGCCGCGCGGTCCCGGGGGCGGTGCCGACTGCGGCACGGTGAGCGCGCCGTGGCACATCGGACAATCGATCCGGCTGCCTGCGCGGGCGTCGTCCAGCTCGAGGGGGCGGTGGCAATGAGGACAGGAAAACTTCATCGGGGGAGGAAGCGCAGGGAACGGCGCGCACTCTCACCAATCCTGGCGTCGGCGCAAAAGGTTTTCGGGCAGGAAGGGGAGATGATTCTTGACCTGCCAGAGGGAGAAGGCAGACTCCGCCGCTTATGACAAAACGCCGTTTTCTGTTTCTTCTGACCATCGCCGCCTGCCTTCTTGGAACCAGTGGACTGGTGGAAGCGGCCGGCCAGAATTACTACGCGGCCTTTGCCTATTCACCGCGCACGGGGCGTTACGGCTATGCCAATGGCTACACCAGCGTGGAAGAAGCGCTTTACCGCGCCCGGCGCGAGTGCGGCAGCCGCGACGCCGTGACCAAGTGGGCCCGGAACGCCTGGCTGGCCCTGGCGATTTCGGATGAGAACCCGGGCGGCTGGGGATCCTCCTGGGCCACGACCGCGGATGCAGCCCGTCGGGCCGCGAAGCGGAATTGCCGGGCCCGGAACGGCGACGGACGGATCGTGGTCCTGGTGCACGCCCGGCGATAAGGCCGGAAAAGCGGGGAAAACCTGCCCGGCGTTCCCCGGAAAAAAATCTGAAAAATTGTGCTTGCGGGGTCGGGCGACCACACTATCTTGCTCGTCCCGCACCGTGCGGGTCCGGTAGAAGCCGGATGTTCTTCCTGGCTCAAGTCGAGCCGATGTTGTCAGTCACTGGCAGGGTCGGCTTTTGCTTTGTACCGAGGCGGAACGGTTGCTCTTTGAAAGTCTGGTTTTGAGTCCTGCACACGACGCGTCGCCTGTGAAGGTGGCGGATGACAGGATTTGAAATGTGTAAGTCAGCGAAAATTGAATTGTGCGTTATTCGTTAAGTATTCTTTGAACAAAAACTTTACCGGTTTCACCACCGGGAAAAGATTCATTGATCGGACGAACCTGTTTCCCCTTCCCACGGGAAGGCGGAGGCAGATTTAGAATGGTCAGAGCCGGGCTCGTAGCAGAGCGCCGGCGCAAACTTTGAGGCTCGCAAGGGTCTCACCGTTTTTAACGGAGAGTTTGATTCTGGCTCAGAACGAACGCTGGCGGCGTGGATAAGACATGCAAGTCGAACGGGACTTCATTTGGTAGCAATACCGAGTGAAGTCTAGTGGCGAACGGGTGCGTAACACGTGGGCAATCTGCCGAGAAGTGGGGGATAGCTCGCCGAAAGGCGAATTAATACCGCATGTGATCAGAGGGGACATCCTCTCGACATTAAAGCCGGGGCAACCTGGCGCTTCATGATGAGCCCGCGGCCTATCAGCTAGTTGGTGGGGTAATGGCCTACCAAGGCGATGACGGGTAGCTGGTCTGAGAGGACGACCAGCCACACTGGAACTGAGACACGGTCCAGACACCTACGGGTGGCAGCAGTCGAGAATTTTTCTCAATGGGGGAAACCCTGAAGGAGCGACGCCGCGTGGAGGATGAAGGCTTTCGGGTTGTAAACTCCTGTCATTTGGGAACAAGGTGCACACGTTTACTGCGTGTGTATTGATAGTACCAGAAGAGGAAGAGACGGCTAACTCTGTGCCAGCAGCCGCGGTAATACAGAGGTCTCAAGCGTTGTTCGGATTCATTGGGCGTAAAGGGTGCGTAGGTGGCGCGCTAAGTCAGGTGTGAAATTTCGGAGCTCAACTCCGAAACTGCACTTGATACTGGCGTGCTCGAGGACTGGAGAGGAGACTGGAATTTACGGTGTAGCAGTGAAATGCGTAGATATCGTAAGGAAGACCAGTGGCGAAGGCGGGTCTCTGGACAGTTCCTGACACTGAGGCACGAAGGCCAGGGGAGCAAACGGGATTAGATACCCCGGTAGTCCTGGCAGTAAACGGTGCACGTTTGGTGTGGGGGGATTCGACCCCTTCCGCGCCGGAGCTAACGCGTTAAACGTGCCGCCTGGGGAGTACGGTCGCAAGATTAAAACTCAAAGAAATTGACGGGGGCCCGCACAAGCGGTGGAGTATGTGGCTTAATTCGATGCAACGCGAAGAACCTTACCTGGCCTTGACATGCATCTCTAAGTTGGTGAAAGCCAGCGAGTTCCGAAAGGAACAATTTGCACAGGTGCTGCATGGCTGTCGTCAGCTCGTGTCGTGAGATGTTGGGTTAAGTCCCGCAACGAGCGCAACCCCTGTGAACTGTTGCCACTCCCTTTATTGGGAAGCACTCTGTTCAGACTGCCCTGTGAAACGGGGAGGAAGGTGGGGACGACGTCAAGTCAGTATGGCCCTTACGGCCAGGGCTGCACACGTACTACAATGCCCAGTACAGAACGATCCGAGACCGCGAGGTGGAGGAAATCTATCAAAACTGGGCCCAGTTCGGATTGGAGGCTGCAACTCGCCTCCATGAAGCCGGAATCGCTAGTAATGGCGCATCAGCTACGGCGCCGTGAATACGTTCCCGGGCCTTGTACACACCGCCCGTCACATCATGGAAGTCACTTGTAGCCGAAGTACGCGCGCTAACCAGCAATGGGGGCAGCGTCCTACGCTATGAGCGGTAACTGGGATGAAGTCGTAACAAGGTAGCCGTAGGGGAACCTGCGGCTGGATCACCTCCTTTCTAAGGAGATATTCAATCACCACGAGCTTGCTCGCCGGTGGTTTGAATAGGTCGACGGCTAACCCATGGATTCTTCGGAAACCATGACATGCCGTGAAGACCTCCCCGCTCGAAAGAGCGGGAGGCCTAAGAAAAACAAGACGAGTAACGCACAATTCAGTCTTTGCTGGACATGAACAAGATGCCGAACAGCGACCTCAAATCGCGGTTCGGCATTTTTGTGTACCGATCCGGCGGCCCCGTGGTTCCTCCTTGAATTCACCCCGGCCCGCCCGACATTCCCGGCTCAATCGGGGGCATAGCTCAGTTGGTAGAGCGCCAGCTTTGCAAGCTGGATGTCAGGGGTTCGAATCCCCTTGCCTCCAAAGCCTCACGTGGAGGCAATTTTCAAAAAGAAAGAAGGCCCCTGAGGCCAGGGCTCCTTCCTCGGATGGGCCGGGCGGGCCAATCCCCTTGCCTCCAAAGCCTCACGTGGAGGCAATCACCTGTTAGTGATGATGGGCGTGAATGGTGAGTCGTGAATCGTGAATAGGGTGAAGCTTCACCGGTAGGGCGAGACTCCGTCGAGCCTGGGAGCACGCGCCGCTAACACCTCACGCGTTCCCTGTCGTCTGAAATCCTGTCCATCCTGTTAATCCTGTCCTCTCCCCACCGGCCACGCCATCCCCCAGCCGCCCTCCTCCCCTCCGTGCCCTCCGTGCCCTCAGTGGTAAATTCCGCCCCCTCTGCGTCCTCTGCGCCTCCGCGGTGAAACCCTACGGCGGACAAATACTCGGCAGCGGCACCACCAGGTACGCTTCCACCAGGGCCACCCCGGTCCCGCCATTCCTCCCCCGAACGATCGCGGTGTAATTGTCGGATGCCGGGGTGAAAACAATCGCCGATTCGAAATCATCTGTCGGCGCCAGACCGTGAGCCGTGATGTGCGCGGCCTGGGGCGAGTCGATCCAGTCGTCGTTCATGTCGACCAGCGCACCGTTGGCGTCGTGCAACTCGAGGACCGGATCCTCCAGGGGATCAGCCACGCCGGGAAGAGAGGGTCCGATCGCCCGCAGGACCACCTCCCTGGTGATATCGCCCCGCATGATAAAGCCGCCGATGAGAACGTCGTCATCCGTGCCGACCCGGGCCCGGGTGGACATGTTGGCCAGGTAGCTACTGGCACCCACCTCAAGATCGTAGATCTCGAGCAAGCCCAGACCGGTGGTGTCGCCCACGCCCCCCAGGATAGCGGTGTAGGACATGTCTCCCGGAGCGACGATGAGGATGGCGGCTTCCTGCGGGTCGAGCGGCGCCAGTCCGGTGGCGCTGATCTCGCTGGCGTTGGCCGCATTCCCCCAGTCGTTGTTAAATCCGACCGCCATGCCGTTGCTGTCGAAGAGGATCAGGTAAGGATCCGACAATGCTCCGCCCAGGCCGGTGGATGGTCCGAGGCCGCGGATGAGCAGCTTCTTGTCCGGAACAGGACTGGTCCGGACGGTGCCATCCTCGTGCCGGATAATGACACCTCCAATGGCGACGTCTTCACCGGTCCCCACCTGCGCTCGCGCGGAGATATTGGCAAAACGGCGCGGCACCTCGGGCGGCGGACCACAGAAGGAGACTGTGATCGTCTGGCTTGGCGCGCTGCAAGTCGTCGAATTGACGCCGCCCCAGTTGGAGTTTCCGATGTTCGGACGGACGATGTAGCTCGGACTTTGGGGGCAGGCGCAGGTGCCAATATCATCCAGGACGTTGGAGTTCAACTCGACGCTATTTGCGTATTCATCGCCTCCGCAATTTACTCCAACATTCCAGGTGAAACCGTCCGCATCCCAGGAGCCGGCAAATCCATCCCGGAGCGCCTCGGCGATCTGCGGAACAATGACTGGGTCATTCAGGGTTCGGCCCACCGGCTCGAAACTTCCCCTGATGTTGACGCTGACATATTTCAGTGGCTGCAGAGAGTTACGAAATTCCACCCAACCCTGGGCAGCGGCCGCCGGGGCGAGCTGGCCTTGTTCGAAGACGCCGGTATAGGTCTCGCACGGCACACATTTCCCTGCGCTCCCGGCCCGGTAAATCGCCGCGATTTCAGATTCCGCGAGGGCGCGGGCGAAAACCTCGACCTCGTCAATCAGCCCGGTGAACTCAAGCCCATCGCCGCGCCCGCCGATGTTGAAGGGCGCACCAGAATCGGAGATAGTGCCCGTCTGGGCGGCGACCCCACTTCCAGGCCGTTGGCGTAGAGACGGATGTTGGTCGCCGTCGTAGGTCATGGCCACATGAGTCCACTCATCCGTCGGCGGAGTGAACATCGAGGGGACAAACACTTCCCCGTTTGCCGTTGTTTTGACCACCGCGCTGCAGCAGCCGTTGACGTAAAGAATAGCGTAATCGTTTCCACCCGAAACACTCCTTCCCATGTAGAGACCCGTCGGATTCATCGGCGTGGGCTTGATCCAGCCATCGAGTGAGACCTGACTCCCGGTGATGACCAGGCTCGCCGGAGTGCCGGCGGTGGCATACTGCATGCCATCAAAGCTAAAGGCCTGCCCCACCTTGCCGCTGCCATAGCCAAAGCCCGTGCCCGGGTCGGAGACCGTGTTGTGCCCGATGATATCGTCCCCATTCCCTTCACCCTGCCACCAGCTGATCATGTCCGGAGGCGGCGGGGTGCACTTGCATTTGCCGAAGCTGTCGGCCTCAAACAACGTGTGAATCTCCGTGGCGCTCAGGGCGCGCTGAAAAATTTCCACCTCGTCCAGCGAACCAAGCAGGAAACCGGCGTCCGCGTTGTTCTGGCGGCTGGCTCCCAGGTAAAGCGGCGTACTACTGTCGACGATCGTGCCCGTGGCGTCGACCATCGCGACTTCAACACCGTCGACGTAAAGTCGGGCCTTCATGCCGTCGTAGGTGCCGGCAACGTGATGCCAGGTGCCGTCCGCCACCAGCCCGGGCGAATCCACGATGTAGCCCGAGGAGTTGTCGCTCGTCACAATCTGCCACCGCACGGTCCCGCCCGTCTCGATTGAGAGCTGATAGGAATCGTCGGTCGAACTGCCGTTGGAATGATCAAACTTGCTGATCAAGCCTTGAAAATCGGCGACGTTGGCCGTCCGCACCCACGCATCCACGGTGATCTCCTGCGTTGGGTTCAGGGCCACCGCATCCTTGACGTGAACACGGGCATTGATGCCGTTGAACTCGAAAGCGCTGCTGACCTTTCCCGGGGCATTTGCATGGGCGTCGCCGACCAGGGCCCCATCGTGATCGCCCTGGAGATCCTCGGCGTTTGCATCGCCCGGCCACCAGGCCACCATGTCGGCCGGCGGATCGACACAGGTGTCAATGGATCCATTGGCCTGGAGATTCGTGCTCCCGGCAGCGAGAAGAACGAGAAAGAGAGCGAAGGCCGAACCCGGCCCAGTTTTCCGGCGAAGAGCCGGAGTGGTCGTGGGAGATTGCGTGTTCTGCATAGGGTGATCCTTGGTTTCAACCACCCCTGCCCCGGCCACTGCTCTCTTGACTATTCTCTGGTGTCGAACGGACCGGGCGCTCCTCGCACCATGCGACGAGGCGATCGTGCGCTTGCAAGGAAGAGAGGGCAAGAACCTTCTCGGCTTTTCAGCAGAAAACTCCCAGGCACCCCACGCGCCCTGTTTCTCCTTCTCCAAAATCCTGTGTCATCCTGTTAATCCTGTCCCCCCAAGCGCCGATTCTCTAGGCGGAGGGACGAGCTTCCGCTCGTCCTTGGACCTGCGGAAGCAGGTCCCTCCATTGGAACCCGTGCTCTCAGGCTCGACAGAGTCTCGCCCTACCGGGGGAAGCGACGGGCGTGAATGGTGCGTTGTGAATCGTGAATGGTGCGTTCGCCCCACCGGTGGGGCGACGCTCCGCGGAGCCTGGGAGCATGCGCCGCGAACACCCCACGCGCGGTGCCTTCCGTCTCCGAAATCCTGTCCATCCGGTTAATCCTGTCTTCCCAAAGCGCCGCTTCCCCGGGCGGAGGGACGAGCTTCCGCTCGTCCTTGGACCTGCGGAAGCAGGTCCCTCCATTGGAAATCTCGCCCTACCGGCCTCTCCTGTGCCCTCCGTGCCCTCTGTGGTAAATTCCGCCCCCTCCGCGTCCTCAGCGCCTCTGCGGTGAAACCTTATTCAAGGATCTGGTTCACCCAATAGGCTTCCACCACCGCGACACCGGTCCCGTCGTTCTTTCCCTTCAGCACGGCGGTGTAGTTGGCCGTCCCGGGTTCGAAGAGGAGCGCCGCTTCTTTTTCATCCGTCGGCGCCAGCCCGATGGCGGCAATCGCCAGGGCATTCGGGGAATCACCCCAGTCGTCGTTCATCGCGAGCAGGTTTCCGTTCTCGTCATGCAACTCGAGCACCGGGTCCTCCAGCGGATTGGCGATGCCATGCGCGTCCAGCGAGGGACCGATCCCGCGCACCACCATCTGTCCGCCTTCGGCGCCGCGCACAATTACACCGCCGATCAGGACCTCGTCGTTGGTTTGGACAAAAGCGCGGGTGGAGATGTTCGCCAGGTGCGCGCCGTTGTTGAAGCTCAGATCATAAATCTCAACCAGTCCCAGACCGGTGCCGTCTGCAACCCCGCTCAGGACGGCGGTGTAGCTGCTGTCTCCCGGCACCGTGGCCAGGATGGCCGACTCGCTCGCATTGCCCGGCGCCAGGCCAAGGGCCTGGATCTCCGCGGCATCGGGCGAATCGCCCCAGTTATCATTGCTGGCCACCGAGACCCCGTTGCTGTCGAACAACTCGAGGAACGGATCGGCCAGGTAGCCCGGCATTCCCATGGAAGGCCCAATTCCGCGAATCAGGATTTTCTTGTCGGGGATGATCAGCGCCCGCGCCTGGTTGGCCCGGAAGAGCAACGCATCGGGCTGCGTGATAAATCCGCCGATCTCGACATCCTCACCCGTGCCGACCTCGGCCCGGGTGGAGAGGTTGGCGAAGTTCCTCTGCCCGTCGCAGAAATCGCCCACCATGTTGTTGTCGCTGTCGGCCTGGTCGGCGTTGGAAACCGTCGGGCAGTTGTCCTCCGTGTCCGGGACTCCGTCGTTGTCGTCATCCGAGTCGACGCAATCTGCCATGGTGTCGTTGTCGAGGTCTGGGAATCCCTCATCAACCATCATGTCGCAGTCGTTATCGAGCCCGTCGCAGACCTCGGTGTTCCCCGGGTAGGCATCGGCCTCGGCGTCATTGCAATCGGTGCCATCCGGGACATAACCCGAAGGCCAGTTCACCTGGCAACTGTGGAACGAGACCGATGGATCTCCGTAGCCATCGCCATCGGAGTCTTGATACCCCGTTTGCGCGTCAGTCGAGTAGTCATCGTCGACGACGGTATTGCAGTCGTTATCGGCGCCGTCGCAGGTTTCCGTGGCGGCGGGATTAATCGCGGGATCATTGTCGTCGCAATCCGAACTGTCGGTCACGTAACCCGCGGTCTCACTGCACCCTTCCTGCGGATCGTTCGGATCGCCGTAGCCGTCGCTGTCGCCATCGTGGTAGAAGGTGGATTTTACCCCTTCATCGACCTCATTGTCGCAATCGTTGTCCAACCCGTCGCAGGTTTCCTGCGCCGCGGGATTCACGTCCGAGTTGGTATCATCGCAATCGGTTGAATCCTCCACATAACCCGGCGGCGGCGAACACGCCTCCGTGGTGTCGCCCATGTTTCCAAAACCGTCCCCGTCCGCGTCGCGATAATAGGTGTTCTTGACGCCTTCATCGATATGGCCGTTGACCGCTATCCGCGTCACGTTCCCGTTGGCGCCGCTGCAGTTGTTATCCACCCCGTCACAGACCTCCTCCGCGCCTGGGTTGGTCGTCGCTTCGTTGTCGTCGCAATCAGTGTTGTCGAAGCCATAGCCATTACCCAAAGCGCACGAATCGTTTCGGGAATTATTCGGGTCGCCGTAACCGTCCCCGTCCCCGTCATAATAAAGCGTCGGCGCGTCGGTCGGATTGTCGTCAATCTGCCCGTTGCAGTCATTATCCACCCCGTCGCAGATCTCAGAGTTCCCCGGAAAGGCATTGGCGTCAGCGTCGTTACAATCAAATTCGCTGGTTCCCTCGACGTAACCAGGCGGTGGCGAGCAATCCTCGATGGTGTTGTTCTCGTCCCCGTAGCCATCCCCGTCCCCGTCGTAGTAGTAGGTCGTCGTGACCCCTTCATCGATGCCATCGCCGCCCGGGGCTACCCGAGTGGTTCCGGGCATAAAACCGTTGCAGTTGTTGTCCACCCCGTCGCAAACCTCCTGAGCACCCGGGTTGATGCTGGAATCGTTGTCGTTGCAATCCGTGTTATCCAGGACGTAGTCGCTGTTTCCCTCGCACATGTCCGTCCTGGAATTGTGCGGTTCCCCGTAGCCGTCTCCATCCGCGTCTGGATAAAACGTCGGCGCGTCGGTCGGATTATCGTCAATCTGATTGTTGCAGTCGTTGTCCAGCCCGTCGCAAACCTCGGCCGCGCCAGGGTGAACGTTGGGATTGCTATCGTCACAATCACCGCCTTCGGACTCGTAGACATATCCAGGCGGGGGTGTGCACTCCTGCGAATTTGTCGGCTGGTTTGAATCGCCATAGCCATCCCCGTCAGAATCCGGGAGATAGGTGTCATCACAGCCTGCCTGAACCGGCATGACCGGCCCAAGCAGCGAAATGGCACAGGCAAGGCAGAGAGACGGGATAAGAGTTTTCATAGTGCCGATCCAATTAACGGGGTATCCCTCGGCAAACGCAGAACCCGATGTGCGGCATCGATTCGCGGAATTTGTCGCCCGCCGCTTGCGCGGCTATCGGCAGGCTGAGGAAACAGCCAGCACCCGGTCAAGCTTATTCCTCGGCGCCCTCCCGAGAATGCCGGCGCCCTCGGGGCCAGGCGGAGCCCGATCGAGGAACTCTGCGGTCAGGAAATAACCTAAAAACGGTAGTTCAAGCCGACCTCGACCGAATCAAGGTCGTTCTTTACCCGGTAGGTGCGCGCGTCAATCTCTTCGCCGTCGCTCTCCAGACTCTTCACATCGTTGTTCTCGAGGAAATAATGCTTGTACTCGACCTTCACCGACCACTGGCAATTGATCGCATACTCAATCCCAGCCCCGATCATCGGCACGAGCTGATCCTTGTCCGCGTGCCATTCCTCGGTGTCGCCGCTTTCGAATTCCCGGTCGATCACAGCGTAGTCGAAGCTCATGAAGGCGCCGCCGGCCTTGAAATAAGGGAGGAACCGGTTGTTGCCGAGGCTCAGGCCGATCCGGCCGGCCAGGGTCGCACGGTAATCTGACTCCACATAGCCGTTCTTCGACTCCTCGTCCTGCGGCTGGGTGATGTCGTCGCGATCATCAAAATCCGTCCAGGAAAACTCTCCCTCCACTCCGAGCACGATCATGCCGATCTGGTAGTTGTAGCCGAGTTGCCCTCCGAGGATTACGCCCGCAAGGTCAAGATGGTAAACCGGGTCATCTTCATTCAACTCGTTCAGGCTCACATCGCCGAACCCGTAGCCGACATGCAGGCCGGTGTAGAACCCGGTCCAGGTGCATGGCGGCGGAGCCACCGGCGTTTCCGGCATCAGCTTGGCGTCTTTCGCGTCGAATGCCACGTTTTCACCTGCCGCCAGCGGGAACACGCCCAGGGCCAGGGTGGCGACGACCCCGGCCAGAAGTTGCTTGTTCATGAGACGTTTGTTTCGTCCACGCGCCGCTCTGTCAAGCCTATTGCCCGGAAAAGTCCCGGCGTTGCCCCGGTTCATTGAGCCGGTTACCCTCCCGCCCATGTCCTCGCCCCGGGCCTCCCCTGCGCACGCTCCCCGGCTCCGACGAGCGCAATCGGCTTCCCCTCCCATCTCGACCGGGACTCGGCCCACGGCCGGATCTTCGGCCTCGATTTCCTCCGGGCGACCGCCATCGCTGGCCGTGCTCGCGGCCCATCTCCTGAGCCTGCCGCAGCTGGCTCTTCCCTGGTGGGCCACCTATGCCAGCCACGGCGGCTACTTCGGGGTCGAACTTTTCTTCGTCCTGAGCGGGTTCCTCATCGGCACCATCCTCGTCCGCCAGGGCGGACAACTGGCCCGGCCGGATGCGCTCGCCACCTTTTACCTGCGCCGCTGGTTTCGCACCCTGCCGCTCTTCTTCCTTTTCCTCCTGCTCAATCTCCTTCTGGAATGGGGACTGCACCGGCGTGCTTTTCCGCCCACGGAAATTGTCGGGCACGCCTTTTTCCTGCGGAACATGACCGGCCCCGACCTGCTCTTCTTCGGCGAGTCCTGGAGCCTCGCGATTGAGGAATGGTTCTATCTTCTTTTCCCGCTGGCCCTCTTTCTCTGCCTGCAAGGGACACGGCGGTTCAATCGCGTTCTGCTGGGGGTGGCGCTGGCGTTTCTGCTTTTCTCCACCCTTGGACGCCTGTTCACCGCCGCGGCGCCGGAAGCCACCTGGACGGAATGGCAGCGCAAACCGGTTCTCCTCCGTTTTGACGCGCTCATGGCGGGGGTGGTCGCGGCCTGGATCGCGCTCCGCTTCCCCGCGGGCTGGCAACGCTGGCGCCGGCCCTGCGCCTTCCTCGGCATCGCCGGGGCCGCGGTGCTCTATTGTCTCCCTCTTCACCGCGCCCGGGCCCGGGATGAACTGGAGCGCCGATACCTGGTTCGCGCGCACCTTCCGTTTCAGCCTGGTCTCGCTCAGTTTCGCCCTGCTCCTCCCCCTCGCCTCGGGCTGGAAACTGACCCGGGAGAACGTTGCCAGCCTCAGCCTGCGGCGGACCGCCCTCTGGTCCTACGCGCTTTATCTTTCCCATTTCCCCATCTTCTACCCTCCTGGAGCATTTCGCCGGCCTCGATCCGAACTCGTCCCCCGCCCGCGCCTGGGGAGTCGCCCTGGTCGCGGTCCTCCTTGCGTTCGTGGTCAGCGCGTTGCTCTACCGTTTCTTCGAGTCGCCCCTCACCCGTCTCCGCGAAAAAGCGGCGCCGTGGATGGTCGGTTGGTGGCGACAGCGCCGCCCCCGTGCCGGCCACTAGAAAACCGCCCGACGGCGGTTGCAAAACCGACAAGGTCATTTACGATGGGGCTCCCCAATTTCCGGGCCTGTAGCTCAGTTGGTTAGAGCATGCGCTTGATAAGCGCAGGGTCACTGGTTCGAGCCCAGTCAGGCCCACTTTTAACCCGCGCTTTTTCTTTTCCGCGCGGTCCAGAACCAGCCCGCCGTCACCCCCAGCGCCACGCCGATCGTGTCGATCAGGACGTCCTGCACCGCGCCGGTCCGGGAAACGACAAAGCTCTGGTGCCATTCATCGGCGGCGGCGTAGACCACGCCGATCAGCCCCACCAGGAGCGCACCCCGCCGCGGCGAAAGACGCAGGCTCAGGCGCACCCCGCGCCAAAGCAGCAGCGCCAAAATGGTGTATTCGGCCACGTGCGCCAGCTTCCGCAAACCGAACTGCACCAGCGCAATCGTTTCCACCCCCATCTCCGGCGCGAGCCAGCGCAAAAACGGCACCAAAAACCGGGAAGTGTGCGGGGCCGACATCAGGTCGGTGGAGCCGACAAAGATGATCGTCATCCAGATCAGGGCCGGCACCCAGCCCGCCATCAGCTTCCATCCCCCGGTTTTCATGCGCGCCGAGCTTACGCATCCTTTTTGCAAAGGCGAGCCGGGGCGACTATAAAGCAGCCATGCCGTCATCCGCCCGTTCCCTGCGCCCGATCAAGTTCCAGCCGCTTTTTATCGAGCGCATCTGGGGCGGCCGCCGGCTCGAGGAACTGTTCGGCAAGAAACTCCCGGCCGAGGTGGCCATCGGTGAATCCTGGGAAATCGTCGACCGTGGCGAGGTGCAAAGCGTGGTCCTCGAGGGCGAGTTCGCCGGGAAAACCTTGAACGAGCTCTGGCAGCACCACCGCGACGAGGTGTTTGGGCCCGGCCCCGAGCTGCCCCATTTCCCCATCCTGGTGAAGCTGCTGGACGCGCGCGACCGGCTTTCGGTCCAGGTCCATCCGCCGGCCGACGTGGCGGAGGAGTTTGGCGACGAGCCCAAGACGGAGATGTGGTGGATCGTCGATGCCGACCCGGGCGCCGAGCTTTATGTCGGCCTGCGGAAAGGCTGCACGAAGAAAGAATTCGCCAAGGCGCTCTCCTCCCCGGCCGTGGCCGACCTGCTGCATCGGCAGCCGGTCAAGACGGGTGACGCCATGTTTCTGCCCAGCGGGCGCGTCCACGCCATCGGCGGCGGGACCGTCATCGTCGAGGTGCAGCAGAACAGCGACACCACCTACCGGATTTACGATTGGGACCGCGCGGGCGGAACGGGCAAACCGCGCCCGCTGCATCACGAGGAGGCCATGCGCTCGATCAAGTTTGACGATATCGAGCCTCCCCTGCTCTCACCCGAGGCCGAACGGCTGGCGGAGCACGAATGTTTTGCCGTCGATCAATGGAAGCTGGCGGAGCCGCGCGAGGCCGCGCCCGCGGGAGAATTTGTTATCGTCGGCTGTCTTTCCGGGCAGATTGAGTGCGCGGGGGTTTCGCTCGCGCCCGGTTATTTCTTCCTCGTCCCGGCCGGCGCCACCGACCGGATGCTCCGTCCGGGCGCGCCCGGGACGTCGCTCCTGCGGATCACCCTGCCCTCCTGATCAAAGGCGCAGGCCGGCCGTGCCCTGCCGCTGAGGGTGGCGGGCCAGCGGTTCCACGCCTTCGATCCGCCAGCCGTTCTCCTCCGCCGCCAGGAGATAGGAATAACCAAGGACAGCGCCGGAACGGTGCTCGATGAAAACCTCCACCACGGCGTTTGTGCCGCGCATTTCCGCGCGCCCAAACTCCACCCCCTCCTCCGTGGTCATCTCCGCGAACTCCCGGAAGATCATCCCCTTGAACTCGTCCACGGAAAATTTCTCCTGCACGCCGCTGGCGGCCAACAGATAGGCATGGCCGAAGTCATGGGCGCGGAAGGCCGCGAGCTGGCTGTTGACCACCGCGTAGAGCACGCGCGCATCGGGCGCCGGCGCTGCCCGTCGCAACGGGCGGGTGGCCACCGTGGCCACGGCGCAAAGCGCCAGGAAAAAGACGATCAAACCTGCCTTGCTCCACGCGTTCATCTTCGGAAAGGCATCCTAGCAGCCGCGTCAACCCTCCCCCGCCGCCGCCGCCAGCCGCCGCAGGTAGGCATAGGAATAAATCCCGGTCTGGTGGCCATCGGCCCACCGCGGCAGGATGGCGTAGCCGCCCACCATCTCCCAGCCGCGCAACTCAAAGCTGCTCATCCCGTAGGTCACCTCGGGCCGGACCAGGTTTCCCATCACGTCCGGCTCGCCCCCGCAACTCGCGCAGGGACAGGCGCGCCGCAAAAACTCCAACGGAAGATAGGACTCCTCCCCATCCTCCCAGCGGATGGCCAACTCGTTCCCAATCAACTGGATCGACTGTGATCCCAAGCTTCATCAGACCCGCAGACTACGAGGAGCGCCCGCGAACTCAAGTGCCCGCGCGCATCCGCCGGCCCGCACCCGCCGTATCTCCTGCAAGAATGAAAACCTTTCTTCTCAGCGTCGTCACGGCGCTGACTTTCGCCAGCCTTGCGCAAGCGGAGTCAATCGTCGTGCTCACATCTGGCAACCGACTCCTCACTGTTGATAGCGCTTCCCCCGGCACCGTCACCAGCACCGTCACCGTCAGCGGTCTCAACAGTGGTGATTCTCTTGTCGGCATCGATTTCCGCCCGGCCACGGGCGAGCTTTTCGGTCTCGGCAGCCAGAGCCGTCTCTATTCCATCAACCAGGAAACCGGCGTCGCCACCCAGATCGGCGCCGGCGGGGCCTTCACCCTCAATGGCACCCGCTTTGGTTTCGATTTCAATCCGACCGTCGACCGGATCCGGATCGTCAGCGACACCGACCAGGATCTCCGGGTCAACCCGAACAACGGCGCCCTCAGTTTCACTGATGCCTCCCTCGCCTACGCCAGTGGCGACGTGAACAACGGCCAGGACCCGAAGGTTGTCGGGGCCGCCTACACGAACAGCTTCGCCGGCGCGGCGGGCACCGTTCTCTATGACATCGACTCCTCCCTCGATATCCTCGTTATCCAAAATCCGCCGAACGACGGCAAATTGAACACGGTTGGTTCCCTCGGCGTCGATACCACCGACGAAGTCGGGTTCGACATCTCGGGCGTCAGCGGCGTGGCCTATGCCGCCCTGACTGTTTCGGGCACGAGCAACCTCTACGCGATCAACCTGGTGACCGGCGCCGCCACCGCGCCCGCCGGCGCCACCCTCCCCGCGACCATCGCCCCGGCGGCCCTCTCGGGTGAAACCGTGGTCGATATCGCCGCCACGGTGAATCCCGGTTCGCGCATGCTGAACATCTCGACCCGCGGCCGCGTCGGCACGGGTGATGAGGTGCTCATCGGCGGTTTCATCTCGCGCGGTGGGGTTAACGCCCGCTTCCTCCTCCGGGCCATCGGTCCCAGCATTTCCGGCTCGGTCATGGGCACGCTGGCGGACCCGGTCATTTCCCTTCGCGACAAGGACGGCAACGTCATCGTCACGAATGACAACTGGAAATCTTCGCAGGAGGCTGAAATCACCGCCACCGGCCTCGCGCCGATGAACGACAACGAAGCCGCCATCCTGATGCGGCTCCCGCCGGAATCGTACACCGCCATCGTCTCGGGCAGCGGCGGTTCCACCGGCATCGCCGTGGTCGAAGTCTATTCCCTCCAGTAACGCCCCCGTTACTGAGGTAAAACGGAAAGGCGCGGCTCGAAAGAGTCGCGCCTTTTCTATTATCTCTCGCCGAAGAGCGCCGTGCCCACCCGCACGAGGGTGGCACCTTCCTCGATCGCGATCTCGAAGTCGTTGCTCATCCCCATGGAAAGATGCGGCAGCGAAATCCCGGCCGCTTTTTCGCACTCGTCACGCAACCCGCGCAACTGGATGAAAAACGGCCGCGATTGTTCCGGTTCCGGCGCCAGCGGCGGGATCGTCATCAGTCCGACAATATCCACCCGCGAAAGCCGCAGCAGGGCCTCGAGGTTCTCCCGCAACCCATCCGGCGAAAACCCGGCTTTGCTCGACTCGCCCGCCACGTTCACCTGCAGCAATCCCCGGACGCGAACCCCTTCCTCCGTGGCGATCCTTTCGATGTCTTCCGCCAGCGCCAGCGAATCAATGCTGTGGATCATCTCGAAAAGAGGCAGGGCCTGGCGGACCTTGTTCTTTTGCAGCCGCCCGATGTAATGCCACCGGGCCGAGGAGGGCAGCTCCGGGATCTTGGCCCGGGCCTCCTGCACCTTGCTTTCGCCGAAGAGCAGCTGACCCGCCTCGATCGCCGCGCGCACTTTTTCCGGCGGCTGTTTCTTGCTCGCCGCGACCAGCTCAATCTCATCCCGGTTGCGGCCTGCTTTCGCCGCCGCCCGCCGGATCTGTTCCTCCACCCCCGCCAGGTTGGTTGCCAGGTCGCTCATCTTCGCCGGCAAGATGCCGAAGATTCCCCCGAAAGTCACCCCGCGCTTTCTCGCGCCTTGTGCGCGGTCCCGTCCTGACCAACGGTGTCCGTGGAATGAAACTGTCGCGCAAACTGGAGAAGCTTCTCACCCTCGAGGCCCTCGCCAGCCTGCGCGACCATGCCCGGCGCTGGACTCATCCGGTCCCGGCCGGACCCATCCTGGCCCGGATCGACCCCGCCAAACTCGCCCGTCTCCGGGAACGCTATCCGGAAGGCGGCACTCATCCGAAAGATCAACCGCTTCGCCAATGCGCGTCGCCTGCTGAAGGAAAACATCGAGCGCGCCCAGGATCTCTGGCTCGACCAGGCGCCGCCGTTGCGCATCCTCGACCTCGGTTGCGGCCCGAACTATTTCTTGTTTGTCTGCCGCGCCCTTGGCCACGACGGCGTCAGCGTCGACATCGACGAGCAACCGCTCTTCCGCGAGACCACCGAGATGCTTGGGATCCCGCGCGTGATTCACCGGATCGAGGCGGGCGTTCCCCTGCCCGATCTCGGCGGACGGTTCGATCTCGTGACCGCGCATCGCATCTGCTTTTACAAAATGGAGCGGGGCACCGGCGGCAAATGGATCGAGTGGACCCCGGACGACTGGCGCTTCTTTATTCACGACGTTCGCTCCCGCCTGCTCAACCCGGAGGGGCGCCTCTTGCTCGACTTCAACCCGCGGCCGGGTGAAGGCCGTTACATGACGCCGGAAGTCCGCGACACCCTGCGCGATGCCGGCGCCGTCATTGTGCGCTCAAAAGCTCTGCTTGCGGCTGATCCCGCGCACACACCGCGCTTCCGCCTCTAGGAGGACGGAACGTTACGCCAGTCGGAACAATCCCAGCCGAGCAGTTGCTCGAGCTTTTGCAGGTCGTCGGCGTAGAGCGCCAACAGGGTCGATCGCTCGCGCGCCGTCATCCGGCGATCGTAGGCGATGGTGTTTTTCTCGCGCACTTTCAGGCGGGCCGGCGGTTCCACCCCGAGAAAATGACAGACGCCGGCCACCGTTCCCGGGGCGTCCGCGCGCAGGTCGTCGAACCGGATCGCGTGCAGTTGTTCGCGCGGGAAAAACGTCAGCAGCCGTTCCACCTGCCGGCCGTAGAACCCGCGGTCGAGATACGAGTAACGGCGCGATTGCCGTGGCGCTTCCTCCGCGGCACGCGTCGGCTCCGCCGCGATGGCATCCAGGAAATCAAGGTCCTCGAGGTCGCGCTGGCGTTGCATGTTCCAGTGCGAGAAGGCCCGTTCCACCGGGTTGCGCAGGGTAAGGATGATCTTGATCGCCGGGTTGTGAGCCTTGATCCGTGGCAGGGCCGGCTCCCAGTAGAGGTAGACCGGGGTGCATTCGCCCGTGACCGCCCCGGGCGGCACCCGTCCAAAACTCGCGGCCAGCGCGTCGTCGCCCCCGCCCCGCGCAAAATGTTCCTCGTCGTCAAAAAAATGGAGCTCCTGTTTCCCCGGGAAGACGATGCGCGGGTGTTGCTCCAGGAAATAATGCAGCGCGGTGGTGCCGCCTTTCTGGGCGCCGGCGATGACGAAGTCGAGTTTGTCGGTGAGGGCCACGTCAGGTTGATCCCTGCAAGACAATGGTCGCGACCGCGTGATGATCGGTATGGCTCAGGCTGATCCAGACGGAGATCACGCCGCGCGCTTCCGCCAGTTCCTTCGCTCCGCCGTCCAGCACCACATACGGTTCGCCGCTTTCCTTTTTGCGCACATCAACCTCGCGCCAGCCAATGGCTTTGCCGATCCCGGTGCCGAACGCTTTCGAGACCGCTTCCTTGGCCGCAAAACGGGCCGCGAAATGGCGTGCCGGATACTTCATCGACTGGCAATACTCGATCTCGCCCTCGGTGAACACGCGGTGGAGGAAACGGTCGCCGAATCGTTCCAGCGAATGATTGATCCGCTCCGTTTCCACCAGGTCCACCCCGACGCCGAGCACACTCATCCGCGGTAACCCTCCATTGCCTGCAACATCTCGCGCACGGCCGCTTCCCAGCCCACCCAGATCGCTCGCGCCACGATCGCGTGCCCGATGTTCAATTCGGTCAGGTGCGGAATCTTGTGGATGAGCGCGATGTTCCGGTAATTGATGCCGTGCCCGGCGTTGACCTGCATCTTCAGGCCGGCCGCCTGGATCGCCGCCGCCCGCAGCCGGTCCAGTTCCTGGCGCTCGAACTTGTCCGTAAAAGCGTTGGCCAGTTTGCCGGTATGCAGTTCCACGATCTCCGCCTCCAGCCCGGCCGCGGCCGCGACCTGGGGCGGATCGGGATCGATGAAAAGGCTCACCCGGATCCCGGCGGCATGGAACCGTTTGATCGTTCCCGCGAGCTGCGCCCGGTGCGTGACCACGTCGAGCCCGCCCTCGGTCGTCACCTCCTGCCGTTTCTCGGGGACAAGACAGACTTCGTCCGGCTGGATGCGCAGGGCGAAATCGACAATCTCCGCGGTGTTCCCCATCTCGAGGTTGAGCTTGGTCACGATGCTGGCGCGGAGACGTTCGATGTCGCGCTCCTGGATATGGCGCCGGTCCCCGCGCAAATGGGCCGTGATCCCGTGCGCCCCCACCCGTTCGCAGAGCGACGCCGCCGCGATCGGGTCAGGCTCGGCATTGCGCGACTCCGGCATGTCCGCATACCGGACCTGCCGCAGGGTGGCGACGTGATCGATGTTAACGCCGAGGCGCAAAGGTTCCATCCGCGCTCAATAGGTGACAGGCCCGGGCGCAACGCAAGCCCGCGTGCGGGCGGGCACCGCGAAAAAAATGGCCACGGCCCGCCCCGCAGCGATAATGCCCGCCATGGAGCAGTCGAAAATCAGCCAGAGCGCTTTTCGCAGCGGCTTCGTCCTCCTCCTGGTGGCCGCGGTCTCCGGGATGTTTCTCGCGGTCACCTGGCCGTTCCTGCAGCCGCTCGTTTTGGGGGCCATGTTCGCCGGGCTTTCCTACCCCCTTTACCGCTGGATCGTGGCGAAGCTGGGCGGGCGCTCCTCTCTCGCCGCCGGCATCACGCTCTTTTTTCTCTTCATCCTCATCGTCGGGCCGATCAGCGCCTTTGTTGGCGTGGTGGTGAACCAGGCGCTCGCCATCAGCAACGAAGCCATTCCCTGGCTGCAACAGCATTTCGGCGCGGTCCGCACCCTCGACATGCACGATTGGGCCGTGCAGCGGTTCCCCGCCCTCGCCGAATACGTGCCGAGCCAGGAACAGATCCTCGAGAACCTCGGGGCCGTCGCCAAATCGACCGGCGCCTTTCTCGTCACAGGCGTCTCCCGCATGACCGCCGGGACCGCCACCTTCATCCTCAATTTCTTCGTCATGCTTTACGCGATGTTTTTCTTCCTGCGCGATGGTCGCATGATCCTCCGGAAGATTTTCTATTACACACCGTTAAGTCATGAGGACGAGGTGCGCGTCCTGGAGCAGCTCGCCTCGGTCACGCGCGCGACCATCAAGGGCACGATCGTCATCGGCATCATCCAGGGCGGCCTGGCAGGGCTCGGCTTTTGGGTCGCGGGCATTGGCGGGGCCGCTTTTTGGGGCACGATCATGGCCGTGCTCTCCGTCGTGCCCGGGATCGGGTCGGCCCTGGTCTGGATCCCGGCGGTGATCTATCTTTTCCTCACCGGACAAACACTCGCCGCCATCCTGCTCGCCTCCTGGTGCGTCGCGGTGGTCGGCACGGTGGACAACATCCTCCGGCCGACCCTCGTTGGGAAAGACGCCAAGATGCCCGACCTCCTCATCCTCGTCGGCACCCTCGGCGGCCTTTTCCTTTTCGGCCCGATCGGGTTCATTGTCGGACCGATCGTCTGCGGACTTTTCCTGACCGTTTGGGACATCTACGGCACAACCTTCCGCGATGTGTTGCCCCCGGTGAAAACGCTCCCCTCGAACCTGGGGGCGGCCTAAAAAGACAGAGCAAATCCTAACCTTGCGCGGGCGGGCGGGCAGCCGGTTCGCAGGTCCGGGCATAGATCCGTTGCAGGAACGCCAAGTGGCGCCCCGAGGGCATAGAGCGTGGCGATCAACCCATAGGCGCAAGTCAAACGCCACCGACCCACCTGTTCATACCGGCGCGGGCTGATGAGCAGGCGGGCGCCGACCGCTTTCACCTGCCCAAATCGGTGCAGGGCGCGAAAGAACTCCACATCTTCCATAAGCGGCACCTCGGGAAACCCGCCCACGGCGTCGAACAGTTCCCGCCGGCAAAAGAAACCATGATCGCCGCACCGGATCCGGAGGAGGAGCCCGGCGTAATGCGCCAGGGAATCGGTCAGCCGATAAACGACCCGGGTGCGCGGAAGCGCGATACGGAAGTAGCCGCCCACGACAGCCTTGGATCGGCCAGCACCTTCTCGATCTCCCGCAGCGGCGACGGCGGCACCTGGGAATCCGCATGCAAAAACCAAAGCACCTCCCCGCGCGCAGCGGCCGCCCCGGCATTGAGCTGCCGGCCCCGGCCGCGCTCGACCACCAGGAGACGATCACACCAGAGGCGCGCCAATTCCCTTGTCCCGTCTGTGCTCCCGCCGTCCACCACCACGATCTCCGCGCTGGGCGCGCGACGGCGCAGGTGCCGCAAAAACGTTCCGATCAGGCCCGCCTCGTTCCAGACCGGAACCACGATGCTGACTTTGCACCGAGCCGGCGCAGCCCGCTGCTCCGGAACAAGAGACGGCGCCGGATGACAGGACGGGGTTGTGATCATCGGGCGTGCGCGGTGAAACAGCTCACCGTGCGACCCTATCAGACTACGCCCGTGGGAAAGAAACTCCGTTCCTGCAAAAACCGTCCCTAGGAAGCTTCCGCGCGGCATGACTAGACGTTTTGATTGCCGCGGTCCCGCTTGGTGAGGCGGGACTTCCGGAAACGTTTCTCACCGCGCATGACATAAAGGATGAAGACCTGCGCGCCGTCGTAGCGGTAGAAAACGCGGCAGGGCGGTTCGACCAGTTGACGGTAACGTGACCTGCGCATCTCAGGCGGGCGTGAACCGCTCTCGGGTTGCCCCACCAGTTGCGCGACACGCTGAAACACTCGTTGAACAAGACCTCGCGCCGCCTGCGGGTCATCAAGCGCGATATAATCGGCGATGGTGTCGAGATCTTGGAGAGCCGGCTCAGTCCAGATTACCGCAGCCATCGCGCCATGCGTTTCTTGGCTTCCGCGTGGGTAGCAACGCGGCCCTCCCCAAGGGCCCGTTCGCCGCGAGCGATGCCCTCCAGAATGCCGAGGCGGCGCTTGAGAACATCAAAGGCGTCCACCGCCATAAGATATGCCGCAGGCTTGCCGTGCTGCGTAATGAGCACCGGATCCTCGCTTGCTTCCAGCTCAGCGATGATTTCGGTAGCCTTGCGCTTCAGGGTGGTGACGAGCTCGGTCCTCATACAGTGTCACTTTAGTGGCATTTCCTTTCCGAGCAAGGGTAGAAGCCCTCCAGGAGAATGGGTAGGCAGCCCCGGCCGACCGCACCCAGAAAGTCGCTTAACGCCACCTCAAGCTCTTCTTCCTTTTTGATTCCGGGAATGTCCTCTGCGCCGAAGGTCTCGAACAGATCCTTGAGATGCTTCCTCAGGTCCTCCAAATCATCACCTTGTGTCCAGTGATCAGGATAAGCGTCGAGATAGCCAAGGTAGCGCCCGTCAGTCTCCTTCCAGTAGTGAACTTCGCCTTTACGCGGATAGCCTGGCACTGATTTCGCGCCGATGCGAGACTTCGCTTTTCCGAACGCCGGAGTTAATCAGCGCGGCGATCAGGCGCGTCCGTTTCTACGCCTTGCGGGAAATGTCTACGCTTAAACTCCTCAAGGTCCTCGCCATCGAAGTTTTTTAGAGTCTCCGCCTTAACTTGCTCATTGGTCAGAAGGTGGTCGATCACCCCCCTGAAAAGGGGCTTTCGGTCTAAGTGTAGGGTGTATGCATCCGAGACGAACCCCGCTTGCCAGTCTACTAGGGCGCGGTTGACGTGGTCGGCGTCTTGGGTGGCAGACACTTTTGCCGCCATAAGCTCGTTGTACCGAGCGATACCAGGTAGGACCACTGGCTGGAATAACGAGTATAGAGAGCCGCATACACGCCGGCAAAGATTGTTCCGACCCAAGGAATAGTCTCATTGATGTTCCGCTTCAGCTCGGCGAACGAGAACGACAACATAGCTTCAGGTTCTGTTCCGCTTTTAATGATCAGTGACACCGCGTAGACAATGACCGAAACGTATATGGAGCGAGCAAGAATAACGCCTCCTCCATTGGGGCGTCGCGCGAGAAGACACTCGCCACTGAGTAGACGCGTAATCTTGTCTAGCATGTGTTCAATGCGACACAAGGTCAGCTGGTGAGCTTCAGTGCCTGCCACGCAGCATAAATACACGATGGCAGGCACGGAAAGCGTGAATTACAGCCTTGCTCCTGATCAGGTGCAGCGCAGGGACCGCATTTCAAAGATCACGTCTACCAACACGCCATCCTAATCACTAATTTCCCAAATTAGCCGCTCACACTCTTCGTATGGGTTAAATCGCTTAGGGCCGAGAATCGAATGTGATGGCATTGACTTCTGCCTTCCCCGCAGTTCCCAAAAGTGTGTTGATCTTTTCCCGCAGTCCCAGTGTGTCGTTCGGCGCTGCAAAGACGAAGTCCGTATCAGTAAGCTCGTGAAAGTGGGACTGGCTGCGAAGAAAGGCCAGAAACTCGCCGGGAATGGGACGCCTCGAATCCACGCGTGCGACACGCACGATGTAATAGCTGCTAATCATGATCGTCGCCAATAACAGGGAGGCGCGCCGGTAGACCGACGTTCATGGGGCGAAAATCTCCTACCAGCAACAGAAACGATGTCGACTTGGATCGCCGATTTCGACGCTCTGATATCGAGAAGGTCGTCACTGTCTGTTTGCGCGTGAGCTTGGGGAATGAGAGTCAAATCGCGGCCGGCAATGATGAGGAGCGAGATGGCTATGATGGTGAGAACGAACTTTGTGTAGGCATCAATCATGAGGTGGGGTTGGTGCGGTGTTGGAATTGCGATCTAACGAGAACAAGATGAGCGACGGCGGACGACCTGCCCGCAAGGCTTCGCGTAGCGATGCGGGCGTGGGAGCGCGCGTCGCAAACACTGCTGGGGTTGGAATCATGGAAAGTGTGATCGCAGAGCGGCTCGCGGTCAGCTCCATCGATTGGTTAGGCATTTGGGTGTTTGCCGCTCTTCTTAAAATTGTCATCGGCCCAAAGCGGCTGGAGATTGGTAAAATGAAAACAGCGGTGTTGATCGTCAGCGCGACGAAGGTCGAATGAACGGCATGGCACGACATGGTCAACGTGCCACTCACCGTAGTTCGACCACCTCATTCCGGGAGTGAACTGCTTTTCGAGATGCACTTTCAGTTCGGCGATTGAGCACCCGACTAGATGCATTGTACGCTTGCTCTTGCCGGTACCTTTGAGTGCGGCGTTGATCCGTCCTCGGAGGTTTTGCAGAAGTTTGAAGTTCGGATCATTCTTTCGGCGTTCGGCAAAATACTTCCGTGCCGATCCGGCCTGATTGGCCCCAAGCCACCGACGCTGCTCGGTGACGAATTCAGGGTTGGATTGCATACGGTGAACCAACGCTGCAAGCCGATCATTAGTCGCTTGAGGCGCGCTCCCTCGCGCTGGTGGTGGAATGGGGGGTGCCTTGGGGGTTCGCGGCATGGGCCCACGCATCCCTTTGGGTCGCGGCTCCGGGGTCGGCGACGAGGCGGGAGGCGGGCTAGGCGGTCGCTGTAGAATCCAGCGATGCTTGGGTCGACAGTTCGGATACTTCGGATGATGCTTGACGCTGAAATATTTGAGGTGCCTACCGGCAATAATCTTTGTCGGGCGTCCGCAACCGCACGCACAAAAACCATGCGCAGGAGTAAAGAGCGGCAGAGAGGATTTGTCGTTTGAGACGGGTTTCACGGGACGCGTGCTAAAACGCCTAACGACAACCAGTTCGGTTGCAGCTCTTGGTTAGATCTCATTCGTTATGGTTGGGCAACCCACTCGACAATCCGTAGGGGATAAGAAGACAGGAATTGTGGTGTCGGAAACGACTTATGTGTCTCGCTGAGTGACGTAAGCTCGACGACGATATGGCCCTCGGCAACGCTGTGCACAAGGCGAGATAGTATAGACAAAAGTTCGTAGCGGCCGGCGTCGGTCTCAACGGTATCGGAAATGCCGAGAGCGATCTCATGCGCGATCTCGTTTCTGGCTGACTTAGCTCGCTTGACCGTGTCCGCTATGTCGGACGGAAACTCGTGATACTCCAAGATGCGTGTGGCGTGCCGACGTAATCTCTGGTCCCATACCTCCGCGACGGCAGTCGCAAACGCCTCATCTGCGTCTTGGATAGACGAGGCCAGCTCTCGGACTCGCTGACGAATGTGCTGAAGACTGCTCAACGCACGACAGACTGGCCTCGAACGAAGTGGCATAGGCAAGAGCGCGTCCTACTATAGCGTAGTTTGTGTCGCTGAACTCGGTGCGCTCGCGTGGAAAGTCAAGGAACGCGCTGTGCATGGAGAGGTGCGTTAAGGCTAACGAGAAGTGGACCGAATTATTGCGCAGTATAAGACGCGATCATTGCGTTCATTGCGGTTGCGCCCCGGTTCCCTGCGTCGGTTTCACCCGATCCATGGCGGCTCGGTTTTAGCCGGGGCTTTCTCGGCTGACAAGCGGGAAAGGCGCGCGAGCGGGCGCTCGCGCGGGAGGATCGAGGGTTGAGGATGGAGGATCGACCGGAGAAGAGGATTACGAGCACGATTACGAGTAGGAGCACGATGGGGAGGCGCTATTCCTACACGATTCACCATTAACTATTCACGATTCACGCTTTTCGACTCGCCACCCCCCTCCCCCGCATCCGGGAGGCGGCGCTGATCGTAGAACCCCGACGTGCCTGTTCTCGTCCTGTTTCCGGTCCCCGGCCGGAATAAAAAGCTCCACCGCAACCCTTTCCATGCCTATCCTGCCGGGTAACCCCGCCACCTGCCGCCCATGAAAACGATCAATACTGAAACCGCTGTTCGCGAACGTTATGCCGCCGGGGCGCAGGCCCGCGAAAGCCAGCTCTGTTGCCCGGTCGATTACGATCCCCAGTTTCTCAAGGTCATCCCGCAGGAGGTGATCGAGCGCGATTATGGCTGCGGCGATCCTTCCCGTTACCTCCAACCGGGCGAGACGGTGCTCGATCTCGGGAGCGGTACCGGCAAGATCTGTTTCATCGCCGCCCAGGTGGTCGGCCCCGAGGGCCGGGTCATCGGGGTGGACATGACCGATGACATGCTCGAAGTGGCGCGCCGGAACGCTCCCACCGTGGCCAAGGCGATCGGTTACGGGAACGTCGAGTTCCGCAAAGGCCGGATCCAGGATCTGGCCCTCGACCTGGAACGTCTCGACGAGGAACTGAAGGCGCGCCCGATCACCGATGCCGCTTCGTTCCTCCGCGCCGATGAGCTCGCCCAGGATCTTCGGGTCAAACATCCGCTCGTGGCCAATGAATCGGTCGATGTGGTGGTCTCCAACTGTGTCCTTAACCTCGTCGAAGCCACGGCCAAACAGCAGCTTTTCCAGGAAATTTTCCGGGTCCTGCGCATCGGCGGCCGCGCCGTCATCTCGGATATCGTGTGCGACGAGGAAGTCCCGGCACATCTCCAGAACGATCCCACCCTCTGGAGCGGCTGCATCTCCGGCGCGCTCACCGAGGAAGGTTTCCTGCAGGCCTTCAGCGAGGCCGGCTTCTACGGCATCCAGATCCTGAAACGCGACGGGGAACCGTGGCAGACGGTCGAAGGCATCGAGTTCCGCTCGGTCACGATCGAGGCTTTCAAGGGCAAACAGGGCCCGTGCGTCGAACGGAACCAGGCGGTCATTTACAAGGGACCGTTCCGCGAGGTGCTCGACGACGATAATCACCGGATGGAACGTGGCGGCCGTTACGCCGTCTGCGACAAGACTTACAACCTCTACCGCAAGGCGCCTTACCGGGAGTTCTTCGAGTTTATCGATCCGATCAACCCCGTGCCCGCGGACGAGGCCAAGCCGTTTGATTGCTCGCGCACGGCGCGTCGGCATCCGAAGGAAACCAAGGGGCAGGATTACAAGGTGACGACCGAGGCCAACAGCAGTTGTTGCGACGGCGGCGCCTGCTGCTAAAACCAGAGCCATGAGCGATACCATCCGCGCCACCCGCCCCGAACCGCCCCCGCATCCTTCCGCCGACGTCGCCGTAGCCCAGGCCCGCATCCCGAAATGGGCTGTTGGTGAGTTTTTCGGAACGTTCCTGCTCGTTTTCTTCGGCTGCGGCAGCCTTTGCACCGCCGTCACCACCGGGGCGCAGGTCGGCATTTTCCAGGTGGCGATTGTCTGGGGTCTCGGCCTGGCCACGGCGATTTACCTGACGGGATCGCTCAGCAGCGCGCATTTCAACCCGGCCGTGACGGTCGCGGCGGCGGTCTGGGCGCGATTCCCGAAGCGCCTTGTCCTTCCCTACGTCGTGGTCCAATTGCTCGGGGCGTTTGTCGCCGCCGCCCTGCTCTACGCCATCTTCAACAACGCTCTCGCCGCTTACGAGGCGAAGAACGACATCGTGCGCGGCGGACCCGGGAGCGAGGCCACCGCCATGGTCTTCGGCGAATACTTCCCGAACCCGGGCGGCAAACCGATCGCCGCGGCCACGCCCCTCCTGATCACCTCGGCCCAGGCCTTTGGCGCGGAGGTTGTCGGCACGGCCATCCTTGTCCTGGTGATTTTTTGCGTGACCGACGAGCGGAACGCCACCCGCCCGCAGATCCTGACCGCGGCCACCATCGGGCTCACCCTTACCCTGTTGATCTCGCTTTTCGGGCCGCTCACCATGGCCGCCCTTAATCCCGCGCGTGATTTCGGTCCCCGTCTCTTTTCCGCCCTGGCCGGCTGGGGTTCGGTGCCGTTCCGCGTCAACGGCGCGGGCTGGCTCACGGTTTACATCATCGCACCTTTGGTGGGCGGACTGGCTGGCGGCGCGGTCTACCGGCTCTTCTTCAAGGGCGCCTACCGGGCCTGAGCGATGCTCCTGGCCGGCCTCTTTCCTTGCCACCTGTTTCCTGGCTTACAGCAACGGCGCCAACGACAACTTCAAGGGCGTGGCCTCCCTCTACGGCAGCCGCACCTGCGGTTATCGCACCGCCCTCTCCTGGGCCACCGTCACCACCTTCGCCGGCTCGCTCGCTTCCATTTTCCTCGCCCAGGCGCTCCTGAAAAAGTTCAGCGGCAAAGGCCTCGTGCCGGAGGCGGTGGTCGGATCGGAATACTTCGTGCTCGCGGTCGCTCTCGGCGCCGGGCTGACGGTCATCCTGGCCACCGGCACCGGTTTTCCCATTTCCACCACCCACGCCCTGACCGGTGCGATCGTCGGCTGCGGACTGGTCGCGGTCGGCCCGGCCCTCAACTTTTCCGCGCTCGGCCAGGGCTTTGTTCTCCCGCTGCTCCTGAGCCCGCTCGCCGCCCTTCTTCTCGGCGCGCTGATCTATTTCCTCTTCCGCACCACCCGGCTCCTGACCGGCATCGGCAAGGAATGGTGCGTCTGTCTGGGCTCGGAACAACGGGTCGTCGCCATGGCGCAGCCTGCCTCGCTTCTTTCGTTTCAAACGCCGGCGCCTCCGCTCTCCCTCACCGTCGATGAACAGGAGAACTGCCAGGAACGTTACGCCGGCTCTTTTCTCGGCCTGGGCGCGCAGCAGGCCATGGACGCGGCGCACTTTGGCAGCGCAGGCGTGGTCAGCTTTGCCCGGGGCCTGAACGATACCCCGAAGATCGCCGCGCTCCTCTTGCTCTGGCAGGGGCTCGAGCTGCGTTACGCCTTTCTCGCCATCGCCGGCGCCATGGCCGTCGGCGGCCTGCTCCACGCGCGCAAGGTCGCCCACACCATGAGCCGGCGGGTCACCGGCATGAACCATGGCCAGGGTTTCTCGGCCAACCTCTCAACCGCCTGCCTCGTGGTCTCCGCCAGCCTTTTCGGTCTCCCGGTTTCCACGACCCATGTCTCGGTCGGCTCGCTCTTCGGCATCGGCCTCGTCACCGGGCGCGCGCATCCCGCCGTGATCCGGAACATCGTTCTTTCGTGGATTGTCACTCTCCCCTGCGCCGCGCTCCTCGGCGGCCTGATCTTCTGGGGCACCCGTCCGTCATGAACCGTTTTTCCCACAGGCTGCTCGAGCATCAGCTCACCTTGCGCCACGCCCGCACCGAGATTTTACAGGTCAATGTCGGCAAGCTTTGCAACCTGACCTGCATCCATTGCCACGTGAACGCCGGGCCGAAGCGGAAGGAGATCATGACCCGCGAGACGGTTGATCGCATCATTGACTGGCTGGAGCGGACCGACATTCCGACGGTCGACCTGACCGGGGGCGCGCCGGAGATGATTCCCGACTTCAAATATTTGGTGCGCCGCCTCAAAGCGCTGACGCCGCCGCGGCACATCATCGACCGCTGCAACCTCACCATCCTGGTTGAGCCCGGTTTTGAGGATTACGCGCAGTTCCTCGCGGAGCACGAGATCGAGGTCATTGCCTCGATGCCCTGTTATTCGCCCGAGAACGTGAACGCCCAGCGCGGGGAAGGCGTTTTCGACGGCAGCATCAAGGGATTGCAGCTTCTGAACAGCCTCGGTTACGGGACCGACCCGCGGCTCCCGCTCCATCTGGTTTACAACCCGAACGGCGCGTTCCTGCCCGGGCCGCAGGCGGAGCTGGAAGCCGATTACAAACGGGAGTTGCAGGAACATTTCGGGATCGTCTTCAACAAGCTCTTCACCATCACGAACCTCCCGGTCTCGCGTTTTGCTTCCTGGTTGAAGAACAACGGGCAGCTGGCCGATTACATGTTGCTCCTGAACGACGCCTTCAACCCGGCGACGGTCGAGGGGCTGATGTGCCGGAACACCATCAACGTGAGCTGGCAGGGCGAGGTCTTTGATTGCGATTTCAATCAGATGCTGAAGATGCAGTGGCGTGACGGCGACCGCGGTCTGCATCTCTGGGAGATCGATCCGGAGACGGTGGAAGAGCGTGAGATCCAGACCGGCGAACATTGTTTCGGGTGCACTGCGGGCGCGGGGTCGAGCTGCGGCGGGGCGCTTCTCTGAGTTTTTACCGCAGAGGCGCAGAGGGCGCGGAGGGATTTACCACGGAGGACACAGAGGGCACTGAGATAGGGGGATTTTTCTTACGGAGGGACCTGCTTCCGCAGGTCCATGGACGAGCGGAAGCTCGTCCCTCCGGTTAGCTGGCGGCGCGTGCTCTCAGGCTCCGCGGAGCGTCGCCCTACCGGGGGAGCTCCCCACTATTCACGATTCACGATTTACGATTCACGCCCCTTCATTCCCGCCCCTCACGCGCCGACGGGCGCCGCGCCCACATCCGGCCGCGGGCGACGGTAATACCATGCGTGCAATCGTTCGGCTGAGACGCCGAGACGGAAGAGGAGGAGGAAAAGGCCGTTCCGAATGCTGGTGCGCCAGGCGCCGTTCTCCTGGTGATGGCGGGGCGATGTTTCCACGGGCGGATCGAGCACCACCACCCGTCCGGCGGCGCGCAGGCGCCGGGAAAACTCCACATCTTCCATCAGCGGGATCTCGGCAAACCCGTGTAACCGCTGAAACACCTCGCGCCGGACAAACACGGTCTGATCTCCAAAGAGGGTGCCGCCATGCCGGGAAAGGAAACGCGCCACTTTCTCCAGCCAGCGCAGCCGCGGATGGCGCCCATCAAACCGGCGATGAAAGGCGCCGCCGATGATCGAGGCGTTGTCGCGCAGGGCCGCCTTCAGCGCCGACAAATGTTCCCTCGAGAAAAGGGTGTCGGCGTGCTGAAAAACAAGCACATCGCCTTCGGCGGCCGCCGCGCCAAGGTTCATCTGCCGGCCCCGGCTCGGCGAACAGGTGCAGATCAACCGGGCCCGTCCGCCGCCCGGAAGCCGGCAGTCCGCCGTGTCGGCACAGACATCCACCACGATGATCTCGTGCAAAGGCAACGCCTCGAGCGTCGGTAAAATGGCGGCCAGGCTGACCGAGTCGCCCCAGGCCGGAATGATCACGCTGACGCGCGGCCCCGCCTCGTGCTCCGGTGCGGTCGAGGCCACAGCGGAATCAATCCGCCGCCGCGGCGGCGACCTGGGGCCGGTTGACCTGCGACTGCTGGAGAAGCTCGGGGTCGCGCAGCCGTTCGTCGTAAACCTCGGACCAGGTCTGCTGGTTCATGGAACACATCGGGACGGCCTCCCATTTGCCGTCGCGCTTGACCGCTCCCTTGAAGACACAGGAATCAAGCCGCGCCTTGATCACGGGATCGCTCCCCGCCCGTGCCACTTGTTCCGCGCCCATGAAATTATGCATGCCGACGCCGAGGGTATGCACCCGGCCGCGCAGGATCGAGCGCAGAATCTCGGGCGGCGCCTTGCGTGAAGTGAAATAACCGAGCAACCGACCGGCCAGGCGGAGCGCCAGGAGCGGGTTCTGGAACAGGACCCCGGCCAGGCGGTAAGGCGGCGTGCCGGCATCATCGTTCACCAGGGAAAGTCCGCCGATCCGCTCGAGCACCTCGCCAAGAATCACATCAAACTTTTTGTCATCGGGCAGCAGCGGCAGGATCGCGCCCGACGGCCGCGCCACCATGAGCGAGGCCCAACTGTTGCAATCGGGATGCCCGAAGATCGAAACGTCACGGCGCAAAGGCAGGCCCACGCCTTCGCAGATCTTCTCCCAGACATCGGCCGCGGTGATGGGACGCTGCGAAAAAATCGTCCGCCCGGTGTCGGCTTCGGGCTGGAAACTGAGCATGCGCCAGATGAGCGACCGTTCCGGGTCGGCCAGATACCAGCGGATGACTTCCGGCACATCGTCAATGTTCCGCCGGGTGACGGTGAAGCTCAGCGCATACTCGAGCGGGAAACCGGTGCGCTTCCGGATGTCGCGCGCCAGGTCGGTGAAAGCCTGGCGCACCGGATGCAGATCGGCCTCGCACTTGATCCGTCCGATCGGATAGCCATGACGCCCGGCCTGGGTCATGTCGACGTGCACCGAGATCTGCCGCAGCCCGGCCTCCACCACGAGGCGCTCGAGGAACTGCGGTTGCTCGAGCAACGTCTGCCCGTGCGTCATCAGCATCGGGATCGATCCGACCGAGTAGGCGTAGCGCACGATCTCGATCAGTTCATCGCCCCGCCCACTCTTCCAATAAGCGTCGGCGACATCGCCCCCCGTGATTTGCAGTCCGCCCCCCGGCCCCTGCAAACGGCGGTTGGCGTCGATCTGCTCCTTCACCTGCTCCAGCGACGGGATCGGAATCTCGTTCGCGTTCTTCGGCAGATAACAATGAGTGCAATGAAAGGAACAATAGCTCGCGCCCAGGGTGAACCCGCAATGCGTCAGGTGACGCCCGGAAATCTGGTTCGGCGTGCGCAGCTCAGCCGGCAACGTTTCCCAGCGCTCCCGCAGGACCTTTGCCTTTTCCTCATGAATCGGATGCCGAAAGGCATGCCAGCGCGCCCGCCAATGCGGCCGTCTCTCCGTGCTCGTGTCCACCAGGGCGACCATGATTTCTAGCGGGCCGCGTTCAAGCCCCAGTCGTAATCCTGGTATTCGATCTTCGCCCCGGCCGGAATCGGTTTGTTCCGCCATTTGTTAACGAAGCCCAGCACGTCACCCTTGGGAAAGTCCTCCTTGTACCAATCGAAAATCTTCGAGAGCCGCGCGGTTTTCCCATCGACCACCACGCCCCGCGGCGAGTTCACAAAGGCGCGCGTCTGCTTTTCCATGGTGGCTTTGAGGTTCCCGGCCCGGTAAGGCTCGTCCAGCAGCGGCGGGCAGCTTTGGCTGGCGCAGTTGAGCGCAAAATGGATCAGCGGCTCATCAAATTTCCGGCGGATGATATCCTTCTCCAGCCGATTAAAACTCATCTTCTCCCCCGCCACGGTCAGCCGGTTGCTCAGGAAAAAGGTGAAGAGAAGGTCTTTCACCGACTTGGTCGGATATTTCTCGAGCGCTTCATGCAGAATCCAGGCGTTGTAGGCGTTCAGGTAAAAGGCGAGCTGCTCGGCGCGGTTCATCCGGCCCAGGTCGGCCCCGGCGATCCCCTGCACCACCTGATTAAGACGGCGGAGATCGGCGCCGTTCGCTTTCCAGGCCTGGTAACGGACGTTTCCCTCCGGCGTGACGTAACGCTTCAAGAGGTCGGCGTAGGTTTCCGTCCAGGGCGCGTCCGCGGCCCGGCTCTCCGCGGTGGCCGCCAGGGTCATCACGGTCAACAATAGAATCTTCAGTATGCGCATCAGTTCGTTCTCCAGGCTTGGCCGCCCCAATTTTGTTCGTCTCACCTGCCCTTGGAAAGCTCTTTCCCTCCCGGCGACCCTGTTCCTTTTGTTTTTCGCCGGTGCCCGGGCCTTGGATGCGTCCACCGCGGTCTGGCTCGACATGGATCCCTCGCTCGGGGCTCCCTGGCGGGAGGTGGACGATGCCTTTGCCTTTCTGCTGGCCCGGCACAGTCCCGAGCTTCGCCTGGTGGGAATCAGCACCACCTACGGAAACGCTTCGCTCGCGCGCACGGGCGCTGTCATGGAAGAACTGCGCCGGGCCGCCCGGGCGGAGAAGGTGCCGGTTTACGAGGGAGCAGCCGGGCCGGGCCGGTTCGACCCGAGTCCGGCCAGCCGCGCCCTGGCGCGGGCGCTCGAAAAGGAAACAAACCTCACCTACATCGCCCTCGGTCCCTTGACCAACCTGGCGGCGTTCCAGGCGCAGCATCCCGAAAGCGCGCGCCGGTTGCGGCGCGTGATCTTTCTCGGCGGACGACGGCCTTCCGACGCTCTTCGTTTTGGCCGGACCCGCCATGTCACCATCAGCGACGCCAATGTGGTGAAGGATCCGGCGGCGGCGGGCCGCGTCCTGGCCGGGCCCGCGCGGTTGCTGCTGGTTCCGATCGAGGTGGCGGCCGGTCTGCGTCTGCGCCCCGGGACGCGCGAAGCCATGCTGACCAACGACCGGGCGGGAAGCCGGTTTGTCGCGAAACGCAGTGGGTTCTGGCTCTGGTTCTGGACGAAGTGGCTCGGCCTCGAGGGCGGACCGGTCTTCGACGCGCTTGCCGTCATGGCGGCGGCGCGGCCTGCGCTCGTTGAGGTTGGTCCAGGGTTTGCCCGGATGGAAGGCGATGAGCTGGTTGTGCGGGAGACGGGAAGAGCCGGGCGACCGGTGGAGGTTGTGCGGCGGGTGAAAAGCGGGGCAAATGTTTTGTTGCAGGAACGGCTGGCGCCGGGGCGGTAGCGGGGCTTGGAGCTGGGAGCTTGGGAGCTGGACACGCTGAGGGGAAACGCTGACACGCTGACACGCTGATCTGATCGGTGATCGGTGATCGGTGATCGGCGATCAGTGGTCGGTGATCACTTCGCTATCCTCTATCTTCCATCCTCCATCCTCATTCCCTTCCTGCTTTCCTGGCTTCCAAATTCATCCCTTGTCCGAATTTTCAGCGAGTAGGAGAAGGAAGGCCTGGCCGCTTTTGGCTTGTCAGGGAGGGCGGGATTCGGAAGGATGCGATTCATGGCTGATTCCGGAAATTTCGCCGCCAGGTGGACGCCGCGCGTCCTCAGCATCCTGCGTATCATTGTCGGGCTCCTGATCCTGCAGCATGGGTTGCAGAAATGGTTTGGCTTTCCGCCCGGCAGCAAACCGCACGAAGGGCTGGACTATCTTTCCCTGATTGGTTTTGCCGCGCTGCTCGAAACCATTGGCGGCGTTCTGCTCGTGCTTGGTCTTTTCACCAGGCCGGCGGCGTTTTTGCTCTCCGGCCTGATGGCCGTGGCCTATTTTATGGCGCACGCGCCGCAGGGTTTTTTCCCGATCCTGAACAAGGGTGAACTGGCCATCGCCTATTGTTTCGTTTGTCTTTTCCTGGCCATCGCCGGGGGCGGCGTCTGGAGCCTCGACCGGCTCCGGCGCGGCAGCACCACGCCGTATTCCACAAATTCTTGAGGCTTTTCCCTCGAGCGGGTCGGCCCGCTTTGCTTGGCGCGATGGCGAGCCTTTGCCTCGGCGCCTCGGCTTTCGCGCAGGACGTCCCGCCCGTCCCGGCCGCGACACCCGCTGCCGCCGCCTCACTCGCGCCGGCCGAGGCCACTGCCGCCTGGCTCGCCACCGTGCCGGCGGAAACACGCGCCCGCTCTGAGGCCTACTTCGAGGGGGGCTACTGGCTGATCCTTTGGAATTTTCTCGTCACGGCCGCGATCTCTCTGCTCCTCCTCACGACGCGGCTCTCCGCCTACCTCCGTAATCGCGCGGAACAATGGGCCCGCTGGAAATGGCTGCAAACGGTCCTTTACGTCATCTCATTTGTCACCATCAGCGCCATTCTGGCCTTTCCTCTCACCTGGTACCAATATTTTGTCCGCGAACATGCCTACGGCATGGCCACGCAGACCTTCCCGCAATGGTTCGGCGAACAACTCCTCGCCTTCCTCATCAACCTCGTGGCCTTTTCCGTCCTCTTCGTGATCCTTTACGCCGTTTTCCGGCGCGCGCCGCGCACCTGGTGGCTTTGGGCCACAGCGGTCTGCGTCCTTTTCTTCGCCTTCTTCGCCATGATCGCGCCGGTCTACATCGAGCCCCTCTTTAACACCTACAAGCCGTTGACCCAGCCAGAACTGCGCGACCCGATCCTGGCCATGGCCCGCGCCAACCAGATCCCGGTCGACCAGGTCTTCGAGGTCGACGCTTCCCGCCAGACCAAGCGGATCAGCGCCAACGTGGCCGGTTTTCTCGGCACCACTCGCATCGCCTTGAACGACAATCTCCTTAAACAATGTTCTCTCCCGGAGATCCGCCTCGTCATGGCCCACGAGATGGGGCACTACATCCTCGGCCACACGGTCAAACTCCTGTTCGCATTCGGTGTCCTCTTCTTTGTCTCTTTTGGCCTGACGCGGCTTGCCTTTGACGTGGCCCTGCGACGCTGGGGCGCGACCTGGGGTGTGCGCGGGATTTCCGATCCCGCGGGCCTGCCGCTGCTCTCGCTCATTATCGCCGCCATTTTCCTCGTGCTCACCCCGGTGACCAACACGATCATCCGGACGATCGAGCACGAGGCCGATGCCTTTGCCCTGAACACGGCGCGCGAGCCCGACGCGGCCGCCACGGTCGCGCTGAAGCTGGGCGCCTATCGCAAACTCGAACCGACGCAGCTAGAAGAAATCATCTTTTTCGATCACCCAAGCGGCCGCAGTCGTATTCGTCGCGCGATGGATTGGAAAGCAGCGGACCTGCCGCCTGGGGGCGACTGATCAAAAGGCGGGGGCGTTTCCACCCCAGGCCTTTTCGTTCCCAAACACGCGGCCGACCTATCTCGTCTTGATTCCTTCGGCGATCTCGACCTTGAACGTCTGCTTCGCCTTGTGTTTCCCGTAGGTCAGCTCGGCGGTGTAATCGCCACTCGGCACGAATCTTTGAGGATCGTCGCCGCCGTACTCGGTCCGTAGATCTTTTGTCACCCGCAGGTCCCAGTTCATCCGCGTCATGCCCGGCGCGCCCGGCGATTTCAAATTGGCCACCGGCTGACCATTCGCGTTGGTCACGGCGATCTTGATTTCGTCGCCGGTGAATTCCTTCACCCAGACGGTGAAGAGCGCGCCTTCCGGCGGGTTCTCGCCACGGAATTCGCCTTTGCCGCTCCAGTCGACCCAGCCCGGCAGAAGGTAAAACCCGTTCACCGGCGGCACGCTGAAAAGTTGAGCCGGCTGGGCTGCGGCTTCCGGGGTCAGCTCGCGCAATGGCCGGGTGTCGTCCAAGATGCCAATGCTGCGGCCGTGCGTGCCGATGACGAGATCAGCCGTGCGCGGATGAATTTTGATGTCGTCCACCCGTACCGCCGGCATGTCGCCCATGCGCATCCAGCGCGCGCCCTGGTCGAAGGAAGCAAACAGGCCGAAGTGCGTCCCGGCGTAGAGCAGCCGGGGGTTGACCGGGTCCTCGCGCACCACCTCAACCGGCGCATTCGCCGGCAGGCCTTCGCCGACCACGCTCTGCCAGGTCTGGCCGCTGTCCGCGGTGCGCACGATCATCGGGCGATCATCGCCGGTGCGATAAGCGTTCAGCGCCACGTAGGCGACTTTCGGGTCGCCCGCGCCCGCCTCAATCCCCACGATCCAGCGCCCGCGCACGTCGTCCGGCAGCTTCCCGGTCAGCTCCGTCCATTTGCCGCCGTCGTTCTCGGTCACCCAAAGCCGGCCGTCATCCGTCCCGGCCCAGAGCAGTCCGGCCTTCACCGGCGATTCCGCCAGCGCATAGATGACCCCGAAATTTTCCGCGCCGCTCCCGGTCGCGGCGATCTTTGCGGGATCGCTGTGGGTGAGGTCAGGCGAGATCACGGTGTAATGCTCGGCCCGCTCGGTCAGTCGAAAGACGCGGTTCCCGGCGAGGTAAAGAACGCCGGGTTTGTGTTTGCTGCCGATCAAAGGCGAGTTCCAGTGGAAGCGGTAGCGCGGCTGGCCTTCGGCCGGTTCCGGGCGCAGCCCCTTCACTTCACCCGTGCGCAGGTTCATTCGATGGACGAACCCTTCCTGGCTTTCCGCGTAGAAGATGTCCTTGTCGGTCGGGTCAAAGACAATGTAAAAACCGTCGCCACCCGCCAGGTTGGTCCAGTCGGAGTTGCGGATGCCTTCCTTGCTCGGCACGCCGGTGGGTCCGACGAAATTGCAATTATCCTGCAGACCGCCTGCCACCCGGTAATAAGGCCGGCTGTCGTCCACGCTGATCCGATAAAACTGGCCGGACGGGATGGTGTTCAGGAAATCCCAGCCATTGCCCGCGGCGTAGCTCTGGTAAACGCCACCGTCGGTGCCCATGATCAACCGCTGGCAAACCTGCGGCTTGGGCGCCTTGTCTTTTTCCTCCGGCTTGGCCGGCTTCGGCGCGGGCGTTGTCCCGGGTTGAATGACAAGGGCGTGAATATCGGGATGGACCTTGTCGCTCAGGTCTTCCCGGAGATTCCGGCCGGCATCGTCGGAAACCAGGAGCGCGTAACCGAGGACGTAAACGCGTTTGTCGTTCGCCGGGTCGATCCGGATCTGGCTGAAATAAAACGGGCGCGGGTTGATGGAGTTCATTCGCGTCCACTTTTCCCCGCCGTCTTCCGAGCGGAAAACGCCGCCGCGCCGGCTGTGCACATCGCTGATGTCGCTCGCGCCGCCTTCATCGCTCTGCACCACCGCCATCACGATCTTCGGATTCGAGGCGCTGACCGCGAGACCGATGTTGCCGGTTTGTCCCGGCAGCCCGCCCGCCAGTTTTTTCCAGGTGCCGCCGCCGTTGGTGCTCTTGAAAATGCCGCCCGCATCCTCGCCGTTGGTGGCGTTCACCCCGTAGGTGAAACTCCAGGGGGTGCGCCGCCGGGCGTAGAGCGCCGCGTAAAGCACCTCGGGGTTCGACGGGTCCATGACCACGTCCGTGCAGCCGACTTTTTGCGCGTTCGCGCCCTGCGCCTGCAGGACCGCTTTCCAGGTTTTGCCGCCGTCGGTCGTCTTATACAAACCGCGCTCGGGGCTGTCGGCCCACAAATGACCTGCCACCGCCACATAAGCTGTCTCCGGGTTGGTCGGGTGCACCACCACGCGGTCAATCGCCCGGCTTTCTTTCAAACCGACGTTTGTCCAGGTGCTGCCGCCGTCGGTGGACCGGTAGACGCCGTTCCCCCAGCCCGACGAATTCCGATCGTTCGCCTCGCCCGACCCGACCCAGACGACGTCCGGGTTCGAAGGCGCCACCGCCACCGCGCCGATCGAGAGGACCGGTTCCTTGTCGAAGATCGGGCTGAAACTGACGCCGTTATCGGAGGTCTTGAACAAGCCGCCGGTGCCGAGCCCGACATAAAAGACATTGGGGTTGCGCGGATCGAGCGCGATTTCCGAGACCCGCCCGCCCATGACAGCCGGGCCGATGGCGCGCACCTTCAGGTTCTTGAAATAGACATCGCTCAGCTCAAAAGGCGTGGCCGCGGGGGAAGCAGCGGCAGCAGGAGAAGCGGCGACCGCGGCGTCGGGAGAAGTGGTTGGAGCAGCGGGGGAAGCGGCAACCGCGGCCGCAGGAGAAGCGGTCGGGGCGGCCGTTGCGGCGGGGCTAGCCGCGGGTGAGGGAGCCTGCGCCGGCAGCAGCGCGGCGGTGGCAAACATGAGGGAGCAAACAAGGAAGCGAGCGAGCATGGCAAAGTAATAGCCGGATACGCGAAGCACTCCAGCGGTTTCCTCTTTTTTCCCCGGCGAAAAGCGCCGCAATTCCTATAATTTCAAGGCGCGCAGTCTCAGGGCGTTCACGATCACCGAGACCGAGCTCAGGCTCATGGCCGCCCCGGCAATCATCGGGCTGAGGAGAAGACCGAAATAGGGGTAAAGCAGACCGGCGGCGACCGGAATGCCGATGGTGTTATAGACAAAGGCGAAGAACAGGTTCTGGCGGATGTTCCGCATCATGGCCCGGCTCAGCCGCATGGCCTTTTCAATCCCCCGCAGATCGCCTTTCAAGAGGGTGACTCCCGCGCTCTCCATGGCCACGTCGGTCCCCGTTCCCATGGCAATGCCGACATCGGCCGCGGCCAGCGCCGGCGCATCGTTGATGCCGTCCCCCGCCATCGCCACCAGTCCCCCGCCCCGGCGCAACTGGCGCACCCGCTCATTTTTGCGCTGCGGTTCCACCCCGGCTTCCACCTCGTCCAACCCCAGCTCACGCGCGACCGCGCGGGCCGTGCGTTCGTTGTCCCCGGTCAGCATGATCACTTTCAACCCGAGCCGGTGCAGTCCCTTGATCGCGGCCGGGGTCGATTCCTTGATCGGGTCCGACACCGCCAGCAGACCGGCGGCTTTTCCATCCACCGCCACGAAAACCACCCCCTGCCCTTCCTCCTGCAGTCCGGTCCCCGGCCCTTCCAGCGCTTCCAGCCCGGTCACGCCCTCGTCTTCCAGGAAACTTGGTTTGCCCACGACCACGCGCCGCCCGGCCACGGTGCCGCGCACGCCGCCCCCGGTGACCGACTGAAAATCTTCCACCGTTTCCAGGTCGAGTCCCCGTTCCTTCGCGCCGGCCACGATCGCGCCCGCCAGCGGATGCTCGCTCTGCGCCTCGATCGACGCCGCCATCCGCAGGACGTCGTCCGCGGCCATTCCCCCGGTCTCAATCACCTCGCGCAAAACCGGTTTGCCTTCGGTGAGGGTGCCGGTCTTATCCACCACCAGCGTTTTCACCTTTTCCAACAGCTCCATCGCCTCAGCTTTCTTGATCAGGATGCCGGCCTGCGCCCCGCGCCCGACCCCGACCATGATCGACATCGGCGTGGCCAGCCCAAGCGCGCAGGGGCAGGCGATGATGAGCACGGCGACCGCGTTCACGATGGCATGGGCAAAGCGCGGTTCCGGCCCGACACCGGCCCAGATTCCGAAAGTCACCACGGCGGAGGCAATGACGGCCGGGACGAAAAACTTCGCCACCTTGTCAGCCACGCCCTGGATCGGCGCCCGGCTGCGTTGCGCCTGCGCGACCATCTCCACGATCTGCGCCAGCATGGTCTCGTTCCCCACCCGGCGCGCCTCCAGCACGATGCTGCCGGTCTGGTTGACCGTGCCGCCCGTGACCGGGTCGCCCTCGCCTTTCTCCACCGGGATGGGTTCGCCGGTGATCATCGACTCGTCCACGCTGGTGCGGCCCTCGGTGACCTCGCCATCCACCGGAATTTTCTCGCCCGGTTTCACCCGGAGCCGGTCGCCGCGCCGCACCTCCTCGAGGGAGACCTCCTCCTCCGCGCCATCGCGCACCACCCGCGCGGTCTTCGGCGCGAGATCGAGCAAGCGCCCGGATCGCGCCGCCCGTGCGTTCCCGCGCCCGCAGTTCCAAAACCTGGCCGAGCAAAACCAGCACCGTGATGATGGCGGCCGACTCGAAATAAACGCCGATGCGGCCATGCTCGAGGAAAGCGGCTGGGAAAAGACCGGGCGCCAGCATGGCCACCGCGCTGTAGAAGTAAGCCGCCCCCACCCCGATGCTGATCAGGGTAAACATATTGGGCGACCGGTTCTGGACCGAGCGCCAGCCGCGCACAAAAAAAGGCCAGCCGCACCAGAGCACCACCGGCGTGCTCAGGAGAAACTGGGTCCACCGCGAAAACTCGCCTTCCAACCACCCGGGCGCGTCTGGCCAGAGATGCGCCATGGCCAGCAGAAAGACCGGCAGACTGAGAACCGCCCCGACCCAGAAACGCCTGGTCATGTCGCGCAGCTCGGAGTTATCCGGCGCGGAACCGGCCGCGACATTCTTCGGCTCCAGGGCCATGCCGCAGATCGGACAGTCTCCCGGCCCTTCCTGTTCCACCTCCGGATGCATCGGGCAGGTGTAAATCGCGCCCGGCGCCGCCTCGGCCGGTGCCGTCGCCGCGTGACCGCAGCAAGCGCCGCCCTCCGATTCGCCGAGGTAACGCTCCGGGTCGGACTTGAATTTTTCCCGGCAACCGGCGGAACAAAAATAGTATGTCGTCCCCTCGTGCTCCAGGCTTCCGGCTGCCTCCTCGGGCTGGACGGTCATGCCGCAGACCGGGTCGCGAGCGGCGGTGGCGGATTGGGAAGGTGTCATATGGGAATATATCCAGCCAGACCGAAGCCGCCTGCGCGGGCCCTGTCTCTCCTATTCTTTTCGCCCTTCAACCTCCCTGCGCGCTCTCTTTTCTCTGTTTTGCGGCCGGAGACCTTGGGCGCCCTCGTAACATTTTTTACGAATACGTCACCCTTATGGAAGGAACGGAAACGCCGGGTGCGGTTCGCACGGGAAACCAATCTACAGCGTTCTCCGGCTGCGATTTCCTTGTATGAACCTATTCCTCGAAACCGCGCGCGTGCGCATCTTTCGCGCGCCCGAACATGGCGGTGATTCCGTTTCCGGCGGCGGACATCCCGATGATAAACCGATTCCCGCCAGCGAACCGGTCAACGATGCGTTTGGGCAGAACGAACGCGGCCATGGCAACACCCCGGGCGTCGGCGTGCCCGGGAGCCAGACCAATCCGGTGGACGTCTCGGAAGACCGGATCGCGCAACGGGCACAACAGTTATGGGAAGAGGAAGGCCGACCGGACGGCCGGGCGGACGACCATTGGCGGCGCGCGGAGGAGGAGCTGCGCCGGAGCGGTTCTCCACGGGTCGATTAGGCGGTTACATCTGCCGGGCGTCCGAGACGCGTTACATTTATATGAACAAGTTAAGTCTCAAGGGCGATTGGAATCAGGTGAAAGGAAAGCTGAAGCAGAAGTACGGCCAGCTCACTGACGACGACCTGACTTTTGCCGAAGGCAAGGAAGAGGAGATGCTCGGCCGGCTCCAGGAGAAGCTGGGGCGTTCCAAGGAAGATCTCCGGACCGAGATCGAGGGTCTGTAATCGGAGCGAGCGCAAGCCTGTGAGTTACATCAAACAAATGTTCGAGACGCACCCGGTGCATCCTTCATCGGACCGGGGCGTCGCCATCGAGTGCATCACCGCCTGCTATTCCTGCGCCGAGGCGTGCAACGCCTGCGCCGATGCCTGCCTCGGCGAAAAGGAAGTGGCTTCACTGGTTGAGTGTATTCGCGATAACACCGATTGCGCCGACGTCTGTCTCGCCACCGCGCGCATTATTTCCCGCCTGACCCGCACCGACAAGAAGCTGGCGGGCGCGCAGCTTCGGGCCTGCATCGAGGCCTGCCGCATTTGCGGTGCGCACTGTGAGAAACACGGGCAAAAGATGGAGCATTGCCGGGTTTGCGCCGAGGCCTGCCACCGGTGCGTCAAAGCCTGCGAAGCCCTCCTGGCCGAATAAGCCGCTTCCGACGACCCCAAACCGGGGTCCAAAACAGCCTAAATAGCGACCGCCCAACGGTATGTGCATATGAACATACCGTAAAAATGCGTTGCGGAGGGCCCAACGCCATCGTATCGGGTGCGCCCCTTGCTTCAGGGGAGCACCATGTTTCTGCGGTTTCCCCTCTTTCTTTGTCTTTGCCTCGTCGCCACCGCGCAGGCGGCCCCCGATTATTCCCGGAACATTGCCGCCCTGGCCGACCCGGTCCGGCTCGCCACCCTGGGCGAACGGGGCGCCAATCCGCGGGTGCAGAAAATCGTATATTGGCTGGAAACAGCCCGGCGTGAGGGACAGACACCCGGTGACGTCATGGCCGAAGCCTTTCGGCAACTGGCCTGGGAAGACGAACGCGGGCGGCTGACCGCGGCCGCCATGCTGCGCAATCTCGATATCGCGACCAAGCTCGGCTGCCTCGACGACGAAGGCATGGCGAAGATGCGGCGCGGACAATGTCCCACCGTCAGAAACGGACCTTACGCCGGGGACCTGCTCACGGTTGACCATATTGTGCCGCGTTCCCTCGTGCCCGAGCTCGACAACGTCCTCGCCAACCTGGAACTGATGCCGGGCCGTCTCAACCGGACCAAAGGCGCGTCGTTCGGCCAGCGCCAGGAATTCGAGCTGGCCCGGTTCCGCCGGGCCGGCCTGATGGAACCCGTGCCGCAGGCGGAGACCATCACTCCCGCATCACGGATCGAGCAGCCCGAGCCTGCGATCTCAGCCGGCGCTTTCTGAAGACAGGCAATCGGGCGCCGAAGACGCTGGGCTGCGTGGTTCCTACGCCCATCCTGTCCATCCTGTCCATCCTGTCCATCATCGCCCTGCCGCCGTTTAAAAAAGGACAGGATGAACAGGATTTTGCAGGATTTCGAGAGGACTGATTAAGGCTCCTCGTGAAGATGCGGCACGACATGACGAGGGCTTCAACGCCCTCGGTCATCCTCCAGGCTCCGGATTTGCACCAATGGTCTTGGCGCGGGTGTAGAGATATGCGACCCTGCCGCGGTTGTTTCCACCGTTCAATGTTCCGTTTGGATTCGCCGGAAGGGCATTTCTTGGCCGCTTCATCGCCAAGGCTTTGCCGCTGATGTTGGTGGCGACGACGTCGGCCGCGCCGCTTAACCCGAATAACATCCTGGTTTCCGCTACCTTTGGGAGCGCGAGCCAGGTCCTGGAGGTACACCACCGGAGGCCAGTTGGTGCAGACAATTTCCTTCGCCGGAAGCACCCGTCCTTATTTCGCTTCGACAGAATTTCTCCGAGACATCGTGATTGATGGGACCGGCGCCATTGCCGGATATAACGGAACGCTGACTCCCTTTCTGACACGTTATCAGGCTTCCAGCGGCAAATTCTCTGATCGGACTTTTCCGCTTTGGAATACCGGCTTTAACGGGACCCATGGAGCCATCGCCGCTTTTCGTAATTATCTTTTTCTCGCTGATTTTTGGCTCGATGGCTTGGGGTGGAATGGTGTCATTCGCTACGACATTTTTACGGATGAATGGATTCGTATCGGCGAGGGCCGGGATGTCCTTGATCTGAATATCGGCCTGGACGGAACACTTTACGTCCTCTACTCGCAGAGTGGGGGCGTTTACGGCGCGGCGACCCACATCGAATCATTCGATCCGCTCTCGGGTCTCTTGCTCAACCGTATCACCCTTTCATCAGAACTGGTGGCCGCCGATATACGCGGCATCGCGGTGGATGGGGCCGGACGGATGTTTCTTGCCGGCTGGACGAACGGCCGTGTTTTTCGGCTGAATGCCTCGGGCACCGTGGAAAAGGAAGCGTCCACAGGTTTCGACAACATACACGATATTGAAGTCAATCCCGCTGGCACGGTCATCATAGCCGAGCGGCTGGGTCGCGTTCTTATCACAACCACAGCGCTGACCAGCTTTGCTTCATTTGTGGTCAACTCAGACTTCAGCTTCGTGACGTTCGCCCGGCAGTTCCCACAACCGAACCCCCCATTGCCTGAACCGCCCGCCACGCCTGCCCCCACGGCCACTCCGGCACCCCTGAGTGACATCGTAACAACTTCGAATCGGACAATTCGGAAGTTCACCCCTCAACTCTGGCCGGTCGCCGGAATCCAGGTGCCGGCGCTCGGGTCGCCGACTTCCTATGATCCGCTGCGCGGGGTGGCTGTTGCGCCGGACTCAAGGTTCGCTGTCGCAAATGGCCGTCCCGACGCCCATTTGACGTTGATCAGTTCAAGTCAGGTTGAACATCGACTCGAGCCAGGGTGGACGAACGAAGGAGCGACCGGCTTCGATTCTAACGGCCCTTTCCTTTTCGCCACGGATGTTGCCTCGCCCGGGGGGCAAATGCCCGATCATACCGCCGGACTGATCCGGTTCGATCCGGCCAACAACAGTTCCGTCCGCTTCGCGCAAGGCCGCGACTACATCGATGTCACCTGCGGTCTCGATGGGATGGTTTACGCGCTTTATTACTATGCTCCACGTCAGAGCCGGGCGGTTCTGGTCGACGTCTACGATCCGAATACCCTCGATTTCGTCCGAACCTTTGAAATTGACCCATATGTGGCGATCCACAATCCGATCACCGCGCTTGCGGTCGATGCGGACGGTTCGGTTTTCGTCTGCGGACGGGGCGGAGCCATACATCGTTTGGCCCCCGATGGCAGCCTGCAATGGAGTGCAGGAGTGGGCCACCTTTACTTGCTGGACATCGACATCGATTCGAGTGGGCGCCTGGTCGTCGGCCACGAGTTTGACGGCATCGCCTTGGGCTATCTTGGTTCAGAAACATTCACTCATGTCCCCGAGGCGGGCACCTATGTTCATCTGACACCGATGACGCCGGTGGCCCCAAAACTGGCAAATATCAGCACGCGGCTTTCCGTCCAGACCGGAGACAATGTGGGGATCGCGGGTTTCATCGTCAACGGGGCGAGTCCTAAATTCGTGGTCGTTCGTGCGCTTGGTCCGTCCTTGAGCCGTTACGGCGTCGCCGGAGTGTTGCAGGATCCGGTTCTGGAGCTTTACACAGGGACGGGCCATTTGTTCGTCACCATGGACGATTGGAAGGATAACCCGTCAGTTGAGGTCTCGAAGCGAGGCTTGGCGCCTGTCGTCGACCGGGAAGCGGCCATCGGGGTCGATCTGTGGCCCGGCGCTTACACGGCCATTGTGCGGGGGAAGAACGGCACAGGCGTGGGAATGGTGGAGGTTTACAATGGGGATTCGATTTCCGAATCCATTCTCGCGAACATCAGCACCCGCGGTTTCGTCGGCACGAATGATAATGTGATGATCGGGGGCTTCATTGCCGCCTACGGTTCGCCGGGCATGGCAACGAGCATTGTCATCCGCGGCCTGGGCCGACTCTCGCCTCGGCAGGCGTTCAAAACGCGCTGCCAAATCCGAAGATCCGTGTCGTTAATCAAAACGGGCAGACCATGGTCACCAACGATAACTGGCGTGAGCACCAGGAGGCTGAATTGATTGAGGCCGGGCTCGCGCCGAACGACGACCGGGAGGCCGCCCTGATCTCTTCGTTCGCCCCTGGCGGCTATACCGTGATTCTCGAGAGCGCTGGTCCCGGCACCGGGGTCGGCTTGATAGAGGCCTATCATCAGCCCTAGTCCCCCCTCCAATCGGGTTCTACGGTCCTTCAGCCCATCCTGCTCCCCAGACCATGTTGATCTCGATATTCGGGATGGTGTCCTTCGGGATGCGCGCGGTCAGCATGTTGTGGAGCTGAAGGATCTGGTGAAAAAGGATGCCATCGATGAATCCTCCCAGCCCGATTCCGAGAAAGATACCGGCGCGAGTGAGCGGTTTGGTGACGGTTGCGGTGTTCATAGGGCTAATCGGGCAGCCAGCGGTTGATGCAGTACAGCGCGAGGCCCAGGACCGGGAAGGGCGCAGCTACCTCGAGCAGGGTGGAAAAGAAAGACTCGTTGAAAATTCCGGACCGGACCGCCACGCCTCTCTCGGAATCACAGACGGTACAGGCGCGCGCCGAACCGGCCGCGATCAGGCAAAGCAGAATAAACAGGGTGCGCAAGACCATGCCACGATCCAATCGCCGGTCGAAATTCTCCCGGATGCCTCTTTAACAGGGCTAGCCCCATCCCGCAGGCGGAGACCATCGCCCCGACATCACGGAGCGAGCCGACCGAGCCAGCCATCTCGGCCGGCGCTTTTTAAAGACAGGATAACGGATCAAAAGGCGTTGGGAGCTACGGTCTCTCCGTTCATCCTGTAAATCATGTAAATCCTGTCCATCATCGCCCTGCCGCCGTTCACAAGAGGACAGGATGAACAGGATTTTGCAGGATTTGTTGAAGACGATTCTGCTCTTAAACCTGTCTGCACCACTTGTAATGGGTGGGTTGGATCGGTTTTTCTGATCTGCATCAACCTTCGGCCCAGCGAGTCGTCGGCAGGGTGCGCACGGGCGGCATCCAACGGGTTGATTTTCCCGATTCCCCATCTACCATTCACACTTCACGCGGGGGACGCCTTCGGCTTCCCCCCGGCTGACCCGGGGTCTTAGCTCAGTTGGTAGAGCGCCTCAATGGCATTGAGGAGGTCAGGGGTTCGAATCCCCTAGGCTCCACGGCTTCATTTGGAACGCTGATCCGCCACGCGGGGGCCTTCCTGAAGCGGACAGCTCCGTTGCCTTCGCTGCTCGCCCGCTGCCTGTCCTATTCAATCTTCGTCTTCGACACGACCGTGGCGATGACGAGGTCGCCGGTAACGTTGAGCGCGCTCCGGCACATGTCGAGAATCCGGTCGATCCCCAGAATAATGGCAATGGCCTGGGCCGGAACATTGATCGAAATCAGGACACCCACCACCAGCGGGAGCGAACCGCCCGGCACCCCGGCGGTGCCGAACCCGGCCAGCACGCACATCAGCGCGACCACGATCTGTTGCGTGAGGGTGAGGTCGACCCCAAACACCTGCGCCAGAAAAAGCACGGTGACGCCTTCGTAAAGCGCGGTCCCGTTCTGGTTCGCGGTCGCGCCCACGGTCAGGACAAACCGCGATATCTGCGGCGGCAATTTCAGTTCGTCCTCGGCCACCCGCAGCGAGACCGGCAAAGTGGCGTTGCTCGAGGAAGTGCTGAACGCGGTCACCATCGCTTCCTTTACCTCCCGGAAGAACGCGAGCGGCGATTTGCCGCCGAGCGTGCGCAGGACAATCGAGTAAACCCCGAACTGGTGCAGGATCATGCCGCCGAGGACGACCACGATGTAAACCGCCAGCGACCGGAGCAGATCCCAGCCCGTCGTCGCCATGAGCGCAAAACTGAGGCAGGCCACACCGATCGGCGCGATCGCCATGGCAAAATCGATAATCTTGAGGGTGACGGCAAAAACCGCCTCGAAAAATGAGGTGAGCGGTTGCACGGTTTTCTTGTCGAGAATGGTCATGGCCACGCCGACAAAGACGCTGAAGACCATGACGGAAAGAATGCCGCCCTTGGCGATGGCCGGGTTGAAGGAATTGACCGCTTCCTCGAGCGGATTCTGCGGGATCAGTTCGACCAGAGTCTGCGAGAGCGGCTTGGCCTGCTGGGCCTGGGTGATTTTGTCCCCCGCATCCGTGGAATAAGTGGTCTGGAGACGGTCGCGCACATCGGCGTCAAGAAACCGTCCGGGCTGCACCATGTTCACCAGGGTAAGGCCAAGGATGACGCTGATCCCCGAGAGCAAAAGGGTGAGCAGGAAACAGCGGTAACCGACGCGGCCCAGCCGGCGAATATCGCCGAGGCCGACAATCCCGAGCACGATCGCGGAGATGATCAGCGGAACCACGATCATGAAGATGATCCGGAGGAAAATGCTGCCGATCGGCCGGATGACGTTGGCCACGGCCGCGTCGAGCCCGGGCCCGCCGAACCAGGCCTGGGCGACGCCCCCAAGGACCGCGCCGATGATGAGCCCAAACAGGATCCGGGTGGAACGCTTGGAATGAATGCTATCGGCGTTGCTCATGCGCGTTCATTGCTGGCCGCGATACGGCACCGGTGCAAGCATTTTTGAATTTGGAAACCAGGAAACCAGAGGAATGAATTAGGAACTTAGGAAAGCAGGAAAGAGACTTTTAATTTGGAAACCAGGAAGCCAAGAAGAAGGAATGAATTAGGAACTCAGGAAAGCAGGAAGGGAGGGTGGGATTTCTGATTCTGTTTTGGACGCCAGGGCTCGGGGTTCACGTTCTCCATCTTACCCTCTTCTTCCTGTGTTCCTGCTTTCCTGATTCATCTTCAGTTCTTCAGCCTTCTCTCCTCATTCCCGGTTTCCTGGCTTCCAAATTCATCCTTTCCTGATTTCCGCTTTTTCCTGCGTTCCTATTTTCCTGATTCAATCCTCTCTCCTTTCCTGGATTCCTGGTTTCCAAATTGATCCTTTCCGGATTTCAGCGTTTCAGCTTTTCAGTTTTCAGCGTTTTCCCACCAGCGTGATGCCGGCGGTGGTGGCGGCGGCCTGGAGTTTCTCGCGTTCCAGGAGCAGGGTGCGGCCGGCTTCGACGGCGATGACCCGGAGGGACGCGGCCGCTGCGATCTCGATGGTTTCCGGGCCGATGACCGGGACGTCGAAGCGCATGTCCTGGTTCGGTTTTGATACTTTCACGGCCACGGCTCCTTTGCGCCCGAGCGTTCCGCCACGGGTCAGGGCTTCGTTGGTGCCCTCAAAAGCCTCAACCGCGAGCACGGTGCCGTTACGCACCACCACGGTCTGTCCGATATCGAGCCGGCTGATTTCCTTCGCGATCTGCCAGCCGTAGGCCACATCCTCTTCCTCACGGCGCGAAAGGCGCCGGCCCACGATCAGTCCCTCCGGGGCCAGCGCTCCCTCGAGGAACGTGGTCGCGGGCAAAAGTTGAATATCGTTCCGGGCCAGTTCGTCGCCGATGGCGGCGAAAATCGATTCGGCGTTCCGCTGTTTCAGCCGGGCCAAAAGCAGCAGCGCTTTCCAGTCAGGCCGGAGATCAAACAGGTTTCGCGGCGCGATCTGGCCCGCCATGATCGCCTGTTTCGCCCCGGCCTCGGCCAGGAAGGAGATCATCCGGCCGAGCTGGCCCACCCGGAGCCAGTGCACTTCGTCGGTCTTCTGCGCGATCTCCGGCCGCGTTTCGCCGGTGAAAGCAACGGTCACAATCCGGCCCACGCCGGCAGCCCGCGCCGCGTCAGCCCATTCGAGCGGATAAACACCGTTCCCGGCGATCAAACCGAGGACGGCAGGCGGCTTCCCTTCCATGGCCGATGATTAGGTCAGGAATTCGCGCCGGGGCAAAGGCGTTTGTGAGGGCACAGTCCAACGTCTGGGGACGTGCCCCTGAATCAGAACTCAACCACGCCCCGCGCTAGGAGCGGCGCCGACGTTTCACGTGCAATTGCGCCAGCGCCTTTTGCATCGATGCCTGCACCGCCGCGATCTCTTCGGAACCGAGATCCTCCTTCATGGCCTTCTTCGCCCGTTCGATCGCGGCTTCCGCGGCCTCCACATCGATATTCGACGCCTCCAGAGCAACATCCGTCAGGACGGAGACACTATCGCCGGTCACTTCCACGAAGCCTTCGCCGACGGCCAGAAATGATTCCCGGCCATCCTTGAGCACGCGCAATTCACCCGGTTTCAGAGTGGTGAGCAGGGGGACGTGCCGAGGGTAAATTCCAAGCTCACCCTCCGTGCCCGGAATCACGACCATGTTCACGTCCTCCGAGTACGCCTTCGCGTCGGGAGTCACGATCTCGAGTCTTAAGGTTTCAGCCATCTGGGGAAGTTGAGAGTTAGGAGGAAAGGATCCTTAAGACTGTTCGCTCTCCTTGCTGATCGAGTCGATGCCGCCCTTCATGTAGAAATCCTGTTCCGACACGTCGTCATGTTTGCCCTCGAGAATTTCTTTGAAACCGCGGACCGTTTCCGCCACGGGCACATACTGGCCTTTCGAGCCGGTAAATACTTCCGCGACGTGGAACGGCTGGCTGAGAAAGCGCTGAATCTTGCGGGCACGCAAGACTGAGAGTTTATCGTCGGGGCTCAACTCATCCATGCCGAGGATGGCGATGATGTCCTGCAGATCGCGATAGCGTTGCAAGACTTTCTGGACGCCGCGCGCAACCGCATAATGTTCTTCGCCGACAATTTCCGGGGCGAGCGCCTTCGAAGTCGAAGCGAGCGGATCAACCGCGGGATAAATTCCGAGCTCAGCAATCGAGCGTTCCAGCACGATGGTGGAATCAAGGTGGGCAAAGGTGTTCGCCGGCGCCGGATCCGTCAGATCGTCCGCCGGAACGTAAACCGCCTGCACCGACGTGATCGAACCCTTCTTGGTCGAGGTGATCCGCTCCTGTAGATCGCCCATCTCGGCCGCGAGGGTGGGCTGGTAGCCGACGGCCGACGGGGTGCGCCCGAGCAGTGCCGAAACTTCCGAGCCGGCCTGCGAGAACCGGAAAATGTTATCGATGAAGAGGAGCACGTCCTGGTTGCGCTCGTCCCGGAAATATTCCGTCATGGCGAGGGCCGAAAGGGCGACGCGGAGACGCGCCCCGGGCGGTTCATTCATCTGGCCGTAAACCAGCGCGACCTTCGATTTGCTCAGGTCTTTTTGGTCGATGACTCCGGCCTCGCTCATCTCCTGATAGAGATCGTTGCCTTCGCGCGAGCGTTCACCCACCCCGGCGAAGACGGAGAAGCCGCCGTGGTTTTTGGCGATGTTGTTGATCAGCTCAAGAATAACAACAGTTTTGCCCACGCCGGCGCCGCCGAACGCGCCCACTTTGCCACCCTTGGTGAACGGACAAATCAGATCGATGACCTTGATCCCGGTCTCGAGGACCTGGGCCCGCGTATCCTGCTCCGTCAGGTCAGGCGCTTTGCGATGAATCGGGTAACGCTTGGTGAATTGGACCGGTCCGCGATTGTCGACCGGGTCGCCCGTGACGTTAAAGATGCGGCCGAGCGTCCCCTCGCCCACCGGGACCGTGATCGGGCCGCCGGTGTCATTCACCTTCATGCCGCGTTTAAGTCCTTCAGTCCCGGACATGGCGATTGAACGGACCCATTTTTCGCCAAGGTGCTGCTGCACCTCGAGCGTCAGCTTATTGGCGGTGCCGTTGACGTCGTACTCGATTTCGAGCGCGTCATAGATATTCGGAAGGCTCTCCGCTCCGCCGAAATCCACGTCCACCACGGGACCGATGATTTGCACAATATTTCCTGTATTCATGATGTTCTATCCTGAGACGGCCATCTGGGCGGTCGAAATCTCGAGCAGCTCCGTGGTGATGGCGGCCTGACGCACTTTGTTGTATTCGAGCGTCAGGTCTTTGATGAATTGCTTGGCGTTATCCGTCGCGTTTTTCATCGCGACCATGCGCGCGCTGTGTTCCGAGGCCCGCGCATCCAGGATCATGGCAAAAACCTGAAACTGGATGTAGTAAGGAAGCATAATGTCGAGCACCCCTTCCGGGCTCGGCTCGAAGAGGTAGCCGTTGAACGGGTCGGCGCCCTTGCTCCCTGCCTCTTTTTCGGCCTCCGTCTGGACGGCCTCGAAGTTGGTGATGGGCAGGAGGGTGGCGTTGATCGGCTTCTGGCTGATCGTGTTCACGAAATGGGTGTAGAGGACTGAGACCTTGTCCACTTCGCCGCTCAGAAACTTCTCGATCAGGAAATTCGAGATCGTCTTGGTCTCGGCAAAGGTCGGAGCGTCTTTTAATTGAAAGTCGGCCACGAGATTTCGCCGCGTCCGCGTGACATACTGCTTGGCCTTGTTCCCGGAGGCCACGTAGTCGGTCTTCTCCGTCTCGAAATTGCTGGTTTCGCGCAGGAGATTGGTATTAAGCGCGCCCGCCAGGCCCTTGTCGGTACTGATGATCAGGACAAGTTCCTTCTTCACCTCACGCACCTGCAAAAGCGGATGCAATTTTGCGTCCGTGCGTTGTTGGAGAGAGACAAGAACACGATTCATCAGGCCGGCATAAGGGCGGCCCGCCAAAGCATGCTGCTGCGCCTTCCGCATTTTCGAAGCCGCCACCATCTGCATGGCTTTGGTGATCTGGGCCGTGTTCCGGATCGATTTGATCCGGCGCCTGATATCCTGGGTGCTCGCCATGGCCTAAACCGGGCTGGTGTCCTTGAAATCGTTCAGGGCGGAGGAGAGTTCCGCCTCCAGATCCTTGTCGATCGCCTTTTTGTCCCGGATCGCCGCCAGGACACTCTCTTTTCGCGTCTGCAAATATTCCTGCAGCTTGACCTGGAACTGTTTCACCTTCTCCACGGGCACGGCATCGAAAAACCCGTTCTGCATCGCCCAGAGAATGGCGACCTGCTCTTCCACGGCGATGGGATTGTACTGAACCTGTTTAAACAGCTCGACGATCCGTTGACCGCGATCGAGGCGCGCTTTGGTCCCGGCATCAAGATCGGAACCGAACTGGGCAAAGGCCGCGAGTTCGCGGAACTGCGCCAGGTCGAGCTTGATTTTGCCGGCCACCTGTTTGATCGCCTTGATTTGCGCCGCGGAACCAACGCGGCTGACCGAAAGACCGACTGAAATCGCGGGACGCACGCCCTGATAGAAGAGATCCGTCTCCAGATAGATCTGGCCGTCCGTGATCGAAATAACGTTGGTCGGAATGTAGGCCGAGACGTCGCCCGCCTGCGTTTCGATAATAGGCAGTGCGGTTAACGAACCGCCGCCAAATTCTTCCGTCACGCGGGCGCTGCGCTCGAGCAAACGGGAATGGAGGTAGAAAACGTCGCCGGGATAAGCTTCGCGGCCCGAAGGGCGTTTCAGCACCAGAGAAACCTGCCGATAAGCCACGGCGTGCTTGGACAAATCATCATAGATGATGAGGGCGTCCATCTTGTTATCCATGAACCACTCACCCATGGCCGCACCGGCGAAGGGAGCCAGATACTGGTTCGTCGCGCTGTCAGAAGCAGGCGCCGAAATGATGGTGGTGTAAGGCATCGCCCCTTCCTTCTCCAGGACCGCCAGCGATCGGGCCACGTTCGAGTTCTTCTGGCCGATGGCGACGTAAATGCAATAGAGCGGACGATGATCCTTCAGGCGGCCTTCTTCCGCGGCGCGGTTGAGACGGGCCTGGCTGATGATGGTGTCAATCGCGATGGTCGATTTACCGGTGGCCCGATCGCCGATGATGAGTTCACGCTGGCCCCGGCCAATGGGAATCATGGCGTCGATGGCCATGATGCCGGTCTGGACCGGCTGGTTGACGCTGCGACGTTTGATGATGCCCGGCGCGATCTTCTCCAGCGGATAATTTGTCTCCGCTTTGATCGGACCTTTGCCGTCGATCGGCTGGCCCAGGGTGTTGACCACCCGGCCGAGCAGCGCTTTTCCGACCGGGACCTGAAGCAATTTGCCGGTCGTTTTCGCCTCGTCCCCTTCCGAAATTTTGGTGGCATCTCCGAGCAGGATTGCACCCACTTCCGTCTCCTCCAGATTGAGCGCAAGACCAAAGACCCCGCCTGGAAACTCGATCATTTCATTGAGCATGACATCGCTCAGGCCTTCAATGCGGGCGACACCGTCGCCAGCTTCGCGCACGATGCCGACGTTACTTTTGGAGGTTGAGGTCTTCAGCCCCGCGATCTTGGTTTCGATTTCTTCGAGTATGGTGCTCATGATTTGGTAGGTTAAAGTTGTTGTTGGAGGCGCTGGAGGCGATTGCGCACGCTGCTGTCCCAGACATCGCTGCCGACGCGAATGCGCATCCCGCCGAGCAGGTCCGGGTTGGTGGTGAAATTGGTTTGAAGATCGGAACCGTATTTCCGCTTCAGGTTGACGACGATTTTCTCGGCCGCCTCGGGGTTCAACTGGGCCGCGCTTTCCACGGTGGCGGTGCGTTTTTCCACCTCGAGACGAAGGAGACGCTTGAACTCCTCGAGGATGCGGAGATAGCTGCGCGGCTTTTTCTCGATGATCGAGTCGACCAGCTTGGCGATGCGCCCCTGGTCGAGCTGGCCGTCGGTGAAGCTGCTCCGCATGAGCGCCCGCGACATTTGCCGTATCTCCTTGTTGACCTTCATCGGGAAACGGTCAGGCGACCTGCCGGGAAGCCTCGTCCTGGAGCCGGCGCTGGTCTTCCGGGGTGAGCACCTTGCCCGTGACCTTCGCGGTGGTGTCGACGACCAGGCGGCCCAGCTCGCGTTTCAACTCCGCCATGGTGCGCTCGTGCTCGATCGCGCTGGCTTCGCGCGCCTTGGCCACGATCTGCTCGGCCGCGGCCACGGCCTCCTGCTGTTTGCGCTCGGCCACGTGCGAGGCGCTTTCACGCGCCTCGTCGATCATCTTCTGCGCCTGCGCGTTCGCCTTGGAAAGGATCTCGGCGTAACGCTGCTCGGCCTCGGCCAGTTGCTGCTTGATCTTCTCCGAGTTCATCTGCGCCTCGGCGATTTGCTGGCGACGCTGTTCCAGCACGGCCAGGATCGGCTTGTAGGCAAAACGGCGCAGGGCCAGGGCCACGATGACGAAGGAGATCACCTGCGAAAGGAAAAGCCACATGTTGAACCCGAAAGTCTCGCCCGTGGTCCGGGCGGTCTCGAGAAGGTCGGCTTGAGCTAGAATATGGAGATACATAAGGGAAAAGTGCGGGGCGCGGACGCCGAAGCGCCCGCGCCCGCGGGATTACTTAACGAGGAACAGGGCGTAGAACACGATCGCTTCCGCGAGCGCGATCGCGAGAATCGCCTGCACCAGGATCGGGGTGGCCGCGCCGGGGTTGCGACCGACCGCGCTCGAGGCGCCCATGCCGATCAAACCCACGCCGACCGCCGCGCCCAGCGCCGCGAGACCGACGTGAAGGCTGCCTGTTAATTCTGCGAGTATTGGTGTCATTTGTTTTTTCCTTTCTCTTCGGCGGCTTCCGCGGGAACCACGGTCACAACCGCCAAAATTGTTTATCTAGTGATGGGATGAATCGTGCCCCGGTTCATGCGGCGCAATCAGGAGCGTAAAGACCCCGGTGAGCAGCATGAAAACGAGGGCCTGAACCAGGCCCACCAGCAATTCCAAAAAGTAAAACGGGATCGGGACAAGCCAGGCGAGAAACTGGCCGCCCACCGCCGCCATCGACTCGAGCATCACTTCGCCGGCATAGATGTTTCCGAACAACCGGAAGCTGAGCGAAATCGGGCGGAAAAGAATCGAAACCACCTCGAGGATGCCGACGAGAAAGAAAATGACCACCATCAGGACCTTGAGCGCGCCCGAGGTCTCGCCTTTCGGGCCAAAGACGTGGACGAGCACGCCGCCGACGCCGTTCATCCGGATGGCCCAGATGATCCAGAGGACGAAGAAGACGCAGGCCATCGCGAGCGTCAGGTTCAGGTCGGCATTGGCGCCGCGCAGGAGCGGGCGCGTGACGATAAAGTTGCCAGTAGCCGGATTGGTATGGCCCCAGCCGATCGTGCCCACGCCGGGGATGAGGCCGAACCAGTTAAGGAAAAGGATGAAGATGAAGGTGGTGGCGAAAAACCAGAAGGTCATCTTCACCAGCTTTGCCCCGATGACGTTCCCGAGGAAATCGTAGAGGCTTTCCACGAGCCATTCCCAGAAATTCTGGGCGCCGCTCGGGACCGCCTGGATTTTGCGGGTGGCCATCTGCGCGAAAAAGATGATGAGGGCGGCCACGACCCAGGTGACCAGGATCGAGTTGGTCACGGGGAACTTGCCGATCTGGAAAAGGGGCACCGCGTGCAGCGGCAGAGTGTGGTGTTCGTCGTGCCCGGCGGCGTGTTCGCCCGCGGCGGTCCCGTGTTGATCCGCGGCCGGCGCGGCCGCGAACATTTCCCCGCCGGCGACGAGGAAGAACAGGCTGACAAAAACTAAAAAGGAACGAAACGGCATGCGTATGGGTATCTGCAAGGCAGCGGCCCGAACTCTCTGCCGGTGCGGCGGCCGCGAGGCCTCGCACTCAACACAAGGGACGCTTGCGTGCGCGCATAGCAAAGCCTGTTTTGCGGTTCTGACAAGCGACTTTCCGCCCTTTTTTTGGAGAGAAAGCGCGCCCGTTACTTCAACGCGGTCTGGCCCTGCAAGGAAAGACCGGGAAAAGTGGAGACGGGCTCGGTCGCCGGCTGTTCCGCGCCGCGGGCAATGGCCTCATCGTAAAAGCTTTCCAACCGCGCGATCTGCGTCTGCTGCTCGAATTGGTGGGCCACGGAATGGCTGGCGGCGCGCCCGAGCGACCGTTGCAGCTCGGTTGACTCAAGCAGTGTCGTGATCGCGTCCGCCAGAGCCACTTCGTTCCGTTCCTCCACCAGGAGACCGGTTTCGCCATGCTCCACCGCCTCCGGGATGCCACCATGGCGGGTGGCCACCACGGGCAGACCGGTGGCCATCGCTTCCAGCATCGAGTTGGGCACGCCTTCCTGGTCCTGGTCCGGCTGCATTTCGCTCGGGTGCAGGAACAGATGGGACTCGTGATAAAGCTCGCAGAGATCTTCCTGCGAAAGGAAGCCGGCGAAAGTGACGTGCTCCGCAATGCCCAGCCGGTCGCACAATTCCTCCAGCTCCCGCTGCATCGGACCCTTGCCGGCGATGCAAAAATGGACCTGCGGATGGCGCGCGAGGACCCGGGCAAAGGCCTTCAGGGCGGTGACCAGCCCCTTTTTCGGAATCAAGCGGCAGGCCTGCACGATCTTCCATTGGCCCGCCTCGGCCGGGGTTCGCTCCCGGAAGGGAAAACGATGGAGCGGCACGCCGGTGCGATTGATCCGGAGTTTTTCCTCGGCGCAACCGAACTGCCGCAAACGCGCCGCCAGCGACTCCGAGCGCGCAAAGACGAGCGTGGCCGCCTTGAAGAGGCGCGCCAGTTTGGCGGCGTAATCGGGCACATCCTTTTTCACCGCCACATCCGCGCCATGGAACGAGACCACGCAGGGCTTGTTCCAGACCTCGATGAAAGGCAGCAAATGGACTCCGGTGTGCCCGAAATAAATGTGCATCAGGTCGGCCCCGCGCCCCTCGAGCAGCGACGAGAGCATCTGGTATTCGCCCCGGTAAATCACCGGCGGCCGTTTCTCGATGAACTTCAGATACCCGTGCCGGAACAGATTCATGTGCGGCCGCGGCAGGATCTCAACGTCGGGGAACGGAAAACGGTCGGCGTCCTGCAACGCCCGTGTCATGACAAAGGTGCGATAACGCTGCAGCCCCGTCACCTGCCGGTAGACATGGAGCATCTCCGGCTTGAGGAAGGTGGTGCAATAGCTGGCAACCGTGCGCGCCTCCATGGGAGGCCGACTTTGGGCGGAACTTTTCACCATGTCTAACGGATATTCTCGGCTTCCACCATGTCGGCGCCTTCCTCTTTCGGCGCGTCCGCGGCCGGCTCGGAAGGTAACATCCGTGCCAGTTGTTCTTTAAGTTCGTCCAGCCCTGCGCGCTTCTCCGCCGAGATGGGAACCATGTTCACCCCGGGGAAACGCTGGCGCAGCGCCTCCAGATGCTCAATCGCGCCCGGAAGGTCCATTTTGTTGGCCGCGACGAACCACGGACGGCGCGAGAGCCGGGCATCATACAGGTCCAGTTCCCGCCGCAGCGTCTGCAGATCCTCCGCCGGATGCCGCCCCTCGCTCCCCGCCGTGTCGAGCACGAACAACAGGACGCGGCAGCGGGTGATATGCCGCAAAAAATCGTGCCCCAGCCCGAGATTTCGATGCGCCCCTTCAATCAGGCCGGGAATATCGGCCACCGTGATCCGCGCGTACTCGCCCATCTCCACCACCCCGACCGCCGGATGCAGGGTGGTAAACGGATACGGCGCAATTTTCGGATGGGCTGCGGAAAGACGCGTCAGCAGGGTGGACTTGCCCGCGTTGGGATAACCGACCAGCCCGACGTCAGCGATGGTCCGCAGCTCGAAAAGGAAATGGCCCTCCTCGCCGTCCGCGCCTTCGGTGTACTGGATCGGCGCCCGGTTGCGTGAACTCTTGAAATGCACGTTGCCCTTGCCGCCTGCGCCGCCGCGGCAAAGCACAAATTCCTCGCCGTCCCGCGCCAGGTCCGCGACCGGCTCGCCCAACACCGGCGGCAAGACGGGCGCCTTCTCTTCTCCCGCCTCAACCTTCTCCTCTTCCCACTCGTCCCGCCGGACCGGCGCCGCCGCCTCGTAAACAATTGTGCCCACCGGCACCTTCACCACCTTCGCCACGGCGGAACGCCCATGCTTCTTCTTCCCCTGCCCGTGCACGCCGCTCTTGGCCTTGACGATCGGCTCGTAGAAAAGCGCGGTCAGGTTGTCGGTGTTTTTGTCCGCCTGCAAAATGATGTCGCCCCCCTTGCCGCCGTCGCCACCGTCCGGCCCGCCCTTGGGCACAAACTTTTCGCGGCGGAAGCTGACGCAGCCGCGCCCCCCTTTCCCGGCCTGCGCAAAGATCCTTATTCGGTCGACAAACATCGGTCCAAAGTGCCACTCCTCGGCGAACCTGTCCCGCGCGAAATCGGGTCAGGAAACGGCGGCGCGCCCGCCCGTCCGGAGCACCTTCTCGTAGACCGCCACGGTCTCGCGCGCGATGGCGTTCCATCCGAATTTTTGCTCCGCCCGTTTCCGGCCGGCCCGCCCGAAGGCTTCACGGCGTTCCTGGTCGCGCATCAGCTCGTTGATCCGGTCCGCCAACGCGCGGGAAAAAGCCTCGGGGTCGCGCGGCTCGAACGGACTTTCCTCCATCTGGTCGAGCGGAACGAGCAGCCCGGTCTGGCCGTCCACCACCACTTCCTTGATCCCGCCGACCGCGCTCGCCACCACCGCGGTTTCGCACGCCATCGCCTCGAGGTTGATGATCCCAAACGGCTCGTAAATCGACGGACAACAAAAAACCGCGGCCTGGGAGTAAAGTTCAATGACCGATTTTTTGTCCACCATCTCGTCGATCCAGATCACGTCGCCCCGGCCGGCCCGGGCCGCCTCCACCGCTGCGCTCATCTCCGCGGCAATCTCCGGGGTGTCGGGCGCCCCCGCGCAAAGGACGACCTGGAATCCCTTCTCCATGTGCGCGATCGCCCGGGCAAGATGGACAATGCCCTTCTGGCGGGCGATCCGCCCGACAAAGAGGACGAAAGGCCGGGCCGGATCGATCCCGAACCGCTCCAGCGCCGCCGTGGTCGTGACCTTCCGGTATTCCTCCAGGTCGATCCCGTTGTAGACAATATGCAGCCGATCATCCGGCACCTTGAAGAGGCGCTGGATATCGGACTTGGTCTCCTGCGAAACGGCGATGACGGCGTCCGCCATTTCCAGCGCGGTTTTTTCCACCCAGAGACTGAAATCGTAGCCGCCGCCGAGCTGCTCGCGTTTCCAGGGCCGCAACGGCTCGAGCGAGTGCACCGTGATCACCAGCGGAAGACCGTAGTTCTTTTTCGCGAGAATCCCGCCCCAATGGCTGTACCAGGTGTGGCAATGCACCACGTCGGCGTCGATCCCGGCGGCGTTGAAATCGTTGCAGCGCTCGAGGGCACCGAAGACGGACCGAAGCGGCTTCGGGCAGGCGTAGGCAGCGGTGTCGGCCTCGAACCCGCGCACGCGCAGGTTTTTCCCCTCGCTTTGCTGGTCGCCAAAGCAGCGCACCTCCACCTCGATCAGCCGGGCCAGTTCGCGCGAGAGATAATCGACGTGCACGCCGGCGCCGCCATAGATGTGCGGAGGATACTCGTTGGTCAGGAAGAGCGCCTTCATGCAGCGCCACCTAAGCGCGGGTCAGCCCCCTCTGCCACCGAATCCGGCCGGGCCCACCTTCCGGCTTGACAACCCCGCCGCCGGGATTTAGTCTTGCCTAACTTTGTTTGTATTTCCTATAATGAAGCGCCGCTTTCTTCTCCTCCTGCTCCCCGCTCTTTTCCACGCCTGTTCCCCGCCCCCCGCCCGCGAACCCAGTCTCCCGCTCAAGGTCACCACCACCGTCGCCATGATCGCCGATCTCGCCCAACAGGTCGGCGGCGACCGGGTCGCGGTCACCCCGCTCATGGGGCCCGGCGTCGATCCCCACCTTTACAAAGCCACCGCGGCCGATCTCACCCGGCTCCGCGACGCCGATATCATTTTCTACGTCGGCCTGCTCCTCGAAGGCAAAATGCAGGATGTCCTGGCGAAGCTCGCCCGCTCCCAGCGTTTCGTTTATGCCGTAACCGAGACCATCCCGCCGGAGCGTTTGCTCGAGCCCCCCGAGTTCGCCGGCCATTACGACCCGCATGTCTGGTTTGATGTCACCCTCTGGCAGGAATGTCTGGCCACGATCGAGAAAGGCCTGAGCGAAGCCGACCCGGCCGGCGCCGAACTCTACCGCCGCCGCGCGCAGGAAACGCGCGCACGCCTCGAGACCCTGCACCAGTGGGCGGTGCAGAAAGCGGCCGAGCTGCCGCCGGAACGGCGCATCCTCGTGACCAGCCACGACGCCTACAATTATTTCGGACGCGCCTACGGGTTCCAGGTGGTCGGCCTCCAGGGCATTTCCACCGTGACCGAGGCCGGGCTCGCCGACATGGCCAAGCTGACTGATTTCATCCGGGACAAAGGGGTCAAAGCCGTCTTCGTCGAGTCGAGCGTCCCGCACACCACGATTGAGCGGATCAGCCGCGACGCCGGGGTGAAGATCGGCGGCGAACTTTTCTCCGATGCCATGGGAACGCCCGGCCAGATGGAGAACGGTTACGACCTCGGGACTTACGAGGGGATGATCAAACATAATCTCACCACCATCGTGGAGGGTCTGCGATGAAGAGCCTGACGCTCGGCCTCTTCTCCGCCGGTTTGCTTTTGTCGGCCGCCGGCCTGTGCGCGGGCGAGGCGCCGGTCCTCGACAAGACCGGCTATCATCTTTTCCGGCCCGTGCCGCGCGAAGCGTTGCGTGATCTCAGCACCGATCGGCCGGACAAGACGGAAAGTCCCTACACGGTCGATCCCGGCCATTTCCAGGTGGAGGCCGATCTTTTCAATTACAGTCGCGACGCCTACAACGGCGACGCCGCCAACACCCGGGTCGAGAGCTGGTCGTTTGCGAACACAAACCTGAAGGCCGGGTTGTTCCACCACATTGATCTCCAGATCATCGTGCCCGCCTTCAATACGGTCCGGATGGAGGACCGCAGCGCGGGGCTGACCCGCAAGACCAGCGGGTTCGGCGACCTGGTTTCGCGCCTCAAGATCAACCTTTGGGGCAACGACGGCGGCCGGACCGCGTTTGCCGTCATGCCGTTCCTCAAGTTTCCCACCGCCGCGAAGGACCTGGGCAACGGCGCGGTCGAAGGCGGCCTCATCTTTCCGTTCGCCATCGAGCTGCCGGCCGGTTGGAGCCTTGGAGTGATGCCGGAGTTTGATTTCAACCGCGACGAAGACGGCCGCGGCACCCACCTCGAATGGGTGCAGACCGTCGCCCTGGGCCGCGACCTGATCGGGAACCTGGGGGGTTACGCCGAGATCTTCAGCGCGGTCAGCAGCGAGAAAGGGGCGGACTGGATCGCGACCTTCGACTGCGGATTGACCTACGCGGTCACGCGCGATTTTCAGCTCGATCTCGGGGTCAACCTGGGGCTGACCCGGGCCGCGGACGATTTCAACCCCTTCCTCGGAGCGACCTGGCGCTTCTAGTATAGAGAAGGATGAAACGCGATCATTGCGTCAAAGCCCGGACACGCGGAAGCATCTCCCTCCGGAGGGACGCGCTTCCGCGCGTCCGGATTGCCGCTCACAACCACAGTTCCGCCTCGGTCGTCGCGCGGCGCTAGACCTATGGAGAACACCGGCCAGCCCTCCCCGCTCGAAATCCACGATCTGACCGTGGCGTATCACAAGAAGCCGGTGCTCTGGGGCATCGACCTGGAAACGCCGGCCGGCAAGCTGATCGGGATCGTCGGGCCGAACGGGGCCGGCAAGACGACCCTGATCAAGGCGATCATGGGCCTGGTTCCGCTGAGCAGCGGCTGGGTGAAAATTTTTGGCCAACCCTACAAGAAAAACCTGCGCCGGGTCGGCTACGTCCCGCAGCGCGAATCGGTCGACTGGGATTTTCCGGTCAACGTCATGGACGTCGTGCTCATGGGCCGTTACGGCCATGTCGGCCTTGTCCGGCGACCGGGCAAGGCGGACCGGGAGGCGGCGCGGGCCGCGCTGGAGAAGGTGAAGATGCTTCCGTTTGCCAACCGCCAGATCTCGAACCTCTCAGGCGGACAACAGCAGCGCGTTTTCCTCGCGCGCGCCCTGGCCCAGGAAAGCGACCTCTATTTCATGGACGAACCGTTCTCGGGGGTCGATGCCGCGACCGAGAGCGCCATCATCACCCTCCTGCACGAGTTGCGCGCCCGCGGCAAGACGATCCTGGTGGTGCACCACGATCTCCCGACCGCGCGCCAGTATTTCGACATGCTCATCCTGCTGAACATGCGCGTGGTCGCCTTCGGCCCGACCGCCGAAGTCTTCACCCAGGAACTGCTCCAGACCACCTACGGCGGCCGCCTGACCATTCTCTCCGACGTGGCCGAGGCGGTGAAGCAGGCGTGAGCTTCGCTGCATGAGAATGGAAGATTGAGGATGGAGAATGGAAATCCGAACATTTCGTGACTTGAAGGTTTATCAACTCGCCCGGACCGAGGCGGGGTTGATCCTTGGGATCAGCAAAGCCTTTCCGCCCGAGGAAAAATATTCCCTGACCGACCAGGTGCGCCGCTCTTCCCGGGCGGTCAAAGCCATGGTGGCCGAGGCGTGGGCCAAACGAAGATATCCCGCCGCTTTTGTCAGCAAACTCACTGACGCCATCGCCGAGGCCACGGAAACGCAATCATGGCTGGATGACGCCCTGGACGCCGGCTACATCGATGATGATCAGTTCAAGGAGCGTGATGCCGCCTGGCAGCATGTTGGCGCGATGCTCCATCGGATGATTGCGCGGGCAGACGACTTCTGCGGCTCTCGCATCAAGGAGGACGCACCATGAGCTCCCCCGCCGCCTACCGGATCGTGAAACACCATTCACCATTCACGATTCACCATTCACGCTTCCAGCCTCCACCCTCCATCCTCCACCCTCTTCTTCTCTTCTTCTCCTCCTCCTCCCCCTCTCCGCCCAGGCGGCGCGCGTCAGCGAGGTCACGCAGACCACCGTGGCGGAACAGGCTCTCCGCTTTTTCACCTTCCAGGATCCCTCCCTGCGTTATGCCTTGATCGGCTCGCTCCTCCTTGGTTTCACCTGCGGGTTGCTCGGCAGCTTCATCGTCGTCCGGCGCATGGCCCTGGTCGGCGACACGCTTTCGCATGCCGTTCTTCCCGGCGTCGCCGCCGGTTTTCTCTGGGCCCAGACCAAGGATCCCTTCGCCATTTTCCTCGGCGCCACCATCGCCGGGCTCCTCGGGACCACCGTGGTCGGCCTGATCAAACAGACCACCCGGTTGAAGGAGGACGCCGCCCTTGGCCTTGTCCTCGCCTCCTTCTTCGCCGTCGGCATCTGCCTCGTCACCATGATCCAGCGGCTCCCGACTGGGAACAAAAGCGGCATCGACAAGTTTCTCTTTGGGCAGGCCGCCGCCATCAGCGCGGCCGACGTGCAGCTCATGAGCATCATCACCCTGGTGGTCGCGGCGGTCATCGTCCTCCTTTACAAGGAATTCCTCGTGGCCAGCTTCGATGCCGGTTTTTCGCGGTCCATCGGCCTGCCCGCGGTCTGGCTTCATCATGGGCTGATGCTGCTCCTGGCGTTTGCCGTGGTGGTCGCGCTCCAGGCGGTCGGGGTGGTGCTCGTTTCCGCCATGCTCATCACGCCCGCCGCCGCCGCCTATCTGCTGACCGACCGGATGCACTGGATGCTCCTGCTCGCGTCGCTCTTCGGCATGCTCGCGGGAGTGTTGGGCGCGTTCTTTTCCTTTGTCGGCAACTCGCTCCCGACCGGCCCCCTCATGGTCCTCGGCGCGAGCGCGGTCTTTGTGGCCGCCTTCTTCTTCGGCCCGCGGCACGGGGTGGCCGTGCGCTGGTGGCGGCACCGTTCCCGCGGCGAACGTATCCAGCGCGAGAACACGCTCAAGACCGTCTACCGCGTCCTCGAGGAACGCGATTTCCGGCCGGAAGGCGTTTCGCTGCGCGAGCTGGCCGAGCTGCGACAGGAAAGTCTCGAGGAGGCGCGAACGCGCACCGCCGCCCTCGTCCGGCACGGATTTGTCACGACGCACGAAGCCGGCAACGTCCTTTTCTTCACCCCGGTGGGCTGGCAGCGCGCCTGCGAAATCGTCCGCAACCACCGTCTCTGGGAACTTTACCTGACCAACGCCATGCAATACGCGAGCGACCACGTGCACGAGGAAGCCGAGAAAATCGAGCACGTCCTCGGTCTCGAGACGGTGCGCGACCTGGAGCGCCGCCTGCAGTTTGCCCGGCGCGATCCGCATGGACGCCTTATTCCCGGCCTGGGCGACATTTACCCGGCCCCCAACCCGCGACCTTTGTGAGCCAGCTCATCCCGCCTTTCCAATTCAGCCGCGTCTTCGTCGAGCCCTGGACGAGCGGGTTCCAGAGCTTCTTCTGGATCGGGCTCATGGGTTTCCTGGTCGCGACCGCGTGCGGCCTCATCGGCAATTACCTTATTCTCCGCCGCATGTCCCTCGTCGGCGATGCCATCAGCCACAGCGTCCTCCCGGGGCTTGTTCTCGCCTTTCTTCTCGCCCAAAGCCGCAACACTCTCGCCATGTTCACCGGCGCGCTCATTGCCGGCATCCTCACCACGGTGATCATCGAGGTCATCCACAAGAAGACGCGCGTGAAACAGGACGCCGCCATCGGGATCGCTTTCTCCTCCCTCTTCGCCTTCGGGGTCATCCTCGTCAGCCTGTATGCCGACCGGGTTGATCTCGACCAGGAATGCGTTCTTTACGGCGAAATCGCCTTTATCCCGCTCGAGCCGCTGGTCCGGCTCGGCCAGCTCAGCCTCGCCCCGGCCCCGGTCGTGCGCATGGCCGCGGTGGCTTTCCTCGTCATCCTGCTCATTCTCTTTTTCTACAAGGAACTGCTGGTCAGCTCCTTCGATTCCGGCCTGGCCGCTTCCCTCGGCGTCAACGCCACCGTGATGCATTACACCCTCATGGCCATGCTCTCCGTCGTGGTCGTGAGCGCCTTTGAATCCGTTGGCGCCATTCTGGTCATCGCCATGCTTATTCTCCCCGGCGCTACCGCCTCGCTTCTCTCCGTGCGCCTGCCGCGCGTGCTGTTCCTGAGCGTGCTGCACGCGGCGCTCTCCTCGCTCATGGGGATTCATCTCGCCGTCTGGCTCGAGTGTTCCATTGCCGGCGCCATGGTCGTGGCCGGCGCGTTCCTTTTCCTGCTCGCCTGGATCTTCGGCCCGCGCGACGGACTCCTCCGTCAGCTTCTCCGCCGCCGCCGTTCCGCCGACCCCGATAAACCAGCCGACGCCTTTCCCCGCCCGCTCCATGCCCGCTAAAGCCGCCACGCCCACTTCCGCCGCCGAGGATTACCTGGAGCGCATCCTCGAACTAATCGACGCCAAGGGTTACGCCCGCGTGGTCGATATCGCCCGGTCCCTCAAGATTTCTCAGGCCAGCGTCACCAACATGATCCAGCGCCTCGACAGCGAAGGCCTGGTGAAATACGAAAAATATCGCGGACTCGTCCTGACCGAGGCGGGCGAAAAGGTGGCCCGCTCCATCATGCGGCGGCACGAGTTGCTCACCGGGTTCCTCCGGCTGCTCGGGGTGGAGGAGAAAGTGATCGAGCATGATGTCGAGGGAATGGAACACCACATCAGCCCGGCCACACTCGTCGCCATCGAGCGCCTGACGAGTGAGCTGGAACGCCGGCCGGCCCTGCGCGCGCGCGTCCGCGGCCCGGCCGCCTCCTAGTTCACCTGCACGGCCCTGCGGCCTTTTTCTTGACTCCGCCCTTCCGGCTGGTGACGGTTAGCCACGCTTTTTCGAAGGAGGAACCACCGTGGAATATACCGATGCCCCGACGCAGCCGCTCCCGGCGGCCCGCCAGAAACCCTGCCCGCTTTGCGGCCACATCCTGCCGGAAGAGGCGCAGAGTTGCGATCAATGTGACTGGGAACAACAGGGAGTGGACGAATCGGTCGAGGGCAAGGCCAGCGACGCGGTGGCGGTGCTCCTGAGCGTCATGCCGGGGCTCGGCCACATTTACAAGGGCTACAAGGTCATCGGCCTTCTTCTCATGTTCGTCGGCACGCCGATGGCCGTCGGCCTTGCGGGCCTCATCGCCACTTTCACCGCCGGCTTTGGCCTGGGTCTCCTCCCGATTTTTTGGTTCGGGGTCATGTTCCACGTCTGGGGCATCGAAGACCGCGTGACGCCGAATCAGCCGAAGCAGGATCCCGGCGAGGAATACTAGCCGCGCGCGGCGGATCGCCGCCGCCCGTTACTTCGACGATTTGTCGTCGAGCATCCAGGTCACTTCCGCGCCCAGCGTCTCCACCCGTCCCGCCGGATAGCTGGCGTCACCCTTCAGCACTTTCTCCAGGACCGCGCCATGTTTCGCGGCGTCGATCAGGAAAAGGACCTTTTTCGCCGCGGCAATCAGCGGGAAGGTAAAGGTCAGCCGCCACGCCTCCAGCTTCGGGACGTGGTTGGCCGCGACCGTGCGCGTCTGCTCGTCCAGCGCGGCCGTCTCCGGGAAAAGCGAGGCGGTGTGCCCATCCTCGCCCATCCCCAGCAGGATCAGGTCGTGCCGGTAGATCACTTCCGCGTGCTGGATCGCCAGGAGCGCGAGCGCGTCCTCATATTTCCGGGCTGCCACCGCCGGTTCAGCCTCCCCTTCCATGCGCACAATCGAATCCGAGGGCACCCCGGCCGGTTTGAAGAGCGCCTCGTTCGCCATGCGAAAGTTGCTCTCCTTGTCGTCCGGCGGGACGCAGCGTTCATCGCCAAAGGTAAACAGAACCCTTTCCCACGGCAGATCATGGCCGCGCCGCGCCAGCTCCTCGTAAACCGGCCGCGGTGTTTTCCCGCCCGAGAGCGCAATCCGAAACTGGCCTCCCTCTCCGAGAGCCGACCGGGCTTCCTGCAAAATGAATTCCGCCGCGTCCGCGGCAAATTTTTTGGTCCGAATAACTTCGCTCACCATCAATCTTTCCGGTTCAGACCGCGCAATGCGTCTGGCCGCGCTTTTCGAGGTAGCGCTGGTGATATTCCTCCGCCGGATAAAATTTCGGGGCCGGCTCGATCTGCGTCACGATCGGGCGCGGAAAACTGGCGGCCTCCTGCAGGGTGGCCGTCGCCTTCTCCGCGGTCTCTTTCTGCTCCGGCGAATGATAAAAAATGACCGACCGATACTGCGTGCCCACGTCCGGCCCCTGGCGGTTCAACGTCGTCGGATCGTGGTTGGCAAAGAAAACGTAGACCAATTTCTCGAAACTGATCACGGCCGGGTCGAACTCGACCTGCACCACCTCGGCATGCCCGGTCCGGTCCGTGCAGACCTCCTCATAGGTCGGGTTCTCCGTCTTCCCGCCGGCGTAGCCGACGAGGGCCTCTTTCACACCCTCGATTTTGCGGAAGGTCGCCTCCACGCCCCAGAAGCACCCGGCGCCGAATGTCGCTTTTTCTATAGCCATCATTCATGTTGGGGCGGGATGGCCCCCCATGCAAGCCTCGCCGCCCCCCGGGCCGATTTTCCCCGCGTTTTATGTCAGCCGTAACCTCACATTCCTGTGACTGTTACACCCGTATTTATTGTGTCTGCGGTATAACCTGACTCACTTCGGCTTCCCGTCGCTTCCCTCTTCCAGGCCAAACCGTTCCGCCACCTCCGGCGCGCTCCGGACCAGGTCCCGCCGCAGCCGCAGCACTGCCAGATCTTTCATCTTCGCCTCCAGCATGACGTCAAACTCCAGCCCCTCCATCGCCCGCATGAAGTAGGTGAATTCAAAGGGGTTGGTGTAGTCAGCGTGCCCGGTCAAAAGCGGAGGTTTCAGCACCTTCCGGTTCCGGCGCGTCGCCGGGTCCCGCTGGACCAGTTCCCGCAATTCCGTGCGCGGGGAGGAGAAATGAATCTTTGGGCGAACCCCCGCCGGCCACGAACGCAGGAACATTTCCACCGTCGCGCGCATCTCCAGCCTTTCCCGGTTCAAACACCAGAAATGCTGGTGATCAAAGATCAGGGGCACCCCCACCCGCCGATGGATGGCGAGGACATCCGCGGCATCGAACGAGATGTCGTCGTTCTCAAGGGCAAGATAACGCCGGACCCGGTCGGAAAGACGCTTTTCATAGGTCTGCATCCAGCGTTCGCGGGCCGCCTCGCGATCGTCGTAGAGGCCGCCGACATGGATGACCACGCGTGCCTCGGGGCCGAGACCCATCACCTCAAGCATCTCAGCCTGGCTCTCGACGTCATGGATGCTCTGCCGCAGCAGTTTTTCGTCGGGCGTATTCAGGATGATGTATTGCGACGGGTGAAAGGAGAGGCGCAGCCCGAGGCGGTGCGCTTCGCGCCCGAGCGCGACCAGGTCGGCCCGGGCCTCCCGGATCTGGTGACGGAACTCTGGTTTCTCCGGGTGCGTCAGGTAAGGGGCAATGTCGCTCGAGATCCGATACATCCCGAGACCCGCCTTTTCGAGGTAGGCGAAGATGGCGTGCAAATACTCGATTGAGGTGCGGAGGTGCGGCTTTTTCTGCCAGCGTCGGGTGTCGTTGCTCTTCAATCCTTCCCGGCCCATCACCTTCACCGGGAACCCGAGGCGCAGCGGAGCGGAGGGCTGGGCCGGGGATCGCTTGGGCATGGTCCACTCTACGCCGGCGCGGCTCTTCCTCATGACATTCCTACGAATAGGCTGGGCAAGACGACGCTCTCTCTTTACTCCTGAGCGTCCAACCATCACCACAGACCAAACATTATGAGCACACTCTTCTTCATCGCCGGATGCCTTTCCATCCTTCTCTCCCTCGCCCTCTGGTTCGTTTTCCCGAATGCCGATGCGGCCACGGGCCAGCGCCTTGCCATCTTCGTCGGTCTCTGGGCCCCGACGCTTTTTATCCTCTCGGAGAGGTTTAAGAACCGCGCCGGCCTCTAAGGTCGGACGTTTCATCTTTCACGCGCGACCGTCCGCACAAGCGGGCGGTCGCGGCGTGATGGCGACTTCGGGGCGGCGGCGCCGGGAAAACGGGATACGTTTGCGCCCATGACCGTTGACCAGATTCGCGCTGAGTTCCCTGCCCTCGCCCGGCGCCACGCCGGCAAACCGGTGGCCTATTTCGACGGGCCGGGGGGAACACAGGTGCCGCGGGCGGTGGCCGAGGCGGTCTCGGATTACCTGCTGCATCACAACGGCAACACCCACTGGGCCTTTCCCACCAGTGTCGAGACGGACGCTCTCGTCGCCGGGGCGCGCGAGACCCTGGCCACTTTTCTCAACGCTGCCCCGGCCGAGATCGCTTTCGGGGCGAACATGACCACGCTGACCTTTCATCTTGCGCGCGCTCTTGGGCGGGAATGGCAGGCAGGCGACGAGATCATTGTCACCGAGCTCGATCACCACGCCAACATCGCCCCGTGGCGCGCGCTCGAAACGGAGCGCGGCCTTCAGATTCGGGTGGCGCGCATGATTCCCGAGACGGGTCAGCTCGATTGGGAACACCTGGCCGGGCTTTTCACCGGGCGGACCAGGCTGCTCGCCATCGGCGCGGCTTCCAACGCCCTCGGCACCATCACCGATGTCCGCCGTGCCGCCCGCATGGCGCATGATCACGGCGCGCTCACCTTCGTCGACGCGGTGCATTACGCCCCGCATCAGCTCGTCGATGTGCGCGCGCTCGACTGCGATTTCCTGGCCTGCTCAGCCTATAAGTTCTACGGGCCGCATGTCGGCATCCTCTATGGCAAAGGCGATCTCCTGGCGAAACTCGACCTGCCGAAACTGGAGCCGGCGCCCGACACCGTCCCGGACCGGCTCGAGACCGGCACCGGCAATTTCGAGGGAATTGCCGGGGCGGCCGCGGCCGTCCGGTTCCTTGGATCGCTCGCGGACGGCGAAACCTTGCGTGCTCGACTCGGCAATGCCTTTGCCCTGTTGCACGAGCGGGCGGCCAATCTCTTTGCGCAGCTTTGGTCCGGGCTGCACGAGATCCCCGGCCTTCGGCTTTACGGTCCCGGCCCCGGGGAGGCCCGGACCCCGACCCTTTCCTTCACCATAGACGGTCAATCTCCCGCGACCGTGGCCGCGGCGCTCGTGGATCACGGAATCTTTGCCTCGCACGGCGACTTCTACGCCAGCACCGTGGCGCAACGCTACGGCGTCGGCGAAACAGGTTTTATCCGGGTGGGCTGCGCCTGCTACACCAGCAGCGCCGAGATCACCCGCCTGGTCGAAGCCATCCGCGTCCTGGCCGGGAAAACAGCCTGAGTCCGTTGCCGGCCGCCGCTACGGTTGCGCCGCCGGATACTCGACCCGTTCGATCGTGGCCGGGCCGAGGGATTCGAGGGTGACCCGATCGCCTTCTCCGGCGGCGAGGAGCGTCCGGCCATCCGGCGAAAGCCAGCTCAACGCTTCCGGCTGATCGAGTTCCTCCACGCCAACGATCTGGTAAACCGCGGCGCGCCCATCCTTCGCGCGCACGTGCACGCGCGCACCGAACCCGACGCTCCGGTCGGGTTGCTCCGGCGGTTCCACCACGGTGACCTCCCGCAGGACCTGCTCCAGTTCCTCCGCCCGCTCACGCGCTCCGGCCTGCCGATGTTCCTCGCACCGGCGTCGCAGCCGTCGCGCCCCGGCCGCAGTGATGTAATTGGTGGCGCCCGGCGGGAGGCCCGAGGCCGAACGGGCCCGGCCGGTCCGCTCCGGCGGATCAACATCCTCTTTCGTAAACGCCTTGCTCACCTGCGGCCCGACTGTCGCGCCCTCAAACGCGACTTACTCCTGCTCTTCTTCCCGCCATGGATTCTCCGGCTCGCCTTCATCCCCCTCCCCGGCTTTGGCTTCGGCTTCGGCTTCGCCTTCCGTGATGGTGAACTTCACGCTCGTGGCCACTTTTTCGCCGAGATAAATGTCGACTCGATAACGGCCCGGCGGCCATCCCTTGTCCGGCCGGCTCAGGCTGAACGCTCCATGGAATCCCTCCCCGTTCGCGGTCAGGCTGGCTTCGTCGATCTTGGTGTTGGCCGGTGCGGCCGTGCCCACATCCTCGGCGATCCAGACCGCGCGCACTTTGTCGCCCTCCTGCAGCCCGGTGCTGCGAAAGAAGGCATACAGCTTCGCGGCATCAGGTGAGAAGGTGTCGGTGGGCTTCGTCTTCTGGTCGACCGCCACGACGGCCTCAATCGTCGGACCGGCCCAGGCGCCCGGTGAAAAATTCAGCGCAAGGAGAGTTCCGAGAAGGCAAAGACGTTTCATAAGCTGACCGTGCGAGTTGTCCTGCGCCTCGTCAATTCTTCCCTGCGCGCGCGCCGCTCCCTATTCCTTCTTCGCTTCTTCCGCCGGCATCTTCGTTGCCTGCCAGTTGACCACGCGCCACTCGCCGGAGCGTTTCAAAAACGTCCCGGAGTTCAGGTAATGCGCGACTTCCGTTTTTCCCTCCTTGGTGGTCGTCCCGACCAGACGAAAGGCGACAATCGCGGTGTCGCCATATTGCTGCACCCGGATCTCCTCGGCGGTATACACGGTCGTGCCCTCTTCCGGCTTCGCAGACGCCGCGGCTTCCTTCCGCACCTCCGCCATGATTTCGGATTTGCCAAGGCGGCGGCCGACCGAGCCGGTGTAGATCAGGTCCTCCGCCCAGAACCGGTCATGCACTGCCACGTCATCCTTGGACGCGCCGGCGAGAAATTCCCGCAGGAGCGCAGTCAGTTCCGTCGCGGCCGGAGCCGTGGATATTTCCGTGGCGAGACAAGGTGAGCACGCGAACGCGACCATGACGAGCAGGAGAAGAGGCTTCATTCCGCAAATTCGAGGGCAGAGGAAGGCGGAAGTCAACCATCCTCCCGAGGTCATTCGGCTTTCTTGAGATCACACAGCCCCGCGCGAATTCGTTCGATCTGCACCCGGTGGATCGCCATGTGGCCGCCGGCCAGCGCATGCCAGCCCGCCGCGTCGAGGGGACCAAACCAGGGATGCGCGAAGCGAACCGGCGTCCTGAGATCGGACGCCGCCGCCACCGTCGCGAGCAACTGCTCGCACGAATCCTCATACGCGCCGATGACCGACGGTCCTGCCGCCGGGCCTGGCTTGACCGCCGCGGTGCTCGCTTCTCCCTCCGGCTTTCGACCCGCCGCCAGGTCGGCAATGATCCGGGCAAACTCGCGATGCACAATCCGCAGGTGATCCAGCGTCATCAGCACCGACCAATAACGGCTGCTCTCCTCCAACCCGGGCGGACGCTTGATCAGGACCCGCCGACCGCGATCTGCCGGGTCCGTTTCCTCAATCAGCCGGCGAATCTGCCGCCGCTGTTCCAGGAAACGGGCGGTAAACCCCTCCCGGTTCCCCAGCCGCCGGTTCAGACCAAACAGGATCCGCACAATGAACAGCTCCAGCGCGGGAAGTCCGGCGCCGGGTGGCGCCAGCCGCGGCTCAATCTCCGGTGCCTTCACAGGAGTTTTCCGCGGCGGCCGTTTGCCCGGACGTTCACTCCGCGCGCTGAAAACTCTGCCCGCCCGCGGCGATGGTGTAGGCCTCGGACTTGGCTGCGCGCTCCAGGAAGGCGCGGTAGCGTTCGCCTTTCTTCACCAGGACCGGCTGACCCGGCCCCGGCGTCGGCACCCGGAACTCGAGGCGGGAATAATTGAGGCTGACCGTGTCGCCGGGCTTCAACCCGGTGGCGGTTCGCGTCACCTTCCTGATAGCGGCAAGTGCGCGGACCTCCGTCCGCATCCCTTCCGATTTGGCCGACTTCGTCACGCGCACAGATTGCACCTCGATCTCGACGACCTCAGGCGCTTCGGCCTGAAGTTGTTCGTAGGCTGAAGGAGGAAGTTCGGCGACCAGGCTGGCCGCGGTGAGGACAATAACAAGACCGGCGAGGCCTCGGCGCGAAATCTTCATGCGCAAATCTACCGGATTGCACGCCCGGTTCATGGCATTTCCTAGCGGTCGCCGTCGCCGCGGCGTCGACGCGGCGTGACGATCTGGTCTGCCGGAACTCCGGCCGCCTGCAGGAGTGCGGGACCATTTTGCGGATCGCGCCACATCACGATGCGACCCACCCGTTGCAGGGTGCGCTGGCGCGCACTTTCATCACTCATCGTCGCGACCCACTCCAGCGCCACCTGCGGCTCGGTGCCGGCCACGGAATAAGCATAACCCGCCACCGCCGCATCCCTTTCCGCACCCTGCGGCAGGCTGTGGATCCAGTTCGCCGCCGCGCCCGGATCTTCGCGGCTCCAATCACGCATCACTTCGGAAACGGAACGCGCGCGCGTCTCCGCGTCGGGCAGGGTCAACGACCATTTCGCGGCCGCGACCGGGTCCTGGTCGGCCCACGTGCCCACCACCTGTTGCACCGGCGAACGCCAGCCCTGCCCGGTGTTGTTCAGCGCGGCCTGCCGCGCCGCTTCCTCGGGATCGACTTTGGCCCATTGCCGGTAAACCGCGCCGGTCAGCGATTCGTTACCCGGAAACTCGCCCAGAGTCAGCGCCAGTTGCACCGCTCCCGCCGGGTCGGTGTCGGCCCTGAACTGCAGGAGACCGCGCAGGGCGCGATAACGCAGCTCGTTCCCCGGGAGGGCCTGCGCCTGCGTCAGCGCCCCGTCGAAATCGTTCGCGGCCCGGTGCAAAAAAACATCCTCGGCCAGGTATTCATACCCGCGGTTGGAAGCCGCGAATTGCAGGGCGCCATCTGGGTCGGCTTCCACCCAGGCCGCGACCAGCAGGCGCGAAGCCAGTTCGCGTTCGTTTGTGCTCGTGATCCGGCCAAGGCTCTGCAAAGCCCCGGCGAACTCGGTCGGCGACAGCCGATTGATGTAAGCCTGCAACGCCCGCGTCCGCCGGCCCCGGTCGGTCAGGGCCAGGATCGCATCCAGGGTCGGCTGGTCGGCGGACGCGTTCTCCGCCGCCGCGGAAACTTCTTCGGCGTCGGCCTGCGCGGATGTCACAGACTCCCTCTTCGCGTCGCCTGGTTCCGCGCCGGCCCTTTCCTCACCGCGGGGCGAAGCATTCGCACTGTCCGAAACGCGCGGCAGCAGGAAACGATCGACCAGGATGCCCACGACCAATCCGCAGAAAAGAACAAGAAGGAGTCTGGATGGTTTCATCGGGGGGGCACCGGCCTGCCGGAGTATCGCGGACGGCACTCCCTGTGGCAATCAAGCCGTTTGCCGGGACCGCCCGGTGCCGCCACCGTTATGGCATGAGAATCCTGCTCGCTCTCTTTCTTCTCCCTCTCACCCTCCTCGGACAGGGCGGCCTTCCCTCGCAACCATATATATACGTCGAAGGCAAAGCGGAGGTCGAAAAAGCGGCCGACCTCGCGAAACTCCGCTTTGAGATTTTCGCGCGCGCCCCGGAACAGGCCGCCGCCAACAAGGAGGTGCAGGCCACGGCCACCTCGATCCTCGCCCTGCTCAACCAGCGCAAGGTGGCGCAGCAGGATGTCGTCGCCGGTGACATCCGCTCCGAAGCGGAATACGAGCGGGATCCGCAGGACCCGGGCAAGGTCGGAAAACTCATCGGTTACAAGGTCAACCGTTCATTCACGGTCAAACTGCGCGACCTCACCACTCTGCCGGCCCTCATCGATCAACTTCTGGCAATCAACGGTCTCGAGCTCGGTGGCGTCGAGCCCGGGCTGGAGAAGGAAAAGGAGATGGCCGACGAAGCCTGGGACAAGGCGCTGGCCGATGCGCGCGCTCACGCCGACCGCGCGCTCAAGGCCGCCGGGATGAAGATCGATTCGGTTTTCGCCATCTCGCCGGTGCCTTTCCCGGAAATCTCCGGCCGAATCTTCGGCCGCCAGGGTCCGATTGCTTATCGCCGCCCGCGAAATGGCGCAACCAGACCCGTCGCAGTATCGGCTGGCCCCGGTCACGGCCAACCAAAGCCTGCACGTCATCTACCTGATCTCGCCGGCAAAATAGCGAGGCGGCGAAATCCACCCCCTTGGATGGCGAATTGCGCACGCCGTTGAATCCTGCCAACCTCGCGGGATGAGATCGTTACTTTTGCTTTGCTGCCTGACCGCTTTCACCTTCGCCCGGGCGGAAGATTCCAAAACCCGGGTGGTCGAGGGTTCTTTCCAGGGCATTGAGCAGGGCGATTATGCCCATTGGCAAATGCGCACGGGCGATGGCAAAGCCGTCTCCTACTTCATCCTGCGACCCGACTCCTCGGTCGAGGCGGTGCTGAACGACCCGGAAAAATTCGTCGGTCGGAAATGTCGTGTCACGATCAAGACGGGCGTGGAAGAAATCGCCGAGGCGGGCGGCAAAACCGAAATCGAGCAGGTCGTCAGCGTCGCCTGGACTGACTAGGTTCCGCGCTTCGCCCAGCGCAGTTTGGCCGGGACCGACCGCGGGTTGGCGCCGCGTTCCGCGCTGCCTGGCCGAATGACTTCACGGCTCACCTCCGCGTAAAGGCCGTCTCGCTGACCGGCCGCGAAGGCTTTCTTTACCCGGCGATCCTCCCCGGAGTGGAAGGAAAGGATGGCCACACGGCCACCCGGGTTCAGGCACTGCGGCAGGGAACGCAGGAACGTCTCGAGCGCGCCGAACTCTTCATTCACGGCGATGCGCAGCGCCTGGAAGACACGACGAACGGACAGCTCCGTCGCTTCGCTGTCGTGTCCCGGCACGGCTGCCCTGATCGCTGCCGCCAGCTCCAGCGTGCCCGCAAACTTTTTGCCCGAGAGCGCCGCCCCCAGGATGTCCGCCGCGGGTTCGTCCGCGTTCTCCCGCAGGATCGCGGCAAGCTTCGCCGCGCTGATCTTCTCCAGCAACGCGGCGGCCGACTGCCCCTTGCCCGGGTTCATTCGCATGTCGAGCGGTCCGTCGTGCTTCATCGAAAATCCGCGGCTCGGATCGTCCAGTTGCATCGAGGAAACGCCCAGATCGGCCAGGATAATGTCGGCGCCCGGCCATCCGACCCGCGCAAGCGCCCGGGCCAGGCCGGCAAAGTTGCTTTGCACCACCACCAGTTCGTCGAACCCAAGCGCGCGCAGGCGGGCCTCGGTCCGGGGCAACTCGATTGGGTCGGCGTCGAGCCCAAGCAACCGTCCGCCCGGTCGAAGGCGCTCCATCACTTCACGGGCGTGACCTCCAAAACCGAGCGTGCAATCAGCCGCGGTCTCGCCCGGCCGGGGCGCGAGGACCTCGAGCACTTCCGTCACCATGACCGGGCGATGGCTGCCCGCGGGCGTTTTCCCCGACGCGAGAACCTTCGCCACCGTCTCGCCATAACGCGCCGGGTCACGCTCCTTGTATTTCTCCTCAAACCGCCGCGGGTTCTTCCCGCGGTAACGCGGACGCCGCGGCGGACGCGGCGCCGGTTCGCTCTCGTTCATGCGGAACCCAGGTGCGCCGGCTCAGGCCGACGGCTCGAGCGCCGTCACCTTCTCAACTCCTTCCGGCCAATCTCCCGAGAGGAACGTTCGCACTGCCGGCAGCACGATATCCGGGAACTCGGAGAACGCCTGGTGGGCCGCGCCCGGGATGGTGAGCAGGCGCGCGTTCGGCAGGGTAAACGCCCATTCCCGCCCCGCTCCATACGGCGCGTTGCGGTCCTTCCGGCCATGCACGGTCAGGACCGGCGCCTCAACTTCTGCGATCTTCTCTTTGTCGAGCTCAAGCTTCTGCACCGAGCCGAAGGAGAACTCGAAGTGTTTGGCGAGGTTGATCGGCCACTCGTTCGCATGTTCGCACGGCCCGAGGCTGATCTTCTCCGCGTTCGCCGGATCGCCCACCAGGCGCGCCCGAAGAAATCGGTTCTCTCTTAGACAATACTCTTTCGGCTGCGTCTCGTGAAAGTTCTCCTTCCGGAGGCGGCGCAGTTCCTGCCATTCCTTTGGGTCGCCCGGCTCATCGGTGGCCGTGAGATTCTTCGGGTATTCCGTCCCGAACTTGATCGGCACCGGCCCCAATTGCACCAGTCGCTGCACCCGCGCCGGGTGTTCCATGGCATACATGACAATGAGCATGCCGGTGTAGGAGTAGCCGATGAGGTGAACCTTCTCCGCTCCGAAATGTTTACGGACCCGTTCGAGGTCCGCGAGGTCATGCCGGATGCCCAGCATTTTTGCCTTCTCCGCGTCCGGAATCGCGTCGGACTGTCCCCGCCCCCGCGTGTCGTAGGCGATGACGGTGAACTTGTCCGCCAGCGAACGGAAAGCTTCGAAGGTGAAGAGATGCAGCGGGAGAATGATGGTCGGTCCCGACCCGGCCTTCTCATAATAGAGCCGGGTCCCGTCGTCGGTGCTGATGTAGCCTTTGCTGCTCCCCCCGTTTTCGCCCGCGACCTCCGCCGCCTTCACCTCGACCGTCAGGCCAAGGACCGTCGCAAAAACCGCTGCCAGGATTATGCGCATGGAAAACCATCGGCCCGGCTGCGCCCCGGTCAAACCCCCGCCCTAGCTCTTCTTTTTCAGCGAACCCGGCTTATGCACCGCGCGTTTGCCGCTCTTTGCGCTCTTCACCATCACCTGCGGCTTCTTCTTGGAGGCCGAGGCTTTGTGCCCTTTAACCTTGGTCTCGGATTTCACCACCCGCACGACGGTGCCGCTCGTTTTTCCCTGCGACGTTTTCCACGTGACCTTGTCGCCCTTGCTGAACTTGGCCGCTCGTTTCTGCTGTTCGGTTTTTTTCTTCGCCATACTGGGAATACGGCGCCGCGCCCGGACCCGGGCTCACTTTTTCGACCGGACCTCGCGCGCCCGGCATGGCAGGAGGGACTGGGCATCCGGCGGGTTCCGTGAAAGATTGGGCGCGTCTTCATGACCAAACCCCGGACCATCGCCATCCTCGGCGGCGGTTCCGCCGGCCTGACCGCCGCGCGGACCGCACGCGAACTGGGCGCGCGTGTGCTCCTCTTCCTGGGGGAACGGGGAGCGCACGCCTCGCTTTGCATCGAGCGCGGTTGCATGCCCTCGAAGGCGATCTTCGAACCAATCGACGCGATGCATCACGCGCGCCGCCATGGCTGGCTGGAGGTGCGGCCCCGGCAACCGGAGGATTTTCTCGCCCAGATCGTGGCCTGGAAAGACCGCGAGATCGCCCGTTTCCGGTATTACCGCGAACAGGAGCTTGCGCGGCTCCAGGGCCCGGACTTTCAGATCATCGGGCGCAACGCGCGCTTCCTCGGGCCGCACGAACTCGATGACGGTGTGGAACGTCATCATTTCGACGCCGCCATCATCGCCAGTGGATCGAAGAACTGGATCCCGGATGAGGTTCGCGTCCCGATCGGCCCGGAGGACGCCTGGACCAACAACGAAATTCTCGCGAACACGGTGCTCCCAAAGTCACTTGCGGTCATCGGAGCCGGGCCTGTCGGCCTCGAGTTCGCCCTGCGCTATGCGCGGCTCGGCTGCGAGGTCACCATCCTTTCGCGGTCCGCCCTGCTTTCAAAGTTTCCGCCGCAGTTCGGCGAGCGCCTGCAAAAAATCTACGAGGGCGAAGGTGTCCGCATTCTCCTCGGGCAGACGTTGCTGGGAATCGATCGCGCCGGGAGCGAATTCGACGTCCGCACGCAAGGCTCGCCGAACGGCCACACTCTCCGGAGCGAACGTGTCCTTATCGCCACCGGGCGCCGCCCCAACCTCGGAACCCTGAACCTCGATGCCGCCGGCGTGGCTCCGAACCAGCGCGGCAAACTCGAGGTCGAGCCGGACATGCGCATAAAGGGCAGCGACCATCTGTTCGCCGCAGGCGACGTGGCCGGTTTGCGCATGGTGGTGCACCAGGCCCACATCGAGGCCGGGATCGCCGCGGAAAACGCGGTGAATGAAAGCGGGCGCAAATGGGATCGCCGCTCCAACATCCAGGTCGTCTTTTCCGATCCCGAGTTTGCCTTCGCCGGCCAGAGCCGGGAGACGGCCGAGAAAGCGGGGTGCAAGGTGGTGACCGCTTCAGCCGAGAGCGCGGATGTCGGCAAGCTGCACCTCGCCGGCGACCTCATGGGTTTTGGGGAATTTGTCGCCGACGCGGACGACGGCCGCCTGCTCGGCGCCGGCCTGCTTTGCCAGGACGCGGCCAACCTGATTCATCTGCCGGCCTACGCCATCGACCACGAGCACACGGTGCACGAGCTGGTCACGGGCGAATATTATCACCCGACAAAGATCGAGATTGTCTCGGAGATCGGTGACGCGCTCTGCCGCAAGCTGGGCGGCACACCCTTCTGCCGCGCGCGCGAATAGTCTTTTTTCTCGACGACCGGGTATAAACCGCTTTCCCTCCCCTGCAGCGGCTGATTCTTACGCGGGTAAGGGAGTTTTGGGGAACCACGGAAAAGACCCGTCGCCACCTACATCCCAACCCTTATGAATTCACTCCAGCGCTTTCTTCCCTGCCTGATCCTCACTCTCGCCTGTTCCCTGCCGGCCCGGGCCCAGACTACCACCTGGAGCAGCATGCCGGCCGACTCCGACTGGAATAACGCGGCCAACTGGAGCGCGGGCGTGCCCAACTCCTCCACGGCCGATGCCATTTTCAACACTTCCTCGATCACATCCCCCGCGCTCTCCGCCGATACCGAGGTGGATTCGATCCTTTTCACCGGTGATCCCTTCGACATTCTGGCGACGCCAGGCAACACGCTCACCATCAGCGGCACGGGGGTCGCCAGTTCAACCGCAAACCCGCAGGAGTTGATGACGGAAACCTCGGCCGGCGGAGACTACGGCCAGATCCACTTCAGGGGTGCCGCCGTCGCCAACCTGCTCGAAGCGACCGACGTTTCCTACCTTAATAACGGCGCTCTGATTGCCGCGGTCCCGGGGATCACGAATTTTTATGACATGTCGGGCGCCGGATTTGGCGTCTTTCTCAACGAAGGCGGCCAGGCCGCGGGCGCCGGGGGTGGCGCCACACAATTCCTCGACACCGGCACGAGCGCGGACGACGGAATTTTTATCAATTATGGCGGAGTCACCGCGGACGCGTTCGGCGGCTCCACCAATTTTCTCAACGGCACCGCGGAGAACAGTTTCATTATGAATGACCCGGGAGGGGCCGTCGGCGCCGGGGCCGGCCGGACCATTTTCCAGAACAGCGCCACCGCAGCGGAAGCCAAGATCGATAACAATGGGGCCACGGTGGCCGGAGCGGACGGTGGCCGGACGGAATTCTTTGACACCTCGACGGCAGGGAACAGCAGGATCCGGAGTTACGGCAGCGAGTTTGGAAACGGAGGCGTGACTCTCTTCGCGGGAACCCCGGCGAATGTGTTTCAGAGCTCAAATGCGGGCACCGCCTTTCTGGAAGCGAGTGACGGCGTGAGCGGAGGCTCCATCCAGTTCATCTGGTATGCCTCGGGCGACATGGCCCGGGTTCATCTCGAGGGGCGCGGTAACCTTGATATCAGCGGCCTTTTCAGTGAAGGAACAACCATCGGCTCGCTCAATGGCGATGGCATCGTCAACCTCGGCAGCAAGGAGCTGACCATTGGTACGGATGACAGCGTGAGCTTCTTTTCCGGCATCATCCAGGATGGCGGATTGCAGGGGGGCACCGGCGGCTCGCTCAGGAAGGTGGGAACAGGCACCCTGACTTTGGAGTCCGCTGATCCCCTTGTTTCTTTCAACACCTTCACCGGCACGACCACCCTGGACGAAGGGGTCCTGGCCATCGGCGGCGCGGGCGTGGGGAACAGCGACGTGATTGTCCACGGCGGCACCTTGCGGTTTCACGACGATCAACACGGGCTCAAGGCCGCCAGCTACTCGCAGGACGGTGGAACCCTGCAACTCCGGATCGGCGGACCGGGCTTCGGCACCGGGGAAAATGATGCCGTTCTCGTAGAGCAGGACTCTCCCTCGGCGGCACCCTCGCCCTCGTCCGCGTCAATAATTACGATCCCAATCCCGGGGACGTCGCCACCCTCGGGGTGACGCTCACTCCCAACGGCCGCACCGGCACTTTTGACGATGTCACGAGCACCTTTACCGGCTTGATCCAGCCCGTCGTTTATTACGGGTCTTTTGACTTTCATGTCCGCTTCGAAGTTTCCTCCTTCGATGCCCTGCCTGGGCTTACGCCCAACCAGGAATCGACCGGCGACATGCTCAACTCCGCCCGGCACGATCCGCGCGCGGCGGACCTGATCGACTTCCTTGTGACGCAACCGCTGGAGAGTCTTCCCGGTCTTTACGATCTGATCGCGCCCGAAGAACTCGCCGCCATCTACGAGATCGCCCGGGCGCAAGGCGCCCTCATGGCCAGCCAGATCCAGGAGCGGACCGACGCCATTCGCGCGGGCTCGACTGGGTTCGCCTCGACGGGATACCAGGCGCGCGACACCTACGGGTTCCTGCAAAAGACGGAAGGCAAGGCGGTCCTCGATCCGGCACCGCCGGCCCCCGCTTTTGCGCCAGCCGCCGGGAATCGCTGGGGCTTCTTTGCCAGCGGCAGCGGCCAGTTCGCCAATGTGGATAACGAGGATTCCAATGCGCGCGGCTACGATTTTGCCTCGGGCGTTTTCACTTTCGGCGCCGATTATCGTCTGACCAGCCAATGGGCCCTTGGCCTGGCCGGCAGCTTCGCCCACACCGGGGCGGACCTGGCCAATAACGGCCATCTCGAAGTAAACGCAGGCAAGATCGCCCTCTTCTCAACCATGCAGGCCAACGGCTTCTATCTTGACCTCGCGGGAAGCGCCGGGCTGAACAGCTACGATATTCGCCGCGGCGCGCTCGGCGGCGCCGCCACCGGCGACACCAACGGAATGGAATACAACGGTCTCGCCGCGGCCGGTTACGATTGGACGTTCCGGAATGTTCGCCTCGGGCCGGTGGGCTCCGTGCAATACACCTACGCGGATTTCGACGCCTTCACCGAAGCCGGGTCGCTGGCGCCGCTGCATTTCCCGGATCAGGAGCAGGATTTCGTTCGCACCACCCTGGGAGCGCGCGCGTCGGCCAGCCTGGCGCTGCGTGGCGTTTCTCTCCGTCCCGAGCTGCGGGTCTCATGGAATCATAACTTCAGCGAACGCGCTTATCCGATCGATTCCCGGCTCGCCTCCGGCGCGGGCGACGCCTTCACCGTCTGGGGACCGCGAACCGGACGTGACAGCGCCCTCGTGCAATTCGGGGCCACCGCGGCCTGGAACGAGCGCTTCTCAACGTATCTCTTCTACCAGGGCGAGTTTGGCCGAAACAATTACTCCGGCAACGCGGTCAGCGGCGGCGTGACGCTCACCTTCTGATCAGGCCGCGGCGCCGGCCACAGCCAGGCGTTTGCGCCGGCTGTAAAGGACGCTGCAGACCACGCCGACCACGACCAGCGCGCTCCCGAGGATCACCGTGCCGGTGTAACGTTCGCCGAAGAGGAGCACGCCAAAGGCAAACGCGTAGATCAGCCCGGTGTAATTGAGAATCGAGACGTTGGCCACCGCCTCGGCCTGGAGCGCTTTGGTCAGGCAAAGCTGGCCCACCTGCGTGAGCACGCCGCACATGAAGAGGCTGAACCCTTCCCACGGCGTCGGCGTGGTCCACTGGAAAAGGGTGAAAAGCAGGCCGGCGACCACGCCGACGAGCTGGAAATGCAGGACCACCACGAGCGGATGTTCGCGTTCCCGCAGCCGTCGCACCAGGTTGTAGGCGACCCCGGAGAAGAGCGCCGAGAGAATGCCGACGAGCAGGTAAAAGGTTGAGATGCGCGGATCGAATCCCTTGATCACGAGCACGCCGGCAAAGGCGAGCGCGTAAAAGAGCCATTGCCACGGGCGCACTTTTTCCCCGAGCAGGAACACGCCAAGGAGGACGGTGAAGATCGGGGAGAGATATTGGATCGTAACCGCGGTCGCCAGCGGCATGTTCTGGATCGTGACGAAGAAGAAAAAGAGCGCCAGCGTCCCGAAGCTGCCCCGCGCGATCAGCATGGCCCGGCTGTGCCCTTTCCAGTCGCGCCCGGCCCGGCGCAGCCCGGCGAAACAAAGCGCGGCCGAGACGAGGCAGCGAAAAAAGACGATCTCCATCACCGGGATCCGGTCGAGTTGCTTCACGAAGACGTTCATGACCGCAAAGGCGAGCGTCGCCAGAAGCATGTTGCCGACGGCGGCGCTGAGAAGCCTGGGTGAAGTGGTCACGGTTGCGCAAAAGGAGGCCATGGAATCGGTCACGCGAGGAGGGTGCCGTCCGCCGCCACCACCAGATCGTTCAGTTGCCGCGCCTCGGGCGCGGAGAACCGGTCGACCACCCGTCCGCTCTTCAGGTCATAACGCACCACTTCATTGCGTCGCTCCGTCTTTGCGCGCTCAAAAAATCCGTTCGTGCTGACCGCATACAGATGTCCTCGCGCTGGATCGATTGTCAGCCCGAGCACCGCCTCCAGTCCATCTTCCGGCCCGGAAAAATCCCGGGGCCGCCCCCGGCCATCGGTCACGATGATTGTTCGCTGGGCAGTGCTGCCGATGAAAAATCGGTCGCCGGTCGCGTCGTAGGCGATTCCCTCGGGAATCAGTTTTGGATCGGTCAGACGAAAAGCCACCGGCGACGGCGGCGTCCGGGGTTCATTCCGGACGAGTTCGTCGCGAATTTTTTGAAATTCCGGGTCTTGCCAGACGCTCGCAAAACCGAACTCACGCACCGGCACAAGCCCGAGTTTCCGGTCGGCCAGGCCCCGCAGCAGCTCGTAAGCCGCTTTGCGCTCGCCCAACCGAAGATGGGCCAATGCCTGATAATATTTGAGCAGGCCATCCCCCGGTCTTTCCTTCAGCAGCGCCTCTATCCGCGCCAGACTCGCGCGCGCCGCCGCGTCCGCATCGCCCGTGGCGCGCGCGCTTTCACACGCGAACGCCAGCAGAACCAGGAAAGTCAGTCTTTTCAACGCCCGGCAGGATCACGCCGGCGCGCAGGAGTTGCAAGGCCCGGGCTCCGCGCCGATGTCATTTCAGCTTTGCAGCGTTTCACGGGTCGGCTTTCCTGTGGCCATGGCCATTCGCATTCTCGTTACCGGCGGCACCTTCGATAAGGATTACGACGAGCTCACCGGCCGCCTCCATTTCAAGGACTCAAACGTGGCCGACATGCTGAAGCTGGGCCGTTGCCGGGTGGAGGTGAACATTCGCACGGTCATGCTCGTGGACAGCCTCGAGATGTCCGAGGCCGATCGCGCCCTCATCGCGCAGAATTGCGCGCAGGCGGAAGAGAACCAGGTGGTGATCACGCATGGCACCGACACCATGGTCGAGACCGCCGCCGCGGTGGCCCGCGTGGTCCGCGACAAGACCGTGGTCCTGACCGGCGCCATGATCCCTTACGCCTTTGGCAGCTCGGATGGGATGTTCAATCTCGGGAGCGCGCTCTCGTTTGTGCAAGCCCTGCCCCCGGGCGTTTATATCGCGATGAACGGCAAATGTTTCCCGTGGGATCGTTGCCGAAAAAACCGCGAGCGCGGCGAGTTCGAGGAGACTTCGGCGTGAACCCCCGTGCCAGTTCACTCGCGCCGCCGCCGGCCGGCTCTTCTTCGTCGCGTCGCCGCGCTTCTCCTGCTCGGCCTCGCGTTTTGGCCCATACCGGCCCCGGCCGGGGAAGCCGGCACCCGCCTTCGCATCGTCACCGGCAACCTGACCAGCGGACGTTATCAATCCTACGATCCCGGCCATGGCAGCCGGATTCTCCAGGCGTTGCGACCGGACGTCGCGCTCATCCAGGAAATGAACATCGGCGACAAGAGTGATGCCGCCCTGAAAGGCTGGGTGCGCGCCGTTTTCGGTCCGGAGTTTTTTGTCTACCGCGAGGAAGGCGAGATCCCGAACGGCATTGTCAGTCGCTGGCCGATCCTCGCCTCGGGCGAATGGGACGACCCGGAAGTAACCAACCGCGATTTTGCCTGGGCGCGTCTTGACCTCCCCGGCGACCGCGATCTTTGGGTGATCTCGGTCCATTTCCTGGCCCGGAAACCGGGCCGCCGCGCGGATGAGGCGGACGCCCTGCTCCGCTTCATTCGCCAGCATGTGCCCGAGCGCGATTTTCTGGTCTTGGGCGGCGATTTCAACACCACCTCGCGTCTCGAGAGCTGCGTCCGGGCGCTTGCCGCCGTGCTGGTCGTGGCCCCGCCGTTCCCCGTGGACGAACGCGGGATCGAAGGGACCAACGCGAAACGGAACCATCCCTATGACTGGATTCTGGCCGATGCCGACCTCGAGCCGTACAAAACGCCGGTGGTGCTCGGCTCCGCCCGTTTCCCGGGCGGCCTCGTCTTCGACAGCCGCACCTTCCCGGCGCTGGCCGAGGTGCCGCCGGTCCAGCGCGACGACAGCGGCGCCGAACAAATGCAGCACATGGCCGTGGTCCGCGACTTCATCATTCCCGCGGAGAAAGCCGGCGCGGCGGACCCTTCCTCGTCCGACCCAAGATAACCTCACTCAACCGGGTAACGCAGTGCATCCGCCACCGCAGGAGGAAGCGTTTACCTTATGTGATCTCGATTAATCCCGGTCTTTACGTCACCATCGAGGAGATGGAGGGACCGCCTGCCCCGGCCCCCCGGCCGCTCGAGCATGGGTTCTCCCCGGACACGGCTTACCTTGTCCTCGGGGCCTTCTCACTCTCCGAGAGCGGCGAGGCTTTCTTCATTCTTTCCAACGACGAAGACCAGATCTGGTTCATCTCCAATCGCCACCTGCGAACCCACCAGTTTCTCCCCGAATCCACCGCGCTTCGTTTCCCGCTTTCAGCACCGTCGGCGCGCAGGTCCAAGGACGGCGCACGCAACGGCTACAGCATGTCGGCCGCCCGCTGACCCCTTTCGCGCGCGCCGGAATTTTTCTGTGCTGCCCTCCCCGGTTCCGCTAGGAACGGACGGTGAGCGCACTGGCCTATCGCATCTCGGGACAGGCGGGGCATTGGATGCTGAAACCGTTCGTCCGGCTGCAGGTCTGGAAAACACCGGGCGCGGTTGAGCCTGCCGGCGGCGCTGTCCTCGTTTCCAACCACATCTCGCACTTCGATCCCTTCTTTCTCACGCCCGTGCTGCAACGCCGGATCGATTGGATGACGACGTCGGAGTTTTACTCCATTCCGGTCATCGGGTCCTGGCTCCGCGCGGTCGATACCTTCCCGGTAGATCGTTCCCGCCCTGATCGCCGCTCTCTCCGCGATGGGGTGGCCCGCCTCCAGGCCGGACGTTTGGTCGGCGTTTTTCCCGAGGGCGGCATTCGCGCCGGCGCCACTTCCATCCTTGGCGGCGCCCCACCCCGCCGCGGCGCCACCGCGCTCGCCCGTCTCGCCGGCGTTCCCCTCCTGCCCTGTCTTGTCCTCGGCTCGGACCGGCTCTACGCCACCCGCAGTTGGCTCCCCGGTCCGCCGCGCGTCCCGGTTTGGGTTGCCATCGGCGCCCCGTTCTCGGTGGCCGAGCTCGACAGCGACGAGGCCGACGAGCGGCTGGCCATGGTCCTGCGCGAACTGGCCGCGACCGCCGGCCGCCATTTCGCGCTGCAACCGGACGATTGGCCGCTCACGCCGCAGGAGCGGCGCGGACAACCATCCCGCGCAACCGAATCATGAGGGCGATGCTCAACCGCAGTTTCGGCGTGCTGGTCGATCACCTTCTTTGCGGCACGCTTGCCCTTGTCCACCGGCGACACGCCGGGCGGGTCTCCTCCCTCGAGGCGGTTGACCGTTATCTCTCGGCCTGCGAAGCCGAGGATCGCCCGCGGCATTTCGCCCTGCCTCCGGCGATGGACGATCTCCGGGAGGAGGCGCCCGGCGTCATCACCTGGCAGAGCCCGGCGCTCTCCCTCGGTGAATTTCCCGTCAACGGACGTGCCCGCGCCCACCTCTTTGAGGTCCGCCCGGAGGCTCCCACTGTTCTCATGCTGCATGCGCTCATGTCGGTCTCCGACACCGGCTATGTGCGCTGGGCGCGCCGCTTCAACGCGCTCGGCTGGAATGCCGCGTTTCTCCATCTGCCGTTCCATTATTCGCGCCGGCCGCGCGGCCATCTCAATGGCGAACTTTGCTGCACGGCGGATCTGGTCCTCACGGGCGACACGGTGCGGCAGGCCGTGGTGGAAGCACGTCAGCTCATGGCCTGGTTGCGGATGCGCGGGTCGGCCGGGATCGGCCTTCTCGGCACCAGCTACGGCGGCTGGGTCGGCTCTCTTCTTGGCTGTCTCGAACCCGATCTGCGGTTCCTGGCCCTGCTCGCGCCGATGGTGAACCCGGGCCATGCCCTTTATGAAGGTCCCACCAGCTGGACGCTCCGGCATCATCTCGCCCGGGCCCGGCTCGAACGCGCGTTGCTCGACCGGCACGCCCACCTTTCTTCGCCTTTGCACACGCCGCCGGGCGCCGACATCACCGGCCGCACCATCATCGTCGGGGGCGTTTACGACCGCGTGGTTCGGCTGCACGACCTCGAGGCGCTGCGCGAAGCCTGGGCCGGTTCGGAACTGATCACGGTGCCGCAGGGCCACTTCGGTTACGGGATGATTCAACGCGCCGTCACCCGCCTAAGCGAACGCGGCTTGCTCGAGCCTATTGGGCCTGGGCGCACCCGGCGCAGCGTGAGACGCCGTCGCCTTGCCTTGAACTAAAGGCGAGCCGCGCGCAGCCGCTGGAAGACAAGAAGATGGCTCGCCACAATCAATGGGACGAGGAAAGTGGGCAAGAGGCTGAGCGGTAGCCGCAGCAGCGCCGCCATCGACCCGGGGTCGGCCGTGGCGCAGCGGCCGGCCGTGATGACCACCGCCAGGATATCGACCAGGCCGACCACGTTCCAGAGTCGCAACCAGCCCCGGTGACGCGCAAAATAAGACCAGCCAAGCAGAATGCCCGACGCCAGCACGGCCACCACGATGTCGCCCCAACCGCCCGGCACGGCAAAGGCGTAGGGAAGCTCTCCCTGCCCATAGAGATGGAGAAAATAAAAACCGACGAACCGGCTCAGGTGCAGGCCAATCACCAGGCGCAGGTCGACCTCGCGCAACCAGACCGCGAAATCGCCCTTCAGCTTTGCCGCCAGGACCAGTCCCGCCGTCAGGGCCAGGATAATCAGTTGCGGCACCGGCGGGGGCATCGCCCCCAGCGCCCCGGAAGCGCCAAACATGATGGCGCCCGCCAGCCAGGCCGTCCCGATGGCAAAGAATTTCATCTTTTCAGGCGACGATCATCAGGCGGAAACCAGGGGGCCGCAACCGATCGACTTTGGGTGCGCGCAGCCTCCGGAACATCAATCCGGCAGGGAAAACCCGACCACCTCGTTCGCCGCCCGGTGGTTCGACCAGAACAAGGCGCCGTCGTGGGTGAGAGAGCGCGCAGCAAATGGGATCGTGGCGAGGTCCGTCACCCGGACCGACGCTCCATCAAGATCAACCCGGGCGAGGCGCCATTCTTCCGCGGCCCCCGGGACCTCCTTGTTTTCCTTTCCGCGCAGGACGTAAAGCGCACCGTCGACAAAGGCATGCCCGCAGATTTCGGCTTCGACCGGGATGGTGGAGGAAATTGCCCCGCCATCCATGCGATGAATCTCGCCTTTATACCATTGGCTGAGATGCAGGTTCTCGCCGTCACAACTCAGGTAGGAGCCGGTAAATTCCGGGCAGGCAAAGAGCCGCCGAAAACCTTCCTCCCGCGTGTAACGATAAACATACCGGTCATCGTTCAACCCCTTGCCCAGCGTCAGCCGCCAGCCGTCGTTGGTCAGCACCGCGGCCCAGACCACCCCCGGTGGATCGATCTCTTCCACCACCTTCCATTGCTGGCAATCGATCCGGTAAAGCGTGCCGAGGTCGCGCGAACTGAGGAGCATCCCCTGCCCGTCCCAGGCCAGCGCCTGCGGCGTCACACAGGGCGACGCCCGCCGTTGTTTCTCGATCACCGCCGGTAGCACGCCGCTCATTAGAGGAGAAAGAACCGTTCCGGGCAATTGTATTGACTCATCCTTCTTTCGGTCTCATACCGGACTCAACGCTTTTCCAAGCGAGCATCCGGTATTGTTACCGGTTCAGCGGCAATAGTTTAGGACCTTGTCGACTGCTGCAGAAAATATCGGCCTGGTCCCGCCGCCAAGGGGGCATACCCCGGAAAGAAAAATCGATGATCAAAAAACTCGTTCTCATCACCATCACGTCGCTCTGCTGCAGCGCGTGGCCTACCAACTCTTCCGCGCAAGCGCAGGGAGACCAGGCCATCGCTGACGCCGTCATTGCCATGGCCAAGGCCCAGTGGGCCGCGGCAATGAAAGACCCGGCCAATGTCGCCGAGCAGTCCAAGGACATGTCGGAAGACTACACGGAATTCAACGGCGACTTCGCCACCCGCGTGGACGGCAAGGCCCTTAATTCGCGTCTGGCCGAGGGGGCCGCGAAAGACGCCGGCAAAGGCATCGCCGCCGAGATGCTCAATCCGAAAGTGCAGGTCTACAATGGCGATACTGCCATCCTGACCTACAACTACGCGGGCATGACCATCGACAAGGACGGCAAGACCACGCCGAACCGTGCGAAATCAACCCGCATCTACGTGAAGAAGGATAACAAGTGGACGCTGGTTCACGCCAACTTCGCGTCCGATCCGCTGCCTAAATAAGGCCGTCTCAAGTTCAGGAAAAGGCCGCCCAGGTCCCAGTGCCCGGGCGGCCTGCTGAATTTTGGAGGACAAAGACCCATGCACGGCGGGTCACCACGCCATCGCCCTGCCAGTCCCGCACCGCCGGCCGTTAGTCAGGCATTTCATTCTCTTGCTAACTGCCTCCCCCTTCGGTTCACTCGCGTCCCTCAATGAAAAGCATTCTCCGACGCCACCCTTTCCTCTCCCTCCTTGCGTTCATCGTCCTTCTCGTCCTCGGACTCGTCGGATGGCTGGTCTCCGCCATCCAGCCGCTTCCGGAGGGCGCAAATCCCCCGCCCCGCGACACCGGCACCGCTTCGGCCGCGCACACGAACGCGATCGCGGCCTCCCGCGGCTTCGTCGAAACATTGCGGCGCGACGTTTCCTATCCCTCCCTCTCGGTCGCAATCGCGCGCAGAAACGAGCTGCTCTGGCAGGAATCAATCGGCTGGGCCGCCATCAACGATCCGGTCGCCGCCACGGTCGACACGCAATACCCGATCGGGAGTGTCTCCAAGGCGCTGACGGCCACCGCGGCCATGATCCTCGTTGAGCAGGGCGTGCTTACGCTCGACGCGCCGATTTCCACCTGGCTGCCCGACCTGCCGGCTGAATATGGGAAAGTCACCATGCGCCAGCTTCTCTCGCACCAGGCCGGTGTGCGCCATTACCGGCGCGCCTGGATCCCGCCTTTCTTCAGCGAGAACGGCTTGAACAAGCCTTTCCCCACGGTGGAGGAAGGTCTCTCGGTTTTCCTGGATGATCCGCTCCTTTTTCAGCCGGACACCTCGTTCAACTACTCCACCTTTGGCTATTCCCTTGCCAGCCGGGTGATGGAGGCCGCCACCAAGGAGGATTTTTCGTCGCTCATGGCGCGCCTCCTTTTTGTTCCCCTCGAGCTGGAGGCCACCGGGCTGAACCGAAAATCGCCGCCACCGGCGCGCCTGGCAGAAAGCTTTCTCGGCTTTCGTGGGGCCGGAGTCATGCCGGCCCCGGCAAGTGATTCGAGTTACAAATGGGCCGGGGGCGGTCTCGCCTCGACCCCGCGCGACCTCGTGCAGTTTGCCGGCCGAACCTGGGCCGGCGGAGTTCTCTCGGCTGCGGCCCTCACGGAAATGACGACGCCGCGCAAGCTGCCGAACGGCGAGCTGAATTCCCAGCACTACGCCCTGGGCTGGCGGCAGGGCACCATGGGCATACCCAAGGGAGCCGCCACCACCACTCCCATCATTCATCACGGCGGCACCGCGCTCGGCTCCGAATGCATGCTCATGGTCGCGCCCGAGAAAGAGATCGTCGTCGCGGTCTGCGGCAACGCTCTTACGGGCGGTTCCGGCGCCCTGCTCCATCTCTCGGCCGATATCGCCCGGGCGTTCCTGGACGAGAACAAACCTGCCTCGGGGCCACCCGCGTCCGGGCCGGCGGAAGAATAGCCAGGAGGCAAGGCCCGCGCCCGGCCTCTATTTGATCTCGACCGCCGAGTTCTCGTTTCCGTCCACCGTCTTTTTCGCCGAATTGTCCGGGTCAAAAACCCAGTCCTTGCCGTTGACCAGGAACTTGTAGGCGTGGGTCCCCTCGGGGAGATCCACTTTCACCGTCCAGACCCCGTCGTCGCCCTTGGTCATCGACACCGCTTTCCAGCCGTTGTGCTCGCACATCAGCTCGACGCTCGTCGCCTCCGGTGCCTTGTAACGAAACTCGTGTTCCGCGGCCCATGCCACCCCGCCATTAAGCAGAAACACCATTACGCCGAGAAGAATGCAAAACCGCTTGTTCATGCCTGATCATCTGCGCGAGAGCCCAAACGTGTCAACTGTCGCCAGGTTCCGCAGCGCGTCCCGTGGCCCGGATGATATCGGTTGAACACAGGGGAACCGCGGCGACACTCAGCCCATGCAAATGCAAGGCACGCGAAGCATTGTCGTCTACACGGAAGCGGCCGCGAGTCGTTCGGCCGGCGAAGATCTCGGGCGGCAGATCAAGTCGGGACTCGGGGGTGAAGTCGCGGACGCTGTCATCCTCTTTGTCTCCCCGCGCTACGAAGCGGGCGAGCTGGTGCAGGGCGTCATGCAAACGAGCGGCGTCACCCTGATTGTCGGGTGCTCCTCTGCGGGTGAGTTCACCGACCAGACCCAGGGAGAGGGCAAGGCTTGCGCCGTCGCCTTCCGCTCTTCCAGCCTCCAATTTGCCGCCGGCATCGGGCGCGGCATCGGCAAAAGCCGGAAAACGGCCGCCGCAGACATGGTGCGCAACTTCCGATGCGGCCAGCAGTCATCGAACGAATATTGCGCCGCCCTTATTCTGACCGACGCGCTCGCCGGGCATGCTGACGAGTTGATTGAGGAACTCACGCTCACCACCGGCGGCAGCCACCAGTTCTTTGGCGGCGGCGCCGGCGACGACGCGAACTTCAAACATACCCAGGTGTTCCTCGGGACGGAGGTGGCCCATGATGCCGCCGTCGCGCTCGAGATCATATCCGAGCGCCCGATTGGCATCGGCGTTCGCCACGGCTGGTCGCCTGCCTCCAGTCCGATGCGGGTCACGGAAGCTAACGGCGCCGTCCTCACCAGTCTGAACGCCACACCGATCCTCGAGGTTTACCAGGAGTATGCGGAGGCGACGGGGCAAAAGTTCGACCGTGCCGATCCGATGCCTTTCTTTCTCCACAACATCCTCGGCATCGATACCGGCGACGGCTACAAGCTGCGTGTTCCCCTGGCGGTGAATCCCGACGGTTCCATTCTCCTGGCTGCGGAGATTCCTGAAGGCGTCACCGTGAACATCATGAGCACGGACTCCGCTTCCGCCCGGGAAGCCGCGAGCAAGGCAACGATCGCCGCAGTGGAACAGCTCCACGGACATCCGCCCGGCGTGGCCCTGTTTTTCGATTGTGTCGCAACACGATTGCGTATGGGCAGGGAATTTGGCAATGAACTGGAAGCACTGAAGGAGGTGCTGGGACCGATACAGTTCGCGGGATGCAACACGTATGGACAAGTCGCCAGAACGGCCGGGCAATTCAACGGCTTCCACAATTGCACCGCCGTCGTTTGCGTCTTCCCGGCTTAAACGCCGCGCGGAGCGGCAGGGTCGCCTCCTGGCCCTGGTCGCGGGCCTGACCGACAAGGCGGAACGTGGGCGTGCGGCGGAGGAACTGGCCGCGCACGCCGGGGCGGAGCATCTCCTTATTTTCCTGCGCGATCCCGCGCTGGATCTCCTCCTGCCCGCGCCCGGATTCCGGCAGACTCTTCCCCGGACAAAGCTTTGGCAGGCCTTCCTCGAGCGGTGTCAGCGTGAAACCTACCATGAGGAAGAGCTGTTCTATCCGGACGAAGAAAGCCCGATCAAGGCGACTGGGCTCGCCGCGGATGACGGGAGCGTCCTGGTCCTGCTGGGAGGCGAGTCCCAGATCGATCTTGCCACCGACATCGGCCTGCTCCTTCCCTTGATCGCGGCCGCTTTGCGCGGAGAACGCACGGCCGCCGTCGCCGAGGCGCACGCCACTCTGGCCCGGCATTCCGCCACCCAGGCCAAGTTGCTGGCGGCCTCTCTCGACCGCGCCCGTGACGAGCTGCGCCATGCCCTCGCCGAAGCCAACCGGGCCAACGCGGCCAAGGACCGCTTCCTCGCCGTCCTCAGCCACGAACTGCGCACCCCGCTCAACCCGGTTCTGATGACCGCCAGCGCGCTCGAGATCGATCCCACACTTCCCGAAGGGATTCGCGCTGATATTTCCATGATCCGACGGAACGTGGAACTGGAAGCCAACTTGATCGACGATCTGCTGGACTTGACCCGCGTCGCCAATGGCAAAGTGCAGCTGCAGAAAAAAGCCGTCGATGCCCATGACCTGGTGCGGAAGGCGGTCGATGTCGTCCACGGGGACCCCTCCGCCACCTGCGTTCAGATCAAGGTGGAAATGCTGGCCGAGGAACATCATATCCACGCCGACCCGGCCCGCATCCAGCAGGTCCTGTGGAACCTCATCCGCAACGCGGTCAAGTTTACTCCCGCGGACGGTCAGATCACTCTGCGCACGGACAACCCTGCTCCCGGCCAAATCCGTCTCCAGGTCGCCGATACCGGGATCGGCATCTCGCCCGAGGCGCTGCCCCGAATTTTCGATGCCTTTGAACAGGGCGATTCGTCCATCAACCACATGTTCGGCGGGCTTGGGCTGGGCCTCGCCATTTCCAATGCTCTGACAGCCTTGCACGAAGGCCGCCTTTCCGCGGCCAGCGCGGGTCTTGGTCGAGGCGCCACCTTCACCCTGGAACTGGCCACTTTTCAAAAGACCGCAAACGATGATCACGTTCTTCCTCCCGCGAGGGAATCGGCCGACCACCTCCGGATCCTGGTGGTTGAAGATCACGTCGCCACCGCCAAGGTCATGGCGCGCCTCCTGGAACAGCGCGGCCATCGGGTCTCCCTTGCCCACGGCAAGGCGGATGCCCTCGACCTCGGCCACCGCAACCCTTTTGACGTTGTCATCAGCGACCTTGGCTTGCCCGATGGCACCGGTTACGAGGTCATGGAAGGGCTCCGCGCCGAGCCAGGTCCCGTCGGCATCGCGGTGAGCGGCTACGGCATGCAGGCCGACGTGAACCGAAGCGCCGCGGCCGGTTTCCGACACCATCTGACGAAGCCGATCGATGCGCAACAGCTCTACGCTCTCGTCGACCAGGTCGTGCAGCAGGTGAAAGCCTAGGCGGCGGCTTCGACCCGCTCCCTTGGCCTCCTTACCGCACGCCCTCTGCAGGATCCGCACCGGTGAGCGCGTGCGTGGGAAAAAGGCCGGCGGGTGCCGATGAATCTTCCCCGGCAAGGAACCCCTTTGAGTGCGTCCGCCAGATTCGATCCGAGGTGGCGAGGAATCGAAGATGGCTGCGTGACGGCCAGGCGTCGAACCTGATTAACTGCAGCATGGCGACCGGCCCTGAGAAAACCAAGGCGATTTGGCGCTTCGAGCCGCTCGCGGATTTCAATGCACCCTCGACTCCGACGAAAGAGACGCTTCGCAAGAAATTCGTGGAGGCCCTGCATCGCCTGCAGCCTTCGCGCCGGCGCGAAGCGGCAGAAGCACACGGCGATCTCCGGACCGCTCCCGCCGCCGTGCTGGAGCGGGCCGCTCCCACGCCTCTCCTTGACGATTTTTTCTTGGCCGTCGATGACGCGATCGAGGCCGGCCCGGGTCCGAACGGTCTCATCGTCCTTGTTCTTCCCCCTCCCGGCGACTTTAAGCTCTGCGGCACTGGGCCGAGCGACGCGGCTACGAAATCGCGGACGAGCCCTCCGCGGACTCAATTTTCGCCGGTGCACCGGAAGCTCTTCCCTCCTTTGACGGCGACCAGATCCTGGTCGTTCCCCGGCTTGAGCGCTGGTTCCGCCGCCATCACCGCGGCCTTGGTCTGGTCCGGGCGCTGATCGCGAACTTGAGCCGTTCCCGGCGCCGTTGCGTCATCGGCGTCGAGTAGCTGGGCCTGGACCTACCTTTGCAAGGCCGCAGAGGCTGCCGTGGAAATGCCCGATCCGTTCACCCTGGCCCCGTTCGATCACGAAGCCCTCTGCCTCTGGCTCAGCGACCTCGCGGAGTCAAAACGGTCCGGACATCTCATCTTCCGGAGTGACGCGACCGGCGCCGATGCTCTTTGACCCGGCCCGGTGTTGCTCCGGCGCGAGAGAACAGGCAACCCGCAATGGTGCCGGCAGTTTTCTTAAACGGCTGGCCGGGGTCAGCCGCGGAAACCCTTTCCTCGCGTGGCATATCTTTCGCAGCACGATGCGCGTGGCGCCTGATGACAAGGCCAGGGAAGATTCGCCGGCCAGGGAACGCGCGCGAAACGGTCTGGATCGACCCGATCGCGGAGGTCGGCCTGCCGGACCTTCCCAAGGATGTGCGTTCCGCCGCTCTCCTTGTTTTTCACGCGCTTCTCATCCACGGCGATCTGACCCTGCCCGACCTGCGCCAGGTGCTTCCCCCGATCCACACGGCCCACATTGTCCGTCGCCTTGGCCGCGGAAAACCTTCTCCGTGAGGACGGAGATCGCTGGGGGGTCACGCCGGTGGCCTATCCCGCCGTCCGCGACGCCCTTTCGCATCATGGCTATCCCCTGGACCGCCTCTGACAATGGACACCAGCACCCAGGAAAAAGCCGCGAAACTGTTTCTCGATTTCAAGGAAATCGGATTCTTCAACATCTTCCTCATCCTCCTCGGGACCTGGGCGACGATTGCCATCATCCGCCGCCTCTTCCCCCTGGTGGCGGACCGCAGCCCCAATCGCCTGCGATTCTTCGTCCTCGGCGCGGTCCCCATCCTGCGGCTGGTCCTTCTCCTGCTCGCGGTCGTTCTCATCGTCCCGCTGGTCATCAATCCGACGATGCAGAATCTTTTCGCCATCTTCGGCGCCGCTGGCGTGGCCATCGGTTTTGCCTTCAAGGATTATGTCAGCAGCCTCATCGCCGGCATCGTCGCCGTCACCGAGCGGCCCTACCGGCCCGGCGACTGGGTGAAAGTGGATGACGCGCCTACGGCGAGGTAACCTCAGTCGGCCTCCGTTCCTACCGCATTGTCACGCCGGACGACGATGTGGTGACCATTCCGCATCTCAAGCTTTGGGACACCAACATCTATAACTCGAACGACGGCGCTCCCACCCTCCAGTGCATCGCCGACTTCTACCTCGCCCCCCAGCACGACGCCAACCTGGTTCGCCGGACCTTGCGCGACGTGGCGCTGACCAGCGCCTATCTCCAACTCGCCCGGCCTATCCTGGTGATTGTGGCGGAGAAGCCCTGGGCCACGCACTACCAGTTAAAGGCCTATCCCATTGATGCGCGTGATCAGTTTCAATTCACCAGCGACCTCACCGTGAGAGGCAAGGAAGCTCTGGCTCTGATCAATGTCGCCGCCGCCAGCGCGATCGCGTCCGTGCCGGATAATAAGGCATAGTCAGGCTCAAGTTCCGCTTGCCGTCGCGGATCGCGCCGGTCATTCTCAGCTACCGACCGGCCGGCGCCACGGCCGGGTAGGATGCCCATGGAAATCGTGCGTAACGCTCTGCAACTGATCGTGGCCATCGCCATCCTCAGCGTCTGGCTGTTCCGACCCGCCCGGAAGACTCCCTACCGCGGCGCCGGCGCCGATTCTCTCCCCGAGGAATTCGCGGCCTACGGCCTGCCGCTTTGGTTCATGGTCGTGGTCGGGATCATGAAAGTCACGCTGGCCCTCGGCCTCCTGGCCGCCATTTGGATTCCGGTCCTGGCAGCGCCTCTCGCGCTTGGCCTCGGCCTTCTCATGCTGGGAGCCCTGGCCATGCACCTCAAGGTGCGCGATCCGATTCGGAAAATGCTTCCCGCATCCGCCATTCTCCTTCTCTGTCTCGCCATCGCCGTGCTTTAGGCCTTTCGTCCCGCCTGTGCCCAGATGCGCCGCGCTACTTCTCCTCGATCGAGGCGGCCCAGACCGTTCCGCTATACTTCCCGCGCCGATAGGAAATCCAGATCCGGTCCCCCGGCTTGACCTTCTCGAACTGCGCCTCGGTCGCCGGCACGTTGAACATTCGGCCATCGGCAACCAGACGGACCTTGACCAGCCACTGCGGACCGCTCAACGCCCGGGGATCACGAGCGGTCCCACGCACCGCCGGCTCCATCACGTAGCCATCGACCTCGATCTCGCCTTCCTTCATCTCCCGAAGCGACTCGCCTTCCGGAACCGTGGTGACCGTGCCCGTCGGAGAAGGTGACGGGGCATCGCTCTTCTCCGCCGCCGCGGCAATCGCCTCCTTTTCCAGCACGATCGCTTCGGCCCGTTCCGTCGCGCCGCAACCGGTCAGGATCAATCCCACGAGGCCGGCCGCGAGGATGGACAGGCCCCTCCTCTTTCTCCAAAGTCTTCTCGGAAATGTCACGTTGTCCATGGGCCGCGTCCGAGCCTAACACCACCTATCATGATCGGGAATGGGGCGTGCCGCTCCATGACGACCAAAAGCTGTTCGAGCTTCTCATCCTGGAAGGTGCGCAGGCCGGCCTGAGCTGGACCACCATCCTGAAGAAACGGGAGAACTACCGCAAAGCCTTTCATGGCTTCGACGCGGAGAAGATCGCGCGTTATGGAGCGCGCGACGTCAAACGGCTGCTCAACGATCCGGGCATCGTGCGCAACCGGCTCAAAATCGCCGCCGCCATCGGTAACGCTCGCGCTTTCCTCGCGGTGCAGCAGGAGTCCGGCAGCTTCGACGCCTTTCTCTGGCGTTTGGTCGGCGGTCAGCCGCGCCAGAACCGCTGGCGCCGGATGACGCAGGTGCCGGCGCGCACCCCCGAGTCGGATGCCATGAGCCGCGAACTGTTGCAGCGCGGATTCAAATTCGTCGGCTCCACCATCTGCTACGCCTTCATGCAGGCTTCCGGCATGGTCAACGACCACCTCGTGACCTGTCCCCGTCACGCCGTTCTGGCCCGGCCTTCCAGGAAGTCAGGGTCGCGCGCGAAGGCCGCCCCCCGGCGCGCATCCGTTTGATCCCGGTTCCGCGATGGCTCAAAAACGAAAAGGCCGACGCGGCACCCGATGGACCCGGACAATACTTTCTGTCCTGGCCGCGCTGCTCCTCCTCCCGGGTTTCCAGGTGCTCTTCCTTCGATTCGTTGATCCGCCGCGCACCATGCCCATGCTGCTCGAGCAGGCCGGCGCACTTTTCCGGCCCGGCCCGCGTCCCCCTCTCCGCCACGATTGGGTCGAGCTTCCCGCGGTCTCCCCTCTCTTTCTCAAGCATCTCTGGATCTCGGAAGATCAGCGCTTTTTCCAACACCACGGTTTTGACTGGAAAGAGATCGATCGCGCGGTGGACAAGGCGGAACGCACCGGCCGGCCGGTGCGCGGCATTTCCACGATCACGAACCAGTGCGCCCGCTCCCTTTTCCTCTGGCAGGGCCGCTCCTGGATCAGGAAAGGGCTCGAATCCTATTACACGCTCTGGATGGAACTGCTCCTCCCGAAACGACGGATCCTCGAGCTGTACGTCAACGTCATCGAGACCGGCCCCGGCATCTATGGCGTGGAAGCCGCCGCCCGGCATTACTTCGGCGTCAGCGCGCGCGGCCTCACCCGCGAGCAATCCGCGCTCCTGGCCGCCGTTCTGCCCAACCCCAAAGGGTGGAACCCGGCCCGCCCTGGCCCCGCCCTTCGCCGGCGCCAGCAGCGCATCCTTTTCCGCGAGAAGAACGCGGTCTTCCCCGCCGACAGGCTGCGCTGACCCAGCCGCTCTGCCGCCGGCAGTCCTGTCCGCACCGTGCGAATACCGCGCGCCATCAATCTTGTTCGCTCCCAAAAGAGCCAGTAGGTTCGGAGGATGGCGGGAACCATCAGCGCACGGAACAACGTCACAATCTCCGGCCGCGGAGCGCAGCCCATCCTCTTCGCGCACGGGTTTGGCTGTGACCAGACGATGTGGCGATTCGTTGCCCCGGCCTTCGAGGAGGATTACCGCGTCGTTCTTTTTGATTACGTTGGCTCCGGAAAGTCGGACTGGTCCGCCTACGATCGGCAGCGTTATGCCACGCTCGACGGCTACGCGCGTGACGTTCTGGAAATTTGTCACGAGCTCGACCTGCACGAGGTCATCTTCGTTGGCCATTCCGTCAGCAGCATGGTGGGCATCCTCGCCGCCAACAGGGAGCCGGAACGTTTCGCCCAGCTGGTCCTGATCGGACCTTCCCCGCGCTATATCAACGACACGGACTACGTCGGCGGTTTCGGTCGCGCCGATATCGAGAGCCTGCTCGACACCATGGAGCGGAACTACCTTGGCTGGGCCAGCTTCCTCACCCCGGTGATCATGAAAAATCCCGAACGGCCGGAGCTGACAAAGGAGCTGGAAGCCAGCTTTTGCTCGACTGATCCCGAGATCGCCCGGCAGTTTGCCGAGGCCACCTTCTTTGCCGATAACCGCGATGACCTCTCCAAGGTCCGCATTCCCACCCTTGTCCTGCAGTGTTCCGAGGACGCCATCGCCCCGACCGAGGTCGGTGAGTTCACCCACCGCCAGATTCCCGGCAGCTCGCTCAAGGTGATGGACGCGACCGGGCATTGCCCGCACATGAGTCATCCGGAGGAAACCATCCGGTTGATCAAAGACTACCTGGGTGCGCCCGCTCGCCGGCACGGTGGCGGCCGTGTGAATGGATCTCTCCCTCGACACCGTCCCGTGCGGCGTCCTCACCTTCACTGATGACGGGCACATCGTCGGGGTCAACGCGACGCTCTGTTCCCTCGTCGGGACACCCGGCGGAGGCGCTCGTCGGGCAGCATCTGCAGAAGCTTTTCTCCCCCGGCGGCCGCGTTTTCTATCAAACACACTTTTTTCCGCTGCTGAAACTGCAGGGCGAGGTCGAGGAAGTTTATCTTTCCCTCCGCACCGGGAACGGTGAGGAACTCCCCTTTCTCGTCAATGCCCGCCGGCACGACCGCAACGGTCGCTGGGAGACGGACTGCATCTTCGTCCGGATGCGTCAGCGCAGCCATTTCGAGTCGGAATTGCTCACGGCCAAAAAAACCGCCGAGCGGGCGAACAAGGCCAAGGACGAATTCCTTGCCGCGCTCAGCCACGAGCTGCGCACGCCCCTCAGCCCGGTGCTCATGATGTCGACCTCGATGGAACTCGATGCGGCCCTGCCCGCCGACGTGCGCGAACAGGCCGCCATTATCCGCCGCAATGCCGAACTCGAGGCCCGGTTGATCGACGATCTGCTCGACCACTCACGCATTCGGCACGGAAAGTTCACCCTCGTCCGCATGCCGGTAAACCTGCACAAGCTGCTCGGCGAAACCGAGGAGATCGTCCGCAGCGTGGGCACGAGCAAGCGCGTCGCCATCGTGTTCGAGAAGAACGCGTCGGGACCCTGGGTCTCGGGCGACTCCGCCCGCCTTCAGCAGGTCTTTTGGAACGTGATCAAGAACGGCGTGAAGTTCACTCCTTCAGGAGGCGAGGTCAGGGTCGTCACCGGCAATCACGAGGGAAACGTGGTCGTGCGCGTCACCGATACCGGCACCGGAATCGCCCCGGAGGCGCTGCCGAAGATATTCCAGGCTTTTGAACAGGGCAGTCTGCCCACCGGCAGTTTCGGCGGCCTCGGTCTCGGACTCGCCATCAGCCGCGCCATCGTCGAGATGCATGGCGGCCGGATCGTCGCGGAAAGCCAGGGCCTGGGCCACGGCGCCACTTTTTCAGTCACGCTGCCGGCCATTCCCGCACCGGTCGCCGCGCCCACCGAGGCTTCACCAACCCATCATTCAGTTCGGGAACTGCGGCTCCTCCTCGTGGAAGACCACGATTCCACCCGCGAGGTGCTCACCCGCATCCTGACCCGTTTCGGCAATCAGGTCCATGGCGCCGGCACCGGAGCCGAGGCGCTCGAATTGCTCGAGGCCGCCGGGCCGTTCGACGCCGTCATCAGCGACCTGGGACTGCCGGACCGGAGCGGTTTTGAACTCCTCCAGCTGATCCGCGCACGGCATCCCGGTCTTCCGGCCATCGCCCTGAGCGGTTACGGCATGGACCAGGACGTGAAACGCGCCAAGGAGGCCGGGTTCGATGCCCATCTGGTCAAGCCGGTCCCGATCGACCAGCTTCGCGTCCTCCTCGATCGCATTGCCGCCGGGCCGACAAACACCCGACCGGCTGCTTGATCGCCGTCACGGCCGCGAGTTCGCGATCCGCAACAGGAGATCAGCGTGACACGGCTGATCAAGCGGACACCAGCAGGCCAGGTCCTTGTCGTGCAAACAGTGGCGAATGTCGCGTTCGTTGAAGTTCTCGGCCAGGTGCTGCTCGTACAAGGCCACCGCCTTCTCCGCCGTGAGCGTTTCCCCGTTCATCAGCTTCGCCCCCACCACGTAGGGATTGCCCCAGACGGTCGGGCGCCCGACATAAATCGCGTTCGCCGGCATCTTCCAGCCTTTCGCCCGGCTGCGCTGGATCCGTTTTGGCTTTTTCCCGTCCATGAACGTCGCGGCCCTGCTCCCCCGGCTACGGGGCAGACGCCTCCAGCGCCCGGCCGGTTTCAAGCAGGCTCTTCAGGCTCGACAGAATCGCCGGCCAGCCCCCGGAAACAGCCTTGATCAGCTTTGATTCCTCCCGGTCGATCTCGTGTCGCACCGTCAGCTTGACCACCTCACCCGACTCTTCGAGTTCGTAGGTCATGGTCGAATACCCCTCCGCCTTCATCTCCGGTTTGAACTCGTTACGCCAGCTCAAGACCAGCCGGCGCGGGGGATCAATCTCCAGGATCTCGCCGCTGTCCTTTACCTCCCCGTCCGCACCAATGGACTTCCATTTCGCGCCGGCCTTCCAGTCGGACTCGATGGCGACCCCGAAAAAGAACTGGCGGGTGAATTCCGGCTCGATCAGGGCCTGCCAGAGCTTTGCCGAGGTGGTGCGAATGTAGGTGACGTAATTGAAGCTGCTTTTTTTCATGGTGTCTGTCGGTTGGGTTGTTCGAGACCTCGCTTGAGTTCGCTCAGCGTCAGCAGGCGCGAACGTTCATATTTGGCAATCCAGCGCTCGGAGATCTCGTGCAACGGCACTGGGTTGAGAAAATGCCGCTTCTCGCGGCCGCGCCAGACCGTGGCGACCAGGTTCGCCTTCTCCAGCAGCGCGAGGTGTTTGGTCACGGCCTGCCGGGTCATGGACAGATGGGCGCACAGCTGCAACAGGGTTTGTCCGCTCTGCCGCCGCAACGCATCCAGCAATTTCCGGCGGCTGGCATCGGCCAGCGCTTTGAAGACGGCATCCACTCCCCTTATATGCAACCTTTTGGTTGCGTGTCAAGGGTCGCCCTGGCTCCCCGGGCGTTCCGTCAACTAGCTCTTCACCCGGGTCGAGGCGGACTTGATGTCCACCACCGGCGTCCCGTCGAACACTTCGATCGGCCCGATCTTCAGCCGGCGCCCGTCAATCTCCTTCACCGTCACCGGATGCAGCCCCAGCGGGTTCGGTCGCGCCGGCGAACGCGTGTAGAAAACACCGGTGAGCGGCCGGCTTTCATCACCCCGCGGATGATTCTGCAGCACTTCGCGATTGGCCTCATGCAGCCAGGTGATCACGATCAGCTCGTTCCCGGGCTCCAGGCCGAGCAGCGCGTCGGCAAAGCGCGGTTCAATCTCGAGCCACGCGTCCGGCGCTCCCTCCGCCCCCTGCCGCGGCGCGTCTTCGCGCGTTTTAACGCGGGACCGAATGATGCCGATGGGTTCGAGCGTGAAAGAACTCATTGCTTCCACGGTCCCTCACTCCTCCCCGCACGCAACTTCGGAGGGACATGCTTCCGCATGTCCACGCCCGCTCACCCGCGACGAACTTCCGCACCTCCCCCGCCCTGCCCCCGCGCCCAGCCCAAAACCCGGACGCGCAGAAGCGCGTCCCTCCGTCGCCCGCCGGCAATTCGTCGTGAACCGCGCTTGAGCCCCTGTCTCCGCGCGGTAACCTCTCCCTCCCATGCACCGTGAATATCACCGCTGGTACTCGCAACGTCTCAGCCGCGACATGGGCGTCGCCGTCTACGGCAATTACGGCCCGCCCATCCTCGCCTTTCCCACCAGCGGGGGGGACGAATGGGAACAGGAAGGCCAGGGCATGATCGGCACCCTCAGCCCCTACCTCGAGCAGGGACGCATCCGCATCTTTTCCATCAACGGGGTGAACAACGACTCCTTCCAGAACAAGGGGGCGCACCCCTTCCATCGCAGCTGGATGCAGGCGCAATACGACGCCTACGTGGCCAACGAAGTCTTCCCCTTCATCGATTCCCTTTGCCAGACGCCCGGCATCGCCATCACCGCCTATGGCGCTTCGCTCGGCGCTTTCCACGCCGCGAACACGCTCTGCAAGCACCCCGACCGCGTGAAGCGTTGCTACGGACTCTCCGGGGTCTACGACATGCGCGATTCCATGGACGGCATGTATGACGATAATTTCTATTTCAACAACCCGGTCGATTACATGGCGAACATGAGCGATCCCTGGTTCCTCCATCAGTATCCGAGCTGCGACATTCATCTCGCCACCGGCTGCGGCCCCTGGGAAGTTCCCGGGCCGACCTACCACTTCTCCTCCGTGCTCGCGAACCGCGGCATCGCCCATCACCTCGACGACTGGGGCCCGCAGGGAGGACACGAGTGGCCCTACTGGCATCACCAGATGTGGGAATACATCGGCGCGCACTTCTGATCGCCGGCCCGTGTTCCAATTAGCCTCGCTTATCACAGCCCCGGGACCTTAATTCTCGGAGATGGGCGTCGTCGGCACGGTCGCAGGCCTCTGGCGTTATCCGGTCAAGAGCATGCGCGGCGAGGAGATGGACGAAATCTTCGTCGGCTTTGGCGGTGTTTATGGCGACCGCCTTTACGCCTTCGAGAGCCCGGCCAACAATCGCGGGTTTCCCTTCTTCACCGGACGCGATCAACGGCAAATTCTCCGTTACCGTCCCCGGTGGCGGCACCCGGAGAAATCAATCCGGCCGGCCAACCAGGCGGAAGCGGAGGCGCGCTCGCACATGCTTAACCAGATCCCGGCCACCCATGAGGAGCTGATGCTCGATGTCGAGACGCCCGACGGAAGGACGTTGGCCATCGACGATCCCGCCCTGCGCGAGAGCCTGCAAACCGGACTGCCGGACAACCCGCCGCTTCGCCTCCTGCGTTCCGACAAGGCGCTGACCGACTGCCGCCCTGTCTCCCTCTTTTCCCTCCAGACCGCGCAACAGCTCGCACAGGAAACCGGTGGGGAAGTCGATCCGCGCCGCTTTCGCCCCAATGTCCTTCTCGACCTCGCGTCCGGCGAGGGTTTCGGCGAGGACCGCTTTGTCGGGCACAACCTGCGCCTCGGCCCGAAGGTCGTAATCCACGTGCTCGCCCGCGATGGCCGGTGCATGATGATCGCCATCCATCCCGACACCGCGGAGAAAACGCCGGCCCTCCTGAAGACGGTCGCGCAATCGCATGAAAATAATGCGGGCGTCTATGCCGCTGTTCTCATGGAAGGAATGGTCCGCGCAGGCGACCCGGTCGAGCTGCTTGACTGATTCTCCAGAGATCTGCCGTTCTGTCCGCTTTTCGCCACCCGCTGGCCGCGCTATTTTTACCGATGCCTGCCATTCCAGGACTGCGCAGTTGTTACGAGAAGGTGGGGCGCCTGATCTATTTCGGGCGGATGCTCGACAAGATCCGCCTGCAAGCCGCCGGGCGCCTGCCCGCTGATTACCAGGATTTCCTCGGCGAACCCCACCCCTTCACCCTCGACGGCCGCTGCTGCCGTTTCCTCGGTGTCACCTACGCTGCGATCCGCGAGCGCGCGCTCACCGGCGATTCGGACGAAGCTGTCCTGGCGTGGGCGCACACCCACGGCACCCCGCGGACCGACGAGGAATGTCACATCTGGAACCGTTTCATCGCCAAGCTCGGCTGGCGCGATGAACGAAGCCACGTCCTTCCCCAGCGCATCGCGGAAAGTGGTCTCACCGGCAAACCGATCGAAACGCTCATCGACCACATCGAGTTCGACGAAGGCCGCGACCCCGTCGCAGCGCGCGCCTGGGAGAGCATCAGCCCGCAGGCGACCTGACGGCCCGAAAATGCCGCGGGACCCTGTCCGTTTGCGATTGAATGCGCCGGGCGGAATCGCCAATCTCCCGCATGCAAACCCCGACCGCGGAACAATCCAAGAGGGCATCAGGGGCGGAACACGGTTCTGGTGGATCGCGGGCTCGTTCGCGATCATCGCGCTGCTCGTTCACTTCCTCACCAACGGCCGCTACGGCTATTTTCGCGATGAACTCTACTTCATCGCCTGCGCCAAACGGCTTGCCTGGGGCTACGTCGATTTCGCCCCGCTCTCGGCGCTCCTCCTGCGGATGGAGCTTTTTCTCCTCGGCGATTCGCTCTTCGCCATTCGCTTCCTCCCGGCCCTGGCGCATGCGCTGGTCATCCTCCTCACGGGACTGATCGCGCGTGAACTTGGCGGACGCGCCTGGGCCATCGCCCTGGGCTGCGCGGCCACGCTCGGCGCGGCCGTCTATCTCGCGAATGGGAACGTTTATTCCATGAACCTGTTTGAGCCGCTCTTCTGGATGGGCTGCGTCTATCTCCTCCTCCGGATCATTCACGGCGGTTCACCCAAAACCTGGCTGGTCATCGGCCTGCTCGCCGGCCTCGGGTTCCAGAACAAACACTCGATCGTTTTCTTCGGCGCCGCGCTCGTCGCCGGCCTGCTCCTGACTCCGCATCGCCGCCAATTGGCGCAACCCTGGATCTGGCTCGGCGGCGGGCTCGCCCTTCTGGTGGTGCTGCCGAACCTGCTCTGGCAGGTGCAGCACGACTGGCCCACGCCGGAGCTCCTGCGCAATGTCGCCCGCAGCAGCAAAAATGTCGTCCTTTCGCCGGTCGATTTCGTCGTGCAACAGATCTTGATCATGAACCCGGCCACGCTTCCGCTCTGGCTCGCCGGGCTCGTCTGGCTCCTCGTTGGCCGGACCGGCCCGACCGGCGAACGCACGGCGCCCTATCGCGTCCTCGGTTTTACCTACCTTCTTGCGCTCGCCATTTTCATCCTGATGAAAGGGAAACACTATTACCTCGCCCCGGTTTACCCGATGCTCTTCGCCGCCGGCGGAGTGGCCTGGGAACGGCTCTTCGCTTCGCGTCTCCGCTGGCTTCGCCCCGCTCTGGTCGGGGTCATGCTCTCGAGTGCCGCCGTTCTCGCCCCCATGGTGATTCCCGTTCTGCCGCCGGCGCAACTCGTGGACTACATGCGAAAAATCGGGTTTGAACCACCGCGCACCGAGACAGCCCACACCGCCACGCTGCCCCAGCTTTATGCCGATCAATTCGGCTGGGAAGAAATGACGCGCTCGGTCGCGCAGGCCTTCGCCCGGTTATCGCCGGGCGATCAGCGGCGCGTCGGCATCTTCACCCAGAATTACGGCGAAGCCGGCGCGATCGACTTCTTCGGCAGGCGCCATGGGCTGCCCCCGGCTCTTTCCGGTCACCAGAACTACTTTCTCTGGGGACCGCGCGGCTTCGACGGCAGTGTCATGCTGGTGATCAACCGCCCCGGGAACGAGGATCCGACGAACTGGGACTCGGTCGAGGACCTGGGGCCGATCGAATCGAGTCCCTGGGCGATGCCGTTCGAGCAGCGCCGCCATCTCTTTCTCTGTCGCGGCCTCAAGCTCCCGCTCGACCAGGCCTGGCCGGAGGTGAAGGAATGGTTGTGACCCGGGCCTGAGTGAACGCGGCGGCTCCGCCGCCGGCGCTCAAAGGGAAAGCCCGGTGCGCTTGAACATCCGGAGCAGCCGCTGCGCATTACTCGGATCGGGGAACGCATCCGCTGTCAGCGGCGTATTCAAATATTCCGAGTAACCGGGCACGGATTCCGCCTCGGCGTTCTCCAGATTGGCGAACCCCATCATCCATTCGGAGAAGCTCCGTTTGTCCTCCCGCCCCTTCAGGAGGGTGATCACATCGCGATGACGCGAATCCCTCGAGATTTTCTCGAACACGCGCGCCACCTGCGTTTCCTCCCCCTCGAGCAATTGCATGAACTTCCCCTCCTTGTAGAGCAGCATGCCGGTCACGCCCACCGCGGCGTTGTTTTTCCGGCTCGTGGTCAGCAGGTCGACCAGTTCGGCTTCGCTGAAAGGTTGCGTCGCAATACTGACGTAGATCAGGAAACTCGTTCTCTCCGCTTCCTCTGCCGGCACCGTTTCTTTTTGGGAGCTTTCCATGGCGTTGACTTTCATCCTCGTGCGTCGCCCGGCCTTTGTCATCTCCGTCGAAGAGGGCTGAAACGCGGCGCTCCGCGGGGAGCCCCCGGCGTTTACCATTGCCCGCCACCGAGCCGCGGGGCTAACCTCCATGGCTCGTATGGCCACTTCCTCCGCCCCTTCCGGTAATCAGCCGCAAAACCCGCCCCGGTTTGTCGACCGCGCCCTGAACACGATCGAGCGCGTCGGGAACAAGCTGCCGGACCCGGCGGCTCTTTTTTTATTCTCCTGCTCGTCGTCTGGGGCCTCTCGGCCCTGCTCGCCTCCATGCAGTTCTCGGAAATCGATCCCCGCACCGGGCAGCCGATCGTAATCAAGAACCAGCTCGCCGCCCCCTCGATCACGGCCTTCCTCGCCAACATGGTGACCACGTTCACCAGCTTTCATCCGCTCGGCGTTGTCCTGGTCGCCCTGCTCGGAGTGGGCGTGGCGGAGCACACCGGGTTCATCAATGCCTGCCTCAAAGGGCTGCTCAGCTTCACTTCCGCCCTCCTGCTTACCCCCATGCTCATCCTCGTCGCGGTTGTCAGTCATACCGCCGCCGACGCCGGTTATGTGCTCGTGATTCCCCTGGGTGGCGTCATCTTCCACGCCGCCGGCCGGCATCCGCTGGCCGGGATCGCGGCGGCGTTCGCCGGCGTCTCGGGCGGCTTCAGCGCCAACTTCATTCCCTCGAGCCTTGACCCGCTGCTCGCCGGGCTGACCCAGGCCGCGGCGCAGATCATTGCCCCGGAGCGTCTCGTCAATCCGCTCTGCAACTGGTTCTTCACCGCCGCCTCGACCCTGCTCATCGTCGGCCTGGGCTGGTTCCTGACCGATCGCGTAATCGAGCCGCGGCTCCGGAACACGAAGGTGGATGGCGACGAGGAGAATCTGCCGAAGATGGAGAACCTCGGCGCCCGGGAAACGCGCGGACTCTGGGCCGGCCTCGCCGCTCTCGCGGTCGGCATCGTCATCCTTGTCCTGACCTCAGCGCCGACTCGGGCTCGGCCATGCGCTCGCCCGACGGCTCACTCACCGCCTCGACCGCGCCGCTCATGCAATCGATCGTGCCGCTGATCTTTCTCCTCTTTCTCATTCCCGGCATCGTCTACGGCTACGTCGCGGGGACCGTGCAAAGTCATCGCGACATCATCAAGGGGATGAGCAAAACCATGAGCACCATGGGCTACTACATCGTCATGGCGTTCTTTGCCGCGCTCTTCATCGCCGCTTTCGGCCAGTCGAACCTCGGCGCGCTCCTCGCCCTCAAGGGCGCCAGTTTCCTCAAGGCGATGGCGCTGCCGGGCGGGGTCACCATCATCGGCATCATCCTCCTGACCGCCTTCGTCAACCTGATGGTCGGCTCGGCCTCGGCCAAGTGGGCCCTGCTCGCCCCGATCTTCGTGCCGATGCTGATGGCGCTCGGGTTTTCCCCCGAGCTGACCCAGGCGGCCTATCGCGTGGGCGATTCCACCACCAACATCATCACTCCCCTCATGCCCTATTTCCCGCTCGTGGTGGTTTACTGCCAGCGTTACGTGAAACAGACCGGCATCGGCACCCTGGTCTCGCTCATGCTGCCATTCTCCATCACCTTCCTGGTCATCTGGACACTCTTCCTGCTCGGCTACTGGATGCTCGGCATCCCGCTCGGCCTGCAGGCGCCCTACACTTACCCGTAAGATCGGTCAGGTTCCGGCCAACGTGTGTGAACTGGCGAAATCAATTCGCGCTGCTTTGACGGAGTCGATTGACGCAGCCCGCCCTTCCCCGGAACGGAATGCCCAGACGCACACCATCACTACGGAGAAAGAAGCCTGGCGAAGACGACCATTACTTCGTGGTCAAAGGCCGGCGCTGGCGCAAAACGGACCCGCACATTCCTGAAAAGCTGCGCGCCGAGCTCGTGAAAGAGCTAATGGCCGCGCGACGAATCCAGGATCGCCCCCGCGTGCAGGATGCCAAGGTGGCGCTGGGCGAGCGCGGCGAGAAATGGTGGGAGAGAACTTCCGGGGAAGGAAACCGGCAACGTCTGCGCGCCGCCATCCGAACCCTCTTGCGGGCTCGTCCTCCGACCTCCTCGATCTGTCCTTCCGACGCCGCCCGCATCGCCGGCGGACGGCGGTGGCGTGCCTTGCTCACTCTTGCGCGAGAAGCAACACGCGATGCTGCCCGCGCGGGCGAGGTCATCATGACCCAGCGCGACAAAACAATCGACCCGGATTCCGAGTGGCGCGGCCCCATTCGCCTCCGTCTTCCGCACTGACCGGCCTGGACTGCGCTGCCGGACGCGGCAGCCTTATCTCTTCCGCTTCTTCCCTCGTCCCTTTTCTTCGCCCTCTTCCCCGCCGTTCCCGAAGGATTTCTTGCCGGAACCAGAACCACCGAAAAACGGATTCTCTTTCTTCGTCTGCGCTCTGGCAGGCTTGACGCCGGTTCGGGTCGTTTCAGTTTTCCCCTTGGGACGGACCTTTTCGGACTGACCCGCCTGCGAGGCCGGGCGCGTTGCCTTCTTTTCGGCTCGTTTGGCCGCTGCGGCGGCGCGGGCATCCTTCCTCGTTTGCGCACCCGGCGTCGTCGCTTCACCCGTGTTCGAGGTTGTTTTCGCAGCCGGCACTGCTGGCTTTTCCTCAGCCGGCACCTCCGGCGTCGCGTTATTCACCGTCTCGCCGGGCGTCGTGGCGGGAGCACCCTTATCCCCTTGCGGACCGGTCGGGCCAACCGCGGTCTGGACCGCGGGAGTCTGCGCGGGAGTCGCGACCGGCGTCACAGCGGCCTCACCCTGCTCACCCTTCACTCCCTGCGGACCGGTTGCACCAACACTTGTCGGGGTTGACCGAACTTCAGCTACCGTCGGCGCCGGTGTCGCCGTTGGCGTCGGCGAAAGTTCCTGTTCCCATTCCGCCAATGGATCCGTCTCCAGCCTATCTGCGATGGAGGGCACCGTTGGTTTTTGATTCGGATCACCACCAGGCGCCGCAAGAACGGCAGAGGTGAACTGCAGCGAGAAGATGACCGTCAGGACAGAAATTCTCTTGTTTAGTTTCATGAGATGCACGGGGCGGAGAGTATCGGGCTTTCACAGCTCGACCAGACATATCTTCCACGAAAGTTTCCTGCCTTTCCCCCTACCAGCCTTTCCCCTTTTCAGCTTTTTCTCCGACCCTTCACTCCGTGCTTGGCCGGGCGCTCATCTCCCCAGCCATGCTCTGGCCGCGGTGGCGTAGCCTGAAAGCCGCGAGCCGAAGAACTTAGCGACATGACCACCGATCAAATCCTTCTCTTCGCCTTGTTCGGTCTCGTGCTCGGCCTGCTTCTCTGGGGTCGGTTCCGTTACGACCTCGTGGCGGTTTCGGGTCTGATGTGCGGCGTCGTTCTCGGGCTGGTCCCGGAAAAGGCGGCTTTCAGCGGCTTTTCCAATCCGGCGGTCATGATCGTCGCCCTGGTCCTGATCGCTTCGCGCGCGTTCGAAAACTCCGGCGCGCTCGGTCTCCTCACCAAGATCGCCGCGAACGAGAAGCGCGCCGCCGGCTCACACGTGGCGGTCATCGGCGGGATCGGCGCGGCCCTCTCGGCTGTGATCAATAACGTGGCCGCGCTCGCCATGCTCATGCCGGTGGACGTGCAGGCCGCGCGCAAAGCCGGCCGCCCGCCGGGCCTCACCCTCATGCCGCTCGCCTTTGCCACCATCCTCGGCGGCATGGTCACCCTGATCGGCACCCCTCCCAACATCATCGCTTCCGCCGTGCGTGAACAACAGCTCGGCGCGCCTTATGGGATGTTCGACTTCACCCCGGTCGGCGGGGCGGTCGCGATCGCCGGAATCATCTTCGTCGCCCTGATCGGCTGGCGCCTCGTTCCCCAGCACAAGGACCGGCCGGCAGAACTCGATCCTTCGTCTTTCCTCGCCGAACTCCTCGTCCCCGAGGAATCAAAGCTGGCCGGACGCGTCGGCGTCGAGCTCGACGAGGAAGCGGAGAAAGCGGACGTCCTATTGGTCGGCCTGATCCGGGACGGGAAACGGCGTTCCGTTCGTTTTCGACGCATTGAGCCGGGCGACCGCCTTGTGGTGGAAGGCGCCACCGACGCCATTGCCGCCTTCATCAAGGCGCTCGACCTGCAGAAACCGAAGGAAGAGGAGGAAAAGCCGGCCGCGGCGAAAGGGAAGAAAGAGGACGACGAAGAAGAGCCGGCGTCGAAGGAAGAGGAGTTCCGCGGTCCGGAGATCATCGAGGCCGTGGTCCGGTCTGACTCCTACCTGGTCGGACGTTCCGCCATCTCCATGAAGATGCGGCCGCGTTTCGGCATCACCCTCCTGGGCATCGCGCGCGCCGGAAAGATGGCGCGGGAGGGAATCGGCAACCGCCGGATCATGTCGGGGGACGAGCTGCTCATCACCGGCAAGCCCGCTTCGTCGGAGCGAACGCTCGAGCAACTCGGCCTGGTCGCGGTCAACCGCACCAGCGTCGCGCCTTTCAAACCTTTGAACGCCGCCTTGACCATTGGTCTCTTTGCCGGCGCGATTGCCATCGCCACCGCCGGCCTGCTCTCGTTTACCGTGGCCATCGCGATCGCCGTGATCGCGTATGTCGCGCTCGGGCTGGTCCCGGCCGGCGAACTCTATCACCAGATCGAATGGCCGGTCGTGGTCATGCTCGCCTGCCTTCTCCCGCTTGGGACTGCCTTTGAGGAGGTCGGCGGAACCGCCTTGATCGCCAATTCCATCGTCGACCTGACCCAGGGTTACTCCGCCGTGGTCGCGCTCGTCGCCATCATGGCCGTGACGATGATGCTCTCCGACGTGCTCAACAACGTCGCCACCATGGTCATCACCGGCCCGATCGCGATCGATCTCGGCCAACAGCTCGGAGCCAACCCCGACACCTTCCTCATGGGCGTCGCCATCGCCGCTTCCTGCGCCTTCCTCACCCCCATCGGCCACAAGAACAACACCCTCATCATGGGCCCCGGCGGTTTCCGCTTCTCCGATTACTGGCGCATGGGCCTCCCCCTCGAAATCGTCGTGATGGCCGTCGCCGTCCCCATGCTCCTCTGGGTCTGGCCGCTCTGAGCTCTATCTCAGCCCTCTCCTTTTCAGCTTTCCCCTCTCCTGCCCGATTTCAGCATTTCAGTTGTCAGCTTTTCAGCTCTGCGTCTCTGTGGTGAACCTCTTTCCTTATCATCCTGATCGCAGTCTAAGGTCTGACCCGATGGTCGTGCACCTCGTTGACGGGACTTACGAACTTTTCCGTCACTTCTACGGGTTGCGCCGGTTCACCAAGGGAAAGGATCGGCCCTACGGCGCGGTGGTCGGCGTGTTGCAGACCGTCCTGCAAATGATCGAGAGCGGCTCGGAGTATCTCGGGGTCGCCACCGATCACGTCATTGAATCGTTCCGCAACGAACTTTGGCCCGGTTACAAGACCGGGGCCGGGATCGACCGCGCCTTGCGCGCCCAGTTTCATCCCCTGGAAGAAGCGCTCACGGCCATGGGCGTGGTCGTCTGGCCGATGATCGAGCTGGAAGCCGACGACGCCCTCGCATCGGCCGCGCATCTCGCCGCGAAGAACAAAAAGGTGCGGAAGATCGCCATCTGGACGCCCGACAAGGACCTGGCGCAATGCGTTCGGGGAACGCGCGTGGTGCAGGTGGACGGCCGGCGCAAGATCACGCGGGACGCCGCCGGCATCCGGGAAAAGTTCGGGGTCGACCCGCCGCTGATCCCCGACCTGCTCGCGCTGGTGGGCGACGCCGCCGACGGCTACCCGGGGATCGCCGGGATCGGTCCCCGGACCGCTGCGCAGCTCTTGAACCGGCACCGCTCGATTGAGAAATTCCCTGCGGGCATCCTCGGAAGCCAGCGCAAGCAGGCCCTGCTCTTCAAGAAGCTTGCGACCCTGCGGACCGATGCGCCCTTGTTCAAGAAGGTCGAGACCCTGCGCTGGCGCGGGCCGACCCCAGCCTTCGCCGCGTGGGCGGAACGGATGGGAGCGCCCCGCCTGCTCGAACGCTGCGCGAAGGCGGCCGCTCATTCCGCGGCCTAAGCACCCGATCAGGGACGGCGCTTACGCTTCAATGCTTTCTCTATCGCCGCCACCGCGTCCGGCGTTTTGCAGCAGGTCTCTCCATGATCCACCTCCACCGGACCGATGCGTCTGGCCGCGCCGATCGCCTTCTTGCGCAGAGCCGGTTTGAAAATACCGATCGCAATGAGGGCGCCGTTCATGGCGTAACGCGCCCAGTTCGGGGAGCGATGAATCTCCTTCTCGATTGTCGCCAGCATCTTCCCGGCATCAACGTCGCTGATCGACTCGGGCTCATCCTTCAAGCGGACGCCGAGAATTCCGTAGCCCATTTCGCGACGGGCCTCGTCCTTCGCCTTCATCCATGCGCACATCGTGGCGTCCGCACCGCGCCCACGAGCCAGGAGATCGGTCAGATAACAGCCGAGAAAACGGACTGGTCCCTCCTTAACCAGCGCGAGCGCTTCGGTGCGTGAGATTTCTGCAGGGTCAGCGATCAACAGAGCGAGGACGCGCGCTTCAGCATTACCTGTTCTCCAAAGATCCAGCGCGAGCGCGTGATTCCTTTTGATCTTCTTCTGCAGCTTCGCGATCTCGGAAGTAAGAACGCCATGGACATTGTCCCCGGCGCCATGCCGTCGGTAAATCGCCGCCGTCCCCGGTTTTCCCAGCGTTTTCAGGATTTCGAGGATCTTCTCCGCGTTCATGCCATTCTCGCTGATGTGCCGATCGAGGTACATCCAGGATCAGGTGAGACGCGCGGCCGCTCGCCGCTTCGACTGCCACGCTACCAGCGCACCCCCGATCAGCGCGGTCATCGCGAGCATTCCGCTCCCCGCCAGATCGAACCAGACCGGACCGTTGCCTCTGGCGATAATGGATGCCGTATCGAACGCGATGGGGATCCAGATGCCGAGAGCATGAAGCACCGGAGCGCGCGGCGCGATCAGGCCTGCGACGATACCGCCCGCGAGTCCCGAAAGAACGGCGCCCACCGTGCCCGCAAGCAACTGCGAGACGGGCGAAGAAACGCTCACCTGGCCGACAATGCCGTTGAACGTAAGCAACGTCCCCGCCGAGATGACAACGAAGCCGAGCACGACCGCGAGAATGCTCCGAACGACCGAGACAATGGCCTTGCTCATTTCCGTGCCACGATCCTATCCCCCTGGGGTCCGACAGCACAAGCAAACGTGACGCGTTGCCCGCCTTCTCGACACACTTGTGCGCCAGGTCTTGACGCGCTGGAGGGAATTCCATGTGCCACTGCTCATCTCTGTTTCGCGTTCTGCTCGCTCTCCTGATTATTCTTCCCTTCGCGGATGCGATCCCGCAGACCTCTCCCGCTCCGGCGCAAGCTTCGCCCTCGACCGCGCCCATCCGCGACCTCACCGGGCGTTGGGACTTCCGCATGGAGACGGGGCCCGATCGCATTTCCCGGGGAGAACTCTGGCTGTTTTCCCGCGGCGAAGAATGGACCGGCACGGCAACGGTGCAGGGCAGGAATGCACTGCCTGTCCGTATGCTCACCCTTAGTGGCGAGCGGATCGCGATGACGGTGGATACTCCGGAAGGCCCGGTCACCTTCGACGGCACCCTGCACGCCAACGGTCAGTCGCTCCAGGGAACCCTCATCTATCACCACGGTGAGAAGTTTCCGTTTACCGCCAACAAGCGCCCGCCGACTCCTTAAACAAGAGCTCGCCCCGTCGCCATTGTCCTCATCGTCAGTGGCGCGCAGTTTGAACGTTGGCGGCAATCCTTGAGACAAATCTCGCAGAACAAAGGTCCGCACTTGTTCGGCGCAGGGTTGATCGGATATCGTCTTTGCGCCGACGCGTTTGGAGTTGACGAAGAGAGAGACCGACCTTTTTTTGATGATCGATGCGGGCGGAAACGTTATCGCTGTGGTTGCTGCTTCTTCTTGCAACCAGCCTGAGCCGCTCCGCGGTTGCGAAAGAACCTGTCCGGCTTCATCGCGCCCTCGAGAAGCTGGCCCGCGAGGAGAAATTCAGCGGGGCGGTCGTCGTGCGTGGAGCCGATGGGGTGCGTTTCGCGCGGGGCTACGGGTGGGCCGATCCTTTCGAGCGGCGTCCGTTTACTCCCGAGACGCCGGCAGACAGCGCCTCGCTCGCCAAGCCGGTAACGGCGGCCGCGGTCCTCCTGCTCGTGCACGAGGGAAAGCTGGAGCTCGACGCGCCGGTGCAGCGTTATCTCCCGGAGTATCCGCATCCCGCCACGTCCGTGCATCATTTGTTGTCGCACTCAGCCGGTGTGCGGTTCGCGGATGAAGTGCGGGAGAAAAGCAACGCCCAGCTCCTGGCCGAGGCGGGCGACCCCCAGTTTCCTCCCGGCAGCACATTCAACTACTGCAACCTGTGCTCGGTCGCGCTGGCCATGCTGATCGAGCGCGTCGCCGGGACCAAATATCTCGAGTTCGTGCAACAACACCTCGCCCTGCCCTCGGGCGTAACTCTGCGGCCGGCGCGCCTGGCCGACTGGACCGGGCGGGCCATCGGCTACCGGCGGACAAAGGAGGGTCAGTTCCAGCGCTTCGATAGCTGGGAGGGCGAGCAGTTTTATGGCCCGGCCAATTTCAGCATCTCGGCGGCCCAACTGGCCGCGTGGGGGAGCGAGTGGTGGCAGCCGCGCCTGGCGCCGATCCGGCGCGCTGCGACAACACGCGCGCGAATTCGCTCGAACGAGTCAGGGCTCACGCTCGGTAACTGGTATTGCGCGCCCGGCGGACGGCAGTGCCATTACCTCGGACACCACGAAGGATTTCACCATATGCTCTACTGGGATGCGGACCGCCGGATCAGCGTGGCGATGCTGAGCAACAACACGCTGGCACCCGGTCTGCAGCAGCGCCTGCAACGCGCCCTGGTGGCGTTCGCCCGGGACGAGCCCGACCGCGCGGCCAGCGAGCTCGGCCGCGAGTTGGACGATCGGCCGGTACCGGTCGGGCAATTCAAATTGGCGTCGGGCGAGAACGTAGAGGTGCTCGCGAAAGGCGAAGACCGATCCGTCCGCCGCGACAGCATCGAGTATCCCGCCTACCTCATCGGCTCGGGCATCCGCTACGTGCCAGGGCTGGATCTTTATCTTGCCGGAACGGCGGACGGGCGTTTGCGCTGGCTGACGTTATACGAGGATCACACCGGTGCGCCCGCGGCGGACCGCGCCGAGGGCCGCTGATACCGCAGTCAGGATTTTGACAGATCATTATCGGTCTCCTCGAATCGACAGCGAGGGTGTGCGACCACTCACTCTTGTCTCCGTCGCAAGGCCGGCCGCCGTTGCGATTGACAGGGATAAGCGAAAAATGCAGCATCGCCCGAGGAGGCGCTCCTATATGACACGACGAATCTGCTTCAGCGGTGTTCTCATTCTTCTTGGCGTTGCTCTGATCCCCGTTTCCATCCTTTTCGGGGAACAGAAACTGACGGAAGCGCAGCTCAAAGCCATCGACACCTGCAAGAGGAAGCGGGCTGATTGCGAGGCGGGCTGCACCGGGGGAGTCGGCGGTCTGTTGAAACCACCGGGCCGGTTGGAGTTGGCCGCCTGCAAACAGAAGTGCAAAGAGACTTATCTCACGTGCGTCTTCTCTGTGCGACAGGCGGCGGAACAAATCGAACCGGGCCAGGCCGGTCCCCGGCCGGAAATCGCCCCGCCAAAACCGACGCCGCCGAAGATCAGACCAGGATCGACCAGCGACGTGGGCGCTGGTCAGCCGTCAATCAAGACGTCGCCGACGACTCCTCCTGTCAAACAGGGCACCGAAGCGCCCGCCGCATCGATCGGAAAGAGGCCATCCCCGACTCCTCAGCCGCGTTAGGGAATGCGCCATCTTGCGGCCACCCAACCAGGTGGACTGTGCGTTGGGAAAGATCGTGAGGGCGAACGTGCCGTCAGTCTGCACCGCGGGGTGGGTAGGCCGGAAGCGTAGCGAAGTCCCAAAGGACGGTATCCCCGGGGGCCTTCGGTTTCCGATGCTTATTGTTCCCAGCACTCCGTCGCTTCGCGGCGAGCGGATCGCGATGACGGTCGATCCTCATCGCTGACCGCTTTCCGCCAATTTACAAATTCGAGTCGATGCGCGGCTGAACTCCGCGGGCCGCCCTTAGCGGCGATTCGAGCCAAACCGACGCGAACCCTGCGTGCTATTTGATGTTAGCCGTGATTTGAGACGAAGTATCAGACCACTTCTTTTGCGTGTTCGACTTCGAATCACCACCGCGCACATCTTTTGCGCGCTGCGTCTCCAGGTCCCGTAGCTCGTCGTGTGGAACCGCGGATTTGCCTTCTCGTCTTGCTGCCGGCTGACGTTTGGTCTTCATAGTTGGTCCTCCTGTGACTCGGTTAACCTCTCCCCAATCACATTGCCACGCAAGCATTCGAGAACCCGCCACTGTCACCCGGCAGGCGTGGCCGGCACGATGCTCTATGCCCCGAATGGCGCGGGCGACTTCATCATCGGGCGGCACGACAAAGACACCCCCGCCATGGACTCCACCGCCCGTCTCAATCCCTCCACCGGTGACGGCGTCCTGCTTTAGGAAAGCGGCCATCCCCTACTCGCCACGCTCGTGGCCGGCGAATGGGTCTTCTGGCAAACCGGCACGATCGACTTCCTTGCGTTCCACCCTCGTCGCCAAAGACATGCTCGCGATCATCCTGCTGGGCTTCGCGATCCGCCAAGGGGATGGCTCGGTGGTTCCTTCGCTCATTGAACCTGGAGATCGTAAGTTCGTTTCGGCAGGATGCCGAAACCGGCGGGCAAGATGCCCACCCTACCCGGGAGGAGATTACGCCTTTGCGTAGAGCTCGGCGCCTTTTTCGACGAACTCCTCGGATTTCTCTGACATTCCCATTTCAAAGCCTCGCTCTCGGCAATGCCCTGTTCGGCGGCGTATTTGCGCACGTCTTCCGTTATCTTCATCGAGCAGAAGTGCGGGCCGCACATTGAACAGAAATGGGCGGTCTTCGCGCCTTCCTGCGGCAATGTCTCGTCGTGGAACTCCCGAGCGGTCTCGGGATCGAGGGACAGGTTGAATTGATCTTCCCACCGGAACTCGAACCGCGCTTTACTCACGGCATTGTCGCGGTATTGGGCGCCGGGGTGGCCTTTGGCGAGGTCGGCGGCGTGGGCGGCCAGTTTATAGGTGATGACTCCGGTTTTGACGTCGTCTTTGTTTGGTAACCCGAGGTGTTCCTTTGGGGTGACGTAGCAGAGCATGGCGCAGCCGTACCAGCCGATCATGGCGGCGCCGATGCCGCTGGTGATGTGGTCGTAGCCGGGGGCGATGTCGGTGGTGAGCGGGCCGAGGGTGTAGAAGGGCGCTTCGTGGCACCACTCGATCTGCTTTTCCATGTTCTCTTTGATCAAATGCATGGGGACGTGGCCGGGGCCTTCGTTCATGACTTGCACGCCTTTGGCCCAGGCGCGCTTGGTCAGGTCGCCCTGCACTTTGAGCTCAGCAAACTGGGCCTCATCATTGGCGTCAGCAATACTGCCTGGCCTCAGGCCATCGCCGATCGAGAAGCTGACATCGTAAGCCGCCATGATGTCGCAGATGTCGTCCCAATGTTCATACAGGAAACTTTCTTTGTGATGGGTGAGGCACCATTTCGCCATGATGGAGCCGCCGCGGCTGACGATGCCGGTCATGCGTTTCGCGGTCATGGGGACGAAGCGAAGGAGGACGCCGGCGTGGATGGTGAAATAATCGACGCCTTGCTCAGCCTGCTCGATGAGGGTGTCGCGGAAGATTTCCCAGGTGAGATCTTCGGCGCGGCCGTTCACTTTCTCGAGCGCCTGGTAGATGGGGACGGTGCCGATGGGCACGGGCGAATTGCGGATGATCCATTCGCGGGTGGCGTGGATGTTTTTGCCGGTGGAAAGGTCCATGACGGTGTCGGCGCCCCACTTGGTGGCCCAACGCATTTTCTCGACTTCTTCCTCGATGGAGCTGGCGACGGCGGAGTTGCCGATGTTGGCGTTGATTTTGACGAGGAAATTGCGGCCGATGATCATCGGCTCGAGCTCGGGGTGATTGATATTGGCCGGGATGATGGCGCGGCCGCGGGCGACCTCGGAGCGGACAAACTCGGGGGTGATTTCTTTTGGGATCGACGCGCCGAAGCTTTCGCCGGGGTGTTGGTGGTGGAGCGAGTTGGCCGGAGCGCGGCCGTCCCGGCTGTGCGGCGACTGGGCGTCTCGCCTGGTCGATTCATTCTGCAGGCGAGACGCCTGCTGGCCGCACAGGCCGGAGGCCTGTGTTCCGGCCCGGCCTCCGTTCTCACGAATCGCGATAAACTCCATCTCGGGCGTGATGATGCCCTGCTGCGCATACCAAAGCTGCGTGACCGGGTGACCGGCGGAGGCGCGGAGCGGTCTGCGCTGTGAGCCTTTGAACTGTTCCAGGCGATTCTTGCGCTCCGCCTGGCTGGCGAATTCTTCGTGACCGCGCGTCAGATAACCGTTGTCTTCCGGTTTGATCTCGCGGCCCTCATACTCCTCGACGTCCCCTCGCCCGCTGATCCAGTCGGCGCGCAGGGCGGGAAGGCCTTTGGCGGAGTCAGGCGACTGCGTGGGATCGCCCCAGGGACCGCTCGTGTCATAAACGCGGACCGGTTCGTTCTCCTCGAGCTTGCCGCTGAAATCCTTCGTTGGCGCGAGGCTGATCTCGCGGAACGGGACGCGGACGTCGGGATGCAGCTCGCCCTCGACGTAAACGCGCCGGCTGTTCGGCATGACGTAGTCGGCGGATTTCGGTTCGGTCGATTCTTTGGTCGCGATCATAAGGGTTAGGAAACCAGGGACGCAGGAAGGATCGGAAAGAGAAGCGTCGTTCTCCTCATTTCCTGTTTTCCTGATTCATTTTTCTTCTCTGCAAAACAAAAAAGCCATGCGCGGGAAACGCATGGCTGAGAATCGCCCGTCCCGATGACGGACCCTTGCTCCCTACGACGGCATTACCCGCATCAGGTTTAAGGGGTCTCCGGCCTGGCACCGTTGCCGCACCGAACTCTCAGCCTTTTGGCTCCCCCGCTCTGGGAAAAGCATAGGGGCTGGGAGGGAGGAGTCAACGCTGGAGGCGTTGAGGAGCGTGAATGGTTAATTGTGAGTGGTGAATCGTGGGGAGGCGGGCAGTGCCACCACGCTCGTGCTCATGCTCGTGCTCCGGGACGGTGAATCAAGTTCCCCATCCTCGATTCTCCATCTTCCTGCTTTCCTTGTTTCCTAATTGAAACTTTTCTTTTCAGCGTATGGACGCGCGGAAGCGCGTCCCTCCGAGGATCAGGATCAAGATTAAGAGCAGGAGCAGGAGAAAGCCGGGATCCGCTGGGGACAGCGGACGCTACAGTGGCAGCTCCCAGCTCCCAGCTTCTAACTTCTACCTTCACTCCTTCTTCTTCCCAGTCGCCTGCGGCACGTTGGTGTGGAGCACGACTTTCCAGTCGTCGCCCGCCTTCTGCCAGACGGAGGAGGCGTTCATCTTCTGGGAAATTTCCTTCCCCTCCATGGTCGCCTCCATTTTCACCGTGTAAGTCACGAGCAGGGTGTCGGCGTCGGTCGTAACGGTGTTGAAATCGCCCAGCTCAAACGATTTCAGCGTCATTTTCTGCATCTCCGACAGTTCCTTCGCCTTGTCGTAGATGCCCTCGGGATAGACGCCGTGATATTTGTCCGACATCATTTTGCCGAACTCCCCGGCGTTCTTGTCCTTGTAAGCCTGCCAGGCCGCTTTTTCGCGAGCCATGGCTTCGTCGTTATCGGCCGCCCAGGCGACCGCACTGCTGACAAACAGCGCCGCGAGGGCGCAGCTAAGGTATTTTTTCATCGTTGGTTTCCTCTTGTTATTACTTCTCGGGAACGGCTTCGCCGTAGAAAACGAGCAACCATTCCCCGCCGATCTTGCGCCAGATCGCGCCGGAATAGTAGGTGCCGGAAATGTCTTTCCCATCCTGCGTCCCTTTCATCGCAACCTTGTAGGTCAGCACCCCGGTGTCGGGATCGGGGAAAACGACCTTGGCGTCGTTCATCTCGAAGCTCTTGATCTCCGTCTTCTTCATGCTCGCGACGCTGTCGTCGAGCCCGCCGATGCGGGATGGCGTGACCTCGCGAAAATCTTTCGAGGTGAGCTTGCGGAGAGCCGCTTCGTCCTTGTTTTTCCACGCTTCCCAGGTGGCTTTTTCCTTGGCGATGATGGCGTCGCCCTCCGGCGAAGCCAGCAGAGAACCGGCGGCAAAAAGGGACGCCAGGGTTAATACGGTCAATTTGATCATGCTCGGGCCTTTCAAGGTGTTGAAGTGAGCCGTCAGCCTAGGGAGCACGCCCGAGCCGGGTCAACGGCGAAACCGCGCGCGGCCCCAAATACAAATTCCGCGAAGCGAGAACTTTGTGCCTGCGGTGGTAGGCCGCCGTGCCGGCACCCCGGCGTTTCTCCGGGGAGCGGCGTCCCCGGGGCGTGGATGGTGTGCGGAGCCGCCCGTCCTCGTCGCATTTGCCAGAATCGCCGTATAAGTGACGACCATCGTGTCGGGGTCGGTGGTGAGAGCGTTGAAATCGCCCAGCTCAAACGAGTTCATGGTCGTTTTCTGCATCCAGGCCACCTCCTGGTCGAGATCGTGGATGCCGTAAACGTAAACGCTTCGGTAAGTCGGCGCAGCCAGCTGGCGAAAATCGTCCGCTTTCTTGTCCTTGTAAGCCTGCCAGGCCGCTTTCTCGCGGGCCATGGCCTCGGTATTGTCCGCGGCCAGCGCGAGCGTTCCGGTAAAAAACAGCGCCGCGAGCGCGCCGGTCAGGTATTTGGTCATCATGAAGTTATTCCTTGGTTGAGGTTGTGAACCGGAAGCTGCGCGAGGCAAAAGCTACGGGCGACGTTCACCCGAACGGGGACCATCATTTCCGGCGTGATTCTCGAACACTATCGCGTCGATGCGCCCCGCGGGCAACCTGTGCTCTTCGATTTAACCGCGGAGACGCAGAGAGGAGAGTGCATGGTGACATTAATCCTGTCGTCTGCCAGAAGCCACGCCTTCTCCCAGGCTCGACGGAGTCTCGCCCTACCGGACTCTGCGCCCTCTGCGTCTCTGCGGTTACTGCAGGAACTTCGGCGGCGGGGAGAAGTGCAGGATCCGCGGGGTCGGCGTGGGCTGCGGTTGCGTCACCGTTGCGGGAATCGGACGCGGAGTCGGTGAAGCGATCGCGGGCGGGGTCGGCGTGGGCGGCTGGTCCGCCGGAGGCACGCTCGGTGACGATTGCGGACCGGGCTCGGTGTTTTCCGTGGCCGCTTCCCGGACTTCCGCCGGAACATCCTCGAGGCTTTCCGCCTCTTCGGCTGTGGTCACATCAGGTTCATCGACCTCCTCGCCGTCGCCCATGTGACTGGCGGTAAGGAACTCGGCCGGGGACGCGCTGCTGCCGGCCGGTGGGATGATCAGGTTCTGCGCGAGCATGTTCTCGCCGGTCTGCGCCCGGCGATAGTCGGCCAGGAGCATCGGTTTGCGCTTGTTATGGGCAAGGTCGCGATAGTTCTCCAGCCCGGTGCAAATGGCCTGCGCAAGTTTGCTGCGCCATTCGCGGTCCTTGATCTTTTTGCTCTCTTCGCGATGCGAAACAAAACCGCCCTCGACGAGGATGGCCGGCACCTTGGTATGCCGGAGAACGGCGAACCGGGCCCGCTTGATCCCGCGATCGTAGCCCGGCATATGGCCAAGCATCGCGTGATAAACGCTGGTGGACAGCCCAAGGCTGCAGGCGTCCACGCCTGTGCCATTGCTCACGTTCATGAAGCGGGCTTCCACGCCGGAGTCGTCGGTGGAAGGCGCGCCGCGCGGGGTCAGCGAAAAAATCTCGAAGCCGTTGGCGTTTGGGTCAGCCCCGGTGGCGTTGAAATGGATGGAGACGAAGACCGAGTTCGGCACCGCGTTGGCGATGCGGGCCCGGATGTGCAGCGGGACAAAAACGTCCTTGTCGCGGGTGAGGATGACCTTGAAGCCCTTCTTTTCCAGCATCGGCTTGAGCTGTCGGGCGACATCGAGGGCGAAGTTCTTCTCGTGGCCGTAGGTGCAGCGGGCTCCCTTGTCGAAGCCGCCATGTCCGGGGTCAACAATCACCGTGGTGACCTTGCCCATGTTCTGGATCATGTGGGGCCGCATCTGCGGCTCGATCGTCTTGGCGAGGTCGACGCGGGAAACGAGATACTGGCCTTCGTGCTCGATGACCGGGAAGCTGAGCCAGTTGCGGACGCCGTTGAGGATGATCTCGCGGCTCTCGAGCCGGACCTGGAGGCTTTGCCGGCCGTTATTGAGCAGAATGACTTTGTCGATCGGCGCGACGCCGACGGGGAGGCCGTAAAACCGGGCGATGTTATCGACCGTGAGCCAGTCGCGGTTCGCCACCTTGACGACGTCCCAGGAAACGGGCTTGGCCGGGGGAGCGGCCAGGGTGACAAGGGGGAACCCGGCTGCGGCGAGCAGAAGCAGGGAAAGTCGGGCGAATCGAGCCATGAACTTCCTATTATGCAATAAAAGCTCCCAGAGGGCAATGGGGGCGTGGAGGGGGGCGGGAGGCGTGAATGGTGAATGGATCGTGAATTGTCGCCTTCTGTCTTGACCGCACTTACCGGTTTCACATAAAAGACCGGACCATGCAGATAACGCATGAGCCTCGATTCGGGCGGCTTTTGCCGCTTTTCCTCTTCCTCCTACCCGGGATACTCCTGGCCGCGCCGCCCGCGCACACCGGGAAACATTGTGCCTGGCGCGCGACCAACACGCCCGCGCCGCTGTTCCTGATCGGATCGATCCATGGCCTTTCGGCGAAGGATTACCCGCTCCCCTCCTGTTTCGACGCGGCGGTGCACAACTCGCAGCAGGTGTTCCTAGAAGCCTACCCCGACCCGCGAAAGAGTTACGCCGAGGTGGCTCGAAGTCCGCGGCGGAATATCCGCAGGGCCAGACCATCCACGGGAAAATCCACAAGGAGACCTACGATTTCCTGGTGCGCGCCTGCCGGCGCTCCAGCATCCACTTCGACCAGATGGCGAAGTACAAGCCGTGGTTTATCGGCTACGCGATCTGGGGCGTGCGCGGCTACAGCGACGTCTTCAGTGAGCTCGGAGTGGACAACCACCTTGCGCGCAAGGCGCGGCTGCATGGCAAACAGGTGAAAGGGCTGGTGCCGATGGAGGAACACATCCAGGTGCTGGGCGGTCTTTCCGACATCGAATCAGAGATCGTGCTCCTGAACGCGCTCGTCCGGGGCGATCGGCGCCGGGACGATTACAACAAGGGGCGCGAGCTTTGGAAAAAGGGCGATCTTCAGGGGTTGCTGGCGTTCGACCGGGCGACTGCAAAACACACCGCGGCGTTTAACCGTCGTTTGCTGGATGACCGGAACAAGCGCTGGATCCCGGTGATTGAAGGCGCCATCAAATCGAAGACGCCCACGACCGTGGTGGCCGGGGCGCTGCATTTTGTGGGGCCGAACAACGTCCTCGCCCTCCTGCAGCAGCGCGGCTATCGCTTCGAGCAGATGTAATCGGCTGAGAGCGTGCCGCACTGGGCGCGTTGAGGATCAGGATCAAGAGCAGGAGAAAGCCGGAATCCGCTGGGGACAGCGGACGCTACAGCGCGCGGATTGCGTCACTCCGGGCGCTAGTGCCGCGGTGCTCCGGTTCGTGCTCGTGCTCGTAATCGTAATCGAGACGCTGTAGCGTGCGCCGTTCTCGGCACATTCGGCATCAGGGAATTGCGCCTTCTATTCTCAACCTTCCATCATCCTCCTTTCCTGCTTTCCTGATTCAATCCTTCCCTATTTCAGCATTTCAGTTTTTCAGCGTGTCAGCGTTTCAAACAAATCCCGGGATCGAGACGGCATTGTCCCGGAAGCGAAGCGGACAGCAGGAGCGAGGACGCAGTCGGCACTGCGCAAGATGCTCCCCCGGAGGGCTTTGGCATTTCCTGTTCGCGTTGGCATACCCCATGCGATAGGTTGCCGGGTGGCCGGCTTCTCTTTGCGATCTTCTTCGCTCTTGGCTGCCTGTCCCCTGCCCCACCATGGGCGATTCCCCCGTCGCCCACGGGCATCCGGCGCTGCCGCGCCGTAAACAGCAACCCGGCCCGGCCGCTCGCGGCCCGGTCACAATGACAACCCAACCCATGATCAAGACCTCAGTCCTCGCCCTGGCCAGCCTGTTCTGCGCCGTCAGCCTGCACGCTCAAGCCGAGCCCAAATCTTCGCCGCCGCTCACCAAATCGACCCCGAGCGAGGCCGCCGAAGCCGCCAAGACCCTCCCGGTCGATTCCCCTCCGCCGATCGCGTCGCAGTCGCCAGCCAAGGGCGCGGTGCCCGAGGCCGCCGGCAAATCTCTCGAGGAAGCCAAGGCGGAGCCGGCCTTTGACGTCGCCAACCTGGATAAATCGGTCAAGCCCGGGGACGACTTCTACAAGTTCGCCAATGGCTCCTGGCTGAAGAACAACCCGGTCCCGCCGGAGTATGCGCGCTGGGGCAGCTTCAATCTCCTGACCGAGCGCAACAACGAGGCGCTGCACAAGATTGCGCAGAAAGCCGCGGCCGAGGCTGCCGGCAGCGGCGCCACCCCGGAGGTCCAGAAAGTGGGCGATTATTTCGCCAGCGGGATGAACGAGACGGAGATCAACACCGCCCGGGCGAAACCGCTCGAGGAAGAGCTCAAGAAAATCGACGCGATCAAAGACCGCGCCGATGTGCTGAAACAGATCGCCCATCTCCATCGGATCGGGATCGGTTCGTTCTTCGGTTTTCTGTCCGGCCCCGACGACAAGAAGGCGGACATGAACATCGCGCAGGCGTTCCAGGGCGGCCTCGGCCTGCCGGACCGCGATTACTACCTGAAGGACGACGAAGCCTCGCAGAAAATCCGGGACCAGTACGTCGAGCACGTCTCCAAGATGCTGCAGCTCCTGGGCGACCCGGAAAAGAAAGCCACGGAGAGCGCGCGCAAGGTGCTCGCCTTCGAGACCTCCCTGGCCAAACCCGCCCGCTCTCGGGTTGAGCTGCGCGACCCGCAAAAGAACTACAACAAGATGAAGGTCTCGGAGCTGCAGGCCCTCACGCCCGACTTCAAGTGGACCGATTATTTCACCAGCCTTTCCATCCCGGCTCCCGCCGAGGTCAATGTCGGCCAGCCTGACTTCTTCAAAGCCGCCAACGAGGTCTACAAGACCGCCTCGCTCGACGACTGGAAAACCTACCTCCGCTGGAACCTGATCAACGCCGCCGCGACCGAGCTTTCGAGCGATTTTGTCGACGAAAACTTCCGTTTTTACGGCACGGCCCTGACCGGCGCCAAGAAACTCAAGGAACGCTGGAAACGCGTCATCACCGTGGTTGACGCCCAGCTGGGCGAAGCCCTCGGCAAACTTTATGTCGCCGAATATTTCCCGCCCGAGTCCAAGGCCCGCATGATCGAGCTGGTCAAAAACGTCCAGGAAGCAATGGCCGACAGCATCAAGTCGCGCGACTGGATGGACGAGAAGACCAAGGAGGAGGCGTTGAAGAAACTGGCCTCCTTCCGGGTCAAGATCGGTTATCCCGATGAATGGCGCGATTATTCGAAGCTGAAGATCGACCGCGGGCCCTATGTCCTGAACGCCATGCGCGGCGCGATGTTCGAGATCGACCGGCAGTTGAAGAAGATCGGGCAGCCGGTGGACAAGGATGAGTGGGGCATGTCGCCGCCCACGGTGAACGCCTATTATCATCCGAACCTGAACGAGATCGTTTTCCCGGCCGGCATCCTGCAGCCGCCCTTCTTCAGCGCCCAGGCGGATGACGCCATCAACTACGGCGGGATCGGCGCGGTCATCGCGCACGAAATCTCACACGGGTTCGACGACCAGGGCCGCCAGTTCGACGCCGAGGGCAACCTCCGCGACTGGTGGACGGCGGAATCCGCGGCCAAGTACAAGGAACGCGCGCAAAAAATCGTGCAGCAATACGCGGAGTATGAGCCGCTTCCCGGAATGCACATCAATGGCGAGCTGACTCTCGGCGAAAACATCGCGGACGACGGCGGGGTCAAACTCGCCTTCGCCGCCCTGCAAAAAGCCCTGGCGAAGAACCCCGAGATGGCGAAGCAAAAGATCGACGGGTTCACGCCCGAGCAGCGCTTCTTCCTCGGCTGGGCCCAGGTCTGGCGCAACAATATCCGCGATGAGGACCTGCGCCGCCGGATCATCACCGACCCGCATTCGCCCGGCCATTACCGCTGCAACGGACCGCTGGCGAACTCCGCCGAGTTCCAGAAGGCCTTCAACCTCCCCGACGGCTCACCCATGGTGCGCCCGGCCGACAAGCGGGTCAGCATCTGGTGACCGGGAAGAATCTCTTTCCGCAACAAGGAGAAACGACGACCGCCGTGCGCGCCCTCCGCGCGCGCGGCGGTTTTTCCTGCCATGCTTGATCTGGGCCGGCTCTTTGCCGATGTCTTTGCCCCCGAGGCGGGCGAAGTCGCCGCGGTCGCGGTGGACCTGCCGCATGATGGAATCGATGACAACGAAGCCTGGCTGCGGCGCCGGGAGATGGCCCAACGCTGGCATGCCGCGCTCGTCGCCCTGGGGGAGCAGCGGCAGTTCCGCGTCCTGCCGCTTTTTCGTTATCCCGCCACCGGGATGAACAACGGCGATCTGCCGGCGACCGGCGAGATGGAGGGGAAGACCGTGCCGCTGTCCGAATTTCTCGGCCAAACGACGCTTCTCCTCGCCCTGACCGAATACTCCGCCTCCGCACCGCTCATCGTCTGGGGAAAAAAATTCCCGGCCCTTCGAGCCGCTTCCCTGCCCCGGGTGGCGCCGGCGATGGAGGAAACCGCGCTGGCGGCGGATTATCGCGAAGTCGCCGCGGCCTGCGCCCGCCTGCGCGACGAACTCCTGGCGGCCGAGGAAGCGCTCATTGAATTTTCCACCGGCGACTCGTTCGTCTTCGATTTTCGATTTCGGGAGCCGGAGGTGGATGATGGCCAGCTCCCGCGTCATCAACCGCCTCCCCGTCTGATCAATCTTCCGAGCGGGGAAGCCTACATCGCCGCTTATGAAGGCGAGAAGGGCGAACCCAGCCGCACGGGAGGTGTTCTGCCAGTGCCATGGCATGGCGACGTTGTCCGGCTGCGCATCGAACAAAACAGGGTCGAGGAAGTGCTGGGAGATTCCGAGGCGGCGCGCGAGGCGCGGACATTTCTTTTTGCCGACGCCGCCCGCCGCAATGTCGCGGAACTCGGCCTGGGCTGTAATCCCAGGGCGCGCGTCTGGGGCAATGTGCTGGAGGACGAAAAAGCCGGGCCGCACATCGCGCTGGGACGTAGCGAACACCTGGGCGGGAGCGTCGGGCCGGACGCCTTCAGCGACCCGCGGCACGTCTGGCACGAGGATTTCGTCTTTGCCCGCGGCTGCCCTGTGCAGATCAGCAGAATGACGCTGCGCGGAGGCGACGGCGAGAGCCGGACGATCTTCGCCGACGGCTCCTATGCCGAGCGGCTGCGCATTGGCATTTAAGGTCGCTCCTAGCCCGGGAGCGAATCGATCGCGGGCTTGACCGCCTTCGGCGATGCCTTCCGCGAGGTCCGCTTCCGCGTCCCGGAAACTTTCTTCCGGCGGCTGGGCACTTTTGTCGCCGTTTTGGCTGCCAACTTCTTTTTCGCCTTGGCCGATCTCCTGTTCAAAATGGTCGTCACGGTTTTGATCACGATCGGCACCGCGGCCGCCACCACCGCGGCGGTGATCCCCATTGTCGTGTTTGCGGACATTTTCTTGGCCATGCACGAGCATGCCAGCATCGGCGCGTGACCGCAACCGGGGTCGCCTGCTCCCCTGGAGTTACCCTTGGGAGAACACGCGCTCGAGCAGCCACCAGGCACCCGCCCCGGCCACGAGAAGAGAAAGAACGGGAACTCCCATCCGGAGGAATGCCGGCCGGCGCCGGAGCGCCCAGAGCAGCGGCAAAAGGAGGGCGGCAATCCCGAGCTGACCGGCTTCGACTCCCGCGTTGAAGGCGAGAAGCGGGACCGCGGCAGCCGCCCCGGTTTGCGCGATCCCCATTTCGTGAAGAACTCCGGCAAACCCGAGGCCATGGACAAGGCCAAACGAGAAGCAGAGAAGAACACGCCAGCGCGACTCGGCCCCGCGCCGAATAAGATTCTCCAGTCCGACGTAAAGGATGGAGGCGGCAATAACAGCCTCCACCAGGCGTCCCGGAAGATCGACCAGCCCGAAAACCGAAAGAGCAAGAGTGAGGGAGTGGGCCACGGTGAAGGCGGTGATGAGAAGAAGGGCCGACCGCATCCGGTGACAGACCAGGAGAAGCCCAAAAAGGAACAACAGATGGTCGTAACCGGTGATGATGTGATGCAACCCCAGCCGAAAGAAGCCCCAGAACCCTTCCGTCGTGGCGGAGGATCCCGCCGCGGGGACAAACGCGAACCGCGCATCCCGCCCGCTGAGGAGGCTTCGAAAAGTTTCCCGGCCGTCCCCCTCCACGACCACGAGCGCCTGACGATGTCCGAAAGAAAGTTCCGGGAGGAGACGCGACTCCAGGGAGTAGGACACCACTCCGTCCGGTCGGCGGAATTGATAGCGAAACTCAACGTTGTTTTCGCCTTCACGCCTCGCATCGACCGAGAACGGTTGCAGCGCGGGTTCGCCGGCATGGAATGTCAGGGCACGCCCCGCCAGGGTCCTGAGAGCTTCGTCGGTCGGACGCCCGGCCTCCTCGCCGGCAATCCCGGCCACGTCGCTCTCGTTGAAGGTGAGGACGATCTCGACCTCCCGATCTTTCAGTTCCACCCGGAGTGAGCTGAGCCCGGGATCATGCCCGTGGCTCGCCCCCACCGAAAAGAGAAAAACGATCCCGGCAAGGATCGTCTTCCTGAAACAGAACAGTTGCATCTGGCTCCTGCCACCGTGTTTCGCGTCCGGACGCCAGGCGCCCGGACGCGAAAGAGTGGCGTGGTTATTCCACCGCGTAGGCTTCGACCAGTCCAATCCCGGTCGTCATGTCCTTCCCGCGGACGATGAAGGTGTAGGCTCCCGGAGCGAGCTCGAGGAAGACGGCGGCTTCGGCGCCATCCGTCGGCGCGAGGCCCGCATCCTGGATGCGCATGCTGTCGTTCGACTGCATCCAGTTGTCGTTCATCGCGATCAGCGTCGAGCCGCTGTAGACCTCAAGGACGGGATCGGCCAGCGGATCAGGCACATTGCTGCCCGAGAGGGACGGTCCGATGGCCCGGATGACGACCGTCTGGTTGCTGGAGCCGCCGATGATCACGCCGCCGATGAGGACGCCGTCGTCGGTCTGGACCACGCCACGGGTCGAGATGTTCTGGAACCGGGCCGGTCCCCCACCCGTCGCGGTGATGTTGTGATGCTCGTGGTTACGACCGTTGAGCGGGGTCGAGGCATAGGGGAAAACCTTGCTGTAAGCGCGGTCGTTCCTGCTCACGTTATCAATGCCATCGGCCGAGCGAATCGTGGGCGGGCTGGTGCGCAGATCGCTGATGATCGCGGTCACGGCAATGTCCACCACGTCGTCACCGTAACGGCGGCCGTTGGGCCAGCCGCCGGGAACGGCGCCGTCGCCAAAACCCTCGGTGATCGTGCTGGTGAGCGTGTCCCCGCCGAAAATGCTCATGCGGCTGAAACCCTGTTCGTCAGGATTGGCGGCGAAGTTGGGGCCGCCACCGGCCAGGCGCGCCGGCCCGGTGGAAAGATCGACCCTGATCAGGTCGGGGATGAAGATGCCGACCAGATCGGTGCGGTTCTCCTCGGGGGCAACTGTCTGCCCAAAGACGATCGCATTGATCAGCTTCGCCAGTTCGGGCGAGCGGGCATACTTGTCGAAGAGGGCCGCGTCAGAACTCGGCTTGGTGCGGCTGTAGAGATCCTTGTCGGCGATGGCCACGAGCCCTTCGTTGAAGAGCGGATTCCCCTGGCGACCGACCTGGACGAACTCACCCGTGAGTGTCTGGGCCGGCGACCCGGGGTTCTCGCTCAGGACGCGGGTGGACTGGCGGCTGGTCGTGGCATAAACGCCAACCTGCTGCTGGTCGTCCCCACCGAACTCGGAAATCGGAATTTCCAGCACAATCTCGTGGACGTTGAAGCCGGCCTGGCTGTCGAAGCTGGTTTTGCCCGAGCGCAACTGCAGCAGATCGAAGATCGCCTGGATGTCACCATAGAATCCGTCTTCACGCTGACCCGCGAAAACGCGGTAGGTGGCGGTGGAAGGCGCGAGGCTGACGATGGACTGCATGGTGTAGCGGTCGAGCTCGGCGAGCGACGCCACGCCCGGGCGGGCCGGGTTTTCGCCGTTGTCGTCGAGGTTATAGAACGGAGTGGCGATGCCCTGGTTATTGGGCGGGACAATGCCGCCGCCCAGCATGTTGCCGGTGACGCCTCCGCCCTGGCGCACCACCTTCGAGACGGTGTAACGCTGCACGAGGTTCTGGTCGGGATCGTCCACGTTCTCCACCACGCCGGTGTAGGACTGCAGGATGGTGTTCGAATTCTTAAACATCGTCTCGAAACGGAATTGATACGAGATGGTCGCGTTCCCCGCGGCGACATCGCTTCCCGTGGCCACGTGGATCTCGTAGAGCACGTTGTCGTCGAAGTTGTACTTGTTCGGACCGATCCCCGGTTCCTCGAACGGATAGACCGCCAGGGCCACCACCAGCACCTTGGCGTTGTCGGACGGACGCGTCCGCAGGAAGGCGTAGACGTCGGTCGTGTTGGCTGCGGGATCGAGGGTGATCAGGGGGGCGTCCATGTGACTGGAAGCCTCCACGGGCCCCGGCACGAAGGCGGGGCAGGCAAGAAGCGCCATGCCCACGCAGGCGAGGATCTTCGTTCGGAGTCTTGTTATCATCTGTTGTCTTTTCTTTCGTTGGTTGGTTGGTTGGAAATTTGCGAATACCCGGAGGAGAGCGATGCGGCCAGGTCCTCGAGCGCTTTTTGCTCGGAAGGCAACAGCATCGGCGCGAAGAGACGCGCCTCGGCGAGGTGGCGCTCGGCGACAGCTGTTTCCTGCATGGACGCGGCAATGACGGCGGCGTGTAGGAAAAGGCGACCATCCCTTGTCCCTTCCCGCAGGGCCTTCTCCATCTCCGCGCGCGCTTCCTGCGGGCGCCCATTGGAATAAAGCGACCAGGCCAGGGCATCGCGGGTGAACACGTCCTGGCGCTCCCGCAGCTCCGCCTCGGCCAGGGCGAGCGCACGGGCCGGGTTGCTTCCCCGGGTGGCGAGGAAAAGGGAATAAGTGCGGGCGTCATCCCCGCCGCGCTTTTGAAGTTCGTCCTCCACGGATTGGGCCTCCGTTGCGCGATCGGAAGCGCGCAGGGCCTCGGAAAGCGTCCAGAGATATTCCGGCAGCGGGCTGAGTTTCGCCGCCTCCTGCAACGGGCGCACAGCTTCGCCGGCGCGTCCTGCGCCCAGCAGAATCCGCCCTTCCATGAGCAGGGCCGGAGCGTAGCCGGGCACAAACTCGAGCGCCGCCTGAACACTGGCGCGCGCCTCCGGCAACATCCCCGACTGCCATTCATAGCCGGCGCGTCGCGTCAGGGCCCAGGCCGTGGCTTCCTTCGCGCCGGCGCCGCCCGCGTTCACCGCCTCGCGCATCAGGGCGAGCGCTCCTTCGAGGTCGCCTTTCAACCAGCGCAAATGAGCCACCCGGCTGTAGGTTTGCAGCCCCGGCCGCAGGTCCACCATCTTCTGGTAAACCGCCACCGCCTCCTCCAGTTTCCCCTGCTCCATCAAGGCGTCCCCCAGCAAGGCGTGATCAAATGGGGCCTCGCGCAGTCCGGTCAGCCGCCGCCCAATCTCCTCCGCCTCGGCAAAACGATGCTGCGTGTGGCGAACATGACCGAGCAGAAGCAGCCCCGCCGGGTCACCCGGCGCGGCCTGGTCGAGGGCGCGCGCGGCCTGCTCGGCCAGCGTGTAAAATCCGGCATCGCCGCTGATGCGAGCCTTCTCCACGAAAGCCCAGCCGAGGCGTTCAAGGTAAGGGCCCTGCGCGGGGGAAAGACGCACCCGTTCCTGCAGCTCGACGATGCGTTTGTCCGTCTCCGACTCCCCCCGGTGCGGGGTCAGGACAACCGCAAGGGAATCATTGGCGGCGGAAGCCGGAGCCGCGGGCTGCTCCGCTTTCTTCTCCGGGATGGACGTTGTCCCGCCGCGGTCGCAGGCCGTGAGAGCAAGAGCGGCCAGGAGAAGAATGACAGGCCATCCCCGGCTGTTATCGCGTTTTCTTTCTTCTCCCGGATCCCTGGTCGTCACTCAAGGTCTTACGGCATCCCCACAGGCCCGGATGCGAAAGGGGTAAAGAAAGTTCCCTCAGTCCTTTACCAACGGCACCCAGGAAAGTTTTTCCTCGGGGAAAACATCCTTGCGCGGCGCGAACTGCTCCGGGTCGTCGAGACTCCCCGTGGTCAGGTCGATCTCGCCGGGGCGCGCCGGGTTCTCGTAGGTGAGCGAAGTGCCGCATTGTCCGCAGAATGCGCGCGTGGCGCCGCTGCCGGTCAGATAATGCCGGGGCGTCCCCTGCTGCCAGGAAAAGCAATCCCGCCGCACAGTGATCCAGGCCACGGCCTGCGCGCCGATGGCGTGCCGGCAATTCGCACAATGACAATTGGCCCGGTGCAAAATCTCGCCCTCCGCCTCGTAACGGATCTTCTCGCAGCAGCAACCGCCCGTGATCTTCATCTATTCCTTCGCAATCTTGCCGCCCCAACCCAGGATCTTCGCCTTGGTCCCGGCCGCTTCCGCTTCCTTGATGTCGCCGTTGCGGTTGTAAAAAAGGGAAAGGCTGGTCCAGCCAATCTGGTCATTGGGGCGCAGCTCCGTGGCCCGTTTCCCCGCTTCGATCGCCTCCGGGAACCGGCCCACCTTCATCAAGGCCATCCCCAAGGCGTGCCAGCCGTCAAAAAACTGCGGATCGAGCTGAACGCATTGCCGATACTTTTCGACCGCACTCTCGAGGTCGCCCACAGCGAGATCGCCGTTGGCATCATCGAAGAGATCGTCGCGCGTCGGCATGCGCAGCGCGGGCTCAGGCTCCCGCGAGCTGGACGTTCGCCTGTTCCCGGCGCTCCTTGAGCCACTCCTGAAAGACAATCGAGAGGCGGCCCTGCCGGATCCGGGCGTCCAGCGCGGCCCGTTGTTCCTCCGATTCGGCACCAGAAACCGCTTCCCGTTTTTCCAGCACGGCCACAAGCCCACCGTTCTCGGTCGGGACAAATTGTGAAACTTCGCCGGGATTCAATTCCATGACTGCTTGTTTGATCCGGTCGAGGTCCGGCGTCTCAGGTTTCGGAGCCGGCGTGGGTGAACCTTCCGCGGCTGGTGCCGGCGTCGGGGCCGGGTCGAGCAGGGCAAACTGCGGGACGCGTTCGGGCTTGAAACCCGCCTGCCGCAGCGCTTCCTCGGCCGGCGTGCCGGCCTTGATCTTCTCGCGCACCTCCTGCGTGCCCATGGCCGCCTTGAGCGCCAGTTGCGCGCGAAGCTTGTTCTTCCTCATCGCTTCCACGACCTGCGGTCGCGCTTCCTCCATGGTCAGGAGCCGGGCGGGCGCATGGTCGGTCAGGCGGACGAGATGAAACCCTTCATTGGTCTGGACGATATCGCTCACGGGATCCTGCGGGGTGAGCTGGTTGGCGGCCTGGGTCAGCTCCGGCTTTTCCTTCAAAAGCGGATCGGGCGCGGCCGGGGTGAATTCCCCGGTGCTCTCCACCGGCAACTGATAGCGAGCGGCCAGCTGCGCGAAATCGCTCTGGGGCGAAGCGATCTCCTCGGCAAAGCTCGAGGCGGTGTCGGCCAGCTTCTGGAGCTGGTCGAGCCGCTCCTTGCCCGTCAGTTTCTTCTGCTCCTCGGTCAGGGCAAAAGTGACAAACTGGACCCGGCGTTTCTCCTCGGTCTTGAGCGCGGACTTCTGCGACTCGTAATATTTGACGACGTCCTCGTCACTCACCGTGATTTCCTTGTCGACGTCCTGGTTGGCCAGGCGCGCGACCACCACATCGAGCTTTCCATAGGCCTGCTCGAAGTTGCGTTTGCTCTCGGCCGCCGGCACCTCCACGCCCACGCCCAGCAACTGCTTGAGACGGTCGAGCGACCATTCATCGCGGGCCAGCTGCTCGATCTGGGCTTCGGCAAATCCGAGTGAGCCCAGCGAGTTCTGGGTAAAGGCATTATATTTGGAAAGGTCGAAGCTGCCGTTGGTCTGGAACGCCGGCATCGTTTTAACCACCTGCGCGACCTGCGCCTCCGTCGGCTCAATTCCCAGCTCCTCAAAATTTCTTTCCAGGATCAGGCGGGTAATGACGAAACGCTGGTAGGCCTCGCTCTCGCTCTGCGCCCCGGCGGTCATATCCTGCAGATACTCGAACATCCCCAGTTGCTGCGCGAGCTGGAGCAGGCGCACGCCGCGCTGCATTTCCACCTGGGTGATGCGGTGATCGTAGACCGAACCGAAATTGTCCGAGCCGATCGCCCCGATGTCGGAATTACTAAAGTAAAAAATGAAAGGGATGGCCAGGAAGGCGATGACAATCCAGAGGGCTCGCTGGTTTTTGCGCAGGATATTGATCATGTTAGAAAGGGGCTTCGAAAGGGTCCTGAATCTACGGTCAGGCGCGCCCGCGCCAACTCCTTTTTCACCGGGCGTCCGGCGGGCGGACCGCTAGTCGCCGAAGGAAATTTCGACGGCTCGCGCCGTTTCCACCAGTTCTCCGTCCGGCGGGACGAGACGCAGGCGATTCACTGCCTCTGCGATGGGGACATGGCGGACCTGGTAGTTTTGGTAACTGACCATGGAGCCAAAGCGTTCTTCCTTGATCAACTGGACGGCCCGGACCCCGAACCGGGTCCCGAGGATCCGATCAAGCGGAGTGGGGGCGCCGCCTCGTTGCAGATGTCCCAGCACCGTGCAGCGCGTCTCCTTGTCGGTCCGGATCGCGATTTCGCTCGCGACCATGTCGCCAATTCCTCCGAGGCGAAATTCGCCACTGTCCACCGGCCGCATCACCTGCTGGCCGTCCTTCGGCTTGGCCCCCTCCGCCACCACCACAATGGCATTGCGGCTGCCCCGCGCATCACGCGCCCGGATGGCCTCGGCAATCCGGTCGTAATCGAACGGGATCTCGGGGATGAGAATGACATGGGCGCCGCCGGCGAGGCCGCCGTGCAACGCGATCCAGCCGGCGTGCCGGCCCATGACTTCGAGCACCATGACCCGCTTGTGGCTCGTGGCCGTGGTATGAAGCCGATCAAGCGCGTCCATGACCATGGCCACCGCGGAGTCGAAGCCGAAGGTCATGGCCGTCGCCTCGAGATCGTTGTCGATCGTCTTGGGCACGCCGATGCAGTTGATCCCGCCTTCCTGGAGCTGCAGGGCCGTGGTCATGGAGCCGTCGCCGCCCACCACGATCAACGCCTGCACATTCAACCCGGCCAGGACCTGGCGCGCCTTCTCGATCACCTCGGCCGCCACCACGGTCTTGTCACCCGCGCCCACCTTGGCCACGAAATGGCCCGCGGTTGGTCGTGCCGATGATGGTGCCGCCCCGCGGCGCGATCCCGGCGATGCGGGCCCGGTCGAGCATGACGAAATCACCCGGGGGCAGAAGTCCCTCGAAGCCGTCGATAAAGCCGACCACTTCCCAGCCGAGCTTGTCCGCCGCGAGGACGACGCCGCGCAGGACCGCATTGAGACCAGGACAATCGCCGCCGCTGGTGAGAACACCGATTCGTGGCTTCATCGGGCCTTAAAGAACCTGCTCAGGCGTGGAAACGCGGCCGCCGGCGGCCCATTGCTCATATGCGTTCCAGCCGCCACCAAGGAGCTGGCGACCATCAACGAAGCGGTTGGTGCTGCCCAGCAGGACCACGATCAGATGACGCGGCGTGACGATGGTTCGGGGACCCTGCTTCTGAATCTCGGATTCGCGATGCGACGAGAGGATCAGGCAGTCGCCCGCGCGCGCGGTCCGGCCGGTCTTGACCCCGTCGATTCCGTCTTGCCCGAGAAGTTCGTTCGTGTTGCGCAGGGTCGCGGTGATCTTGCGCTCCCCCGCGTTCCCAGGAAATCTCGCGCGTTTTCTGCGAGACGTAGAAACGGAAGCTGGCCTTCTTCATGGCATAGCGCGTGAGGCGGGCCATATCCAGCGCGGTCGAGAACGGCTTTTCCTTGGCGTCGAAACCCGTCGGGTTCAGGAAACGTGTGCGCTCCATCCCGAGTTGGCGGGCCAGCGCGTTCATCTGGCGGACAAAGGCCATCACCGGCGCCGCCTGGCCGCCTTCGGCCGGCATCATGCGGCTGAGCGACGCCCCCACGTGGTGAGCCAGGGCGTAGGCGGCAATATTGTCCGACTGCACCAGGGCCGCGTAAAGAAGCTCGCGCAGTTGCACCCGGTCGCCCGGTTGAAACCCGATCCGGTTCTCGGAGATGCCGGCAAACGCCTCGGGCGGGATGACGGCCAGCTCGCCCAGGTTGCCCCCGCCCTTTTCCGCCCAGTCGAGCACCACCATGCCGGTGGCGACCTTGGTCAGGCTGCCCACCTGCCGTTTCTGCTGCGCCTCCCGCGAGGCCAGAATGTAGCCGGTGGTGGCGTCAACCACCGCATAGGATTGGGCGGTCTGCGCCAGCGCGCCGGGCAGGCCGAGGCCGCAAAGGAGGAGAAAAAGGAGGCAGCGATGAATAAGCATAAGCGTCAGCTCGGGAACGGCTGGCAGCTTATGCGTCGATGTTTGCTTGGCAACAGAAACCGCGCCGCGATTTCGCGCGGCCCGGGGCTCAGCGATTGAGCGTGACGCTCGTGCGGGCGCCGTAACGGTGCACGTCCGGGGTCAGGACCAGATAGATGCGCTCGGCGGCGTTGCGCAGATCGAACGGCATCGCCTTGCCCAGGCCGCTGGCCCGGACGGTCCCGAGCTTGCCCTGGAGGCCGCTGCCGCCCGCCACGTCAAATTCGTAGACCACGGTGTTGCTGGCGACATCGGTCACCCGCACATGGAGGGCCGCAAAAGAGCGTCCGGCACCAAATTGCCCGGCGAAAAAGCGTCCCGTCGGGCTGCCGCCATCGACCTGCACGAATTCCCCTTCGACCAGCCAGCCCACGCGCGGCGACTCGTCCTCTTTGAGGATGCGAGCCGGGGCGATCTTGGAGAGTTCTTCCTTCAGGTAACTGGCGAAAGCCACCGGCGCGAGCGCCTTGCGGATCGGCATGGCGCCTTCGGATTCCGCGATGTCTCCGCGGAAACTGGCGGAATCGACACAGAACGGGCGGATGTAGATGGCATCGGGATTGGAGGCAGCCACCCCGCAGGTGGTCATGCGCACGCCGTCGATGGAGCCGAAATCCTTGGCGTCAACCGGGGCCGTGTAAGCAGCGCCGCCGCCGGCCACGTCCGTCTTGGTCACGTACATGTTGGCGCAGGAGCAGAGAAGCAGGCTGGAAGCGAAAGCGAGTAGTAGTTTCATAATCGTAGTGCGGCCGGACCATCCGGGAGCCTGGGGCACGCCGGACGATTGGTTTTCGCCTTCCTGATGCAACTCCCGTGCCGCGCACCCCTGAAAAATGGCGGGGAGAGGGTGGTTTCAGGCCTCCCGAGGGAAAAGCCGGCCCTGCTCCGGGCCCGCTGCGGCGATCTGCCCCAGCGCCTCGCGCAGCCGGAGCGCGGCCCGGGGCGCGTAATCAAGGTTGTTGTTGTTGAAAACCACGTGCACTTCCCGGCCCGGCCCAGCGAGGTGACTGACCCGGTCCCGGATCTCGCTGATCTCCCCGGCATTGTAATCGTAATCGAACCGCGCACCCACGGTGCGACCGGTCAGGTAGGCCTTCGCGTTGCGTCCATGCAGCCGCAGGTAACCCAGGTCACCCGACGTCGTTGTCCCGAACTCGCGCGGAAAGACGGTGAAATGATCGGAGTCGGGCGTGTCGACAAAGGCCAGGGTCGCGCCGCGCGCCCGGAAAAACTGCACGGTCGTTTCCGCCTGGTCGCCCGTGACCCAATCCCGGTGACGGAGTTCGACCACCAGCCGGCGGCCGCGCAACAATCCAAGGAGGTGGTCGAGCTCGTCAAGGCTGTGACGGCGGGGGGAGAATGCGGGGGAGAGCTGGAGAAGCAGCGCGCCGAGGCGCTGTTCCCGCGCCAGCAAATCGAGCGGCCCGGCCAGCTCCGCCACCAGCGCCTCCTCCATTTCCTCGGTCAGCTCCACCTTGCCCGTGCTCGTCAGCACCGCCTTTTTCTGGAGCGCGGGTGGAAGCATTTTGGCCGTGGCGGCATGCCGCGAAAGGAGCTGGTGCAGCTTGACGTTGAAGACAAAACCGTCGGGCGTGGTCCGGCACCACCGTTCCACCAGGCGCAGCGACGGCACCGCATAAAAAGTCGAATTGACCTCCACCATCTCGAAATGGCTCGCATACCAGGCGAGGCGATCTCCGGCCGGCAGCCGCGACGGATACCATTCCTTCACGAATCCCGGATCCGACCAGCTGGCCGTGCCGACCAGGATGCGCCCGGGAGAACCAGGAACCGTTCTCACCCCGAGGCCGCCACCCGGGCGCGCTGCGAACCACGGGCAAAACCAAGGACGCCCTGGGCGGGTCCGATCAGGAAATAGACGAACCCAGCCCATTCCACATCCCGGGGCCGGGTCACCACCACGGTGATCGAGATCACCCCGATCAAGACCATGAGCAGATGCCGATAAAAGCCGGTCCAGGCATCGAAAATTTCCATCCGATCAAGGGAAAGATCCTCTCGCCGCCGGAGGGCGTAAAGGTAGAGGAGCGCGTAGATCGCAAAGAGGACGATGAGCGCGCTGCTGTACACCAGCATCAGCGTCCGGCCATCATCGTAACGGAAGTACCCGCTCGGCCCGTCCGCCTCAAAAAGCCCCGCCATCATCCGGGTGAAGATGAACTTCAACGGGTAGACATAAAAAAGAACCACGAAGAGCAGGATGAAATTGAGGACAATGGTGACCCCGTCCTGCAGGCCGTAGCGGCGAAAGAACAGGTTATGTTCGAACCAGAGCCAGGCGACGATGGCGAAGCAGCAGGCGAACCCGGCAAAACCGCGCATCGTTTTCATCAGATCCTCGTAGCTCGACGGCACCTCGAGGGAGACCACCAGCAGGGTCAGGGCAAAGCCGAAGACGGCGTCGCTGAAACCCTCCAGCCGGGTGATTTCGCGGCCGCGTCGGAAAGGATTCACCGGGCGGATATATCAGGGACCGCGGCCGCGGGCAATCACGCTGGTGGGCAGAATTTCCGCGACCGGGAAATTGGTTGCGGGGGCGGGATTTGAACCCGCGGCCTTCAGGTTATGAGCCTGACGAGCTACCAGGCTGCTCCACCCCGCGTCTGGCCGACACTATGGGAGCGGGGAAAGAGCCGCGCAACTGGAAATTCCACCGGGGACCGTCTTTTCAAAGAACACTTGCCGCCTTTGCTCACGCAGGCATTATACGATCCCGTCACTTCGACGGAGACAGAATCCTGAGTAGCTCAGTGGTAGAGCGATCGGCTGTTAACCGATTGGTCGTAGGTTCGAATCCTACCTCAGGAGCCACTTTTCTCGGCTGTCAATCCACCTGGCGGATCGCTGTAGCGTGCGCCTTCCCCAGCGCATCCCCTCTTGCTCCTGCTCTTGATCCTGATCCTGATCCTGCTCCTCCCCGAAACCCCAGATCCGCTGAGGACAGCGGACGCTACAGCCCGCCAATTGCCAAACTCGTCCCCCGCCATTCCGCGCTATAGCGTGCGCCGTCCCCGGCCCATCGTCAGGCAGGGGCGCGCGGCAGGACCGGTGACCGCGCCCAGCCGGCGATGGTGCGCGTCAGAAGGTCCAGGCGCTGGCGGCGCAGTCGCAGGTCGTGCTCCAACCGGCGCTGCACCTGCGCCCGCAGCTCCTCGTCAGGCCCGCTCCGGGCAAAGTTCCACGCTTCTTCATCCTGCGCTTCCAGGACGCTTTTCTCAAGAGCGCGCACGGCGCGCGCGAGCGTCCCTTCCAGCGCCTGCATCTGCGACACCGAAGTGCGCGCGTCCATGTGATCAGCCGCGATGTCGCTCAAGGCCAGGAGGAGTTCCATCCGCGCCACGTCGGACGCCACGTAGGCTTCCTGCACCTCGTGCCAAAGCGAGGAGACGGCCGCGTCGCCATCGGCGCGCAAGTCCGGGTGCAGACGCCGGACCAGACGCCGGTAAAGTTCCTTCACCCGCGTATCGGGCGAATCGGCCACCCCCGCCCGCGTCTCTTCTTCCTCCGCCATCTCCGGACGCCGCGGGACAGGCCGGCGCGGCAGGAGGCGCGGCGGTTCGACCGGTGTCTTGAACATGTGGCTTTTGAATGTCTCGAAAGTGGCCGCGTAAGCCTTGTCATCCATTTTGTCCGGGTTGGTCCCGAGAAACTTTTGCACCCACTCCTGAAAGAGCGCCTCCTTCTCGAAATCAGTCAGCGGCCTGGCTTTTGCCCGCGCCGGTTCTTCCGCCGGCGGAGGGGGCGGGGCGGCGGCGGCGGGATCCCCCCGGCGGGACATGACCCGTTCATAGGCGGAGTGCGGATCGTAAAAGCCGCGGCGCATCTCCATCTCCACCTCGTGCACAAGAGCCTGCTGGGCCGTGATCTGCAGTTCCACCTCGCGCGCGGTGCTGAGGAGCGCGCCAAACTCCCGGGCGCGCCAGCGAATAAAGGCCGGCTTGTCCTCCCTCTCGTATTGCTGCCACTGGCCACGCGCGCGCTCCAGGCGCGCCATCACCGCCGTGCAACGCGCCGCCGCTTCGCGCCTCACCGGTTCCTGGTCCATCAGGACGAGGCCCCCGACATCCTCCCGTATGCGTCGCACCCGGCTTGATTTCCTTTCGCCCCGCCCGATGCGGCGATTTGCCACCGTCATCGGGAAATAGATGGCAGCCGTCGCCGGCACGCCATCGAAATCGGGGGGACCGGGCATGTTCACTTGCGCAGGACGGAGGCAGCAGCATAGTTGCCAGCCACCCGTTTTTGATGATCACCTTCCGACAGACAACGGCGTTTTTGCTCCTGAGCGCCGCCTTTCTCGCCGCCCCGCAGGGGAGAGCGCAAAGCCCCAAACCGGCCGGATCGCCCGGTCCCCCGGTTTTTGCGCCGGCCAAGGTCCCGCTCACGAATGAGTCCGTGGCCCGCCACATTGTTTACCCGAAGGAGATGGTGGTGGCGAAAAAACAGAGCGCGGTCCAGTTCTATTGCGACATCGACGGCGAAGGCCGGGTCACGACAACTTTCGGACTGATCGGCAACGACCAGGCTTTCAAGACCGCGGTGCAGAATGGGCTCGACTGGGGCCGTTTTGAGCCGGCCCGGATCAATGGCAAAGGCGTTCCCATGTATGTCGCCGGCACGGTCCTGTTCTTCCGGCAGAATGATATTCCCATCGTGGCCATTCTTCTCGCGACCCACGATCGCGCGCGAGTCGGCAAGATCGCCCAATACACCCAGCCGCAGTTGATCGGCGGCCTCCGCCCGTATCTGGAGAACGGGTTGCGCCAGACCGACGTCGACAATCCCTATGGCGCCACCGCTGAGGTGCTGGTCAAGGTAACAGCCGAGGGCAAGATCGAATCAATGTCGATCACGGCCGAATCACCCAAGGGGAGCCGGGTCGGCGAATTTGTCATGACGGCGCTGAAGGCCGCGCGTTTCACCCCCGCTTACGCCGACCTGAAGCCCGAGGCGGGCGCGATCAACGTGATCGCGAACTTCAGCGAGATGTAGCGAGGGACCGGCGCCGTGCCCGGTCAAATCGTTATCGTCGGGGGCGGCGCGGCCGGTTTCTTTGCCGCCATCGCCGCGGCGCAAAGCCCCGGTGCGCATCGCGTCACCGTGCTCGAGCGAAGCTCGCAATTTCTCGCCAAGGTAAAGATTTCAGGCGGCGGCCGCTGCAACGTCACCAACGTCCTGGACGATCCGGTCGCCCTCTCGCGGCATTATCCGCGGGGCGAGCGCGCCCTGATTTCCGCCTTCCACCGCTTCAGCAGCACCGACACCGTGGCCTGGTTCGAAAAACGCGGCATTCCGCTCAAGACAGAAGCAGATGGCCGCATTTTTCCCCGAAGCGATTCTTCCGCCTCGATCGTCGGCTGTCTCCTTGGCGAAGCCGAGAGCGCCGGGGTGCATCTCCGCCTGCGTTGCGGGCTGGAAAGCGTGGAACGCCTCCCCACCGGCTTTCGCCTGACCCTCACGGCCAACGAAACGATGGAATGCGACCGTCTTCTCCTCGCCACCGGGGGCTGCCGCGCCGCGGCCGCCGGGAACATTGCCGCTTCGCTCGGCCACCGCATCGAGGCTCCCGTGCCTTCGCTTTTTTCGTTTCACGCCACTGGACACTGGCTCTCCGCGCTGCCCGGCGTCAGCCTGCCCGACGTCGCCGTGAACATTCCCGGCACCAAACTTCGGCAGCGCGGCCCGCTCCTCGTCACTCATCATGGGCTCAGCGGGCCGGTGATCCTGAAGCTTTCCGCCTGGGGCGCCCGCGACCTGCACGCGGTCGACTACAGTTTCCGCCTCCAGATCAACTGGATGCCGGAATGGCAACAGGACGAACTCGCGGCTGCCCTCAGCCAGGCCCGGCAGGATCACCCCAAAAAGCTGGTGGTGAACTCGCCGCTTGGGTCCCTTCCCTCCCGGCTCTGGGAAAGTCTTTGCCACGCTGCCGGCATCTCTTCCTCGATCGCATGGACCAACCTGGGCCGCGGAGAAACGCAGGTCCTGCTTCGTCTGCTCGCGCAAACCGAGGTCAGCATCGACGGCAAATCGCTGAACAAGGACGAGTTCGTCACCTGTGGCGGGGTCAGCCTGAAGGAAATCGATTTTCGGACGATGCAAAGCCGGCTGGTGCCCGGACTCTTTTTCGCGGGAGAACTCCTCGATCTCGATGGCGTTACCGGCGGTTTTAACTTTCAATCAGCCTGGACCACCGGCTGGATTGCCGGACAGGCGATGACGAAATGAAGCAATTGCGCAACCCTGAAGAAGCGAACGCCGCCGACAAAGTGCGGCAGGTTTACCGCGAACTGGCGGACCGCCCGGTGGCGCGGCAGTGCACGCGGCAGACCGAGTGCTGCCAGTTCAAGCTGACGGGACGCACCCCCTTCCTGACGCGGGCCGAGGCCCTCGTGGCTGCATTGGCCTGGCGCGCCTCGGGACGAAAAAATCTCCCGGAGAAGCCGGACGGCGCCTGCCCGCTGTTCGACGGGACCCGGGGCGGTTGTCTGATCTACGAGGCGCGTCCTTTTGGCTGCCGCACCCATTTCTGCGCGGCGGCCGGCGGGCCTTACGAACGCCGGGAGGTGGCCGACCTCGTCCATCGCCTTGAAGCAATCAGCGCGGATCTCGGCGGAACCGAGGCCACGCGCATTCAGGTTGCCCTTGGCCAGGCGCTACGGGATCTCTGAGTCCGGCGACCGTCGAACGGCCGAAGTGCCTCAAGTTTGCAGGGAATCGAGGCGCGCTTCCTCATCAAGCACAGCCTTGGCCCGCGCGAAGATCTCGGAGGCTTCCTCCGCCGTGTTGCCGACCGCGGTCATGCCCAGCCGCCCGGCACTGCCCAACGCGCTCAACATGTGAAAGACCACGCCGGTCTGGCGCACCTGCCCGAAGTGCAGGCCCCGGCGGACGACAAGGTCAAAGAGATCGTCCGGAGTGAACCCGCGATACATCGGCGATTCCACATGGTCGCTGGCGACGAGGAATTTGTCCTGGTCGTTCGGCGCGTTGAAGCGCGAGGCCGTCCAGTCGTAGGCCCCGCCGGTGAGGAACTGCAGGGTGAGAAAAGGATGCGTTGTCCCGCCCTTGCGCAGGTTCACCTCGATGGCAAACGGCTCCCAGGCAGCCTCCGGTGTTGCCCGGACTACGACGAAATCGATGGCAAAGCGGCCGATCACACCGGCATCGCGGAGCAGTTCGCCCACCTTGAGCGCCTCCCGGCTGATCGCGGTGGCATAGGCCGGGTCGGCCGGAAAGATGCACCCAAGATAACTTTGACCACTCCGTCCGCCCAGCATCTGGTCGTGCGTGGAGAGCAGCTCAACCCGACCCAGCGGGGTAACGCGCATCTGCACGCTGGGACTGCGCACATCGTGCGCACCGAGGCCGACGCGTTCCTCCACGATGCCGCCGCGTTCGACAAACTTGCCTGCGTATTGCTCCAGGGTCATCGCCGGGTGCTCGAACCGCATCGCCTGAACGCGGTCCGCCAGCGTCTCCCCGCTCCCGGCGGAAACGCCCTCCAGGTCGACGATCGCGTTGCCCTCGCCGGAGACGCCTTCGTTTAGTTTCACCACCGCCGCTTTCATCGAGGGCCGCTCGGCATGGATTCGGGTCAGGGCCTTGGTGACCTCGTCCAGGCTGTGCAGATTCTCCACGCCGAGGGGATGCTGCACGCCGGCCCGCGCAAAAAGCTGCCGGCAACCGGTCTTGGTACCCAATTCCAGAAATCGCGGATCAGCCCCATAGAGGGGAATATCCAGGCGGAGCGCCAGGTTTCGTTCCAGGAAGGTGGTGTTGTAACAAATGAGGTGAGCCCGGTCCCGGTCGGGAATGAGCGCCCGGATTTGCTCAATCATCCGCGGCCGTTCCAGGAGTTTGAGGCTGAGCGGCGCGCTCGAGTCGTCGTGCGGCGCGAGCAGCGTCAGCCGCCGGGCCGCGTGGCTCGGGATCACGCTCGGGAGCAGATCGAGATAGTACTCAATCACGCTCGGATGTACTCCCTGTGACGTGACATAGATCATGCGGGCGCGCGGCTGGGCCAACAGCAGAAGCAGAAAAAGAAAACGTTCCTCGTAAGCCTGCACCACCGCCCCGGTCGCGCTCATGTCCACGGTCATGGACGGGACCACCACGATGGTCTGTTCGTCCTGGTTGAACGACTCAATCGAGCGCCAGAGCGGCACCAGTCTCGCCTGCAAAGCCTGGAAGCGCGCCGCGGCTTCATCCGCGCTCAACCCGGGCTCGAGACCAATCACTTCAGATTCGCTTTTCATAGGGGACAGGGCGGAGTCTGCAAAAAAGAAGCCCCGCAAACGAGAGAAAAACCGCGGCGACCCGCGGAACGTCCACCCGGGGGCCCCGAACAGCACGACCCCATGCTCGGCCGGCCCTGCGCCGAAAAAAGACGCTGGCCACATCCGCCGGGTCGGTGAATATTCCGGCCCCGAAAACGGGCCGTAGCACAGCTTGGTAGTGCGCTTGAATGGGGTTCAAGAGGTCGCGAGTTCGAATCTCGCCGGCCCGATTTCTAATCGGATTCAGAAGTTCACAGGGCCATCCGGGCCGCGTTCTTCCCCGTCAGCCTTCCTTTATCTCTTTATGCTCAGCGCTGGAATTGTTGGACTCCCGAACGTCGGTAAATCGACCCTTTTCAATGCCGTCACCCGCACCCGCAAGGCGCAGGCGGCCAACTATCCCTTCTGCACCATCGATCCCAACGTCGGGGTGGTGACCGTGCCCGACCATCGCCTGGGAAAGCTCTCGGAACTTTCGAAATCGGAGAAGACGGTGCCGGCTGCGATCGAGTTCGTCGATATCGCCGGCCTGGTGAAGGGCGCGAGCGCGGGCGAAGGCCTGGGGAACCAGTTCCTCAGCCACATCCGCGAGGTCAACGCCATCGTGCAGGTGGTGCGTTGCTTCGAGAGCGGCGACATTCACCACGTCAGCGGCTCGATCGACCCCGTGCGAGACATCGAAGTGATCAACACCGAGCTCATCCTGGCTGACCTGGCTGCGCTGCAGAAGCGGCGTGACCGTCTCCAGAAGGAAGTCCGGGCCGGAAACAAGACCGCGAAAGCCGAGACCGCGGTGATCGAAAAGCTGCTGCCCCATCTCGATGCCGGGAAACCGGCCGTGACGGCGGCCCTGGGCGACGACGAAAAGGAACTGGCGCGCGAATTTTTCCTGCTCACCTCGAAACCGACCCTCTTCGCCTGCAACGTCGGCGAAGCGGACCTCGCGGCGCTCAAGCAGCCCGATGCAGACACCGCCGCGGCCCGGCACGTCCGGGCGGTGGAAGAGTATGCGCGAAGCCACTTCGCCACCGAGGCCGTCGTGATCAGCGCGCAGATCGAGAGCGAACTGGTCGACCTGAGCGAAGCGGAAGCCGCGGAATTCCTGCGCGATCTGGGGGTCGAGGGGAGCGGGGTGAACGCCCTTATCCGTTCCGTTTATCATCTCCTGGGGCTCCGGACCTATCTCACCACGGGCGAGAAGGAAACGCGCGCCTGGACCATTCGCGACGGCGACAAGGCGCCCGCGGCCGCGGGCGTGATTCACTCGGACTTTGAGCGGGGCTTCATCGCCGCCGAAGTGGTCCACTTCGACGATCTGGTCGCCCTGGGCTCACAGGCCCGCGCCCGGGAAGCGGGCAAGCTTCGCATCGAGGGGAAGGAATACGTGGTCAAGGACGGCGACGTGGTTGAGTTCCGCTTCAACGTCTGACGACGCCGGCCGCAGCCCTACTCCGCGGCGAAAAGGATCCGGCCGCACTGTTCGCAGTGCACAATTTCCCGTCCGCCCTTCGCCCGCACCGCGGTCTGCGTGGTCACCTTCATGTGGCAGCCGGTGCAGACTTCATGCTCGAGCGCCACGATGGCCGCGTCGCCCTTGCTCGCGAAAAGACGGTCAAACGTTCCCAGGGTGTCCTCATCGATCCGGCCGGCGATTTCCTCGCGCTCTTTTGAGAGACCCTGCAACCGGCCCTCCAAAACCTTTGCCTTTTCCTCCAGGTCGACCAGCTGCCGATCAATTGATTCGCGCGCCGCGGCCGCCTTCTTCTCCTCCGCCGCCACCTCCACCTTGAGCTTGTCGGCGCGTTCCATCAGCTCCAGTTCCTGGTCTTCCAGCTGGGAAATTTCCTTCTCGTATCGCTGGATCTCGTTCCCCATCGCCTGGAACTCCTCGTTCTTGCGCGTCTCGTACTGCTGGGTGCGCAACTTCGCGATGCTGTCCTGCCGGGTGCCCACATCCAGCTCCAGTTTCTTGCGATCGACTTCCAGCTGGCGCAGACGCTGACGCGCCGCCTCAAATTCCGCCGCGGCCGCGGTCGCCTGCCCTTCGAGCTGCTTGCGTTGCAGCGGAATGGTCCGGGCCTCGGCCTGGATATGCCGGATCTTTTGCTGCCTGTCCTGCAGGACGAGCAGCTGTTCCAATTCCGCTAACACGGGCGGATGTTATGGGCTCTGTGCAGCATCGTCAACCGCCGCCGCGGCGGGATGAGGCCCTCCTAATAGAGTTCCACCGGCGAACGCTTCCCATCCTCCGGCGAGCGTTGCGCCGCCTGCTCTTCGCCCAGGACGGCGACGCGCAGGTCCCAGATCTCGGCGTCGACCGCGCGGAAAGCCTCCACGGAAAACGGCGCGGGCGGGGCCAGCCGCTCCTTGAATGCCGCCACCCTCTCCAGGGCTCCCGCGATCTGCGTCGACCGGCAGGCTTTCGAGCACCCGGGCGACCGCCTCAATTTCCGGGACCCGATGGCAAATCATCGCCAGGTCGTTCCCCGCCGCGATCACCAGGCGGATCGTCTCCTCGAGGCTGAACTCATTCAGGATCGCCCCCATGTCGAGGTCGTCGGTCATGATCAGCCCGGCAAAACCCATTTCGCGCCGGAGCAGGTCGGTGACAATCGTCCGGGAAAGGGATGCCGGCCGTTTCGCGGCGTCAAAACAGGGATACCACCCGTGACAGATCATCATGCTGTCCATCTCGCCCGCCAGCCGGCGAAAGACCTGCAGCTCGTCCCGCTCCAGTTCCTCGCGGGTGCGATCGATCCTGGGCAGGTCGTGGTGCGCGTCGAGCGTGGCCGCGGAATAACCGGGAAAATGTTTGCCGCAGCTCGCGATCCCCTGCCCGCGCATCCCGGCATTGAACGCGCCCGCCAGCCGCACCACTTCATCGGGATCGCGGCCGTAACAGCGGCCCCGCAGGGAATTGTCCGCCTCGTCGTCGAAGGAAATGTCGAGGACCGGGCAGAGATCGAGATTAAACCCGAAAAGCCGGAGCAGCCGGCCGGTGATGTCGCCATGCCGGCGGACCAGCCCGACCTCGCCCTTGTCGCGCAACTGCTGGGCGTTCGGCGGTTCGTTCCCGAGCAGACGGAGCCGCGAAACCCGGCCGCCTTCCTGGTCGATCGTGACGATCGGCTCCACCTCGCTCAGGTCGCGCAGGTCATCGATCAGCTTCCGCAACTGTTCCGGCGTCTGGATATTGCGCCCGAAAAGAATAAAGGCGCCGGGCTTCACCCGGCGGAAAAGCGCGGCCGTTTCCGGGTCCAGTTCGGGCCCGGGCACACCGGCAAGGATCAGTTGACCAAGAGAATCGCTCCCCATACGCTCGGTGCTACTTAGCGGTGATTAGCCGCGAAAAGAAAGACTTGAGCAAAATTGGAATTTACGGGGGCACGTTTGACCCGATTCATCACGGGCATCTGCTCCTGGCCCGGGCCGTCCTGGAAAGTTTCGAGCTGGACGAAATGCTTTTCGTCCCGGCGGCGGCCTCCCCGCACAAAACGGGTGGGCCCGTGGCCGACGGCGCGCAGCGGGTCGAGATGATCCGGGCTGCCCTCGGTGGCGAGGAGCGCTTCTGCCTGGACGAGCGCGAATTGCAACGTCCCGCGCCTTCCTATGCGATCGAGACGATCGAGAGCATGCGGGGCGACTGGCCCGAGGCGGAGTTTTTCTATTGCGTGGGGGAGGACAATCTTCCGCGGCTCTCCACCTGGCACCGTTTCGAGGAATTGAAGAAGGCGGTGCAATTCATCGTCCTGCGCCGCGGCCCGGGGCAGGATGCCCTCCCCTTCCCTTCGGTCGACCGGCGGATCGACATCTCCGCGACCGAAATCCGAAACAGGGTTGCGCAAGGCCGTTCCATTCGTTATCTCGTACCGCCGCCGGTGGAGGAAATCATTCGGCGACATAACCTATACCAGGCACCACTCACATCACCGCCGAATCATTAGCCAGGTTGTGCGCGGAATATGCCGCCGACAAGAAAGCGGAACAGATCGTCGTGCTTGATCTGCGCGATATCTCGACCTTCACGGATTTTTTCGTGATCTGCTCAGGCACCTCGGAGCCTCATCTCAAGGCCATCGCGGGAGAGATCGAGGGCCGGTTGAAAACCGACCATCAGACCCGGGCCGCGGCGGTGGACGGGTTTCCGGCCAGCCATTGGCTCGTGCTCGATTACATGCAGGTGATCGTGCACATTTTCCACAGCGAGAAACGTGAGTTCTACAGCCTGGAAGACCTCTGGGGCGACGCGCCCCGTCTCCCGTGGGAAGCGCCCGCCGATTCCCCGGCGAGTTGAACCGGTGCCCCGGTTATTTCTTCGGTGAGGCCTTGGCTGCCGGGCTCGGGGCCGCCGCGGCTGCGGGACTGCCGGCAGAAGTGGCGGCAGCTTCCGGCTTCTTGATGTCCTTCAACTCCACCTCGAAAATCAGGGTCTCATTCGGGCCGATATCCTGCCCGGCGCCGCGCTCGCCGTAGGCCAGGCTGGCGGGAATGTAGAGTTCATACTTTGAGCCGACCTTCATCAGCTGCAACGCCTCGGTCCAGCCCTTGATCACGCCGTTGACCGGGAAGGTGGCCGGTTCGTTGCGCTTGTAGGAGCTGTCGAACTCCTTGCCGTCGAGCAACCGCCCGCGGTAATGGGTCACGACTACGTCGGATTCCTTCGGCATCGGTCCCGATCCCTCCTGGATCACCTTGTATTGCAGCCCGCTCGCCGTGGTTTTCACTCCCGGCTTGGCCTTGTTCTCCGCCAGGAACTTCTCTCCCGCGGCGGTGTTTTTGCCGGCTGCTTCCTTGGCCGCGACCATTTGTTTGTCACGCATCTCCTTCGAGAAGGCCATCAGCACTTCCTGCATCTGCTGCTCGTTCATGAGAGGGTCGGCCCCGGTCATGGCATCCTTCAGGCCGGCCGAGAGGATATCCGGGTTGATGTCCATGTTCTGCTTCTTAAAGGTGGCGCCGATATCGAGGCCAATGCTATAGCTCACCTTATCCTTCTGGTCTTTCAGGTTTGGCCGGTTCTGGGCGAAAGCGGGAAGAGCCAGGAGACAGACGGTTAAACAAAGAGCGAAACGATGCATAATTTTTACCAGGTAACCAAGGACCGCGCCATGCGGCCGCTCGGGAAAATCACGCTAGCGGGGAACCGCGGGGCGTCAAGGTGGACCCTCCTCCTGGCCCTCCTCTTTCTCGCCCTCCCGGCCGGCCCCGCGGCCGGCGTCGATCTCACCCCGGCCGAGGCCCGCCGGATCGGCAAAAAAATCTGGCAAAACGAGTGTGGCGGCACCGTCAGCGGCCTCACCTCCTGGAACGTGGGCGAAAATTTCGCCTCCCTCGGGATTGGCCATTTCATCTGGTACCCGGCCGGGGTGGAGGGGCCTTTCGACGAAAGTTTTCCCAAACTGGTGGCTTTCGCGCGCCGGGAAGGCGTCACCCTCCCTTCCTTCCTTGCCGGCCACCCGGTTCCCCCCTGCCCCTGGGCGACGCGGGCCGAGTTCCTGCGCGAGCGGGATTCGTCGCGGATGAAGGCGCTCCGCCAGTTCCTGGCCGACCAGATCGACCTGCAGGCCCGGTTTCTCGTGCAGCGGCTGGAGCAAGCCCTGCCCAAGATGCTGCAGGCGGCCCCTTCCTCCGAGCATGCCGCCATCCGGCAAAACTTCGAACGGGTCGGCGCCTCGGCGCAGGGATGCTACGCCCTGATCGACTATGTGAATTTCAAGGGCGAAGGGGTGAAATCGACCGAGCGTTACCGGGGTGAAGGCTGGGGGCTGCTGCAGGTCCTGGCCGCCATGCGCGAAGACAAACCGCCGCTGCCCGAGTTTTCCCGGGCCGCGAAAGCGGTCTTGACGCAGCGCGTGAAGAATTCACCATCTGAACGGAACGAAGCGCGCTGGCTGGCCGGCTGGCTGAAGCGCACCGATACCTACGCCCGCGAATGAAATCTCGCCTGTTTCCCCTCGCTTTCCTGCTCCTGGCCCTGTCCCTCGGCAGCCAGCCGGGCTGGAGCCAGACGCGCGCGCCGTTCAACCAAAAATATCAAAAGCGGACGCCCACCCCGGCGCCCCGTATCGCCGCGCGGCCGACCCGGCCCCGCCCGATGCGGAAAGCGAGCGAGCTGATCCGGAAACAGGATCCCATTTCCATCAATGAAAGTCTGCTGCCTGAGGCCAACTCCGCCACCACCAACGTTCTCATCTCCCTTTCCGGGCAACGCGCGCAGTTGCGCGTCGGCGACGCCGTGGTCATCGATTCACCCATCTCCTCGGGGAAACGGACCGGTCTCACGCCCACCGGCACCTTCAAGATCATGGAGAAGGACAAGAACCACGCCTCCAATCTCTACGGCGATTTCCGTGACTCGAAGGGACGCATCGTTCGCGCGGGCGTCAGCGTCCGGATCGACTCGGCCCCGAGCGGGACGCACTTTGTCGGCGCGCCCATGAAATGGTTCATGCGCCTGACCGGTGATGGCGTGGGCATGCACGTGGGAATTTTGCCCGGCTACCCCGCCTCGCACGGCTGCATCCGCATGCCGCCGCAGGCCGCCGAGATGTTTTTTAACCGGGTCAAGATCGGCACCCCGGTCTCGGTGGTTCCCTGAGGGAGCGTCTTAAGGCTGCAAGGCCCGCCAGAGCAGATTCAGCGCGGTCTGCGTGGCCAGTTGCTTGAAGCTCTCCCGGTCTCCCGCAAAATTATAGCCGTTCACGCTGCTGCCGCCCGCGGCAGCGAGGGCGATGAAGACGGTCCCAACCGGCTTTGCCGCCGTGCCCCCGCCGGGGCCGGCGATCCCCGTGATGGCCAGCGCCCAGGTCGAGCCCGCCCGTTGCCGCGCGCCTTCCGCCATGGCCCGCGCGACTTCCTCGCTGACGGCGCCCTGCTGCTCGATCAAACCGGCGGGCACACCGCAAAGATCCGTCTTGGCTTCATTGGCATAGGTCACGTAACCCGCCAGGAAAACGGCGGAAGCGCCCGGGACATTCGTCACCCGATGCGCCAGCAGACCACCGGTGCACGATTCCGCCAGCGCCAGGGTCTCGCCGCGTTTCTGCAGGAGCGCGACCACCACCTGCTCGAGCGATTCTTCCGCCGCGGAAAAAACGTGGCGACCCAGCTTCTCCCGGATCAGTTTTTCGGCTTTGGCCACCGGCCCGCGACCGCCGATAAGGCGGACGTCCACCTGTCCGGGCCGCGCGCAATAGCCCAGCTCGATCTCGCCGGTGGCAAGCAACTCCTCCCCCACCGCTTCCTCCACCAGCGACTCGCCGATCCCGCTCAGGAACAGGGTGCGACAGGCAAAGTCCGGATCAACCGGGATGATTTCGCGCAAGAGCGGGAGGGCCGAGGCCTCGAACATCGGGTAAAGCTCACGCGGCGGTCCCGGCAGAAGAAACAGGTGCGGCAGGGAGCCATCCGGTTTCAACCCCGGAGGAAAATAAAGCCCGGGCGCGGTCCCATTATGGTTGGGCAGAACGCGGGCGCCCGCCGGCACGAGCGCCTGACGGCGCATCCGATCGGTCACAGGAAACCGGCGCAGCCGTGCCCGGGCCTCGATCGCCGCCATCACCCCGGCGTCAGGCTGAAGGGGAAGTTCCAGGAGCGAAGCCACGATCTCGCGCGTCACATCATCCGTGGTCGGTCCGAGGCCGCCCGTGACCAGGACAAGATCGGCCACGGCAAAAGCCTCGCCCAGGGCCACCGCGATGGCCGTGCCGTCCGGGATGGTCAGCTGGCGCTCGAGGCGGACGCCAAACGGCAGGAACTGCCGGGCCAGGTAGGCCAGGTGGGTGTTGATGACATCACCGAGAAGGATCTCCGTCCCGGTGTTGATCACGATGACCCGCATGGATTTCACCCGGCAACCGTAGCGCAGGGCTGGCGGAAAATCGCGCGATCAGCGCCGCCGGCAAACCGGCGCGGCCTCAGGCGGCGTCCTTGTCCTGCTTCTTGCGGATGAGAGGGAGCTTTTTCCCATCCACCACGGCGCGATTGATCGTGACCTCGGCGATATCCTCGCGGCTCGGCACGTCATACATAATGTCGAGCATGAGGCGCTCGAGCATGGAACGGAGCGCGCGCGCCCCGGTGCCCTTGGTCACGGCCTGCGCGGCCAGCGCCCGCAGGGCATCCTTGGTCACGGTCAGGCGCACGCCTTCCATGGCAAAGAGCTTGGTATACTGTTTCACCATCGCGTTCTTCGGTCTCGGTCAGGATGGCCAGCATCTCATCCTCGGTCAGGGCATCGAGCGCGGTCACCACCGGGAGACGCCCGATGAACTCGGGAATCATGCCGAAACCGAGCAGGTCTTCCGGTTCCACCTGGCGCACGGCCTGCCGGGCCAGCTCGTCCTCCGCCTCCACCCCCATGCTGCCGAAACCCATCGTTTTGTTGCCGACGCGTTTCTGCACGATTTTGTCGAGGCCAACAAAGGCGCCGCCGCAGATGAAGAGAATCTTCTCGGTGTTCACCTGGATATATTCCTGGTGCGGATGCTTGCGGCCGCCCTGCGGCGGCACGTTGCAGGTGCTGCCCTCGAGAATCTTCAACAGCGCCTGCTGCACGCCTTCGCCGGAAACGTCGCGCGTGATGCTGACGTTGTCGGTCTTGCGCCCGATCTTGTCGATCTCGTCGATGTAGACGATGCCGATCTCGGCGCGTTTCACGTCGTAATCGGCGTTCTGGAGCAGGCGCAGCACGATGTTTTCCACATCCTCGCCCACGTAACCGGCCTCGGTCAGGGTGGTGGCGTCGGCGATGCAAAATGGCACATCGAGAATGCTGGCCAGCGTCTTGGCCAGAAGCGTCTTGCCGGAGCCGGTCGGCCCGATCAGCAGGATATTGCTCTTCTCGATCTCGACGTCGGCGAAAGGATCAGGCTGGAAGGCGGCGGAAGCGTCCGCGGGCGAAGTGGTTTGGAGGATCCGCTTGTAATGGTTGTGGACCGCGACCGAGAGCGTCTTTTTGGCGGTGTCCTGCCCGATGACGTAATCGTCGAGCGACTGCCGGATATCCGCCGGTTTCGGCACGCGGATGTTGGAGGATTGCCGGCGGGCGTCCTCGTTCAGCTCCTTGTCGAGGATGCCTTTGCAGACGTTGATGCAACTGTCGCAAATGTAGACCCCGGGACCGGCGATGAGCTTCCGGACCTCCGCGTGGCTTTTGCCACAGAAGGAGCACATGGTGAGGTTGGAAGCGCGCGCCATATCGGGCCTTGGAAAGCAGTTTCTATTCCTCGACTTTTCTCGGCAGGGCCGCCTCAGCCACGGCGGTGGAGCGGTCCCCCGGGGCATTGGCCCCGTCGGCCAGCTTGACCTCCTTGCGGGACTGAATCACCTCGTCAACGAGGCCGTAATCCTTCGCTTCCGCGGCCGACATGTAATAATCGCGATCGGAGTCGTGTTTCACCTTCTCCTCCGGCTGCCCGGTGTGCTGGGAGATGATGCGGATCAGCCGCTTCTTGAGCTTGAACATGTATTCGACCGTGCGCTCGACGTCGCTGGCCTGGCCCTGCGCGCCGCCGGAAACCTGGTGAATCATGATGTCCGAATTCGGCAGGGCATAGCGTTTGCCCTTGGTCCCGGCGCAAAGCAGAACCGCGCCCATGCTGGCCGCCATGCCGAGGCAGTAGGTGGTCACGTCGCAGGTGAGGAACTGCATCGTGTCGTAAATGGCGAGCCCGGCGGTGACGGAGCCGCCCGGCGAATTGATGTAGAGATTGATGTCCTTCTTGGCGTCCTCCATTTGCAGGAAGAGCAGCTGCGCGATGACAAGGTTGGCGATGTGATCGTCGATCGGCGTGCCGATGAAGACGATGCGATCCTTCAGGAGCCGCGAGTAGATGTCGTAGCTGCGCTCGCCGCGCCCGGTCTGCTCCACCACCATCGGGATAAGCACGGATTGCGAACGGTTCTGATTCATGTTGGTCATCATTTTTGGTCGGTCGCGTCGCTTTCAGCCGTCGTTCCCGAGGCCCGCTCGACGCTAACATTGGCCTTCAGGAAAGCAAGAGTCTTACCCAGAAGCACTTCCTCGGCCAGACCGTCGAGCCCGCCGTGTTCCTCCAGCTCTTTTCTCATCTTTTCGGGAGTCAGGTTGTAACGCTGCGCCTCCTCTCCAATACGTTCGTCGACCTCCTGGCGGGTCACGGAAATTTTCTCCTGCTCGGCGATCCGGTGCAGGATGAAATTGGTCTTGAGCCGATGGGCCGCCAGGCCGCCGGCCCCTTCCACGAGTTCCTTCTCCTTGTTCTTCAGGATGTCATCGGGCACCCCGCGCTCCCGGTTCCGCCGCACCAGCTCGCCGAGGGCGCGCCGGGTTTCCTGCCGGAGGAGCGGCGGCGGCAGCTCGAATTGCACCGCGGCCTGGAGCTGCTCGACGATCTGGCTCTCCCTGGCCCTCTCCGCGGCATGCTCCTTCTCGTGCTCGAGATTGTGCTCCATCATGTGCCGGAGCTCTTCCAAATTCTTCCCCGGCACGATCTTGGCCGCCAGTTCGTCATCCAGCGGCGGGAGCACACGGTCCTTGACCTCGTTGATCGTCACGGCGTAATCCGCCCGCCGGCCGGCGAGTGCCGCCACCGGGAAATCCGCGGGAAAATCGACCTGCACCAGAGTGGTCTCGCCTTTGGCCTTGCCCACCAGTTTCTCGCAAAAGCCGGGCAGGAAATTTTCGGGCGCGAGATGCAGCCAGAATTTTTTGCCGCCCTGGAGATTCCGGCTCGAGTCCGGCGCAATCTCGGCGACCGGCTTGCCCTCAACCGAGCCCTCAAAATCGATGACGACAAAGTCGCCCATCTGCAGGGGCCGCTCGGGCGCATCAACGAAATCGGCCGCCTGCTCGCGCAGCCGCTCGACCGCCTCGTCGATCTCCGCCGGGGTCACGGCGGTGTCCGGCATCTCGACCTTCAGATTCTTGTAATCCGGCAGTTCGAATTCCGGGGCGGTCACGACGGTCGCGCGAAAGCGCATGGAGCGGTCGTCGCCGAAGACGACATCATCGACGTTGGTCAGGGAAACAACCCGGAGGCGCTCACGCTCGACGGCCTCGTGATAGCTGCGGGAAACCAGTTTCTGGGTCAGCTCATCCTGGATCTCTTTGCGAAACTTGGCCTCGATCACGCGTTTCGGCGCCTTCCCCGGGCGATAACCGGGAATGCGGGCGTGTTTGGCAAATGAGTTCGTGATGGCGTCCCACTCCTTTGAGACCTGGTCCGGCCCCAATTCGATGCGCAGCGTTGCCGTGGAATCCGCCTGTCTTTCCAGCTCTACCTTCATGTGACCCCGACGTTACGGGCGCCTGTGGCGTGGTGCAAATAAGCGTCCCGCCCTGGCCCTCCTCAGGCGGCAAAGACCCGCTGGCCTTGCTTGAAAACGGCGCGGGTGAACGAAGTGCCGAAGTAATAGATGATCTCGCGGTAGTCAGCGCACTCGAAGAGGGTGAAATCGGCCTGCTTTCCCGGTTCCAGGGAGCCGAGCCGGTCGCCCCGCTGCAGGCTCCAGGCCGCGTTGATGGTGGCGGCGACGAGGGCTTCCGCCGGCAGCATCTTCATTTGCGTCACCGCAAGCGACATGACCATCGGCATCGAGGTCGTCGGCGAAGATCCGGGATTGAAATCGGTCGCCAGGACAACCGCGAGCCCCTCCTCGATCATGGCCCGGGCCCGCGGATAGCGCGTTTTGGAAAGAGCATAGACCGACCCGGGAAGAAGGACCGGCTGCACGCCGGCCGCCGCGAGGGCTCGGATCCCGTCGATTTCCGTCTGCTCGAGGTGATCCGCCGTCTGCGTCCGCAATTCCGCCGCCAGCCGCGCCCCCCCGCTGTCAGTGAGCTGGTCGGCGTGGAGACGCAAACCAAGGCCAAGGTCTCTGGCGCGCTGGAGAACGCGCCGGGTCGTGGCCAAATCAAAGTAGCCGGCTTCGCAGAAGGCGTCGCAGTACTCGGCGAGGTGTTCCGCCGCCACCGCCGGCAGCATTTCCTCCGTGATCAGTTCCACGTAACGCTCCGGCGTCCCACGAAACTCATCGGGGACCGCATGCGCTCCCAGGAACGTGGGGACGAACTCGAGGTCGGATTCCTGGTTCAGGGCGCGGATGACCCGCAAAATCTTGAGCTCCGCCTCCAGGGAAAGTCCGTAACCGGATTTGGCTTCCACGGTGGTCGTGCCCCCCTGGAGGAACCAGCCCGCATGTTTGCGCGCCTGCGCCAACAGCTCCTCCTCCGTGGCGGCGCGTGTCTGCTTCACCGTGGAGCGGATGCCGCCGCCGCTCGCGGCAATTTCCTCATAGCTTGCCCCTGCGGCCCGCTGTTCAAATTCTTCCAGGCGCTGCCCGCCGAAAACAGGATGCGCGTGGGCATCGACAAAACCGGGCAGGACCACGCCTTCCTCGGCATCAACGATCTCGGCGCCCAATTCCTCCGCGGCCGCAGCGATCTCATCGGATGGGCCAGTCCGCTCAATTCGTCCGTTCCGGATGAGAAGGCCGCCATTTCGAATCATTCCCAGGTCGCGCATCGCCGGGCCGGTGCGGGGCTGCGGCGGACCGGCCACGGTCACAAGCTGACCAATGCGGATGAGAGCGGTGGCAGACATCACGAACGCGGGCGTCGCGCCAGTCCACTGGCAAACGCGAGGAGAAAAGAGGCCGCCGCCAGCACGGTGACGTCCGCCAGGTCGCGCTCGGGATCAATCTCCACGAAATCGATCATCCTGACTGCCGGATGCGCGCCGCAGAGATACGCCGCCTGCCGCATCATCGCCGGGGTCAGGCCGCCGGGGCGGGCCCCCGGGCAGGCGGGGGCAAAGGCCCGATCGAGCACGTCCACATCCAGGTCGACATAGATCCGGCGCCCCCCCTTGGCGAGGTGAGCCAGCGCTTTCGTCACCACCATCTCGATGCCGCTGGCGTGGACCGCGTCGGCGGAGATCACAGTGATCCCGGCGGCGCGAGCCACGGCCGCGTAGGCGGGCGAATTGGCAAAGGGTTGCACGCCGACCTGGACGATCTGCGAGCCGGGCAGTCCATCCTGCAACAAGGCGCGCACGGGATTTCCATTGTGCAAACCGTCCTGAAGGTCCCGCAAATCGTGATGCGCATCGAAGGTGAGCAGGGCGCAGTCCGCGAGGTCAGGCGCAAGGGCATGAACGCCGGGCCGCGTCAGCGCGTTATCGCCGCCGAGAAGCGCGCCGGTGGCCGGTCCGATCGCGTCGCGGATGCGCGCGGCCGTATCATCGAGGTCACGCGCAAGATCGGCGGGCGCCGGAAGGTCACCCGCATCCCGGACGCCGAGACGCGCGAGGTCGACATCATGGTCGAGATCATAAGTGCTGTAGCGCGAGAGCGCCGCCCGAATGGCACGCGGCGCCAGGTCGCAACGGCCCGGCGTCAGGGAAGTATTGGTGGGCACGCCCAGAAGAACAAGGGAGGGCGCGCTGGCGCCGGCGTTGCCCTCACCCGCCAGCCACGCCGAGGCTCTCGGCCAGTTTGGATCGTCCTTCAATCTCTTGCCTGGGGTTTCATCGGCACCCTGACGCCGCTTTCCTGCGCAAAACGAATGGCGCGAGTGTAGCCCGCATCGGCATGCCGGATCACGCCCATCCCGGGGTCGCTGGTCAGAACCCGTTCAAGACGGCGCGCCGCCTCGTCGCTGCCATCGGCCACCACGACCATGCCGGCATGCTGTGAATATCCAATCCCGACGCCGCCGCCGTTGTGAATCGAAATCCAGGAAGCGCCCGCGGCCGTGTTCACGAGCGCGTTCAAAAGCGGCCAGTCCGCAATGGCGTCGCTGCCATCGAGCATCCCTTCCGTCTCACGAAAGGGAGAGGCAACCGAGCCGGTGTCGAGATGATCGCGTCCAATCACGATCGGCGCCTTGACCTCGCCGCGACGCACCAGGTCGTTCATAGCCAGGCCGAAGCGTGCGCGTTCCCCGTAGCCGAGCCAGCAGATCCGGGCGGGCAAACCCTGGAAGTGGACTCTTTCCTGCGCCAGGCGCATCCACCGGCCGAGAATTTCGTTCTCGGGGAACATCTCGAGCGCAAGCGCATCGGTCCGCGCGATATCGGCGGGGTCCCCGCTCAATGCGACCCAGCGGAACGGGCCTTTCCCTTCGCAGAAAAGCGGCCTGATGTATTCCGGGACAAAGCCGGGAATGGCAAAGGCATCTTCCACGCCCGCCTTCTTCGCCTGCGTGCGGATGTTGTTGCCGTAATCGAAAGTGATCGCCCCGCGCTTCTGCAGGTCAAGCATGGCGCGCACATGCGTCGCCATCCCCTCCATGGAACGGCGGACATATTCCTCCGGGTCCTCTTTGCGCAGGTCGAACGCTTTCTCCAGCGACAAACCCGGCGGAACATATCCATTGAGCGCGTCGTGCGCGCTCGTCTGGTCGGTCAGCAGATCGGGCGTCACCCCGCGACGAACCAGCTCGGGCAGCACCTCGGCGCAGTTGCCGACCAGGCCCACGGAAAGCGCCCGGCGCTCTTTTTTCGCCCCTTCCAGCAAACGCAGGGCTTCATCCAGCGAGTCCGCCATCTTGTCGCAGTAACCGCTGCGCAGCCGCTTTTCGATCCGGCTCGGGTCAACCTCCACCCCGAGGAAACAGGCCCCGTTCAGAGCGGCCGCGAGCGGTTGCGCCCCGCCCATGCCGCCCAGTCCGCCACTGACGACCAACCGGCCGGCCAGGCTGCCGCCGAAATGGCGCCGGCCCGCCTCGGCAAAAGTCTCGAACGTCCCCTGCACGATCCCCTGTGAGCCGATGTAAATCCAGGAACCGGCCGTCATCTGCCCGTACATGGTCAGCCCCATCTGCTCGAGCCGGTTGAACTCGGGGTAATTTGAAAAATGGCCGACGAGGTTGGAATTCGCGATGAGCACGCGCGGGGCATCGGTGTGCGTGCGGAAAACGCCGACCGGCTTCCCGGATTGCACCAGGAGCGTTTCGTCGTTCTCCAGCCCGCGCAAGGCCTCCACGAGGGCGTCAAAAGCCTCCCAGCTCCGCGCGGCCCGCCCGGTGCCGCCATAGACAATCAGGCGCCCGGGCTCTTCCGCGACCTCCGGGTCGAGATTGTTCATCAACATCCGCAGCGCCGCTTCCTGCACCCAGCCCTTGCAACTGATCCCGGTGCCGCGCGGCGCCCGAATGACCCTGTCACTGCTCATGATGATCGAATTTGCCATGACGCAGCGCGGACGCGAGCGCGGCGATATCGGTGGCCAGGACGCGATCTTCCGTGAGGGGCGCGGCCAGGCTCCGCACGACGGCGTGAGCCCGCTCAACCCCACGCCCGGCCCGGAGAGGACGACGATGCTCGAGTCCTTCCGCGGCGACCAGCAGTTCGATCGCGAAAACGTGCTCGGCGTTCTCCACCACCGTCCGGAATTTCAGCGCGGCCGTCATCCCCATGGAAACATGGTCTTCTTTCCCGGCGGAAGTCGGCACGCTATCCACCGAGGCCGGGTGCGAAAGGATGCGCGCCTCAGCCAGGAGGGAAGCCACCGCCACATGCGCAATCATAAATCCGGATTCCCGGCCGGGTGAGCGCGCGAGGAAGGCGGGCAGACCCTCGTTCATGTCGGGGTTCAGGAGCCGTTCAATTCGGCGTTCGCTGATGCTCATCAGGTCGGTCAGGGCAATCGCGGCATAGTCGAGAGCGAGCGCCAGCGGCGCGCCATGAAAATTGCCTCCGGAAATCACCTCTTCCCCGGCCGGGAAAACGAGGGGGTTATCCGTGGCCGAGCGCGACTCGAGGGCGAGCACCTCCTCGCAATGCGCCAGCGCCCCGCGGACCGCGCCGTGCACCTGCGGCATGCAGCGCAGGCTGTAGGCGTCCTGCACCCGGGGATCATCCGACCGATGCGACTCGCGAATCTCGCTCCCCTCGAGAAGTTCGCGGAGATGCGCCGCAGCCGCCACCTGGCCGGGGTGCGGGCGAGCCTGTTGAATCCGGTCGTCGAAAGCGGCCGGCGTGCCCTTCAGCGATTCCAGCGACATGGCCCCGGCCATGTCGGCCACGCGGGTCAGGCGCAGGGCCCGAAAAAGAGACAAGCCACCCACGGCATGCATGGCCTGAGTTCCGTTGAGCAGGGCGAGACCTTCCTTGGCCGCCAGCTCCACCGGGGCCAGACCGGCCCGCCGCAGCGCCTCGCCTCCGGGAAGGCGCTCGCCTTGATAAAACGATTCGCCCTCCCCGATGAGCGACAGGGCCAGGTGGGCCAGCGGGGCCAGGTCGCCACTGGCGCCGACGGAACCTTTCTCCGGAACGACCGGGGTGACGCCGCGATCGAGCAGCGCGAGGAGGGCCTCGATGATTTCCATCCGCACGCCGCTGAAGCCGAGGGTGAGCACATTGGCCCGCAGCAGCATCATGGCGCGCACTTCGGGAATGGAAAGAGGGGTGCCGATTCCGCAGGCATGGCTGCGGACGAGATTGCGCTGCAGGTCGAGCAGCTCCTCCGGTTTGACCTGGATCTCGGAAAGTTTCCCGAACCCGGTGTTCACCCCGTAAACGGTGGCGTTCCGCGCCACGATTTTTTCCACCACCGCGCGCGAATCCAGGATGCGGCGCCGCGCGGCCGGGGCAATCGAGAGCGGGACCGGGCCGTGGGCGACCGCGGCAATCTGAGAAAGGGCGAGCGCCTGGCCGTCTAGTTCGAGCACGAGGTTTCCATACTACGTCCGGCTCCGGACGACAACGCCCGGAGAGCGATGAAAAGAAAAGGGGCCAGGGCCGCGAACGGCCTGGCCCCTGGTTAAAGGTTCTACCGGCTGGTCACACGAGTTATTTCGAGTAACCGGTCGAAGCGGAAGTGCTTGTCGTCGTCGACATCGTATCCTTCTTCTGCGCACACGCCCCGAGGGTCAGTGCACTGGCCGCGATGGCCACGATCATGATCGCTTTCACAAATTTCATTATTAGTTCGCCTCCTTTCCCAGCAGGTTGCTGACGCTTTTTAGGCGTGGAGCCAGACCGACGCAACGCTTTTCTGTCGGTTTTGGCCCCACCGGCTAATACGCGCCTAAAGGGCAATCCGGACGGGAGTTCCTTCCGGAACCAGGTCAAAGAGCTCCACCACGTCCTCGTTACGCATGCGCACGCAGCCGTGGCTGGCCGGCCGGCCGATCGCTTTTTCCTGATTTGTCCCGTGGATGTAGATAAAACGCCCGTGCGTGTTGGCATTCTCCCGCTCGAGCCCTTCCAGCCAGAGAATGCGCGAGACCACCATGTCTTCGTCTTCCGGCATTTCCCCCAGCTTTCCGACCGGGCGCCGGCTTTTGAAAACAGTCCCGCCCGGCGCGCCGGCACCGATCTTCTCGGCCACGCGAAACCGACCGGTGGGCGTCTTCAGGCTTCCCTCTTCCGTGCCCAGACCAAAGGCGGAAGTGGAAACGGGATAACGCCGCAACGTGCGGCGGCCGCGTTTCAGGACAAGTTCCTGTTTCTTGACCGAGATGCGAAGACGGGTGGTTTGCATGAAACCGGACGGACGTTAAACTGCGTCGCCTGATGGAGAAAAGCTATAACATCGCCGTGGTCGGGGCGACCGGCGCCGTCGGGCGCGAACTTCTGGCGGTGCTCGACCGCCGTGATTTTCCCGTTTCGAGCCTGCGCCTGCTGGCTTCATCCCGCTCGGCGGGCCAGACCCTTCCCTTTCGCGGAACGGACCTGGAGGTCGTTCCCCTCTCCGAGAAGGCTTTTGCCGGAATTGACCTCGCCTTCTTCAGCGCCGGCGGGGAGGTCTCCCGCCAGTATGTCCCGGTGGCGCAGGCCGCCGGCGCGGTGGTGATCGACAATTCCTCGGCTTTCCGGATGGATCCCGCGGTGCCGCTGGTCATCCCCGAGATCAACCGGGATGACATCAAACAGCACAAGGGGATCATCGCGAACCCCAATTGCACCACCGCGGTCACCCTGATGGCGCTTTACCCTCTGCACCGAGCGTTTCGCGTCCGGCGCATTTTCGCCTCGAGTTACCAGGCGGTCTCCGGCAGCGGAGCGCGCGCCATTGCCGAGCTGCAGCGGCAGGTGCGAGGATGCGGCCCGGAACGTCCCGTCGGTCCCCGAGGTTTATCCCCACCCCATTGCCTTCAATGTCCTGCCACAGGTCGATTCCTTTCTCGAAACCGGTTACACGAAGGAGGAACAGAAGATGCAGGGCGAAGGCCGTCGCATCATGCATCTGCCCCACTTCAAGGCCTCGGTCACCTGCGTCCGCGTGCCGGTTTACCGGGCTCATTCCGTCGCGGTCAGCGCGGAGTTTGAGCGGACCGTTTCCCTGGAGCAGGCGCGCGAGATTCTGGGAAAGGCGCCCGGCCTTGACCTGGTGGACGAACCCCAGGCGGCGCGTTATCCCACCCCGCTGGCCGTGGCCGGGCGCGACAACTGCCAGGTCGGACGGGTCCGGCTCGATTGCGCCTTTGAGAACGGCCTCGCCTTCTGGGTCGTGGGCGACCAACTGCTCAAGGGCGCGGCCTTGAACGCGGTCCAGATTGCCGAACTGTTGCCATAGCAAAACGGCCCCGGAAAACCGGGGCCGCTGCGATTGCCACGTTGAAAGACTGGCGCCTGGTCAGGGGAGGGAGAGAGCTTCCTCTTCCTGTTGCTTGCGCTGTTTCTTCTTTCCGCGTCCCTGCCCCTGCTCTTCCTGTTGCTGTCCTTGGGGCTGTCCCTGCGGCTGAACCTGGCGTTGCGGGACCTGCTGGATGCGCTGCTGCTGCTGCCTCTCCATGCGACGCTGCGCCTTGTTGGAGGGTCCGCCCCCGGGGCCGGCATTGCTCTCCTGGAGGAGGCCTCCGTCGGGATTCATCGGCGCGGCGGATTCCTGCATCTGCCGACGGGCCTTTTTCTGCCCGCGGTTCCCCTGCTCCAGCGGCTGGATGGGCCGCGCCTCGTTCAACGAGGGTTGGTTGGCCTCGCCGGGGATGCCTTCAGGACCCTGCAGACGCCGCTGGGCCTTCTTGCCGGGCTTGTTGACTGATTGATTTTCTTCACCGGACTGGGATTGCTCTTCCTGGTTCCCGCCGGCCTTGCGGCCGAGCTTGTTTTCAAGGGCCTCCTGCTTCGCGGCTTTGCGGGCTTTCTTGCCCTGCCCCGCGCCTACATTGGCGTCAGCCTCGGTCGCGGCGGAACTGTCCAGCGCCTCACTCGCATCCCCGGTCGGGGGGCCATCGTTGCGGCCACGGTTTTTCCCGCCCTGCTTCTCCTGTTTGTTCTTTTTGCCCTGTTTGGCCACGTCCGCGGAGGCGTCAGCACCCGCATCGACGCCACCCGGTGAAGCGCCCACCTGCGCGTCAGCCCCGCCACGCGGCTCGATCGTGGGCGGAGGGATGTTCTTGGAGTCCTCTTTCTCCATCTTTTGCCTTAATTTCTTGCGCACGTTCTGGTCATCGATCCCCGCCCAGCCGCGCTGGAGCTTGGGCTCTTTCACGGTGTTCTTGATCTGCTTCGGCGCCATCTTCCGGTTCGCCTTCCCCAGTTTGTTCGGGGCGCCCACGACAAGCTTGTCGCCCTGCACCTTGGTCATCATGCCCGCCTGCAAGGCTTGGCCGGGATCCATGTCCTTTTTGCGCTCCAGTTTCAAGCGCTGGATGGGCCGCGCCGAATAGCGGCTCATGGTCTCGTACTCCGGCCCGTAATTGTAAACGACCGAGTTGTTATAGGTGATGTTGGTCACGTTGACCGTGTTGTTGATGATGGTGATGTTGCGCTGCGGCTCGTAGATATGCTCGCGCAGGACCGGCGCACCGATGTAGCGGATATCGACGAAATTGTAGTAGAGCGGGCCGATATCGAACTCGACGTCCACCCGGCCGCCAATCGGCCGGCCCTCGTAGATCGGCTCACCGCCCGGCGGCAACGGGGCCCAGCCCACGTAGTCTCCGCCGGTCCGCCACGAAACCCAGGCCGGACCCCAATCGTAACCGGGAACCCAGACCCAGCCGTGCCCATCGAGATCGGCCCAGCGGCCGTAGTGGTAGGTGGCCCAGCCGAAGTCCTCGTAGGAAACCCAGGTCCAGCCGAGATCGGTGTAGGCCCAATAGCCGTCGGCATAAGGCCGCCAGCCGCTGCTGGAAACGGCCACGCCGGGTTGCCAGCAATAGCCGTAATTATCCACCTCGATCCAGCTTCCGCCGCCGAGGTTATCGTAAAAGAAGTCGAGTGAAACCTGAACCTCGGCATCCGCCCGCCGGGAGGCGGAAAAGAGGAGGCACAGGACCGTTAGAGCAAGCAGGATTCGTTTCATAGTTGGTCTGATGACTGGTTGAGGTAGACCCTCCCGTGGGGAGGATTATTCAAAAAAGGAATCGCGGACGGGCGCTTTTTCGCGTGCTCAAGAATGCGAATATCTATCTGCGGCGCAGGACAATGAAGGACCGGCTACGACCCCGGCTGACGGATAGGACAATGGGACGGTCCGCCTCCAGGCCGGAGACGACCTGGTTGAATTCGTCGACGCCGGTGACCGGCTGCTGGTTGATCTCCTCGATCACGTCGCCCTGGCGCAGTTCCAGCCCGGCCCGTGCGTCCACCGAGGCGACCACCACGCCACGGATGGAAGAGGGCACTCCGAGCTGCCGCGCCACCTGCGGCGTCAGCTCAATGACCTTGATGCCCGCGAGCGCGTTCTCGGCGGGCTCCGCTTCCTCCTCGTCTCCGGGAGCGGCCGGGGGCTGATTGGGCCCGGGGCCCCGACCCGCGGAAAGGTAATCGACGGGCTGCTCACGGATGGTGGTTTTCACCGTGCGCGCCTTGCCCCCGCGCATGATTTCCAGCTCGATCTCCTTGTTCAACTCCGCCTGCGACACCCGGGAACGCAACTCCGGGAAAGTCTTCACCTCATGACCGTCGAACTTCACGATGATGTCGCCCGGCTGAAGGGCGGCCTCCGCTGCCGGCGACCCGGGCACCACGTCTCCCACGACCACGCCTTCCCCACCCTGGCCGCGGTCGAACTGCTGCTGCTGGGTGACGTTGGTCTGGATCCCGAGGTAGCCGCGGATGATCCGGCCCTGCTTGAGCAGGCTCTCCAGCGCGGCTTTGACCGTGTTCGAGGGGATGGCAAACCCGATCCCCTGCGAACCGCCGCTGCGGGAGATGATGGCGGTGTTAACCCCGATGATTTCACCGCGGAGATTGATGAGCGGTCCGCCGCTGTTGCCCGGATTGATGGCCGCGTTCGTCTGCAGGAAATCGCCGAAACCATCCACGCGATTTGGGCGCCCTTTTGAGCTGATGATCCCGTCCGTGACCGTTTCATCAAAACCGAAGGGATTGCCCACCGCGAGGACGTAGTCGCCGGTCTCCACCAGATCGGAATCGCCAAACTTCAGCGGCTTCACATTCGGCTCATCGATTTTGAGAACGGCGAGGTCCGCCTGGGCATCAGCCCCGACCACGCGGGCCCGTTTCGTCCGGCCATCGTGCAGCTGCACCTCGATCTCATCCACCTGGTCGACCACGTGGTTGTTGGTGATGATGTGTCCCTCCTCGGAAACGATCACCCCGGAACCGAGGGAGTTTTGCACCATCGCCTCCTCGTTCGGGATGCGGAACTGCCGCGGGTTGCGATTGAAAAATTCGAACGGATCAAGGCCATAAGCCCGGCGCACCGCCACCTTGCGCATGGTGCGCAGGCTGACCACTGACGGGATGACACTCTTGACCAGCGCCCGCCGGTCATTCTCCAGGGAGGCCAGCGCCGGGACGGTTTTAGGGTCGATCAACGGCTCGGTCGCCAGGGTATACTTCTCCGGCGTGACCCGGGCCAGCAGACCCAGCCCGCCCCGCTTCATCTGATAGTCGTAGAGCAGGGAGATCCCGAGGCTCAGCAGAACGACAAAGAGCAAAAATTTGGCGAGATTTTTCATTATCCAACGTCCGCAAAGGCGCGTCCGGTTTCTTCGACAACCAAGCGCCGGAAATGTTGATTTTCCACCCGCTCCAGCCGCGGGTCTTTCTCCGTCAGGAGCACCGCCGCCGCGCGCGCCTTCCGCATAAGGTCGGCGTCCCTGCGCAGATCGCCAAGTTTTAAACCGGGGAGCCCGCTCTGGGCGGTGCCGAGGAGATCCCCCGGCCCGCGGAGATCCCAGTCGGCCTCGGCGATGGCAAAGCCGTCGCGTGTTTTCTCCAGCACGCCCAGTTTTCCCACGGCTTCCTCCTCGACCGCATCGCTCAACAGGATGCAGTAGGAGTCGTGTCGCCCACGGCCAATGCGTCCTCGCAATTGATGCAACTGAGAGAGGCCAAACCGGTCGGCGTCCTCGATGATCATGATCGTGGCGTTGGGCACATCGACGCCAACCTCGATGACCGTGGTGCTGATGAGCAGGTGGGTCTCGCCCCGCCGAAATCGCTCCATGATCGCCTCCTTCTCCGCCGGCGCGACCCGCCCGTGGAGCAGCTCGCAGTGGAAAGGCTGGATGCGCTCACACCATGTGGCATATTCCGCCGCCGCCGCCCTGGCGCTGAGTTTCTGGCTCTCATCAATCAAGGCGTGCACCACGTAGGCCTGCCGGCCGGCCTCCAGTTCCCGTCGCAAAAAGGTCAGCACTTCCGGCAGCTTTTCCCGTTTCCGCACGGCCGTGCGCAATCGTCCCCGTTCCGCCGGCATCTCATCCACCACCGAGATATCCAGGTCACCGTAAAGGGTCATGGTCAGGGTCCGGGGAATAGGGGTCGCGGTCATCACAAGGACGTCCGGCGCCGGTTCGCGTGCGGTCAGGCGCGCGCGTTGGGCCACACCGAACTTGTGCTGCTCATCGATCACCACCAGCCCGAGCCTTTCCAGCGGCACGCCTTCCTGCAGGAGGGCATGCGTGCCGATCACGATCTGCGGCAGGCCGTCCTCGGCGTTCGCTCCCCCGAAAAGGGGCATGGCTCCCGTCTCCTCCTGCCGCGCGCCGGTGCGCAACCCCACCCGCAACCCCAGCGGCTCGAGCCAGCGCCCAATCACCCCATAATGCTGCTCGGCCAGGATCTGCGTCGGGGCCATGAGCGCGGCGCGCGAGCCGGCCTCGACGGCCGCAAGCATCGCCGCGACGGCCACCACGGTTTTACCGGAGCCGACATCCCCCTGCAGGAGCCGGTTCATCGGAAAACTCGAGGCCAGATCACGCTTCACTTCTTCAAGGACACGCGCCTGCGCCCCGGTCAGTTGAAATGGAAGCGCCTGGAGGAATTTCTCCACCAGACGGCCATCCCCCGCATGCGCGATACCGGTGCGTCGCACCATCTCCGCGCGGCGATGCGCGATGGTCAGCTGCAGAGCGAAAAATTCGGTGAGGACAAGCTGGGTCCGCGCCTCGGCCAGGCTCTCCGCGTTGGTGGGAAAATGAATCTCGTGCAGCGCCCGGAGGCGGTCGCCCACGCGCAGCGCGGGTGGCAGGAGCTCCGTAACGTCTGCCGGGTCGAGCTCCTCGAGCAGGCGATGGATCAGACTGCGCAGAGCGCGCTGGGAAAGTCCCTCGGTGGCCGGGTGAATCGGGGTGATTCTGCGGAAATGGACGGAGATTTCGTCATCCTCCTCGATGATCTCGAACTCGGGATGCTCGAGACAGAGCCGCTGACCGCGGCGGCGCGGCTTCCCGAAGACAACCAGCCGCTGGCCGGTCGCGATCATCTTCTGCACGTAATGCAGGTTGAACCAGCGCAGGATGAGCGGCTGGCTCAGGGCGTTTGCCTCCTCTTCCTGCAGGGTCGCCTCGAATATCTTCTTCCAGCCGCCGAAACGCCGCACCGACGTGTTGACCACCTCGCCGCAGACGCAGACCGGCTGGTCGCTTTCGTCGCGCGGGAAGGAGGGAAACTCGCGGCGATCCTCATGTCGCCGCGGGTAATGGGTGAGAAGATCCCCCACGGTCAGCAGACCCAGCCGCTTCAAGGCGGTCAGGCGGGGCCGCGGAATCCAATCCAGTTCCCCCAGGGGATGCGAGAGAGCCAGCATCAGGCGAAAGTCGTCCGGCGGATTGCCTGCACTTGCAACTGCAACCTCAGCAGCCCTTCGTACTCATCGCTCTGGAGCCGGAAAGCGACATCCCACGGCGGTGGCGGCAGGGGCTCCTGCGCGCCGTCAAAGAAAATGGCGCGGTGCGAGCGGCCCTGCTGCCGCAACCGCAACGAGAAGTGCCGTTCGCCCACCACCCGGGGCGGCACCGCCGGTTCCACCCCACGGGCGAGAAAAAGAGGCTGGGGGTTCCCACTGCCGAAAGGCTGCAGGGCCTCGTGCCAGCGAAAGAAGTCGTGATCGATCTCGCCCAGCGTGACCTCGTAGTCGATCCGCAGTTTGGGACGAAGATCATCCGGAGTTAAGCGACGCCCGGCCGCGGCCAGAAAGGAGGCCCGGAACTCCTCCAGCCGCTCCCGGCGCAAGGCGACGCCCGCGGCCATGGCGTGACCGCCATATTTCTCCAGCAGCCCGGCGCATTCGCCCAGGGCCGTGACCAGCGAAAACCCCTCGATGCTCCGGCCGCTCCCCTTCCCCAGGCCGGTTTCGTCGAAACCAATTACGATGGCCGGCCGATGGAATTTTCGGACCAACCGGCCGGCCACGATCCCGAGCACGCCCGGATGCCAGCCCTCCGCGCCCAGGACGATTGCTGGAACGGTGTCATCCAACGACGCGATGGCCATCTCCTCGGCTTCCTGATAGATCCGTTTCTCCACCTCCTGCCGCTCCCGGTTTTGCTGGTCGAGCGCCCTGGCCAGCTCTGCCGCCTCCTGATCGTCTTGCGTTGTCAGCAGACGAAGAGCCTGCTCCGCCGTGCTCAAACGTCCCGCTGCATTCAGGCGCGGTCCCAGGCGATACCCGATATCGATTGGCGTGACCGCGGATTTGACGCCGGCCACGGCCATGAGCCGCCGAAGACCGGGACGACCGGAGCGCGCAATCCGCAGGCTGCCCCGCGCCACCAAAATCCGGTTCTCGCTCTCGAGCGGCACGATGTCGGCCACCGTCCCGAGGGCAACGAGGTCCAGGTGGTCGCGCAAATCAAACCCCGGCAAGGGGCGACGCTTGAGGAGTGCGTGGCAAACCTTGAAGCAAAGGGCCACGCTGCACAGTGGAAACGCCTCGGTGTTGCCGTGGACCCGGGGGTTGACCAGGGCGACGCAGGCCGGGGTTTCCCCCTTCGGCTCATGATGGTCAACCACGATGATGTCGATGCCCCGGCCGGCCAGCGCCGCGATCTCCGCCACCGAAGAGGTGCCGCAATCGACCGCGATGAGCAAATCGGGCCCCTGTTCGCGGCAGCAGCGTTCGAGTCCTTCCGTGCTCAGGCCGTAGCCTTCCGACATCCGCCAGGGCAGAAAACGCTTCACCGTCCCGCCGTAGGCTTCGAGCACGTCACCAAGCAAGGCGAGCGAGGTCACGCCATCCACGTCGTAGTCGCCGTAGAGGACCACGCACTCCGACCGGTCGATGGCCTGAAGAATGCGATCGACCGCCGCCGTCATGCCGCCGAGGGCAAAGGGATCGCGCAAACCTCCAAGCCGGGGATGGAGAAAGGCGCGCACCTCCTCGGCGGAGCCCAAGCCGCGCGCCTTGAGCAGGTGGATAATGCAGGGAAGGGCGCAGATTTCCTCCCAGCGGATGCCGTCACCGCCGGGTTCGCGTCGCGGCGCCACGATCCACTGTTGTTCCACCGGGCAACGTATCCCGGTCATCCGGCGTGACAACAAAACCAAGCCGCCGCCACCCGGAGATGCCGATGCGCACGCCGCCGGTCCGGACTAAACGAGATGCAGCTCCCGTTGCTTCTTTTCCAGTAACCCCAGCTCCGCGCATCGCTTCTCGAAAACCCGTAGCCCCTCCTTTTCCCGGTCCGCGAATTCAAATCGCAACCGGTCCCGCCAATAGGTCTCGCAAAGAGACGGCGCCAGAAGATCCTGCGTGCGCGCCAGCTCCGGCAGACGCTTCATGTTCGCCGCCTTGACCGCCCGCAGCCGTTCGGCCACCCCGGCCGGCTCCTTCCACTCCGGGCGCACCAGCCAGAGGGCAAAGACAAACGGCAGCCCTGTCAGATCCCGCCAGGCTTTCCCCAGGTCCCAATAGTGTGCCGCGGCCCCGCGCCGGCGCGCCCGAAGCGCCTGGTCCCCGATAAACAGGCGCCCGGTTCCGGCCGGTAGCGCCTCCTCCGGGTGCCGCTCGGGTGACTTCAATTCGATGCCGGAGAGGCCGCATCCCGCGAGCAGGCAGGAGAGCAGGTTGACCGAGGTCAGCGAGGCCGGATCGAGTTCGATCGTGTGCAAGCGCTCCAGCGGATCATCGGAAAGGACAAAGACGCTTTCCACCGGGCCGTCGGCGGCGATGGCCACGCTGTCCACCACCCGATAGATCGGGTTGCGCAGGAACTCGAAACTGGAGACAAGCGCGACGTCGAGTTCACCCTGGGCGAGCTTCCGGCAAAGAGCCGCCGGATGGTCAAACGCAACCGGACCCTCCCAGCCTTCGATCAGCGGCCGCGCGTTGAGATAACCGACACAACCGAGCCGCGGTTCCGGGGCAGCCACGCCTCAGGCGCAGACGAGCGCACCGGTCGGCTCGTCGGCTGCCGGCACCGGCCGGGGAACGGAAGGACCGGCCAGGTGCCGATAATAACTGTCGCGCTGGACCGGTTCCCGCCCGGCCTCGCGGATGGCGTGCTGCAGGGCGGCCACGGTCTGTTCCTGCGGCGTTTTCGCCCCCGCCATGTGGAAGATTTTCTCCTCCATGATGGTGCCATGGAGATCATCCACGCCATAGGCCAGGGCGACCTGCGCCAGGGGCAGGCCCATGCTGACCCAATAGGCGGTGAGATGATCGACGTTATCGAAATAGATGCGGCTGACGGCGAGGTTGCGGAGCTGTTCCACGGCGGTGGCGGCCTTCACATGCGCCAAAATGGTGGTCTGCGGTTCAAAGGCAAAGGGAACGAACCCGGTGAAGCCGCCCGTTTCATCCTGGAGTTCGCGCAACTGCCGCAGATGATCGACGCGCTGCTCGAGAGTCTCGATGTGGCCATAAAGCATGGTGCAGGTGCTGCGCTCGCCCATCTGATGCCAGGCCCGGTGAACTTCGAGCCATTCCTCCGCGCTTTCCTTGCCCCGGCAAATCTCGTCGCGCACCGCCGCATCAAAAATTTCCGCCCCGCCACCTGTGAGCGAGCCGAGCCCGGCCGCGCGCAGGATCTCGAGGGTCTCGGGAATGGGCCGGCGAAAAATGCGCTGGGCCAGGTGGCGGATCTCGATCGCGGTAAACGCCTTCAGATGGAGATTGGGATCAAGGGCGCGAAGGCTGTGCAGCAGATCGATATACCATTCCTTGGGCAGGGTGGGATGCAGTCCCCCCACCATGTGCACCTCGGTGATGCCGGACCCGAGCGCATCCTGTACCGCTCCCGTGATATCCTCAATCGAGCGCTCGAAGGCGTGCGCATCGCGTTTGCGCGCGGCAAAGGCGCAAAACTGGCAGGAAAGAATGCAGATGTTCGAATAATTGATGTAGCGATTCAGGATGTAGGTGGCCGCGTTGCCATTTTTCCGTTCGCGCACCACCGAGGCCATCAGCCCGAGCGCATTCAGATCACTCGACCGATACAGCTGGAGCGCGTCCGCCTCCGAGATGCGGGTTTGGGCCATGACTTTCTCCGCGATCGGGCGCAGGTCTTTCGGAATAAGCGACAAATTCATCGAGGGGGCGATTCTAAGCTGCCTATCATGCACACGGCCCCTCTCGCGCGCAACAACTATGACCGCTTTTTCCCCCGGCCGAATGGCCGCGCAACCTTGGGGCCCGGCCCGGGTTGAATGCCGGGGAAGAGATGCCTGTCCAATCCGCTTTACCAATGGCTGAATCGACACCGGAAAGCGGGGACGAACCGTCCGATCTTGTTCTGATGGAACGCTCCGGGCGCGGGGAGACCGCCGCGTTCGCCGCCCTGGTCGAGCGCCACCAGTTTCTCGTTGTCGGCACCATTGCCCGCATGCTCGGCGATGCCGCGGAGGCGGAGGACATCGCCCAGCAGGTTTTTCTCCGGGTCTGGAAAAGCGCCTCCCGCTACCGGCCGCAGGCCCGGTTCACCACCTGGCTCCTGACCATCACGCGCAACCTTGTCTTTAACGAGATGCGCCGCCGGAAACGGTCGCCCGTTCTTCCCACGCTCGACCCCGAAGGAGAGCCGCCTCCCGGAACCACGGAGGCCGCCCGCGGGCCGGATGCCGTCCTGCTCCAGGGCGAGCTGGAGCGCGCGGTCCGGGCCGCCATTGCGCAACTTCCCGAACAACAGCGCCTTGCCCTGATCCTGCGCCGCTACGACGAGCTCAGTTATGAGGAAATTGCCGAGGTCCTGGAACAATCGGTCCCCGGGGTGAAAAGTCTCCTCTTCCGTGCCCGCACCGAGCTGCGCCAGCGCCTCGCCTCCTATCTGGAAAATTAAGAGGGCGGAACCCTTGCGGATCCCGCCCCCTCTCAACCCCAACCCTTAAAAGTTGTTAGAAGCTCCGGTCCTTGGCCGTGCTCATGAATTGCACGCGTCCACCCTTGACCGGCGCCGGCGGCACACCCGGTTTCGGGTAATCGGCCACGTTCTGGCGGTTTGATGTCGGAACGAGGCGAACGCCGCCCTTGGCATTGTTTCTCCAGCCGTTCGGATCGGCATATTCCTCGCCGACGTGATGGAGGCCGCTCACCTGGTCCTCGAGGCCCGTGCCGTAGTGAGGATCGAGGATGGTCGGTGTGACGAAGACGAGCAGGTTGCGCTTCACCCGGGCGTTCTGCCGGCTCTGGAAGAAGTAGCCGATGAGAGGAATGTCACCGGCGATCGGAACCTTGGTCCGGGCCTTGGTCGTTTCATCCTGCAGCAGGCCGCCGATGGCGAGGGTGTCGCCGCTCCGGATCAGCACGTTCGAGTCGAGGGTGCGGGTGTCGATGATCGGGCTGGTCACGGTCGCGCCGGCGAAGACGAAGGTGGCATCCGCGACCTTGTTGCTGATCTCGGGTTTCACGCTCAGGGTGACGAAGTTGTCCTTGTTCACCGAGGGACGGACCAGGAGGGTGTTGCCGTATTTCTTGTCCTCGAATCCGCCAAAGACGGCCGTGGCGGTCTGTTCGTTGAAGTTCAACTGCGGCACCGGCTGATTGCGGATGACCTCGATCTTGGCCTGCTGGTTGTCGGCCGTCACGATGCGGGGATTCGCCAGGAATTCGGCGTCGGCATCCTCATTCAGCGCCTGCAGCGTGACGGAGAGCTGCGGCACGGAAAGGATGGCGAACTGACCCACGAGGGAGCCGAAGATGCTTTTGGTATCGACCGCGAAATCGGAGGTCTGCACGTTATTGTTGGTCCCACCCGTGCCGCCGGTTCCCCCGGTGCCACCGGTGGTGAGGCCGGACGCGCCGTAGGTCAGGGTCTGCGGATTGGTCGCTCCGCCCACCACGCCGGCCCAGTTGATGCCGTAGCTCTGGCGCGGGTTCGCGCTTACCTCGACGAGGCGCGCCTCGATCATGACCTGCTTGGTCGGTTTGTCGATCTGGACGAGCAGCTGGCGAATGTTGTCGATGTTGCTGCGGGTCTCCCGGAAGAACACCATGTTGGTGCGCTCATCCACCTGCGGCGGCTCCTTGCTCTGCAATTGGGAGGCGATCAGGACGGCGGCATCCTTGGCCCGCGAATAACTGAACTGGTAGCTGTCGCTTTCCGTCGGCTCAGCCGTGCGCTCAGCCGCGGTCTTGATGTAGTAAACGTTCTCAATCTGGTCCATGAAGAGACCCTTGGCCTTGACGATGATGGCGATCGCTTCCAGCGCGGTCACGTTCTCCAGCCGCATGGTCACGGTGCCCTGGACCGCCTCGCTGACGACCATGTTGATCTTGGCCTGGCGGGCAAGAAGACGCAGGACCTGGCCGACGTCATCCCCCTGAAATTCACGCACGGCCACGCCGCCGTTGTCCCCCGCGGCGCCGCCGGTGGTGGCGTCGGCCGAAAGGACCGGCTCCGGCGCGGCTGAAGCGGCCGGGGCGGGTGCGGCGGTATTGGCCTGCACGATGAGCGGCTCGGAGGGCAGACCGCCGACTTCAGCGGCGGCTGCGGCCGGAGCGGCCTCGGCGGGTGCCGCCGGCATGAGCGCGGGCGGATTCTCGCCGGCGGGCGAAACAGATTCCTGCGCGTGGACGATAACGCCAGTGCAGGCCAGGGTCGCCATCAAGCAGGCGAGGTTTTTAAACAGAGTTGGCATAGGATTAAGAGGTTTTGGATGACTGCGGGTGCCCTCTAAAGCAGGAAGCAGACCAGCCTGCTGCCGCGCCTGACGCACTTCCCTTGATTTCCAATTTGCGCCCCAGAGCCCCGCGGCGAGATTTTCGCTTGCGCAACCGCGGGGCTCCCCTTATCGGTTTGCCCCGAAAAAAACCCCCTACCCGTGCCCAAGAAAAAGAAAACCACCCGCTCCGAGGAGGAGAACGTTTCCTCGACCAGTGGCGGCGCCAAAGCGTCCGCCAAACGCCCACGCAAAGCCGCGCCGAAAAAGGCCGGCGCTCCCCGCGCCGCCGCGGCAAAAAAGAAGGGGAAGACCGCCCCTTCCCACGAGGAAATCAGCCTGCGCGCCTATCTCCTGGCGGAGAAACGCCATCAGCATGGCCTGCCGGGCGATGCCAACACCGACTGGTTGGAAGCGCGCCGCCAGCTCTACGCAGAGGCCAACGTCCCGCTCGAGAAATAGGTCACTCTTTCCGCTCGATTCCCGGCACGCATTCCTGCACTTTTTCCAGAAGCCGATTGATCGCGAACGGCTTGGCGATCAGGCCGTGCACGCCCGCCTCTTTCAGGAGCTCCTGGGCCCGGGCATCCTCTCCCTTGGCTGAGACCAGAATAAGCGGCGGAACCGTCCTCGGCGGCTGCAGATGATTGTAAACCTTGCCGATCAGGAAAAAGAGCATGGCGCCGTCGATCATCGGCATGGAGAAATCAAAAATGAGGCAGTCGTACTCCTTTTTCAGGGCCAGCTCGAACCCGTATTCGGGCGTGGGCGAGGAGTCGACCTCGCAGCGCAGGAACGACGTCAGGGCCTCGCGCACGACCCGCATCAGGCCGACGTCGTCGTCCACGATCAGGATCCGTTTGCTGGCGCTCTCATTCATCCTGCGCACGCTTGCGCAGAAGGCCCTCCCGTTTCAAGCTGATTCGTGAATCAATCCGCCCAGGCCGGGGAACGGCTCGCCGCCGCCCTGCGCGAGCGACTGACCATCATTGCCGACGAGAAGAGCCGCCAAGACAGCGCCCGGCACATGGAACGCCTGCGCGAAGTCTCGGAGCGGATTGAGCAACTCCGAGAGGAACTGCCTGAACCGGTCGATCCAAAGCTGGAGCATTACCTGGCCAAGGCCAGCTACGACAAGGCCCTCGCTTTTCTCGAGGGGAAAACTGCGTGAGCGCAGGTGGACTTACCCGGATCGAAAAACATCGGTGCTGAGATAACGGAGACCGGAATCGATCGCCAGGGTCGCCACCGTGGCTCCCCGGCCGAGACGCTCGGCCACGCGCAGCGCCGCGACCACATTGGCTCCGGTGGAGGTGCCGGCAAAGATCGCTTCCTCCCGGGCCAGACGCCGCGCCATGGTCTTTGCCTCTGAGGAGGAAACTGTCATGATCTCGTTAACTTCACCCGGCGTCCAGAGAGGAGGAAGAAAGCCGATGCCAATCCCCTCAATCGTATGCGAACCGGATGGCCGCCCCGAGAGCACGGCTGATTCCGCGGGCTCGACGGCAACGATCTGCACCGAGGAGTTCTTCCGCCGTAGGACGTGCGCGACGCCATGAATGGAGTGGGCAGTGCTGACCGCGTGCACGAACGCATCCACCTGGCTGCCTGATTGTTCCCAGAGCTCTTCCGCCAGGGGATGGTAACCGGCTTCGCCGTCCTGGTTGTTCAATTGATCACACCACCAGTGTCCCGGCTGTCGGCTCAATTCCTCCGAGGTTCGAATCATCTCCTTGATCAGCGTTTCCGTGATTTTCCGGTTCTCGCTGGGAACGTCCGTCACTGTCGCCCCATAGGCGCGCATCATCAGATGCTTTTCCTCGCTGAAAGCATCTGAAGAAACGAAATGAGCCCCATAACCGAGCGCGGCGCAGACAAAAGCCAGGGAGACTCCGGTGGTGCCCGCGGTGTATTCGACCACCGTGCCAGCGGGGGGCAGACGTCCGGCAGCCGCGGCCCGTTCAATGATGGCGCGCGCCATCCGGTCCTTCATGCTCCCGGTTGGATTGGCCGACTCCAGCTTGATCAGGACCCGCGCGGCGCCGCCCGATACCACGCGGCGAAGTTCGATCGCTGGGGTGTTGCCTATGGCATCAAGGGTTGCGGGCATCGCCGACTTAGACGCGAGCCGATCCTTTTGCCGGAAACAGGTCGAAAAAGCAAGCGCTGTGGCGTGCAAGCACCCTCAATCAGGCATAGGGGCCCTTTGAGGGCCCATCAGACAAAGAGGGCCTTAGCGCGAATACAACTCGACGATCAACTGCTCGTTGACCATCGGCTGCATCTCTTCACGCGTCGGGATGCGCGAGACTTTGCCGGTGACCGCGTCGCGATCGACCGTGAGCCAGTCCGGCACCGGGGCGATCTGGGTCAGCTCCAGGTTCCGCATCGCGAGCTGGCGCGATTTCGGGCGATCCTTGATCGTGACCTCGTCCCCCGGCTTGAGGGTGGCGGAAGCGATGTTGACCCGGCGGCCGTTGACCATGACGTGGCCATGGGAAACGAGCTGGCGCGCGCCACTGCGGCTGTTGGCAAAGCCAAGGCGGAAAACGACGTTGTCGAGACGGGTCTCGAGGAGCTGCAGAAGGGTCTCACCGGTGACACCGCGCTTGCGGAGAGCGGTCTGGAAAATGCGGCGGAACTGCTTTTCGAGCAGGCCGTACTGGTAGCGAAGCTTCTGTTTCTCCCCCAGCGCGACAGCGTAGTCGGACTGCTTGCGGCGGGACCCCTTGGGGCCGTGCATGCCGGGGGGATAGTTTTTGCGCTCGAGTGATTTCGACGGTCCAAACGAGCGGCACACCGTAGCGGCGGCTGACTTTGGTTTTCGGTCCTGTGTATCTGCCCATGAGAAGTTAAGAGTCGCTGGTTAAGGAAAAATGGATCAGACGCGGCGCTGTTTCGGGGGCCGGCAGCCATTGTGCGGCACCGGGGTGACATCACGAATGACCGTCAGGTCAAGGCCGATGGCCTGGAGAGCGCGAACGGCGGACTCGCGACCGGCACCGGGGCCTTTCACAAGCACTTCCACTTCCTTGAGGCCATGGCCCATGGCCTGGCGGGAAGCGTCCTGCGCCACCATCTGGGCGGCGTAGGCCGTGCTCTTGCGCGAACCCTTGAAGCCGACCTTGCCGGCGCTCGACCAGCCGATGACGTTGCCGTTCATGTCGGTGATCGTGACGATGGTGTTGTTGAAGGTGGAGAGGATGTGCGCCACGCCGGTATGAATGTTCTTGCTGCCCTTGGCCTTGACGATCTTCGGCTTCTCGATGTCGTTCGGATCGAGCGAAAGGTTTTCCTTGGGCGCCTCGGCCGCGGGAGATTCCTCTTTCTTGCCCTTGGCCTTTTTGGCCGGCTTGGGCGCCGCCTCTGTCTTGGCCGGAGCGGCCGCGTCGCCGGCGGCCGGGGCTGGTGCCTCTGCCGTAGCCGCGGGGGCCTGCTGCGCGACCGGGGCCGCGCTGGTCTCCGCAACGGGCGTCTTGGTCTCTTCCGCCGCGGGTTTGGTTTCCTCGGCGGCGGCCTTGGCCTTGGGGGCCTTCTTCGGTTTGTCGGCGGCTTTGGCCGGCTTTTTTGCGTCTGAATCTGCCATGATGGAGAACTCGGTTAGACCTTGCCGGCCTTGGCGTCCTTGTTGCGGATCACGCCGACGGTCTTGCGCGGCCCCTTGCGGGTGCGCGCGTTGGTGGAGGTGCGCTGGCCGCGCACCGGGAGGCCGCGGCGATGCCGGATGCCGCGGTAGCAATTGATGGCCTGGAGCCGTTTCAGGTTGCCCTGCAGTTCGCGGCGCAGGTCGCCCTCAATCTGCATCTTGGCAGCGGTGATCGTCTGGATGATCTCGTTGATCTGCTGCGGGGTCAGGTTCTTCGCGCGCAGGTTCGGATCGATATTCGTCTGGTCGAGGATCCGCTTGGCCGTGGCCGGCCCGATCCCGTAAATGTAGGTGAGCGACGCTTCGATGCGCTTGTCGGCCGGAATTTCAACACCAAGTAAACGTGGCATAAATCTTACCCCTGACGCTGTTTGTGACGGGGGTTCTTGCAAAGAACGCGGACAACGTTTTTACGTTTCACGATTTTGCAGCCCTCACAGAGCCTTTTAACTGATGGTCTTACTTTCATTCGATAAAACAAAAACGCGGAGCCGGGTCCGCGTGTTCACTCCTGGCGAAGGTGCTTCGCCCCCCTGCGACAAGTCGTAGGGCGAAACTTGTAGCATAACTTCGCCGCCTCGCAAGGTGGGATTCACAGGCATTTTTGCCTTTCCAGGGCCGTGGGGAGCCCGTCCGCTTGCGCTAGATTCCCTCACTTTAACTGCCTCCGGGTGCGCCAGGTCAAAATCTCGGGCTTTTCCTTGGTGATCAGGACGGTGTGCTCAAAATGGGCCGATGGCATTCCATCGGCGGTGCAGACCGTCCAGCCATCCTCCAGCAGCTTTACCGCGGCCGTCCCGCAGTTCACCATCGGCTCAATCGCGAGGGTCATGCCGGCCCGCAGCTTGGGGCCGGTCCCGGCCCGGCCGTAATTGGGAATCTGTGGCTCCTCATGCAGCTTCCGGCCCACCCCGTGGCCGACAAACTCGCGCACGACCGAGAACCGGTGTTTCACTGCCTCGCCCTCGATGGCGGCGCAGATGTCGCCGAGGCGCGCGCCCTCGAAGGCCACGCTGATGGCCTGGGCCAGCGCATTTTCCGTGACCCGGAGCAGCTCCTCGGTGCGTTCGTTGACCATGCCGACGGCAATGGTGGTGGCGGTATCCCCCACCCATCCCTCCTGGACCACGCCAATGTCGAGCTTCACAATGTCGCCATACTGGATCCGGCGCTGGCTGCCGATCCCGTGAACCACCTCGTCGTTGAGAGAAATGCAAATGTTGCCCGGAAATACCCGGTGCCCGAGCCGGTAGCCCAGAAACGCGCTTTTCACCCCGGCCGCATCGATGGCGTCGGCGGCGGCTTCATCGACTTCCTTGGTGGTCACGCCCGGCCGGACCAGTTCGCTGACCTGCTCAAGGATTTCGCTGGCCGTGCGGCAGGCCTGCCGCATTTTGTCGATCTCCCGCCCGCTTTTGATCGGGATCATGCCGCCTGCTCGATCAGCCTGGCCAGATCGGCAAAGACGGCCTCGCGATCACGGTTCCCGTCCACCCGGCGCAGATTGGATTCCTTGGCGTAGAAATCGGCGAGCGGCTGCGTTTTCTCATTAAACTCCGCCAGCCGCTTCTGCAGCACCGAGGGATCGTCATCCGTCCGGCGCACGAGCGGACCCTCGCAATAGGGGCAGACCGGGCGCTCGGCGAAGGTGGCCGCGCCCTGGCTGGTGGTGAAACCGCATTCCTGGCACTGCAACCGTCCCGAAATCCGGTTGCGCACCGTCTCCTCCGAGACATCGAGCCAGACCGCGAAGTCGAGGGGGGTGTGCCGCGCTTCCAGGATATCGTGCAGGCTGGTCGCCTGCGGCAGGGTGCGGGGAAACCCGTCAAAAATGAAACCATGCGCACCATGCAACCGCAGCCAATCCTCGATCAATTCGATGATGATCTTGTCGGGAACAAGGCCGCCATGCTGGGTGATCTCGGCCGTGGCCAGACCCAGCGAGGTGCCGAGGTCCTTCTCGCGACGCAGGATGGCGCCGGGCGAGGTTACGGGCAGGCCAAACTGCCGGGTGATCATTTCGGCCTGGGTTCCCTTGCCGGAACCGGGTGCGCCGAGGAGTACAAGTCGCCGTTTCACCTATCGACCGTAAAGAAAGATGGCCACGCCACCGATTACCAGCACGGCAATGCCCACGTAAAGCCACAAAAGGGTGCTCTGCGGCGCCGCATCGCCCCGGTTATAGGAGGCGCGGTCGAACCGGCCGCGGATCCGGCCCTTGCGCAGGAAGCCATCGTAATGGCGCTGAATGAGATGCGTCTCCACCTGGCGCATGGTGTCGAGCATGACGCCCACGATGATGAGCAGGCTGGTGCCGCCGAAGAACTGCGCGGTGATGTCGGGACATTGAGCCCGTCGCTGATCAGGCATCGGCGGAAGACCGCAATGAAGGTCAGGAAGAGCGCGCCGGCAAAAGTCAGCCGCGTCATGGTGTAATCGAGAAAGTCGGCGGTCGGCTTGCCCGGGCGCACGCCGGGGATGTAGCCGCCGTACTTCTTCAGGTCGTCGGCGATCTGCGTGCGGCTGGAACTGCGTGGCCACCCAGAAGTAACTGAAGAAGAAGATCATCGGGCCGTAGAACATGTAATGCGGTCCAGCCGACAGAGAGCATCTGCGCGATCTCGTTGGCCAGCCGGCTTTCCTTGAAGGCCATCTGCACGATCGTGCGCGGGAAGAGGAGGAGGGCCTGGGCGAAGATGATCGGCATGACGCCGGCATAGTTCACCTTGAGCGGCATGTACTGCGTCTGCCCGCCATACACCTTCCGGCCCACCACGCGCTTGGCGTACTGCACCGCTGATCTTGCGCTCGCGCCTGGGTCACGGCGATGACCGCCGCGATCACGAAGAAGAGGAACGCGATCATGAGCGACGAGGATGACCGGGTTGACCTGGCTGGCGCCGGTCTCGGCGGAAGGAACGAAGGTGTTCCAGGCCTGCATCAGGGCCGCGGGCAGGTGGGCCACGATGCCGACCGTGATGATGAGCGAGATGCCGTTGCCGATGCCGCGATCGGTGATCTGGTCGCCGAGCCACATGAGGAACATGGTGCCGGCGGTCAGGGTGAGCACGGTCAGGAGCCGGAAAGTCAGGCCCTGGATCGGCCACCAGGGGCAACCCCAGTTCGGCCATGGTGGTGGTGATGCCGGGCAGCATCGTCTGGTAGGTTTCCGGGTGCTGGAAGGAGAGTGCGAGCAGATAACCCTGGAACAGGCAGAGCGCCATGGTGGCGTAGCGGGTGTACTGCATGATCTTCTGCCGTCCGCCATCCTCCCGGGCCAGGCGTGCCCAGCCGCGGAATGACCGCCGTGAGCAAGCTGCATCATGATGGAGGCGCTGATGTAGGGCATGATGCCCAGCGAGAAAATGGCGCAATTTTCGAGGGCGCCACCGCTGAAGAGGTTGAACAGCGCCGCCACGCCGGCGCCGGACCGCTTCGCGCAGGGCGCTGTCGAACCAGGCCTGGAGGACCGCCGCGTTCACGCCCGGGGTCGGTGATGGCGGCGCCGATGCGCACGACCACGATGACCGCCAGGGTGAAGAGAATCCGGTGCCGCAGCTCCGGAATTTTGAACCGATGTTGGGAAAAGCCGAGATCATCGACTAGTGCTTCCGTCCGAGCGGGGCTAACCCTTGCGCTTTGACTTCGCCTTCGCCTTGGTTTTGGCAGCCGGTTTCTTTTTCGCGACCGCCGCCTTTTTCGGGGCGGCCTTGCCAGCCTTGGGCCGGGCGGACTTCTTGGGCACCTTGGCCTTCGTCTCCTCGCCTGCCGTCGCGGTCGTTTCCGGCGCGGCCGGAGCCTCGCTGCGGCGTTCGCGGACGGTGACGGTGCCACCGGCCTTCTCGATCTTCTCGCGGGCGGAGGCGCTGACCTTGTCGGCTTCCACCGTCAGCTCGTGCTTGAGTTCGCCGTCGCCGAGGATCTTGACGCCGGCGATGCGTGCCGCGAACCAGGCTCGCGTCGCGCAAGGCCTGCTTCGTTCACCGTTGTGCCGGCCTCGAACTGCGTTCAGGTCGTCGAGATTGACCAGGCGAACATGTCTTGGAAGGCGGCGTTGTTGAAGCCGCGCTTGGGCAGACGGCGGATGAGGGGCATCTGGCCGCCTTCGAAGCCGAGGCGGATGGCGCCGCCGGAGCGGGCCTTCTGGCCCTTGTGGCCTTTGCCGCTGGTCTTGCCGTGGCCGGAGCTTTCGCCGCAGCCGAGCCGCTTGACGCGATGCTTGGCGCCGGGGACGGGGTTGCAGGTTGTGAAGTCTCATGATCATGATCTGGTTGACCGGCTGCGCGGCCGGGATTAGAGCCGGCCTTGGCCGGGCGAACTTCTTGCCGCGCAGCTTGAAGATTTCGTCGCGGCAGGCGGAGGGGGCGCAGCGCTGCCAGGGTGGCCTTGACCACGTTGGCGTGGTTGCTGGAACCGAGCGACTTCGCGAGGACGTCGCGGATGCCGGCCGCTTCGCACGACGGCGCGCACGCCGCCGCCGGCGATGATGCCGGTACCGGGCGAGGCGGGCTGAGCAGCACGCGGCCGCCGCCGTAGTTCGCCGATGACTTCGTGCGGGATGGTGTTTTCGTGGAGCGATGACCTTCTGCATGGTCCTTGCGCGACGCCTCGGAGGCCTTCGTGATCGCGTCGGCGACTTCGTTGGCCTTGCCGAAGCCGAAGCCGACCTTGCCCTTCGTGGTCGCCGGCGACGATGAGGGCGCTGAAGCTGAAGCGGCGGCCGCCTTTGACGACCTTGGCGCAACGGTTGATGAAGACGACCTTCTCGGTCAGTGTCGCGACGTCGCGGCGGCGGTCTTGTCGGTGGTTACGCTCGGGGCGTCTGCCTTGATTCGGAGTGTGCCATAGATATTAGAACTTCAGGCCGCCTTCGCGGGCGGCGTCGGCGAGGGCTTTCACCTTGCCGTGGTAGAGTGAAGCCGCCGCGGTCGAAGACGACCTTGCTCGACGCTTCTGGCGCGAGCGCGCGCTCGGCGATGGCCTTGCCGACCTTGCTCGCGCGCTGGCGACGTTGGCCGCGCGTTGGACTTGCCGATGACGTCCTTCTCGGTCGTGGAAGCGGCGGCGAGGGTCTGGCCGGCGTCGTCGTCGATGACCTGGGCGTAGACGTGCTTGCTCGAGAAGTGGACGGCGAGGCGCGGACGCTCGGCGGTGCCGGAGACTTTCTTGCGGATGCGGGCGTGGCGCGATGCTTGCATACGGATTGCTTTGCGATTGATCGGCCATAGATTACTGGACGGTTTTGCCTTCCTTGCGGCGGATCTGTTCGCCGGCGTAACGGACGCCTTTGCCCTTGTAAGGCTCCGGCGGGTAGTAGCGCGCGGATGTCCGCGGCGACCTGGCCGACGAGTTGCTTGTCGATGCCTTCGACCTCTGATCTTGGTGTTTTCCGTCGACGGTGATCTTGATGCTCGTTCGGGATCGGGAGAAGGAGCGGGTGGGAGTAGCCGAGGCTGAGATTCAGGTTCTGGCCCTTGACGGCGGCCTGGAAACCGACGCCCTGGATTTCGAGATCCTTGGCGAAGCCTTCGCTGACGCCGTTGACCATGTTGGTGACGAGGCTGCGGGAGAGGCCGTGCAGCGCGCGGACGCTGCGGGTCTCGGCCGCGCGCGGACGACGGAGACGCGGTTGTCCTCGACCGTGGCGGTGATGCTCCGCGGCAGGGTCCAGTCGAGCTTGCCCTTCGGGCCTTCGACCGCGACGGCGCCATCCTGGCCGACGTTGACCGTGACCTTGGCGGGAATTTCGATGGGTTTTTTGCCAATTCGTGACATGATAGTGACTCCTTACCAGACGTAGGCGAGAAGCTCGCCGCCGACGTTTTGTTTCTTGGCTTCGCGGCCGGTCATGACGCCGCGCGGGGTGGAAAGAATGGAGATGCCGATGCCGCCGAGGACGCGCGGGATCTCGTCGGCGCCGACGTAACGGCGCAGACCGGGCTTGCTGACGCGCTTGAGGCCGGTGATGGCGCGGCTGCGGTTGACCAGCTTGTTCGTGACCTTGATGCGCGGGCGTGGCGTCGGTGGTGTCGACCTCGTAGTCGGTGATGTAGCCTTCCTCCTTGAGGATGCGGGCGATCTCCGCCTTGATCTTGGAATAAGGGGCGAAGATCTCCTGCCTTGCTGCGCCGCGCTCGCATTGCGCAGGCGGGTGAGGAAGTCGGCGATGGGATCGGTCAATAGCCATGGATTCGATGTCAGTCGGGATCAGGCGGCTTCGGCGGTCGGCCGGCTTTCTTGGCCTTGATCGGCGGAAGGGCATGCCCAGCTCGCTCAGAAGCGACTTCGCTTCGTCGTTTGTTCGCGCGGTGGTGACGATGGTGACGTCAAAGCCGATGTTGCGCTTGATCTTGTCGAGTTCGATCTCCGGGAAGATGGACTGGTCGGCACGCCGAGGGTGTAGTTGCCGTTGCCGTCGAAACGCTGCGGCGAGACGCCGCGGAAGTCGCGGATGCGCGGGAGGCGACGTCTTGATGAGGCGCTCGAGGAATTCGTACATGCGCGCGCCGCGCAGGGTGACCTTGGCGCCGATGGCCTGCTCCTTGCGCAGCTTGAAGTTGGCGATGCTCTTCTTCGCGCGGGTCTCGGCCGGCTTCTGGCCGGTGATGAGGGCGAGCTCGGTCTTGGCATCTTCGAGGGCCTGCTTGCGCGTCGGCTTGCGAGCCGATGGAGTAGTTGACGACGATCTTCTCGACCTTCGGGACCTGGTGGACGTTCGTGTAGCCGTGCTTCTCTTGCAGCGCGGGAATGACCTTGTCCTTGTAATGACGTGTAAAGTTCGGCAGTCCATGACGTGGCTCATTCTGTCTTGCGGGCGGCCTTTTCCTTCGGCTCGGCCTTGGCCTTGCCCTCGGTCGTCTTGGCGGCCGGCTTTTGCCTCGCTCCAGCATCTTCACGTTGGAGATGTGGATCGGGCCTTCGCGCTCGATGATGCCGCCCTGCGGATTGTCCTGGGACTTGCGCAGGTGCTTCTTGATCATGCGGACGCCTTCGATCGAGCGACCTGGTGCTTGTCGGGCAGCACCTGCAGGACCTTGCCGGTGGCACCGTTGTGGTTGCCGGAGATGACCTCGACGTGGTCGCCCTTTTTGACGTGAAATTTCGGCCGGTTCATAAGCACCTCCGGAGCGAGGGAGACGATCTTCATGAAATTCTTCTCGCGCAGTTCGCGGGCGACCGGGCCGAAGATGCGGGTGCCGCGCGGGTTGTGATCCTTGTCGATGATGACGATGGCGTTGTTGTCGAAGCGCAGGAAGCGAGCCGTCGTCGCGGCGGATCGGCTGCGCGGTGCGGACGACGACGGCGCGGACGACGTCGCCCTTCTTCACCGTGCCGCGGTGGGGATGGCTTCGCGGACGTGGGCGGTGATGACGTCGCCGATCGCCGGCGGACTGGGCCGTGCGCCTTGCCGATCACGCCGATCATCTTGGCCATGCGGGCGCCGGTGTTGTCGGCGACGTCGAGTCTGGAGCGAATCTGGAGCATATGATTATTTCCGGGCGACCAGCGCGGTGTCGGCGCAGTGTTGATGCACCTTCGACCAGACGCCAGCGCTTCAGCTTGCTGAGCGGACGGGTTTCCATGATGCGGACGGTGTCGCCGACTTGGCCTTGTTCTCCTCGTCGTGGGCGTAGAACTTCTTCATCTGCTTGATGATCTTGCCGAACTTCGGGTGCGGCACGCGGGTCATGGTCTCGACCACGATGGTCTTGTTCATCTTGTTGGAGACGACTTCGCCGACGCGGGTCTTGCGCGAACCGCGCGCGGTGGTTTCCGCGGTGGTCGCCGGGGCGGTGCTGTCGATGGTTTCGGCTCATAAATTAGTTCTTGCGCCGCGACGCTCGGTCGCGCGCTGTTTCTGGGTGAGGATGGTCTCGACCCGCGCCACTTCGCGGCGGAGGAGCGCGGAGCAGGCTCGGCTTTTCGAGCTGGCCGCTCTGCTGCTGGAGGCGGAGATGAAGCGCTCTCCTGGCGCAGATCGCGTTTCGCGCGTCCGCAGTTCGTCGACGCTTAGTTCAGCGATTTCTTTGATCTTCATGCGATTTCAGGCGGCGACGTGGTGGCGCGTCAGGAACTTGGTGCGGACCGGCAGCTTGTTCGGCGGCGAGGCGCAGCGACTCGCGGGCGACCGACTCCGGCACGCCGTCGAGTTCGAACAGGATGTTGCCGGGGCGAACGGTGGCGACCCAATATTCCGGCTGGCCCTTGCCCTTGCCCATGCGGGTTTCCGGCGGACGCGAGGTGACGGACTTGTCGGGGAAAATGCGGATCCAGAGCTTGCCTTTGCGCTTCATGTTGCGGGTGAGCGCGACACGGGCGGCTTCGATCTGGGTGTTGGTGATCCAGGCGCGCTCCAGCGTCTGCAGACCGAATTCGCCGAAGTCGATCCGGAGATTGCGTGAAGCCGTTCCCTGCGCGGCTGCCGCGCTGGGTCTTGCGGTACTTCACGCGTTTGGGCATCAATGGCATGTCAGTATCTCCTTAAAATCAGGCTTCAGCGGTGGCGGGAGCGCGGCGGGGGCGGCAGCGAAGGCGCCGGCCGGCTCGACTCGCGGGCCTCCTCCTTTTTGCAGATCCAGCATTTCACGCCGATCTTGCCGTAAACGGTGTTGGCCTCGGCGAAACCGTAATCGATCGGCTGCGCAGGGTGTGGAGCGGGATCTTGCCCTCGCGATACCATTCCGCGCGGCGAAATTTCCGCGCCGCCGAGGCGGCCGGCGCAGCGGATCCGGATGCCGTGCGGCACCGAAATCCATGGTGGTCTGCACCGCCTTCTTCATGGCGCGGCGGAAGGAGATGCGGCGCTCGATCTGGAGGGCGACGTTCTCCGCCACGAGCTGGGCGTCGAGCTCCGGCGTCTTGATTTCCTGGATGTCGATCTTGACCTGCTTGCCCCTGGACATGCGCGAGATCTCCTCGGTCATCTTCTCGATCTCCGCGCCTTTGCGGCCGATGACGATGCCCGGGCGGGCGGTGGAAATGGTGACGCGAATGCTGTTCCAGGCGCGCTCGATGACGATCTTCGCGACCGCGGCGAACTGGAGCTTTCTCTTCACGTAGGTGCGAATCTCGATGTCGCTGTGCAGAAAGGCGGGCATCTCCTGCGGCGAGGCATACCAGCGCGAACGCCAGTCGCGGTTCACCGCGAGACGAAATCCGATCGGATTAACTTTTTGTCCCATAACTTATTTCTTTGCCTTCGTTTTGTTGCGGCCCGTTTCGGCGCCGGCTCCTTCGGCCGCCGCTTCCGGCGCGGCTTTGGCGCCGACTCTGGCGGCTCTTCTTCTTCTCCGCCTTGCGGCTGGCCCGGGTTTCAATCTCGATCTCGTCCGTCAAAATGATGCGGATGTGGCTGGTCCGCTTCGAATATGCCGCTGCCGCTGCCGCGGGCGCGCGTCATCATGCGCTTCATGGTCGGGCCTTCGCCGACGACGGCTTCCTTCACCACGAGGCCTTCGACCTTGAGGTTGGCGTTGTTCTCGGCATTGGCCACGGCGCTCTTGAGCGTCTTGCCCACGAGGGTCGCGGCCTTTTTCGGGCTGAAGGCCACGAGATCCAGCGCGGCTGCCACGGGCAGACCCTGGATCTCACGCGTGACCTCGCGCGCCTTGAAGGGCGAGATCTGCGCAAACCTGTATATCGATCGAACTTCCATTTATTTTAAACTCAAATTGGAGCGGGCATCGACCTGGAGCCGATCGCCCACCTGTATTTTTTCCTTCGCCGAACTCATTTCCTGAACAACCGCGCCGCAGATTTTCTCGCGCACATCCACCACGCGCACGAGCGCGATCAGTTTCTCGCCCCGCAGCACCTGGAACGGCATGCCGACTTTGACGCCCTGCTGCTCGCCGAGGTTTCCCACGACAAGCGACCATTCCTCCTTCACCGTGATGACGATGCCGTCGAGCAGGCTCGGCTGGGCCGAGACGGGCACGGGCCCGCCGCCGCCGACCAGCTCGTTCGTGGCGCGCAACTGCGCCTCCACGTCCATGCGGGCCTGGGCATCTCCTCCACCCTGCGCGGTCTGCAGGTAATGAAAGATGGCCTCGGTCAGCCGCAGCATCTGGTCGCGAAACTGTTCGCGTTCCTTCACCGCCAGTTGCAGGTCGTTGACCGCGTGGAGCAATCGCTGCTCCAGCTTGGCCCGGTCTGCGCTGGCCGCGTCCAGCCCCAGCGCCTCCATCCGCAGCTTGAGATCGGCATACTTGCGGCGGAACACTTCCGCCTCCGCATTCGACTCCGCCAGACTGGAGGTCAGGGTCCGGACCGATTCCCGCTCGAGCGAGAGTTGCTGACGCAACGCCTCGTTCTGCGAAAATAGCATCTCGGCCGTCACTTTCGCTTCGGTCGTTTCAAGATTTGAATCTGACAAAGAACTGTTTCCCTCTGCCGCCGGCCCGCAAGCCAGCGCTACGCAGCCCAACACTGCCAACCCAAAGCCGCGCTGACCGGCCGCCGGTTTGACCCGGCCACCGAACGTCGCAGCTAAAAATTTCACTTATTTCGTCACCTTCGCGGTGTGCGAACCATGCTTCTTGAAGATTCGGGTAGGCGAAAATTCACCCAGCTTGTGACCGACCATGTTCTCGGTCACGAAAACGGAGGTAAAATTCTTCCCGTTGTGCACCAGGAAGGTGTGCCCGACGAAATCCGGCGTGACCATGGAGCGCCGCGACCAGGTCTTGATCGGCTTCTTCGCCGCCGCGGCGTTCATCTTGTCGATCTTCTCCAGAAGATGCGGCTCGACGAAGGGTCCTTTTTTTAGCGATCTGCCCATAAATTATTTCTTCTCGGCGCCGCTCGACGATGAAGCGGTCGCTCGTCTTGTATTTCGCGCGGGTCTTGAAGCCCTTGGCCAGCTGGCCCCACGGGCTCACCGGGTGATGACGTCCGCCACCGCCCTTGGACTTGCCCTGACCGCCACCCATCGGGTGATCGATCGGGTTCATGACCATGCCGCGGACATGCGGGCGGCGCCCCTGCCAGCGGGTGCGGCCGGCCTTGCCGCTGGAAACGTTCATGTGATCGACGTTGCCGACCTGGCCCATGGTGGCGAAACAATCCTCGTGGATCCGGCGAATTTCCCCGGAAGGCATGCTGCACCAGCGCGTAGCCGCCCTCGCGGTTGCTCAGGATCGCCTGCTGGCCGGCGCTGCGCGCCACCTGGCCGCCCCGGCCCGGCGTCAGCTCGATGTTATGAATGTTGGTGCCCAGCGGGATGGAACGAAGCGGGAGCGAATTGCCCAGGTCGGGCGCAACCTCGGCTCCGGCCACCACGCGCGCCCCGGCGGCCAGACCCTCCGGCGCGAGAATGTAGCTCTGCTCGCCATCGGTATACTTGATCAGGGCGATCCGGGCGGAACGGTTCGGATCATATTCGATGCCGACCACTTCGGCGGGAACGTCGTGCTTGCGGCGCTTGAAATCGACCTTGCGGTACTTCTGCTTGTGACCGCCGCCAATGTGGCGCGAGGTCAGCCGGCCGTTGTTGTTGCGGCCGCCGCTGCGCTTCTTCGGCTCGAGCAGGCTCTTGTCCGGCTTCGACCGGGTAATCTCGGTGAAAGCCGGCGTCTGCTTGTAACGCGAGGCGGGAGTGAGGGGTCTGAACTTGCGGAGTGCCATGATTCTTTAGGCGAGATCGATCTTCTCGCCCTCCTTCAGGGTCACGATGGCCTTTTTCCAGTGCGGTTTCCGCCCGAAATCGGCGCGACGCTCGCGCTTCTTTTTCCCGGCATAATTGCACGTGTTCACGGCCACGACCTTCTTGTTGAAAAGTTTCTCGATCGCGCTCTTGATCTGCAGCTTGTTCGCGCGCGGGGCCACGCGGAAGACGTACTTGTTCTGCTTCTCGCTCAGGAGCGAGGACTTCTCGGTCAGCGAGGCGGTCTGGATGATGTCAAAATGGTCGTTCATTCGCTTTTGGTCCTTTCCGCGAGGAGCTCGAGGGCCTTGCCCGTGACCAGGATCTTGTCGAAGGCGAGCAACTGCTCGGTGTTCACCTCGCGCGCCGTGGCCAGCAGGACCGGCTGGACGTTCCGGGCCGACTTGTAGGTGTTCTCGTCGAAGGCGTCGGCGATCAGGAGCACCTTGCGCGCGTCGGTCTGCTTCTGCAAAAGCTGGACGAAGCTCTTCGTCTTCGCTTCCTTGACCGCGAAAGTCTCGAGGGTCAGCACATCACCGGCGGTGATGCGCGAGGAGAGCGCCTTGCGAAAGGCAAGCCGGCGGGTGTTCTTCGAAACCTTCTTGGAGTAATCGCGGGGCTTCGGTCCGAAGACCACGCCGCCTTTGCGCCAGATCGGCGAGGACTTGTAGCCGGCGCGGGCGCGACCGGTCCCCTTCTGGCGCCAGGGTTTGGCGCCGGAAAAGGCCACTTCCGCCTTCGTCTTGGAGTTGGCCGAGCCGGAACGGCGGGCCGCCCGCATGGCCACGACGACATCGTGCACCGCCTGCGTGCCGCGTCCGTTCTCGATCAGTTCGAGATTGGCCTCCTTGGCCGCGTCAACGGTTAAAACTTTAGCGCTCATTCTGCCTTGCCTCCCGCGACGGGTTTCTTGATCGCCGGGCGCACGACCACGTAGCTGCCGTTGGCCCCTGGGACCGCGCCGCTGATCAAAATCACTTTTTCGTTCTCGCGCACCTGCAGGACCTGGAGGTTTTGCACCGTGACGCGCTCGTCGCCCATGTGGCCGGGCATGCCCATGTTCTTCCAGACGCGGCCCGGGGTGGAACGGTTGCCGATGGCGCCGTTGCGCCGGTGCGTCTTGGAACCGTGCGCAGCCCCCTGGCCGGCAAAATTGTGCTTCTTCATGACGCCCTGGAATCCCTTGCCCTTGGAGCGGCCAATGACGTCGACGAAATCGCCCGGCTGGAACTGGGTCACGCTCAGGTTCATCTCGCCTTCCGGCGCGTCCTCCTTCAGGCGAAACTCGCGCACGAGCTTCTTCGGCTCGGAACCGGCGGCCTTGAACTGCCCCAGGGCGGATTTGTTCAGGCGCGATTCCTTCTGCGCGCCGAACCCGACCTGGATGGCCGAATAGCCGTTGCGCTCACCTGTCATGCGCTGCAGGAGCGTGTTATCGCCCGCCGCGATCACGGTCACCGGACGGAGCTTGCCGTTGGCGTCGTAAACGCTGGTCATGCCAATTTTCTGTCCAAGTAATCCGATGCTCATGGTGGTGGCGTTTGTCATCCTGCGCGCCGCGACGGGTCCCGCTCGCGCGCTCGATAAAAGGGTCTGTAAAATTCTTCGCTTCGCTCAGAATGACTGGGTTAAAGGTTTAAATCTTGATCGTGATGTCGACACCCGCCGGGAGGTTCAGCTTCTTCAGCTCATCGACCGTCTTGGCGGTGGGTTCAATGATGTCGAGCAGGCGCTTGTGCGTCCGGATTTCGAACTGGTCCATCGACTTCTTGTCGACGTGGGGCGACCGGTTGACCGTGAACTTCTCGATCAGCGTCGGAAGCGGGATCGGCCCCGCCACGCGGGCGCCGGTGCGCTTGGCCGTCTCGACGATGTCGACGGCGGATTGATCGAGCATTCGGTGGTCGAATGCCTTGAGGCGAATGCGAATGCGCTGACCGTTCGTCATACTCTATTTTTCCTTCTGGTCGAGAACGGCCGCGACGAGCTGTTGCGGGACTTGTTCGAAATGCGAGGGCTCCATGGAATAGCTCGAACGGCCCTTGGAAAGTGAACGAATGGCGGTGGCGTAACCGAACATCTCGGCCAGCGGCACCTCGGCCTGCACCATGGTCAGGTTTCCCTTCACCTCGATGCTGGCGATCTTGCCGCGCCGACGATTCAAATCGCCCATGATGTCGCCCTGATACTCTTCCGGGGTGGCATTCTCCACCTTCATGATGGGCTCGAGCAGGATCGGTTTCGCCTTCTTGAAGGCGTCTTTCACCGCAAAAATGGCCGCGAGCTTGAAGGCCATTTCGTTCGAGTCGACGTCGTGATAGGAGCCGTCCACAATGTCGATGTTGGCGTCGATCACCTGGTAACCGCCAATGACGCCATTGAGCATCGCTTCCTCGATCCCCTTCTTGCAGGCTGGGATGTACTCCTTCGGAATGTTGCCACCCACGACCTTGTTCTCGATCGTGATGCCCTTGCCGCGCTCGTTGGGCTGAACCTTGATGATGACGTGGCCGTATTGACCACGACCGCCCGATTGCTTGATCAGCTTGCCCTCGCCGTCGGCCGGCGCGGTGATGGTCTCGCGGTAGGCGATCTGCGGTTTGCCCGCGTTCGCGTCCACCTTGAATTCGCGCAGCATGCGGTCGCGAATGATCTCGAGATGGAGTTCACCCATCCCGGCAATGATCGTCTGGCCGGTGTCTTCATGCGTGAAGACCTTGAAAGTCGGATCCTCTTCCGAGAGGCGCTGCAGGGCGACGCCCATCTTTTCCTGGTCCTGCTTCGTCTTCGGCTCGATCGCCATCGAAATAACCGGATCGGGGAAGGAAGGCGGCTCGAGCAGGATCGGATGATCCTCGTCACAGAGCGTGTCACCCGTCGTGATGTTCTTGATGCCCACGATGGCGGCAATGTCGCCCGAGTAACAGGTGTCGATGTCCTCCCGCTTGTCGGCCTGAATCTGGATCAGGCGCGAGATGCGCTCGCGTTTGTTCGTGCGCGGGTTGTAGACGTTGTCGCCCTTGCTCAGCGAACCGGAATAGACACGGAAGAAAACGAGCTTGCCCACGAACGGATCGCTCCAAAGCTTGAAGGCGAGCGAGCAGAATTTGCCGTTGTCATCCGTCGGCGCCTCCATCTTCTCGTGCGAATCGGGCTCCAGGCCGACGGCGGGCGGAATGTCGAGCGGACCCGGGAGATAATCGATCACGGCGTCGACAAGATACTGGACGCCCTTGTTCTTGAAGGCGGAGCCCCCAACCACGGGAACGAACTTGTTCGCGATTGTCTGACGACGAATGCCCGCCTTGAGCATTTGCGGGGTGATCTCCTTTTCCTCGAGAACCGCTTCCGCGATTTCGTCGTCAATATTGGAAATCTGCTCGACCAGGACAGCGTAGGCCTTTTCGACCTCTTCCTTGTTCTCCTCCGGCACTTCGCGGACTTCGTAGGTCGAACCCATGACGTCGTTGTCGAGATAGAAAACCGCTTTCCGGTTCACGACGTCGAGCTGACCCTTCAAATAGTCTTCCTTGCCCAACGGAATCAGGATCGGCCAGGCATTCGCGGCCAACTTCTTGTGCATCGAATCAACCGCCGCGGCAAAGTCAGCGCCGACGCGGTCCATCTTATTGATGAAGGCGATGCGCGGGACCTTGTATTTGTTCGCCTGCCGCCAAACCGTCTCCGACTGCGGCTGCACCCCGGCGACGGCGTCGAACACCGCGATGGCGCCATCGAGCACGCGGAGCGAACGCTCGACTTCCGCGGTAAAATCCACGTGACCCGGCGTGTCGATGATGTTGACGCGCATTTTCACGCCTTCATACATCTTGTAAACGCCCGTTTCCGGTTTCTGCGTCCAGGCGCAGGTGGTGGCGGCGGAGGTGATGGTGATGCCCCGCTCACGCTCCTGCTCCATCCAGTCGGTCACGGTGGTGCCCTCGTGCACCTCACCGATCTTGTGGATCATGCCGGTGTAGAAAAGGATGCGCTCGGTCAGCGTCGTCTTGCCGGCGTCAATGTGCGCGGCAATGCCGATGTTCCGCGTCTTTTCGAGCGGGAACTTCCGGTTGGGCGAGTTCGGGTTCGCCGACTTGGAGGGTTTATCGAGAGTTGCAGTAGCCATGACCGGGGAAAAAATTCGTTACCAGCGGAAATGTGCGAAGGCGCGGTTGGCCTGGGCCATCTTGTGGGTGTCGTCGCGTTTCTTGATCGCGTTCCCCTGGCCGGCGGCGGCGTCCTTCAATTCGGCGGCAAGGGCGTCCGCCATCGGCACGCCGCGGCGGTTGTCGGCGTAGGTGACGATCCAGCGCATGGCCAGGGAGACCTGGCGGGCCGGGGTCACTTCCATCGGCACCTGGTAGGTGGCGCCACCGACGCGGCGGGATTTCACTTCGAGGCGGGGCCGCACGTTCTCGAGCGCCTTGTTCACCACCTCGAGCGGATCAACCGCGTCCGAGCCTTCACGCGATTTGTCGATCGCGGTGTAGACGATGCGTTCCGCGAGCGATTTCTTGCCGCGCTTCATCACCGTGGAGATCAGGCGCGCGACCGCGGGGCTGCCGTAGCGCGAATCCACCTTTTCTTCCTTCTTATAAACTTTTCGCCGACGAGACATGGGGTGGTGAGGGTTATTGGAAAGTTGAGAGCAGGGTGGAAAATGACGAGTGACGAATGACGGATGACGAACCAATGACAGCGCAGGAATGACGAATCGTCGTCATCGCGCTGGCCCTCTTCCGGTTTTGGATCTTTCTCGTCATTCTTTCGTCCTTAGTAATTCGTCATTCCGCGTCAGCGGCTATTTCTTTTTCCCGCCCTTGGCGTCGGCTTCGGCGCCCGCCTTCGGCCGCTTCGCGCCGTATTTGGAGCGGCTGCGGCGGCGTCCGTCCACCCCGAGGCTGTCGAGGGTGCCGCGGACGATGTGGTAACGCACGCCGGGCAGATCCTTCACGCGGCCGCCGCGCACGAGCACGATCGAGTGTTCCTGCAAATTATGTCCTTCACCGGGAATGTAGGCGATCACTTCCTGGCCGTTGGTCAGGCGCACCTTGGCCACCTTGCGCAAGGCGGAGTTCGGCTTCTTCGGCGTCCGCGTCATCACCTGCGTGCAGACGCCGCGCCGCTGCGGGCAGTTCTTGAGCGCCGGTGATTTCGATTTCACCGACACCTTTTTGCGTCCCTTGCGAATAAGTTGATTGATCGTTGGCATTTCCGTTAAACAAAAGCCGCCCGAACTTAAGATTCAGGCGACAAAAAATCCGCTCCAGGCCGTGATACCCTGCTCAGGCAACCTGATGCGGAGAGCGGGCACTATAGGAGGGAAAAACCACCCCGCAACAAAATTTTCACGCGCTTTTCTCCAGGGCGCGGCCGGAACGGCGCGAAGGACAATTCCCCTCGGAAAAACCGGCGCTCGTTGCCGTGCTCCCGCCGCCGTTTTTGGCGGCATGTTCCGCTGCTCTCCGGAGCTCCGGAGAAGCCGGAAAAATGGCGGAAAAGCTTGTCGCCGGCACCGGGGCGGAGCAACCTCCGCCATGCCCTCCGAGAACGGCCCGCGCGAGGGCCTCGTGCGCGCGATCGGTTATCCCGGTCTCACCGCCAACATCGTCAACGCCACCATCGGCGCCGGCATTTTTGCTCTCCCTGCCGTGGTGGCCGCGCAGATCGGCGCGGCAGCTCCCCTCGCCTACCTCATCTGCGCCGCCGCCATGTTTCTTTTCGTCAGCTCCTTCGCCATGGCCGGCAGCCGCGTCTCGCTCACCGGGGGCCTTTACGCCTACGTCGAGGTCGCTTTCGGCAGCTATTTCGGATTCCTCGCCGGCGTCCTTTATTTCATCACCGCCATCCTCGCCATTTCCGGCATTGTCAGCCTTGTCGCCGCCTCCATTGGCGGTCTGATCCCGGTGCTTTCCGGGCCGGCCGGCCGCTTTGGCCTGATTGTCCTCATCCTCGGGCTCCTGGTGTCCATCAACATCCGCGGGGTTCGCGTCGGCACCCGGGCGGTTGAAACCGTGACCGTGCTCAAGCTGGTGCCGATCGGCCTCTTCATCCTGGTCGGCCTCTTCTTCCTCCAACCTTCAAACCTCGCCTGGCCGGAGTGGCCCTCGGGCGACACCCTGGGCCGCAGCGTCCTGCAACTGCTCTTCGCCTTTGTCGGAATCGAGATCGCGCTGATGCCGAGCGGCGAAGTCAAGAACCCGTCGCGCACGGTGCCGCGCGCCATTTTCACCGCTCTTGCTTTCACCACCGTGATCTATCTCGCCATCCAGCTGGTCGCGCAGGGAACGCTCGGCGACGGCCTGGCCCAGGCTGGGGAAGGCGCGCTGGCCGAGGCGGCCGGCCAGTTCCTCGGAGGGTTTGGCAAGATCCTGATGCTGGTGGGCCTGACGGTTTCCGCCGGCGGCTGGCTCGCCTCTGATATCCTGAGTTCGCCCCGCATTCTCTTTGCGCTGGGCCGCGACCGATTCCTGCCGGGCGTTTTTGCCCGGGTCCACCCCCGATTCCACACCCCGCACGTCGCGTTGATCGTGTATGCCACGATGGCCTGCGCCCTTTCCTACAGCTCCACCTTCCAAAAGCTGGCGGTACTCTCGAACATGGCGGTCCTGCTTCTATATGTACTGTGCTGTCTCGCCGCCGTCGTCCTGAAACGGCGCAACGTGCAGAGCGCGGACGGGACACCGTTCCATGTGCCCGGGGGGAACTACATCCCGCTCCTGGCTGTCGGGGTGATCATCTGGATCATGGCGCACGCCACCCGGGGCGAGTTCCTTATCACCGGGCTCGTCCTCCTTGGGGCCACTCTCCTGTATTTTATCCGCCAGACGCTTGTTAAATCAGGGGCCTGACCCGCGCACCACATCTTGTGGAGGGTCCCCCTCCCCTACGCTTTAAGGTGTAGGAAAAGTCTTGTCAGCCCCCGCCGGTTGCGCTAAGCACGGTTCACCAGGCGCACCGCCCCTAACCCGCATGCATTTACAATCGCTCGAGCTGGTCGGCTTCAAGTCGTTTGCCGACAAAACCACCTTCAATTTCCACGAGGGCGTCACCGCCATCGTCGGCCCCAACGGCTGCGGCAAGTCGAACGTGCTCGATGCCGTGCGCTGGGTCCTCGGCGAGCAGTCGGCCAAGGCCCTCCGCGGCGGCGAAATGGCCGACGTCATTTTCAGCGGCACCGAGTCGCGCAAGCCCCTCGGGTTTGCCGAAGTCTCCCTCACCTTCACCGAGTGCGACCAGGAACTGGGCGTTGACTGGCATGATGTGCGCGTGACCCGCCGCGTCTACCGCGACGGCAATTCCGAGTATCTCCTGAACAAGAACGTCTGCCGCCTCAAGGACATCCACGGGCTTTTCGCCGACACCGGCGTCGGCCGCAGCGCCTACTCCATCATGGAGCAGGGGAAGATCGACCAGATTCTGAGTTCGCGTCCGGAAGACCGGCGCGCGGTTTTCGAGGAGGCCGCCGGGATCACGAAATACAAGACGCAGAAGCGCGAAGCCTTGCGCAAGCTTGAGGCCACGGAGGCGAACCTTCTTCGCATCGGCGACGTCATCAAGGAGGTGAAACGCCAGATCGGTTCCCTCCAGCGGCAGGCCGGCAAGGCCCGCCGTTACCAGGCGATCCTGACCGACCTGCGCGTGCTCGACACCCACCATTCCCGCCGCGAATTCGACCGTCTCTCCGCGGAGGCGGAGGAATCGCGCGCCCAGGCCGCATCGCTCTCGGCCCGGGAGGAAAAAGCGCAGGACGCCATCCGCGAAAGCGAGGCGAAAGCGACGCGTGAACGAGAGGAGCTGGCCGGGATCGAGGGCCAGATCAACGAGGCGCGCGGCGAACAGCAGTTGCTGCAGAACGATCTGCACAGCAACCGGAGCCGGATCGAGTTCAACCAGCAGCGCGGCGAAGAACTGCGCGGGTTGATGCAGCGTTACCAGGCGGAGATCGACGCGGCCGAGGCCAAGAAAGAGCAGCAGGCGGCCGAGATCCAGGCTGCCTCCGACCAGATTGAGAAAATCGCCGCTCTCCTCCTGACGCAGGAGAATGACGCCACCGGATTCGAGAATCGCCTCGCGGCGGCGCGGGAGGAACGGGCTGCGAACGAAACCGAGCTGCATGACTTGCAGGTGGGTCTTTCCCGTCTTGAAGCCCGCGTCGAAAACCTCCTCGCTGAGGTACAGGGCACCGCCGCGCGTCGTGAAGCCACGGCGGCCCGCATCACCGAACTTTCGTCGGCAGCCGAGGAGGCTTCGAAGTCGCTGGAGGAAAAGCGGGGGCAACTCGCCGCCGGCCGAAGCTCGATGGAGAGCGGACGCCACACCCTCGAAGGTCTGATCGCCCAGCTCCAGGTGGCGGAACGCGAGTCCGTGGCTCACCAGGGCCGGACCGGGGAGGCGGAGGAGGAACTGCACGCAGTCGAACGACTGGTGACGGAGAAGAGATCACGGCTCGAGATTCTCCAGCAGTTGAACGAGCAGGGCGAAGGACTGGCCGCCGGCTCGCAGGCGCTGCTGCAGGCGAGCGATCAGCCTGACCATATCCGCGCCGCCCTTGCCGGCGCGCTCGTCTCGCATCTCGATGTGGAAAACCGCTTTGTCGCCGCCATCGAAGCGGCGCTCGGGCGCAGCCTGCACGCCGTTGTCCTCGACGACCCCGCCCGCGCGGATGAAATTTTTCACTCTCTCAAGAGCCGCGACCTCGGGCAGGCGGTGCTCGCCCTGCCTTCCTTCGCCGCCGAGATTCCGCAGCCGAGTGATCGTTCCCTCCCCGCCGGCACCCTCGGCTGGGCCGCGGACAAGGTTGGCGCGCCGGAGAAACTTCGGGGGCTGGTGCAGGTTCTCCTGCGCGATGTCGTCCTCGTGAACGACCTCAGAGCGGCGCTCGATCTGCGCGCTCTGCATCCCGGTCTCGCCCTGGCCACCCTCGAGGGGGAATTTCTCTCCGCGTCCGGTCTCCTTTTCGGCGGAAAAGCCACCGCGCAGAGCGATTCCATCCTCTCACGCCGGGCCATGGTCACCGCGCTGGCGGCGGAACTGGAGGAACTGGAGCAGCGACGCGCCGCCATGCTTTCCGCGCGCGAAATGGCGCGCACCGCCATGGCCACCGCCGTGGCCCTGGTGGAGGAAGTCCGGCAACGCCAGCAATCGGCGCACGCCCGGAACGCCACCTCGGAGAAGGAGCTCATGCTGCTCGAGCGCGATTACCACGAGGCGGAGAGCCGCCTGCGAACGCTCGAGAGCGAGCGGACCACCCTGCAAAGCCAGATCGCCGCGGCCGACCGGCGCCTCGAGGATCTTGAGGGCGACATCCAGCGCTCCCGGGAAGAGCTGACCACCCGGCAGGACCGGGTGCGCGAGCTGACCACCGCCTGTGCCGAAGCGGAAGCGGCGGAAACAGAGGTGGCCGCGCAATTGACCGAGCTTCGCCTTCTTGTGGCCACGGAACGCCAGCGGCACGAAAGCCTGGTGCAGCAGCGCGAACCGATGACGGCGCGCGCGCGCGAGCTGGAGGAAATCATCAGCGGTCGGCGAGCCGACATCGAGAACGGCTCGCGGCGGCTGGAAACCCAGGCGGCGGAGTCGGCCGAGGCGGAGAAAGCCATCGCCCGCCTGACCGCGGACCTCGGTGCACTGGAGCAAACGCTGGAAAAACTGGCAGCCGCCCGGGCGGAGAAGCTGGCCGAAGCCACCCGGATCGAGGCTGCACTGCGCTCCGCACGCGATGTCATCAGCGAGCTGCGCGATGAACGCGGGCGACACGAGGTGCGCCAGACGCAGCTGCAGTTGCGGTTGGACCATCTCGCCGAGCATGTCGCCCGGCGTTACCAGGTCGATCTTCGCGAATTTGCCCCCGATCAATATGCCTTCCAGAAAACGCTCCGGGCCCAGACGACCCGCCGCGGCCGGACTGAGATGGTGACGGCGGAAGGTGAGCCGGCCGCGATGTCTGCCGACGACGACGCGTCGCCAGCCGGTCAGTCCGACGCCCCCGCGGTGCCCGAGGCCGATCTCGAGCGTTTGATTGCCGAACTGACCCGTCAGCTTGACCAGATGGGGCCGGTGAACCTGGACGCGGTCCAGGAATACGACGAACTGGAGGAGCGTTTCCGGTTTCTCGAGAACCAGAACAGCGACCTCGTCAAGGCGCGCGCCGAGCTGCTCGACGTCATCGCCCGGATCAACGAGACCACCCAGAAACTCTTTGCCGACACCTTTGCGCAGGTCCGGATCAATTTCCGTGAGATGTTTGCCGAGCTCTTTGGCGGCGGCAAAGCGGATCTGCGGTTAATGGACGAGAACGATCCGCTCGAGTGCGGCATCGACATTATCGCCAAACCGCCGGGGAAACAGCTCCAGAGCGTTTCCCTGCTTTCCGGCGGCGAACGGACCATGACCGCGGTGGCCCTCCTCTTCGCCATCTACATGGTGCGGCCGAGCCCGTTTTGCATCCTCGATGAGATGGATGCTCCCCTGGATGAATCGAACATCAATCGCTTCATCAAGATGCTCGATCGCTTCGTCGACCAGAGCCAGTTCATCATCATCACGCACAACAAGCGCACCATTGCCAAGGCGGACGTTCTCTATGGCGTCACCATGGAGGAACGCGGAGTCAGCCGGCTTGTCGGGATGAAGATGGCGCCGGCCCCGAATGCGCAGGCCGCCGGGGAAACCCCAAAAGTCGGGGCGCAGCGCAATCTTTCCCTCGAGGAAGAGCCGGCCCTCGCCGCCAGCAACTGACCGATCGGGGCAAAGCCATTGGCCGGCGGCAGGAAGGGTTCTTCATAAGCCCGGAAATGCCGTTGAACCAAGCGCGTCTTCTGGCAGTCTATCTGCTTCACGTCATGAAACTGCGTCTCCTTCCCCTCTTCCTCCCCCTGGCCGCCCTGGCGGCTGACCCCAGCCCGGCTCCATCGCCTTCCCCGGCGGCTGCGCCCGCGGCCGCACCCGTCAAGGCTGCCGGCTTTGCCCACGTCAAAACCGTGGGGGAGATTTCGGAGTACCGCCTGGAGAGCAACAATCTCCAGGTCCTGCTCAAGCCGGAACATTCCACCCCGACGGTCACCTTCATGGTCACCTACCGGGTCGGCTCCCGGAACGAGGTCACCGGCACAACCGGCGCGACCCACCTCCTCGAGCATCTCATGTTCAAGGGCACGCCGAAGTTCAACCGGGTGAACGGCACCAGCGTCGACCAGCTCCTGGAGCGAATCGGCGGCATCTACAACGCCACCACCTGGCTCGATCGGACCAATTATTATGCCAACATCGGGAGCGAGCATCTCGAGAAATACGTCGAGATCGAGGCCGACCGGATGAAAAACCTCTGGTTGAAAGACGAAGACCGGAAACCCGAGATGACGGTGGTGCGGAACGAATTTGAGATCGGCGAAAACCAGCCGATGCAGGCCCTGGAAAAGGAAATCTTCGCCGCCGCCTACCTGGCCCATCCCTACCATCATTCGACCATCGGCTGGCGGAGCGACATCGAGAATGTGCCGATCGAAAAACTCCAGGAATTTTACAAGACGTTCTACTGGCCTGACAACGCCACCGTTTCGGTCATCGGCGATTTCGAGCCGGCCCGGGCGCTCGCGTTGATCAAGGAACATTACGGAAACATTCCCAAGTCGCCCGCGCCGATCCCGGCCGTCTATACCGAGGAACCGGAACAGCGCGGACCGCGTCGGGTCACGGTGAAACGCGCAGGCGAGCTGGGCGTGGTGGGCGTGGCGCACAAAACCCCGGCGGCGCGCCATGAGGATATCGCGGCCCTGAAGACGCTCGACGTCATCCTGAGCAACGGCAAAAACAGCCGTTTCTATCGCGCGCTCACCGACAAGAATCTCACCACCAGCGTCCGGGGCGACCTCGGCTTTTTCCACGATCCCTCCCTGCACATCGTCTATGGCAACCTCGCACCCGGCGTTTCGCATGAACAGGTCGAGAAGATCATCATCGAAGAACTGGAGCGCGTGAAGAAGGAGGGCGTCACCAAGGCCGAGGTTGATTCCGCCGTGGCGCGGATCCTCGCCGCCGCCGCTTATGGCCGGGACGGTTCCTATGCCATCGCCAGCACCCTCAACGAATACATCGCCGCGGGCGACTGGACTCTTTACGTCCGGGAGGAAGAGGCCCTCAAAAAGGTCACCCCGGAGGCGGTCAAACAGGTGGCCCAAAAATATTTCGACGAAGACCAGCGCACCGTCGGGTGGTTCATCCCGCAAAAGCCCGGCGGCGCCCAATCCGCCTCCGCCGCTCCGTGAGCCAAGCCCCGCTCCATCCTGTCACCACCATGAAACAGATTTTTCTCCTCCTCGCGTTCGCCGTCACCACCCAGGCGGCGGTCAACATTTCCGACAAGATCTCGCGCACCGAAGTCGCCGGCATCGATCTGATCGCCTATCCCACGGAGGTCGAAGAGGTCGTCACCTTTCGCGGTTCGCTCCCCGCCGGCGACAGTTTTGCGCCGTCCTCCAACATCGCCATTCCCACCCTCACGGGCGAGATGCTCGATCAAGGAACGACGAAACAGGACAAGTTTGCCATCGCGCAGAAACTCGAACAAATCGGGGCCACCATCGATTTCTCGGTTGGCGGCGTCATGGTCGAGTTCAAGGGAAAATGTCTGCGCCGCGATCTTCCCCTCGTCATTGAACTGCTGGCCGAGCAACTCCGTTCCCCGGCCTTTTGCCGCGGAAGAGTTCGAGAAACTGAAGAAGCAGATTGCCGGCAGTCTTCAGCGCGCTCTCGAGAACACCGATTTCCGCGCCAACCAGGCCTTTGCCGAGGCTGTCTTCCCGAAGAACCACCCGAATTACACGCCCTCGGTGAAGGACTTCATCGCCGCGCTCAACACCGCCCGGCTCGAAGAGGTGAAGTCTTTTCATGCCAGCCACTACGGTCCGGCCCAGGCGACCCTTGTTGTCGTCGGCGATTTTGAAGTTGAGACCCTGAAGAAAGAGATGGCCGAGGCTTTCAAGGACTGGCAGGGCGGAAAGAACCGCCCGGAAGTCCCCAAGGCGCCGGGCGCGGAGAAGGCGCGCGAGGAAGTGGTGGCCATGCCCGACAAGCCCAACGTCTCGGTCGTGCTCGGCCAGGCCAGCGGCCTGCGTTACAAGGATCCCGATGCGCTCGCTCTCCGCGTCGGCACCGCCATCCTCGGTCGCGGCTTTACCGGGCGCCTGATGGCGAACGTGCGCGACCGCGAGGGACTCACCTACGGTATTGGAGCCGGTCTTTCCGGTGATTCCCTCGCCGATGGCGACTGGCAGATCACGGCCAATTTCGCCCCGGAACTGCTCGAGAAAGGCATGACTTCAACCCGGCGCGAGCTCGACAAGTGGTATCAGGAAGGCGTGACGAAGGACGAACTCGAGCGCGTGAAAACCGCCCTTGCCGGGACTTTCAAGGTCGGGCTCGCCACCACCGACGGCCTGGCCAATGCCCTGCTCGAGGCGATTCATCGCGGCTACGACGTCAACTGGATCGATCAATATCCGGAACGCGTCGCCGCCCTCACCCTCGAAGAGGTCAACGGTGCCATCAAAAAGCATCTGCAGCCCGGAAAAATGACTCTGATCAAGGCCGGCACCCTTGAAGCCGGCGACAAGAAAAGTTGACGCACCGCGGGGCGGCCGCGGTTACCAGCCGTAGCCGGTGCCTTTCAGCATCACCTGGCACCCGCCGATATTGACCACCAGGAGCAGCACCAGGACGCCCGCGGCCACCCAGAAGCTGCGTGACGTGCGGGCCCGAAAAAAAATCACGGCGTGGACCAGGTAAAGGAGCCAACCGCCAATGATCAGAGGCCATCCCGTGTCCGGCCCGTTGCCGCTGTCCGGGCGCACGACCGCGGCATAGAGCCCCATGGGAAACATGTAGGCCAGCGGAAGCAGCCGGGCGTCCAACGCGAACAAGGTGGCCACCCAGGCGCCCACGTAGGAAAGAACCCGCCATTTGGTGGGCCAGCCGCCTCGCGCCGAGGCCTTTGCCGGGTCGCTCACAGGCGGAGCATGGGCACCGTTACTGCGGAAGGCGATGATATTTTTTCATCAGCTCCCGCAGGCGATCGTGCGGCAGGGCGTCCACCTTGTGGCCGTCCCGCCCCGTCATCGGTGAATTGTTCACCAGCGCGTTGATGATCGCCTCCTCGGTGGCGTGAACCACCGCATTGAAAAGCGGGTCGATGCGATCGTTCGGGATGGTGCCGACCGTCCGCACCGGCTCTTCGGGATCCGCCGCGCCCGGATTGGCCGTAGAGAACGCGACGAAGATATCGCCCGACCCGTTGCCCGAGGTCGCCCCGGTGCGCGCGAGGCCGTGGGTGGCTCGCCGTGCCAGCCGTTTCAATTGGTGCGGGAGGAGCGGCGCATCCGTCGCAATCACAATGATGATCGAGCCTGTTTCCTTGCTGAAAATCGCGTTTTCCGGAATCTCCTGGCCGACCGGCACCCCGGCGACCATCAACTGGCGGCGAAGACCGCAGTTGGCCTGCACCAGCACCCCGACCGTATAAGACGGTCCCTTCTTCCCCGGCACCACCCGGGAGGCGGTTCCGGTGCCCCCCTTGAACTCATAGGCGATCATGCCCGTCCCACCGCCCACGCTGCCTTCGGCGATCGCACCGCCGGCCGCTGACTCGAGCGCTTTTTGAACGTGCTCGGCCCTGACATGAAATCCGTTCACATCATTGAGATAACCGTCCCATGTCTCCGCCACCACGGGCAGGCTCCACCAGTAACCCGTCTTGTCGGCGCCCGCCTGGGCCACCCGCCACGCCACCACGGCATCGCGCGCCACCCCGACACTGTGGGTGTTCGTCACGACGATCGGCCCCTCCAGAAAACCGCTCTCCTCCATCCAGGCGGTGCCGGTCATCTCGCCATTCCCGTTCAGGCTGAAGGAGCCGGCATACACCGGGTCGTTCAGCGATTTCCGTCCGCGCGGCAGGATCACCGTCACGCCGGTCCGGACCGGCCCTTTGCCCACCTCCAGCTTTCCTTCGCCCGCCACCAGCGTGGTGTATCCCACGGTGACGCCGTCCACGTCCGTGATCGCGTTCCATTTTCCCGGCGTGCCCTCGAAGGGGACGCCAAGGTCTCGCGCCCGCGTGGCCTTTACGGGCGGTGAGGTCTGCGGTTCACGCGCGGAAGCGGCTCCCGTCAGCACGAGGAGCGCCGCCATGCCGGCAACAATATTTTTCATGTGTGCCTGGAGAATGAACAGGATTCACTCCAATGGAAAGCGGGCAAAACATGCTTTGCCGCCCGCGAATCTTCGTGACGGATTATGGCCCCGCCCTGGACGCGCCAAAGCGCGTCCCTCCGAATAGGCCAACCCCGCATGTTCGCCTCGCCCTCTCCGCTCCTCTCGCGTATAATGCCACCGTGGTCCGCGGCATCTCCCTCTTTGCCCTGCTCGTCTGCGGCGCGGTTTTTCTTTGCCCGGCTGTGGGCAAACCGCTGCCCCTGGCGGATAAACCGGCTTCCTCGTGCTGCGCCACCAACCTCGCCCCCCATTGCCCGAGAGACGATGCGCCCGCGTCGCCCGACGAACCTGCCGCCACCTGCCTGGCTGGCTGTTCCGCGCTCATTCTTGCCCTGGTCACCTCCGATGCCGCCCTCTCCTTTATTCCCGTCCGGACGACCTTCCCTCCGCTGGCAGAGATCATCTCGAGTCGCCCTGACCGACCCCCGGTGCCGCCGCCGCGCGCCTGAGTCTCACCCGCGAGGTCCGGCGTTCGCGCCGGAGAAACCGACTTAACGCAAAACGAAAGGAACTCATGAAGTATCTCCTTTTACTCGCGGCCCTGGTCACTCTCACCGCCTCCACCGCGGTGACGAGGACGGCTGATTGCTGCGGCGCCGGGCAGTCCTGCTGCCCTGGGGCCTGCTGCATCGGGCTGATCGGTAAGTAAGTGAACAAAGAACCCCGCCGGAGAAATCCGGCGGGGTTTCTTTTTCGCCGCTCCTTCGACATCCACTTCCGTTCCCCCGGACGGGTCTGGCGCATGGTCGCCCGCAGCGAGACATCCCGTTTTTGCACGAAAATAGCCCTGACCGCGCATTTTCTATTTTGTCGAGCAACCCGGCCGCCTAAGTTGGACGGGTGAGTTACCAGGTCTTCGCGCGCAAGTATCGGCCCCAGACGTTCGACGACCTGGTGGGCCAGGCCCATGTCACCCGTACGCTGAAGAATGCGGTCGCCCAGAATCGTCTGGCCCACGCCTATCTTTTCGTGGGACCACGCGGGATCGGAAAGACCTCGACCGCCCGCATCCTGGCGAAGGCGCTCAACTGCGTCGAGGGCCCGACGGTGACCCCATGCGGGGTCTGTGATTCCTGCAAGGAAATCACGCAGGGGAACAGCCTTGATGTCCTCGAGATCGATGGCGCGAGCAACAACGGGGTCGAGCAGGTGCGCGAGCTGCGCGACAACGTGCGTTATGCCCCGAGCAAGGGCCGTTTCAAGATCTACATCATTGACGAGGTGCACATGCTCACCCAGCAGGCCTTCAATGCCCTGCTCAAGACGCTGGAGGAGCCGCCCCCGCACGTGAAGTTCATCTTCGCCACGACCGAGCCGCAAAAGGTGCTCCCCACCATCCTCAGCCGGTGCCAGCGTTTCGATCTGCATCGCATCCCGGCCAATCTCATTGCGCGGCACCTCCATTTCATTGCCGGGAAGGAAAAGATCGATCTGCAGCCCGCCGCCGCGCATGCCATCGCCCGCGGGGCCGACGGCGGTCTGCGCGATGCGGAGTCGATGCTCGACCAGCTGGTCGCGTTTTGCGGGGAAAAGATTGCCGAGGAGGATGTGCTCAGCGTTTTCGGTTTCACCAGCGAACAGGTCACCTCCGATTTCGTCGAGCGCATTCTGCGCGAAGCCACCGCCGACGCCCTCGACCTCCTCCAGCAGCAGGCGGAGAGCGGCAAGGACATGATGCGCCTCATGAGCAACGTCATCGCCTACCTGCGGGACCTGCTTGTTTTCAAGGTCAACCCGGAGGCGGTCGCGGAGGAAACCGAGTCCGGCCTCCAGGAACGCCTGCGGGAACAGGCCGGCCTGATTGAAATGGACCGTCTTCTGGAGCTGATCGACCAGTTCGCCGCCGCGGAGGGACGGATGAAATGGGCCCCGAACAAGAAGCTCCATTTCGAGGTGGCGGTGATCAAAGCCATCCAGACACTCGGACAGGTGACATTGAATCAGGTCATCGAAAACCTGGCGGCCTTGCGCGAAGGCGGAGACGCTCCGGCGCGCGCCGCCGCTTCCCCGTCACGCGCGCGCGCCCCCGCGGCGCCGGCCGCCACCGTGAGCCAAACCAACGGCGACCGCCAGAAAACCCCGGCCGGCCGAGGCCGAGACTGAAATCCCGCCCGCGGCCGTGGCCAAGCCCGCCCGAAAAGTCGCTGAAACTCCCTCCGATCCGCCGGCTGAAAACAGTTCGGTGGACGCTGACGCCATCTGGAAGAAAGCCGTGGTGCTGGTGAAGGAACGCCGCCCATTTATTCGCACCTGGATTGACCAGGCCCATCCCCTGGGCGCGAAGGGCCATTTCTTTACCCTCGGGTTTGCCCCGGAGCAGAAAACGGTCATGGAATCGCTCGCCACCCCCCGGAATCGGGAATTCTTCGAGTCCATCCTGCACGAGCTGACCGGCGAGAAATGGACCGTGAAGTTCACCACCCAGGAAGGCCTGCCTTCGGTTGAAGCCCCGGAGACAATCATCGAGATGCCGGCTCAAAAGGAATCGCCGGAATCGTTCCGGGACGACCCGCTCATTCGCGAGGCGCTCGACATTTTCAAGGGCGAGATCAAGCAATAGCATTCGCGGCGACGCGCCCTCGCCCGGTGGAGAAAGAATTATGAATCTAAACAAGTTGATGAAGCAGGCTCAGAAGATGCAGGAGCAGATGCAGAAAACGCAGGCTGAGCTGGAGGAGAAGACGGTGGAGGTCTCGGCCGGTGGCGGCAAGGTCACCGTCGTGGCCAACGGGAACGGCGACGTCGTTTCCATCAAGATCGCGCGGGAGATCGTTGATCCCGAGGATGTCGATTTCCTCGAGGAAATGGTCCTGAGCGGGGTAAAACAGGCCATCGAGCAGGGCAAGGCGCTGGCCTCCTCCGAGATGTCGAAGATCACGGGCGGCCTCGGCCCCGCCGGGCTCGGCCTTTAGCCCGCGCCCTGCGCTCCCCCGGTAGGGCGAGACTCCGTCGAGCCTGGGAGCAGGCCTTGGCCAAAGGAGTTCACCACAGAGGGCGCAGAGAACACAGAGGACAAGCAAAGAGGGAGGGTGCGCTCGAGGAATCTCCGTCGCAGCCCCGCCGCGCCGCTATTCACCATTCACGATTTACGATTCACGCCCCCAAAAAACTACCCCAATCGATGCACCGTGCGCCGGTGCTTCTCGTAGGTGCAAATCTCCTGCACGCCCAGCGCCTGCATGCGCTCCAGCAGCCGCGGATAATTCTCCCCCAGTTGCACGGGCGAGTGCGCATCTGACGCTGTCGTAAACGCGATTCCTTTTTCCAGCGCGAGGGTGACGATGTCATCCGCCGGGTACATCTCCCGGACCGGTTTGCGCCAGCCCGCCGTGGAAAGCTCAATTGCCAGGTCGCGCTCCCGGATCAAATCAAGCGTCTCCTCCACCAGTTCGCGCAGGGGAGCGGTCGGCCGGTGCCCATGAATCTTCACCAGGTCGAGATGCGACAGGCAATCGACCAGGCCGGTCGCCGCCACCTCGCGCACCCGGCGAAAGTAATCCCGGTAAATCTCATCCGGGTCGCGCCCCTCGAACTGCCCGGCGCCCTCCGGGACCGTGTCGAACATCTGGTCCGCCTGCTCGAGGTAATGAACGGAGCCGAGGACAAAATCGAGCCGGTCCCAGTTCTTCTCCACCCACGAGCGCCCCCCGGCCGAGGTCTCCGGATCGTTATCGAGCTCAAGACCCGCGCGGATCGACACGCCAGGATTGTTCTCCCGAAGGCGGTCGACCTCGTCGAAATCGATTCCGGCAAGGTATCGATCGTGATCGGTCAGGGCGATGTCGCGCAGGCCGGCGGCGCGGGCCTGGTCGACCCAAGGCTGCAACAAATCCTGCGTGTAAGGTCGGACACGGTGACCCTGCGGGTGACTGTGGTAGTCGGAAAATAGCCGCTCCATTACGGGGCGGTCAGGAACTTCTGCCGGACTCGCAGTTCCGGGTAGGCGGGAAAGAAGACCTCCGCGATAAAGACCTTGTTCGGGCTCAAGTCGCGCGTGGCGATGGTTTCGTTGTAATCGAGATGCTCCTGCGGGTTCACGAGAATGCTCGTTCGCTGCTCGCTGAAAGCCCGGTTGTCCGACCAGGTCGTCAGGACCGTGCCGGTGGAATTGAGGAGCTGGATTTCGATCCGCTGGCCGGTGGGAAACTCCAGGGTGATCGGCCGTTTTGATTTGTTGGTCAGGCGGGCATGCACCTCCAGTTGCCGCACCTCGGAGAGTCTCACCGGCTGCTCCGGCAGCGTCAGCTCGAGGACAAGGCCGCGCAGGCGTGGATCCTTGTAGGAAGGGAGGTCGGAGCCGCCAAAGGGCCAGAGACGGCCGAGAAGCCCGCGGCGCTGCCGCTCCTCCCCCGCGTTCTGCGCCGGGAGGGCGGAAGCGAGCAAGAGCCCCAGCACGAAGAGGATGGCGGCGCGTTTCATTGAGCGGCTAATCACCTGACGTTGCATTTCCTGTCAAACCCTTTATCAGAATCAGCCATGACGCGAATCGGGCTAATCCTCCTCCTTCTCCTCGCCCTGGCCGGGTCGGTGACGGCGAAAGAGAAAAAAGCCTCGTTCCGGGCGCACACCATGGCCAACGCCAACGATTCCAGCAGTTTCGCCGCGCCGGTTGTCTCCCGCGCGGATGGCCGCACGATTTTCATCACGAAAACGGCCGTGATCTCGGAGCGCGATGTCGAGACCTTCCGGCCTTACCAGGCCGGGGACGGCTCCTTCGGGGTGCTCCTGCAGCTCGACCGTCACGGCCGGCTCGCCCTCGATACCCTGAGCGTGGAACGCCGCGGAACTCCGCTGGTGATCTACGTCAACGGCCGCCAGGTGGCGCAGCTCCAGATCGACCAGCGGGTGCAGGACGGCCGTCTCTATCTCGAGAACGGGTTGACCGCAGCCGACATTGAGTTGATGCGAAAGACGTGGCCACTGATCGGGCAGCGAAAAAAGTAAGGAGAGCCCGCCCGGCAGGCGCGCGGGCGTTCTTCTGCGCCTGCCTTCTGCTCCTGCCGGGCGTGGGCGCGGCGGAAAACATGCCGCGCCTGGCGCTGCCCACCGTGAACGACGCGCTCTACCGCGGCGGCGGCCCGGAGTTTTACCAGTACATCGAGAGGAACTACCGCGGGGCGCGCTCGACCCCGTGGGAAGGCGGGCGCTACGGCTTTGTCCGCAACCCTGTTCCCACCGGGCGCGGCCTGGTTTACTCCCGTTTTCACGAGGGGATCGACATTCGCTGCGTTGGCCGGGATGACCGGGGAGAACCGCTCGATGAAGTGCGGGCGATCGCCGAGGGGCGCGTGGTGCACGTGAATCCGCATGCGGGCCAGTCAAACTACGGCCGTTATGTGGTGCTCGAGCATCAATGGGGCGGCAGCAGCTATTACAGCCTTTACGCGCACCTGAACTCAATCGCCGCCCGCGCGGGTGCCCGCGTCGCCCAGGGCGAAGCGATTGGGCGCCTCGGCTATACCGGCGCGGGCATTAACCGCGAGCGGGCCCATCTCCATCTCGAGCTCAATCTGATGCTCAACCGCAACTTCGAGAGCTGGCACCGCCGCTGTTTCCCCGGCCAGCCCAATTACAACGGGATTTACAACGGCCTTAACCTCGCCGGGCTCGATATCGCCGGCCTTTACCTCGCGCAGAAGGAGGATCCCACCCTGACCCTGCCCCAATTCCTCGCCCGCGAGCAAACCTTCTACAAAATCGCCTTCCCCGACTCCAAAAACTTCTTCATCCGGCGCGAGTATCCGTGGCTCGTGCGCGGCGACGCCGGCAGCGCCCGGGCGTGGGCGGTCTCGTTTGCCCGCACCGGCGTGCCGATAAGGATCGAACCCCTGAACGAAACGGTCGATCGCCCCACCCTCACCTTCGTCAAGCGCGACACGGGCGATCTTTCCCTCCTCACCGGAGGCCGGCTGGCCGGGCGCGGCGAAAATGCCCGGCTGACGGACAACGGACGCAGAACTTTCGAGCTGCTGATTCACCCGGATTAAATCCCGATGATCACGCGCCGTCGTTTTCTTGCCCTGGCGGCGCTGGCGGTGCCCGCGGCGGTCGCCGCCGAGGCTTATTGTCTGGAGCCGACAATGCTGCGGGTCCGCCGGCTGCGCACCGGCGACAACCTCGGCTGCCGCCTGGTTCACTTCACTGATTTCCATTACAAGGGCGACGCCGGTTACGCCGCATCCGTCATCGATGCCATCAACGCGCTCCAGGCCGACTTCGCCTGCTTCACCGGCGATCTCGTGGAGGACAAGGCTTTCGCGCCGGAGGCGCTCGACTTCATCCGGCAGATCAAGGTGCCCGTCTACGGCAATCCGGGGAACCACGATTACTGGAGCGGCGCCGATTTTCGAGAATACGAAAAGGCCTTTGCCGCCACCGGGGGCGCCTGGCTGGCGGACCGCGCGCTTTATCTGCCGCGGCATGACCTCGCGCTCATTGGCGGCGGGCGCGGCATGCACATGCTGCCATCATCAGACGCGTCGCGGCAGGTTCTCCTGATGCATTACCCGATGATGGTGGAAGGGCTGAAACAACGGCGCTTCGACCTGATCCTGGCGGGCCACTCGCATGGTGGGCAGATTCGGCTGCCCGGGTGGGGCGCGCTTGTCGTGCCCTATGGGGTGGGACGGTATGACCTCGGCCTTTACCGTACGCCCAACGGACCGATGCATGTAAGCAGCGGCATTGGCACGGTTTACGTGCCGCTGCGCTTCAACTGTCCCCCGGCCATTGCCCTGATCGAGGCGTAACGCTGCCGGCCGATGGAGCTTTCCACCGTTTGACGCCCGCGGGAGCGGCCTTATCCTTGTTAATTATGAAGCGTCGAAACTTTTCCTGGGCGCTGGCAGTCCTCACTGCATTGGGCGCGTTGCTGGTGGCGGGCTGCGCCACGACGGAATACCGGATCTCGCAATACCCGGCTCTTTACCAAACCCTCTCCCCGCGTGACCAGGGCCTGGTGCGCGAAGGACGAATCCGCGAAGGCATGTCGCAGGATGCCGTTTTCCTCGCCTGGGGCTCGCCCGCAGAGCGTCTCTCCGGCAGATCACGCGGCCGCCAGATTGAGACCTGGGTCTTTACAACCACGCGCACGGCCTACAGCCCGCACTTCGGTTTCGGCCTTGGCTTCGGCTCCTACGGCGGCGGCTATTACCGGCACCGCGGCGGCTACCGTTATCATCACTTCGGCTATTACGATCCGTTCTACGACCCGTTCTTCTACTCGCGCTTCGAGACGGTGGAAGTGCCGTCGCGCATCGTCTCCTTCCAGAACGGTCGCGTCGTCGGGTATCAGTTTATGAACCCGGCCACGCAGGCCGCCACCACGGCCCCGTAATCGCCCCGGCCTTCCTGAACCCGGTCGCTCCCTGGCGACGCTGACCTGATGGCTTACAGCTCGTTCGGGCAGTTTATCGACGCGCTCGAACGCGCGGATGAACTGGTGCGGATCACCGCCCCGGTCGAGACCGATCTGGTTGTCAGCGCCTGGGCCGACCGCGAGATGAAGGCGCCCGGGGGCGGCAAGGCCCTTCTCTTCGAGCAGCCCCTAGTCGAGGGGAAGCCCTCCGCTTTTCCCGTGGCCATCAACACCATGGGCTCCCGGCGGCGCATGGCCCTGGCCCTGCAGCGTGACTCCATCGATGAAATCGCCCGGGAAATCCAGCTCCTCCTCAAGGCCAAGCCTCCAACCAACCTGCGCGAGGGATGGAGCCTCCTGCGCCAGGGAATTCATCTCCTGCACGCCCGTCCGAAATCGACGCGTGACGCCGTCTGCCAGGAAGTGGTCCATCTGCTTGAGGACCGGGAGTCCGCCGCCTTCAGCCTGCGCGACCTGCCCGTCCTGAAATGCTGGCCCAAGGATGGCGGCCGCTTTATCACCCTCCCGAACGTCCACACGCGCGACCCGGAGAGCGGCGAGCGCAACATCGGCATGTATCGCATGCAGGTTTACGATGACCGCACCACCGGAATGCATTGGCAGGTGCACAAAGTGGGCGCCCGCCACGGCAAGACCTACTACGAACGGGGCGAACGAATGCCGGTGGCGGTCACCATCGGGGGCGACCCCGCCTACACCTTCGCCGCCACCGCCCCGCTTCCCGACGGCCTCGATGAAATTCTCTTCGCCGGTTTCCTGCGCCGCCAATCGGTCGCCATGGTCCGCTGCCGGACGGTGGACCTGGAGGTGCCGGCGGATGTCGATTTCGTGCTCGAGGGCTACGTGCAGCCCGGCGAAACCCGCCCCGAAGGGCCCTTCGGCGATCACACCGGCTTTTACACGGCGGTGGAGGATTACCCGGTCTTCCACCTGACCGCGATCACCCACCGGAAAGAAGCGGTTTATCCCACCACCATCGTGGGCATTCCCCCGATGGAGGATTATTACCTGGGCGAAGCCAGTGTCCGGATTTTTCTGCCGGTCTTCCGCATGAATTTTCCGGAGATCGTGGACATGGCCCTCCCGGCCGAGGGCGTTTTCCATAACCTCGTCTTCGTCAGCATCCGCAAGCAATACCCCTTCCAGGCGTTCAAGGTCATGCACGGCCTCTGGGGGATGGGCCAGATGATGTTCAGCAAATACATCGTGGTGGTGGACGAGGATTGCGACGTGCAGAACACCAGCGAAGTCCTCTTCCGCCTTTGTGCCAATACCGATCCGGGCCGCGACACGACCGTGATCAAGAACCCGAGCGACTCACTCGACCATGCGCCGAGTGACCAGAATGTCGGGTCGCACATGGGCTTTGACGCCACCCGCAAGCTCGCCGGGGAAGGTTATCACCGCGAATGGCCGGAACTGGTCCGGATGACCGGCGAGGTCGAGCGGATTGTCGAGACCCTGAAAAAGCAAACGGGTTGACCCGGACGCGCCGGATCAACCCGTTCGAAACTGATCACCTGCTGCGCCTAGGGCCGGCGGAAAACGCGGCCACTGTGCGGGTCACGCACGAGGGCGCCACGCGGAATGCCGCGGACATCCACCAGTCCATGCGGAGGATAGGGGCTGCGCACCACACCCGGTCCGCCACCGCCAACGCGGCCGTAGGGATAGGCGTCGACCGGCTGGCCACCGTAGTAGCCGCCTTCGGCTTCCACCGCCGCACCAACCAGCGCGCCGGCGGCCGCACCGATACCGGCGCCGATGGCGGCCCCGCGGACGTTACCGGTGGTGGCCCCGCCAATGATGGCGCCCGTGGCGGCGCCGAAGCCTGCGCCCTGTCCAGTGGGTGTGTGACATGAAGTGAGAGTGAGCGCCGCCAGCATGGCGGCCATTATCGCGGCTAGAGTGTATTTCTTCATAACTAGACAACGAATATACGGTGACGACGGGATGTTAAAAGGTTGAATTCAGCCAAATCCCAGGAGATGCCGCGAAATGTGAAATAACTTCGCCGCTTTCCCGAGCGAGTGCACCCGGTCAAAGACCCGAAACCCGCCCGCCTCGATCCGGCGCAACAACGCGTGATAAGTCGAGCGCATGATCTCCGCCGCCACCATCGCCCGGCGATCCTCCGGCGGGAGCAGCCGGACGGCGTTCCCGTAAAACGCATGCGCCCGTTCCGCCTCGAAACGCATCAACCGGACGAATTCCTCGTTATGGACGCGCTCCCGCAACTGCGCCGCGCTGTAACCCCAGCGCGCCATGTCCTCGCGCGGAAGATAAATGCGTCCGTTCTCGAGATCCTTGCCCACGTCCCGGATGATGTTGGTCATCTGCAGGGCGAGCCCCAGCTCCACCGCATATTCCCGGCATTGCGGGTTCTTGTAACCGAAGATCTCGATGCTGATCAGGCCGACCGCACTGGCCACGCGGTAACAATAAAGTCGCAGCTCCTCGAAAGTGCCATACTCCGCGACCCGCAGGTCCATCTCCACGCCGTCCACGATCTCCTCGAACATGGCCGGGGTCACCGGATACCGCGTCATCAGCGCGCGCACCTCTACCGCCAGCGGCGGCTCCTCCGCAGTCGGTCCATGCAGGCTCCGTCGCCAGCAGTCGAGCCCCGCCTGCTTCTCCGCCACGGACGGTCCCGGTTCGTCGGCGATGTCGTCCACCAGGCGGCAAAAGGCGTAGAAGGTCGTGATGTCCCGGCGGCGGGCCGGATCAAGCGCGACAAAGGCCAGGGCAAGGTTGGATTTGCTCCGGCTCGTGATGACCTGCGCGGACTCGGGCGTTTTCAATACTTGATCCAGCTTTCCTCGTTGATCCGGCCGGTTTCGCACTGCCGGAAGAGACAGACCCACGAGGCCAGGAGCCAGCCGGTGACCAGCCCCCGCAGGATGACGTAAAGCGTCTTCCAGATGATGATGGCGGTGACGCGATCGGCCATGGCGGAGCGTATCACCGCGTCGAGCGCGACCAGGAGAAAGAAGTGGAGGGCGCAGACCAGCAGGAACCAGCCGAAACGCCGGGCGTCGCGCCGGAGAAAATTCCAATGGGCCCGGAGGGCCTCCCGCAGATTCTCGTTGTGCAGCACGAGCGAGATCTGGACGGAGCCGAAGAGAATGATCAGCACACCCATTAAGGCGCGTTGCAATGGCAGGAAATCAAGGACCCCGGGAATCTCCATGAAATAGCCAAGGAGGGCGGGGAGCCGGACGACAAGCAGGCTCACCAGCACGACCACCCCGGCCCACTTCAGGACGAAACTGAAACGCCGCACGGCGAACTGAAAGAGCTGCTCTTCCTGGAAACTCAACCCCTTGATCCAGGCCAGGCAGACGGTGATCAGGTAAACCTGGATGTAAACGCCAAAAAGATACTCAAAAACAAACGAGACCGAGTCGGTCACGGCGGAGAAACGGAGCAGGTGCGCGGTGGAAATGGCGCCGCTCCAGGCCGGCAGTTTCCAGAAGACCACCGGTTTCAGCAGGGCGGCAAAGGCGGCCAGCAGGAGCACGAGGTAGATGGCCACGGCCAGGAATCGAAAGCGTTTCCAGAGCGCCCGGACCAGCGCGCCGTGCAATCCCCGCCAGTTTACCAGGAGAAGGATGGCGGCCACGATCGAGAGCGGATAAGTCGTGGTGGCGTTGTCGAAAATGCCGGCCACCCCTTCCAGCGCCGGCACCGGCGTTTCGCCCCACACCTCCAGGAAGGGCGGCCAGACCCATTCCTGCATGCCGGTGAGGTGACGCAGGTTCAGATCGCTCGAGCTCTGCAGCGGCGTGAAGGTGGCGAACTGGAAGACCGCGTAAGCGAATCCCAGCAGAACAAAGGTCAGCCAGACCCGTTTGTAACGGCCGATGCAGCGCAGACCGTCGCGCAGGGCGAGGTGGATCGGGTTGGTCCACATGACGAGCCCGTATCCGCAGAGCAACCCCAGCAGCGGATAAAAGCGCGACATGGCCGCTACCGAATCAGGCCCCAGTGCCGTCCAAAGGGCCAGTAAACGAACAGCGCGCTCCCGACCACGTTCTCTTCCGGGACGGAACCCCAGTAGCGGCTGTCGTAGCTGTTGTTGCTGTTGTCGCCCATGGCAAAATATCCCTGCTCCGACACTTCAAACTCGGCGCTCGGCTGACCGTCGTACTCCGGCCCGGGCACATACCCGCGATAGGGCAGTCGGGCCGACATCACCCGCTCCACCCCTTCCCCGCGCGCCAGCTCGCCGTTCACGTAAAGGAGCGGCGTCCGGATGAGAAGCCGGTCACCCGGCATGCCCGTGAGGCGCTTGATGTAGAAAGGCGAACCGATCACCGGGTCGGCCGGAATCCCCGAGACCCCCTCGGTTCGAAAGACAAACACGTCGCCCCGCTTCGGTTTCACGAAATTGTAGCTGAACTTGTCGACGAAAACCTGGTCGCCGGTATCGACATAGCCGCGCGCGATGACTTCACCTGCAGCGATCCGGTTTCCCGGCAGCACTTTGAAATCCTGGCGAAGCTGTTCGGGCGGACAGTAAACGCGAAAGACCTGCTCCTGGCAGATGATGCGGGAGAAGGTGAAAAAGTAGAGAAACTTCACCGGGACGATCTGCTCGATCCGGTCGTTGCGCTGGGAGACGACGTTGATGTAGTTGCGCCCGAGAAAGACATATTCGAGCGCCTGCTGGACCACGTTCGGGGCCGGGTCCATCTCGCGGTGGCCCACGATCCCGTTCAGGGTCGGCTGCATCGATCCGGTCGGGATCTTGAAAGGCTGCAGGAAATAGGAACGAATGCCGACCGCCACCACCACCGCGACGAGGATCACCTCGACGTTCTCGCGCCAGTGCGATTCCCAGGTCACCGGCGTGATCCCGGCCACGACCTCGTCGAGGCGGCGCGACGTCTCTTCGATGCGATTCCGTTGCCGCTCGCGCAGCGCCGTTTTCACCTCGGCGATGCTGCCCTCGAGCGCCTCCTTCTGTTCCGGCCGCAGAATATCGCGCTTGTAACGCAGCACCTTGCGCGCGTGCCGCAGGAGCAGCCGGCTTTGCTTCAGGTAACGCGGGGTGAAAAGGAACATGCGCGCAACGCTACGCAGCCACGACGCCTTGTCACGCCGCACCACCGCAAAACTGCCGGGTCTTGCGAAAGGCCGCGCGCTGAACGCCGGGACGCTATTCTGTCGGAGCGCCCACCGTGGCGGCGACCGTGCTCTCAGCCGGGATCAAACCGATCAGATGCGACTTCTGGGTTTCGGGCAAGGAGGACTGTTCTACAGCAGCACGAAGCGCCGCGCCGTCATAATCGGTCGTGCGCATGAGCTTTTCCAGGAGCTGCTCGCGCACGACAGGATCGCGCAACTGCAGAATGAATTCGAAATCGCCCGGGGTGCCCCCGGAAAAATAGACCGGGAATTCCCGGACTACCGCGACTCGTTTGTCCGCCGGGAGTTCGCTAATCCATGCAAAAAGTTCATCCGCGTCCGCGACCCGCCACTCTCGGAGCGGATTCTCCAGGTTGTTTTCCCATTGGGCCTGCGGAAGCTGAAACATCCATTCCACCACAAAACGCGGCGAAAGCTGATTATCGGGTCCGTGATACTCCACAAAGCGGTCTGCTCGGACGCCGACACCTCTCAGGGCCAGTCTCTGTGCTTCGCCGCTCAACTGACTCACAAGGTTGCGGGCCCGCTCGGGCGAGTTGGCAAACAGATTCCCCGTAAAAGAGGACAAGGCCTCGGTCACATGCTCTTCCTTCGAGTGCTGGAAGACGTAGTCGACAGCAGCCACCGCATCGAAATCGAGAAGACCCTCCACCCAGGCTGAGAACATCCCACTCCCGATGCCTCTCCATTCGGAGTTTTCCATTGCCTCGCTTTGCCCCGCTTCGATCTCCGGCGGAATTGGGCGGTTCCGAATCTGTTCCTCTATCCATTGCCGGGCCGCCTCCGGGTCGTAGGCGGCCCATCGCCGGACGAGGCGTGGAAAGTAGCGTTCCACGTCCTTGTCGCGATGACTCTCCAGGAATTGCTTCAACGCCAGCGGATCATTTTTTCCCCACTCATCCAGGCTGTCACCCAGCAGATCCCAACTGCACCCGGAAATCTTGCTCCGATTGAGGCTGACAAGAACCTCCGCGACGGCCGACATGCCGCGAGGAGGGGCCCCTTCCCTGATCGCAGAAAGGGCGGTCCACTTGTCATCTCCCTCCATCGCGATAATGAGATTTTGAGTCAGAATCGGATCAATCTGAATGAGGGTTTTGAAAAATGATTCCAGCGCCGCCCAGCGGGTTGGTCGCGGACGAATCTGCATTAGTTGATGATGATAACTCCGAAGCGTTTCCGCCGAGGCCGCCTTGAAGAGCGAATACCGCTCGTAGGAGGTCATTCCCACCACGTTTGGAACGAGCGCGGGAACTTCCACCGGCGCTAGTGGCTGCGAAAGCGGAGCGACCGATCGATCATCCATGCGCGGGCGATCGGGCGAGGCTCCGGGCGCCCGCGGAAAAAGCCTGCCGGTGGCGAAGGACGCCACGCTGACAAAAACCAGCACGGCCAGGATATGGCGGGTTCGCGCGCTCATGGCCGCAATAATGACTCCAACTCCCGCGTTTCCCCGGGGGATAGCTCGAGAGCGCCAAACAATTTTTGACGCTCTTCTTCCTCAAGTTTCTGAAAGATTTCGCGGAAGGTGCGTTCACGGAGCTGCGGGTCACTGATGCGCAGGCCAGCCCGAAAAGACTCTGTCGGCATGTCTGTGCGGTATTCCGCGCAAACACGCGAGAGCACCACATCGCGGGTTTGGAGAGGCAGCCGGCCCAGCCATGCCTCCGTTGCCGTCTCGTCATGCCATTGGCTCATGATCGCGCCAATATGCCCGCGCCAAAGCTCATCCGGCAATGTCACAAGCCATTCCGCCACTTCCTCAATTTCGAGCTCCGGCCCGCCCCCCAGGTAGATCGCAGTGACATCGCCGACCACCGCATCGATCGCAGCCTCCCGCGGGCCGGGCGGCAGCGCGAGAACGTAGGCCCGAGTGGACTGAGGCGACTCCTTGAATAGCTCCGTGGCCACTCTCTGAATCGCCGGCGCAAACCGTTCATCCGTTCCGCGTTCACGGAGGTCTGACACCGCGGCGGCGAAGTCCGCTTCGACCCAGCCGCTGTAAAAACCTGCCAGGACCCTCGGGTCCTGGAACTTCGGGCCGGCCTCCGCCAACCACCGACCGGCTCCCACGGGATCCAGGGCCCCCCAGTTGGCCATCAGTGCGGCCAGTCCGTAATCCTGAACCCCGCCGGGATAACCGGCCGCCCACGCGGCGGCGCGAACCGGATCGGTCCGGCTCCAGGTGGCAACTAAATCAGCGCCATCCGGCCCCTTTTCATTGAGGGCAGAATACAGTCGCGCCACTTCGCCCAGATCCGACGCGGAGGTGGCAACGGTGATTGCGTCGACGGCATTCCACCGCGCACTGGTCCGCTCCATCCCGAGAGCCAGGTCCACAGCCTTCCTCGAATCGATCTGAGCCAGCGTTCTGAAAAAGGCGGTGAGGCCGGCCGTGCGCTGCGGGCCTGCGGGCAAAGCCTCCAGGCGCCGGGTCCATCCGGCGAGCGCTTCCTCGGAAGCCGACTGAATCAATTCGTAGGCGTGATCGAACCCGACCTGGCCAAGGTTCTCGATCCGGACACGCGCGAAATCGTCTTTCGCCGACGCGCCGATCGACCGATTGCCCACCGGGGACTCTGCGGAAACGGTCGGTCGTTCTTCAGTCCCGGACTTTTCAGCGGTGGAGGCAGCCCAGCGCCCCAGCCAGAAAAATGCGCCAGCGAGGGCGAGACAGACTGCGATGAACCACCGGGGCCATTGCATGACGGCAAAGCCTACCACCCTGCCCCGGGGACGGCGAGTTCTTTACTGCGCCTTGAGCACCTCGATGAAGGCTTCCTGCGGGATGTTGATCTTGCCGATGCTTTTCATCCGTTTTTTTCCTTCCTTTTGCTTCTCCAGCAGCTTGCGTTTCCGCGTGATGTCACCGCCGTAGCATTTCGCGGTCACGTTTTTTCGCAAGGCCGAGACGCTCTCCCGCGCAATGATTTTTCCGCCAATGGCCGCCTGGATCGCCACCTGGTAAAGCTGCCGCGGAATCACCTCCTTCAGCTTCGCCGCCAGTTGCCGGCCGCGCGCATCCGCCCGGTCCCGGTGCACAATCGTGGAAAAGGCGTCCACCGGTTCCCCGTTCACCAGCAGATCCAGTTTCACCAGCCGGGCCGCGCGATACCCGGCATGCTCGTAGTCCATCGAGCCGTATCCCCGCGTGATGCTCTTAATCTTGTCGTTGAAATCGACCAGGATCTCGTTCAACGGCAGCTCGCAATGCAGCATGACCCGCCGGGTGTCGAGCGACTCGGTATGGTCCATGACGCCTCGCTTCTCCATGATGAGCTGAAGGAGGTCGCCGATGTTTTCGTTCGGGCAAAGCACGTAGGCCTTCACGATCGGTTCCCGGATTTCTTCAATCACGCTCGGGTCGGGCAGGTGCGCCGGGTTATCAATCAGCAAAGTCTCGGCCCGGGTGGTCATGACCTCGTAAATGACGCTGGGCGAGGTCGCGATGATGTCCATGTCGTACTCCCGCCGGAGCCGTTCCTGGATGATCTCCATGTGCAGCAGGCCGAGAAAGCCGCAGCGGAAACCGAAGCCGAGCGCGACCGAGCTTTCCGGCTGGTAGACAAAGGCGGCGTCGTTCAGGCGCAGTTTGCCGATCGCGGTCTTGAGATGCTCGAAATCGGCGGTGTTGATCGGATAAATCCCGCTGAAAACCATCGGATGAATCTCCTGGAACCCCGGGAGCGGCTGCTTTGCCGGGTTGCGCAGGTCGGTCACGGTGTCGCCGATCTTGATGTCGGCCGTGCTTTTAATGTTGGCGATGAAATAGCCCACGTCTCCTGCGTTCAGCCGCGGACGCGCGAACATCTTGGGAGTGAACACCCCCACTTCCTTCACCTCGTAGCGTGAGTCGTTGTTCATCAGGCGAATATCCTGTTCGGCCGAAAGGCTGCCCGAGACCACCCGCACATACGCCACCACCCCGCGGTAAACATCGAAGACGGAATCGAAGACGAGGGCGCGCAGCGTTTCATCCTCCGGTTCCTTCGGGGAAGGGATCCGCGCCACCACCGCTTCCAGGATATTCTCGATCCCGATCCCCATCTTCGCGCTGGCGTCGATCGCTTCCTCGGCCGGGATGGCCAGGATTTCCTCGATCTGCCGGTGCACCGCCGGGATGTCGGCATTGGGCAGATCAATCTTGTTGATCACCGGCACGATGGTCAGGCCCTGCTTGTGCGCCAGATGCACGTTCGCCACCGTCTGCGCCTCCACCCCCTGCGCCGCGTCCACGATCAGAAGCGCGCCTTCGCAGGCCGCCAGCGACCGCGAGACTTCGTAGGCAAAATCGACGTGACCCGGCGTGTCCAGCAGGTTCAAAAGGTATTCCTGGCCCGCCCTCGAAGTGTACTTCATCGAAACCGGATGCGCCTTGATGGTGATGCCCCGTTCCCGCTCCAGATCCATCGAATCCAGCAGTTGATCCTGCTTATCGCGCTCGTGGATCGTGCCCGTCCGCTCCAGCAACCGGTCGGACAAGGTCGTCTTGCCATGGTCGATGTGGGCAATGATGCAAAAATTTCGGGTCAGCGCGATCGACATGGAAGCGGCACTATGCGGGCGCGCCAGAGCCCGGTCAATGAGCCCCCGCATATCGCGTTGAACTCGAGCGCATCTCCTGTTATGCGATGGGGATGCCTCGCTTGAGCTTTCGCAGCGGTGACCATCCCGCCTCCCACGAGGTGGCCGACGAAACCGTCACCATCGGCCGCGGCCCGGACAACCAGATCGTGCTCGACGACCCCTCCGTCTCGGGACGTCATGCCGAGCTGCGCCGGGTTGGGAACGGCTACCATTTGCGCGACCTCGGCTCGACCAACGGCACCCGCTTGAACGACGAGACAATCACCGACGTCGCCCTCCGCGCCGGCGACCGCATCCGCTTCGGCAAAGTGGAGGCGCGCTATGAAGCCGACCCGGCCGAGGGCGCCCAGCCGCTCCCGGAGGCGGAGGAAATCGCCATTCGCCCGGCCGAGACGAGCGCGCGCCCGGACGATTTTGTGAACGCCTCCCCGTTTCCGCCCCGGAGCAAGAACAAGGATCCGCTGCGCCCGGCTTTGCTGGCCGCGGCCGCGATCGCCCTCCTCGCTTTCCTTGCCAGCATGATCGCGGTCTTCCAGATCAGCGCGCCCCCGACCCCCTAGGCGCCCCGCGCATTTTCCGCCCGCAGGATCGCCGGGTCCGCTCCACTTGCCCGCAAGGCGCGCAGGCTCAGCGCTTCATGACGCTTGGCCAGCCGTTTCCCCTGCGCGTCGGTGACCAGGTCGGCATGAAAAAACCGCGGCGGCGTCAGGCCGAGCGCGCGGTAAACCAGCAGTTGCCGGAAGGTTGAGGTCAGAAGATCGGCGCCCCGCACCACCTCGCTGATTTCCATCGCGGCATCGTCCACCGCCACCGCGAGCTGGTAAGCGGGCACGTCGTCCTTCCGCCAGACCACGAAGTCGCCGAAATCGCGCCCGGCGACCGCTTCCTGCCGGCCAAGGTGTCCATCCTCGAAGACCAGCCGCTCCTGGTCGGGCACGCGAAAACGCCAATGCACGCCCTGCGCGTTTTCCGCCGGGCCCATCGGCCGGTCGCGACAGGTCCCGGGATAAAGCGGCTCTTCGTCCTCCGCGTGCGGCGCCCCCGCGGCCGAGAGCACATCGCGGCGTGAACAAACGCAGGGATAAACGAAATTGCCCTCACGCAACTTCGCCAGCGCCGCCCGATAGAGGTCGGTCCGTTCGCTTTGACGGTAGGGCGGATGCGGTCCCCCTTTCTCCGGGCCCTCGTCCCAACGCAGGCCGAACCAGGCCAGATCTTCCATGATGGCGACGCTGAACTCCGGGCGGCAACGCGCCGGATCGAGATCCTCCACCCGCAGCACCAGCGTCCCCGCCGCCGCTCGCGCCCGTTTCTGCGCCTGCCAAAAGGTCAGGGCATGCCCGAGATGCAGATAACCGGTGGGGGACGGCGCCAGCCGGCCCCGGTAGGGCGTTGCCGAATTCTCGATTTTCCATTTCCCGTTTCAGTTTAGCGTCGCCCTTTCCTTCGCATTCGAGATTCTTCGCCACGAAATGTCAAAACGCCTTCTTCTTTGGGATATCGACGCCACCCTCGTGACCACCGCCGGCGCGGGCGACCGGGCGCTGAAACGCGCCATCACGGAACGCTGGCGGGTGGAGGACGACCTGCATGACATCGAGATCGCGGGGCGGACCGACGCGCACATAGCCGCCAGCGTCCTCCGCAAATACGGGGTGGAACCGACGCCGTCCGAACTTGCCTCCTTCCTTGAGCGTTACCTCGCGCATCTCGGCGATTTTTTGCCGCAACTGCAGGGGCGCGTTCTTCCCGGCGTGGCCGAGCTTCTCCGGCTCACCCATGGACGTGACGACCGGGTGCTCGGGCTGCTCACCGGCAACCTGCAACGCGGGGCCAGGCTGAAACTGGAACGTTATGGCCTCTGGCATTATTTCGACTTCGGCGCCTTTGCCGATGATGACATGGACCGGAACCGGCTCGGCGAGTTCGCGCGGAGACGGGCCCTGGAGAAACATGGCCACGAGTTCGAGGGGGCGTTCATCGACGTGATCGGCGACACCGGGCACGATATCGCCTGCGGCAAGGCGTTCGGGGCGCGCACGGTCGCGGTGGCCACCGGGAGCTGGACCCGTGAACAACTGGCCCGCTGGGAACCCGATTTCCTTTTCGATGATCTCTCGCAGGTGGAGACGGTGATGAAGACTCTTGGATGGTGAATTGACGGAGGCCGGTTCGGTGGAATGTTGGCCTCAAGCTCCTGCCATGACCGACGAAGCCGCCAAAAATGTTCTGCCACTCGAGGGCGAGATCGATCTCCACATTTCGCCCCGCATCGCGGCCTCGCTGGCCGAGATCATTGCCCGGAAGCCGGACCACGTCGTAGTCGATCTTTCAAAGGTCAGCTACATCGACAGCTCGGGTCTGGCCGTCCTGATCGAGGGAATGCAAACGGTGCAGCGCAATGGCGGCAAATTTGCCCTCGCGGGTCTGCAGGATGGCGTCCGGCCAATCTTCGAGATCGCGCGGCTCGACCAGGTCTTCCGCATTTATCCGACGGTGGACGAGGCCCTCAAGGCCTGAGTCAGCACCGCGAGAGTCTCCGTCACGTTGCGGCTGACGTCATGCTCGGCGGCCAGCGCCCTGATAACGGGGCGCGCCTGCTCCCGCCGGCCCGTGTTTGACCAGTAAGTCAGCGCGCTCTGGATCGCGCCGCAGTCGCGCGCATCCGGGATGATCGTGCCGTGCACGCCTTCCCGGATGATTTCGCTGAAGCCGTTCGCCCGCGTGGTGATCACCGGCAGCCCGGCGGCGAGCGCCTCCAGGCAGGCGTTGGAAAAGGGATCATAAAGCGTCGGCAAAAGAAAAATGTCGGCCGCGGAGAGGAGATCCGGCAAATCCCCTCGCGGACCAAGATTGAGCACCCGGCCCTCGCTTTTCACGCTGTTCCGCCCGGCCACCAGCAGCCGGAACCGGTCGTTCGAGCTTTTCTCCACGGCTTCGATGGCGCAGGCCAGGCCTTTGCGCCGGGCGCCGGTTCCGGCAAAAACAACCGCGATGGTTTCGGGTGAAAGCCCCAGTTCGCGGCGCATCGGCTCGCGCCTGTTCTCGGGCGCGGAGAAGGCCGCCAGCGGGACCCCATTGTGGATCACGTGCATCTGGCGGGCCGGATATCCGTAAAACCGGGCGATCTCGTCGCGGACCATGGTCGAATTGACGATGACCCGGCCTGCCTGGCCGCGGCGCAGGAGCGCATCCTCCAGCCGCAGGATCTGCCGGTGCTTCGGCGTGGCCAGCGCTTTCAGCCGGCGAAACACCGAGCCCTGCGCCCGCCGCTTCAACCAGGCCAGATGCACCCCGTCGCCTGCGCGGTAGACATCGCAGCGCCAGACCCGCTCCAGGCTGAACAAAACATCGCAGGCTTCGCCTGTCGGCTGCTCTTTCAATGCATCGGCAAACGCCACCGGCGAACTCCCCTCGAGATAGGTGATCGGTCCGGCCGACCAGGCCCCGGCCGGCCATTCGCGCGTGGTATAAAGCGGAACCACATGCCCCTCCGCCCGCGCCCCCTCGGCAAAGCGCTGCAGATAGGCCTCCGCCCCGCCGCTTGCCGAATAGCCGCGGCGCACCACCCCGATGGTCAGACTTTCTCCCACCCAGCCACCCTAGCCGCGACCCGCCCTCGCGGCCAACCGTCTTACGACTTTCGCTTCCGCTTTACTTGGCCAGCGCACACCAGAATAGTGACCTCTCATGGCGGGCGAACCTATTTCTCCTCCCGTCGCCGCCGGCGTTCCGCTCCGGGCGCCGCGCCGCCTGCTTTATTCCATCTTTGCCCGCATCGGCGGCAGCGGTCTCGATACCGACGCCTTCGAGTCGTTGCGCGCCTCCGCCCGGGGCGGCTTTCTCGGAAAGGCCGTCGCCTACGACAATCGCCAGGAGGAAATTCCGGCCCACCTGATCAAGTCACTCCGCTGGCATCCGGTCCGCCTCCTCTCCTTTCTCGACCGGCCCTATTATTATGGTGCCAAGAAGCATTACCTCGACTGGGTGGCCGCGCGCGAGCTGGCCGCCGGCGACTACGATCTTTTTCATAGCTGGTCGGGCGATTGTTTGCGCACTCTGCGCGCGGCCCGTGACCGCGGCGTTCCTTCGGTTCTCGAGATCCCCACCTGGCATCGCGACGCCGTCCCGCAGCAACGCGAACCGGCCCGGACCGGTTCGTGGAAAGACCGCTTTCTTCTCGGCCTCGAGCGGTTCCGCGAGGAATACGATCTTGCCAGCCTGATCCTGGTCCTCTCCGAGGCGGCCACGGAAACATTCCGCGAGCGCGGTTTTCCCGAGGAAAAACTCTTTTACCTCCCCCGCGGAGTGGACGTGGAGCGGTTTCGCCCCGGCAAAAAACCGCCGCTATTTCGCGCCGTTTTTTCCGGGGCGCTCATTGAGCGCAAAGGCATTCATCATCTCCTGGAAGCCTGGCACCGGCTCGACTTGAAAGAGGCGGAGCTCTGGCTGGTCGGCGCCGTGCACCCCGAGGCAAAACCGCATCTCGAAAAGTACCACCGCGAGAACGTGCGCGTGGTCGGTTTTGCGCGGAACCCCGAGGAATATCTCAAGCAGGGCACGATCCACATTTTTCCCTCGCAATGGGAGGGAAGCGCCAAGACCACCTACGAGGCGGCGGCCTGCGGTCTTCCCCAGGTCATCACCCGCGAGTCGGGCGACGTCGTCCGCGACGGCGTGGAAGGCCTGGTCATTCCCCCGGCCAACGTGGATCGTCTGGCCGAGGCCATCCGCCATCTTTACGATAATCCGGCCTTGGTGGACCAGATGAGCGAGGCGGCCCGGCGACGCGTGGTGGAAAATTTCACCTGGGACCATTTCCGCAGCCGCCTCCTCGTCGCCTACGACCGCGCCCTGCGCACCAAACCGTAGCGAGGCGGGACGACGCCTGACTCCGGGCTTCCTGAAAACGCGGTCCCGCCTAGGATGATGCCCGGCGCGACATGAACATCCTGCTTCTCCAGCTCAAGCGCATTGGCGATCTGGTCCTGACCACGCCCACCATCGCCGCGTTGCGGGAAGCGCTTCCTTCCGCCCGGCTTGATCTTGTCGTGGCGCGCGGCTGCGCCCCCTTGCTCCCCGCCATTGCCGGCCTCGACCGTGCTCTCGTCGCCGGGAGCGGACCGGCCGACAGCGCGAACTGGCTGCGCCTCGGGTTTCGTCGCTACGAGTACTGCCTCGATTTCACCCGCACCGATCGTTCCGGTTTTCTGACCGCGCTTTCCGGCGCGCGCCGCCGCCTGACTTATGAGCGAACCCTGCAGAAGTCGCGTTGGCGGCCCCTCATTTACACCGATCTCATCCCCTCCAGTGTGCGCGAGTTTCATACCGCCGACTTTTACCAATCCTTCCTCGACCCGCTCGGGATCGCGCCCGGCTCCTCCCGCCCGCAGCTTCATCTGCCGGAGGGCGTGCGAGCGCAGACGGATTCCATTCTCGCCTCGGCCGGGATCGCGCGTCCCTATGTCGTGTTCCATCCCGGCTCCGCGCGCGCGGAGAAATACTGGGTGCCCGAGCGCTGGGCCGAGGTGATCCAACAGGCCGCCCGCGCGGGCGCGGCCTGTCTGCTCACCGGCGGAAGCGACCGCTTGGAACAGGAACATCTCCGGCAGATCAAGGCGCTCGCCGGCGACGTCGTTTCCGATCTTTCCGGCCGGCTCGACCTGCCCGGGCTCGCCGAAGTGATCCGCCGCGCCCGCCTCCTCGTCGGGGTTGATTCCGCCACCACCCATCTTGCAGATGCCGTCGGCACCCGCCAGGTGGCGCTGTATGGCCCGACCAACCCTTTCCACTGGCGCCCCCGCCACGTCGAGGCGGTGATTCTGCGCGCCGGTCACGACCAGCCCCTGCGTCAATTTGAACCGGATCAGCCCGGCGCGCCGATGAACCTCATCTCGACGCAGAGTGTGATCGATGCTATGGAGACGCTGCTGTCGGACCCGGCGGCAACCGGCTCATGAACAAGCAGAAGCGCAAGCAGCAGCGGCCGACTCTTGGCTTCATGGAGACGCTTCGAGTCGCCTGGGCTCCCTATCGCCGGCTCTATTCCTACGTCCGGCCCTACAAATGGCGCTTCCTCACCGGCATCGGTTTCGGCGCCGCTTTTGGCATCGTCAATTCCCTGCTCCCGCTCGTCAGCATGTACGTGATGAACTTCGTTTTCCAAGGCGCTGCCCCGGGCGTGCAGCAGCTCATGAAAACACCGGGCGCGCTCGATGGCGGCCCGAAGATCAACGCCATCTTCGTTTTCTGCCTCGCCATTCCCGCGGTCATGGCCGCGCGCAGCCTCTGCTCCTATCTCAACGCCTATTATATGAACTGGGTCAGCAACAAGGTGATGAGCGATATCCGCGGCGCTCTTTTCACCCGCATCGTGACCCAGTCGATGGATTTCTTTAACCGCGCCCGCGCCGGGTTCCTCATGTCGCGCATCACCCACGACACCCGTGGCATGCAGGCCGCCCTGACCACCGTGAGCAGCGATATTTTCAAGCAGCCGATCGCGCTTCTCGCCGGCATCAGCGTTCTCGTCATCCTCGACTGGCGGTTCACCATCGTCACGCTCATCCTTTTCCCGACCTGCCTCATCCCGATCCGGTATTTCGGCAACCGGGCCCGGCGCGCCGTGCACGAGGAACAGCTCGAGGTCGGCCAGATGGTCGCCATGATGCAGGAAACGTTTTCCGGCATTCGCGTGGTCAAATCGTTCGCGCGCGAGGAACACCAGGACCAGTCCTTCCGGCATACCAACCGGCTCCAGTTCCGCAACGCCATGCGCATGATCCGCGCCATGGAAGCTGTCGGCCCCATGGTCGAGACCATCGCCGCCATCGGGGTCGGGCTCGCCCTGGTCTACGTCTATTTCGCCAACCTCAGCGCCGCCCGCTTCATCGCGCTTAACCTCGGCATCTTCATGCTTTACGAGCCGATCAAGACGATCAGCCGCATGCACATCGTCATGCAGCGTTCCGTCGCCTCCACCACGGAATTTTTCCGGATCCTCGACAGCAAACCGAGCGTGGCCGACGCCCCGGACGCCGTTGCCCTGCCCCGCCCGCAGGGGCGCATCCAGTTCGACCACGTCACCTTCCGCTACGACGGGACGAACACCGACGCACTCAGTGACGTCACCTTCGAGGTCGCGCCCGGTAAGACCTATGCCCTCGTCGGCGCCAGCGGGGCCGGGAAATCGACCATGCTCTCGCTCATCCTGCGCTTTTACGATCCCGCCACCGGCGCCATCCGGATCGACGGGCGCGATCTCCGGAGCGTCACGCAAAAATCGCTCCGCGAGCAGATTGGCCTCGTCACCCAGGAAACCTTCCTTTTCCACGACACCATCTTCGCCAATATCCAGTTTGGCCGGCTGGATGCGACGAAAGAGGAGGTCGAGGCCGCCGCCCGCACCGCCTACGCCCACGATTTCATCATGGCCCAGCCGCACGGTTACGAGACCATGGTGGGCGACAAAGGCTCGCTCCTCTCCGGCGGACAGCAGCAGCGCCTCGCCATTGCCCGGGCGCTCCTGAAAGATGCCCCCATTCTTCTGCTCGACGAAGCGACCTCGGCGCTCGACTCGGAATCGGAGAAACAGATTCAGCTCGCCCTCCAGCGTCTCGCCGCCGGGCGCACCGTCATCGCCATTGCGCACCGCCTTTCCACCATTCTTTCCGCCGACCAGATCGTGGTCATGGACCACGGCCGGATCAAGGAAATGGGCACGCACCAGGAGCTCATTGACCAGTCGGGCTACTATCGCCGGCTCTATGATCTCCAGTTTAACCGGCACGACGGCGAGGAAATCGACGAGCCGGAGCTCGAGGAAGCGCTCGGTTAACCGGCGGCGGTTTCTGCCGGGGGCGCGATCAGGCGCCTGAACAACGCCAGGCGCCGCGCGTTCTCCTCATCATCGAGCACCGGCACAAGGCTGTGCGCCGGGGGTTCGTCGTGCAGCTCGATCCAGGAACGGCACCCGCCGAAACGTTTCTCTTCCGGGAAACTCCAGGCCGGCTCCACCCGATAAATCCGGACAAACGCCACCTGCAACCCGGCCGCCTCGCCGTAGGCGAAACGTTCACGCACCACTTCCGGGCGCAGGATATGCAGCGGTGCGAGCGCTTCGGCGACCGCGAGTGAAGTGACCGTTTCCGTCGCGAGAACCCGCGCAAACTGGCGCAAAGTCACCTGCCCGGGGATTTCCTCCGGAACATGCCTCGGCGCCTGCCGCAACTTTTCGCGTTGCTCATGGAACTCCGTCGGAAAAAGAAAGAACGACTCATGCCGGAAAGCGAAGCCGGCCCGTCCCTCCGCGATCCCGCCCTTCCGCAAAAGAACCGACTGCGCCCCCTCGCCCAGCGCGGCGCAAACCATCGACCATTCCTTAAAACAAATCACTTCCACTCCTACTCTTAATCCTAATCCCCTCCCCGGTCATCCTGAGCAAAGCGAAGGACCCCGCAACCAACCAACCAGCGAAGCCTCAGAAGCCCGGCGGTAAAACCAGCAAAAGAAGTCCGCAGATTTCACAGATTAACACAGATTAAGGAACGCCCCGCCACGCCCCTCCGTCATCCTGAGCAAAGCGAAGGACCCCGCAAACGTCTTGATCAGATGGCTTCCCCCTTTGCGTCCACCAGCCCGAAAAGTTCCTCTCCCCCTCGCCTCACCCAGTCCGCCCAATACCCGGATATCACGCACTGTAGCGTCCGTTGTCCTCAGCGGATCGGCTTCTGACGATTCACCATTTACGATTTACGATTCACGCTTCGAAGGAATGCGCCGGGGACGGCGCACGCTACAGCGCGGTGCGACGAATCACGGCGCCCGGAGGTCGCGCTGAGCCGCCTGAAACGGATGCTTTCCATGGCTGGCCGGTCAAACTAGTCTCCGCCTCGTGGCGTTTAATATTGATCTGCATTGCCATTCGTTTTTCTCGGGGGACGGCGTCTCCAGCCCGGAGGAGCTGATCAGCGCGGCCAAGGTGAAAGGCATTCATGGCTTCGCCATCACGGACCATAACACCTGTGAAGCGGTCGATTACATGCTCGAGAAAGGGTTCATGCGGGAGGATGGCCAGCCGGTGAACGATTTTCTTATTTTGCCCGGGGTGGAAGTGACGACGCAGGAAGGTCACCTGCTCTGCGTGGGCGCGAAGCTGCCCGAGGCGCCGAAGCTTAAAGGCCGGCCCGCGCGCGAGGTCTGCGAGATCATTCATGCCCAGGGCGGGCTCGCCATTCCGCCGCATCCCTACGATCTTTTCCGGGCCGGGATCCGCCCGAGCGTGCTCGAGACCCTGCCGATCGACGCCCTGGAAGTGTTCAACGCCGCCACCACCCTCCGGCGTTACAACCGGTTTGCCTACAAGTATGCCCTCCTGCGCAAGCTGCCCATGACCGCGGCAAGCGACGCGCATCATGCCGCCGCCATCGGCACGGCCTACACCATCGTCGATACCACCGAGCTCTCGGTGAAAGGGATCCTGGAAGGCATCGTGAAGGGCGCCGAGCTCAACCAGCGCTACATCACCGCGCGGGACAGCCTGCGCAAAACCTGGAACAACTGGATGCGCCTGCGCCGGCGGCGCCTCCCCGCGCCACGCGCCGATCTTTAGACTGACAGGGAGCTGACCGGACAGCGCACCGCGGTCCGTGGCCAAACAGCCGTCTCAGCCCTCGGCGGTGGTCGGATCGATGACTTGCGTGACCCGCGAGATGCGGTCGGCCGGGAACCCGCCCTTCTCGGCGTGGTCGCGCACGAGTTTTTCATCGGGCGCCACGTAGATGCAATAGATCCGGTCGTCCGTGACAAAGCTCTGGACCCACTGGATCTCGGGTCCCATTTCGTTCAGGACGTCACAGGATTTGCGCGAGATATCGTGCAGCTCGGCGGCCGAGAGTTTGCCCGCGCCGGGCAGATTCCGTTCAATAACGAATTTGGGCATGGTGAGGTTCTCCGTGTTGCCCCGGGCCTCAGCCTTTGCTGCCGGCCAGGTGCTGCTCGAGGAAGAGAATGGTCGCAAAAAAGAGGGCGTCGACATTTTTCTTCTTCTGGAAACCGTGCCCCTCGTCCGTGGCCATCATATACCAGACCTCGCCGCCGTTTTCGCGCACGGCTTTCGCGATCTGCTCCGCCTCGGTCACGGGCACGCGCGGATCGTTCTTTCCCTGCACGACGAAGAGCGGCTTGCTGATCTTCTTCACGTTGTTGAGCGGTGAAATGCTCTCGAGGAACGCGTGCATCTTCTCATCCCGCTCGTCGCCGTATTCGACCCGGCGCAGGTCGCGCCGGTAATCCTGGGTGTTTTTCAGGAAAGTGTTGAAGTTCGAGATGCCGACGATGTCGATGCGCGCAACGGACCCGGTCGTTGTAATGCACCATGCCGGCCAGGACCATGTAACCGCCGTAACTGCCACCGGTCAGGGCGATGCGCTCGGGATCGAGCGCCGGGTTGTTTCGGGCCCATTCGATGAACGCCCCCAGGTCCTTCACGCTGTCCTCGCGTTTGTAATCGTTATCGAGGGTGAGGAATTTTTTTCCGTAACCATCCGACCCGCGGACGTTCGGGAAGAAGATGGCGACGCCCATCTCGTTGAGATAAAAGTTCGTCCGGGCGAGGAAACCGGGGCGGAACTGCGCCTCGGGGCCGCCATGGATGTTGAAGAGGAGCGGACGTTTCCCGGGGAACTTTGCGGGGTCCGGCCGGTAAAGAAACCCGGAGATCTCGAGGCCATCGAAGCTTTTGATCTTGATCAGCTCCGGTTCGATGAACTTCTCGGCGTTCAATCCGCTGGTCTCGCTTTCCGTCCAGCGGGTCAGGACGCCGCTGGCCAGGTCGACGGAATAAGCGTCGTTGGGCGAACGGGCGCTTGTGAGGCTGAAGCCGAGCTCCTTGCCATTTGGGTGAAACTCGAGGCCGCCGATGACCCCATGCGGCAGGGCCGGCGCCTTCTTCTCCGTGCCGGTGGCGGCGTCGATCAAATGCAGGACGCTTCGGCCCGCTTCATTGGAACTGAAGGCAATGGTCGCGCCGTCGCTCGAGACATCGAAACTTTCCACGTTCCAGGGAATGTCCTTGGTCAGGACCGTTTCCTTTTTCGAGGCCAGATCGATCGCCACCAGGCGCTGGAAATCGGAGCCTTTGTCCGTGGTGACGTAGATGGTTTTGCCGTCCGGGGCGAACCGGGCCTCGCCGTAGGCGATCTTCTCCGCGCCGCCCTTGGGCGTGAGCAGTTCCTTTGTCCCCGTCTTCACATCGACCAGATAAAAATAGCTTTCGTTGATCGAGACGTATTCGCCGACCAGAAGTTTGCTGTCGTCGTGGGACGTGTCGGCCACCGACCAACCGCCCCCCTTCACCTCGAGCAGCAGTCGGGCGCTCTTCGGGTCGCGCGGGTCCTGCACATAAATGTCGGTGTCCGTGCCGTTGCGGCGCGTGGAGGAATAGGCGAACCATTTCCCGCTTTTTGCCCAGGCCGCCGCGATATTGCGCGATTTCCCGTCGGTCAGCAGGGTGATGCTGCCGTCGGCCACATCGTAGCGAAAGATCTGATAAAATTCACCGCCGCCGACATCCTGGACGAAAAGAATGAGATCGCCGGTTTTCGGCTGGAAAGCGCCGCCCGGCACCGGCTCGGGCCGGAACGTAAGCTGGGTTCGCGCGCCCAGCGGCATCCTGACCAGGTGAAGCTGGTTGGTCTCGGCGAAGCGGGTGGTGACGAGCATTTCCCGGCGGACCGGGTGCCAGCTGTTGAATCCGGCCGAGCGGAACTCGAGATAGCGCTCCGCCTTCTCGCGGACCTCCGGCGGAATCGCCGGGACATTCTCCACCACGAGATTTTCGGGATACTGCGCGTAGAGAGGCGGGGTAAGGACGGCCAGGAGAGCGAGCGGGAGAAGGCGCCGGAGATGCATCAGGCACTGAAGCAGGCGTGAACGTGGAGGGCAACCAGTTCGGCCCGGGACGTTAAGGTCAGGAGAGAAGGGCGCGCAGCTTCCCGGAATCGGTCACCGGAACCTGGCAGGCGAAGTTTTCGCAGACGTAGGCGGTGGCTTTGCCCTCGATCTTCCGCATTTCACGAAGCGCCGGAAGTTTTTCCTCGAGAAATTTCTGGCCCTCCGCGCCATCGGCGAGGAGCAGAACTTTCTCCGGCAAAAAATGCCGGTGCACCTCGGCCGCAAGCTCTGTCGTTTCTTCCGCCTCCCGTTCCCCCGCGAGAACGATCTGCCTTGGTTTGCCCTCGGCCGGCAACGCTGCCGCCAGCATCTCGGGCATTGCGCTCGGGATGCGCGTCAGGACGCCGGCAAAGGCGCCCATGGTTTTCTCCGCCCGCGCGCGCAGCGCGTCATCGCTGCGTATCTGCGCCAGGCGCCACAGGTTTCTCGCGGCGACCGAGCTGGGCGCCGGCTCCGCGCTGTCGTGGTCTTCCTTCATCCGCAGGAGCACGCTCGCGTCCTGCCCGGTGGTGGTGAAATAGCCGCCGTTCTTCTCGTCGAAGAAAAGGTTGTCCTGCGTTTCCTGCAATTTAAGCGCCCACTGGAGCCACCCGATCTCGAACGAGGCCTCGTAGAGATCAAGCAGCCCCTGGATCAGGAACGCATAATCCTCGGCAAAGCCCTCGGTCTTCGACGCCCCGTCCCGGAAATTCCGGATGAGCCGCCCGGTCGCGGGAGAATAAAGATTCTGCCGGATGAAATCGGCGGCGCGGGTGGCGCTGTGGAGGTAATCGGGGTCTCCCAAAACCTGCGCGCCACGGGCAAAGGCCGAGATCATGAGCCCGTTCCAGGCCGTGATAATCTTGTCGTCCAAGTGCGGCCGCGGCCGTCCGCTGCGGACGGCGAGAAGTTTCTCACGCGCCGCTTCGAGCTTCTCCGCAATCTCCGCCTCCGTTTTACCGAAGTGCTGCCCGGTCTGTCCCAGGGTATGACGCTTGAGCAAAATATTTTTGCCGGTGAATTCGCCGTGCGGATCGGTCCCGGCCGGGGCGTTGCCGTCTGCTTCCACGCCGTAGTGGTAATTGAAAATCTCCGCGTCCGATCCGAGCGCGCTTTCAATTTCCTGCTTCGTCCAGACGTAGAAAGCGCCCTCCGCCTTCGGAGGCCGGGTTTGCAACCCGGCTGCGGGGTTAGAGACCCCGCCTCCGTTCACTTCGCTGTCGGCATCCTCCGCGGAATAAAATCCGCCGTCGGGTGCGGTCAGGTCGCGCCGGACATAGTCGAGGGTGTCGCGGGCCACGTTCTCGAAGAGCGGCTGCCGCGTCAGTTGAAAGGCGTCGAGGTAGGCCGAGGCGAGCTGCGCCTGGTCGTAGAGCATTTTCTCGAAGTGCGGCACGTGCCAGAAGGCGTCGACCGAGTAGCGATGAAAACCGCCGCCGAGATGATCGTGCATGCCGCCGGCGGCCATCTTGCGCAGGGTAAAGAGAACCATGTCGAGGGCCTGCTTCCCGGAAGAATCGTTTTGGTGACGCAGGTGATAGCGCAGAAGAAAATTCAGCGTGACCGGGCGGGGAAATTTGGGCGCGCTGCCGAACCCGCCTTCCTGCGCGTCGAAGCTGCGGGCAAACTGCTCGTATCCGGCCTGCGCGGCTGTGGCTCCCACCGGGCCATTCGCGTCCTCGACGCTCGCGGCTGACTCGCGCAACGCCTCAATGATCCGGTCGCCCTGCTCGGCAATCCTGGCGCCGTTCTCTTTCCAGGCATGGGCGACGCGCTGGAGCACCTTGGGAAAACCGGGCTGACCGTGCCGCTCTTCCGGCGGAAAATAAGTGCCACCGACGAACGGCTTCAGCTCCGGGGTCAGCCAGACGCTCATCGGCCAGCCGCCGTGGCCGGTGGTGGCCTGGACGAAGGTCATGTAGACGCGGTCGATATCGGGGCGCTCTTCCCGGTCCATTTTGATGTTCACGAACTCGCGGTTCATGATCTCGGCGATGGCGGGGTTCTCGAAGGATTCGTGCGCCATGACGTGGCACCAATGGCAGGTGGAATAGCCGATCGAGAGGAAGATCGGCTTGTTCTCGCGGCGGGCGCGGGCGAAGGCCTCCTCGCCCCACGGTTCCCAGTGGACCGGGTTATCGGCGTGCTGCAGGAGGTAGGGCGATTTTTCCCCGGCGAGTTTGTTTCCCATACGACTCATTCCGTCACTGTGAGCGTCGGGGCGGTCTGGGGCGACCATGGATTTACGGTGAAGGCGGAATCGACGAGCAGGCGCTCCTGAGCACGGAGCAACTGGCACAAGCCGGCGACATCGAGGCCGTGGTGCCGCGGCTGGAAGGGATCAAGGTTGCGCGCGGCCAGGGCGAAAAGGCGCGAGGCGGGCGGGAGACGCCGGCCATGTTTCGGGTGGTCGGGGTGCTGCCACTGTTTTTGCAGGTGGACGAAAGCGCCCGCGGCCTGGATGAGGCCCTTGAAGAAGATGGCGTCGTCGAGATTCGTCCCGAGCCAGAGATGCTCGAGGACGTCGTGCGCCTCGTAGTAGCGCTGCTCGTTCCAGCAGCGGAAGAAGGAGAGATAGAAGGCATTGCGCGTGATCTCGGCGGTCAGGGAAGCCTCCCCTTCGCCGAGCCCCGCCACGAATTCCGAAATCCTCTCGCCTTTGCTCATGGAACCCTTACCATCGTATGGCTTCAATGAGGGGCAAACCATCGCGTCAGACCAGTCGGGAGGAGGACTTGCGGGCATTCCGCAGGGCGGGATGACGGCGGAACTCGCGCTTCTCCTTGTTCTTATCGCAGGATTGGTGGGTTGCTCCGCGCTTTTCTCCGGGCTGGAAACCGCGCTTTTTTCGCTCAAGCCGCACCAGATGCAGCGGCTGGAGCGGCAGCATCCCTCACTGGCCCATTTCATTGTCGCTTTCCGCGAAAATCCGCGGCGCGTCCTGAACGTCCTTCTCCTCGGCGACGTGGTTGTGAACGTCCCGCTGGTCGTGCTCTGCCTCGTCCTTGTCTGGAAAACGCCGCTCGTCGCCATGATTCCCGGCTGGCTCGCGGCTTTGGCCATATTCGCGGTCCTCGCGCTGGTCTGCGACCTCATCCCCAAGGTGCTGGCGCTTTCAGCGACCTACCGGCTCTCCGCCATCGGCGTCATCACGCTGCGTCTGCTCATGCCACTGCTCGGCCCGGTGGGCGACGCCCTGGAATGGATCAGCAGCGGCATCGTCAACCGGTTCCGGCCCGCCGGCATCGACGTACGCGACGGCCTGAGTGACGAGGAACTGGAGACGCTGGTCGAGATCGGGGAGGAACAGGGTTCGCTCCAGGAAGCCGAGGGCGAAATGATCCAGGAGATCATCAAGCTGGGTGACAAAACCGCCAAGGATTGCATGACGCCGCGGGTCGACACCTTTTCGCTCCCCGACGACCTGAGCAACGAGGAGGCCATCGCGCAGATCCGCGACCGGCGGCACCGGCGCGTGCCGGTCTACGGCGATACCCCGGACGACATCGTCGGCATCATCGATGTGAAACGGTTCCTGCTCGACCCGGCCGAGCATTACACCGAGACGCTTTTGCCGCCTTCCTTTGTCCCGGAAACGATGCGCGCGATGGATTTGTTGCGTCAATTTCTTTCCCACCCGCAGCGGCTGGCCGTGGTCGTGGACGAATTCGGCGGCATGGAGGGGATCATCACCCTCTCCGATATTTTCGAAGAAATCCTGAGCGATGCCGCGCCGCTGGGCGACGCCGATCTTTATATTGAGCCGCTGGAGGGCGGGAAATTTCTGGTGAGCGGCGACGCGCGCCTGGACGACCTGCGGGAGCATCTTGGGTTCGAGCTGGAAGGCAACGGGATCGACACCATCGGCGGCTACGTTTTCAATCGTCTCGGCTATCTGCCCGGCTCGGGAGCGCGTTTCGATCTGCCCTTGCTGACGATCACGGTGCGCAAAGCCGGGCGCAAACGGATCGAGGAATTGCTCCTGGAGAAAACAACCTTTGCCACGGCGCCGCGGGAGCACGAGCCGGAGGAGGAGATCGGGTCATGATGTGGTGGGCCCTGATCGGCGGTTGCTGGGCGGTCTCGTTCCTTTTCTCGGGAATCGAGGCGGGTCTGCTCTCGATCGACCCGGTGCGGTTACGCGCCCTGGTGAAACAGAAACGGCGGCGCGCGCAGCGCCTCGAGCGACTGTTGCGCCATCCGGAGCGACTGCTCGTGACCGTGCTCCTGGTCACGAACATGGCGAACATCGTCGCGCTCATGACGCTGACGGCGCTGCTGGTGCGGGCCTACGGCAACCCCGGTTTTCTGCTCAGCGTTGCCGTTTCGCTCCCGATCTACCTCTTTTTCCTCTCGGTTCTGCCGAAAGACATCTTCCGCCGCCTCTCGGTTGTTTCGCTTTCGCGCCTGGCCGGTGTGCTTGAGACGACCGAATGGCTGCTTTGGCCGATTCTCTATCTCGGCGCGCGCATCGGCCGGCTGATGCTGCCGCGTCGGCTGGAGGAAGCGCCCCGGCTTTTTGCCGCGCGCGAGGAATTGAAGCAGATCGCCGAGCAGAGCGAACGGGAAGGCGTGCTCACCGCGACCGAGCGCAAAATGATCCAGAACGTGGTCGACTTCACCGGGGTGAAAGTGCGCGACGTCATGGTCGCGCTGGCCGACGTCATCTCGGTCCGCCCGCAGACGCCCGTGCGCGAAGTGCTCGAGTTGAGCCGGCGGCGCGACGTGGAACGGCTGCCCGTGATTTCCGAAAAGGGGGAGGCGGTGGCCCTGGTCACGGTTCTCGACGTGCTTTTCGATCCGAACCGGTCCGAGCACCTGAGCCGGCACATGCGCCGACTCATCACGGCGCAGGAAGACGAGGCGGCCTATCGCGTCATCCGGCGGCTGCGGGCGGCGCGCCTGAGCCTGGCCGCGGTGGTGGACCGGCGCCGTAAACTGGTCGGCATTGTCACCGCGGAAGACATGATCAAGCGCCTGATGCAGAGCGCCTGATCCAGTGCCTTACGGAACCAGCCGCACCCGATAAAAGACCGTTCCGCCCACTGGGACGTCGGTCGCGATAGTCTCGACCGCGGTGGCGGTCACGACCGCGCCGACCGATTCCCAGGCAAAGGTCGCGTCAACCGCCCGTTCCAGTTGATAACGCTTCCCGGGCACGCTCTTCCATGTCACGACGATGCCGGTGCCGTCGCGCGTAAAGCCACTCACCTTCAAGAGCGAGCTCGCGCTGCGCGGATCGGTCCCGGCCATTGCTTCAGCCCCGTCACCGGCGCCATCGCCATCCGTGTCGAACAGGTTCGGATCGCTGGTCACGCCCCCGGGATTCGCCGGGGTCAACGAGTTGTTCTGGCCGGTCGTCTCCTCCGCATCCGAGAGTCCGTCGCCATCGCTGTCCACCATCGGAGAAAGCGAGATGGTGGCGGTATCATCCGCGTCGAAGCGGGTGTCGTTCACGCGCAGACGCACCACCACATCCATCGGCGTGCCAACCTGACCGGAGACCACCGTCGCAGATGACATATCGGCCGCGTCGATCGTGACCGATGGCCCTGATAGCTGCGTCCATGAGTAAGCGAGCGGAAAGCCGCTGGGCGAGAGGGAGCCGGCGCCGCTGAGCGCCACGGTCATGCCGGCTTCCGCCTGCTGGTCGGGGCCGGCGTCGCTCACCGGCAGATCGAGGGCAAGATCGCGGGTCTGGAGAAGAAGGAACTCGGAGGCTTCAATATTCCCGTTGCCATTGCCCGCGGGAACCTGCGCGCTGGCGACGAGGGTGCCGTTATCGGCGGTGCCGAAGGGGGCGGCGGCCACGTAGATCTGCGCGGGGAAACTCCCGAGGTGGGCCGCGAGGTTGATCGTGCCTTCGAGAACGCCGTTGTTGAGGGGCGCATTATTGTTCAGCCCCGAGGTGAGCGATCGATAGGCGACACTCTCCGTGAGGCGCACGCCCGCGGCATCGAACCAGCCGACAAAACCGTTGTCGTTCTCGTCGGCGAGAAACGCGCTCCAGGTCATGACCTGCCCGCTCTTGGACCAGTTGGCCGGCTGCACGGAGCCGATCTGCGTGGCGAGGTAAATGAAGTGGTCGCTTCCCTCGCCCGCGTCCTGGGTGGCGAGGTAGAGATGGTTCCCCCGGATGGCCGCATGGAGCCGGAGCATGCCGCTGGTGCCGGCGCGCTGCCAGGACGCGGAGTCGAGCAGCCCATCAATCTGAAACAGATGCTCGAGATCGATCTCGAGCAGATCGATCTGCGCGCCGCTGGCGCTCACCTGTCGCAGGGTGAGCAGACCGCCCGCCACGTCGACCTGGGTGAAACCGTAGAGACCGCCTTCGCGGAAGGCGGAATAGGAGGCGATGGAGGTGGGAGAATAAACCGAGCGACCGGCCATGCCGGTGGTGATGTAATGCACGCCATTGATCGGGTTGATCCGCTCGTAAAAATGGTTGTGTCCCTGGAAAACCACCTGCACGCCGTACTGCGCGCAGATCGGCTGGATTTCCTGCTGCAGGATCGTCTCGGCGGCTGTGCGCGCTGCCGCCGCTGCTGGTGTAAGCCGGCTGATGAAACAGGACGATCTTCCAGCGTTGCGCGGTGGCCGCGAGATCAGCCGCGAGCCAGCTCTTGATCGCCGCCTGCGCCGTCGGGTCGACTTTGAAGACGAAAGGATTCGCGTCGATCACCGCGAAATGAACGTCGCCGTAATCGAACGAGTAACTCCGCTCGAGATACCCGGCCGGGCCGTTCAGGGGCAGGTGAAAGCTGTCGATGAAATGCTGGCCGTTGCCCGGGTTAGCCACATCGTGATTGCCCAGCGCCGGGAAGAGCGGGGCGCGCCGGTTGATCGCATCGTAAGGCAAAAACCAGAAGGGATCGTGGTTCCCCGGCTGGCCGTTGTCGTAAATGTTGTCCCCCACCGTGAGGGTGAGATCGGGGTTGGCCAGGTTCACCCGCTGCGCGACCGCGGCGGTGTTGGAATTGGGCACCGCCGGCGCGCCACCGCCCCAGCCGAAGTCACCGTAAACCACGAACCGGAAAGGCTGCGCGGCCCCCGGCGGCGAGCGAAAACTGCTCTCCGCCAGGGTGACGCCGCCGCTGCGGACACGATAAAAAATGGTGGCGCCGGGAGTGAGCAACGGCAACGTGACGACATGCTGCCGGACGAGTGCGCCGTCCGTGACGGTGCCGCCCGCGTAGTTGGTGTCGAAACCGTAATCGACCGCGCTGTTGGTAAGCGCATCGGTCCGCCAGGTGACGCTGATCTGGCCAGGCAACGGCATTTGCAGGATCGGCCCGCGCACGAGGGTGACGTTGGCGTAAAGCTCGGGGATAAGGGTGAAATCGGAACTGTTCAGGGAGACGTTATGCCCGGAAAGGGCGAGGACGTTGTTCCCGTTCACCAGCATCGAGGGATCGATGGTGATGAATTCCTTTTCCTCCGCGGTGTCGCCGCCGCGCGAGGCCTCGTGGTTGCCCGCGGCCTGGGTGGAGTGGATGGCGTTGCCGATGACGTTGCGCCGGGCCACCTCGACGCCGTTGAGGTAGGCCACAAAGCCGTCATCATAATCGACCGCGAGGGTCAGGTGGGTCACCTGGGAAACATCCACCACCGTGAAGGTGCGGCGGATAAACACGGAGCCGTAGCTGTTCTGCATGTCCGTGAAGGTGGTGGCATCGTCGCCGTCGCCATAGCCAAACCCACCCGGCGAAGGGCCGCCCCACAGCCCATCGTTGTAGGCGGTCATGGTCCAGTTGAGCGCCCCCTGCAACGGAGGGGTCGTCATCCCCTTGTAAAATCGCCAGGTGCTTCCTTCGCCGATCAACTGTTCGCCGCGGGCGGGAAGGAAGAAGGGCGAACAGGATCAGGCAAAAGATAAGACGCAGCATGCGGGGGCGGCGAAGTTGGTAGGCGAAACGGGAGGAAAAGTCGATGCAAACCGTTCTTTCGCTGTTCCGGCGGCCGAATTTCTGCTGAAACGGTCTCCGCCATGTCTGCCGCCGTTCGCTTCATTCTTTACCTGACCGTTTTTGCCACCGGCGCGGCGGCGCTGGTTTACCAGGTGGTCTGGCAGCAGTATCTCGGCCGTCTGGTCGGCAATGAGCATGCCGCCACCGCGGTCATCCTGGCGGTCTTCCTGGGCGGCCTTGGCGCCGGCTATCTGCTGAGTGGCGCGCTCAGCGCGCGGGTGCGCAATTCCCTTTTTGTTTACGCGGCGCTCGAGGCTCTGATCGGGCTCTGGGCCCTCCTCTTCCCCTTTCTTTTCCAGGGGATCGACTGGCTCACCGCTTCTTGGTCGTTTGCCGCGCCCGGCTGGCTGCTTGGTCAGGGCGCGTTCGTAGCGCTCCTGCTCATGCTGGTCCCCACCCTTTGCATGGGCGGCACTGTCCCCCTGCTGACGCGCGCCATTTCCGAGAGCGTCGATCACGCCACGCACGTGCACGCGCGGGTTTACGCCATCAACACCCTGGGCGCGTTCGCCGGTGCGCTCGGCGCCGGATTTTTCCTTGTCCCGCTCATCGGGCTTGCCCGGCGCCTTGCAGGCCGGCGCCATCTGCAACGTGGCCGCGGCCGGCTTCTTCTTTCTGCTCGGTCGGCGGCGTCCGGTGGATCCCGCGCCACCCGCCACGACCACCGAAATCGAATCGGCGCGCGGTTACCCGGTGCCGGTGCTGCTCGCGGTGGCCTTTTGTTCCGGCGCCTACGTCATGACACTTGAGAACGTCCTGATCCGCGTGACCGATCTCTCGCTCGGCCCTTCCACTTATTCCTTTGCCCTGATCGTGGGCGTCTTTGTGCTCTGCATCGGTCTCGGCAGCCTCATCGTAGGAGGGCGCCGCCATCTTTCACGCAACGCCCTCATCTGGAACCAAAGCCTTCTGGCGCTTTCGCTCCTCGCCTTGTTCGTGACCCTGGACGAATGGCCCTACGTCGCCCACGTGGTGCGGGTCGCCTTTGCCTCCAACCCGGCCGGGTTTTGGTGGCACAAACTCGCGGTGATCGCGGTGCTGACCTGTGTGCTGGCCGTGCCGGTCTGCCTGGCCGGGGCCACCCTTCCGATTGCGTTCCATGAGCTGCGCCGGAGCCTGGCCCGGGTCGGCTGGCATTCCGGTCTTCTCTTCTTCTGGAACCTGGCCGGCGCGGTCTGCGGCAGCCTCATCGGGGGCTGGCTTCTTTATCTTTGGATGGGCAACGGCGCCATCTTCCTGGCGGCGGCGCTGCTCTGCGCGGCCTCAGCGGCGCTGGCGGCGTTCGCGCGCGGCCTGCGCCCGTTCGCCTGGGCCATGGTGCCGGTGGTGCTCGCCGCCGTCATGTTTGTGGTCCGTCCCGGCCATGAGCCGCGCCGTTTCGCCATGGGGACGTCGCGCCTGATCACGCCCTCGCTCGAGACATGGGGAGGCGCCGCCGCCTTTTATGCCGCGCGCGATGCCGTCCTGCGCGTGATCGATTACCGGGAAGGCCCGGCTGCCTCGGTCGCGGTGATCGAGGATACGAGAGAGCGCGCGTTCGGCTCGGCCCCCGAGGGCACGCCGCCGCTGCGGGCCCGTTCGATTTTCACCAACGGCAAATCCGATTCCAACACACACTCCGACCGTGAAACGCTCCGGCTCCTGGGCGACCTTGGCGCCCTTTTCGCGCGGCAGCGCGAACGCGCCCTCATCGTCGGCCTGGGCACGGGGGTGACCGCGGGCCAGCTCGCGCTTTATCCCGAGTGGAAACAGATCACGGTGGCGGAAGTGCTGCCGGAAACGGTCCTGACCCTGCCCCACTTCGCGCGGAGCACGCATGATGTGCACGAGGATCCCCGTCTCGATCTGCGCATTGGCGACGCCTTTCGGGTCCTGCGCCGAAGCCCGGAGAAGTGGGACGTCATCATCTCCGAGCCGAGCCATCTCTGGACCCGCGGGACGGGTCAGCTTTTCTCGCGCGAATTTTATGTGGTGGTGAAGAAGAGCTTGAGTCCCGGCGGCGTGTTCGTGCAGTGGATGCAGCTCTACGGGGTGAACGCAGAAATTCTCGACCGGGTTGGCTCAACCCTGCGGAGCGAGTTTCCGTTCGTGACCGCCTTTCGCGGCTCGGCCAACGACATGCTCTTTGTCGCCACCGAACGGCCGCTCGGGCCGGCGGACTTTGTTCGGGCCAATGCCGTGCTCTCGCAAAACCCGCGCGCGGCCGCGTCGCTGCGCGAGATCGGGCTCACGCGGGCCGAAGACCTCGAGAAACGTCGTGATCATCCCCGCATCCTGCGCGATCCCATCCCGGAACTGATCGAGAGCCTTGACCAGCCCCAGCTTCATTTCCTCGCCGGCAAAGCCATCTTCGCCGGGGAAGCGCGCCCGACCCTGACCCGTGCCCCTGCCGCCGCGGCTCCCAAAACGGGCCCGAACGCTGGTAACGGTCAGGAAGGCGCGTCGCCTCGGCAGGCGCCGTAAGGACGCCCCGGGCCCGGTCAATCCCCGCGGTGTTGTGCCGGTGAATCCTCGCGGCCCAGCAGCCAGGCCGTGTGAATCATGGCCACGTGGGTGAAGGCCTGCGGAAAGTTTCCCAGCTGCCGCTTTTTCACCGGATCGTATTCCTCCGAGAAGAGACCAAGGTCGTTGCGCACGCTGAGCAGACGCTCGAAGAGAGCGCGCGCTTCGTCGCGCCGTCCGGTCAGGTGCAGGCAATCGGCCAGCCAGAAGGAGCAGGGCAGAAAGACCCCTTCCCCGCCCGGCAAGCCGTCCACGCCGCGCTCTTCCGGCAGGTAGCGCTGGACGAACCCCTCGCACATCAGCTCGCGTTCCACCGCGGCGATGGTGCCCAGCACGCGCGGATCCTCCGGCGGCAGAAAACCGACCATCGGGATCACCAGCAGGCTGGCATCGAGGCAGTCGGCGTCGTAGGACTGGGTAAACGAATTTTTCTCGCGGCTAAACCCGCGTTCGCAAACCTCGCGATGGATCGTTTGCGCGCTGTTTTTCCACCGGGGAAGATGTTCCGTGGCGCTGCAGCCGCAGTTTTCCACCAGCCGGATCCCGCGGTTAAAAGCCACCCAGGCCATGACCTTCGAGTGCGTGAAAGTGGCGGCGACCGCCCCGGACTTCCCAGATCCCTTCGTCCGGCTTTTCCCAGGCCGACTCGAGGAAGTTCAGGAGCGAAGCCTGCAGATGCCAGTCGCGGTCGCGGTTGGTGATGCCGGCTTCGTGGGCCTGATACATCGCGTCCATCACCTCGCCATAAACATCGAGCTGGAACTGTTCGCTGGCGGCGTTGCCGATCCGCACCGGGACCGAGTTTTCATAACCCGAAAGCCAGGGCAACTCGGCCTCCGGGAGACGGCGTTCCCCGGCCACGCCGTACATGATCTGGGTCTGCTCCGGTGTCCCGGCGATGGCGCGGAGAAGCCACTCGCGCCAGGCCCGCGCTTCCTCCTTGTAACCTGCCCCCATCAGCGAAAGCAGCGTGAAAGTGGCGTCGCGCAGCCAGCAGAACCGGTAATCCCAGTTGCGCACCCCGCCTATTTCCTCCGGCAGCGAGGTGGTGCAGGCCGCCACGATCCCCCCGGTCGGTCCGTAGGTCAGCCCCTTGAGCGTGAGGAGCGAGCGCATGACCTCCTTGCTCCAGGGTGAACGCGGAACGTACTGGGCGGCCCAACTTTCCCAGAAATGTTTCGTTTCTTCCAACGCATGTTCCGCGTTGATCGGCTCCGGGGAGCGTTCATGCGAAGGGAACCAGGTCAGGACAAAGGGCAACCGGTCGCCCTTGCGCACCTCGAACTGCGCCACCGTGGTCAGGCGTTTGCCATGGGTCGGAACTTCCGTGCGCAGCACCATCGCGTCCGGCCCGGCGATCGCCTCCAGCCCTCCGTCCCGGCGGCGCACCCAGGGCACGATTTTTCCGTAATCGAAGCGAATCACCAGCTCCATCTCCATCGGCACGGTTCCGCGCACACCTTCCACGATCCGGACGATGTCGGGTGCCTTCCCCCGCGGCGGCATGAAATCGATCAGCCGGACACAGCCGCCCGCCGTCTCGATCTCCGTCTCGAGAATGAGGGTGTCGCCCACATAACGCCGACTCGTCCGCGTCACCTCCTCGCCGGTGTAGAAACGCCAGCGCCCGTTTTCGCCCGTGCCGACAAGCGACGCAAAACAGGCGGGCGAATCGAACCGGGGAAAACAAAGCCAGTCAATGCAGCCATCACGGCTGACCAGCGCCCCGGTCTGCGTGTCGCCGATAAAGGCGTAATCCTCAATCCTGGTCATGGCGTCATTCGTCTCTTCAGCTTCCTCCCGTCCCCGCCAGTTGCGCGATCTCGCTTTCGGTGAGCCGGAACACCGTCCACTCGTCCATCGGGCGCGCCCCCAGTTTCCTGTAGAACTGGATGGCCGGCTCGTTCCAGTCGAGCACCGCCCATTCCATCCGCCCGCAGCCGCGTTCTTGCGCGATCCGCGCCAGATGCTCGAGCAGCGCCCGGCCATATCCGTGCCCGCGCTGGTCGGGCCGCACAAACAAATCCTCCAGGTAAAGCCCCGGGCGTCCCAGCCAGGTCGAGAAGTTATGGAAGAAAACGGCGAACCCCACCGGTTCGTGCCCGACCATCGCCAGCAACACCTCCGCGGAGGGCCGCTGGCCAAACAACACGCCGCGCAAACCTTCCTCCGTCGCCACCACGTCGCCCGGCGCCCGCTCGTATTCCGCCAGCTCCCGAATCAACTGCAGAATCAACGGGACGTCCGCCTCCGCCGCCGGGCGAATCTCGACACGCTCATGCTTCATTCCTCGCAAAATAGACGGCGTCCCGCGGACTCCCAAAGACATTTCCTCGGCGCCATCGCCTCTCCCGCACTTCGCGGCCCCGGCGACCGCCTCATTTTTCGCGCGCCGGACCGGTCCCGTCTTGACAAACGGCTGGGAAGAAGGGAATCCGGTACCAGGGCGAAGTTGCCCTTCCTCCCATGATCAAGTTTCCACGGCCCCTGCAGGCTGTTCTCGCGGCCACGGCCCTGCTGCTGCCCGCGCTTGCCTCCGCGCAACCCGCCATCTCCACGGTCGAGGCGGTGAACTATTCCGCGCTCCTGCCGCTTCTCCCGGAAGCACCCGAGGGATGGACCGCCGAGGAGGCCGAAGGCAGCACGGATGATTCCGGCGGTTTCAAGCTGAGCACCGCTCACCGCGACTACCAGAAAGGCGAAGGCGAAAACATCCCGCTGACGTCCATCAGCATTCTCGACTCGGCGGGCAACCAGGAATACGTGGCCGCTTCCACCGCGGCCTGGGATACCGACCGCGGAAACGCCGGAAGGCTACACCAAGGCCCTCAAGATCGGGGATTATCCGGCCTTCGAGACCTTCGAGAAAGAGGGCAAGCATGGGACACTCTGGGTCATGGTGGCCAATCGCTTCCTCCTCCAGATCGAGACCCAGGGACAGGAAGCGGCGGAACTCCAGGAGTGGTTGAAACGAATCGATCTGAAAGCCCTCGCGGCCCTGCAGTAATCAGCGCGTCGTGACAAAAAGAGCCGCGCCCAGCAATTCCTTCGCCGCCCGTCTCCGGACCGCCGCTTTCCGGCCGGTCGACGCCTCTTCCCTCGTCTTTTTTCGCGCGGCCTTCGGCGTCCTCATGGTGGTCGAGGTCTACCGTTACCTCAGCAAAGGCTGGGTTCAACTCTTCTGGATGCAGCCGAAGTTTCTCTTCAAATACTACGGCTTCGAATGGGTCCAGCCGTGGCCGGGCGACGGCCTGATCTATCATTGGTATGTCCTCGGGGCGCTCGCCGCGCTCATCACCCTCGGCCTTTTCTACCGCGTGGCCGCGGCCCTCTTCTTCGTGGGGATCACCTACACCTTTCTGCTCGAGCAGGCGATCTACCTCAACCACATGTACCTGATCTGCCTGCTCAGCTTTTTGCTGGTCTTTCTCCCGGCCAACCGCGCCTGGGCTCTCGATCCTTTCCTCCGGCTCGCTCCCCGCGCCGCCACCGTGCCGGTCTGGCCGCTCTGGATTCTTCGTCTCCAGCTCGGTGTCGTCTATTTTTACGGCGGGGTGGCCAAGATCAATCCCGACTGGCTCGCGGGCGAACCGATGCGCAACTGGGTGTCCGACGAAACGCAGGTGCCCATCATTGGCCCCTACGTCAACACCGAGTGGATGCCCTACTTCCTGAGCTACGGCGGCCTGCTGCTCGACCTCGCCATCGTCCCCCTGCTCCTTTGGCGCCGGACGCGCCTCTTCGCCTTCGTCCTGGCCATTCTGTTCCACATCCTGAACGCCCACATGTTTCACATCGGGATTTTTCCGTGGCTGGGTGCGGCCGCGACCACTCTCTTTCTCGCGCCTGACTGGCCCCGCAAAGTCCTGCGTTTCCTCACCCGCCGGCCTTTTCCCACGCCGGCGCCGTCCGTCCCGGCCAGTGGCCGGGCCTGGCAGAACACCGTCCTCGCCCTCGCGGGTCTCTACGCCCTGGTGCAGCTCCTTGTCCCTCTGCGCCATTATCTGTATCCGGGCGATGTCGGCTGGACCTACGAGGGTCACCGCTTTTCCTGGCGGATGAAATTGCACGATCGCGAGGCGCAGGCCCGCTTTTACGTGGTCGACCCGAACACCGGTCGCGAAGCCAGGGCCAATCCCCGGCAGTACCTCGCCTGGCACCAGGCCACCAAGGCGCTGACGCGGCCCGACATGATTCTCCAGTTCGCGCACTTTCTCGCGCGGGAGATTCCGTATTACGGGCGCAAGCCGCTCCGGGTGGAGGCGCGCGTCTATGCGTCGCTGAACGGGCGCAAACCGGAACTGCTGGTCGATCCGATCGTCGATCTCGCGGCCCAGCCGCGGACCCTGGGCCATGCCGATTGGATCCGGCCCATGACCGAGCCGCTGCCGAAAGAGAGACGGGAGAAGGGGCCGCGCCGCATCATGCAGGAAGCCCACGGCTCGCTTCCGAGCGGCGAGTAAGGAAGCGCTTCGGTTGCGCCGCCCCTTGTCACGGGCGGGGAAGTCGCGCAATCTCCCGCTACCGATGAACGACGAGAAGAGCGCCGCCGAGGATCCCGCGGCCGCCGCGAAAGGCGGTGCGCACGAGGGACCGCCCATGACCGACCTGGAGCGGATCCGCCATTCCTGCGCCCACGTGCTGGCCACGGCCATCCTGCGTCTCTGGCCGGAAGCGCAGTTCGCCGCCGGCCCGCCGGTCGAGAATGGGTTTTATTACGACCTCGAACTGCCGCACCGGATCTCCCCCGAAGATTTCGAGAAGATCGAGGCGGAAATGAAAAAGGAGATCAAGGCGAACCATCGCTTTGAACGCAGCGTGGTTTCGCGGGAGGAAGCGCTCGCGCTGGCCCAACGGGGCGAGCTGGCCGCGCTCGGCGCCCGGCCTGCGCCCTCGAAGTTCAAGCTCGATATCGTGGAGCACATTCCCGCGGACGAGGAGATCTCGCTCTTCCGTAACGGCGATTTTCTCGATCTCTGTGCCGGGCCGCACGTCATGCGCACCGGGAACATCGGCGCCTTCCGGCTGACCCATGTCGCGAGCGCCTACTACAAGGGCGACGAGAAGAACCCGCAGTTGCAGCGCATCTACGGCACGGCCTTCAAGAACAAGACCCAGCTCGAGGAATACTTCGCGATGCTGGAGGAGGCGAAAAAGCGGGACCACCGCAAACTCGGCCGCGAACTCCAGCTTTTCACCTTTGACGACGACGTCGGCCCCGGGCTCCCTCTCTGGCTGCCGCGCGGCGCCGCCATTATTGATGAGCTGGAAAAGCTCGCCCGCGAAACCGAGTTCGCCGCCGGATACCAGCGCGTCCGAACCCCGCACCTCGCCCGGGAAAGCATGTACAAACTCAGCGGCCATCTTCCCTACTACGCTGAGTCAATGTTCCCGCCGATGGAACTGCACGAGCACGCAGGCAATCTCCCGGGTAGGGTGGGCATCCTGCCCGCCGGTTCCGGCGTCTCGCCGGAACGAACTTTGGCGAGCCCAAATGCGGCCACGACAGAGCCGGCAGGCGATACGCCCGCCCGCCGCGCAGCCGAGACGGCCGCGCCCCTCGGAGACCGTTATTACCTGAAGGCGATGAACTGCCCGCATCATCACAAGCTTTTCGCTGCGGTGCCGCACAGTTATCGCGACCTCCCGCTGCGCTTTGCCGAATACGGCACCTGCTACCGCTACGAACAATCAGGCGAACTCTTCGGCCTGATGCGCGTTCGCTCCATGCAGATGAACGACGCTCACATCTACTGCACCGAAGAGCAGTTCGAGGCCGAGTTCAACGCGGTCAACCAGCTCTACCTCGACTACTTCAAGATCTTCGGGATCGAGAAATACGTCATGCGCTTCTCCACGCACGACCCGGCCCGGCTCGGCCAGAAGTTTGTCGACAACTCGCCTCTCTGGCTCCGGACGGAGGAAATGGTGCGCGGCGTTCTCCAGCGCAGCGGGATCAACTACGTGGAGGTCCCGAACGAAGCCGCCTTTTACGGCCCCAAGATCGATGTGCAGGTCTGGAGCGCGATCGGGCGCGAGTTTTCCATTGCGACCAACCAGGTCGATTTCGCGGTGCCGCCCCGCTTTGGGCTGGTCTACAAGGACCGCGATAACACGGAGAAACATCCGCTCTGCATCCACCGGGCGCCGCTCGGCACGCACGAGCGCTTCATTGGCTTCCTCATCGAGCATTACGCCGGCAATTTCCCGCTCTGGCTCGCCCCGGAACAGGTCCGCATCCTGCCCATCGGGGACGAGGCGCCGCTCCTGGAGTATGCGCGCGCCCTTCAGGCGGAACTCCGCTCGGCCCAGGTCCGCTGCGAGCTCGACGCGAGCAACGATCATATCAAGGCCAAGATCTCCAGCGCCGAGCAGATGAAAGTCCACACCATGCTCGTGCTCGGCGCGCGCGACCTCGAGGCCGGCGCCGTCAGCGTGCGCGTGCACGGCCAGGGCAACCTCGGGGCCCGGCCGCGCGATGAAGTGGTCGCGGAGATTCTGGCGGCAATCAAGCAGCGCCGGTCGTAGCCTGGGCAAGAACTCCGCGGATTCAGGCTGCTTTAATCTGTGTAAATCTGCGCAATCTGCGGACGATTTGCGTATACATTCCGCCATGGAACTCGATCTCGAAGGAGAACACGCCGGGCGCAGTTACGCGATGCTGGTTTCACTGGTGACGCCGCGGCCGATCGCCTGGGTCACTTCGCTCTCACCCGACGGGAAACTGAATGCGGCGCCTTTCAGTTTCTTTAACGCCATCGGGGGCAATCCCGCCATGCTCATGATCTGCCCGGGCGACCGGGCCGACGGCGAACCGAAGGACACCGCGCGCAACATTCGCGCGACGCGCGAGTTTGTCGTCAACCTCGTAGACGAAGCCCTGGGCGAAGCAATGAACCAGACCTCCGCCTCCCTGCCCCATGGCACGAACGAACTGGAATCGACCGGTCTGAAAACGCTCCCCTCCTCGGTGGTGAAGCCGCCGCGCATCGCGGAATCGCCCGCCAGCTTTGAATGCACCGAATGGGGCACGCTCGAGATCGAGGGCAACCGCGTCATCATCGGCCGGGTGAAACGGCTGCATGTGCGGGACGAATTCATCGACCGCGAAAGGCTGCGGATCAGGACGGAGCGGCTCCATGTCATTGGGCGCATGGCCAGCCCGCATTGGTATTGCCGAACCCGCGACCGCTTCGAGATGCCCCGGCCGGCCTGAACAAAAACACGCGCCCCGGCCATCCGGTGCGAATTGCCTGTATGACGGTCGCCCCGCCGGTTGGCAATTCCCTGCGCGAGTACGCCCGGGGCATCGCCGGCGGCCTCATGTTCAGCCTGCCGCTTCTCTACACCATGGAGATCTGGTGGGCCGGCTTTAAAGCCGAGCCCTGGCAGCTCCTGCTTTATCTCGGGGGCGTTTTCCTGCTCCTCCTCGGTTACAACCGTTATGCCGGCCTGCACGAGGACGCTTCCTGGACCGAGGTCGTGATCGATTCGGTGGAGGAAATGGGCCTCGGTTTGCTCGTGGCCATGGGCGTGCTCATCCTCCTCGGACAGGTGGACGGCGAAACGCCGTTGTATGAAGTCGTCGGCAAGATAACGGTCGAGGCCATGACCGTCGCCATCGGCATTTCCGTCGGCACTTCCCAACTGGGCGGCGGCGAACCGGAGAAGAAAAAGAAGCGTGCCGGCTTCAAGAACGGCGCACGCGACGAGATTCACTTCGGCGGCCAGATTGTCATCGCCTGTTGCGGCGCGGTTCTTTTCGCGGCCAACGTCGCCCCGACCGACGAGGTGGTCCTGATCGCGACGCAAAGCTCGGTCGAGATGCTGCTTGGTCTTGTCCTGCTCTCGCTCCTGCTGACGGCGCTCATTCTCTACTACATCGAGTTCATGGGATCGCGCCGGTTTGTGCGCGGCCAGGGCCGCTTTTCCGTCGTCGTCGGCACCACCATCAGCTACGCCATCGCCCTCGTCGTCTCCGCCGGCATTCTCTGGTTTTTTGGTCGCTTCGAGGAAGCCACTCCGCTTACCTGCGTGGCGGAGACGGTCGTGCTCGGCCTCGCCGCCACCCTCGGCGCCTCGGCCGGCCGTCTTCTTCTGCAATGAAAAGCGTCAAGAAAAACTGGCTGGAATGGACCGTCTTCGGCTTCAGCGCCCTGCTCATCGCCGCGGTCCTCATCTTCCTTGTCCTCCAGAGCCGGCAGGTGGACGATTCGCCGCCCGATATCCGCATCGAGATCGGGACGCCCGAGCCTCGCGGTGATCAGTTCGCCGTGCCTCTCCGGGTGCGGAACGCGGGGGATCACACGGCCGAAAACGTGCAGTTGCGGGTCACGCTGAATTCTTCCGAAGGGCCCGAGGAGGCGGAGGTTAATCTCCAGTTCCTGCCCCGCCGCGGACAGCGCGAGGCCTGGGTGATGTTCCAGAACGACCCGGCCCGCGGCGCGATGAGCGCGCGGGTGCTGGGCTACGAGGAACCGTGAGACGGCGCGCGGGCGGCCGCGCTTTGGCTTGTGGCCGGGCCCATTCGAAATCAACATGCCGCGGTGGATCTCCACAGCGCCCTTAAAAAATACTTCGGCTACGACGAGTTTCGCCCGTTACAGGAGGAGATCGTGCGCGACGCGCTCGCCGGGCGCGATGTTTTCGCCCTGATGCCGACCGGCGGCGGCAAATCGCTTTGTTTCCAGCTGCCCGCCCTTCTCCGGGATGGGCTGACCATTGTCGTCTCGCCTCTGATCGCCCTGATGAAGGACCAGGTCGACGCCCTCCGGGCGGCCGGGGTGCCCGCCACCTTTCTCAACTCGACCCTCGAGGCCGGCGAAGCGCGTTCCCGCCTGCGCGACCTGCACCGCGGCGATTATCGCCTGCTCTATGTCGCCCCGGAGCGTCTCATGCTCGAGGGTTTCCTCGACCGCGCGCTCAACTGGAACATCGCCCAGATCGCGATCGACGAAGCTCATTGCATCAGCGAATGGGGCCACGATTTCCGGCCGGAATACCGGGAATTGAAGAAGATCCGCTCGCATTTCCCCGACGTGCCGGTGATGGCGCTGACCGCCACCGCCACGGAACGGGTGCGGGACGACATCCTGAAGCAACTGAAACTGCGCGAGCCGAAGTGTTACGTCGCCAGCTTCAACCGGCCGAATCTCACCTACCGGGTGCGAGGCCAAGGGTTCCGCTTACGAGCAGCTCCGGACCCTTCGTCCAGGCGCGCCCGGGAGAATGCGGCATCATTTATTGCGCCAGCCGCAAAGTGACGGAGAGCGTGGCGGAGAAACTGCGCGCGGATGGAATCCCCGCCGCGCCCTTATCACGCCGGGCTCGACCCGAAGAAGCGCGCGAAGAACCAGGAGGCGTTCCTGCGCGACGACGTCCGCGTGATCGCCGCGACCATCGCCTTCGGCATGGGCATCAACAAGCCGAACGTCCGCTTCGTGGTGCACTACGATCTGCCCAAGAACCTCGAGAGCTACTACCAGGAGACCGGACGCGCCGGGCGCGATGGGCTGCCCGCCGATTGCATTCTCCTTTTCAGCGCGGGCGACGTCGTGAAACAACGCCGGTTCATCGACGAAAAGAGCGAGACGGAACAGCGTCTCGCCCGCGAACAGCTTCGCACCATGGTGGACTACGCGGAAACGCGGGACTGCCGGCGGTGCCACCCTGCTCGCCTATTTCGGGGAAAACACCCCGGGAACCAACTGCGGCGGCTGCGACAACTGCCTGGAGCCCCGCGAAACTTTCGACGGCACCATTCCCGCCCAGAAATTCCTTTCCTGCGTCCATCGCATTCACGCGCGGGAAGGCTTCGGCTTCGGTCTCAATCACGTGGTCGAGGTGCTGGTCGGCGGAGCGAACGAGGCGATCAAACGGCGCGGGCACGAGCAGCTTTCGACCTACGGCATCGGGGCGGAGCTTGACCGGAAACGCTGGCAGGCCCTCGGGCGCGAGTTGCTCCGGCTGGGGTTGGTGGAAGCCGCCCCCGGGAAGTTCGCCACCCTTTCCCTCACTCCGAGGGACGGGCCGCCCTGCGCGAGCGACGCCCGATCACGCTCACGCAGGTGGCGGCCTCCGCCCCGGGAAAAAAACGCCGGCGGCGCGCCGGTGAAATCGAGTGCGACGAGGTTCTCTTCGAGAAACTGCGCCAGGTGCGGCGTGAGCTGGCCGACGCGCGTGGCGTCCCGGCCTACGTGATCTTTTCCGATGCCACCCTGCGGGCCATGGCCGCGGCCAAGCCGGCCGGCAAGACCTCAGTTTGGCGACCTGCCGGGCGTGGGCGAACAGAAACTGCGGGATTTCGCCGAGACGTTCCTTGCTGCAATTACGCTCCACGAAAGCGCCGCCTGAGCCGCAGCAGGAACTCCGCGGAAAAACCTGCTGCGCAGGTCACCGGTTTATTGGGTTATCGGTTGCATCTCCCGCCCGTCGTAGCTAGTGCACGGGATGCGGCGACTTCCCCATTGCAAGCCGAACTGGCCCGTCCGCATGGCCTGGGCCGCCGGCATCACCGGGGTCACGCTTTTCATCACCCGGAACTTTCTCGAGTCCGAAAAGAAAATCCGCTGTCCGATCCACGCCGATTACCGCTGCGGCGACGACACCTTCGGCCGCACCATGGGCACCCTGCTTGGCCCGCCCCTCCTGGAAGGGAATGAGATCACCATCCTGCGCAACGGGGACGAGATTTATCCGGCCATGCTGGAGGCGATCGAGTCGGCCGAGCACTCCATCACCATGGAGAATTTCCTTTGGACGGAGGGAATGCTGACCCATGTCTTTGCCCAGGCACTCGCGGCCAAGTCCCGCGCAGGGGTGAAGGTCCACGTGCTGCAGGATGCGCTTGGCTGCGACGGCCTGAGGGGACCTTCGCTGAACCTGCTGCGCGAAGCGCCGGTCGAGCTCGAAATCTTTCGCTTCGCCAATTTGCTCCAGATGAACTTCCGCACCCATCGCAAGCTGTTGGTGGTCGATGGCCGAACCGGATTCATCGGCGGAGCCGGCATTGCGGACCCATGGCTCGGCGACGGGCGCACCCGTGGCCACTGGCGCGACAACCATTACCGGGTGCGCGGGCCGACCGTTGGCCAAATGCAACACGCTTTCATGGACAATTGGATGCAGACGCGCGCGCAGGTTTTGCATGGCGACATTTATTTTCCTGCGATCACCGAGCACGGCGAGATGCGGTCCCAGGTTTTCAAGAGCTCCAACAGCGAGGGGGCCGACAGCGCCCGCATGATGCTGCTTCTCTCCATCGCCGCTGCCCGCCGGCATATCCGGATCGCCAATGCCTATTTCATCCCGGACGACCTTTGCCGCCAAACCCTTGTTGAGGCCTGCCAGCGCGGCGTGAAGGTGGAGATCATTACGCCCGGCCCCGACATCGACGCCCAGACCATCCGACTGGTCGGCCAGACGCGTTGGAAACCGCTTTTGGAAGCCGGGGCTCGCTTCTACGAGTACCTGCCGGCGCGGTTCCACTGCAAATATTTCCTCGTCGACGAATGCTGGGCCTCGGTCGGTTCCGCCAATTTCGACAACCGCTCGCTGCGCCTGAACGAGGAGGCCAACCTGAACGTCCTCGACACTGAATTTCTGCCGGCGGCATCATCGAGATTTTTGAGGAGGACAAGGCGCGTTCGCGCGAGGTCACGCTGGCGGACTGGCAGCGCCGGCCGCTGTCGCAGCGCCTCCTTGGCAACGCCGCGGCCATCTTCCGTTCTCAACTGTAGCCATGGCCGCGGACCCGGCGCGCCTTCGCGTCGTCACCTACAACGTCCACAGTTGCGTCGGCACCGACGGCCGGCGGTCGGAGAAGCGGATCGCCGAGGTCATTGCCGCGCTCGGCGCGGACGTCGTCGGCTTGCAGGAGCTCGACCTGAACCGGAAACGCAGTGCCGGCGTTGATCAGGCCGCCCTGATTGCCGCGGAACTCGGCTGGCACCGCGCTTTCCACCCGGCCATGCGCGTGGGCGACGAGCATTACGGCGATGCCATCATCAGCCGGCTGCCGTTTGAAGTCCGGCACGCGGCCGAGCTCACCTGCCCCAGCCCCTGGTATTGCCGGGAGACGCGCGGTGCGCTCTGGGTGGCGATCGATTCGCCCTTTGGCATTCTCCATTGCCTCAATACCCATCTCGGGCTCGGCTGGCGGGAACGGCCGGAACAGGCGCGCCAGCTCGCCGGCCCGGACTGGCTCGGCCTGATTCCCCCGCATGAACCGGTCATCCTCCTGGGGGACTTCAACAGCACACCCCGTTCGCGCGCCCTCCAGCTCCTCTCGCAAAATCTCACCCGGGTCTCGCAGCGGACACGTGAATCGGGCTCGCTCGCCTCCTACCCGACCGGCCGGCCCCTCCTCGCAGTAGACCACATCTTTGTGAACGACTGCCTGGTGGCCGATCGGGTTTGGGTGGAAAAGACACCGCTCAGCCGAATGGCCTCGGATCACTTCCCGCTCGCGGCCGACCTGCGGCTCAATTTCTCCACCTTCTCGACGTAGGCCTTGATGTCGCACTTCCGCTCGAGCCCGCGCGCGTTCATGTAACGGACCTTGCCGAAAATTTCGCGTTCGCCCCAGGGCCGATCGTGCTGGCCAAAGACCCAGGCGACGTTGGCAAAGGAATTGGCATCGCGGCCATCGAGAAAATATTTGTTGTTCAGGGCCAGGGTGACGGCATGCGCCTCTTCCGGCGTTTTCGACCATTCGAGGATTTTTTTGCCCCAGTACATCCGCATGTAATTGTGCATGTAGCCGGTCGCGGTCATCTCGCGCATGGCCGCGTTCCAGTATTCATCGTGCGTTTTCGCCGCTTCCAGTTCCGCCCGGCGGTAGCGGTGGGGGCGCTTGTCGTTCCGGTGCTCCGCCAGCGTGGTCCGGGCCCAATCCGGCAGCGAGGCGTAGTCGTCGTACTTTTCGTTGAACTCACACCAGTTCATGGAGAGCTCGCGCCGGACCAGCAGCTCGTCGATGAAACTGTAAACGTTCTGCCGGCCGGCCCGCCCGGCGCGCCGTGCCTCCCAGGCCAGCCAAAGCGGCGAGATCTGCCCGAAATGCAGATACTTGCTCATGTGCGAAACATCGTTCGTCTGCGGCTGGTTCCGGTGTTCGCGGTAATCGGCGAACTTCTCCCGCAAAAATTTCCGGAAAATCTTTTCCGCCACACCCGTGCCCCCGCGAAAAAATTCGGATACGTCGCCGACGGAACGGTCCAGCTTCAGTTTGCGCAGCAGCATCGCCGGGTCGTCGAGCGGTTCCCCCGCCAGCTTCAGCCGCGTCGCCTTCTGTTTCAGTTTTGCCGGGCGCACCGGGCGGAGAAATTCCTCCAGGACGCGCTGCAGCTTCGGCCGCAGGGTGCGGGCGGCATACTCCGCCTTGTCCGAGGCGATGTTCACCGGCACGATGACATCGCTTTCCACCTGCTCGACCGGGCAGCGCGCCTCGCGCGCCACCCGGCGGCGCCATGCTTTCTGGTGGCGGAGATACCCGCGATCGCAAACGATCAGGGCGGCCTTTTTGCCCAGGGCCAGGGCCACCGCGTCAGGTTCGCCCAGCCGGAGGACAAAACGCGCGCCCCGTTTCTCAAGGGCGCGCGCGGTGTCGGCGAGGCCTTCCAGGAGAAAAGTGTAATGGCGGAGGTTCGCCTCGGGATAACCGGCGGTGAGGCCAAAGCAGACGACCAGGGGAAGGCCGGACGCGTTCGCCCGGAGGACCGCGTACTCGAGCGCGTGGTTCCACCGGGCGCGCTGCGACTGCTGCATCCAGTAGAGGACGTAATCGCCTTTCGCCCCCTCCCCGCCCCGCAAAAGCTGGATGCGCCCCGCAAAAATTGGGTCGCTAATCGTCATGATTAAAGAGAGGCTGCAAGAAGGCCGCCACAGGAATGTTACGGGTTCTTCCGTCAAAGCGACGCTTTTTGATTGAAGCCGCGGCGCCCGCCAGCTAAACAGCGCGCACTTGAAATCCCCCCATCTGCTCCTTGCCGGCCTCGCGCTGGCCTCATTTTCCATCGTCCACGCCCAGGTCGACGCCACCATCTCCGCCTCCGAACAGGTCATTCAGGACGCGGGACAACCGCGCGTCTTTGAGATCGCCACGGACGAAGTCCACCTCGACGACGCCAGCGGCCCGGGCGAGAAGGTGGCCATCCGCGCCGGCAACGCGGAAGCGGCCCGGCGCGAAGCCATCGTCCTCGGGCAGGCCCGCCGAAAAGAGGCGCGCCTGGTCCTCTACGAAAAGGGAGCAGCCCGGACCGACGCCCAGCGCCGCATCCTGACCCGCCTGATCACGGCCCGGCTCCGCCCGGGGACTGATCCGGTGAAGATCGCGCGGCGGCACCGCCTTGTTTATCGCGGACCCGCCCCGGCCGGCGACTACGCCATTTTTGAAGCGACCCGCACCGGGGGCGCGCTGGCGGCCGCGAAAGCGCTGCGGGGCTCGGCGGAAGTCATCAGCGCGGAGCCGGAACTGGCCCGGCAACAGGTGAAGAAGCTGATTCCAAACGACACTTTCTTTAACCAGCAATGGCACCTCGCCAACACCGGGCAGAGCGGTGGCCTCGCCGGGACCGACGTCAATCTCACCAACGTCTGGAACACCTACCGCGGCACCGGCATCCGCATCGGCATTGTTGATGACGGCCTCCAGCTCACGCATCCCGATCTCTCACCGAACATCGACACGGTGAACGACCATGATTGGAACGACGCCACCCCCGACGACCCGAGCCCGAACGTCGCCTTTGATTTTCACGGCACCTCCTGTGCCGGCGTGGCCGCGGCACGCGGCAACAACGGGGTCGGCGTTTCCGGCGCCGCCCCGGAAGCGACCCTGGTCGGCTTGCGCCTGATCGGCGCGGCCACGACCGACTCGCAGGAGGCGGACGCCATGGCCTGGAGAAACGACCTGATCCAGGTGAAGAGCAATTCCTGGGGACCGTCTGACGACGGCTCCACCCTCGAAGGACCCGGCAGCCTGACCGCTGCTGCGCTGGCCAACGCCGCCCAGACGGGGCGCGGCGGGCTTGGCACAATCATCCTCTGGGCCGGCGGCAATGGCGCGGGCTCGCTCGATAACTCGAACTACGATGGCTACGCCAACTCGATCTACACGATTTCGGTCGGGGCCGTGGACAACAAGGGCAACCGGGCGTTTTACAGTGAGCCGGGCGCGAACGTCGTCATCTCCGCGCCCTCCAGCGGGACCACCGGTACCCTCGGGATCGTCACCACCGACCTGACCGGCACCAGCGGATACAACAACGGCGCGGTGGCCGGCGAACTTTCCGACAACAATTACACGAACGATTTTGGCGGCACGTCCTCCGCCACGCCGCTCGCCGCCGGTGGCGTCGCCCTCATGCTGCAGGTCAATCCCAACCTCGGCTGGCGCGACGTGCAGGAGATCCTGATTCGTACCGCCAAAAAGGTGAACCCGTCCAACGCCGATTGGATCGTCAACGCGGCCGGCCTGAATTTTAACCATAATTTTGGCGCCGGAATGATGGACGTCGATGCCGCCGTGGCCCTCTCCGCCACCTGGTCCAATCTGGGCGCGCAAACCAGCGCGACCTCCACCCAGTCCGGCCTGAGCGTGGCCATCCCCGACAATAATCCCACCGGTATCACACGGACCTTCGATCTTTCCGCCACAAACATTCGGGTCGAACACGTCACCGTTACGGTCAGCGTTACCCACACCTATCGCGGGGACCTGGCCATCACCCTGACCTCGCCCAATGGCACCGCCAGCCGCCTCTCCGAGGTTCATAGTGACAGCGGCGACAACTACAGCAGCTGGACCTTTTCCACCGTGCGCAACTGGGCCGAGAATTCCCAGGGGACCTGGACCCTCCAGATCGCCGATCTCGCCGCGACCGACTTGGGCACACTCACCAGCGTCTCCCTCAAGGTCTTCGGCACCCCGGCGGGCCCGGTCAATCAGCCGCCTGTCGTGACCGCCGCGACCATTCTTCCCTCCGGCACGGCTTTCACCGATCAAATTCTGATGGTTTCCAGTGTCACCGCGAACGATCCCGAAGGCGACCCGGTGACCCTGGCTTATGAGTGGGAACAGACGGCGGATAACGTTGCTTTTACGCCCATCCCCGGGGCCACGACCGCCAGTCTTGCCCTTGGTGAAGCCCAGAGCGGACATCTTGTGCGCTGCCGCATCACGCCCAGTGCCGGTGGGGCGAGTGGCGCGCCTTTCTACACCACCGCCGTCGCGGTCAACCGGCGGCCACCTTCCCTGACCCAGCATGGACAGGCTTTCTCCTACGACTCCGATCTCTTCGTCACCGGACAAAACGCGCAGTTTTCGCGGTCGCTGATCATCAACGAGTTCAGCCAGGGCAATGGCGGCAGCAAGGAATGGATCGAGCTGCTGGTCCTGGTTCCCTCCGACCTCTCCGGCTACACCGTGGCCGACCGACAGGGCACCTACACCACCTTCAAGGGTGGCGGTGTCTGGAGCAACGTGCCCGCCGGCACTCTCATCGTTATCTATAACGCCGGCGACAAGGATACCGTCCTGCCCGCCGATAGCGTCAATATCGCGAGCAAGACGGTCATCGCGCCGCATAACAACGCCACGCTCTTTACCGCCGGCACCTGGGGCGGCCTGGGTAACAGCGGCGCGGAGAGCATCGTCGTCCGGAGCAGCACCGGCGGGGTCATCGTGGACGCGCTCTCCCTGAATAATGAAAACGTCTACGATCCCAAATTCGGCTCGGTCGGCGCGAACAAGGGCGCTTATTTCACCGGGAACACCGACGCAGGCGCCGATCTTTTGGCCAATTGGATCATCGGCAACGCCACCGCGCCCCCGGTCACGCCGGGCGCCGGCAATGGCGGCAACAACACACAGTTCGTCGCTGATCTCCGCTCCGGCGCCCTGAACCAGGTGCCGAAATTTCGCTTTGGTGCCGGGAACGAACCCGTGCCCGGCCTGGCCCTGGACGAGGACACCGGTGTGCTCAGCGGCATCCCGAACGTCGGCGGCGGCGATCTGTTCTCCATCGTGCTCGAACGCTTTACCAGCAACGAAGTGGCCGCCCAGACCTTCCAAATCCTCGTCCTGGGGAATGACGGGTCAGCCACCATCCCCTCCGGCAAAACGTGGACGCTCACGAATGACGCCGTTATTCCCGGGAGCCTCAACGTCCAGGGAGCGATCGACACGGCCGGCCGCACCCTTACCGTCTCTTCCACGCTGGGCCTGGCCCCGGGCGGCAGCCTCACCAATGCGAGCGGCCTTATCCGCTATTTCAACCGTTCCGGCGCCGGTATTCCCGGCCAGAGCGAGCTGATCCCCGATGCGCTGAACGACACTCTTGATCTCGACAGCGACGGCTTGAGCAGCCTCGCGGAATTCGGTCTTGGCTCCGATCCGAGCACGCCCGACGTCCACAAACTGCCCGCGGTGCAAATGGTCAGCGGCCACCTCGTCATGACTTTCAGCCATCCGGCCGGCGCCGGCGGTGTCACCCGCGTGGCGGAAGTCTCGGGCAACCTGGGCACCTGGGACAGCAGCGCCGCCTCCGTGCAGATCCTGAGCGATTCCACCATTAACGGCATCCGGACCGTGACCGTGCGCGACCTCGGCACAGTTTCTCCCCGTTATATTCGCCTGCGAATCTCGCGTTAGTCCCCGGATCGCGCTGGCGCGCCCAATCCCCATACGGCTAAGGTAGCAGACCACCCATGGAAGACCCTGCCCTCCCGCAACCGCCTGTGGCGAAGAAAAAGCCGTGGTGGTGGGCCCGCGAATTCCTCATCGTCAGCATCGCGGTCCATCTTCTCTTCGGCGTAGGCGCCGGTTATTTCGTCGTCTCCCGCTACACCGCAAAACGGAAGCTGACCTTCCAGGCCGGGCCGAAATCGCCTAATCCCTCCGAGCGCGCCCTCCAGCACAAGGTGCAGATGCAGCAGAAAACGCAGAGCGCTCCCCCGGCGGTGACCAAGCGCGTCCTCACCACCGGTCTTTCCAAGGTCACGCTGCCCGACATGCCCTCGCTTCCCGTCCCGAAGCAGGCCACCCAGCCGGTCATGATGGGCGCCGCCGGCGCCACCAGCCGGCTCGGCGCGGCCACCGGCGCACCCGGCTCAGCCGGCGGCACCGGCACCGGTTCGCAGATCAACTTCTTCGGCATCCGCGACACCAGCAGCAACATCCTCATCATGATCGACGTTTCCAACTCGATGTTCACCCGCACCGGTGACGCCGCCGAGCGTTCCCTGCTCAAGAAGGGGAAGGAGCAGGCGTTCCAGGCCGTGCGCGATGAGGCCATCCGCCTGGTGGAAAACCTGACCCCGGCCACGCGCTTCGGCATTGTCCGATGGTCAGGCGGCGCCTATTCGTGGAAACCGGAGCTGGTGGCGGCGACGGAGGAAAACAAGCAGGCCGCCATCCAGCATATCCTGGAGGAAGTCGATTTCGGCCGGGCCAAACCGCGCGGCAGACCCGGCGGCACCCGGCACGATTACGCCCTCGAGGAAGCCTTCAAACTCCGACCGGAAACGATTTACATGCTCACCGATGGCAATGCCACTGCGGCCCAGGAAGGGGGAGGTCTCGCTCCGATCGAGGATTCGGAGATTTGGAAGGTGGCCGACGAAGGCCAGAAAACCCTGACCAAAAAAGCCAAGCTGCATGTGATCTATTATGTCACCGGTGGCGAGAAAGCCGAGGAACGCCGGATGTTGCAGGGGCTGGCCAGCCGCAACCAGGGTCAGTTCCGCCAGATCGACGCGCCCGGCAAAAAAGAAGCGGCGGAAAAGAAACGGGATGATCGCCGGGACAACCGCCGCGACGACCGCGACCGGCGGCGGCGTTAACCGCCGCTTTGGCCCCCCCAAGCCCCGGGTCGTCTCCCAGTTTCCCCAAGGCTCCCCCTCTGCGCCCTCTGCGTCTCTGTGGTTAAACCTGCTCTCAGGCTCGACCGAGTCGCGCCCCACCGGGGGTTGCCGTTCTCTGTGTCCTCTGTCTTCTCTGTGGTGATAAACGGCTGACGGGACATGCGCCGGTTGACTTGAACCCCTGCGGCGATAGTTTCGTTTCAGGCATGATTGAAGTGACCGACAGCGCCGTGCGCCACCTCCATTCGCTCCTGCAAGACCAGCCTGGGAGCGAGGGGAAAGGTCTGCGCGTGCAGATTGCCCGGGGCGGCTGCTCCGGTCTGCAATACGAGATGCTGCTCGACGCCCGCAAAGGCGACGACGCCGTGGTCAGCCGCGACGGGGTGGATTTCCTCGTCGACGCCGAGAGCGCCCAGCACCTCGCCGGCGCGACCCTGGATTATCATGACGGCCTGACCGGCACCGGTTTCCGCATTGTGAATCCGAACGCGGCCCGCACCTGCGGGTGCGGCACGTCGTTCGAGCCCACCGCGAAATAGCCGCCACGTGACGCGCCACCAGCGTGAGCTAGACCAGACGCTCTTCCGCTATGATGAGCGGTATGCGCGGCCCCATCGCCGGACGAATTTTTTCGGCTGGACCATCACGCTGCTTTTACTGATGGGCTTCGCGCTCGCCGCCTGGCTCGGCAGTTATTACATCTTCGGGCAACCGGAACGGCCGGACAGCTATCGCATCCTGCAAAAGCTGCAAAAGATCGATCCGCCGAAGCGGTTCGAGCTGACGGCCGCACCCGGGGGCGAATTCCTCAGCCCGAAACAGATCTACGAGCGTTACATCGCGATGCGGCCGGCCGAGCTGGCCAAGAAAAACGCCGAGCTAACCCGCAACTACATCCGCAACTTTCAGCACGTCTCCGGCCGGATTCCATACGTGGTTGGGCGCTACGAGATTCTCGACGCGCGCGAGCTGGGCGACGACGACATCTTTACCAACGGCATGGTGGCGCTGACCCGCGCCTCCGACCGCGGCGAACTGCTCATGGAGCATCTCTATCCGGGCAACCCGCAGGATGTGCCGCTGATGAAACAGACGCTGGCGACCGGGCTGGAGATTCGGCTGGAGCGGACGCACGATCTTTCCGCCATCATCCGCGCGACCCGTTTGCCCGATGGCCGGCTGCTGATCACCGCGGTCCCGCTGCTTTACGGGAGCTACACCGTCACGCGCGGGACCGCCACTTTCAGCCTCGAGCCGCCGAATGACCTGAACCTGGTGGCGGGCTGGCCGCTCTTCAAGGAACCGCTGCGTCGCGTGGCCGAGACGCGCTACGAACGGTTCCGCCAGGGATTGCCGGTGGAAACCGCGAGCCCGGCGGTGGCCGATGCCGCCTCTGCTGCGTCAGCGAAGGAAACCCCGGCCGAGAACGAGCTGATCCGCGTGGCCCCGGCCCAGGCTGTCGGGGGTGAAACGCCGGCTCCGGTGACCGCCGCGGCCGCGACGGCTTCACCGGTGGCAACGGCAACGCCGATGACCGTGGCGAAAAACGAGACGGCCCCGGCGAAGGCGCCCGAGCCCGCGAGCGAGGGCGAGGAACGTGTGGTCGCGCCGGCGGCAACGCCGACCCCGACACCCCGCCAAATCGCGAAGTCCACCCCGGCGCCGGCAGTGCCGCCAATCGTGGCGCCGCGCGCGCAGCCGGCTGATGATGAGGCCGATGCCGTGGCCGAGGCGGAACCGGAGGCCGTGACGCCACCGACGGTCTTGCCGGCCATCCCGGTGCCGGAACAGGACAACAATTCACTCGCTTCGACCGCCGGGGGCGGTTCCTGGCGCGTTTTCGACCCGGGCAAGATGCCCGCGGGCCGTTTGATCAATCCGGCGGAGATCAACGAGGTGGCGGAACGTGGCACCGCCGGCGAACGCTATTACCTGCGCGGACAATTCGTGGTGAACTTCGTCGACGCCAACCGCGCCGTGCTCCGGCCGCGCGGCCGACTGACCGACACGGTTCTCCGGCTGGCCGGGGCCGGGAGTTCCACCCGCGTGGTGGTCGATTTCCCGGCGGGCTATCCCCTCCCCGCGCAGGGAAGCATCATCGTCCGGGACGGCTTGCGGCCGTTTGAGATCACGGAGATCCGCAAACAGGGCAGCGGCCAGATCAACGTTTTCGCGCGCGAAATCATCCGGCCCTGATCAGCGGGGCGAGTTCGCCTCGAGGATCAGTTTGCCGTCGACAATGTCGAAGAGCGTGATGTTCTGGTCCTTCGCGAAATCCTCCGCAGCGCCGCGCACCGATTTCGACTGGTATTGCCAGTCGAGGACGTCGTTGGAGAAATCGCGGCCATTGATCTGGATCTGGCGCACCTCGGCTCCCGGGATCGTCTTGTCGGCTCCGGCCGCGACCACGGCCACGGCGTTGAGATAACGATCGTTCAGGAACGGCACGTCCTTGAGCGGGATGGAGATCTGAAGCTTCCCGGTGTTCTCGGAAAGGGTGACATAAAATCGGCCGCGCGTGTCGGGATCGGCCGCGAGCAGATCGTTGACCTCCTTTTCGGTCAGCTCAATCCGGGCCGGTTGCCCGGCTTCCGAGGTATCGACGAAGGTGTCCCAGCGTTCGTCGGCGGAACGAATCTCGGACTCGACATATTGCACCGGCGGCATGGGCAACGGTTCCCCCGGGAGAAACTCGGTCTTGACCTTGCGCACGGCGAAGACGCCACCGGCGACCAGGGCGACAATCAGGAGAGCGGTGAAAGCAAACAGGATGAGGCAGCCCTTGGCAAAACATCCCATGCCTTTGCGCGGCGGCGGCTCGATCCAGGTGTTCGGAGTCGTCATACCCTATTCGTAGCGAGCTGTTCCTGCGCTGTCAGCAGCTTTTCGTAAAGACCCTGCAAAGCTTCCCCCAGCAGGCGGGGTCCGCCGAGGATCGGCATGAAATTGGTGTCGCCGCTCCAGCGCGGGCACAATATGCAGGTGCAGATGGTCGGGCACCCCCGCCCCCGCGCATTCCCCCAGGTTCAGGCCGATGTTGAATCCTTCCGCCCGGGTTACCTCCCGCAGAAGTTTCTGGCCCCGCAGGGCGAGGTTCCAGAGATCGAGCACCTCGTTTTCGCCGAGGGCCGCAGGGTCGCCAACCTTGCGATAAGGCACGGCCAGGAGATGCCCCACCGAATAAGGATACCGGTTCATGAGCAGAAAGGCGTTCTTTCGCCGCGTTAAAACCAGGTGCGCCGCGTCGTCGGTCGCGCGGGCCGCCTCCTCGAGAAACGCGGGGTTTTTCTCCTGCTCGAAATACTCGACCCGCCACGGGCACCAGAGCGTTTCGAGATGATCCTTCGGGAAAGTCATCGCGGCGAAAACGTAGCTGTTCCGGGACGAAAGCGGAACGCTTTTCTAAGGGGCGCGCGAACGCGCCAGCATGATGTAATGCGCATTGCGTTTCCGCGGGGAACGCACCTCCGGCCAGGCCGGGATGGATCCCTCGAGATCGCGCAGGAGCCGCGCGCGCTCGTCATCCGGCGCCACCACGGCGTCGATTGCGCCCTCGCGCCAGAGTCGTGCCGCTTCTTCCAGGCTGACGAAGCGCAGTTTGCCAAGGTAGAGCAGCAGTCCCTCGTGCCGTTTGCCGACCACGGCATACTGCCAGTCGTGCCGGGCGGCTTCCTCCCGGACCTGCCCGGCGAAACGGGTCAGGGCGGCATCGTCCGCCCGCCAGGAAAAATAAATCCTGGCGGTGGTGTAGCCGGTGGCCGCAACCGCCGCGGCCAGCAGGGTCAGCGTCGCCCATTGGCGCGCCCGGGCGCGCAGTTCCTCCCGCGCAACCAGTCGCTGGTAGGTGAGGCCGAGCAAAAGCGCCAGCGGCGGGACCACGGGATAAATCCGGTCCACGCGTTTCGACGGGATCAGGGACATGACCACGAGGGCGCCGAGCACCCAGCAGACGAGCCAGGCCGTTTCCGGCTGCATCGGCGGGCGCGCGGCGCCGCGTTCCCGTCGCAACAGAACGGCAAAAGCGAGGAGCAGGACGCTCCAGGGCGCCATGCGCCAGAGCAAATGCGGCAGATAGAAATAGAACGGTTGCGGCCGGTGCGCCGTTTCGCCGAAGCGCCCGAGGAACTCTTTCATCACGACATCATCAAAAAATCCCGGCATGAAAAAGATGCCGCCCACGGCCCAGCCGAGGAAAAGAACGAGCGACCAGAACCAGGGCGACCAGCCGCACCAGGCCCGCACCTGCGGGGCGCGTCGCCGTTTCCAGAAGTGAAAAGCGACCAGGCCCGGCCAGAGAAAAGCGTAAACGATCGGGCCTTTGATCAGCATGGCCGCGGCCAGGAGAAGAAAGGCGATCAGGCGATCCTCGAATTCCCAGGGCTCGTTTCGCCGCACCTTTTGCCAGATCTGCCAGCCGAGCAGAAAAATCAGCAGCGCCAGGGTCATGTCGGTCCGGACAAGAGTCGCAAGGCGCGGTGAAAGAAAATTGAGGCCGGCGGCACCCAGCGCCATGAGCCCGGCGGCGGCGCCGAAGGCATTGGCGGCCGCGCGATAAATCACCCCGAGCAGGATCAACGCGGAAAGAAGCGGTGGCAGACGCCAGGCCAGCTCCCACGAGCCGGTGGAAGAATAGAGACCAGCCGAGATCCACCCCAGCAAAGGCGGCTTTGTCGCGGTCTTTCCATTGGGCGTGTGCTGGTAGAGCCATTGCCCGCCTTCCACCATCTCGAACGAGGTGTAGGCCTGTTTGGCCTGGTCATAGTCGTCCAGCGTCCAGGGCAGATTGGTCAGGGCGAAAAGCAGCACGATCAGCCCCGCCAGCATCCAGAAAGTTCCGGGCTCTTCCAGCCAGGCCGGTTCCGTCGGGGAACGCATCGGGTCAGTCGCGCCAGAGAACAGCGCGCACCGGCGAACCGTCCGCCCCGGCAATCCGCAGCGGCAGTGCGGAGAGCATATACTCGCCGGCCTCAATCCCTGAAAGATCGAGTCCCTCGAGAATCGCCACATCGGCGGCCGCGAGGGCGTGGTGATTCTTCAGATCTTTCGAGTCAATCGCGTCCACCGACGGCACATCAAGCCCAAGGAGTCGCACCCCCGTTTCCCGCAGGTATTCCGGAACGTCGGGCGCCATCACGGGAATCGAGGCGGGAAAGCGGTTCGAGTCGGGCCAGCCACCGGTGCGCAGGAGCAACCGGGCCACGTTCCGCGCCACAAACGGCTCGAGATCGGTCACGGAAATAACGGCAGCCGGATCGCGGCCGCATTTCGCGGTCACATCAACGACAAGGGCCGGGCCCAGGTAACGTTCCAGCTCGAGCGCCTCCAGTTTTTTCCCGGCATCGTCGAAGTGATAGAAGGCGTCCACATGGCTGCCGGTATGAATGCTGGCCGTGACGCGGCCGACGTTCACGGAGTAACCGCCGGCAATGGTGGCCGCCAGCTCATACTGGAACGTGGTGTCGCCCGGCCACGGCGCCAGTTCGGACGAGAGCACGCGCGAAATATCGTAAATTTTCACGGGGCTTTGCTTTTCGGCACTGCGATCAGCGGGATCAGCTCCATTCTCACGGCGTCCACCAGCCCCTGGTCGGTCAACTTGAGCGCGGGGATCGGGGAAAGGCTGAGGAAAGAAAGCGACATGAACGGGGCCGGGAGCGCGGTCCCGAGCGTCGCCGCGGCGGCGTTCAATCCCCGCAACTGCTCCACCACTTCCGCCAGCGGGCGGTCGGAGATCAGCCCGGCGATCGGCAACGGCAGCGAAGCGGTCACCTTCCCCTGCTCCACCGCCAGCTGCCCGCCGCCCATTTTCTCCAAGGCCTGCACCGCCGCCACGATGTCATCATCCGCCACCCCCACCACCACGATGTTGTGCGCGTCGTGGGCCACGGTCGAACCGAGGGCGCCGTTTTTCAGGCCAAAGCCGCGAACAAACCCGACCCCGACGTTGCCGGTGCCATGGTGCCGTTCCACCACCACAAGCTTGAGGATGTCGCGGGACGGATCGGAGACAATGCGGTCCTCCTCGATCTTCGGTTTCAGCTCCACGGAATTCGTCACGATCTGATCGGGAATGATCTCGATCACCCGGATCTTTTCGGCGCCTGCGGCCTGGACCGCGATGTCGGTCGCGCCCCCGAAACGGACATTCATGCTTTGGCGGGGCGACGGCGGGGCCGCGACCTTCTCCCCGAGATAACGCCCTTCCTCCGCGACCAGCCGGCCCTTTTTGTAGACGCGCCGGATTTTGAAGGTCGTCAGGTCATCGAGGACAATGAAATCAGCCCAGTAACGCGGCGCGATCGCGCCATGATTGCGCAGGCGATAATGGCGGGCGGTGTTGATCGTGCCCATCTGGACGGCGGTGACCGGGTCGAGGCCGAGCCCGATGGCCTTGCGGATCGAGTGATCGATGTGGCCTTCGTCGAGCAGATCGCTCGGCAGTTTATCGTCGGTGGCAAACGAGCAGTTGGACGAGTTTTGCGGGGTCACGAGCGGAATGAGGTGCTCGAGATTGCGTTCCGTGCTCCCCTCGCGCACGAGGAGATGAAACCCGAGCCGCAGTTTCTCCCGCGCTTCCTCCAGCTCCGTGCTCTCGTGATCGGAGCGGACCCCGGCGAGGGCGTAGGCGTTCAGGTTGCGCCCGCGCAAGCCCGGGGCGTGACCGTCGATCAGCTTGCCCTTGCCCGCGCGAACCTTGGCCAGCTCTGTTTCCAGTCCCAGGAAAACGCCCGGATAATTCATCAGCTCCGCCACGCCAGCCACGCGCTCGCCGTTGATCATCTCGGCGAGATCGGAAGCCTGCAGGCGCGCGCCGCTCGTCTCGAGGTGGGTCGCCGGGACGCACGACGGCAGCATGATAAAAAAGTCGATCGGCAGTCCGCGGCTCGCCGCCACCACATAATCGATACCTTCACGCCCAAGGACGTTGGTCAGTTCGTGCGGATCGATCACCATCGCGGAAGTCCCTCGCGGCACCACCGCGCGCGCGAACTCCGGCACGGTCACGAGCGTGCTTTCGACGTGAAAATGCCCGTCAATCAGCCCGGGGGCGAGGAAAGCCCCTTCGAGATCGATGGTTTCCCGCGCTTCATAATCTCCGAAACCGATCACCCGCCCGTCGTCCACCGCCACGCTGGCCGGATGGATCTCGCCGCTGAAGACATTGATCAGGCGCGCGTTCTTGAAGAGCAATTCCGCCGGCTCTTCGCCGCGGGCCACGCTCAGTTTATGCTGGAGTTGTCTCATCGATTCGCCATCCCCGGTTGGCCGGCGGGCACGGGATCATAGCCGCGAGTTAACGCGCTTGGCCAGCGGGATAAACCACCGGATGCGGAACGGGTTTGTCGGACTCTGACCGCTCTTGCTTACTCCCGGAAAAAATAGGCTCTGCGCGTAGAGGGGACACGAAAGTGCGTCCGGGCGAGACGCCCGGACCGGCGGGCGGGACGCCCACCCTACCCGGGAGGTTCACTGCAGAACCGTATCGGCCATGGCATGCTCCGGGGTGGCGTCGGCCGGTTTCGGCCGGCTTGATCGCCCGGCGATCGCGTTCGAGATCGCCTCAGCCGTGGCCGGGGAGGCCAGCGGCACCGGGCCTTCCGCTTCAACAAACGCCGCCACCGCGTCGCGAATCGCCTCGCGCACGGAGATCGCCAGCATGAGCGGCGGTTCGCCCACCGCCTTGCTCCCGTGCACCACGTTGGCCTGGGTCGCCTCGCTCAAGAGCTGGACGTTGAACAGATCCGGCGCGTCCCCCACCGCCGGGATCTTGTAGGTGTCGGGCGAATGGGTCCGCAACCGGCCGTCGGAATCCCAGACCAGCTCCTCGCAGGTGAGCCAGCCCGCTCCCTGCACAAACCCGCCCTCGATCTGGCCGCGCGTGATCCCGTAATTCACCGGGTCGCCCGCGTCGTGCAGGATATCGACCCGCCGAATTTGGTGCATCCCGGTGAGACCATCCACCTCGACCTCGCTCACGGCGGCGCCGACCGCAAAATAATGGAACGGTTTCCCGCGTCCCGCCTCGCGGTCGTAGTTGATATCGGGCGTTTTGTAAAAACCGGTCGCGCTCAGGCTCGTCCGGGCGAAATAGGCCCGCTGGAGAACCTCCGCCACCGGCACCTGCTGGCCGGGCATTTCCAGATCGAAAACGAAGTTGTCGAGAAACGCGATCTTCTCCGGCGGAAGCGCGCGTCCCGTTTTGGCCGTCACCAGTTCGACCGCGAACGGAAGCAGGCGCTTCCGCAGGGTCAGGCAGGCATCGCGCACGGCCGCGCCGTTCAGGTCGGTGCCGCAGGAAGCGGCGGTGGCGGAGGTGTTCGGCACCTTGTCAGTGCGGGTGGCCATGACCCGGATGCGGTCGGGCGAAAAGCCGAGCTCGCGCGCGGCAATCAGCGCGATGTTGCTGTAGACGCCCTGCCCCATCTCGGTGCCGCCATGGTTCACCTGCGCCGTCCCATCCTGGTAGAGCAGGACGAGCGCGCCGGCCTGGTTCAGGTGGGTGGTGGTAAAGGAGATCCCGAACTTGACCGGCGTCATGGCCAGCCCCCGCTTCCGATGCTGGTGCTCCGCGTTCCACCGGCGCTGCTCTGCGCGGCGCCCCGCAAACTCGCTGGATTCCATCAGCTCGTGCCAGACACGCTGGATCCGGTTGTCCTCGATCTCCTGGCCGTAATGCGTGGTGTTGGTCTCGCCGGTCCCGCGATAAAGATTGCGTTCCCGCACCATCTCGGGGGCCAGGCCGGTGGCGCGCGCCACGCGATCAAGGATCTCCTCGATCACCAGCATTCCCTGCGGGCCGCCAAATCCGCGAAAGGCGGTGTTGGAAGCGAGGTTTGTCTTTGCCACCGCGCCGCTGAACTCAACGTTCGGGATGTAATAAGCGTTATCGAGATGAAAAACGGCGCGATCAGTCACCGCGCGGGAAAGATCGAGCGACCAGCCGCCGTTCGAGAAAAGCTCGACCCGCGCCGCCGTCAGAAGACCTTCCGGGGTGAAGCCCACCTCGAACCGCCCAAGGAACGGATGCCGTTTGCCGGTGATCATCATGTCCTGGTCGCGGTTGTAACGGATCCGGACCTTTCGCCGCGTCATCGTGGCCGCGAGCGCGGCGAGCGCCGCCAGACCGGCCGCCTGCGTTTCCTTGCCGCCGAACCCGCCGCCCATGCGCGGGCATTCCACCACCACGCTGCTCATCGGCAGCTTGAGCACGTGGGCGACGATGTGCTGCACCTCGGAGGGATGCTGCGTGGAGGAGCTGACGAAGATCGTGCCGTCTTCACCCGCCTCGGCCCAGGCGGCATTCGTTTCCAGGTAGAAATGGTCCTGGCCGCCAAAGGAGAACTCGCCTTGAAGGCGGCTGGACGCCTCACGCAACGCCAAACCGACATCACCGCGCCGGATAAAGTTCGGTTCAGTGTGAAAACTTTCGGCCGCAATGGCCTCTTCAATCGTGAAGATCGGAGGCATCGGCTCGTATTCGACCGCGACCAAAGCCGCCGCCGCCCGGGCGATCTCTTCCGTCTCGGCCACGACCAGCGCAACGATCTGCCCGTGGTAAAAGACTTCCCGGTCGGCCAGCAGGATTTCGTCGTGCCGCACCGCCCCGACATCGTTTAATCCCGGCACATCCTCGGCCAGGAGCACGGCGCGGACACCCGGGAGGGCGCGGGCCGCGGCCGCGTCGCGCGCGATAATCTTTGCCCGGGCATGCGGCGCGCAGACCGGACAGACCTCGAGCATCTCCTCACTCTGGGCGCGGTCATCCACATAAACCGCTTCGCCGGTGACGTGTTTGTGCGCGCTTTCGTGCGGCAGCGACGCCGTTTTGCGCAAGGCACTCGGCATCGGACGGCGGGTCTCGACAGCGGCGTTGTCACTTCGGCCGCAAGGGAATCTTCCCCGGCAAAACATTTCTCGAGCAGACTGGCGATGAGCCGTCCCCGGTAAGCCGCGCTGCCGCGCACATCCGAGATCGGCGCGAACTCCTTCTCCAGCGTGGGCCGCACCGCCGCGAGGGTCTGCCTCATCCCAGGCGCGGCCTTCGAGGGCCTGCTCGGTCGCGCGCGCCCGGACCGGCATGGCCGCGACGCCGCCATAGGCGAGCCGGGCGCGGGTGATGACGTTTCGTTCGTCCAGGCGCAGGACAAACGCACCGGCCACGGTGCTGATATCCATCTCGCGCCGCTTCGACACCTTGTAGAAACGGCGAACCACCCGTTCTTTTTCCGGGAAGCGGGGCAGCAGCACGGCCTTGAGAATTTCGCCGGGCGCCAGGGCCGTTTGGCGATAGGAAACAAAGAACTGGTCGAGCGGAAGGGTGCGTTCGCCCGTGGCGGAAGCCAGAATCACGCTGGCCTCGAGCGCGAGCAGGACCGGCGCCGAGTCGCCAATCGGCGAGGCCGTGACGAGGTTGCCGCCGAGAGTGGCGCGGTTGCGGATCTGGCGCGACCCGAAAAGGATGAGCATCTCGTGCAGCTCGGGATATTCCGCTCCGAGAAGATCATCGAGCCGGGTCAGGTTGGTGGCGGCGCCAATCGTCCAGGTCGAGGCGTCGGCGCTCACCTCGTTCAACTCCGGCACCGCCTCCAATGAGATCAGGACGGGGAACTTCCTGAACTTCTTGGTGATCTCGAGGCCGAGCTCGGTCGCTCCCGCGATCAGGCGCGCCTCCGGATTTTCCTGCATGGCCGCGAACAGTTTCGCCAGGGAGACGGGCCGGAGAAATTTTTCACCGCCACTGGCGTAACGGACGGAACCGATCCTGCCTTTCCCGCCTTTGAGCTCCGCCAAAAACCGATCGTTCTTTTCGCGCACGGCCAGGGCCGCCCGCGCCGCGTCGCGGATCGGCCGGTAACCGGTGCACCGGCAGAGATTGCCGCAGAGTTGTTCGTCGAGCTGGCCCGGGGTGGTGAGATCCTTCCGATAATACCCTTCAAAGAGCGACATGATGAACCCGGGCGTGCAATAGCCGCATTGCGATCCGAAATGTTCCACCATGGCCTGCTGCACCGGGTGCAGCGCACAGCCACCGTTCCGGCCCGCGGCTTCCCCGTCTTTGCCCGCCTCGCCCGCGACGCCTTCCACCGTGATCACATCGCGCCCGGCGACCAACGGGAGCGGCATCAGGCAACTGTTGACGGAGCGGTAGCATCGCCTGCCCTTTCGCGTCGCGATCGACGATCGCCACCGAGCAGGCGCCGCAATCGCCCTCGGCGCAGCCCTCCTTGGAACCGGTCAGGCCGCGTTCCCGCAGCCAGTTCAGCAGCGTGACGTTCGGGGAAACGCCCTCGACGCGCACGGGCGCGCCGTTCAACCGAAACTCCAGGCCCGCGCTCATCTCCGGATCATCACGCGCGCCGTCTCAACCCTGGCGACGTCCTTTCAGGATCTTGTAAAAAGAGCGTGACCGGATTTCCTCGAGGGTGAGGCCGGTCTGGAGCGCTTCCTCCTCCGTGATGGCGCCGCAGGCCATGCCGCGCAGGAAGAAATTGAGCAGTCCCTGGCCGGTGGCGGCGTCGTCAAAGACATCGCCGAAAAGCGAGGCCAGGGCCGCCTTCTCGACAAACGTCTTCAGCCGGTGCGAGGCGCTCTCGAGACCGCCGAGAAAGAAATGATAAACCGCGGCGTAACGCGTGACGAACTGCGCCGGGTGCAGGTCCCACCCCTGGTAATAGCCATTCCGGAGCGAATGCATGTTGTCGTCGTACCCGAGTTTCCACGCGCCGTGCACCGCGGCCCGGTTCTGTTCGATCTGCGCCGCCGTCAGTTTTTCGCCGGCCGCGGCGCGATGCGGGGCCACCGGGAGAATGTTGGTCGCGCCGTCGGAAAGATGAACACCGGTCCCGGCGGTCGAGACCAGCATCATCTGCCGCGCAAAATCGCACGTCGAATGCCGCATGGCCTGGTAGGCGGCGGTGATGCCGCACGACGCGGTATAATCGTAAACGCCGAAATGAATGCTGCGGCAACGGCCGGCTCCCGCCTCGATGAGCGAGCTGACCGCGATCTCGCCCCGGCGATTGATGATCGCCTGCGGGGTCTCGATCATCGGTTCGATCTGGAGCGATCCGGCCGGGAGACCGTTCTTTTTCTCCAGCGCCTCGAAGTAGCGCACCGCGGCGGTCATTTGTTCCGGGAGCTGGATCTTCGGCACCGTGACCACAAAATTGTCGGGCAGCTTTCCTTTCGTTTCCGCAGACAAGCGTGGTGATGAAAATGTCCAGGGTGCGCACGCTCCGGGCGCGCAGGTCCTCGTTCAGGGGTTTGATCCGAATGCCGATGAACGGCGGCAGCGTTCCGGCCGCAAAGCCGCGCGCCACTTCCGCGGCGCTGCCGGCGGCGTGCCCATCCTCCTCGTCGTCAGCCCGGTTGCCGTAGCCGTCCTCGAAATCGAGCCGGAAATCTTCCACCGGTTCGCGCTTCAACTTTTCCTTGCACCCGCTCATAAATCTTCGCGCCGAGGGCCGACTCCCCGATCCCGAGCACGCCCATGAGAGCCCCGGCGTCAGGCGCATGTTCCTCGAGCGAGCGGAGCGCCACCTGCCCCAGCTTGGCCGCGGCGTCCGCCTTGAAAAGATGCGCGCCGCCATAAACGGTGTGGACCGCCTGGCGCCGGTCGGATTCGCCGGGGTATTGCTGCATGAAGGCGCGGTTCGCTTCGCGCAGCGCGGCGCTGATTTCGTCGTTCTCGGTGGGGGAAAGGCTGGTGCGGTGGCTCATCGATCAGGTCGGCCGCACGAACCGTCCGTTGGGCCGGGTGGTGAAGCTACCATTCTCGAAGAGACTTTGTCCGCGCAAAAATACAGCGACCACCCGGGGGAGGCGCCGCCCGAGGTAAGGCGTCTGTTTGTGCCGGTAATAAAGACCGTCGCGCGTGATCTCCGCCGGGGCCGGATCGACCAGGACAAAATCGGCGTCGTTCCCTACCTCCAACCCGCCTTTCCCGCGCAGGTTAAACCGCCGGGCTACGTCCACACTGGTCAGCCGGATAATCTCGCCGGACGACAAATCATTCATCCCGCAAAGGAGCGGCAGGAGATGCTGACAACCGGAAATGCCGCCCCAGACATCGAAAAAATTATCGCGCGCCTTCATCTCCGGCGGCGACGGCGAATGGTCGGAGCCGATGGTGGTGACCTCGCCAAGGCTCGCGCGCAGCTCCTTTTGGTCCGCGGCCGGCCGGAGCGGCGGCGCGCATTTTGCCACCGCGCCGAGCGCAACCATGTCGTCGTCGGTCAGGATCAGGTAATGCGGACAGGTCTCGCAGGTGACATCAACCCCGGCCCGGCGCGCCTCCGCGACCAGGCGGACCCCGCGTCCGCTGCTCACATGCACGATATGCAAACGGCCACCGGTTTCGCCGGCGATCTCGACCGCGCGCTTGATCGCGTCGAGCTCCGCCGCCACCGGTCGGGAATCAAGATAATCGCGCACCGAGCTCCCTCCTTTGGCGCGGGCCTGCGCGGTGAGTTCGCGCGTGATTTTTTCCGACTCGGCGTGCACGGCCACGAGCAAACCAAGCCGGGCCGCTTCCTTCATTCCGTCGCGCAGGGTGGCGTCGTCCACCGCCTCGAAATCGTCAATCCCGCTGTTCGACATGAACGCCTTCAAGCCGACCACGCCGCGGTCACGCAGCGTTTCCAGTTGCTCGACGTTGCCCGGGACGAGCCCGCCCCAGAGCCCGAAATCGACGGACGATTGTCGTTCCGCCGCCGCCTTCTTCTCATCGAAGCTCGGACCGTCAATCGTCGGCGGATGCGCATTCAACGGCATATCGAAGACCGTGGTGATCCCGCCCGCCGCCGCCGCGCGCGAACCGGTCTCCCACCCCTCCCAGTCCGCCCGCCCCGGATCATTAAAATGCACATGCGCATCGATCACCCCGGGCAAAAGAAGAAGGTGCTCAACCTCCGAGCTCGCGCGGGGCGCTCCCGGTCAGGCTTTGCCCACAAGCCGCACCTTCCCGTCGAGATGCCGATCGCGTGCCCGCGACCGCGCACAAGAACATCAAAATCACTCATGCGGGCGCTGGCAATCGGCCCCAGACGCGCAGACGGCTGACGCCGCCGTCGGGGAAAATGTTGAGCCGGAGATGGGAACAATCCGGCAGTGGAGACAACTCGCGTTCGAAGTAGTGGCGCGTGTCGGCCTGGAGTTTTGTTTTTGGCAGGATCTCGCGCCACTTGACCGCGTCGCTCTGAAGACTCTCGACGGTGGCCTCCGGTGCGGCGCAGCCTTCAATCGAGCAGGTGTCGGGGTAGTTCCCCTTGAAATGGTTGGTGTCGACTTCGATTTTCTCGATTGTGCCCGGCCGGCCGAGCTTCAGGATAAGCCAGTCGTGTCCCGGCCCGCGCCGGCGTTTTGTTTCCCAGCCGTCGCCCATGTTTTCCGAGCGACCGGGCATGATCAGGTTGTGCATCGAGGAAAAGAACATGTCGCTGCAGGCGAGCGGGACGCCGCCGTTCTCGATCGCCGCCAGGTCAATCGCTTCGCCCGGCTTGAACTGGCTCCAGTCGGGCACCACCACTCCGTAAACGCGAAGGCGGGCCACGCCGCCATCCGGAAAGATGTTCAGCTTCACATGCGTCCAAGGCTGGTCGTTCGCGACGTTGCACAGGTTCTGTGAGCCGGGGTTGAGCGGCGATTTCTCGAGCAACGGGCTCCAGGGAAGCTTTTCCACCGCCGCGCGGTCGATCTTCTCGCGCAGGTCGAGCGCTTCGAGAGAGGCAAAGGGCGGATGGTTCCCCAGGAAATGGTTGGTGTCGATGTCGACCTGGCGAATGATCCCGCGCATCCCGAGCTGGACCACGCACCAGTCGTGACCGGGCGTGCGCCGGCGCCGGCTTTCCCAGCCATCCATCCATTTGCCGTGATCGGTGTATTTGTCGGGGATGAAGATGCCGCGGCCCGGCTTGAGCAGGTTTTCTTTCTCGGCGAAAAATTCGTCGTTGGCCACGAGGGCGAGCCCGCCCACGCGGGCGGCGGCGAGATCAACGAGGCCGGGCGGTGTCTGGTCTCTCTCGGTCATGTCCGGAGTGGCCTCACGCAGAGGTCGCGGAGGTCGCAGAGAAGAGGTGAAGCATTGGGGCAAAGGTATCGCACAAACTGCCGTCGTCGCGCCATCCGGATCTTTGCGAGGGTCGTGAACGCCTGCGTCCTGCAATCCTGTCCATCCTGTTAATCCTGTCCTCTTCCAATAAACACGCGCCGTCTCCCAAGTTTCCCCCAAAGCTCCTCCTCTGCGCCCTCTGCGTCTCTGTGGTTAAACCTACTCCCAGGCTCGACGGAGTCTCGCCCTACCGGGGGAGGGAAAGGGGCGTGAGTCGTGAATGGTGAATCGTGAATCGTATGCCCGGGCTGTGCCTGCAAGAAAACCACGTAAAGACCCCTTTAAATCCTGTCCATCCTGTAAATCCTGTCCTCTTCCAGCAAACACCCGCCGTCTCCCAACTTTCCCCCAAAGCTCCCCCTCTGCGCCCTCTGCGTCTCTGTGGTTAAACCTCTTCAGCTTCCCCGATACGTGCTGTAGCTCCAGGGAGAGACAAGCAGCGGCACATGATACTTCGCGCCGGCGTCGGAAATCGTGAAACGCACCGGCACGACATCAAGAAACTTCCGTTCGCCGAAATAATCGCCCACGTGGAAAAGCAGCTCGTAGCGGCCCGCTTTCATCTCATCGGCCGCGAGCAGCGGGGCGTCGGTCCGGCCGTCGGCGTTCGTGCTCACCGTTTTCAACAGTTCGTCCCGGTCAAGCGAGCGCAGCTCGATCTTCATGCCGGCGGCGGGCCGGCCTTTGGCCGTATCAAGGACGTGGGTGGAAAGCATGCTCATCCGATCAGGTCGCGCAGGCGCAACTCCGCAATCTTGTATATTTCTTCGAGGGCGGTTTCGATCTCTTTCTCGCGCGAATTCTCCAGGCGCCGGGGGAACGCCTCCAGGATCGCCTCTTTTTTATTGAGCCGGGCGCAGATGATGAAGGGAAACCCGAAACGCGCGCGGTAGGCGGCGTTGTATTCCCGGAAGGCCTGCGCCTCCGCTTCCGTGAGCGAGCCGAGCCCGGCGCTGGCCTGTTCGCCCTGCGATTCGCGGGTGAGCACGGCTTTTGTCACCAGGTCCGGGTGGGCCGCGATCAGCGCGAGCTGTTCGGCGGCGTCCGCCTCCCGCACCGTCCGGCAAAGGGCGGCGTGCAGCTCTTTCTCCCCGGGAAAAGGGCGTTCCGGCCAGGTCCGTTCCGCCACCCAGGGCGAATGCTCAAAGAGCGGTCCCAGGTGCCGGGTAAACCCGGCCCGGTCCATCGCGTTGATTTCCTCGAGGTTTGGCATCGCCTTGCCGGCTTAAACGAATTATTTCTGGGCGGCAATGGCTAAGGTGATCGATCACCGTTACGGGAAAGGCCGGGTCCGCGTCCTCAAGGTCCTGCGGGACGGCCCTCTTCATACCCTCAAGGATATCAGCGTCATGGCCCTGCTCCGGGGCGATTTCGAGAGTTCCTACACCGCGGGCGACAACACGAAAGTGGTCGCGACCGACACGATCAAGAACACGGTCAACGTCATGGCCCGCCAGCATCTCGGCAACGAGCTCGAGAAGTTCGCGGTCGTCCTGGGCGACCATTTCGTGACGCGTTATCCGCAGGTGCAGGAGGCGCAGATCGAGATCAGCGAGCGTCGCTGGGAGCGCATGGTGGTGGCGGGAAAACCGCACGACCATTCCTTTCTCGCCGGGAACGAGGCGCGCCCCTTCACCCGCGTCGTCTGCCGCCAGGGAGCGGCCACGGTCGCCTCCGGCATTCGCGATCTCGTCCTGCTCAAGAGCACCGGCTCCGGTTTCGAGAATTATCCGAGAGACGAATTCACCACCCTGCCGGAGACGGCTGACCGCATCCTTGGGACGTCGTTCAGCGCCACGTGGTATTTTGCGCGGACCCCGCAGAGCCATGCCACGGCGAACCGCGCCATTCTCGAGGCGATGCTGACCGTCTTTGCGCAAAACTACAGTCCCTCTGCGCAAACCACGCTTTTCCAGATGGGCGAAGCCGCGCTGGCCGCCTGCGCCGAGATTGAGCGGCTCGACCTGGCCATGCCGAACAAGCATTGCCTGCTCATCAATCTGGCTCCGTTCGGTCTCGACAACCCAAACGATGTCTTCGTCCCGATCGACGAACCGCACGGACAAATCGAGGTGAGCGTTGTCCGCCATGACTGATCTGCTCGAGGAACTGCTGGCGGCCCGACGCGCCCGGCAACCCTGCGCGCTTGTGACCGTGGCCGCCTGCACCGGCTCGGTCCCGCGCGCCGCCGGGGCCAAGATGATCGTCTACGCCGACGGCCGGAGCAGCGGCACCATCGGCGGCGGCAAACTCGAGTCGCTGGCGATCGAAGAAGCGCGTGCGCGCCTTGCCCAGCGGAGAACCCGCGCTGCGGACGTATCCGCTGCACGAGGGCGACCCCGAATCTTTCGGCGCCATCTGCGGCGGCGAGGTCACACTCCTGATCGAACCGCAGGTGGCCGGCGAAACCATCCATCTCGTCGGCGGCGGGCATTGCGCCCGCGCCATCGCCCGGCTCGCCCTCCAGGCCGGATTTTCCGTCACCGTGACCGAAGACCGGCCTGACCAGCTCGACGGTTTCCCGGCGGGCGCGCTCCGGCAGACCAAGCTGAGCGCGCCGGAGTTCATTCGCGCGCGCAGTTGGGGAGAAACCGAGGCGCTGGTGCTGGTCTCCCGCAATCACGAGATCGATCGGGAAGCCCTGGCGGCCGCGCTGCCGCTTTCCGGCCTTGGGTATCTGGGGATGATCGGAAGCCGGCGCAAAGTGCGGATGGTCTTTGACCGGCTGCGGGCCGACGGCGCGACCGCGGAGCAACTCGGGCGGGTGTATGCGCCGCTTGGGCTCGACCTCGGGGCCGACGCGCCGGCCGAGATCGCGATCAGCGTGCTGGCCGAGATCATGGCGGTGCTCCGGGGCCGGTCCGGGCGACCGCTGCGCGACTTGGCCTAGTTTTAAGGCCAGTCGATCGCCAATGGCGGAGCAGCCGGGTAAATCGCGAAAACCCGATAGAATTTGGCTTTTTTAGCCCTGAGCCCTTGCCAAAACGGCGTTTCAGGCCTATAATTGGTCATTAGCCCGTTCCCCCTCGGGAATGGGTTTGATATTTAAGGAGGCCGCGAGCCGGCCGGAAATGGCGCATTTTTGATACTATTGGTCTCCAAAGCGCCCAAGTGAAAGCCGGCTCATAACCAAAAGGAAAGGGAACAAATATGAACGATCCGAAAACCAACAAGCCGCAGGAACATCAGACCAAGCCCGAGACTCCGGTGACCGAAAAGGGCAAGGAGCAGAAGGACATGGGCCGCCCGAACACGCCGGGCCAGCACACGCCGGGAACCGGCACTGAGCAGACCCGCCAGAGCTAAGCTTTCCCTCCTGAACGCGCGAAACCGCGCATGGCCGCAAGGTCATGCGCGGTTTTTCTTTGTCCGCGAAGCGGCGGAGTCCGCTTCGGTTTGACGCCGCCCCCCGGCTCTCCCTAGCCTTTTCTCATGGCCAACGCCGTCGCCGCTCCCGCCTCCCCTTCGGAAACCGGTTCCTCCGTGCAGGCGCCCATCGACCTGATGGGCTGGGTGGAGAAGAACCGGGACAACTTCAAGCCGCCGGTGAGCAATCAGTATCTCTACGATGGCCGCGATTTTTTCGTGATGATCATCAAGGGACCAAATGCCCGGAACGATTTTCACCAGGTCGATTCCGAGGAGTTTTTCCACCAGCTGAAAGGCGATATCAAGGTGCGCATCCGCGAGGGCGATCACATCGTCGATCATCTCGTGCGCGAGGGTGAAACCTTTTTCATTCCACCGAATGTCCCGCACGCGCCGGTGCGCCCGCCCGACACGCTCGGGCTGGTGGTGGAGCGCCGCCGACCGGCCGGCGAGCACGAGCACGTCATCTTTTACTGCGAAAAATGCGAGGCGCTGGTGGAAGACATCGATTTCGATTGTGCCGACATCGTCCAGGCGTTCAGCAAGGCCATGCTCGATTTCTGGAACGACGACGCCCGGCGCACCTGCAAAAACTGCGGACACAAAGTGCCGAAACCGGAGCCGGTGAAGCCGTTCCGCGATTAGAAGAGCGTCCGCGCATACCGCATCGCCTGCGCGACGACGTCACCGCCGTCGGGCCTTTTGGGGACCGGCCGAGGCTTTCTCAATCGTTTCCACGAGGGCGGAGCCGACCACCGCGGCGTCGGCGTAACGGCAGACCTGCCCAACCCGGGCCCGGGTCCTGATCCCGAAGCCGACCGCCACAGGGAGAGACGTCAGAGCACGAAGACGCTCTACCAGTTCCGCGGATTCGTCGGAGTGGCCGCGGGTGTTACCGGTCACCCCCGTGCGAGCCACGGCGTAGATAAAACCGGAAGCGGTCCGCGCAATCTGTCGAAGCCGATCCGCCGAGGTGGTCGGCGCGACCAGGAGGATAAGGTCGAGGCCTTTCCGGGAAAGATGGCCCCGCAGGGCGCCGGCCGCCTCGGCCGGAAGGTCGACCACCAGGACACCGGCCACGCCCGCGCGCGCAGCTTTCCCGGCGAAGTTGGCCAGACCAAGCTGCAACAACGGATTGTAATAGGTGAACAGAACCAGGGGAGCCCGCGCGGCTGTTCGCGTCTTTTTCAAATGCTCGAGCACGTTCGCCAGGGTGGTGCCGCGACGCAGCGCCCGGCCGGAAGCGCGCTGGATCACCGGGCCGTCGGCCGATGGGTCACTGAAGGGAACACCGATCTCGATCGCGACGGGCTGCAACGCGCTCAGTTCCCGCACCAGCCTGCCGGTGGTGGCGAGGTCGGGGTCGCCTGCGACCAGGAACGGAATGACCCCGTGACGTCCGGAAGCGCGCACGGCGGCAAAGCTGTCACGCAAAACGCTCATAACCGGCCCGTCCTGACCGGCGGCGCAGAGAGGGCGCCGAGATCCTTGTCGCCCCGGCCGGAGAGATTGACCACGATGGCCTGGCGCCGCGACATGGTGGGCGCGAGCAGGAGAGCCTGCGCGACCGCATGGGCCGATTCGAGCGCGGGAATGATTCCTTCCAGCCGGGCAAGAAGTTCCAAGGCCTGAAGAGCGGCGCGGTCACCCACGGCGACATACTCGACGCGCTTCCGGTCGCGCAGGAAGGCGTGCTCCGGGCCGATCGCCGGATAATCGAGCCCGGCGGAGATCGAATGCGTGCTCGCAATCTGCCCGGCCTTGTCCTGCAGGACGTAACTGTGGGTGCCGTGCAAAACGCCGGGGCGTCCCCCGCCCCGCTTGCGGAAACGGGCCGCATGTTCTCCAAGCCCGCTCCCCTTTCCACCGGCCTCGACGCCGAGCAGGCGGACGCCGGTATCGGAGAGAAAAGCGTGGAAGAATCCGATCGCGTTGGAGCCGCCGCCGACGCAGGCAACGAGCGCATCCGGATTGCGCCGAACGCGGGCCCGGAACTGCGCCCGCGTCTCCTGCCCGATCACCTTCTGGAACTCCCGCACCATCAGCGGATACGGATGCGGACCGAGCGCGCTCCCCAAAAGATAGTAAGTCTCGCGGGCGTGCGTGACCCAGTCGCGCAACGCCTCATTGATGGCATCCTTGAGCGTGCGCGATCCCTGCGAAACCAGGCGCACCTCGGCCCCGAGGAGGCGCATGCGATGGAGATTCGGTTCCTGGCGCCGCGCATCCTCTTCTCCCATGTAAATGACGCACTCGAGACCGAGCAGCGAACAAACGGTCGCCGTGGCCACGCCATGCTGGCCCGCCCCGGTCTCGGCGATAATCCGGCGTTTTCCCATGCGTCGCGCGAGCAGGCCCTGCCCGAGCGCGTTGTTGATCTTGTGCGCCCCGGTGTGCAGCAGATCCTCCCGCTTGAGATAAATGCGCGCCCCTCCGGCGTGCTCCGTCAGGCGCGCGGCAAATCCCAGGGGGGTCGGGCGCCCCGTGTATTCGCGCCGCAATCCATCGAGTTCTCGCAGAAACCCGGCATCCGCCTGCGCTTCGCGAAACGCCTTTGTCAGTTCCTCCAATGGCGCCATCAGCGTCTCCGCCACAAAACGACCACCGAACGGTCCCCAAAAGCCGGCCGCATCCGGCTCGGAACGAAATTTTGTCATGACGCGACTCCCTCCGGTTGCAGCGCGGCGCGCGTCTCCTCGACAAAACGGCGCACCTTCTCGCCGTCCTTGCGCCCCGGCGCTGATTCCACGCCACTGCAGACATCGACCAGGTCGGGGCGCGCGGCGGCAATGGCGCGCGCAACGTTGCCGTCGTGGAGCCCGCCCGCCAGGAGCAAACATCGGACGAGGGGACGAACGGCGGCCGCGATCTCCCACGGGAAACTCGCACCCGTGCCGCCGGCAGCGGTCGGGCTCCAGGCGTCGAGCAGGATCGCATCGCAAGGGTAGGCCCGGACAGACTCCGGGTTGAAGCCGGGGGCGACAGGCAACGCCTTGATCACCCACGGCGCGCGGATGGCGGCGACCTCGGAGGGCGTCTCGCGCCCGTGCAACTGCACCCCGTCGAGCATGAGAGTGTTCACGATCGTTTCGATCTCCTCCGCCGGTTGGTTCACGAAAAGGCCGATGAAACGCATCCCGGCATGCTTCGCCCGCACGGCCCGGGTGATGTCCCGTGCCCGGTCCAGCGGCACCTGCCGGACGCTCGTGGCCGAGAAGTTCAACCCGATCCAGTCCACGCCGGCGCCCCCGCAGATGAGGGCGTCTTCAACCGTGGTGACGCCACAAACCTTTACTCCCACCTTGCCCGTTCTCATCGGTGCACGCTCCCATTCACCGCGCCGCCAAGAGATCGCAGGAGCGCCGCGGGATGATCGGAGCGCATGAGCGCTTCACCGACGAGGAACCCGCGATACCCGAGAGCACGCAGGCGTTCAACGTCGGCGCGGCCATGAATCCCGCTCTCGCTCACGAGCACGGATCCTTCGGGCGCGAGCAGCGCCAGTTCCTCCGAGGTGTCGAGAGAGACGGCAAAGGTCGACAGGTTCCGGTTGTTTACCCCGATCAGACTGGCTCCGCTCCCGGCGGCGCGACGCATCTCTTCCGGCGTGTGCACCTCGACCAGCGCATCCAGGCCAAGGTCATCCTCGGCCCGGCGACGGAAACGTTCGAGCTCCCCATCGCCCAGTGCGGCCACGATCAGGAGCACCGCCTCCGCGCCCGCCACCGCGGCCTCGTCGATCTGCACTTCATCGACGATAAAATCCTTGCGCAAAACCGGCAGGGAAACCGCTTCGCGTGCCGCCCTGAGATCGGCAAGCGAGCCCTGAAAAAAATCCGGCTCGGTCAGGACGGAGACGGCACAGGCGCCGCCCTCGGCATATTGCGCGGCGACGAGGGCAGGGTCGGCCTCCGGCCGGATCAAACCGCGGGAAGGCGAACGGCGTTTGAACTCGGCGATCAGGCCCGTGCTGGCCGCCAGGGCCGTGCGCAAACAGAAATGGTCCCGCCGGGCCCGGGCGAACGCAGCCCTTTCCCGCCAGGAGGGGCGCACCGCGGGCGAAAAATCCCTCGCCACGCGGGCCCGCCGCGCGGCCAGGATTTTGGAGAGAAAATCGCTCATGACGCCTTGCCCCCGGTCCATTGAATTAATTGTTCGACCTTTGTGAGGGCGGCGCCCGCGCGGATGCTTTCGCGTGCGAGCTCAGCAGCCGCCGGGAGTGTTTCCGCGTGGCCGCCCACGAAAAGCGCCGCGGCCGCGTTCGCCACGATCAGGTCGCGCGCCCCTTCGACACGCACTCCGTCCTGACCCGCAAGAACGGCGCGGATCAGCCCGGCGTTGTCACGGGGAGTGCCTCCGCGGAGTTCCGCCAGGGAAGAAGAAGTCGCCAGCCCAAAATCAGCCGGAACTACCGTGCGGCGCTGGACCGTTCCCTCCCGAACCTCCGCGACCAACGTCGGTCCGCTCGTGGTGATCTCGTCCAGTCCGTCGCGCCCATGGACCACCCAGGCGCGCTTTGTCCCGAGGGCGAGGAGCGTGTGCGCCAGCGGCTCGAGCAGCGCTTCATGCCAGACCCCGATGACCTGGAAGGGGGCGCCCGCCGGGTTGGTCAGCGGACCGAGAAGATTAAAGGTGGTGTGCACGCCGAGTTCGCGCCGAATCCCGGCGACGCGGGCGGTGGCCCGGTGATAAAGAGGCGCAAAAAGGAAACAGATGCCGATCTCATCGAGACAGCGTGCGGCCGTGGCCGCGTCGGTCTGCACATTCACCCCAAGTTCGCCGAGAACATCCGCGCTGCCCGAGAGGCTGGTGGCGGCCCGGCTCCCATGCTTGGCCACCGGCAGACCCGCCCCGGAACAGACAAAGGCGGCCGCGGTCGAGACGTTGAACGTCTTGGCATGACTCGATCCCGTCCCGGCGGTATCGACGAACCGTTCATGGCGCGTCCGGATGCGGACGGCGCGCGCCCGCATGGCTTCCGCCATGCCGGTGAGTTCCTCCACCGTCTCGCCTTTCACGGCCAGCGCCACCAAGGCCGCGCCGATCTGCGCGTCGCTGGCCCGTTCATCCATGGCTGCGCCGAAAAGAAGGGCGGCCTCATCCCGCGACAGGTCCTTCCCCTGCATCAACTGCACCAGGAGCGATCGCACCGGCAGCGCCGCTTCGCCTTCGTCACGGCGCGCCGGTGTCGGGAGCAGCCAGGCCGGCCGGCGTTTGCTTTCCATGCTCATGTGACCAGGCTGCGCGCGGCGCTGAAGGCCTCATGGGACCCGCTGGTCGCGATCTCTTTCAGGATCGCGATCGCTTCCCAGCATTCCGCAAAGGTGTTGTAGAGCGGCGATGGCGCGAAACGGATGACATCCGGCTTGCGGAAATCGGGCACAACGCCGCGCTCACGCAAGGCCAGCGAAAGTGCCTGCGCCTGCTCATGCCGCACGGAGACATGACCGCCCCGGCGTTTTGCTTCGCGGGGCGTCCCCAAACGGAAACCCTCCCCGGCAAGCTCCTGCTCGACCGCCGACATGATGAACTCCGTCAGCGCAATCGATTTGGCCCGGATCCGCTCGATCCCGGCCTCCTCCACCGGGCGCAAGGCGCCGCCGATGGGCGCCATGCTCAACAGGGCCGGCGTCCCGATCTGCAGCGCCGAAGCCCCGAGACCCGGAAAAAATTCGTCCGACATGTTGAACATGCTTTCCTTGTGCACGCTCCACCAGCCGGCCAGCCCGGCGTCCACCATGCCGTTGGCGGCAAAATGCCGGCGGTTCAGATAAAGGCCGGCGACAGAGCCAGGCCCGGCGTTCAACCATTTATAGTGGCCCCACCCGGCAAAATCGGCGCCCCATTCATCCAGTGCGTGCGGCAGGATGCCGACAGAGTGCGAGAGATCGAGCCCGATGATGACGTCGTGCTCGCGGGCCACCCGGCAAAGCCGCGGCAGATCGAGCAACTGCCCGGTGGTGTAAACCACGGAAGGCAACAAGGCCATTTGCAGGCCGGGCTGCGCCAGCGCGCGCACCAGTTCATCCTCGTCCAGGAACCGCGAGCGGCCCGCCGGCGCGATCACGATGTGTTCTTCCGGGTCGAGCCCGCGCAGACGCAGATGACTGCGGAGCGCGTAGCGATCAGTCGGAAAACTGTGCGCGTCGATCAACACCTTCTTCCGCGGCGCCTCCGGGCGATAGAGCGTGGCCAGGAGCTGGTGCAGGTTGATCGTCATGGAATTGGCCAGGGCCACCTCATCCGCCGCGGCGCCGACGAGGGGAGCGACGCGCGCGGCCAGGGTCTCGGCCATGGTGAACCAGGGCGACTCACCCTCGAGCCAGCCGCTGATGCCGCCGGTTTTCCATTTCCCGAAGACCTCCATGAGCGTTTGCTCGGCCTCGCGGGAAAGGAGGCCCAGCGAATTACCGTCGAGGTAGATCTGGCCGGGCGGGAGATAAAAGCGCTCGCGAAACCCGGCCAGCGGATCGGCGCTGTCGAGCTCGAGGGCGGCGGATAAGGATGGAATGGATGACATGGGTAAAAAACGGGACAAAGGATTGCAGTTCCCGCAGCCGGGCCGGCCGCGGCGGATGGTCTCTGGGCAGTGGTTCGCGTCCACCAGGCGGACGGACGCTTCTCTGCGGGCTGGCGTTAGCGACGCCAGTATCCGGCGATTCCCGGGCGGACCGTGCCGGCCGCAAGCTGGAGCTGGGAATCGGATCGAGTGATCATCGGGCGCGGCACTCTGCCCGGCCCCGGGCGCCTTGTCCAGCGCCGACAATATTCTCTTCTGGTGCGATGCCGTCCGGGCGGGCTAAATAGCTCTTTCGGCCCGTGAAAATCGATCTCCATACGCACATTCTCCCGCGGGAATGGCCGGATCTCGACGCCCGCTATGGCTATCCCGGGTTCGTCCGCCTCGAGCATCACAAACCGTGCTGCGCGCGGATGATGATCGGTGACCGGTTCTTCCGGGAGATCGGCGAGAACGCGTGGGACCCGGAACGGCGCTGCGAAGAGATGCAGGAAACCGGTGTGGCCATGCAGGTCCTGTCGACGGTGCCGGTGATGTTCTCCTACTGGGCCAAACCAGACGACGCCGCTGATCTCGCGCGCTTCCTGAACGATCACCTCGCGGAAATCGTCGGCGCATTCCCCGAAAAATTCGCCGGCCTGGCCACGGTGCCGCTGCAGGACCCGGAACGGGCGGCGCGCGAACTGGAGCGGGCCGTGCGCGAACTCGGCCTGCGGGGCGCACAGATCGGGTCGCACCTCGACGCCAATGTTCATTGCCATCCGGGCGGGTGCCGCAACCTGGATGATCGCGCCCTCGATGTCTTCTGGAGCGCGGCGCAGGAGCTGGACGCCGCCATCTTCGTGCACCCGTGGGACATGGTCGGGAAGGAACGCATGCCAAATTACTGGCTGCCCTGGCTGGTCGGGATGCCGGCCGAGACCGCGCTCGCCATCTGCAGCATGATGTTCGGCGGCGTCTTCGAGCGTTTCCCGAAGTTGCGCGTCGCCTTCGCGCACGGCGGCGGCGGCTTCCCTTTTACCATCGGCCGGCTCGAGCACGCCTTCCACGTGCGGCCCGACCTTGTTGCCGTCGATAACCAGGTGAATCCCCGCTCCTACCTGCGGCGGGAGGTAGGGGGCGTCTCTCGCCCGGCGCACTTTTATGTCGATTCGCTGGTGCACGACGCCGGGGCGCTCCGCATGCTCCTGGAGCTTTTCGGCGCGGAACGCATCGCCCTCGGCTCGGATTACCCGTTCCCGCTCGGCGAAGCACGGCCGGGGGCGCTGATTGAGTCGATGAGAGACCTGGAGCCCGGCACGGCGGAGCAACTGCTCGCCGGGACCGTGCGCGAATTCCTTCGTCTGCCGTGACCACGACGGAAACAGCCTTTCCGGTCGACGACCGATCGTTCGATGCGCTCTATCCGGAACATCTCCGCGCCCTCTCGAAGACTTTTTGGACTCCCCTGGAAGTGGCCACGGCGGCGGCGCGCGAGCTGGTCGATCGCCCCGGCTGCCGTGTCCTCGACGTGGGCTGCGGCCCGGGCAAGTTCTGTCTCGCCGGGGCAGCGTCCACCGCCGGCCATTTCACCGGAATCGAGCAACGGGCAGAGTTGATTAGGATCGCACGGGCCACAGCCACCCAGCTCCGCCTGGAGAACGTCACCTTCCGCCACGCCAACATGCTCGAGGTCGATTTTTCCCACTACGACGCGTTCTATCTCTTCAATCCGTTCACGGAACATTCATTTGGCGGCCCGGTGATCGACCGGACAATTCCGCTCGAACCGGGGTTGCGTTCCCGCTACACGCGGCATCTCGCCGCGCAACTGGGCGGTCGGCCCCTCGGGACCCGCGTCGCCACTTATGGCGGTTACGCAAACGAGGTTCCCGCCTGTTACGATTGCGTCCAAGCCGGGTTTGGCGACGAGCTCAAGATCTGGTGCAAGACGCGCGAGTTCGATCCCGGCCTCGAGCAGCTCGCCCTGACTGGGGCTCGCAGCTATCGCGGCGCTGGCGGCTGGGGCGAACCGCGCCGGCGCGATTGACCGCCACACGAATTTCCCGCAGAAAGAGAGATGGCCTACTACGACGCCTTTCTTCTCCCCGTCCTGAAAAAGAACCTGCCGGTCTACCGTCGGCTGGCCCGGAAAGCGGGGAAGATTTTCCGCGATCATGGCGCGCTGCAGTATTGCGAGTGTGTCGCCGACGACCTGAAGGTGCCGGTCGGCCTTCCCTTTCCCCGCCTGGTCAAACCGCGCGCCGGGGAGACGATCGTCTTCGCCTGCATCAGTTATAAATCACGCCGTGACCGCGACCGGGTGAACAAGTGCGTCCGGGAAGACAAGCGGATGGCGGGCATGATGGACATGAGCAAGCTGCCGTTCGACTGCGCCCGCATGGCCTGGGGCGGGTTCAAGGCAATCGTCGACCTCTGATTACCGCACCTCTTCGAGAAGAAGAGTGCGGATGTCGGAGAGGAGGAGGCGCCCGTCGAGCGTGCCCGAGCTGTAGATGTTTCGGATGCGGCGTTCGCGGTCGATGAGGTAAACGCGCAGGGTGTGAAAGAGCGGCCCGGCAGCCCGTTGCGAGGCTGTGGCTTTGTTGACGCTCTGATTGTAGGCCATGAGCAGGCCGGGGAGATCGGCCAGGGAACGCGGCGTGAGGAAGCGCCAATCACATCCGCCCCCGGCGTCGCGCACCGCCTCGCCGTAGGCCGCCATGCGTTCCGGGGTATCGTGCGCCGGATCAAAGCTGACGCTAAGCAGGCGCAAGCTCCGGGCCAGCGCGGGATCGCCACGGGTGACCTGGTGCAGATCATTCAAAACGCTCGAGGCGTAGGGGCAGGCGCGCGCATCGCCGCAGCGCGTGTAGATGAAACTCAGGACGGTGACATGCCCGCCCGTCAGTTCCCGGAGCCGCACCGGCGCGCTGCTGACATCCCGCAACGGAGCGTCCGCGGCCGTCTTGATCACCGGAAGTTCGTAGCTACCGGGCGAGGGCGGATCGTAATCGAAATCCGGGTGACGTCCGCTCCCCGCATCTTCCGCGCCGGCCTGGGCGGCGACTCCCAGCGCGAGCGCCAGGCCCATGGCCACCGTGCCCGCCCGGGCGGATAGAGGAAAAAGAATCACTGGTTCGAGGCCACGTTCGCGTCCAGCCGCGGTGCGCCCAGCTTGCGCGCGCCAAAGAGCATGTGGTGGGGCCGGCCCAGCTTCAAACCATTGAAATCAAGCGCAAACGTCGGCGTCAGATCCTTCCCGTTCCAGGTGTAGGCGCGCAGAAACTGGTCGTTGTCCTTCCCTTTCTTGTCCCATCTCGCCAGGACGGAACTGGTGAAGTAGAGACGTTTCCCGTCCCAGCTTTGCGAGACCATGTTGACCTGGCGCCCGATCTCCTTCTCCAGGATCTGTTTCGGCCGGTGCGGATCGGAGACATCGTAAACCCGGCATTTGCCGTCGGCGAAACAACTGACAAAGAGCGTCTTGTCATCGGCGCTCAGGCTGATGTCGACCGGCAGGACGCCCGTTTCCGTGTTTCCCACCGTGCCCGTCTCGCTCGCCTGCCATTCTCCCTTATTGTCCTCATAGATCAGCCAGAGCCTGGAGGTGAGCGCCGCCGCGGTGAAGGCATAATTGTGGTCCCGCCCCCAGGCCCAGCGAATCTCAAGGGGCGCGCCGGGGACATGGAAAACCTTCTCCGGTTTCCGTGTGTGAAAATTCCACGCCACCATGGTGTTCCCGAACTGTTTCATCGCTGCCGCATCCGCCGTCAGGGCGCCAAAATCCCGCGTGTAATTGTTCCAGCCGGTGAAAGAGGAGGTCAGGAGCAGGTTTTTGCGGGGCAGGACCCGCGCGTCATAACCGTAGCCATCGGCATGCTCCGCCCCGGCCAGACCTTCCGCTGATCCCTTTGTCGGCAGCCAATGGGTCGCGATGAAGTTGCCGTCGTTCCCGTATTCCACCAGCGCCGTCCGCCCGTTCTTCTCCTTCGCGTTGGAGAGACAGGGGATCAACACGCGTCCCGGGAGCGCATACACACCATGCGGTCCGATCGCCCCGCCGCTCGCCGCCGCCAGATCGTCAATGCTCCGCACGAACTTCGGTTTCGCCGGGTCGCCGTAGACGTCGTAGATGAAAATCCGGCTGCTCTCCAGCCCGGCCAGCCAGAGCTGGCGGCGATCATCGGTAAACCCGCCGTGGTGCGCCTCGTTCCTTCCGCCCACGGAATGCTGATGAATCACCTTTCCGTAGGTCTCCGAGCCCGGCCGGACGTCGACGGTCACCAATTTGTCCGAGCCATCGCCCAGACCCTCGACGCCCAACGTCCAGACGTAGACAAACTCTTCCTGCCCATCGATGCGGGCGAGATAAGGCGAGGAACAGGTCTCGTCCGCAGGCACGCGCCCCGGGGCGACCCCCAGGACAAGCAGGGTCAGAGCGACCATCCATATTCTGCGCAGGAAGATACGATTCATACGAACTCCTTTCGGTTAGCGGTTGATGCTCCGCCCTCGCGCCGCCGGATTGCTTCCTCAGGTTACCGGACCGCCGGGCCTGAGCGCAAGCCTCTTCCACCCCGCCCGGCCGCCGCTCCTGCCTCCCCGCCCTCCACATCTTCCTATTTTCAGATATTCTTTCCGAATGCAGGACGCCAACGGCCGGGAAAGGGCGGGAGACCACGCGAAAGGTCTTGCCTCCGGTCGCACCCCGGCGGAAACCACCGCCCCGCGGCAGAAGGAACCGCATCGCGTCGCGGCCGGGCTCAAGGCAATCATCGAAAGCCTGCGCTTTGCCACCCGCGAGACCGGCCTGCTCCGCGGCCTCGGCACCTGGCTGAAAGTGAACAAGAAGGAGGGCTTCGATTGCCAGAGCTGCGCCTGGCCGAGTCCCGATCACGATCGCAACATCTTTGAATTCTGCGAGAACGGCGCCAAGGCCATCGCGAGCGAAACGACGCGACGGCACATCGGCGCGGAATTTTTTCGCGAGCACAGCCTGGCCGACCTGCGGGAGCGGAGCGATTACTGGCTCGAGCAACAGGGGCGCCTGGTGGAGCCCATGGTGAAACGGGCCGGCGCTTCGCATTACCAGCCAATCGCGTGGGATGAAGCCTTTGCCCTTCTCGGCCGGGAGCTAAACGCGCTGCCGTCGCCGGACGCGGCGGCCTTCTACACCAGCGGACGCACCAGCAACGAGGCCGCGTTTCTTTACCAGCTCTTCGTGCGCCAATTCGGCACCAACAACCTGCCGGACTGCTCGAACATGTGCCACGAATCGAGCGGCGAAGCGCTCGGCGAAAGCATCGGCGTCGGCAAAGGCTGCGTGAAGCTCTCGGATTTCGCGCAGGCGGACGCGATCTTCATCCTGGGACAAAACCCGGGCACCAATCATCCGCGCATGCTGAGCACGCTGGAGGAGGCAAAACGAAACGGAGCCCGCATCGTCGCTCTCAATCCCCTCCCCGAACCCGGCCTGATGGAGGTGGTCAACCCGAACCCGCAGGAGTATCGCAACATCCTCAAGTATCCGGCGAAAATGCTGCTGAACCGCGGCACGCGCCATCAGCGATCTCTGGCTGCCCATCCGGATCAACGGCGATCTCGCGGCCCTCCGCGGGATGGTCAGGGAGATGATCGAAGCCGAGGAACGAGCCCCCGGGACGGTCTTTGACCACGAGTTCATCCGCGAACACACCTCCGGGTTTGCGGAATACCTCGAGCACGCCCGCGCCACGCCCTGGCCCGAAATCCTCTCCGGGAGCGGTCTCACCCGCGACCAGATCCGGGCCGCCGCCGACATCGCGATGAAGGCGAAGCGCATCATTTGTTGCTGGGCCATGGGCCTGACCCAGCACCGCAACGCCGTCGCCACCATTCAGGAGGTGATGAACTTTCTCCTTCTCGGCGGCCACATCGGACGCCCCGGCGCCGGGCCTTGTCCCGTCCGCGGACATTCCAACGTCCAGGGCGACCGGACCATGGGGATCTGGGAAAAGATGAGCGACGCTTTTCTCGACCGGCTCGGAGCCGAGTTCGCTTTCAATCCGCCGCGCGCGCACGGGGTCGATACCGTCGACACCATTCGCCGGATGCAGGCCGGCGCCATCCGCTTCTTCTTCGGTCTCGGCGGCAATTTTCTCTCCGCGGCGCCCGATACCGACGGCACCGCCCGCGCCCTGCAATCCTGCCGGGTCACCGCGCACGTCTCGACCAAGTTGAACCGGTCACACCTGGTCACCGGCGAAATCGCCCTCATCCTGCCGTGCCTCGGACGGGCCGAGATTGATCGGCAGATCTCGGGCGAACAATTCGTCACCGTGGAGGATTCCATGGGCATCATCAGCCCGTCCCGCGGACACCTCGAGCCGGCCTCGGGGAATTTGCGCAGCGAACCCGCCATCGTGGCCGGCCTGGCCCGCGCCACCCTGGATGGTCGGAGCACGGTGCACTGGGAGGAGCTGGCGGGGAATTACGACCGGATCCGCGATCACATCGCCCGGGTGGTGCCGGGGTTCGAGAACTTCAATGAGCGCATCCGACGCGATGTTTTCTATCTGCCCAATGCCGCGCGCGATCATCGCCGGTTTCACACCGCCACCGGCAAGGCCCGCTTCATTGTTTCGCCGCTCGACTCCGTCTCCCTCGGCGAAGGGGAATACCTCATGATGTCGATCCGGAGTCACGACCAGTTTAACACCACGATTTATGGGTTGAACGATCGCTACCGCGGCATTTATCGCGGACGCCGGGTGGTTTTCCTGAACCCCGAGGATGTTTCCGCCGCCGGCCTGCAACAGGGACAGGTGGTCGATCTCACCAGCATTCACGAGGGCGAAGAACGCGTCGCGCGCGGGTTCATGGTCGCGCCCTTCCAGATTCCCCGGCGCTGCGCCGCGACCTATTTCCCGGAAGCCAACGTCCTTGTGCCGCTCAACCACACCGCCCTTCGCAGCAACACCCCCGCCAGCAAAAGCGTCGTCATCCGCATCACGCCGGCCTCGGAACAGGGAACTCAACGCGCCGTGGACGACCTCATTCGGGGAACAGGATGAATCAGGAAAGCAGGAAAACAGGAAGAAGGGCTCTAATTTGGAAACCAGGAAACCAGGAGAAGACGAGGATGGAGAATTGAACATGGAGGATGGCGGTACCGACCGTGGTCCGTGAGCGGCGCTCGATCCTCCACGATTCACGATTCACGATTCACCATTCACGACTCACGCTACCGTCCCCATCCTGCTTTCCTCCTTTCCTAATTAAATTCCTAAATCCGCGGGTGTGTTGATGCTGCGATAGGACGCGGCTCTTTCCTCCGGGCACCGGCCACAGCGTGATGAGGTTTTGGTCGGCCAGGCGTTGTATCAGCGGTTGCAACGAGAAATCGTTTCCCTGCAGCGCCTTCTGCACTTCGTCGCCGGCTTCCGCCGGGTAGACCGCCGCCAGCGGTTCCGCCCTTCCGCCCGCCACCGGCACGGCGCCGCGCTTTTCCCCTGATTGTGCCAGCACCGCACGCAGGTCGGCGATGGTGATAAAGGGCATGTCGACCGCGAGCACCAGAAGATGCGTGCCTTTCATCCTCCGGAAAACAGCCGCCATTCCGCCCAGCGGTCCGCGCGGTTCCGCTTCGTCGGCCACGAACTCAACGCCTTCCGGAAGCCAGGGCGGCGCGGTCCGCGCCGAAACGAAAACCTCCGTTGGTCCCAGTTCCTCCAATACCCGAAGCTGCCGCCGCCAGAGCGGTTCGCCGTGCCAGTCCATCTCCGCCTTGTCCCGCCCCATGCGACGCGAGGCGCCGCCCGTGAGAAGGACCGCGGAGAGGATCATGCCGACGCCATCCGCTCCGCAGTCACTCGCAGGCAGCCGTCGGTCAGAATTCGCGCCCGCAAACCGCCGCGCCCCTTGAGGAACTCCTCCGCGCCGGGGGCAAAAGCCTCGTTCATCCAGAAACAGGGGCGGCATTCCTCCATCCCGGCCAAAAGCACGCCCTGCAGCTCAAACTCCTGCCCGATCAGCCTGTTCAGGTCCTGCCCGCGCGTGATGACGTTCCGGCGCAAAACCGATGGATCCTTGTCGTGCACCCCGAACCGGGCACAAAGTTCATCAAACACCTCCGCGGCAAAGAAGGTGATCTGTCCCTTGTAGTTCTTCTTGTGATCAAGGAAGCGGTCGCCCTCGAGGCCGCGCCCCGCCACGCATTCCACCGACGAAACCGCGACCGCCGGATGCTGGCCCGGGGGGCGGCCCGCGTGGCCGAAGAAATTGTGGCCGGGCGAAATATAAAGGTGCGCGATTTGCACAAGCGACAATTACCGCGTGAAGGTGGGATTGTGAACAGGGAATCAGGCGAAACTCCCGTGGTCCCTCCCGGCGGCATCGGCGCCGGCACGGTCGCCCGCCACCGCGCCGACGGCACCTTCGAGTGCGTGCAGGATGAGGTCGCGGTTGAGGAACCGCTCGAGATCCGCGTCGGCGAAGAGACCGTCGCCATCACCATGCGCACACCCGGCCACGACGAGGAACTGGCCGCCGGCTTCTTGGTTGCGGAAGGCATCATCCATGAGCGGAACGATCTTCGCGACGCGGCGCCCTCGGCGCGCCCGCAGGATCGCGGAAACGCCATCAACCTGACCCTCGCCGGCACGCCCGCCCTCGGCCAGCTTCGGCGTTTCGGCGCCATCTCGAGCTCGTGCGGTCTTTGCGGCAAAGTCAGCATCGACAGCATCCGGCAGAACTTCCCACCGTTGCCACCGATCGCGCCCCCGGGTTTTCCGGTGAAGACCCTTCTCTCCCTGCCCGCTTTGATGCGCGCCGCCCAGGGCAATTTCAATCGCACCGGCGGCCTCCACGCTGCGGCCATCTTTCAATCCCGCGGGCGAGCTTGTCGTGCTGCGTGAGGATATCGGGCGGCATAACGCCGTCGACAAGGCGGTCGGCCGGGCGTTTCTCGATGGCCGGCTTCCGCTACCCGGGCATCTTCTTCTCGTCAGCGGGCGCGCCTCCCTCGAGATCGTGCAGAAAGCGCTCGCCGCCGGGATTCCCCTGCTCGCCTCGGTCTCGGCTCCCTCGACCCTCGCCGTCACCTTCGCCCGCGATACCGGGCTGACCCTGATCGGGTTCCTGCGCCCACCCACCTTCAACGTCTACGCGCACGTCGAGCGCCTCGACCCGGGAGCGGCCCGCTAAAAGATCAGGAACGCGAACGCCAGCAGCAGCAACGCGGCCAGGCCGCCGTAGAGCAGGCGATCCTGCAACCGGGCCCGCCGGGCCGCCTCGGCATACGGGATCCGGGTAAACGACACCATGGTGTAGAGCGGCAGATAAATCCCCGGCAGGACGCCCTCCAGGAAATGATCGATCCTTTTCTTCGACCGGAAAACGCGCGAGGCGGTTTTGTCGCGCATCTCGATGAAATTCTGCACCGCCAGGTCCGCCAGCGCGTCGGCGTTCTCCTTTCGCCGCCGCGAATACTCGGCGAACGCGCGGCCCCGATCGCCGGAAAATTCCGCGAGGCATTCATCGAGCACCACGCAGTCCTCGAAAGCCGCGTTCATCCCCTGGCCGTAGAACGGGACCACCGCATGCGCGGCATCGCCCACCAGCGCCACCTTGTCCTGGTAATGCCACGGTTCGCAACGAATCGTCACCAGCGATCCGGTCGGGTTCTCGCGAAAATCGGTCAGCAAGTCGGGCATCAACGGGACCGCGTCCGGAAACTCCTCGTCGAAAAACCGGCGAACATCGTCGTCACCACGCATGGCGGCGAAGCTGCGCGGACCCTCGAACTCCCAGAAGAGCGTGCAGGTGAAGGAACCGTCCGGGTTGGGCAGGGCAATCATCATGAAACTCCGGCGCGGCCAGATATGGAGCGCGTTTTTTTCCATGCGCCACTGACCGGCGGGACCCGGCGGGATGGTCAGCTCCTTGTAGCCGTGCGCCAGGTAGCTCTGGCTGTACTCAAAGCGGTTCAGGCGCTGCATCGCGCCGCGCACGGCCGAGAACGCGCCATCCACGCCGATGATCGCATCGCCCGTGACGATTTTCTCCGTCTCGCTCCCGGTCGCGCGCAGGGTCGCGGACGGTCGGTCGAGGTCGACCTCGGTGCAGCGCTGGTTGAACTCGACCCGCACATTCGGAAATTGGCGCGCGGCTTCCAGGACGGCGGCGTTGAGCGCGCCGCGCCCGATCGAGTTGATGTGCTTCGCCGGGTCGCGGTCGTAGGCGGAAAAATGGAGGGTGCCATCCTTGTCGTGGATCATCCGGCCCCGCATGGCGATGGCCTGCGCGAGGACGGCATCGGCCAAACCAAGCTGGCTGAGCGCATGCAGTCCGCGCGCGGAGAGGGCCAGGTTGATGGACCGGCCGCCGACCTGGTTGCCGGCCTCGGGATCGGGCCGGCGCTCGTACAAGGCCACCTCGTCGCCCCGCCGGCCGAGGAACCCGGCCAGCAGCCCACCGGCCAGACCGCTGCCGATGAGGGTGAACCTGTTCACGCCGCAGAATTCCCTCAATTGCGCAGGCAGGAAAGCCCGAAAAATGGGACCCGGGAACCCGGCGCCCCCATCGTTCTTCCCCCCGTGGCATCGGGACTGCTTGGAGAGTGGCACCTGCCATGGACCAATCCTCGCTCGATTCACCCGTCAACAGTCTCTCCCTCAAGGCCATTCTCCTCGTGGACGACGACCGTCAGCTCGCCTCCGCCCTGCAATGGATCCTGGCGGATGAGAATTTTCTGGTCGACCTGGCCTACGACGGCGCCGAGGCCCTGCTCAAGATCAAGGTGAACGAATACGACGCGGTCGTCTGCGACCTGATGATGCCCCGGCTGCGCGGCGACGAACTCTTCTTCAAGGCGACCGAGCTGCGCCCCGGCCTGGCTGATCGCTTCATCTTCATTACCGGCCATGCCGCCGACCCCGCGATCAAGGAATTCCTCGAGACGCAGGAAGTGAAATACCTCGTCAAACCGTTCCCGGTCGGCGGGCTGATCAACTGCGTGCGCGAGCTGCTCGCGTCCGTCTGCCCGGCCTAGGCTTTCGCCTTTGTCGCGCGCAGGGAGAGCGCGTAAACCACCGTCCCCGCCACCCCCATGAGGGCGGCGCCGTAGAAGTTCACCGCCGGCCCGAACTTCCAGAGCAAGGCGCCGAGAAGCGCGGCCAGGCTCACAATCAGGTCGCGCACCAGGTAATACGCCCCCACCATCTGGCCGCGCCGGCCGGGCGGGCAAAACGTGACGATCAGCGCCTTGCGCGCGGTATCGCCGAACTCTTTCAAGCCGCGGACAAAGAAAGCCAGGGCCAGCAGGCCAAACGAGCTCGCCGCCAGCAGGCTCAGGGGAAACAGGGTGAACATGACGAAGGTGACGAGGACAAACCGTTCCCGGCCGAACTTGTCGGCATAATACGAGGTCGGAATGATGCAGGCGGCGGCCGTGGCCACCTCGATGGTGGTGAGCAGCCCGACCTGGCGCGCGCTCATGTTGAGCGTGTCCATGGCGTAAATCACCACCCAGGCAAACGGGATCCGTTCGCAAAAGCGCACCAGGATGTCGCTCAGGAGCAGCCGGCGCAGCGGCGCGTTGAAACTCCCGAGGCTGCGCCAGAATCCCCAGCGCTCCAGCGGCGGGCCCGCCGGCGCTTCCTCGCGCACGCCGCGCTGGACGAAGATCGTCGCCAAAGAAAGAAGGATGGAAATGCCGAGCCCGATCCGCGTTCCCGTGACGATCCCGTATTGATCAATCAGGATGCCGCCGAGGATGGGCGCGATCATGATCGGGGCGCGCTTGATCACGGACTGGACCCCAATGCCCATGGCGTAGCGGTCGGCGCTGAGCGAAGCCGCCACGAGCGAGAAGGTGGCCGGGAGGGAAAAGCAGCTCCAGGAAAGGAACAGGAACATCCCGGCGATGACGCCGCCCCAGTTCGGGATCAGGAGGACAAGGGCGTAGCCCGCCACCGAGAGAAGGTTAAAGGCGATAAGGGCGCGGCGATGACCGAAGCGATCGACGAGCACGCCCCCGGGGTAGGCGTAAAGCGCTCCCAGCACCGTGCGCAACCCGTCGAAAAGCCCGATGATAAAGACGGTCGCGCCCACCGCCTGCAGGTATTTCGGGAGAAACCGCATCCAGAGTTCCTCCCCCGCCCCGATGACGAAGATGGCGACCAGCAGCAGGACCAGATTGCGCCGCAGCCCGAAAAAATCCGCGATAACCTGCCCGCGTTTCACGTCCTCATACTTGTGATGAATCAGGAAGGAAGGAACTCAGGAAAAAGAAATTTTGAATTTGGAAACCAGGAAGGCAGGAAAAGAATGAGGATAGAGAATGGCTTCTCGTGCTCATACTCGTGCTCGTAATCGTAATCGTCCCCCCTCCGTTCCGGAAAAACTGACAACTGAAACGCTGACAAGCTGAAATCAGGAAGAAGGGATGAATTAGGAAACCAGGAAGGCAGGAAGGGGAAGAAGCCGTGATCGGTGATCCGTGATCTGAACCCCGAACCCTGAACTCGGAACCCTGATAACGAATAACGAATAACCGCGTTCGTTCCACTCCCACCATTCACAATTCACCACTCACGATTCACGCTCCCGCTCCCCCTCCCCTCCTCCTTCTCCTCGCAACTGTTCCGCCGCCCGGTCCATGGCCGCTTTCACACTGGCGGCGGTCCCGCCCCGCGCCCACTCCCGCACCACCACGCTCTCGAGTTTTCCCACCACGGCGTCGATCGTGAAGGCGGCCCCCGATACCTTCTCCTCGCCGCTGCGCGTCAGCGGACTGTAAACGTCGATGATTTTCTCGCTCTCCGCCCCCCAGCGCAGCACCTGGTAAAAGAAGGTGCCCCGGCGCCCGCCATCGACGAGCAGATCAAACAGGGCCGCGGTGAGCGAGACCGGGATAAGGAGAAAATCGCGCGCGTTATCGACCATCATTTTTCCCTGAAACACGAAGACGTCGCGGAAGAATGTCCAGCGTGAGCCGGCCGCGGGCGATGGGGAGGAGTCAGGCGGGTTCATCCCCCATTCGAGACAGGACCGGCGCGCAATGGCAAGCCCGGGCCGCCGCTTCTAATAGATAAAAGGAAGAAGCCGGCGCGTCCTTCGCGTGTAGGCCCGGTACGGTTCGCCCAGCGCCGCGGTCAGCGCCGCTTCCTCCACCTTTATCCGGTGGAGGAACACCGCGACCACCGGCACCATGATCACGACAAAAGCGGCCCAGTTCTCCAGCGAAAGGGAAAATCCCACAAACGCCAGCAGGACGCCCGAGTAGGAGGGATGCCGGACCAGGCGAAACGGTCCGCGCTCGACCAGTTCATGGTCGGGCGCCACCTGCACGTCCACGGTGAAGAAACGCCCCAGCACCACAATCGCCCACCAGCGCAGCGCGAGTCCGCCCGCAAAAAGGAACACCGCCAGCCCTCCCAACCCCTTCGGGAACGAAAACGCCGCCCGCGGGAACGCGTCCGCCGTCCAAAGCCCGGCGGCCACGCTGGCGGCAATGACCACCCAGATAAAGCGCAGGGTGCTGCGATCCTGCCGCACCCCGCTCCCCCGTGAACGACGGGTCAGCGTGAGCAGCAGCTCGGAAACCAGAAAGATCATCCCCAGCCAGGCCGGCAACGTCATGAACCGGCATCCTAGGCGGCCCGGAGAAGGCCGTCACGCCGCATCCCGCCCGCCCGGCATTTTTCCCGCTCGACTTCCCCCGCGCGCGACTCAGGATGCGCGCATGAACTTCACCAAATCCATCGGCATGCTTCTGCTCGCGATCTATCTCATCCTCCAGGGGATCGTCCTCCTCGCGGGCGTGGCCATCCCGGGCATCCTGCTCGGCATCCTCGCCCTCCTCGCCGGCATCTTTATCCTCATCGGCAAGTAAGGTCGCGGCACGCAGTCCGGGCGCGGAAGAAGGTCATGCTTCTCCCGCGCCCGCCCTCCTTTCCCTCGTCACAAGACCGGAAGATGATGACGCGTCTGCTTCTCCTCCTTTGCCTCGCCGTCACGGCCCCGTCCGCCTTTCCCCAGTCCGCCGTCTTCCTTGTCCGCCATGCCGAACGCGCCGACCCCGGCCGTGTCCCGCATGAGAAAGACCCCGGTTTATCCGAGCAGGGACACGCCCGGGCCGCCCTGCTCGCCCGGCTGCTGCGCGACGCTGACATCCGCCATGTTTTCGTAACCGAATTCAAACGCACGCGCGACACCGCCGCCCCGACCGCGCGCGCCGCCGGACTCGAGCCTGTTGTTGTGCCGGGCCGCGACCTCGCTCCCCTCGTGGAAAAAATCCGCGCCGCCCAAGGCAACACTCTCGTGGTCGGTCATTCCAACACCGTCCTGGAAATCGCGCGCGCGCTCGGCGTCGACGATCTCACGTTCACCATCGGCGAAAACGACTACGACAATCTCCTTGTCGTGTTTCCGGGAAACCCGGCCCGGCTGGTCCGGCTGCGCTATTAGCAGCCACCCAAGCTGGACGCGCGGAAGCGCGTCCCCCCACGGAGGGACATGCTTCCGCATGTCCGGGCCGGTCGCTACTCCCGCAGCACCACGCGATAAAACTTCGCGCTGCCCGCCGCCGGGTCCGTCACCACGGTCTGGTTCTCTCCGCCGGCGACGTTGTCCGTCACCGTTTCCCACATCGGCGCGTTCACGGTCGTCTTCGCTTCCAGCCGGTAGCTCAGCCCGGCCGCGCTGCGAAAGGTCACCAGCACCGCCGTTCCCTCCCGTTGCACCGACACGATCCGGAACGCGCTCGCCGGATCGGTCGGGTCGGTCCGCGCCCGGAACTCCTCCCCGTTGCTGAACCCGTCGCCGTCCGCATCGGACTCCGCTTCCGACTTGTCACCGGCTTCGCCGGAGGGATGACCAAAAAAGCGGTTCATCCACCAGTCCGGGATGCCGTCGGCATCGCTGTCTGTCGGCACCTGGATCTCCAGCAGGGGCCCGTTGCTGGCGCGAGCCTGCCCATCGGGATTTGTCACCGAAACGGTGCGCGAGCCGGGCGCAGCACTCGGCGCCACGGAAATCTTCATCTTGAAATGCGTGGGATCGATCCAGGTAACGGAATGCACCGTGACGTCGCCGCCCCCGACGGCAGCATGGAGCCGGTTGGGAAAGGAGGGGCCCGGATCAAAAAAGCCGCTGCCGTCGGCGGCGGCGCCAATGACCTCGACCTCGGTCTCGAACTCGCCCTGGGCGAGCGCGGCCGGGGAAGCCGTTTCCGGAATGGCCGGCGGCGGCGCCTTTAACTCAATCACGCGCACCGCCCAGGCGTCCGGGGCAATCGCATACTCCTGCATGGTCCAGAAGGTCATGTCGTCCTTGGGATCGACCGTCATCGTGGAATAATCGCCCCAGCGATGCTGGTTGAACTGGTCCATCAGGTCATTGCAGTTGGCCGTCGCGGTTTGCACGATCGCCGGCGGCCCCAGGGTCCCCGCCGCCTCGGAAGCAAGATGCAGCGCCGCCGCCACCTGCGGGTATTCGTCCGGCGCCGCGGCATTGGCGGCGAGCGCAATGTGTCCCTGCCCGGAGATCGCGCCCGATCCCATCCAGTAGCTGCGCGGGTTGGTCGCGGCGGAATCAAAAAGTGTCCCGGCCTGCGCCAGCATCGGCGTGCCGGAAAGGTTCACGATCTCATACCAGCGCACGCCATTGCGCCCGCCGACACTGTCCGCCGCCCCGTTCCCGTCCACTTCGATGTTATGCCCGGTCACCAGACGTCCCCGATGCAAACGCGCCTGAAACAGCCGGTCGTCCAGATCGGCCAGCGGATGACTGCTGCCGAGCGCGGGCACGCCTCCCATCGGTGGCACCGTGGCCGGGATCGGCACCGCGATGTTCGCCGAGAGCGACGGTGTCCCGCCCGGATCATGCACCCGGCGAATGATCAGGTGGTCGCTCGAGGAAACGTCCGTGCCGATAAAGTATCCTTCCGTCGCCGCGGGATCGTCATGATCAACGCCCTGCGGCGCGAACGGTCCGCCCCCGGCGGGGCTGCGCCATCTGGCGAAAAGCGGTCACCACCAGGTTGCCGCCCAGCAACGCCGCCTTGTTCACCACGAAACCGGTTGAACCCACGTAGGGCGGCGGATGGCTCTGCGGCGAGAAGACATTCCCCCCGATGTAAAGCGCGTGCCGGTCGATCCCGAGGGTGTCGAAATCGAAAAAGCTCCCCGTGTCGGAGTTGGGCGTCGGGCCCACGAGCGAGAACCCGAACTGGAAAAAGGTGAAATCGGTCGCCGCGGAAAGCGACCGGCCCTGCGCTCACCGCCAGCACGATGCGGGTCGGGCCTTCGTAGGAAAGCATCGAGATGAACCAGCGCCCGCTCAGTTTGTCGTAGCGCACCCGCGGATCGGCGGTCTGCCCCTCGCCCCGCACCGCCTCGAAAAAGTTGGAAGTCGTGGTGTCGAGCACCCCGTCCGGCTGGCCGGCCCGGTCAAAGGTCCGGATACGACCGTTCACACAGATTAGAAATTGCTCCGGGCCGAGATCGCCCATGCTGTCAGGCGGGACCGTGGCCGCGTCCGGATAGGTCACGGCATCAAAACTGAGGCCCGTCCCGGGCGTGGCTTGCACCTTCGGTTCCTTTGCCACCAGCGCGGTCGCGTTCTTCCGCCGGGCCGATCGCGACGGCGGGGCCGCCTCGAACTCCGCCCGCATCAGGGCGGGACGCGCTTCTTCCGTTTTCCCCCTTTGCATGATCTCGCTGACGCTTTCCCGTCGGCCCGGTTCGCCCCGCCACGGAAACGGGGATGGGGCTGGCGGCGCCGTCGGCCCTGCCACCGCGAGCAGGGCGGGGAGAAGCAGAATGATCCGGAGCGCGCGCACCTTCCCAGGATGCCTTGATTCCGGCAAAAACGCAGCGCCATTCGCCGCACCGCCGTTTAATGTCCGCTTATGCCGACTGAAATCATCCCGGCCTGCGAAGTCCCGCTGGCCGCGCAGAACAGGATTTTCAACGAAGCGTTTGCCGGTTATCTCGCCGGGTTTCACGAGCTCGACGCCCCCGGGTTCGCCCGCTTCCTCATGGCGCAGGGAGCGGATATTTTCTACAGCCGTTTCGCCCGGCACGGGGAGCGCGCCGGGTTCGTTCGGCTACATCACGCGCACGGGTGATGTCTCCCGCCTCGCCGCCATGGGCACCGTGCCCGCGGCGCGGCGCACCGGGACCACTGCCGCCCTTCTCGGTCATCTGCTCGATGAGGCAAAACTCCGCGGCGACCGGGCCATGGTGCTCGAGGTGTTCGAACAAAACGAACCGGCCCTAAGACTTTATCGCCGCCATGGTTTTCTCGAAATTTGCCGGCTCTACGCCTGGCGACGGCCGGCCGGCCCGGTGCCGCGTGCCGACGCGCTTCCCGAAATCGAGGAGATCCCGACGCTGACCGCGCTGCAGGATCCGGTGCCGGACGATTTCCCCGCCATTCCCTGGCAAATCTCCCGCTACGGCCTCGCCCGGCTCCCCGGCGCCCGCGCCTTTCGCCACGGGAGCGAACGCCTCGTCATCAGCGACCCGGCGGCTTCACCGGTGCAAATCCGGGGCGTTCTTTCCACCGACACCTCCGGGCCGGCGCAACGCCAGGATTTGCTCGCCGCCGTCATCCAGCGCTTCCCGGAGCGTGAATTCTTCATGCCGGCCATTTTCCCGGAGGGAATGGGCGAAGAACTCTGCCGCCCGCTCGGGTTCGGGCGCGAGGAGCTGAACCAGTTCTTCATGCGACATGAATTCTGACCGATCCTGCGGTAGAGAACCGGAATGACGGACATTTTCGCCGCCTTGAGCGGTTCAGCGACGGGGCTGCGCATCTTTTTCGGCCTGCTCCTGGCGGTGGTGATCGGCGCCGCGGTCTATTTTATCCGGCATCGCGAGCGCATTTTCAGCGGGCGCGGGGCGGACCCGGGGGTAGACAGTCCCGCGGCGGGGAACTTGCGCATGTGGATGGTGATTTTGGTCCTGCTGCACGCGGCGGTGTTGCTCATTGTTACCATGGTGGAACTGTGAGGGAGACGGGGCGGCACGATCCTGGCTCTGCAGAGCCATTGACATCCCCTTGTGAATAACTGTAAATAACTTCCCCACCGACTATTATGCGTCCCATCTGGAAAGGCAGCATCTCCTTCGGGTTGGTTTACATCCCGATCGCCGTTTACCCCGCCACCCGCGAGGAAAAGATCAGTTTCCGCCAGCTCCGCCGGAGCGATCTCAGCCCGATCCGCTACAAGAAAGTCGCCGACGCCGACATGAAGGAGGTCGCGGCCGACCAGATCGTGAAGGGTTACGAGTACGAGCGCGGCAAATACGTGATCATGAACGAGGAGGATTTCGAGAAGGTCCGCATCGAGTCCACCCATTCGATCGACATCAGCGATTTCGTGGAGATCGACCAGGTGGACCCCAAGTTTTTCTACAAGCCCTACTTCCTTGAGCCGCAGAAAGGGGGCGAGAAAGCCTATGCTCTCCTGCACAAGGCGCTCACTGGCACCGGCAAGATCGGCATCGCCAAGGTCGTGATCAGCAAGCGCGAGCACCTCGCCTCGGTCAAGCCCGATGGACTTTTCCTGATCCTCGAGTTGATGCATTTCGCCCAGGAGATTCTTTCGCCCTCGGAGCTGAGCGCGACCCCGAAGGGCGCCATCACCGACAAGGAACTGAAAATGGCGCAGACCTTGATCGAAAGCATGTCGGTGCCGTGGGAGCCGGAGAAATACAAGGACGAGTACCGCGAGGCGGTCATGGAACTCATCGAGTCGAAGGCCAGGGACGAGGAGATCGCCACGCCGCCCGCGCCCAAGGCACGCACGACCAACGTGGTCGACCTGGTCAAAGTCCTGCAGGACAGCCTGAACCGCGCCCAGACGACGAAGCCAAAAAAGAGCGCACCACGCACGCGCTCGACCGCCGCGCTGGTAAAGCAGAAGCGGCGCGTCGCGGCCTGAGGCGCGTTAGGCCGTTGATCGCGGCCCGGCCGCGCGCCCCCGTCATCCCGAGCGCCAGCGAGGGACCCCGCGAAGAACGTGCCGCGACGTCCGCAGAAATAGCGGTGAGAGGCAGCAACGCTTCCCACGCACCGGCACCACCTTCCGCGTAACCCGGGGGTGGAGCCCCATGCGCGAGGTCCCTCGCCGTCTGCGCGGCTCGGGATGACGGGCCCTGTGCGCCGCTTACGCGCGCTGCTCGCCCCACACCACCACTCAGTTACTCCAACAGCTCAAGCATCTGCGCCGCGAGCCGGGGACCGGTGCCGCTCTCCTCGTGCTTGAAGTAGACGAACACCTCCGTCCAGCCGGCGACGGACCTGATCCTCTCGGTCCAGCTTTTCACCTCCGCCGGTCCGTAATCCTCCCGTCGCAGACGGACATAACCGAAATCCGCCGTGGGCACGACCGGGGTGGAAAGTTTCTCGCTCTCGGCGAGGCAAAGCGCGGCGTTTCTCTCCCGGAGCGCCTGGTAAACCTCGTCGTCGAGCCATGACTCATGCCGGAACTCGAAGGCGAGCCGGAGCGACGGGGGCGTTTCGACCAGGAATTCGCGCAGGAGAACGACGTCCTTCTTCAGGTTGGGCGGGAGTTGGAGCAACACCGGCCCCAGTTTCGCTTCGAGGTCGCCGGCCACCTGCGCGAAGTAGCGCATGGTGTCGCCGCAATTCCGCAGACGGGCGAAATGGGTCACCTTCTGCGGCGCCTTCAGGCTGAACCGGAACCGGTCGGGCGTGGCCTTGAACCAGCCGTCAATCGTCTTCGCGCTCGGGATGCGATGAAACGAGTAATTGATCTCGGTCGTGCCAAAACGCTCCGCGTAATACGGCAGCATCTTCGCCACCGCCAGGTCCTCCGGGTAAAACGTCCCCTTCCATTCCTTGTATTGGAACCCGGAGGTGCCGATCCAAAAATTCATTTCCCCGAGGCCAGTTCCTGGAAACGGGGATGATGCCGGACCGAGTCCCATCTGTAATCGAGGCGAAGATAAGCGGGCGTCAGCCCCTGGGCGGAGGGCTTGAGCGCTTTCTCGAGATGCGGCAGCGCCCGCTCAAGCTGCCCGAGAGCCACGAACGCGATCGCGGCCGTTTCCTCCGCCAGCGGCTCTGTCCATTTGTCTTTCTCGGCTTCCTCGAGATAACCCGGGAGTTCCCGCTCGACCGTGGCCGCATCACCCAGCCAGGCCGCGCTCTCGATTAACTGCGCCCGCAGGTGCTGATGGCGATCGCCTGCCGTCTGCAACTGTTCCACCTCCGCGCGGATGGCCTGGAAGATGGGCCGCGCTTCCGCGCCGTTGCCCGTGATCTGTTTGATTCGCGCGCCCTCGAGTCGCGCCGCCAGCTTTATGCGCGCCGGCTCGCCCTCCACCTTTTGTTCGAGGCGGGAGAGCGCGTTCGGAAAGTCGCGGCGCAGCAGCGTGAGAAGAACTGGTTCAAAGACCTTTCCGGTTAGCGCGACAGGATATCGCCCGAGAAAATCCCCGGCCGCTTCAAGTTCGCCTGCGGCCAGAAAGTTTTCCGCCTTCTCCCCGATGATCTCCGGCTCATCCGGCGCAATCACGATGGCCCGATCAAAGATGGCGTGCGCTTCCTTGAAGCGTCCCTGGGCGCGATAGGTCCGCGCCAGGTTCATCCAGATGTCGTTGTTCCTTGGATCAAGCACACCGGCCTGTTGCATCAGCTCGATGCATTCATCGAGATGGCCCTGGCGGCGCTTGATCAGTCCCGTCAGCATGATGACAAGGGTCCGCCCCGGGGCGAGGGCCCGCGCTTCCTCGAGGCGGACGAGGGCGCCCTCGTAATCCCGCTTCACGTAGTAAAGATAGGAGGCCATGGCCGCGAGCGACTCGGGAGACTGGGGCTGCAGCTGCAGCGCGCGTTCGGCCGCGGCCCGGGCCAGGGTCGTGCTGCTCCTCGGTCCGTTCGCGCACCTGATAACGGAAAGCCTCGCGATGCGCCAGGCCTGCCCAGGCCAGGGCGAAATCCGGATCAAGCTCAACCGCGCGCCGAAACGACATCACGGCTTCCTCGGTGCGCTCGCCGGTTTGTGACGAATCCAGGGCGATGGCCCGCAGATAGGCGTCGTAAGCCTCCGGGTTTTGCGTCGGAATTTGCGCGATCGCCGCCTTCTCGCGGCCGGTCATCGTGACCTCGAGCGTGGAGGCGATCCGTTCCGCGACCTCCCGTTCCACCGCAAAGACATCAAGCAGCTTGCGTTCGTAGGTCTCGGCCCAAAGATGGGTGTCGCTCAGCGCGTTGATCAACTGCACGGTCACCCGCACCTGGTCGCCCACTTTGCGCACGGAACCTTCCAGGATGTTCGCCACCCCGAGTTCCTGCGCAATCGCCCGGAGATTCTCCGGTTTGCCGCGGTATTTCTGGGTGGACGTTCGCGAGATCACCTTCAGGTCTCCGATCTTGCTCAGCCGCGCCAGGATCTCGTCCTGGATGCCGTCCGCAAAATAGGCGTTATCCACCTCTTCGCTGAGATTGGCGAAAGGAAGCACCGCGATCGATTTCTCGTGGGTGACCGGCGCAGCCAACGGCACCGGCGGCGCCGTCATCCGCCCAAGGAAAAAAATGGCCAGGGAAGCGGTGGCGGCGCCCAGCACGACGAATATCCAGGCCCGCCCGCCGCGTCCTGATGGCTGGAGAGGATCGGAGGGCCGCGCTCGCTGGATTCCGGTCGGCGTCATTTCAAAGGCCCAGGCGAGGATGACGGCCACAGGGAAACCGAGCACCGCGAGGACGACGATCAGCTTGGTGGCCCAGTTCGGCAGCTCGAGCACCGGGAAGGTCGAGGTCACGACCTGGATGATGAGCCACGCGACGACGGCGTAAGTCACGCCCACCTTGTAGACGTTCCGTCGTTTCAGTTCGGCGAAGAGGCCCGGCATGTTAAACGTAAGCCGTTGGAGGGTGCGGCCCCGGCACCATTCTCGGAAAGCGAGCCCCGGAAGGCAAGGGCCTTAACCGCGCAGGGCCAAACCAAAACATTCGCCAGGCTCACGCCCCGGTCTTTCCCCCGAAGCGGCGGAGCGAAAGAAACTCGATCGGGTGCGGCGTCGCTTCCTCGAAAACAAGCTGGCTCGCGATCTCCCCGATCACGGGCGCAAACTTGAAGCCGTGCCCGGAAAAGCCGCCGCACAAAATCACCTGCCGGTGCGCGGGATGGCGGTCGACCACGAAATGTTCGTCCGGCGTCAGCGCGTAGAGACACACCTTGCCTCGCTGAAAACGATGGGCCGCGCCCGGCATCCACGCTTCCAGCGCCGCGGCAATCGGCTTGATATCGCGCTCCTGGTCGATCACCCGGTCCACCCTCGTCGGATCAACCTCCTCGCCGTGGCCGTGAAACGCGGCTTTCACCCCTTCCCCGAAATCCGGGAACCCGTAAAGCGGCGCCGGAAACCCGGGGCGATCGATCAGGAACCCGGGAAACCTGCCGGCGCCAAAGGCCGGGCTCGCCGGGGCGAACCACGCCTGCACGTTGCGCTGCACCCGGAGTCGCACCCCGACCGACTGCATGACTTCGCCGAACCAGGGGCCCATGGTCAGGACAAGCGCGTCCGCCGTCACCGTTTCCCCGCCGCAGTTCAGCGCGAAACCCCGCGCGCCGGGAGACCACCCGTGCACCGCTACACCGAAGCGCATCTCCGCCCCGCGCTGTTCCGCCAGCCGGAGATGGGCCTCCACCGCCGCTTCCGGGCGCAGCACGCCGGCTTCCTCCTCCAGTACGCCAATCTCCCCTTCCTCCACCGCCAGCATCGGATAACGCTCCCGCAGTTCCGCCGTCGCCAGCGTCTCGACCGGCAAATCGTGCAGCGCGGCCGCCCGCTGCGACCCGGCCAGCACCTCCGATTCCGGAATCCCGGCCAGCAAAACGCCGGTGATCGTGAGAAGGTCGGTCGCGGTCTCGCGTTCCAGCTCGCGCCAGAGCGCATAAGCCCGTTGCAGCAGCGGCACGTAGGCCGGGTCCTCGAAATAGGCTTTGCGGATCAGCCGGGAACGCCCGGCGAACGCCCCCAGCTCGTGCCCGCGCTCGAATTGCTCAAAGCCGATCACCGGGCCGCCGCGCCCCGCGCAATGCGCCAGCACGGCACTGCCCATGGAACCAAGCCCAACCACCGCCACGCGATAATGCACAGCTCGTCCTTAGCCGCCCCCGCCCCGGGTGCACGCGTTTTTTAAGAGACTTGGCCGCGCCTCCCCGTTATTGGTAACGCAGGCCCGCATGAAAACGACCCGCGCGCGAATTCTTCACGTGGACGATCACCAGGACACGCGTCTCCTCATGGCGGCGCTCCTGGGCGATTGCGGCTATGGCGTGATGACGGCCGGCTCGATCGCCGAGGCGCTGGCGCTCGCGCGCGAAATCGATTTCGACCTCTTCATCCTGGATATCCGGCTGCCCGACGGCAGCGGCATCGATCTCTGCCGTTCGCTCAGCGAAGTGCGCCCCGGCACGCCGGTCCTTTATTACTCCGCCTATGGCGACGAGGCCGAGCACAAGGAGGCGGTCGCCACCTGCGGCGACGCTTACTTGAAAAAACCGGTCTCCACCGATGAAATGTCGGAGACGATCGAGAATCTCCTCGGCGGCACTTCCTGAATGGCCGGGTTCCTGAGAGAGAAGCGATTCGCCCTCATCGCGCTGTTGGTTATCATGAGCGGCGTTCCCCTGTGCGCGCAGGTCAACCAGCGGCCTTCGCCGGGGCAGACGCCCGATGTCACCGGTAAAGCCTTGATCACCAAAGAACGCGCCGATCTCGAAGCCGCCCTCGCGCCCGCCCTGGGCGGCGTGAAGCGCTACACCATCGAGGAGTTCATGGACACCGAGAAGGTCGGCGGGGGCTCCTTCACGCACGACGAGAAAGCGATCCTCTTCCACAGCAACCGCAGCGGCATCTTCAACGTTTACCGCATGCCCCTGGCCGGGGGAACGCCCCGCCGCCTGACCGATTCCAAAAAGGAAAGCACCTTCATCGTCTCGGCTTTCCCGAATGACGATCGTTTCCTCTACACCTACGACAAGGGCGGCAACGAGAACGATCACCTTTACCTGCGCGGGCCGGACGGCAAGGAAACGGACCTGACCCCGGGCGAAAAGACCAAGGCGCGTTTCCTCACCTGGAGCCACGACCGGAAATCCTTCTTCTTCGCCACCAACGAGCGGGACCCGAAGTTTTTCGACGTTTACGAAATGACGGTGGCGGACCTGAAACGTGCGCTGGTTTACCAGAATGACGAGGGCTTCGAGTTTGCCGCGATTTCCTCCGACAAACGTTTCATCGCCTTCGACAAGCCGGGCGTCTCCACGGCCGATTCGGACGTTTACCTTTACGACGTCGAGAGCCGGAAAATGAAGCACCTCACCCCGCACGAGGGTGAAATGGCGAACAGCGCCCAGGCCTTCGCTCCCGGCACCGCGCAGCTTTATTACCTGACCAACCGCGACTCGGAATTTTCCTGGCTCGCCCGCTACGATCCCGCCACGGACCGTCACGAAACGGTGGAAAAGGCTTCGTGGGACATCGTCGCGACCTACTTCTCGCGCCAGGGCAAATACCGGCTGGTCTCGATCAATGAGGACGCCCGCACCCGCGTGAAGATCTACGAAACGGCCACCGGCGAAACCGTGCCGCTCCCTGACCTGCCCCATGGCGACATCACCGGCGTCCGCTTTGCCGATAGCGAGGAAAAGATCGCCTTTTACCACAACGGCTCGCGCTCGCCTTCGAACCTTTACCTCTTATGACGTCGCGAAAAAGAACGCCACCAGGCTGACCAACGCGCTGAATCCCGCCATCGACCCGGCGCACCTCGTCCAGGCCACCGTGGTCCGATTCAAGTCGTTCGACGGCCTGGAAGTTCCGGCCAACCTTTACCGGCCGCACGGCGCCGGCGCCCGGCAGAAGGTGCCCGGCATCATCAATGTCCACGGCGGCCCCGGCGGCCAGGCCCGCCTGACCTACAGCGCCCTTCTCCAGTTTTTGGTCAATCACGGTTACGCCGTGCTCGACGTGAACAACCGCGGCTCCAGCGGTTACGGGAAGACCTTCTTCACCGCCGACGACCGCAAACACGGCCGCGAGCCGCTCTGGGATTGCGTGGCCGCGAAAAACTTTCTCGCCGGCCGGGATTTCGTGCAGGGCGACCGCATCGCGATCATGGGCGGCTCCTACGGCGGTTACATGGTCCTGGCCGCCCTCGCTTTCCAGCCGCAGGAGTTCGCCGCCGGGGTCGATATCTTTGGTGTCTCCAACTGGGTTCGCACCCTCGAAAGCATCCCCGCCTACTGGGAAGCGGAGCGCAAGGCCCTCTACCGCGAGATCGGCGATCCGCAGACGGATCTTGATCGCCTGCGCGAAGTTTCACCCCTCTTCCACGCCGACAAGATCGAGCGGCCGCTCCTCGTCCTGCAGGGTGCAAACGACCCGCGCGTCCTCAAGGCGGAATCGGATGAGATCGTCGAAGCGATCAAAAAGCGAAAGGGCGTTGTCGATTACATCGTCTTCGACGACGAAGGCCACGGTTTCACCAAAAAGACCAACGAGCTGCGCGCCTACTCCGCGATCCTCGCCTTTCTCGACCGGCACTTGAACAAACGAAAGGGCGCCACCGTTCCCGCCCGGCCCGAGTAATGGAAATCGGCAGCCTGGCGGACATCATCGAGGCGCTGGCTGTGATGGTCGGCCTTGTCTTTGCCGGTTACCAGGTGCGCGACTATCGCGTGCAGCGCCGTCGCAATTCGATGCTCAACCTGGTGCAATCGTTCCAAAGCGTCAGCCTCGCCCACTCGCTCCGCGTGGTCGTCAATCTCCCCGAGGCCGCGGATCGCGCCACCGTCCTGGAGGTGCTGGGCGAAAATGGCGAAGACGATGTCTATCACATCACCGGGACGTGGGAGAGCATCGGCCTGCTCGTTTTCACCGGCGAACTGACCATCGAGGTGGTCGAGGATTTTTTCAGCGGCCCAATCCTGCTCTCATGGAAGAAGCTCGAACGTTATATCGACGGGGAACGCCGCCGGCTCGGCCGCGACACCTGGTGCGAGTGGTTCGAGTGGCTCAAGAACCGCATCGAAGCGCGCGAGACGGACGCCCCTGAGCCGCCGGCGCACATCACGCACAAGGACCACCGCGATTATCGCGACGCCTCACGCCATTACGATGATTAGCCGCTAGCGCGGGAGATCGTCGAGCTGCGCCCCGGGCACGAGCTCGATCGGCGCCGCACCGCGCTGAAAGAGGAGACCACCGTTCCGGCCAAGCAGCCGATACCGGCCCCCTTCGCACCGCAGCATCGCGCCTTCGCGCAGCGCCACCACCGGCACTTCGTTTTCCTCCAGATATTGCACGAGACGCTCCTCCCGTGTTTCGCCCATGTGGGTCGAACCCGGGTCGGCATCGAGATAATGCGGGTTGATCTGGAACGGGACCAGCCCCAGCGCCGCGAACGAGGGAGGCTCGACAATCGGCATGTCGTTCGTCGTGCGAATGGTCGGCCCCGCCACGTTCGAGCCCGCGCTCGAACCAAGATACGGCGCACCCCCGCGCACGCGCGCGCGGATCGCCTCGAGCAGCCCATCTTCGTGCAGCCTTTTCAAAAGACGAAAAGTGTTGCCGCCGCCAACGAAAATCGCCTCGGCCGCGCCTACCGCTCCCAGCCGGTCCGAAGCTTCGTGGAGCGAATCAACCCCAATCCCAAGCTGGGCGAAGCGCGCCCGGACCCGCTCCGCATAAGCGTGGTGATCCTGGAGCGCGAACGGGACAAACAGGATCCGCCGGACATCACCGAGAAAATCGCGCAGCTCCGCCGTCGCATACTCGAGATAACCGCTCCCGTGCACCGTCGAGGTGCTCAGGAGCAACAAGCGCGGGCTCACGGCCGGCTCCGCCCTTTTTCCCCAGCCAAACTTCCGCTCCAGCACCCGATAAAGCTGCTCCGTGAATCGGTCGGCCTCAGCGCCGGACATGTGCGACCACTCCGGAAGCTCGTAACCCTGCAGCTCCGGGTGGTCCTCGAAATACACTCCGGGCGCGCCCGTCTTCTCGAGCAGCACCTCCCAGCTTCGCTCGCGCGGGAAGGCCTTGTTTTCAAAAGCCAGAAACTCGTCCGCCGACGGCAACCGAACGAAAATCACCTCCACCCCGCGGGCCCGCAATTTCTTCACCGCCGCCGCCGCCCGCCCAATCTGTTCCTCCTGCATTTTCCGTCCGACCTCTGGAGGAAACGGCGGCGGACCGAAAAGCATCCGTGCCCAGATGCCCTTTGCGATCGCCTGGTAGGCGGCATCGTGCTCCAGCTTGTCCCAGAGCCGCGTATTGCGGTCCGTTTCCTGGACGGAAAGACGCCGCACATCTTTCTCGTTCGGGACGCCGGGACGCTCCGGCCAATCCTGGCGTTCCGCGATCGTCATCAGGGCAAAGTCCTCGTCGTAAAAGGCGAAGAACGGCTCGATCAGGCGCATGGAAAGCCACTGGCTGGCCCGCTGCGAGAGGGTCTCACGGTCCCAGTTCTCGACCGCCTCGCGCCGCCGCCCGAACCCGGTGAAAAAGAGTGGCGGCGAAACGCCCACCACCAGGCGCCCGGTGAACTTCGGGTCGTCGGCCAAATCTTCCAGGGCGTAAATCGGACTGGTCCCCTCGAAGGCGAGCTGGATCGGTCTTTCGCCGGCGAGCCGTTGCCAGACATCAAGCTGCACGTCGAACAACATCCGCGATGACCCGATCAGCACGGTTTTGTCGCCGGGTTCCTCCGCGACGCGCCGCCGCTCGATGGCCCAAAGACCGTCGCTGTTCCGAATGCTCGGGCCCGCGCCAAAAGCGCGCCAATAACCCTCCCAGATGCCGAGGCCGGTAAGGAACAGCAAAAGCGCAATCACCCAGGCCAGCCCGAGCCGCCGCTCCGGCACGTCCCGCCGGTAAGGCAGGTTGGGCGCACCCGGTAGCTCAGAACTGGAAGTAGATAAAGGCATTGCCTCCTCCCTGTGTGATGACAATCAAGAACAACATCGTCCCCCAGACCAACCCCGTCAGCGGCACGGGCCAGCGCGCCACTTCCTCGTGAAAAAGACGGTGCCGCATGCGCCAGTGCGCCACCAGCATCAACGCGATCGTCACCGTCGCGCTCAGCAGCAGCCACGTCGTCAGCACCGGTTTGCCCGACCCGTCCAGGCCCAGCATGCTCGTCAGCAGCCGCGCCGCGGTCCCGAAATCCTGGGACCGGAAAAAGACCCACGTGATGTTGACGAGGAAATAGGTCACCAGCGCGAGCACGATCCGCCCGGAAACCGTTTTCCAGAATGGCACCTCGGCATAACGACCGCGCAACACCCGTTCCACGCACAGATAAATCCCGTGCAGCCCGCCCCAGACAACAAACGTCCAGGCCGCGCCGTGCCAAAGCCCGCCCAGCAACATCGTCAACATCAGGTTGATGTAGGTGCGCACCGTTCCCTTCCGGTTTCCGCCCAGCGGCACATACAGATAATCCCGCAGCCAGGTGGAGAGCGAGATATGCCAGCGCCGCCAGAAATCAGAGAACCCGATCGCGGCATACGGATAACGAAAATTGTCGATCAACGAGAACCCGAGGGCGAGCGAGGCGCCGATCGCGGTCGTGGTATAACCGGCAAAATCGAAAAAGATCTGGCCGGAAAACGCCAGCGTCCCCACCCAGGCATCCAGCGGTGCGAGCAGGTCCTTGGTGCCGAAAACCTTGTCCGCCACCGGCGCCAGCAGCCCGTCCGCCAGCACGATCTTCTGGAACAACCCCACCACCATCAGCATCAGGCCCCAGCGCAGTTGCGGGCCGGTGGCCGTGTGCGGGGTCTTGAATTGCGGCAGCAGATCGGTCGGCCGCACGATCGGGCCCGCCACCAGTTGCGGGAAAAAGGTCACGAAAAGCGCGAAATCGAGCTTCGAATCCGCCGGGCGCGCCCGGCGCAGATACACGTCAAGCGTGTAGGACATCGTCTGGAAGGTGTAAAACGAGATGCCGACCGGCAGCACGATGTCCCAGGCCGGCGGCTGGTAGGCCACCCCGAACGAGCCCATGAGCTGCGCGAAGTTTTCCAGCAGGAAACCGCCATACTTGAAGTAGCCGAGCATGCCGAGGTTGGCTCCGATCGAGAGAAACAGCCAGAGCCGCCGGCGCCCCGGCGCCTCGGTCACGTGGATCTTCTTCGCCGCCCACCAATCCACCAGCGTCGAGATCCAGAGCAGGATGACGAAGGGCGGCGACCAGGCCGCGTAAAACAGGTAGCTGGCGATCAGCAGGTTGAACTTCCGCACCCGCCACGGCAACGGCAGATGGTGCAGCGCGAGCACCACCGCGAAGAAGATCACGAAGGTGAGCGAGTTGAAGAGCACCCGGCCTTTTAACAAAAGTCGCCTGCGCTTGTCATCGTTTTCTTCTCCGGCCGGCGCCGGTCATTTGCATTCCCGCGCGGGTGATGCGCCACTAGGCCATGCCCCGCCCCGGCCGCGCCGCCATTGTCCTGGCTTTCGCCGCCCTTTATCTCATCTGGGGCTCCACCTACCTCGGCATCCGTTTCGCCATCGAGACGATCCCGCCCTTTCTCATGGCGGGCTCCCGTTTTTTCCTCGCCGGCCTCATCATCTACTCCGTGGCCCGGCTGCGCGGGGAACCCCGCCCCGCCCCCGCCACCTGGCGCGCCTCCTTCATCGTCGGCGCCTGTCTGATCTTTTGCGGCAACGGCGGCGTCACTTTCTCCCAGCAATTCATCGCCTCGGGCCTGGCCTCGGTCATGGTCGCCACCGTGCCCATCCACATGACCCTGCTCGGCTGGCTCTCGCGCACCGCCCCGCGTCCGCGCCCGATCGTCTGGCTCGGTCTCGCCGGCGGCTTCGCCGGGGTCTTCGTCCTCGTCGCCCCGGCTTTGCGCGGCACCGGCGGCCCCCAGCAGAACCTCGGACTGATCCTTCTTCTCTTTTCCTCCTTTCTCTGGTCGGCCGGCTCGATCTATTCCCGCACCGCTTCCAACCCGCCCTCCCCTTTCCTCGCGGCCGGCCAGCAAATGCTCTGCGGCGGCGCGCTCCTCGTCCTGGCCAGCCTCGTCACCGGCGAAGCCGCGCGCGTCGATCTCGCGTCGGTAAGCCTGCTCTCATTCGGCGCCTACGTTTATCTTGTCGTCATCGGCTCGCTCGTCGGGTTCACCGCCTACATCTGGCTGCTGCGCCATTGCGAACCCTCCGCCGTCGCGACCTACGCCTACGTCAACCCCGTCGTCGCCATCGCGCTCGGCGCCTTTTTCGCCGGTGAAACCCTCAGTCCCCGCACCGGCCTCGCCGCCGCGCTCATCATCGGTTCCGTCGCCCTCGTCATCTCCCTCCAGCGCAAACCCCCGGTCGCCCCTCCCGCCGAGTGCTCCCGGGGGGGGGGAATGAGGATGGAGGATGGAGAGTAGAGGATCGCCTCCCTCTTCTCCTACTCGTGCTCATACTCGTGCTCGTAATCATACTAATCGTGCTCGTCCCCCTCCAAGGAAAAGCTAAAACGCTGACAAACTGAAATCAGGAAGAAGGGATGAATTAGGAAACCAGGAGACAGGAAAGACGAAAATTGAAGGTAGAGGATAGAATCGCTCTCTCCCCACCATTCACGATTCACGATTCACGCCTCCCTTTCCCCTCCTGCTCTTGCTCCTGATCTTGCTCTTGCTCCTCTCAGGAACCCAAAAGCGGAGAAGGCCAAGCCGTAATCGTGATCCGTGATCCGTGACTGAACCTGAACCCTGAACCCTGAACCCGAACCCTGAATCCATTCCAATTTCAGCTTCAGCTTTCCCCAACCCCAATAACCACCCCATGAACGCATCCTGGCAAAACACCACCCTCGCCGAGAGCGACGACACCGTCGTCGTCGAGGGCAACCACTACTTCCCCGCCGACTCCCTGAAGAAAGAGCATTTCTCGGCCAGCTCCCACCGCACTTCCTGCCCGTGGAAAGGAGAAGCGCATTACTACAACATCACCGTGGCCGGCCAGACAAACGAGAATGCAGCCTGGTACTATCCTTCACCAAAAGAAGCCGCCGCCGAGATCAAAGACCGCGTCGCCTTCTGGAAAGGCGTCACCGTCTCTTAACGCTTCCCCTCTTACTCCTACTCGTAATCATAATCGTGCTCGTGCTCGTAATCGCTCCCCATCCAGCCGAAAAAGCTGAAACACTGAAAAGCTGACAAGCTGAAACAGGAAGAAGAACGAATTAGGAAACCAGGAAAACAGGAAGGGAATGAGGATGGAGGATCTAACGTCCACACGCTCACCGATACCGATCCCGCTCTCCTCTTGATCCTGCTCCTCTCAGGAAGCCAGGCAGGCAGGAAGGAGAACAAGCCGTGATCAGTGATCTGAACCCTGAACCCCGAACCCCGAATCCCTTTCAGCGTGTCAGCTTTTCCCCAGCTTTCCCCAACTCCCAGCTCCAAGCTCCAAGCTCCAGCTCTACCGCTTCTTCTTCTCCCGCCCGCGTAACGGCCGAAAAGCGCGATCGTAAACGTAGTTCGCGACCTGTCGCCCCTGCTCGATCCCCGCGGTCTTGTCGAACGACCAGTGGATCCCGAGATAAATCCGACTCTGCCCGTTCTCTTCTTCCGCCTGGGAAAGGGTGGAGAAACTCCGCGGCGCATAGGGCCGGAGCACCCCGTCGTTCCCCGCCGTCTCGCCGTTGAACTCATCGGAAACAAAGGTGAACCCGATATTGTCGGTCCCGTAAAACCGCCGCAGCGTCTGGAACAACGCCCCGCCAAAAGCGGCGTGCCCCGACGGGTACGCCGGGAAGGGCGGGGTGAAATTCGGGCCGTGCAAATTGCTCGCGGGCGCGCCCAGCGGCATGAAGGTCGGGTCGCCCACCGTGGCCGCGTTCCCATCGCCGGTCCCGCTCGGGCCGGTGCCCAACTTCCGCTTCGCGGATGCCAATCACCGGGCGCCAGAAATCCCAATGATATTTTGAATCCCACGCCGCCATGCCGGCATCGGCCATGGCCACGTTCACCAGCGCCAGCAACCGAGCCAGGCTGTGGGTATCAAGCCGGGTCTGCTGCGCGATCTGCAACGCCACCAGGTTGTAAAGCCGGGGCGGCGCACACAGGCTCGGCGTTCCATCGTAAGCCCAGAAAATCCCGATAAACGTCTGCTCGGGCGTGCGCACGGTCGGCGTGATGATCCCGTCGCCCCCGAGCGATTTCGCCTCCTCATAAGCCGCCGCGTACTCCGCGCTCTCCATCGCCGGCGGGGGCGGCACCCGGAAATGATCCGCTTTCTCCAGCACAAACGGGAGGCATTTGCCCCACCCGGCGCCCAGCGCCACCGGGATCAGGCTCACCGGGTCCTGCCGCCAGCGACCCGCCGCATCGTCGGTGAAATAATCAATGCCGATGCTGACCTCTGCCACCTCGGAGCCGTCCGCCTCGCGCGTGGCGAGGAGCGTCGCCGCCACCCGGCGACCAAGATCGGCGCCGTTGGCGCGCGCCTTTTTGCTCGAGACGCCCGCCAGCTCAGCCGCCAGCGCCTGGTCAAAAGTGGCCTGCTGCGACGGATAAAGCGCCACCAGCGTGTCCCGCGCCGCCTGCGCAATCGCCGCCTCGTAGGAATGCGCGCCTTTCCCGGCCTGCACCCCGGTAAAACTCTCGTAGCGACGGGTCAACGCCGTCAGCGCATCGCACATCGCGATATGGACGATGGCCATCGCCCGGCTGGCCCGGCCCGGCCCGAGCTGCTCGCCAAAGGTGTGCGTGTCGCCCGGTTCCGGCGGCGTATGATCGAGCGCGGTGGCATCGAGCGCGATCGCGTTCCACCGGCGCACCGGGTCCCGCTCAAAATGACTCTTCGCCTTGGCGGATTTCTGGGCCTTGAACTTCTGGCCGAAAGCGCGGTCAAAACCGACCTTCGGCCCCGGGGCGGCGGCGACCATTCCCGCGGCCAGGAAAATGGCAACGGCGGGAACGACTCGCTTTAAGGGGGAAAAGCGCACCACGCGAGGGTGGCTTTTTTCCCGGATATTGGCAAGAAAAACCCCGCGCTTTGTGGACGGGGCGCCCGCTAAGGGGTGAGGAAAAACTTCCCGGTGTAAGGGTCTTTGACCTCGGTGCCGCTGGGAAAACCGCGCACATCGACCAGCCCTTCCGTCGGCGCCCATGGGCTCCGGACAAAGCCCGGCTGGTCCGGGACGGGCACGCCGTAGCGCAGATCGGCATTTGTCCCGCGCATCTCGGGCGCCGGCAAAGCCCGCCGGATCGGCTCCGGGGTCATCAAAGCCTGCGGCCCGGGTGACGGCGACGCCACGGCCGTCTCGGTCCCGGCGTCATCCTTCCGTGCCGTCTGCCGGGCCTGGCGCTGCCGGGTCGCGCGGCGGGCCGCCTGCCGTTTCGGTCCGTTCACGATGCTGTCGCCCAGCCGCTTGAAAAAATTGCCCACCGGATCGGCCTGCGCCGGTTCCCCGACAAAGCCAAGCGCCGCCAGCACCAGGATAACCAGGGAATATCTAAAAAGCCGCAGCATGCGGCCGAAACTTTCGGCGTCCCCACCCGGAACGCAACCCTCCCGAAAAAACGAAATCAGGAAAAGGATTGAATTAGGAAACCAGGAAGGCAGGCAGGAAAAGAGGATGGATGGTAGAGAATGGAGGATCGCTCCCTCCCCCTCCCCCTCCTGCTCATGCTCTTAATCTTGATCTTGATCCTCTTAGGAAAACAGGAAGGAAAGAGGATGGCAGTGATCGGCGATCCGTGATCTGACCCGAGATAACCGATAACCGCCCCCCTCGTGCTCATACTCGTGCTCGTAATCGTAATCGCTCCCCGCTTGGTCCGAAAAAGCTGAAACGCTGACAAACTGAAATCAGGAAGAAGAAAATTGAATTAGGAACCCAGGAAAGCAGGAGAAGAACAAGCCGTGATCAGTGATCCGATGATCCGTGACCTCCGACCCCCGACCCCGACTCCAATCCGACCTTCAGGACCCCTGAACCCTGAACCCAATAACCGTCAATAACCGAACCCTGAACCCTAACCCTTAACCCTGAACCCTGAATCCTTAATTCTTAATTCTTAATTCTTAACGCCCATCCACGCTCCTTCCCCCTCCCCACCCCCACCCTCCCCGCGCACGCAAGCTGCTCTAGAGGCGTTCCACCCTCTCCCCTTGAAACAGCTTCTCCACCTTCGCTGGCGCGATTATTCGTTGCGCACCAAGGGCCTTTTGGTCCTGGCCGTCCCCGTCCTCGCCTCCGTCCTCGCCGCTTTCCTCTTCTTCGTCGCCATCACCAAGAACGACGACGCCGAGAAATGGGTCGCGCATAGCTTCGAGGTCAAGGAACAGGCCCAGCGCGTCCTCACCCTCGCGGTCGATAGCGAGACGGGCATGCGCGGCTTCGTTCTCACCGGCCAGCCCGCCTTCCTCTCCGAGCACGACGCCGCCGTTCGCGAACTCCCGGCCGCGCTCGACCGTTTGCAGGTCTTGACCATCGAGAACCCTTCTCAGGGGCAGCACCTTCTGGAAACCATCCGTCCGCTCGTGCGCGAACGCCTCCGCCTGGAGGACGAGGCCATTCTCAAGTTCAATCAGGCCGGTCGCGACGCCTCCCTCCTCCAAACCCTGCAACGCGGGCGCCAGACGATGTTGAACCTCCGCGCCGCTTTCCAGCAGCTCCTCGCCGTCGAGGACGGCCTCCTGCGGCAACGCCAGGAACGCGCCGCCGCCGTCGAGGAATTCACCTCCTACGCCGTCGTCAGCACCGGCGTCTTCGGCCTTTGCGCCGGCCTTCTCTCCGTCCTCTTCTTCACTCGCGGCATCGCCCGCCGCCTCGACCGCATCGTCGACGACACCGAGGCGCTGCAACGCGAGGAACCGCTCTCCCACGTCCCGGTCGGACGCGACGAAGTGGGCCGGCTCGGCCGCGCCTGCCATCATGCCAGCGTCCTCCTCGCCCGGCGCCGCGAGGAATTGATCCGGGCCCGGGCCGCCGCCGAGAAATCCAACGAGGCCAAAAGCGATTTCCTCGCCAACATCAGCCACGAAATTCGCACCCCGCTCAACGGCATCATCGGCCTGACCGAGCTCGCCCTCGAGACCGAGCTCAACAGCAGCCAGCGCGATTACCTCGACATGGTCAAACATTCCGCCGACTCGCTCCTCGTCCTGATCAACGACCTGCTCGATTTCGCCAAGATCGAGGCGGGCAAGCTCAGCCTCGAGAGCCGGCCCTTCGACCTCTTTGATCACGTCGAGAAAACACTCCGCCCCCTGCGCACCCGGGCCACCACCAAAGGCCTTTTCCTGCGCGAAGCCATCGACCCCGCAGTGCCCCGCGCGATCGCGGGCGATTCACTCCGGCTGCGCCAGGTCCTCATCAACCTGGTCGATAACGCCATTAAGTTCACCGCCTCCGGCGGCGTCACCCTCACCATCGAGCCCGCCCAACTCCCCGACCAGCGCGCCGGCCTCCATTTCGCCATCAGTGACACCGGCAGCGGCGTCCCCCCGGAAAAACAAGCTCTCATCTTCGAGTCGTTCGCCCAGGCCGACAGCTCCGTCACCCGGCAGTTCGGCGGCACCGGCCTCGGCCTCGCCATCTGCTCTTCCCTCACCGACCTCATGGGCGGGCGGATCTGGCTCGAGAGCGTTCCCGGCCAGGGCTGCACCTTCCATTTCACCATCGCCGCCCCGGCGGCCGAGCCTTCCCGCCCTGGCCGAAACCCTGGCCGCCCTCCCAACCGCCCCGGCGCACGCCGTCGCTTTGCGCGTCCTCGTCGCCGAGGACAATCTCGTCAACCAGGCCGTCGCCGCCGGCATCCTCCAGCAGGCCGGCCACACCATCACCTTCGCCCAGAACGGACTCGAGGCCGTCCACTTCGCCACCACCGAACGGTTCGACGTCATCCTCATGGATGTGCAAATGCCCGCCATGGACGGTCTCACCGCCACCGGCCGCATCCGCGAATGGGAACGCACCCGCGCCCGGCACATCCCCATCATCGCCATGACCGCTCACGCCGGGGCCGACGACCGCGAACGCTGTCTCGCCGCCGGCATGGACGATTTCGTGCCCAAACCGATCTCCACCGGCCGATTGAAACAGGCGCTCGACCGGGTGATGCGCGGCACCATGGTCGGCGCGTCGTCGCCCGGGGCCATCCCGGAACCGCTCCCCGCTCCTCCCACAGCTCCCAATTCTGTTTCCGGGATCGCCGACGAACTCCGCCAGCGACTAGAAGGCGACGAAGACCTCTTCCAGCGCGTGCTCGGCCTTTTCCTCGAAAACACGCCGCCCCACCTGGCCACGCTCGAGACCCAGCTTAGCGCCGGCGATTTCCCCGCCGTAGCCGCGACCGCTCACTCCCTCCGCGGCTCTCTCGCCAACGTCGGCGCCACCGCCGCGGCCGATCTCGCCCGGGAAATCGAAGGCATGGCGCAAAACCAGCTATTAACGCCTGCCACCCTCCATGAGTTCAGATATCAGATTGATCGAGTTCTCGCCGAACTGGGAAACGACGCCCGCCGTCCCGTCGCCGTCTGAGGCCGCCGATCCCGCCTCGTTACCCGCCCATTCCACCGGCGACACCCAGCGCCGCGTCATTGTCGCCGACGACGATCCCGTTTCCCGCGAAATCATGAACGGGCTCCTCACCCGCTGGGGTTACGACGTCATTCTGACCAACGACGGCCGCGAAGCCATGGAAGCGTTGCGCGCCCAGAGCGGCCCCGTCCTCGCCGTGCTCGACTGGATGATGCCGGGCCTCGACGGACCCGAAATCTGCCGGCGCGTGCGCGAAGTGAACCGGTCGGTTTATATTTTGCTCGTCACCGCGCGCTCCGATAAAAGCCGCGTCGTCGAGGGGTTCGAAGCCGGCGCCGACGATTACCTCGTCAAGCCCTTCGACAAGGACGAACTGCAAGCCCGCCTGAAAGTCGGTGCCCGCATCCTCGACCTGCAGGACAACCTCACCGCCCGCGTCGCCGAGCTCGAAGCCCTCGTAGCCGAGAACCTCGCCCTAAAACTAAAAATCCCCCTCTAAGCGCGCGCTTCGCGCTCCCCCTCGTGCTCGTGCTCGTGCTCGTGCTCGTAATCGTCCCCCGCCTCCCGAGCAAAAGCTGAAACGTTGAAAAGCTGACAAGCTGAAATCAGAAGCCCGGAGGGACGCGCTTCCGCGCGTCCAAAAGTGAGGATGGCGGACAGGAGTGATCCGTGATCCGTGATCTGAACCCAATAACCGATAACGAATAACCAATAACCGTTCAGAAACTTAACTCTTAATTCTTAATTCTTAACTGCTCACCTCATCACCATCCCGCCATCCACCGCCAGCGTCTGCCCCGTAATATAACCCGCCGCCGGTGAACACAGAAACACCACCGCCTCCGCGATATCGGCCACCTGCCCGAACCGCCCCAGCGGCACCTTCTCCAAAATCGCTTTCTGCACCGCTTCCGGCAGCGCATCCGTCATGTCGGTCACAATAAACCCGGGCGCGATCACGTTCACCGTGATCCCCCTGCTCGCCACCTCGCGCGCGAGCGACTTCGAAAACCCGATCAGCCCGGCTTTGCTCGCCGCGTAATTCGTCTGGCCCGCGTTCCCCATCAGCCCGATCACCGAGCTGATGTTCACGATCCGCCCGCTCCGCTGCTTCAACATCGGCCGCTGGATCGCCTGCACGAAATTAAACGCCCCTTTCAGGTTCGTCGCCAGGACCGCGTCCCAGTCTTCCACCGGCATCCGCATGCTCAGGCCGTCCCGCGTGATCCCGGCGTTGTTGATCAGAATATCCACCTTGCCGAAGTCGGCGAAAATCTGTTCCCCGGCCTTTTGCACCGCCGCGTGATCGGCCACGTCCACCGCGTAAGCCTTCGCTGAATCCGCCCTCGCCGCGTTCACCTCGGCCGCGGTCTTTTGCGCGTTCGCTTCCGTCCGGCTGACCGCGGCGATCTTCGCCCCTTCCTCCGCCAGGCGCACCGCGATGGCATGCCCGATTCCCCGGCCCGCTCCCGTCACAATCGCCACCTGATCCTGCAGCTTCATGGCGCGCATGTTCTCAGCAGAACCCCCAATGCACAATTCACAAATCAGAAGAGGGAAATTGAATTAGGAAACCAGGAAAGCAGGAAGGGAATGAGGATGGCAGACAAGAGTGATCCGTGATCAGAACTCCGATAACCGATAACCGATAACCGCCCCCCTCGTGCTCCTACTCGTGCTCGTAATCGTAATCGCTCCCCTCCCCTCAGGGAAAAGCTCGAAACACTGAAACGCTACCGCTGACAAACTGAAATGGAGAACAAACCGTGATCGTGACGTGGACCGACTTCCGACTTCCGACCTCCGACTTCCGACCTCCGACCTCCGAACCTCCGAACCTCCGACCTACCGAACTCCGAACCAATAACCGAATAACCAACTAACCGTTCAGGAACCGAACCCCGAACCCCGAACCCCGAACCCCGAACCCCGAACCCTGAACCCCAATAACCAATAACCAATAACCAATAACCAATCTACCGCTCCGCCCCCAATACCGCGCCCATTTCGGCAGGTAATGCACCGCCAGCGTCACCAGCCCGAGCCCAAAGAAAAACATCGCCCAGGGGCGGGTCCCATCATTGTAAAAAAACTCGCCGATCATCCAGACGCTGTTGGCGCACAGCCAGAAACAGATCGCCACGTTATGGATGAACTCCTCCCGTTGCGGCCGCGACATCATCATCAGGAAAAGCGCCACCCCGATCGTGGGCACGATCATGATCACCCCCGCCACCCGGTAATCCTGCACCCAGCAGGTGTCTTTCACGATCCAAAGCAGGATGTGCAAATTCTCCGTTCCTCGGATCTTCCTGGCGATTTCCATAAGCAGCGTTCTCCTCCGCCCAGTCCATACGCCTTTCCCCAGCCACCAAGGAAGGAAGAAGAGAGGAGATGAATTAGGAAACCAGGTTGAGACGAGAATGGAGGATAGAGAATGGAGAATAGCTCCCCTTCCCCTCTCCTTCCGCCCTCACTGCTCCTGCTCTTGCTCTTGATCTTGATCTTGCTCCTCTTAGGAACCCAGGAAAGCAGGAAGGGGATGAGATGGCAGACAAGAGTGATCAGTGATCCGTGATCGATCGACCCGATAACGATAACCGATAACCGCCCCCCTCGTGCTCCTACTCGTGCTCGTAATCGTAATCGCTCCCCTCCAGGCAAAAGCTGAAACACTGAAACGCTGACAAGCTGAAATAGGAAAGAACGAATTAAAGGAATCCAGGAAAACAGGAAAGAATGAGGATGGGAGGATCGCGCCCCTCAATCCCCTCCTGCTCATGCTCTTGATCTTGATCCTGATCCTCTTAGGAAACCAGGAACGCAGGAGAAGAACAAGCAGTGATCAGTGATCCGTGATCTGACCCCCAATAACGAATAACCAATAACCAATAACCGTTCAGGAACTGAACCCTGATAACCAATAACCATTCAGAAACTTAACTCTTAATTCTTAACTCTTAACTCTTAACTCTTAATTCTTAACCTCATCGCCCATCCATCGGACTCCTCACCCCGATCCCCGGCCGGTTGAGCACGTGCGTGTAAATCATCGTCGTGCTCACATCCTTGTGCCCGAGCAACTCCTGCACCGTCCGGATGTCGTAGCCGTTCTCCAGCAGATGCGTGGCAAACGAATGCCGCAGGGTGTGACAGCTCGCCGGCTTGGTCAGCCCCGCCGCCCGCACCGCTTTCTTGATCGCCTGTTGCAATAAACTTTCCGCCAGATGATGCCGCCGCCGTTTCACCGGTCCCTCGTCCCCGGTCGCGTCGGCCCGCGGATCGAGCGAAAGCCGCGACGACGGAAACGTGTACTGCCACGACCATTCGCGGGCGGCGGTTGGATATTTGACCGCCAACGCATGCGGGAGATACACCTCGCCAAAACCTTCCGCCAAGTCCTCCGCATGTTGCGCTTTGACCTTGGCCAGGTGCCGCTCCAGCGGCTGGGCCAGGTTCACCGGCAACATCGTGACGCGGTCCTTGTTCCCTTTGCCGTCGCGGACCATGATCGTGGCATAGGCAAAATCGATGTCCTTAACGCGCAATCGCACGCATTCCATCAGGCGAAGCCCGCTTCCGTAGAGCAACCCGGCCATGAGCCGGGGCGTGCCCGTGAGATGCTGGAAAAGCGCCGCCACCTCCTCCTTGCTCAAGACCACCGGGAGCCGGGGCGGCCGCGAGACGCGCTCCACGCCATCGAGCCAGCCGATCTCCGCTTTGAGCACCTGTTTGTAGAGAAACAGCAGGGCGCTCATGGCCTGGTTTTGGGTCGCGGCCGCGACGTTGCGCTCCGCGGCCAAATGCGTCAGGAAAGCCGTGATCTCGGCCTCCCCCATTTCCGCCGGGTGCCGTTTTCCATGGAACCGGATGAACCGCTCAATCCAGTCGCAGTAACTCCGCTCGGTCCGCAGACTGTAATGATGCAGGCGGAGGACATCGCGGACCTGGTCGAGAAGCTTTTTCGGCTTGGCAGGCGGCGCTGGGTCAGGTAGAACGGGAGTTGTCATGACACCACGCTTTTATCCGACTTTTGTCCCGGTAGGCAATCGTTTTATACAGAATTATTGCGCCTTACAAGACGCAATAATTCAATCTACTTCTCGTTAGATCATGAGGACGTTTATAGGCGCTATCGAATTTTTCATCGGGCTTCTGATGATGGGGTTTCTGCTACCGACATTGGCTCCGCGATATTGGCAGCAGGCCGCGATCTCTTTTGCGCTTGTGCTGGTAGGAGTCGCGCTGCTCGTAGACGGCTCCAGGCGCGTTCGCCGAGCAGACAACCACAAGAGGGCGCCGAAGTAGCAGTATTGCCGAGCCGAATGTTATCGCACGCTAAACGATCTAACCCCTATGAAGAGTGTCAACGAGTGAGTGGGGAAATTGGTAATTAAGTCATTGGTTTGATGGCGTGTTGGTTGGCGTGATTCTTTTAGAACGTTTCCGCTTCTTGTTGCGCGCTGAGATTCTTCAGCGGCTGATACTCCTATCCGCGCATGCGGGATATTTGCCGCAGCGCAAAGTGACTTATGCCGTCCAACTGAAGCGGAACGTGGGCGCGGCCCAATCTATGGCGACGAAGCTCGTCATAGCACGGTTCAGGTTAGATCCCGGACACGCGCCACGTTCCAAAGGGTTATGCGACTGCGGTGATGAACTGTTCCCCTCGAATAACTTTGGTTCCTTTCGCTTTCATGAAAGCATCAAATCTTTAGTCCGATGGCTTCCGGGGTCATGCGGCCGGTGTGGATGCGCCAGAGATCGACGGCCAGGTGGCGTGCCACGGCCACGATCGCCTTCTTGCGCACGGCGCCGGTGGCCCGTGAACCTTTGGCTAGGATTGCCAGTCGTTTCGCCACCGGCGGGTATTGCGGCTGGAAACGCACCATCCGCCAGGCGCACTCCACGAGCGCCGCGCGCACCCGCGGGTTGCCCCGCTTGGTCACACTTCCCGGCACCCGTTTGCTGCCGCTGGAGCGTTCGCCCGGACAGAGCCCGGTATAGGAACTGATCACCCGCCGATTGTTGAACCGGTGCCAGTCACAGATCTCGCGGGTCAGCACCACCGTGGTCAATTTGCCCAACCCGACCGGGATCGACTCAGGCGCGGCCGCTTCCAGGGCAACGCCCAGCTGGCTGATCTGATCCTGCAACGCCAAAAGCGCCGGTCGATAGACCGCCAGGCGCGCCACCACCCACTCCGGGAGATGCTTTTGCAGCCGGCTCCAGGTCTGGTTCTTCCACCAGTGCGCCGGGGCCGGCAAGGCATGACTGACCAGGAGGCCGCGCCCCTGCGCTTCCATCTTCTGGCGATGATGCACCAGTTGCTCCCGCTGACGCGAGACGTGCCGGGCCTGTTCCTCCTCCTCGCTCGGGACCCGGATGACGGCCAGCTCGCGCGTGTTGCCTTCGCAGTAACGCGAAAGACGCTGGCACAGCGTGGTGGCATCGCGCGGATCGGTTTTCACCCGGGTGCATTGCTCGTCCAGCTTGCGCGGCGCGATAACGTAGCAGTGCGCTCCGGCCGCCTTAAGCTGCCGGTAGAGAGTGAACCCAAACCCGCACGCCTCGTAGACGACGTAGACCTGATGACCGGCCCGCAGCAGGCCCTCCACCCAGGGGACAAACTCGCTGGGGGCAAAGCGTCGCGCCGCCTTGGGCAGCAGCTGATCGTATTGCGCCACGGCCACGTACACCTGCGCGTGCACGTCCAGACCGATCTTGATCTGCGCGGGCGCGCCCTTTATCCTTGTTCCGGTTCGCTCGAGTGAGCGGACCCCTTCGTGATGAACGATTGTTTTAAGCATAAGCGGGTGAGTCTAAACCGCTCACCCGCTTCTCTTCATGCCATCTATCAGTCGAGCGAACCGCCACCCGCCGAAAGCCACGCTTTCCATGACTCGAAACCTTCCACTTCGAGCACCGCTCGCCCTCGGTGGCGGTCGCTCACTTCTCTCTCGTTAGGTGACAGCCGCGTCATGTCATACGACGACCTCATGCAGCAGATTCGCGAGGCCTTCTCCAGTGCGGCCGCTCCCGCAGATGACGCGTTGGTGCCGCACCATTGCGACGAGTGCGACACGCTGCGAGGCGATTTACGTGGTCGCACGCCAGAGGAGCTTGCAGACGATTGGGTCAAGCGCAGCTTCGACCAGCTTGTGTTCATGTCAGACGACGCGAAGCGTTATTATCTGCCCGCATACCTGCGAGTCGCCGCCCGCGATCCAGAGTCTACCGTTACGCAGTTTCTCCTCTATTCCCTCAGCGACGAGTTTCGTTTCCAGCCGACCGGCGGATACACGGCTGCGCAGAGACAAGCGCTTCTCGACTTTCTCACCTTCATCCAGCCGCAGAGCGATCCGCACCAAATGGAATATATCTCGAGAGCCCGTGAGCTATGGAAGCTGTCACCTAACCCAGCGATCGAGCGAACGGCGGACCGCGGTGCGCGCCACTTTTAAGATGACTTTCACACTTTTAATCCGACCGACGCGCGCTCCCGTCCGCCGTCGCTCATCTTGTTCTCGTTAGGCCTATGCACCGCGTTGCGCTTCTACTCGTGCTTACGACCTGCGCCGTGCTGCACGTTGCCGCTAAGGAGAAGCCGAGCTTGGAGCGGGCCGCATTCTTTGCGGTCGGTCCCATCAGCGATGGTGCCCGCACCTCCGACGGAGAGCACGCTCTTCGCGCGGCGCTCGGCCAGGCTGATCGTGTTGCGACGTTTCGGCGACTCGTCGATTCGGCATCGCCCGCGGGTCAGCTCTACGCACTTCTTGGCCTGCGGCTCAGCGACGCCGCTGCCTTTACGCAGGCTCTTCCTGCCTTCACATCCCGCGAGGACCGCGTCGAGACGATGATCGGCTGCATCGGGTCAGACGATCAGGTGCGGGTCATTGCACAGAAGATCGCGCACGGCGATTATGACAATATTCTTCGACGTCCAGCGCGATAGCACGCCCAGGCCTAACCATGCGATGGAGCGAACGGCGGACCGCGGTGCGCGCCACTTTTGAGATGACTTTCACCCTTCCACTCCGAGCGACGCGCGCCCTCGTCCGCCGTCGCTCATCTTGTTCTCGTTAGGCCGCTTCGTATGTCCCAGCCGATAATCAGACAAGCTGTTGAATCGGACGCAGCAGAGTTGGCGCGGTTGACTTCACAACTCGGCTATCCGGTCTCCGAGGCGGCGATACGGGTGCGCATGGAGCGGATGTTTGGAGTGGAAGATGACCGCCTTATGGTGGCCGAAGTGCCAGGCGGGGAGTTAGCAGGCTGGATTCACGGTTATCTTTGCCAGCTTTTGGAGTCGGACTTTCGTGTGGAGATTGGCGGCTTGATTGTCGACGAGCGATGGCGGCGGAGTGGCATTGGGCGGCGATTAGTTCAGTCAGTTGAGGGTTGGGCGGTGGAGCGCGGAGCTGTAGACTTGTCTGTGCGTTGCCGTGAGGAGCGCGCAGAGTCCCACAAGTTTTATGAGAGTTTATCCTTTCGACACACCAAGACGCAGCGAGTGTTTCGCAAGCGCCTCTCGAACGCGGCCTAACAAATCGTGTGAGCGAATGAGTCTCCGCTTCGCTCCGACTCATCGCTCCACTCGTCGTTAGGCGGCAACACCACCATTCATGCAAAGTAACAGCAACATTGTCCGAAGTTTCGTTGAGGAAGTTCTAAGCCAAGGGAAAATCGACGCCGCTGGGCAGTTCTTTTGGGAGGATATGGTGGAGCACGTTCCGCTTCCCGGGCAAGGACCAGGCTTGGCCGGTTTGAAAGACGTCTTGCGTGGCATGCGGGCCGCGTTTCCAGACATGCACTGGACGGTCGAGGAACAGATTGCCGAAGGCGACAAGGTGATGACACGTTTCGAGTGGACGGGAACGCACAAGGCGGAGTTTTTTGGCGTGCCCGCCACCGGACGCCCAGTCAGGGTGTGGGGCGTGGTCATTGACCGGCTTGAGGCCGGCAAAATTAAAGACACGCGCATCATCATGGATGCCCTCGGTCTGATGATGCAGCTCGGCGCATTTCCACCACGATAAGCTTGACTTCAATGCCGCCTAACCAAGGCAATGCAGCGAACGCCTACCCGCTGTTCGCTCCACACTTTCCATGACTAAGTCAATTCACCTCCGATCGACGCTCGCCCCCGGTGGCGGTCGCTCGTTTCTTGTTCTCGTTAGGCGCTGCTCGCGCTCACCGAACATGAAGCCAATTTTTGCTACCCTCTAGTTTCTCCGACCACCACACCAAAATCAATCTCATGACAAAAAACATCAAAACCGTGCCCACTCAAGATTATGCAGACGTCGTCGCGACGGTCACCAAATACGTCGACGGGCTGCGCGTCGGAAACGTCGCTGGCCTCGGCGAAGCCTTCCATCAGGACGCTGTGATGTATGGCTTCACCAACGGCGAGTTACTCGGCGGCCCGATCAAGAATCTCTACGACTTCGTTGCCGCCAACGGCACTGCCCCCGACATTCAGACGCGGATCGACGTGTTGGCGATCACGCCCACGACGGCAGTGGTGCGCGTGGACATGGAGAAGGACGCCATCGGCGCGGACTACACCGACTTCCACACCCTCATCAAACTTGACGGCGCTTGGCGCATCATCGCCAAAACCTACCACATGTATGAGGGCTGAATGGCTTCATGATCGCACTGCAATCGGCCGCATCGCCTAACCATGCGATTGAGCGAACGGCGGACCGCCGTGCGCGCCACTTTGAGATGATTTCCACCCTCCATTGATTCACTCGCGCGACTCCTTCAGCCTTCGGGCTTCAGGTCTATGTCACGGCTTGCCAGTCCGTTCCATTGATTCACTCGCGCGACTCGTTCAACCTTCGGCCTCAGGTCTATGTCACGGCTTGCCAGTCCGTTCCATTCCTCGCGACGCGCTCCCCGCCTGCAACGCTGTAACACGGCGGGCACGGTCGTCCGCCGTCGCTCATCTTGTTCTCGTTAGGCCCATGGAATACACGCCACAACTTGCTGAACGTTTTATTGGCAAGCGTGTTCTGGTCAGTCTTCGCGATATCAGTGGCGATGGCAAAGAGACATTCACTGCGTTTTGCGGCGTCATCGAGTCTGCCGAAGTCGGCGGACTGCTGGTTCGCGTCGAAGGCAAGGGAGACGATACGTATTGGGTCATGCCCCCAGATTTGGCTGCTTTGGTCCCTGCTGAGGCTGAAGCCTATGAGATCGAAAGGGTACGATGAGCCAGTCGAAGACATTGACTATGTCGCGTGCTTCGCGTCGGCGGATTCTATAGATGATTTACCCGATGTCACGCGCGAGGCCTAACCATGCGATGGAGCGAACGGCGGACCGCTGTGCGCGCCACTTTTGAGATGACTTCCACCCTTCCACTCCGAGCGACGCGCGCCCTCGTCCGCCGTCGCTCATCTTGTTCTCGTTAGCTCTATGCGCGCACTGTTGCTCCTGATTCTCGCCGCTACGCCTGCGTGGTCGTCAAGAACAGGGGCCGTCGCGGGTGGTCCTCTCTGATATGACCGATGCCAGGGGCAAGCGCGTCCAGTATGTGACGGACATCGATACGCTGAGCCGCACTCCAGATTGGGCGCCTGGCGCACAAGATCCACCGCTCACGATCACGAGCCGCCACACGGATACGCAAAGGACAGCCGGCAAGCGCCGTTCGCCGGAAGCTGACGATATCGCCATCATCAAGATCGAGCTGGCGAAGTCAGAGAGATATAGCCTCGGCGAGGGCGCGCCATGGTCTCTAGTAAGGTGGTTTTATGAGTTCATCTGTCTCTCCCATCCTTGAGGGCGAGGTTTAGCCGAGGCGGATCCGCGACCGTCGATTCTGATGCCATTTTGACGGCACTGTTGTCGAGCCGACGCTACGTAGAATGAGCTAACCTGTCAGTCGAGCGAACCGCCACCCGCCGAAAGACCTCGCTTTCCATGACCCACAACCTTCCACTTCGAGCACCGCTCGCCCCCGGTGGCGGTCGATCACTTCTCTAGGTGCATGAGGCTTGTTTGCTACATCAGCCTGGTCCTGCTTCTACCCGGTTGCACGGCGAAACGTCAGAAGGGCGACGTCACCGTCGCGGAGCTTTTCGCGCGGCCGGGCGATTTCGTCGGCAAGCGCATCGCGGTCATCGGCTATTACGTATCGGACCTGGAAGAGACCAGCCTTTATACTTCGCCGGATGGCCATTGCGATCATGCTCCGGCGGGCGGCATATTTTCGTGCAGCATTTGGGTCTCACCCGGATGGAGGAGAGTGAGCCGACTCTCCAATCGATATGTGCGAGTCGTCGGCCTATTTCATTATCGCCCCGAAATTCGTCGCGAGATTCTGAAGCGCGACGATGGTCGAGAGTTCGAGTCCGTTACGGCGCTTGGATTCGGTCACATGGGTCTGTCGCCGGCCGAGCTTACTAATGTTTCATCATTCCGACCGTTGCGATGAAGCCACACGTGCACCTAACCGTGCGATGGAGCCCACCGCGGACCGTCCGTATGCCCAGATTTTTTTGCATCACGAAAGCCCCTCGTAATTTGCGCGGTGGCTCATCTTGTTCTCGTTAGGCGGCAACACCACCATTTATGCAAAGTAACAGCAACATTGTCCGAAGTTTCGTTGAGGAAGTTTTAAGCCAAGGGAATATCGACGCCGCTGGGCAGTTCTTTTGGGAGGATATGGTGGAGCACGTTCCGCTTCCCGGGCAAGGACCAGGCTTGGCCGGTTTGAAAAACGTCTTGCGTGGCATGCGGGCCGCGTTTCCAGACATGCACTGGACGGTCGAGGAACAGATTACCGAAGGCGACAAGGTGATGACACGCTTCGAGTGGACGGGAACGCACAAGGCGGAGTTTTTTGGCGTGCCCGCCACCGGACGCCCAGTCAGGGTGTGGGGCGTGGTCATTGACCGGCTTGAGGCCGGCAAAATCAAAGACACGCGCATCATCATGGATGCCCTCGGTCTGATGATGCAGCTCGGCGCATTTCCACCACGATAAGCTTGACTTCAATGCCGCCTAACCAAGGCAATGCAGCGAACGCCTACCCGCTTCGCTCCACATTTTCCATGACTAAGTCAATCCACCTCCGATCGACGCTCGCCCCCGGTGGCGGTCGCTCATCTTGTTCTCGTTAGGCGCTGCTCGCGCTCACCGAACATGAAGCCAATTTTTGCCACCCTCTAGTTTCTCCGACCATCACACCAAAATCAATCTCATGACAAAAAACATCAAAACCGTGCCCACTCAAGATTATGCAGACGTCGTCGCGACGGTCACCAAATACGTCGACGGGCTGCGCGTCGGAAACGTCGCTGGCCTCGGCGAAGCCTTCCATCAGGACGCTGTGATGTATGGCTTCACCAACGGCGAGTTACTCGGCGGCCCGATCAAGAATCTCTACGACTTCGTTGCCGCCAACGGCACTGCCCCCGACATTCAGACGCGGATCGACGTGTTGGCGATCACGCCCACGACGGCAGTGGTGCGCGTGGACATGGAGAAGGACGCCATCGGCGCGGACTACACCGACTTTCACACCCTCATCAAACTTGACGGCGCTTGGCGCATCATCGCCAAAACCTACCATATGTATGAGAGCTGAGTGGCTTCAAGATCGCACTGCAATCGGCCGCATCGCCTAACCATGCACTGCAGCGAACAGGCTCCGCGGTCACGGCTCCTGCGGCAGACGACCGCCGCCCTTCCACCCACCGGCAGGAGCCGCGCCCACTCCGCCTGTCGCTGAGCTTGGGTCGTTAGACGATTCCGCGCATGGGACAAAAGTTGCCGCCCGAGCAGAGAGAGCTGTATCGGCGTGTGGATGAGGTCCTGCACTATCTGTGGGATCCCATCGGCGTGGCGCAAGTGCCGCAGGCGCGCGACGAGTATCATGCGTATCTCCCGCGTGTCTTTTCGCTGTTGCAGTCACACGCACCAGCCGGCGATATTGTCGAGTTCCTCGTCAGCACACAGCTTGAGACGATGGCGCTTTCTCAAGTGGACGATGCGCGCAAACACGCAGAGAAGATCGTAGAGGTCCTGGAGGAGTGGCGTGCTTGGATTCATGAGCGAGGCCCAATCGTCTAACCAGGCGATGCAGCGAACCGCGGACCGCTCTGCGATCACGCTTTTCATGACTCGCATCCATTCACTTCGAGCACCGTTCGCCCTCGGTGGCGGTCGCTCACTTCTCTCTCGTTAGACCCACATGTGCCGCGGGAACTGGGTGTGCTTCGATTGCCGCATTGGAGTGAGGTCCGAGACCTTTCGCTTAGTCACGCAGCTTTACCCCGAGCAGGTAGGCACGATCGGTGCCGGTCGCGTTAAGTGCCCTCAGTGTTGTGCACGTTGCGTCTTCATCGGGCCGGATCTCCCGGTGCCCCCGAAACGGAGCACCAGAAAGTGGCAGGAGCTTCGCTTGCACCTAGCTTCTTTCCAGAAGGCGTTTGGTCAGCGACGCGCGAAGGTCTAACATGTCAGTCGAGCGAACCGCCACCCGCAGAAAGACCTCGCATTCCATGACTCGGGACCATCCACTTCGAGCCCCGCTCGCCCTCGGTGGCGGTCGCTCACTTCTCTCTCGTTAGATGCACTGGTCATCCATCCTTTTTCTAGTTGTGCTTACAAGCTCATCGCTGACAGCGTTTGGGATCGAGCCCACCTTTAACGCTTCTATATTCGCCCTGGACGGCCGCCCCCCAGTTCGCACACGAAGCGACGCCGCCTTGCGCGGTCATCTCCACGCCGCTCTCAATTATCCCGGCGTAAAATTACGAATGGATCTGTTTCCGTTACCAAGCTTCACCCTCGAAGGCACCGCGGGGCTGGTGATGTCAGATCTAACCAATCAGTCGAGGTAACCGCCACCCGCCGAGCGTTCACGTTTTCCATGACTAAACCACTATCACTTCGAGCCACGCTCGCTCTCGGTGGCGGCACCTCACTTCTGTCTCGTTAGGTCTTATGCGCGCGCTCCTATTCGTATCGCTTTTCGTCTCGAGCATTGCGGCCACTCAGCAACCCGGCGAGCCGATCGCGCCGAAAGAACTGTCCAAGTTTCTCGGACCCGTGTCGCCGAAAGCATTCACGTGGACAAAAGTGAGAGGACCTGACTTCGACGTTTATTACGGCCACGCGAATCCTCCGCTTGTCGGCTACGTTGGCTTCTATCTTGGCGGCTGGCCAGACTTCACTCCCGAGCCGGACAGTAAGGTCGTGTCGGGGAAGCTTGGCATTTTTTCGGTGGAGTGGCACAGAGCCGTCGCAAGCGACGGCTCTGTAATGCAAGAGGCCGTGATCAAGCTCAATGACTATTGGAAGGCAAACATTTGGGTCGCCGCGAAGCAGCAAGCGGACGTAGATCGCCTTCTCGAAGTGATCGCGCAGTTACCGACCTTCACCAGGAAGCCGGAGCCCGTTCGCTGAGACCTAACCATGCGATGGAGCGAACGGCGGACCGCTGTGCGATTAACTTTTGAGATGACTTCAGCAATCCCACTGCGAGCGACGGACGCCCTCGTCCGCCGTCGCTCATCTTTTTCTCGTTAGGTGTATGACACGCGCCGCGGCTGTTATGTTCGCGTGCCTAATTGGTGCCTGCACCGGCGTCAATACGATCAACGTCGCCACGATGCCTCCGTTATTCGTTTGCGGGCGGGCGGTTCCTACGCTGGATTGCTCGCTAGTGGGGGACCCTGGCTACGCGCCGCCCCCTCAACGATCGCCTGCTCATGTCCGCCGTGTTCCGAGGCCGACCTACGCCGAGTATGCACCGCTTCCGCCTTACCCATATGCGGCGCGTCTTCGATACCTAGAGCCGACCATGCTTGTGCAGCTACGCGTCACGACCAACGGTGCGGTGAGCCAGACTAGGGTTCTTCGCAGCACTGCGCCTGCCTGGCTTACGCATGCTGTTGAAGACACTCTTCATCGTTGGCGGTTGCGGCAGGGAACGCCGCAAGATATTCGCATTCCGATCGTGTATAGTTTGCACTGCGAGAATGACCGTCCAGACACCTAACCCATCAGTCGAGCGAACCGCCACCCGCCGAGAGCCTACGCTTTCCATGACTCGCAACCTTCCACTTCGAGCGACGCCCGCCCCCGGTGGCGGTCGCTCACTTCCCTCTCGTTAGATGTAGTGAGCATGCCACCGACCACTGAGACTCCTTCGCGTCAGCCAGCGCTTTGGGCCGCTGCACTTGCCCCAGTCCCCGGATTGTTTGTGCTTTTCTACCTCTTTTTCACAGAACCGAGGATCAGCGCATGGATTTTCCCTACTGGTATCGTCGCCATTCTCATTACGGCTCTCGGAATATGGCGGCTGCGGCAGAACCACCTGTCACGTCGATGAGCTCTTACGGCGCCGCAACATCTAACCCATCAGTCGAGCGAACCGCCACCCGCCGAAAGACCTCGCTTTCCATGACCCGTACCCTTCTACTTCGAGCCCCGCTCGCCCTCGGTGGCGGTCGCTCACTTCTCTCTCGTTCGGCGATGCTCGCGTCATCCCATGACTGAAAGCGTTTCTGTCTCCGCGTTACTCGCAGCGGCAGGTTTATCCGATGTCGGCAGTCTCGCGGCGTTACTCATCACACTTGCCGCCGCCTCAGTCGTCCCGCTTTTCTGGCTATCACAGGGCTCGTGGCTTAGCGTCCTCGGCATCTGTCTTCTCGCAGCAGACATTACGGTAGCCATCGCAGTTGGCAGACCACTTTACCGTTTTCTCTACGGTCGTCTGCACGTCCCGGAGTGGCTTGTCGGCGTTCCACTGATTCCAGTCGTTTTGCTCGTCGTCGCGCTCATCAACATTCTTGCTACGTTCGCGGCCGCCCAACTACTGCCCGGAGATTTGTTCGCTTCTCGATGACTTCACAGACAACAGCCGCAACGCCGAACCATGCGCTGCAGCGAACTGCTCCGGCGCGTCACACCGGCTGCTCCCGCCGCCTTCGCCCCCAGCCACCTTTCCGCAGCCGGTGCGCCGCGCCTCCGCAGTCGCTGAGCTTGGGGTCGTTAGACGTCTGACTCCGAGCGATGCCGCATCGACTGATCATCTTCGCTCTGAGCTGCCGGAGTGCTTTACGTCCATTTGCGAGCCTGTCTTGGTCGAAGGAGTCATTCGCTGTTTCGACGTGTCGCTGACACTCATACCTGACGATTGACCCCTCCAGTTAGTCGGAACGCTTATCACTTCCTCGCGGTTCCTCTTCTGTGGCTGCCGGAGCACGCTCGGCACCCGGCGCTTTTCATCATAGCGATTCCCGACGCAATCTTTCGGCCCTATGCGCTACTGGCTATCTACAGTCGTTGCGCGTCGTTTGGTGCAGCTTCGTCCGCGGTCCAGCGAGTGACGCCGCAGCGTCTAACCCATCGGTCGAGCGAACCGCCACCGCGCCGAAAGACCTCGCTTTTCCATGACCCGCAACCTTTCACTTCGAGCCCCGCTCGCCCTCGGTGGCGGTCGCTCACTTCTTTCTCGTTAGATGGCACCGCGCGCGCTGATAATCGCCCTGTTTTCTGTATGCGCATCTTCCACCTACAGCCTGCCAGCGTCGCGGCCCTAATTCGGCCGTCGTTCGTCGGCACCCTGCTTCTGTGGGATTTGCAGCTATATCGCACCTTGGCTCCGCTCGAACTCGAGTGGCATACAACTACGGCTCGCGCTTCCGGAGCCGATGCCTGACACCTCCGTTCGGCCGGACAGACGTCGCCGCGAGAAGCGAAGAGCGATGATCACCCTCTTTTTGATGGTACCTGGCGCTGAAACATCTAACCCGTCAGTCGAGCGAACCGCCACCCGCTGAAAGCCCACGCTTTCCATGACTCGCAACCATCCACTTCGAGCACCGCTCGCCCTCGGTGGCGGTCGCTCACTTCTCTCTCGTTAGGTGCGCTATGTCCCGCACTGCGGACATTGGACTTGGCTGCTTCTCGTCGTTCCCCGTTGCTGTTCGCAGCCTACCCGATTCGTTGCCCTCCATCTGTCGCGAAGACCGCTATCGTTCCAGCATGCGTCGTTTGCGCCCACTTCGAACCTCTCGCCGCTGTGGAGCTTTCTCTTGAGCGCGACGACGTGACTGTTCTCGTTCTTACATCCGCCGCGAAGATTGTCCTGCTCAGCCTTTGCCTTGGATATCGTATGTGTTTCGACGCGTGTCATGTCACTCAGAGCACCTAACCCACCAGTCGAGCGAACCGCCACCCGCCGAAAGACCTCGCTTTCCATGACCCGGAACCATCCACTTCGGCCCCGCTCGCCCCCGGTGGCGGTCGCTCACTTCTTTCTCGTTAGATGGTTGTGTGCGTTCGTTCGCGGGCGGCGGCTTTTGCGGCGCCGTAGGAGGGGATCACCCGCGCGAATATGGCATCGCGTTTTCCCAGAGCATCTGGTTCCATCTTCCGCATGCAGCGGACCGTTCTCTGGTTTCCAGCTCTGCCCGTTCCGGCCTGCCCCTGCGCGCACCGTCCACCACCTAACCCGTCAGTCGAGCGAACCGCCACCCGGCGAAAGTCCAGGCTTTCCATGACTCGCACCCTTCCACTTCGAGCCCCGCTCGCCCCCGGTGGCGGTCGCTCACTTCTCTCTCGTTAGACGTAAACGCTCTCCGTGCCAGACAAGTCACACGTTTTTCTGAAGGTTCTCGATTTCGGCGATGATCCTTCGATTGTTACATCGCGCGTGGGCTTATCACCGACTTCTGTTTGGCGACGCGGCGATCCGATGCCACCACATCCTGCAGCGACCCGAAATCACAGTCGGTGGAGCTTCCAGAGCCCACTTTCACTTGAGGCGCACGTTGAAAAGCATCTTGAGGCGTTGCTTCCGCTGCTGGAGCCGCACGCCGCGCGCATCCGAGAGTGTGCCGCAGAGTTTTCCGTCGAACTCTGTTGCACCATTTACTACGAAGATTTTACTCCCGGCATACACCTCTCGCCGGAAATCCTTCAGCGGATTACGGCGCTAGGCATCCCGCTCGATCTTGATTTATACTTTCTTGGCGATGACTCCGATTCACCCGCAAACGTCTAACAGGCGATGGAGCGAACGGCGGACCGCTCTGCGTCAATATTTTGAGATGACTTCCACACTTCCATTGATTCACTCGCGCGACTCGTTCAGTCTTCGGCCTGAGGGCTATGTCACGGCTTGCCAGTCCGTTCCATTGATTCACTCGCGCGACTCGTTCAGCCTTCGGCCTCAGGTCTATGTCACGGCTTGCCAGTCCGTTCCATTCCTCGCGACGCACGCCCCCCGCCTGCAACGCTGTAACACTGCGGGCACGGTCGTCCGCCGTCGTTTATCCTGTTCTCGTTAGACGGCTTCGTCTTTTCTGTGAGCGACGCCTGCGCTATTCTGCGATGTGCAGTTCACGCGTTACTTTGAGGTCATGCGGCAGCGGCCAGATCGCACGGCGATTCGTCTCGAGTGGATCGAGCGTGTCGTCGCCCACCCCGTGCGCGAGCAGATTCAGCAGGACGGTCGCATTCGCCGTTGGGCGCCTATCGCCGAGATGGACGGGCGTTATTTGCGCGTTATACTTCTTCCCGACGCCGAGACCGTGCACAACGCCTTTTTCGATCGTTCATTTCGTCCATGAAGATTCGCTACTTCCGAGACACTGATACGCTCTACATCGAGTTTCGTGGTGCGCATGTCGCAGAGACGCGCGACCTCGACGAGGACACGGTGCTCGATCTTGACGCGGATGGGCACATCTGCGGGATCACTGTGGAGCACGCTCAGAAGAGAGTAGAGGACATTCCGAACATCTCCTTTGAGCAAGTCGCCGTCTAACCCTGCGATGGAGCGAACGGCGGACCGCTGTGCGCTCCGCATTTGAGATGATTTCCACCCTTCCACTTCGAGCGACGCGCGCCCCCGCCTGTAGCACGGCGGGCACGGTCGTCCGCCGTCGTTTATCCTTTTCTCGTTAGAGCTATTCCTGATGCCGCGCTTGTCTTCGTCGTCCATTTGCGGCATCCTCTTGGCGTGACATTCACGGTCGAAGTCGAACAGGAGACGGACGGGCGCTGGATCGCAGAGATTGCGCAGATTCCCGGTGCGATGTCATACGGCACTTCCCGCGACGAGGCGGTCGCACGCGTGGAGGCTCTGGCGCTTCGCGTGCTGGCTGAGCGAATCGAGCAGGGCGAAAGCTCGCCTGAGATTCAGCAGGTGTTTTCTGTTGCGGCGGCATGAGCGAGTGGGGTTCCGCGAAGGCGCGCCGAGTTTTGGCCGCGCTCCTGCGGATCGGCTGGACGATCAAACGCGAAGCGGGCGGTTCACACCGCATTCTGTCGAGGCCCGGCTGGCCAGACACAGTGTTCGCGTTCCACGACAGCGAGGAGATCGGCCCACGGATGTTGGCGCGCATTGCGAAGAAGACCGGCCTCACACCACGCGATCTGTGATGTCGCGCAACGCATCTCACCAGCCGATGCCGCTGACCGCCAGCAAGCCCTCCGTTTACGCTTGGAGCGTCTACCGTCTGTAGCGTATGCTGCGTGGCACGCACCTCGGACTCCCGGCAGCTGATCTTATGTCTCGTTGGACTGGAAAAGCCACGCTTCATGCTACTCGATACGATCCACGGAATTATTGATCGGCGTATTCTCCTGAATTACCACATCGATCCCGAGGTATTGCAGCAAGCACTGCCTTCGGGTTTCCGCCCGAAGGTGTTCCGCGGAAAAGGCATTGGAGGAGTTTGCATGATACGCTTCCGCGAGCTACGCCCGCGGATGCTGCCAGCATGGCTCGGCTTAGGATCCGAGAATGCGGCGCACCGAATCGCGGTGGAATGGGATCAAGACGACGGAATAAGGGAAGGTGTTTTCATTCCCCGCAGAGACACGAATTCCACGCTTAACGAACTTCTCGGTGGCACCGTGTTTCCAGGCATTTTCGACAAGGGCAGTTTCGTCGCGGAGGAAACCGTCGATGAGATCTCCGTGACCATTCGACGTCAGGACGGCAGCGAGGAAGCACATTTTAAGGGTTGGCTGGGGCAAGCCCTACCCGAGACGAGCCTCTTCGACACGGTGGAGCAAGCCGCTTCGTTCTTCTCGCTGGGAGCAACCGGCTACTCAGCTACGCGACAGGAGGGACATTATCACGGCATGGAGCTACGGAGTCTGGATTGGAGTATCGATCCGATGGAGGTTGAGGATGCGCACACGAGTTTCTTTTCAGATCGATCGCGCTTCCCCGAAGGCAGCGTCGAGCTGGATTGTGCTCTCCTCATGCGTGGCGTCGAGCATGAGTGGCACAGCAGGCCAGATCTTTATTACAACCCGCAGAAGCAGCGTTTCTCTGCGCGCCGCCCGACCGTTTAAACCTGCGATGGAGCTACCCGCCCACCGTCCTTATGCTTGGATTTCCTGCATATGAACACCAATCGTAATTCGCGCGGTGGCTCATCTCTTTCTCGTTAGGCCTTATGATCACGCTCCGCAGCTACCAAAACATAGGTGAAGCCGGATTCGCGCAGTCGCTGCTTGAGGCAGCGGGTATCCCGGCGGTCCTTGATCACGAAGCTGCCGCGGTTTTCGCGCCTGCAGGCATGTGCGCGGTGCTCCTGCGCGTGCCCGAGAAAAGCGCAGCCGAGGCCGATCGGATCCTTGCGGAGCACCCTGTTCATTTCGTGGATATGGAGGATGAGCCGCGGTTCGGCTTCTGGCGCGGCTGCGGCGTTGCGCTGCTTGTGTATTTCTGTGTAGCCTTTCTGTTGCGTATGCTTTCCGGCGCGGCGCACTTCAACGGTGGCATACTATTTATCGTGTGCATTCTAGGAGGCGCCTGGGGAGCGAATCACCGCTTGAAAAAGTCTGTGGTCGCGTCGCCGAAGACCTGACCATGCCATGGGCGCACGGCGGACCGCTCTGCGCTTCACTTTTGAGATGACTTCCACCTTTCCACGCCGAGCGACGCGCGCCCCCCGCCTGCAACGCTGTAACACTGCGGGCACGGTCGTCCGCCGTCGCTCACCTTGTTCTCTTTAGATGCTGACGCTCGAAGCCAGATCGCGATCTTGACCCGCAGCATCTCGCCATCGACACTGCACTATGGTTCTGACAGCCGTTTTGATTCCGGCGGAGGAGGGCGGCTTCATCGCCCTCAATCCCGAAACAGGCTCGACCACACAGGGCGAGAGCGTGCCCGAAGCCATTGCAAATCTCCGCGAGGCGACAGAGCTCTACCTTGAGGAGTTTCCATTGCAGGCGGCCGGTCAGCCGCTGGTCACTACCTTCGAAGTGGCTGCTTCTCGTGCCTAGACTTCCGCGGATCTCTGGCGCTGAGGCGGTTCGACGGCTTGAGCGCCTCGGGTTTTCGGTTGCGCGTCAGCGCGGGAGCCATGTTGTGCTGCGGCGCGGTGCGGCAGGTTGCGTTATCCCGACTCACCGTGAGCTCAAAATTGGCACGCTCGCGGGCGCCCTCAGGCAGGCGGGAGTCTCCCCGGAAGAGTTTATTTCCGCATCGTGAGCGCAAGAACGCATCTCACCAGGCGATGGAGGCAACCGCTCACCGCTTTGCCTTTGTATTTCAGATGACTGAATCGCATTCACTTCAGGCCCCGCTCAACCCCGGTGGCGGTCGCTCATTTCTCTCTCGTGAGGCCTGCAGCATCACACTAGTTCGCGCCCGCAGGAGGGTCACACGATGAATACTTCGATAATCGCTGCCCTCGCCTTGGGCATGAGTCTCGCCTCTGCCACGCAGGGGGCCGAGAAGCGCAATGTCATGGTCGCGGTGGTCGCTCATCCCGACGACGAAGCAGCGATCGCACAATTGCTGGTGAAGTACGGCAGGACGAACAAGGTTTACGTGATCATCGTGACGGACGGGAGACATGGCGTTAAACCGGGGTTCCCAACAGGAGACGCGCTGGTGAAGCTGAGGCAATCCGAGAGCGAATGTGCCTGCGCCGCGCTAGGCATTCAGCCGCCCATTTTCCTGGGCTTCACCGACGCCTTTGACACGACCGATTATACCAGGGATGGCACCCGCGCTTACTTCGAGCGATCGACGAAGTTGAAACGCGTTCTGGCGGCAAAATTCGACGAGCTGAATCCGGATGCCATCCTGACTTTCGGCCCGGACGGCGATACCGGTCACTCGGATCACCGCATGGTCTCGAACATGACGACTGAGGTGATCTTGAGCAAGGGGTGGGTCGAGCGCTTTCCTCTTTACTATCTTGGTTGGCAGCAGAAGGACGACGAGAAATTGAAGAAGAGCATTGGCGTCGGCTTGAACACCGTGGCTCCTCAGTATCTAAACGTCTCCATTGGATTCTCTGAAGAAGACGAGCGCACGGCCATGCTTTCGCTGCAGTGCTACAAGAGCCAACTGACGGCTGAGGAGGTAGCGCAGTGGGCAGCGCAAGAGAAGAAGGACTCTTCGAATACATTTCATTTTCGCCAGCTGACAATGCCGGGAAAGCGGAAGACTGAGTTTTGAGGCGTTTCCGCAGGGTCCACTCCTTAAAGTTTGGGCTCCGGGCGGCGGCGCAACTGCCGAAACATTTTAGCTCGCCATCTCCCCCGGCGGCTGTTCTTATCCATGTCGCCGGCAGCATGAGCGCCGGCGCCACGTTGCTTCGTCACTGACATGCAAATACTCCCGCGCGTCCTCGGAACGCTGGTCTTGCTGGCCGTCGTCGGTTTCTGCGTCTTCGGGTTCATGGCGAGCTACGAGTATCCCGAGGCCGCCAGACGGCTGCCATGGCAGATCGGTTACGCGGTTATTGGTCTCGCCTGCCTCAGCGCCATCGTGCTCCTGCTGCGTCCCCGGCGTCAAAAAAGCGCACGTGGCACCACCGACGCTTCAAGATGAAATCATGGCAGGAGTATCTACCAACCAACCATCATGGCCTTCTCCCGGTAGGCATAACCGAACTTCATCGCGTCAGGACATTATGTTACTCAAACAATGGCCTGATCTGTATGATCGTGCTCGCGGGCATGACTGGTCTGAACGAAGCCTCGGAGCGAATGGAGAAGAACCCCTCGGTGCACTCAAACGCGGACAATGTGATTCATGCCGTCGCGCTCCTGAAATGTTCGCCGGCCGAAGCGTTTCGCCATTTCACCGATTCGAAGCTGCTGGCCACGTGGCTCGCCGACAGTGCTGACGTTGAGCCCAAACTCGGAGGCAAGTACGAGATCTTCTGGAAGTCGCCCCCGGCGCCGCCGAATCGTGGCACGACAGGCTGTCGCATCACCGTTTTGGTTCCCGAGAAGCTTCTCGGGTTTGACTGGATCGGTCCGAACATGTTTGACGATTCGATGAATGGAGCTGATCCGGCGACGCATGTCCTGGTGAGTTTCGCGGGGCAACCGAACGGCACGACAGAGGTCCATCTCATTCACACCGGATGGGGACATTCGCCGGAGTGGGACAAGGCACGGCTGTGGTTTGACCGCGCCTGGAACGGAGCGCTCAAGGCATTAGCGGCCAGGTTTCAGGCCTGACCCGGCGCTCCCGCGGAACCGCTGGCCGCTTTCTGTGGCAGATCGTCTCCGCGCTACATTGACGTGATGAACGCTTCACCGCCGGGCAGGCAACGGAGCAAGCGCCCGCCTGCGGACGGCAGAGCTTGTGCGGGTTTTTTGAAATAAAGCCCCGGCATGCTGAACATCGTCCATCATTCTCGCGTTGCTCCTGTTGCCCTACTGGCTCCTGGCGTTTCTGAAGGTTCCGAAAGTTTTAAGGGGAAAGGCGGGCATCGCCCTGGTTTTCGCGTTTACAGGCGTCGGGCATTTCCTGAAGACCCAGGAGATGACGCTGATGCTTCCCGACTGGGTGCCGGCGCGCCTCCCATTGATTTATGTCACGGGGATCCTCGAGTTGCTGGCCGCGGTGCTCATTTTCGTCACCCCGCTGTCGCGGCACGTCGGCCGGGCTCTGATCGTTTTCCTGGTGCTGATCTTCCCCTCGAATATTTACGCCGCCTGGGAACGCGTCGATTTTGGCGGGCACGCCGCCGGACCAGGCTACCTCCTGGTTCGCCTTCCCCTGCAACTGTTCCTGATCGGTTGGGTCTATTGGTTCGCGGTCAGACCTGATGACCGTGCAGCCTGACGTCGTGCCCTCTGCGATCGCGTCCGGTCTTCCGAGAGCTGCTCCGGCCTCCTTTCTGCCTTCCTTCGGCGCGTTCGCGGCGCATCGCAGCCCGGAACCTCATCACTGTCACCCTCGCTTCCCTGATGGCCGCCCCCAATTCCGATCGAATGCTTTAAGCATTCGATATAATCCCCCGTTCTTTACTCCGTGCAGAGGGTCCGCTGAGGACAGCGGACGCTACAGCGCGACCTGCGCTGGTCACGTCCATTTGCCGGACAACGCGGTAAACCAGACAGCGCCGTTAGCGTGCGCCGGCCCCGGCGGATTTTTCAAACGTGAATGGTGAATGGTGAATCGTCGGGAACCGATCCGCTAAGGGCAGCGGAGGCTAAAGATTTCGAGCTTAAAACTTAAAGCTCCCAAGACGGACGACTTCCGTTCGTCCGCGGACCTGCGGAAGCAGGTCCCTCCGATCCCCTGCAGCGCTGATCGAACACGTGCCACTCAAGCCATTATGTCCTCCATTTCTCCTCGTCGGCGAGGCGGCGTACCTCTGCCTCCCACTCGCTCCCGCAAACGTTTGCGACAGGGTCGTCATTCTGGCAACATGGTTGGCAGTCCCTTCTGGTGAATGACGACGCCGATCATACGTTTGGTGCTGATCCTCTCACTTGCGACTCTTTCCATCGCGGCAGCGAGAGATAACAGCCTGCCAAGACCAATCTATCCGTATGCGGCCCGGGTGAAGGGAATTACCGGCAGCGGTGTCGTACTGCTCGTCGTCGATACGACAACGGGAAAAGTGCGCGGCGCGCGCATGCTGAAGAGCACGGGGAACAAGCTGCTTGATGGCGCCGCGCTGGAAGCCTTTTCGAGGTGGCGATTCAAGCCTGGCACCCCGGCCGAGGTGAAGGTCCCGATCCACTTCACACTTGCCCATAAGCGATGAACACACCGCAGCGCTTTAAGGCAACGACCCGGACGTTCGCTTGATTTGTCAGGCCCCGATCCGCCGGGGAGAGCGGACGCCACAGATTTCGCGCTTAAAACTTAACACTTAAGACTTAAAGCTCCCAAGACGATCTACGGAAGCCGGTCCCTCCGAACGCCACCGGCGGGCGGATGATAAGGTCTTCAGCGTGGCCCCACACGCAGAGGGGCGTCCCGAAACGATGAAGGAGTAGGATGACTGATCCACGGCCAGCGTTCGATCCGGTCAAATACAAGAATACGACCCGCGAGCAATGGGAGGTCGCGGCGGCGGCCTGGCATCGCTGGGGACCGACCCTTGCAGCGTGGCTGGGCCCGGCCACGGAGACCATGCTGGACATGGCGGGCGTGGGAGAGGGCAGCCGGGTGCTCGACGTCGCCGCCGGCGCCGGGGAACAGACCCTGGCGGTGGCCCGCCGGGTTGGCCCTTCCGGGCACGTCCTGGCCACCGATATCTCGCCCGCCATCCTGGAATATGCGGCGCGCGACGCGGAAAAAGCCGGGTTCAAAAACGTGCAGACGCGCGTGCTCGACGGCGAGAAGCTGGACGAACTGGAACCGACTTCGTTTGACACCGTCATCTCGCGCGTGGGCCTGATCTATTTTCCCGATCAGCAAAAAGCGCTGACGGGCATGCGCGGTGTGCTCAAGCCGGACGGGCGGATCGGAGCGATCGTTTATTCGACCGCCGAGAACAACCGGTTCTTCTCGATTCCCATCGGGATCATTCGCCGCCGGGCCAACCTCCCGCCGCCGTTGCCGGGCCAACCCGGGCCGTTCAGCCTCGGTGGCCCGGGCGCGCTCACCGCCGCCTACGAAAAAGCCGGTTTCCGCGATTGCGAGGTCAGGACGGTGGCGGCGCCGCTTCACCTTGCGTCGGCAGACGAGTGTGTGCGTTTCGAGCGTGAATCGTTCGGCGCCCTGCACCAGATGATGAGCGGGCTGGGCGAAGCGGAACGCGAAGAAACCTGGCGGGAGATCGAGCAGGAACTGCGGCAGTTCGAAGGACCAGACGGCTTTGCCGGCCCATGCGAGATGGTCGTGGGCGTGGCCACCGCCTGAACCGTGGACAGCGGGAGCCGGCTCGACCTCCCTCATTTCTGCGTCACCCACGCAGCGCCTCCGACAAATCCGAATCCAGAGACATATGAAGATCGCGAAAGATGATATCCCGGCCCGCATCAACGTCCCCGGCGCGGTTGCCCGGCAGGTCCTCGATTTCGGCGACGCCACCGGCTACGGCAAAATGGCCGGCGAATATTTCTCGCTCAAGGCGGGAGGCGACATCGCGCCCCTCCTGAAAGGCCTGGAGTCGGACCTCTGCCAGTCGCCGCACTGGGGTTATCTCCTCGAGGGCGAAATCACCGTGACCTTTGGAGACAAATCAGAGGAAACAGTCCGGGCCGGCGAACTTTTTTACTGGCCACCCGGCCACTCGGTGCGGACCGGCGCGGATTCCGAGATCATTCTCTTTAGTCCGCAGGCGGAGCATTGCCCGGTGGTTGAGCATTTGCGCAAGCAAATGACGGCCTGAGACTCCCGCCGCGGCCTCTTCCCCGACAACGCAGGCCCCCTCGCTCGCCTTTTTACCATTCCTGCGGTCGGCCACCGTGGCGTTCCCGGGGAAAGATGCAGACTCGCACGGTTCCCGCTATATAGGGACCGCCGCCCCCGCACGGCTCAATCCCGAAAGCGACGCGAGCACCACCATGAAATGCCCCTCCTGCGCGCAGGTTCTTCCCGCGGCCGAACCGCAATGTCCGCACTGCCGCCTGACCCTGCGCGCGCTTGATCTTCGGTTCGGGGCCGTCCCCCGGCATGCGTCGCATCTGACCGATCGGTCGCAGGCCATGAATCTCGCCGACATCGCCAGCCTGCGCCGCGACCTCGAGCTGTTCGAGGAACGTTTCCCGCAGGTCGTGTTCTCGGTTTTCGTGGCGGATCCGCCGCCCGGCGGTTCGGTGACCGAGTATGCCTTTTGGCTGGTCAACCGCGTGCGCTTCAGTTCCCTGACCTCCATCGGGCCGGAAAATTTCGATATGCTGCTGGTACTGGCGCCGGGGAAACGCGAGGCGGCGCTCGTGATCGGTTACGGGCTGGAAGATTATCTGAAGGAAGAAGACCTCCGGGCCATTCTCGCAGGAGCCCGGGAGGACGTGACCGCCGCGCGCTGGCCGGAGGCCATCCGCGGCTGTCTCGCCGCCACGACCGAGCGTCTGCGGCAGATCGCGCTCGAGCTGGAGGAACAACGCCGGTCGCAAACCGGGGTGACCAATTCATGAGCCTCTTCCTTCACCGGACGCGAAAGGGCGGGGCGATCCTTTTGCTGTTCCTTTGGTTGGCCGCCCTTTTGCCGGCGCAGCAGGCGCCGCCCCTGCCGGGCGATCAGCGGTTCCCCGCCCCGCCGCAGCCGGCCACGGCCGCGCCCGCCCGGCCGATCACCGAGGAGGGCATTCGCATTCCCCGGCGCTGGCTCCTCGTGGGCGGAACGCTGGCCGGCTTGATGGCGCTTTACCTTCTCTGGCACGCCTCGCGCACATGGCGCCGGGCCAATCTGTTTGACCGTTCCTACCGACTGCCGGTTCCCGGCACGGCGGCGTTGCGCCTTGGCGGGGAACGGTCGGGTGGCGCCATGGCCACGGTGAAGAGCGGGCGCGACGGTTAATCCGCCGCAAAAACGCGCAGGAAGGCCGTTTCCAGCGCCAGCGCTTCCTGGATGTTGCGGCCGAGATGATCGCGCAACTCCTCCAGCCGTCTGATGCGACGCAGGATCGCCGGAATCTCCATGGTTTGCGCCAGCCGCTCGGTCGCGCTCCGCGCTTCCTCCAGCTCGCGGCGATCCACCCCGCTCCGGACCCGGAGCACGTCGCTCCACCAGGCAAAAAGAACCTCCACCAGCCGGGCTCGCTGGGCGATATACGCGCTCTCGGAAAGCGCCTTGTAGTAATCCTCCCGCTCATCCAGCCAGGCGCCATCGGTGGTGTTCTTGTAGCGCGTTTCATCCCGCTTCAGCGCCGCCGCGTTCTCATCCTGGATGTTCTGCCGGATGCCGCCGAGCAGCCGTTGGAACCCCTGGCCGAGCGCGTAGGCGCCCTGCACCGAGCGGCCCGGTTCACGCGTGGCCTCCTCCAGCAACGCGACCAGCGCCTGCTCCTCCTCGCTGAGCCGGCGTTCGGCCGGCGCCGCCAACGGCAACCCGAGACAGCGCGAGACAATCGTGTCGGGCAAGGCTTCCGGAAGCGTCGTGAGCAGGAGCAACAACGAGCCGCGCGGCGGTTCCTCCAGCGTCTTCAGGAAGGCGTTGGCCGCCTGCGGCTGCATCCGGTCGGCATCAATCAGGATGGCGAGCTTGCGCACAGAATCCGAGCGCAACTGGAGGAAATGTTCAAGGCCGCGAATCTGTTCAATCACGATCTTGCGTGATTTCGACTGCGGTTCCGCCACGTAAACGCTGGCGGTGTTGTCATTGAAAACCGTGCCGGGCGAAATGCCGTTGAGCGCGTGGGCCAGCTCGGCCGCGAGCTGCTTCTTCCCGCTCCCGGGCGGACCGCTGATCAGATAGGCGTGTCCGAGGCGGTCGCGCTCATGACTGCGCGAAAGATACTGGAGAGCCGCGGCCGGGGTGAGCGCCATGTCAGACCCCGGCGGCGCCGGCCGGCACCGCAAAACGTTCCGTGACCTGCCGCCAGATTTCGTGCTCGATATCGCCGGGCGCGGCCGAGGCGTCAACCAGTCGGACGCGTTCCGGTTCCTGCGTGGCGAGGTCGTGATAACCCCGGCGAACCTCCTCGTGAAACGCCAGCGGCTCTTCTTCCATGCGGTCGGCCGGGCCGGCCGGGCGCACCCGCCGCAACATGCGCGCGCGCGCCGTCTGCACATCGACATCGAGAACAAGCGTCAGGTCCGGGACGCACTCGCCCACGGCGAACGCGTTGATGCGCGCGACCGCCTCCCCGGCGAGGCGACGCGCCGCTCCCTGGTAAACGGTGGTGGAATCGTGGAACCGGTCGGAGATGACCCATTCCCCCCGGGCCCGGGCCGGCTCGATCACTTCCCGGACAAGCTGGCTCCGGCTGGCGGCGAACAGAAGAATTTCCGCCTCGGCCGAGATGGCGGCTCCTTTTGGCGTAAAAAGAAGCAGCTCACGAATCGCCTCGCCGAGCGGCGTCCCGCCGGGCTCCCGGGTGAGGAGAAGCGGCACCCCCGCCGCCTGCAAACGCGCGGCCAGCCGTTTGACCTGGGTCGATTTGCCGCAGCCTTCACAGCCTTCAAAGGTGATGAATGGTGGCGCGGTCATCTGCGGCATCTTGAAACAGGAGCGCCCACTTGTCGAATCGCCGGGATTGTCTCCGGCCGCGCGTCCCGGCAAGCTGGGCCGGTGAAACAGTGCTGGCTCGTGAAATCGGAACCGGAAACCTACTCCTGGAACGACCTGGTGCGGGAGAAACGCACCGACTGGACCGGGGTGCGCAACTTTTCCGCCCGCAACCATCTTCGCGCCATGAAACGCGGCGACGATGTTCTTTTCTATCACAGCGTCAGCGAGAAGGCGGTCGTCGGCATTGCCCGGGTGGCGCGGCCCGCCTTTCCCGATCCCACCGCCCGCGAGGGCGACTGGAGCGCGGTGGAGCTGGCGCCTTTGGCCGGCCTGAAAGAGGCCGTCCCCCTCGACGCCATCAAGGCCAGCAGGAAGCTCAGCGGCATGGCCCTGCTTCGCCTGGCCCGTCTTTCCGTGCAGCCGGTCGCGCCGGAGGAATTTCGTGAGATTGAGAAGATGGGGGGCGGCCGGGTCCGTTTACGCTTGTCGCCCGAGTAGGCGGCGTGGAGATTCGCGCCGATGACGTCCGCCATCGCCACTGCAGTTCTTCCGGTGCCCGTGGCGGAACGGGGCGAAGCCCTGGTGGTCTCGCTGCATGACGTCGCCCCCGGCACCCGGGAAACGGCGGCCACCATCCTGGGCGAGCTCAAACGCCGCGGGGTCTCCTCCTGCTCGCTTCTCGTGGTGCCCAATTACCATCACCGCGGCGCCATCAGCGACGACCGCGCTTTCGCGAGCTGGCTGCAGAGTTTGCAGGAGGAAGGCCACGAAGTGGTCATTCACGGCTACTTTCATGAGCGCGCCCGGCACCCGGGCGAAACTCCCTGGCAAAAATTGATCACCCGCTTTTACACCGACGACGAGGGGGAGTTCTACGATCTCTCGTATGCGGAGGCGTTCCGGCGCATCACGACCGCCCGGGAAGAGTTTCGCCGGCTCGGTTTTGAACCGCGCGGCTTTATCGCGCCCGCCTGGCTTCTTGGAACGGAAGCGGAAGCGGCCGCGCGCGACGCCGAGATGGAGTACACCACGCGTCTCGGCAGCGTGCGCGACCTGCGCACCCGGCGCGATTACCCCTCGCCCTCACTCGTCTACAGCGTCCGCAGCGGCTGGCGCCGCGTTGTCAGCCGCGGCTGGAACCGCGCCCTTTATACCGTGACCAAAACACGGCCCCTCCTGCGCATCAGCCTTCATCCCACCGACCATGCCCACCCGCCCGTCTGGCAACAGGTCACCCGGTTGATCGACGAAGCCGCCGGCGGCCGCGAGGTCACCACCTATGGCGAATGGATCCAGCAGCAGCGCCTCCTTTCGGACTGAGCCATGAGCCGTTGCGATCTCCAGGTCCATTCCCGCTACAGCGCCCGCTCGGAGGAGTGGCTCTTCCGCCGGTTCGATTTCCCCGACAGCTTCACCGATCCGGCCGAGATCCATGCCCGGCTCAAGGAACGGGGAATGGATTTCGTCACCATCACCGACCACGACTCGATCGAGGGCTGCCTGCGTCTGGAAGAACATCCCGACACCTTCCTGAGCGAGCAGATCACGACGTTTTTCCCGCAGGACCCCTGCAAGATCAACCTCCTTGCCTGGGGGATCACGGAAGGGCAGCACAACGAGATCGCGCGCCTGCGCGAGAACATCTTCGATCTCCAGGGGTATCTGCAGACGGAAGGGATCGTGCACGCCGTGGCCCATCCCCTCTACAGCATCAACGGCAAGCTGGAAGCGGCCCACCTCGAGAAGCTGATCCTGCTCTTCAAGCATTTCGAGGGACTGAACGGACTGCGCGACGCCCTCCTGAGCGAGATCGCCCGTGACCTGCTCGGCGGTCTGACGGAGAAAAAGATCGAGGAAATGGCAAATCGCCACGGGTTCGCCCCGACCCACCCGGAGCCGTGGCGAAAAATCTTCACCGCCGGCTCGGACGACCATGGCGGCGTTTTCCTCGCCTCCGCCTTCACGGAAACCGCCGGCCCGGCCACGCGGCCCGCCGATTTCCTGGCCGCCGTCCAGCGGGGGGACTGCGAAATCCGCGGCGAGGGAGGCACTCCCGTCGCCCTGGCCCACGGCTTTTACAAGACGCTTTCCCTCTTCATCGAGGCACGCTTCACCAGCCAGATGGGCCCGGGAGCGAACCTCGTCAGCCAGATGTTTTCCCGGTTCATGGAAGGGCGCGACCCGACGGAGTTCAGCCTGCGCGAGAAGGCTTCCTTCGTCGCCGAGGGCATTCTCTCCGGAAAACTTTTTGAGCTGGCCAAACCGGCCAACGTCTCCCTTTGGAAAGAGCTTTCCGGTTACTTCGCCCGCGTGGAGACGAAGCGGATGCTGGCGCGGGAGGTCAAAGCCATTCCCGAACAGGAGCGCCGCGCCTTTCTCATGGCCAACCTCGTAAGCGAGCAGTTCGCCTTTCGCCTCTTCGAGAAGTTCATCATCCAGATCCGCAGCGGCAACCTGCTCGAGGCCATCCAGGCCCTCAGTGGCGTGGTCCCGATCCTGGTCATCCTCGCCCCTTACATCTACGGCTTTCACAGCCAGGCCCCCTCGCGCCGCTGGCTCCGGGAAATCTGCACGGCTCTTTCCGGAAAAATCCCCGCCTCGCTGCAAAACCATAAGCGCGCCTGGTTCACGGACACGCTCGACGACGTGAACGGTGTCGCCACCACCATCCGCAAGATGACCGCCGAAGGCGCCGCCGCCGGCGAAACCCTCGTCGTCGTCACGTCACGCAAGGAAATCGGCATTACCGACATCCCGTTGAAAAATTTCCGCCCGATCGGCGAGTTCGAGCTCCCGGAGTACGAACTGCAAAAGCTCAGTTTCCCGCCGATTCTCCAGATCCTCGATTACGTCCAGCGCGAGGGCTTCACCGAAATCATCATCAGCACCCCCGGGCCGGTCGGCCTGACCGGCGCGCTCGCGGCCCGGATGTTGAACCTGCGGAGCAGCGGCATCTATCACACCGATTTCCCCGAGTATATCCGCATCCTGACCGAGGACAGTTTCCTGGAAAGCCTGGCCTGGACCTACATGCGCTGGTTCTACGGGCAGTTCGATATCGTTTACGTCAATTCCGAGCAATACCGCCGAAGCTGGGTCCAGCGCGGTTTTGCCCCGGAAAAATTGAAGATCCTGCCGCGCGGCATCGACACGGAGCTTTTCCATCCCGACCGGCGCGATCCCGGGTTCTGGAAAAAGGCCCCGGGAATCCGGCTCCTCTATGTCGGCCGGATCTCGCGGGAGAAAGATCTCGCCATCCTCGCGGAGGCGTTCGAAAAACTGCAGGCGGGCGGCCTGGAAGCGACGCTTCTTTTCGTGGGGGACGGCCCGTTCCGGCAGGAACTCAGCCAGCAACTGCCCGGCGCGATTTTCACCGGCTACCTTACCGGCGACAAACTGGCCACCGCCTACGCCTCGGCCGACATCTTCGTCTTTCCCAGCACCACCGACACCTTCGGCAACGTCATCCTCGAAGCGCAGGCTTCGGGTCTCCCGGCGGTTGTCTCCGACCTCGGCGGGCCGAAAGAACTGGTGGAAAACGGCGTGGACGGGCTCGTCACGAAAGCGCACGACGCGGACGATTTCGCCCGGGCCATCCGGACCCTCGCAGAAGACCCGGCACGGCGCCGGGAGATGGCGGCGCGGGCGCGGCAAAAAGTGGTGGACCGCAGCTGGCCGAACGCTTTCCGGGCATTCTGGGCGACCACCGCGGGCTGAACCGGGTCAGGCCGGGAGCGGAGGCGGCGCCTGGTCGGTCGGCGGGGCCGGAGCCACGGGGCGGGCGCGGGCAGCGGCGTGAGCCCGGCCCAGACGTCAAACTGCGGGCCGAACTGCCGCAGGAAGAGAAGATGGTAGGCCCGGAAAAAAACGTGAATCGGCAGGAGCAAAACCGTGCCGATGTAGGGAATGGCGGCGACACAGCAGGTCAGGCAGGTCAGGGCGCAAATGAGCATGGTGGCGGCGATGCTCAGGACCATCAGGAAAAGCCAGTAGAGGAGAATCGTCCCCGGGTGGCGGAAGACGAGGGCGATGTTCTCGCGCAAAGCGGTCATGGCACGGCACCGCTGCCGGTACATGATGGGCGTCATGAACTGCGTCAGGACAAAAACCGCGAAGCAATAAAGCAGGAAAAGAAGGATCAACAGCCCGGCCGGAATCCAGACCAGGGGATTGTCCTTCACGAAACGGACGAGCAGGAAAATCATCGGCCCGAGAAACATCAGGGCGGCCACGAGGCTCACCCCGATCAGACCGAGGAGAAAGAGGAAGAAGCTGTTCCCCTCCGTTTTGAACTCGCGCCACGGCTCCTGGATGGCGCCGCGATTTTTCACCACACAATCGATGAAAATGAACTGCCCGCGCGAGCCCAGCCACCAGAGTGTCACGAGGACGGCGAGGATGATCAGGCCGACGACGAAAGCCACCAGGAGCCAGGGCAGCCATTCCTGCACGTCGGGCAGGGTAAAATTCTCGGTGCGCGCCCGGATCTCCGGGTGATCGAGGTCGGGAACGCTTGAAATTCACCCCGCCGCCAAGCCCGCCGAGAAAACTTGCAAGGAAAGCCGCAAAACCGACCACGAGCCATTTCGTGAGATCGAACGGCTGGAAAAGCATCCGCTTCGTCAGCGTAAAGGCCTCCCCGAAAGGCTCGAAAATCTGGATGCGCGGGCGTTCGTCGGCCATGGCCGCGATTTCAACGGCCCGGGGCGGGCAAGGCAAGCCCGGAAAGCGGGATCAGCGCGCCGCGGTCGCGGGAATCGGACCGCTCTTCTGCAACCAGGCGGTCTCGGCCCGGTCTTCCTTCCAGCGGAACCGATCCTTCCAGACCGGCCACCAGCAGAGGCGGCCGGCGTTGCGCCAGCCATCAATCACGTAACCCTGGTAGATGCTCTGGCCGCGCGCGGTGACGATGACGACGTTATGCTCGAGGCGGGTCCCGGCATCGGCCGCCCCCCAGTGCAGCTCGAGGGTCTCCAGCGGCAGCTCGCGCAGTTTGGCGCCGATGTCGCGGGCCCAGTGGAAACAGAAACCTTTCTTACGGGCGCCGACGTGGATGAGAAAATTCTGGAAAACGGAAGGGCCGACCACCCGGTATTCCTTCGCCAGCCGGCGCGATTCGCGGTGCGAGATCAGCGAAACCTGCGCGGCCTCCGCGGGATCAATCCCGGGCGCCATCTCCAGCATGGCCTTGGTGAACCCGGCAATGGATTTCTCATCCTTGGCCTGAGCGGGAACGGCCAGGCCGGCCAGGCAGACGACGATAAGAAGAACGCGAAGCCCCGTCATCAGACCACGCCGAAGTAACGGTCGCCCGCATCGCCGAGGCCCGGCACGATGTATCCACGGTCGTCCAGCTCGGGATCAATCGCCGACGTCACCACCCGGACGTCGGGATGGGTGTCATGCAACTGGTCGAGGCCCGGCCCGCAGCTCACGACGGAAAGAAGCTGGATCGACTGCGCCCCGCGCACCTTGAGTGATTCCACCGCCGCCACCGCGCTGTTGCCGGTGGCCAGCATCGGGTCGAGCAGCACCACCTCGGCGTCCGCGAGCGATTCCGGCAGGCGGGTGAAATAGCTGACCGGTTTGAGCGTGATTTCGTCGCGATAAATCCCGAGATGTCCGATGGTGGCGTCGCAGACCACGCGGGTGATGCCGTCGAGCATGCCAAGGCCGGCGCGGAGAATGGGAACAAGGACCACTTCGCGCTGGAGAACGGAGCCGCTGCATTCGCGCAACGGCGTTTGCACTTCCACCGGGTTAACCGCCCACGACCGGGTTGCTTCCCAGAAAAGGATCAGCGCCAGCTCGTGCAGGTTCCGCCGGAATTCCCGCGGCTCCGTCCACTTGGAACGGAGCACGGTAAGCTTTGCCGCCGCCAGCGGATGATCGACCAGGAGAACATTGTCCCGCTTCGCCTGGGCCGCGTCTCGGGTGAGTCCGAAGGTAAGCATGCCGGCAATTTCAGGGAATTCCGCGGCAAAGGCAAAGGGAAGAAAGGTCGGGCGAGACTCTGTCGAGCCTGGGAGCAGGCCGGGCCGGTGAAATTAACCACAGAGGGCGCAGAGGACACAGAGGGGGGACAGGATTTACAGGATTGAACAGGATTTGAGGAGAAAGGCAGGGGTGCGCGCATATCGGTGGGGCGAGACTCTGTCGAGCCTGGGAGCAGGCCGGGCCGCAGGTTCACCGCAGAGACGCTGAGGGCGCAGAGGAGGAACCAGGATTTGACAGGATTCGAAGGGTGATGCTGTTCCTCCATCCATCCTGTAAATCCTGTTAATCCTGTCCCAAACACCACCCTCCACGCCGTTATTCCTTGCGGCAGCCGACCACGAGGGTTCGTCCGAGGAGCAGGTCGGTGCTGTTGGCTTCCTCGACGTAGGGCTGGTTTTCCGGCGTGAGGGTGCGGTATTGGTGGCGTTCCTTGGCCAGGGCGGCGTGATAAACCAGGCGCAGCGGCAGCCAGAGAATTATCAGCGCCACCAGGGAAAGGCGCTGGCGGCGGTCGATCCCGGCCCGGATCGTCCGGAACCCGGCGTTCCGGAGCGCGTGCGCGATGTAAAAATAACCCACCGGATTGATGTGCCCGCTCGGGTTCTCGATATCGTCGTCGTCGAAGCGGAGCGGTCCAAAGAGATTGAAGAAACCGAAGCCAAGAAAGCGCAGGCGCGATTTCAGGTTGAGGATGTTGGGCGTGGTCAGGACGAACACCCCGCCCGGTTTCAGGATCCGGAAAGCCTCGCGCAGGAGCCCGCGATACTGCTCGAGATGCTCGATCACCTCGGTGCAGGTGACCAGGTCGAAGGAAGCGTCGGGATAAGGCAGCCTGTTCTCGTTCAGGTTGACCACGTCCACCGTGATCCCCTCGCCCAGGCCCTTGCGCGTGATCAGGTCCGCCCGGTAATCGCAGGCCCGCGCCGTGACCGGGAACTCCCCACGCACCCGTTCGATCAGGCGTCCGTGCCCGGCCCCGACATCGAGAAAATCGCCCCGGAGCCCGGGCGCCAGCCGCCGGATCATGCCCACCGCGGCGTCGAGAATGCTGTCTGTGCTCAGGGCCATCTCCCCGCGACTAAACAGAGTCCGGCCGCCGAAGTCAGGCCCAACTTTTGATCAGCGCATTTGCACATCGCGCCCGGGCAGTGGATGAAAGTGGATGTACCGCCTTGCGTTCGCCCTGCTTCTGCTCCTCGCGACCGGCGCGGGAGCGCAGGAAATCCGGCGGGCCGTGCCGCTGGCGCCCGTGGCGCCAACCCCGCGCCCGACCCCGCGGGTCCTGGTGGCCCTGCCGAATTACGACGAGGAAACCAGTGTGCGGCTCCAGATCTTTCTCGATAACGCCGGCTTCGGCCCGGGCAAGATCGACGGCCGCATGGGCGAGTTTTTCCGGAAAGCGCTCGTCGCCTACAAGCGCGCCCATGGGAAACCGCTCACCGGCGCGGTCGACCAGGAGTTGCTCCGCGAAGTGCCGCACGCCTACGTACAGTTCGTCATCCCGGAGGAAGCGCTCCAGTTTGTCGGGCCTTCGCCCGGCGAGCCGAGCGAACAGGCAAAGCTCAAGGCCCTGCCCTACGGCTCCCTGCTCGAGTACACGGCCGAGCGGTTCCACGCTGCGGAGAACTTTCTGCGCAAGCTGAACGGGCAGTCGAACCTCGACGCGCTCAAGCCCGGCGACACCGTCATTGTCCCAAATGTGCGCCCGTTCGAGATCGAGAAGCTGACCGAGGGATTCATTCCCGCCAATCCCGCGCTGGCCGGCCGCTCCATCCGGATCGATACCACGGAGCGCTTCCTCGAGATTCATGAAGGCGACAAATTGATCGCGGAATTTCCGATCACGCCCGGCTCGGAATCATTACCGGCGCCCAAGGGCGAATGGAAGATTCTCGGCATCGCCACCCTCCCCTGGTTCCGGCACGACGAGGGCGTGCTCAATCACGGCGTGCGCACCAAGGATTTTCACAACATCCCGCCAGGGCCGAACAACCCGGTGGGTGTGCTCTGGATGGGCCTGAACAAACCGGGCATCGGCGTGCATGGGACGAACAACCCGGAAACGATCGGGCGCGCCGGGAGCCACGGTTGCATTCGCACGGCCAACTGGGACGCCGCGCGGATCAAGGAGATGGTGACGGTGAACACCCCCGTCACGATCTTCTAAGGCCTACTCGAAATACGGGCGGAGCTTTTCCACCCTCTCCACGCCGATCCCCTTGACGCGACCCAGCTCCTCGACCCGGCGATAGGGCCGGCCGGCCACGATCCTTTTGGCGAGCTCCGGCCCGATGCCCGGCAACGCTTCCAGCTCCTTCTCCGTGGCGGTGTTCAGATTCAACCGCCCACCGGACGAGGGCGCGGCCGCATGGCCCGTCTCGCCGGCGGAGGCCGGTGCCGAGGTGCCATTTCCGATCCCGGCAATGCTCGTGCGCGGCTGCATGACCGCGGCCGGCGTGGCTGCGACCGTCCCCGTGGCGCGCGCGGACGGCCGAAAGAAATTGGCGAAAGCGTCGCCATCAAATTGTTCGCGACCGCCGGCCCGCGTCGCCAGCCGGCCGCTTTTGATCCCCCAGCCACCGAGTTTCTGCGCGCGTGCTGAGTTCCTTATCCGCTCCAGCTTTCGCCCAATAGGCGCGCGTGCTCGGCATGCCCGGCGCTTCCGATTCCTTCCCGTATACCCGGGCGAGACCGTTCGCGACGAGCTCCTCCGCCAGATCCCACGACGGTCCCAGGACAAAGGCAAAGGACCGCCGATCATCGCTTCCCCCCTTCGCGTTCTCGAATCGAGTGATGACCCGGAACGGCCCGCCGAGTTTTTCCCGGGTAAACATCGTGGCCGCCTTCCCGATCTCCATCGCTTCCGCCGAGGTGACACCAAACTCCCTGGCCTGCTCCGCGACGCGGTCGGGATACCGTCCGTCGGTTTCCGGCGAGTCCACAAAATAAAGGCGGAGATAAAGCCGCTTCTTTCCGCAGACCACGTGGAAGCTGTCGCCATCGTTGGAATCGTTCCGGTCCAGGGCGCAATTCTCGAACGTTTCCCAGGCGCGCTCGGCCCGGACCATGTTCGCCCCGCCCAAACCGAGAAGGAAGAGCAGGCCGAGAGAGAGGAAGCGACCGGTGACCACGATTCCGCACGATGAGCATTGCCGCGGGCCTTGTAAACCGGGAACATCACCGGCATGAAGCCGTTCCTCTCCACCAGCGTGCTTGTCCTGCTTTCCGCCGTGGTCTCCCTGGCCCAGAAACCGGCCTCCGAGTTCACCACCACCGATCCGAAGAAGGCAAAGGTGGTCTACGATTCCGCGAAGGATCCCGAGGCCGAGATTGATGGGTTCGAACATCATTTTCCCGGGCTCGGCGGCTACAAAGTGATCCACGAGGGCGGCGATCTCCGGAGCTGGATCAACCTCGTTTACGCACGAAAAAAGACCGACCTGATGAGTGACACGCTCTCGCGCTGCCCCGGCCAGTTCCCGGCGAAAGCGAACAACGTGGTGCAATGGCGCGGCTATCGCACCGCCACCGGTTTTGCCCCCTACGGGATCATCTACCGGATGATGTCGAGCGCGGATGACGCCAAGCAAACGCGGCTGGAAACCTTTATCATCATCAAGCTCGACGGCGCCGGTTCACGCGTGGTGGGAAGCCTCTCCGCCAGGGAAGGCAACGAGAAAGCCGAGAAGCTGGCCGACAAGCTTTGCCGTCCGCGCTGAAGGTTTTTCAGTGTTGGGCGAGGATCCGGGCGAAACGCCAGACCTCGTGAAAGGTGTTGTAGAGCGGCGCGGGCGCCACCCGGATCACGTTTGGCTCGCGAAAATCGCAGCGGACCCCGGCTCGTTCCAGTTCCTCGAACAACTCGCGCGGCCGTTCCCGGGCCACGATGGAGAGCTGGGCCCCGCGCGCCTCTGCCGCGCGCGGCGTGATCACCTCGTAATTCGTCGCCCCTCCCTGCTCGAGCAGGAACTGAAGGTAGCCGGTCAGCTTCTCCGATTTTTCGCGGAGCGCTTTCATCCCCCCGGCTGCATCGAAGATGGCCAGGGAGGAACGCAGGGGCGCGAGCGAGAAGATCGGCGGATTGCTCACGGCCCAGGCGTCAGCCGAGGCGACCGGGATGAATTCCGGCTCGAGCTGCATGCGAAACCGCGTCGCCGGGTCGTTCCCCCACCAGCCGGCCAGCCGGGGCAGCTCGCGGTTGGTCGCATGCCGTTCGTGGATGAAGGCGCCCGCCACCGCGCCCGGCCCCGAGTTGAGATACTTGTAGGAACACCAGGCGGCGAAATCGACGTTCCAATCGTGCAACGCCAGCGGGACGTTGCCGATGGCGTGGGCCAGGTCCACGCCCACGACGCAGCCCTGCCGTTGGGCCGCTGCCGTGATCCGCGGGACGTCGAAGAATTGTCCCGTGAAAAAATTGACGCCTCCCAGCAGAACAAGCGCGATCTCGGATCCCTGCCGTTCCAGCAACTCCTCGAACACGCCGGTCTCAATTTGTCCCCCTTCCGACCGCGCAATGACCACGCCGGTCTCCTCATCAAAACCGTGATGCCGCAGTTGCGATTTGACCGCGTAGGTGTCGGAAGGGAACGCCGGCTCCTCCATCAGGATCTTCCAGCGCTCTTTCGTTGGCCGGTAAAACGTGGCCATGAGCAGGTGGAGATTGACCGTGAGCGTGTTCATGGCCACGACCTCCGCCGGCTTCGCGCCCGCCAGCCGGGCCAGCGGCTCCCGGACCGTCTCGTGCGAGGAATACCAGGGCGTGGTCGCCTGCAGATGACCGTCGACCCCGAGCCTGGCCCAATCCTCCAGTTCCTGTTCCACCTCGGCCCGCGTCGTTTTCGGCATCAGCCCGAGGGAATTGCCGACGAAATAAATCAGCGGCTGGCCATTCTCGCCCGACGGCAGATGGAAACGTTCGCGGAAAGCGCGGAGCGGATCCACGCGATCCTGTTCCCGGGCGAACTCTTCCTCGGCGGAAAACGAATCGGTGAGCGGCGCAGCCATGGAGAAGAATGAATCAGGAACGGAGGAAAGAAACAATCCGCCGCCGGCGGAACATCAATCCGTCGGCTCGGGCGGCAGCTCCATGAATTCGATCGTGGTCCCGTCGGGGTCGCGCACATAGACGACCCGCCGCCCGGCGTTGGGCCCGGCCGCCAGGGTTTGGGGTTGCCCCGCGGCCTGCCAGCCGGCGGCGGCGATGGTGGCCAGGAGGGCGTCGAGATTGTCCACCACGAGGGCGACATGGACCGAGCCGACATCGCATGGGCGGGGTCGGTAATGCTTCCGCTCCGGCGGGGCGAGATATTCGAGCAACTCGATCCGGTGTCCGCCGCCCTTCAGAACCGCGATGGCAATCTCCGCCCCTGGCACACCGGTGATCTCACTCGCCAGCGATCCGGTCTGGTGCGGCCGATGCGAAAGCTCGAACCCGAGCACATCCCGCCAGAAAGCGAGCGCACGCTCGAGATTGGAGACCGTGATCCCGGTGTGATTGACCTCGGAAATGCGGAACCCGGGCATGTTTCCCGCGGGTCTGTCTAACGCCAGCCGTGCAGGATCTTCAACGTCTCGTCGAGGTGCCCCGATTCGTCCTCGGCCATCGACTCGAGGCGGGTGCCGAGGGCGAGTTCGCCGGCTTCCTTGGCCTCTTCCGCGCGCCGGGAATAGTTGTCCCGCGCCGCGCGCTCGGCTTTCGCCACGTTCTCCAACATCTTCTTGGTGTCGGTCTCCTGCTCCACCTTCTCCGGCGCCACCGCGGGCACGCCGCCCAGGGCCGAAATCTTGTCGGCCAGAAATTGCGCGTGCATCGTCTCGTCCGGTATCTCGGCGGTGAAAAACTGTTTCAGTTCCTGCCGGTAGGGGCCGGTGACGGAGGCCGCGTATTGAATATAGGTGATGATGGCCTGGTATTCGCGGGCCAGGTCACCGTTCAGGCTCTCGATAAGCTTGTCCAATTTTCCGCCCTGTTTGCTTTCTGTCATAAATATTTCCTTCTCAGTCGATTCGCACGCTACGGCCGGAGCGGATGCGATGAAAACGTTTTCGGGCGGGGATTGCAATCCTCCGTCAGACCAGCGCAAGATGCGCCCTTCCCACGAAGAAGAAGCACGTGAACCCCACCAACCCACCCTTCGAATATCCCGATCGCGTCGGGTCCAAGCCGTCCAACCCTTTCCTCGCCGTCTTCAAGCCCTTTATCCCGGCCGGACGCCGGGTCGCCGAGCTGACCCCGGTGCCGGTCATTGTCGGGACGCTGCTCGGGATGATCTTCGGCGCCTCCTCGCTTTACCTCGTCCTCAAGGTCGGCCTGACCGTGAGCGCCTCCATTCCCGTGGCGGTGATTTCCATCACTCTTTTCCGGCTCTTCTCCAAGCTGCGCCTGCGCCGCGATGCCACCATCCTCGAGAACAACATCGCCCAGACGGCCGGGTCTGCCGGTGAATCGATCGCTTTCGGCGTGGGCGTGACCATGCCCGCGATCATGATCCTTGGCTTCGACCTCGAGTTTACCCGGGTCATGCTGGTGGCGGTGCTGGGTGGCCTGCTCGGCATCCTCATGATGGTGCCGCTGCGCCGGGCGCTCATTGTCGAACAGCATGGCGCTGCTCAAATATCCCGAAGGGACGGCCTGCGCCGAGGTGCTCAAGGCGGCTGCCGCGCACGATCCGGAAGGGCGGGAGGAAGCGCCGGCCGCGGCCGACACGAAAGAAATCAGCGGCGGCGGCAAAACCATCTTCACCGGGTTCGGGATCGGCCTGCTTTACCAAAGCGCCATGGGCGCGTTCAAGGCCTGGAAAGACACCCCGGAAAAAGTTTTCGGCGCGCCTTACACCGCCGGTTCCGTCGCGATCGAGGCGTCGCCCGCGCTTCTCGGCGTCGGTTACATCATCGGGCCCCGCATCGCCTCCATCATGTGCGCGGGCGGCGTGCTCGCCTATCTCGTCCTCATCCCGATGATCAAATATTTTGGCGAACGGGTCGTCGGCGTCGTCCCTCCCGGCACCATGCCGATCAGCGAGATGGGACCGAACGACATCCGCGGCGCCTACGTCCTCTACATCGGCGCGGGCGCCGTGGCCGCCGGCGGCATCATCAGCCTTTTCCGTTCGCTTCCCACCATCTGGCACGGGCTCCGTGGCGGTCTGCGCGATTTGCGGGGCTCCCATGCAGACGAAGGCCGACACGCCGCGGACCGACCGCGACCTTTCCATGAAAGTGGTGGTGATCGGCTGCCTCGCCCTCATCGGCGATCATGATGTCGATGCCGCAGCTCGGCTTGCACTGGAATTTCCTCGGGGCGTTCCTCGTGGTCGCCTTCGGCTTTCTCTTTGTCACGGTCTCGTCGCGCCTGACCGGTGAGATCGGTTCCATCTCCAACCCCATCTCCGGCATGACCGTGGCCACTCTCCTCCTGACCTGCCTCGTCTTCCTTCTCGTGGGCTGGACCGGCCCGAACTATTTCGTCACCGCCCTTTCCATCGGCGGCATCGTCTGCATCGCCTCTTCCAACGGCGGCACCACCTCGCAGGACCTCAAGACCGGCTTCCTCGTCGGCGCCACCCCGCGTTCGCAGCAGATCGCCATCCTCATCGGCGCGCTCGCATCCGCCCTGATGCTTGGCCCCATCCTCCTGAAATTGAATGACGCTTCCACGGTTTATGTCCCGGTGGCCGGACTCTCCTCCATCCCGGCCGATCTCCGGGTCGATCCCGCCCAGCTTGGCCCGCCGGAAACCTTGAAAGGTCCGCAGGCCGCTGACGACAACGCGACCTACCGCGGTTTCTATCACCATCCCGCCTCGGGCGGTTCGGCCCAGCGCCTCCTCGTCGACGACAGCGGCCGCCCGGTTTACCTGGTCGATCCCGGCATCAACGGCACCTACCAGACCCGGCCAGATGGAAGCGCAGTGGAAAAATTCGACGCGCCCAAGGCCACCCTCATGTCCTACATCATCAAGGGCATCCTGAGCCGCGAACTTCCCTGGGGCCTGGTGCTTCTCGGCGTCATGATTGCCGTCATCCTCGAGATGAGCGGCATTCCCTCCCTCGCGTTCGCCGTGGGCGTTTACCTGCCCATCTCCTCTTCCACCCCCATCCTCGCCGGCGGCCTGATCCGCGGACTGGTCGATCGTTATTTGCGCCGCGAAAAATTCCGCGGGCACGACCTGACCGAGGAACAACTGGTGGCGGAAGGCGACAAGAGCCCCGGGGTTCTCCTCGCCTCCGGTTACATTGCGGGAGGAGCGCTGGCCGGGATCGTGATCGCATTCATGGCGGGCGTCCCGACTCTCGCGCTCTTCAGCCGCCGGGTGGAAGAATGGTCAACCGCGAACAATCCGTTCTTCAACGGGCCGTATGCCAGCGCGCTGGCCATGATTCCTTTCCTCGTCCTGTCCGCGCTGCTTTATCTGGTGGGCCGCGACAAGCTGCTCGCCCGCCGCGGATAGCCGCAATCCTACGAGGCCGGTTTTTTCTCCCGGGTAGGGTGGGCGTCTCGCCCGCCGGTTCAGGCGTCTCGCCTGAACGCACTTCCTCTGCGCGAAAGACCGCGCCGCAGGGATGCGGCGCTCGGCGGGCAGGATGCCCACCCTACCCGGGAACTGCGCCGGAAATCCGGCTTTCCGCGGCGGTCAGAGTTCGCCGCTACCGGGCGTCAGGGCTTCGCCCTGGCCTTTTTTCGCCAGGCGAAATAGACCGGCACGCCGGTTAGCACGATGGCAAAGCCGATCCCGGCGGTCGTTGGCGCCAGATAGGCCAGATCCAGAATCAGGAGAGTGGCGATGACGATGTAGATGATTGGGACGACTGGATAACCCCAGGTGCGATACGGCCGCTCCGCTTCCGGGCGTTTCCACCGCAACGCGATCACGGCCGCCACCATCAGCACGTAGAAAACCAGGTCCACCGCAATGATGTATTCCAGAAGCTGCGTGTAGACGTTTCCGTAGGTCACGGTGCCGTCGGCCGCGGTCACCACCGTGCGCGGGAGGGTAAGGAGCGAGGCCCAGACGCCCTGCGCGGCCAGCGCCACCGCGGGCGCATGCTTCCGGTTCACCGTTCCGGCGGCAGCGAAGAAGAGTCCGTCGCGGGCCATGGCAAAGGAAACGCGCGCGCCCGCCAGGATCAGCCCGTTGTTGCATCCAAAAGTCGAGACCATAATCGCAATCGCCATCAGGATGGTGCCGGCAGGCCCGATCAATTTTTCCATGGCCGCGACCGCCACGCGATTCTGGGGCGCCCCCTGGATCTCGGGGAGGGAGAGGGTGGCCACGTAGGCGAGATTGGCCGAGACATAGAGCACGACCACGATGGCGCAGCCGAGCAGAAGCGCCCGCGGCAGCGTTCGTCCGGGATCGCGCACCTCGCTCCCGGTGAAGGTGACATTGTTCCAGGCCGACTGCGCAAAGAGCGGCCCGACCATGGCTTTGCCCAGGAGCATGACGAAGGCGAGCAGGCCGACAAAGGCAAAACCGGGTTGCGCCGTTTGCGGGTCCCAGCCATTCGCGACCGGGTTCCACCAGTCCGCGGAGCGGGCGGCGCTGGTCGCGCTCCAGCCGAGGACCAGGCCGAGCACGATCAACCCGACAAGCGCGGCGGTCTTGGCGAAGGTGAAGACGTTCTGCACCAGTTTGCCCAATTGGAGGCCGCGGGTGTTCGTCCAGGTCAGGAGAACAATGAGCAGGACTGCCACCAGTTGCTCGGAGGAGAGACTGATGGCGTAGCCGCCGCCGAGATGAATGGGCGCGACCAAAAAGTTATTCGTCGCCACCGAAGGCACGAGGACGCCGAGAAACTTTGCGAAGGCCACCGCAACCGCGGCGATCGTGCCCGTCTGAATGACAAGGAAAATGGCCCAGCCGAAAAGAAAACCGTAGAGCGGGCTATAGGCTTCGCTCAGGAAAACGTACTGGCCGCCCGCTTTCGGCATCATGGCCGCCAGCTCGGCGCAACAAAGCGCGCCGGTAATGGTCAAAACGCCGGCGAGGACCCAGGCCGCAATCAGCCAGCCGGGCGAGCCAACCAGTCGCGCTGATTCCGCCGAGACAATGAAGATGCCGGAGCCGATCATCGACCCGACCACGATCGTGGTCGCGTCCAGCATCCCCAGCCCGCGCACGAGCTGGTTCTTGTCGGTTCCCTTCGTCATCCGGCTGCTTCTTGGTGTCGTTTCAAAAACAATCCGTCAAGCTTCCGCTCGGGCGGAGCCGTGGAGTGGCGGCTCGACCACCACGCCACCTTCCGCAAGCAGCCGGCGGAGTTCCCCGGCAAACGCGACCGCGTCCGGCGTATCGCCATGGACGCAGACCGTTTCCGCCTCCACCGCCACCTCCGTGCCGTCAATCGCCGTCACCCGGCCCTCCCGCAGCATCCGCAAAACGCGTTGCGCGGCTTCGCCGGCATCGTGCAACAGGGCTTCCGGTCGCGTGCGCGGCACCAGCTCCCCGTTTCCAAGGTAATTGCGGTCGGCAAACACCTCGCGCGCAACGGCCAGCCCGGCTTCCGCCGCCGCCTGCGCGAGCGGGCTCCGCACCGGGGCAAAGACGATCAGGCTCGCGTCCACCGCGGCCGTCGCCGCCGCTACCGCGCGCGCCACCGCCGGGTCGCGCGCCGCCATGTTGTAGAGCGCGCCATGCGGCTTCAGATGATTCACCCGCGCGCCGAGCGAGGCCGCCAGACGGCAAAAGCCCGCCAGTTGTTCCGTGACCAGGCGGATGATCTCGACCGGCGACAGTGCCAGCTCCACCCGCCCAAAATTCTCGCGGTCCGCGAACCCGGGATGCGCTCCCACGGCCACGTTCCGCGCCATGGCTTCGCGGATGGTCCGGGCCGCGATCTCGGGATCGCCCGCGTGGGCGCCCGTGGCGATGTTGGCCGAGGAAACGAGCCGGAGCAGCTCGCCGTCGTGGCCCATCCCCTCGCCCAGGTCGGCATTCAGGTCGATCCGCGCTTTCATGGCGACCCGGCCAGCCTCAGGCCCACGCGAAACTTTTGCAGGGCGCGCTCACGTTCCAGCAGCATCTCCTGCGCGGACGCGCGCGAAATTTCCTCGAAGACCACTTCGTCGCCCGGCCGCAGCTGCGCGGCCACCGGCAGATCCACCGAGACGACGTGCGCCAGTTGCGGATACCCCCCGATCGTCTGGCAATCGCTTAACAGCAGAATCGGGTCGCCACCGGGCAACACCTGCACTGTTCCCGGCACCAGCGCCTTGGAAAGAAGATCGTCTTCGCGCCGGCGGGCCACCTCGAGGCCTTCCAGGCGCATTCCCATCCGATCAGCCTCGGAGGAGACCCGGCCCGCCCGCCCGAAGAAGGGACCGTTGAACTCTTCCCAGTCCACCCCGCGCACACAGCGCAAGCGCGGTCGCATCAGCGTCGGTGCGACCCAGGGTCGCGCCGGACCCTGCCCCGGACGCATCCCGTCAGAACGGGCAGAGCCCGGCGGGCCGAGCGGCAAACGGTCGTCGCGGCGCAGGATCCGGCCTTCGTGGCCGCCAAATCCACCGCGCAGATCCGTGCTCCGGCTGCCCAGGACGGGCGGCACCGCAATCCCTCCGCTGACCGCGAGCCAGAGCCGGCAGCCGGCGTCGGGGAGACCGACCGCGACCTCGTCGCCCGCGGAGACACGGACCGCGCGTCCCGCCTCGATCAGGCGGCCCTGGTGCCGCACGGCAAAAGCCCCTCCGCACCAAGCCACCACGCGTTCATCCTCGAAACGCACGGTGAGGGAACCAAAGGTTGTCTCGAGCACGGCGGCTTCCGGTTCGTTCCCGACGAGGATATTCGCCACGCGCGCGGCGAACTCATCCAGCGCGCCGCCGGCCGGCACACCCAGGTGCCGGTAACCGGGCCGGCCGCCATCCTGCACCATGGCGACGCCGCCGCAACGCGTGATCGCGAGGCCGCTCATGCGTGCTCCTGGAATTCGGTGAGCGAGATGCGGCGGAACCGCACGCGGTCGCCCGGACGCAAACGCGCCGGCTCAGGCGCGTCCGCCTCGAACAAACGCAGCGGTGTTCGGCCAATCAGGTTCCAGCCGCCGGGCGATGCGATGGGATAAATCCCGGTCTGGCTGCCCCCGATCCCGACCGAGCCCGCCGGCACTGCCCGCCGGGGCTCGGCCCGCCGCGGAGTCGCCAGCTCAGGAGGCAATCCGCCAAGGAAAGGAAACCCCGGGGTGAACCCGAGACAATGCACCCGATAGATCGCGCCGGCATGCCGCTCGATCACCTGCTCGATCGACAATCCGCTCCGCCCGGCCACCACCGGCAGGTCCGGGCCCAAATCCGCCTCGTAACAAACCGGGATCTTCCACCTCCCGGCCGGGCGGCGACGGCCAGGGCGCATCCTGTTTCGCCAGGAGATCGCGCACCCGCGCAAACACGCTCGACCGGTCCCGCGCCGAAACAATCAGCCGGGGATCACAACAAATGCCCACGCTCTCGAAGCCCGGGACGATATCGATCACGCCCGGGATCCGGGCCTCGCGCAAGGCGCTCACGACGCCGAGAGATTCGGCCAGCGCCTGTTCCGGATCATCCGGGAAACTGGCTTCAAGGCGAACGAGCAGGGCCAGGTCGCCAAGAGGAACCACTTCCATGACCTCATATATACCGGGCAGCGTCGCCGCGCACAGGGTCGCGACGCGGAAAAAGAGAATGAAAACATGACTGGCCTCGATCCGGCGCGATGGTCCGGGCGTGGTCATCATCCTCATGGGCGTTTCCGGCACCGGCAAAACCACCGTCGGCTTGCTCCTGGCCGAGGAGCTCGGCTGGAGCTTTATCGATGCCGATGATTTTCATTCTGCGGCCAGCCGCGAGAAGATGGCGCGGGGCGAACCGCTCGATGAAACCGACCGCGCGCAATGGCTGCGCGCCCTGCACGCGGCGATCGTCGACTGGCTGGCGCAGCAACGAAACGTTGTCCTGGCCTGTTCCGCCCTGAAGAAGAGTCACCGCGAGCAGCTCCGGGCCGGGCCGGCCGTGGAATTTGTCCATCTCCAGGGGGATTTCGACCTGGTGCAGGCGCGGCTGCGCAAGCGGCGCGGCCATTTCATGAATCCCGGCCTCCTGCAAAGCCAGTTCGACCTGCTGGAGGAACCGGCGCAGGCCGTGACCGTCAGCATCGCCGCCGCCCCGGACGCCATCGCCCGGGAGATCCGGCAGAAACTGAAGCTGTAGGTCGTCCCCTTACTTCTTCTCTGCCAGAAGATCGCCCCTCGATTTTGGCAGCCGCCCGAAGAGGTCGCGCAACGCCCCGGCCGGGTCGCCCCGGAGCACCCGTTCGTCGTGCACGCCGGCCAGCCGGGCCAGTTCCCGTTCAAAATGAAGCAGGGCACGCCGGTTTGGCTCGTTCTTATCCAGGAACCCGAGTGCCCGTTGCAGCAACTCGAAGAGTCCCGGCTCGCGATGGTCGGTTTCCGTGCACAGCTCGATCAGTTCCACGAAATACGAGGCCGCCCGGGTCCGCTCATAACTCTCGCGAATGCCGGCAAACGGATTCCGCAGGACCGCCTCGGCCAGGGTGTGCAGGTTGGTCCGGCGGCTGAGCCGGATCGAGATTTCCGCCTCATAAAAAAGATCGAGCTTGCCCGCGAACGGGCTCTTCGGGCGGCGCGCGCCGCGGGCCACGGTCTGGATCACCCCGAGCGAATCGGTGCACCAGTGCACAATCAGGCTGGTGTCGCTCAGCTTGCGTTTGCGCAGGAGAATGGCCGCGATGGTACTCATGGTCCGGCCCAGCGGCCCGCCCCCGCCGGCGACTTTGGCCATTGCCGCCGCCTTGACGACGGGTCTACGCTTATCTTCCTCCTTATGAAGAACAAGGCAAAGTCTCACGCGAAAAAAATGGCGCGCCGCGAAGAAAAGGCCGCCAAGCGACAGAAAGATCTGGCCAAGGCGCGCCGCAGCGGGCCCCGTGAAGCGGTGGAAGACGTTGCCCTGGGCACCGCCGGCGGCACGGTGAAGCTCTCCGCTCTTTTCGGCTCCAAGCGCGATCTCATACTCATCCATAACATGGGCCGGCATTGCCCTTATTGCACCCTTTGGGCCGATGGTTTCAATGGCGTCTATTTCCACCTGGCCGACCGCGCGGCTTTCGCCGTCATCTCCCACGACTCGCCCGGCACGCAAAAACGTTTCGCCGCCCAGCGCGGCTGGAAGTTCCCCATGGTTTCCGGGCAGGGCACGGATTTCATCGAGCGCATGGGCTTTGGTTCGCGCAAGGAACCGCAGCCGGGAGTTTCCACCTTCGTGAAGGAGGGCCGCAAAATCTACCGCGTGGCCCACGCCTCCTTCGGCCCTTTCGATCCGTTCAACTGTGTCTGGCATCTTTTTGGCCTGCTCGACGGCGGCGTGGGCGATTGGGAACCGAAATTTGATTATGCGCCCGCCCGGTTCAAGGAACGGAGCGAACGGCTGAAAGCCGTGCCCCGCCGCCGGCGCAAACGGCGGAAAGTCGCGGTCTCGCGCCGGTCCGCCGCGGCCTCGATGAAAAAGGCCGCCCCGCCCCCGACGGAAACGCCGGCGCCCGGCCCCGATCAGGGTCTCGCACCGGGTCCGGCTTCAATCTAGAAGCAGCCTACCGGTTCAGGATGTGGACGGCGCGTTTGCCGACCGCCAGCGCCGCTTCCTTCACCGCCTCGCTCAAGGTCGGGTGCGCGTGCACCGTCCGGCCCAGGTCCTCGGCGCTCCCGCCGAATTCCATCACGGCGCACGGCTTCCGCGATCAGCTCTGAGGCGGCGTGTGAGAGCATGTGCGCCCCAATGATGCGGTCCGTTTCCTCCTCGGCCACGAACTTCACCACGCCCTCGGCGTCTTCATTCGCCAGCGCGCGGCCGTTCGCCCGGAAGGGGAACTTGCCCACGCGGATCTTCATCCCCTTCTCTTTCGCAGCGTCCTCGGTCCAGCCCACCCCGGCCAGTTCCGGGTTGGTGTAAATGATGCCGGGAATCACATCGTAATTCACGTGTCCCGCCTTGCCCGCGATCATTTCCACGCAGGCAATTCCCTCTTCCTCGGCCTTGTGCGCCAGCATCGGACCGGCGATGACGTCGCCGATGGCATAAATGCCTTTCACGTTGGTGCGGAAATGGCCGTCCACCTTGATCCGCTTCCGTTCGTCCAGCTCCACGCCCACCTTGTCGGCCCCGACGCCTTCGGCGAACGCGCGCCGACCCACCGAGACCAGCACCTTGTCCGCCTCGAAAGTCATGGTCTCATCGCCTTTGCTCGCGGTCACGGTGGCCCGCCCATCCTTCACCTTGACGTCGCTTACCTTGGTTTCGAGATGAAAGGTGAGGCCCTGGCTCGCCAGCGCTTTTTGCAGCATCCCCGCCAGCTCGAGGTCGAACCCGAGGGCAATGCGCGGCAGGAACTCAACTACCGTGACCTCGGAACCAAGCCGGCCCCAGACCGAGCCCAGCTCCAGGCCAATGGCGCCGCCACCAATGACGAGCAGCTTCTCCGGCGGCTCGGTGAACGAAAGCGCCTCCGTGCTGCTGACAACAACCTCGCCGTCGAATTTTGCGAACGGGAGCTCCACCGGGACGGAACCGGTCGCAATGATGATGTGGTCCGCCTCGATCTCCTGCGCCGCGCCGCCGCCCTCCGCGCTCACACTGACCTTCCCCGGCTCCGTGATGCGGCCGAGCCCGTTGAACGTGCTGATCTTGTTGCCTTTCATCAGGCCGCGCACGCCGCCGGTCAGCATTTTCACCACCTTGTCCTTGCGCTCCAGCATCTTCCCGAGGTCGAGATTCACCTCGCCGAGGACGATGCCATGCTTGCCCGCCTCTTTTTTCGCGAAGGAAAAATGGTCGCTCGACTGCAACAGCGCCTTGCTCGGGATACAGCCAATGTTCAGGCAGGTGCCTCCCAGTTCCTTGTCCTTCTCCACGATGGCGGTGCGCAGACCGAGCTGGGCCGCGCGAATGGCCGCGACATAGCCGCCGGGGCCGGAACCAATCACAATAACGTCGAATTTTTCCATAAGATTAAAATGTGTCGCAGCCGGGCTCCCGGCCGGGCCTGCTCGCGCCGAGCCGGCCCTCTCAGGCCTCCAGGCCGAGCTGCCCCGGGTTCTCGATCGCTTCCTTCACCTTGATCAGGAACGTGACCGCTTCCTTGCCGTCGACCGCCCGGTGATCGTAGCTCAGCGCCAGATACATCATCGGGCGCGCCTCCACTTTGCCGTCGATGACCACGGCCCGGTCCATGATCTTGTGCATCCCCAGGATCCCGCTCTGCGGCGGATTCAGAATGGGCGTGCTCAGGAGCGAACCGTAGACGCCCCCGTTGGAGATGGTGAAGGTGCCCCCCTGCAAATCCTCGATCTTGATCTTCCCCTCGCGCGCTTTCGCCGCGAACTCCACGATGTCGCGCTCGAGATCGGCAAAGGATTTCTTTTCCGCGTTGCGAATCACCGGCACCACCAGGCCGCGCTCGGTCCCGACGGCCACGCCGATGTCGAAAAAATTGTTATGGATGAAATCGTCGCCTTCGATCCGGCCGTTGAGCGCAGGCACCTCCTGCAACGCCGCCACCGCCGCCTTGATGAAAAAGGACATGAACCCAAGTTTCAGCCCGTGTTTCCCGGTGAACGCCTCCTGCTTCTCCTTGCGCAGCTTCTGCACCGCGCTCATGTCGCACTCGTTGAACGTCGTCAGGATGGCCGCCGTCTGCTGGGCCATGACGAGCTGGGCCGCGATCTTGCGGCGCAACGGCGACATCTTCCGCCGGGTGAACCGCCCGTCGGCGGGCGTTTCCTCCGCGCCGTTTTCCTCCGGCTCCGGCGCGGGTGTCTCGGCCGCTCCCCGGTTTCTGGCCGCGGCCAGGGCGTCCCCCTTGGTCACGCGTCCCCCCTTGCCGCTGCCGGTGATCGCCTGCAGATCGAGGCCTTCCTCTTCCGCGATGCGCCGCACCGCCGGTGACGCCACCTCCGCCCCGCCCGACTTCTTTTCACCCGCCTTGGGCGCGGCCGCCCGGTTGGGATCGGGTTTCTCCTTCACGTCCTGCTTCGTTGTTCCCTCCGTGGTGTCCGCCGCCTTGTCCGCCGCGGGCGCCGCGGCTGAGTCGTCGATGGTCGCGACCACTTCGCCAATCTTGACCTCCTGGCCTTCCGTGACCTCCGTGGTCAGGATCCCGGCTTTCTCCGCCACGATCTCCGTCGAGACCTTGTCGGTCTCGAGGGTGAAGAGCGCTTCCCCCGCCTTGACATATTCCCCGGATTTCTTGTGCCAGACGGAAACGATGCCGCTGGAGATGGATTCGCCAACAGGCGGGATTTTGACTTCAAGGCTCATGGGCTGGCGTAACTAAGCGTATGTCGCAGAGCTGGTCGACAAATTTAGCGAAATCGGCCCAGAGCGGCCCGGTCACCGCGCGGCGCGGCGCGCAATCAGGCGACGGTGAACGCCTCGTTGATCACGCAGGCCTGCTCGCGCTTGTGCACGGCGGTCGCCCCCACCGCGGGGCTGGCCCCGGCGTCCCGCCCGGCATACCGGATCTCCCGCCCGAACAGCTTGCGGAGCCGCGGCTCCATAAAGGTCCACGCGCCCATGTTCTGCGGTTCCTCCTGGCACCAGACGAGCACGGCGCGTTTCGGGAACGCCTCGACGGCCTCGCGCAACTGTTCCTCCGCGAGGGGATACAACTGTTCCACCCGGACCACGGCCGCGTTCCCGATCTTCTTCTTCGCGCGGTGCCCCACGAGATCGTAGAAGACTTTGCCCGAGCAGAGGATAACGCGATCCACCTTTTTCAGCTTCTCCGTTTCCGGCAGAATTTCGTGAAACTTGTCGCCGGTAAAAGCGGCGGCGGGCGACGAGGCAAAATCGGCCCGAAGCAGGCTCTTCGGCGTCATGATCACCAGTGGCTTGACGAAATCGCGTTTCACCTGCCGGCGCAGGACGTGAAAATACTGGGCCGCGGTGCTGAGATTGCAGACCTGGATGTTATCCTCGGCGCAGAGCTGGAGGAACCGCTCGAGCCGTCCGCTGGAATGTTCCGGCCCCTGCCCCTCGTAGCCGTGCGGCAGCAGGAGGACGATGCCGCTCGGCCGCTGCCACTTCGATTCCGCCGAGACGATGAACTGGTCGATGATCGTCTGGGCCCCGTTCACGAAATCGCCGAACTGCGCCTCCCAGAGGCAAAGCAGGTCGGGATAATCGAGCGAGTACCCGTAATCAAAACCGAGCACCGCCGCCTCAGACAGCAGGCTGTTATAAATGCAGATGCGCGCCTGTTTCTCGGCGAGGTGCATCAGCGGCAGATAAGGCGCTCCCGTTTTCGCATCGTAAAGGAACGAGTGCCGCGTGCTGAAGGTGCCCCGGCGGCTGTCCTGCCCGGAAAGACGCACCGGCGTGCCCTCGAGCAGAAGCGAGCCGAACGCGAGCGTCTCGGCATAATGCCACTCGAAAAGGCCATCCTTCTCAAACACATCGCGCCGATGATCCAGCACCGTCCGTTTGACCTTGGGCTGCACATTGAAATCGGGCGGCACCCGCGTGAGCCCCTCCACCAGTTGCTTGAGCATTTCCGGCGTGATCGCGGTCTCGGGCGATTCCGGACGGTATTTCGGCTGGAAAACCGCGGTTGATTCCATGAACCGAGCCAGCTTGTCGGCCCGCTGTTTTTCGTTCGACTTCACCTCGGCCAAAACGGCCTCGAGCCGGTCGGTAAACTCCTTCTCCAGCGCCGCCGCTTCCTCCGGTCCGAGCGCGCCGGTGTCGATCAGTTTCTGGCGATAAAGCTGGGCGGCCGAGGCCCGCTCCTGGATATGCGCATAGAGATCGGGCTGGGTGAAAGCGGGTTCGTCCCCCTCGTTGTGCCCGTATTTGCGGTAGCAATACATGTCGATCACGATGTCGCGCCCGAATTCCTGCCGAAAATCGAGGGCCAGCTCGGTGACGAACTTGAGCGCGCGCGGGTCCTCGCCATTCACGTGCAGGATCGGCACCTCGATCATCTTGGCGATGTCGGTGCAATACATGGAGGAACGCGCATCCTCCGGCAGGGTGGTAAACCCGATCTGGTTGTTCACCACCAGGTGAATCGTCCCGCCGGTCGAGTAACCGGGCAGCTGCGACATGTTCAGCGTTTCCGCCACGATCCCCTGCCCGGCAAAGGCGGCGTCGCCATGCACCAGCAACGGCAGCACTTTACGGCGATCCTCCGTGTCCTGCCGGATGCGCTGGCGCGCCCGGGCGTTTCCTTCCACCACCGGGTTGACCGCCTCGAGGTGGCTCGGGTTGGCCGAGAGCCGGATTTCCACCTTCGCCCCCGACGGAAGCTCGCGCACCGTCTGGTAACCGAGGTGATATTTCACGTCGCCATCGCCAGCCACCAGGTCGGGCACGTAGTTCTCGCTGAACTCGGTGAAGATCACCCGGAGCGATTTCTGCAAAAAATTCGCGAGCACGTTCAACCGGCCGCGGTGGGCCATGCCCATGCAGATCTCCACCACGCCCTGCCGCGGGCAATGGCGCAAAAGCTGGTCGAGAATGACCATGAGACCTTCCGCGCCCTGGAGGGAAAAACGCTTCTGGCCCACGTAGCGGGTATGGAGGAAAACCTCGAACGTTTCCGCCTCCAGAAGCGCGCGCAGCAGCTCGATCTTCGTCTCGCGCGTGGCGTCAGGCTGGGTCAGCCGCGATTCCAAACGGTGCCGGACCCAGTTGCGGATGCGGGTGTTCTGGATGTGCTGGAACTCGGCGCCAATGGTGTCGGCATAAATGCTCTCGAGCTGGGTGAGCATTTCGCGCAGGGTCATCTCCTCGCCGTTGAGGAAGAACTTGGAGCGAATCCGGAGCCCGAGATCCTTTTCGCTGAACCCGAGCTCGCGCAGGGTCAGGAGCGGGTTCTGCGGCCGCTTTTCGGCCAGCGGGTTCACCCGCGCCACCGTGTGGCCGAGGGTGCGATAGGCGTAGACCAGCCCGTCCACCCGGGTCTGGAGCGGCCCTTCCCGGAACTCGCCGGAAGGCGCGGCCTTGCCCGCCCCGTTCCGGCCCTCGAACTCGCCCAGCTCGAATCCCTCGAAAAAAGCCGACCAGCCGGAATCCACCGACTCCCGGTTTTTTTGCCAGCGGCGGTAGTTTTCCTCGATGACGTCCAGGTTGAGACGCGTCGCAAAAGAGGGGTGCATTCACCCGCAATCTGTAAGGCGAAGGCCCCCCGGGCAAGTTGACAGTGTGAAAGGCGCTCCGTTACTTGCAACGCTCACTCTTCCCATGCTCGCTTTCCCTTTCACCCGCCGCGCCTGTCTCGCCGCCCTTCTCGCCCTCTTGAATGCCGGCGCTTCGATCCTCTGCGCGGAGGAAAATCCCGCCAGCGAACCCGCCGTCCTCGCGGTGGCCAAGGTCCTCCCCGCCGTGGTCAACATCAACACCGAGCGGGTCGTGCGCCGCCAGATCCGCGATCCCTTCGAGGAGTTCTCCGCCCAGTTCTTCGGCAATTATTACCGAAGCCGCCCGCGCGAGGTCCGCCAGAAACTGCAAAGCATCGGCTCCGGTTTCATCGTTGATCCCGACGGCCACATCGTGACCAACCAGCATGTGGTCGAACGCGCGGCCGATCTCAAGATCGAGGTCATCACCGACGACGGGAAAACCTACAACGCCCGTTTCATCACTGGCGACGACCAGACCGACCTCGCCCTGATCAAGATCGATGCCGCGAAACCGCTCCCGTTCGTTGACCTGAACAATGTCTCGCCCAGCCTGCTCGGCCAGACGGTCATCGTGGTTGGGAACGCCCTCGGCTACGGCAGCTCCATCAGCCGCGGCGTCCTCAGCGGGATCAAGCGCGACATCACCATCGACCGCGTGACCTACAAAAACCTCGTCCAGACCGATGCCGCCATTAACCCGGGAAACAGCGGCGGTCCCCTGGTCGACCTGAACGGCGCCCTCGTCGGCGTCAGCTCGGCCAAGATGGCTTTCACCCCGCAGGGCGTGCCCACCCAGGGCCTCGGCTTTGCGGTGCCGGCCGAAACCGTGCGCCAGCGCGTCGAGGAATTTAAAAAGATCGCCTCGAAACGTCCGAAGCCGGGCACACCGGCGCCGGCTTCGCTGGCCGAACAACGGCTCGGTCTCCAGCTTCAGAACCTGACCCCGGAGCTGGCCTCGGCCCTTGGTTACCTGCCGGAACAGGGCGTTCTTATCACCGCGGTGGAACCGGGCAGCCCCGCCGCGGAAGTCGGGCTCGAGCGCGGCCTGGTCATCTATCGGCTCGGTCAGTTCGATGTCACTTCGGTGCAGGAAATCGAAACCGTGCTTGCCAAAGCCGGCCGCGGCAGCGAAGTCGATGTGACCGTTGGCCTTGTCCGCGCCGATGGCCTGAACCAGCGCGTTGCCACCGTGACCCTGACCGCGCGCTGAGCAAAAAATCGGCAACGCGCGGACGCCCTCGGTTGTCAGACCAGACTTCACCCCATGATCAAGGTTGAGAATCTTACCAAACGCTACGCGGGCCAGACCGCGATCCAGGATCTCACCTTCGAGGTCGGCAAAGGCGAGATCATGGGCTTCCTCGGCCCGAACGGCGCGGGCAAGAGCACGACCATGCGCATCCTTTCCAGCTTCATGCCGCCCACGTCCGGGCGCGCCTCGATCGCCGGGTTCGACATCTTCGAGCAATCGCTCCAGGCCCGCGCGCACCTCGGCTACATGCCGGAGAACGTCCCGCTCTACAACGACATGCGCGTGGACGAATACCTCGAGTATCGCGCCTCGCTCAAGGGCGTGCCCCACCGCCGCATCAGCGAGCGGGTCGGCGATGTGAAGGAACTTTGCGGATTGCGCGAGGTGGAACGCAAGATCATCGGCGCGCTCTCCAAGGGGTTCCGCCAGCGCGTCGGCCTGGCCGATGCCCTCGTCCACGAGCCCGACCTCCTTATCCTCGACGAACCGACCAGCGGCCTCGACCCCAACCAGATCCGGCAGGTGCGCGACCTCATCCGGAACCTTGGGAAACAGCACACCATCCTCCTTTCCACCCACATTTTGCCCGAGGTCGAGATGACCTGTTCGCGCGTCATCATCATCAATCGCGGCCGCATCGAGGCCTGCGACACGCCGGAAAATTTGCTTGGCCAGATGCGCAAGGCCGGGAGCGCCGTGCTCGAGGCCAAAACCGGCACCGACCACGGCGTGGAGGAATTAAAGAAACTGCCCGGCGTCCGCGACGTCGTAGCCCAGCCGGTTGAGGAAGGCTGGACGGAATTCACCCTGCGCGTGGAGGCGGGGGTGGACCTGCGCGAAACTCTTTTCCGCCTCGCCACGGAGCGCCGCTGGTCGGTGCGCGAGCTGACCCAGCGCCGCGCCACCCTCGAGGATGTCTTCGTCGAGATCACCCATTCGGACCCGGAAGGCTGACCACGATGTTTCGCCGATTTTCCACCCTGCTCGGCCGCGAAGTGCGGAGTTATTTTTACTCCCCCATCGCCTACATCGTCATGCTCTTTTTCCTGCTCGTGAGCGGGGCCGATTTCTATTTTCAAATCTCGTTCATGAACGGGCGCCAGGTGCCTTACACGGTGCTGGAGGCCTTTTTTAACTCGGTCTTCTTCTGGTTCGCCTTTGTCCTGATCTTCCCGCTCATCACCATGCGGCTGTTCTCGGAGGAATTTAAGCTGGGCACGATCGAGCCGCTCATGACCGCCCCGGTGCGCGACTGGGAGATTGTCCTTTCGAAGTTCTTCGGCGCGCTGGTCTTCTACGTCGTTCTCTGGATCCCGACGCTGCTCTACTTCGTCATTTTCCAGTTCATCACGAAGCAGCCGGCCGGGGCCTCCCTCGGTTCCTATCTCGGCTCCTACCTGATGCTCCTCCTCCTCGGGATGTTTTACATCGCCGTCGGCTGTTTTGCCTCGGTGCTGACCCGCAACCAGATCGTGGCCGCCATCATTGCCTTCTGCGTGATCACGCTCCACTTCTTTTCCGGCCTGATCGGGTTCATCCTTCTCAACGTCAGCTCGACCACCCGGCAACTGCTCGGTTACTTTTCCGCCATCGAGCAGATGGGCACGCTCTCCCGCGGCGAGATCGATACCCGGCCCATGGTCCTTTACACCAGCATGACCGTGGTCATGCTCGCCCTCACCTACCAGGCGTTCCAAAGCCGGAAATGGAGGCTGTGACCATGGCGCCACCAGATTCCTCCAAACCAAAGCGAATTGGACGCCTCCAGATCGGCGCCAACGTCCTTGTCCAGGTCGGCCTCATTCTTTTCCTCGCCGCCATGGTCAACTATCTCGGGTTCCAGCATTACAAACGCTGGGATCTTTCCCGCGACAAAAAATATCAGCTCTCGGACAAGACGGAGCGGTTCCTCGGCTCCATCAAGGGCAAGATCCGCGTGACCATGTTCTTCGGACCGAACCATCCGCTGGTCGATGATGTCCAGGGGCTGCTCACGCAATACCAGTACGCCTCGCGCGGGAAGATCGACGTCGAGATCATCGATCCCGAGCGCAACATCTCGCGGGCCAAGGAGCTCTTCGACAAATACAAGGTCGTGAGTGACGAAAGCCTCGTCGTGGTCGATTACGAGGGCCGGAGCAAAACGGTCAAGGCCTCGGAGATGGCCGAGCTCGACCAGGGCAATCCGATCTTCGGCGAGGCGCCCAAGGTCGTGGCCTTCAAGGGCGAACAGGCGGTCACCGGCGCGATGATCGACCTGGTGGAAGGCCGCAAGAACGTGGTCGGCTACGTCATCGGGCACAAGGAACCCGCCCCCGCCGCCGAGGGCGGCATCACCATCCTCAAGCAGTTGATCGAGAACGAGAACATCCAGCTCCAGGAGCTGAGCCTGTTCGAGGTGCCGGCCATTCCATCCGAGATCCAGGCGATCTTCATCAACGGCCCGCAATACGATTTCTCCGAGCGCGAAATGCAGCTCCTGCGCGATTACTGGAACAAGCAGGGCCGCATCCTTCTCCTGATTGATCCCTCGGCCCGGACCACGCGCCTGACCGCCTTTCTCGGCGAGCTGGGCCTGCGGGTGAACGACGACCGGCTCATGGCCATGATGAAAACCGGCATCCAGGAAGTGGTGCGGGTGCGCGACGTCATTGCCCGGTTCATGCCCGGCACCGCTGTTACTTCCCGCCTCGCTGATGTCCGCGCGCCGTTGCTCGGCGGCACCTCGTCCATGGTGCTCGAGCTCGACCGCGCCCGCGCCGCCAACGTGCAGCTCCAGCCGATCATCCAGGCGGAGAAAGGCTACTGGGGCGAGGTGGACCATCTTTCCACCGACGACGCCGTCCTCCAGTTCGACCAGGGGCGCGACCATGGCGAACCGCTCACCATCGGCGCGCTCATCGAGAAAGGCGCGCCGGGTGACAACCGCGTCCAGGTCAACTCGGCCCGCATGGTCGTGGTGACCAACGCCGAGTTCATCAAGGACACCGGCATCACCCAGGACCAGCAGGCGCTCGATTTCGTCTCCGCCAGCCTCAACTGGCTCATGAACCGGGAGGAGCTCATCGGGATTGCGCCCAAAGTGCCGCAGACGCTCACCTTTAACCTCGACGAAAAAGCGTTGAGCCAGTTCCGCTGGCTCGTCCTCGTCCTCATCCCGCTTTTGCCCGCGCTCGCCGGGCTCGCCGTCTGGTGGCGGCGCCGGACCTGATTTCGCGCCGATGAAAACGAAGACCACCCTGATCCTGCTTGGCCTCGCCGTGGCCATCGGGCTCTACATCAAGTTCTTCGAGAGCAAACGGCCCGGCACCGCCGAGGCGCGCCAAAAGTCGCTCCAGGTCGTCGATTTCGATCCCGCTCGCATCAACGGAATCATCATCGAGAACGGCGACGACCGGATCGAGCTGCGGCGCGTCGAGGATAAGTGGCGGCTGGAGTCGCCGATCAAGGATCAGGCCGACGAGGCCACCGTCGAGGGTCTGCTCGCCGAGGTGGAGAACTGGCAGAAGGAAAGCACCATTGCCGCGGATGAGCTGGAGAAAAACAAGGAGCGGCTCGAGGAGTTCGGCCTGGTCAAACCGCGCCTCCGGCTCAAGCTCCAGGGCGAGGACGCGCCCCCCGAGATCGTCTTTGGCCGGGACTCCGCCTTCGAGGGCCGCATGTATGTGCGCCTCGCGAACTCGCGCGACGCCTTCATTGTCAGTCAGGGCGTCAAACAGGCCATCACCCGTAAACCCGAGGAATTTCGCGATAAAAACCTGACCGATCTCGCCACGGGCGAGGTCACCCGCCTGCTCCTGGCCACGCCCGCCGGGGAAATGGAGCTCCAGAAAACCGGTGAACGCTGGGAGATCGTCAAGCCCATGAAAACGGCGGCCGACACCCAGAAGGTCAACGATCTCATCGCCCGGCTGACCACCGCCCGCGTGGAAAAATTCGTCGCCGAAGATTCGGCCGATCTGAAACCGTACGGCCTGGCCGAGCCGCGCGGCTCGGTCACCCTTTTTGGGTCCGGCACCCCGCCCGCGCCGAAAGTGTTGCAGATCGGAAAAGCCGCGGGCCCGGAAGGCGCGGAGGTTTATGTCCGGTTCGTGCCGCGCGCGGCGGTCTACACCGTGCCGAAAGCGCTCGAGACCGTGCTGCAACTGACCCCGGACGCCCTGCGCGACCGCCAGTTGCTGCGTTTCGACCCTGACATCCTCGACCGCATCACCCTCGAGGCGCCCGGCGCGAAGACTGTTCTCGCCCGGCAGGAGGAAAAGTGGACCCTGGCGAGCCGAAACAATTCACCCGCCGATAGCGCCGAGGTAAACCGGCTCCTCCAGGCCCTGCAAGGCGAGCAGGTCGCGCGCTTCGTCGATAACGTCGCCTCCGATCTCGCCAAATACGGGCTCGACCGCCCCTCGCTGCAACTCACGCTCAGCTCGTTCGCCTCGGAGAACACCGCGGAAAGCCAGGCCGGCGAACGCCCCTTTGCCAAAGTCGCCTTCGGGCGCACGGAGGGAGACATCGTCTTCGCCCGGGTCGCGGACGATCCTTTCATCGTCGCCGTCCGCCGCGCGTTCGTGGAAAATATTCCCGCCGACCCGCTGCGCTGGCAGGAAACCACCATCTTCAAATTCAAGCCGGAAGAAATCCGCCGCGTTTCCGTGAAGACCGACCGCGAGATTGTTTTGACGCGCGACGACAAGGGCGCCTGGCGCTCGGAAGCGGTCGAGGTCAACCAGTCCACCACCGAATCTCTCGTCAACACGCTCTCCAATCTTCGCGCGGTGCGCTGGGCCGGCGCCACCACGGCCGCGCACGGTTTTGAGCAGCCGCTCCTCACCGTCACGTTCCAACAGGGCGGCGACGGCCAAAAGGAACAAACACTGACCGTGGGAGCCGCCACCCCCGAAAGAATGTGGCATGCCCGCATCGGCTCCCGCGAGGGCACCTTTGTCCTGAGCAACCCGGATGTCAGCGCGCTCCGGCTCCCGCTCACGGTCACCGCTCCGGCAGCCACCCCGGTCGCCCCAGTTACGCCGACGATTTCTCCCACCCCCGCCGCGCCCTAGGGTTTGCGCGCGGTGTAAAGGGTCACAATCCCGCCGGTCAACGGTTCCACCGTCGGGTCAGCGAACCCGTTCTCCCGCAGCCGGCCCGCCATGGCCGTGCCGGCCGGAAAATTTTCAATCGACGCGCCCAGATACTGGTAGGCCCCTTTTTCCCCGCTCAACCAGTCGGCCAGCCGGGGCAAAACGGCATGGAGATACCAGCGATACAAACCGCGCAGCGGCGGTGGCGGGAGGGAAAAATCCATCACCAGCAGGCGCCCGCCGGCCCGCAGCACTCTTCCCATTTCGCGCAGGGCCGCGTCCCAGTCCGCCATGTTGCGCAGCCCGAAGGCGACCGTCACGCAGTCGAACGTTTCCGGCGGGAACGGCAGCGCCAGACCGTCCGCCACCACGGTTCGCCGCACACCCTTGGCCCGCGCCCGTGCCAGCATCGCCTCGGAGAAATCGGCTCCTGTGATTTCCGCCTCCGGCAGGGCGCGTTGCAAAGCGAGGGCAAGGTCGCCGCTGCCCGTGGCCAGGTCGAGCACCCGGTCCGGACGCCACCTTTGCACCGTGCGCGCCGCCCGCCGGCGCCAGAGGAAATCGCAACCGCCGCTTAAGAGGTGATTGGCGAGGTCGTAGCGGGGCGCCACGCGGTCGAACATGGCCCGCACCTGCGCCGGATCGCGTTCACTCAGGGTCCCGGGATGCAAGCGGACATTCTAACGCATACCGCGCGCAAAAACAGGCCTCCTCCTCCGCTTCGCCGCCGGCGATTTCTCTTGTCGCCCCTGCCCTCCGCCCCTCATCCTTTTCCTCATGAGCACCCCCTCTTTGCTCGTTATCCGCCTTCTCACCGGGGTCGCCTGCCTCTTTCTCGCCTCCACCGCGCGCTCCGATGTCACGGCCGTCGCCGGCGGGTACGAAGTCACCTACGACATTCACCTTGGCTTTCTTCCCACCAGCGGTTCCGACGTCGTCGGCACCTACATCTTTGAGTGGAACACCACCGGGGATTGGAACATGGAGGGCGGCTATACTCTCGCCGGCCAGGCGTCCACTCATCTCTCCCACATCATCGCCTTCCAGCCGACCTCTTCGCTCCTGATCGGTTACGCCCTCGGGGTCTCCGGAATCGGGGACGAAAAGGACCATATCTTCACGATCGTGAACCCTGGTTTTGCTGCGAGCGCCATCGGCCACAAATGGAGCGATATTTTCCCGGGCATCGCCGGGCAGCCCCGCGATCGGCCACAGCGCCATGGTCGATCTGCTCATTGCCGCCGGGAACGGCGACACGGACGCTCTCGCCCGGCTGACCTCATTTGTTCAGGACGAGGCGGCCCATGCCGCCTTTGATCCTGCCGGTCAACTGACCGCGCTCGAGTGGTCGGTCGCCATTCCCGAGCCGGGATCGATCACGCTGGCCGGCGTTGGCCTGGCTGGTCTGGCCGGCCTTGGCTGGTGGCGGCGTCGCCGCGCCTGAGCCGGATCGCAGCCTTGCGCGCCGCGCGGAGGCGCGGATGTTTTTCAACGCGATGGACGCTTACGCCAGGCCTTCGGAACGCCGTGTGGGCGAAAACCGCCCGCTGGTCGAGCATCACGCTCCCTCACCCGATCGTCATGTCAGCCACCGCCAGCGCCAGGCCGAGAAGGAAGCCGTGGCCGCCACCCGGCGCGCGATCAAGAAGTCGGCGCGGCGTCATCTGCAACGGGAGATGGAGGCGGAACTGGACGAACTGCCGGCTCCCGGGCAGGAGCGTCCGGCGCCGTGACGCTGTTTGACGCCGGGCTGCGCACCGGCCGGGCCAGATTGTAGCGCACGATCGCGTAGAGCGCGCGGAAACCGTCCCGCCAGTTCACCTTCTTCCCCGCCTCATAAGTGCGGCCGTGATAGGAAATCCCCACCTCGTAGATGCGGCAGCGCGTTTGCGCGAGACGCGCGGTGAACTCGGCATCAAAACCAAAGCCTTCCTCACGCAGCGTGATCCGCTCCAGGAGCTCGCGGCGGAACGCTTTGTAGCAGGTCTCCATGTCGGTCAGGTTCAGGTTCGTAAAAATATTCGAGCAAAGCGTCAGCACCTTGTTCCCCGCCATGTGCCAGAAGTAGACCGCCCGATGCGGCCGGTCGCCCAGGAAGCGCGACCCGTAAACCGCATCGGCATGCCCGCTCGCAATCGGCCCGAGCAAGACAGGGTATTCCGCCGGGTCATACTCAAGGTCGGCGTCCTGGACAATGATCACCTCGCCGGTGGCGGCCGCGAATCCCGCCTGGAGCGCGGCCCCTTTGCCCCGGTTGCGCTCGGAAAAAATGACGCGGTCGGCCAGGCGGCCGGCCTCGCCCTGCAACAAGGCCCGGGTTCCGTCCGTGGAACCATCATCCACCACGATCAACTCCACCTCGGGAATGGGCGCCCGTCGTACCGCCGCCAGGATTTCGGCGATGGTCGCCTCCTCGTTGAAACAGGGAATGACGACGGAAACTTTCATCGTTCGTATCCTTCGCCCAGCCAGGGCAACCGGCGCCGCGCCGCGCGCCGCAGCCCGAACGGCTCGATCGCCCGCTCCCGGATATGGGCCATGGCTTCGGCCACGGAATCGGTCGCGTAAACCAGGCTCAGATCGGACACGCTGATCGTTCCCACGCGCGCCATTTTTTGCAGCGCCTCCAGCACCTCGCTCCAGTATTCCGTCCCCATGACCACAATGGGAAAATTGCGAAGCTTGCCCGTTTGAATCAGCGTCAACGCCTCGAAGAGCTCGTCCACCGTGCCCGCGCCGCCCGGCATCACCACGAAGGCATACGAGTATTTGATCAGGAGGGCTTTTCTGACGAAGAAGTGATGCATCGTCACGCAGCTGTCGAGATAGGCATTCGGTTCCTGCTCAAACGGGAGCTCGATGTTGCAACCCACGGAACGTCCGCCCACGTCCCGCGCGCCGCGGTTGGCCGCCTCCATGATGCCGGGCCCGCCACCGGTCATGACCGTGAAACCAAGCTGGGCAATTCCCGCGCCCACCTCGCGCGCCAGCTGGTAGAACGGGTCGTCGGCCAGGGTCCGGGCCGAGCCGAACACGGTCACGCAGGGACCGACGAAATGCAGCACCCGAAAGCCGCGCAGAAAATCGCGCATCACCCGCGCGAGCATCACCAGCTCTTCCAGGCGCGAGCGCGGCCCTTCCAGCAGGACTTCATCGACCCGCTCCTTCGGGGCGGTCAGCGGCGAAAGGCCGGCGCCGGCTTTTTGGTCGGTCATTGGTCGATCCTGCCGGAAGCGGCCTTCTTAAACAAGCGGCACGCCCACCTTCACGCCCGCCCGGCCAGGCAGTCGCGCACTTCCTCGTCGCTGATCTGCGCGAAATCTTCATACCACTCGCCCACCCCGGAAAAATTATCCGGGGCCATCACGGCGACGATCTCGTCGGCCGCGCCGCGCAGGACCGCGATCGTTTCCTGCGCGATCGTGGGCGCCGCCGCCACCACCGTGGCCGCGCCCGCCTGCCGCAGCGCCGCCGCCGCCGCCTTCATCGTCGAACCGGTCGCAATCCCGTCGTCCACCACGATCGCCGTCTTTCCGCCGACCGGCAGCGCGGGGCGCGCCGCCCGGTAAATCTGCTCCCGTCGCACCAGTTCGCGTTCCTCGGCGCGCGCCACCTTCTCGATCACTTCCGGGGCCACACCGTAGCCCTGCACCACTTCGTCATTCAGGACCCGGATCCCGCCGCTGCCGATCGCGCCCATGGCCAGCTCCGGTTGCTCCGGCAATCCCAGTTTGCGCACCAGGAAAACATCCAGCGGCAGGCGCAACGCCCGCGCCACTTCCGCGGCCACCGGCACTCCGCCGCGCGGCAGGCCCAGGACCACGGCATCCTCCCGGTCCGCCCACCGGCCCAGCTCTCGCGCCAGTTCACGCCCCGCCTCCACCCGATCACGAAAGCAACGTCTCACGCCTCAATTTACACATTATGCCGGTTCCGCTCATCCTCCCGCCTTCACCTCAAGGCTCGACGCGCCCTCGCGGAGGACGGATATTCACGAGCGACATGGCCTACCGGATACGCGCGCTCACGCCCGAGGACGAACTGATCCTCTGGGAAATGCTTTTCCAGGCGCTCCACGGCGGCTCGGGCCAGGCCGCGCCCTCCCGCGACGATATCCGCCGGCCGGAGCTGGCCCGCTACGTCGAAGGCTGGGGCCGGCCCGGCGATCTCGGCGTCGTCGCCACCGGCGAGAACGACGAACTGCCCATCGGCGCGGCCTGGCTGCGCACACCCGCGGAAGATCCCGGGAACGCGCCGGAACTCGCCTTTGCCGTCATGCCCGAGTATCGCCGCCGCGGCATCGCCTCCGCCCTCCTGACCCGGCTCGTCACTTCTTATCCGGAGGTCACGTCGGTTTTTCTCAGCGTGGCCGTGGGGAACCCGGCCGTGCGTCTTTACGAAAAATTCGGGTTTCGCGTGGTCAACCGCAGCGGCGTCGGCGTTCTCATGCAGCAGGATCGCGGCTGAAATCGGTCTTCCCCCGGGGGAAATGGTGCTCACGAGAGGAGTCGAACCTCCACGGGTTTCCCCATACGGTCCTGAGCCGTACGCGTCTGCCATTCCGCCACGTGAGCGAGCGGAGGCTAAGTTGCGCGGTGCGCCGCCAAGCGCAAGGGCAAAGGCGCGGGTTCAGCGCCCGGCGCGCAGCCGTTTGCGCGCGCGGTCCTCGAGCTGGCTGGCCTTGCGGGCCTTGCCCAGCGACCGCAGCAGGTCGGCGTAATTCGCGGTCACGATCTCGTAATCCTTCGTCGGTTGCAGGGTGGTTTCCTCCCAGGTTTTCAGGGAGGCCCGGTAAAGCTCCGAGGCCCGCTGGTAATCCCCGCTGGAATGGTAAACCACCGCGAGATTGCATTTCGACTGGGCAATGTCCGGATGGTCCGACGGGAACGCCTTCTCCCGGATGGCCAGCGCGCGCAGGTGCATCTTCTCCGCCTCCGGGAAACGGCGCTCGTTTGTGTAAAAAACCGCGAGGTTGTTCAACACCGAGGCCACGTCCGGATGCTCCGGCCCCAGTTGTTTCTCATACAGCTCCAGCGCATGCAGGTAGTACGGCTCGGCCGCCTCGCCCCGGCCCGATTTCCGGTAGGCCATCGCGACGTTGTTCAACATCGTCCCGAGGTCGGAATAGGGCATGTCCGGAATCTTGCTCGCGGCCCGGATGGCCCGTTCGTAAAAGCGGATCGATTCCTCCTCCTCCCCCAGGTGATCGCAAAGCAGCGCCAGCCGGCGCGCCGACCGATAAAGCAAATCGTGGTCGGGCGGATCAGCCTCTTCCAAAACCTGGTGCGCCTCCACCAGGAACGGCTTCGCGCCCGCCCGGTCGCCCTGTTGCTCCCTCAGCTGTCCCAGCCGCTCCAGCGTCTGCGCAATTTCCCGCGCCCCGGGCGCAAAACCACGACGGGCCACTTCGAGCGCGGTCTCGGCCACGCGCACCGCCTCCGGCAGGCGCTCACCGGTCCGGAGAAGTTCGAGCTTGTCGAAAAGAAGCTGCCAGAGCTTTTGGTCGGCGGTCATGCCGAGGCCGTTACCAGCCTTCGCTCAACTGGCTCACGAGGCGCGTCGCCAGTTCCTCCGCCGCGAGCGGCAGGGCCTGGCGTTCGTCCGTGGCCACATCACTCCCGACAAAGAAGCTCGTGCCGCCCACCGCCTCGGCCGGCCCGGCCAGGACGCTTCCATCGCGGCCCAGCAGGCGATAGCGCACCCGCATGGTCAGATTGAATTCGGTCGTGGCCAGGACGTTGCCGCGCACTGAACGCGCCGGCGACCGGCTGACCCGGAGAATCTCGGCCTTGAGCGTGGCGTCGGCGGTTTCGTCCCCCTCGATCCGGTAGGTGCCGTCCTGTTGCAGCTGTTTGATCACGGAATTGGTCACCAGCACTTCCACCCGCGGCAGGAGCGAATTGTTGCGGAAGACCGGCACCGCGATCGTCTTGATCCCGCTCAGATGGGAAGGCTTGACCGGGCCGATGCGATATCCGGCGCAGCCGCTGAGAAGCGCGCACCCCGCCAGCAGTATGACGGCCCGTTTCACTCCGACGGGGTCGCCGACGCCTCGGGGGCGGGCGAACTCTCGGTCTCATCAAACGGCGCCGGGCTGCTCGCCGGCGCGGTGGTGGTGTCCGGCTCCAGCGAAGGAGGCGGCGGGAGCGCTTCATCCGCCTCGGGCGGCGGCAGGGGCGCAACCGAATTCGGGTCCGCCCTCATCTCGGGCGATTCCTCCGCGGGCTCGGAATTGCTCGCGCGGCGGGAACTGGCGACGGTTTTCTTTTTGCTTACCGGCACCTTCGGAATTTCCAGGGCAGCGTCGCCCACCTTCTCGCGGATGGCGGCGATGCGCTTTTTGGCCTGCTCGCTGTTTTGCGAGCCGGGCTGCTGCCGGATCACGTCGTTGTAATACATCACGGCCGCCTTGTAATTCTTTCGCTTGTCGTAAAAACGGGCAATGCCAAAGACATCGCTGTTCTCCTTCTTCTCGAGCCGGTTCAGGTTTTCGCGCGCCTGCGCCGCCTTCTCGCTCTTCGGATGACGCGCCAGGAAATCCTCGAAGCCGGTCTTGGCCTGGCTAATCGCGGAAGAATCGCGCGTTCCCACCTCCGCGGCATTGTACCAGATGTAACCGAGCTGATACTGCGCGTCCGCCGCCACCGGTTCGTCCGGGAACTTGTCCAGCACCGCCTGGTAGGCCGCCACCGCCTGGTCTTTCAATCCCTGCTTCTCCCGCACCAGCCCGATGTTGAACTGCGCCCGCGCCGTATACTTGCCGTAGGGCGCTGTCCGCACGATCGCCGCAAAAATTTCCATGGCCCGGTCCAGTCCCTTGGCCATCGGGATCCCCATGAACTTCACCCTTTTGCCGTTGAGAAACATCTCGCCGATCCGGAACTGCGCCTCGATCGCCTCGTCAAACCGCGGGCTCTGGGGATACTGCTCCACCACCACGCGAAAGGCCTTGGCCGCGCGCAAAAATTGCTCCCGTTTCTCCTGCAGCGCCCCGACCTGGAACGCGGCTTCCGGCGCCAGGACGTCGCGCTTGTGGTTGCGCACCAGCTTTTCGTAGGCCTTCACGCCTCGCCGGTAATTTCCGTCCGCCTCCGCCTTCTGCCCGATGGCGAAAAGCTCCTGCGCTTCCCCGCTCACTTCCTCGTCGCCCGGGACCCTGTATTCCACCTTTTCGCCGGGCTTGAACACGACCGGCGCCGGGCTCCGCTCCGGGAAGGCGAAACAGGCAAGGACGAGGATGAAAAGGAAACGGAACCGCGGGTTCATGGGGTGCGGCAGGGTAGATAAGGATACATCCCCAGTCAAGGGTCGCACCCTCCGCGGCCCGGGCCGCGCGGCCCCTGTTCAGGCCGGTTCGCGCGGGGTTTCCGCCCGGTCTTCGAACAGGTCCAGCTGGCTCCGTTCCGCCGGGGCCGGCACCGTGTCCTCCGGCAGCGGCAGTTCGTAGCCCAGCCGGTCCGCCAGCCGCTGCGCCGTTTCCAGGGCGAACCCTTCGAAATGATTGTTCACAAACGCCCAGATGCTCCGCGTCTCCTCCCGGTGCCGCTCGATCTTCGTGGCCCAGCTTTCCAGCGCCGCCTCCCGTTTCCAGAGCAGCTTGCCATACTGCTGCAGGTGTTTTCCGTCGCGGTCATACTTCGTCGAGTAATCACCCAGCAAACGCAGGTAGATAAAATCCGTCGTCTCCGGCAGAAACTCGAACGGCGCCAGGTTCCGCTCGTCCAGCGGGCTGGTGTCGGCCCAGACCCAGCAGACCCGGTGTTTCTCCAGGAGACTGATGATCGGGCGCCGGTGCCAGCCGGGATGGCGGAACTCGATCGCAAACCGGAAGTCGCGCGGCAATTGCGTCAGGAAATTGCGCAGGGTCGGCCGGCTGTCGCGCGGGGTGAAGGAGGGAGGCAATTGCACCAGGATCACGCCCAGCTTCGGGGCCAGCGGCTCGAGCGCGCGCAGGAACGCGGTCATCTCCCGCGAGCAATCATGCAGGCGGCAGGCATGCGTGATTTCCCGGGGCAGCTTGCACGAAAAACGAAACGAAGCCGGCGTCGCCTCCAGCCAGTGCCGCACCGCCTTCTCCGACGGCACCGCGTAAAAGGTCGAGTCGATCTCGACCGCGGGAAAATAGCGCGCGTAGTATTCCAGCCATTCCCGCGCCGGCAGTCCCGGGGGATAAAACGGCCCGCGCCAGGCCTCAAAGCTCCAGGCACAGGAGCCGATCCGGATCTTCTGCTGGCTGTTCAGGTTCAAGTCGACACCCCAGTCTCCCCCCGGAAAGGGAAACGTGCCAGCACGGCTCCGTGCTCGTCTCCCCCGCCCGCTTCAGCGAATTTCGGCCGCGCCGAAATACCCGTGCAACACCGCGGGCAACCGGACCGATCCATCCGCCTGCTGGTTGTTCTCCAGCAACGCCGCAAAAACGCGCGGCAGGGCCAGCCCCGACCCGTTTAACGTGTGGCAAAACCGGTTTTTCCCCTCGGCGTCCTTGTAGCGCAGGTTCATCCGGCGCGCCTGGAAATCGCCCATGTTCGAGCAGCTCGAAACCTCGAGGTGCGCCCCCTGGCCCGGCGACCAGACCTCCAGGTCGTAGGTCCGCGACGAGCCAAATCCCAGATCGCCCGCGCACAACTCCACCACCCGGTAAGGCAGCTCCAGCTTTTGCAGGACCCGTTCCGCGTCGGCCGTCAGGGTCTCGTGTTCCGCCGCCGAGTTCTCCGCCGTCGTGATCTTGACCAGCTCCACCTTGTCGAACTGGTGCACCCGGATGATGCCGCGCGTCTCCCGGCCGGCTGAGCCTGCTTCCCGGCGAAAACAGGGCGAATAGGCGACAAATTTCTTCGGCAGCTCGGCCACGGGCAGGATCTCCTCGCGGTGCAGGTTCGTCACCGGCACTTCCGCGGTGGGCGCGAGGAACACCTGGTTGTTTTCCAGGCCATACATGTCCTCCTCGAACTTTGGCAGCTGCGAGGTCCCGATCATGCAATCGCGCCGCACCAGGAACGGCGTGCTCACCTCGAGGTAGCCATGTTCCCGCGTGTGCAGGTCGAGCATGAAGTTGATCAGCGCCCGTTCCAGCCGCGCGCCCGCGCCCGTGAAACAAATGAAACCGCTCCCGCTCAGGCGCGCCGCCCGTTCCAGGTCGAGCAGTTGCAGGGCCGCCCCGATCTCCACATGGTCGCGCACCGGCCCGGAAAATTCCCGCTTCTCTCCCCAGCTTCGGACCACCGGGTTGTCCGCGGCCGAGCCGCCCGCCGGCACCGCTTCCTGCGGAAGATTCGGGATCTGCAGCAAAAGATCGCGCTGCCGTTCTTCCCCCGCCGCCGTCTTGTCGTCCAACACGGAGATGCTTTCGCCGATCCCGCGCACCTCCTGCTCGAGCTCGGCTGAATCCTCGCCGCGGCTCCGTTTCGCCCCCACCTCCTTGCTCAGGCGTTTGCGGTCGGCATTCAACTGCTGCAGCTGCGTCTCGTGCCGGCGCCGTTCGGTGTCGATCTCCACCAGCTGGTCGATCAACGCCGCTTCCTCCCCGCCCCGCGCCGCCAGCCGCTGCCTGACCAGGTCGGGTTGTTCGCGCACGAGCCGGATATCAAGCATGCCGAGGCAATATCAGCCTCCGTCGATTGACGCAACCCCCCTCCGGAGAACGCGCCCGGCCCATCCCCCGGTAGGGCGAGACTCCGTCGAGCCTGGGACCGCACCGCCTCCACCGGTAGGGCGAGACTCCGTCGAGCCTGGGAGCCACCGCGACTTCCCCCATCACGTCCCACTCAACCCTCCACCCGCCACCAGCCCGCGCACACGCGGACGCTCCCGCCACGCCACCCCGCTCCCCGGCCAAAACGGCGTGACTTTCCAGGGGTCGGTCGCATACTAAACCCGTGGAGCAGTTGCAACTACTTGGCGTCGCCCTCGGGCTCGCCACGCTCGCGGGCCTCAACCTTTACCTCACCGTTTTCGTGACCGGTCTGGCCATCAACCAGCACTGGATCGTTCTCTCGCCCGCCTACCAGTCGCTCGATGTCCTCAGCCATCCGATGATCATTGTCCTCGCCGGCGTGCTCTATCTTCTCGAGTTTTTCGCCGACAAAATTCCCTGGATCGACTCGGCCTGGGACACGGTGCACACCGTCATCCGCCCGATCGGCGGCGCCCTCCTCGCCCTGCAGGCCTTGGGCGAAACCACCCCCACGCATCAGGTGGCGGTCGCGCTCGTCGCCGGCACCACCAGCCTGATCAGTCATACCGCCAAGTCGACCACCCGGCTGGTGGCCAACAGTTCGCCGGAACCATTTTCCAACATCGGCCTCAGCCTGGGCGAAGACGCGCTCGTCCTCGGCGGACTGACGCTCATCTGGCTTCACCCGGTCGCGGCGCTCGCGGTCTTTGCCTTTCTCGTCGCCCTGTTCCTTTACTTCGCGCCCAAGCTCCTGCGCGCCTTCAAGGTTCGGCTCTGGTTGGTTTTGAAAAAACTCAACGGCCCGGCCGGCAGCCGCACCGGCGACGGTTTGCCGCTGACCCTTTCCCCGCGCCTTGGTCATCTGTGGAGCCGCCAGAATCTTCTGGGCGAGACCATTGCCTGGGCCGCCCCTTGCGTGAGCACGCGCGCGCCCCGCATCCCCGCCAATCTCTTTGGCGCCCTGCTCGCCACCAACGAGGAGCCGCGCAAGCTCATCTTTCTCGCCCGCAAAAGCGGCCGCGACGTTTTCCAGGCCATCGCGCTCGACAGTTACAAGGTGGGCCGCGACCCGAAGTTTCTCTCGGAGAACCTCGTCATTTTCCCGTCCGACTCGCGCGGCCCGAAATACACCTTCGTCTTTGATCGTCAGCGTGCGGCCGTGGTGGAGGAGATCGTGGCCTACTTCGAAGAAAAACTGTCCGCTCCCGTGGCCGAACCGGCCGCGACTGAGCCGGAACCCGCTTCCGCCTGAGCGATCCGTTGCCAGCCGCCGCGCGTTACGCCGCCCTGCGCTGCCGCGACCGGGTGGAGGAGCGCCAGCTTTTTCCCGCACGCCGCACCCCCGGGGAGCTGGAGTTGCAGGCGCGCTGGTTCGCGGGCGATTTCGGGCGCGAGTTCACCACCGTCGATGGTCACCGGCTGGAGGTGATTCATTTTGGCGTCTGGAACCGGGAGGCGGGACCTGATTTCACCGAGGCCGTTATCCAGATGGACGCGCGCGGTCCGTTGCGCGGCAGCGTCGAGTTCGACCTGATCGATCGCAACTGGGAGACGCACGGTCATGCCACCAATCCGGCCTTCGCGAACACCGTGCTCCACGTTTTTGTTGAACGCAGCCCCCGCACCTTCTTCACGCGCACCGACCGGTTCGGCTACGTGCCCCAGGTCCAGGTCGACCTCGCCTTGCTTGCCGGGAAGATCGCCGGGCCGGTGCCGCTCGCGCGTCCCGGGCGATGCCATGCTCCGCTGCGTGGCGAACCCGCGGAACGCGTCACCGGCATTCTCGAGGCGGCCGCGCAGTTTCGTCTCCAGCGCAAGTCCGCGCGGTTCGAAAGTGGAGTGCGCAGCCACGGACGCGACCAAATGCTCTTCCAGGAGATCGCCACCGCGCTCGGCTACAAACAGAACACGCTCCCGTTCCTCCTCCTCGCCCAGCGGCTTCCTCTTTCCCCGCTCCGCCGCCAGCCGGCCGTGAGCGAGGCGCTCCTCTTCGGCGTGGCGGGGTTTCTCCGCGCCGCCGATCTCTCTGTCTATCAGTCGGGCACGCGCGATTATGTGCGCCGCCTCTGGGAAAGCTGGTGGCCGCAGCGCGATGCCCTCCAGCGGCTCGTCCTGCCCGACACGATCTGGAAGGCGGGCGGCGCGCGCCCCCTCAACCATCCGCAGCGCCGGCTCGGCGCCCTCGCCGTCCTCGTAGAAAAGTGGGGCGAACTGACCGCCGCCGTCGCGACGCCCGACCCGGGGAGAATCGGAAAGTTCTTTGCCGGGCTCGCCCACCCTTTCTGGGAACATCATTACACGCTCACCGCTGCGCCCACCGCCCGCCCGATGGCGCTGGTCGGCGCCTCCCGCGTGGCCGAATTGCTCGCCAATGTCTTCTTCCCCGCGTCCCTCGCCGAGGGCCACGAGGTCTGGCCGGCTTACGCGGCCCTGCCCGCCCGGCTGGCCAATCGCCGGGCCGAGACCGCCGCCACCCGGCTCTTCGGCGATGATCCACGCCGCAAGCAGTTCACCCGGACGGTGGCCCACCAGCAGGGATTATTGCAGATTTACGAGGATTTCTGTTTGCAGGACGACTCCGATTGCGCGCATTGTCCGTTCCCCGAGCAGATGCAGAAATGGCCATGAAAAACTCCCGCGGATTCACCCTCATCGAAGTCCTGGTCGTGATCGCCATCATTGCGGTCCTGATGGGCCTTCTTTTCCCCGCCTACCAGGGCGTGATGGAACGCGCCAAAAAAGTGCAGGCCAAGAACGATCTCACCCAGATCGTTACCGCGGTGAATGCCTACTACACGGAGTACGGCAAGTATCCCCTGCCCGATTCCTCCCAGGGGTTCGGGGAGGATTTTTCCTACAGTTATGATGGGACCGGCACCCCGCCCAACTCGGATCTCATGAAGACCCTGATGGGAAATGACGCCACGGCCAATCCGCGGAACATCGTCTTTCTTTCACCTAAGACGGCCACGACCGCCGGCGCCTATGGGGTCCAGCCCGTGGGTTCGGCCCAGGCCGGACTGTTTCTCGATCCGTGGAACCGCGGCTATGCGATCGTGATCGATTCTGATTATAACAATATTGTCCGGGAACGCGGGACCGGCATCGAGCTGAAGCAGGGCGCCATTGCCTGGTCCCTCGGCAAGAAAAACGACTGGGACGCAAGCGGGATCGCGTCCTGGAAATGATTCGGAAAACCCGGCTCGCCAGGTCGGCCTCCTGAACGCTCACCTGTCCGCGTCTGCCACCGGGTCTTCTTTCGCGGGATCTTCTTCCTTCTCCGACTCCTCGAGGTCCTTCGCCCTCGCCGAGGTCAGTTCAATCTTCTCGAAGATCGTGTTGATCCCTTCATCGACCTTTTTCTTTTTCTGCGGCGTCATCGGTCCGCTGGCCTCGACCTGTTTGTAAACCACCTTCTCCAGGTCCTGCCGGGTGGCGGGAGGGACCCCGGTCACTTTGGCAAGGTCCGGGTTCATCCAGGTGCTCCATTGCACCACGATGTCCTGCTTCTTTTTCGGATCCGAATACGGAATTTCCTTCAGCGCCCCCTCTTTCTCCAGCTGCTTCGCTGCCTTGTAGGTCGCCTGCGCCATTCGCAGCATCGTTCGCACATCGCCGGCAGGGAGCTTGGTCGGAGAACCGACCGTTGGCTCGCCGCCCTCGTTGATCAGCAAATCTCCTGTCACTCCGCGCCCGACCGGTGGTTTTCCTCTAACAAGACAAACGCCGTCGACTCCCACCGTCTTGGTTTGGCCCGGATCCAGCGCGACCTCCTGCCCTCCCGGAACGGCGTAGTGCTGCGTCTTCCCACTGATCGACTCGAGGACCAGGGGAGGAATCGAAAGTGCCATCGGCTTTCCGGTGGTGTTGGTCAGACGAAGATCCGCGATATGGCCGATCGTTTCGCCAGTCCCGGCGATGTCCACTTTCAATGCGCCCGAGGAAATAAGCGGACTGATGAGTGGGCCGGATCCACTCCGCGGTCCGCGCACCCAGTGGCCGTCGATCCATTGTTCGTACCAGCTCTCGGTTGTCTCCGGTTCAGCCCCTTCCGGCGGCGAATCATTCGGATCATAAATCTCATGGTGCCGCTGCGTGGGACTTTGGCGTCCTTCGCCTTCCCAGACGGTCTGCGTGGAACGATCCGGCGTGGGGTGCCCGCGCGTTTTGTCCCAGCGGTAATCGGTCGTTTCTACGGTGGTCCTTCCACGGATCCGGCGGATTTTTATTTTTCGCCGGAGACGCCCTTTGCCATCCCTGACCTCGACGTCGGTGACGTTGCCATCTTCATCACGCGTGACGCTGGTCGTTCCGGGGTCGTTGTCCGTTTTGGTTGTTTTGCCTCGGTTGGCGAAGTCGCTGTCATTAACCAGCTGGTCCTCGGTCATCGTATTTCCCGCGGCGTCAGTCTGGCCGTGGAGAAAGGAAGCGGTGCCAAGGGCGAGAACGATCACGACCAGCGCAGCGAGCCCCGCCCCACGGGCCGGGAGAGAGGGAGCAGGCGGGCGCCAGGCCGAAATGGTTCCTATCATGGTATGGAGGGAGAAGCGGAGGGATCCTCGGGCGCGACCGGAGCCGCTTCTGTTTCGTCGGCAATATTCAAGGGCGCGGGCCCCTCGAGATCCTTGGCCCGCTCGCTGGTGAGCTCGACCTTTTCAAAGATCGTCTCAATGCCTTCATCGACGATCTTCTTTTTTGAGGGGGTCATCGTGCCCGACATCTGTTTGTAGACAACCTTCTGCAAATCCTCGCGGCTGGCGGGCGGGACCCCGGTGAGACTGGAGAGCTCCGGATTGCTCCAGACGCTCCACTGCACCACAATCTCCTCCCTTTTGTCCGGGTTGGAGTATGGAATCTCCTTGAGCGCGCCATTTTTCTCCAGCTGTTCCGCGGCGCGAGTAGCCGAGGTCGCGATCTTCAACATGCTGCGAACATCTTTCGCCGGGAGTTTTAGGCCGGTCACGCCCTCGGGACCGCCTTCGTTGATCAGGAGATCATCGGCCACCCCGCGGCCGACCGGGGGCTTGTTCCGCACCAGGCAAACGCCATCAACCGGCACCACCTTCGTCTTTCCCGCGGCGATGGTTGCCTCCGCTCCACCCGGGATGGCATAATGCTGCGTTTCGCCGCTGACCGACTCGAGCACCATCGGCGGAATCGTGAGGCTGGCCGGGGACTTCGTCGTGTTGGTGATTCGCAGATCCGCGACGTGGCCGCTCGTCTTCCCGGTCCCCGCGATCGCGACCTTCAACTCGCCGGAAGCGATCCGCGGACTAAGCGACGACTGAGTGACCGGAAGCCATTCTCCATCGCGCCATTCCTCGTCCCAGCTGTGCACCACCACAGGGGGGCCGGTCGGGCGGCCCATGGTATCGAGCGGGGTGGAATAACTTTCGTGATGCCGCTTGGTGCCGTAACGCACCAGACCGTCGCCTTCGTAAGTTGTCGTGCTCGAATAGGCGGTCGTCCCGTCAGGGTTATAGGAAACGTCCTTGACCGTCGTGGTTTCCGGTCCGCGCTCAATCGTGATGTGTCGTTCTACCTTGCCGTCGGGCCCCTTGACCTTGACCTCCGTAATCTGTCCTTTCCCATTGCGCGTGATCTCGGCCGTATCGCTATCCTGCGGATGAATGGTCGTGCGGCTTCGCAGGTTGTTGTTGGCATCGTTCACCAGCATGTGCTCGCTGATGGGCCGTCCGCGGCTATCGCGTTGAGCTTTCGCCCAAGGGGTCGCGATGGCGGAAAGGATGAGGACCAGGAGGACCAGCCGGGAGAGCGTCGACGCCGGAGGATACAAGCGAACGTGGTTGAGGCGTTCTCCCTCTCCCGGCCCTCGGCGCGCAATCATGGTTTGAGAAGTCCGCGGTCGCGGCCGGAAAATCAGCGACTCGCCTCTACGGAAGCGGTCAGGTCTTTGGCTGTAGGGTTGATCGAACTCCAGACGCCGCCTGGCTTCAGCTTTTTCGAGCGCACGGCGGACCGTTTGGGCGACGCTTTTTTTGTCTCGCTCACGACGGCGCGGCCTTCATGCACCTGCTTCGGCGCCGTGGCGCGGCGAATGACGTCAATGCCCAGGGAGATTCCGACGCCCGCGGCTGCGCCGCCGCCGCCACGATGCCCCCGGTGTCCTCGCCGGCCTTCCCCCCGCCGCAGGCCGCATCAAGTAAAGGAGGCGCTAAACAGACAATGACCAGAATGGTTGCCCCTGTTGCCCTTACCACCCCCCGACGGAGTTGGAATTTCATGGCAGACCGACGCTAGAGGTTCGTTCGCAGCGCCGTCAATCCAATTCACCGTGCGATTCCTTCCCACGAAGCAAGGGATCGCTCTTGCCAAGCGCAAATCCCCCATCGAAAATCAAAATTCCAACGCGGGTGTAGTTCAATGGTAGAACGGCAGCTTCCCAAGCTGCATACGAGGGTTCGATTCCCTTCACCCGCTCATTCTTTGCGCATTCGCTGCAACCGCAGGGCCTTGCACCTGCGATAGTTAAGCGGGGACGGACACCCTCAACCTCCGGCCCCATTTTTAAAACATGGACATTCTACGCATCATTCTCGCAATCATTCTCCCCCCCGTCGGCGTCTTTCTGCAGGTCGGGTTCGGCGGTCATTTCTGGCTGAACATCCTGCTCACCCTCCTTGGTTATGTTCCCGGCGTGATCCACGCCCTCTACGTCATCATCAAGATCAAGTAGGGGCCATGGACCTGCCTTCGCCCCGCGATCTCCTCGAGCGTGACGAGACCTGGACGGTGCTCGCGCTCGTCGCCGCCATCGCCACCGCCGCCGTATCCCGGCAGATTCTCGAGAAAAGCTGGCGCAGACTGACAGGGCACGAGCCGCCTCTCGGCCAAGGAGGGCCCGACACCTGGCAGCAGACTCTTTTTTGGGGCCTCGCCACCGGCGCCATCGTCGGCGCCGCCCGCGCCTTTTCCCAGCGCGGGACCAGACAACTGCGCCCGCCCCGCTTCTAATCGCGCACGAATCGCCCGTCAGGATCGCAGGTCACCCCGGGGCCGGGACGCCGGTAGCTAAGAAGCCACCGCGCCCGATCACCGATCACCGATCACCGATCACCGATCACCGATCACCGATCACCGATTTCCTGCCTTCCTGGTTTCCTAATTCATCTCCTCCCCTCAATCCCCCAATCTTCAAGCTCCAATCTTCCAGCTTCCGGGCCTCCAGCCCTCACTCCTTCCTTCTTAATTCTTCCTTCTTAATTCTTACTTTCCTTCCCCAGACAATTCACCGCTAAAAAAACGCAATCCGCCAGCAGCACCCCTCGTCCTTCCCCGCCATCTTTCTCCCCATGATGACCCCTTCTCCCGCCCCGGGTTGGACTCAGCTTCCGTTTGTCTTAAACTTCCTTCTCATGCCTTCTCTCCGTTGGTCGCTCGCTCTCCTGTTTCTCCTTTTCGCCGGCACCGCTTCCGCGGCCGACCTTGCCCTGCCCAAGATCGTTGTCGCGCTCAAGCCGGATAAAAACCCCGACCAGATGATGGAGGAACGCAAAACGCTCTCCGATTTCCTCTCGAAAAAACTCGGCAAACCGGTCGAGGTCACGGTCCCCCTTTCCTCCGCCGTCATCATCGAGGGCTTCGCCAACGGCACCATCGATCTCGGTTACCTCAGCGCCACCGACATGGTGAACGCGCAGAAACAAAACGTCGCCGAAATCCTTCTCGCGGGCGAGATCGACGGGCACGATTACTACAAAAGCTACTGGCTCACCCTGAAGGAGAAGCCCTACGCCAAGGTCGCCGATCTCAAGAACAAGCCGATTGCCTTCGCCAGTCGCACCAGCACTTCCGGTTATCTCATCCCCATGTGGGACCTCAAACAAAAGGGGCTCACTCAGAGCGGCGATCCGGAGGAATTCTTCGGCAAAGGCAACGTCTTCTACGGGACCGGTTACGTCTCCGCGGTGGAACGCGTCCTCAACGGCGAAGCGGAGGCGGCCGCCGTCAGCTATTACGTGCTCGATAAGGACAAGCACCTCTCCGCCGAACAGCGCGCCAAACTGAAGAAGGTTGCGGAGCAGGGCCCGGTCCCCACCCACGTCGTCGCGGTCCGCTCCAGCATCCCGAAGGCCGACCAGAAAACGCTGCGCGACGCGCTCCAGAGCCTGAACCAGCCCGAGAACACGGCCTTGCGCGACGCCGTCTTTACTTCCAAGCTGATCGAGGTGGAGACGGAGAAACACCTCGGCGCCCTCCGGGGCGCTCTCGATTTTGTCAAAGACACCAAATAATCAGGGCTGCCCCCCGCCCGCGCCCAACGGCTCGGCTCCCAGCAAACCGCACCTCGTCCTCGAGGAGGTCGGCCTGCGCCGCAACGGCCGCTGGCTGTTTCGCGGCCTGAACTGGCACGTCCCCCGCGGCTCCATCGTCGCGGTCGTCGGCCCGTCCGGCGTCGGCAAATCCAGCCTCCTCGCCTGCCTCGCCGGGCTCATGAAACCGACCGAAGGGAACATGACCTTTTCCTGCCTGGCCGGCTGCGACCATTCCGCGCCCGATTACCAGAAACGGGTCGGCATCATCTTCCAGAACTTCCTTCTCGCCCAGAACAGCAGTGTCCTGAAAAACGTGCTCTGCGGTCGCCTCGGTCGCTACCCCTGGTGGCGGACGCTGCTCAACTTCCCCGCGGCCGACAAGGAGGAAGCCGCGCTCATCCTGGCCGATCTCGGCCTCGGCGATTATCTCCACCGGCGCGCCGCCGATATCTCCGGCGGCGAACAACAGCGCGCCGCCATCGCCCGCGCCCTCTTCCAGCAACCGGAGCTTCTCCTCGCGGACGAGCCGGTCTCGAACCTCGACGCCTACCTCTGCGGCCGCGTCCTCGGCATTCTCCGGCAGGAAGCGCACGAGAAACAACGCACGGTCTTCTGCGTGCTCCACGATCCCGCGTTGCTCGAGCGTTTCGCCGATTACGCGCTCAGTCTCGACCCGCTCAATCCCGGGAAATGGCGGATCCGGGAGATCAATGCCGTCGCCTCCCGCAATTGAACCGCGGGAACCCGGCGCGGCCTCGACCCCGCCCCGTCCGATCCTGCCGATTGAGCTGAAGTGGCACCAGCGCCTCAGCGTCCTTAACGTCTCGCTCCTCCTTTTCATCGTCGCCATCGTGGCGTCATTGAACGTCCTGCGCGGTTCCGGGCGCGACCTCGATTACGGGCGCAACATCTCCCGATTTCTCGCCAATTTCTTCCCGCCCGATTTTTCCGTCACGATCCCGACCCTCATCGGCATCGGCGAAACCTTCCAGATCGCCATCATGGCCACGGCGTTCTCCATCGTCCTCTCGATTCCGCTGGCCATGGCCGGGGCGCAGACGCTTTCCCCGCGCTGGCTCGTTTTCCTCGCGCGCATGCTCATGAACGGCATCCGCACCATTCCCAGCCTCATCTGGGCGCTCCTCGCCGTCGCCATCGTCGGGGCCAACCCGCTTGCCGGGGTCATCGGCCTCACTTTCTACAGCATGGGTTACCTCGGGAAATTCTTCTCCGACGCCTTTGAATCGGTCGATCTCGAGGTGGCGCGCGCGCTCAAGGCGCTCGGCGCCCGCACCATCCAGGCCTTCCAATACGGGCTCTGGCCGCACGCCAAGCCGCTCGTCTGGAGTTACTCGCTCTGGATGCTCGAGTACAACATCCGCTCCGCCTCCATCGTCGGGATCGTCGGCGCCGGCGGCGTCGGTCTCCAGCTCCACACCTACCAGGAATATTACCAGTGGGACCGCTTCGCCACCGTTCTCCTTTTCATGTTCGTCCTCGTCGCCGCCCTCGATTTCCTCGGCGAACGCGTCCGCAACCAGATCGTCCGAAAAGTCGTCTCCGCCCGCGAAACCTGAGAAATCAGAAGGCGGATTGAATTAGGAAACCAGGAACACAGGAAGAAAGAACGTCGGAAAAACAAACTCCTGCTCATGCTCCTGATCTTGATCCTGCTCCCGGCTGCATCGCACCGCGCCCAGGAAGTCAGAAGTCAGAAGTCAGAAGTCGGAAGTCGGAAGTCGGAATATCCGCTGCAGCCGTTCACCGTTCACCGTTCACCGTTCACCGTTCACCGTTCACCGTTCACCATTCACAGTTCACTCCCATCTTCCAGCTTCCTACTCTTCCTAATTCTCACTTCTTCAATCGACCTTCGAAATCGGACTCGAGAATCGAGAATCCTGCTCACCTCTTAATTCTTACTTCCTAATTCTTTACCCCCCCCCGCCCGTCCACTGGGCCGGTTTCGCGCGATTCCTTATCATCGTGCGGGTTCGGCCAGCCGTGACGCCCGGCAGGCAAAACGCTTTCCGTTTCGGCGGTTGCTGTTAACCTCCCCGGCCACCCGCCCTATGACCATGGATCAACAAACTTTTGAAGAACTAGTGGAGCGCGCGCTCCAGTGGTCGGCCGCGCAGGAGAAACTGATTCTCGAGCACGGCATGCCCCTGCGCGAGAACCAGGCCGCCGATGCCCGGCTGGTCGGCGTCAGGGAGACCGACCGCATCCGCATTCTTCTGGTCGACCGGATCGAGCCGCCCGATGACCCCGAGCTGGCCGAGGCCGCCCGGCGCAATCAGATCATCACCGACGCTTCCCGCGGCGTCACCATCGGCCATGGAATCGTTATTCGCGCTGATGCCTGGGGGAACCGCGAACTGCTCCTCCACCAGTTCGTCCACGTCGCCCAGTGCGAAAAAGCCGGCGGCCTCGAACCCGCCGTGCGCGAGTACCTCATCGATCGTCGCGATTGCCCCGAGTTCACCGTCGGCGCCCTCGAAGAGGAAGCCCGCCGCATCGCCCACGAAATCGTCTCCAAAAGAAGCTAGAAGCTAGGAGCTAGGAGCTAGAAGCTAGAAGCTGAAGCTGAAGCTGAGAGCTGGAGCTGGAGGTCGGAGGTCGGAGGTCGGAAGTCGGAAGTCGGACAATCGAAATTCGACAGTCGAAAATCGAAAATAATCCTTCCCATTTCAGCGTTCAGCGTGTCAGCTTTTTCCCTCAATCCCCCAATCCTCCAGCTTCCGGGGCTCCGGCCCCTTTTTCAGCGCTTTCCCCAAATCTTCCATCTTCAAGCTTCCAACTCCCGCCTGCCTCGCAGCCGCCCTTTTCAGCTTGTCAGCCCGTCAGCGTCTCCCCAAACTTCCCTCTCCCCCATTTCAGCTTTTCAGCTTTTCAGCGTTTCAGCTTTCTTCCTCCCCCCTTCTGCCTTCTTAATTCTTAATTCCTAATTCCTAATTCCCCCACCCCCTTCCTGCCTTCCTGGTTTCCTAATTCATCTCCTCCCTCAATCCCCCAATCTTCCAGCTACAATCTTCCAGCTCCCGGCCTCCGGCCCTCACTTCTTCCTTCTTAATTCTTAATTCCTAATTCCTCCTCCTCCCCCCTCCCCATGACCACAAAACACTTCCTCGCTGCTTTCCTCGGCGCCGTCGCCATTTTCCTCTGGGGCTTTGTCGCCCACACGTTTACCCCGCTTGGTAATGCCGGCATGACGCCGCTGCCGGGCGTGGCCGACCTCTCCCGTTCGCTCACCTCCGCCATCGGCGACAAGACGGGCATGTATTTCTTCCCGACCGGCGGCTTGACGCCCGATTCTTCCAACGCGGCTCATGGCGCCGCCATGGAGACGATCATGGAAGAAATGAAAACGCAGCCCTCCGGCCTGCTTGTCTACAAACCGGCCGGGACGCTCTTTAATTTCCCGAAATCGCTCGGGATCGAGTTCGGCACCAACTTCCTCGAGGCGCTCCTGGTCGTTTACCTGCTCGCGCAGACCGCCCTCGTTGGGTTCGGCAGCCGGGTCGGGTTCGTCTTTGTCGCCGGCCTGCTCGCCGCCGTCGCCACCCACATCTCCTACTGGAACTGGTACGGCTTCAACGGGACCTACACCCTCTCCCAGATCGCCCTCGATATCGTCGGCTTCCTCGCCGCCGGCCTCGTCATCGCCCTCGTCCTGAAGAACACCCCGGCGCGAAGCTAGGAGCTAGGAGCTAGGAGCTAGGAGCTAGGAGCTAGGAGCTAGGAGCTGGAGCTGGGAGTCGGAGGTCGGCACAGCCGCTGCGGCTGATCACCGATCACCGATCACCGATCACCGATCACCGATCACCGATCCTCCCGCGTCCAACTTCCCCTTGCCTCACCGCTTCAACCCTCCTACTGTATACAGTATTCAGATGCTCCAGCCTCTTCCACGCGAGAATGTTTCTGATCAGGTCGCCGCGGCCCTCCGCGACCTGATCGTCGATGGCCGCCTCCCCCCGGGCCAACGCATCAACGAAGTCCATCTCGCCCAAAAATTGGGCGTGAGTCGCACCCCCCTCCGCGAGGCCTTGGCCGGGCTCGACCAGGAAGGGACGTTGCGCTCCATCCCGCGCATCGGCTATTTCGTGCGCGAGCTCAGCCTGGAGGAGTTCGAGCAGATCTATGATCTTCGCCCCCTGCTTGATCCACCGGCCTTGCGCCTCGCGGGACTGCCCTCGCCCGAACGCTTGGCCCGGCTCAAGGAGCTCAACGAACGGATCGAACGTTCGCGCGATCCCAACACCGTTATCGATCTCGATAATCAATGGCACCTCGAGCTGATCGCCGGGTGCGAGAACAAGGTGCTGCTGGACCTGATCAGGCAGTTGATCCAGCGGACGCGCCGATACGAGATCGCCTTGATGCGCGAACAAACGAACATCAAGGTCGCCACCGCCGGGCATCAGGCGATTATCAATGCCCTGAAGAAGCGTGACCTCGCCGCGGCTTGCACCGCGCTCCGCCGAAACATGGAGACCGGCCGCGCTCCCATCGTCAAATGGCTCAAGACGCGCGACGCCGAAAAGGATGGTGGACCATGAACATGCACAGGGCACTGCCGGTCGCCCTCTCGCTCGCCTTTATCCTGGCGACGGTGGCCCACGCGGCTCAGGCGGAGGACCCGGCCGTCGGGTTTTGGTCGACGCAGTTGAATTTCCCCTCCGGGATGTCCGGCGCCCTCACCCTCTCGAAGGGCGCCGATGCCTGGCGGGCGTCGCTCAACGGCTCCGAAGTGGTCTCGCCGGCTGGTCCGCAGATGAAATTCACTTTTCCGCACGGGAAAGGCGAGCTTCGCGTCTCGGCGGAGGGCGACAACGTCCGCGCGTTCTGGATCACGCCGTCGGTTTTCCTTACCCCCACGCGCGAGCCGGGCAGCGCCACGCAGCCGTTCGCCACGCCCCTGAAGCTGACGGCGACGGGGCGGAACCGCTGGCAGGGCACGGTGGCACCGCTCGAGGTTCGCTTCACCCTCTATCTCAAGGTCTATCGCGATCCGGAAGGCCGCCTCGTCGCCGCGTTCCGTAATCCGGAATACAACTTCAACGGCGGCCATCCTCTCTTCAACGTTGCGCACAAGGAGAGCACGCTTCGCTTTAGCGTGACCCGGGCGGAGGCCGGCCGCGACATCACTTTCGACGCCACCCTGCGCACGCCGGACCGCCTTGAGATCTTCTGGCCGCCTGTGGCCCGCACCCTCCACCTTGAGCGCCGCACTCCGGCAGAGATCCCGGACTTCTTTCCGCGCTCGCCCAACCCGGGCACCTACGTCTACCGCACGCCCCAAGCCACCGACGACGGCTGGAGCGTGGCCCCGGCGAACACCGTTGGTTTCGATGAAAAAGCGCTCGCCCTCGCGGTGCAAAAGATCATCGACGTCGACCCGGCCTCGCGCCGGGCCTGGCTGATCCATTCGCTCGCCATCGCACGCCACGGCAAGCTCGTGCTGGACGAATATTTCTACGGGCACGAGCGCGAACGCCCGCACGACACACGCTCCGCCGGTAAGACGCTTTCTTCCGTCATGCTCGGTGCCCTCATGAGACAAGGGAGCGCGCTTTCGCCGCAGACAAAGGTCTACGAACTCCTGGCGCCCCTCGGCCCCTTCGCTCATCCCGACCCGCGCAAGGCGAAGATCACCCTGGCCCATCTCCTGACACACACCGCCGGCCTGGCCTGCGACGATAACGACGAAAATTCGCCCTACACCGAGGACAAGATGCAGACCCAGACAGACCAGCCGAACTGGTGGAAATATTCGCTCGACCTGCCCATGGCTTTCGAACCGGGCGATCGCTACGCCTATTGCTCCGGTAACATTAATCTCGTGGGTGCCGCGCTCACGATCTCGAGCCAGACCTGGTTACCGGAGCTTTTCGACCGCACGGTGGCGCAGCCTTTGCAGTTCGGAAGCTATTATTGGAATTTAATGCCCAACTACGAAGGGTATTTCGGCGGGGGCGCTTTCCTGCGGACACGTGACCTCCTCAAGGTCGGACAGGCCTATCTGGACGGCGGCGAGTGGAACGGGCGCAGGATTGCCACGACCGCCTGGACGAAAGAGGCCATGTCGCCGCATGCCCGCATTTCACCGGCCACGACCGGACGCAGCGGGGAGGATTTCGCCAACGTCTATTACGAGACGGATGAAGGCTATGCCTGGCACATGATCGATGTGAAGTTCGGCGGCAAACGTTATCCCGCTTTTCACGCGAACGGAAACGGCGGCCAGCTTTTGCTCATCGTGCCGCAATTCGATCTCGTGGTCGCGTTCACCGCGGGCAATTACGGTCAGGGCCTCTGGAACCGCGAGCGCGACGACATCACCGGCGGCCTGATCATTCCCGCCCTCCGCGATTAAGCCGCTTCGCTCTCAGCTGTCTGCCGCCAGCCAGGAGCCAGGAGC
>CAWIBO010000004.1:0-10861 GCA_963834385.1 uncultured Verrucomicrobiae bacterium | reverse complement strand
AAAGAGGGCGAGGCCGCGGACACCGGAACGTCCCCGGACCATTTTCGGCTGGAACCTGCCGGGGCCTGAACAAGAGGCTTGCGGGCCGCTAAACTTCTGTTACTAATCGCGTCCGCTTCGCTCGAAGCCCCCCCGGAAACATGGTTGGAACGGCAAACTCCCAGAGAATTCACGCTCGGCCCATAATTCCTTTCGTCAGCGCGCTGCTCATGCTCACGCTGGCGGTGGGGGTCGCCCCCGCGACCGAGCTTCCCCCGAACGTCGGCCTCGGGCTGCGCCAGCTCGCCGCCGGCCAGGGGCGTAATCTGCCGCGCTTTGGCGCCAAAAACACCCGGACGGAAAGACTGCAGATGCGCGAAGACGGGCGCGTGGTGGTCAATATCCATCTCAACGGCGCGAAGCCGGCGACCGAGGTGGCCACGGCGCTCCGCGCGCTTGGCGTGGAAGTGCTGCACGTCGATACGCACTGGCGCAAAGGAATCGTTTCAGCCCGTCTTTCGATCGAACAGGCCGCGACCGCGGCGGTGGTGCCCGGCGTCAAAAGCGTTCTTCTGGCGCCGAAGCCGCGCGCGCGCGTTGGGGCGGTGACAGCGCAGAGCAGCGTGGTCAATCGTGCGGACAAGGTGAACGCGGCGGGCGCTTTCACGGCCGCAGGCCTCAAGGGAACAGGGATCGGCGTCGGGATTATCTCGGACTCGTTCGACGCAGCCCCCGGGGTCCCGCGCGCCAGTGTGGGGGTCGCTTCCGGTGATCTGCCCGGAACCGGCAACCCGAACGGTTACACCCACCCTGTGGTTGTCATTGATGACAATTTCGCTCCAAACGGCGGGCAGACGGATGAAGGGCGGGCCATGGCCGAGATTGTCCATGACATCGCGCCCGGAGCGCGCCTCGCCTTCTCCACCGTGCAGGAGACGCAGGCCATCATGGCCTATAGCATTCGCAATCTGCGGGCCGACAAAACCGCGAACTGCGACATCATCGTGGACGACATCGGTTTCGCGGATGAGCCTTATTTTTCCGACGGGCTCCTCTCCCAGGCCATCGAGGACGTGGTCAATGGATCAACGCTGCCAGGAAAGAAAGTGGTCTATTTTGCGGCGGCCGGAAACGAGAGCAACTACGGCTATTCCTCGTCGCTCCGGCATTTGTCCAAGACCCAGGGCCTGGCCGCGAATGACGCCGCCGCGGGTCCGCAGATCCCGCTCGATTTCTCGGACGTTCCGCCCGCTCTTTACGCCGGCGGGTTTCATAATGTGAACACGTCCGGTCCGGCGGCCATCGCCATGCCGCTGACAACGGATGGACTCCCCTTCGTTTTCTTCCAGTGGGACGATCCTTTTGATGCCGGGGCCATCACGACCGACTACAACATTCTCGTTTTCGACGAAACCGGCGCCTACATCCCTTTCTACAGCGGGACGGACAACAACGTCGCCACCGATGAGCCCATTGAGGTCGCGCTGGTCGACGTCGGGTCGACGTTTTATGTCGTGATCACCCTGGCCACGCCGGCGCCGCCCCCGGTGGGTGGCCCGGTGGCCAAACAGTTGCGATTTATTTCGTTCTTCGGGGAATCGCTGGAAGGCCCGTATATCTCCTACGAATCGACTGCGATGAGCGGTCATACCACTGCGGCGAGCGCCAATGCCGTGGCGGCTTACGTCTACAATTCCGCGCCGGAAAGGGATCCCACTTACAACGCCGGGGAACAGAACCCGCCGCCAGGCCCCTACCGTCCCGCCGTGGAGGATTTCACCTCCAACGGGGGAATGCTCGCCTTCTATTTCAACGCGGAGGGGCAGCGGTTGACCACACCGGAGATCCGTTTCAAACCGGACATGGCGGCGGCTGACGCCGTCGACACGACATTTTTTGGGTTTGATTACGATAACAACACTTTCCCAAACTTTTTCGGCACGAGCGCAGCGGCCCCCACGGCTGCCGGCGTTGCCGCCCTGCTTCTGGAAGCAGCGGGCGGTCCCGGTTCCCTGACCCCGGCGCAGGTGCGGACAAAACTTCAAGAGACGGCCCGGCCCCATGATCTTGATCCCTTCCGCAGCACAGCGGTGGGCGTTAAAGGGACGGCTTCGGTCACGATCCAGACCCATGGAAATTCCACTGCGGCCAGCGCGACTGATCCCAACTTTTTCACCGTGACCTTTACCGGCGCTCCCGGCCAATCACTCGCGCAACTCAGTATTGATCTGACCAACGCCGGTTTGATTTTCGATGAGGATCCGGTTTTTGGGTTCCCTTTCACCGTCGGGAGCAATCCCAACGGCATTGTCGTGGCTCCTTCGCTCTCGGGTGATGGCCGTGTTCTCACGCTGACGTTCGCGAACTTTCTACCCGGGTACACCTTCACTTTCGGCCTTGATCGCGATTACGAGGGATCGGGCGCGGGCGGCAACTCGGCTGACCTGTTGGCGGGCGCGGAATTCCGGGCGGTGACCAACTCGTTCGAGGGAATTTTTGGCGGCTTCGGCAATCAGCTTGGCCAGGGCTGGACCTTTGTGGATGGACATGGCCTGGTCGATGCCTTGAAGGCGGTTGAATCCGTTCGTGGCCCGCTGCCGCCGCTCATGGGCGTGCCGCTGAACGTTTCCACCCGGGCCTTTGTCGGGACGGGCGACAATGTTCTGATTGGCGGATTCATTGCCCAGGGCGGAAGCTCCAAGCGTGTCATCTTGCGCGGCCTCGGACCCACCCTGACCGGTGCGGGCGTGCCCATGGCGCTGGCTGACCCTGTGCTGGAGTTGCGCGACCAGGATGGAACGGTCATTGCCATCAACGATAATTGGCAGACGGATTCCGGCGCCGCTGAGCTGCAGGCGGCCGGATTTGCCCCGGGCAATCCGGCTGAGAGCGCTCTCCTGCGGACGCTGCCGGTGGGCCGGTACACCGCTGTCCTGAGCGGGGCGGGCGCGACTTCGGGGAACGCCCTGTTTGAAGCTTACGATTTCGATGCGCCGCCTGCCGCCAGTCGCCTGGCGAATCTCTCCAGCCGCGCCCGCGTTGGGACGGGCAGCAACGTCACGATCGGTGGCTTTATCCTGGGGAACAGCGATCCGTCGCGCATTGTGGTGCGAGCCCTGGGACCCTCCCTGGCCGCCTTCGGCGTGAGCGATGTTCTGAGTGATCCAGAGCTTTCACTGCATGACGCCGACGGAAACGTCCTTTCGTCCAACGACAACTGGCAGCAGGATTCCCTGCAGGCGGTTGAACTGCAGGCGGCCGGCCTGGCCCCCTCCGATCCCCTCGAGAGTGGTCTTTCCCTGACGCTTCCGCCGGGCTCCTACACCGCGGTTTTGCGTGGCTACACCGACATGACTGGTGTTAGCCTCCTGGAGGTTTATAATGTCCGCTAGTTCCCTGAACCAGACAACCAACCCCAGATGATATGATGATGCGATCCCTCTTCGGCTGCCTTCTCTGCCTTGTTCTCACGTGCACGCAAAGCTTTGCCGTGCCCGGTGGCCCCCAGTATGGCGGTTCGCAAGTGCGGACCACGGGAATTTATGCCGGTGTTCTCCGGCCTGGCCCGCTTTCACCCGGGGCCAACTCCATCGGGCTGTTCAGCATGACGATCCCACGCACCGGGCTTGGCACCGGCATAGTGGTTCTGTTCACCGCGGGTCAAACCTACAACGGCACGATCACCGGCATTGCCGATCCGGACAGCGCGAAGCTCTTCGGTGAAATTGATGCCTCGTTTCCGTATACGACCTGTTGCGATGGCGAAGGGGCCCCTTTCGACGTCGAAGCGACCGCGGCGGGCAAAGTTGAAGGCAAGATCAAGTCGAACAAAAACGTTCTCAGCTCTGCCTCGGCCCGCATCGTCGGAACCGCCAATGTCCAGTACTCGCTCACAGTGAACAACCCGTTCACCCAGATCGGCTACAAGGTCCGCGGCTTTAAGCAGAGCGAAGTTCAATAAAAGCGCGGCTGGTGAAGCGCGGCGCTCAGGCCCAGGCCGCATTTAGCCTGATGGAGTTGCTGGTCGCGCTCGGGGTCATCGCGATTCTCGTCACGCTCAGTTTTCCCCTTATCGGAAAGCTGCGCGCCCGGGCGCAACGCATCCAGTGCATGACCAATCTGCGTGGCCTGCATACCGGCGCGGCTCTTTATCTGCAGGAACACGGAATGTGGCCGCAGATTTCGGCGGATGCGGATGAAGACGGCTCCGATTATGCCCAGGCATGGATGACCGCGCTGCAACCCTTCAGCGTGGCCGACAAAACCTGGATCTGTCCGACCATCCAAAATCTTTTGGGCAATCCCGACCTGACAGACCCGGCCAACATGCGGACCGACTACGTGGCCACCCCGTTTGACGACAAGCCGACCACCCCCCACAAGTGGGCGCGCCAGCCATGGTTCGTCGAAGTGGGCGACGTGCATGGCAATGGTAATCTCATCATCTTCGCGGACGGCAGCATTCTCGACCTAAAGACGGTTGCGCCGGGCGCAGGGTCGAAGTAGCCCGCTTCAGGACGATGCGGTCGGGGCAGGAGAAGCCTCTGCCTCGGGTTCCGCGGCCGGGGTCTCGACCTTGATCTGTTCCGGTGACATCACCGTGATCTGTGGTTTGCCTTTGTGCTCGGTCACTTTGCCGGTCACGCTGACCACGCTCCCTTTCATCTTCGCGGCCTCCGGGAATTTCTCCGCCGCGGTCACGGGAATAAAAGCGACAAAGGTTTCGTTCGGATGTTTCCCGCCGAAATTGAGGAAGGTGTTGCCCCCTTTCGCCTTGTAAACATCCATCACCGTGTCTTTCACGGTCACTTCCTTGCCCAGGTGATCTTTCGCCTCGGCCGCGGTGCAGGTAACCGCTTCCTCCGCAAAAACCGGGGTCGCCAGCAGGGAACAAACAAGAAGAGCAAGAGCAAAACGTTTCATGGCCGAGAATCTGGCCGGTCCCGCCCCGAAAGTCGAGCCGTTGGATCAGCCCGTCACGGTGTCGGCGCGGTCGAAGCGCGGGGCACCAGATGCCGCTTCCCCATGTATTCGACCGTGACGGTTTCCGCGTCGCTCTGCACCACGGGCAGACGGAGACCCCGCGGCAAGGTGGTCTCGCCGTACGGGATCTTGAGCGTGACCGGTTGCGTGATCGTGATGAACTGGGCCGCCACGGAAGGCGAGGGAGCGGCCGGCGGCGGCGGCGTCCCGGGCGCGGTCCCGCCCGCCGTTGTTCCATCCAGCACCTCGATTTTCAGGATGGGATGAATCTCCCAGGCGGTGCGCCGCCAGGGATTGTGATAACCGTTCGCCGCGGTGCGTTCGATCCGCTCCCCGATGTCGGCCCGGCCATTATGGTCGTCGTCCCAGAGCAGGTAACCGGTTACGCGGACCCGAGCCGCCTTTTTCCCGGTCGGTTCATGGCTCAGGTCCGGCGCGCGAATAAACGCGGCGAGATCCTGCAGACGGATGCCGCTGCGAAACAACTCCGTCTGTGTGCGCGGCGCGATCTCTGCGATGATCGGCGTCGGATCGCCCACCCGCGGCGGGTGGTCCTGTGGTTGCTCGAAAATCTCCAGGTGCCAGTCGTGAAAATCGATGCTGCCGCAGTTGGTCGACTCGGGCGGACCGGAATAAGCCAGGACAAGGTAGCCGGTGAGCGAGACGACCTGTTTCTCGAGCGGCTCGAGCAACGCGCGTTGCGCCGCGCTGATCTCTTTGCGGCGCAGTCCGCGCGTGGAGAGATCAACCGGGGCGACGTGCCGGAGAAACCCCGCGAAATCGAGATCTTTCACACCCGTTCCGGGCACCGCGGCATAGGGACGGTTCTTCTGACGGTTGCGCTCGGCGCCGTCGGGCGTCTTGGCCGTGCCTTCCGGGCGATCAAGACAATCCCAGCCGGAAAGATCGAACTCCTTCAGCTCGCGATCCTCGGAAATGCGGGGCGGCGGCCGCTGCGCGATAAGCGCGGGGGCAAGGAGCAGAAGGCAAAGAAGGAAGCGAAGCATGGCGAACGGTGGCCACCATACTGGAGAGCCGGCAAATCAGGCAAGGTCGCCCGCGCGCCGGGCGCGGAATCAGGCAGGGACCGGGAAGACCCCGGCAATCTCGTTGATCAGCCCCGGGCCGCGATAAACGAGGCCGGTGTAAACCTGCACCAGTTGCGCGCCGGCCTCGATCTTCTCGCGCGCGGCCTCCGCGTCCATGACGCCGCCGCTGGCCACGATCGGCAGCCTGGTGCGGGAACGGAGGAAGCGAATGAGCGCGGTCGATTTTTCGCGCAGCGGCGCGCCGCTCAAGCCGCCGGCCTGGTCGCGGTAACCCGCCGCGGTGATCGAAGAATGGTCGAGGGTGGTGTTGGTGGCAATCAAGCCGGCGACGTCATGCGCTTCGCACGCGGCCACGACCTGTTCCAGCTCCGCTTCGCTTGAGGTCGGGCGCGATCTTGACCAGGATCGGCCGGGCCAGGAGCTGGTTTTCGTCGCGAATGACCGCGAGCAACTCGTTGAGCGCCGCTTCCTCCTGGAGGAGGCGGAGGCCGGGCGTGTTGGGTGAGCTGACGTTCAAGACCACGTAATTGGCGAGAGGCGCAAGCCGTTTGAACGAGTAGCGGTAATCGGCCGCTGCCTCTTCCACCGGCACAACCTTTGATTTCCCGATATTGATGCCGACGGGGATGGAGGGCCACCGCGAAGTCACGCGCAGGCGGCGGAGCCGGGCCGCGACCACGTCGGCGCCCTTGTTGTTGAACCCGAGTCGATTGATGAGGGCCTGCTGCCGGGGTAACGAAAGATCCGGGGGGCGGGATTGCCCGGTTGCGCCTGCGCCGTGACCGTTCCGATTTCGACGAAGCCGAACCCGAGCGCGGCGAAAGCCGGGATGGCCAGGCCATTCTTGTCGAAACCGGCGGCGAGACCGACGGGGTTGGGGAAAGTGAGACCGAAAAGCTGGACCGGACGGTCTGGCTGGGGGAAAGAGACGCGCAGCGCGTGCAGGGTGGTTTCAAAACGTGCCGCGAAGCGGAGCGCGTTCAGGCCGACGTGATGGGCCGTCTCCGCCGGCAGGGCGAAGAAGAGGGGCCGCACACCGTAGCGATAACAGGTCGGGGACACACTTCACCAAACCACACATTCGTCCGATGCAAACTTTTCGGGGGAGACAGAAGGAAAACGACGGCGTTGGTGCGAGCAGCCAGCGAGCCGTCATCCTGAGCGAAGCGAAGGACCTCGCGATTCCGGATGCGCGCCCGAAAGAGGGGAGAGTAGCGCCCAAAGTGCCGTCGCCCGCACCTCGCGTGAGCGTGCCATCTCGACTGGCGTGGGGGAGGTCCCTCGGCTGCGCCTCGGGATGACCGGGAGGGAAAAGCGACGCCTCCAGGGCGGCGACCGCTATTGGCACGATCGGTCATCCTGAGCGAAGCGAAGGACCTCGCGATTCCGGGTGCGTGCGCGAAAGATGAGAGAGTGGCGCTTCAAGTGCGGCGACCATCTTTCGCGTGAGCGTGCCTTCTCGACTGGCGTGGGGGAGGTCCCTCGGCTGCGCCTCGGGATGACCGAGCGCGCGCGTGCGTTCCCGCGCTATTTGCCGATGCAGAACTGGCCGAAGACGGAGTCGAGAATCTGTTCGTGGTCGACCACGCCAATGACCTCGCCGACGGCATCGAGCGCGGCGCGCAGATCAACCGCGGCGTACTCGAGCGAAAGGCCACCGGCCAGCGTTTCCTCCGCGCGCCCGCAGGCTTCACCGGCCCGCTCCAGACAACCGCGATGGCGCCGGTTGATCGAGACGCCGCTTTGCTCCCCAAACTTCCCGCCGGCCAGCCGCCGGGAAATGGCTTGCTCAAGCGCGTCAAACCCGTCGCCGGTCAGGCAGGAAAGCCGCACGCCCTCTGTTCCCGCCCAATCGGGGTGCTCCGGCAGATCGGATTTGTTGAGGACAAGAATCTCCTGCTCCGGCGACAACTCCGTCTGCCCGTCCGGTCGCGGCGCGTTCCGGTCAACGATGCGCAGGGCCAGGTCAGCCTGGGCGAGCGACCGCCGGGTCCGATCCATCCCTTCGCGCTCGATCTCGTCAGCCGCCTCGCGCAGACCGGCAGTGTCGAGCAGGCGCACCGGCAGCCCGCCGAGGTTGATCGTTTCCTCGATGGTATCCCGGGTGGTTCCCGGCACGGCGCTGACAATGGCCCGATCGAACCCGAGAAGCCGGTTGAGCAGGCTGGACTTGCCGGCGTTGGTCGCGCCGAAGATCACCACGCGCACCCCTTCGCGCAGGATCCGTCCGCGTTCCGCCGTCCGCAGCAGACCCTCAATCGTCTCTGTGATTTCTGTCAGGCGGGCGCGGACGCTGTCCACCGTCTGCGGATCGATGTCTTCGTCGGGGAAATCGATCGTGGCCTCCACCTGCGCGATCAATTCCACCAGGCTGTCGCGGAGCGCGCGGATGTGCGCGCCCAGCCGACCTTCCAACTGCTCGCTGGCGGCGCGCAGGGCGAGCTCGGTCTGGGCCCGGATCAAATCGATGACCGCTTCCGCCTGGGTCAGGTCGATCTTGCCTGCATGAAAGGCGCGCTCGGTGAACTCCCCGGGACGGGCCGCGCGCGCCCCGGCACGCAGGCAGCAGTCGAGCACGCGGGCTGTGACCAGCACGCCACCGTGACAACTGATCTCGACCACGTCGTCGCCGGTATAACTATGGGGAGCCCGGTGCACTGCGAGGATGACCTGGTCAACCCGTTCCCCGTTCTCGATGATCTCGCCGAGCCGTTGCGTGTGCGAGGCCATCTGCGAGGGCGTTTCTGTTCCCCGAAACACTGCCTCGGCGATGGCAACCGCCTCCGGCCCGGCGAGGCGGACGAGCGCGATGGCGCCTTCCCCTGGCGGCGTCGAGACCGCCGCAATGGTGTCGTCAGGCATCGCGCGGCCGCACCACCTCGCGCAACGCCGCGAGGCAGCGCCGGTTTTGTTCCATGGTGCCGAGGGAAATCCGGACCCATTCCGGCAGATGATATCCCTTGAGCGCGCGCACAATGATCCGTCGCTTCAGGAGTTCGCGGAAGACCGCGTTGCCATCGCCCACGCGCACCAGGACGAAATTGGCCGCGCTGGGGATGAACGGCAGCGAGAGCGCGGACAGCTCCTGCTCGAAAAAGCAGCGGCCTTCATCGGTGAGTTTTTTGGTCGCTTCCTGGTGGGCGGTGTCGTCCAGCGCCGCGAGGGCGCCGGCCTGGGCCGGCCCATTGATATTGAACGGCTGGCGCGTTTTCTGGAGCACGGCGATCAGGTCGCGCGGGGCCATGCCAAAACCGAGGCGAAGCGCCGCCAGGCCATACATCTTCGAGAAAGTGCGCAGGACGATGACCGGCCGCCCTTCCCGGACGAACTTCAGCGTGTCCGGCGGATTCTCGACGTATTCGTAATAGGCCTCGTCGAAGACGACCACGACGTGATCCGGCACGGCGGCCATGAACCGGTCGATCTCCTCCTGCGTGAGGAGGGAACCGGTGGGGTTGTTCGGGTTCGCGATGAAAACGAGCCGGGTGCGCGGGGTGATCGCCGCCAGCACTGCCTCGAGATCATGCCGGTGCTCGGGGCTGGGCGCCTCGATTGTCCGGGCGCCGAAGACCTTGGCCACCAGCTTGTAGGCCACAAAGGCATGCTCGGAGGTGACGATTTCGTCCTCTTCGCGCAGAAAAGCGTGCGCCAGGAACTCGATGATTTCGTTGGAACCGTTGCCGAAGATGAACTGGTCAGCCGGGAGCCCGAGTTTGCGGCTGACGCTTCCCGCAGGTAAAAAGCTCCGCCGTCGGGATAGAGGTGGAGCGAGGTCAAGCGCGGCGCTGATGGCCGCAAGGGCGGCGGGGGAAGGGCCGAGCGGGTTTTCGTTCGAGGCCAGCTTGATGATCTCGTCCGCGCTCGCGCCCACTTCGCGGGCGGTTTCCTCGATCGGTTTGCCCGGCTGGTAGACGGCAAGATCGCGCAGCTGCGGATTGGCCATGTCCCAGATGGGTTTCATGCGGCCTGACTTTATCCGAAAGGCTTCGCCTCACAACGCGAGGAAAAAGCTGTTCTCGCGCCCGGCGCTGCCTGACGGTATCGCCCTATGAGCAGCCTGAGTATTTTCGCCGAGGTCACGGTGTTCGGCATCGCCTTTCACCCGTGGAAAGTGGTGGGCCTGAGCGGCAGCGTTGTTTTCGGCCTGCAGTTCCTGATCCAATGGCTGGCCTCCGAACGCGCCCGCAAAAACGTCATCCCTTTCGGCTTCTGGGAATGCAGCGCCCTTGGGAGTCTTCTCATGCTCAGTTACTTCGCCATTTACCAGCGGGATTCGGTCGGCGTCTTGAGCACGGCGATGCCGCTTCCGATTTACCTGCGCAACCTCTACTTCCGCTACACCCACCGGGAACCGAAGCATCCCGGGAACGCCCCGCGCCCGGCGGAAGAGACGAAGCGCCGCGACTGAGCGCGGCGTTGCCCATCGCAAGCGATGACTACCCTGCTCCCGGCGTGATCGATTCATCCCAGCTGATCTATCTCGATAACAACGCCACCACCCGGGTAGACCCGGAGGTCGTGGCGGAAATGCTTCCATTCCTGGAGGACCAGTTTGCCAATCCCTCGAGCGGTTACCGGCTCGCGCGGGAGGCGCGCGAGGCACTCCGAGCTGGCCCGGAGCCGCGTGGCCGGCCTGCTGGGATGCGCCCCGGCCGAGATCATCTTTACCAGCAGCGGCACGGAATCAATCAACACCGCCCTGCGCTCCGCCCTCGCGCTCGACCCCGCCCGGCGGCATATCGTGACGACGGCGGTGGAACACAGCGCCGTCCTCCGCTGTGCCGAGGCGCTCGGCCCGGAAATCGGCGCCACCGTGACCAGGGTCGGCGTGAACGCGGCAGGCGAGCTTG
>CAWIBO010000003.1:0-515312 GCA_963834385.1 uncultured Verrucomicrobiae bacterium | reverse complement strand
CAATGGATGACGGATTACATGCAGTTGTTCGTGGAGCAGATGCGAACCGCAGCAGAATTGGACGCGAGAGCCAGTTACTACCTTTCGCGCGAAGCCGAGCGGCTTTTCAATGGACTTTATGCCAATCCCAAAGCCGATGTTTCCAGCACGACCTTGTACGCGTGCACGGTCCTTCAGCGTCACTTGGCTCGCTTCAACGCGCATTCATCAGAGTTCCTTATGGACGCGTTCAAGGCACAGGCAAGCGTCGATCCGTCCAGAACAAGACATTTGCGAGATGAATTCGACCGGCAATTCGATCATCGTCAGATTCAATCAAACCCAATTCAACTTAGCGATGAGGAGTGGCTGCAATACAGGTCCGCAGAGGAGCAGCTAAATGATCTCGTCGAATTAGCTGAGAAAGGTCAGCTCGAGGGTTTAACGTGGGAAGACATCGGGAAGAGTGTGCTTTTGTTTTCAGTTTTGCTTCCTTTGCCCACCTTTGGCGGAATCGCTGTTGCGACGCGGATTGCGATTAACGCGGGCGTCGGAGTGGCAAAAGGCGGGGTGATGGGCAGCGCGTGGCCCCATGCCGCAAAGGTGTTCAAGCATCTTAACGAGGCCGTCCGTGGCAAACCAACGGAACGGCGCCTGCAGGTCCTGCAGGATTTCCGTGATCTGATGTTGTTGAAGCTGGAAGCGGATACCACCACGCGGCTGTTGTCTGCCGCGAGTAATCTGATGCTCGTTACTGGGGTTAAAGCATTGACCGTCTCGGTAGAGCCGCAGTCCAATCTTCTCGGGGGAGCGTCGGAGGATCGCGTTTAAACAGTTGAGGACATGTCGGTTCGCGTCTGTGTTATTGATCTACATTTCTATATTGGATTAGAGGCAGCTGAGGGAGATCCCTCGACACCGTTCGGCCCGCCATCTGGCTGATCCGCTGCAGGCCTCCTCACGTCGATACTCTAATTTAGATCTCAGCCCACTCCGTACGCTTAACGCCCAGGCGCGTTTGCGAGATCGTATGCTTAAAGCATTCGATAACCAATCCTCGGACCCAGTCTCATGACAACTGTGCATCTCGTTCCAGGATGAAGTCCGTTTCGGTATCGTATGCTTAAAGCATTCGACGATACAACTGTTCAGCAGCTAATAGCGCGTTAGAAGCGGGGCACTGCTGCTCGCGTTTTTCGCTCCTGTTCTTCCTTTAGCTTCGCTTCATAGGCGCGGGCGGCGGGCAGTTCGAGTCTGACCGTGTTGCCAATGCCACTATGCGAGAGGAGGGCGCCGTCTGTTCTTTGCCACATCTTTTGGCCCATCAAGGCACCGCCGATGGCCTGGCTAAGGGGGTTCACCGATGAATTTGGATTGCGATACGCGGCCGGTTTCCAAGTGTAGAGGCTCGCGTTCGCCTGCATGATCGCTTGGAGCTCATAATCCTGGATTCGATGCTGCACGCCGGGCCCAAAGATTTTTGAGAACTCCATCCGCACCGCCGGGCCGTCGACCGTCAGAAAAGCTGCCCGAATCCTCCAGCCTTGATACTCGTAAACATGATGGATCGCGCCCGCGAGCAGCGGGGAAGTTTTGTCCCTCGTCTTCGAAACCACATCGTCCTTTGGCGCTCCGTAGCGATCGGCGCATTGCAACGCTGTTTCACCCAAACGCGCCTTCGTCGGGGTTGCGCTGCAGAGCAACGCGGTTACTCCAATGACAAAGCCAAACAGATGCTTTCGCACGGTTGATCTTTTGCCTGATCCCAGTGCCGATGTCCAGCCATGCAGGGAAGATCTCTTCCCTCGCCCGCGGACCTGCGGAAGCAGGTCCCTCCGCAAGAATCCCTTCCCCCGGGCGATGGGATAAGTCGGCCGTAAGGACCGCCTAACACCGGATACCAGACTGCCGTTCCGGGGTCGTATGCTTAAAGCATTCGATAACAGATCCTCGGGCCCAGTCTCACGACAACTGTTGGCGCCCGTCCTACGATGAAGTCCGTTCCGACATCGTATGCTTAAAGCATTCGATAACCGCTCATCGGCTCTCGCCTCGCGACACCGGGAGACCCTTCGGCGTCGCGTCTATATTATTAAACATTTCATAACTTCGGAACCATGTATGGTTCTGGTTCGTACAGGTGCACGCCGCAGGCGTGGCGCATTTTGAAATTGCCCCCCCGTCTAAATATCTGCGCCGACAAACGTCCTTGCTGTTATAACATTTGTTGTTACAGTGCGGCATGACTCTCAAATTGCAGTTGCGCAAGATTGGGAACTCGGTCGGGCTCGTTCTTCCCAAGGAAGCGCTCTCTCATCTTAAGGCCGGCGAAGGTGACACGGTTTTAGTTACACCCTCCGGTGATGGCACTCTCCGCTTGAGCTCCGATAACCCGGAAGTGCTGCGTCAGTTGGAAGCGGCCCAGGATATCATGCAGCGCTACCGGCACACCTTGCGCGAGTTGGCCAAGTGACCGAACCGGAGTGGGTTCTGCGCGAGACCGTTCTCGCTCTCCAGGAACAATCGCTGGCGCAGTTTGGCGGGTCGAATGGGCTGCGAGAGGAGGGCCTTTTGGATTCGGCGCTGGCTCGCCCCCGACAACTCTTCGCTCATGGCACCCCTACCCTTTTCGACCTCGCGGCCAGCTATGCTTTCGGCCTGGCCAAGAATCATCCATTTATTGACGGGAATAAACGGACAGCGTTTGTCACCGCGGTGTTGTTCCTGGAATTGAATGGCTACAAGTTTCAGGCGGCCGAGGCAGATGCGGCGGTGCAAACGCTGGCCCTTGCCGCCAGCGGACTGACGGAACGCAAATACGCGGCGTGGCTAAGAACAAACAGCGCCAAAGCCCGCCGGCCTTAGCGGCATCTCACGGGTGACGCCGGAGAGCGGCGACTTACTCCGCGCCGGGCCGTCGACCGTCAGAAAAGCCGCGCGAATCCGCCAGCCTTGATACTCGTAAAGATGATGGATCGCGCCCGCGAGCAGCGGGGAGGTCTTGTCCCTCGTCTTCGAGACCACATCGTCCTTTGGCGCTCCGTAGCGATCGGCACATTGCAACGCTGTTTCACCCAAACGCGCCTTTGTCGGGGTTGCGCTGCAGAGCAACGCGGTTACTCCGATGGCAAAGCCAAACAGATGCTTTCGCACGGCTCATCTTTTGCCTGATCCCAACGCCGATGTCCAGCCATGCAGGGAAGATCTCTTCCGCTCGCCCGCGGACCTGCGGAAGCAGGTCCCTCCGCAAGAATCCCTTCCCCCAGGCGATGGGATAAGTCGGCCGTCTGGACCGCCTAACACCAGATACCAGACTTCCGTTCCGGGGTCGTATGCTTAAAGCATTCGATAACAAATCATCGAGCCCAGTCTCACAGACTCTGTTGCCTCCCACTCCAGGATGAAAGCCGTTCCGGTATCGTATGCTTAAAGCATTCGATTAAATCCTAGCGTCACACCTTTGAAGGCCCCCCATCCCCTGAGAGTCGCCGTTGCGACGTCGTATGCTTAAAGCATTCAACTAATCCATCGCGCGGCAACCTTTGAAGCCCCGCCGTCCCAGGAAGAGTCCGTTCCGGTGTCGTATGCTTAAAGCATTCGAGATGTCATCGGATACGAAGGATGCAGTGGTTCAACTTTCCGCTAATCTCCCAGACGTAATAGAGGCGCGTCTTCCCGTTGGTGTAGACCAGCGTTTCGTCCGTCCCGCTTCCTGTTATCCCTTTCTGCTTTGTATAGCTGCGCCTAACCCCGCCGATCCAAACGTCAATGGTGGTGATGTTCGTATCACGGATCCGCAAAGCCAGACTCTGCCCCCCCACGCCGTGGACGACGGTGTGGAGGTTCCACGGGACAATCACATCCCGGAAGGCCACGATCGGCGGCGCTGGCGTCTGAACGGATGTTGACATGCCCAGTTGCGGCCTCCGGGCCGATCCGACTTGAGGCGATAACACGGGGTGGTGCGTTTGATTTTGCTGCTTGCGCGAGCCGACTGGGCGCCCGGGAGTCACTGTCGGCTGCGGGAAGGAAGACGCCTCGATCCGCGGCAGACTTGATGATGCAATCGCTCCTTTCGTTCCGGGCGCTCCCGGCAGGTCGCGCGAAGACATCGCACGGCTGATAAGCCCTATGGCCGCGAGCGAGATTGCCAGGCCGACAACCGCGACCAACACGACGCCACCCGGACCTAGCGCCGAAGGTGATCTTGGGGGCACAACGACGGAATAGGGCGCGTGCCATTTTAACAAAGGGAAGCATTCATCGACCGTGCGCCAGCCGGGCGAACCCTTAAGACGACAACGGTCACTGGTAGCAATCTGCCCAGCGTAGAAACGCTCCGCCACTTCCTCTGGCGCCAGCGTCCCGCAATAGCCGCCTCCGTGAATCTCGTAAACCACCACCCCCTCGACAGCAGGTCAGATGCCCAGGACAAAACCGGGCGCCCACCTCGCCCTTTTGCATCGGAAGGACGAGCTTCGATTTGTCCCCGGACCTGCGGAAGCAGGTCCCTCCGTAAGTGACCTTCACCCTGTAGAGCCTGGCGGAACCAGTTTTGGCGCCACCCTTTGCCGGGCCACCGCCGTTGCGAAGTCGTATGCTTAAAGCATACGATGACGTTTCCCTCCCGACTGCGTGTATTGATGGCGACTCGACTGCTTTAAGCATCCGAGGTTAATGTCGTTGCCCATGAAACGGACTCTGCTGGATTTGTTGTTTCCGCGAGTGAGGGCGGAACTTCTGCGATTGCTCTTTACCAATCCCGGGCAGGAACTTTATGTCCGGGAATTGTCCCGGCTTAGTTTCCTGGCCCTGCGCACGGTCCAGGATGAATTGATCAACCTCTCTCGGGCTGGCCTGATCGTGAGTCGAAGCGACCGGCGTCATCGGTTCTATCGCGCCAACCCCAAGCATCCCCTCTATTCGGCCCTGCGCCGCGTGGTGGTGCGTGCTGGTTCCCAACGCGGTCCCAGTCCGTTGCCGCCGCGGCTGCCGAAAAAGCGCCGGGCCGCTCGTCAGCGCACAAACATGATGGCCGCGGTGATGCGGAAGCAACTTCCCCGGTTGTCCTAGGCGAGCCAACCGTCCGATTCCCCATTTCGCTGTCGATCAGCAAATCGCGGACGACGTCGTGGGAGTCCGAATGCTTAAAGCATTCGATCAGAATCCGCTGCACCAACCAAACCAGCGCGTTTACGGATGCTGGTGCCCCACGTTCCAGACGGTCGGGCCGTTTCCGATATCGTATGCTTAAAGCATTCGATCCCATAGCGCGCCATCCGAACCGTTCTGATCCCGTTGCCCCGCGATCGCTAATCCAATCGCGCTGCACCCACCTACGTCCGGCTCTACCGCATGCTTAAAGCATTCGACAACGTGTAGGGCCGACCAAAACGGCCCGCTCCCGTCGTCCGCGACCGCTAATCCCGATAGCGCCAAACACGCTTACGCGATGCCATGTCGTTGTAGCGCATTCAAAGGGAGCAGACCGAGTCCTCGCACCGGCCCGGATGTAGAGGCTGTTGCGACGTCGTATGCTTAAAGCATTCGATATCGAACTCCGCCGTGGGGGCTGGGAGGAGCAACGGCCCTGGGGAGGACTTACGCGACGACGTGATTTCGTCTTCCCATTTACGGAGGGACGAGCTTTGGCTCGTCCCCGGACCTGCGGAAGCAGGTCCCTCCGAAAGCGATCCTTCACCCCGAGCGGAGCGCTGTGAAACGAAGTTTGGACCACGTTTGCCAAATGGCCGACGTGGCGGTGTCGTATGCTTTAAGCATTCGATCTCGGCTTCGCCGAGATTCGGGAGGAGCGACAACCTAATCCCCTGCTCCCATTTGCGGAAAAACGAGCTTCGGCTCGTCCTCGTTCGCGGACCTGCGGAAGCAGGTCCCTCCGGGCAAACATTCGGCGCCGCCCCCCGGCCGCCATCCACACCGTCATAGCCATTGCGAGGCAGGCTCTCTGTCGAATGCTTTAGCATTCCGTTCCATCTCCCGGCGCGCTGCAGCAATCGTCGGACGCTTGGGTCGGTTGTCTCAACGAGCCTCCCCAAAACGAAAAAAGCCGCCGGGGCTGGGCCCCGGCGGCTTCTTGGCGGAGTTCTGTTCCCTAGGAAGTCATTCCCAGCGAATCAAGCGTCGGCTGGTCGATCACAGCGGTCCCACGCAGGCCGGTGTCGGATTGATAGCCGATGAGCGCTTCACGGGTAAGCGGCCCGAGGAGGCCGTCCACCTGTCCGCGATAATAGCCCATCTCCTTGAGCACGGCCTGGACTTGCGCGATCACCTGGTCCGGCGGGAGCGCCCGCTGACCGACATAGATCGGCGCGTCGTAAGCATAATATTCGTGCTGCGGGCTGTAGCCCCAGGCCGGGTACCAGTATCCACTGTTGTAATAGTAATAGCCGCCGCCGATCAGCTCGACGCGGTCATACCGCGACTCATACCAGCTGCGGTCGCGCCGTTCCGGGCGGTAGGAGCGGTAGACTTCATACTGCGGTCCCTGCCACTGTTCGGCACCCTGGATCCGGTAGTCCTGGCGGAAACTGACCGAGGGAACCTGTTGCGGACGTGCTTCCGCCTTGAAGTTGGCGACTTCGGTCTGGATCTGCTGGAGACGCTGGCGTTCCAGTTTCTTCGCGGCCTTCTTTTGGTTCCGCTGACCTGCGGTGGCTTCGCCGGTGGTGGTTGTCGTGGCTGTGGCAGGAGCAGCGGAGGTTGTGGTGGTCGCGGAAACGTCCGCGCCGGCTTCGGCTGGTGAAGCAGTCGCCGTGGTGCTGGTCTCGGTGCTTGCACCCGTAGTGGTGGTGGTCTCTGAGGAGGGCGCCGTGCTGGCTCCTACGGATTCGTTCTGACCTTTTCCTTTGCGATTGTTCTCTTTCCGATTGGCCTTTTGCCCCGTGGCTGCGGCGGCCTCGGTCGAACCGGAAACGGCTGCGTCGGGCGTGGTCTGCATTTCGCCGGAGTTACTTTGACCTGCGGCTTTTTGCTCCTTGCGCGCGGCTTTCTGCTCCTGGCGAGCGGCTTTCTTGTCTCCCTTACCTTGGCCGGTCTGCGGTGCTTCCTGGGCTCCGCTCGAAGGCGCTGCGTTCTGTTCGGCCGCGGCATCGCGCCGAGCCTCCTTGCGTTCAGCCTTCCGTTCGGCCTTGGACTGGCCGCCCGACTGGGCCTGGGGCTCGCGCCCGGCCTTTTTGCCGGTTTCGCTCGGCGCAGCGGCGGCAGGCGATTCCTCCGCCGCGGGTTCCTGGGCGATCATTGCCCCGGTCAGGGACAAGGAAAGCGTTAAAAATAGTGCAGTTAGTTTGATCATAGATTGGTGTTATTCCGCAATTTGCCTGAATTCGACCCGGCCGGTTCCCGACCCAAGTCACTATTCCAGGCACATTAAGTATTCGCGCCCGGTGCCTTGCGCGGCCTTCCCTCAATTCGAAAGGCGTGAATCGTGAATGGTAAATTGTGAATCGTGGACGGCGCTGGGTTCCGAGGTGAGCGACGCTCTGCGGAGCCTGGAGGACGTGTCGCCACCATGCGGAACGCGGCACCACCCTCAAGAGGGTGACGACTTGGTTTTAATCCTGTCCCCTCCTGTTAATCCTGTCTTTTTAAATGAGGCGAGGCTTTCTCCCAGGCTCGACGGAGTCTCGCCCTACCGGGGGGAGGCGTGGGCGTGAATCGTGAGTGGTGAATTGTGAATGGTAGGGCGGAGAGGCGTGGTTACGCTCTCCTGCTCTTCAGCGGTCGATTCTTCGGCGGTGCCAGGCCATGAGTGGGGTGACCGTGACCCCGTGCAGGACGATCGAGGCGGCCACGGTGGTGAGGGTGAGCGCGATGAGCCGAAGCGCATCCCCCTCTCCGAGACCGTGATTGATCGCGTACATCAGGTAGTAGATCGATCCAATCCCGCGGATACCGAACCACGAAATCAGGCCCCGCTCCGCGCCCGGCATTTTCTGGCCAAGCAACCCGGTGAAGACGGCGAGCGGACGAACAACCAGAAAAAGCAGGGCAATGAGCCAGACAGCCTCGAGTCGAAGATAGGCCGGGGCCAGGGCCGCGCCGAGCACCAGGACCAGCGTGACCTCGAGAATACGCTCGATCTGTTCATTAAACCGCAACACGGCGCCCGCCATGTAAGCCGGGGCGCGATCGGGTCGCTCGGCGATCGCTTCCTCCCGCGCCGCTTCCTCGAGCGCGAGAACTTCGTCGGGCGGCTTGTCGCCGGTTTCCCGGTGCTCGACCAAGCGCAGGGCCAGACCAGCCGCGAAAACCGCCAGGAACCCGTAGGTCTGCGCGAGCACGGCCGCACCGTAGGAAAAAGCGAGCAGACCGAGCGCAAGAAATTCATCGTGCACCAGTGTCTCCCGGTGCCGCCGCCGGATGCGCAGCACGATCTTGGCGAGCGCCGCCCCCGAAAAAGCGCCGATGGCAACGCCGCCGACAATGGCCCAAACGACATCCACCGTCCACCAACGCCAGCCTCCCGACCCGATCTCGTGCAGCCCGAGCAAACCCAGCCCCAGCATGATGAAAGGAAATGCGGTGCCGTCATTGAGCCCGGCTTCCCCGGTGATGCTAAAGCGGAGCCGGCTGCGCTCGTGGGGATGAGCGAGCTGCACCTCGGAGGCGAGCACCGGATCCGTGGGGGCGAGCACCGCGCCTAAGATAACCGCCACGCCCAGTGGCAGACCGAGCGCATAAACGCCGATCGCGGTGAGCAGGCCGACGGTCAGGGTCATGGAACCAAAAGCGAGCCGGAGCGGGATCCACCAGTGGGGATTGCTCAAGGGGACGCGCAATTTGAGTCCGGCGGTGAAGAGGGAGACGATCACGCCAATCTCCGCCAGCCATTCGAGGAGGCTGGAGTTCCTGAGCGCGTCGACGGAGAAAATGCCGAGGCCGAGCGGACCGAGGCCGACCCCGGCCGCCAGATAGATCATGGTCGGGGTGGCCGGCCAACGCCTGACCAGCGAGCCGAGCAAGGCCGCGCCGACCAGGACAATGCCGATGAGCAGATAACCCATGTCTGTTGGTAGCTGTTTCCGGCGCGACGTCCAGTGGTCCTAGCGGGCGTGCATGGTGAATCGTAAGTCGTGAATGGTGGGGCGAAGCTTTCTCCCAGGCTCGACGGAGTCTCGCCCTACCGGGGGCGTGGGCGTGAATGGTTAATGGTGAATCGTGAATGGTCGGAATGGCTTCCCCGGTAGGGCGACGCTCTGCGGAGCGTGGGAGGATGCTTCGCCAGCGTCCGGAGCGAGGCGCCTTTGTCGAAATGACTCAGTCCTCTTCCCGAATCCTGTCCCTCCTGTAAATCCTGTCTTTCTGAGTGGAGGGACGAGCTTCCGCTCGTCCGTGGACCTGCGGAAGCAGGTCCCTCCGGGGCGAGGCTTTCTCTCAGGCTCGACGGGGGCGACGCTCTGCGGAGCGTGGGAGGACGCTTCGCCAGCGTGCGAAGCGCGATGTGTCACCGGGAATTGCTGCGACCGCAAGCCGATCCCCGGCGCCCGATCTCTGATTGATGCGAAAGGTTGACGGCGGAGCCGCGCACCTCTCCCTAAAACAGGTAGTTCACACCGATGGAGAAGCTGTGCAGATCGTTGTCCCAATCGTAATTCACTCGAAACGGAGCGAAGTTTGGATCGGCCGCCAACGCGGTCATCGAGGATTTCCCGAAATCGAGGTAGAGATACTCCGCTTTGACCGACCAATTCCGGCCGAGCGCGTATTCAATCCCGCCGCCCAGGGTCCAGCCCACTTCGGTCTGTTCCACGCGGTTCACGTAGTCCGTCACCGGGACGATAATGCCGGCCGTCTGCTCGATGTGCGCATAAGCGAAGCCGCCGGTGCCATAGACGAGAAGGCGCTGGGTCGGCGCAAAGCCGAGGCGGCCCCGCACGGTTCCGAACCAGTCGATCTCGTGCCGCAAAGGTTCGTTGCCCGGAAACGGGCCCGGCTCAATGGCGATCGCCCGGTTGGATTCGTCGTCGACGGCTGCTCCGGAGAAGTCGGCCTCGGCGCCCAGGACAAATCGCCCCAATTGCCAGTTGAACCCCAGTTGACCGCCACCCGTGATCCCGTCAGCGTCATTCTCCAAAGTGCCCGGTTCGATAAAGAACAGATCATTCGGAAGAAGTTCCGAGGAAATGGAGCCGTCATGCCAGCCGTAGCCGAGCCGCAGACCGACGTAAAATCCCGTCCAGGAGAAGTCGTCGGCCACCGGCGCCATCTCTGTGGTCGCTTTGTGGGAAACGGGAAGCGGGTCCGGTCCAGCGACAGCGAGCGCGAGAGGGGCACACAAGGCACAGATAAGAGCGAACCTTTTCATAGCGCGGGTTCTACGGGGACCACGGGCGGGTGGCAATAACAATCGCGCGTTGGCAGCGGACGAGCGTTTGGGCATCCCGCTTTCCCCGAATCCTGATCTTCCTGTTAATCCTGTCTTCCTGACGGAGGGACGAGCTTCCGCTCGTCCGTGGACCTGCGGAAGCAGGTCCCTCCGGGGCGAAGCTCTCTCCCAGGCTCGACGGAGTCTCGCCCTACCGGGGGCGTGGGGCGTGAATGGTTAATGGTGAATCGTGAATGGTCGGAATGGATTCTTCGGTAGGGCGACGCTCTGCGGAGCCTGGGAGGATGCTTCGCGACCGCTGTGCGCGGTGGTGGTGATCCCAAAGGAATCCTGCAAAATCCTGTTAATCCTGTCTTCCCAAGGAAGGAGCGAGCTTCCGCTCGTCCGTGGACCTGCGGAAGCAGGTCCCTCCGAGGCGAAGCTTTCTCCCAGGCTCGACGGAGTCTCGCCCTACCGGGGAGGGGCCCTACCGGGGCTATTTTTTCTCCAGCAGATGCTGGAAGGACTCGTAGCCTTGCTCCTGCATGCGTTCCTGCGGGACGAAGTTCACCGCCACGGAATAGATCGAGTAGATCTGGCCGGTGGGTGAGGCGGGCTCAATGAACAGATACCCCAGGCGGGCGTTGCTCCGTTTCGCCCGGACCTCGGTCCGCTGCATGTTGTTGGAGGTATCGAGCGACACGGTGATCAGGTCGTTCGAGATCGGCTTGGTGAAAGCAGGCAACCCCAGCCCCGAATTAAACTTATCGGAGGAACTGAAGATGGGTTCGCCGGTGATGACGTCGACGTAAAGGCCCGGGCGTTGTTCCTCGTAGAGTTTGTTCTGGAACGGCGTTTCCCCCTTGGTTCCGCGCACCACTGCATAGGCCGATGGACCGAGCCGCCGCTCGATGGTGGCTTCCTCGGGCACCGGCCGCTCCGGATCAAACCCGGTCGTCTCCGCCTTCTCCTTTTGAGTGAAGACGAAGAAATAAAGCCCGATCAGCGCAAAAACGATAAGCGCGCCAACCCCGAGATAGGTGCCGAACGACGACTTTTCCTCGCTCGAAATGCGGGTGCCTTCCATGACGGATATTCTTCCCCCAGATTACGCCGGGGTTCAATCAGGGTTTTTCGACTCTCGGAGCGGCTCGTGATCCGTTAACGGCGGACGTAGCGACCGCGGATCCAGTAACGGCGGCCGTGACGATGACGCCAATGGCCCGGACGCCAGACGTAGTAGGTCCGGCCGACATAATAGCCGGGGCCGCGGTTGTAATACGGACGATCTCCCACGGCCACGCTGACGGACGATCCGCCGTAATAGCCGCCGGAGCGGTAGGCGACGCCGGTGGTGCCGTAAGGCGACACGCAAGCGTCCAAACCCAGGGCTAAGACTGCCAGACCAATGGCCGAGATGGAGGCCTTTAATTTTCCTCTCGTCCAGCGACCCGCCGAACGCTGCGCTGTATTGGGTGTGCTCATTAAAGAGTAATCGTGCCCAAGGACGGCCTTACGTGCAAGAACGGAGGGAGAATTAAGAGTTAAGAAGGAAGAATTAAGAAGGCAGAAGGAAAAGTGCTCCCGAAAAGTTGGGAATTTCCCCCACCCTTCCTCCCCGAGATGCGAATCAGGAGAAATGACTGTTCGCTCTCTCGTCCTCCTTGTTGCGCTTCTTCCCTCGCTGCTTTACGCCCAGACCATCCCGGCCGTTCCTTCGGTCGCGCCGACCGCGGCGCAGCGCGAAGAAGCCACCGGCACGATCACCGACTTTACCCCGGGCAAAAGTCTCGTGCTCCATACCGGCGTGAACGCCGGCGAACCGGTTGTGTTCCGCTTTGCTTCCGAGGTGACCTACGTCGACAACGACGGCAAAATCGTCGAGGCCGCCGGTTTGCGAAAGAATCTCAAGGTCCGTGTCTCCTACCTGAAAGTGGGCGGGGACAACGTCATCGACAAAGTCAGCATTTTGCCCTGACGGGGGAATTGAGGAATTAAGAATTAAGAAGGAAGAAGAGAAGAAGGAGCCCTTACTTCGCTTTTTTTGACTGGAGCTCCTCCAGGAGTTCGGCGAGGTCGAAGGTGACGATGCTCGAGGCGCTGTCGCTGACGCCGTAGGGGAGAATGAGGCGGCCCTGGTGGATGAGCGAGCCGCAGGAATAAACGACATTGGGCACGTAGCCGTCGCGTTCGTTGCCGGCCGGCATGAGGAGCGGTTCGCGGAGATGGCCGATGATCCGGGAGGGATCCTCGAGATCGAGCAGGGTCGCGCCGAGGCAATACTTGCGCATCGGCCCGACGCCATGCGTGATGACCAGCCAGCCGTCCGGAGTTTCGAGGGGCGAACCGCAGTTGCCGAGTTTCACAAGCTCCCACGGTTCGGTCGGCTGCTTGAGCAGCTCGGTTTCGCTCCAAAAATGCAGATGATCCGAGGTGGCCAGGAAAAGATTCTCGTCGTCCTGCCGGGTGAGCATGACGTAGCGGCCGTTGATGCGCCGGGGGAAAAGGGCCATGCCTTTGTTTTGAATGGCCTGTCCGTTCAGGGTCAAAACGCGGAAGTGAACGAAATCGGCTGTCTCGATGAGCTGCGGGAGAATGACCCGGCCGTTGTAAGCGGTGTAGGTGGCGTAATAGGTGACGCGACCGTCCTCCTCCTCAAACCGGACAAAGCGGGCATCCTCGATCCCGTTGCTCTCGTTGGGTGAAACAGGAAAGATGATGCGTTCCGAGACGGCGGAGGCGGGCGGAAAATGGATGGCGTAGTTCGATTCCGCCAGCCAGTGAATGCACTCGAGGGTGCGCTGGACTTCGCGCGGCGTCGAGTCGGGCGGGAAAGGCGCGGTGGCCTGGGCAATGGCATCGTCGAGGGCGCGCAGGGGGAAGGTGGCCGGAAGCCGTTGCATGACCGACCGGGCCCAGTCGTTCTCGAGGCCCATCTCCCGCAGTTTTTCGACAAAGGTGCGCTGATGATAGACCGGGTTCGGATCGATCTCCGGCAGGGTGACGAAGGGCGTCGGGGGATCAATCTCGATAACATGATCACGCCCGACGACCCCGGTGCGAAACTGGATGGAAGAGATGTGTCCCTCGCCGGTGGCGCGCAGGCTCATGATAAAGCGGAGTGCGCCGGGTTCGACTCCGGCCTGGTCAGGGTGCGGCACGAGGGATGGATTGAAAAGGGCGGCGGACTCGAGCGCGTATTCCCCGGAGAAGAGGGCGCCGAGGAAGAGCCGACGCGTTTCCGAGAGCTGATCGGCTTGCGGGATGTGGTCGCGCACTTTCTCGAAATGGGTCCGCCAGCTTTTGTCGAGGTCGAGGTGTCGCCCGGCGAATTCGGCGCGGACCCGCGCCAGTTCCGACTCGGTCGCGGACTCACTGAGGGAAAGCGCGCGCGCGACAATGTGTTCGATGCTCGCAACGTTCACGGGAATGAAGGGGCGCACGACCACCCGGCTGCTGTCGGGTCGGAGGAGAATGCCGGTGGGATGCCGCTTCATGCCACCTTGGGAGCGGGCATTTTGCGCTCCGGACCCGTCTCCGCCCGCATCATTTCCGCGAGCGAAAGGTAAAAGGCGAGGCTCGATTCCGCGCCCTGGTTCTGGCTGACCCGGTCCCGGTGCAAAGAGTCGCGACAACCGCCGGTGGTGGAATCGTAGAGCGGTTCGCCGAGGTCGTTCCTTCCCAGGAACCACTCGAAACAGCGGCGCGCGGCGCGTTTCCAGTAATCGTCGGAGGTCAGCGCAAAGGCCTCGAGGCTGGCGGAGATGAGCGCGTTGGCTTCCAGCGGCTGCTGGTCGAACCGGGCGCGCTCGCCGTCACGACTCCAGAAGCCGTTGCACCCGACGGGGACGAAATGGCCGGCCTCGGCGGTTTGCTCTTCCACGAGCCAGCGGAGCGATTGCAGGCCGACCTCGAGGACTTCGCCACGCGAGGTCCAGTGCCCGCTCAGGATCATGGCATGGGAAAGCCGCGCATTGTCATAAGTGGCCGTCGGCTCGAACCATTGCCACTCCTTCGTGGCGTTCGTGCGGAAATGTTCGAGCAAGCGCGTTGTTAACAGGTCGCGCAACTGGTTCACGGCGCGATCCCCGGAAAAGCTCCGCAGATATTCGTGCATCGCGAGCAGGACAAAGGCCCAGGCGCGCGGCGAAGTGAACTTCTCCACCACGGGCAATCCGCGCTGGAAAAGCTGTGCGCTGAGGTTGCGATGGCCGTCGTTCTTCGACCGGCCGAGCGCCATGCCGGTGGCCCAGAGCGCGCGGGCATGACTGTCCTCCGAGCCCATGGTCTCGAGCCATTCGCGACGGTGGCTCATGAAATTGCGAAAGCGGTGGCTCTCCTGATCGAACGCGTCCCAAAGAAAGGCGAGATAGGAACTGGCCAGGCGCTCGAGATCGCCCCCCACAACCCGGCCGGTTGTTTCGGCGAGGAGCAGGGTGAGGATGAACGCGCGGGCGTTGTCGTCCGTGCAATAGCCCTCGCGATAATTCGGGACGTTGAAAATGGCGTGCTGAAAGATGCCGGTGTTATCGGTCATCCGGAAAAGATGATCGAGCTTCAGGGGAGGCAGCTCATACGGCCGCTTTTCCAGGGTCTGGGTGGCGAAGGCCTGGCGGGGAAGCGCGCGGGAGCGGGAACGGACCTTGCGGAAGCTTTCCATGTAACGGCGGGCGACCACGGGCCAGATCATCTCGCGCCCGAGTTTCCAGGCGCGCTTGCGCATCCCTCCCATGAGAAGCGGATCGGCCAGGAGACGGTTGACCCCCTCGGCGATGGCGCCGCTGTCCTGGAACGGCACCAGAATTCCGCCCTCCTCGGCGAGAAGTTCCTCCGCATAAAGGTAGGGCGTGGAGATGACCGCCTTCCCGGCGCCGAAGGCGTAGGCGAGCGTGCCCGAGGTGATCTGCGCCTTGTTCAGGTAGGGCGTGACATAGATATCGGCGGCGCCGATGAAATCGGTCAGCTCCTCGAGAGTAACGAAGCGGTTGTAGAAAATAACGTTGCCTTCGACGCCCCGGTCCTGCGCGAGGCGCTCCAGCTTCAAGCGGTAGGACTCGCCTTCGCGGAGGAGCAGATTCGGATGGGTCGCACCCAAGACAATGTAAACGACATTGGGATGGGCTTTCAGGATCGCCGGCAACGCCTCGATGACGTTTTCAATCCCCTTGTTGGGCGAAAGCAGGCCAAAGGTGAGCAGGACCGTCTTTCCTTCCACCCCGAACTGGTCCTTGTGGAAAGCCGGGTCAATGAACTGCACATCGGGCACGCCGTGCGGGATGAGATCGATCTTCTCCGCGGCGATGCCGTAAACCTCCCGGAGCAGTTCGCGCCCGCGTTCGGCCATGACGATGAAACGACTGGAGAGAAGGTTCAGCTCCTCCATGACAAAGCGCTGGGCCGCATCCGGCTCGCTCAGGACGGTGTGCAATGTGGTTACCACCGGCATGCGCACATCGCGCAGAAGGGTCAGCAGGTGGCTCCCGGCCGGGCCGCCATAAATGCCGAACTCGTGCTGCACCGAGACGACTTCGACGTTGTTGATATTGAGGAAATCGGCCGCCCGGCGGTAGGAATCGAGTTCTTTCTCGTCGATCTCGAACCGGATGCGAGTGGAGTACTCATACCCTTCCGGGCGGTCGTTGACCGCGCCGACGATGCATTCGCAACCGGGATAGGCGGCCGCCACCGCTTCGCAGATATCGGTGGTGAAAGTGGCGATGCCGCACTGCCGCGGCATGTAATCGCCGAGGAAGGCCACGCGACTGATCTTACGGGCGCTCATGGCCGGCCGCTTTCGCTGGAAAAAAGCGGGGGCGAAGTAAACCGGTCCGTCACCCGGGAAGGTTGCACGATTTTGACGATTCGGGGCATTGAATCGTCCCGACGCTTCCGTGCCCTTCCGAAGGGCGACCGGGCGTTCCGGCGAGGGTCAAGCCAGTCGCTCGAGGGTGGCGACCAGGTCGCGCAACCCGGCGGAGTCGATCGGTTTGCCGACCACCTCGTCGACGTCGAGTTCCTCGTAGGTGCCGATGTTGTCGGCGGAGAGATGCCCGGAAAGGACCACGACCTTGCCGGTGTAGTGCCGTTGCCGGAGTTTGCGCACGAGTTCGAGGCCGCCCGCGCGCGGCATCCGGTGATCGGTGATGACGATGTCGAACTTTGTCCCGCTCGCCAGGGCCAGCGCCTGTTCGCCGTCTTTCGCGACCATGATCTCACGGGAAGGCGAAGCCAGGGCCGAGGCAATGGATTCCCCGATGACCGGTTCGTCATCGACCGCAAGGATGCGCAGCTTTCGCTTCACGGGAGGCCTGAAGAGCAGGTGCCGGGCCGAGACCCTGACCGGCCGTGAGATTGGCCGCGGACCGGCCGGACCGTTACCGTTGCAGGCGTTCCCCCACCCGGCCACCCTGGAACGGGGCGACCACGATTTCGCTGGGGGCCGGGGAAGTCAGGGCAGGCGGATCAGGCCGGTAAACCGGGGGTTTGGACAGCGGCTGCGGGCCACGGACGTACATGGTCACCGCGGCGGCGGTGAAAATGAGGGCGCCCAAAGTCTTCAGCATCGTTATGGAAAGAGCAGAAATTGCGCCCTTTTTGGCCCTCATTTGACCGCTCCACGCCCACCAAAACCGGCCCCGGGCAGGACGGCGTCTCGCTCCCGACCGGCTCCCGCTTAGACTGGCCGGGTGACGACGGTCCACTGTTGCGGGCTCCACCCGGATACCGGAGGAAGAGAGCGGCGATGATGATTTATCAGGTCACGGTGGCGATCGAGCCTGGAGACAGAAAAGGAGTGGCTCGACTGGATGACCCGGGAGCATATCCCCGAAGTCCTGGCGACCGGCTGCTTTCTCGGGGCCGAGGTTTTCAAGAGCTCAGAACGATTCCGAGGAGGGATGGCCCTCGTATGTGATGCAGTACCGGTGTGCCGCGACGGCGGAGTACGAGCGTTACCGTGACCGGTTCGCCCCGGGCGCTGCAAAAGGACCACGCGGATCATTTCGGCGGTCGGTTTCGCGCCTCCCGCCAATTGCTCGACCAGGTGAGCAGGCTGGGCACGAACGAGCCCGACTGATTGAGGCGACAGCGCGGGGAAGACAGCCCGCGGCGGACGAACTTTTCAGCGCTTGCAGGCGCGGGAGCGGTGATGTCGATTGGGGGCCGCCTCTGCGCGGGGCGATGGGACGAATTCGACTTTCAGATTTAAACGAACCGCAGCGGACCGCTGTGACCACGACCGAGGGACCGCTCCTGATCCTGGCGGGGGCGGGCACGGGGAAAACGCGGGTCATTACCGCGCGCGTGGCTCACCTGATCGGGCGCGGGGTCGACCCGGGCAGCATTCTTGCCGTCACCTTCACGAACAAGGCCGCGACCGAGATGCGGGAACGGCTGGCCCGGATGGTCCCCGGCGAAGCCGCGAAGAAGGTGACAATGTCCACCTTTCACGCGCTTTGCCTGCGCATTCTGCGGAGCGGGATCGACCGGCTTGGTTACAAGAACAACTTCACCATTTACGACGAGGGCGACCAGCTCGGGCTGATCAAGAAGATCATCACGCGCTCGGCGGCCAAGGACGAACGGCTGGACCCGAACGCCGCCAAGGGAGCGATCAGCAAGGCGAAGAACAATGCCCTTCCTCTCGACGAGGAAAGCCTGCTGGGGACCGTTTTGCTTCGCTACCGGGCCGAGTTAAAGAACGCCAACGCGGTCGACTTCGACGATCTGCTGCTTCTTGCGGTGCAGTTATTGAACGAACACCGGGACGTGCAGGTGCGCTGGCGGGACAAATTCCGCTACCTCATGGTGGACGAGTTCCAGGATACCAACCGTCTCCAGCTCGAGCTGGTCCGGCTGCTGGCGGACGAGCGGCGGAACGTGGCGGTGGTGGGCGACGACGACCAGTCGATCTACGGCTGGCGCGGGGCGGAGGTCGCGAACATCCTCGAGTTCGAGCATCATTTTCCCGGGCCCGACGATCGTGAAGCTGGAGGAGAACTACCGGAGCACGAACGCCATCCTTGGCACCGCCAACGGGTTGATCCGGCATAACCCGCGCCGGCGGGAGAAGCGGCTCTGGAGCGCGCAAGGCGGCGGCGAGCGAGTCCGGGTGGTGGAAGCGCCGAACGACCGCGAGGAAGGGCAGTTCGTCGCCGAAGAAATCCAGCGGCGCCGGCTGGAGAAGAACGAACCGTGGGAAGCGTTTGCGGTTCTCTTCCGGATGAATGCGCAGTCGCGTGTCCTGGAGGAAAACCTGCGGCGGCTCCAGATTCCCTACCGGATCGTGGGCGGGAAGAGTTTCTTCGACCGGCGGGAGGTGAAAGACCTGCTCGCTTACATGACCGTGCTGGTGAACCCGGGAGCGGACGCGAGTTTGCTCCGCATCATCAACACGCCGGCGCGCGGGCTGAGCCCGGCCACGGTGGACCAGGCGCTGACGGCCAGTGTCCGGGGCCGGTCCTCCCTTTGGGAAGCGTTGCGCGCACCGGAACTGGCGGGCGAGGTCAGCAGCCGGACGGCGAACAGCATCCAGGCCTTTGTCGGGCTGGTGGAGCGTTACCAGGGATTACTGAAGGAGAACGCGGACGCGGCGGAGGTGATGAAACAGTTTCTCGCCGAGATTGGCTACGCGGCTGAGCTGCGGCGCAGCTGCCGCTCGGCTGAGGAAGCGAGCGAACGGCAGGGCAGCATGGACGATCTTCTGCGTGACCTCGGCCAGTTCACCGCGCGCTCGAGCAAAGGCCTCGCCGGTTTTCTCGATGAAGTTGTGCTCGACCAGGAACGGGAGGAGGAAAAACAGGAGGACATCGAGAACAAACGCGGCGTGACCCTGATCACGATGCACGCCGCCAAAGGGCTCGAGTTTCACCACGTCTACATCGTCGGGCTGGAGGAAGGGGTGCTGCCGCACGAACGTTCCAAGTCCGAGGGCACCATCGAGGAGGAGCGCCGGCTGCTTTACGTCGGGATCACCCGGGCGCGGCAGACGCTGACCATGAGCCATTGCCGGGACCGGATGAAATACGGGAGCGCGGCGGCCTGCCAGCCGAGCTCATTCCTCAAGGAATTGCCGGAGGAATGGATTGAAAAGGTGGACCTGCAGAAACTGCTGAGCACGCCGGTCGCGGCCAACGTCGGCCGGAGCCGGTTTGCCCAGATGCGCGCGACGCTGGGCAACTGAAGGGCCGGTCCCGATTATGCGTGCAACCGCGCGGTCGAGCGGCAAGCATCTGCTCATGCGCGTTTCTCTTCTTCTCCTCCTCCTCGGCGGGGGCGCAATCCTGGCCGAGGCCGCCGAGAGCGACGTCGACGGCGGCAAGGATTATCCCGGCATCGGCCGTTTTGCCGGGTCGATCATCAACGGGCATGAGGTCAGGGATTTCGACGAGACCCGGATCCAGGCCGGCCCGTTCAAGAGCGACCAGCCGACCGACCAGCGAAAGCTCGAGGGCCGGATCACGCGGATCGCCTATCGCACGGGGGAAGGCCCCTCCATTGCGGAGGTGTTCCGGAACTTCGAGAAGCAGGTGACGGGGGCGGGTTACACCATCCTTTTCCAGTGCGAAACGGACGAGTGCGGTGGCCTGGCCTTTTCCCGGGCGCTCGACACTCTCAACATGCCATTGATGTGGGTGGACGGTTTCAAGTTCCGCTATCTCTCCGCGGAGAAGGACAAAACCTTCCTCGAGGTGGTGGTGAGCGAGAACAACGCGCGGATTTTTGCCGAGTTGAACGTGATCGAGACGGCGGGTCTGGAGAATAAGATGGTGAACGCGGAGGAGATGGCGAAGGGCCTGGGCGAAGCCGGGCATATCGCGCTCTACGGGATCTATTTCGAGACCGACAAAGCCGAGCTCAAGCCCGAATCACGGCCGACCCTGGAGGAAATTGGCAAGCTCCTGCGCGCGCAACCAGCCCTGAAAGTGCATGTGGTGGGACACACCGACAGCCAGGGCGGCTACGCGCATAACATGGACTTGTCGCGACGGCGGGCGGAGGCGGTGGCGGCCGACCTCGCCAAACATCACGGCGTGGCCAAAGACCGGCTCGCCGCGGCGGGAGTCGGTTTTCTCGCGCCGGTCGGCTCCAACGCCACCGAGGAAGGGCGTGCCTTGAATCGCCGGGTCGAGCTGGTGCAGCCGTAGGTCCGCGCCGAAACCGCTTGGCTTGGGCGGAAGAGGGGCGACAGTGCGTTCTCATGGGACACAGCCAAGGCAGAACCAACGTGAAGAAACGCGCCGCGCGTCGTCGAAAGAACGACCGCATCATCGCCGCAAAAAAAGCGACGAAGAAAACAAAGTAACCCGCGCGCTCCGGCCGGGGGCGGTTACTGAATCATGGTCGGGCGCGAGACGAGCCGGAGACGATCGGTCTTTGCGTTCCAGCCCAGGGTCGCCTGGTAATCGACCGGATCAGCGTCTGACGGCACCACGCTATATTCGACCGTAAAGAGCAGGTCCTCGCCCCGCCAGCCCGTGGGCGTGGCGTAGAACCAAATCTGATCAAGGGGGTCGTCCCCCTTCAGCAGGGCCGTCATTTCCTCGAGAGAAATCGGGCGGAGCGACTGCCCTTCCCGCCATATCCAGAGAGAGGAAATGCGCCGGTTGAGGTTGAAGCCGATCGCCGCCATCTCCCCGGCGGGATGCCAGATGACGCGGTCCGACATATCGCCGGGCGGAAACGCCAGGAGGTAGCGCTCCGGATCCCATCCGAGCAGTTCTTCCGTTTCGCTGGCGGTATCGATCAGACAGGGAAGGCAGTAACGCTCATAGACAACCCAGCGCCCGTTGGGGCTGCGGTTAAAGGAAGAGCCGCGATAATCGCGCTGGAGAAGGCCGACGGCGCGCTGCGCCATCTCTTTTTCATCGTCGAACTCGCTCTCAAGGTTCGGCTGAAGAGCGGCGACAAACGTCCCGACGCGGTCCTTTGAAATCTGCCACCAGCGGCTCCCGATGCCGCGGGCAGCAAGGCGGCGCACGGAATTTCCCTCGTCCGTCAGGAGGGAGAGCATCGCGTCGGGCAGACGCGGATCGAGGGTGGTGTGAAGCGCGCGCAGCGCTTCCAGCCGCTCTTCGGCCTCGGGGTGACCCAGGCGGGCCATCTCACGCTCGAGGTCACTCTCTCCGTGCGCAAAACCGGCAAGCAGCAGGAAGGCAAACCCCAGGAAGAGGATTCTTTTCATGGGCGCTGATTATCCCGCGAACCGGAACAAAGACGAGCGCAATTCGGGAGTGGAAACAGGAATCGCGGCAGCGCATGATGCTGCGCATTGGCCGTGATAAATCCTCATCTTTTTGATCCCGTGGTGCAGGCGGCTTACCGCGCCCTCTTCAGTCCCCTTGGGCGTCGCCGGTTGCAGCAGGCGCAGGCCGAAGGCCTGCCGCCGGAGCTGGTGCCCGCGCTGGATTTGCTGATCAACAACAGGCTGGATTCCGCAGCCCGGTCGGTCTCCGAGGGGATCGAGCAGCAACGAGCGGAGATCGCGCGGACCCGGGAAATGTTTGAAGTGATTTCGGCTCCGGGCACGCCCGGGCGAACGGGATGGGAGCTGGCACATCGCTCCAGCGTGAACCGGAAATGGGGCCGGGTGCTTCATCTCTGCGCGCGCGAATTCAAGGCCGCCACCATCCTCGAGCTCGGAAGTTGTGTCGGCATCTCCGGTTCCTACCTTTCCTCTGCGCCGAGTTGCCGGCGTTTTGTCACCATCGAAGCGTCCCCTCGCCTGGCTGAAGAGGCACGGACCACCATCGGGAAAAATTTTCCGGGGGTGGAAGTGCGCACCGGGCTGGTGGAGAAGGAACTGCCCTTCGGTTCTTTCAACCTTCGCGCGGGACCTGGACTTCGTTTACGTGGATGCGCGGCACGAGCGCGAGGACACCCTCTCGGCCTGGCGTCAGCTGGGGCCTCACCTGAGCCCCGAGGCCGTGGTGCTTTTCGACGACATCCGCTGGGCGCCCGGCATGTGGGAGGCATGGCAAATGATGAAAGAGGAACCCGGGCTGGCCTGGACCCTCGACCTCGGACGGTTCGGACTGGTTCATCGCGGAGACGCCCCCACCCGGCATTACGATTTCTCTGTCTTCACCGGCTGGCTGCGCGTCCAGAATCACCATCGCGCGCGGCGCCTTCCGAATCGCTGAGCCGCGGTCACTCGCCCGCGGGAGGAGCGGGCGCCGATTTCTCCAGCGCCGCGATCGCCTGCTTCAGCTCCGTCGCCCGCCGGGAATCGTCGCCGGCCTCCTCGAGCAATTTCCGCAAGGCAAGCAGTTGCGCCCTTCCCAATGCGTCCGCGGCGGGAACCGCCACATCGGGCGCGACTCCCTTGCCTTCCCAATTGTCCTTCGTCACCGGGTTTTCCGCGCGCCCATCTGGAATGAAGACGCGGAAATGATCCGAGAGACGGCTCATGCCGCCGGGATTGGCTCCGCCGCCGGTGGTTTCGCCGATGAGAGTGCCGCGCCGCTGGGTTTTGATGTTGTAAGCGAACTCTTCCCCGCCGGAAAAAGTCTTCGCGCTGGTCAGAAGATAGACCGGCCGCTTGAGGTACCGTTTCCCTGCCACCTCCGGCAGGGTCCAATATTCCTGGCGCACCTCCTTTTCTCCCTCACGCCGGATCAGGTCGTTCAGGTGCACAGGTTCCGGCCCGAAAAGATAGGAGCAGACAAGGGCGACGCCGCGGGGAGCGCCGCCGCCATTCTGCCGGAGATCGATGATCAGCGCATCGGTTTCCGCGAGGAAATTGAAGGAGGCGGCGGCGGTGGCTTCGGCAAACTGCGGCGGGACAAACCCATGCAGGTCCAGATAGCCGATGTTGCCGGGAAGAATTTCCACCCGTCGAAACTCGAAGTTTTTGCGGGCCAGATCGCGCCGAAAATCCTCCTCCTGCGCCGGCGAAGGCGGGCGGCGGCCGCCCTCGGCCGGGGGCAGAGGTTCGTGGGAGTAGCGAACGCGCAGATGTTTGTCGCGCGTGACCGCCTGCAAGTCCGCGGTGAGAGTTTCCGCGAAAGCCCGGGCGCTGCTGAGGCTGTCGTAAGCCTTTGCCCCGGCTTTTTTCCGAAGAAGTGCGGCCGCTTCCGCCGCCTTCGCCGGGAAGATGTATCGCTCCGTCAGCTCCTGCGTGAGCCGTTCGATGACCGCGGCCCGCGTTTCGGCGTTCACCTCCCCGTCGGGTTCAGAGGGAGGCTGCGCCTGCGAGAGGAAAGGCAGGCCGACGGCCAGGAGCAGGATGAGAAACTGGGTGCGCAAGCGAGCATCATACTCCCCCGCACGCGTCAGGGCCAGCGCCCCGCGCCGCGGACTGGCCGGGGCGGGCCAGCCATGCGAGCATCCCGGATGAGCTTCTCCCAACCTGCGCATTATTCCCGCCGTCGTTTTGTCCAGATCGCGCTCGGCAGCGGCGCGACTTTTCTCGCCGGCCCCTCGATTTTGCGCGCCGCCGAAGCCCTGCTCGACGAGAATGTTTCCATGTTCAAAATCGGAGGCGACCTGGCGGTGAACCGGATGGGTTACGGGGCCATGCGCCTGACGGGCGACGGCGTGTGGGGCTGGCCGAAGGACCGCGCGGAGGCGCGCCAGGTGCTGAAACGCGCGCTCGACCTTGGAGTCAACCTGCTCGACACCGCCGACGCCTACGGACCGAACACCAACGAGGAGCTGATCGCCGAGGCCCTGCATCCCTATCCGAAGGGTGTGGTCATCGCGACCAAGGGCGGCTTGACCCGCCCGGGGCCCGGACAATGGGTGCCGAACGGAAAACCGGATTACCTGAAGAAGTGCGTGGACGACAGCCTGAAACGGCTGCGAGTGGAACGGATTGATCTCTATCAACTGCATCGAATCGACCCGGACGTGCCGATGGAAGACTCCCTCGGCGCGCTCAAGGAAATGCGCGACGCGGGAAAAATCCGGCACGTTGGTCTTTCCGAGGTGGGGCCGGAGCAGATCACGAAAGCCCGACAGATCCTGCCCATCGCGACGGTGCAGAACCAATACAACGTGACCAACCGGAAGTGGGATGACGCCCTGGCCTATTGTGAAAAGGAAGGGCTCGGGTTCATGCCCTGGTCACCGGTGGGCGGGGGACGCCCGCTCAAGGGCAGCGCCGTCGAGGCCGTGGCGGAGCAGCGGAAAGCGAGTGTTTACCAGGTGGCGCTCGCGTGGCTCCTGCAACGTTCGCCGGTCATGCTGCCGATCCCGGGAACATCATCGCTGAAACACCTCGAGGAAAATGTCGCAGCCGCCCGCCTCCGGCTCACCCCGGAGGAAATGAAGCAGCTCGACGCCGCCTGACGAGCGCCGAAGGCGCGGGGCGGGCCGGTCCCCCGACCCGCCGCCGTGCCGACGAGATTATTTTGCCGGGGTCAACCCGAAGGCGCCGGACGATTCCTCGTGAAAGAGGGCGCCCGCCGTGGCGTCGCCGCCGCTCCAATGTTTCTTGCCGGCGGGAATCCAGATGAACTGGCCCGGGCCGACGCGTTTTTCGCCGGCCTCGTCCCGGTAGATGTAGGCTCCTTTCAAGCCGACGATCCAGATGTCGTGCGGATGAGTATGCATCCCGCCATCGAGGCCGGGCCTGAATTTGGTGAAGGCGCCGTAGGCTCCCCTGGCGGCGTCGCCCCAGAGGGCCGATTTGGAAACGCCGGGGATGGCTTCCTTGAACTCGGCCTTGTCCGCCGAGGCAAAAACAACGGCGCTCTTGGTGACGGCGCCGTCGGTGCCCGAGCCCTTCGCGGGGGGTGTGGGCGCCTGCGCCAGACTGACCGAGGCAAGGACGGCCGCGAGAACGGCCGCGCCGCATGGTGTCGCTAATTTTCTCATGGGATAAACCTCCTTGGGTTGATGTTTCGTTCCATCAGGCTCGGGCGCTCACCGCCGATGTCCAGCAGAATGCCGGAGCCGCTCCTGTGATCCGCGGAGAAAAGGAAGCGCACGCTTGCCAAGCGGCGACCGCTGGCGCTTCATAGGTCGCGTGTACGATCTCAGCAGCCTTCTCATTGTCAGCCTGCTTCTCGTTTCGCTCCTGGCCGCGATCGAGGCCGGTTATCACGTCGGGCGCTGGACCGCGCGCGATGCCACGGAACCGTCGCGCACCCACGTGAACACCGTGCAGGCTTCGCTCCTCGGCGTGCTCGCTCTCCTCCTCGGCTTCTCTTTTTCCATGGCTTTGCAACGTCACGAGAACCGCAGCCTGGCGGTGGCGGACGAGGCCAACGCCATCGGCACCACCTATCTCCGGGCGGAGCTGATCCCCGCTTCCGTGCGCGAACCGACCCGCGAATTGCTGCGCCAGTTCCTCGACCTGCGGGTCAAGGCGGGGTCGGTCAGCCTGGAAAGGTCGGATGAGCGCCGGAAACTCCTCCGGCAAATCGACCGGGTCCTGAATCAACTCTGGATCAACGCCCGCCGCACCGCCGAGGAAGACAGCCGCCCGGTCACCTCCGGTCTCTTCATCCAGTCGCTGAACGAAATGATCGACGCCTACGGGAAGCGAAATGCCAGCGTGGCCCGGCATGTCCCCGAGCTGGTCCTCGGCCTTCTTTACGGCACCTTCATCCTGACCGCGGGCGTGGTGGGCTACGCCGCCGGGTTCGCCGGGCACCGCGCCTCCTTTGCCACCTACATGATGGTGGGGCTGATCGTGATGCTGGTTTTCATTATCATCGATCTGGACCGGCCCCGGCGCGGCTTTATCGAGGTCAACCAGGAACCGTTGCTCGAGCTGCAGAGATCGATGGGACAGCCCGGCACCGATTCCGCTCCCCGCTAAGGCTTCTTTCGGCCCCGCTTCGCGGGGGGCGTCGGCGCCGGCTCCACGGTCTCCCCCACCGCTTTTTCGAGGGCGCGGTCCTCCTCGCGCTGCTGGTTTCGCAATTCCACGATGCGATCAAAATTCGCCAGGCTCCAGGCCCCGCGCCGTTTCACGGCCGCTTCCAGTTCCAGGGTTCGCAACTCCTGCTGATAGGCGTCCGCGCTGGTGCCATCGGGACGCTTGCGCGCCGTGCCGATGACGCGGGCCAGGCCCGCGCGCACGAGCACCGCCGCGAGATCGTCGCCCTGCGCCGTCGTGATCATGACATAGATGCGCGGTTTCCGGGAGCGGCCCGGAGCGGAGGCAAAGGCGGTGTGAACGGTGAAAGGCCGGGCCAGCAGTTCGGCCACGCGCGCGGCCGCCTTGACCCCGAATTTTCTTCCCTCTTTTCTTTTCTCCTCGGGGAAGCCGAAGTAACGGGTCTGCTCGAGGAGACGTCGTTTGTCGGTGTCGGTCCCGGCGATCGATTCAAAGGCGTCGACGAAATAAAGGCGGGCCACGTGTTCCTCGGCCACGCCCCCCCGTTCCAGCCGAAGCCGAAAGCTGTCGCCATCGTTGTAGTCGGTCTGCACGAACGTGGCGTTCTTAAACTCCTGCAGGGGCGGCGTGGCCGCGAGGGAGAGCGACCCCAGGATGAAAGAGAGAAGAACGAGACGATGCATCGGGCCAGATATGGCAAAACCACCGGCGACCGACAACAGCGGAATCGCGGAGGCTGCATTGCGCTCGACGCCACCGTTCCGGGTGCCGCATGCTTCGCGGATGAAGCGACTGCTTCTGCTCTCTCTTGTGCTCGCCGCCGGCAAGATGCTGGTGTCAGCGGAGGAGCCGGGCGACGCCCTCCTGAAAAAGGAACATTTGGGCCCGCTTCGTTTAGGTCAACGGGAGGAGGAGGTCAGACGTTTGCTGGGCAAGCCCGACCGACGCGGCCCGGTGGTGCACCAGGAGGCGGACGGTAGTTTTGTCCAGGATTGGCAATATCCGGGGAAGGGTCTCGAGCTGTTGTTCAGTGGCGCGGAGAGAAACGGTCCCAGGCGCCTGGCGCATATCCTGGCGCAGGCGCCCTGCCCGTGGAAGACCGCGGGTGGTGTCGGCATCGGCAGCCCGGAAAACGAAGCGCGCAGGATCTACGGCCGGTGGGAGGAGCGCGATGCGCCCCGCGACCCCGAAACGCTGGTGGCCGGATCCGTCTACGGTGGCGTTATTTTCAACTTCGAGGGAGGCCGGGTGGCACGGATTTTTTTCGGCGCCGCGGCCGAGTGAGCCGCGCGTTTATCCGGTGGTGCGCAATCCGCTGGCGATGGCGTTCACGGTCACGAGAAGCTGGATGAGCGTTTCCTCGGCCGGTTCCTGGCGGCGTAACAGATCGCGGTAACGGCGAAGGAGATCGATCTGCTGCGCGTGGAGACGGTCGAGCCAGGGCTGGCGCGCCGCGATGGTGTGAAACAGGCGCGGCCGGCTCTGCTCGACCTTCCCTTCAAAGACAATCTCGAGCATGTCGCAGGTGCGCTGGAACTCTTCGGCGATCCTGCCGAAAATCCGCTCGCGCAGGGCGTTCTCCTCGACCAGCGCGGCATAGCGTCCCGCCACTTCGATGCTCGCACTGAGCACGCTGGTGCTGACGTTGGTGAGGACATAACGCAGTGGGGCCCATTCCCAGACATGCTGGCGCACGGCGTCGAAAGCGGCCGAATCCTCCTCGCGCAACCGGGCCAGAGCGCGCCCGGCCCCATACCAGCCGGTGAGATAAAAGCGCGCCTGGCTCCAGCTGAAGACCCAGGGAATCGCGCGAAGATCGTCGATGGAGGAACGGCCGGTTCGTCGGGCCGGCCGCGAACCGATCCGGCTGGCCTCGATGGCGTCGATCGGCGTGGCCTGACGAAAGAAGTCATGGAACCCCTCCTCGGCGATGAGATCCTCGTAGGCGGCGCGGCTGGCCGCGGCGAGACGGTCCATCACCGGTTCGAGCGGATGCGTCTCTTCCGGGAGGCCGGCCTGCTGCAAAGTGGCGCCGGCCACGCCGGCCATGAGCAGTTCGAGATTATGCGCGGCCGTAATCCGATTGGCGAACTTCTGGGCGATGGTCTCGCCCTGTTCGGTCATGCGGACATCGCCGGAGACGGTGCCGTGGGGCAGCGCGCTGAGAAATCGGTGAGTCGGGCCGGCGCCGCGGCTGATGGTGCCGCCGCGCCCGTGAAAGAAGCGAATGCGCACGCCTTCCTCCCGGCCGACCGCGGCCAGCGCCCGCTGCGTCCGGTGAAGCTGCCATTGGCTGGCGATGATGCCGCCATCCTTGTTGCTGTCGCTGTAGCCGACCATGACCTGTTGCACGAGATCGCCCCCGTGGCGCCCGCGCTGGAACTCCAGGCTGCGCCGGGTGACCGGATGCCGCAGAAAAGCGCGCAGAATTTCCGGGCTCCGCTCGAGGTCATCGATGGTCTCGAAGAGCGGCACGACCGGGAGCGCGCAGACCAGGCCCTCTTTCCCGGCGGAGACCAGGGCCGTCTCACGGGCGAGCAGATAAACCACCAGCAGATCCGAGACGCTGCGGGTCATGCTCACGATCAGAGCGCCCAGTCCGTCCGCGCCATGGTCGCGAACTTCGCGGGCGAGCACGCGGTAGCAGTGGACCACCGCGTCCGCCTCGGTGCCGGGCGAGACTCCGCTGCGGGCGAACGGCCGGGGCGAGAGAAGTTCGCGCTCCACCATTTCCAGTCGTCGTTCCTCCGGCCACGCGGAAAAATCCGCCCCGTCGATGCCGGCCGCGCAAAGGAGTTGCGAGAGGGCGAGATCGTGAAAGCTGCTGTTCTGCCGAATATCGAGCGCGGCCAGATGAAACCCGAAGGTCTGGGCCGCGCGCAACGCCGGTTCCACCTCCATCCCGGCAATCTGCGTGGCCTCGACCTCCACGAGCGACCGGCGGAGCAGAGAAAGATCGGCCACGAGTTCTTCCGCCGCCTGATACGAGTGTTCCTCCTTCTCCCCGGGCGAAGCTTCAGCCGCGGGGAGCCGGGCCAGCATCAGGTTCACCATTTGCCGCCACGGTTCCTGCGGATTGCGGCACAACGGCGATTCCGCCGCCGGGCCAAGCCGGGAGGCTGTTTCTTCGAGCCACTGCCGGAGCGCCGGCGGCGGCGCCTGCAACCGGCCGGAAAGCGACAAGCGCCGGGCGAGCGACCGGAGATGCGTCTGCATCAGGTCGAGCGCGGCGCGCCGAAGTTCCCGTAATGTTTCCCGGGTGATCCCGGCGGTGACGAGCGGATGTCCGTCGCGATCGCCGCCGACCCAATCGCCGAAGGAAAGGCGGGGCAACGACTCCGGTTCGAGCAGGAGCGCGGGATCGAAGCCGACCTCGGCCCAGGCCTCGCGGAGTCTCAAATCGAGCAGGGGAACCACCGCAGGAAAAACGTTGCGCAGGTAATGCACCACGTTGCGCAGTTCCGCGGGGACATCCGGTTTTTCGAGGTAAATGTCGCCGGCTCGCCAGAGGCGTTCCATGACCGCCTTGATCTCGCGCCGGATCCCGCGCTGCTCCAGCGGCGTCCACATGCTGTTCTCGCGCTTGACCAGCAGCACATACAGATCCCGGTGGGCCTCAAGCACCGTGGCCCGTTTTGCCTCCGTGGGATGCGCGGTCAGGACCGGCTCGACCCGCATCCTCGGCAGGGCAGCGGCGATCTCCTCCGCCGGAATTTTCAGGTCACGCAGCCTGACCAGGACCCGTCCCCAAAGCCCGGGCTCGTGCAGGAGGCCGCGCTCCGTCTCGCGCGCGCGGCGGGCCTGCGCGGCGGCGTTTTCCTCGACCAAATTGAGCAGTTGAAAGGCCACGGAATAAAGCTGGGCCACGCGCTCGACCGACAAACCGGCGTCCGCGGCGGCCGGGCTCTCGTCCCGCCCGAGCAGGTGGGCAACCGCGCCATGCCCGCTTTCCTCAAGCGACTCGCGGAAACATTCCACGAGGAACTGCATGTCGCGCTCGACCTTGTCGAAACCGCGCAGCTTTATCTCGTCAGGCGCCATTGCAGGAAGTTGTAACCGCAGCGGCAACGCTCGGGAATGGGAATCTCAACCCGGCGCCCCCGGGCGGGCGCGCCTAAAACTTCGACCAGGGCCAGCCGTCGTCCGAGGCCGAGTCGTCATCGCCGCAGCCGGGAAAGGAATCGAGGTTGATGGCGATCTCGATGAGCCGGTCATTCTTGAAGATGTAGGTGTTGCGCAGGATGCGCCCGCTTACCGCGTCCTTGCGCTCCACGCTCTTGTAAAGCGCGCACCAGAACTCGCGGTTGCGCCCGCGCACCGCCGTGCGCGTCGGCTCACCCAGTTTGCCCACCAGCTCGTCACGCGTCATCCCGATCCGGAGACCGTTTTTGGTCGAGAGATCAAGAGCGCGCTCCTCGATCTTGGTCCCCGCGCCTTCCTCCGGCTTGCGCCCGAACCGCGCCACTTCGAAGCCCGACTCGGTCACCATCCGCCGGTCCTTCGTCAGCGTGATGCTGGTGTGCGCGCCGTCGCAGTCCATCGACTTGTAGAGATAGTAGCCGGTCTTCGGATCGTGCCAGCATCCGAACGTCACCTCGCGCGCTTCCGCCGACATCCCGCCCACCGCCGGGGTCAGGTTCATCGGCCACGCCGCCAGGAGGATCAGAAAAAGGGAAAGCATGGCGGGACGATGACGGGCGCGCGCCCGCGCGTCAATGCCCGCCGGCCCCGAGACTCACGGTTGCTTCGGACGCAAACGCCAGACTTTGCCGTTGTCCTCGTCGGTCAGCAGATAGACAAAACCGTCCGGTCCCTGCTCGACGTCGCGGATGCGTTCGCCCAGCTTCAGGCGTTCTTCCCCCTGGAAACTGCGGCCGTCGGTTTTGACCCGGATAAGCGACTGCGAGGAAAGGCCGCCGATAAGCGCGCTGTCGCGCCAGGCCGGAAAGGCTTTGCCGGTATAAAACAACATTCCGGAAGGCGAGATGACCGGGGTCCAATGCTTGATGGCATCGGCGAACTCCGGCCGGGTCGGCGGATCAGGAATATCGTCGCCATTATAATGTTCGCCCCAGCTCACGGCCGGCCAGCCGTAGTTCCCGCCCTTTTTCGGCAGGTTCAGTTCGTCGCCTCCCTGCGGACCGAACTCGGCCACGAAGAGCTGCTTTGTTCCCGGATGAATCGCGGCGCTCTGGATGTTCCGATGACCGTAGGACCAGATCTCGGGACGCGCGCCCTCGCGGCCGACAAAGGGATTATCGGAAGGCACACTGCCATCCAGCTTGATCCGGACAATCTTGCCGAGATGGCTGCCGAGATCCTGCGATGGATCAAACTTGAACCGCTCCCCGAGGGCGAGGAAGAGATGACCATCCCCGGTGAAGACGATGCGGTTGCCGAAATGATTGGGGCCCGAGACCTTTGGTTCCTGCCGGAAGATGACCTTGAAATCACGCAGCTCGTTGCCCTCGAGTCGGCCCCGGCCGAGCGCGGTGGAGGCTCCCCCCTCGCCCGCTTCCGAGTAGGAAAGATAGACAAGCTGGTTTTTGGCGAAGTCCGGGTCGAGCGCCACGTCCAGCATGCCACCCTGTCCCCGGGCCACCACCTTGGGCGTGCCGCCGAGCGGTTTCGAAAGCTGCCCGGTCGTATCGAGCACCCGCAACGTCCCCGCGCGCTCGGTCACCAAAAGGCGGCCATCGGGCAGAAAGGCCATGCCCCACGGGTGATCCAGGCCTTCGGCCAGAGCTTCAACCACGATCGGGCCGGCTTCCGATTCCACGGTTTTAACTTCCTTGCCGCCGCGAATGGTCGCTTCCTGCGCGCCAAGTGTTCCAAGGCTGAGAAGGAAAATGCCGGCGACGGACCACAGCATTGTTCGGGTGGGACGAGATAGGCTCATACCATACCAACGCATGCCGAGGGCACGCTGGCGCGCGAAATCTCGGCGAGCCGCCCCCTTTTCTGCATCCAACCCGTTTGCAGGCGGGAAAACCGGAACCGGAAGCTTGTCATCCAGACTGATGGCAGGCTCGACAAGGGGTCCGGCGCGGCCTCACGCTGGCGCCGCCATGAAATTCTGGATCCTGTGGGGGTTCGACGCGCTCGTGAGCGGCGTGGTTCTCTGGTTCTTCTTTGCCGGCGTGCAGGACGGTTCCGTCTCCGAGGCCAACGCGGGCCTTTGGGTGATGATCCTTCTCGTCCTTCTTCTGGTGATGGGCGGAAGTCTTCTCCTGCGGACGCTCGGCCAGAAGGTCCTCTCCGTGATCCTGCTGCTCCTGCTGGCGCTGCCGGCCGCCCTTTACCTGCTCTTCATGGTAGTCGTGATCGCAAGCGGGGCGCGCTGGAATTGAGATGAAGAAAAGCGAAGCCACGGCCCCGCGATCCCGGCTGCTTGTGCTCGTGGACGAATCGAACATCGGCAGCTCCGTGCGCACGGCCGGGCGCGGGCTCGACTGGCTGAAATTGCGGCAGCACCTGGCCGGGCCCGAGACCGGGCGGGACCTCGTGGAAATGGTGGTCTACGCCGGGCTGCCTCCGGCCATCCCACTCTGGCAGGAGGAGCGCGACAAAAAGAACAAGTTCGTCCACTGGCTGCGCTCCAACGGTTTTCTCGTCGTGACCAAGGATGGCGCGCCGGCCGACGAAGGGCACTACAAGGCGAACGTCGATGTCATGATGACCATTGATGCGCTTGACCTTTGCGACACCATCCGGCCCGACGTCGTCATCCTCGTAACCGGCGACGCCGACTTCGCCCACCTGGTGACCAGGTTGCGCCGGCGCGGGATCCGGGTGGAAGTCGCCTCCGTTGATCAAAACCTGGGCAATGTCCTGCGCGCAGCCGCCAGCGCAGTGATCGATCTGGCCGGCTTGTTTCGCACTTTCGACCTGAAACCGCCGTCTGAAGACGCGCCTGCGCCGCGGTCCCGCCGACCCGCGCGGCCGTGAGTCCCGGTCTCAGCGCGACGCGCCTGCCGGGAACATGACCTTGTCCGGCGCGGCATTCAGCGCCGCGAGCAGCTTCGGGATCAACCGGCTTTTGATGGCGCCCGCTTCGCGCGTGGGCGCGAGAAACCGCACAATCGCATCCAGCCAGGTGACCTCGTTCACCCGGAAAAGGACGCGCGGGTGCGCCCGCACCTCGAGTTCGTCCACCGGTGTGCGGGCCAAAAGCTCACGGTAGACCTCGACCCGTTGCACCATCTCCGCCCCCAGCTCCTCCTCCACGATGCGCTGCATGGTCTGCGCGATGAACTCGAGATCGCTTTGGTAAGCGACCTGGAACTTGATCTCGTCCCAGATATACGGAAAGAGCGGCCACGAATAGTTGAAGACCACTGAGTCGAGTACCTTCGAGTTGGGAAACTTGATGATCCGGCCGCTCGGATGATCGGTGGAAAGAAAATCGCCCCCAAATTCCCACAGGGTGGTGTCGAGATAACTGACGTCGATCACGTCCCCGGTGGCGTTATCGATCCGGATACGGTCGCCCACGCGATAGGGACGCCGGGTCAGGATGTAAATCCAGCCGATCAGGCTGGTCATGGGCGTTTGCACGGCCAGGCCCAGGATCACGGAAAGCACGCCGACGGAGATCAGGGCGGCGTGCCAGTTGACGAAAAGCACCGAGAGAATAACGAGCGCGACCAGCAGACCGAGGACGAAATGGGTCACCCGTTTCAGGGTGAACCGGGTCGAGGCATCCTCGACCCGGCCGAGGCCATAGACGGTGATGGCTTTGCCGAGGGCAAAAAGGAGGATCAGGATGGCCGCGCCGACCGTGAGGCGGCGCGCCAGTTGCACGTGCGTTTCCGCCAGGGGGAGAAATCCCGCGCCCAGGAGATAATGGAGAATGACGGCCCCCGCGAGGCCGAGCAAAAACGTGGTGAACCAAAGCTTCTCCCGCGCCGGCGCCTCCACTTTCCTTGCCGGTCCGCTGGCCTGCGCGAGGGCTTCGCGCACCTCGGTTCGCTGCGAAAGTTGGTCGGCCGATTCACCCATCCCTGAGTATTCGCAGGAGCGATCCCCTGTCGGCCTTATGACATTGCGCGCCCACACATTGAGGATGGCACCGGCTGGCGTAGGCTGCTCCATGCGCCGCGTCGCCCGTTTCGCCGTCGCCCTCGGGATCCTTTCTGCGATGGTTGCCTCCACCATGGCCGGGCCGCTCGATTCCCATCGCTGGAAGAACCGGCTCATCCTCGTTTCCCTCGCGGGCGCGCCGGATCGCGTGAAGACGGCGAAGATGCTGACGGAAGCGACGGCCCGGCTGCGCGAACGCGACGTGGTCGTGCTCGATCTTTCCGCGGGAGAAGAGTCCACCCCCGGAACGGAGCGCCCCTCGCCGGCCGTGGTCGCGGCGGCGCGCGAGGCCTTCAAACTGGACGCGGAAGGATCGAGCTTCGTCCTGGTCGGGAAAGATGGCGGTGAAAAAGCGCGGCAACGCGGCCGCCTTGATCTCCCGGCCTTCCTGCGCCTGATCGACAGCATGCCAATGCGGCAGGAAGAAGCCCGGCGCGAGGCCCGTCCCTGAGCAAGGAGAGAAACCCATGACACATCTGTTTTTCGACAACTGGATGGTGGTGCTTCGCACCTGCATCATCGGCGTGGTGGCCTATTTCGGGCTGATCGCGTTTCTCCGCATCTCGGGCAAACGCACCCTCTCGAAGATGAACGCCTTTGACCTGCTCGTGACCGTCGCGCTCGGCTCCTCCCTGGCCAACATCATCCTGAGCAAGGACGTAAGCCTGCTCCAGGGTCTGCTCGCCTTTGCCCTGCTGATTGGCCTCCAATATCTGGTGACCTGGTCGAGTGTCCGGACAACCTGGGTGCGCAAGGTCATCACCGGCGAGCCGGTCCTCCTGTTTCATCGCGGGAAATGTCTGCCCGAGGCGCTGCGCCAGTCGCGGGTGACGGAGGAGGAAGTGAAAGCCGCCATTCGGGGCGCCGGACATGGCGCCATGGAAACGGTGGAGGCGGTGGTGCTCGAGACCGACGGTTCCTTCAGCGTGGTGAAACAGTCGGGCGAAGCCGAACACTCCAGCCTCGCCGGGGTCGGCTGGCCAACTCCACCGCCGGCTTGACCGGTCGCGCATGGCGGGGACTAGACTGCCGCATGGAAAACGATCGCGCCTGCAGCATTGCGCCCTACTTCCGGATTCACCCCGGGCAGCAGGCCGCCTTCGAGGCCCTTTGCGAAAAATTCGTTGAGAAAACGCGGCCCGAAGAAGGTTGCCTCTTTTACGGCTTCAGCTTTGCCGGGGACGAAGCGCATTGCCGGGAAGCCTACCGGGATGCCGCTGCTCTGCTGGCCCATCTGCAAAGCGTGGACGCGTTGATCAAGGAAATCCTGACCATCTCCGACCTCTCCCGCGTCGAGATCCACGGCCCGGCCGGGGAGGTGGACAAATTGCGCGAACCCCTGGCACCGCTGCAACCCACATTCTTCGTCCTCAAACACGGATTTCGGCATTAATCGGCGGGGCGGCCCCTGCGCAATCTGCCGCTAAAAAATAGCAAACCAGCGGGAGCGCGACCGCCTGGCCGGTGTCACGATTTCCCGATGCATCCTGTTTTTTGCTCCTGGCGCCGGTGGCGCCGGCTCGTCCTTCTCGGCGGACTGGGTCTTTCGCTTTACTCGCCCGTGACGAGCAGCGCACAGGAGGCTGTCTCGATCAACATGGGTTTGATTTCCGACCAGGTGGTCGTCTACGGCGAGGCCGAGTCGGATGAGACCATCCAGGGACCGTTCCTGCCTGCCGTCCAGGGAACAAAGATCAACGCCGGGAAAAAAACGACGGTGCTGGATCTCGACACTCTCCCGCGCATCAACGGCAACAACTATCGGCAGGCCCTGATGCTGACCCCGGGCCTCTACCTGAGCGAAGAGAGCACGCCGCTGCTGAGCATCGGCTACCGCGGCCTCGATCCGGGACGCGTCCAGTACACCCAGGTCCTGAAAGATGGCATCCCGATCCATGCCGACCAGTTCGGTTACCCGGAGGCCTATTACACGCCGCCCCTCGACACGGTCGACCGCATCGAATTCTATCGCGGCGGCGCCGCCCTCATGTTCGGCCCGCAGCCGGGCGGAGCGATCAACTTCGTGACTCATCGCCCGCGGCAGGACCGGCCGTTTTCGTTTGGGACCACCCAGATTTTCGGGAGCGACGACTATTACTCGAGCTTTACCCACTTTGACGGGACGATCGAGCGCGTCGGCTATTACGGATACTTTAATCACCGGCAGACCGATGGTTTTCGCGAGGCCAACAGCGCGGTCGACCTCAAGGCGGCCCACATCAAGCTGGTTCTGGACGCGACGACCGACAGTCGCTGGATCCTTTCGCTCGACAGTTACGAGGAAAGCCATGGCGAACCGGGCGGCCTTACCTTTGCCCTGGGACCCGGGTTCGTGAACTACAACGATGATCGCGGGGCGACCACGCGCTTTTTCGATGTCTTCGAGCTGCATCGTTACGCCGGGTCGCTCGCCTGGGAGCGCGATTTTTCGCCGGACACAAAACTCACCGTCACCGGCTGGGGCAATTACTACTCGCGTTACAGCTCCCGCCAGCGCGGCGGCGGCTTCGGGCGGCTCCCGGCCGGCCCGGCGGCGGAGACCACCTCGATCGAGTACCAGCAGTTTTACACCGGCGGCTTCGAGGCGCGGCTGCGGCACGATTATCCGCTCTGGGGCGGCGAACACACCCTGGCCGGCGGTTTCCAGATCTACGGGACCGATTCGCCGCGGCAGGATCGCCTCGGCCAGACCTCTTCCGCGCGGGGCGGCGAACTGCGCCGCGACACCGATCGCAGCATCTTTTACGCGCCTGTTTTCGTGGAAAACCGTTTCCATTGGGGACCGCTCTCGCTCACCCCCGGCTTTCGTCTCGAGAATATCTGGCAGGGAGTGGATGAGCGGGTCAACAAGGACAAGGAGGCCGCGGGCACCCCGCTGGCCGACGAGGAGATCCACGACATTGTTCCGCTTTTCGGGATCGGCGCCGAGGTGGAGCTGGCGAAACGGGTCGCGCTTTACGGGAATGTTTCGCAATCGTACCGGCCCAAGATTTTCACCCAGGCCGTGCCCACCGGCGGCACCGCGTTGGTGCCGGACGACCTGAACGAGAGCCGCGCGCTGCAATATGAAGTCGGTTTGCGCGGCAGCCCCCGCCTCTGGTTTTCCTGGGACGTGAGCGGGTTCATCATGGATTTCGACGACCAGATTGGCACCCTCGGGCTGGAGGGCGGCCGCAGCACCGTGGCCAATGTCGGACGGGCGCTGCATCGCGGGGTGGAAACGGCGATGGAACTCGAGTTGATCGGGCTTGCCGACGCTCTCTTCGGCGTTGCCCCTTCCTCGCCGGCGCCGCCGGAGGCAAAGGGGAAAAACGTGGCCGCTCCCGATCCTTCCCTGACGGACCGGTTCGGCACGCTCAGCCTGCTGGCGAACGCGACCCTGCTCGACGCCGAATTCGTGCGGGGACCGCTGGACGGAAAAACGCCGCGCTACGCGCCCGATTACCTTGTCCGGGCCGGGCTGGTCTATCGCTGGAAGGAGCGGATGAAGCTGGCGTTCCTGAGCACCTTCTCCGGCGAATCGTATGCCGATGACGGAAACACCCCGAATCGGGTGGTGCCGGCCTATGCCGTTTGCGATCTCAGCATGGAGGCAAAAATCTACAAGGATTTCGTCTCGATCAACGCGGGATAAACAACCTTTTCGACGAGGACTATTATTCCCGTATCACCGATGCCGGGATCGATCCGGCGTATGGCCGGAATTATTACGCGGGGTTCTCCCTCAAGTTCTGATCGGCGCGGAGCGAGGCCTGGCGCTTGCGCCCACGGCGCACCACCCTTATTAACGGCGGATGCAAAATTCCGCTTCCACCCAGCCCGAACAGGGGGCGTGGCGCGCCGTCGCCCACGGCTGGCGCGAGCTCTACGGGAACTTCGACGAGCTCGGGGTGAGCGTGGAATGGCACGATTTTCAGATCAGCCGTCCGCTTGACTGGGGCCGCAGTTTTCACCCGAACAGCGTGGAGTTTTGCCTTAACCTGAGCGGGCGCGGCGCGGTCGGGAACGGCCAGCATCGCGCCTACGTTCCCGGCACTTCCGGCTACTACGCCGTGCGCGAGGAACCGCTCCAGGCATCGCGCCAGGGACGCGACCGGCATCAGTTCGCCACCCTGGAATTTTCGCGGCCACACCTGCAACGCCAGCTCGCCGCGCACGAGGGCGACCTCGATACGCAGATGCGCGCGGCCGTCTTCGGTGAGAAAGCCGCAGCGGTGGTTTCCGCCCCGCAGGCCATGACCGTGCAACAGCGCGACGTGGTCGCCAGCCTGAACCAGCCCCCGGTGGCGCGCGCGGCCCAGAGCCTCTGGTACCAGAGCAAGGCGCTCGAGCTGATGGCGCATTTTCTTTTCACCCCCAAGGACCCGGAACTCTTCTGCATGCGCCAGAAGCGGGTGGCGCGCGACCGGGTCGAGCGCACCAAGGAACTGCTGGCGCGGGATCTGGTTCATCCCCCCTCGCTCGAGGCGCTCGGGCAGGAAGTCGGCTGCTCCTCCTTTTACCTGAGCCGGATTTTTTCCCGGGAAGCCGGCCTGACCATTCCGCAATACCTGCGCAACCTGCGCATGGAACGGGCGGCCGAACTGCTCCGGAGCGGACGCTATAATGTGAGCGAGGCCGCCATCGAGGTGGGCTACAACAGCCTCAGTCATTTCAGCAAGGCCTTCTGCGAAACGATCGGCTGCTGCCCTGCGCTCTACCCCATGGCCCGGCACATCGCCGCTGGACGGTAACCGCTAGTTTCCGCCGAAGAGGCCGCGGAATTTTTTCCAGAAACGGCGCGGCGCTTCCTTCATCTCGCGCTTGACCGTGTTGCCCACGTTATCAAGCTGCTGCGCAAACTGGAAATCGTCGCCCCCGTGGAACTGGCAGGGACTGGGCGGCACCTTGTCCGAGGGAATGGTCGCCTCGTAGGCGGCGCCGGCTCCGCGGCAGCCGCCGGTGGCAAGCTGGTTGGAGAGGGAACAGACGAGAGCGCGCGAAATCGGCACGGGCGCCTGGAATTCACGGGCTGGATATCGCTTCGAACTTTTCAACATCGTCTGGGTCCAGACCGGGAGGGCGAGGGCCGAGCCGTAGCCGCGCGACATGATCGTGGCCGGCTGGTCGAACCCCACCCAGACGCCGCAGGTGAGCGCGCTGGTGTAGCCGACAAACCAGGCGTCCTTGTAATCGTTCGTTGTCCCGGTCTTGCCGGCGGCCGGGAGCTTGAACCCAAGCGAACGTGAGACCGCGGCGGTGCCGCTCTCCATCACCTTTTCCATCATCTGCGAGGTCATCCAGGCCGAGCCGGGATCGACCACCGGCAAAGTCAGGTGGGCCGCGCGGTAAATTGGACGATTATTGGCGTCGTCAATCCGCTCAATGATGTAGGACTGACGCCGGACACCGGCATTGGGGAAAATGGTGAAGGCCGCGGTCAGATCCTTCAGGTTACTCTCAAAGGATCCGATAAAGGTGGCCGGGCCTTCCGGGACATTGGGGCCGAGCCCGAGCGTTTCCGCCATCTTTTTGACATAAGGCAGGCCGGCGATCTGGCCCACGCGCACGCTCATGGTGTTGCGCGAATGGATGAGGCCGTAGGAGGCCGGCTGGATGCCGTTGAACCGGCCATCGGAATTTCCCGGGCTCCAGTTGCCCGCGCCGCCGATTTCGCCCGGGGCGATGGCGTCGTCGCTGATGGCGGCGCCGGGAAGCAGGCCATGGCTGAAAGCGAGGGCGTAGACGAACGGCTTGAAAGCGGACCCGACCTGTCGGTTGGCTGGGGAAAGGGCGCGATTGAATTTGCTCTGGCCGAAATCGCGGCCGCCCACGAGCGCGCGAATGCCGCCGCTCCCGTTGTCCACCACGACCACGGCCCCCTCGAGGTAGGGCATGGAGGAATCCTCCGACCCTTCCGGCGGCCGGTAATCCTTTTTGCGCATGTGTTTGTAGCCGGACTGTTTCTCGATCTTGGAGAGATGGACCTCCAGCGCCTCGGTCGCGGCGTTCTGCACCACGGGATCGAGCGTCGTATATATTTGCAGACCGCCCTGGTCGATCAGGTCCTCGCTGATGAGCAGGTTGAGGTCACGCTGGACCGCGTCCATGGCGTAGTTCTCCTGGATCATCGGGAGCTTGTTCGGCCGGGAGACTACTTTGGTCGCCCTGGCCGCGCGGGCCTGTTCGGCGGAGATCTTGCCCAGCTCGAGCATGCGCTCGAGGACCACGTTCCGCTGCTGGGCCGCGCCCTCGGGATTGCGCAACGGCGAGAAACGATTTGGGCTGCGGATCAGGCCGGCGAGGACGCCCGCTTCCGAAAGGGTGAGCTGGGATGATTCCTTGCCGAAATAGGCGTGCGAGGCGGTTTCGACCCCGTAACAGCCGGAGCCGAAATAGATCCTGTTCACATAAAGCTCGAGGATCTTCGCCTTGGAATATTCGCGCTCGATCCGCCAGGCCACCATCGCCTCGAGGATTTTGCGGTGCAGCGTGCGGCCGCCGAGCGGGAGGCTGTTGCGGGCAAGCTGCTGGGTGATGGTGCTGCCGCCCTCGCGGGTGGCCCCGCTCTGGATGTTGCGCACGAGGGCGCGCGCAATGCCGCGGAGATCGACCCCCTGGTGCCGGTAAAAACGGGTGTCCTCGCGCGCCAGGAGCGCGTCGATGAAATACGGGGAAACTTTTTCCAGCGGCACCTTGAGCCGGTTGGCCCCGGCCAGGCGGCTGTAAATCCGGCCGTCCACGTCCAAGACGGTATTGCGCTCCGGCATCTCGCCGAGCTTCTGCATGTCGAAGGTCTGGGCCCAGGCGCCGTAAAAGACCAGGACGGCCGCCCCGGCGCCGCCCACCGTCATCAGGACCAGAGAAATGGCGCCATACCGGAAGAGCCGGTGGCGGCCCTTGCCTTTGGCACGGGGCTTTTTTGTCCGGGCGAACAGTTTCATCGGCACGCGCCGAACCGGCGGCGTTCAAACCCTTCCTGGCACGGGGGCGGGATCACACGGAAGAGCGACTGCGGGGACGGACTAGAGGCGAAGCTTGACCTCGCTCCCGTGCTCTTCGGTCGCACAGGGGGCGTTGGTCGGGACGGCGGTGGCCGCGTCGCTCGGCTGGATCAGCCCTTTCTCGACCAGGTAATGCTCCACTTCCTCGCCGCTGATGTCCGGCAGCATCTCGCCGTTCACTTCCACGCAGGGGGAAAGAGGCTGGCCGCTTTTGGTTTCCATTTCCCAGCGGAAAGCCGGGTTCTGGATGATATCCTTCTCGGTAAAGGGGAGATTGTACTTTGCGAGCACGGCGCGGACACCGGCGCTCCAGCCACAATGAGTTTTGAGGTAGGCAGTGATTTCAGGCTTTTGCATGACGCTGCACGGTAGCATTCCCCGGCCGATGCGCACGCGGGAGATTTGCATGCCGCCATTCCCTGTCTCACCCTTCCCCATGGCTTTTACCCTTCAACCGGGCGACTCCGCCCCCGCTTTCACCCTGCCAGGCACCGACGGCAAACCGCATGCCCTGTCCGACTTCGAGGCGGACCCGGTCCTGGTGATCTTTTTTACCTGCAACCACTGCCCCTATGTGACCGGCTCCGATGAGGACACTCGCGCGCTCGCGGAGGAGTTCAGTCCACGCGGGGTTCGGTTCATCGGGATAAACTCAAACAGCCCGAACACCTACGCGGAGGACGATTTCCCCCACATGGTGGCGCGCATGAAGGAGCACCGTTTCCCCTGGGTCTACCTGCACGATGCCACCCAGAAAACGGCGCAGGCCTACGGCGCCCTGCGCACCCCGCACTTTTTTGTCTTCGACCGGGAGCGGCGGCTCATTTACACCGGCCGCGCGGTGGACAACCCGCGACAGGCGGCGCAGTCCAACACCCACGACCTGGCCCGGGCGCTGCGCGAGCACCTCGAAGGCAAACCGGTCAGCCAGCCGGTGACGAACCCGGTCGGGTGCAACGTGAAGTGGGAGGGAAAACCGGCGCACTGGATGCCGGCGGAAGCCTGCGACCTCGTCTGAGCTATTCGATCGAACGGTCGCTGAGCGCTTCCTGTTTCTCGAGCCGGCGCAGGATCTCGGTCAGGAGCAGTTCGTTCTTCAGGTTGACCTGGTAATCAAGGTCGGCCCGGAGCCGGTCTTTTTCCGCCTGCCGGTTTTGCGACATCATGATGATGGGAGCCTGGAGCCCGGCGATGATGCCGAGGACGAGGTTGAGAAGGATGTAGGGGAACGGATCAAGCCCGGCGTTCTTGAGCACGTAGGTATTCACCAGGGCCCAGACGATGACAAAGGCGATGGAAAAGCCGATGAAGCGCCAGCTCCCGCCAAAGGTGGCGATGAGATCGGCGGCGCGATCGGCCAGGGTGGTGTTCGCCGCCATTTCCTTGTTCACGTTGCGCGAAACCCGGTGGCGCAGGATGTCGTGCGTGTGCCGGAGCCGGTGGGTCATGGCCGCGAGCATCTCCAGGACGACGGTGGAATCGCTCTGCACAAAGTCGAGAAAATCCGCGCGGGTCAGGATGGCCAGGCGCGCCTCCTGCACCACCGTGGCATCGGCCGAGCGGCCCTTGCCGTCGAGCATGGCCATCTCGCCGAAAAATTCGCCGGGACGCAGCTCTGCCAGAGTGACGTTGTGCCCTTCCGTGTCGACCACGCTGATCCGGATGCGTCCCCGCTCGACCAGGAACATGGCATCGCCCGGATCGCCCGTGCGAAAAACCATCTCGCCGCTCTCATAGTCCCGCATGCGCAGGAGCCGGCAAAGCCCGCCCGCGTCCTCGTCATCGAGCCCGGCAAACAACGGCACGTTCCGGAGCTGGGCGAACTGGTCCCCCGGGCGGCCCGCCGCGCTCTCCTGGTGATCGCGTAGTTCCTCCATGGTCACGCCTGGTTCCGCTTTGGTTTCAGGAGCGGGAAGAAAATCACGTCGCGGATGGATTCCGCCCCCGTCAGGAGCATGGCCAGGCGGTCGATCCCGATGCCGATACCTCCCGCCGGCGGCATGCCGTGCTCGAGCGCGAGCAAAAACTCCTCGTCCAGTTGCTGCGTTTCCTCGCCGGCCTGCTCAAGCAGGCGGCGCCGCTGCGTCATGGGATCATTCAGTTCCGAATAGCCGGGCGAAATTTCCTGGCCGTTGATGATCAGCTCGTAGACATCCACCAACGAATCGTCGCCCGGGTTCTGTTTCGCCAGCGGCACCAGCTCCTTCGGACAATGGGTCACAAAGAGCGGATCGAAGGTTTTCTCCTCCACCAGCTTCTCAAAGACCTGCTGCGTAACCTCGTAGTCGGCCATCTGCGGGGAAATCTGGACGCCGAGTTCGCCGCAGCGCGCCCGCCTTTCCTCGCTCGAATAATCGAACCACTTCGGGTCAACCTCGCGCAGCAGATCGCGGTAGGGGACCCGGCGCCAGGGCCGGGCCAGATTGATCGTGCGGATCAGGTTCCCCTCGGCATCCCGGTGCTCCAGCGCGAGCGAACCGGCCACCTTCCCGGCGAGGTGACAGATCATTTCCTCGACCAGGTTCGCCATTTGCTCGAAATCAGCGTAGGCCCAGTAGGCCTCCAGCATGGTGAACTCGGGGTTGTGCCGGCGCGAGATGCCTTCGTTGCGAAAATTTCGGTTCAGCTCGAAGACCTTGTTGAACCCGCCCACGAGCAGGCGTTTCAGGTAAAGTTCCGGGGCGATGCGCAGGTAAAGCTCGAGGTTGAGGGCGTTGTGATGCGTGCGGAAAGGCTCCGCCGCCGCCCCGCCCGCCACCGCCTGCAACATCGGCGTTTCCACCTCAAGAAAACCGCGCTCCTGCAAAAACTGCCTCATCTCGCGCACCATGAGCAGCCGTTTCTCGAAGATGCCGCGCGAATGCTCGTTCGAGACCAGGTCCAAATAACGCTGCCGGTAACGGGTCTCCACGTCCTGCAGCCCATGCCATTTCTCCGGCAGCGGCCGCAGCGTCTTGGTCAGAAGCTCGAGCGACGTCACCTTCAGCGTCGGCTCGCCCGTCCGGGTCGTGAAACAGGCGCCCTCCACGCCGATGAAGTCACCCAGGTCGATCAGCCGGAACAGCTCCATCGCCTCCTCGCCCACTTCCTTCGCCTGCAAATAAAGCTGAATCCGGCCGGTCGCGTCGGAGATATCGAGGAAATGACTTTTCCCCATGTCGCGCTTCGCGGTCACCCGCCCCGCGGCGCGCAGCACTTTCTCCTCGGCGAAAAGCGCGCGGACCTCGGCCATGCCGCCGTCGGTGGCAAAGGCGCGGCCAAAGGGCGCAATGCCCCTGGCCTGCAATTCCTCCAGCTTGGCCCGGCGCTGGGCGATAAGTTCATTTTCTTCCTCCATGAAAAGTCCGAATCTAGAACGCTCCCTCCATTTGAACAGCCGAATGGCGCGCCGGCGCCAATATTCATTTGCAAAGCAATTTCCGGCAACGACATACTGTCGCCCTCGCGCTCGTGGTCGGGCGAGGCTCTTTTACCAATGGCTCAAGGCGTTCCTGAAACAACTTCCCGCACAGGCGGGCCGCTCGTCACGCAGTTCTCCATCTTCCTGCCCAACAAGGTCGGCGCGCTTCTCGACATCGTGAAGCTGCTCAACACGCACCACACGCACGTGGTCGCGTTGACCGTGGCGGAATCGACCGACTCCGCCATCGCCCGCGTTCTCGTCAGCGACCCGGAGCAGGTGGAGGACATCTTCCGGGAACACGACATCGCCTACGGCACCTGCCAGATGGTGGTGGTCGAGATCAAGGAAGTGGCGACCGAGCTTTCCAAGCTCCTGGCGGCGCTGCTCATGGCGGAGGTCAACGTTCATTTCAGTTATCCGCTCCTGACCCGTCCGCACGGCTACGCGGCCCTGGCTGTCCATGTGGACGACGCGGAGTGTGCCTCTTCCGTGCTGCAGGGGCAGGGCTTCAAGCTGCTCAGTCAGGAAGACATCTCGCGCTGAGGACGGCTCGTCAGTTGACGAGCATCGGCCGCTCTCCTTAGTTTCCTCTCCCCATGTCCGCCACCAGTGTCGCCTCCACCTTCCGGGCCGACCGCAATTTCACCATTGCGGTCACGGCCCTGGTGCTCCTTGGCGCGGCGGAACTTTGCACGGTGGCCTATCACTACGCCACCCGGGGCCGGGGGGGCCAGGCCGTCGCCCCCAGCGTCACCGCGGTTCCTTCCCCTGCCGCCACGGCGGCGCCGCTCCCCACCGCGGCCGCGCCCGAGATCGCCACCACGGCGCAAACGCCGGTGACCGCACCCGCCCCTCCCGCCGCGGAACCCGCAGCGGACCGCCTGATCCGCGAAGCCATCGAGCAACGGCAGCGGGGCGACACGACCAACGCGCTTGCCAAATTGCAGGAGGCCGTGCAGGCCGACAGCCGCAACGCCACCGCCCTGGCCGAGCTCGCCCTCACCTACGAGAACATTCATCTCTTCAACAAATCGAACGAAAGCTGGCGCCGCCTGCAGGAGATCGGCCCCGGCGCCGGCCCGCTTTACGAACTGGCGGACATGAAACTCAAAGTCGGCGTGCTCCCCTCCACCGCCCTGGCCGCTCCGGCCGTCCCCTCCGAGGCGGCCCGCAGCGATGTCGAGGGCATCCCGGAAGGTTCCACTTTCGCCATCACGGAGGTGACTCCCATGGGGGTGCAGGATCCCGACGCGGAAACCAAGCTCGTTCTGCGGGTGGGAATCAAGAAGCGGCCTGCCACCGTGATCGATTCCACCCGGGTCAAGATCCAGGTCTTCTTCTACGACCTCGTCGATAACAAGGGGCCGGTGTTGACCAACGCCGAGGTCAATTACGAATGGGTCACGCCCAATCACGACTGGAAGGAAGCCAACCCGGAAGTGCTCGCCGTCACCTATCTGCGGCCACGCCAGGATTCCTCCACCTCCGAGGCCGCCATCACCGCCGCGGCTGCCGCGGTCAAGCCGCCCGTGCCGGGAAAGAAGAATCCCACGCCGCCACCGGTCGCGGAAACGGCCGAGGGCGGGACCAGAAAGTTACTTCGGTTATATCGTGCGGGTATACTACAATGATCAGCTCCAGTCCGTTCGCGCGGAACCGACCAAGCTGCTCAACCTTTTCCCGCCGCCGCACATCGCTCCCTCCAACTGATGCAACTGCTCATTGTGCACAGCGACGCGAGCCTGGGCGCGCAGCTGCTGCAGATGGTGAAAGAATTTACCGGCCACACCGCCGAGCTGCTGTCCGGGAACGAGGCCGCCCTCGCCTGGGCCCGCCAGGCGGAATCCTGCGACTTTCTCCTCGCGGAACTGGATGGCCCCGGCCTCGACGGCCTCAGCCTCGGCGGCGCTCTCAGTGAATTTTTTCCGCGCCTGCAGACGGCCTTTCTGCCCGCCTATCCCGCGGCGGAGGAACGCCTGGAAGTGCGGGAACGAAAGGTTTTTCCAGAGCCGATCGACGGCGCCGGTCTGCTCGAGGCCCTGCGGCGGGCGGAAGCGAGCGGAGGCAGCGGCCCCGATCTTTTCCACGTCGTTGACGTCCTGCAGATGTGCTGCCTGAGCGGGCGCAACGGCGCGGTGCAACTGGTGCGGGGCGAGGAAGCCGGAATGGTTTTTCTCGAAGAGGGACAGATCACGGAAGCGGAGGCGCCCGGCCGCCGCACCGGTGCGGAAGCTCTTTTCGAATTGGTCGGGTGGGAAATGGTGGAGTTCGCCTACGACCATTCCGTGACCCCGCCGTCGCGGTCGATCACCGAGAAATGGGACAAGGTCCTGATCGACGCGGTGCTGCGGCACAAGCAGCAAAAGCTGGGCGCACCCGCGGCGGAGGAATGGAGCGGGCGCCGTCTCGGCCCCTATGAAGTGGGCGAGCGTCTCGGCGAGGAAAGCTGGGGCCGGATTTATGCCGCCACCCAGGCCGGGGTCGACCGGACGGTGGCGCTGGTTATTCTGCGCGACGAGCTGCGGCGGGACGCCGCCCGCGTGGCCGAGTTCATGGCAGAGGCGCGCGCGCGGGCGAATGTGCAGCATCCGCGCATTATTTCCGTATACGAAGCAGGCGAGCATGAGGGGACGGTTTTCTGCGCGCGCGAGTTAATCACGGGCGAGACCCTGGCGGAACGACAGGCGCGCAACCTCAAGATGACCGAGGCGATTGCCTTCGAGATGATCAACGCGGTGGCCGAGGCGGCCGCCTATTTGCAGCAGCGGCGGATTGCGCGGCTCCCGATCACCGCGGAAGGAATCGTTCTCGCGGCCGACGGAACCACCCGCCTGGTCAATCCCGCGGTGGCCGACTCGGAACAACTCGTGGCCAATGAGCAATCGGAAATCCAGACGCTGGGCCGCCTGCTCACCCCGATGATGACGCGGACGGTCCCGGGACCCGGGATCATTCCGCGCCTGATCAACCGGATGCAAACCATCGGCGCCGCCGGTTTCACCACCTGGCAGGCGCTTGCCGAAGAGACCGGCAAGATCGACCGGCGCGCCCTCACCGCGACCGCCGGCGCGCGTTGAGCCGCGGGCGCGCGCTCGCAAAATACGGCGGGCTCGCCCTCCGCGCTTCCATCCCCCGCGAGTTGCGCTATGATAGGCCGCGATGAGATTTCGTCTGCTCCTTTGCCTGTTTCTGCTCGGAACGGGCTCCCTGCAGGCGCAGGTGCAGGTTGATTTGAAACTGAAGCGTCTGCAGTACATCGCCTACGAGCCGCTCATGGCCACGCTGGAAATCACCAACCTCGCCGGGCGCGACATCGAGCTGCGCAACGATCGCGGCCAGGACTGGTTCGGCTTTGAAGTGATGGCGGCGGAGGAACGCCCCGTCGGTCCTTCGCGGAAAGTCGCGCCCGAGGCTCCCTTGAACATTCCGGCGGGCCAGACGGTCTCACGCAAGATCAACCTTTCCCCCCTCTACCCCATCCACGACTTCGGCACCTACCGGGTGCGCGCCAACGTCTACTTCGCCGATCTCGGAAAACATTTCTATTCCAAGGCCCGCGTCTTCAAGATCACGGACGCGCGCGCACTCTGGCAAAAGACGGTGGGCCTGCCCGACGAACCGGCCGGCAACACCCGCACCTATTCCCTCATGACCAATCGTTTTCCCACCTACACCTCGCTTTATGTCCGCGTGGAGGACCGGGACAGCGGCGTGGTTTATTCCACCTTCCCGCTCGGGCGCGTCATTTCCTTCGAGCAACCCCAGGTGGAAATCGATCAGGAAAACCGGCTCCACGTCCTGCATTGCGGCGCGCCTCGCACCTGGTCCTATACCCAGGTCGGCCTGAACGGCGAACTGCTCCAGCGCAAAACCATCCTGCAAACACGGTCGATGCCCCGGCTCCGGCGCAAAACGGACGGCCGGGTGGCCGTTTTCGGTGGCGTCCTCGACCAGCCGGCCGCTCAGCGGGCTGATCTCCCGAAACTTTCCAACCGCCCGGTCGATTCGGCCGACGAACTTCCGGAATGACCTGTCCCGCCCGTCCCGGTCTCTGCGCGGCCGCGCTCATCGCATTTCTCGCGTGCGGGCTCGGCCTCCCCGGCCTGTCCGCCCAGACCCTGCGCTTCAACACCGTGGTGATCGATGCCGGCCACGGCGGCCATGACCGCGGCGGCATCCCGCGCCAGCGAGTCTCGGAAAAAGCCATGGCGCTCGACGTGGCCCAGCGGCTGCGCCGTAAACTTCAGGCGGCCGGTTACCGAACCATCATGACCCGCGACGGCGACTACTTCGTTTCACTCGGGCGTCGCGTTGGCATTTCCAATTCCCAGCGGAATTCCATATTCGTTTCCGTCCACTTCAATTCCGCGCGCCGGGCGGGCGCGCAGGGAGTTGAGACCTATTATTACAGCAGCCAGAGCGCCGGACTGGCCGCGCTCATCCATCGTAACGTCGTCGCCGGGACGCCCACGGGAAACCGCGGCATTCGCCGGCGCGGCTACTATGTCCTGCGCCGCAATTCCCGTCCCTCCGTCCTGGTGGAATGCGGTTTCCTGACCAATCCCTACGAGGCGCGCCTCGCGCAAAGCGCCGCCTATCGCGACCAGCTCGCGAGCAACATTGCCCGCGGCATCATCGGGCGGCCTGCCTCCTCCGCGAACCGCTCCGCCGCCTTCACCCCGCCGTCGCAGCCTTTCTCCGCCGTGACCTACAATATTGGTTCACGCTCCGACTTTGTCCGCTCCGCGCCCACTCGCTCGCGTGGCCGAAAGGCGAAGCGTTCGCGCAGCAAGAAATCCACGAAAAAGAAGAGCAGCTCGAAGAAAAAAAGCAGTTCGAGGTGAACTCTCCCGTCCTCAGCGTGACGGAAATGCGGGCCAGCGAGGAAGCGGCCTTTGCCCGGGGAATCTCCGCGAGCGCCCTCATGGAGCAGGCCGGGGCCGGCGTGGCGGAATTTATTGGGCGCCAATTTCCTGACCCGGGCCGCTGCGTGATCTTTGCCGGCAAGGGAAACAACGGCGGCGATGCCGTGGTGGCAGGGCGGCATCTGCGTGAAGCGGGCTGGTCGGTGCAGCTCCATCTGATTTTCCCGAAGGCAGAATCGAGCGCGCTCCTGCAGGAGAACCTGGCCAGGCTGCCTTCCGCGACGGAATCGCCGTCACAACGGGCCAGGCCGCTGGTGGTGCTCGATGGTTTGCTTGGCCTTGGCGCCAAGCCGCCCCTGCGCGAACCCGTGCGCGCCGCCTGCCGCGAGATCAACCGGTTGCGCGCAGAGGGCGCCTGGATTGCCGCCCTTGATCTCCCAAGCGGTCTGGACGGCGACACGGGCACCAGTGATCCCGATACCGTGCGCGCGGACACAACGTTCGCCATTGGTTATGCCAAGCGCGGCCTGCTGGCCGATGCCGCCCTCGATTTTGTCGGCCGACTCGAGGTCATCCCCCTCCCTGATCTTTCTGCGCCTGCATCCGCGCCCGCCGCCGTGGTGGCCACACCGGGCAGCCTGCGCGGACTGCTGCCGCGCCGGCCTTTCGGTTCCTACAAGAACCAGTATGGGCGCGTCGGCATTGTCGCCGGCTCCCGCGGTCTTTCGGGAGCGGCCCTTCTCTGCGCGGAAGGCGCGCTGCGCGGCGGAGCGGGCCTGGTCAATCTCTTCGTGCCGGAACCCATCTACGCCATCGTCGCGACGGCCGCCCCGATGGAGGCCATGGTGCGTCCGATCGATTCGTTGCGCGATCTTCTCGAGACCGATGTGGAAATTGCGGCCTGGGCGCTTGGGCCTGGCCTGGGGGCGTCAGAGCGCGACGACATTCGCGCGCTGATCGAGCAGTTGCGGCCACCCATGGTGATCGACGCCGATGGGCTCAACGCCCTCGCGGGCGCGACGGAACTTTTGCAGCGTTGCGCCGGGCCGCGGCTCCTGACACCGCACCCGGGCGAAATGAAACGGCTTTGCGGGCACGAACCGGGCGACCGGCTGGAGGAAGCACGCGCCTTCGTGGCGAAGCATCCGGTCACGCTTCTTTTGAAAGGCAGTCGCACCATTGTCGCGGAGCAGGGGCAACCGCCGAGTTTCAACACGACCGGTCATCCCGGGATGGCGAGCGGCGGGATGGGCGATGTCCTCACCGGGGTGTGCGCCGCCTTGCTGGCGCAGTCCCTCTCCCCCTGCGATGCCGCCCGTGTCGGCGCGTGGGTCTGCGGGCGCGCGGCTGAGCTGGCCATTTTTCATGGTGGTCAAAGCGCCGAATCGCTTCTGGCCCGCGATGTGATCGCCAATCTCGGGGCGGCCTTTAACGAGCTGCAGCGTCCGCCGGCTCTTCCGTCAGTTTTTTGAAGCGCGGATCGGACCGGATCGGGTCCCAGAGAGGATCGAGCTTGAGCAATTCTCGGGTCACCGCCAGTTCGCCGGGCACTCTCAGGGTCTCGGCGAGCTGATCCAGGGCCGCCTCCGTTTGCCCGAGATGGGCATGCGCCACGGCAATCGACCAGGCAAAGAGCGGTCCTTCCAGGGCATCGCTGGCCAGGACGGGTTGCATGTAGGCGGCTTCCCGTTTGACGGTTTCCTCATCCCCGAGGAACGCGGCGATGATGATCAATTCCCGCGCGACATAGGTTGGCTGGGTTTCCATGTCCTGGATTTCCTGCAACTCACCGCGCGCCTTGAGCAAATGGGGACGGGCCGCTTCCTTCTGCCCCTGCGAAGCCAGGACAAGGCCGACCCAGCCGCCGAGAACCGCGCGCTCAGCCCGGGAAATTTCCGTGGTGTCGAGTGCCTCCCGCAGGGCGTCGAGTGCCCCCCGGTAATCGCGGAGGTAAAAATGATAAAGCACCCGGCCGGCGATGATTTCGCTGTCGCTGTTCCGCTCCCCTGCCGGGATGCGTGCCAGGAACTCCTGGGTTTTGTTCAGGTCGCCGGTGGCGGCATGGGATTCCGCCATGGCGGTGAGGAGAACCGTGTTCGCCGGCTCCAGGGCCAGCGCGCGATCCAGCATCGCGCGCTGCTCCTCGAAGCGGCGCAGGGCGCGGAAGGTGACCGCCGCTTCCGAGAGAATGATGATGTTCCGCGGATCAAGGTCGAGGGTGCGCCGGTGAATCTCCAACGCTTCCTCCCACTTGCCCTGCCGCCGTTTCACATAGGCCATGAACTCAAGGGCGGCGACGCGATTGGAGCCCTGCGCCGAAGCCTGCCCGAGAAATTCGAGCGCCTTCTCGTAATCCTGCCTTCCGCGGTATTCGTAGAGTCCCCGGGCAAAGGCGACTTCGCCAAGGTTCGGATTCAAAGCCACCGCGCGATCCACCGCCTCCCGGGCGCGGGCCAGCTGCGCCGGGGAGCGATCGGCCTCCGCATAATAAATCGTGTGGCTGGCCGAAAGATAGGCCCAGGCGAGGGCAAAACGGGAATCCAGTTCGACCGCCCGGGCAAAATGCGCGGTGGTGGCCCGCATCCCCTCGAGACTGGTATTGAGTGTGTTCCAACTGGCCAGCCCGCGCAGAAACGCGTCGTAAGCCTCCGGATTCGAGGTCGGCCGCGCCGCAATTTCCTCCTCCTCGCGCCCGCTGAGGGTGGCCTGAAGCGACCGTGCGATCTTCTCCGCCAGCTCGCTTTCGACCGCGAAGATATCGTGCAACTCGCGATCAAACGATTCCGCCCAAAGATGACGATCAGTCGGCGCCTCGATCAACTGCACGTTCATGCGCACCCGGCTCCCGGCTTTCTGGATGCTGCCCTCGACCAGGTAAGCCACGCCCAGTTGCCGGCCGATCTCCTCCATCTTCGGGCGCTTCTCCCGGTAATTCAGGGTGGAGGTGCGCGAGATGACTTTGAGTTCCTCCACCTTCGCCAGGCGCGTGATGATCTCGTCCTGGATGCCGTCGGCGAAATAGGCATTCGCCTTGTCCTCGCTCAGGCTTTCAAATGGAAGCACCGCAACAGATTTTTCGGTAATGGCGGGCGCCTCGGCTCCGCGCGGCGCGGTGGCGCGCCCGAGGAAAAAGAGGCCCAGCGAAACGGCCAGGCCCACCAGCACCACATAAAGCCAGAGGCGCGATCCCCGCGCCGATGGCGCCGGCCCGGCTTCGCCGGTCGCCTGTGCCCGTTGCACGCCCGCCGGGGTGATGTCGTAGGCCCAGGCCAGAACAAGCGCGACGGGAAACCCGAGCCCAAGAAGAAGAACGACAAGCCGCACCGCCCAATTCGGGATCTCAAAAAAAGGAAACGTCTGCGTCACCACCTGAGTGATCAGCCAGGCGACCACGACGTAGGCGGCCGCGACTTTGTAGACGTGGCGGCGTTTGAGCTCTTGCAAGAAGGACATCTTCGGAAATAAGGGGCGTCAGACTGGAGGCGGCACACCGAGCCTCCGGCAGAGGTCGGCGAAACGCGGGTCGGAATAATACGGGCGAAAGAGCGGGTCGGCCAGCAGCGTGATCAAACGCGGATCGCGCAGGGCCTCGGCTCGTTCCAGCCATTCGAAAACCTTGTCCGGTTCGCGCCGGAACGCGAAAACGCCCGCGACGCGGAAAGGCGCTTCCTCCCCGCGTGCCTTGACCAGGTGGATAAGGGCGGCATCGGCCGCCGCCCGATCAGGGCCGGCCGCGAGGGCAAGGGCAAGCGCGACATCCCGAAAGGTTTCGCTCGTTTCCAGGCGTGCTTCCTGGAGGGCCGTCCCGGGGTCCCCCTGCAAGAGGGCGAGAATCGCGATGTCGTGGTGAATGCCCGCGGCGCGAGGCTGCAGTTCAAGGGCGCGCCGCAATTCCGTTTCAGCCTCCGCGTAACGTTCCACCGAGATGTAACGGAAGGCGAGATTGCGACGAAACAAGCCAAAAACCGGATCGAGCGCCACCGCCTGCTGCTGCAACCGCAACGCTTCGGCATGCTTTCCCTGGGCCGCTTTGAAATTGGCGAGCATGTTCCGCGGCGTTGAAGCATCGGCGTTCGATTCCAGAAGCGCTTGCGCCGCCGGGAGATTCCAGTCGGCCAGGACCACAATGTAGGCCATGGCTCCCTTCGCCCGGGACAGATCCGGTTTGATGGCCAGCGCCCTGGCTGCCGCCGCCCGGGCTTCCTCCAGTTCCTTCCGTCCATGCACGCCCTTGAGCGAACCAAGCTGCGCCCAGGCGAGCGCCTTAAGCGCGAAGGCTTCAGCATAATTCGGATCATGCCGGAGCGCCTCATCCAGCAGGGTGATTGTTCGCCTGATGTCCTCGGGCATACTGGACCGGCTGGGCAGGCCCGCCTCCAGGTAAGCGTTGTAAGCCTCCATGCTGCCGTTGCTGGGCCGGGCCGAGGCGGCCAAATTATCGCGGACAAGCGTCACCCGGAGCTCTTCCGCCACCGCACGCGCGATCTGCTCCTGCACCGTGAAGATGTCCTCAAACTCGCGATCGTAAGTTTGCGCCCATCGCTGATTGCCGGTGGCGGCGTCAACCAGCGCTACCGTGATGCGGACGCGGTCGCCGGCTCTGCGCACGCTTCCTTCCAGCAGATTGGCCACCCCGAGGGCGCGGGCGATGGCGCGGGAGTCGCCGCTTTTGCCCTTGAAGCTAAAGGAGGAATTGCGGCCCACCACCTGCAGTTCCCGAATCTGCCCCAGGCTGTTGATCAATTCCTCGGAAAGCCCGTCGGAAAAATATTCCTGGGCGGCGTCTCCGCTTTGGTTCACCAGCGGAAGAACCGCGAGGGAACGCTCGGAAGCGACCGGGGCCGAGGCAAAACGGGAGTAAACAAACAAAATGGCCGCCGCCGCGGCCGCCAGGGAGATGACAACGGTCAGGGCGCGTCGGCCAGGCCGCGGCGCAAGGCTGCCGCCCCCGTCCGCGCCGGTCCGGCGAATCCCTTCCGGCGTGAGATCAAAAGCCCAGGCAAGCACCAGCACCACGGCAAAGCCGAAAACGACAACGCTGATGAACACCTTCATGACCCAGGGCGGCGCCTCGAAGGCGGGGAAAAGAATGGAAGCCAGCTGCAAAAGCAGCCAGGCCACGACCGCGTAGCCGAGGCCGGCTTTACCGACGCGACGACGCTTCAGTTCGATCAGGAATCTCTTGAAGTCCATGTCTTCCGCGGGGGAATCACGGCTCGTATCCGCCCACCATATCGGGGATAACCCGCTTGCCCAGCTTTTTGACATTTCGCCACGCGGACGAGGTGGGTCGCGGGGGAGCGCCGTCACCTTTCGGGCGGGCGGGGCCGATGCTATCCTGCCCGATGCCGTTTCAGCTCGAGTCGACCTACCAGCCCCGGGGCGACCAGGGACAGGCCATCGCCAAGCTGATCAAGTCGATCGAGGCCGGCCACCGGCACCAGACCCTCCTCGGCGTGACCGGCTCGGGCAAAACCTTCACCGTGGCCAACGTCATCCGGGAACTGGACCGGCCCGCCCTCATCATCTCGCACAACAAGACGCTCGCGGCCCAGCTCTACTCCGAGTTCAAGCAGTTCTTCCCCAAAAACGCGGTGGAATATTTCGTGAGCTATTTCGATTACTACCAGCCGGAGGCCTACATCCCCCGCTCCGACACTTACATCGAGAAGGATTCCTCCATCAACGAGGAGATCGAACGCCTGCGCCTCTCCGCCACCAGCGCGCTCCTCTCCCGCCGCGATGTCATCGTCGTCGCCAGCGTCTCCTGCATCTATGGCGTCACCTCGCCGGAGGACTATGAACGCATGCTCCTGACGGTGAAGCGCGGCCAGCAAATCTCGCGCGAAGCGGTCCTCGGCCGGCTCGTCGACATGCTCTACGAGCGTAACGACATGAACTTCACCCGCGGCCGTTTCCGTGTCCGCGGCGATGTGGTCGAGGTCTTTCCCGCCACCGCGGACGACGAGGCCATCCGTCTCGAGTTTTTCGGTGATGAAATCGACGCCATCAGCCGGTTTGACCCGCTCACCGGCCACGCCGGGGAAGGTCTCAGCGTGATCACCTTCTTCCCGGCGAAGCAGTTCGTCACCCCGGCCGACAAACTGAACCGGGCGCTGCAATCGATCCGGTCCGAGCTGGACGACCGGATTAAGGTGCTGGAATCGCAGCACCGCCTGCTGGAAGCCCAGCGGCTGAAGATGCGCACGGAATACGACCTCGAAATGCTGCAGGAGATGGGTTTCTGCAACGGGATCGAGAATTATTCGCGTCACCTCAGCGGGCGCATGCCCGGTTCAACGCCCTTTACCCTGCTTGATTTCTTCCCGAAGGATTTCCTCATGGTAATCGACGAGTCGCACGCCACCATCCCCCAGATCGGCGGCATGTTTGAGGGGGATCGCTCCCGCAAAACCGTCCTGGTGGAATACGGCTTCCGCCTGCCCAGCGCCCTGGACAACCGGCCGCTCAATTTCAATGAGTTCATGGGGCACGCCCACCAGGCGCTCTATGTCAGCGCGACCCCGGCCGAGTTCGAGATCCAGAACAGCGTCGTCGGCAACACCGCCTATTACCCGCACAAGCGGCAGCGCATCGGCGCGGAGGAACTCGTCCCCTTCGTCCTCCCGGGAAAAAACGGCGGGAACGACGGCACCGGCCCGGTCAGCCGGACGGACGAGCCGCCGGAAAAATTCGATGTTCACAGCCCGGGTGCGCCCCTGGTGGTCGAGCAGATCATCCGGCCCACCGGTTTGCTCGACCCGCGCATCACCCTGAAGCCGCTCAAGAACCAGATCGACGAAACGATCGAGTTCTGCCGCCAGCGCGTGGAAGTGCAGGAACGCGTGCTCGTCACCACCCTGACCAAGCGCACGGCGGAAGACCTCGCCGATTACCTGCGGGACGTCGGTCTCAAGGTCCGCTATCTCCACAGCGACATCGACACCATCGAGCGGGTGGAAATCCTGCGCGGGCTGCGCAGCGGCGATTTCGACATCCTCGTCGGCATCAATCTCCTGCGCGAAGGCCTCGATCTGCCGGAGGTTTCGCTCGTCTGCATTCTCGACGCCGACAAGGAGGGATTTCTGCGCAGCCAGACGTCGCTCATCCAGACCGCCGGTCGCGCCGCCCGCCACGTAAACGGCGAGGTCATCCTGTTTGCCGACACGGTCACGCAGAGCATGCAGGCGCTCATTTCGATCTCCGAGTATCGCCGCGCCAAGCAGATGGAATACAACGAGGCGCACGGAATCACCCCACAGACCGTGCGCCGGGCGGTGCAGGAGAGTCTCCACACCATCCTGCGCGGGCGCGAGGTGGAATCATCCGTGATCCGCGAGGCCGGCGGCGATTTCAGCCTGACCGAGCTGCTGCGCGAACTGGAGGAGGAAATGCAGCAGGCTTCGGCCAATCTCGAGTTCGAGCGGGCCGCCCTGCTCCGCGACCAGATCATGGAAGTGAAGTCCGGGACCGGGCTCTCCAAAATCGAGCCGAAAAAGCGCCCGGTAAAATATTCCCGGGGCGGCGGGCGGCGTCGCACTTCCCGCGCCTGAAATTTTCCCATGCCGGCCGAAATTTTGCCGACCATTCTATTAAACGAGGAGGCCGGCCCGGTCCGGACCATCCCGGTTTTTGGGGTGGGCCGGGGCGGCACCTCCATGGTGGCCGGCTGCCTGCGCATCCTCGGCGTGTGCATGGGGGAAAAACCGCATGCCCTGCGACATGAATGGTCGCCGCTGACCATGCAGAAGACCGTGGTCGACCGGGCCGCCAGTTTTGCCACGATCACGCGCATGAACGGGCAACATTCGCTCTGGGGCTGGAAATCGCTCCCGGACGTCTTTTGCTTTGAACAAGTTGCCTCGATGCTCCGGCAGCCCGGCATCATCATCGTCACCCGGGACCTTCTTGAGGTCGCCTTCTCCAGCGAACGCCGGCAGGGGGTGCCGAAGGAGCTTGCCCTGACCGAGTCGGCCGAAATTTACCGTCACATTTTCAGCCGGCTGCGTTTCTGGCCCTGGCCGATCATGATCCTTTCCCATGCGCGCGCGCAGCAAAACCCCGCCGGGTTGATCGGAGCGCTGGCCCGGTTTGCGGGCCTGCCGGTCACGGCCGCGGCGCAGGCGGAGGCGATGGCGTTCCTTGATCCGGCGCGCCAGGGCTACCGGCAGACCGGCCGGCCGGAAGACGCGGAGGATGCGAAATTACTCGAGGAGGACGCCCGCCTTTACGCCAAATGCCAGGCGGCGGAGATGAACGCGATCGGGGCGCTTGACCGGTTGGTCCACGCGGCAAATATAAGCCGCGATGCCGTGGTCGCGGCCCGCCTCCTGCAGGAACAGGCCGGCCATCCCGCGCAGGCGGCGGCGGTGCAGTGTTTTTGGAGTGAACTGCGCGCGCGTCCGCAATGGGAGTTCACGGGCGAGGGCTTCGCCTGGCCCGCGGAATCAGCCGCCAACTGCGTGGACGTTGTCCTCTTATGTGAGACCGCGCACGCTGCGGTGGTGCGGGAACAGGAACGTTTCCAGCGCGAACGCCTGCAGGGCACGAAAGGTTACACTGATCTCGCGCGCGGCCAGCGTCTGCTGCATGATGTGCTCAGGCTTCGTCTCGCCCTGCAGGCCGCCCTCGACCGGGTGCAGTTCGCCGGGACATCGCCCGTCTGATCCCATGCCGCGCAAAGCCAAAAACGCTCCCAGCCGGATTCACGCTGTCGTCGGTTCCGACGAGAGCGAGGTGAAACGGGTGGCCGCAGAGCTGGCGGCAACCCTTACCCCGCCCGACACTGGCGACTTCGGGCTCGAGATCATCGATGGCGCCGCGGACAACGCCGAGCAGGCCGCCACCCGAATTCGGAACACGGTGGAGGCGCTGCAGACGCTTCCCTTCTTTGGCGGCAAACTCGTCTGGTTGAAAAGCGCGACGTTTCTTGGCGACGGCGTCACCGCCGGGAGCGCCACGGTGCTCGGGGCGCTGGAGGAATTGCGGGATGTGCTCGAGGCGGGGCTCGGGGAAAGCATCACGTTTCTCCTGAGCGCGCCGGGAATCGACAAGCGTCGTTCGTTCTACAAGGCGCTGAGCAAACAGGCCGAGCTGCAGGTTTTTGACCGGCTCGATTCGAGCCGGGGCGGCTGGGAGGAGGAAGCCACCGAGATGGTCCGCGAACGCGCCCGCCGGCGCGGCCTGACCTTTGCCGGCGACGCGCTCGATTCGTTTGTTCTTCTCACCGGCGGCGACACGCGGCAGGTGGAGAACGAACTGGAGAAGCTCGATCTTTACCTCGGCGAATCGCGCAAGGTCGAGGCTTCGCATGTGACCGAGATGGTCCCGATCTCGCGGGCCGGCGTCATCTTCGAGCTGAGCAACGCCCTGGCCGCGCGCGACCTGGCCCGCGCCCTGCACCTGGTCAAAAGACTGCTCGACCAGGGCGAATCCGCCATCGGCATCCTGCTCGTGGCCATGATCCCGACCGTGCGCAATCTGCTTGTGACCAAGGACCTGATGGAACGGCACCGCATGCCGCGCCCCTCCGCGCCCTTTAGTTTTATCTCCGCGCTAAACCGTCTCCCCGCGGCGGCCACGTCGCATCTGCCGCGAAAAAAGGATGGCACCATCAACGGCTACAGCCTCGGCCTGGCCGCACAGCAGGCGCACGCCTTCAGCGTCCCCCAATTGATCGCCGGGCTGGAGGCCTGCCTTGAGGCCAACCTGCAGCTCGTCAGCAGCAGCCTCGACCATGAACTGGTCCTGACCGAGGTGGTGGTAAAACTTCTCGGGCGAAAAGAAGCCGTCGCCTAGGCCGGTCTGCCGCCCATCTGCTGGCGGGCGAGCGGGCCGAGATAGGGAATGTCCCAGCGGACACCGCTCAGGGCCTTCACGATGGCAATGATCAGGACCACGAGAAAGGCAATGTGAACCAGCATGGCCACGAGCGCCCAGAAGAAGACAAGGACGCCGCCAATGGCCGGGATGGCGTGGAAGATCGCGTGCATGATCGCCGAGATGATGTTGAAGAGAAACCAGGCGATGCCGAAGATGATCGACTGCATCGCGTAAAAGCGGACGAAATCATCCCGTTTCTCGATGATATAAAAGATCAGACCGCCAATGAGCGGGAAGCAGGCCAGCGCGGCCGCCACGTTGGAAGGGAGACCGGTGGTGCTGCCCGGGTCCGAGGAGGGCACGGAGGGCGCGGGCGGCGGCGGCGAAGTGGAATCAACAGGATCTGCCATGCAAAAAGTGATCTGCCCTACACCCCTGATAGTCAAGCCGAACCGGCGGTCGCTTTTTCTTGGCAACCCTGCCCCCGGGGCTAAGATGACGGAGGCAGGTTCTTATGCGCCGACCTTCTTCCCACGCCGGTTTCACCTTTCTGGAGACCGTTGTCGTCACGGTCGTCATTGCGGTGCTGGCGATCACCGCCTATTTCGTCTTTCACCGGCTTCAGGAACGGACCCGCTCCGCCCAGGATCTGCAGCAACTCCGCCAGATCGGCAGCGCCACCCAGTCCTATCTCCAGGATAACAACGGAAACTACTTCGTCGCCGATCGCACCTGGATGGCCCAGCTCAACCCGAAATACATGACCAACTGGACCATTCTCCAGTCACCCTTTGACCTGCGCGCGCCCGGGCCCGACGGCGAGAATTCCCCGGTCAGCTACGGCCTGAACAGGAACCTGCCCGGCATGAGCTCGACCAGCGTTGCCGAGGCGAACGTCCTCATCATTTTCGCCCCGGCCCTCGACAGCTCGGACTTCGTTTCCTTCGACGGCACCACCGACTCCGATGAACCGGGCGTGACCGTGTTGAAGGGGGCCAGCAGCCCGGGCGGGACCAGCCAGGGCGGCACCCACGCCGGCCGCAAACGCATCAATGTCTTATTCGGCGACCAGCGCGCCGAGACCATCAGCTGGAACGATTACCTGAGGGACGAACACTGGAACGTAACGGAAGCGGCCCCACCGTAACAATCGTCCCGGTCCAGGCCGGCCGGGCCAGCTATGACGTCCTGATCGGGCCGGGTCTCCTCGGCCAGGCCGGCGCCCGCGCGGCCCGCCTCGTTCGCGGCCGGCGCTGCGCCCTTGTCACGGATGAGATTGTCGCCCGCCGCATGGCCCCGCGGGTCCGCGCCAGCCTCGAAGAGGCCGGATTCGAGGTCATCCTTCTCACCGTCCCGCCGGGCGAGGAGGCAAAATCGTTTTCCCAGGCGGAATCGCTCTGCGAACGCATGGCGCGCGCCGGGCTCGACCGTTCCTCCTTCCTCGTCGCTGTGGGCGGCGGGGTTGTGGGCGATCTCGGCGGGTTTGTCGCCTCGATCTATCATCGTGGCATTCCCTGGATTAATCTCCCGACCACTCTCCTGGCCCAGGTCGACAGCGCCATTGGCGGCAAAACCGCGGTCAATCTCGCCGCCGGGAAAAATCTGGCCGGGGCCGTGCACCAGCCCAGCCTGGTCCTGAGCGACACGGAAACGCTCGCCACCCTGCCCCCGCGACAGCTCAGCCAGGGCTTCGCCGAGATCATCAAGCACGCCATCATTGCCGATTCCTCGCTGCTCGATGACCTGGAGCGCCTCGATCGAACAAATCTCGCGCCCCTCATCCGGCGCAACGTGGAGATCAAGGCGGCCCACGTCGCCACCGACGCGGAAGACCTGCACGGACGGCGCGCGCTGCTCAACTTCGGCCATACCATTGGGCACGCCGTGGAGGCCGCGGGCGATTATCGTGAGCTCCTGCACGGCGAAGCCGTCAGCCTGGGCATCGTCGCCGCCTGTAATATCTCCCATGAATGCGCCGGCTTCCCCCGACCGGAGCAGGCGCGTGTCACCGCCGCCCTTTCTTCCTTCGGTTTGCCGGTCAAGCTGCCGACCAACCTTTCCCGTGACAAAATCCGCGCCGCGCTTCGCCGCGACAAAAAATTCGAGAACGGCCAGGTCCGTTTTGTGGTGACGCCGGGGCTCGGGTCGGCCCGGCTCAGTTCCGACGTTTCCCTGGCGCGCCTGGAAGCGGCCATCGACTCGCTTTGATCAACGACGATCCTTGTAGTGGTGGACAAGTCCCTCCGCCACCGCGTCGGCATATTCGCGAAAGATGGAGGGGCGTTCCGCCCCGGCCACCGGGCGTGTCCCTTCATAATCACCGGCCTGGATCCGCTCAAAAACCTCGCGGCTGTTCATGACGTACGGCTCCAGGTAGACCACCGGGCACTGGTAAAGCCGGGTGGCGAGCAGATTGCGCGCGTAGACATAGCCGCTGGTCCCCACCGGGGTGACGTTGTCCGTAATATACTGGTAGGCGGGCAGCCGGGTGCGGTTGACGAAGGCCTGCGCGATCCGCTCGGCCAGGGTCACTTCCTCGCCGTAGGCGCGGCTGAGCAACTGGCGCATCATCTCAAAGCGTTCATCGTCGAGTTCCAGCTCCGCCGGCAGGTAGGAACCGTTGACCAAAACGTGAAGATGATTTTTCTCCAGCAGCGTCGGCGCCGCCGGGTCGCCCCACGGCTCGGCGTTGAAGTGCAGAGCCACGACCACGTCCGGCCGGAGCCGCTTGTTCACGATCTCCGCCCGGCTCCGGATCTCGCTGTTGCGATAGAAAAGGATCTCCTTCTGCCAGCGCAACGATTTCTCCTTCTCGAGGTCGGCCGGCCCCGCGAAATCCTCCGCCGGCGCCGTCACGCCGGCCTTGGCCAGGATCTTCCTGGCGAGGGCAGTGAAATCGTCCGGCCGTTTTTTGGTTACCGGCTCGAGCTTGTCGCGCACGAGCGAGACGCGCGCCCCCAGGTCGCCCAGCTTGCCGGCAAGAATCTGGGCCACCCGCAGGGTCATGTCGCCCTCCTGCACCGGCGGAGCGTCGCCCACCTGGAACCAGCGCTCCTCCATTTTTGCCCATTCCCCGCCGAGATGCCCGGGATCGAGCGCAATGCGCACATCGGAAAGAGGCAGGCCGGGCCGGGCCGGCGGAAGATTCCCCGCCGTCATCCAGAGACGGCTCATCGGTTTGCGCGCCGCTTCGCTCGCGGCAAAACGCAGGGTGAAATAGGTGCCCGCCTCCCGGTTCTTCAGCACCCGCACCGATTTCGGGCCAACCCGGATGATTTTTTCATCCACGGCCTGCGGGGCGTAGACCCCCCGGAGCAGCCGTTGAAAGTCGGAGTGCGTGATGGTTTCCTGGTAACGTTCCAGCGCTTTCCAGTCAGGCGCCGTCCCCAGCGGGCTGAGGTTCTCGGCCGCGCGCACGGTGACCAGGGAAAGAAAACAGAAACAAAGAAAAAAGGCCTTCATCGAACTTTTGCGTTGGCCTCTTCTTAATACGACCTTCGCCGAATGCTAACGCTTCTTTTCCTCGGCGACATCGTCGGCGAACCCGGTCGCAGCGCGGTCATCGCGCGTCTGCCGGAGTTGAAGAAACAGGAGCAGGTCGACTTTATTGTCGCCAACGGCGAGAACGCTGCCGGCGGCCGCGGCATCACCCCCCGGATCACCATCGACCTCCTCCGCGCGGGCGTTTCCGTCATCACCACCGGCGACCACATCTGGGACCAGAAGGACATCGTCAACTTCATCCCGACCGAGCCGCGCCTGCTCCGGCCGCTGAATTATCCGCCGGAAACCCCCGGCGCCGGATCGATCGTCCTCGAGACCGCCAAGGGCAAGGTGGGCGTCCTCAATGTGCAGGGGCGGACCTTCATGCAGCCCATCCTGGAAAACCCGTTTCGCCTCCTCGAAGCCGCCGTGGAGGAATTGCGCCGCGAAACGCCCGTCATCCTCGTGGATGTCCACGCGGAAACAACCAGCGAGAAATGCGCCCTCGGCCGCCTCCTCGATGGACGCGTCTCGGCCGTGATCGGCACCCACACCCATGTGCAGACCGCCGACGAACAGATTTTCCCCGGCGGCACCGCCTTCCTCTGCGACGCCGGCATGTGCGGCCCGGCCGAGTCGATCCTCGGACGCGCCATCAACCCGATCGTGACCCGGTTTGCCTCGAACATGCCGGCCGCCTTCCCTGTGGCCGCCGGCCCCGTCCGCCTTTCCGGCGCGCTCATCGAGATTGACGAGGCCACCGGCAGGGCCCATCGCATCCGGCGTTTCAACGAAATGTGGACCCCGGCGGAATCGACCCCGCAGCCGGCACTTGCGGGAACCCCCTCCCCTTTGAATACTGGCTAGCCGCTGTCCGTCCGAACCCTGCTCCACCCCACGATACTTTCATGAACAGACCATCACTCCTCCGCCACCCCGGACTTGTTGCCGGCCTCATTATTCTTTGCGCCTTCACCTCCGGCGCTTTCGCCCAGGACGGCGCCGCCGCCGCCAAGGCCGGCCTGGCCGCAGCCAAGAAAAAAAACTGGGACGAAGCGGTCGAGAACTTCAAGAAAGCTTCCGAGGCTGACCCGGACGCCTCCAGTCATAAGACCAATCTCCGCCTCGCCCTGACCGAGCGTGGCGCCGAGAAGGTGGGCCGCCAGGAATATGACGCAGCCATCGCCGACCTCGACGAGGCGCTGGCGCTGGATCCCGAGACCACCAAGGCGCGCCGGTTTCGCGGGTTCGCCTACCTGAGCAAACGCGAGTGGAACAAGGCGCTGGAGGATTATAACGCCGCCCTCGAGGAAAAATCAGGCGACCGCGATCTGTTGGTGCGGCGCGCCTTCGTGAACATCCAGCTCCAGGATAACGAGGCCGCGATCAAGGATTACACGAAAATCCTGCAGGCGAACGCCACCGACGTGGAAGCTCTCCTTGGCCGCAGTTACCTTTACGAGGTCACCGGCGAAAAGGAGAAAGCGCTGGCCGACGTGGAAAAAGTCCTGAAAAAACAGCCGGACAACGCCGATGCTGCCACGGGTAAAAAGAGACTGACCGCACCCGCGGCCGCCAGTCCGGCCCCGGCCATGACCCCGATGGCGCCCCTGGCACCACGCCCGGCCACGTCAGTCGCGCCGAAGGGGCCGACCGCGGCTCCCACGCCCTGAGTTTCCTGGCAGACAACCAATCGACCCAATCAAAAACATGCACGCAATAACACGACTCGGCGTTTCTCTCTTCCTTTGTCTCCTGTTTCTCGCACCGGGCGAGGCCGAGGCCAGCGCCCGCGCCGCCGCCCAGGCCTCCAAGAAGGGCCTCGCCGCGGCCAAGAGCAAGAAATGGGACGAGGCGGTTGAACATCTCCGGACGGCGGTCAAGGAAAGCCCGCGCACCAAGCGGCACAAGGTCAACCTCTCCCTGGCCCTGACCCAGCGCGCCATCACCCGCGTGCAGAAGGGCAAATACGACGCCGCGCTCCCGGAACTGACGGAAGCCATCGAGCTCGATTCCAAAAATGCCCTGGCCCATCGCTACCGCGGCTTTGTCCATCTCCGCAAACGCAACTGGCAAAAGTCGCTCGAAGATTACAACGTGGCGGTCAAGCTGAAGAAAAAGGATCGCGAGCCGCTTATTCGCCGCGCCTTTGTTCACCTCCAGCTCGACGACAAGGAAGCCGCGATCAAGGATTACTCCGCGATCCTCAAGAACGAGGCCAAGGATGTGGAAGCGCTCCTCGGGCGCGGTTATCTCTATGAAGTAACCGAAAAATTCGACAAGGCGCTGGTCGATGCCGAGGCCATCCTGGCCATTCAGCCGGCCAACAAGGAAGCGCTGGCCCGCAAAAAGCGCCTTCTGCTCAAGACCGGTCGCGTCACCCCGCCACCGAAACCGACTCCGCGCCTGGCTCCGCTCAAGCGCAAGCCGGTCTCCGCGACCCCGACGCCGGCCACCCGCTAGCTGGTTCGATTCGGGGAAAAGAGCGAGGCCCTCTCTGTTGGAGAGGGCCTTTTTCGTTCCTTCGCACGAGGGCTGGACCTACACCGTTGGCTCAACGACCTAAGGGTATAGGGATTTCACCTAAGAATTCATTAGGTCACCGCCCAATTGTCGTCAGAGTGGCCCCCGCCCAAACTCTGGGGCATGACGCAACTACTTCATTCACAGAGTGATGGTTTGAGCGGTAACCAGGAAGGGAGTGCCTTATGATCCGGCCGGTTTTTGACACGGAAGGATACTCCCAGGCCACGGACGAGGACCTGATGCAGGCGATCACCGACCGGCGGCAAAGCGCCCTCGAGGAGCTTTACGGCCGATACGGGAAGACCCTCAAGGCGGTCATCAGCCACGTGGTCCACGAAGAGGCTGAGGCCGATGACGTGCTCCAGGAAATCTTTCTCCAGATCTGGAACGAAGCGGATCGTTACTCGGCCAACGCCGGGAAGCCGCTCGGCTGGGTGGTGACCCTGGCCCGGCGACGTGCCATCGATCGGCTCCGCCGCCGGCAGGCCTACTGCCGGGCGAAAGACCGGTTCGAGGAACATCTGACGGAAGAGCCCAAGATTCCGTCACATAACCGGATCGACCGGCAGCTCATTGCTTCCGACATCCGCCGGTTTCTCACCCGGCAGATGAAGAACCTGCCTGACCGGCAGCGGGAAGCGATCGAGCTTTCCTTCTTCGGCGATCTGAGTCACCGGGAAATTGCGGCCCGGACCGGCACGCCTCTGGGCACGGTGAAAACGCGTCTGGAGCTGGGGCTGCGCAAGCTGGCCAGCTCGGTGCGACCGCTGCGCCGGAAAATCTAGCAAGAGAACAGCAAGGGCTTCGCGGGCTGCCAATGTTCGGGGCCGCCCGCGAAGCCCCTTTTCCTGCCCGGAAAAACGAGCCCCGGGTGCCGTCTACTCTTCGTCGGTGCCGTTGACGGAGGAGGAAGCTTCCGCCGCCGCCATCTCCTCGGCGTCCAGCTTGGCAAAGCGGCGTTTGCGCCGGCTGGCCGGCAGCGGCGACAACGTCATGGTGATGTTGCGGCCCGCCAGTTTCGGATCCATCTCGACCTGCGACATGCCGGAAAGATCCTCCCGGACCTTGAACATCAGTTCCATCCCGATTTCCTGGTGCGCCATTTCGCGCCCGCGGAATTGCAGCTGCACGCGGACCTTGTTCCCCTTGTCGAGGAACTCCTCGCCGTGGCGAATCTTGGTCAGGTAATCGTGATCATCGATGTTCACCCGGAACTTGATCTCCTTGAGCTTGGTCCCGGACGATTTCTTCTCCTTCTCCTGCTTGGAGAGATCGTAGCGGAACTTGCCGAAATCGACGATTTTACAGACCGGCGGATTGGCCGTGGGCGCGACCTCGACAAGATCGAGACCGATGGACTGCGCTTTGCGGAGCGCGTCGGAAAGTTTCATGATCCCGAGTTGCTCCCCGTTGGATCCCATGATGACCCGGACCTCGCGGGCGCGAATCCGACCGTTTACACGAATTTGTGGTTGCAGATTAAATCAAAGCTCCGGACCGGCTGAGCGGGAGTGACCGCGGCGCCGTTATTCTCAGTTCTCGCTCCTGTCCTTCCGGCCGCCCCGCGGCGGTCGAAAACACTCCTGCACCCGGGAGGCTGCGAGGCGCCAACCGGACGGGCCCGCGAACAATCGCGGGCCGAGCGGAAGTAGAAGGCAACAATCACCTGCAATCAAGGCGAAACTGCGATCACGCCGGCGGCGCGCCGAAGTGCGCCGCGTGCGCCTGATACGCCCGGAGATCCTCCAGCATGGCCTCGAGAGCCGCCGCCAAAGGATCGACCCGCGCGAACCCGGCAAAGATGGCGCGGTCGCCGATTTCGCTCTCGATCACGAAGGTGGGCCGCTGGTTCACCTGCAGGGCGTGAAACTCGGCCGTGCTTGCCCGCACCCGTTCCTCCACCGCCGGGTCCCGCGCCCGCTCCAGCAGTTTCGCTTCGTTCAACCCGCCCGCGCGCGCGCCGATCCCGGCCGCAATCTCCCAGCGCCCGTGTTTTTTCCCCTCGCGCACGCCGGCCGCGGAAATGGCCGACCAGATGCGATCGTCCGTCACCCCAAAATCCTTGCCCGCCTCGGCCACGCAATTGGGCGCGAGATACTCGGGCAACCCCTCGTACCAGCCGGTGCTCAGCATAAAGGGCGATTGCATGATCATGCCGCTGCGCCGGTAATACCATGCGGTTGCTTCCTCTGTCGGCGGCAGGGCCGCGGCATCCATGAGCGCGATCTTCCAGTTAAACTCCACCCGGCCCCGGTAGCGCTCCTGCAACTCCTGCCAGGCAGGGAAAGCCCAAAAGCACCACGAGGAGATCACGTCGAGATACTGGGTCACGCGCAGGCGCACGCTTCATCCTGCCCCCCGCCCGGCCTCGCGGCAAGGCCGGGGATGACGGGCGCGCCGGACATGCGAGACTGCCGCGCGGTCATGGAGTTGAATCACGTCCTTCTCTTCATTGCGGGAATTTCTCCCCTCCTGGTTCTGGTGCGCACGCTGCGGCGGCCGCGTCAGCTCGCGGGATGGACCGGGGCCGCGCTCCTCGTCCTCGCCACGGTGGCGGCCAGTTGGTTTTTCGCGCGCCCGGTGGCCGGATACATCAGCGGCACCGCCTGGTTTTTGTTTCTGCTTTGCCCGGCCATCGGGATGCGCAAGCTGGAAAGCCTGGCCCTGGAACAGCGCCATCGTTTCGCGCGCCGCCTCGCCCAATGGCTCCGCCTGGTCCATCCAGCCGATGGCGTCCCGGAGCAGGCCCGGCTTTTTGCGATCCTGGAAAACGCGCCGGCTGGGCCGGCGGCCGCAGCGGATCGGCTTGCCACGCTTTTCCCCGACGACGCCACCCCGGTTGCCCGCCTGGCCGCGGCTCACCGCTTCAGTTTGCGCGGGGATTGGATCGGCTTTCTTCAATGGTTCCAGCAGGGACTCGAGCGCGGGGATCGCGAGGCGCACCTGCTCCCTTTCTTTCTCCGCGCGCTCGGCGAAACCGGCCAGCAGGACGAACTCGTCATGCAGCATGCCGCGCAGACGGGTCTGCTCAGCCGCAGCGCGGAAGGCGAAAAACTCCGCGCCATTTGCGAGCTGATCGTGCTTACCTTCACGGGCGAGCACGATCTCGCCCAGCGCCTTCTCGCCACCCGGCTTTCCCGTTTGCCCGCGTCCGCGCGCCAGTTCTGGACCGGCGATTCCGGCAGGCGGTCGCCGGAAGAACCGCTCTCGTCCGGCGCCCGCCGCGTGATCGAGCGGATCAAAACCGGCAGCCCGGCCTGGGAACGCCCCGCCGCCCGCTTTTTTCCACGGCTCAGCCTGGTCGTGCTCGTTTTTGGCCTGCTCAACGTGGCCATGTTCCTCGTCGAACTGCGCCTCGGCGGTTCCACCAATCCCGCCACCCTGCACCGGCTCGGCCAACTGGAGCCATTTTCCGTGGTTTATCGTCAGGAATATTGGCGGCTGCTTTCTTCCACCTTCCTCCACTACGGTCCGCTCCACCTCTTCTTCAATCTTTACGGCCTGATCCTCCTTGGCCCCGGCCTGGAACGCGCCGTCGGGCGCTGGCGCTTCGCCGCGATTTATCTCCTCGGAGGTCTTGGCTCCGGCCTTGGCGTCGTCTTCGCCCGTTTGCAAAACTGGACGGCCGCCGAACAGGTCGTGGGCGCTTCCGGCTCGGTCATGGCGCTGGTCGGCGCCTGGGCCGGTTACCTAATCATGAATCGACACGCGCCGCAGGCCCGGCGGCGTCTTCGCAATGTCATCCTCATCGTCGTGATCCAGACGGCCTTTGACCTTTCCACCCCGCAGATCAGCATGGCTGCGCACCTGAGCGGACTGGCCGCCGGCCTTCTGCTCGGCCTGTTCCTCTCGCCAAAATCCAGCACGTCCCGGGCAGCGTGACCCGGGCAGGAATACGCGTCATCGCGCCTCTTCCACCGGCCAAAGCGACCACGCCCGGGCGGTCAGGCGCCAGACACGAACGCCCAAAAGCACGGCCGTCAGCGTCAGCCCGATCGTTATTCCCCACCACATGCCCGGAACGCCGAGACCCGCCGGGAACATCAGGGCCCATCCGGCCGGGATCGAGATCACCCAGTAGGCGAAAAATGAAAGCGCCGCCGGCACCTTGACGTCGTTCAGGCCGCGGAGCGCCCCGACGGAGGAGATTTGCATGGCGTCACCCATCTGAAACGCCGCGCTCACCAGGAGAAGGGTCGCGGTCAGGCGAATCGCCACCGGATCGGTCAGGAAGGCGCCGGCAATCATCTCATTAAAATAGAGAAAGATTTGCGCGCTGATGAGGGTAAAGGCGAAAGCGAGGAGCCAGCCGCTCAGCAAAATCGGACGGAGCCGTGATTGATCGCGCGCGCCCCAGGCCGCGCCCATCCGCACGGTCAGGGCCATGGAAAGCCCGAGCGGAACCATGAAGACCATGGCCGCGCAGCTCAGGGCCACCTGATGGGAAGCCAGCGCCACCGCGCCGAGCGTGCCGATGAGAAGGGTCGCCATGACAAACGCGCTCACCTCCGCGAGCAATTGCAGGGTGGCCGGGAAACCTACCGCGAGCAGGCTGCGCACTGCCGGCCAGGAGGGCGGGCGAAGCCAGCGTTGCGGCACCCAATCGCGCACCGCCGGCGCCTGACGGCACCAGGCCAGCAGGGCCGCCAAAGTGGCGATGCGGGTCAGCAAGGTGGCGACCCCGGCCCCGTCCAGCCCGAGCGCCGGCGAGCCGAAATTTCCATAGATGAAAATCCAGTTTAAAAGGATGTTCAGGACCGAGCCGCCCGAGAGAATCCAGAACGGCGGCCACGGGCTGTTCATGGCATCGGCATGATTCTTCACCGCCATCGCCCCGAGCGCCGGCACCATGGAAAAAGCGATCAGGAGAAAATAGCGGGGAACCGCCTCGATGATGGCCGGTTCCTGCCGGAACAATCCAAGGAACGGCTGGATGCTCCAGACCCCCAGCATGGTGAGAAGACCGATGGCCAGGCCGAGATAAAGGCCGTGGCGCAGGGCCATGCGCGCTCCCTGCACGTCGGCGGCGCCGCGCGCCTGCGAGACCCGGATGGAGACGGCCATGCTGATGCCGATGCCGACGATCAACGGAACCTGCAGGACGGTGTTGGCAAAGGTGGCCGCGGCCAGCGGCACCACGCCCAACCGGCCGACCATGAGGGTGTCGGTCAGCCCGATGACCATGTGATTGAGCTGCCCGCCGATGATCGGCAGGGCCAGCGCCATGGTCGCCGCCCCCTCGTGCCGGAGGGAACGGGCCAGGATGGTAAAAGAGCGAAAGTTCATGGGCGGTCTCCCCGCCGGCTCCACCGGCGGGCGCTCACTCTACCGGGGAAAACGCCGCGGTGAACGCTTGCTGCAAAAAATTTTCCTGCCACACTCCCGGCTTACTTCCCAGCCCGCCCGATTTCATGCCGAATTATCTTACCTATCACGTCGCCCCGATTCTTCCCGCCGCTCTCGAGCCGTTGCGCGAAATGGTCTTCAACCTCTGGTGGACCTGGGAGCCGGCCGCCCGCCGTCTTTTCCGTCATCTCGACCCCGAACTCTGGAACCGGACCAACCATAACCCGATCCGGATGCTCCAGCTCTCGCGCCAGGCGCGCCTCGAGGAGCTGGCCCAGGACAAGAATTTCCTGCGCGAACTCAAGGAAGTGCACGACGCCTTCAAGCGCTACATGGCGCGCAAGGACACCTACGGCAAGACCGGCGCCGGCAAGGTCCTGCAAAAACCGATTGCCTATTTCTCGGCTGAGTTCGGTTTCCACGAATCGATCCCCAATTACTCGGGCGGCCTCGGCATTCTCGCCGGCGACCATTGCAAGTCGGCCAGCGATCTCGACCTGAATTTCAACGCCATCGGCCTGCTTTACCGGCACGGCTATTTCCGCCAGCAAATCGATCGCACCGGGATGCAGGAGGCGATCAACCTGAACCAGAACTTCCATCACCTGCCCATCCGCGAGGTGCGCAAGGATGACCGGCGCGTCCTCGTTTCCGTGCGCATCCTCGACCGCGAAGTCGTGGCGAAAATCTGGGAACTCCACGTCGGCCGGGTCAACCTCTACCTGCTCGATACCGACGTGGCCGAGAACACGCCGGAAGACCGGCTGATCACGGCGGAACTCTACGGGGGCGACCTCGAAATGCGCATGCGCCAGGAAATTCTCCTCGGCGTCGGCGGCGTCCGCGTCCTCGGTCTGCTCGGGATCGAGTCGGAAGTTTTTCACATGAACGAGGGGCATTCCGCCTTTCTCGCGCTCGAGCGCATCCGTCTCCTGATCAAGGAAAAGGGGCTCGATTTCTATTCCGCCCTACAGGTGGTCGCGGCCGCGAACGTTTTCACCACGCACACCCCCGTGCCCGCGGGCAACGATTCCTTCCCGCGCGAAATGATGCGCAAGTATTTCGGCGATTTCGCGAAGGAGATCGGGCTTCCCTTCGACGAACTCTTCTCCTTCGGCCAGACGCGCGTGAACGCCGATGATCCTTTCAGCATGACCATTCTCGCCCTGCGCGCCTCGCGCCACGCGAATGGCGTGAGCGCGCTGCACGGCAAGGTCAGCCAGGGTCTCTGGAAGGACGTCTGGAGCGGCGTGCCGCAGCACGAGGTCCCGATCACCAGCATCACCAACGGCATTCACACCAAGACCTGGCTCGCCCCCGAGTTCTCCGCCCTCTACTCGAAGTATCTCGGCGACTGGGAGGAAAACCTGACCGATCCCGACTTCTGGCGCGGCGTGATCGAGATTCCCGACACGGAACTGTGGGAAACACACCAGAAACTGAAGCTGCGCCTCGTCCAGTTCGTGCGGGAACGCACCCGGCAGCGCGCCCTCCGCATCGGCGAAGCGCCCGAGGCCATCCGCCAGATCAACCAGATCCTTGATCCCGAGATCCTCACCATCGGGTTCGCCCGCCGTTTCGCCACCTACAAGCGCGGCGCCCTGCTTTTTTCCGACAAGGAACGCCTGCAGCGCCTGGTGAACGATTCCACCCGCCCGGTGCAGTTCATCTTTGCCGGCAAATCGCATCCGCGCGACGAGGGGGGCAAGGCGCTCATCCAGGAAGTCTACGAGTTCACGCGCGAGGCCGGGCTGGAGAACCGGATCGTGTTCGTGGAGGATTACGATACCTACATCGCGCGCCGGCTCGTCCAGGGCGTCGATCTCTGGCTGAACAATCCGCTGCGGCCGCTCGAGGCGAGCGGGACCAGCGGGATGAAGGCGCCCCCGAACGGGGGGCTCAACCTGAGCGTGCTCGATGGCTGGTGGTGCGAGGGTTTCAACGGCAAGAACGGCTGGGCCATCGGGGCCGAAATCGAGACCGGCACGGTGGAGTTCCAGAGCGCGGTGGACGCGAACAGCCTCTACCAGTTGCTCGAGAACCAGATCGTGCCGCTCTATTACGCCAAGCCCGACGGCCGTCTTCCCCTGGCCTGGCTGCAGTTGATGCGCGATTCCATCCGCAGCGTCACCCCCGTATTCAACACGCACCGCATGGTCAAGGAATACGCCGAGCGGCTTTATGCGCCCGCCGCCGCCGGTTTCGCCGAGTTTTCGCGAGATAACTGCCAGGCCGCGACCGAGCTGAGCCAGTGGAAATCACGGATCCGCAAGGACTGGGCGCAGGTCCGCATCACCGATGTGCAGGTGGGGAACAAGGATCGGCAAAACGTCCTCGTGGGCGAGAAACTCCAGGTGACGGCCCGGGTTCACCTCGGCGCCGTCGATCCGCGGAACGTGCGGGTGGAAGCCTATTACGGCGAGACGGAGAACGGCGATATCAGGCATCCCGCCACCACGGTGCTTCAGGCCGCAGGCGGTGCCGCCCACGGCGAATACAGTTATGCCGGCGACATCCCGGCAACCGAGAGCGGCGCCTATGCGTTCAGTGTCCGCGCCGTGCCCACTCATCCGCACCTCCAGCAGAGCCACGAACTGCGGCTGATCAGCTGGTCCTGATCTCCTCCAGCATCTCGCGGTAGCTCGCGCCAGGCTCTGGGAGGGCTATGCGCCGGCTTCCACCTTTTGCGGCAAACACGATCTCGTCCCACTGGATCGATTCGATCCGCGAATTGAACTGCGCCACGGCCCGTCCACGAAAGAAGGCGCGCGTGGTCTCGGGCGGATTGAAGATGGCCGCCTTGATTTCCTCCTCCGTCACGAGCCGCCGGAGCGACCCCTGCCTGGTCAGTTCACTCGCCAGCCCGCTCTCCGGGTCAATGTTGTGATACTCCAGGTCGATCGCCTGCAGCCACGGGTCGCTCCACTCCAGTCTCTCCTCCTCGCGCAGGGCGGAGAGCAGTTCTTTTTTCGCCGCCCAGTCCACCCGGTCCCGGGTTTTCGTCGGGTCATCGTCCAAATCGTTCAGGACGCTCTCCCATTCCTGGAGAATCCATCCCTGCTCCGCCATCGATTCCGCCGGCAGACGCTGCGCCGCGGCCAGGTAAAGCCGCTGCAGATCAACCGCCGAAATTTTCCGGCCGTCCGCCAGCTCCACGATCCATTGATGATCCTGGTCGCGGCTGATCGACCGTGTGGCCTCGATCGGCTGGGCCAGCTCCACCGCCGGGACTTCTCCCCGCTCGATCAGCTCCAAAATGAGCGCGGTGGTCCCCACTTTCATCGCCGTGGCCCACTCGCTCATGTTGGCGTCGCCAATGATCACGTGGAACCGCCGGTATTTCGCCGGGTCGGCATGCGGCTCGTCCCGCGTGTTCACCAGCGGCCGCCGGTTCATGGTATCGATGCTCACGAGGACGCTGAAGAAATCCGAACGCTGCGCGATCTGGTAAAGACCAGGCTGGCCGGCCGCGCTCTCCGATTCCACGCCCATTTTTCCCGCGCCGGCGAAGATCTGGCGGGTGACGAGAAACGGAAGAATGCCCGCCACGAGATCGTTCCAGGGAACCGCGCGGGCCACCAGGTAGTTGTCGTGGCAGCCGTAGCTGTGCCCGACGAAGTCCGTGTTGTTCTTGTAGAGGCGGAGCGCGCGGCCTTCCGGGCAGATGGATTTGCCGCCGCCGCGCGCATTCGGCCAGGATGCGTTCGCCCGCCTTGTCCTGGGCCACCAACTCGCGCAGCGAGCTGCATTCCGGCGTGGAATATTCCGGGTGCGCATGATCGTTGTAAAAACGGGCGCCGTTGGAGAGCACGAGGTCGCTCTTGATCTCCTCGAAAGTGAGCGCGCGCCGCCGGTCCACTTCGTAGTAGGCCGATTCGTCCGTGTCCTGGAGCAGCTCCCGCGCGCGGAACCCGCGGGCGTCCTGGTGCGGATCCTCCAGTTCGTAATCCCACTTCATGTGCGCTCCGTGCTCAGTGTAGCTCCGGACCAGCGCGATCGACTCCGCCACCACGTCGATTTCCGACTCGGCGCCCGCCACCGTGATCCCATACTCCGTCTCCAGCCCGAAAACGCTTTTCATCCCGGATAAAGCTTAGGGCATCCCCCGGCCTCGTCGACCGTCGCCGCCCGAAAAAGCGTGGCGCGCACGAAAAAACGCCCCCACACTCGGCGCGGTGCGAATCGATCTTCATGCCCCCTGCTGGAACGAGGAACAACTCATCCCGTTTTTCCTGGCGCATTACGAACCGATCGCCGACCGGATGGTGATCTACGATGACGGTTCCACGGACCGTTCATGCGAGCTGCTGGCCGCCTCGCCCAAAGTCGAATTGCGCGAGCTGCCGAGGGCCGAATCCTTCATCGACGCCCAGCTCTCTCTCGAGAAGCCGATCATGCAGGAGAGCCGCGGACAGTGCGACTGGACCATCATGGTCGACATCGATGAGTTCCTTTATCACCGCGATCTCCGTGGTTATCTCGCCCTCGCAAAGGAAAACGGCATCACCCTGGTGCAGACAAACGGCTACGACATGATCAGCGAAACGTTTCCACCGCCCAGGACCGATCTTTGCCGGGCGCTGGTACGCGGGTCGCGCCAGTTTTACCTCGATAAAATCTGCATCTTCGATCCAAACCAGATCGACGCCATGAACTACACGCCCGGCCGGCATCTGTGCGCGCCCACCGGCAATACCGTCCCGGGAAAACGCGATGTCGCCCTTCTCCACTACAAACAGCTCGGGGTCGATTATCTTCTTGCTCGCACCCGCGAGATGCTGCCGCGCCATTCCGACGCCGATTTCTCCCGCGGCTGGGGCGTTCACTACGCCCGGCGGGAGGAACAAATTCGCCGCGAATTCAACGATGCTCTCGCCGCCTCGGTCGAAGTCATCAAACCCCGGCCGCTCCGGCCGCCGGCTCCCCCGCCCCGCCGCCGCTGGTGGCGTCGCTGGCGTTAGATCACGGCGGAAGGCTGTTCCCGCCGACGCGCACCCGCCGGCCGGACCGGCGCGACCTTGACCACGTTCTCGGGCTCGTAGTCGATCAGCTTCAGCCAGTCCTCCGTGATATCAGTCGGCGGAAAAATATCGTTCTCGACGAACTCGGCTCGAAACGAAGCCTGCAAATCGGCCTCGCTGATGCCCTCCTCGTTCCCCGTCGCGATGGCCCGCTTGATCGCGTAGGCCTTGGCCCGTTCCACCACGGAGGCAATGAGCGCGCCGCTCAACAGATCGCTCCGATAAAGCGCTTCCTTGCGTCCGCTCCGCAGCGTGACCTCCAAAAACCGGTTCTCGTCCCGCCGCGCAAACTGCCAGTCCACAAAGCGCTCCACCAGCCGATCGAGGGCCGGCCCGATCCCCTTCCCTTCTTTCGCCAGCACTCCTTCGTAGGGCAGCCGATCCGTCAGATAGATCCGATAAATCGCGCGCGCCCCTGCCTTGTCCGGCCGACGCACCCGAATCTTTCGGTCGATCCGGCCCGGGCGCAGGATGGCCGGGTCGATCAGGTCAGCCCGATTCGAGGCCAGGATGATCACCACCTCATGCAGCGAATCGATCCCGTCCATCTCGGCGCAGAACATCGGCACAAGCGTGGAAAGAATGTTGGAGAAACGCGAGGCGCGCCGGGTTCCCAGAATGCTCTCGGCTTCGTCAATGAAGAGGAAAGGCAGGAATCCCTCCCGGCTTTTCTCGCGCGCGGTGGCAAAGATCTCGCGGACCATGCGCTCGGATTCCCCCACCCACATGTTGAGCACTTCCGGGCCTTTCACGTGCATGAAATATTCCGTCATGTCGGCGCCCGTCTTTTCCCGGAGCTGCCGCGTCAGGTTATAGGCCGTGGCTTTGCCGATCAGGGTCTTGCCGCAACCCGGCGGGCCGTGCAGGAGAAAACCCTTGGGCGTGGCATGATCGAACTTCTCGAAGAGTTCCGGGTGCAAAAGCGGCAACTCGATGGCGTCGCGAATCGCCTGCAAAGCCGCCTCCTGCCCGCCCACCTTTTCCCAGGGCAACTCCGGCACCGCATCCAGGAAATGCTGCTGCGCTTTGCCCTGCGCCATGACCTCGAGCGCCATCCGGAAACCGGGATCGACTCGCACCTCGTCGGCCACTTTTACCGCCACACCCTCCAGCCGGTCGGACCGCTCCAGCACCACCGATTGCAGCCCCTGCTCCGAGCCCACCCGCAGACGCTCGGAGCCAAGCACCTCGGTCACCCGCGCCACCGGACCGGCCGTCTCGTAGCCGAGATCACCGACAATGACGTAGGCTTCGTTGACGAGGACGCGCGTCCCCTTGCGCAGGCTCCGCCGCGGCAGGCGCGGATCGATGTTGCAAAAATAATCGGAGCCGCCGACGACAATGTGCGCGGTGTCGCGGCCGACCGCGCCGAGGAACGTCCCGATCCGGTTGGCCGGCGAGGTCACTTTCTTGATCACCTGCTCCAGCTTTTCGATCACCTGCCGCGCTTCGCCGATGATCTCCTCCTGGCCGGCCACCTCCTCGCGCAGCGCCGCCAGCTCGGTCCGCACCGGGTCGTTTTCCGGCAGCGAAACCAGGAGACGGTCAACCGCCTCCAGCACGGTCTTCGGCCGTCCGGCCGGGGAAATTCCCTCGTCGTGTTCCTGACTCACCTGCGTTCCCTTCCCGTCGCGCGCACGATGCCGTGAATATACCTGCGCCGGTCGGCCACCGCAATCGCCGAGGCCCGGTCCGGCGGTGTCCCTCCAAAATTATCGGTCGAATCCAGCCGACAAATGGATATAGAAGGTGCTCCCCCATGAAAAAGCGAAAAACTCTCCGTAACGTCATTGCCGTTCTCCTCCTTTTGGTTGTCTTCGGCGGCGCTTTCCTCCTTTTCGTCGGCCGCGGTCTCGCCGACCGCAGCGGCAAGGCGATCATTCTCGAACTCGACCTCGAAAAAGCCGTGGTCGAGGATTCCGACCCCTCCCCGCTGGCCGAGCTCGGTTTCGAGCAGCGCACCACCATCCAGGATTTGCTCGCCGGGCTCCGCTCGGCCACCGGCGATGACCGGGTCAAACTCCTGGTCGTGCGCCTCGGCACCGGCGAGATGGGCCTGGCCCAGCGGCAGGACCTGCGCAACGCCATCCTCGCTTTTCGCCAGAGCGGCAAAAAAGCCTACGCCTTTGCCGAGACCTTCGGCGAATTCTCCGGCGGCACCGGGAGCTATTATCTCGCCACCGCTTTCGACAAAATCTATCTCCAGCCCTCGGGCGATGTCGGGCTGACCGGCACCGCGACGGAGCCGATGTTCTTCCGCGGCCTCCTCGACAAGCTGGAGATCGTCCCGCGCGGCGGGCAACGCTACGAATACAAGAACGCCTTCGACGTCTTCACCGAAAAACAGATGACGCCGGCTTTCCGCGAAGCGGTCACCGTTCTCCTCCAGTCGATCCACCGCCAGATCGTGGCCGGGATCGCCGCGGGCCGCAAAATGCCCCCGGAAAAAGTCGAGGAATTGATCAATAACGGCCCCTACCTCGGGACCAACGCGGTCGAGCTCGGGCTGGTCGACCAACTGGCTTACCGCGACGAAGTCTACGAGCAGGCCCGGAACGAAGTGAAAGATGCGCGCCTGCTCTATCTCAAGGCGTACCTCGACAAGCGCGATCATCCCTTCAAGGAGGGCGAACCGATCGCGATCGTTTACGGCGTCGGTGGCGTCCAGCGCGGCGAAAGCCAGAGCAACCCATTTACCGGCGAAACCGTCATGGGCTCGGACACCGTTTGTGCCGGGATCCGGGCCGCGGCGGACGACGACAAGATCAAGACGATCCTCTTCCGCATCGATTGTCCCGGCGGCTCGTATGTCGCCTCCGATGCCGTCCTGCGCGAGCTGAAGCGCGCGCGCGACAAGGGCAAAAAAGTGGTCGTGAGCATGGGCAACGTCGCGGCCTCGGGCGGTTACATCGTCGCGCTCGCGGCCGACCGCGTCATCGCGCAGCCCGCCACCATCACCGGCTCGATCGGTGTGCTCGCCTTCAAGCTGCTCACCCGCGATTTCTTCAACAACAAGCTCGGGCTCACCTTCGACAGCGTCCAGACCGGCAAGAACGCCCTCATGTATTCCGGGCTGCACGATTACACCCCCGAGCAGTGGGCCAAGTTCAACTCGTGGCTCGACCGCATTTACCAGGAGTTCACCGACAAGGTCGCGGCCGGCCGCAACCTGCCGAAGGAACGGGTCCTCGAGATTGCCAAGGGCCGCGTCTGGAGTGGCGAAGACGCGAAGAAACTCGGGCTGGTGGACGAGCTGGGCGGATTCGAGCGCGCAGTCGAACTGGCCAAGGAACTTTCCGGGATCAAACCGGAAGAGAACGTGAAGCTCGTGCGGTACCCAAAACCGCCGTCGCTGATCGAGGCCCTCGCCGGCAAAAAGAAGGAGAACTCGGAGCAGGTCCTTGTCCGGTCGCTCATCCAGGCCATCGCGCCGTTGCGCCCGGCCTTGAAGGCGCTTTCACAGCTTGATTCATCCGCCGGCGCCAGCGTCGTGCAGATGCCCGATCCCGAGCTTCTCAACTAGAGCCTGCCCCCATGGACCAGACACCGCCTCCCCTGCCACCGGCTGCCGCCGCGCCCGGCACCATTCCCCCGGCCATTCCCCTTCAGGTTCCGGTTGTTCCCCGGCCGGCCGGGTTCTGGATCCGGGTCGTGGCCAGCATCATTGACACGATCGTTGTCGTCATCCTGACCCTGCCGCTCTTGTTCGCCATTTATGGCGGCGAGTATTTTACTTCGGCGGAACTGATCAAGGGCCCGGCGGACTTCCTCATCTCCTACGTTCTCCCGGCCATTCTGATCATCCTTCTCTGGATCACCTGCAAAGGCACCCCGGGGAAACTGATCCTTGGGCTGCACGTGGTCGACGCGAAAACGGGCGAAAAACTCGATCTGCTCCAGGGCGTGATTCGCTACCTCGGCTATTTCGTCTCCATCATTCCGCTTTTTCTCGGGCTGCTCTGGGTGGCATGGGACGGCCGGAAACAAGGCTGGCACGACAAACTGGCCGGCAGCCTCGTCATCTGGAAGAACCGGTAAGCGGGGTTTTGCCCTGCGCCGGGCTCCTCGGTGACGAAAGCGTGCGGGAAAAGAATCGCGGGCGAGTCAGCGCCGCCGAAAAACCGTTTGAACCGCCCGCGGCCCCGACTAATCTGTCCCCCTCTTCGAGGAGCCTTAGCTCAATTGGTTAGAGCGCTGCCCTGTCACGGCAGAGGTTGCGGGTTCGAGCCCCGTAGGCTCCGGGATTTCTGTAATACGAAAACTCAGGCTGGTTAGGCCTAAACAGTTAATCCTCGGTATTCTCGAGCACATCTTAGAACCAATCATCCAGATGTTGTCGTAGTGATTCCGTAAATTGATGAGGGTCGGACGAACTTCTTCCGGTTAAAATGATCACTCGAGACCAGCAGGAACATCTGCCTGTCGAAAACCGAGCGAAAATGACCGCGTCCCGCGACACCACAGATCCGCCAGCGCCCGCCGTCGGCGCCAAAAGATGCCAATTCCCGGTGGATTCAAACGCCGCATTTTGTTCCGGCGCACGTCGCAGGCTGGCAACGGGTCAAGGCGTAGACGAATAGCCATGCGGCAAATCAAAATTCATCATTACTCTTGAGTCGGAGATTTATGATCCGATCCCCGGGCGAGGTTCGCGCGTGCATATTCAAGACCGCACTTCTCGCGATCCAAATCTATCTGTGCGCGCTCCAAGTCCTGCTTGGCCTTTTCGTAAGCCGCGATAGTTTCCGCTTCAATCTTGCTGAGATCTGCTTTGGCTTTTTCGACCTCAGATCGACCTTTAGCTGCACCTCAGATCGACCTTTAGCTGCAGTGGTATCGAACCGGGTGCGCGCTTCTTTCAATCGCGCTTCTTTATCACGAACGTCTAATTCGCTGACGCGTAGTTGATATTCCAGATCAGTCATTTAGGAATCTGCCAAGACAAGGGTGTGCTCGCAGATGCTTGATCCATCGTCGCGACTTCAATGTTTCCGAAAGGCATTTAGCAACTTTTGAAACTCAGCGGCTTTGCGATCGCCCGCTTTTACGTCTTTTTTTAACTGCTCTAGGCTCGCTTGAACGTTGGCAGCTAGTTTGTCGTTTTTGACCGAGGCAGATTTGGCCGAGGTCTCACCTTTGCGTGGTGGATGCTGATTGTCTTGTTTCATAGAATTGAAGTCATCTGGTTAATGAGGGGAGAATCCTAGAGTTCGATCATTAGATTCGTCAAGCCGGGCGGCAGAACCGTTATAAATCTCGGCTAGGGAATAGTCCTCGCGCGGCTCGAGCCTGAGATTTTTTGCGTTTGCCAAGCGCATTGCCTCGCTAGTTGTTAGGCGACGAAATTGGCGTGAGGCAATCAGACGCCCCGGTCGTGTTACCGCCGGGTCCAGCTTCTCAACCGGCGCGTTGATGGTACAGATCACGTGCAGTTTCAGAAAGTCGCCGAGGAATCCGTCTGCAATGTTGAGTAAATTAGAAACCGATTCCTGGTTGCCGTTGTCCCGCTGCATGAGGAGCGCTTCGGCGTCTTCGATTACGACCACTTTAGTTAGGCACTCGGTTGTCTCATTCTCGCCAATCCAGAAGTCCACTGATGTCGGTGCTACGAGCATCGGATAAACGCTGATCGGCAGATAGTAAAAGCGATGCGTTTTCTGCGTTGCGAACAGCAGATGGCGAAGGTAGCTCGTTTTACCGGTCCCGGGCGGTCCTTGCAGAATAGTGACACCGGTCTTTTGGGTACGGATTAGCTCCATCAATTGCGTATGCCAAACAACAAAGTCGTCGCCATAGTGCAGATGTAATTCTGCTTCATTCAGTTTCCGCTCCGGCACCTTGATACGACGCTTATCTGGTCCAGCCATTCCATGGGTTAAAATGAAGAATTCTCCAGAGCCGTCGTCACGATCGGCCAAGAGATACCTCTTTCTCAAGCGGTTGAATTCGCTGGCCGCGACAACGGCGGAATTCGCCCAAACGCGAAGGAACCAGATCTCATCCCCGTAATGATGCAAAGCCACATAACGGCTTTTGTCGGGGGCGAAGATTAGCGTTCCCCAATAGACCTTCCCGGTTTTTGAGACTCCTGTGCGATCAGCGGCGCGGGAGTGAATTAAAGCTGCGTGCAAATCATGCATCATTTTTGCGGCATTCCATCGCCCCGATCGGGACATCGAATGCCAACCTTGCGTGGCTCCGATCGCGAATGGATCATTCGAATACTGATCTGGCCATCGGGTGGTAACGACACCGTGTGTGAGCGCAAGAGGTGTGGTTTTCATTTCTGGCTGAGGGGTTGTTTTCATAAAACTGGGTTCCTGGTGCAGCGCCGTGCCTGCCATTCTTTGCGCGGGACGCTACCGTGTGACACGGCGTATTTTAGCAACCCCAACGCAGTGGATTGTTCCGGTCGCGTAGGCTCGCATTCGCCCACGAAGTTCAACGCGGCAGCGCGATAAACCGGTCGATCGAACACTCCCGCGGCAATCAGTTCGATGTTTGGAAATCGACTCGTTCCGCCAGTCAGGTAGACATACCCAGTCTTCGATAACCCACTGCGGACCTTCTCAGCGACATTGCAAAAAAGCTCAATCAAATGACGCGCGATGATCTCGCTTTCTGCCGAGTCATTGGGCGGGGCCAGTTTTAGTTGCTCCGCTTTTGCCCACGAGACATTTTGAGAAGACGCAATTTCGGCGGTGATTAGATGTCCTCCGGCTTCGATGACTCCGCTGGCTGCAATGCTGCCCTCGTAAAATAAAACATAGCCGGCACTGCTACTGCCAATATCGATCACCAGGCAATTCCGACCGTCGCGTTCCGCCGATCTAGTCACGGCAAATGCGCTGGCCAAACTAGTGAGAACTAGTCGATTCACCTGGAGACCGGCGCGGCGTGCGATCCTTATTTTCTCTTCGATCGAACTTCTTTTCGCGTGAATGATGTGTCCCTGCGCGAAATTCCACCAATCAACTTCGCGACCGCAGCTATCGAACCGATGAATGATTTCGTTCCCGAAGGGGATGGCCGCTTGCTCGGCATCGGCGAATGTTTCGCCTCGAATGTCCTTTCCGTTGACGGCCAGCTGAACAGTGTGAATTACAATTTCGTGTTTCTGCTCGAAATGTCTAACGAGATCGGCGATCGTTCTCTGCAATAAATCGGCTGATGCGTTCGCTTGGGGCGGATCGATCAGGAATGACCGTTCGGCGACTCCGATTAGCTGGAGAAACCCGCGCGGGTCTGCCTCGGCGCAGGCCATGCAGCACTTCGAGTGGCCGATATCTAGTGCGGTTATGATTGGCCCAATCGTTTTCAACGCCGCCAACTTACTGGATGTCGAAGAGGAAATTCAGGACTGAGTATGGGACCAATCTTCAGCCTTCGCGTTTCCTGCCGTGCCGCGTATAACGTAACTGATGCGTGAACAGGCGTTCGCGGCGACATGGTTGAATCGGTTTGGTCTCCCTAAAACGGGATGGCGATCCAAAGTCGTCGCTCATCTAAAATCGCTACCGTTTGTCGATTCGACCGAGGCGCGATCCCTAATCGAATTTCTGTTTGCAAGAGTTCCGAAAGTCCTGGCGAAAAATGACGATCCCAACGTGGAGCTGCTGGCCGAAGCACTAGGCTGGTGCTGTTACGCTTTTTGGCAGTGCGAATCCGCCTTCCCCGCGTTTCCAGAAAATTACGCCAACTACTTGAAGAGCGCGCTCACTTCAGCCTCGCCGGATCCCGCGGCGATCCTCCTCGCTGAAATGATTGTTCAGTTTAATGCCGCTGACGGTCGATGCGGTTTCAATCGACTGGAGGTTGCCGCGCCGGGGGTGATCCGAGAATCAGAAACGCTGGTGCATGAAGGGCGCTACGAATTTTACCTGAGGGCGCAGGAGAAGTATGATGAGTATCTATTCTATCTGGAGCAGTCAGAAGACTTTCGAAACGAATGGGCCCTTCTCAAACAAACTTTCCCGCAATCGATCGCTCGGAAGAAAGTAATCAATCGCTCCTTAATGCCAGAACGGAATTGGGAACGCGGTCCGGGCGCCGAGTTCACCGATGACGGCGCGCGTTTCCAAGCCTTATTCGACCTACTTTGCTGGAAGTACTATCTGTGGGGAATGGAGGACGACACACCACTGCTGCTGAAAACGTCGGTCGTCTTTACTCCGTATGGAACGCAATTGTTCATTCCGGGATATCTCAGCTTGGACCCGAAGCGTGACCTCGATTTTTCGAAAGTGATGCAGCTACATCGAGCACGGGGTATCGCCCGACAAGGGCTAGGCTTTTCAATCGGCCGACGCGAACTAGTCGGCCTTAAACGAGAGGCAAAGCTCGCTGATCGCTTTGCGCGCCGACAAGGATTGAAAGGTGACAAACGCTATGAGTTTGTTGCCGCAAAGATCGGGTTTAAGGATTCCGGCGATTTTCGTCGGCTGCGAAAATTGCTTCAGAAGGGTTAAAGCGGCTCAAGAATATGGCGCTCGTTTACGGACAATGGGATGTAGGTCCGCCGCACACGCGTAAGGACACTAGGGCGTACTTTCTGCCTGCCACGACGCCTATCCAAAGTTACCAGCAGCATCAGGGTAATTGTGTCGGTATCATTTGGATGTGCAATCCCGGCACACAGAAGCCGGTAGCCGCAACGACTACTTGGGGCGTTTGGCCGACGCTAGACAACACGATGCACGCGGTGATCAAAATCCTGAATGAAGCGCAACTAAAGGCGAAGCGCGGAGGCCCGAAAATAGGAGACTATGTCGAGATTCTAAACCTTTTTTATTTATGCAACTCAAATGTTTACGCTGCGTTGAAAAGCCTGTGTCCAGGCGACCAATCACCCAATCGCAGCGCGAGATTTTGTTGGTTTGCTTGGGGGAGTAATTTTCCGAAGGGCCAGGCTGCTTCCGCTTTAGCTGCATTGTCATCCCTCAGTCCGCGTCCGAGTCCGTTCTATTTAAACGGCGCTACTTCGAAAGTAGTTTATAATCCCCCATCACTATCAACCGCGCCCGCTCACCCGTTAAGGGCTCAGTCGCTTGGATGCCGATTCAAGATCGCCGATGCGATTGCAAATTACATTTGATGGCGACTAATGGCTGGATGGATTCCGTCCCCGAACTTTGTCCTGAAGTTAGCGCCTTCTCGCGGCTAAGCTTAAGGACATGAATCAGTGGAAAATTGACGCAGCACAGATTAATCCGCCGAATGGATTTCCGTGGGCGATTGTCGGGCCACAAAAGAAATTAATCGCCTGGGTCGCTGACAAACGGGACGCCCAAGCGATTGTCGACGCTCAGCGCAAAATCAGCGGCCTTGCCTCGGACTCGACGCGGAACCGCAGACTTTGGCTGGGCAGTCTGGCTGGTCGGAACCGCAGCTGAAAGACAATGTTAGAAGAAGACGACCAACAAAACTGGATGATCGATCCCAATTGGGCCGCGGATGCTTCGGCTCACATCACGCTGCCAAAGGCAAAGAACGAGCAGCAGGGTGTTGCCGCTGAAAAAGCGTGGATAAAAGCGCAGTTCCCGCGGCATCAGAAGCTCCGCCAGCGTTCTCGCAAAAACGAAGCGGGTCGTCAGATCGATGAAATCATCTTGCAGGGACCGGACGGGAAGGAGTTAAGCGTCTTTTTCGATATCACGGATTGGTTCGGCAAGTAGTTCGCGGCTTTGTCATGATGCGATCGGCTGTTTTATCCCTAGGTCGGTTGCTTACCGGCTGGTTCGCTCTAGAAAACGAGGCGTCGCTCAAAGGGCCGCCGTTAATATCGAAGACAAAGTATCTGGTTGGCCTGCAGTGTCCGAAAGCGCTCTGGATTCATTATAACAACAAGGCTCTGCTTCCGCCGGTTGACGCCACCTTGGAAGCCATTTTCGATCAGGGCCACAAAGTCGGCCAGTGGGCGAAGAAGCTATATCCTGGCGGTGTCGATCTTGGCGATATAGGTGGCTTTGCCGAACCCGTTAGCGCGACTCGCGATGCGCTGCGCCAAGGTAAAGCGATCTTCGAAGCTTCATTCATTTACAACGGGTGCTTTAGCAGAGCGGACATTCTTGCTCCAACGGCAGATGGGCGCTGGGACGTCATCGAGGTAAAGAGCTCAGGAGTCCCCGAAGACTTAGATGATCTCAGAGAGGTTTATCTCCAGGATCTCGCCTTCCAACGCTACGTCTACGAAGGCGCAGGACTATCGATTAGGAACTGTTACCTGCTGTTGGTGAACAAAAAATACATTCGGACCGGCGACATTAATCCGCATCAATTGCTAACCCGAATTGACGTAACCGTCCCGATCAACGCACTGCTACCGGCGGTTCATGGAAAGGTGGAAGAAATGAAACCGGTTTTGGCTTTAGCGGAATGTCCGGACGTGAAGGTGTCACGTCATTGCACGGACCCATATGACTGTTCGCTGATGGAATCGTGCTGGGCTTTTCTCCCGAAACCGAGCGTGTTCGATTTACGGAACGCAAAAAGCCGGCCTTGGGATCTGCTCGCTCGAGGGATTCTTCGAATCGAAGACATGCCATCAGATATGGTTCTAACCGACGCGCAGGTTCGACAGGTCGCATCTCACCGAAGCGGAACGCCACACGTAGATCGCGCAGCGATAAGACAATTCCTGTCGCGACTCGAGTATCCGTTGCATTTCCTCGATTTCGAAACAATCCAGTCGGCTGTTCCGCTATTCGACCGGTCCCGCCCGTACACCCAGATCCCGTTTCAATTCTCCCTCCACATCATCAGAAGCAAAGGCGCGCGGGTGGAGCACCACAGCTTTCTTGCCGACGGCAACGACGATCCTCGACCAGCGTTCCTCCTTGAGCTCAGAGAGCTGTTAGGCGAGCGCGGCAGCATCGTTGGCTACAACACGAACTTCGAAGCCAAGAGACTAGCCGACTGTGCGTTGTATTTCCCGGAGTGCGCTCAGTGGGTCAGCGCAGTGTCGCGGCGTTTTCTCGATTTGCTCGAAGTATTCCGCGGGATGGCATATTATCATCCATCGCAGAATGGCAGCGCGTCGCTCAAAGCGGTGTTGCCGGCATTGACAGCGACGTCCTACGACGGCCTGCAGATCAGCGACGGTGAGATCGCCAGCCGCGAATTCATGCGGATCAGCGTTTCTCAAATTAGCTGGTGGGAACGACGCCGTGTCAGGAAGAGCACTCGAAAAATACTGCGCGCAAGACACCCGCGGCTTGATCGACATTATACAGCGTTGGAGCGTCTAATAGCGATGCCGAGTGAGGACCAATGTTCGCCGCCAACTGTCAAAAGGGTATCAAACGAGGGTCCGTAACCCTGGAAAAACAGGATCTCGCGTCCGGTTTTGCCGGGTATTTAAGCAGAATGTCAAAAAGGTTCCAAATGGGTCGATTCAAGGGCTCGACCCAGGAGAAATCGCCTTCGCAGTTTTTCCGTTTCATTTTAAGAAAAGCCGAAAATGACAAGAACGTAGCGGACCGTGTAGGCTCCGCGGCTTTTGCCGCGACTCCTGCTCCTGCTCATGATAGTGCTACACCGTAGAGAATGGCACCTGCAGATACAGATGACATCTAGGAAGGTCGTTATAGCTGTGTTGTTCTGCCTCGCAGGCAGCTCGCCGATTCGGGCTGTTGAGGCGGAAGGCACGACGTCGGTCGATATCAGATACGACGAAGAGATGGTCCTTGGCGGGCTGGAACTCGCGGTCACTCGGCTGCGTGAGTCCGCCGCAGCAGCCCATCTCGACTTAAATGCGCATCCCGCACTCTCATGGGAACAGCATCCCGCCATCGTTGACATCGCGTGGTTTGTCATGGCGTTGGGCGAGTTTTCGGAAGGAAACGAACCGGTAAAAGCAGCGCTTTTCCAGCTCAAAAACGACTTGGGCTTCGTCCGCCTCCCCTTCTGGATAGGCTACGACGATCGGCGTCTTGAAATCGTGAAGTCGTATTCGTTCGGCACCGGCGATGGCCTGGTGGCGGCGCGTGGCATCCGTGGCCACCTGCTTTTCACATTTGTTCTAAAAGCACAGCGCAAGATCACTGAGCGCAGCGGCTTTAAATTTGAAGATTATACCGGCCGCGCATACGGCGATCTTTAGCCGCGCCCGGACGCAGACCGCCGAGGTCAAAAAGGTTCCAAAGGCTCGACCCAAGAAAAATCGCTCTCCGAGATCTTCCGTTCGGCTAAAGTCACGTCAACCCTTCCCAATGGACAAAGGAAAAACGGCTCCCGGCCCATGAGACGTTTCTTTCTTGTCGTCACTTTGTTGGTTGCGGGCTGCTCCTTCAAAGATGATCAGCTTACCAGGCATCAACCAGTGTCGCAGCGTGAGGCCATTCGAATCGCCAAGGGGGCTCTCGAACGCGACGGGCACAGGCTGCCCGAATCGACCATCGTCAAAGTGACGGAGGGAACGATTGAACCGGAATCGGGTGGGAGCATCCCCATCTTTGTTGTCCGATTCCTTCTACAAGCCGGGGAGATTTATCGGGTTGGGATTCATCGGGAGACGGGACGCGTGGACGCGGTGATCAGCATGGTCGATCTGGTTCCCATTGATAAACCTTGAGCCTCGGAAGGGCACCCTTCGCAGTGGCGGAACTTCTCCGCTGCGAGCTGCATTCGCTATCGCATTTTATGCCTATCGGGTCCTCCAAGGTAACACTGGGGGCGTTGCGGGTGCTGGCATGGGAGGTCCTTCGCTTCGCTCAGGATGACGGAAGGGAAAGCAGCTCCGGCGCCGGCCGTTGCGCCGCCGGCACCTCCCCCTAATCTGTGTCAATCTGCGTAATCTGTGGACTTCATCTTCGTTAGGCTCCGCGGCATCGCCACGCCTCCTTCTTCTCGACATCGGATTGAGAGTTTGTCGTCAAGAGAAGAACCGCATACCATTCGATCATGAAATTGCGCCTTGTGGTGGAACAGGACCGGGAAACGAATCGTTGGGCCGCGTTTTTTCCCGAGCTGCCTGGGTGCGCCTCGGCTGGTGAAACCGAGGAAGAGGCAGTTCACAACGCCAAGGAGGCTTTGGAGCTATGGTTTGAGCCCAGCCCAGTTCGTTTATCCCCGAGTGCAAAGGTGTTGGAAGTTGCCCTCGCGTGAGCGAACGCTTCCCTGTTCGCACAGCCAACGAGGTATCCTTCGATCTCTTTGCCACCGGCTCCGGCAACCGCCGATAAAGTCGCCAGAAGTCAGTCGTTCCCGATGATTTCATCCATCGGCCGACTCTTGCCCGCGGCGTGCGCTTCGCGAGCGTGTGCGATTATATCGTCCAGGCGACCAGCTTTGACATCCTCTTCGAATTGCCGATCCCAAAGAACGTCGAGATACTCCCGCAACTCAGCCGCCAGCTTCCACGCGTCCTCGCTTGGCAGCTTTCGGATCGCTTCGCGAATCTCGGTGACAGTGCTCACGCAACGATTCTACAACGAGCGCCAGACGCTGTCACATTGGCGATCTCTCCAGGGTGCAACTGGAAGCGTCGCGTTGTGCTGGCATGGGAGGTCCTTCGCTTCGCTCAGGATGACGGAAGAGAGAAGCGGACCCGCCACCGACCGTCGCGCCGCCGGCACCTCCCCCAAAATCTGCGTCCATCTGCGTAATCTGCGGACCTCAATCTTCTTCGTCTGACTCAAAGTGACGGAAAAAAGGCATCGGCCCCTTCCGTTTCGAGAGAGCGCTGATACTGTGGAGCGGGAAAAATCCCGTTTTTGCCTTCCCCTGATTTGATGCCCGTCGAGACGCGAGAGACAGAACCGGTCCAGCTCGAAACTCCCGCCGCGAAACCGCCCGCGGGCTGGCTCCGCCGCCTCATGGGGATGCGGTTCCTTTTCATCTCCATCATTGTTCACCTCGTGCTCGGGCTGATCGCCGCGGTCTGGGTGGTGCAACAATATGCCGCCACCCGCAAGCTCACCTTCAAGGCGGGCGCCCCTTCCCCGAACCGCGCCAGCCGCGCGATCGAGCACAAAGTACAGATGGCGAAAAAACAGAACATGATGAGCGCGCCCGCGGTCAAACGGATCGTCAGCACCGGCGCAGCCAAATTCACTCTCCCGGAAATGCCGGCCATGCCGCGCGCCGCGGTGAAACCGAACCAGATGGCGGGCGCCACCGGGATGAACCTTGGCGCCCTCGGCGGGCCGGCGGGCGCGGCCGCCTCGAGCGCGGGCGGCGGCCCGGTCTCCATGTTCGGCCTGCGCGAAGCCAGCTCGGGCGGAATCAAGGGAACGTTCTACGACCTGAAACAAACCGCCGGCCGCAAACCGACCGAGATGGACCCGGACAAATACGGGGCGCTCGTTTACGAATTCATCCAGGAAGGCTGGAACGCCACCGTCCTGAACAAATTCTATCGCGCGCCCAGCCCGCTTTACGCCACGCGTTTCCTCATCCCGGCGATCCCGGCCGAGGAAGGCCCAAAGGCGTTTGACGTCGGCCGCGACGTGCAACCGAGAATGTGGCTGGCCTGGTACAAAGGCGACGTCATCGCGCCCGAAAGCGGCACCTTCAGTTTCGTCGGCGCGGGCGACGACGTTCTCTTTGTCCGGTTCCGCGGCAAAACGGTCCTGGGCGCCTGCTGGAACATCAACTCGGAGAAAATCACAAAGTCACTCGGCAATTATCATTACAAATGGCGCGAGCCGGAGCAGCCGGGCGGGTTTGTGAAAGGCGAACGCGTGCAGGTGGAGGCGGGCAAATCGTATCCCATCGAAATCCTCGTGGGCGAACAGCCGGGCGGCCAATTTTCCGCGATTTTCCTGATCGAGAAGGAAGGCGCCACTTATCCCAAGGAACCGGGCGGCAACCCGATTCTGCCGGTGTTCCGGATGGGCCCGGCCAAACCGTTCCCGCTCGGGGCCGGGCAAAAGCTCCCGCCGCATTCCGAGGAAGGACCAATCTGGCGGGCCGAAAGCAGCAGCCGGCCCGGCATGTTTTCGACCATCGGCCAGTGAGGTCCCTCGGCGCTTCACCGGGAAGCGCCCACGCCGCGACATGAACACCGCTCATTTCCAGTTCATCGAAGGCGTGACGGAGGTGCGCCGGACCGCGCGCGGACTCGAGCTCGCGCTGGCGCCTTTGCGCGAGCGTTTGCAAATCGATGCGATCCGCGACGATATCGTGCGCCTCCGGATTTCCCGACAGGGCCGGTTCGACGATCAGCCGACGTTTGCCGTCTGCGCGGAATTTCCCGAGCCGCCCCCTTTCACGATCGAGGAAGAGAACGACCTGGTCCGGCTTCGGACCTCCGCTCTAACCGTGACGGTGCACAAACGCCCGTTCGGGCTCGAGGTGACGCGCGTCGATGGCACCGTTATCCTCCGGGAATTCGTTGGCGACGATGGAGCAAGCGCGTTCCATGGCACCCTTAATGACGAATGGGTCACCCGGCGCGCCTGCGATCCGGGGGACGCTTTCTTCGGGCTCGGGGAAAAAACGGGGAGCTTCAATCGCCGTGGCCGCACCTTCACCCTCTGGAACTCCGACGTGCTCGCACCCGCGGTCAGCGGCGGCTACCGCGAAGGGACCGACGGGGCCGACCCGCGCGACCCGACGAGCACCGAATTCGATCCTTACTACATTTCGATTCCGTTTTTTTATCATCGGCCCGCGGGTTCGTGCAACCTCGCCGGATTTTTTTTCGATAATGGTTACCGGAGCCATTGCGATTTCGCCGGCGCGGAGCACTACGGCATCCATTTCACCGGCGGCCAGTACACCGAATACATCATGGCCGGGCCGTCGATGCGCGACATCCTGGTCGGCTACACCTGGCTGACCGGCCGGATGAAGCTGCCGCCGCTCTGGGCGCTAGGCCATCACCAAAGCCGGTGGTTCGCCTATAGCCAGGAGAAGGTGGAGGAACTCGGGCAGACCTTTCGCACCCGCAACATTCCGTGCGACACCCTCTGGCTCGACATCGATCACATGGACGGTTACCGCGTTTTCACCTGGGATCCCGACCGCTTTCCCACACCCGAAAAAATGCTGGCCCGTCTCGGTGAACAGGGTTTCGGCGTGGTCACGATCATTGATCCGGGCGTGAAAGAGGAGGAAGGCTACGCCGTTTTCGACGAGGCTCTGCGCCGCGATCTCCTTTGCCGAACGGAAGGCGGCGCGGTCTACATCGGGCAGGTCTGGCCGGGCCGGACCGCTTTCCCCGATTTTCTTTTGCCGGAAACGCGGGCCTGGTGGGGCGAACTCAATGCCGCGCATGTCCGCTCCGGGCTTGCCGGCATCTGGAACGACATGAACGAGCCGGCGACGGGCGACGTGCCGGACCACGCCATGCGCTTCGGGCGTGGCCGCTTTTCGCACGAGCAGTATCACAATCAGTATGCCCTGCTCATGGCCATGGGCACGGTGGAAGGCCTGCAAAAAGCGCGCCCGGACCAGCGGTTCTTCGTCCTCTCAAGGGCGGGCTCGCCGGGACTCCAGCGTTACGCCGCCAACTGGATGGGCGACAACGTTTCCCGCTGGGACCATCTGCGCCTGAGCATTCCGATGGCGCTCGGCCTCGGCGTTTCCGGGCAGCCCTTTGTCGGGGCCGATATTGGCGGTTTCATGGGAGACACCACCGCGGAACTGCTCGTGCGCTGGTATCAAAGCGGCGTCCTCACCCCTTTTTGCCGCAACCACAACTGCGCCGGGCGGGCCGACCAATATCCGTGGGCTTTCGGCGAAGAAACCGAACGCCTTTGCCGTGAGGCGATCGAACTGCGTTACCGGCTGCTCCCCTATCTCTACGCGAGCTTTGTCCGGGCGACCGAAACAGGCGAGCCGGTGCAGAAACCGCTCCTCTTCGATTATCAAACGGACCCGGCCACCCATGGCATCGACGACCAGTATCTCCTGGGCGACCACCTGTTGGTGGCGCCGATCTGCGAGTCGGAGGCTCGGGAGCGCGAGGTCTATCTCCCCGCGGGCACATGGCACCAATGGCACACGGGCGAGAGGATCAACGGCGGCCGGACGGTGCGGGCGGCGGCGCCGCTCGAATTCATTCCGCTTTACGCGCGCGGCGGCGCGATCATTCCGTTGTGGCCGGGCGCGCCGCCCTCGACCCGGGATTTTCATCCGACCGAGATCGAGCTCCACCTTTTCGTCCCGGAAGAAGAGGGCGCCACGCGTTCGCTCCTGCAGGAGGACGATGGCGTGACTTTCGCCGCGGATCGGGGCGCGTTTTATCGCACCGAGTTTTTGCTCGAGCGGAAAGGAAACCGGCTGAGCCTCAGCGCGACCGTGACCGGCAAAGGCTACCCGGAGTTTCGAAGGGAACGGTTTCGTCTTTGCTGGCACGGCGCGGCCTGCCGCGGGCTTACCCTCGACGGCGCGGCACTCGAGCTCGCGGAGGGAAGCGCATGGCTCGAGAACGACGGCCGCGACTTTCGGCTGGAGGCCGAGGTGATTTCGTGACGGCCGTCCGCCACGGTTGCGGTCTGGTGCTCCTGCTCGGCGCCTTTCTGGGCGCGTGCACCCCGGCGGGCACGGGCCAGCGCGAAGGCCGCGTGATCATCAAATACTGGGAAAAATGGACCGGCTTCGAGGCCGACGCGATGCGCGCGGTGGTGGACGACTTCAACGCCGCGCAGGACCGCATCTTTGTCGATTACTCGAGCGTCAGCCAGACTCGACCGCAAGCCTGATGCTCGCCACGGCGGGCGGCGTACCGCCGGACGTGGCCGGGATCTGGTCACGCATGGTGGCGGTTTACGCGGAGAACAACGCGCTTACGCCGCTCGACCGGCTGGCGGCGGAAGGCGGCGTCTCGGCCGAACAATACATCGACGTCTTCTGGAACCTGTGCTCCCATCGCGACCATCTCTGGGCTCTCCCGAGCACGCCGGGCGCGCTCGCCCTGGTCTGGAACAAGAAACTTTTCCGCGAAGCCGGGCTCGATCCGGAACAGCCGCCGCGCTCGATCGCCGAGCTGGAGGAGTTCAATGAGAAGCTGGTCAAGCGCCGGCCGGACGGCCGCCTTGAGGCCATCGGCCATCTCCCGGCCGAGCCCGACTGGTGCAGCGACATCTGGGGCTGGTGGTTCGGCGGCCGGCTTTGGGACGGCCAGGGAACGAATCACGGCAGCCTCGCCGGAAAACATCGCGGCCTACCGCTGGATCGAGTCCTATCCCGAACGCTTCGGCGCGCGTGACCTGCTCGCGTTCCGCGACAGTTTCGGCAATTTCGCTTCTCCGCAGAATCCGTTTTTTTCCGGTCGAGTCGCCATGGTGCTGCAGGGCGCCTGGATCTACAATTTCATCAAGAATTACGCGCCGCCGGATTTCGAATGGGGCGTGGCCGCATTTCCGCAGGCCCAGATCCGGAGCAAGTCCGCCCGTGACCATGGTCGAAGCCGATCTGCTCGTCATTCCGGCGGGGGCCCGTCATCCGCGAGAAGCCTTCGAATTCATCCGCTACGTCAACCAGCAGAAGCCGATGGAAAAACTCTGCCTGGGCCAGCGCAAGTTCACGCCGCTGCGCGAGGTCAGCCCCGAGTTTTTCCAGCGCCATCCCAATCCCTACATCGGCGAATTCCTCGAGCTGGCCAAAAGCCCGAACGCGCTTTGTCCCCGCAGATGACCATCTGGATCGATTTACCGCAACGACATGCGCAACGCCGTCGGCCGGATCTGGTCGGGCAAGACCGACGCGGCGGTGGCTCTGCACGACGTGCAGGAGCATGTAGCAGGCGGTCTTCGACCATCGCCGGAACCGCTGGGAGCGCGTGTCGCACAAGCTGACCGAGGAATGGCGGGAGGAACAGCCATGACCCGGGAGGAACGACGCAACCTCCGGCTCGGGCTGCTCTTCATCAGTCCCGTGGATCCTCGGGTTCCTGGCCCTGTGCGTTTATCCGCTCCTGAGCAGCCTCTATTTCTCGCTCTGCGATTATTCCGTGCTCTCGCCCGCCGTTTTCGTCGGCACGCAAAACTACATCGATCTGTTCACCGACGCCGTCTTCTGGAAAGCGCTCTACAACACGCTTTTCTTCGCCGCTTTTGCCATTCCGCTCGGACTGGTGATGTCGCTCTCCCTGGCCATCCTCCTCAATTTCGACATCCCCGCGCGCGGCCTTCTCCGGACGATTTTCTTTCTGCCGTCGCTCGTGCCGATGGTCTGCCTCGCGGTCCTCTGGCAATGGATGCTCAACGGCGAACTCGGGCTGATCAACAACGCGCTCCTGCCGTTCTTCCGCGGGATCAACGCACTCCTCGGGACGGAACTCGACCCCGCCCAACTGGCTCATGGAAGCGCGTTACGCGAAGTGGGGCATCATTTTCACGAGCCTTTGGGGCATCGGCCACGCCGTGGTCATCTATCTCGCCGGTCTCCAGGAGCGTGCCGCGGCATCTTTACGAGTCCGCCGAGATCGACGGCGCCAATTTCTGGCACAAGACCCGGCACATCACCGTGCCGATCCTTTCCCCGGTCATCTATTTCAACACCATCATGGGCCTGATCGGGTCGTTCCAGGTCTTTGCCGTGCCTTACGTCATGACCGGCGGCGGCGACGGCCCGGAGCGTTCGCTCCTTTTCATGGCGACCTATCTTTACCAGAACGCCTTCGATTACTGGAACATGGGCTACGCCTGCGCCATCGGGCTGGTGCTCTTCCTTCTCATCCTGGGCCTGACCTACGCGGCCACGAAACTCTCCGAGCGGCACATCTACTACGCCGCGAAATGACGATGCGAAACACCAGCGCCCGGCGCGTCCGCAACCTCCTCGTCCTGGCCGTGCTCATCCTCGCAGGCGTCGCCTTCCTGGCCCCGTTTGCCTGGATGATCTCCACCTCGCTCAAACCGTTGCCCGAGACCATGTCCCTGCCGCCCGAGTGGATTCCGAGCACGTTCCAGTGGCGCAACTACCCGGACGCGATCGAGGCGATGGGCTATTTCTGGCGCTACACCGGGAACACCGTCTTCCTCTGCCTGCTCACGGTCGTCGGCACAGTCGCGAGCAGCTCGCTCGCCGCCTACGGTTTCTCGCGCATCGACTGGCCGGGTCGCGACAAGGTCTTCCTGGTCCTGCTCGCCACCATGATGATCCCCTTCCCGGTCGTGATGGTGCCGATCTACGGCCTCTTCAAGGCGGCCGGCCTGATCGGAACGTTCGCGCCGCTCTGGGTTCCCTCGTTTCTCGCCGGCGCTTTCAACGTCTTTCTCCTGCGCCAGTTTTTCCTCACCCTCCCGCGGGACATGTCGGAAGCGGCGCGGCTCGATGGCTGCAGCGAGTTCCAGATTTTCTGGCGCATCATCCTGCCGCTCTCAAAGCCGGCCCTGCTCGTCGTCGCGCTCTTCCAGTTCATGGCCACCTGGAACGATTTTCTCGGGCCCCTCATCTTTCTGACCGAGCAAAAACAGTTCACCCTCGCACTCGGCCTGCAAAGCTTTCAAAGCCAGCTCGGCGGCACCCCGTGGCATCACCTGATGGCCGCCTCCACCCTCGTGGTCCTGCCGGTCATGGTCCTGTTCTTTCTCGCTCAACGCGCGTTTGTCGAGGGCATCGCCACGACCGGCGGCAAAGGCTGAGACCGGCCGCTTTGGTCTGGCCGGACCGCGGCCCGGGGCTCAAACTGGGAGAATGAGAACATTCCCCCGCACCCGAATGCTGGCCGCGTTCATCGCGCTCGCCGGACTCCTGGCCGTGGACCGTCTCCCGGCGCAACTCCCGGATAACGAAGCCGCGGAGAACGTCCGCCAGACCAAGGCCGCCAAACGACAGGCCAGGGCGGAGAAGGCGGGTGAGCGGCAGGCGGAAAAAACGCAAAGGCAGGAAGCCCGCCAGGGCAAAGCCGCCGCGCGCTTAAAGGCGAGGATTGCGGAGGTGAAAGCCCGAACCGACCGCGCGAAAGCCGCCGCGAAAACGGCCCCGGCAAAGAGGACCACCGCGAAGCCGGAGACAATAGCGAAACCGGAGGCCACCGCAGCCGCCGTCGAACCTACCGTCGCGGAACCGACCACCACGAACACCGCTGCGGACACCGCCGCGAAGCAGAGAGAAGCGGCGGCGGCAGAGGTGGCCCGGGAGAACGCGAAGATCGAGGAGGAAAACCGGCGGATCCTTGAGATGGAACGCGAACGCCAGCGCCTGGAAAGGGAGTTGAAAGAGCTCGAACAGGGCGGGGGCGGGTAGGAGATGGCGACCAGGCCGCCCACGCGACGGCCTCGAACGAGTCGTTAATCGAACGCCGCGGTTCTACGGAGGCCGACGCTTTGTTCTACTCGACGTCGATGACCACCTTGCCCCGGGCGTGGCCTTCCTCGAGATATCGGATCGCCTCGGGAACCTCCGCCAGCGCATAACGCCGGTCGATTACCGGCGTGACCTTGCCTGACTCCATGAGGTCGCGCAGCGTGGCCAGGTCCTCCTTCTTCGCCTCGGAAAGCATCATCCCCATTTCCTGGTCCACGAAGAGGGAAAGAATCGTGGCGCGCAGGGCCCGGTCCATCGGCGCGATCCAGCGTCCGCTTTGACCGCCGACCATGACGTAGCGGCCCTCCGGTTTCAGCACACCGCGGCATTCATTCAGGCTGCGGTTGCCCACCATATCGAGGATGAGGTCGTAGCGTTCCGTTCCCTTGGTGAAATCCTCGTTCTTGTAGTCGATCACGTGGTCCGCCCCCAGTGACTTGACCATCTCGACGTTGCGCGTGCTGCACACACCCGTGACCTCGGCGCCCAGCGTTTTGGCGATCTGCACGGCGAAAGTTCCCACGCCTCCGGAGGCGCCATTGATCAGCACCTTCTCGCCGGCCTTCAGCCGGCCCTGGTCGCGCAGCCCCTGGAGCGCGGTCAAGCCGGCGATGTGCACCGCGCCCGCCTGCGCCAGGCTGACGTTGGCCGGTTTCAGGACGAGCGACCTCTCGGAAACCGCCACGTATTCGGCAAACGCGCCCACCTTGCCGCCGAAAACCTCGTCGCCTGGCTTGAAGCCGGTGACATTCTTCCCGACCGCCTCCACCGTCCCGGCGAAGTCAACGCCCAGGCGCATGCCGCGCGGTTTACGCAAACCGAAGTCCATCCGCATGAGGAACGGTTCGCCGCGCATCAAATGCCAGTCGTAGGGATTCACCCCGGCGGCGCGCACCCGCACCAGCACCCCGTCGTCCTTGGGCACCGGCTTCGCGATCGTTTCCAGTTTCAAACCTTCCGGGCCGCCGTAATCGCAGAGGATGATCGCCTTCATCGTTTCGCCGGAGGGAGCGGCCGTGAGCGCCGCACAATCATTGTCCGAGCGCCAGTAAGCGAAGACCACCAGACCGGTCACGAGCAGCAGGATGACCAGGAGCAGAAAGAGCGGACCACTTGAGCAGGCGTTTCACAATCATGGCTTTGGCAGTCTTGGGAGCGGGTCAAAGCCGGGCAAGCCTTTTCTCCGCCGCCCCGGCCGACTCCTTCATTCTTTCACGAAAGAATCCGTAATTCTTTCCCGGGACGCGTGTCTCTCTCCGCAGAAGGAAACTCCACCATGCATACACTCTGGCTCCCAGCTTCTCCGCGACGAACCCCCATCCTGCTCGCGTTTGTCGGCGCCCTTCTTTTGCACGCCGCGGCCGTGGGCCTGGCCGGGTCCGGTGAGACGGTCGTGGCCGGTCCGCCGGCGACTTTCCCGAGATCGTTTGTGACCTGACGACCTCCGATGACCCGGTCCTGCCGGCACCAGCGCTCGAGGAATTGCCCGTGCCGGAACCGCCGCGCCAGGTGGAGGAGCCCGAGTTTATCGAGCCCCCCTCCACTCCGCCGCCGGTGATACGCCCGTTGCGCCCCGCGCCGATCTCCCGTCCGGCGACCGGCCCACCCACCTCTTATACCGGAAATCCGCGCGTCCTGGCCACGCACGCCCCACGTCCGCAATACCCGTATGCCGCCCGGCGCGCGAACGTGACCGGCTCCGGTGTGGCGCTGCTCCGGGTGGACGTGCGCAGCGGCCGGGTGATCGAGGTAACCATGGCGCAATCAACCGGCAGCGCGCTCCTCGACCAGGCGGTGCTGACTACCTTTCGCCGCTGGCGTTTCCAGCCGGGAACAGTTTCCCGCGTCGCCACCCCGGTGACGTTCACCCTCTCGGGAGTGGTTTTCTGAGCAGGAGCGGCCGGGCGAGGCTGGCATCGGGCGGGCGAGCGGCTAGCATGCCGCTCGCCATCACGATGAGCGCGCAGCCTGACCACGATCTTGCGGCCCTGATGCAACGGTTTGAAGGACCGTTGCGGCAATATGCCGCCCGCATCCTGGGGGACCAGGAACGGGCCCGCGACGTGGTCCAGGAAACTTTCCTCGAGCTGGAACGTTCCGACCGCCGCGAAACCGATTCGCACCCGGTGAAATGGCTTTTCACCGTCTGCCGGAACCGGGCCCTGAACGTCTGCCGCAAGGAACGCCGGCTCCTTTTCCTCGAGGACAACGTGGTCGAAGACCGGGCCGCGGCCGATCCGTCCCCCTCCGCGCAACTCGAGAAACGCGAAGCATCGGAGTTCCTCCAGCGCATTATCGCCACCCTGCCGCTGCGCCAGCAGGAAATTCTGCAGCTCAAATTTCAGGGCGGCCTCAGCTACGCCGAGATCGCGGAGGTCACTCGCCTCTCCGTTTCCAATGTCGGCGTCATCATCCACAACGCCCTGCGCCGCCTCCGCCAGCTGCACGAAAAAACCGCGCGCGATTTTCTCGACTTCGAACCCCGCAAAAATTCATGAACCTCGACGATCCCAACCTGACCGCCTTCGCCCTGGGTGAACTGCCGGAGCCCGAACGTGCCCGCATGGCCGCCCGGGTCGCGGCCTCGCCCGAGGCGCAGGCTTATGTGAACGAAATCCGCGCTCTGGCCCGGCAGGTGGAGAAATCGTTCGCCCAGGCGGACCAGCCCGACACGACCGCGGACCACTCGATTTTGCCCGACCCTTACGGGCGCGTTTTCTGGCGCGACTCGTTCTGGCCTGTTTCGGCGGTCGCGGCCGCGGTCATCGCCGCCGCGGTGGTGGCCGGCGTCGTCGATTCTCCAATCAGATTCCCCCGATCTGGCAACCAACCCGCCCGCTCCGCCACCCCCAGCCGCGGAGGAATCGTTTATCGTCGATGCGACCATGGAGGAACCAGCTCCCGGGTCGGCTGCTCAGCGCGGATTCGTTTCCACACGCAAGGCTCCGGTCGCCGCGCTTCCTCTCCGCCCAGTGCCGGAAGCTTTCGCCCGCATCGAGAACGAGATCCTGGCCGGGCGCCGCCCGGCGGCGGCAGAGATCGCGGTCGAGGGGTTGATCAATTACTTCGCCTACGACTACCCGGAGCCGGAGCCGGATCAGCCGCTTGGGCTGATTCTTGAAGCGGCGCATTGTCCGTGGGAACCGGGCGACCAGCTGGTGCGCGTTGCGCTCAAGACCGGTGAATCCGCGCCGGCGCTTCCGGTGGTGGCGGCCGAGGTCCGGTTCAATCCGGCACAGGTGGAATCGTATCGCCTGCTCGGTTACGATCGGGACGAGGGGCCGGGGGAAGCACCCACGGTTCCTGCCGGCTTCCGGCTGACCGTGCTTTATCAGATCCGGCCGCTCCGCGGCGCCACCGCCGCAACCGGGCCGCTCTTGCAATTTCATCTGAGCTACCGCACGGCCCGCGGACTCGTCGCCTCGATGGAACAGGCGCTGGCGGGCCCCGGACCGGAGTTCGACAAGGCCTCCGCCGATCTGCGGCTGGCCGCGGCCGCGGCGCGCTTCGGTCTTCTCCTGCGCGCGGAAGAGCCGATGGAGCCGGGCGCGCTGGCTGATCTCCTCGCCTGGCTGCCGGCGCGCGCCGGGAACGACGAACGCCTGGCGCGTTTCGTGGAAGTGGTGCGCCGGGCGGACCAGCCCGAAAATTGACGCCCTGCCGCGGTTTTGCGAGAAGAAGGGATGAACCCGCACACCTTGATCTGGCTGGCCGTGGTCCTCGTCGTGATCTGGATCGTGGCCCGGGTGGTCCTGGCCCTGACCTCGCTCGCGCTTCATCTGCTCTGGATTGCCGCGATTATTCTCGGCCTGATCTGGCTGGTGCGGCGGTTTATGGGGTGAACGGCTGGCGCGCCGGGGAAGCGTGCCACGCGATAAAGACCGCAAGCGCCGTGGCCGCCAGGCCGGCCAGAATGAATTCGAAGGCACGCCCGGGAGCGACGCGGCGCAGCCCCCACCGGCCCACCGCCGGAAAAAAGAAGTAGAGAGAACCTTTAAGCGTCAAACCCCAGCCGAGAAGAGTGACCACCGTCCCGGGCCCGTGCCAGACGTTGTGAAAGGTCACGATCAAAAGCCCGAACGGGAGATGCATGAGCGCGACAAGGAGAATGCCGCCGTCGCCCAGGCCGCGCAGACGGATAAACAACTCGATCCAGGCGCGCGGCTGCAACGCATGCGAAAGGCCGGTCACAAGCAGTGACAACGCCAAGAATCGCTCGACCGCCAATTCCATCAACGAAAGGGAACGAGAGATGTCCCCGGATGTCGATGCCGATCACGGAGAAGCTGAGGCCGCCCCGGGGCGAAAGAGCGTCACGCGGATGGCGCCCCACTTTGAGTTCTTGCTCTGCACCGTCTGATCCTGTTTCGTCACGGCACGCATGTTTCGTCTCGCCGCCGTTCTGGCTTTTCTGGCCGTGGCCCTTGGGGCCTTCGGCGCGCACGGGCTCAAGCTGATGCTGCAGGAGCGCGGAATGACCGGCGCCTGGGAGAAGGCGGTCCTTTATCATTTCGTCCATGCGCTCGCGCTCCTGGCCGTGAGTCTTTTTCCCCAGTTGCCGAAGGGCGCGGGCTGGCTCTTCGTCGCCGGCATCGTGCTTTTCAGCGGCAGCCTTTATCTCATGGGCCTGAGCAACGTCCGCTGGCTGGGGGCCGTCACGCCGCTGGGCGGGCTCTGTTTTCTGGCCGGCTGGGCCTGGCTGGCCTGGCACGGACGCCCGTGAGCAAAGGGACCGGGCGGAGACTTCCGTTCCCTTCCCCCGGCTGCTAACCTGAGCACGGTCATGTTCGAGAATCTCCTGGAATCACATCGCGCCCTGGTCACGGCCGCGGTTTTCCTCGGCACTTTCTCGCTCCTGATCACGATCGGGCGATTGCTCAAACGCCGGGCCGGCGTTCGCCTCGGTTTTCTTTTCCGTTGTTTCAGCTTCGTGGTGGCGTTCTACGCGGCGCTCTGGACCTGGGGATTGGAATCCAGCTTCCGCGACCACGTGGGCGCCGCGGTCGTTCTCAGCAGCACCTTCGTCGTGGTGGCCCTGCTGAATCGCTTCCTTTGGGACTATTATTTCGAACGGGTCCGCGGCACGCCCATCCCGAGTTTCCTGCGGGAGATCGTGGCCCTTGTCCTTTTCCTGGTGGTTCTTCTCCTGGTCCTGAGCCTTGGCTACAAAGCCGATGCCGAGCTGAAAGGATTGCTCGCCGGTTCCGGCGTGGTCGCGATCATCTTCGCGCTGGCCGCGCAGAACATGCTGGGCGGCATCATCGCCGGCATGTCGCTCCAGATCAGCAAGCCTTACAAGGTGGGCGACTGGCTGCGGATCGAGGAGACCCACGCCGAGGTCATGGAAATCAACTGGCGCTCCACCCGGCTGCGCACCAAGGACGGCATCTATCTCGATGTGCCCAACAACGAGATCGTCAAAACCACCATCATCAACCTGCACTATCCGACGCCGGTGCACTCGATGCGCCTCCGCGTGGGAGTCGATTACAATCAGCCGCCGAACCGGGTGAAGGACGTCATCCTGCGGGCCGCCCGCCGGGTGGAAGACATTCTCCCGGAACCCCCAACCAAAGTCTTCCTGGTCGATTTCGCCGACTTCGCGATGATCTACGAGGTCAAATATGCCATCGCCGGGCATGCGCGTTCCAACGAAATCACGGATGAACTCCGGACCAACATCTGGTACGCCTTTCGCCGCAACAACATCCGGATTCCGTTCCCCATCCGCACCGTGCAGGTGGAACGGCGCGGGGAAACGGCCGAGCGCGGGCATCGCGAGAAAGCGCGTGATGTCCTGACCGAGGACGCCCTTTTCCAGGCGCTGGGCGAGGAGAACCTGCACAATCTCCTGCAGGATTCCGTCCTGAAAAAATACGGACGCGGCGAACCGATCATCGAGGAAAACGCGGAAGGCTCCTCCATGTTCGTCATGATCAACGGCAGCGCCAGCGTCTCCGTGCGGCGGGAGGGGAACGTTATCCGCGTGGGCGTGCTGCAGAGCGGCGATTGCTTCGGCGAAATGTCACTGCTCACGGGGCAGCCACGCATGGCCACCGTCCGGGCCGCCGAGGATTGCGAAGTGCTCGAGATCAGCAAGCCGGTCATGGCGAAAATCCTGCATGAGGCGCCCGAGTGCGCCACGCAGTTGAGCGACCTGCTGGCCCGCCGCAAGCTGGAGACGGAAGGCATCGTCCTGGAAGCGATGCCGGTGGCGGAACGCGCCAGCCGGACACGCGAATACAGCGCGAACTTCCTTCGCCTGGTCAAAGGCGTTCTTCGAGCTGTAACCGCGGAGCTCGCGACAACCGCGAAGTCTACCTCGGCGCGGCCGCGCGTTCGCGGTACGGTCCTTCCGCGAGCATCTCGGAAATGCCTCCCTGGTTCCGCAGAAGCGCTTTCATGCTCCAATGGATGTGCCCCGGGGTGTCGGTCCCTTCGCGGGTCAGGGCGATCTGGTTGATGATCTCGCGCGCGGGCCGGGCCCGCCCAATGCGCTCGGTGGCGATGCCGGGCCAGACCGGCCGGCCCCGGCTTTGCGACCGCCACCATTGCAGCAGGACCGGAAAACTTTGCTTGGCCGGCTGGATGCCCCAGTAAAGCTGCGGCGCCATGTAATCGCACCACCCTTCCGCGAGCCATTTGCGCGAATCGGCGTAGAGATGATCAAACGCACTGAGGGAGGCGGTCGTCGTGGCCGGCACCCCCGGGCGCCAGATGCCAAATGGGCTGATCCCGACCTGGGCGGAGGCGCGCGTCGATTTCACCGTCCGGTAAAGGGAGCGGACGAAGTCGTTGATGTTCTCGCGGCGCCAGTCGGCCCGGCTCAAGCCGCTGCCCTTTCCATGCCGGGCCCAGCTCGCGGAATCCGGGAAAGTGGAACTTCCCTTGGTCGGGTAGGGATAAAAGTAATCGTCGATGTGCACCCCATCGACGTCGTAGCGCCGGACGATGTCGCGCACGACGCCGAGCACATACTCGCGCGCAGCCGGTTCACCCGGGTCGATCCAGAGCTGTTTGCCGACACGGCGCACCCACTGCGGGCGCTTTTTGGCCACGTGGTTGGCGGCCAGCGGGGTGGCGGTGTTGGAAGCGGCCCGGAACGGGTTGATCCAGGCGTGCAGTTCAAGGTTGCGCGCATGCGCCTCGGCCACGGCGAAGGCGAGCGGATCATACCCGGGCGAGACGCCCTGGCGCCCGGTGAGGAACTGCGACCAGGGCTCGATCTCGGAGGCATAAAGGGCATCGCTGGCCGGGCGCACCTGAAGCAGGATGGCGTTCAGGCCGAGGCCGGCCGCGCGGTCGAGCAGGCGCCGCAGTTCCGCCTTTTGTTCGCCCGCGGAGAGGCCGGGGCGCGACGGCCAGTCAATATTATGAACGGTCGCCACCCAGGCGCCGCGGAACTCCGCCGGGGCCGCCGCGAGCGGAGCGAGAAAAGAAAAAAAGAGGAGGGGAAGAATGATCCTGTGCACCAGACACAATAATCGAAATCACGATTGTGCAGGTGAAATCGGGCCCTTCCTTTTTTCGAGGACGCTTTTTCTTGTCGGAACGCGCGCACCGGCCACATTCACCCGATGCTTTCACCGACCACGGTCAAGGAGGCGCTGGCCAGCAGCGAGGCCCGCGCCGACATCCTCGTGCAGGGATGGGTGCGGACCCGGCGCGACGCGAAGGATTTCTCGTTCCTCGAGGTCAACGACGGCTCCGCCCTGCGCAACCTGCAGGTAATCGCACGGAACGACCTGCCGAACTACGCCGAGGTGCAGCGCCTGACCACCGGCGCCTCCCTGCGGGTGCGCGGCGAATTGGCAGCTTCGCAGGGCAAGGGCCAGAGCTGGGAGGTGATCGCCCGCGAGATCGAGATCATTGGGGGCGCCGACGAGACCTATCCGCTGCAGAAGAAGGGGCACACCCCGGAGTTCCTGCGCGAGATCTCGCATCTCCGCCCGCGCTCCAATCTTTTTGGGAGCGTCTTCCGGGTGCGCAGCCGGCTCGCCTTCGCCGTGCACCAATATTTTCAGGAGCGCGGCTTTGTTTACGTGCAGACGCCGATCATCACCGGGAGCGATTGCGAAGGGGCCGGCGAATTGTTTCGCGTGACCGCGCTGGACCCGGCCAACCCCCCGCGCCTTCCGGATGGCACGATCGATTATGCGCGCGATTTTTTTGCCCGCTCCACCTACCTGACCGTGAGCGGCCAGCTCGAGGCGGAGGCCTTCGCCTGCGCCCTTTCGAAAGTCTACACGTTCGGACCCACCTTCCGGGCCGAGAACTCGAACACGTCGCGGCACGCCAACGAATTCTGGATGATCGAGCCGGAAATGGCCTTTTGCGACCTCGAGGGCGACATGGCGGTGGCGGAAGACCTCGTGAAGCACCTGGTGCGCGACGTGCGCGAGAACTGCCCGGCCGAGCTCGAGCTGTTCGGCAAGTTCGTCGACAAGGAACTGGCGGCACGCCTGGAGTTCGTCGTCACCCGGCCGTTCCAGCGGGTCAGTTACGGCGATGCCATCGAGCTGCTGCGCGGGAGCGGCCAGAAGTTCGAGTTCCCGGTCGAGTATGGCCTGAACCTGCAGTCGGAACACGAGCGCTGGCTGACGGAGCAGCATTTCAAGTGTCCGGTGACGGTTTTCAATTATCCGAAGGAGATCAAACCGTTCTACATGCGCCTGAACGACGACAACAAAACGGTCACGGCGATGGATTTGCTCGTGCCGGGGATCGGCGAGATCGTGGGCGGCAGCCAGCGTGAGGAACGCCTCGAGGTGCTGGAGGAAAACATGCGCCGGCACCAGATGGACCTGGAGGATTACCGCTGGTATCTCGATCTGCGGCGCTACGGCACCGTGCCGCACGCCGGTTTCGGGCTCGGCTTTGAGCGGATGCTGATGTTCGTCACCGGCGTCGCCAACATCCGCGACGTCATCCCCTTTGCCCGCACGCCGGGCAGCGCGGAATTCTGAGCCGGGCTACGTCTTCTTGCGCAGCGTCATCTCGAAGAACTGCTCCCATTTTTCGCCGTCGGTGGAACGCTCCCCGATTTCGAACCATTCCCCCTTTTCGTTGAGCTTCATGGTGTAGCGCATCTGGCCCTGCGGACCTTGGAGGCTCCAGCGCCAGCCGCCGTCCAGCAGCGTCAGCTCGTGGTCGCCGCTTGCTCCCATGGCCAGATGGGTGCGGAAACGGTAGCTCTTTTTCGCCGGATCATAGGTCAGGATCCCGAGCGTCTCGTGCACCGTCCGATCCTCCCCCTGCACCGGGGCCTTGAACTTCCCTTCCACGAGCAGGGCGATGCCGTTCAGCTTCGCCTGCACGATCTCGCCCCCCTTGAAGGTCGCGCGCTGGCCGCCTCGGTCCATCCAGCCTTCGCCCTCCCACTCGCCGATCATGAAGTCGAGCTTCTGCATCGCCTCCTTTTGTTCCGCCGGATTGGGCGCCTGGGCGGGCAGCAACGGCGCGCTCAGCAACGCGAACAGAAAAAATGACAGCCTTCTCATGCCGCCAGCTTAGCGCGGCCCATCGAAAAAACCCGCAAATTCGGCCCGCCCCCTTTCCGGGCAAGCCGCTGCCCGCCAGCATTATAAGATGACCGCGCCCCCGCAAAAGCGGACCGCCCCCTCCCCGGCTTCGGTCGCTGGCACCCGGAAGGACGGACTCACCGGTTGCCAGCGCGATAAAACCGACTAATGTCCGCCACTTTCCGCACCGGGGAGATAATCTATGACTTTTTTCGCTCTTAACATTCTTGGCTCTGGCATCTGGCTCGCCATGCTTTGCGCCGTTGCCGGGCTCGGCTTCGCCGTTTTTCTCATTCTTTCGATCCTGCGCGCGTCGCCGGGTAACGAGCGCATGCGCGAGATCGCCGGAGCGGTGCAGGAAGGGGCCAAGGCCTACCTGAACCGGCAGGTCATCACCATCTCCGCCATTGCCGCGGTCATCTTCGTCCTGCTCTTTATCTTCAAGGACAAGGCCACTGCCATCGGCTTTCTGATCGGCGCCTTTTGCTCCCTCGTGGCCGGCTACATCGGCATGCGCATTGCCGTTTTGGCCAACGTCCGCACCACCCAGGCGGCCATCACCTCACGCACCGCCGCCCTCCGGGTCGCCTTCAACGGCGGCGCCGTCACCGGCCTGCTCGTGGTCGGCCTCGCCCTCCTTTCCGTGGGCGCCTTTTACCTCGTCGCCACCAGCATGGTGGGGGCGGGAGCCGCTGTCGACCAGCCTGGTCGGGCTCGCCCTCGGCTCCAGCCTGATCAGCGTCTTTGCCCGTCTCGGCGGCGGCATTTACACCAAGGCGGCCGATGTCGGCGCCGACCTGGTGGGCAAGATCGAGAGCAACCTCGATGAAGACGATCCGCGCAACCCGGCCACGATCGCGGACAACGTGGGCGACAACGTGGGCGACTGCGCCGGCATGGCCGCCGACGTGTTTGAAACCTACGCGGTCAGTCTCATCGGCGCGATCCTGGTGGGCGCGCTCACCATCGTGGGCAACCCGGCCGCGGTCGTTTATCCCTTTGTCCTCGGCGGCATTTCCGTCCTGGGCGCAATCTGCGGCATCCTTTACGTGAACCTGACCGGCGGCAAACCGACGGCCACCCTCATGACCGCAGTGGCCGCGAGCGGGATTGTCTCGGCCGTGCTCTTCTACCCGGCCACCTATCTTTTCTTCCCGGACGGCGTCGCCATCAACGGCATCCTGCGGACGCCCGGCGGCCTTTACCTGGCGGCCCTGATCGGGCTGCTCATGACCGGCATCGTCGTGGTCATCACCAATTACTATACTTCGACCAAGTACCGGCCGGTGCGGAAGATCGCCGAGGCTTCGCAGACCGGGCACGCCACCAACATCATTGCCGGCCTGGCCATCGGTCATCATGCCACCGCGCTTCCGGTTCTCTTCATCGGCGCGGCCATTCTCGGGTCGTATCATTTTGCCGGGCTTTACGGCATTGCCATCGCCGTCATGAGCATGCTTTCCATGGCCGGCATCATCATTTCGCTCGATGCCTTTGGACCCATCACCGACAACGCCGGCGGCATCGCCGTGATGAGCAACCTGCCCAAGGAAGTGCGCGACACGACCGATGAGCTGGATGCGGTGGGTAACACCATGAAGGCGGTGACCAAAGGTTACGCCATTGCCTCCGCCGGCCTCGCCGCCCTCGTCCTATTCGGTTCCTACGCGAGTCGACCTCAAGGCGCACCTGATCGCCCATGGCATGGGCCTGGCCGAAGCGGAACGGCTTCTCACCTTCTCCCTGAGCGATCCGAAGGTCATCATCGGCCTCTTTATCGGTGGTCTTCTTCCCTTCATCTTCACCGCCTTCAGCATGGACGCGGTGGGCAAGGCCGCCGGCGCCGTCGTCGTGGAAGTGCGGCGGCAACTCCAGGCCAAGCCGGGCATTCTGCGCGGCGAAGACACCCCGGAGTACGGCACCTGCGTCGATATCGTGACCAAGGCCGCGCTGCGCGAGATGATTGTGCCGGCGCTGCTCCCGGTGGCTTTTGTCCTGGCCGTGGCCGCGATCAAGCCGCTCGGGCCCGTGGTCCTCGGCGGGCTTCTCGTGGGAACGATCGTGACCGGGTTGTTTGTCGCCATCGCCATGACCTCAAGCGGCGGCGCCTGGGACAACGCCAAGAAATACATCGAGGAAGGCAACCTGGGCGGGAAAGGCTCCGCCACCCATGCCGCCTCGGTCACCGGGGACACCGTGGGCGATCCCTACAAGGACACCGCCGGGCCCGCGATCAACCCGATGATCAAGGTGGTCAACATCGTCGCCATTCTTATCATTCCGATCTTTTTCTAGAAGAACCGACCGGTTATTCTCCCCCTGAAGCGCGCTCGTAGCCCGGGCCGCCCGGAGAACTTTTCCATGCCAGAGCCGCGCGATTACCAGCTGATCAACCCAGCCCAGCCGCTGCCGGAGACCAAGACCCTTTCTCTGCCCGACCCGGCCGGCACCCCGTTCAAGTTGGTGGTCGACCCGGAGATGCGGATGAAATTGCGGCGGGCGCTCTTTGACCTGATCGATTATCACGACGAGGCGCTGGCGGAGCATTTCGCGCAGGGCAAACTCGAGCTGGAATCCTACAAGGAATACATCGAGCTGTTCGCGCGCAGCCTGAAAGAGACGATGGAAAGCCGGGAAGGCGTTTCCTACCTCCTGCGGGCCGCGGGCTTCAACGTGCCGGCAAGCGAGATCAACCTGCATCCCGAGTTGCGCTGGAAGAAAGGCGCGCCCGGCGCCTTCGGTCCCAGTCTGCTTTAGCCTAACCCTGCGCCGGGGCGGCCGCCCGCTCCAGCAGAGCCCGCTCCTCGGGTTTCAACCCGGCCGGGTCAATCGTCTGCCGGATGGAGTCCGCCCTGGCCGATTGGTCGTTGGCCAGAAGCGCGGCGACATACACCGCCCGCCAGGCCGGCGGCGTCCGGCGCCACTCGATCTCGGGACCCTCGAATTGCGCGAGCGCCCCGGCGGCATTGTGCTGGCGCAGGGCTCCCAGGGCGGCGGTGACCCGGAAAGCAAGCCGCGTCGGGTGTTTCTCCACCAGGCGGCGGGCCACCGCGGCATTCTTTTCCACGTCATTCTTCAGCAGGAGATTCATGTAGGCCGCCTGGTTCTGCGCATCCGCATCCTCCGGTGTCACCTCGGCCAGTCGGTCGCTGACGGAACGGAGGGCGACGGAATCGCCCCGTTTGTCGGCCAGACGCTGCATTCCGCGAAAGGCGAAGGCGGCGTGTTCTGGCGAGCGCGAAAGCTGTTCAAAGGCCCGGGCGGCGATCTCATTGGCGCCTGACTGCTCGGCGAAATGGGCCACCAGCCGCAGCCGTTCGGGATCGTCGCCACTCGCGCTCAGCGCGCGGTTCCAGTGCAACGTGGCGTTAAGGGTGTCGTTCCGGCCAAGGGCGGCGCGGGCCCGAAAAGCTTCAATTACGGCCGGGGTCAGGTTGACCTCAGGGCTGCCCAGCATGGTGTCGATCTCCGCCCACTTTTCCAGGCCGGCAAGAGCATCAAGCCGGGAAAGGATCAGGTCGCTCGACTTCTTCGCCTTTTCCTCCGGGACCATCTTGAGCACGCGGCCGTATTGCTTGTGCAGGTTCAGCCAGCGCGCCAGCTCGTTCAGGTCCCCCTCGTCACCCTGCCCCAGGCGCGCGGATAATTTGTCGTAGATCTGCTCCGATTCGCCGGGATTGAGCTGCAACCGCAATTCCGCCGCGAAGACCGCCTGGTTCGCGGTCGGATCCTTCAACGCCTCGAACGTCCCCAGGAGCGTGCGCCGTTCCTCCTGTGTCAGCTCCGGGGCCTGTGCCAGCCCTTCCAGCGCCGCGGCCCGGAACGAGCCTTCACGCTGGGTCATTTCCCACAAGATCGATCTCGCCTCGGCCCGCAAAGCCGGTTCCGTCGCCGACGCCAGCGCTTCGGCCAGTTGAAAACGGACAGCATCGTTCTTTGGCTCCATCCGCACACCGGCCCGGCCAAACTCGATCGCCTTGGCCACATCCCCCACCCGCAGCTTGTAGCGGGCGGCCAGCATCATGGCCCGGGCATCGGCTTGCACCCGCAGGAGTTGCTTGAGCTGGTCTTCCGCGGTGCGAAACCGATTTTTCTGGAGCAAAAGCGAGATGTATTCCTGCCGGTCAGCCGGACTGCGCTGCGGCAGTTTCATCACCTCCTGCCAGAGGCCCTCCGCTTCGGGACGATTCAAACGCGTGGCCAGGCGGGCCGCCCCCGCGAGCGGGCGGTAACCCAGCTTGTCCAGCTGCAGCGCCGCCCGGTATTTTGCCGCGGCCTCGGCCATTTTTCCCTCAGCCACCAGTTCCTCCGCCTGGGCCGCAAACTGGTTGGCTCGCCGTTCCTTGAACCAGCGATAGGCCGGACGCGCCGTGAAGAGAAGAAGAACGAAAACCAACCCGGACGCGACCAGGATAAGCGTTCGACGTTTCTGCCGCAGACGCCGTTGCGCCCGGTCGCTCAACCGCGGTTTCTCCATGTTCTCGTTCACTCTCCCTTGTATACGAAAAGCGCACGCAGGAGGGCGACAGCATTTTCCAGCGCGGGCTTTTCCCCCCTTTGCATGACGTGACCGGCCACGATCTCGGTGGCGGAACGCCGTTTTCCCTGCAACTCCAGCAGGGGGTGGCGCCCCTCCCGCCCCCAGGACCTCGTCCGGCTGGTAATCAATCAGGACCGGGTCGCCGTTGCGCCAGGCACCCCAGAGCGCCAGGGCATGCAGATCGCCCCGCTGAAAACGAAAGGCGTGAAAGAGCAGCGTGCGCGCCCCGAACTTCACCTCGACCGGCTCGGGCGGGCCAGCCAGCTGCCAGCCGATCCCGGGCATGCAGATATCGGGGCGATGCACGAGGACAAACCGGTTCCAGGGCGACGGCTTCCAGAAGAAATGGTAACCGTCGCCGGTCCCGCGCGGAAGGGACGCGTCCTCGCGCCGGATGTATTCGCCGCTGGTCGGATTGAGCGCGCGCATGATCTCGCGCGGCACCTCCACCCGGCTGTTGCCCGGGAAGGAGGGTTGCACCGCGAAAAAGGGCTCGCGCTGGGTCTGGTCGCGCGCTTCCAGCCGCGCGTTAAGGAATTGCGCCGCCAGGAAGCTCAACAAGGCGACGAGGACCACCAGCCAGAAGTTCGGAAAACGCGCCTGTCTCCATCCCGCCGCCAGCGCGCCCAGCCTCGCCCGGAGCTGTTCCTTCGCGGGAATCATTTCTCCTCGCGGGCCGCGCAGCAACCGCCCGGCGAACCAGATCCCGCCGATGAGAACGGTCATCACCACGGTGCCGATCAGGTCATGCACTTTCTCCACCGCGGCCACGCCATGCCACTCCGCCTGCAGGCACAAGGCGAGGGTGCGCCCGAGATTCGTCACCAGCGCGAGCCCGATGGCCGCCGCCAGGAGAACGCAGGCGTCGCCCCACGCCCAGCAAAAACCATTCGCCCATGGCCAGGCCAAACATGATCCCCGCCTGGAGCGAGCGGATGCCGCTGCAGGCCTCGGTCACGCCCACCAGACCCGTGCTCAGGGCAATGGCGCCTCCCGCCTGTTTCGCCTCGATTCCGCTCCAGTGCAGCAGTTCCACCGTCGCCTGCGCCACCCCCACCATGAGCGCACTCGTGAGCGGCTGTTCGAACCGCGGCGGCCAGGGCACCGCGGTGAGAAAGAAAAGAACCGGGAAAAGCTGGCGGCGCAGGAGCGGGAAACCGCCATGGCTCCAGAGGACGAGAAACGTCCAGAAAATGGCGCCAAAACAAATGGCCGTGAGAACGACCTGAGGGCGCCAGACCTGTAAACGGGCATATTCCAGACCGAAGACCCACGCCGCCGCACCGGCCGCAGCCAGGAGCAGCCAGGCCCTGCCGGGGCCAGAGTGCCCGCCCGTGGTCGCGGCAGGAGCCAGGAAAAAGCGCCGCAGGGCAAAGCCGAGGGCAAGGACGGGAACGGCCCAGCCATAGGAGTAGTTCGGGTTGTTTTCCCAGTGCTCGGCGCAGCTCCAGATGGCCCAGGCCCAGAGGAAAAGGGCGAGCCCATTTTCCCAGGAGAACCGTCCCGGCTGAGGGGACGCGGGGTGGTTGCTGGAGGTGTGGTGGGCGGGGGCGGCAACGGGCACGGGGGTGATTTTAGAACAGACCGCGGAGAAAGGGTGGGAAAAATTTATTCAGCCGTGGCACGACTTTTCTATTGACGATGCGACGCAAAACTGAAATAACGGATGGAAACAACCCAAACTATATGCGTAAGACATACTTTCTAGGTTTACTAGCAGCGACAGGGATGGCGATTTCTGCCTCCGCGGACATCATTCCCACTTTCGACAGCACGGCTTCGGTTGGCCCGAATTTCCAGTGGAACTATTCCGCCAATGCGACCCTGGACCAGCGGGTGCAGTCCGGCGATTATTTCACGATTTATGATTTCGGCGGTTTCGTCCCCGGCTCCAACGCGCAGCCGATGGACTGGACCTTCTCGTCCTCGCTCATCGGGACCACGCCTTCCACCGTCCTGCCGATGGATGACGCGGGTGTTTTCAACCTGACCTGGACCTATATCGGCCAGGAGAGCATCGTGGGCCCGAACGCCCTCGGCATCTTCTCAGCCGTCTCCAACACCAATCAGCAGCGCACCGATAACTTCGCCGCCTCGGCCACCCGCAACGGCGGTGGCAACGACGGCACGCCGGTTGACAACATCGGCTCAGTCGCGGTGCCGGTGCCGGAGATGTCCGCTCTCGCGCCGATCATCGGCGTGCTGGGTCTTGGCATGATTGGGGTTGCCAACACGATCTTCCGCCGTCGCAAAGACAGCTAAAAAATCGTTTCTCCTCGGAAACGGCCACCGCGGTTCGCCCGGTGGCCGTTTTTGTTTCCAAATGGCGCGCGTCGCCCGCTCGCTCCACGCTACACAAGACGCGCGAAAAACACTTGGTTCACGCTGGCGGGCATGACAGACTTCGCGCGCAACAATGCCGACCGCCGGAACTAAACGAATGAATTGGATGGGCGCCGCGCGCGCCAATAGCAGGTCAGGACCCGGCCGCCGCGCGGGATCGCGCCGGGAAAATCGGATCATGGCGCAAACCCCCTTCCTGCTTTGACCGGTTCCTCTTCCAGTCCGGACCCGGCCGCACCCCGCCTCCGTCTCTGGGGCGTGCGCGGTTCGATCCCGGTCCCGGGGCAGTCCACCATCGGTTACGGCGGGAACACCAGTTGCGTGGAGCTGCGGGCCGATGGCGAAATCATCGTCCTCGATGCCGGCTCGGGCATCCGCCCGCTCGGCCTTTCCCTCGATCGTGAATTTGGCGAGCGCCCGATCAAGCTGACCATGCTCCTGACCCATTCGCACTGGGACCATATCCAGGGCCTCCCCTTCTTTCTTCCCGCCTACCAGAAGAAAAATGAGATCCACATTCTCGGTTACGAAGGGGCCAGCAACGGTCTCGCCGCCATCCTTTCCGAACAGATGGAGAACCCCTTCTTCCCGGTCAAACTGCATGATGTCTTCGGCTGCGTGGCCATCCGCGAGCTGAAAGAAATGGAATTTCAGGTCGGCCAGGTCAGGATCGCCGCCCGTTTCGTAAATCACCCTGGGAATTGCAGCGGCTTCCGCCTCTTCACCAGCGGCGGCTCCGTGGCTTATCTGCCGGACAACGAACCGTTCGAGCACCTGCGGCGGCAGATGGCCGAGCGGGAAAACGCCAGCATCGAGCAGGCGGCCTCGGTCGCGCGGGAGGAACGCGACGGCCTGGTCCAGTTCCTTTCCGGCACCGATGTGCTCCTTCTCGACACCCAATATACCGACGAGGAATATCCGGAGAAAGTGGGCTGGGGACATGGCCATATCAGCGCCACGATCTCGCTGGCGCTCGACGCGGGGGTGAAGCGGCTCCTGCTTTTTCACCATGACCCGAACCACGATGATGCTTTTATCGACGGCATGGTGAAGACGGCCCGCCGGCAGGTGGCGGAAAGCGGCCGGGCTCTGACCGTGGAAGCCGCGCGCGAGGGAGACGAGATCGTCCTCGACCGCCGCGAGAACGGTTAAGAAGCCCGGAATTTCACGGGCCCGCGACTTGCGCGATGGCCGGGAACGGTCTTACCTGTCACCCGCCCGATTTTGCCTCGTGGTGTAATGGTAGCACGAGAGATTCTGGATCTCTTTGTCAAGGTTCGAGTCCTTGCGAGGCAGCCATCCCCGCCTCCAACCCGCGCCGCGGCGGCCGCTCACGCCTCCGGGGCCGTCCGGGCCCGTTTCGCCTGGAAGAACGAGCGCAGGAGCGCCGACGCTTCTTCGGCCAGGACGCCCGGCGTGATCTCGCAGCGATGATTCAACCCGGGCAATTGCAGGAGATTGAGCAGCCCTCCGGCGGCTCCGCCCCGCTCGTCGGCACATCCAAAAATGACCCGGCGCAACCGCACATGCACCGCGGCTCCGGCGCACATCGGGCAGGGCTCCTTGGTCACATAGAGGTCGCAGTCGACCAGGCGCCAGTCGCCCACGGCGGCTTCCGCCTGGGTCAGGGCCAGCATTTCCGCATGCGCGGTGGCGTCCTTCAACATCTCCACCTGGTTGTGGGAACGGCCGATGATCCGGCCCGCCTGCACCACCACGGCGCCCACCGGGACTTCCCCGGCCGCGAAGGCCTTCTGCGCCAGCCGCAGCGCTTCGCGCATGAAAAAGGAATCGCTTTGCAGGTCGATGATCGGGTCTTCCATGGTGAAAAAAACGCGCACCGGCGCGACGCTGACCGTAGTTTTAGAGGGAGATGGGAAAGAAAGCGAAATTTGATTGGCTGCGTTCATGGGGACCGATGTTCCTTTCCACCTACCGGGAATGGTCGGAGGACCGGGTCCTGCGCTTCAGCGCCGCCCTGGCCTACTATTCGATCTTTGCCATGGCGCCGCTGGTCATCATCGTCATTGCCAGTGCCGGCCTGTTCTTTGGCGAGGAAGCGGCGCGCGGCCAGCTTTACGAGCAGATTGAGTGGCTGATCGGTCCCAAGGCGGCCGGCGAGATCCAGAATATCATCCAGGCCTCGAGCGACCGCCCCAAAAGCCTGCTGGCCAGCATCGTCGGCGTGGCCACCCTGATCCTCGGCGCCTCGGGCGTGTTCGGCCAGCTCAAGGACTCGCTCAACGCCATCTGGGGCGTGCGGCTCCGCAAACGCGGGTGGTTCGCCATGGCCCGCACCTATCTCCTCTCCTTCTCCATGGTCCTTGCCATTGGCTTTCTCCTCATGATCTCGCTCGTGCTCAGCGCCGTCCTGCAGGCAATCAGCAACTACATGAGCGGCTATCTCCCGCTCCCTTCCTTTGCCGCCCCGCTGGATTTTGTCCTCTCGATTATCCTCCTTACGGTTCTTTTCGCCCTGATCTACAAAGTGCTCCCGGACGTCCGCATTCAATGGCGGGACGTCTGGATCGGGGCCGCCGTCACCGCGGTCCTCTTTGCCATCGGCAAAATGCTCATCGGATGGTATCTCGGCACCAGCAGCGTGGCCTCGAGTTTCGGCGCCGCGGGTGCCCTCATCCTGATCCTGGTCTGGGTCTACTATTCCACCACCATCTTTCTTTTCGGGGCGGAGTTTACCAAGGAATTTTCCCGTTGCCACGGCTCCGGCATCGTCCCTTCCGCCCACGCCGAGTTTATCGACCAGCAGAAACGCGCCGAACAGGGCCTGGGCGAAAAGAAGATCGACGGGCCGGGCGAAGGAAAAAAAGCGTCCGCGCCGCGGTCCGGATTCGAAGGGTCAACCAGATGAGAACGATTTTTTGCGCCCTCCTGTTCCTCGCCCTCTGCCCCATCCCGGCCCAGGCCGCGACGCCGCAGGAAACCGTGAACGAAGCCGCCCAGATCATCCGCGAGTTCCGCCGCATGCCCGAGAGCGCCATTCCGGCCAATGTCTTGAGCGACGCGCGCGGCCTTGCCATCCTGCGCGTGATCAAGGTCGGCTTTGGCCTGAGCGGAAAAGGCGGGCAGGGTGTGGTGGTCGCGCGGACCCGCTCCGGCAACTGGTCGGGGCCTTCCTTTGTCGGCACGGGCGGAGCCGGCTGGGGCCTGCAAATTGGCGCGCAGGTAACCGATTTTGTTTTCGTGCTCAACACCCCGCAGGCGGTGCAGGCCTTCGCCGAGGAGGGAAACGTGACCCTGGGAGCTGATCTCAGCGCCGCCGCCGGCCCGGTGGGGCGCAACCTGCAGGCGGGCGTCATGCCCACCGCCGCGGTCTACACCTACAGCCGCAGCAAAGGCCTTTTCGCCGGCGTTTCCCTGGAGGGCGCGGTCATCGCCACTCAGAAAAGCTCGAACGCGCGGTATTACGGCCGGCGCGTCCGCGCCGGGACCATCCTGAGCGGCAAGGCCCGGCCGCCCGCCGGGGCCCGCCGCCTGCTCGATCTGCTGCACTGGTAGAGCGGCCCGCCAAGGGGACAATTGTCTTTACAAACTCCCCCGGCTTTCGGCAGGTTCGCCTCGTGCGGCCGCTCGCCTTCCTTCTCTTTTTCCTCACCGGGTCCCTCTTCGCGCAGGAACAGGAACGCAAACTGATCGACCGCCTTTTGCGGCCCGACACGGAGCTGCAAAACCCCGCGCAAGCCAAGGCCTTTCAAGCCCGGGCCGGCGGCTTTGCCGGAAAGGAGGCCCGTGTCCGGGCGCTCACGGTGAAAAAGGAAAAGACGTTGCGGACTTTTGCCGTCCAGCCGGAATTCACTTCCCGGCAACACGCGGCCTTTCTTTTCCGCGACGGCTCGGCCGTGGCCCATGGTTCCACCCGAGCCCACCAGGCTCGGGAGCTCACGCTCGCGCAGGAACGGGCGCCGGTCCGCGCCGCCGCCCAGGGCGAACGCAGCCAGGCCGTGCGGTCCTATGGGAACACCCGCCCTTTCCTCGGCGAGGGCAAAAGCCAGAAAGCGCTGAGCCAAAAGGACACTCCGCTGACGATTGACCAGGTGCGCGAGCTGTTGAACAAGAGTAAATGAGGCGCCCGCCTCGATCTCTTTCCTGCTCCCATGCCTGATGACGCCCTTGCCCTGCTCACGCGCGGGGCCGCCCAGGTCATCAGTCCGGCGGAACTTCAGGCCAAGCTCGCCCTGGGCCGCCCGCTCCGGGTCAAGCTCGGGGTGGACCCGACCAGCGCCGACATTCATCTCGGACATACCCTGGCCATTCGGAAGCTGCGCCAGTTCCAGGACCTGGGCCACGAGGCCATCCTGATCATCGGCGATTTCACGGCCTTGATCGGCGATCCCAGCGGCCGGTCGGTCACGCGCCCCCAGTTGACGCCCGCCCAGGTGCAGGCGCATGCCACGACCTATCGCGAACAGGCCCTGAAAATTCTCGACGAGAAAAAGACCCGCATCGTTTACAACAGCGAATGGTTCCGCCCGATGACCTTTGAACAGGTCATCCAGCTCAACAGCCGCGTTACCCTCCAGCAGATGCTGCAGCGGGAGGATTTCAAAACGCGCCTGCAACAGGACCAGCCGGTGCGGGCCCATGAAATCCAGTATCCCATCATGCAGGGCTGGGATTCGGTCATGGTGGAGGCGGACGTCGAGCTGGGGGGCTCGGACCAGCTTTTCAATATTCTGGTCGGGCGCGACCTGCAAAAGGCCGAGAACAAACCGCAGCAGGTGGTCCTGCTCGTCCCGATCCTGGAAGGGCTCGATGGCTCGATGAAAATGAGCAAGAGCCTGAACAATTACGTCGGGGTGAACGAACCCGCCCCGGAAATGTTCGGCAAGATCATGAGCATTTCCGACACCCTCATGGCGCGCTACTACGAACTGCTGCTCGGGCGCACGCCCGCGCCCGGGATGCACCCGCTCGAGGCCAAGAAGGAGCTGGCGCGCGAAATCACGCAGACCTACCACGGAGCCGACACCGCCGCCCGCGTGCTGGCCGATTGGAATGCCCGCTTCAGCGAAAAAAGGCTGGCCGAAGCGGACCTGCCAGCCTTCGCCGCGCCGTCGGACGCAACCGAGGCGGCCGCGCTGGTGGTGCAGGTCTACGCCGAATCGTTCCAGACCGCGAAGTCAAAGACCGAGGCGCGTCGTCTCCTGGAACAGGGCAGCGTCCAGCTTAATGGCGAAAAGATCCGGGATCCCAAGGTGCGAGTGGCCTTGAAAAAGGGCGACGTGCTTCGCCTCGACAAGACCCGCGCCGTGCGCCTTTCCTGAGCATCGTCCCGGTACAGAAAAAGAGCGCGAAGTCCCCCAACTTCGCGCCCTCTATCTGCTGCAGAAATGTTGCTAGGCGTGAGCCGGCTCGAGCATCGCCAGGGCGGGATAGCTCTCCGTGATCGGCGCCGCAATTCCCTCGAAGTGCGAGCGGATGCTGCGCAACTCGGCGTTCAGGAACGCGTCCACAAAGTGGAAACGACGGTCCAGCCACGCGAAAAATTTGTTCTTCAGCTCGTAATGCACCGCCAGGGTCACCTCGGTGCAATGCGGGCGCACCTCCGTGAAATCGACCAGGCCCATGATCTCGATGTTACCGCCGGCCGACTCGAACGCGTACTGGTTCGGGTCACCGGTTTCCTGGCCCATCAGTATGGTGCTGGCCTGGAAGCCAAGCGGCCCCCGGAAGCTGAAATCCATCGTCTTGGACGAAGTCACCGTCGCCTTCGTCACCATGACGAATTGGCGGCTATACGACTGAATGCTGGCCAGGCGGGAACGGCATTCCGCGGCGGCTTGATTCATGTGCAGGGTTTTTTGAAGGAGCATAAGGGTTGTGCCGTTTCATTTAGCAATGGAGGTGCCACCACCCTTCTTCCCTCGTAGCGCCCTTCGGAGTGTCGGCAAAAAGTGTAAAGAATGCTGACACTTGTGTCGTTTTCGCAACACCGACGGCTTTACACCGGCGGCGAAAATCCGAGGCTGTTACGCCATTCCCGGGACAACCCCCCGCCGGCCTCCGGAAAGGGCAGCGGCGGCGCCTTCGCCAGCTCGCCAAGCACCCGCTCGTTGGTCGCGGTGGCCACATTTTCTTCGCCGATCCGGTTGCAGACCATCCCGGCGCAGGACAATCCCCGGCGTTCGACCTCGGCCAGGGTGAGAAAGGCGTGGTTCAGGCAGCCCAACCGGTTGGCCACCACCACGATGACCGGGAGCGCCAGCGCCGCCGCGAGATCGGCCACATAGAGGCCACGCCCAAGTGGCACCAGCCAGCCGCCGACGCCCTCGACCACGACCACCTCGGTTTTCGCCTGCAAACGGCGAAATGCCTCCAGCAACGGCACGATCGCCACCTCCCGCTTCTCGATCTGTGCCGCAGTGAACGGCGCGGCCGGTGTGCGCAGCCAGCAGGGATTGATTTCGTCGAGGGTGAAACCGCCTGCGCTTTCGGCCAGGATGCGTTCGGCGTCCCCCCGGTCGCCGCAGCAGATCGGCTTGAAGCCGGCGGCCCGGATTCCCTCCTCACGAAGTTGGCGCAGGAGCCGCGTAACCAGGACGGTTTTCCCGACTCCTGTGTCGGTACCGGTGACAAAGATCCCGGGGACCAAGGGAAGCTAGGCGGCGCGCGCCGCCTGTTCGCGCACGGAAGCGATCATGGAACGAAAGATCGTAAGGCCATCGCTGCTGCCGAGCGCGGTGGCGCAGGCGCGATCGGGATGCGGCATCAGCCCAAAGACGTTGCGGGCCCGGTTGCAGATGCCCGCGATATTTTCGACGGACCCGTTCGGGTTCGCGGCGGGGGTGACCTGCCCCTGTTCATCGCAGTAGCGAACCAGCACCTGGCGGTTGGCATTTAATTCCCGCAGGACCTCTTCACCGGCGAAAAAGCAGCCCTCCCCGTGGGCAATGGGGAGCCGCAGCAGGGTTCCCTCGGGACAACCGCGCGTGTAAGGCGAGTCGGGAACCTCCACCCGGAGAGTCACCATCTCGCAGATGAAACGGAGCCCGCGGTTGCGGACGAGCGCGCCGGGAAGCAGGCCGGCTTCGCAGAGGATTTGGAAACCGTTGCAGACGCCGAGGACCAGCATGCCCTCCTGCGCGGCCCGGGCGACCGCTTTCATGATCGGCGAGAAGGTGGCAATGGCCCCGGTGCGCAGATAATCGCCGTAGGAAAAACCGCCCGGAATGACAATGGCGTCGAAACCGGCCAACGAATCATTCTTATGCCAGACGTAATCAGCCGTCACCCCGTCAAGACCGTCGAGCGCGGCGACACAATCCTGGTCGCAGTTCGAGCCGGGAAACCGGACCACGGCAAATTTCACCGCTCTTCCTCCGTGCGCAGCTCGTAGTCCTCGATGACCGGGTTGGAAAGGAGATCGCGGCAAAGGGCATGCAGGCGCTGTTCGGCATCGGCCACGCCTTCCTCCAGCTCGATCTCCATGTACTTGCCGATGCGCACGCTTTTCACCTCGGGCAAACCATGATGTTGCATGGCCTCGCGCACCGCCGCGCCCTGCGGGTCGAGCACGGCCGCCTTCGGAGTCACCGTCACCTTTACTTTCACCCGTGCAGCATATCGGGGCCGGGCAGAGCCACAACTTCTTTGCGGTCACGGCCTTCGCTCCCAAAAAATGATTTCCCAACTCGTCAGCAGGCCCGCGCTGGCGTAGCGTCCCGGCATGCTGCCGCGCACGCTCTCTCTTCTCTTCCTTCTCGCCGCTTTTGTTTCATCCGCTCTCGAGGCGAAAACGCTCGCGCTGGTCGGTGGACGCCTCGTCGACGGGTTTGGCGGCCCGCCCCTGGCCAACAGCGTCGTCCTGGTCGAGAACGACCGAATTTCCGCCATCGGCACGGTGACCACCCTCCCGGTGCCGCCGGGCGCCGAAGTCATCTCCACCGAAGGCATGACCGTGCTCCCCGGCCTCTGGGACTGCCACGTGCACACCATGTTGCTCGGCCATTCGGACTATGATCACTGGGACCGGACATATCTCAAACGACTCGGGGCCGAGATCATGCCCGCGGCCGCGAAACAGCTTCTCCTCGCCGGCGTCACCAGCGCCCGTGACCTCGGGGCGCCGCTGGAGGAAAGCATCCAGGTGCGGGACCGGATCAAGAAAGGGGAGATCCCCGGTCCCACGCTTTACGTCTCCGGTCCTTTCCTCCAGCACGAGCCTTATCCCAACACGGAAGCGTTTCGCTGGGGCGTAAAAGGCGCGGCCGATGGCCGGGCCAAGGTGAAGAAACTCGCCCAGGCCGGGGTCGACATCATCAAGCTGATCGACCAGGACCTGATGACGATGGAGGAAGTGAAGGCGGTGGTGGACGAGGCGCACCTGCACAAGCTGCCGGTGGTGGCCCATGGGCATCGCCCGGAGGAAATCGTCCGAGGACTGGCTGCCGGGGCCGATTGTTTCGAGCACACCGGCCTTTCCACCGCGCCTGGTTATCCCGACGAAGTGCTCAAGGCGCTGGCGGCGCGGACGGCCCAGATGAGTTTGGGGCCGCTTTTCTGGTGCCCCACCATTGAAGGCTTCATCAATTATGAAAACCTGGTGGAAAATCCCGAGCAACTGGACGATCCCGACGCGTATGCGGGCGTGCCGGACGATATCGTGGCCGACATCAAACGCTCGATCACGCACCCCGGGCAGTTGAGCTACTACCAGATCACCCCGCTGCGGGCGAAGACCGTGCGCAACAAGTTCCGGCAGTTACAGGAGGCCGGCGCCGTGCTCCTGATCGGGACCGACAGCGGCATTCCCATGAAGTTCCACAGCAACTCCACCTGGAAGGAACTCGACGCCTGGGTGAACCACCTCGGGGTTGATCCGATGACGGCCCTCCGCGCCGCCACCTACTGGCCCGCCGTGCAGATGAAGGTGGACAAGGACTATGGCTCGGTCTCCGTCGGAAAATATGCCGACATCATTGCCGTGAAAGGCGACGTCCTGCGCCACATCGACCTGCTGCAACGGGTCGACGTGATCGTGAAACACGGCCGCCGCGTCAAATAACCGTCCGCTTCAGGCAAAGCTGCGCGGAAGAGCGGCGGCCCGCCCGAGCAGATGAAGGTATTGCGCCCGGGAAACCTCGACGCCGCCGAACTGCCGCAGGTGCGGCGTGAGCCATTGCGTGTCGAGCAGGGTGAAACGCCGGGCCCGCAGCCGTTCGACCAGCCCGACGAGCGCGATCTTGGAGGCGTCGCGCACCCGGTGGAACATTGATTCGCCAAAAAAAGCGCCGCCGAGCGAGACACCGTAAAGACCGCCGGCCAGCGCTCCCTCCCGCCAGGCCTCGACCGAGTGGGCAAAGCCCAGCTCGTGGAGCTTCTCGTAGCTCTCGATGATCTGCTGGTCGATCCAGGTTTCCTCGCGGGTGGCACAGGCACGGATCACCTCGCCGAAGCTCGTGTTTACCCGGATCTCGAAAAGGCCCCGGCGCCAGGTCCGCTCGAGGCTGGCCGGCAGGTGAAACGAGCGCAGCGGCAGGACGCCCCGCGGTTCCGGCGAAAACCACTGCAACGAGCCATCCTCCATGGCCATCGGAAAAATACCGAGCCGATAACCCTCGAGCAGAAGGTCGGGATCGATCAGCCGGCGGTTGGGAGCATGCATCGGCAGAGGGAATCTACGCGAAACCGGGGAGAGTGGGCAAAGGGATGCGGCATTTTCTTGCAAAGCAGGGGCCGCCTCCTAATCTAGCGCGATGAAACTCGTCCTGCCTGCCGCCCTGCTCGCGGCCGGGCTGATCCTGGGCAGTTGCGCCAATGAGGGGCCGACCCCCGAGGAGGTCGGCGACCAACTGCAGCGGGGCTTCACCGGCGAAGGCCGCCTCGGCCCGATCGACCGCAGCGACGATCCCTTCGTGGATGACCGCGATTCGGCGCGTCCCCTGCCCACCCCGTGAACGAGGCGGGGTCGAAACGTCATTCGAAGATCCTGATTCTCGACTTCGGGTCGCAGTACACCCAGGTCATCGCCCGGCGCATTCGCGAGTGCCAGGTTTACTCCGAGATCGTCCGTTTTGACATCACTGCGGAGGAAGTCCGCGCTTCGCAGCCCAACGGCATCATTCTCTCCGGCGGACCCTCCAGCGTTTACGATCGGAACGCCCCGCAGATCGACCCGGCCATTTTCGGGCTCGGTTTTCCCATCCTGGGCATTTGCTACGGCATGCAACTGATGGCGCACCACCTCGGGGGTGAAGTCGAACACAGCACCCACCGGGAGTATGGCGCCGGTCTCCTGCACGTAGCCAAGGCTTCCCGCCTCTTCGAAGGCGTCGGCGAACTGGTCGACATCTGGAACAGCCATGGCGACAAGGTCACCCGGCTCCCACAGGGGTTCGAGACGGCCGCCCATACGGAAAATTCGCCCTACGCCGCGATTGAGGATCCCGCGCGCATGCTCTACGGCCTCCAGTTCCACCCGGAGGTGCACCACACCCCGCGCGGCAAGGAGATCCTCCAGAATTTCATCTACCACATCTGCCACTGCGGCATGGACTGGACCATGGGCTCGTTCATCGAAGAGGCCTGCGCGCAGGTGCGCGCCCGGGTCGGCCGCGAAAAAGTCGTGCTCGGCCTGAGCGGCGGCGTCGATTCCTCCGTCACCGCCGCCCTGTTGCACAAGGCGATCGGCGACCAGCTCACCTGCATCTTCGTCAACAACGGGCTTCTGCGCGCGCGCGAGGAAGAAGTGGTCCAGCGCGTCTTCGGCGAAAATTTCCATGTCCGCCTCAAGTATGTGGATGCCTCGGAACGGTTCCTGGCCCTCCTGCGTGGGGTGACAGATCCCGAAACCAAGCGCAAAATCATCGGGAACGAATTCGTGAAGGTCTTCGAGGAGGCGACGGTTGAGCTTCTCGAAGAGGACAAGGCCGCCGGCGCCAAGGAACATGGCGGCTACCGTTTCCTGGCCCAGGGCACCCTTTACCCGGACGTGATCGAGAGCGTGGCCATCGCCGGCAATCCCGCCTCGCTCATCAAGAGCCATCACAACGTCGGCGGTCTTCCCGAGAAAATGCATTTCGAGCTGGTGGAACCGGTCCGCCAACTCTTCAAGGACGAGGTTCGCCAGGCCGGCCTCCAGCTCGGCCTGCCCAAGGAGGTGGTCCATCGCCAGCCTTTCCCCGGCCCCGGCCTGGCCGTGCGCATTCTCGGCGAGGTCACGCCCGAGCATCTTCGCATCCTGCGCGACGCCGATACCATCGTCGAAAGCGAGATGGAATCGTCGGACTGGTACTATCGCGTCTGGCAATCCTTTGCCGTCCTTTTGCCGGTTCGATCAGTCGGGGTCATGGGCGACCAGCGCACCTACGAGAACACGATTGCCCTCCGCGTGGTGGAAAGCCGCGACGGCATGACAGCCGACTGGGTCCGGCTGCCCTATGACGTCCTCGCCCGCATCTCGAGCCGGATCATCAACGAGGTCAAAGGCGTCAACCGGGTGGTTTACGATATCTCGAGCAAGCCCCCCTCCACGATCGAGTGGGAATAGCCGTGCGGTTCGCCCGGCGTTTACGCTGATCCCGGCCTCCCCGGGGCGCGCTGGTGGCGCCAGGCCAGGAGAAGCAGAAGGCCGAACAAGCCCGCGAGCACGCTCACGTGCACCCAAAAGTTCCAGCCCATGCTCGCCTTCCCGAAGCAGCCGCAGGAAATGTCGAGTCCCCGCGCACGCGCCGCCACGGTGGCCCCGGTGAAAAAGATCACGAGGAGCAGGAGCGTCGCCAGCGCCCCGGCATAAAGACGGCGCAGGACCAGGGCCAGCCCGCAAAAAATCTCCAGCCACGGAAGCAGAAAGGCAAAGAGCAGGCCGACCGTCCAGGGAAGCATGCGGTAATTGAAGATGTCTTCGGCAAAACCGCCCGGATCAAGGGCCTTGAGCACCCCGGCCCAGATGAACAGTCCCCCGGCGACCAGGTCGAGCGCGCGCCAAATCATGGCTGCGCCTCCCGCCAGGCTTTCCAGCCATCCTTGAGCACAAAGACATTCTCCAGCTCGGCCTCCTTGCGCAGGCGCCGGACCACATCCCGGCTGGCGTTGCACTGCTCGCTGTCGCAATAGACGATCACGGTCTTGTCGGCCGACCAGTTCATGAAAATCTGCGGGAGCAACTCGTTCCAGCGGTCCTCGTTCAGCTGCACCGCGCCCGGGATATGTTCCTCTTCAAACTCACGGTCCGTGCGCGCATCCACCCAAAGCACCTTGTCGCCCAGGGCCAGGGCCGCCTGGATCTCCAGCTCGTCCGTGGCCCGCGCCGCCGCGGTCCAGGGGACGGTCTCGCGCAGAAAAAGCGCCTGTCCGGCCGCCGGCAGCAGCGCCAGCAGCAGGAGCAGAAACATCTGTCGGATCGTGGAGCCCATTGGCGCACTCTACCGCACCGCGGACCCCGGCGCGACCTCCAGCCGTTTCCGCCAGTAACGCAGACCCGCCGTCACCGCCATCGCGCTCGGGTCCGCCGCCTCGTAATCATCCACCCCTTCCGGCGTCGCTCCCCCGCGCACCAGTTCGTCCGCCTCGAAGGCCGCGAACTCCCCGAACAACTCCTCCGCCTTCCGCCCGGCGCGAAACTTTTCGCCGAACCAGGCCGACCAACGCCGCACCCGTTCCTCTAAGGCGTCAAAGTGCGGCGCCACCGGTCCCGGGACCGCACCGAAGTGCGGGAGAAACATCCGGGCAACGTCGAGACCCCGCATCCGGTCGATTGACTCCAGCCATTGCTCCACCTCGAGTTCCGGCGGCACAAAGGGCGGGATGGGCGGTCCGCTCCCCAGCCGGACACCGGCGACATCGCCGCCAAAAAGAGAATCGTCCCAGTGATAGACATGGTGATGGCTGGCATGGCCGGGCGTGGCCAGCGCCCGCACCCGGCAGCTCCCGAGATCAACCACAGCTCCGTCCTCCAAAACGCGGAGTGATTCCGCCGGCACCGCCTCCACCCGACCCCAGAGCTTTTCCATCTGGTCGCCGAAGATGCGCGTGGCTGACTCAACCAGGCGACGCGGATCGAGCAGATGCGGCGCGCCGCGCGGGTGGACATAAACGGTCGCACCGAGCCGGGCAAACCGCCACGCCGCCCCGGCATGATCCAGGTGAATGTGGCTCAGGAAAACATGCCGGACATCCTCCGGCTTCATGTTCAACTCGCGCAGTTCCCCCGCAATGTTCTCGAAGGTCGACTCCGGACCGGTATCAAACAGGGCCACGCCGGCGTTCGTCTCGAGCGCGGTCGCGGCAATGATCCCGGGCCGGCCGAGCTGCCGCGAATCGAGCACGTGCACCATCACGTCGGCGCTGCGCGAAACCAGGGTCTACTGGGCCTTGGTGACCCGCGCGCTGGCGTAGAAAACCTTCCCGGAAGCGGGTTGGTCCGGCTTGATCGTGAGGGTGGCCACGCGCGTCTGCGAGTTGTCTTTCGGTGTTACGCTGATCTTCCACTCGCGCGCCTTGCGGTCGGCCTTGACCGCCGTGTCGAAATCGGCACTCGAGGAAACCACGGTCAGATCCTTGACCGGCGCATCTTTCCCAGCCTTTACCGTGATCACCTTCGGTTCGAGCGGTTCATTCGGGCTCCAGTTCACAAAGACGGGCTGGATCTCGAGCAGGGAAGGGATGAACGCCTTGAGCATCAGCACATGGGTCGGGTTGGCCGGGTCGTCCGTGTGCACCACCACCGATTTCTGCTGGATTCCGGTGCGGTTGCCGATCTTGAAGGTGGCGGTCAGCTCTCCCTTGTCGCCCGCCGCGATCTTGTCGGATTTCAACGACGGCACGGTGCAGCCGCAGGAAGCCTTGATCGCCTTCACCGTCACCGGGTTCGGCCCGGTGTTCTCGTATTTGAAATGGGCCACCGCCGTCTCGTCGTTAAGTCCGGGTCGAAGTTCGATCTCCTTTTGGTCCCATTTCAATTCCGCCCGCGCCGGCGCGGTCAGCGCCAGCCCGGTCACGATCAGCAGCATCCATTTCATTTTTTTCATGATTTCCGGGGTAGTCGGGCAACATACTCCGCCACGGCCTCCCGCCAAGGGCGCGGTTGCATTCCGGTAAGTCCCTGGAATTTTTTTGTGGCGAGCACGGTGTAAACAGGGCGGCGGGCCTTGAAGGCACGCAGGTCCGCCAGCCGGAGCGGCTCCACCGTCCGTGTTTTCAGGGGGAACCCCTCGCGGACGCAGCAGTCGAGCGCCCATTGGGCATATTCCTGCCAGCTGCAGGCCCCATCGTTGGCCAGGTGCAGCAACCCCGCCGCTTCCGGATGGTCGAGCACCGCCGCCAGCATCCCGGCCAGGTCGATCGTGTAGGAAGGCGTGGAAAACTTGTCCGCGATCGCTTCCACCTTCTCCGAGGCCAGCGCCCGCTCGATCATGGCATCGACAAAGCTCGGACGGTCGGGCCCGAAGACCCAGGAGACCCGCGCGACCACGTGCCGCGGATCCTGAGCCAGAACGGCTTCCTCGCCGGCCCGTTTCGATTCGCCATAAACGCTGAGGGGCCGTGCCTCGTCCTCCTCGGTGTAAGGAGTCGTTTTCTCCCCGTCGAAAACGTAATCGGTACTAATGTGCACCAGGCGCGCGCCCTTTTCCCTGCACAAGGCTGCCAGCTCACCCGGCGCCTCGGCGTTGATCCGAAAGGCTTCCGCCTTTTCCGTTTCGCACCGGTCCACGTTGGTCTGCGCCGCGCAGTTGATCACCACCCCGAACTCCAGCGGGTCCAGTCGCCGGCTGATCTCTCCCGGCCGCGCCAGATCAAGGTCGGCCCGGGAAAAACCAATCGCTTTTTGCCCGAAGCCACGATGCAGAGCCGCGCCCAGCCGGCCGCCGCTCCCCACGATGACAATGTTCCCGCTTGTCGTCACGCGGGCCAAAATAGCCGGTCTCTCCCCGGGGCGAAGCGGGAAAATCAGGTTTCCGCCGTGACCGGCGCCGAACCGTTGCCCGGGCGGATGGAACATTCCGCCAGGACCCGGCGGAACCGCCCGAAGTCGATCGGCTTGGTCAGGTAATAATCAAAGCCGGCCTGGCGCCCGCGTTCCTTGTCTCCATCGGTGCCCCAGGCGGTCACGGCGACCGCCCGCAGCGACGGCTGTTTCTTGGCGGCTTCCGCGACGGCAAACCCTTCCCCGTCCGGCAGGCCGATATCACTGATGAGAAGATCGAAGCGAAGGTCGCCCAGCAGGGTCAACGCCTCATCCACCCGGGCCGCCTGGAAAACGTAATGCCCCCAGCGTCGCAGCAGGTTTGTGAATACGATCCGCGTATCCGCGTGGTCCTCCACCAGTAAAATGTTCACAATTAGTCGATTATCTCGTTCCACGGGACCAGCAGATCAAGTGCTGGCCCTTTCTCATCGCAGTAATCGGAAATGAGGGGGTTTTCGGGCGTGTGCCGTGAAAACTAGCTCCTTCTTGCCTTCACCGCACTCGGGTTCATAGGATGGGGGAAACCCAAACCAGCATGAAGAACACCAAAAAGGCGAGGAAAAACAGCGTCAAAGTCCGGGACATGGTCCCACGAAAAGGCCCGACCGGCGGCGGCAAAACGAAGCCATCCGGCCCCGTCCCGGTGCCCTACCCGAACCAGAACAGGCCCAACTAGTAGCGGCCGGTCCGTTCCAGGAGCGGCTGCCACCACGGCTCGTTCCGCAGATACCAGTCGACGGTCGATTCCAGGCCTTCCCGAAAGGTGTGCAGCGGTTTCCACCGCAGCTCCTGGAGGGCAAAGGAGGAATCGATGGCGTAACGCCGGTCATGCCCGAGCCGGTCAGTCACGTAACTGATAAGATCGTGGGATTTGCCCAGCCGATCGAGAATCAGCTTCACCACCTCCAGGTTCGGCATCTCGCTGTTCCCGCCGAAATTATAGACGGCGCCCGGTTTCCCCTCGAAAAGGGCGGCAATGACCCCGGCACAATGGTCTTCCACGTGGATCCAGTCGCGCACGTTCAGGCCGTCGCCGTAGACCGGGAGCGGCTCGCCGCGCATCGCCTTGATGATCATGAGCGGAATCAATTTCTCGGGGAATTGATACGGCCCGTAATTGTTCGAGCAACGGGTCACCACCACCTCCTGCCCGAAGGTCTTGTGAAAACCGAGCGCGATCAGGTCGGCCCCGGCTTTGCTCGCGGAATAAGGCGAGCTGGGCTCGAGGGGCGATTGTTCGGTGAAACGGCCGGTGGCGCCAAGCGAGCCGTAAACCTCGTCGGTCGAGACCTGGACAAACCGGCGCACGCCGTGGCGCCGGGCGGCGTCGAGCATCACGCTGGTGCCGACGACGTTGGTATGCACAAAGTTCTGGGGCGAATCGATGCTGCGATCGACGTGCGATTCGGCCGCGAAATTGACCACGGCAAAAAAGGGATGGCTCGCCATGAGCGCCTCGATCGCCGCAGGGGCCGCAATATCGGCCCGGGTGAATTCGTAGCGATCGCCGTATTCCTCCGCCACCCCGTCGAGGTTGGCCGGGTTCCCCGCGTAGGTCAGCACATCCACATTACTGACGTACGTCTGCTTGTAATGTTGCAGGATATAACGGATGAAATTGCTCCCGATGAATCCGCAGCCACCGGTGACCAAAATGCGCATCGCAGGCCCTACTAGCAGGGGTGGGAAGGGGGCGCCAGCGGTTTCTCCCCGGTTCCACGACTGGTGGGAGGCCTTCGCGGAAAATCGGTGGACGCCCTGGCTGATCCTCGCGCTCGCCGCCGCCCTGCGCTTTCTTTTTCTCGGGATCAAGGCCCCGCATTTCGACGAGGGCATCAACGGCTGGTTCGTCGACCAGATGACCCGGACGGGATTTTATCGCTACGACCCGACCAACTATCACGGCCCACTCCACTTCTATATTCTTTTCCTTTTCGAATCGCTCTTCGGGCGCAACCTCTGGGCCATCCGGCTCCCGGTGGCGCTCGGCAGTCTTGGCTGTGTTTTCCTCGCCCTGCGCTACGAGGTCGTGGTCGGGCGCGGCGCCGCCCTTCTGGCCGCGCTCGCCATGGCCGTCTCGCCCGCGTTCGTTTTCTACGGCCGCTACTCCATCCACGAGGTCTGGCTTCTCCTCTTCAACATGCTCTTCCTCCTGGGCCTTCTCGGCCTCTGGAAAACCGGCGCCCGCTCCTATCTCTGGGCCACCTTCCTCGGCCTGGCCGGCATGGTCCTGACCAAGGAGACCTACATCATTCACCTCGGCTGCGTCCTCCTCGCCTTCCCGGTCGCGGTGGTCTCGCAGAAAATCACGCCCCTGCCCGACTTTGACCGGGCCGAGCAGAAATGGAGTTTCCTCGATCTCGCTCTCGCCGTTCTCAGCGCCATTTTTCTCGTCGTCTTCTTTTATTCCGGCACCTTCTTCAACTGGGAGGGGGTGAAAGGCCTTTACCTGACCTTTTCCGCCTGGTTCGAGACCGGCAAGGCCGGCAACGGCCACGAGAAAGATTGGTGGTACTGGCTGATGCTCATCGGGCGCTACGAGATTCCGGTCGGGCTCGGCCTCCTCTTCTGCGTCTTTTGCCAGACACTGCGCAACGTCGCCCTGCGTTATCTCGCCATCTACGGGGTGGGCGTGCTCGCCGCCTATAGCATCGTTCCTTACAAGACGCCCTGGTGCATCATCAGCATGGTCTGGCCCCTTCTTTTTCTTTTCGGGGCCGGCGTCCTCGCCCTTTTTGCGCGGCTGCCCCGTCTCGCCGTCCTTTTCGCCAGCCTTCTCCTCGCCTGGTCGCTTGGCCACTCCATCTGGCTCAACTTCTTCCATTATGAAGACGACAAGGAACCGTACGTCTACGTGCAGACCTACTCGGAGATTAATCGGCTGACCGACCCGCTCCTGGCTCTCGCCCGGGAAGATCCCGCCAATTATCATCTCGTGGGCCATCTCATCCGGCCCAGCTCCTATCCTCTCCCCTGGGTCCTGGGCGATTTCACCCGGGTCGGCTATTACGAGCAGGATAATCTGCCCGGCACCCTCGACGCCGATTTCCTGCTCGTGCAGGAGGCAAAGATCAAGGAGGTGGAGGCCCGGTTACGCGACACCTATTTCACCGAGCCGCTTCGCATCCGGCCCTACCAGGACACGTCGCGTCTCTATCTGCGGGCACCGGTTTTTCAGAAGTTTTTCGCGGGGCGCACCCCTGAATTCAAGGGGCGCGGCGCGGACACACCGGGCCGGCCCGGCCGATGAAATCGTTTTCCGCCGGGCTTGCTTTCGTCAACGCGGCCACGGTCGGCGCGCTCCTGCTCGGCATGGCGGGTGGCCTCGACGTTTCCAAGGCGGTCGCCGCGGCGGTCCTGGGTTTGGTCGTGGCCTTCCTCGCGTTTCGTTTCACCGCGCGTCCCGGCGCGCCGGCCGACCCGGTGTCGGCTGCCGAACCTCCAACACCGGCGCGACCATTGTCCCGCCGGGCGCAAAAACGGCTCCTGCGCGCGCAGGCCGCCGCCGCGGCCGGCGTGCCGGCGCCGACCGGCGGACGTGTGCTCTGGCTCTGGCTCCTTGGCGGCTGCTTTGCCCTCTTCGCGCTCCGCTCTTTTTGCTGGTTGCTTTATCACGACGGCGACGTCCTGCGCATCCAATCGCCGAACAACCTCGGCGATCTGGCCCTTCATCTCGCGCACATCAACAACTTCGCCAGCGGCGTGCTCCTCTGGCCCGACAGCCCCATCTACGTCTTCAGCAAACTGCGTTACCCGGCCGGGGCCGATCTCTTCAACGCCTTTCTTCTCCTGCTCCAGGTCGATCTCCGGGCGGGGCTGGTCTGGACGGGACTGATCGCGTCCATCGCCACCTTTTATGCTTTCTGGCGCTGGGGCGGCCCGTTCGGCGTCGCCGGTTTTCTTTTCAACGGCGGTCTGGCCGGGTTCCAGATTTTCGCCACCGGCCAGTGGCTCGATTACCAGGGCGTGCCGCAGATCGGCTGGAAAAGCATTCCACTCGCCATGTTCGTGACCCAGCGCGGACTGCTTTATGCCATCCCGGCCGGTCTGCTGCTCTTGCTGCAATGGCGGCGCCGCTTTTTCGACCGGAACGGCGCCTCCGCTCCCCCTCTCCCCTTCGCTCTCGAGCTTTTTTTCTACGCGACCCTGCCGCTCTTTCACGTCCACACCTTCCTTGCCCTGAGCTTCGTCCTCGCCTTCTGGTTTCTTTTCGGCAGCAACGGTCTCCGTCTGCGCCTGCTCCGCCTGGTTGGCCTCGCTTTCCTGCCCGCCGCCTTCCTCATGTATCAGGTAAGCGACGGTTTTCGCGCCGGCTCGGTTCTTGGAATGGGCGCCTGGCTGGGTGCAGGCAAACGGCGAGTTTGGGCGGCCGTTCCTGGAGTTCTGGCTGGTCAATTTCGGTTTGCTTCTGCCGCTTTGGCTGATCCTCCTCGCGCGGGTCTTTGGCCTGCGTTTTGACTCCGGGCCGCTCCGGCTCCGCTGGGACCCGCCGTCCCTCGGCCTGCATGGCCGGGCGGATCCGCCTCTCGCCTTCGCCTTCGTGGTCCCCGGTTCCGCCATCTTTTTGCTCGCGGCCCTGGTCAAGTTCGCCCCCTGGGCCTGGGACAACACCAAGATCATGATCTGGGCTTATTTCCTGGTGCTCCCTTTTCTTTGGACGGAATTGATTGCGCGCTGGTCTTTCCCGCTGCGCGCCGGCGTTTGCCTGGCTCTCTTCGGTTCCGGCTTTGTCTCGCTCATGGGCGGGCTTGCCGCTGGCCGGCCCGGCTTTGAACTCATCAGCCGTTCCTATTACGCCGGTGTCGGCCAGGCCCTCGAGCGCTTGCCGGTGGAGGAGCGGTTTGCCGCGCATCCCACCTTTGATCACCCGGTCCTGCTGCACGGACGCAAAATGGTGCTCGGGTATCCCGGCCATCTTTGGACGCAGGGTTTCAAGTACGACGTCACCAGCGAAAAGCTGCGGGCTCTCATGATGGGCGCGCCCAACTGGCAGGAGCTCGCCCGCGAACTGAACGTTCGCTACCTCTTCTGGGGCCGGGAAGAGAAGAAACATTATCCGGGCAGCACCCGGCCCTGGGAACGATTGACCGGGCGCGTCGATCGAGGCGACTGGGGCGCGATCTACGATTTGCACGCAACCATTCCCGACGCCGGGCGCGTCCCACCGCCTCCTCCTTCCTCAACGACGCCGCCACCCTAGAGCGGTGGGCGCTGGTCCGCCCGGGCTTCGCTCAGGATAATCTGCCCTTCCGCAACGGCGCCGTCGCCGACGGTGGCGATGACGCGAAACTGCCGGAGACCCTCCATCTCGCCCGTCTTCTCCGCTGACAGCCGGACAAGCTCGCCCGGCCGCACCGGGCGCAAAAACTTCAGCGCGCGAATGCCCGAGAGAAGAAAGAGCGGCTTCAGTGTTCCGGCGCAGCCCGCCGCGGCCGCGATCCCGGCCGCCTGCGCCAGCGCTTCCGTCAGAATCACGCCCGGCACGAGCGGGTTCCCGGGGAAATGCCCGGAAAACATGGGATGATCTTCCGGAAAAGTGACCTCGCATTCGCTCCGCCCGGCCGGGTCGATCTCCCGGACAGCATCGATGAAGACGAAGGGCGCGCGATGAGGCAAACCGGCGAGCGCATCCCCGGGCTCGGGCGACGGCGGCATCAGCCGTTCACGAAATAAACGAATTTCCAGCTTCCGCCGATTCGTTTGATCCCGGCGCGGTAGCCGTGATAGGCGTCCGGCGTGGTGACAAACTGCGGGGGGGCAACCATGAACCCGCCGCTCTCGACGAATTTTTCCGAGAGGATGCCTTCCAGCTCGATCCAAAGATTGTTTTCGTCCCAGTACTGGAAAACACCGTCGCCCTTGCGGTCCTCGCCCGGGCTGCCCCCAAGCACAAAGGCGAAATCCGGCGTCATCATCCCGGCCAGGGTGGTCATGTCGCGGGCCGCCACCGCCTCCTTCAGCCGTCCGACAAAAGCCTGGAAATCAACATCGCTTGCGTCGTCCCGCAGCGCCGGAGAGGAGCGATCGGGCACCTTCTTCTCGGGCCCTTTCTTTTTCGGGCTCTGGCAACCGGCCAGCGCCAGCACCAGCACGATCAGGAGAACAGAGATTCGGCACATGGGGATGCCAAGGTTTTGTCAGGTTTGCCCTTCCCGTTCAAGGCTCTCTTTTTCGCGTGTTCCCCCGCCAGAGGGCACGCACCGGATGATGGATGAAAATGAACCAGAGCTCCCCCAGGAGTTCGCCCAGGGTGCAGGCCGGGCTGATCAGCCGCCGCGGCCCCGCGCGCAGCCCGGCAAAAACCGTTTCCACCGAGAGCTCGGCCGGTCGCGGAATCTCCGTGTAATGGCGGCCGAACGCTCCCAGCCGATGCGCGTCCGACGTCGCCAGGAGCGGTTTCCCAGATTCCTCCGCCAGCCGTGCCGCCGGCCTGTTCGGGTTGAACTTTCCCCGGTGAAAGTGGCACCACTCGATCGCGTCGAAACAATCAAGATTCGCCCGCAACTTTTCCCCGCCGATCGAGCCGCCCAGCAGGTAAAACGGATGCGGCGCAAAGGTGAAAAGCGTTTCCCCGCGCCGGGCCCGCAACGCCCGCACATCGTCGAAGTCGCGCAGGCTTTCCGCTTCCGCCGCGGAAACATTGAGAAGGACGATATCCGCCCCTTCCAGCCGCATCTCCGCCGCCGGGATCAGGAGAAGGCCCATCGCCCACGCCGCCGCGAAAACTTCCGGCCGATCGAAAACGGCATCGTGCAGGGTGATCGCCAGCACCTCGATGCGGCAGGCGCGCGCGCGTTCCAGCAGTTCCTGCGCGCTGTAGTCGAGCGAATCCTTCGGGTCGTCCAGGGTGTGAATGTGCAGGTCCAGCCTGAGCCAGTCGTCCGTGCCCATGAGGACAACTTACCCCGCTTTCCCGGTGCGCGGTAACGTCCGGACCGGGCGCTCGCGCCCCCGTCCGAACAACCGGCGCCCCCTCCATTCTTCCGCTTGCGGGAAGCGGTTCACGACATACAATTCACCCATTCACGCGGAGCAGCGCTCCGCTCCCCAAAAGCTCGGGTGGTGAAATGGCAGACACGTACGTTTGAGGGGCGTATGCCGCAAGGCATGGGGGTTCAAGTCCCCCCCCGAGCACCATGGGAATCCCGCGGCTCCACCGGAGAGAAAGAATCAGGAAAGCAGGAACCCAGGAAAGTTCAGAACCCGCTTCCTCCTGCCGTCCTGGTTTCCCCAATCCTCCGCGACCTCAGAGCCCTCCGCGTGAGGCCCATCCTGAAAATTAAGAAGGAAGAATTTGGAAGCCAGGAAACCAGGAAGTGATTGAATCCGCTTCTCCTGTATTCCTTCATTCTCCCTCTGCGACCTCAGCGAACCTCCGCGTGAGGCCCATCCTTGAAATTAAGAAGGAAGAAATTTAATCAGGAAAATAGGAAAGCAGGATGAAGAAGGGGCGAGGCACTCTCCGCTTTCCAAATTCAATCCAGTTCCTGCTTTCCTGCCTTCCTGATTCATTTTCTTTCCTGGCTTCCTGGTTTCCAAATTCCTCTCATCCCGCTTTTTCCTACTTTCCTCCTTTCCTTATTAAATTTCCTGGCTTCCTGATTTCCAAATTCAAACTATCGGCGCACCGTCACGGGCGTCCCGACCTTCACCGCGCGATAAAACTGTCGCGCCTTCCAGTAAGGCATCCGGATGCAACCGTGCGAGGCGGGCTGGCCCGGCAGGTAGCCGGCGTGAAGCCCGTAGCTCGGCTTGAACATGATATAGAACGGCATCGGGGCTCCCACGTAGCGCGCCCCGCGCGGCCGCCGGTGTTTCCGCACATCGACGTTCGCCCGGACCACCTCTCCATCCCGGTTTACATAGTCGCCGTAAAGGCTGGAGCGATGATCTTCGTCCTTGGCCAGGACGCGGAAACGGCCGGTGGGCGTGCGATAGCCTTCGCGCCCGCTCGAGATCCGGGAGGAAGCTGAGAGATGTTTGCCCCGGTAGAGGTAGGCCTGCTGGTCGCTCAGGTCGACCACGATCCGGGCCGGGCCGGAATGGCGTTCCGGGATATGGGTAACGACCAGATCGCTGACCGTGCTGCAACCGGTGAGGGCCGCCAGACAGAGGAAAAGAGAAGCGTGACGAAACATTCTCCCACTCATCGGCTGGCGAGGTGCTGCTGCGCGCATGAACGCGCTAACTCTGCGGAAGTCCGCTTCGCGCCGATTCCAGCACCATTTTGCGCAGCGCCTCCTTCTCCTGCGCCACCAGCGTGGCCGGGCCGGTCATTTTGACGTACACATCTCCGGTCGAGTGCTGCATGATCGCGCCGTAAAGGCCGGTGCCCGGCACCGGCGTGGTGGGGCCGCCCGGCATGCCGCTGCTGAACGTTCCTTCGGTCGAGGCAAAGGTGATCGTGACCGGGCCCGCCTCCACGGTCTCGCTCTTTTGTTTCTCGTCGCTCCCGGGGAACTGCCCAAACCAGCGTTTCACGTTGTCCTCCGGAGAACCGCTGCCGCCCCCGAAATGGAAAAAGGTCACCTCCGCTTTTTCCTGACCCCGGGCCACCTCGAGCTGGGCGTTCCGCATCGGCGAGGAGGGCTGCACCTTGGACCATCCCTCCGGGACCGTGAAGGTGAAGGCGCCCACCTTGAAGTTCTCGGCCGCAAAAAGCGGCACCGTCGTGGCCAGGAGAAGGCACAGCATTCTTTTCATGTCCCGACTTTCCCGCGGAGCGGTCTCCGATTCAACTTCCCAAAACAGGCGCACCCCCCGGCGCGCCTTGCCTTTCCCGCCGTCTGCGACGAAAACACCAGACCGTGACCGAGCTGCTCCTGCTCTGCTGTTTTTCGCTGGCGGCCGGGTTTGTTGACGCGGCCGTGGGGGGCGGCGGCCTGATCCAGCTTCCGGCGACCATGATTTTCATCCCGGGCATCTCCGTCCCGACCGCGCTCGGGACGAACAAGTTCGCCTCGCTTTTCGGGACCACCTTTGCCCTGCAGCGTTATGCGCGCCACGTCCGGATGGACTGGTCCACCGTGGTTCCGGCCGCGGTGGCCGCGTTCTTTTTTGCGCTCCTGGGCGCGCGTGCCGTCACCCTGCTTGACCCCGCCCTGCTTCGCCCTCTTGTCCTCATCCTGCTCGTCGCGGTCGCGATCTACGTTTTCATTGTCAAGGACCTCGGACTGGTCCACGCCCCGAAACACACGCCCGACCGGGCCCGTCTTCTCGGGCTGCTGGTCGGCGCGATTCTCGGCTTTTACGACGGCTTCTTCGGTCCCGGCATGGGGAGTTTTCTGATCTTCGCGTTTGTCGGCCTCTTCGGGTTTGATTTCCTGAGCGCTTCCGCCTCGGCCAAGGCGATCAACTGGGCCACCAACGTCGCCTCGCTCATCTATTTTTCGTGGACCGGGCACATCCTGTTCCGGGTCGGCCTGGCCATGGCTGCCTGCAACATCATCGGCGCGATCATCGGGACCCGCCTGGCCATCGCCAAAGGGAGCCGGTTCGTGCGGGTCCTGTTTCTTGGCATCGTCGGGGCGCTGATCATCAAGCTGGCCCAGATGCATTTCTGGCCGTGAAAAACAGGCCGTCTCCGACCCGGATTTGCCGCCTCTCCGCGGACCTGATATTTCTCAAAATAGGAGGAATTATGCTTGCTCTCCGCGCACTTCCCTTTACTCTTGGCCGAGGTCCCCTTTTCCCTATGCGCATCCTCCGAACGTCCCTCTTTGCCCTCGCAACTTTCGCGGTCCTTAGCTCGCTCAACGCCCAGTCCGTCACCACCGATCCGGTCGGGTTCACAACGAAGATTGTTGCGGCAGCGACCTCGTCCACATCCCCGACCAGTGATGTTGTCTCATCCCCTCTCTACACCATCCCTCTTTATAAGGGCACGGTCGGGTCCCTCGACAATTCCACTTCGTTCACTTTTTCGAACGCAGCCTTCGCCGCTCAATCGAGTTTTCGGATACTCCACATCTTGTGAAATTTTCGAGCGGCAATAATACGGGCCGCTTCTTTCTGATCACAGGTCATGACGACAACACTCTCACCGTAAACACGGCGGGTTATACTTTTGTCAGCGGAAATCCGGGATCCAACTCCGAACTTCAAGTTTCAACGGGTGAATCGGCTGAGATCTTTGCCGCCCACACCTTAAACTCTCTCTTTCCCTCCGGAAATCCGTTCTTCAAGGCAACGAGCGCAAACTCTGCGGATAATGTTTATATCTTCAATGGCACTGCCTGGGACGTCTTTTATCACAACAACACATCCTGGAGAAAATCGGGCTCTCTCTTGAACCAGAATGGGACGATTATTTATCCGGATGACGGTCTTTTCATCATCCGCCGCCAAACCAGTCCGCTCGAATTAACTTTTGTCGGTAAAGTCCCGACCACGACAGAGCGCACCGATCTCGTCGGGCCTGGTTCAACGTATATTTCGAACCGCTTTCCGGCGGGAACGACCATCCTAGCGACCAACATCCACACCCTTCCGAATTGGCAGGTCAGCACGAGTCCGAATTCGGCCGATAATGTCTATATTTGGAATCCGGCCACTTCTGCGTTTTCAGTTTACTACTACAACGGGACCAACTGGCGAAAATCGGGCTCTCTCGCGAACGTCAATTCCGACGTCATCCCGTCGAATGGCACCATGTTCGTTGTTCGGCGCAGCACGGCGACAGGAACGCAATCCACGCTGACGCAGGCCCTGCCGTATACGCTTTAACCTAATGAAACGAATGTTGAGATTCTGCCTTACTGCGCTGTTCTGTTTGAGCTCTGCGGCCGTTTATGGCCAGTCGACCAACGTGAGCTTTGATTCCGGATCCCAAACGGTGTTCAACCAGGACACGTCGGACACAACCCTGTTGACAGGCGGAACTACCGCAGACGGTGATGGAGCAGTTATTCAGCTCGGCTATTTCAGCGGGGCGACCGCAGATAACTGGTTTACTGGCACTTGGACGCCTATCGCCGGTCAAGGAAGCGCAAACACAGAAACAGTATCGGGTTCTTTCCCAACGATAACCTATCAGCAGATCTCTATCGGTGATCTCAATGCAAATGGAGCTGGAGATGGGACGTTCGCCCTCTCCCTGACTTTCACCGCTGGGAGCATGACCTCTGGAAACAATCTGCCGGGATCGACTTCCATCCCGCTCGCAATACGTTTTTACAACGGGACCAGTATCGCAACGTCGACTCATTATAACACCGTCTCCAGCAACGGATGGCTTTGGAAAACCCCCGATGTAGTGCCGGCTACCGTGACCATGTCCCTGGATGACTCGTTGGCATGGGAAAGCATCGAATCTTTTGCACAACCCTTTAATACCGCCTTCAACACCACGATCCTCATTCCCGAGCCCTCGACCTACGCCCTTGTTGGCCTTGGTCTGGCCGGGATGGCGTTCCTGCGCCGCCGCTCGAAAAAAGTGTAGCCGCCCGGTCGGGCCTTTCCCGGCGTGAAGAACGACAGGTCGCCGGCCAAGCTCTTCCGGATCGGGCTGAGCTATTTCGCCCTGCTCCTTTTTGTCCTTTTCGCGCTCTACCCGATCTCGCGCATCGTCACCATCGCCCTGCGCCCGGGTGACCAGCTCCTTTCCCCGTCGCTCGCCCTCATCCCGGCCGGGGCCACCCTTGCCAATTTTCGCGTTCTCCTTACCGACACCCCGTTTCTCCGCTGGCTCGGCAACTCCACCCTGATCGCGCTCGCGGTCACGGTCACCGGCGTCGCCCTCGCTTCCACCGCCGGCTACGCCCTTTCCCGGTTCCGTTTCCTCGGCCGCTCCACCACCCTCAACGGCCTGCTCGTGACCCAGATGTTCCCGGCCACCATGCTGTTGCTCCCCCTTTACCTCATCCTGATCAAACTCGGCCTGATCAATTCCTACCTCGGCGTCATTGTCATCTACTCCGCGACCGCGCTCCCCTTTTGCATCTGGCAGCTCAAGGGTTACTACGACACCATTCCGTTCTCCCTCGAGGAAGCTGCGGGCATCGACGGCTGTTCCCGCTGGCAGTCGTTCTACCGCATCGTGCTCCCGCTCGCCGCGCCCGCCCTCGTCATCACCGCGCTCTTTTCCTTCATGACCTCGTGGAACGAATACGTCGTGGCCGCTCTCATCCTCCAGGATGTCGAGATGTTCACCCTCCCGCTCGGGCTCAAGATGTTCCAATCGAACATGAGCACGCAATGGGGTCTCTACGCCGCCGGCGCGCTCCTCGTTTCCATCCCGGTCGTCCTGCTCTTCCTTCTCCTCAGCCGGTTCCTTGTCTCGGGCCTCAGCTCGGGCGCGGTCAAGGGATAGCCGTTCCCCATCCGGCTCTGGCCACGACGCAAACCTATCTTCCCATGCGCACTTTCCTCGTTCTCCTGCTCACCCTCACCGCCGTCATCCACGCCGAACGGGTCAACCTCGCCGAGGACGACGCCAGTCATTCCGCCTATGGCTCCGTGTGGGAGACCGGCAAAAACGGTGGGAGCGGTTTCGGCGCCTGGACGCTCCTGACCGACGCTGCCGGCGACAACCGTTTCGCCGGGTTCTTCCTCGCCAACCCGGAGACGAACAGGGACGTCACCGGCATCCTCAAGGAGAACAAAGCCTTTGGACTTTTTGCCAATGGCGACGGCTTCGAACAGGCCATCGCTTTTCGTCCGTTCGCGCAGCCGCTCGCCCCCGGCGAATCCTTTTCCTTTCTCATGGAGACGGGAGCCTTTGAAAAGAAATCGGAAAAAGACACCTCGGAGGGTGGCTCGGCCGGTCTGGTTTTGCGCAGCGGCCAGGCCAATGCCGCGGTCAGCGACTACAACGCCGGGGCGCGTTTTGAATTTGGCCATTACCAGGGCCAGCCGAATTATCAGGTCCACGATGGCGACACGAACCACGACAGCGGAGTGCCGGTCTCGGACGATGGGGTGATCGTGACCGTGACCCTGACCGGCACGGACACCTACGATCTCGAGATTCAGACAGTGCGGGATAAAAAGCTGACCAAACTCAACGGGCGCAGACTCGCCGGCACCGGCAACATCGAAAGCATGGCGCTTTTCAACCGGAACAGCGAAAAGAACGATGTCTATTTCAACGGCTTCCAAATCAGCCGCGAAACCCAGGAAAACATCGTCCCCATCTGCCCCCCGGTAGGGCGAGACTCCGTCGAGCCTGGGTGCAGACTCACCACAGAGATCACAGAGGGCACGGAGACAGGCTGATTTTCTCTTACGGAGGGACCTGCTTCCGCAGGTCCATGGACGAGCGGAAGCTCGTCCCTCCGTTTGGCCGGTGCGCTGGCGGCGCGTGCTCCCAGGCTCCGCGGAGCGTCGCCCTACCGAAGAAGGCCAGCCCCACACACGATTCACGATTCACCATCCACCATTCACCATTCACGCTTCCCACGCCCCCCGGTAGGGCGAGACTCTGTCGAGCCTGGGTGCACGCCTCCGACACCGGGATGCGCTGAGGACAGCGCCGCTACAGCGTCTGACAGCGTTCCTCCGTTTAATTTCGCAGACTTTAACCTTGTCACCGGCGGCCACTTAAAACCATCCTTCTGCGCGCATGAATCGCCCCCGGCTTTCCTTCTGGCAGATCTGGAACATGAGCTTCGGGTTCTTCGGCATCCAGTTCGGCTGGGGCCTCCAGATGGGGAACATGTCCGCCATCTACGAATACCTCGGCGCCAACGAAAGCCAGCTCCCGCTCCTCTGGCTGGCCGCGCCGCTCACCGGCCTGATCGTGCAACCGATCGTCGGCCATATGAGCGACCGCACCTGGGGACGCGCTGGGCCGCCGCCGTCCTTACTTTCTCGTCGGCGCCATCCTTTCCTCGCTCGCACTGCTCGCCATGCCGCACAGCGGCGTCCTCTGGATGGCCGCCGGCCTGCTCTGGATTCTCGACGCCTCGGTCAATGTCAGCATGGAACCATTCCGCGCCTTCGTGGCCGACCTTCTCCCGGAGGAACAACGCACCGTCGGCTACGCCATGCAGTCGGTCTTCATCGGCGCCGGCGCGGTCATCGCCTCCAAGCTGCCCGGCTGGCTGCAGGATTCCGGCGTCAGCATCCAGACCAGCGCCGCGCAGCGCATCCCCGAGACCGTGGTCATTGCCTTCACCGTCGGCGCGGTCGTCTTCCTCGTGGCGGTGCTCTGGACGGTCTTCACGCACCCGCGAATATCCGCCCGAGGACATGGAAGCGCTCAAACGCAAAACAAGCCGAGGGGTTCGGCGAAATCTGGGTCGCGTTCCGCGAAATGCCCGCCCGCATGAAGCAACTCGCCGCCGTCCAGTTTTTCACCTGGATGGGCCTCTTTTGCATGTGGATCTTTTTCACCGTGGCCGTCGCCCGCAACATCATGGGCGCGACAGACCCCGGTTCGCCTCTCTACGAGCAGGGCCTTAACCTCGCGCGCGATTGTTTCGCCCAGTATAACTTCGTCGCTTTCATCGCCGCGATGGTCTTCCTCTGGCTCGGCCGCCACGCCAGCGCAAAGTGGATTCATTTCTTCTCCCTTCTGCTCGGCGGACTCGGCCTCGCCAGCGTCGGCATCCTGCGCGAGCCCTGGATGCTGCTGACCGCCTTTGTCGGCGTCGGCATTGCCTGGGCCTCCATCCTTTCCATGCCTTACGCCATGCTTTCGAGCGCGCTCCCGCCCGATCGCATGGGGGTTTACATGGGCATCTTCAATTTCTTCATCGTCATTCCCCAGATCATCGTCGCCATCGTCATCAGCCGGGTCATGGAACATTTCCCCGCCGTCAACCGGCTGACCGCCGTGGTCCTCGGCGGCTGTTGCCTGCTCGTGGCCGCCTTCCTTACCCTCTTCATTCGCGACAAGCCGCTCGCCCAGCAACCCCTGCAGAAGGCGGCCGAAGAGGAAGGGATGCTGCCGACCGCCACCTCGCCCGAGAGCCCGATTGCTTGAAGCAGCCACGCGTGATGCCTCTTCGCCCGCTCCTGGCCGCCATTTGTCTTTTGTTTTCCGCTCTACCGCTCGCAGGCGCCGAGGAGAAGGGAACGACTCTTGTCGGGGCCGATGGCGCCCGCATCCTCGTCACCAGGGAAGGCAACGAACTCACCCTGCACTATCGCGCGCAGGGAACGACCGCGCCCGGCTCCGATCGCACCGTGTTTATCGCCCTGCAGACCACCCCGGAGGGAGGTTCCGCCGTTCTTCCCTTCGCACCCGGAGAGGAGGGATCCACCGTCTTTCTTCCCTTCCGCGCTGATCATCTTTTTGTCCTGCGCAGCGGCAAGGAGAAGTCCGAGGACTGGAAGCGCGTCTGGGAGAAACAAAAATGGAGCGACCGCATCGACACCTCGGAGGAGCTGCCGATTCTCTGGGAAGATACGGAGCTGAAGATCAGCTTCGCCCTGGACGACCTCGGCAAGCCCGGGAAGATCCGGCTGGTCGTTTACTCGAAGGATTTTTCCGGCGGCGAATGGGGCCGGCTCTATGGCGCCAGCGATCCCTCTGCGCGCGGCGGCGCGGGCGACCAGTTCATCGCGCATTATCACGAGCTTGATCTGACCAAGCCGAAGCAGGTGGTCTCCGCTCCCCGCAGCCGGCTGGGTGCCGGCGGCGAGCGTGTCCGGATCTACCAGCTCCTTGTTCGCCTCTTCGGTAACACCAAGACGACGCGGAAACAGAACGGCACCCTGGCTGAGAACGGTTCCGGCCGATTCGCCGACCTTAATGAAGCCGCGCTCACTTCCCTGCGCGAAATGGGTTTCACCCATCTCTGGCTGACCGGCGTGCTCCAGCAGGCGACCGGAACGGACTACGCCGCCGTGGGCGAACCGGCGGATGATGTCGACCTGCTCAAGGGGATTGCGGGAAGTCCCTATGCCATCCGGGATTACTTTGACGTCAGTCCAGATTATGCGCGCGATCCCGCAAAGCGACTGGATGAGTTCAAGGCGCTGTTGCAACGCATTCACGCCCGGCAAATGAAGGCGCTGATCGATTTTGTCCCCAACCATGTCGCCCGCAGCTACGCCTCGAGTGTGAAACCGGAGTTCGATTTCGGCAGGCAATCACATGGCGGCTCGGGCGACCGGAAGGATGTATTCTTCGATCCGCTGAACAATTTCTTTTATCTCAAGCCCGGCCCGGAAGGTCCGCCTCTCCGGCTCCCCACGGTCAAGGAGGGCCAGGCGGTCAGTCCCACCTGCCTCGCCCTGGGCGACGCCTGTGACGGCTTGTTTCCGACGGAGAAGGAGTTTGGGCGTGTCACTGGCAACAATGTCGTCAGCTGGCAACCGGCGCTGGGCGACTGGTATGAGACGATCAAGTTGAACTACGGATTCGATTTCACCGCTTCCGGCAAATCGGTCCGCGAATATCCAAACGCGCTCACGCCCGACAAACCCGTGCCCGATACCTGGCTGAAAATGGATGCTGTCCTGGCGCACTGGCAGGCGCTCGGGGTCGACGGTTTCCGGTGCGACATGGCGCACATGGTGCCCCCGGAATTCTGGACCTGGGCCATCGGGAAGGCGCGCCGACGCAACCCGGACGTTTTTTTCGTGGCCGAAGCCTACGATAACGACCCGGCCAAGGTCCCGGGAAGCGACCCGGTCATCTCGGGTCTGAATGGGGGCAAATCCAATGTGATGTTTGACCTTCTCAACGCCGGCTTTGATGCGGTTTACGACGATCCTTCCTACAAGGCGGTCAAGAACATCTACGATGGATCAGGCTGGGCCAACGACGTCGAAGCCGCGCGCAGCAACCCGTTCATCTTCGAAAATTCCCTGCGTTACGCCGAAAACCACGACGAGGTGCGCCTGGCCGCAAAAGACCAATGGGGCAAAATCGGCCCGGAGGTGGGTCGCCCGGTCTCCGCCCTCCTCTACGGCATCGGGCGGGGGCCGATCATGCTTTATCACGGCCAGGAGGTCGGCGAACCGGCCGATGGCGCGGAAGGGTTCGGCGGCGACGATGCCCGCACCTCGATCTTTGATTACTGGTCGATGCCGGCCTTCCTGAACTGGGTCAACGGGGGCAAATACGACGGCGGCGGTATGCTCGATGATCAGCGCGAGCTGCGCGACTTTTACGGGCGCCTTCTCCGGCTGATGAACGAACCGGCCTTCCGCGACGGCGATTTCTTCCCGCTGAACGCGGCCAACAACGAGAACCCGCAGTTTGGCCGCGGCCCGGGTGAGACAGCGGGCGGACATTGGCTCTACGCCTTTCTCCGGCACGATCCCGCGACCAACCAGCGCTTCCTGGGCGTGATCAATCTTCATCCCCGCCGCGAGATGAGTGATGTCTCTCTTCTTTTGCCGGCCGAGGCGCTGCGCTTTCTCGCGCTGGCCGGCGGCTCCGGGCAGGCTCGTCCTGCGGGAAAAGCTGGCTGGAAACATCGAGATCAAGGCTCCTCTTTCTGCGGGCGACCAGCCCATTACCCTTGGTCTCCCACCCCTGGCCCCGCTCACGCCCTTCTTTTTCGAGATTGAAACCGTTCAGCCTTAGATTTCCCCTTCTCTTTCTTGCGCTGACCGCCGCGGTCTGCGCCGCGCCGCCGTCGCTTTTCCTCGGCCCGATCCCGGTGCAATTCGTCGAGCCGGGCGGAAGCGTCCTCCTCGATCTCCGCCGCTTCCATCAGCCGCTGCCGGATTCGCGCATCGAGGTTGGCGAGCATCCGCAATTGCAGTCGGCACTCGACCGGGCGCAGGGCAGGCTGCGCCTGACCGTGGCCCACGACGCCGCCGGCCTGATTGATCTTCCGATAACCGTCGGGCATGGCGCCAAGTCTTTGCGCAGTGTGATCACGGTGGCGGTGCGGCAACCGGCCCGACATGAGTTTGTCTATCGCGCGCCGAAAACCGTGCAGTCGGTCACCGTGGCAGGCTCTTTCAACGCCTGGAACCGGGAATCCCACCCGTTAAATCGGCGCGACGACGGTTCTTTCTTTCTCGCGCTGCCCCTGCCGCCAGGAAGTCACCGTTACAAGTTCGTGGTCGACGGCGCCTGGCAGCCGGACCCGGCGAATCCGCGCCGCGAGCCGGACGGCTACGAAGGAACGAATTCCATTGCCGACGTCGCGGCGGTGGAGCGTCCCGGCGCCATCTTTGCCGAAGCCTTCTCTTCCAAGCAGATCCGCTTGCGCTGCTCCTCAGAAGGCGACCTCAAGGCCGCTTCCGTCGTGGCGGAGTTGCCCGACGGCTCCGCCCGTCCCCTTCCAGCCAAAATTGATAAACGCATCCTGACGGTGAATCTTCCCAGTCTTCCCGCCGGGAGCTGGGTTCGGGCGATCGCAATCGACCGCGAAGGCGGCATCACCAATGTCGTGCGGGTCCCCCTGGCCCCTTCGGTGTTTCGCTGGCAGGACGCGATCATCTACTATGCGCTGACGGACCGCTTCCACGACGGGAATCAGGAGAACAACGCTCCCGTCCAACATCCGGAAGTGAAGCCGCCGGCCAACTTTCATGGGGGCGACTGGAAAGGAATCGAGCAGAAGATCCGGGAAGGCTACTTCCGTGAGCTCGGCATCAATACCCTTTGGATTGCCCCTTTGAACCAGAACCCGGACAAAGCCTACCAGGAATATCCCGAGCCCCACCGCTGGTATACGGGATATCATGGCTATTGGCCGGTTTCGCCCACGCGGGTCGAGCCCCATTTCGGGGACGAGGCCGCCCTCCGTTCCCTTGTGCAAACGGCGCATCAGGAGGGGATGAAGATCATCGCCGACCTCGTCCTCCATCATGTGCACATCGAGCATCCCTGGTGGCAGAAGCATCGCGACTGGTTCGGCCAGCTCGAGCTGCCCGACGGCACCAAGAATCTCCGGCTCTGGGATAAACACCAGTTCACCACCTGGTTTGAGCCTGTACCTGCCCACCTTTGATTTCGAGCGTGACCCGGCCGTGCAGGCTTTGATCGACAACGCCATCTGGTGGGCGGTGCAGTACGACCTCGATGGCTTCCGCCTCGATGCGGTAAAGCACATCCCCCACGAGTTCTGGTGGAAGTTCCGGGAAGCGCTCCGGTCCCGCCTAAAGGCGAAACCGGATTTTTATCTCGTGGGCGAAACTTTCCTCGGCCGGGCAGGAATCGCATCCTTCGTCGGACCAAACATGCTCGACGGCCAGTTCGATTTCCCGCTCTATGATTCGATCCGGGAAACGCTGGCGGAAAACCGGAGCACTCTCTCCCAGCTCGAGGAAAGCCTGACCTCCTCGGAACGGCAATATGGCAAGCAGGCGTTGATGTCGCCGCTGGTCGGCAACCACGACAAGGGGCGTTTCATGGCCTACGCCGACGGCGACCTGCCGGTCGAGGGAGTGAAGGAGGAAGAAGTGGGTTGGCATTCTCCTCCGACCGTGGACGATCCGGCGCGCTACGACCGGCTCAAGCTGGCCCAGGCGTTCCTCCTTTCGATCGACGGCGCGCCCATGATCTATTACGGCGACGAATTCGGGATGACCGGCGCGGGCGATCCCGATAATCGTCGTCCCATGCGCTTTGGGGAGGAGGTCACCGCGACCGAGCGCGAGGTCCTGGAACATTTTCGCAAGGCGGCGAAGGCCCGGGCGGCCCATCCGGCCTTGCGCTACGGCAGCCGGCGCACTCTCCTGGCCGGGGCGGACGAACTCGTTTTCGTGCGCGCCTGGCTGGATGACCGTCTTCTTTGCGCTTTCAATCGCTCCGCCAGCCCGCTGCAGAAGGCCTTGAAGTTGCGCCCGAACTCGCCGACGGCGAATACGTCAACCTTCTTGGTCCGGGGAGCCTCCGGGTGACCAACGGCCGGACCGAGCTGAAGCTTCCGGCCCGGAGCGCGGCCTTTTACGTCCGCGCGGAGAAAGCCGGCGACAAGGCCAGCCCTTAGTAAACCGCCTCCGCCGCCCGCGTTTTCCGCAGGAAGACCTGCGAGAAGGTGAAGAGAATGGCGAAAATGACCACGGAGAGCGCAGCAGCCCAGCCGAAGCGATACATGTTAAACGCCGCCTTGTAGACGTAGGAGACAAGAATATGGGTCGAATCGGCCGGCTCGCCCATGTTCGAGACAAGCCAGACCACGTTGATGTTGTTGAAGGTCCAGATGACACCAAGGGTGATGGCGGGGATCATGACCGGCCGGAGCAGGGGCGCGGTGATGTTCCAGAACTGGAACCACTTGGAGGCGCCATCGACGTCGGCCGCCTCGTAGAGATCCTCCGGGATCGACTGCAATCCGCCGAGGGCGATCACCATCATGAACGGAAAGCCGAGCCAGATGTTGGTGATGATCACGGCCAGAAAAGCCTCGAAAGGCGAGGTGAGCCATTCCACCGCCGGCATCTGCAGATACTTCGTGATGAGAAGATTCACCGCGCCGTATTCGTAATTGAACATCCCGCGCCAGGTGAGCGCGGTGATGTATTGCGGAAGCGCCCAGGGAAGGATGAGAAGCACCCGCCAGATGGGTTTGGCCCGGATGAACCGCTGGTGAAGGATGACCGCGAGAAAAACGCCGATCCCGACGTGAAAGACGATGTTTACCAGCGTCCAGACGACGGTCTTCAGGAGAATGCTCCAAAAAAGGCCCTGGCGGAACACCGACACATACTGGTCGAAGCCGATCAGCCGCCAGTCGCGCACATGGTAGATGTTCGCGTTCGAGAAGGAGAGGATGACGTTGAAGAGGAACGGGAACGCCACCACCGCGATGATGACGAGCGCCGCCGGCGTCAGCATGAGCGAGATAAAAAAGCGAAGCTTGGTGCGGTCGGACACGGCTAGAGATTGCTGTCGGCGATGTTCTTCTCCGCTTCCTGCTGCATGCGCCGCGCCGCCTCGCGCGCCGAGATGGAGCCGTTCATGACCAGTTGGTATGGACCGCGCATTCCCTCCCAGATCGCGCGCATCTGCGGCATGATCGGCATCGGACGGCCGTGCTGGATTTGCTCCATGGAGGCGGCCAGGGCCGGGTTCTCACGCATGACCGGCGAGGCCAGAACGCTCTTGTCCACCGGCGTGGTGGAAAGCCGGCGCGCCATCTCTTCCTGCAACTCCGCGCTGGTCAGGTAACGAATTACGTCCGCCACCAGGGGCAGCTTCGCCTCCGGCACATTTGCGTTCACCGAGTATCCCTTGGGCGAGATCATCGGCTCGCACCAGAGCTGCGTTTCCGTGTTGAACGGCAGGGGCGCCACCATGCTGGTCCGGGGCACATCGTATCCGCCCCACGACCACGTTCCGTTGATGATCATGGCGGTCCGCTTTTCCTTGAAGAGCATGTCGGCGATGTCGTAATCCCCTTCCTTCGGGATGATCCCGTGCTTGTCGCGAAGGTCGAGCACGAACTGGATCGCTCGCACCGTCTGTTCATTGTCGAGCGTTGGGTTCCCTTTCTCATCCATGACCCATCCCCCGAAGCCGGTCAGGAAAGGAATGAAGAAGAACGGCTCCCGGTAGTTCCAGGTGAGCCCATACTCGTCCATCTTCCCGTCGCCGTTGCGGTCGCGCGTCAGCTTCTTCCCAATCTCAATCAACTCCTCCAGAGTGGCCGGCGGGCGCGGCACCATTTCCCGGTTGTAGACCAGGGTAAGATGGTTGCCGATCTGATCCGCGGCCAGCCAGCGACGGCCCTCCCAGCTCACCACCCCCTGCGGGACAAAGCGTGCAAAAAAATCGGCCGGGAGGAGATCGTCCAGCGGACGGATGGTGCGCGTCGTCACCATGACGCCAATGTTATCCGAGGGTCCGTAAATCAACTCGGGGCCCTGCCCGGCCACCCCGGCGATGACGAAGAGGTTGCGCAGTTCCTCGTTCTCCTTGTAAAGAGCCTCCACCACCCGGTCGGGGTTCGCCGCGTTGTAGCGCGCGATCGCCTCGTGGAACAGATCCCGCTCGGCGCTGATCTTCTGGTGCCAGATGCGAATAACCGGCCGTGTCTCCGCCGGCCGTCCGCAGGCCCCAAGAAAACAAAGGGCCAGCCCGCCACAGACCCACAGAAACAATCCTCTGGCGCGGGAACCTTCATTCGCTGGTGGACGACAGGACCACCCCGGTGAGCGGCGGAAGAACCAGGCGGCTCCCCTTCTCCATCTGCTCGACGCGCACCCCGGTGGGATTGTCGCTGGTAAACAGGACCTGCAAACGACCGGGAATCGGACCGATCTCCAAAGTGGACTCCTTCTCCGAGCGATTGAGGGCGATGAACAGGGTCTCCTGTTCTGATTGCCGGCGGACCACGAGGGAGCCCTGGGCATCATCGGCCAGCACGGTGGCGTAATCGCCGTGGTTCAGCGCGTGGTGTTCTCTGCGCAGCGAGATCGCGCGCCGATAATAATCGAACAGCTCCTGGTCGAACTTTACCTCGTCCGCCGTTCGCGGCCGGCCTCTCGGGTCGAGCGTCTGCGGGGCGAACTCGAGGTCCGCCCAGACCATCGGCATTCGGTCATCGGGATCGTGCGCCCCCCACATACCCGCTTCGTCGCCATAGTAGATCATGGGTGCACCCGGGATAGATCATCTGGAAGAGGACGAGCAGGCGTTGCACCGCCCGTTCCCGCTCGTTCGGCTTGCGAATATCGTAGGTCTCGGAGGAACGCGGGCTGTTGTTCGTGTTGAACTCGATCTTGCCCGGCTCCGGGTAGGGCGTCCGCCCGCCGTTCACGATCATCGAGGCCATCCGGTCGGTATCGTGCGAATCAATCAGGTTTTGCATCACCGCCGCAACTTCGGGCGGAAACACCGCCCGGCGCTCCTCGAGCAGGCGCGCAAACTCGGAGGCCGTGATCTGATGGTCGATCAGGAACCCCTTGGCCGGGATGGCGAAGGCGTTGTAATTCATCGAGGCGGAAAACCCGCCCTCCCGCACCAGCTCCGCCGCATCCTTCCAGATCTCCGCCGTGGTGTAGGCAGCGGGGTTCAGCTCGCGCACGTGCGCGTTCCAGTCCGCCCAGAACTTTGCCGGCCGCTCGTCCGCCACATCCAGACGCCACCCGTCGATACCATCCTCCACCCGCCCGTTGGGCTGCATCCATCGCCGGGTCGATTCGAAAATGTAGGCTTTCGGTCCGGGATGCATGTCGGTGCCGTCCGCGGAAGCAGAGAACACCGGGAGCGTGGCGTGCCCCCACCAGCCCTTGTAAACGAATTCGTTCCGGCGCGTGGCCGGGTCGTCGAAACTCTCCACCGCATACCAATCACGGTAAGGCGATTGCTCCTGGTTCCGGCGGAGATCGCGGAAGGCGAAAAAATCGCGCCCGGTATGATTCCAGACGCCATCAATGATGACGCGAAGGCCGCGGGCGTGCGCCTGCCTGATCACCTCGAGGAAAAGTTTGTCGGCGGCGGTCCATTGCCACGTCTTCGGATCGGCTGTCTCCCTTTCCATGAGGGCGATATCTCCCGCCGGGTCGGGGCCAAAGTAAGGATCGATGTGATGGTAGGAGTTGCCGTCGTACTTGTGCAGGGAACGCGAGGCGAAGAGCGGATTGAAATAGATGGCGTTGATCCCGAGGTCCTTCAGGTAATCGAGCTTTTCGAGAACGCCCTGGAGGTCGCCGCCGTAACGCCGGTCGAAAACCCCATGCCGGTAGAAATCGGGCCCAAGCATTTTCTCCCAGTCGTCCCGCGCGTACCAATCGGCGGTCCAGGAAGAGATCCGCCAGTCAGGGCCGGGCGCGACCGGCGTCTCGAGCGAGTCGCGGGTGGGATCGTTGCCCGGATCGCCGTTCCGGAACCGTTCCGGGAAGATCTGGTAGAAGATCGCCTCAGTGGCCCAGGGCACCTTCTCCGTCGCGGGCGCGGCGTTTTCCGCGAGGCGACAGGCTGGAAGGAGAGCGGCGGCCGCCGCGCCAAGCGCGGCACAAGTTACACGAATGATCATCGCCGGGTCATCTATCAGACCTTCTCAGGGAACGCTTGGCAAGTCCCGCCGGTCGTCCCGGCTCACGGGACGATCCTGACCCGGAAGAACTGCTGTCCGCCGGTGGGCGCGAAGGCCAGCGTTTCCATGGTGGCATCGGCCGTGATGACGCCACCGATGCTCATGTAGGTGCCGCCCGGCGTGGTGGCGCCTTCCACCTGATAGCGGCGCCCAGGCACGCTCGTCCACGAAACCGAGAAAGTGGAAGGATCGGGCCGGGCGACACTGGCGATGGCAAAGACCGACTGCTGGTCGAATGGATTGGTGCCGGCGACGTCCTCCCGGGCGTTACTCATGCCATCCCCGTCATTGTCACTGTTCCCGTCGAGGAAGGTGAACTGGAAGGTCGCGGTGGAGGCGCCGACGACGCTGTTGTCATTCGGGTTCACCGACTGGACCCAAACCTGGATGGTGCTGCCGGGCGCGCTGCCAAAGGTCGCCGACGGGTCGTTGCTATAAAAGAAGTTGGCCGGTTGGCCGCTGAAAACATAGTTCACCTTGTAACGCGGCTGCAGGCCCTCGGAGTCGGGCGCGGCGGGGGTCCAGGTCAGGTTCAGCGTGCTCCCGATGGTGTAGCTATAGGCGTTGCCCGGATTGAGCGCGCCCGGGGCATTAGGCGGAGCGGTCACGTCGAAAACCTTGAGATACTGCGCTTCGTAGGGGCGCTGGTTCCAGGCGGGATCGGCGGGATTCATGCTGGTGGACATGGTGGGAACCTTGTTCATGGAGACAAAGACCCCGTTGGTCAGAATGTCCGCGCCGCTGCGGCCCCCGCCCCAAAGACAGACTTCCCGACGAGTTCCGTCGATCCCCTCGTAGGCGGCGATGTTGCGAACGTTATAGGTCCGTCCCGTCTTGATTCCGTAATCATTCACGCCATTGCTGTCGGTATCCTGATTGACGCGATAATTTCCGCTGGGACTGGCGTCACGATTGGTGTTGGCAAAGGCAAACACCACATCGCTGCTGGCCGGCCCCGCGTTCTTCGTTACGTACTTGGCCACGGCGAAAATGGTCTGGCTGTTGCCATCTTCGTTTAGGAAATAGCGGTTCGAGCTGCGCAGGGCCGGGCTGAACTCGCGGGCCTGTCCGATCCCCTGATAAACGGGATAAAGCTGGTCGTTGCCGTAGTTTGCATCGTTCCAGGCCGGAAGCATCGAATTGTAGCGCTTAAAGTGCGCGATCTGCTTGCCGAAATTCGTCTCGTAATGCGAGTAACCGAAGGTTCGGGAGATCCCGAGCTCCTGCCCCGGGAAGATAAGCGGAACACCGTCCACCGCCCCGGCCACGGCATAGCGCACCAGGGCCTGCCAGGGATCTTCGTAGCTCTCCTCGTCGTGTGACATGTTGTTCAGGAGAACAAGACCCTGCCCGTAGGAACTGCGTCGTGACTCGAAGATACTCCGGTAGTCGGCGGCGCTGGAGGCCGACTTGAGCGGGAACACGATATTTTCGTTCAGGATATCGAAATGCCGGTTCGAACGATAGGTCACCGCGCCTCCGTCGAGCGACTCCGCCATAAAGATAAAATTCCACTTCCGAGTGCGCGTTTTGTTGATGCAGGTACTCCCAGAACTGTGAGGGGAGGCCCTGTCCAAAATCGGCCCGTAATCCGTCGATGCCCAGGGCGGTCTGGGTGGCAAGGTCGGCGCCGATCGGCACACCAGTCTGGCTCAACCAATAAAGAGTGTATTCGGCGAAATAGCGCCAGACGTTGCGCGTGACATTCTGCAAACCAGGGAGATCACCCCGATCATCGCTCGTCCAATTTGAGCTGGTGTAATCGAAGATATCGGCCTCGTTATTGAAGTTGCCGTTGTCCTGCGGGTTGATGGCCACCAAAGCGGAGTAATTTCCAAAGAAGACATCACGGACGTCCCCCCATTTCCCGAAGTCGCCGCGATCCGGCGCGATGGCGATGTTGGCGGCGCTGGAAGCGCGCTGCGCGTAATTGTCGTCGCGAGAGTAAAAGCGGGCTTCCACATCCCGGAACAGGGCGTTGGCCGAGAGATTGAAGATATCGTCGCCCACATGCGAAACCTCGGCATCGGGAGCGGTATGGTTGAACGGGGCGTCGAGCATGATGCCCACGCCGGCGCTATCGGCGGCGGAGACGAGACCGGCAAAGGCAAGGCGCGCGGAGTCACGGTTACCCTGATCGAGCGGTCCGGCGGCAGCGTTGTAATTAACCGACATGAGCGGATTGATCTCGAAGAAGTTGCGGACCGAGTATGGGCTGCCCGGATCAAAACCTTGCTGGGCCTCGAGCGTGATGGGGTGGATCGGCTGAAACCAAAGCCAATTCGACCCAAGGTTCCGGAGATAGGTGAGGTTCCAGCGGTTCTCGAACCCCTGGTGCGGGGCGTTGGGAGCATCGTAAAGATCCTCGAGGGTGCCTCGCTGCGAGAACTGGTCGCCGCTGGCTTCCACATTGAAGACATTCATCTCGTAAAGATTGATGTTCCGGGCGGCGGTCGGGGAGATTACCAGGGCATGGTCGCGGCGATTGGCGCCGGCGTTCGTATACCAGCGCCAGGCTGGATCGCCGGAGACCTTCCAGCGGGCGGTCAGCCGGTAAGCCCCGGTCTTGCTGGCAGCCAGAGCCAGGCTGTAATTCCCGCCTCCATTGTTCACCATCTGATAGGCTTTGTAATAGTGATCATCGCTGCCTGGCCCGGTCGACACCACCAGATTAGCGTCGACGGGTTGCAGTCCGTCCTCAAAACCATCGCCATTGGCGTCAAGTTCAGCGCGGGCGCGGCGATTCAGGTTGGTAAAAACCTCCACCTCGCTGGCCACTTGCCCGGGGGCGAAGGTAACCGTGACAGGCTGACTTTCGAGCAAGGTTTCATCCACAAAAAGGTGAGTCGTGGTGTAGTTGGCATTCACACCGTTCACGGTCAGAACCGGGTCGCCCGCCACGCCGTTCTGGAAAGAGAAAGTGAGGTTGTTGGTCCCGGCATTATGCTCCGCGAATTTTTCCTCGCTCGTCGAAGAATGCCAGAACCCGATTTTGTATTTGATGGTGCCGCCAAGCGGCGCGATCGCGAGAAGGTTGGGCCCGGTGGCCTTCCACCACATCGGCGTGCCGGCGATGCTTGCGCCCCCCTGATTATTGCTTTCCGGGTGGGAGTAACTGAAATAAACGACTGTCGTGTCGGGTCCGGGGAGGCCGCCGCTCCCGCTCGGTTCACTTCCATTAGTCGTGTAATAGACCGCCCCGTTCGTGGCCCAGCGCGTCTGAAGATCATTCGGATCGCCGATATATCCAACCTTCGCCCAGAATTCGACGTTATTGCCACTGGTTACGCGATTGTTCGCATGAAAAATCCAGGCCGGCCGATTGCGCACGGTGAACGGGCTTGTAGCCGCCGTGCCCTGGCTGTTTGTCGTTTGACTGGCAAGGTCGCCAAAACCGGTGCCGGCATAGAGATAGGTGTTCTCCGCACCAGAGTTAAAGGTAAGGAGGAAGTCGTACTGGATGACCTCGTTCGCCTCGAAGAAATTGCTGTCGAAAGAGGCCTTCCAGTATTGAAAGTCCCCTTCATTGGCATGGAAGCCGAGCGAGACACTCTGCCAGACTCCATCGTTTGCTCCCTTGTAGAAAAGCGTGCCGCCCGTCTGATTGGCCGTCCCGTAGGAATTATTCAACCTCCGCACCACCGTGTAGACGGTGATGGGGGTATTAACGGCCGGGTTATTACTGATCTCGACGTAGGGCTCCCGATACTGCCGCCGAGGCGCCGGGCTTCCATCCGCATGCGGCACGTCGGAAAAGAATGGGCGATGACCGGCATCGGCCAGGACACCAAAAACGTTCGGCAGACTTCCGGCGACGAGAAAAACGAGAAGGGCAAGGCGCGTAAAATAACGAGGGGAACAGGTCATGGATTAAGGAGACGGATTTCGAGTTTGTAAAATCTGGGTTGGCTGTTGGTCGGAGCGGAGCCAGTCCCCGCGCCGTCATCGACATAATTCGCCTGGGCGCCGTTTCCGATAATGTCGGGACCGGCCTGGGTCCAGCTTCCGCTCTGCAGGCTGTTGCGGTAATAAATTCGATAAACGCGATCAAGGGCGGTCGGGAACTGGAGGGTGACGGTGGTGGGCGAACTGCGAATGATCGTGAGCCCCCTGGTGGTGCTGTCGGCCACGGCGGGATCCGTGCCCGCGATGAACTCGGAGAGGCTGTCCCAGCCATCGCCGTCCAAGTCTGCGCCGGCCCCATTGTTTCCGGTCGCATCGTTCGGATTGCTGCCGTGTTCCGTCTCCCACCAATCCGGGAGACCGTCCCCGTCGGAATCATACGAGAGGGTGAGGCCGGTCTCGAAGCCGAGGGCAAACGTCATGCTGGTGTTGCCCTCGATTTCGATCTGGTGAGTCTGGGCCTGGTTGCGCATGGCCACGGTATCAAGGACGACGCCGGTGGCGCCGTCGCTGGCGGTCGCGTTACGGGTGGCGCCGGCAAAACTGCCGCCGCCCGTGCGCAGGAAGGCGCGGACGCTGCGGGCGAGGTTATGATTAAACAGATTGGCCTCCTGGGCGTTGCTGATCACTCCGCTGAGGGAAGCCTGGCCGGCCAGAAGCAGGATTCTCGAGATCGGGCGAGAGACCGAAACGGACAAAAAGCTGCACGATCCCGGTCGTGGCATAGTTGGCGTGCAACTGGTTGGCCCCCGGGTTGAGCGTGATGGTCTTGGCGATCTTGCCGTCGGCGCTGGTCAATTTCCATCCCGTGCCCGCAGGAGCGGGCGCCACCGTGTAAAGCTCGTTCACATACTGCGATGTCCCGGCCCCGCCGGGGTCCGTCTTGGCGAACCAATCCTTGAAGGCGGAGGTGCGGTGCGCGTTCACGGCCGACCCGGTGAAGTTGCCGGCGCCCTCGAGCTCGGTCTCCGAGCCGGCGTAGCTGGCGAAGTTCCCGACGACCTGGGCGACATGCCCGGTCTCGAGGTTGCGCAGCCAGGCCCCGGTCATGCGTCCCCCGATGCGCTCAAAGAGAGCAAAGAGTCGATCGTTGTAAACGAGGTATTCCGCTTCGCCATCGAGGTCCACGTCTTCCATGGCGGTCTGGGATGAGTTCAGGTAAAGGCCCTGGCCGGCCGAGGAGGACCAGCTGTTCACCCGCGCATAGACCGCCGCGAAACGGGTTTGCGCCTGGGCCGTCTTCGAGAACGAGGCCAGACTCTGGAAGCTGGTATCGGGGTTGATGTAGGCGCCCGTGCTGAACTTGCTCAGGTCGTTGTTCGTCTGGTCGTGGAAGGCGGTTTCGAACTGGGCCGCGTGCAGGACGGAACGGGCCAGGGCATAAAGATCGATGTTGGCCGGCGTCGGCACGAACCCGGCCACAGCACTCCAGGCCGCATGGGCCACGCCTTCCGTCCCGACAATGCCAAAGGCCGAGGGAACGAGCACGCCGGTGCGGATGCTGAATTGCTTGGTGCTCAAGGCTTCCTCCTGAGCCGACCCGAAATACCAGGAATCGTAATTCTCCTGGGTGGCGTGATCGACGTAGTCGTGCGCCACCTTGAGGGCGGCGCTGCCGCCGCCGGTCGAGCGATCCTTCACGCCCCAGGTGTCCCCCGCCCCGTCCGGCGGCTGGGAAAGATCGACCTGGCCGCTGGCGATCTGGTCCGGCGTGACCAGTTGGATCCAGGGCCGGCTCGCCATCCAGCGGATGTTTTTGTCGTAGGCGTCCGCGTTGGTCTTGCCGCCGAAATCCTCCCACGCGCTGAACAGGATCACGACCTGATCCTGCGTGCCGGCGCGGGCCTTGCGATTGAGCAGTTCGCGCAGGGCGACGCGCGAGGCCGTTGTCGGTGTTGAGAAAACGATAGGTGCCGGCCTGGTCGTTGATCACGAAACATTTCACGCCATTGATCAGGTTCAGCCGGTAGCCGTCGTCGCCGAGCGCGCTGGTGCGGCCAAACCATTTCAGGAGATGCCGCATCTGGTCGATGAAGGTGTGGGTGTAACCAAGCGCGCCGATCTGCTGGAGGACGCCGGAGTCGGCCACGCGTTCCGGATTCCAAAGAACGTCACGCCGAATGCATGCGCCGGAATAGATCGAGGAGAGAAAGGTGTCGGCGAGGGCGACGTTGGCCGCGTTGAAGTCGGTCGGGAAGTACGGCAGCAAGTGATCGGAGAAGGTGCTGCCGAGCAGGTCGATCACGCCGCTCTTCGTCGAGCGTGTTGAGGCGGGCATTGAACGCGGGACCGTCGCGATAAGGCGCGGGACGCCGGATCGGCCGTCGCCCACTGCAAACGCCGAGGCGAGGGTCGGCGTAAGATGAAGGGCGAGCGGGACGCTCGTAAGCCTGGTGCACATCGAGCGGGCGGTAGTAGCCGGCGCCGGCGGCATTATTGATCAGCGTCTGCACGAGCTGCCCGGCTGGATCGCCTGGTTGCCGTGCACGAGCGAGATGACCTTGGCGCGCTTGCCGCGGTCGTTGGACCCTGGCCGCCCGCTGACCGGCCGCGCTGAACCAGGCGTTCAGCACGCTTTTGTCGCCGCCGATGTCCGACTGGTCCTTGTAGTAATCCGAGGCGAGGAAATCGTCGTAGATGGTGTCGCGGATGTCGGAGCGCCCGCCGATGTCGCCCGCGCCGGGCGCGGTCTGTTGTCGGTGCCGTCCGGCGTGGTGAAGACCTGGTAGTTGAGCAGGGTCGCGGATCGCCGTTCCAGCCCGCGTCGCGCAGCGCCTTGCGGCTGATGGAAAATTCCACCGAGTCGAGGTCGGAGCTGTAGTACGCCTTTCTTGAATCCATCCGGCGTATTCTGGTCGCGCGCTGCACGACCCGAAGCCGGCGCAGCGCCTGGCCGATGGCGGTGGAGTTCGAGGCGTTGTTCGTATCGACATAGACGCGCCCGTTGTTGACGAATAGCCCGCCACCACGGCCTCCCAGCGCATGGTCGTGCCCGTGTCCACGTCGTCCGGCAGGGCGTATTCGCCGATGGCCGGGTTGCCCGAATCGACCACCACATAAATGTCGAGGTTGCCCTCCTCCGCGTAGGCGGGCGAGGTCGCTGGAGATCGACGCGGAAATAGAAATTGCCGTCGCCGCCCAGCGTCCGGGTCGCCGCCGTCGTGCGCGTAGAACGCGACGAGGTCGCGCGACGAATCGAAGCCGTCGTCGCCGTGATAGACGTCGGCCCCCTGGTTGTTCGCGCCGGCGCCGTCGTATTCGTCGAGCACGATCAGGTCGTCCAGCGCTCCAATCGGTGAACTCGCTGCGCGTTGGTCACCCCGCCGACCACGACCGGCGTGTGCGGGCCGATCACGATCGATGCCCGGCGGCGGCGGCACGATCGTGTTCGGCGTGGTTGGGTCGGTGCCGTTGACCAGTTCTTCGCAGGTTTCGAAGTCGTCGCCGTCGGGGTTGCCGCTGGCGCCGTTGTCCGGATTGCCGGCGCCGCCGGTGCGCATGTTCAGGGTGCCATTGTCGAGCGGATCGAGCCCGTACCGGACTTCCCAGCCGTCGGGCAGGCCGTCGCCATCAGTGTCGGCCTTGAGCGGGTTGGTCTCGCTCCAGGTTTCGCCGCCGTCGTAAACGCGGTCGTTGTCCGTGTCGCCCGCGATCTTCCCGTTCAGGTCAACGTCCTCGCCGTAGCCGTCGCTCAGGCCATCCTTGTCGGAATCGGGATCGAGCGGGCTTGTCTCGAGCCAGGTTTCGCCCGGGTCCATGACGCCATTGGGCCAGTTGCGACCGAGGCTGGGTGCCGTGGTCGTGGCCAGCGAAGCGCCGTCCCCATCGGTCCAGCCGTTGCGGTTGGCGTCTTCCAGACCGTCCGGAATGCCATCGTGATCGGTGTCCGGATCGTTCGGATTGGTCGCGCTCCCGGCCACCTGTTTGGCCCGGTCGCCTCCCTGGCTCTGGCTGTCGACATCCGGGACGTTCCCGAAGTTATCGAGCGTATTGAAGAACGGCGGATCAAGGTCGCCGATGAAATTGGGCGAGCCGTCGCCGTTGGTGTCCGCCGCCGGATCCGTCGGCGGGTTGGCCGCGGTGCGCCACCCCACTTCAAGGCCGTCCGGCAGACCGTCGCCGTCGGTGTCGGGGCTGAGCGGGTTGGAATGACCGTAGGCGTAGTAAACATGGACCTGCCCGTTGCTCCAGCTCTCCGGGTTGGTCGCGGGCAGGGCCGTCGGCGTGGTCTCGTTCACGTCGCTGAGGCCGTCGTTGTCATCGTCGGCGTCGTTCTCGTCGCCCGTGACCACCTGGCGCAGCACCACCAGCGTGTTGCGGGTGGCGCTGACATCCGGGCCCGAGGAAGGATGGGCCAGCGCGGTGAAGGTAAAGGAACCGGGCGTCATGTTCGACCAGAGGAACTTCCAGAGTTTCCGGCTGCCGGTGCTGATCGGGTTCGGGTCCACCCGGAAGGCCGGGAGGCTGGCCGTGGTCGAGCCGGCGTAGGGGATCTCGAGCGTGACCGTGTCGGAATCGTTTACCACCGCCACCTTGTACGTCGTGCCGCCGATCTTGACCGTGTTCCCGACTGAGAGCTCCTGGTCGAAATGCGAGCGCAGGAAGAGGGAGAGTCCGGAACCGCCGGCGTCCGCCGTCTCCACCGTGGTGAGCTGGGTGTTCGAGTTGACGGTGATGACAATAAAATCCTGCGACCCGATCCGGATGAGGTCGCCGACCTCCACCTCGGTGGTGAAGAGCGTGCCGCTGCCGGTCACGGTCGAACTGTCCATCGTGGTCGAGACGGTGCCGGTCAGCATTTTCTCCAGACCCGCCACGGTGGTGCTGCCATTGGTGACCGAGACCGGGTGCCGCAGCTCGGTTTCCACTTCCGCGATGAGGGAGGCGGTGGCGGCGTTGTTGGCAAAACTGATCGAGACGGTCTCGATGTCCGTGCTGGTCTCGACCGTGATCACGGTCTGCCGCTCGGACGGCAGCGGCATCGGCTTGTCCGGCAGGACGATCTCGAAGCGTTTCCCGTCCGAGTCGAACTCGGGCGGCTTGGTGATGTTGACGAAGCTGCCCTGCTGCGTCGGCTCGGCCTGGACCTGGCGCGTCGCCACCAGGGCGGAGTTGCCCGGGCGCGTCATCGTGGCCTGGATCGTGTGAAGAAAATCGGGGACGCCGTTGTAAAGCGCCGGGAGGGTAAAGGCGAGATCGTGATAACCGGGGTCGGCGTTGCGGATGATCTGGTAGGTCGAGGTGCCCTGCGTGACCGCGTTGGCCACGGAGCCGGACTCGCTGCTGGCGATCTTGACCACGAACCGGCTCTTCAAAGTTTCGTCGTCCACGCCGTTCCCGAGGACGTCGCTGAAGCGCACCTTCATGACGTAGCCCGGGCCGACGGTCTGCCCATCCGCGCGCGGGAAGGCGATAAAGAGACGGTTGCGGATCGCCGGTGGTGGTGACCGTGCGGGTCAGCGTGGTGAAATGCCCGACAGCGTCGCTGACGTCGACGTTGCTCCGGTGAAGAAAGTGGGCGACGACGAAAGCTCACGCAGGCGCACCTGGATCGTGCCTGCCCTGCCGCCCGCGGGGATGTTGCGATAATTGAAGCGCCATTCGCGCGGGAACGCGCTGCTGATCGCGGCGCTCGGCGTGACCTCGCTCACCTTCACCCAGGCGGGGACGTTGTCGTCCCAGGTCCCGTTGCCATTCAGGTCGGTGAAGGCCTCCGTGGTTCGCGCATCGCCGTTGCTGTTCGCATCGGTGAACGGCTCGAAGCCGACGCCGTTGCCATTGGCCACGCGGGTGACGACGTCGTCATTGGTCGGGTCGCTGTCGTCGATGTGATACCACGTCTCGGTCACGCTCTGATCGGTCCGGACGACCACGCCGTAGGTCTGGCCGGTGACGCTTCGCCGTTCGTCGCGGGGAACTTGATCTCCCCTGCGGCCGCTGGGCGTCGTAGTAAAAGGTCTGCGTAAAAGTGTTGTAGATCGACGCCTTGCCCGAGCGCGTTGAGAAAAGCGCGCGCGCGCAGGACATGAAAGCCCTCCGCCAGCCCGGTGCGCATGAGGTTGTCCCTGCGCGTTCTTCGACGTAATCGTTGTGCGGGAAGAACGCCTTCGTGGTGGCGTTGAAATTCGTCGATCTTGAAAATCGTCATGCCGATCTTTTTGCGGGCCACCTCATCCGCACCGACCGGGAAGAGACTGTTCAGGCCGGTCTTTGAAGACGCCGATCTTGTATTTGAACGTGCCGGCCGGTTTGGTCAGGGTGGCTGTTCGATCCACCAGTTGTCGCGCCGCGGCCGTGTTCGGCGCCTGGTAACGCATCTCCGCCGTCTGCGTCGTGCCGAGTGCCGACGCCGCCCGCGCCCTCCGGGTTGCTGCCGTCGCGTCGTGTAATAGACAAACATCCGGTAGCCGCCCCCGACGGAGTTGGTCTTGGCCCAGATCTCGACGGTGGAACCGTTGTCCACAAACTGCGTGGCCGGATGCGGCCCGGCCCAGCCTTCGAACCCGGCCGTCGGGTCGTGGTAAACAAAAGCGGCCGCATCGGCGTTCTGCGGGTTTGCTCCCGAGCCGTTCGACCGTCGGCGCGCCGCCGGTGTAGGTCTCCGCCCCGGCCGAGCCGAAGGTGCAGCGCGCCGTGTTGATGGCGGCGAACTTTTCCGGGCCCTGCCGGTCGACATACAGCGTCTGCTCGTAGCCCATGAAAACATCCGTCGTGACGCCGGGAGGATGATCGCGCAACCCAGGGTCGCTGTTGCCTGCGCCGCCGTTGAGGTCGATGCCGCCATCCAGGTTCAGCAGGATGTTTTCGGCCGAGGCATCCGTGCGCGCAAAGAAGCTGAGGTTCGTCCCGTCCGTCACGCGCGGCACGGTGTAGGTGTATTTCAGATCGGTCGTGTTCGCGTCCGGGACGCCGTACGGGTTGAATCCCTTGTCGCCATCGCGCCCATCCTTGCGCTCGTAGCTCATCGTCCCGACCGGCTGGCCATTTTGCAGGATCGTGACCGGCTTGCCGCCGGCGTTCTGCCAGAGATCCGAGGGATCGGGGTTTTTCCAGGAGAAGGCAAAGTAGCCGCCGGGCGGCACGACCACCGTGCTCAGTTCCGAGGCGTACTTGTAGAAGCCGCCGCCGTAGGTCGAGTAGTTGTAGAGATAGGCGTTCCCAATGTCCGGGAAGTTGTTGGCGCAAGCGGTGGCCGGAAAGGCTCGTCTGATCGAGCGCGCCTGCCCATTGGCGTAGTTGTCGTTCAGCATGAAAAGCATGGTGACGCCGTCGGCGTCGGTCATGCCGAGATTCTCGCGCTTGTCGATCCGCTCGTAGGCCACGTAATCAGAATCGGCATATCGCCCCACCTGAGTATCCGCGGGCGAACTGGTTGTGGATGTAGAGCAGGTTCGGGATGCGGCCGTCGCCGTATTGGCCGAGGAAATTCGTGTTGGCGTGGCGCGGGAAGGCGCCGCCGCTTTCCCCGAGCGTTTCGGCCTGATTATTGCCGTCGGTGTAAAGCAGGCCGATGCCGGCGCGGGTGAAGTAAAAGGCGTGCTGGAGCTCGCGGCGCGCGGCGTAGTCGTTGTCGTGGCTCTGCGCATGCATCACCCCGAGGTCGGGCGCGAAGCCGCCCGCGCCCGGCTGGTCGAAGCCGTTCAGGTCGATGGAGGGATTGCCCAGCCGGTCGTTGAACTGCTGGCGGAGCGGATTGTCCACCAGCCGCATGCCGGCGTTCGATGTATTCGCCGTAGCCCGGCGGTTCGCCCAGATGCTCGCCGAACATCAGCGCGTCATCGCGCCCGTTCTCCGTGTCGAAAAGCGAGTCGCGATGGTTCGGGTCGCTGAAACCGCGCGTGAGATTGAACTGCCGCTGCGCCTGCCCGAGATAGCCGTAATCGCTCGTGTCCTTGTCCGCCCCGAGTCGCTCCGAAGAAATCGGCGCGCACATGTTTCACCGCGTCGAGGCGCAGGCCATCGGCGGTCGTGCGGTCCATCAGCCAGCGGGCCGAGCGGTTGAGCATGTCCTCGACCCGTTCGGAGTAAAAGGCGCTGTTGGCCGCGAGCATCGCGGCCGTGATGCCGTTGTTCGGGCCGAACCCGACATAGGTGCCGTTGGGGAGGAAACAGTAATACTCCGGGTTGTTCGGGTGCCGGACGAACTTGATCTTGGGGAAGGTCGAGCCCTCGCTGGCGCCGAAGTTCAGGTTGGTCGCGCCCGGTTCCTGGGCGATGTCGATCAGGTCGGCCAGGCCGAGATTCAGCACCTGCCAGGCGTCGCCCCAGTTCCGCGTGTTATCCCATTTCCGGTAAGAGCCGTCCTCCGTCAGGCGCAGATGAAAATCCTCCGGCACGAACCCGGGATAAATGTCGATCGGCGTGTTCGCGTCGTATCCGGGGATATCGAACGCGTTATGATTCATGATGTTGTCGAAATAGACGCGGATGCCGAAGCGGTGCGCGATCTCGACCATCCGCTGCAGCTCGGCCTCGGTGCCGTAGCGCGTCCGCACCGTGCCGCGCTGGTCCTTGCTCCCGAGGTCGAACCGGTCCCAGAGATCGTAGCCGACGGAGAGTCCGCCGCTGCCCTTGGTCGGCGGCGGCAGCCAGAGCGAGGTGTAACCGGCCTCCGCCAGCTCCGGCATTTTCGCGGCGATCTCGTTCCAGTCGGTATTGAAATACTGGAGCATCGCTTCGCCCCGGATCGTGGCGGGGAGAAGGCACGCCGCGGCCATGACGAAACAGGCCGCCGCGCGGCGTCGTAAACTGTTCATTAAGAGGGGGGAAACGCGCCGACTGCCGCCCATACCCTGGCAGGCAACGAACGAGTCGCTGACATTACCTTTTTTCGAGAGAAAGTCGCCTATGATTTTTCCAAAAAAACGCGGCTTTTTCAGACCCTCCGCCGCCCCTTTCCAGATGAGGGGAGCAAGGAGTGAATTTGGAAACCAGGAAGCCAGGAGACGGAAGATGAATTAGGAAAGCAGGAACACAGGAGGGGGAATCTGGCTGAAAATTGAATTTGGAAACCAGGAAGCAGGAAATCGGATGATGAATCAGGGAAGTAGGAACACAGGAAACGGAGTGGAGATTCTAGTGTTTCATAAACCGGTTCGTCCCCTTCCCGCCCCCATTTTCCTACTTTCCTGCTTTCCTGATTAGTCCTTCCCCTTCCTGGTTTCCTGGCTTCCAAATTCAATTCATTCTTCTTCCTGCCTTCCTGCTTTCCTGATTTCCGACTTAGTCGTTTCCCTTCCTGGTCTTCCTGGCTTCCAAATTCAATTCATTCTTCTTCCTGCCTCCTGCTTTCCTGATTCGACTTTTCTTCGGGCTTTCCGGGCACAAAAAAGCCCCGCCGCAGCGGGGCTTTTGAGAATGGAAGGTGGTGGGCCGCTTACTTCTGCCGGCGACGCCGGGCGAAGAAGTAGGCGCCGAGCAGGGCGGGCCCGCCCAGGAGAGCGAAGCTGGAGGGCTCGGGGATCACGGTGAAGGTCGCCGTGTAGTTGGCGCCGCCGTTGTTGGCGAAGTGGGTGCCGCTGGAGCACCGCCACTCGGACTATAGTTCGCCGTCGAGAACACCTCGAAGCTGTAGGTCCCCGGGTCGAGTCCCGCCAGGACGTTGCGTCCCGACGATGCAGCTGCCATTTTTGGTCGCCCGTTCGTCCCGAAGGAAGCGAAACTTGGAATTAAACGGCAAGCGATCCCAGTGAAGGTTCCCGTGGGGTTGATGCTGAGGTGACCGTTGTAGTCGGTAAAGGCGCCGGTAATGGTGTTGCCGGTTCCTGTCCCGGTACCTCCGTTTTTAAAGTCTGCACCTCGCCGCCGTTCAAGATCAGGGTGTCTCCGCTGCTCGGATCGAAAGCTGCCGAGGAACGGCCCTTGGAAGTCTGGGTTCATCGTGGCGGAACTGAGATCGTAAAAGATGTTCCCCCCGCCGTTCGACATTGATAACAACGAAAGATCCGAAGATCCCGTGTCGGCGAATGACAGCGGCGCCAGAAGGACCGCAGCGGCCAATGACAGCAAGATTTTTTCATAATTCCCTTTTTTCCTGATATTAACGCTCCCTTATTCTCGTCAATTTATGTGAGTTCGTCAATTCCAATAATTTCCGTAATCCTAGCTCCGCCGGCGCCGGGCGAAGAACCAGGCCCCCAGAATGGACGATCCACCGAGCAGCGCCAGGCTGGAGGGCTCCGGCACCACGGTGAAGGTGGCGGTGTAATTGTTCCCGTTGTTGCTGTAGAAGCGCGAACCGGCAGTGGTGTCGGCGCTGCCGAACACTTCAAACATGTAGGTGCCCGGGGTCAGGCCGCTCAGGACGTTGATGTTCTTGTCGGTCGACTGCCAGAACTGGTTGTTGCCGCTGGTGAAACGAAGGTGACGTCAAAGCCGCTAAAGGACGGATTGCCCAGGATAAAAACCCGGTAATTCAACGAGACCGTGTTCACCGTGTCGCACTGGTCGTGAAGGTATTGAACTCCGCGCCGTTGAGGAGAAGTGAATCGCCCGCGGAAGTATCAAAGGTCCCAAGGTCCTCCCCGCCGAAATTCGGGTTCAAGGTTTGCGTGCTCGGGTTGAGATCGTAAAAGACGTTGCCGCCGGCGTTTAGATTCAGCACGACGAACGCGTTGCCGAAGAACTCAGCAGAAGCGAAAGTTGCCTTCGGAACAGCAAACGCGAGAACTGCAATAATTACTGGCAGAAGTTTCTTGCTCATAGGGGACCCCTGTTCTGCCCTACGGGGCGGGGGGCGGTCAACCCTTTTCGGGCCTTTTTAGGCCTTTTTTCGGGCCCGGGCCACCCGGAAGAGGGCCAACCCGCCCGCCAAAGCCAGCAGGGAGACCGTCGAAGGCTCCGGAATAATCGTGTAAGTAGCGAAGTTTCCGGCTGTTACGTCGTTCCTGCCGAAGTTGTTGTTAGGGTCTCCGGATGCAAAAGTCCCTGTCAAAGTGGTGGCGATACTCTCATTCGAACGGTAGGCCGTAAAACTCACATAGGTGGAGACAAAATCGAAGCTTTGACCACTGTTTGCCGTAAGGCCTAGGTCAGTGAGGCTAATGCTAAAACTGTAGCTTCCCGCCGTGGAATCGCTGGGGGGCGCGAAACTGATTGCGCTCACGAAGGGGAAATCAGCCGGATTCGACAAGCTCCACAGGCCTCCGAAGTTTTGGGCAGGAGACATTGCGATGGCGAAATCGGGAGCGAACGAAGTTGGGAAGTTAAGAATTGCGCGGTCCGCGCCATTGAGACCAGAAATGGCAGATCTAAGGCCATCAGCAGTATCGGTGTAACCGCTTGTAGAGGTGGCGCCACCCGCAATCGAATCGACGTAAATGACGAATCCGTCATTAAATCCCCCCGAGCCACGGGTAAGTGTCCCGACCAAGGTGGTACCATCGTCTGACAAAGAAAGCGATCCCCCGCCAATTGCTCCTCCGAACCCAGCCCCACCGTTTCCTGGGTAAACGGTTTGTGCGCGAACTGAACCAACACCGATCACCAAGAGCGTTATATAAAGTCCTAGGAATCTCATAACTTTGGCCGTCGCAGCAGTTCATCCCGTTTTTAGGCCTCTTAGTCAAAATAAAAAACGCGCGTGCCCGCCTCTCGGCGGAACACGCGCGTTTTGTTAAGTTCGTTCTTCCTTAGTTCTGCGGCGGCACCGGCGTCGCTTCGGCCGCGGGGGTCGGCGTCTCGCCCGGCATGTTCACGTCCACGTCCGGCACTTTGATCGTCTCTTCCTGGAGGCCAACCTTCGGCACCAGCACCTTCTCCTCAGTGGTCTTCACGTCCACGTCGGCGGCGTCCACATCATACTTGGGCATTTGTCCCGGGGACGTCTTCACATCAACGTCCACGCTCGGCGCCTTCGCATCCTGCGTCTTCTTCACTTCGCAACCGGTCAGCACCGCCAGGGCCAGAGCCACCGAAAAAATTCCCGCCAGACATTTGGTTATTGTTTTCATAGAGTTACTGATACATCGGATCAGGCCGGAACGCTGGTCGCAAAAAGAGTTTTTTTGCTCCCGGGCCCCGCCGAACCGGCGCGCCCCTCCCCGATCCGCCCAGCGCCGTTACGCCGCTCCCGCGCGAAAGACCTTTCGGCCACCGGTTCCTTCCGGTAGATTCCGCCCACCATGGAAACTCTTTACCTCGTGGGCGTTGGCGCCCTCGCCCTCGTCGGCCTCATTTTCGCCATCGTCATCTTCAACTTCTTCGGGCTCTGGCTCCGCGCCCGCATCGCCAACGCCCCGGTCGGCATCGGCAAGATGATCGGGATGCGCCTGCGCAAGGTGCCGGTCGGCCTCATCGTCGATAACCGCATCACCGCGGTCAAAGCCGGCCTCGATGTGCAGAGCGATCCGCTCGAGGCGCATTACCTCGCCGGCGGCAAAGTTTCCCACGTCATCCTCGCCCTCATCGCGGCGGACAAGGCCGGCATCTCGCTCGATCTCAACCGCGCCTGCGCCATCGACCTCGCCACCAAGGGCACCGGCAAAACCGTGCTCGAGGCCGTCCGCACCAGCATCAATCCCAAGGTGATCGATTGTCCGCACCCGAGCATGGGCAAGACCACGATCGACGGCGTGGCCCGCGACGGCATCGGCGTCAAAGCCAAGGCCCGCGTGACCGTGCGCTCGCATCTCGACCGCTTCGTCGGCGGCGCCACCGAGGAAACCATCATCGCCCGCGTGGGCGAAGGCATTGTCAGCTCGATCGGCTCGGCCGACTCCTACAAGGAGGTGCTGGAGAACCCCGATCGCATTTCGAAAACCGTCCTGGCAAAGGGCCTCGACAGCGGGACCGCCTTTGAAATTCTTTCCATCGACATCGCCGACGTCGACATCGGCGAAAACATCGGCGCCAAGCTCCAGGCGGAGCAGGCCGATGCCGACAAACGCGTCGCCCAGGCCAAGGCGGAAGTGCGCCGCGCCGCCGCCGTCGCGGTCCGAGCAGGAAATGCGCGCGAAACGCAGGAAATGCGGGCCAAGGTCGTCGAAGCCGAGGCGCAGGTGCCGCAGGCCATGGCCGAGGCCTTCCGTTCCGGCAACCTCGGCATCATGGATTATGTCCGGATGAAAAATGTGCAGGCCGACACCGACATGCGGGAATCGATCGCGGGCGGTGACAAGAAGGGCGACGACCAGGCCTGATGGAAAACATCCTCTTCATCCTCCTGATCGCCGGCGTGGCCCTGGCCCGCTGGATGATTGAGAATGCCACGCGCAAGCGGGAGGAGCGGGAGAACGCCGGGACGCCGCCCCCGCCGCCACCCGTCCCGGTGCACCGGGCGGAACCGGCCAGCCGAACCGCGCCCGCGGGACGAACGCCCGAGGAGGAACGGGTCCGCAAATTCCTGGAAGCGCTCGGCGTTCCCACCACGAACGAGCCGCCGCCGAAAGCCCAGCCCCGGCCGATTCGCGAAGTGGTGCGGGAAAAGGTCGAACGCACGGTGCAACAGGAGCGCCGCCGGGTCTTGAACCCGGTGCCGCCCCTCACCACCACGCCGCCGCCGCTCCCCCCCGCCCCACCGCTCGTGCCGGTGCCATCACCCATCGAAAAGTCGCCCTGGCAGGAACTGCCCGATGCTTTCCGCGAACGCAAACCGGCTCCCCGCTCCCAGCGCCGACCGCGGAAACGGGAGGCGGAAACCAGTTTCCCCGAGACGACCGTCGCCTCGCCCTCCCTGTTGCGGGCGCGCCTCGGCACCCCGGCGGCTTTGCGCGAGGCGATCGTCCTTCGCGAGATCCTGGGCCCGCCGCGCGGACTCCAGCCGGCAGCGGAGCGGGCGGTCTGATCAGCTCTTCGACGCGATCCAGCGATCCACCATGCGCTCGAGCAGATCGAGCGGCATCGGGCCGTTGGTCAGGACCACGTCGTGGAATTCACGCAGGTCGAACTTTTCGCCCAGCTTCTTTTTGGCCCGGTCCCGCAGCTCCACCAGCCGCAGCATCCCGATTTTGTAGGCCGTCGCCTGCCCCGGCATCACGATGTAACGATTGATCGCGTCGGTGCAGTCGGTCGGCGCGTTCGGCGTATTTTCCACAAGGTATTTGATTGCCTGGTCGCGCGACCATTTCTTCTCGTGCAGGCCGGTATCGACCACCAGCCGGCCCGCCCGCCAGAGTTCGAGCGAGAGCCGGCCGAAATCGGAGAACGGGATCCTGGTAAAGACCGATTTCCTTGGGAATCAGCTCGCTGTAGAGCGCCCAGCCTTCGACGTAGGCGGTATAGGCATGGGTGAAACGCCGAAACCGGGGCAGGCCGGTCAACTCCTGCGCAATCGCGATCTGCATGTGGTGCCCGGGAATCCCTTCGTGGTAGGCCAGCGCTTCCAACGAATAGAGCGGCGTGTTTTTCATGTCGCTCAGGTTCACGTAAAACATTCCGGGCCGGCTCCCGTCGGCCGCCGGCCGCTGATAAAAGGCTTTGCCCGCTGATTTCTCGCGAAACGGTTCCACCGCTTTGACCACGCAATTTGCCTTTGGCTTGGTCAGGAAAAGTTCGTCCAGCCGTCCGCGCATGGTGTCGATGATCGAGGTGGCCTGGGCCAGGTAACGCGCCCGGCCTTTCTCCGAGTTGGCGGCATAGAACCGGTTGTCCTCTCGCATGAACTTGAAGAACTCGGGCAGCGTCCCCTTGAACCCGACCGCTTCCTTGATCGCCGTCATCTCTTTCTGGATGCGGGCGACTTCGCGCAGACCAATGGCGTGTATCTCGTCCGCGGAAAGATCGGTTGTGGTGGTGTGACGCAGCAGGATCCGGTAATAATCGGCCCCTTTTTCAAACCGCCAGACGCCCACGTCGTCGGTCGCTTTCTTCTCGAGCGCTTCGAGGCTCGCCATCAGTTTGCGGTAGGCCGGCGCCACCGCGGTCTCGAGCGCGAGCCGGGCTTCCTTGAGCAGTTTCTCGCGGGCCGGCGCCGGCAGATCCTTCAGGGCATCGAGCTTCTTGGTGAAATCCTCGAGGAGCGGGCTGGGCGACCCTTCTTTTTCAAAGGGGGCACCGGCAATGATCCGGCGACAGGCATCGAGCACCAGCGGGAAGACAAACTTGGGCGGGACCACGCCCTGTTGCGCGCTCTCCTCGAGATCGGCGATGGCGGCGTCGAAAACGGCGGGGATGCCGCGCAGCCGCACAATGTAAGCCCGGGCGTCCTCCGGGTTCTCGACCTTGTGCACATTAATAAGGAAGGTGGGCAGCTCGGTGTGGACCCCGCGCATCTGCGAGATGCGATAAACGGATTGGCGGAACGGGAAGGCCTCGCGCGCGCGCGCCACTTCGCGCTCAAACAGCTCGTAGCTCAACTGGTCGGCCGGCTCGAGCTGATCGGGCGCGAATTCCTTTTTCAACCGGGCCAGCTCGGCCTCGCGCGCCGCCATTTCCGCGACGCGAGCCGTGTCGGAATAATCGTCCCACTGATCGTAATTGGTTTTCAGGCCAAGCCGCGCCTGTTCCATGGGATGCCGGGCCAGGTGCGCCTCGAACGTTTCCTCGAAGAAGGCCTTGAGCCGCTCGGACACGGTCGCAGTGCCGGGCGGAGGCGAGGGAGACGGCGACGATGCTGCGAAGGCCAGATTGGCGGAGAGCAGGAGGAGAAGAACGTGTTTCATGAGCCGAAAGGGAAGTGTCGCGACGAGGCCGGGTTTGTCCAATCAGCCGGGACGAGTTTCTCCACAGATGAACACAGATTTTCACAGATGGGGAAGCCCTGAACGCGGTCCTCCTCTGCTGTCCCACCTGTCCGTCATCCTGAGCGAAGCGAAGGACCCCCCAAACGACCAACCAGCCCAGCTTCATATGGATAGGGCACGCTACAGCGCCGCTGCGACGAACCAACCGGACGAGTTCGCCACAGATGAACACAGATTTTCACAGATGGGAAGGAAGCGATCCGCTCCCGATCTGCTGTCCCACCTGTCCGTCATCCTGAGCGAAGCGAAGGACCTCACAAACGACCAACCAACGCCGCTTCATATTGTCGCGCTGTAGCGTCCGCTGTCCTCAGCGGATTGGCTTCTTACGATTCACCATTTACGTGGAGCGGGCGGCGCCGGCATTGGCGTGGCTGCGCCTGGCCTCACTCTTGGCAGTGTGGGAGGAGTCACAGACGCGAGGACTTCAGGCGGCTTCATCTTGTTCTGGGAAAGCCAATCCTCGGCGTGCTCCTTGCCTGCGCCGCTCAAAATGTCGCTCAAGTATTCCTGGAGTTGCTGATCAGATGGGAACAGCCGCTTCGCTTTCTCGCAAATAGATCGAACCTGCGGATTCTGGTAGTTGAACTGCAAGAATCCATAACGATGGCGCGGAGGAAAGAGAACGCGGTGCCGCACCGCTGTTGCATCCAGATTTCCTTTTTCAAACTGATCAATCGTCGCCGCCATGAAATCCAAATATTCAGGCGACGGAAGGAACGCCGCGGTCGCGAAGATCACGGCTTGCTGCGGACGGTTTGGCGCGATCGTCTGGATGTTATCGAGGATCTCCCGCCAGTTCGCCCGGAGATAAGAGCGAAACGACGAGGGGCCGTGATAGTCACCACTAGGAATACCATCTTCGGTAACTTGCGCTGAATTTAGATAGGCTTGCATCTCAGGCTCCATCTTGAACGCCATGCCTGTCACGCGCATGATCAGCAGTAGGGTCAAGCAGGTTATAACTCGAACACACTTGGTCATTTCTTAATCTTCACTGGGCCTGCGTTAATCCGTGTAAATCTGTGGCGAAAGCTTCCGCAGCTTGCCTATTTGCACGGTAAGCATCTTTGAGGCGCAACAGCCTAAACCCACCAAAACGGGAGGGAAAAGATGCAAAGGCCAACCGCCGCCACCAGGAGAATGCAGTTTAGTACGAATGGGATCAGGGTGGCGGGCCGCTTCCAGTCAGGCAGAGAGGTGCCAACAAACCAGGCAGCCAGCCGAGAGCGCCAAAAATCATTGCCGCCGCGGGCAAAGTCACCTTGCGCACGAGTTCCGGATCGGAGCCGCCAGCCGCAACAATCGCGATGTATACGGTAGCGATGACTCCAGCCGGAACGTAACCGGTCACGACATGGCGACGGTTCATCTGCCTTGATCTGATGAAGGCTTAAACACCTCAGGACGCGCTGAGGGAGGGAAGAGCGAGGATAAATAACCTGCAACCTCGATGGTCGTTATCGCCGGGCGCCCGACATCGAACCTGACATAGGGAATCCACATAACATGAACAAGTCTCGGATTGTATAGGGAGGTCCAAGGTATAGCGAGAGGCGGATGTGCAAAACTCGTGATCCATGCCGATCGTAAATGGAGACACTCGGTCGAGATCGCCATAGATATACCAAGACGATTTACCGTCCCGCCGATAATCACAGTCCCAGCACTAAACTCAACTTCTCCGGCGCTCCGACTCTCCTCTCGAAAGTGTTTCGCTAAAGCTTGCCACCCACTGTAGAAGCTATGGAGCCAAGCCAATGGGAACCACAAGGCAGCGGCTAGGCATAAAGTTAGCAACCACAGACTGGGCATAGTGTTTCGTACTACAGGTTAGTCAGGTGCATCACCATGTTGCGCTCTGCCAAATCAAAGGAGCCCTGACCAGAACTTACTCTCAAGCAAAGAACGCCGAACAAAAAAGGGGGTAGTCCGTCCACGAATCTTACGCCTCCCAGAATTTCGTCCGCGTCGGTCGGACACTGCCGGAGCGCCGGGCGAGGGCGGAAGCGACAACGCTGCAAAGGAGTTCTCCACAGATGAACACTGATTTTCACAGATGGGAGAAACGGAACGCAATCCCGAATCGGTGTTAATCCGTGTCAATCTGTGGCGAAGGCTTCCGCTCCCCTCTTTTAACTTGCGCGGAAGGGGCGATGCGGAACGGTATGCCACGACCGCGCCGGTGTGGCGGAACTGGCAGACGCGCCGGACTCAAAATCCGGTTCCCGCAAGGGAGTGTGGGTTCGATCCCCTCCGCCGGCACTATTTTTCTTCGCGGGCAGGCGGAAGACCGCCCGGTAACGCAATTCGCCGTGCCGGTGCAGGGTGTAGCTCAACTCGTTCCGCTCCGGATGAAACTCGAGCGTCCAGACATTGGTCGCCGCTTCCGGCAACAGCTCCGCCGTCTCCTGGTCCGCCGGAAAAACCTGACGCACCGCGGTCCCGTCCGCCTGCGCCTGTCCGCCGTAGTTGGTTACCTTGTCCGGGGTCCCGTCGGCATGCCGGTGATCATGTTTCAGATACAGCCCCTCCTTTTCCTGGCGGATGATCCAGGTGCGGGAACGATCCTCCCCCACCGCCAGCGGCACCCGCACCTCGTCGTCTTTCGAACAGACCGGGGTCAGCACCAGCGTTTTCCCCACCATGGGATGATCGGCCTGCGTCGGAAACTCGGTCCGGCCTTCCAGCCGTTCGCCGCACAAGGCGCGCAACCGATCGAAGAATGTTTCCTCCTCCGCCCGGGCCGGCGCCACGGCTAAAACGACCAGGGCAAACAAAAGCGCGGACCGAATAAAGGGCGAGGACATCGCTAACGTTCCAGCAGGCGCGGATCAAAGGCAAAGGGGATGGCCGGGCCGATCTCGATCAACCGAAAGTCCGGGTGCGAGCGGGTTCAGCAAATAATTCAGGTCGGCCGGCGCGAGCACACTCGGCACGGCCAGGACAGCGGAGCGCGCCTCCCGCACCCAGCGTTCCCCAAGCTCGCGGGTGGAGTCCGGCGCCGGCTCCTCGCGCCAGTCAGGCGGCAGCTTCTTGAGCGTCTCGGTGATGCGCTCGGGCCATTTCAGGGCGAACGCGGCAAACTCCTGGCGTGCCGGCAACGGGCGCCAGTGCACCAGCAGTTCGAGCGCGGCCAGCGACTGGTGCGCGCTGACATAGACCAGCCGGGTGCCCCGGCGGTTCCAGCGCCCCGGGAAAAGAGCGGCTCCTTCGCCGGTAAACGCGGTGCCGGCGCGCGCGGCCCGGACCAGGCGCCAGCCGTGTCGCATCAGGAGTAAACGCCGTGATCGATGCGACCGAGCAGATCTTCCACTTCCCGCGCGCCGAGCTCCGTGCGCGCGTAATCGAGCGGGGCGACCTGGCCAAGGGCCTGCTGCGGAAACTTGAGCCAGAGCCGGGCGCTGGCGGCGTCACCAAAAACGCGGCGGGCCTGGTCGAACAGGCGGGCGTAGCGCAGGACCTTTTCCGACTCGGCCGGGGTGAGGCGTTTCTCTTTTTTGCGCCGGTGGAGGGTGGCGCGGGAGATGCCCACCTGGCCCGCGATCTTATCGAGGGAAAGATCAATGGCGCGCCGGAGCAGCTCGAGCGTGGAAAAACTGAGGCCGCGCTCGACCTGACGGAAAAAAGCCGGGGTCACCAGGGGACCGGAAGGAAGAGCGCCCGCTGATCTCATATGAGACATGATAACGTCTCAGTTGAGACGCGTCAAGGAAACGGACTTGGGGCGGGCGATCACCCCGCGCGCTTTGGCCTATTCCGTGGTTGCTTTTTCCGCGCCCAGCCCGGTGTTGGCCCGCACGGTCAGCTCATCGAAGCGTTCCGCCGCCGACGGTTCGCGCGTCAGCAGGGTGCCGAGAAACGCGCCGAGGAACCCGAGCGGAATGCTGAGCAAACCCGGGTTCCGCAGCGGGAAGAGCGGTGACTCCATGAAATCGGGGCTGACGGCAATGATGAGGATGCTGGAGAAAAGACCGACCGCGAGGCCGAGGCAGGCGCCCATGGTGTTGAACCGGCGCCAGAAAATCGAAAAGACGATCACGGGCAGGTTGGCGCTCGCGGCCACGGCAAAAGCCAGGCCGACGAGGAACGCGACGTTCACCTTCGGGCCGAGCAGGATGGCAATGAGGATGGAGGCCGCGCCCACGGCAAAAGCGGTGATCCGAGCCACGCGCACTTCCTCGCCCGGACGGTGTTCCTTGCCGTGATGAATCACGTTCGTGAAAAAATCGTGCGCGAAACTGGTGCTGGCGCTGATGGTCAGGCCGGCCACGACCGCGAGGATGGTGGCGAAAGCGACCGCGGAGATAAAGGCAAAGAAGAGTTCGCCCCCGAGAAAACGGGCCAGCTCGGGCGCGCGCCATGTTGGTGCCGCCATGCCCGCGCAGATAATCAGGCCCGAGCAGGCTGGCCGCTCCAAACCCGAAGAAAGTCGTCATGATATAGAACAGGCCGATGATGATCATGGCCCAGATGACGCTGGCCCGGGCGGTCTTGGCGTCGGGCACGGTATAAAACCGGATGAGGATGTGCGGAAGCCCCGCGCGTCCCGAAAATCAGGGCCAAACCGAGCGAGATCTGGTCGAGCGGATTTTTAAAAAGCAGCCCGGGCGTCAGAAAATTGCGCGTCACGGTGGCGCCGCCCTCGGTCGAGGAAATCGCGGTGAGCGAGGCGAAAAATTTCGCGAGGCTGAAATCGAACCGTTGCAGGACGAGCACCGTGAGGAAAATGCTGCCGCTCATAAGCAGGATCGCCTTGATGATCTGGACCCAGGTGGTGGCGAGCATCCCGCCGAAAACGACGTAGACAATCATGAGCACGCCCACGCCGATGACCGCCATCTCATAACTGACCCCGGGATGAGCTGCCGGACCAGCGTCCCCGCCCCCACCATCTGCGCGATCATGTAGAACGTGCTCACGGTCAGGGTGGAAAGCGACGCCCAGGCGCGGACCGGGCGCGGCCGTAACCGGTAGGCCAGCACGTCGGCCATGGTGTACTTGCCGGCGTTGCGCAGCGGCTCGGCCACGATCAGCAGCACGGTCAGGTAGGCGACAAGGAACCCGACCGAGTACATGAACCCGTCGAACCCGTTCATGGCGATCATCCCGGCGATGCCGAGGAAACTGGCCGCGCTCATGTAATCGCCGGAAACCGCCAGCCCATTCTGCCAACCCGAGATGCGGCGTCCGGCGGCAAAATAAGCCGCCGTGCTGGTCGAACGCCGGGCCGCCCACCAGGTGATGCCCAGCGTGACCGCGACAAAACTGAGGAACATGGCGAGCGCGGCGGTCATGACTCCCCTTTCCTAGCCGGCTTGAACGTCTCGCACGGCCTCCTTCTACAGAAAGGCTTGCAGGCGCGGCAAGGAAAAGACTGACTGATTTCGTCCGCCTTCCGGGCGGCCGCCCTTCTTTCGCGGTGAACCTTCCCTCCTTGTCGCCGATCCGCCTGCACCTGCTCCTGGCCGGCGTTCTCCTGGCCCCTTCGGCCTGGATGCTCGGCACGCTGCCGCCGCTCTGGAAGGATGTGGACGCTTACATCCAGGTAACGGCGCCGCCGGGGCTCGCCACCATCCTCCATTACGGGCCGCTGTATTGTTTGCTGGCGCGGTTCCCCCTCTTTCTCGGTTACGCCTGGGAAACGCTCCGCGCGGACACCCTCTCTTTCCCCGGGCCTTCCTTTTTCACCGCGCCGATCCTGTGCGACACCGGGGTGTTCCTGCTCGTGCTCGCACAACACGCCGCCCTGGCCGGCGTCAGTCTCTGGGCAATCACCACCATCTCGCGCTCCGGTCCGGTGCGCCTGCTTCTCGCGCTCGCGGCGGCGGCCAACCCGCTCTTTTACGCCTTTGCCCATTGTGTCGGCTCGGAAACGCTCAGCCTCCTGCTGACGCTCGCCCTGGCCGTGGCGACGCTGCGCCTCGTGCGACCGCCGGGCGCGGCGGGGTGGCAGGCCTGGGCTGGTTTCGGGGTGCTTCTGTTTCTCGCGATCCTGACCCGGCACATCAACATCGTCCTGGTCATCCTCCTGCCCGCCGCCTTCGCTCTCGCGGCCTTGTTCCGTGCGGGCCCGGCGCGGCGCTGTCTGCGACAGGCGCTCCTGGCCGGGGCCCTGGGTTTGGTTAGCCTGATCGCGGCCGACCTCACCGCGCGCGGCCTGGCCGGATGGCACGGGCTCGAATATCACAGCCGGGCCGGCGTCACTTTCATGTGGCGGCTCCAGTTCCTGTCCCGGCTGCGCGCGGCCGATCGCGCCCGGCTGATCGACGAAGTCGCCCGTCGGGTCGAAAGCGAGGAGGCCCGTCGCGTTCTGTCGGTGCTGCGGAGCGAACCGCCGCCCGGGCGGCGTCCCGATGTGCTGGCGCTCCTGGAAAAATTTCATCAGGCCTTGCCCGGGCACGCCGAAAACCAACTGGGCAAGACCCTGAACGAGGTCACGTCCGCTTTCCTTTTCCCGCCGGCGCCGCTTTTCCTCACCTTCGTGCGCGAAGATTTTTTGCGGTATCACGGCCTCGCGGTGACGGCCCCCGTGCGCCAACTGTTCCGCGCCACCGCCTATTATTACGGTCGGACACGCTCAATGCCGCAGGCGGCCGGCCTGAGCACATTTCGTGATCGCGACGCCGCCGCGATCCTGAAGATGTTTCGGCGTCATCATTACCTGAGCTGGGGAAAAGCGATCAGCCTGCGCGTGGTCCTCGGGGGCGGCCTGATTGCGCTCACCACGATTCTTCTGCTCCGCCGGACGCCGGCGGCGCGGGCCGACGCCGCCTGCGCGCTAGCGTTCGTTTTAAGCGGCGAAGCTGTCCTGCTCGGCACCTGTTTCCTGACCGAGTTCCAGCCGCGATTCGTTCTGCCCCTCTGGACCTTCACCCTCTTCGCCGCCGCGCTCCTCCTGTCACACCTCCTGGAAACAGGATGATTTGAAAGCAGGAAACCAGGAAACGGAAATGAATTAGGAAAGCAGGAACACAGGAAACGGGATTGAATTTGGAAACCAGGAAGAGGAGAATTGAATCAGGAAAGGAGGAAATGATTTGAAACAGGAAACCGGAAAGGTTGAATCAGAAGGCGGGAAACTAGAGATGTTTGGAACCCGGGAGTAATCCGACCCTTCTTCATCCTGCTTTCCTATTTTCCTGATTTAAATTCCTTCCTGGTTTCCTGGCTTCCAAATTCCTTCCTTCTTAATTCTTAATTTTTCCTTCTTCCTTCCTAACACTTCCTTCCTAATTTCAGCCATGGAACGACGCACATTTGGCAGCACCGATATGCAGGTCTCCGTGCTCGGGTTTGGCGGCGCCGAGATCGGCCTGGAAGGCGCGGAGGAAAAGGACGTGGCCAGGCTGCTGAACGCGGCCCTCGATGCCGGCCTCAACGTGATCGATACCGCGGAGTGCTACGGCAACAGCGAGGAGCTCATCGGCAAAACCGTTTCGCATCGGCGCGACCAGTTTCATCTCTTTTCCAAGGTGGGCCATCCGCACGGGATGGAGAGCGCGGCCAATTGGACGCCCGATTCCATCCTGGAAACGATCCAGCGCAGCCTGCGCCGGCTCCAGACCGACCGGCTCGACCTCGTCCTTTTGCACAGTTGTCCGGAAGGGGTTCTGGAGAAAGGGGACGCGATCTCCGCGCTCCAGACCGCGCGCGAACGGGGCTACACGCGTTACATCGGTTACAGCGGCGATTCGCAGGCGGCGCGGTTCGCCGCGCAGACCGGGGCGTTCGACGCGCTCCAGACCTCCATCAACATCGCCGACCAGGAAGCGATCGATCTTTCCCTGCCGCTGGCGCGGGTAAAAGAGATGGGGGTGATCGCGAAGCGTCCGATTGCGAATGCCGCCTGGAAGACCGGGCATAAACCGGAAAACTCCTACGCGCACGAGTCCTGGGACCGGTTACGCAAGCTCGGCTACGAGTTTCTCGATTCTTCCACCCCGGAAAAAAGCTTCAGCATGGCGCTCCGGTTCACCCTCAGCGTCCCGGGCGTGCACGTGGCCATTGTTGGCACAAAAAACCCGGAGCGCTGGGCGGCCAACGCGAAACTGCTCGAGGCCGGGCCGCTCAAGCCGGCCGATTACGAAATGATCCGGGAACGCTGGGACGACGTCGCCCCGAAAACCTGGATAGGGCAGATCTGAAGGAAGTATGAATTAAGAAGGAAGAATTAAGAAGGCTGAAGGAACGAATTTGGAAGCCAGGAAACCAGGAAGGAATTTGAATCAGGAAAATAGGAAAGCAGGATGAAGAGAGGGCGAGCTAGCTCTCCGGTTTCCATCCTTTGCGACCTCAGCGCCTTCGCGTGAGGCCGGTCCCTGAATTAAGAATTAAGATTAAGAAAATTTGGAAGCCCGGGAAAGCAGGATGAAGAAGGGTCGGCCTATGGTTTCCAATCGATTTCAATCCAGTTTCCTGTTTTCCTGCCTTCCTGATTCATCCTTTCCTGGATTCCTGGCTTCCAAATTTGTTCCTGTTCCCCTTCCTGCTTCAGTTTCCAAATTCAATCCTGTTTCCTGTTTTCCTGCTTTCCTAATTCAATTCCTTTTCCTGGATTCCTGGTTTCCAAATTCAATCTTGTTTGCCGGGAGGCGGTTTTTGACCGAGACAATCGGCGCGTCACCGGGCAGTTAGCTCAGCGGTAGAGCGGCTCGTTTACACCGAGTTGGTCGGGGGTTCGATCCCCTCACTGCCCACGGCGCGGGCCGCGCCGAAAGTCCTGTGAACCATCTTTTCCCCCATGGGCACGTTGTGCGCGCCGTCATGCTCCTCGCCGTCGGACTGCCCGCTCCGCTCCTTGCCCAAAGTGCGGTCGATCGCGTGGTGGTCCGCGCCGACCGTCTGCCGGACGACGCTTCCCGCGCGCCGTTCACGGTGCAGGTGATCGAGAAGAAGGAACTGGAGGAGGCGCCGCAGTTGCGCCTCGACGATCTTCTGCGCGCGGAAATTCCGGGGTTCAGCCTGTTTCGCCGGAACAGCAGCCGCGCGGCCAACCCGACCACGCAAGGGGTCACGCTCCGCAACTTCGGGCCCAGCGGCGCGGGACGCACGCTGGTCCTGCTCGACGGCATCCCGCTGAACGATCCGTTCGCCGGTTACGTGCTCTGGAATCAGCTCCCCCCTTCCTCGCTCTCCTCCATTATTGTGCAGTCGGGCGGCGGCGCCGGGCTCTTCGGCAACGCCGCCATCGCCGGCACCATCTTCGCTTCCTCGGCGCAACCCGACCGGACCGGGGCCATGCTCGAGACCACCGTGGGCAACCAGGAGACTTATGGCGTCGCCGCCACGGGCGACCTGGTCGAGGGACCTGTCGCGCTCTCCCTTTTCGGCGAACGATTTTCCACCGCCGGCTATCCGGTGGTCGAAGCCGGGCGCCGCGGACGCATCGATACCGAGGCGGGCGTTGATTCCGATCTTCTCCAGTTTGCCGGCCGGTTCCAGCTCAGCGGAGAAGCCTCGCTGCAGGTGCGGGCGCGCCGGTTTCATGAGGAACGGAACAACGGCACCGTTTTCACCCGCAACGAAACCACCGGGAACGACGCCAGCGCGCTGCTGACCTTGCGCCTGCCCCGGCTCGAGGCCGAGCTCGCCGTCGCCGGCTGGTTTCAGCGCCGAAAATTTCGCAGCACTTTCAGTTCGGTCAGCGCCGATCGGCGCAACGAAACGCCCGCGCTCGATCAATATGATGTGCCGGCCAACGCCGCGGGCGGCAGCGCCGTCTGGCAAATGGCGCCCGCTCCCGACCATCGTCTCACCCTGGGGAGCGACCTGCGCTGGGTGGAAGGCGAGACCAACGAATTCTTTCGCTGGACCGGCGCCGGGTTCAGCCGGGGACGCAACGCCGGTGGGCGCCAGCTTTTCCTCGGGATTTTTGCCGAGGAAACCTGGCAGGCGACCCCGGCCACGATGATCGTCGGCGGGGCGCGCCTCGATTACTGGCGATTGTTCGACGGGATGCGCCGCGAGTTCGATCGTGTCACCGGTGCGGCCTTGCTGCGCCAGACCTACCCGGACCGGGACGGCGTCAGCCTGAACGGGCGGACCGGCGCGGAATGGCAGGTGAACGATCACCTGACCCTGCGCGGGGCGGGTTACACCGGTTTCCGGGTTCCGACCTTGAACGAGCTTTACCGGCCGTTCCGGGTGGGCAACGACATCACCGAGGCCAACGCCGGGCTGGAGCCGGAGCGCTTGCTCGGCGGCGAGGCGGGGGCGGACTGGCAACCGGTGGAACCGCTGCGCCTGAGCGCGGTCGGTTTTTTCAACGCGCTGCAGGATGCCATCGGCAACGTGACCATCGGGCGCGGCCCCGGCACGTTCGATCCGGGCGGGTTTGTCCCGGCGGGCGGCGTCCTGCGGCAGCGGCGCAATGTCGACCTCGTGCTGGCCCCGGGTGTGGAAGGGAAGATGAACTGGCGCGTGGCGCGACCGCTGATCCTGCAGGCCAGTTACATTTTCACCTGCCCGACCATTGCGGAGGCGGAGGAAAACGGACTGGAAGGGAATCTCCTCGCGCAAACGCCGCAACATGTCGCGGTGGCGGGCCTGGAATGGCGACCGGACGCGCGGTTCACCGCGCAGGCGCAGGTTCGTTATACCGGCGCGCAGTTTGAGGACGACCAAAACTCGCGGCGCCTGGCTGGTTTCACCACGGTCGACCTCGGGATGAATTACGAGATCGGGCCGCACCTGAGCGTGGCGGCGCGGATTGAAAACCTGTTCGACACCGAAATCGAGACCGGCAAAACCGCCGATGGCCTCACCCAGATCGGTTCGCCCCGGCTGCTCACGCTGCAGGCGCGCACCCGTTTTTGACTAAGCGTCCGGCGGCTTGTCAGGATCGCTCTTTCCTGATGGAATCAGCCGCGTGAGAACCCTGGCAATCTGCTGCTCGTTGCTCCTGGCCATGGTCGCGCCCGCGTCCGCGGATCATTTCAAGACACGTCTCCTGACCTCGTCGTCAGCCGACGACCAGTTTGAAATCAACGTCCCGGAGGGCGCCACCCTGCGGATCATTGATTTTGTTTACGATGGTTCCGGCGAATATTTCATCACGGTGACGCGGGACAGCGTGACGGCGCGCGTGCTGGTTGCCGGGCGGCACGACGATCCCAAGGCCCGGGATGCCGTGGTGGTTGCAGGGCCGGCCACCATCGCGGTAACCAAACCAACGAACGAAACGAGACTTTTCCTGACCTTCCGCAAACGCGCCAACAGCCACGGCGACCCGTAGGCTTTTTTACTGGCCGCAGAACTTGAGGAGGAACGTTTCCGAGCGGTTGCCTTCCTTGAAGTAGAACCGCACCGCGCCGTCGCGGCCTTTCACGCTTGTTTCCACCGCGCAACTGGACCGCCGGCTGTGCACCTGGTGAATGCCGGGCGCCGGCGTGAGATAAAGTTCGCCCCAGGCTTCCACCAGGAGCGATTTCCCGGCCCGGTCGATAAACAGTTGCTCCAGGGACCGCGGCGCCATGGGTTTGAATTTGCCCTCCTCGTAAGTGCGGTCGCCGCTCAGCTCGATGCCCGGCGCCGGCAGGTCCTCCCATTTGCCCGGGACCACGCGGAGAAACATCCGGTCTTCGAACCCGCTCCGACGGCTAATCCGCGACCAGGTGTTCAAGGCAATCCGGACCAGCCCGTGCTCGCCCGTATCGACATCGATCCAGACATGATCAATCCGGTCGGGGTCGCTGTGTTCCTCCACGATGTAACTGACCGGCCGGCCGGCCACGCGCACAAAACGATTCCGCCATTCCTTGAACGGTGACGCCGGCGCGTTCTCCGCGCGAGGCTTCTTCGCGGCAGGCGCCGCGCGTTTTTTCCCAGCGCGCGGTTTGCTGGAGCGAACACGTCCCACAATCAGGAGGCCGGGGGCGTGGCCGGCGGTTCCCAGAGCTCGATCCGGTTCCCCTCCGGATCCATGACCCAGCCGAACTTGCCGAATTCCGATTCCTCCGTCTTGTCGTCCACCGCCACGCCCTCCTGGCGCAACTGCTCGAGGACCGCGGCCAGGTTCTCCACGCGATAATTGATCATGAACGGCTTCGCGCTCGGCGCGAAGTAATGCGTCTCCTTTTCAAAAGGACTCCAGACCGTGTAACCCTCGCGCGCGGGCGTTTCGTGGTCGCGCCATTTGAAGATCGCGCCCCATTCCTCGCTCTCGATCCCGAGATGTTTGCCATACCACTCGCGCAGCTGATCGGGATCCTCGCTCTTGAAGAAAATCCCGCCCAGCCCGGTGACGCGCTTCATTCCGCAAACCTTTGCCGCGAGCGATTAAAGGCAAGGCCTTTCTCCGCGGGTGCCGGCACTGTCCGGACTGGGAAACGGGTTGTGTCCGCGCGTTGATGCCGCCATTTTCGTTCGATGTCCGCTTCGCCTGTCTGTCGGCTCGTCGTTCTCTTCGGGGCCGCACTTCTCCTGGCCGGCTGCGCCTCCACCCGGCCTGCTGGAGAAACCGCGCCCACTGCGATCGTGGTGACGAAACCGTTCCATCGCGCCACGCTCCATTTTCCACCGGGCGTCTACCGGCTGGAGCGCACGGAAGCCGACGGCAGTTATTATCGCGCTCCCGCGCCGGTCGGTCAGCGGACCTTTGGGCGCGGGATCGAGCGGCGAGGCGGCATCTTTCGGCCGCGCCGCGCTCCGGACAAGCTGCGCTGGTATGCCGTGATGCCCTACGGCCTGCGCAAACTGGCCGGGGTCCCGCGCGGGTCGTATCAGGTCCGCTACTGATCCTCGCCGCGCGCGCGCGGATCAGGGAACGGTGAGAACGATCTTGCCGCGGGTGTGGCCAGTCTCGATCTGGCGATGCGCTTTGGCCGCCTCGGCCAGCGGCAGTTTCTCGGAAACGACCACGTCGATCTTCCCGGCCTCGATCAACTGCGAAATCTCGCCCAGCATCGCGCCACTCGGGCGCACCAAAATTCCTTCGCCGCGAAGACCGCGCTTCTCCAGCTCCGCCCGGTCGGGCGGGCCAAGGATCGAGACAAGGAAACCTCCCTTTTTCAGGACATCGTAGGAACGACGCAAGGTGTCGCCCGAGATCATGTCGAGGACGACATCGACTTCCTTTGCCACCTCCTCGAATTTCGTCGTGGTGTAGTCGATGGGAACGTCGGCACCCAGTTTCTTCAGCGTTTCCTGGTTGCGGGTCGAGGCGGTGGCGAAAACTTTTGCGCCGCGCGCTTTCGCAATCTGGACGGCAAAACTGCCGACCCCGCCGGAACCCCCGTGGATAAGAACGCTCTGCCCGCTCTGCAGCTTCGCCGTTTCCACCAGCGCCTGCCACGCGGTCAGGGCCGCCAGCGGCACCGCCGCCGCTTCCGCGTCGCTCAACTTCGCCGGGCGCGCGGCCGCTTCCTCCTCCTTCACGATGGCATACTGCGCGTAGGCGCCGCCGCGCTGGAGGCTCAGATAGGCGTAAACCGGGTCGCCCTTTTTGAACCGGGTCACCTTCGCGCCGATTTCCTCCACCACGCCGGAAACGTCGTAACCCGGGATGGCTGGCAATTTCTCGCCCCCACGCTTGAAAGCGCCTGACCGCACTTTTGCGTCCACCGGATTGACGCCGGCGGCCGCGACGCGCACGAGCAATTCATCGGCGGCCGGTGTGGGGCGCGGCACTTCCTCCAGTTTGAGAACCTCCGGGCCGCCGAAGGAATGGTAACGGATCGCCTGCATGGCCGCGGCTTCTGTTTGCGCGCCCACCGCGCCGGGGAGAACGGCGCAGAGCAGCGCCAGAACGAGAGTCTTCATCCCGTGGTCTACCTGCTGGAGGGTTCGGGGCAACTCTTTGCGCGGGCCAGCCACGCGAAAAAAGGCCGACAAACCAGGACGACCGGCTAGGCTCGGCCCGGGATGGCCAAAACGAATCGCCCTGCCTGGACCCGGCTGCCGCTTTACCTGCGTGTCCTGCTCGGGGTGATCGCGGGCACGACGCTCGGACTTCTCTTCGGCACCGGCGAAATTTTTCCCGGGCTGCGCACGGACGATCTTGGCCGGCTCGGGATGCTCGTCATCCGGTTGCTCAAGGCGCTGGCGGTCCCGCTCATTCTCTTTGCCATCCTGGACGCTTTTGTGCGGGTGCACATTTCCGCGCGGCACGGCGGTTGGCTTCTCCTGATCTGCCTGGTGAACGTCTCGGTCGCGTTTGTCATCGGGCTCACCCTCATGAACACGCTGCGGCCCGGAGAACAATGGCGGGGTCGCATCGCGGAGATCGCCGGCGTGGTGGAACACGAGACCGGGGCGGACAAAGGGGCGCTGCCGCAGGCCACGCTCAACCCGATTGCGAACATCGCCGGCTACGTCCCGGAAAGTTTGGTTGATCCTTTCGCGAAGAACAACGTCATCACCGTGGTCCTGCTCGGTCTGCTCGGCGGCGCGGCCCTGCGCCGGGTGAAACAAAACAGCGGCGCGCGCACGGAACCGGTCGAGCGCTTCATCGAGACGGTTTATCACGCCTTGATCCAGATGCTGTTCTGGGTCGTGCAACTGGTGCCCTTCGCCGTCTTCGGCGTGGTCGCCCAGGTGGTCGGCCGGTCGGGCCTGACGGTCTTCCAGGCGCTCGCCGGGTTTCTTTTCATCATCCTCGCCGGGATGCTGATCCATGCGCTGATCTACTACCCGGCCATGGCCTGGCTGGTCGGCCGGAAATCGCCCCGCGTCTACCTCGGGCGCGGGGCCGACGCCATCGTCACCGGTCTTTCTACCAACAGCAGCCTGGCCACGGTCCCGGTGACCCTGCGCTGTCTCACGGAAAAAATGGGCGTCTCGGAAACGTCGGCCCGGATGGCGGCCTGCGTCGGCACCAACCTGAACAACGACGGCATCACGCTTTACGAGGCGATGACCGCGCTCTTTCTCGCGCAGGCCTACGGTTACGCCCTCGGCGTGGGCCAGCAGGGCGTGATCGTGCTCGCGTCGCTCATGGCCGCGGTCGGCGTGGCCGGGATCCCGGAAGCCGGCCTGATCGTGCTGCCGCTCGTGCTCTCCGCGGCCGGTCTGCCGGACGAAGCCATCGTCCTGGCGATCCCGCTCATTTTGCCGGTCGACTGGATTCTCGCGCGCATGCGGTCGGGGGTGAACGTGATGAGCGACATGCTCGTGGCCATCCTGCTCGACCGGTTCACCGGGCCGGCGAAGTAGCGGCGCCGGCGTCGCCGGCTCGCGACCGCGTTAAAAAACTTTTTGCGCCGCATTCCGCCAGAGAGGAAGATCGGGGGATGCTGCAGACCGCGCCACCGAAGGAGAAGAGCACCTCGGGGAAAAAGGCGCCGCACCCGCGCTATCTGGAAGCCTACCGGGTGATGCTGCAAACGCGCGTGCTGGAGGACAAGCTGGCCAGCCTTTATCGCGGCGGCATGATCACCGGCGGCGTTTACATCGGGCGCGGCCAGGAAGCGGTCAGCACCGCCTGCGGCCTTTTCCTGAAAAAAGGCGACGTCTTTGGGCCGCTCATCCGCGACCAGGCCGGGCGGGCCGCCTTTGGCGAACCGCTGGTCGACGTCACCCGCACCTACCTCGGCTCGCGCCAGGGACCGATGCGCGGCCGCGACGGCAACATCCACCGGGGCCGTCCGCGCCAGGGACAACTGGCCATGATCAGCCATCTCGGCTCGCTCATCCCGGTGGTGGTGGGCGTGCTCCTCGCCAAAAAGATGAAGGGCGAAAAGAATTTTGTCGGTCTGACCACCATCGGCGAGGGCGGGATGCAGACCGGCGCGACGCACGAGGGGATGAACATGGCGGCGGTGGAGAAAGTGCCGTTCGTCCTCGTGGCCACGAACAATCATTACGCCTACTCGACGCCGAACGATCGCGAGTTCGCCTGTGCCGACCTGGTCGATCGCGCGGTCGGCTATGGCTACGAAGGGCATTCCCTCGATGGCACCAGCCTCGGCGAATGCCTCGAGGTCATCGGGGGCGCGGTGGAACGCGCCCGTGCCGGCGGCCCGCCCCAGCTCGTGGTCGCCTCGACCCTGCGCCTGGCCGGGCATGGCGAACACGATGACGCCAGTTACGTCGCGCCGGAGATCAAGAAGGAAAAGTTTGCGCAGGACCCGCTGCCCCTGACGGAAAAATTCATCCTCGAGCACGGTTTGGCCGACGCGGAAAAGCTCAAGGAATGGCGCGCGGAAGTCGCGGCCGAAGTCGAGGAAGCGGTCGCGACCGCCCAGAACGATCCCGCGCCGGAGGGCGGGGAGGAAGACTGGTGCGCGCTCGCGACGCGGCGCCTTTTGGATCCTCTGCCGTGAGTGTCACCTACCTGGAAGCGATCCGGTCCGCGCAGGAACACCTGTTGCGCACGGACGACCGCGTTTTCATCTACGGCCAGGACATTGCCGGAAAATTCGGCGGCGCCTTCAAGGCCACCAAAGGTCTGGCCACGGAATTCCCGGGGCGCGTCCTGAACACGCCGATCAGCGAGGATGCCATGGTCGGCACCGCCATCGGCGCCGCCATCGAGGGGATGCGGCCGATCGTGGAGATGCAGTTCGCCGATTTCTCGAGCGTGGCCTTCAACCAGATCGTGAACCACGCGGCACGCACTTTTGGCGCACGCGAAGTTCCCTGCCCGATCACGGTGCGGCTGCCCTCGCGGCGGCACGACAGGGAGCGGGCCTTTCCACAGCCAGAGCATGGAAGCGATCTATGCGCACTATCCCGGCGCTGGTCGTGATGACCCCGGCCACGGTGGAGGACGCCTATTCCATGCTGATCGAGGCGGTCTCGATCGACGACCCGGTGATCTACTGCGAGCACAAGTATCTTTATTACCATCTCAAGGCCGACGCCCTGCCGAAGGAAGTGATGCCGATCGGCAAAGCGCGCATCGTCCGGCCCGGGCGCGACCTGACGCATCGTCACCTACAGCGCCATGGTGCACGAGGCCTTGACCGTGGCCGAGGAATTGCAGCGGCGACGGCTTCGAGATCGAAGTCGTCGACCTGCGCACGGTCAAGCCGCTCGATACCGACACCGTCCTTGCGTCCGTCGCGCGCACCGGCCGGTTGCTCTGCGTGGGCGAATCCTTTCCCTGGGGCGGCGTCACCGCCGAGGTCATCGCGCGCGTGGCCACCGAAGGCTTTCACCTGCTCGATGCCGCGCCCGCGCCGCGCTGAACGCGAAGGACACGCCCATCCCCTATCACCCCAACCTCTGGTCGGCACGCATCGCCCCAACGCGAAGGTCATCGCCGAGAAGGCGCGAAAAATCCTGCGCCGAACTACATTTATGCCGCAAGTTCCCATCACCATGCCGCAGCTCGGCGAATCCATGGCCGAGGCCACCATCGTCACGATCAAGGTGAAGCCGGGCGACAAGGTCGCGGCCGACCAGGAAATCATCGAGGTCGAGACCGACAAGGCGGTCATGGGCGTGACCACGCCCTGCGCCGGCGAGGTCGCGAAGATCGAGGCGGAAGTGAAGAAGGTTTATTCGGTCGGCGCCGTCCTCGGTTACATCGAGGCGAGCGAAGCCGACGCCGCGCGCCTGGTGAAAAAGAAGCCCGCGCCGCCCAAGGGCGAAGTCGCGAAGGAGGTGCCGGGGCGCGAGGAGGAAACGGATGGGAACGGCAGCGGCTCCCATTTCCAGGTCGACAAAACCGAGCTGCGACGGGTGCCGACCGGCTCGTTCGAAGGCGAAGGCGGCCTCCCGGTGCCGGCCTCGGCCCGGGGCGCCGGTTATCTTTCGCCGCGGATGCGCGCGCGCATGGCCGAGCTGCGCCTGACGCAGGCCGATCTCGCCGGGATTGCCGGAAGCGGCCAGGCCGGACGGGTCACGGTGAAAGACCTGGAAACATTCCTGGGCAACCTCGACCAGCAGACCGCGGAGGACGTCAGCGCCATTCGCACGGGCGTGGCCGACGCCATGCGCCGGAGCTGGACACGGCCGCTGGCCACCGTCGGGCTCGCGGTTTCGCTTGATCCGGTGCTGGAGGACCGCAAAAAGCGCGATCCAAAACCGGGCCCGGCACTTTACGCGCTGCGCGCGCTGGCCCTTGCCCTGGCGGAAAACCCGGCGGCAGCCGCGCGACTGATCGGCAATCGCGCCGTGCGTTCCGAATCGATCGACATTGGCGTGGCGGTGGAAGCGCAGGACGGCATCATGGTGCCGGTGATCCGGCAGGCGGACAAAACCTCGCTGGCCGATCTGACCGCGAAATATACCGAGCTGGTGGAGCTGGCCCGGCGGCGGCGGGTGACCTCCGACATGACCAGTGGCGGCATCGCCTCGGTTTCAAACTTCGGCACCTTTGGGCTCGACTGGGGCACGCCGATTCCGCTCCCCGACCAGACACTTCTGCTGGGAATGGGGGCGGGCAAAAAAGCGCCGGTCTGGAATGGGGAAAAGAAGAATTTTGAGCCGGTCACGCAGGCCGAATTAACGCTGAGTTTCGATCACCGCAGCCTGGACGGCGGCGGCGCTGGGCGACTGTTGCAAAAGGTGGCCGAGCTGCTGCAAGATCCGGCCAAACTTTAGCAGGGGCACGCCGCAGGCCGCGCCGGCTGCCATCTTGCGGATTCTCTCCGCTCCCGTAGTTTGGCGTTGCCATGCAGACGGCATCCACCATCGACCCGGAAATCACCATGCGGGAGCTCCTCGAGCGTTATCCGGGGGCGCAACGCGCGCTTTTTCGGCGCTACCACATTGGCGGGTGCAGCAGTTGCGGCTTCGCGCCGGAGGAGACGCTGGCGGCGGTCTGCCGGCGCAATGAAAGCCTGCCGGTGGACGAAGTAATCGAGCATATCACGGAGAGCGACAGCGCCGACCGGGCCATGCAGATCGAGCCGCGGGAGCTGGCGGAAAAATTGCAGGCCGGCGAAGCGGTGCGCCTGCTCGATGTGCGGACGCGCGAGGAATTCGAGGCGGTCCGGATCGAGGGCGCCGAGCTTTTCACCCAGGAAACGATGGGAAAGATCGCCCCGGGCGACGGGGTGTTGATCGTCATTTACGATCACGAGGGAACGCGCAGCCTCGATGCGGCCGCTTATTTTCAAGGGCACGGATTTACCCGCGTGAAAAGTCTCCGGGGCGGCATCGACGCCTGGAGCGTCGAGGTGGACCCGAAGATTTCGCGCTATCACGTGGAACGAACATGAGCGACGACGCCGCATTGCAGGGGCGCATCGAGGAAGCGCTGAAGAATCCGCGCAACATGGGCGAGATGGCGGACGCCGACGCCGTGGGCACGGTGGGCAACGCCGATTGCGGCGACATGTTGCGGATGTGGATCAAGTTCAAGGAGGAGAACGGCCGGAAGATCATTGACCGGGCGAGCTTCCAGTCGTTCGGCTGCCAGACCGCCATTGCCGTGGCGAGCATGGCCACGGAGATGCTCGCGGGCAAAACCGTGAGCGAAGCGAAGGCGCTGTCGGGCGAGGAAATGGCGGCCCCGCTGGGCGCGCTCCCGCCGGTGCGAATCCATTGCGCGCAACTGGTGGAAAGCGCCTTGCGCAACGCGCTCGAGGGCGGAGCCGATCCGGCACCGGTTAAAGCCAGTGCCACTTCACCCACCCTGATCGATCAGCTCGCTCCCCAGCCGGACGGAAAAATCAAAGTCGTCTTTGCCCAGAAAAAACCCTGACGAATCCCACTTATGCACGAGAACACCGAATTCACCCTGAGCCGCGAAATGGAAGCGATCCAGATTCCCAGTGGCCAGATCATCACACTGCCGGCGGGCATGCAGGGAGTCATCACCCAGACACTCGGCGGCAGTTATACCATTGCCACGCCGCAGGGCCTGGCGCGCGTGGCGGAGAAAGATCTCGACGCTCTTGGCTTGGAAAAACCGCAGAACGGCGAGGTGAAAAAGCCGGCCGCGGACGGTCCCGTCTCTGAGGAAGCGGTCTGGGATCAGCTCCGCCAGTGTTTTGACCCGGAAATCCCGGTCAACATCGTGGACCTCGGCCTGGTCTACGATTGCAAGCTAATCAACAAGCCGGAAGGCGGCACCCGGGCCGAGGTGAAAATGACGCTGACCGCGCCCGGCTGCGGGATGGGCCCGGCCATTGCGCACGACGCCCAGAGCAAGATCCTGAGCATCGACGGCGTGGACGAAGCGCAGGTGGACCTGGTCTGGGACCCGCCCTGGAACCAGAACATGATCAGCGAAGCCGGGCGCATGAAGCTCGGCATGATTTAGCCTACTTTCGGCCGCTGCTCTTGCGCTGGCTCGGCCGGGAGGCCGTCTTCGTCTGGATTGTTCCCGAAGCGATCGTCTCGCGCCGTCCCCTGCGGGCCGGGGCGGCCGCCGTGACGGTCATCCGGTAGAACCGAGTCGGGTTGAGAGCAAGGTTCACGTCCTCCTCGAACAGGTAATTCCCCATGCCATCGACGGCGACCGTAGCGATCTCCGTCCAGGGCCCGGTGATGGCCGGGGCCGCCTCCACATGGTTGAGCGCGCCGGGCACGCCAACGCCCGTCAGGGTGACATGTCCGCCCGCGGTGATCGTGCTGGAGGTAAACTTGTAGTTGGAATTCCAAAGCCGGGCGAGGCAGGAACGCGGCTGCCCGTCATAATGGTTAAAAGTTCCGCCGACATAAAACTTTCCATCGCCCTGCGCGGTGAGCGCATTAACCGAAGCGATGCTGCTGATGGAGGCGGCCGGGGCGATCGTCGCGCCGATGCCGGTCGAGAAGGAGGTGTCCGCAGCTCCCGTGGAAAGGAAGCGCGCAAGTTGATTACCCGGGCCGGTGAAAGTCCCTCCGGCGAACACCTTGGTGTCCTGGAGGTAAAGGCTAAAGACAGGTGTTCCAACAAACGAGGGACTTGGCACAAAGCCGGTGTCGAGGGCTCCGGTGCTTTCCAGGCGGGCGATTCGACTGCGGCTCACGCCAGAAACGCTGCTGAAATTACCGCCGATCGTATATTTCCCGTCGCTTCCCAGCTGGACTCCCCGTGTGACGGAGTTTGGCCCCGTGCCCAGGGCCGTCTTGAAAGCGGCGTCGAAAGCTGCAGTGGTGGCATCAACTCGGGCGATCCGAAGAGCGGAAGTTCCGGCATAGGAGGTGAAACTTCCGCCGATGACCGGGCCCGGCCGATCCGTTCGGCGCGGTGACGGCCCGGACCGTGCTGCTGGGTCCGGTCCCAGGATCGAAGGTGGCATCGAGGACGCCGGCTGAGCTCAGTTTGGCCAGGCGGGTCCGCGCGGTCCCGTTCACGTTAAAAAAGTCGCCGCCGAGATAAACCGCGCCGGTCGCGGCGTCCCGCGCCATGGCGTAGATGATATTGTCCGCCCCGGTCCCGGCGTTGAAGGTGCCGTCGATCGTCCCGTCAGGATTCAATCGGGCCACGCGGCCGGCCGGGACCCCATTGATCCCGCCAAACTGTCCGGCGATCAAAATCTGGTTATCCGGCTGGACAACGAGGGCGCGCACGGACCGGCTCGTCCCGGCGGTGACGTTGAAGGTGGGATCAATCGTTCCATTCGGATTGAGCCTGACGAAATTGTAATGCGGCTCGTTCTGCACGGAGGTGAAGATGCCGCCAACAATGACTTTGCCATCGCCCTGAACGGTAATCACAAGCACCTGCGGGAGACCGTCGGTGCAGCCGTCTGGTGGCGCGAAAGCTGTGTCGATCAGGCCGGTCGCAGTGGCGAGGGCAATGTTGTTTCGTTTGGCCGGGCCGGCGCCGAAGGTGGAAAAATATCCGCCGACAAAGATGTGGCCGTCACTGGGACGCACCGCGCCGCAAAAGGTGTACCCGTTAGGGCCGACCCCGTCGGTGGCATTGAAGGAAAGATCGCGCGCGCCGGTCGTTTCCAGACGGGCCATTCCGTTCGAGGCCACGCCGTCGAATGTGTGGAAGGCGCCGAAGACAACGAACTTACCGTCCGCCTGCCGCGTCATCCCCTGAATGGTGCCGATGTCGGCGTAATCACTAAAGGGAGGAGTGGAGAACCCGGCATCAACTGCGCCGGTGGTTTTATCGAGGCGAACAATGCCGTTCCGGGCTACGCCGTTGAAAAGAGTGAAGTTGCCATAGACGACGATGTGATCGTCCGGCTGCACGAACAGGCCCGCCACGTTTGTCCAGGAAGCACCCACCCCGACTGAGAAGGAAGCGTTGTAGGCACCGTCTGCTTCGATGTGGGCAAAACCGGCTGGAGTGCTGTTGCCGTTATACTGGTTGAAATTGCCTTCGACCACAAGTCTCCCATCGCTCTGCGCCACGATAAAGCTGCCCTGTTCAGAACCGGGGCTGCTGGTCAGGACCAGACCGGTTCCCGGATCGAAGGTTGGGTCAAAGGAGCCATCTGCGTTGAATCGGGCGATGCCCGAACGAGACACGGAGGTAGCGGGGCCTGTGAAAGCTCGGTAGAAATAGCCGGTCACGACAATCTTGTTGTCCGGTTGCAGAGTCGCGCTGGCGACCGCCCCGGGATGGAGCGGAGTGCCGGGCGCGGATGGGTTTTCAGTGGCGTCTTCCCCGAGGACGGCACCGGGATCAAATGAGGCATCAAGGCTCCCGTCCGCGTTCAGACGCGCTGCTCCGGACAAACGCGAGACGCCATCATAGGTTGAGAAAAATCCGGTGATGACAAACTTGCCATCGGGCTGGGCGACGATGCTGCTGATGGAACCGTTCGTGCCCGCTCCGGCCGCAAAGGAAGCGTCAAGGCTGCCATCCGGATTCAGGCGGGCAATGTTGCCCCGCGTGATTCCATTCACTTTGGCGAACTGGCCCGCAATAACCAGCTTGCCATCGGCCTGCAGGAAACAGGCATTGACCTGCCCATTGGTGATCCGTCCCGGATCAAAGGTGGAATCAAGTGCACCGTTCGTCTCAATGAGGGCGCCGAAAACTGGGGCGGCGAAAAAAAAGCAACTGCGCTGCGGCGACAAGCAGGAAAGCCCTTCCGAATCGTTCACTCATGGAACGGCTGCTACCCACTTTCGTTCCGGGGGTAAATATAATACTTATGACGCGTAACCATCCGCCGGCCTGGAGCGATGGTCCGAGGTCCCAAAGCGGATTTTTCGACCGCATGGGTTTCGGGGTCGCGTCATATTTTTGATATTTCATCACGCAGTTGCCGCGGAATCTCTGCGGCGTCGTTCCGGGCTCTTTTGAGCCGTTGCGCCACCGCCTGATCGTTTACCCCGCCAAAATAGTCGCCAATCTCCCGCAGGCTCATCCCGCAGTGCTCCCACATCAGGTGCATCGCCACGGAGAGGACTCGGGGGTCGCGTCTATATCGTTAATATTGCATACCGCAGTGGAGACTTGCTCCCCGGTGCCCCGGAGCAACTAATCGGTCCCAGTTTCGGTATGGGTGGTGGTAACAGAAATTCGATCGGGAAAATAATCGCGAGGATCTTTCTTTCCTGCGTTCATCGTGAACTCCACTGTGAATGGACATACGCTCCGGAACCTATCGCGAATACAATGGCAAACAGCGAGAAGAGAAGACATAGGAGAAAAAGCCCGGAGCGTTGCCGGGGAGGAAAATTGTTGAACTCCGATTCAAACCGCTCCCCTTCCTGTCGCACTATAAGGTAATAATAGTTCGCGAAACCTGTCAGGGCGAACGCGATCAAGACCTGTAGTTTTGAAATCTCCAGGATGAGCCGGGAATTTAAGAAGTAGAACACCCACGCACTGATTCCTAAGAGCAACATTGCTTCCAGATATGTAATGGCCCCAATCGCCTTGGCGACGTTGGCACTGTCAGACCACGAGCTTCGACCCAAGCGATAGAAGAAAAGGTACGTTGCTAAATAAAACGTTTTGATTGTCACTCGTACTACCAAGGTGGCACAGGAATCATTTGAGACCCAGGAATCACTGCGCGATTCCGTTCCTGCGTTGTAGTTCTCGCAGCGCGTTTTCTGAAGCGTTGCTGGATGGTTGTTTGGGAGGTCCCTCGCTTTGCTCGGGATGACGAACAGGGGGGAACGGGACGTTTAAGCGATTAGGCGCATGAAGGTTGAAAAAGGCGTTGGTGGCGGCTGTCTGTTCTTTGTTTCGGTGCGTTTGACAGCGCGGCACCACCTTCTATAATCCCCCTCCCGCCTGCGGTCGCCCGCGCGGGTTTTCTTATGCCTTCCACCGATCTTATCCTTACCGAAAACATCCCCGGCCTCGGCGCCGAGGCTGATGTGGTCAAAGTCCGCCGCGGTTACGCCCGCAATTATCTGCTGCCCCATGGCAAAGCCTTCGAGGTCACGCCGGCCGCCCTGCGCAAGCTCGACCAGCTTAAAGCCAAGCGAGCCGAACGCGAAGCGCGCGAATTGAACGAGGCGGAGGAAATGAGCCGCCGCATCGGCAAAACCAAGATGGTTTTCACCCTCGAGACGGGTGAGACCGGCAAGGCTTTCGGCTCGGTCACGGCCCAGGACATCGTCAACCGCCTGAAAAACGAGACCGGCTACGACATCGACCGTCACAAGATCGTGCTGGAACACCCGATCAAGAGCACGGGCGACCACGAGGTCACGATCAAGCTGCACTCCGAGGTGCCCACCACTTTGCGGTTCCAGGTCAAGTCGGCCGCGGAACCGAAGACCGAAGAACCCGTCGAAGAAGAAAGCGCCCCGAAGAGAGGCTTTTTCAGGAAGAAATAAATGCCGAGAGATCCTCAAGGGAGCAATCCTGAGAGGCCTCGCAAGACAGCCCCGAAGGATAACGGGGCCGCCCGAGGCTCGGCCGGCCCGAATGGCGGGAGAGTTTTTCCCAGCTCATCCACAGGTTCTGCACAGGATATTCACCGGACGCCGCCGCACAGCCCCGAGGCGGAGCAGGGCGTCCTCGGTTCCATGCTCATCTCCCCCCGCGAAGTCATCGCGGAGTGCGTGGAAAAGATTACGGCGGATTATTTCTATATCCCGGCCCACCAGACGATCTTCGACACCATGGTCGAACTCTGGAACGCGGGCCAGGGCATTGACCTGATCACCTTCACCCAGGTCCTGCGCGACCGGAACCTGCTCGACGCCGTGGGCGGGCCTGCCTTCGTCACCAGCCTTTTCACCTTTGTCCCGACCTCCGCGAACGTCGGCTATTACCTCGAGATCGTCCGCGACAAGTACATCCTCCGCCAGATCATCCTGGCCGCGACGGAAAGCGTCCGCCGCGCCTACGAGGAACAGGACGAGGTCAATCTCCTGCTCGACGAGGTGGAACAAAAGATCATGGCCGTGGGGGAAGACCGCTTCAAAGGCGAGATGCCCTCGATGAAGGACCAGGTGATGGAGGCGATCGAGTCGATCGAGAAACTTTACGAGCGCCAGGGCGGCATCACCGGCATTTCCACCGGGTTCACCGAGCTCGACCGCATGACCAACGGGTTGCACGACGCCGAGATGGTGGTGATCGCGGCCCGGCCGAGCATGGGCAAGACCGCGCTGGCGATGAACATTGCCGAGCATGTCGCCATCGCCGGCCGGCTGCCGGTGGCGGTTTTCTCGCTCGAAATGAGCAGCCAGCAGCTCGTGCAACGCCTTCTCTGCTCGCGCGCCCGGGTGAACCTGCAAAAGGTGCGCGAAGGCTTCCTGGCCGAACGCGATTTTCCCAGCCTCACCACCGCCGCCTCCAAACTGGCCGAGGCCAAAATCTTCATCGATGACACCGCCGGCCTGAGCATCCTGGAACTGCGGGCCAAGGCGCGCCGGCTGAAACTCCAGCACGGGATCCGGCTTATCGTGGTCGATTATCTCCAGCTTCTCCGCTCGACCACCCGGCGCGCGCAGGAAAACCGGCAGCTCGAAATTTCGGAAATCTCCGCGGGCCTCAAGGGGATCGCCAAGGAATTGAAACTGCCGGTCATCGTCCTGGCGCAGTTGAATCGCCAGCCGGAAGCCCGCTCCGGCGGCAAACCGCGCCTGAGCGACCTGCGCGAATCGGGTTCAATCGAGCAGGACGCCGACCTGGTCGGGCCTGCTCGTGCGGCCTGAAGTCTACGAGGAGGACGAGGAAGCGCGCGCGGAAAAAGCGGGCGAAGCCGAGCTGATCATCGCGAAACAGCGCAACGGCCCGGTCGGCGAAGTGCCGCTCACTTTCCTGAAGGAATTCACCCGGTTCGAGGACCGCGCCCGGTCCGGCTCAGAGCCGAACTGATCGAGTTTCATCTCTCAGGAACGCCCCGGCCTGGCGCCGGTTCTCCTGAGAGACCCCAGGGTGGCGGCAACGCCGTTGCCTCTCCGGCGCTTCCGCGTCATCATCGGGCCATGTCCGAGATCTCGGTGACCCCGCTGCGCGAGAAGGACCAGGACGACTGGGCGCGGATGCGCCATGAGCTTTGGCCGGAATGTCCGCCCGAGCGTCACGCCCTCGAAAAAGCCTTTTACGAAAAGCCGGATACCGTTGTTTTGCTGGCCCGGGCCGGGGACCGGCCCTGCGGTTTCGCGGAGGTCGTGGTGCGAAACGATCCGGTGGAGGGAAGCGCCGCCTCGCCCGTTCCCTATCTCGAAGGCTGGTATGTGGAAGCGGAGTTTCGCGGCCGCGGCGTGGGGCGCGCTCTCTTGCGCGCCGCAGAAGATTGGGCCCGGGACCTTGGCTACCGCGAGCTGGGCAGCGACGCGGAGAGCGCAAACACACATTCCATCCGGGCGCATCTCGCGACCGGTTTTCGCGAGGTCGGGCGCAACGTCTGTTTTATCAAGAGTCTCTAAACCCCGGAACCCTGCCGGCATGGAGAATCAAAGGCTGCGCGCCGCCTCGATCACGCTGGCCGCGGTGATGCCCAGCTCCTGCATGACCACGTCGCCCGGGGCGCTCAGGCCGAAACGCTCGAGGCCGATCACCCGGCCGTCGAGGCCGACAAACTGCCGCCAGAGCTGCGGCACACCCGCCTCGATCGCCACCCGTTTCCGGCAGGCTTTCGGCAGAACCTCCTCGCGGTAATCGTCTGACTGCCGGGCAAAGCGCTCGAAGCAAGGCAGGGAAACGACGCGGGTCCCCCCGCCCAGCTCCCGCGCGGCCGCGAGCGCGTGCTGCAACTCGCTTCCGCAGGAAAGAAGGATGAGATCGAGTTCGCCGGTCTCCCGGCGCGCGATGTAACCGCCCCGCCGAACGCCTTCGCGCCGTGTTTCCACCTCAATCTCGTTCAGGTTCGGCACGGCCTGGCGCGTAAGCGAAAGCAGGGTCGGCCCGTCGGTCCGCTCCGCCGCCGCGACGAAAGCCGCTGCCGTTTCCTCGGGATCGGCCGGGCGAATGACATCCAGCTGCGGAATCAAACGCAGCGCGCTGACCGTCTCGACCGGCTCATGGGTGGGACCATCCTCGCCGACGCCAACGGAGTCATGCGTGAAGATGTAGATGTTCGGGAGCTTCGAGAGCGCCGCCAGGCGGATGGAGGCGCGGCAATAATCGGAAAAGACGAGGAAGGTGGCGCCGCTCGCGCGAAAGATGCCGTGGTAGGCCACGCCGTTCATGATGGCGCACATGCCATGTTCGCGGATGCCGTAACGGATGTTGCGGCCTTTCGGGTTCTCGCGCGAAAAATCCCCGCCCTCGTCGATGTAATTCAGGGTGGAACCATGCAGGTCGGCGCTGCCGCTGATGAGCAGCGGGAGGGCCTGCGCGATCGGCTGGAGGACTTCGCCGCCCGCCTTGCGCGTGGCCAGTTTGGCATCGGAGGGAAAGGACGGGATTCGCCCGGACAGGTCGCCCGGCACCTTCTTCTCAATGGCGTCGTCGAGCTGCCGGGCCAGTTCCGGATTGTTCGCCCGCCAGGCTTCGTAACCGCGTTCCCATTTTTTATACTGCCGGAGCAGCGCTTTTTTGTGCTTCGCGAAATATTCGCGGACCTCCCCCGAGACGAAATATTTCTCGTCGGGCAGGCCGAGGTTTCGCCGGGCCTCATCGACAAACTTGGCGCCGCTCTCGCCGTGCGCCTTGGCCGTGCCGGAAACTTCCGGGATGCCTTTCCCGATGAGCGTCTGCGCGATGATGAGCTGCGGTTTCCCGTTGTCCCGCCCCTTCGCCTTCTTCAGCGCGCGGAGAAAAGCGGGCATGTCGGCGCCGTCCACTTTCTGGACGTCAAACCCGTAGGCCTGATAGCGCTTGCCCGTGTCCTCGCTCTGCGTGGCCGCGGCCATGGCGTCGAGCGTGACGGCGTTCGAATCATAAATCAGGATCAGGTTATCGAGGCCGAAATGACCGGCAAAGGCGCTCGCCTCCGCGGCCACGCCTTCCTGCATGCAGCCATCGCCGGCCAGACAAAAGACGTGCTGATCGAAGATCGGGTGTTCCGCGGTGTTGAAGCGGGCGGCGGCCATTTTTGCCGCCATGGCAATGCCGACGGCGTTGCCGACGCCCTGGCCAAGCGGACCGGTGGTGCATTCAACCCCGGGCGTTTCAAAAAATTCCGGGTGACCCGGTGTCTTGCTATGGAGCTGGCGAAAGGCCCGGAGGTCGTCGAGCGAAAGGTCGTAGCCGCTGAGGTGGAGCCAGGCGTAGAGAAACATGCTGCCGTGCCCGGCCGAGAGGACGAGATAATCGCGGCCGATCCAGCGCGGTTTGTCGGGGTTATGCTGGAGCAAGTTCCCGTAAAGGACCGCGCCCATCTCGGCGCACCCCAGCGGAAGACCGAGATGCCCCGATTTCGACGTGTGCACCGCATCCATGGCGAGGCCGCGGGCTTCGTTGGCCGCGCGCGAGAGAATTTCGACGTTCAGCTTCATCGTCAGCCACTATCGGAAAACTGGCGGCAAAGTCGACGCGTTTTCCGACGCCGCGCGATTTGCATTCCGCCCCAAGAAAACGGAGTGATGGGGAAGCCCGCCCATGAACCAATCCCTTCTCCTGCACATCGTCCAGAAACTGGAAGGCTTCATGGGCAAATTGCCGGACTCAATCCAGAAGCCGGTCCTGCGCGAGCTGACGCCGCTCAAGGAACTTTTCCTGGAACAACGCGCCGCCCGGCTGGTCCTGGTCGGCCCCGGCAAGCTCCCGCTCCAGGACCTCCTCCATGCCGTCACCGCCGCGCCGGTGGAACGGTATCGCGATCTTCTCCTGGAAATTTTTCGCTGGCAGGAACTTTCCCTCGGGAACAATGGCCTCCTCGCCGTGCTGGATGCGCGCGGGGCCGACACCGGGGCGCTGGACAAAATCACCGGCGCGCTCCAGACCCGCCCGGCCGATCTTTTCCTTTTCGTGGAGGATGGCGAAGTGGCCAGGCCTTCGCGAAAGGCGGAGCTGGAGAACCTGGCCGTGCTCCTGAAGCGGAACAGCCACCCGGCCGGCGTGGTGGGAATCGTGACACAACCGCCGGCGGACCCGCGCGGCAACGGCCAGCGCGCGCACACGTCGGCAGCGGAACGCCTGGACAGGTTGCAGGCCGCGCTGATCGATCGGGCGCCGTTGGGTGAACATCTTCTTGGTGTGGTGGAGGCGCCGCTTTTCCCCGCTCCGCCCGACGATGACAGCACGCCCTCGACGCTGGCCGGGCTCCTGATCGAACATGTTCCGAACCAGGCCCGCGTCGAAATGATCCGGGTCATGCGCGACCGGACCGCGCAGGTCCAGATTGCGCAGACCCTGGTCAAATCGACCTCCGCGATTTGCGCAGCCATTGGCGCGCAGCCGATTCCGCTCGCCGACCTGCCGGTCCTGACCACGCTTCAGCTCGTGATGGTCTCGGGCATCATGCAATTGAGCGGCCGCGAGCGCAGCCTCCGCGCGGCCACCGAGTTCCTTGCCGCCCTTGGGGTCAACGTGGGCGCCGGGATGCTCCTGCGGGAAGGCGCCCGGGCCATTCTCAAGGTGTTCCCCGGCTGGGGGAACGTGGTCTCGGGCATGGTCGCGGGGGCCGGCACCTACGGGCTCGGGCGCGCGGCCATCGCCTATTTCATCGAGAACCTGACCCTGCAGGACGCGCGCCGCACCTATCTCAAGAGCCGGAAAAAGGCGCCCCGGCACGCCCTCCCCGGGCGCAACCCGACCCGCAAAGAGGGAACGGTCGATCGCCTGTGAATAACTTGTGAAGAAATCGTCCGTTCCGGGGAGGATTGTTCACACAAAATTGTGAACAACGCCCTGCCCATCCGGGACCAGCCGGCGTCGCCGCCATGAAACTGTCCGAGATTGAAGCCACCCTGCGCCAAATCGAGGTCCGCCCGGTCAAAACGCTGGGCCAGAATTTTCTGCATGATCAAAATCTGGCCCGCTGGATCGTCGAGCACGCCGGGGTCGGCCCGGGCGATTTCGTTCTGGAAATTGGGCCCGGCCTCGGGGCGCTGACGGAGTTTATCCTGGAGAAAGGAGCCAAAGTCCTTGCGCTCGAGAAAGACGGGCGACTGGCAAAATTTCTACAGGAAAAATTTGGCGAAAAATCTTTCAGCGTGGTGCACGGCGACGCGCTCGACTACGACCCGAAAGCGTTGCTGGCGGAGAAGCGCGTCATTTGCCTGGGCAACCTTCCCTACTACATCGCCACGCCGCTGCTTTTTCGCTTCGCCGGATATCCAAGTTATATCTCGCACGCGTTGTTCATGTTACAGAAGGAGATGGCGTTGCGTCTCGCGGCGGCGCCGGGCTCGCAGGATTACGGCGCGCTCTCCCTCATGGTGCAGTTGCACTATCGCGTAAAATTTTTGCGCACGGTTTCCCCTTCCGTTTTTCTGCCGCAACCCGAAGTCGATTCCGGCCTGGTCGAGCTGACGCCGCGCGCTCCCGGAGAACTGCCGGCCTGCGACCATGGAACCTTTGCGCGGCTGGTGCGCGCCGGGTTTTCCCAGCGGCGCAAGCAACTGCAAAAACTTTTGCGCGAGGAGATCCCGGGCTGGGAGGAAGCGGCCGCCCTCGTGGGTTGCTCCGCGACGGCGCGAGCGGAGGAATTGAGTCTTTCCCAGTGGATTGCCCTGGCCGCTTTTCGCATGCGGGAAGCCATCGCCACGGAGAAGAGCCGCGCGGAGGAACGGTTCGTCGTGGTCGACGAAAATGACCGGGTGACCGGGGCGGCCCCGCGCGCGCAGGTGCATGGGGATAACTTGCGGCACCGGGCCGTGCACATCCTCCTTTTCCGGGCGAACGGCGACCTCTTCCTGCAAAAAAGATCGCCCTGGAAGGACCGGCACCCGGGAGTCTGGGATTCCAGCGCGGCGGGGCATGTGGATGCCGGGGAGGAATATGACGAGGCGGCCGCGCGGGAGCTGCAGGAGGAGCTGGGGATCGAGACCCCGCTCGAGTCTGCGGGCGCGCTGCCCGCCTCGGAGAAAACCGGGATGGAGTTTATCCGGATATACCGTGGCAAAAGCGACGGGCCGTTTGTGCTCCCCCCGTCGGAGATCGAGCTGGGCGATTTCTTCCCGCCGGACCTGGTCGACCGCTGGACGGAAGCGCGGCCGCATGAATTTGCGCCGGGATTCCTTGAATGCTGGAAGACCCTGCGAAACCGCGACGCCGCCCCCGCGGCGCGGAAACTTCCGGGGATTAGAACGGGGCGACGGCGGGCGGCGGGAGATCCCAGGCCTGCCATTTGCGGCGGTATTCCCCGGCCGGGAGAAGCGCGTAAACCGGATTCTTCGGCGCGCGCAGCCAGCGGATGAGCGAAACCAGATCGGACTCCTTCATGGTGGTGCATCCCGCGGTGGGCCGTTTCACGCCGCGCCGGATGTGAAAGAAGATGGCGCTGCCGGCGCCGGCCACAGGCGGATCGGAATTGTGGCGGACCTCGATCAGCCAGCGATAGGCGAAATCGTTGTGCCGCATTTTTTGTTTCTCGAACCAGGGCGGCGGATTCGACGGGTCATCGATCTGGAGGAACTGGTTGTAGCGGGGATGCGCCGGGTCATCGACCCAGGCGTCGCGGGTGGTCACCTGGTGAAAAGGAAAATCGGCGCCCTCGGGCAGGGCGCTGTCGTAGGTGAAGATGCGGCCAATGGCAAAAAGGCCGGCGGGCGCGCGTTTATCGCGTTCGACTTTGCGTGGTCCGGCTTCGTCCTGGCCGGCGATCCCGGTGCCCCAGGCGAGTCCCTTGCTGCCGTAGAGCACAGGCACCGCCGGGCCCACCGGGCGCCATGGGCCGCCGCGGCGCCGCTCAAATCTCTGCAGCCGGCCGGTGAACGAATCCCAGTCCGGGGCGATGGAAACGATCAACTGCTCGCAACCGGCCGGGACTCCGGCGCCCGGCGCGCTGCTCGACACCAGCAGCAGAGCGAGATAGATGAGGCAGGTCCGAAAGGTCATCACATTAAGACGCGCAGGTTGTCCCGCCTGTCCAACAGAACTCGAAATTGAAAAGAACCCTCTTCCTGCTGACGGCCTTCGCGGCCATCTTTCTTTGCCATCTGCCGGCGTTGCGCAATGGCTTCGTCTGGGATGACCAGGCGCTGGTGCTGCGGGATCCACTGATCCGGAGCTGGCGGCTGGTGCCGGAGGCGTTCAACCATTTCCTTTTTGTCGATGCGACGGCCTCGAATTTCTACCGGCCGATCCAGCGCCTGAGCTACACGCTCGATTATGCCCTCTTTGCCTTTCGCCCCGCGGGCTATCACCTGAGCAGCATTCTTTATCATCTGCTCGCCGCCGGGTCGGTCTTCCTGGCCCTGCGCGAGCTTTGCCGTCTCTTCGGCCTCGCCCGGACCCGCAGCTGGCAGATCGGGCTGGCGGTCATGCTTCTTTGGGGGATTCATCCGGTTCATTCCGCGGCCGTCCAGTACGTCGCCGGCCGGGCCGATCCGCTGGCCGCTCTTTTCGGTTTCACCGGTTTTTATCTGGGGCTGCGCAGCCTGCGGCAACCGCGCGGGCGCACTCCTTTCCTCGCCGGAGCCGCCGTTTGTTTTACCCTCAGTTCGCTGAGCAAGGAGAACGGATTCATCTTCCTTGCGCTTTGGCCCGCGGCCGCCCTCCTCGCGCGAAAATGGCGCGCCCTGCCCGCCTTCGCCCTCGTGGCTTTGGTCGTGGTCAGCGCCCATTTTTCCCTCCGCCTGGCCGCTCAGCAGGTGCCTCCGCCGCCCGTGAAAGATCCGATGCCGGCGCTGGTCCGCCCGGTGGTGATGGCGCGCGCGGTGGCCGAGTATGCCGGCCTCCTCATTTTTCCCCTGCGCCTGCACATGGAACGCGATGTGGAAACGCGACCCTGGGGGTTCAGCAATGACAGCGTCACGATGGCGTCGTGGCGCGAGCTGCAAACCCTGGCCGGCTTCATCATCGTGGGACTGCTGGCATGGTGGCTCTGGCGGACCCGGCGGCGGCACCCGGAAGTTTTCGCCTGCCTTGTCCTCGGTCTTGTCGCCTATCTTCCCGTCAGCGGTCTTTATTCCCTGAATGCCACCGTGGCGGAACACTGGCTCTACGTGCCCGCGGTTTTTTTCCTGGCCGCGGCGATTCTGCAACTTTCTCCCCTGCTCGATCGCGCCCGCCCGGTGCGCGCGACCATTTTCTCCCTTCTCCTTCTCGCCTGGGGTCTTTTCCTGGGCGGCCGCACCTTTTTGCGCGCGGAAGACTGGCGCGACCAGGAGCAGTTTCTCGAGCGGACGATCGCGCACGGAGGCGGCACACCCCGGATGCTGATCAATCTTGGCGGCTTTCAACTCAAGCAGGGCAAACTGGCCGAGGCGGAAAAGAGCCTGAACGAGGCGCTGCGGCGGCAGCCTGATCAGCCGCTGGCCGTGATCAACCTCGCCGCCCTGGCCCTGAAGAAAAAGGAATTCGCCCGGGCGCGCGAACTGGCGGAGAAGGCGCTCACGCTCCCGTTGGTGGAAGCGCAGGGGCACGAGCTTCTGGCCGTGATCGAGCACCAGGAGAATGGTGAGGTCGATCTCCGGCGCCTGCACCTGGCCACGCGGACGGGGGCGCCGAGCTGGGCCATCGAGAAACGCTACGTCGAGGTTCTGGCCGAGGGCGGCGCCCTTGAGGCCGCCATCAGGGAACTGAGGAAGGTGCTGCAAACCGAATGGTACCGGGCGGAAACATGGGTCCTGCTCGGAAAATATCTGCAGGCCGCGGGAAAAACGGCCGAGGCCGACGAGGCGCTGGCCCAAGCCCGGCGCTACGACGTGCACCTGGCGCGGCCGTAGAAAATCGGGCGGCGGAAGAGGCATCCAGAACCGCCTGCAAAGGCGAGTTTCAGATGATGGCGCTGAATAACCCACACCAACGCGCCGTCCATCCAAAACCATGAAAAACACATTGGCAGCAACAATCATGGTGGCCGTGCTCGCGTCTGTTTCGGCAGAGGCACAGACGCGAACGACCACCACCCAGACAACAACCACGGATGGTTACATCCAGAGCAGCAAGGTCATCGGCATGAAGGTCCGCTCCTCGGATGGCCAGGAAGTCGGCGTGATCAAGGACATTGTCCTTGATCGTGAAACCGGCTGCATGGCTTACACCGTCCTTTCCACCGGTGGCACGGTGGGCCGCGCGACCGGTTCCGCCAAAACAGTGGCGGTGCCTTGGTCGGTCTACAGTGCCGCGCCGAACCAGGAGTATTACACGGCCCGGGTTGAGCGGGAACGCATCTACAACGCTCCCGCGTTCGACTACAATAATATCGAGCGCTACAGCCAGCCGGCTTACTTCAGCCAGGTCTACTCCTACTACGGCGTGCAGCCGACCTTCGGGGTCGGGGTGAACATCAACACCAACACGACCAACGTCCGCGGCGGCGCCAGCGGCTCGGCCGGCCAGACCGCGCCGACAGCAGCTCCGACGGGTTCACCGGCTCCGACGGCCACGGCCACGGCTTCTCCGGCAGCGACCGCGACCGCCACGGCCTCGCCTGCGGCCACCGCGACCGCGTCGCCCAAGGCGACAGCCAGCCCGGCGAGCAGCCCAAAAGCCAGCCCGACAGCGACGGCTGCCTCCCGCAGCGGCAGTTCAGCCACCGCGAGCCCCGCGGCGAAAAGCTCCACGGATGCCAGCGGCAGCGTGCGTGAAAAATCCACCGGCACTTCCGCCGGCGGAAGCGCCAGCACCGCCAGCGAAGCGGAAACCAAGGCGGGAACCACCGAAACGATCAGCGGCAAGGCCGCCGGTGCGGCCGACACCAGTGTGAAAACCGGTGCGGCGACCAAGGAGGGAGAAAGCAAGCCCTCTTCGAGTCCGACGGCGACCCCGTAACGACCAACAGAAGTTCAATTACAACGGCAGGAGTGACGCAAGTTGCTCCTGCCGTTTTTTTTTATTCTTCCTCCGCCTCGATGGCCGCAGTGTCGGCCTTGAGATATTTGAGGCCGGCGAGCCAGAGCAGGCCCGACAGGAGCATCATGGCCGAGATGACGAGGAAGGCGATGTTCATGCTGGCCCGGCCGGCCACGGCGCCAAGCAGCGGCGGCGAAATGGCGTCGCCGAGCGCGTGAATGACCAGGATGTTCAGCGCAAAAGCGGTCGCGCGGACCTTGGAGGGGACGACGTTGGCCAGCGCGGCATTGGACGGTCCGGTGTTCAGGAAAACGAAGAAAACGGCCAGGGAGAGAAAGATCCAGGCCAGCGGAAAGGGGGCGAAGATGAAGGCGAGCGAAAAAGGAAAGGCGATCAGCATCCCCACGCCGGAAACGAAGAAATAGGCGCCATTGATCCGCGGCTGGAGGCGGTCGGCCAGAATGCCGCCAAGAAGCGTGGAAGTGAGCCCGGCCACCACGGTGATCCCGCCAAAGACCGGCGTGGCCAGGGCGGGCGATTGCCCGCGAAAAATCAGATAGGCCGGCATCCAAAAGGCCAGCCCCCCGAGCGCAAAGGTCATGGCCGTCTGCGCCGCGCAATTGAAGACGTAGGACCGGTTGCGCCGCAGCATCGCGTAATCCTCGCGACCGGCCCGGCGGCGCACCGAGGAAAGGCCCTGCCGCGTATCAATGCGGGTCAGGCAAAGAAGGCCAAGGATGATGCCGGGCAAGGCGGCGATATAAAAGGCCCAGCGCCAGCCGAGGCTGGCGTCGACCAGGCCGCCGAGGACATAACCGAGCGCGCTCCCGACCGGAATGGCGCAGCAGAACACCGCCATGACGCGGCCCCGGCTCCGGATCGGGAAATAATCAGCCAGGAGCGCCGGCGCCGCGGGCCCGTAGCCGCCTTCGCCGATGCCGACCAGCACGCGGGTGAACGCGAGCATGAAAAAGGTCTGGGCCCAGCCGGAAGCCGCGGTGGCCACGCTCCAGAGCAGAACGCAGATGCCGATGATCAGCCACCGCGAGAAGCGGTCGGCCAGCCAGGCCAGGGCGGGGGCGGCCAGCATGTAGGTGACCAGGAAGGCGGTGGCCAGGCTGCCGGTCAGCGCCATCGCGTTCGGGTCGCCCGGGGCGAAGAAAGCCTGCCGGATGCTCGGCTCCACCGCGGAGAGCACATAGCGATCGATGTAGTTGGAGAGATTGATCGCGAGCAGAAGAACAAGGGCGGTCACGGCGCCCGGCCTTGAAACTTCGTTGCTGCGCATGGGAAATGCCGATTGCAGTAGGCAACCTGCGGAATGTAAACCTTAAACGATGAGCAAACGATCGCTCCCGGAACGCCTGCTTTACTTCCTTGGTCTCGGCCTGGCCCGCCTCGTCTACCGCGTGGGCGTGACCGGCGCCGAACAGCTCCCCGCCGGCGGGTTCCTTCTCCTGCCGAACCATATCTCCTTTGTCGACGCCATCGTCCTGCAACTGGCCTCTCCCCGCCGGATTCGCTTTATTGTGGATGAATCGTTTTATCGCCGGCCGCTCGTCGGCCGCGTCCTGAAACTGGCCGGCACCATTCCCATCTCCTCCCGCCGGGCCAAGGAAGGATTGCGCACCGCGGCGGAAATCATCGAAGCGGGAGAAATCGTCTGCCTTTTCCCGGAAGGCCAGCTCACCCGCTCGGGCACACTCCTCCGCCTGCAGCGGGGCTACGAGCTGATCGCCCGGCAGGCCGGCGCGCGCGTGGTCCCGGTCTGGCTCGACCAGCTTTGGGGTTCCATCTTTTCCTTCCAGGGCGGCCGGTTTTTTCGCAAGTTCCCGCGCCAGCTCCCCTACCCCGTCCGCGTCGCCTTCGGCGCGCCCCTGAGCGCGGAGGAAGCCGACATCGCGACGGTGCGCGAGGCCTTGCTGAAGCTGGGTGAAACCTGCTACAGCGCGCGGCCCGCGCTGCGCGCCCATCTCGGGCGCGCCTGCCTGCGCGGCCTGAAGCGGCACCCGTTCCGCACCGCGGTCATCGACGGCATGGATCATTCGAGCCTGAGCAACGGCAAACTGCTCGGCGTTGCCCTCGCCCTCGCCCGCCGACTCCGACGCGAACATCCAGAGCCGCGCATCGGGGTGGTGCTGCCGCCGGGCAAAGGAGGCGTGGTGGCAAACCTTGCGGTCCTTCTCGCCGGGAAGGTGCCGGTCGACCTCAACTTCACCAGCGGACGCGAGTCCATTGAATCGGCCATCACCCAGGCCGGTCTCCGCGCCATCATTACCGCCCAGCCGGTCGTGCAGCGGTTTGCCGAGTTTCCCTGGCCTGATGAGCTGCTCCTGCTCGACAAAATCCTGCCGCCGATGAAGGGGGCCATCCTTCAGTGGTGGCTGCTCGGCCTGCTCCTTCCATCAAGCCTGCTGGCCCGGCTCCTCGAGTTGCCCAGGTATGGCGACCGGGCCGAAGCGGTCCTTCTCTTTACCAGCGGCAGCTCAGGCAAACCGAAAGGCGTGGTCCTGAGCCATCGCAATCTCCTCGGCAACGTCAGCCAGTTCGCGGTCATGCTCGATGCGAAAAAAGATGATCTCATTCTCGCCTCGCTTCCCCTCTTCCACAGCTTTGGCTGCACGGTCACGCTCTGGTATCCGCTCATCAACAGCGTCCGCATCGTCACCTATCCGTCACCCCTGGAAACGGCCAAGCTGGCCGCCTTGATCGAACGCTACAAGGTAACCCTGCTCCTGGGCACGCCCACGTTCCTCCGCGCCTACCTGCGCAAAGCCGAGCCCGCCCAGCTCCGGAGCCTGCGCCTCGTCATTGCCGGCGCGGAAAAGCTGCCGCTCGATCTGGCCGACGCCTTTGCCCAGCGCTTTGGTCTCCCCATCATGGAAGGATACGGGCTCACCGAGACCGCGCCGGTGGTAAGTGTGAACCTGCCCGACCCCCCCGGGCCGGCAGTGCAACCCTCCCATCGGCCGGGGTCGACCGGAAAGATGGCGCCCGGCCTCGCGGCCGAGATCCGGCACCCGGAAACGCATGTGCGGATAAGTCTGCACGAGACCGGAATGCTCTGGCTGCGCGGGCCGAACATTTTCGAGGGGTATCTCCATGACGAGGTGCGGACGGCCGAGGTGATCAAGGAGGGATGGTTCATGACCGGCGACCTGGGACGCTTTGACGAGGATGGTTTTCTCTTCATCGAGGGCCGGCTTTCGCGGTTCTCGAAGATCGGGGGCGAAATGGTGCCGCATGAAGTGGTGGAACAGAAAGCGGTGCAATGCCTCGGGCTGGACGGCGAGTCCGAGCGAACCCTCGTTGTCATGGGCGTACCGGACGAGAGCAAGGGCGAAGCGCTGCTTCTCCTGAGCACCCGGGAGGTGGACCTCCCGGGCCTGCGCGAGAAACTGGCCGAGTGCGGTTTGCCCAATCTCTGGATTCCGCGCGCCGTCAGGCGGGTGGAAGCCATCCCGGTGCTGGCTTCGGGCAAGCTGGACCTGCGCGCCTGCAAAGCGTTGGCGGAGCAGAACGCGGTTTAAGCCGGGCCGCCCTCACGCCGGCGCACCAGCGCATGGGCGACCAGGGTCAGGACCACCTCGCCCCGCTGATTGCGCACGGTATTGCGCAGCCGAATGATGCCGAAGCCCGGGCGGGAGCGGGAAACGCGGGCTTCCAGAATCTCGATCTCGGCCTGGAGACGATCGCCCGGGCGAACCGCCTCCGGCCAGCGCATCTCGTCCACCCCGAGGCCGACGGCGCCATCGGCCGGGTTCAGGCCGCAGGTGACAAACAAGCGCATGGCCACCGCCGCGGTATGCCAGCCGCTCGCGGTCAGCCCGCGAAAGATCGTCTCTTTCGCGGCCGCCTCATCCAGGTGAAAGGCCTGCGGATCGTATTCCCGGGCAAAGACGCGCATGGCCTCGTCCGTCATTTCGTGGACCGGGCGAGACAAAGCGGTCGCCCGGTCTGATCTCCTCGAAAAATCGTTGCTCCGCCATGACCGGAGAAGAATACGGTGCTAAGGCCACAAGGGAAACGCGTAAGCAACCCGCGGCGCGCGAATCAATTACATGTCGAACCCCCCAATTCCTCCGGAACCGGCGGTCGAGACCGTTCCCGTCACTGCGACGCCCCGGACCCGGCTGCCGGATCTGCTGCGCGGACCGTTCGACATCCGCTCACTCGCGCTCAGCGGCCTGTTCGTCCTCGCTCTTTTTTACACTCTCTTTTTCATGCGCTCGATCCTGCTCCCGATCGTGCTGGCATGGTTTCTCAGCTACCTGCTGACCCCGGTGGTGCGTTTGCTGGCCCGGGCGCGCATCGGCACCGGCCTGGGCGCGGCCATGCTTCTGCTCGGCATGATCGGCCTCGTCTTCTACGGCTTCTCTGTTCTTTCCGTCCCGGCGGCGGGCTGGCTGGAGAAAGCCCCTTACAGTTTGCAGCAGCTTCAGCAGAAGCTTCTTCCCATCAGGAAACCGATGGCGCAGGTGGCCCAGGCCACCAGCGAGATCGAAAAACTAACCGCGCCCGACGACCAGAAGCGTCCGCCCACGGTCGAGATCAAGCAGGGGTCGCTTCTAAACACGCTCTACGTGCAAGGCCCGGAGTTCGTCGTCAGTTTCGTTTTTACCCTGATCCTCCTTTATTTCCTGCTCGCGTATGACGGAGTTTTCCTGGCCAAGCTGCTCCGGCTGATGCCGCGGCTGGCGGACAAGAAGCGCGCGGTTTCCATCGCGCGCGACATCGAGTCCCAGGTGTCGCGGTATCTGCTCACGATCACGGTGATCAACTGTTCGCTCGGACTGGCCGTCGGCATCGCCGTCTACTTTCTCGGCCTCCCCAACCCCATCATGTGGGGCGTGCTTGTCGCCATCCTTAACTTCGTCCCCTACGTCGGCGCTCTTGTCGGGATCATCTGCATGACCCTGGCGGCGATCCTGAGCTTCGACAGCTTCGGATACGCTCTGCTTTTCCCGGCGGTCTATCTTGCCCTGACCACGATCGAAGGGCAGGTCGTCACCCCCATGGTCCTGGGACGTTCGTTGACCCTGAATCCAATCATCGTCCTGCTCTCGCTCGCTTTCTGGGGCTGGATGTGGGGCGTGGCCGGGATCATCCTGGCGGTGCCGATCCTGGCCGCGTTCAAGATCCTCTGCTCGCACGTGGAAGGGATGGAACCGGTGGCGGATTTCGTCAGCTGATCGGGCCGGGCCGCGTTGACAGCGTCGCCCGTGGCGTCGAACATTTTCGCCGCGCCAGGGTAGCTCAGTGGTAGAGCAGGGGACTCATAAGCCCTTGGTCGGGAGTTCAACTCTCCCCCCTGGCACCAATTCCTTCCTTTCCGCCCGCGCCTAATCCGGCTTTTTCGGCAAATACGGCAGCAGATCCTTTTTCTTTCCCCGCACCGCGGCCATGAAGATGACGCCGTTGTTCTGCTGGACCGCCCCGATCCAGGCCTCGTGCTCGACAAAGCGCCATTCACCCGGCTCGGTCGGGGTGGCCTCCTTCGAGAGTTCGACGGGAAAAAGAAAGAGCTGCATGCGTTTTTCGTCGACGCCGATCTGCGCCACCCGCCGGCCATCTTCATCGTCGAACACGCGGTAGCCGATGGTGCGAAGCTCGGCGAACTCCGGCGCGACATCATAATGCTCGAGCCGATGTTTCATGAAAAGGAGGTCGCTCAGGGCGCCGGCATCCGACTGGACCGGCTCGAGCTGCGCCAGGCGGGTCGAGGCGGCCACAGCCAGCATTTTTCGGGCGGTGACCGAGCCCGGAAAGGCTTCCAACCGGGTCATGACGGTGTGGATGGAGATGCCGGCGATGACGAGGAGGGCAAGGACAATGGCGACGATGGTGGGGTTGCGCACCGAACGCCAGACCGACCGTTTCTCCGGCTGGGCGACGAGTTTTTCGTTAACGAAAAGAGTGGTCGCTTCGGGGGGAATGGGAATCGTTTTGGCCACCCCGGCCACGGCCCGGTCGAATTTGGTCTGCAAATCGAAGGCTGGCGCATCACGCTTGCCTTTGCGGCCGCGATGCACCGCCACGCGCATGGCCCGGTCCTGCGGATGGGTATCGCTGATCGGCGCGCATTGCAGGAGTGCGTCGCGGCGGCGGGAGGCCCAGATCCTATTCATCGGCGGTCACCTCCACGTGGGCATCGAGCCAGGCCTGCAACTGCCGCCGCGCCTGCGCGAGCATGCCGCCAAGGTCCCCCACTTTCATCCCGAGAAGGGCCAGGAGCTCGCGGTGGGAAAATTCGTCGAGATAATACAGGGCCAGCGCACTGCGCTGCGGATCGGGCGCGGCGGAAATCCAGATGGCCAGCTGTTCCGGGTCCAGCCGCCGAAGTTGCGCCGGCGCGTCGGGCGAAAGCTCCGCCTCTTCCACCTCCGTTTCCTCCGGCTGGAGGCCTTGTTCGCCCGCGGCGAGACAGCGCCAGCGCGCTTCCCGGTAAAACCAGAGCCGGTCGCGCGGCGGCTCGCCCTGCGCGGAGAGCAGCGCGGCCTCGCGCACGGTGTCCTCGAACGCAGCCATGGCCTTGCCCAAATCCGCCGTCATGAGAAAACAGAAGCGGTAGAGCTGCGGGAGATTCTGGGGACTGGGAGAGGCGGCTTCTTTCTGCAAGACGGTGAACTCTATTTTCGAGAGCGGGCGAGGACAAGCCTGCCGCGGAGGAAACGTTTCAGGTGAAACTCGTTTCCCGCAGCCGCCGTGCCACCTCCTGCGCGTTCTCGCGGCTGTTAAAGGCGGAAATGCGGAAATAACCCTCGCCTTGAGAGCCAAAACCGCTCCCCGGCGTGATAACGACGTTCAACTCCCGCAGCATCCGGTCGAACATCTCCCAGCTGCTCGTGCCCGCCGGCGTCCGCACCCAGATGTAAGGGGCGTTCGTGCCGCCATGCACCTCGAGGCCGGCCTCCTCCGCCGCCTCCCGCAGCAGCCGCGCGTTGCCCATGTAATGCTCGATCAATCGGCGCACCTCCTCCTGCCCGGCCTCGCTGTAAAGCGCCTCCGCCCCGCGTTGCACCGGGTAGCTCACGCTGTTTGACTTCGTGCTCCAGCGCCGGTGCCAGAGCGGGTGAAGCGGCAGCCGCCGGCCCTCTTCGGTCCGCGCCTGCAACTGCCGGCTCAGGACGGTGAACCCGCAGCGCACCCCGGTGAAACCGCCGGTCTTGGAGAAACTCCGAAACTCGACCGCCCGCGCCAGCGCGCCGGGGATCTCGAAAATCGAATGAGGAATCGCCGGGTCGCTGATGTAGCCCTCGTAGGCCGCATCGAAGAGGATGATGGCATCATGCTCCGTGGCCCATTCCACCCAGCGCTCCAGCTGCGCCCGCGTGGCCACCGCGCCGGTCGGGTTGTTCGGGAAACAAAGATAAACCAGGTCCGCATGCTCGGCCGGCGGTGCCGGGACAAAACCGTTCTCCGCGCGGCAGGCCAGGTAGACCAGCCCCTCGTAGCCCCCTTCCGGCCGGGCCGGGCCGGTATGGCCGGCCATGACGTTGGTGTCGACGTAGACCGGGTAGACCGGGTCGGTGATGGCGATGCGGTTTTGGTCGCCCAGGATGTCGAGAATATGACCGCAATCGGGCTTCGACCCGTCGGAGATAAAAATTTCGTCGTCGGCAATCTCGATGCCGCGATCCCGAAAATCGCGCTGCGCGATTTTCTGGCGCAAAAACTCGTAGCCCTGTTCCGGGCCGTAACCGCGGAACGTTTCGCGGGCACCGAGCTCATCCACCGCGGCTTTCATGGCCTTGATCACGGCCGAGGGAAGCGGCTCGGTGACATCGCCGATGCCGCACCGGATCAGGCGCGTCGCGGCCTGGGGATCAGCCTCACAAAACTCGCGGACCCGGCGGGCGATCTCGGGAAAAAGATAACCAGCCTGGAGTTTGAGATAATTCTCGTTCAGGAACGCCATGCGCGGGCAAAACTCCCGTGGGGGAGCGCCCTTGGCAAATGGGGCTTCACCTCTCCGGGGAAAACGGAGCGCCGCCTACTTTTTTCCCCAGAGCGAATAGGAGGACCCGGCCAGCGACGGCACCCCCAACGGCCGGAACCCGAGCTGGTCCAGCCGCGCGGGCGTCAACCGCGAAGGCACGCCGGTCTCGACCTGAATGACATAACGGCTTTGTTCGAGCTCGGTGCGCATGCCCTCGGGAAGATCAAGCGGCCATTCGCCATTCTCCGAGTGGGTATCGAGCTCGAAATAGAGGCTGCGCCCGAAAAAGCCGTTGGCCCGGAAAGCGATGGTCGGATCGTGAGGAGAAACCACGCCTTCTCCAAGCTGGCGGGCCAGGTCCACCGCCGCGGGATATTTTTCGTCGCCGCTTCTCCCGAGGAGAAGAGGAACCGCGCGCTCGAAATTGAAGAAAAAGGAACAAAGAAGGGCCACGGCCGCGGCGGTGGACATGACAAGCTGACGCCGGGGATTCTCCTGGAACAGGTGCAACAGGCGATCGAGCTGGACCACCACAAACGCCGTCAGCGCCAAAAACCCAAAGAGGAGCGAGTTGTAGCCGCCGCCACTCTTGATCGTGGTCCAGATGCTCACCGGCACCAGGACAACCAGGGCGGAACAAATCCAGCGTTCCCTCTTCGACAGCGCGGCCGGGTCGAGCAGCCGGGCGAGGAGCGCGACAAAAAAGATGGGAAAAGTGGCCAGCAAATAAAGGGACATCGCCGGCAGCCGTCCGTAATGGACCTTGAGCGTGCCCGGGACAGCCACCATGCCGTGGAAAACCGCGGGGTAAACGAAGCGCAGCGCGAGCAGCGCGGCCAGGAGAAAGGCCGCGGGCAGACAGGCTCGAAGCAGGCGGGACCGATCAAAGAGAAGCGCGTGCGCAATCGGGATGAGGGCGAACGCCGCGCTGGTCTGTTTGAAAAGCAGCGCGGCGAGGAAAAGACCAAGGGCAAAGCCGTGGCGCACCCACGAGCCACCCGCGTCGATCCAGAGAACGAGCGCGAGGAGGGCGAGCAAGGCCGCAAGGCAATCGGGTTGCGTGGAGAAAAAAACGAAGCTGGTGCGCAAATTGACCGCGAGGAAGAGAAGCGCGCCCAGAAGGGCGAACCGGCGCAGCCCGTCCCGGCAAAGGAGCCACGTCAGGAGACCGACAAGGACCAGGGCGAACGAGGAGAAAAGCAGCCGCGCCGCCAGCAGGTCCAGCCCGGTGACGGAAAACAATCCGCCAAGGACGACGGAAAGAAGCGGCCCGTAGAGATGGGTGGCGTGGCCGGGCTCGTAGAGCGGCAGCCCGGCCTGGAACCGCATCCCCTCCATGGCGAGCGCGGACTCCCATGGCGTGATCGCCAGCGGTTCCGTGAAACGGACCACGCCGACGAGAAGGGAGGCGACGGCCAGCAGGGCCGCGGCGATCAGCCAGGGCCAGCGAGCGGCGGGATTATTGGCCGTAATGCCGGCCTACCTCGTCCCAGTTCACCACGTTCCACCAGGCCTTGATGTAATCGGGCCGGCGGTTCTGGTAATTGAGGTAATAGGCGTGCTCCCAGACGTCGAGCCCGAGCAGCGGAGTCTGCCCTTCCATGAGCGGGTTGTCCTGGTTCGGGGTGGAAACGATCTCGAGCTTGCCACCCTTGTTCTTGATCAGCCAGGCCCAGCCGCTGCCAAACCGGCCGGTCGCGGCCGCGGCGAACTTTTCCTTGAAGTCATTGAAGCTGCCAAAGGCGCTCTTGATCTCGTCACCGAGCTTGCCGGACGGTTCGCCGCCCTTGCCCGGGTCCCATGATCCGCCAGAAGAGCGAATGATTGGCATGGCCGCCGCCGTTGTTGCGCACGACGGTGCGGATCTCCTCGGGCACGGCCTTGAGGTCGCTGATCAAATCCTCCACGGATTTCCCGGCCAGCTCCGGCTTGCCCTCGAGGGCCTTGTTCACATTGGTGATGTAGGCCTGGTGATGCTTGGTGTGGTGAATCTCCATCGTGCGCGCATCGATATGCGGCTCGAGGGCGTCGTAGGCGTAGGGGAGCTTTGGTAATTCGTATGCCATCCCCTACTAAACGCAGGAGGAGGCGGACGGCAAAGGGATGCTTTCAAAGCGGCTCCCACGGCCGCGCGGCGTCCCGGTCTCAGTTCCAGCGGTGCTGGGAAGGCTGGTGAAACGTGCCGTCGCGGTAATTCACGTAGGTCGCCAGCGCCATGAGCGGGAAATTCTGCCGATACATGTCGTACTTGAGATAAAAAACGCGCGGGAACCCGGTGCCGGTGATCTGCGGCTCGGTCCAGGATCCGTCGGAGTTTTGCGAATTAAGCAGGTAACGCAGCCCGCGTTGCACGCTGGGGCGGTCCAGGTCGCCGCAGGCGCACAGGCCCATGAGCGCCCAGGCCGTCTGCGAAGCGGTGCTTACGCCGCAGCCCTTGAGGGTGGTGTCGTCGTAGGATGCGCAGGTCTCGCCCCAGCCGCCGTCGTCGTTCTGGCAGCTCTCCAGCCAGTCGCGCCCGCGCAGGATCCAATCCTGCGACATGTCCTCGCCGATGGCGCGCAGGCCGCGCAGGACCTGCCAGGTGCCGTAAATGTAATTGACGCCCCAGCGGCCGTACCACGAGCCGTCGTCGTCCTGTGTCTCCACCAGGTGATGCACGGCGCGCCGGACGCATTCCTCGTTCCGGTCAAAGCCGATGTAGCCGAGCAGCTCGAGCGTGCGCGCCGTCAGGTCACTGCAGGTGGGATCAAGAATCGCGTTGTGGTCGGCAAACGGCATGTTTTCCAGCCAGCGCTGCGTCACTTCCTTGTCAAAGGCGGCCCAGCCCCCGTCGCGACACTGGAAGCTGAGCTGCCAGCCGACCGCCCGGCGGAAGAGCTGGTCGAGAGCCTGCTGGTTTTCCGGGCGGGCCAGGCGCAGCGCCATCAGGACCATGGCCGTGTCGTCGGTGTCGGGATAATAAACGTTGTTATACTCGAAGGCCCAGCCGCTCGCCTCCGGGTGCGGATTGTTCATCACCCAGTCGCCGCGAAGGCGCACTTCCTTGTCCACAAGCCATTCCGCCGCGGCGCGCAGCGCGGGGTGATCAGCCGGGAGGCCCGATTCCCCGAGCGCGATCATGTTGATCGCAGTGTCCCAGACAGGAGAGAGACAGGGCTGAATGCGAAAATCCTCGGGGTCATCGACAAAAAGGCCGGCGAAATCGTTCCGGGCCTTCTGGTAAATCGGATGGGTTTCCGGATAGCCGAGGGCGCGCAGGGCGATCATGCAATTGAGCATGGCCGGGAAGACGGTGGCCAGGCCGTCGCTGCCCTCGCCGATGCGCTCGATCATCCAGCGTTCCGCCTCCTCGAGGGCGCGGGCCCGGAGCGGTTTCCAGGGAATGGCGTGCAGGATCTTCATGGCCGCGTCGCAGCGGAGGAAGAAATTGCGCCAGGTGAAGAGGCGCTCATCCCGCGGGAGCAGGAAATTCTTATGCTCGGTCCCGAGCGGATAGAGTTCGTGCAGCTGTTTCCCCGGGGGAAGATCGCGGGTGGGCTTGAAATGATTGATGATCGCGAGGGGCACGAGCATGGCCCGGCTCCAGGACGACATCTTGTACATGTTGAACGGCGCCCATTTCGGCAGGAGCACCATTTCCACCGGGATGGTGGGGAGATATTTCCAGGGGAACTGGCCCATCAGCGCGAGATAAAGCTTGCTGAAGGTGTTCATCTTCGGGATGCCGCCGAGCCGAAGGATGTTGGCGCGGGCTTCCTGCATGAAAGGAACGTCCGGAGCATAACCGGCCAGCTTGAGCGCGAAGTAGGCCTTGCCCGAGGCGTTGATCTCGCTCGGCCCGCCGTGATAAATGTTCCAGCCGCCGTCCGGCAACTGGCGTTTCAGGATATGCCGGACGCATTTCTGCTGCAGCTTCTCGTCCACCTGGCCGAGCCAGTGCATGAAAAGCACGTAGTCGGAGCACAGGGTGCTGTCGACGAGGAGCTCGCCCACCCAGTGCCCATCGGGCTTTTGCTGCCGGAGCAGGTTTTCCTGGGCCGCGCGGATCGCCTGCGCGATCTCGGGACTGGCGCCCGGGTAAATTCCCGCGTCCTCGGAATGAGCGGTTGGCAGAGCGATGACGTTGCCTGCGGTGGTCGGCATGGGAAAAATCAGGAAGCCTGCGCGGCCAGTTCTGCCTTCGGCCCGGTGAGATGCCCGTTGCCCGAGGTGACCCCGTTAAAGGCCAGCACCTCGCTGCCCCGGCCGGCGGCCTGCGGTTTGGCCCCGAAATTGAAGCGAATCGTTTTCCAGGTGTCGCCCGGCTGCGCCTGCAACCCGAGACTGGCCGTCGGCTCATAGCCGCAATGCGTCATGCAGTTCTCGCAACGCGGGTCCTTGGCCACGCCGTCCACCACCCCGTACTTGGACCAATCAACCTGCTCCAGGAGTTCCGCATAGGTCGCGTAATGCCCGGAGCCGTTCGTGCCCACCGCATCCGTCATGAAATAGCAGGGCGCCTTCCACCCGCGCATGTTCCGCGTCGGGATGGCCCAGGCGGAGCAGGTCAGGTCGCGTTTGCCGGCGAGGAACTCGAAGTAAACCGGCGTCCCGAAAAAGGTGTAGCGGTTCATCCAATCCTCCATGCGCGCGAACTTCTCGGTCGTGAGCCGGCGGGTCAGGAAAAAATTCTCCGGCTGGAGCTGGAGCCGGGCGATCATGTCCTTCTTGGCTGCGTCGTATTCGTAGCCGGGGGTGATGGTATGGCCGTCCACCCCGAGATCAGCCAGGAAATCGAAAAGCTGCTCGAGTTCGTCCATGTCCGTCTCCTTGTAGACGGTGGTGTTGGTGGCCACCTGGTAGTCCAGCAGCTTGGCCATCTTGATCGCGAGGACGCATTCCTTGAAGACGCCTTCGCGCTCCACGATCAGGTCGTGGGTCCGCTCGAGGCCGTCGAGGTGAACGTTCCAGTACATCCATCTGCTCGGTCCAATGACCGGCTTGCCCGCGTCCTTGGGGCCTTTGCGCACTTCGGCAGCCTCTTTCTCGTTCATCACGCCGGCCGCGACCAGGGAGGCGATTTTTTCCTCCACGTAGGCCGGGCGATCAGCCAGCTGGGTGGCCAGCCATTCGCGCATTTTCCGGCGCATGAACATGGCGTTGGTGCAGATGTAAACAATCCGTTTCCGGCCCAGGAGACCGTTCACCAGCGCCTCGATATGGGGATAGATCAGGGGCTCGCCGCCGCAGATCGAGACCATGGGGGCATTGCACTCCTCGGCCGCCCCCAGGCAGTCCTCCAGCGACATCATGTCCTTCAGGGAAGTCGAATATTCCCGGATCCGGCCGCAGCCGGTACAGGTCAGGTTACAGGTGTGGAGGGGCTCCAGCTGGAGAACCGTGGCAAATTTGTCCGTCCGGCGCAGCTTGTGGCCAATAATATAGCCGGCGATCTTTGTCGTGAGCGCCAAGGGAAATCTCATAAGGGCGCGATGATAACAGTGCTCCCTGCCCTGTCAATGACCGGGGGTCCCCCTTCCCTCTGCCGAAACCGGCCCGGAGGGAGGGTTTCGCCCCTCCTGGAGCCGGTGAAAAAGGGCCAGGGTCCAGAAGGGAACGTTCACCAGATAAATCCAGATCACATACTCGTTATTCTCGAATTGCAGCTGCATGGTCCGCTCGATCGCCCCGTGGAAGGCGAGCAGGGCCGCGCCGTAGGCGAGCGCGTAGCGTCGCCCCAGCAGGAGGAGCGGGGCGGACAGCTCCAGGAGCAGACCGCCGGCCCCGACCGCCATGACCAGCCCGGGATGCGCCAGGATCCATTCCGCCAGGGTCGCCCCCGTCTCGCGCAGGCCCGGTTCCAGCCGGTCGTAATAGCTTTGGTCCCAGGTCTTGACGATTTGCACCGCCGACCGCGGCGTCTGCAGGACCCAAATCCCGCCGCTGTTGATGATTTTGCTGATGCCGGCGACCAGATAGCTCGCGGCGATCGCCTGTTGCGACCAGAAGATGAGAAGGTCCTCTCCTTTTGAGCCGGTCCCATGGCCGCGCCACCGGTGAAAGAAATGGGCGGCAGTCTGGGCCAGCAACACCAGCGCCACGATCTGGCGCGAATGGGAGATGGCCCCCTGCGAATTCATCACGCTGCCGGTGGCGATGAAAAAAAGAGTCAGGCAGACCAGGGCGAGACCGGTCCACCGGCGAACGAGATAAAGCGCCAGCGCGACCCAGACCGCGACCCGGATGACCGCGTAGATGCCGGGGTGGAGGAAAAAATCGAGCGGCAGGACCGCGGCGAGCCCGTTCGGGTGGGGCAGGAACGAAACCGGAGGCGCGGCCGGCGTGAGCCAGAAAAGCAGAAGGGCGAAGAGCCCCCGCATCGCGACCCGTTCGACCGGGCCATGCGTCGCCGGAAGAAAAAGCGGGTGCTTCATCGGCGGGCCACGGTTTCCGTTGTTTTTTCGAGGCGGTGCCCGCGCAGGGAGATGGTCACCTCCCGGAGCTGCACTTCGCCCCCGCCGGTGGCCGGCGGGCGAAAGCTCGGCAGGCGGTGGAGATACTCGAGGGTGCGGCGGCCCGCCGCGGCCCGCGCGTCCAACGGGAGCCGGCTCCGGCGCACGCCCAGGCGCTCCGTTTCCCGGCGCACCTCGTTCTCGTAGATTTTCTTCAGCGTGGGGGTGGAGACCGGCGCCACCTCCCGCGTCGCCAGCGGGGCCCCTTCCCCGTCGGCCAGGAAGACATAGGTCGTGCGGTGCCCGAAGCTCGAATACATCGGGAAATGCGAGAAAGGGAACTGTTCCCGCACGACCAGGCAGGCGAGCGAGAGCAGGAGCAAAGGCGCCAGGCGTCGCAGGAGATCCACCTCCGCAGCCTAGCGGCGATAATATCGGGCAGGACAGGAAATGTTCCGTGCTATTTTACGGAATGCTCATCAGGCAGACCAAAAGCGAAAACGTTGTTGTCCTGGGCGCTTCGCCGAAGCCCGAACGCTACGCCTACCAGGCGCAGGAGATGTTAAAGGAATACGGGCACACGCCCCTGCCGGTTAATCCCGCCTTCGAGGAGGTCGCGGGCGAACGCTGCTTCCGCCAGATGTCGGAGGTCCCCCGCCCCATCGACACTGTCACGATGTATCTCGGCGAAGCCCGTTCCACCCCCCTGATCCCGGAGATCATCGAGGCGAACCCCCGCCGCATCATCATGAATCCCGGGGCGGAAAACGAAAAGCTGCGGGGCCAGGCCGAGGAAAAGGGGATCGAAGTGGTCGAGGGCTGCACCCTCGTGATGCTGCGCACGGGGCAGTTCTGAGCCGTCAGGCCGTCTGCCAGCCGCGCCGGATCAGGCTCACGGCGATGGCGGCAAGAAGAAGCGCGATCAGCTTGGAAATGCCGTTCAGGCCGGGTTTGCCCACGATTTTTTCCACCCGGCGCGCGTAACGGAACCCGACCTCGACCAGGGCGAGGTTCGCGATCAGGGCGGCGATGGTGTAGGTCGCGCCCACGGTATCGACGAGCAGGAGCAGCGCGGTCAGGAGCGCGGGTCCGGCGATAAGCGGCATGCCCAGCGGGACCACGCCGAAACCGGTCCCGGAGTCGCGCCGGTCCTCCCCGCCCCCCATGAGCTCGCGCACGGCCAGGCCCAGCAGGACCAGGCCGCCCGCCACCTGAAAATCCGCCACGGTGATGCCCAGCGCCTTGAAGATGATCTTGCCCAGGAAAATGAAGCCGATCGACACCCCGAGGGCCGTCATGATGGCGAGAAGACCCTCCTTTTGCCGGTGCTCGCGCGAGGCGTTCGGGGCCAGGCCCATGAAAATGGCGATCAGGCCCACCGGGTCGATGGCCACGAAGAGCGGAATGAACGCGAGGAGAAATTTCTCGACGTATTCCGGCATGGCTCAGCCATCGCACGGGGCGGCCTTTTTCGCGAAAAGAGCGCTTTACCCGCAGGGAGCCGTGCACAAGGTTCCTCCCGCCATGAAAACCTCCATCTGTCTCACCGCTCTCTTCCTTTCGCTCGTCGCGCTCGAGGGCGCGCCGCTCAAGTCGGTTGATGATTTCAAGGAGGCGGCGGAGAAGGCGAACGTCGTCCTGACGGTCCCGGAGTTCCCGGGGGACGTCGAGGGGGTGAGCGCCCTCGCCCCGGCCGCGATCGCCAAAGCCAACAAAGCCCTGGACGCGATCGGCCAGCTCGAACCCAAGGCCGTCACCTTCGCCAATACCGTGCGCGCCCTGGATGACCTTGGCTGGGAAGCGTTCCTCGCGGCCAACAAATTGAGCGTGATCAAGAACGCGCATCCGCAGAAGGAGATGCGCGACACGGCCGAAGAGGGCATCAAGAAATTCCAGGAATGGGCCGTGGGGACGGATTACCGCGAGGACGTTTACAAGACGATGAAAGCGTTCGTCGCGACGAACCCGAAGCTGGAGGGGGAGGACGCCAAGCTGCTGGCTGAGACGATGCGCGATTACCGGCGCGCCGGCCTGGATCTCGCCCCGGAGAAGCGCAAGGAGGTCGAGCAACTGCGCAAGGACGTGGCCCGGCTGGAAACCGATTTCCAGTCGAACATCGTGGCGGTGAAGGCGCCGATCACCTTCACCAAGGCGGAAGTGGAGGGCGTCCCGCAGGACCTGCTCGACATGCCCGGGGTTAAACAGGGCGACGACGGTTTCACCCTGCTGGCGAACGTCACTTTCCAGTACCAGACCTTCATGGAAAACGCGAAACAGGAGGCCGCGCGCAGGAAGATGCATCTCGCGCGGATGAACCTGGCCCGCGAAAAGAATGTCCCGCTTCTCAACCAAATCCTGGGCCTGCGCAACGAGATCGCGCTCAAGCTCGGCTACAAATCCTGGGCCGATTTCCAGACGGAGATCAAGATGGCAAAGACGGGCGCGACCGCGCGCCAGTTCATCGCCGACATGGTCAAGGGCACCCAGCCGAAGTTTGACGCCGAACTGGCCGAGATGCGGAAACTGAAGGCGGCCGAGACGGGCGAAGCCAACGCGAAGATCAACCGCTGGGACTGGCGTTACTACACCCAGCAGATCAACAAGACCCGCTACGCCGTCGACAAGCAGGCGCTCCGCGTCTTTTTCCCCTATCAGCCTGTCCTCGACGGAATGTTCGAGGTCTACCAGTCGATCTTCGACCTGAAGTTTGACCAGATCGACCCGGGCAAAAAATGGACCGACGACCTGCAGCTCTGGGTGGTGAGCGATGCCTCCTCCGGCGCCCCGCTGGGCATGTTCTATCTCGACATGTTCCCGCGCGACGGAAAATACAATCATTTCGCCCAGTTCGACATCATCAGCGGAAAACTGCTTCCCAACGGCAAGTATCAGCGACCGACCGTCGGGCTGATCTGCAATTTCCCGCCGCCGACCGGCGACACGCCCTCCCTCCTGACCCATGGCGACGTGGAGACACTCTTCCATGAATTCGGGCACGCCCTTCATTCCATCGTGACCACGGCCAAGTATGCCCGCTTCTCCGGCAGCAACGTGCCGCGCGACTTCGTCGAGGCCCCCTCGCAGATGCTCCAGAACTGGGTTTGGGAAAAGAAGGTGCTCGATACCTTCGCGGCCGATTACCGCGATCCTTCGAAGAAAATTCCCACCGAAACCATCGCGAAGATGAAGGAAGCCAAGATCGGCACCGTCGGCACCACTTATCGCCGCCAATTTGCCATGGCCGACCTCGACCTCGCTTTGCACGACGTGCATCCCGCCGGGCAGGCCTATGACGCGGTCAAGGTTTCCAACGACATCCTGGAAAAGGTTTTTCTGCCGATCGAACCGGAGACCGCCTTTGTCGCCTATTTTGGGCACCTGGCCGGTTACGATGCCGGTTACTACGGCTACGCCTGGGCTGATGCGATTGCGGCCGACATGGCCACCGTCTTCGAGAAGGCGCCGAAAGGCTACTTCGACAAGGAGGCCGGCATGAAGCTGCGCAACGAGATCTACGCCGTGGGCAGCTCGCGCGACGTCAACGTTTCCATCCAGAAGTTTCTCGGACGCGAACGCTCGATCGATCCTTTCCTGGCCACGCTTGGGTTGGGCAAAGAGGAAAAGGCGCTCGGCGGACCGACCAAGGAAAACAAGTAGGGTGACGGTGAAAAGGGCCGCGGCGCGCCTCAGCTTCCCATGCATGAGCTGATCCGCGACATCACCTACAGCATTGCCGCGGCCTGGGTTCTCGGGCTGGTCGCGCAGCATTTTCGGCAGCCGATCCTCCTCGCCTACCTGATCGGGGGTTTCGCCCTCGGACCCGCCTGGTCGGGACTGATCGAGTCGGCGGAGAACATCTCCGCCATCTCGGAGCTGGGCCTGATCTTTCTTCTCTTCATGATCGGCCTGGAGATCGATCTGAAAAAAATCGTCAGCGCGGGCCGGTCGATCACCCTGACCGCGCTGGTCCAGATCACCCTCTGCGCGGTCCTCGGCATTTTCTTTTTCCGCCTTCTCGGATTTCAGCTCGGGGGTGGCGCCTGGGACGCGCTCTACCTCGGCGTGGCCGCGTCGCTCAGCAGCACCGTCGTCATCGTCAAGGTCCTCTACGAAAAACAGGAGCTGGATACCCTGACGGGCCGCATCACGCTCGGGGTGCTCGTCCTTCAGGATCTGGCCGCGATCCTTTTCCTCGCCATCCAGCCGAACCTGGAAAACCTCGCCCCAACCGTCCTGCTCGTCTCGCTCCTGCGCGTGGTGGTCCTGGTGGCGGTCACCCTTTTGGTCAGCCGTTTCGTCCTGCCCGTGATCTTCCGGCGGGTGGCCCGTTCCCCCGAGCTGATCCAGGTCGGGGCGCTCGCCTGGTGCTTTCTCATCGGCGAATTCGGCGAACGTCTTCATCTCTCGCGCGAGATGGGCGCGCTGGTCGCGGGCGTGGCCCTCTCGACCTTCCCCTACGCCCTTGATGTCACGGCCAAGGTCACGAGCCTGCGCGATTTTTTCATCACGCTCTTCTTTGTCGGGCTCGGCATGCAGATTCCCATGCCGACGATTCCGCTCATGGGCTGGGCTCTGCTCTTCGCGGCCTTTGTCTGGCTGGCGCGATTCCTTTCCACCTTTGCGCCGCTCTACCTCATGCGGCAGGGCCTGCGCACGAGCCTTATCCCCGCGCTCAACCTCGGGCAGGTCAGTGAATTTTCCCTCGTGATCGTGGCCCTCGGCGCAGCGGCCGGTCACCTGGCCAACCCTTCCACCGCGGGCATGGTGGCCCTCGCTTTCGCCCTTCTCGCCGCCCTTGTCCACCTTCGGGATGGCCAAGTCCGATACCTTTGCCCGGCGCCTGATCCCCTGGCTGAAACGCCGGGGACTGCGCGATCTCGATCATGTCCCGGACGACGCCCATGCCGACGGCAGCGGCGGGCACGGCCGGGCGCGCATCCTTTTTCTCGGGTTCTTCCGCACGGCCAGCTCGCTCCTCGAGGAAATGCAGCGGCACGCGCCCCACCTGATCGGCGACACCGCCGTGGTCGATTTCAGCCCGGTCGCGCGCGAGGGCCTCCTGGAACGCAAGGTGCGCGTGATCTATGGCGACATCAGCCAGCGCGATACCCTGGTGCACGCGGGCGCGGAGCGCGCGGAAGTCTTGATCTGCACCGTGCCCGATTCCGTTTTGAAAGGGATCACCAACGAACGCCTGGTCCGCCTTCTCCGGAGCATTAATCCGACGGGAAAAATCATCGCCACCGCCGAGGTCCTTTCGCAGGCCTCCCTTCTTCTCGAAAATGGCGCTGACTACGTCAGTGTCGCGCGCCTGCGCGAGGGGACCGATCTCCTGGAGGCGGTCCGCGCCGCCACCGAAGGTCTCCTGGTGGAAAAACGGGATGCCCTACAAAAAACGTTGGCGGAACGGACCGAGGTTCTTTCCTGATTGCAGACCGCTCTGGGGGCGTCGCGCCCTTGCCGGTGGGACTTGTCGCCGCTAGAAGGTTCGCTGTGAAGCTGACCCGCGGTCTCCTCCTGCTTGGCGCGACCTGTTTCGCCGTCGCATCCTGCGAACGCCCGGAATCGAACGTGGAACGCGGCAACCGCCTCGGCATCCTGCACAAGGGGAACGGCAAGGAAGTGCAGGACCTTGACCCGCACGTGGTCAACAGCGTCAGCGCCGCCAACATCATGATGGCGCTGCTCGAGGGCCTGGTCACCGAGGACCCGCGCGACCTCCGTCCCGTGCCCGGCGTGGCCGCGCGCTGGGAAGTTTCGCCGGACGCGCGCGTTTACACCTTTCATCTGCGGCCGGAGGCGCGCTGGTCGAACGGCGACCCGGTGACAGCGCAGGATTTCATCAATTCCTATCGTCGCATTCTTTCGCCCGCGATGGCCTCCGACTACGCCTACATGCTGTTTCCGGTGGTGAACGCGGAGCGTTTTCACAAGGGCGAGCTGGCCGACTTTTGCCGAGGTCGGCTTTCGCGCGCCCGATCCGCGCACGCTCATCATCACGCTAAACAACCCGACGCCCTATTTCCTTTCCCTGCTTTGTCATTATTCCTGGTATCCGGTCCATCTCCCCACCATTGAGCAGCACGGGCCGGCCTTTGCCCGCGGCTCGCGCTGGACCCGCCCCGGACGCTACGTGGGCAACGGCCCTTTCAATCTCGAGGAATGGCGGCTCAACTCGCGCGTCCGGGTGAAGAAAAGCCCGACCTATTGGGACGCCGGCACGGTGGCGCTGAACGAGATCGTCTTTCACACGATCGACAGCAATGACGTGGAGGAACGCTCCTTTCGCGCCGGCCAGTTGCATCTCACCGACACGATCCCGGTCAATCGCATTGACCGTTACCGGCGCGAGAACCCGGAGCTGTTGCGCATTGATCCCTATCTCGGCACCTACTTCTACGGCGTCAACGTGACCCGCCCGGTCCTGCGCGAAAAACTGGTCCGGCGCGCCCTCGGCCTGGCGATCGATCGGCAGGCCATCGTCGAAAAAGTCTGGCGCGGCGGCCAGCTGCCCGCCCACCATTTCACCCCGCCCGATACCGCGGGTTACACCGCGCGCGCCTCCCTGCCGTCGGATGTGCCGCGGGCCCGTCAGCTCTTGGCGGAGGCCGGTTATCCGGGCGGACGCGGTCTGCCGCCGATCGAGATTCTTTTCAACACCTCGGAGAACCACAAGCTCACGGCCGAGGCGATCCAGCAGATGTGGCGGGCCCATCTCGGAGTGGAAGCGCGCCTGGTCAACCAGGAGGAGAAGGTTTACTTCGATTCCCGCCGGCAGAAAAACTACGACGTCGTCCGCTGGACATGGATCGGCGATTACAACGATCCGCGAACTTTTCTCGATCTCTGGGTGACCGGCGGCGGCAACAACCACACCGGCTGGTCAAACGCCCGCTACGATGAGTTGATTGCGGCGGCGGCGGCCGCGCCCGACCAGGCCGCGCGCTACGCCGCGTTCCAGGAAGCGGAAGCCATCCTGCTGGAGGAGGCGCCGATCCTTCCGATCTTTTTCTTTACCCACGCCTTCCTGATCCGGCCCAGCGTGCAGCATTGGCACCCGACCATTCTCGATCATCACCCCTACAAATACGTGCGGCTGGTTCCTCCCGCCCCGTAACCCCGGCCTATTTCGCCGGGCGCTCCAGGTTCAGCAGCGAGAGCAGATAGAAGATGTAGAGCTGTCGCCGCAACTCGGCCTTGGGCGGCCGGATCGGGAATTCGCGGATGATCTCGCGCAGCGATTGTTTCCCTTTGCTGGTCCGTAAAATTTCGATCTGCCATTGCGGAATCTTCCATTCCACGACCGCGTTGGCCGTCCGGCTCTTCGCGACAAAACGCCTGAGCGCCCGCCAGTCCGGGCCCGGTTTCGGCAGCTTGAGGGTGAAGAGCGGGGTCCGACGCGGTCGCCAATCCAGCAAATCGTCCGGCTCTTCCCAGGGCGGCGATGGCGGCGGCCGCCGGGAAACAATCAGCTTGTGGAAGGACGATTCGTCCAGCCGCTCGATCAGTTCACATGCCTGGGCGGGCGACCGGGGAAAGAGAAGCCGGTGCGACCGATGGTTCAGGACCATGCGCAGGCGCCGGCTGACGGAGTGGGTGTTAACGAAGTGAAGACCCCCCCGGCGAATCGGCTTCAGCCAGTCACCCAGCGGCAGGTTATGGAAAAGGGGACCGAAAAGATCGCTGGCCAGGTACGGCGCCGTCTCGTCGGCCACGCCGGTGAGATCGGCATCGAGGCGTCCCAGCAACTGCAGGGTCTCGCGCAGCTTCGCCGAGTCCTCGAATTTTCGGTGGTCAAAGCCGAAGGAATCGAGTTCGCCGCGCCAGCGTCTACTGAAATGCAGGCGACCGTTCAACCCGAGATAAGCCGCCCCATCGTCGTTCAGAACGCGGGCAAAGTTTCGAAAGACGCGCTCCGGCCGCGGGATGTAGGTGATGACGCCGTTGCAGGAAATGAAATCGAAGCCGGTCCCGACCGCATCGGCAAAGCCGGCGCTGGTCAGGTCGGCCACGACAAACCGGATCGGCTTGCGCTTCGAATACTTCTTCTGCAACTGGCGCGCCACCGCGATCGGGCGCGGACTGAAGTCGGCGCCGACGATCTCGCAATCGGGGAACTTGCTCCGGATGGCGAAAGCCTCGTTCCCGCTGCCGCACCCGGCCACCAGGATCTTGCGCGCGCGCGCCAGCGGCGGCCAGACCGCCTTCATCCAGGCCACCGGTGCGAGGTGCCACTCGGGCTTGCGCACCATGCTGCCGCTGACCCCCGGGTAGGGGCGTTTCTGGTAGATATCGCGAACTGCTTTTTCGATTCCCATAATTTTCCTTAATGCCGAAAGTGCCGCTGGCCGGTGAAAATCATCGCGAGATCGCGTTCATCCGCCGCCGCCACCACTTCCTCGTCGCGGACCGAGCCTCCCGGCTGAATGGCGCAGGTCGCGCCCGCCTCGGCGGCCGCGATCAGGCCGTCCGCAAACGGGAAAAATGCATCGCTGGCCACGGCGCAGCTCTTGAGGGAAAGACCGGCCTCCGCCGCCTTCCAGACGGCAATGCGCGACGCATCCACGCGCGACATCTGCCCCGCGCCGATGCCCAGGGTCCGGTCGGGGGCGGCATAGACAATGGCGTTCGACTTGACGTGTTTGACCACACGCCAGCCGAACTGCATCGCTTCCAGTTCTCCCCGGGTGGGGACGCGTTTGGTGACGACCTTGTCCTGGATCTGGTCGAAATCGACCGGGGGATCGCTCTCCTGCACGAGGAAGCCGCCCACGACGGAACGCACATCCTGCCCCAGAGCGGCCCCGGCCGCGCCGGGGAGCATCCGGATAAGGCGCAGGTTCTTCTTTTTTTGCAGGAGCGCCCGCGCCTCCGCCTCAAACTCGGGGGCGATGATGACCTCGCTGAAAATTTCGCTGATGGCGCGGGCCAGGGCCTCGTTCAGCGGACGGTTGCAGACAATGACCCCGCCGAAAGGCGCCTGTTTGTCCGTGGCAAAAGCCTTCTCCCAGGCCTCGCGCAGATCGTCGTCGCTTCCCACCCCGCACGGGTTGGTGTGCTTGAGGATGGCGACCGTGGCCGCGTCGAAATCGGCGATCAGGTTGGCCGCCGCGCTGATGTCGAGAATGTTGTTATAGGAAAGGTCCTTGCCGTGCAGCTTCTCGAAGCGGCGATCAAAATCACCGTAGAGCGCAGCCGTCTGATGGGGATTTTCGCCGTAGCGCAGGCGGGAGACAAGCGGAAGCGAGACCGAGAAGGAAGCCTCCGTGGCCTGTTCCTGGTTGAGGAAGGTGCCGATGGCGCGGTCGTATTCCGACGTCTTGATAAACGCCTTGATGGCCAGGCGTTCGCGCAGCTTCAGGGTGGTGGCCCCTTCGTTCTCGCGCAGGGTTTGCAGGACCAGATCGTAATCCTCCGGATCGACCACGACCGTGACCGACTCGTAATTCTTGGCCGCGCTCCGGATCATGGAAGGTCCGCCGATGTCGATCTGCTCGATGGCCTCGGCCAGGGTGACACCGGGCCGGGCCGCGGTGGCTTCGAACGGATAGAGATTGACCACCACGAGATCGATCGGCTGGAACCCGCATTTCTGCGCCTCCGCCTCGTGTTGCGCGTTGCCGCGCTTGAAAAGAAGACCGCCGTGGACGCGCGGGTGCAGGGTCTTGACCCGGCCCTCGAGGACCTCGGGGAAATCCGTGAAGTTCGAGATCTCGCGCACCGGCACTCCTTCCTTCCGCAGCAGTTCCGCGGTGCCGCCGGTCGAAATGATATCGATGCCGCTGCGTTCCAGGGCGCGGGCCAGGGACGCCACCCCGGTCTTGTCCGAGACGGAGATAAGGGCGCGCTGAATCTTCATGGAAGGCAGATAGTGGACGAGAGAACGCCGGGATGTCCGCAAAAATCTCAGGCCACGCGCGGAGGATGTTCCTCGAAGGCGGCGCGGTCCCAATCACCCAGCGTGGAAGCGGCATCGTAGGTGTCCTGCAAAAATTCCAGGAGCATGGCATCGGGATCGGCCGCCGTGCGCACCGCCTCGTAAGGAAGAACGAATTCCCGCAGGGTGGCGTGATAATACGCGGCCGCCGGACGCACCGGCCACTCCGCAAATTTTTCGGGGGTCGGGTAGGCGTAGGAATAAAACACCGGCTCCGGCAGAGCGGGACCGCCCGGCCAGAAGCCCGCGCTGCTGACCTCGTGTGAATAGGCTTCCCGTGTCACCGCGTCCGACAGATGGGGCACCCCGCCGGGATGAAGCGGAGCCGGCCGCCCGGAAAAGCGTGTTACCGCGAGATCAAAACTGCCCCAGAAAAAATGGACCGGGCTGCATTTTCCGCAGAAGCGCGCCCGGAAGATTTTAAAAACTCTGTCGGCCTGCCGGAGGCCCTGCCAGAGACGCGCGGCGCCCTCCGGTTCATAAAGGGAGTGAGTCACATCCTCTTCGAAGGGGATCGCTTCCGCCATCTCGTTCGGTCTGGTGTTGAGACGGACGGACAGCCCGTGGCGCGCGAGGAGGTTCATCAGCTTCCGGTAGAAGTCGGCCACGCTGCATGTTTCCAGCGGAGCACGTTCCACCGTGCCGTCGGAAATGCGCAGGACCAGCTCGTGCGCGACGAAATCAAACTCGAGTTCGAAAGCGCGGTCGCCCAAGTAGAGAGGCGGGGTGCCGAGACCGCGCGCGGTCAGGTGAAGGGTGACGTGCCAGGAATGATTCGTCCAAGGCGTGAGCGCGAGCCTGATCTTGCCGACGATCTGCGTCCAAAGCTGCAGGGTGGTGAAAGTTTCACCCCATTTCTCCCAGGAAAGTCCGGGCCAGCGCTCCGTCTGATCGTCACCTGACTGGATGGCCATGGACCGTCCCGTCAGTGACGGTTGATGAAATCCTCGAAGGAGCGGCGCGCGTTGTGGAAAATGCGGCGGGCTCCTTCCTGGGCCTGGCGAAAGATGCTCTTCACCCCGCGGGTGATCGGATTGTCCTCGTCATCATCGAGGTCCTGCTCCGCCTCTTCGCCTTCGACGTACTCTTCATCCTCGGCCGCGGCGCCGTAGGCATCGTCGTATTCATCCTGGTTGCCATTATCCCGCTGGGCCAGACGCTGGTCATCCGGGGCCTCCTCCCCGCCCTGCGGCGTGGGCGGAGCGAAAAGACCCTCGGTGCGCGTGACCGTTCCGCGATTAGCGCCGATGTGCATCTTCGCGATTTGCCGGTCCCGTTCGTCATGCAAAACAACGATCCAGACCGGGTTGCCGCGATCATCGGTGCGAAGGGTGTAGCTGGCAGTGGCAAAGGAGGTATGCCGGGCTGTGTAAGCCGCCACTTCGTAAGCGCCGCTCGAGTCGAGATTGAGCCGGGCCGTCTTGATCAGCGCATTCTCGGTCGAGCCGGCAATGGAGCGGGTGGGAGTGCGCTGGGCCCGGATACGACCATTTTTGACCTCCACTTCACGCACACCGCCGGGTGCCCGGGAATCCTCCAGGAGCACGTTCCACGTCTCCGGTTGCGGGGTTCCGTGCATCCCCGTGACGGAAACGATGCGGCTGAGGGCGGCGCGGCCATGCTTGGTCCCGACCACGCGCAGGGCCTCGTAGGCGGTGGGGTTTCCCTCCTCCTGGGCGGAGGCGCCGGTGGCGCAGAGAAGGAGCAGAACGAGGAGTTTGCGCATGGAGAATTGAACTACGCTTTCGCTCCCTGTCCATCGCGGAAGCATGGCGGCCTCGGGGCGCAATAGTGGATTAGCGCTTGAACCACCCCCCGGTCTCGCTAAGCCTTTTTCCAGCGGTGAAACAAAAGATCGAATTCAGCAGCCATACCGGCAACCTCGCGCTCATGCGAAATTTCGTTCGCCGCTTCCTCGAGCCCTACCCGCTCTCGGAAAAGGAGCGGACGCTGATGGTCCTCGGGGTGGACGAGGCCTGCACCAATATCATCCGCTACGCTTATTCCCTGCGGGACGACCAGCCGATTGCCCTCTCCCTTGAGGGAAAGTGCGACTGCGTGCGCCTGCGGGTGCGCGACTACGGGCGGCAGGCGCCGCTCAAGGCCCTGCAAAGCCGGCCGCGCGACCTGATCAAACCGGGCGGACTTGGCCTGCACCTGATCCGCAACGCCTTTGACAAGGTGGACTACATTCTGCGGAAGCGCGGGACCGAACTGGTATTAACCAAGAACCTGCGTTAACAAGGGCGCAGTGAAACCGGCCGAGCCTGATCCCGCCTTCGAGGTCTCCCTCCGGCCGCCCATGTTCAGTGAGTTCACTGGGCAGGGCAAAGTGTGCGAACGCCTCGAACTCCTTGTGGAAGCAGCCCGGCGGCGCGGTGACGTTCTTGAGCACATTCTCCTGAGCGGCCCCCCCGGCCTGGGAAAAACCACCCTGGCCAACATTATTGCCAACGCCATGGGGGTGAATGTCAAAAACACCAGCGGCCCGGTCATCGAGAAGGCAGGCGAGCTGGCCGGGCTTCTCACCTCGCTGGAAAAAGGCGATGTGCTTTTTATCGACGAGATCCACCGGCTGCAGCCGACCATTGAGGAATACCTTTACCCGGCGATGGAAGATTACCGGCTCGACATCATCATCGACCAGGGGCCGCAGGCGCGCAGCCTGCGCCTGCAATTGCCCAAGTTCACCCTCATCGGCGCCACCACCCGCGCGGGCATGGTCAGTTCGCCCCTGCGCTCCCGCTTCGGCATGACCGCCCGGCTCGATTATTATGCGGCGGAAGAAATGCAGAAGATCATCACTCGCAGCGCCGGCCTGCTCGGGGTGGAGATCGAGGCCGGCGGCGCGGTCGAGATCGCGGCGCGCGCCCGCGGCACGCCCCGCACGGCCAACAATCTCCTGCGCTGGGTGCGCGATTACGCCCAGGTGAAGGCGGACGGCCGGATCACCGACAAGGTGGCGGACCAGGCGCTGGCCATGCTCGAAATTGACCGCGACGGGTTCGACCAGTGGGACAAGCGGATCATTGAGGCACTCATCCACAAATTTAACGGGGGGCCGGTGGGCTTGAATTCGCTCGCGGTCGCGATCGGCGAGGAAGCCGGCACGCTCGAGGAGGTCAACGAGCCGTATTTGATCATGGAAGGGTATCTCAAGCGGACGCCGCAGGGCCGCGTGGCCATGCCGGCCGCCTATCGCAAGCTCGGATTAAAACCGCCTGCCGGAATGCAGGAACAGCTTCTTTGAGCGGCCATCACCCGCAGCCTCGCCCTGCGCCTGATATCCATCGTAAGCCGCTTACGATCACGTCGACAGCCGCTTTCAGGTTTCTTTTGTCTCTGGTTGTCACAGCTGTGACAGCGTAAATCTTGTTTCAAGCCCGAACGCCTCCGGACAGCGCACGCTACAGCGTCGCTTCGCAGGTGACGTTCTCCCGTCGTGCAAACGCTGTCGCGTCCGCCGTCCCCGGCGGATTTCCCTTCAGCGGCATCTACCCGTATGTCCTTCCCTGCGCTACACTCCGTCCCGAAGCATGAGCCCTGATCTTTTTGGCAGTTCCGCCAAGGTCCTCACCGTGGCCGAGCTGACCCGCTCGATCCGCGGCCTGCTGGAGACGCGTTTTGGCAGCGTCTGGGTGCAGGGCGAAATTTCGAATCACCGGGCCTACGCCTCCGGCCACCAATATTTCACCCTCAAGGACCAGCGCGCCCAGATCTCGTGCGTGATCTTTCGCGACACCCTGCCTCCCGGTTCCCCACCTTTGAGCGATGGCGCGCAGGTGCAGGTCTTCGGGCAGATCACGGTTTTCGAGGCGCGCGGCCAGTACCAGTTGAGCGTGCAGATCGTGCAGGCGCGCGGCCTCGGCCTGCTCCAGGCAAAGTTCGAGGCGCTCAAGCGTCGGCTCGAAGCGGAAGGCCTTTTCGACCCGGCCCGCAAACGCGCCTTGCCGAAGTTTCCCCGCCGGATCGGCATCGTCACCTCGCCGAGCGGGGCGGCCATTCGCGACATGCTCAACGTTCTCAGCCGGCGCGCACCGAACGTGGAGGTGTTGATCAACCCGGTGCGGGTCCAGGGAACGGGGGCGGCGGCCGAGATCGCCGCGGCCATCCACGAATTCAACCGGGCGGGGACGCCATGGCAGCCGGTCGATCTCATCGTGCTCGCCCGGGGCGGCGGAAGCATCGAGGATCTTTGGGAGTTCAACGAAGAGATCGTGGCGCGCGCCATCTTCGCCTCGGGGCTGCCGGTGGTGAGCGCGGTCGGGCACGAGATCGATTTCACCATCGCCGATTTCGTGGCCGACCTGCGCGCGCCGACGCCAAGTGCGGCGGCGGAACTCATCGTGGCCGACATCGCCGGGGTAAGACGGCGCCTCGGGCGAACTGGCGGTGGCGCTCGAGCGCTGCGCCCGGCGGGCGCTCGAGACCGAGGGAACGCGCCTGCGGTTTCTGTCCGAGCGGACCATGGCCCGCGAGGTCATGGCCCGATTGCGCGACGCGCGGCAACGGGTGGACCTGGCGCAGGAGACGCTGCGGCGGTGTCCGCCGCAGATCCTGGCCCAGACCCGGCGCGTGCTGGGGCAACTGGGGCAGACGGTGCGGGCGCATCACCCGCGGCGTGAGTTGCAGGCGCGCCGGCAGGGTCTGACCGATTTCCAACGGCGACTGAACGATCTGGCCGCGCATGCCGCGGAGAAAAAGCGCGAGCAGTTTGCACGGGTGGAAGCGGCCCTGCGCCTGCTCGGCCCGGAAGCCACCTTACGCCGCGGCTACAGCGTAACGCTAAACGCGCAGGGCGAAATCATCCGCTCGGTCCGGGCAGTCAAAGCCGGCCAGCGAATCCGCACCCGGGTGAGCGACGGGGAATTCGACGCCACCGCGGATTAAAAGCAGCAGGCGCTCGAGTCGGGAAATCGCGAGACTTAGGTTCCGCCGGCCGAGGGACCGGTGAGCGTGACCTCGCCGTCGCCGGCGGTGGGCGAGCCTTCCTGGTCACCCGTCTTCATGCCAACGGTCGACTGGAAGTTTTGCGGTGAACTGAAGCCGGAAACGGTGGCCTGGTTTTTCCGGAGAACGGCGGCGTCCCCGCCTTTGCGCACGACGACAAACCCCTTGTCGGCATACGGCGCGCTGGTGGCCCCGGTCTGCGGGAGGGCCTGGTTGTAGGTGTAATTGTTACTGGTGGCAAAGAGCGTGTTCGACCCGTCGGTTTCGACAATCTTGTAGACCTTGAGCGCGGGCCGGCCGGTGATATCCACGGTGGTGGAGGTGGCGCCACCCCCGCCGCCGCCGCCGCTTGAGGAAGTAACGCTACAGGCGACACCCGGAGCGTTGAGCAGCTTCTGCAGGTCGCCGGCTTTCAGATAATCGTTGTTCACGAGGCGCGTCGCGTAATCCTCCAGCGTCTGCACATCCTCATAACCGCCCGGCCATCCATAATTCGGATCGGAATTGGCGGCGCCATCCAGGGCCATCTGCTGGGCCGCGATGAAAAGCTGGCGGGCGTTGTTCATTGTGCCGGTCATCTGTCCGCGCGCGAGCGCGTTGGTCAAAGCGGGCACGGCAAAAGCGGCCAGGGTCGCGATGATCGCGATGACGACCAGCATTTCGATGAGGGTGAAACCGGCGGAGGAGCGAGGGTTTTGCATGGGGGTTTGGAAGGTGGAAAAGAATGCGCTTTCGCCGCTGGAGGTCAAGCCGGATTCTCCTCCGGCTTGGCGGGCACGGCCGGTTCGGGGCGCTCGAGCTTGAAGGCCACGGTGGCGAGCGGCGGCAACTGGATCAGGAGCGAATGCTCCCGCCCCTGCCAGGCCCAGGCCTCGCTCGCGACGCCGCCCATGTTGCCCACGTTGCTGCCGCCATAGGTCTCGGCATCGGTGTTGATGATCTCCCGGTAAAAGCCGGTCTCGGGCACGCCGAGCCGATAATCGTGCCGCACCATGGGCGTGGCATTGATAATGAAGACAAGCACGTCTCCCTCGCGCGACCGGCGCAGGAACGAGATGACGCTGTTGTCGGCATCGTGGAAGTCGATCCACTCAAACCCCTCGTAGGTGTCGTCCTGGTCCCAGAGCGCCGGTTCGTTCCGGTAGGCAAAATTCAAATGCTGCACCATCCGGCGCAGACCGTCGTGCCGCGGCAGCTCGTTCAGGTGCCAGTCGAGGCCCTGGTCATGGTTCCACTCCGCCCACTGCCCGAACTCGCCGCCCATGAAGAGCAGTTTCTTTCCCGGGTGCCCGTACATCCAGGCGTAGAACATCCGGAGATTCGCGAACTTTTGCCATTCGTCGCCCGGCATCTTCCCGATCATCGAGCCCTTGCCGTGCACCACCTCGTCGTGGCTCAGGACGAGGACGAAATGTTCCTGGAAGGCGTAGATGAGCGAGAAGGTGATGTTGCCGTGGTGATAACGGCGAAAAATCGGGTCGAGCCCCATGTACTGGAGGAAATCGTGCATCCAGCCCATGTTCCATTTGAAGCCGAACCCGAGGCCGCCGAGGTAGGTCGGGCGGGAGACGCCGGGCCAGGCGGTTGATTCCTCCGCGATCGTCATGGTGCCCGGGAACCGTTCGTAGCAGACCTCGTTCACCCGTTTCAGGAAATGGACCGCGTCGAGGTTTTCGCGGCCGCCGAAGGCGTTTGGAACCCATTCCCCCGCCTTGCGCGAGTAATCGAGGTAAAGCATCGACGCCACCGCGTCCACCCGCAGCCCGTCGATGTGATACTCGTCGAGCCAGAAGAGCGCGTTGCCGATGAGGAAATTGCGGACCTCGTTGCGACCGAAATTGAAAATCAGCGTGCCCCAGTCCTGATGCTCGCCCTGGCGCGGGTCGGCATGCTCGTAAAGATCGGTCCCGTCGAATTCCGCCAGGCCATGCGCGTCCTTCGGGAAATGCGCCGGAACCCAGTCCATGATCACGCCGATCCCGGCCTGGTGACATTTGTCGACGAAATAGCGGAACTCGTCGGGGTTGCCGAAGCGGCTGGTGGGCGCGTAGTAATTGGTCACCTGGTATCCCCACGAACCTTCGAAGGGATGTTCGGCCACCGGCATCAACTCCAGGTGCGTGTAACCCATCTCGACCACATAAGGCAGGAGGGTGTCGGCCAGCTCGCGATAACTCAGGAACCGATCGCCTTCGTCCGTTTTGCGCCGCCACGAGCCGAGGTGCACCTCGTAGACGCTGACCGCGCTGCGGTGCCAGACCTTTTCGCGTCGCGCCGCCATCCATGCGTCGTCGCTCCATTGGTAGCGCTCGAGATTGTAGACGAGCGACGAGGTGCGGAGACCGTGCTGGTTGAAAAAGGCAAAGGGATCGCTCTTGAGCAGAAGAGCGCCGTTGGGCGTGCGGATCTCGAATTTGTAGTGCGCGCCCTCCTCGACCCCCGGCACGAAAAGTTCCCAGACACCGCTCGGGAGCAGCTGGCGCATCGGGTTGACCCGGCCATCCCAACCGTTCCAGTCGCCCACCACGCTGACGCGCTGCGCGTTCGGGGCCCAGACCGCGAAGTAAACGCCCTCCACCTTGCCCACTTTCCGCAGGTGCGCGCCGAAATGGCGGTAGAGATCGAGATGATTGCCCTCGTTGAAAAGATGGAGATCGACCTCGCCCATGAAACTGCCATAGCGATAGGGATCGTGCGCGTCCTTTTGCCTGTCTTCCCAACCGGTCAGCGCCAGGGTGTAATCAAGGTCACGGTCGCCGTTCCGAATGACCGCCTGGAAAAAACCGTCGGGATGCAGCCGCTGCGCCGGCGCCTCCTGCCCATCGAACCGGATTGCCACCTCGCGCGCGTCCGGGCGAAAAACGCGGACCGCCAGGTCATCCCCCACGCGATGAGGACCAAGAATGCGAAAAGGATCGGAATGCGCCCCGGCGAGGAAGGTCGATACTTCATCCGCCGGGATGCCAAGGACTTCAAAAGAGCTCATAGCGGTGATTCACTCTAGGGACGCCCTTCCGTGAATGCAATGGAGAGACCGAGATTGCGTGGTGTGCGCGGCCTGAAAAACCTGCGAGCGGAGTGGCTGGTCGCGCTGCTCACGCTTTTTCTGGCGATCAACCTTCTCTCCGCGATCTGGCGCAAAAGCATCACGATTGACGAGACGCTCAACATCCCCGCGGGCTACTATCATCTGCACCGGGCCGACTTCTTTTTCATCCCGGAACATCCGCCGCTCGCCAAGATGTGGGCCGCTCTCCCCTTGCTGGCGCTGCGGCCGAACCTGGCGCCGGACAAGGCCAATCCCTATTCCACCCTGGCGGAGTTTTGGGATGCCAACCCGGAACGCTTCGAGCTGCTCAGCCGCTGGGCCCGCGTGCCGATGGCGGTGCTGACCGTGATGCTGGCCTGGCTGATCTTCTTCTTCGCCGCCGCTCTTTTCGGCAAAACCGCCGGGGTGTTCGCGACCGCGCTCTTTTGCCTTGAGCCGACCGTGCTCGCCCATGGCCGGATCGCCCAGACCGACATGGCCGCAGCGCTCGGCCTTCTCTTTTTCGCTTTTGCCCTGCATCGCTACTGGCGCGCACCCACCCTCGCGCGCGCCCTTCTCTCCGGTCTTTCGCTGGCCCTGGCCGTCGGGGCCAAGTTCTCCCTCGTCATCGTCCTCCCGCTTTGCGCGCTCGGCGCCCTGGTCCTCTTCGTGCGCCCGCCCCACCCGCTCACGCGGCGGCGCGTGGCCGGTCATTTTGCCGCTGCCCTGCTGGTGGCGCTGGTCGCGATCAACGGCGTCTATTTCTTCCAGCGTCCACCCATCCCGGCGCACGACCTGAAATGGATGCGGACCAAGGACCCGGAGCATGTCGAGGTGGCGACCCGGCTGATCGAGACGCTCCGACCGCTGCTGCCGACGTCGCTTACCGCGGGACTTTACTCGGTCTGGATTCACAACCGCGGCGGGCATGCCGCCTCGCTCCTCGGCCAGTACAGCATGCACGGCTGGTGGTATTATTTTCCGGTCGCTTTCGCCCTGAAGACGAGCCTTCCCTTCCTGCTCCTGGCCGTGGCCGGGCTGGCCTGGGGTCTCTGGCGCTGGCTCGGGCGCCGGGAGCATATGCTGGTTTTTCTTCTTGTTCCGCTGGGCACGTTTGCCCTCTTCGCCTGCTCGGCCAAAATCAACATCGGCATCCGTCATTTTCTTCCCGCCTACCCGTTTCTTTTCATCCTCGCCGGCGCGCTGCTCGCCGCACTCTGGCAGGCCGGGCGCGGCCGGCGCCTTGGCCGCGCCGCCGCGCTGGCGCTGGTCGGCCTGATGTTGCTGGAAGCGGTCCGCATCTATCCCGATTACATCCCCTACATGAATCAACTGCGCGGCCGCCACGAGCCCTGGGAACTTCTCTCCGATTCCAACGTCGAATGGGGCGACGATGTCCGCGAGCTCGCCCGCTATCTCAAGAAGCGGAAGATAAAACGTGTTTACACCGCTCTATCCACCGGGGGCCACATCCTGAAGTTTTACGGCCCGCGGGGAATTGAGGTCGGGACACCCGATCCCTCGGCTCGCCTGATCGCCCTTGGCGCCGGCCACCTGAACGGCTCGGCGGTCTCGGCCATGCTGGAGGACGTCGACCGCTACGCGCCCTATCGCGACCAGGAACCGATCGCGGTCATTGGCGGGTCGATCTTTCTTTTCGAAATGCCCTGACCCGCGCGGAGACGGCCCTTTCGCGCGGCCCGGAGCCGGGCATAATTGCAGGATGCCCGTTGCCACGCACGACGCCGTCGAAGAATTGCTCCGGACCTACAGCGAATCCGGCGGCATCAATTATCTGGAGGCGGCGGCCAGCCTCCCGTCGCGGGCGCCGATCGAAACCGCCTGCATGGAACTGGTCAGCCTGATGTTTCCCGGTTTCCGTGGCGCCCCCCTGGTTTATTCCGGCGATCTTCCCGAGATCACCCGCAGCCGGGTGCAGAATGTCCGGCACCTGCTCAAGCCGGAAATCGTGAAAAGCTTCCGGCTGGCGGCGGGTGAAGGCGACCGGCGCGTCTCCGATCTGCTGGACGAATTTATCGCGGCCCTGCCTTCCATCCGGCGGATGCTCTGGACGGATGTCGACGCCGCCTTCGAGGGCGATCCCGCGGCGCGCAGCTACGAGGAGATCATTTTGGCCTATCCCTCGATCGAGGCGATCGCGATCCACCGCATGGCCCATTTCCTTTACCAGAAACAGGTGCCGCTCATCCCGCGGTTGATGAGCGAGTGGGCGCACAGCCGCACCGGGATCGACATTCATCCCGGCGCCAGCATCGGCTCGCACTTCTTTATCGACCATGGCACCGGGGTGGTCGTGGGCGAAACGTGCGAGATCGGCGCGCGGGTGAAACTTTATCACGCGGTCACGCTCGGAGCGCGCAGCTTCGAGCGCGATGAACTGGGCCGGATCCGCAAGGGCGGCAAGCGCCATCCCCGGGTGGAGGATGATGTCACGATTTATCCCGGTTCCACCGTCCTTGGCGGCAGCACGGTGATCGGGCGCGGCAGCACCATCGGCGGCAACGTCTTCCTCGTGTCCAGCATCCCGCCGCACTCGCTCGTGGTCTATGAGGAGAAGCAACTCCGCATCGTCACCCGAAGCGAAACGGAGGACACCACGGGCCTTTGATGATCTATCTCGATCACAACGCCACCACCCCGCTTTGCCCGCCGGCTCGGGAAGCCATGGAGGCGCAGCTCGATACGTTCGGCAACCCTTCCAGCGTGCATGCCGCCGGCCGTGCCGCGCGCGCCGTGATCGATGAGTCCCGCGACCGGATGGCCGCCCTTCTCCGGACGAAGCCGGGCGAACTGGTCTTCACGGGCGGCGGGACCGAGGCGAACAACCTGGCCGTGCTCGGCCTGGCCCGGGCGCACGCGCACCGGGGTCGCCATCTCGTTTGCGCCACCACCGAGCACCATGCCGTGCTGCATCCCTGCCAGCGCCTGGCGCGCGAGGAAGGATTCGAGCTGACCCTCCTCCCGGTCGAGCGCGATGGCCGGATCGATCCCGCCCGCCTGCGCGAGGTCGTCCGTGACGACACCATCCTGGTCTCGATCATGCTGGCCAACAATGAGACCGGCGTTACGCAACCGCTGGCCGACATCTCGGCCATCTGCCGCGCGCGGGGCGCGCTCCTGCACAGCGACCTCGTCCAGGCTTTTGGCAAGGTGACGTGCGATCTCGAACTGGTCGATGCCGCCTCTTTCGCCGCGCACAAATTTTACGGACCCAAGGGAGCCGGCCTCCTTTTCCTGCGCGCCGGCATTCCGCTGGAACAGGTTACCTTTGGCGGGTCGCACGAAAACGAACGGCGACCCGGGACCGAGAACGTGGCCGCCCTTGCGGGGATGGCGGCGGCGGCCGGCCATGTTTTGGCCGACCAGGCCCCGGAGCAGGCGCGGCTGCAGGAACTGCGGGACACACTCTGGCACGGGCTGGCCCGGCTGGCCCCGGAGGCGCTGCGGCAGGGCTCGGAGGATGGCCTCCAGAACACCCTGAACGTCGTTTTCCCGGGACGAAGCTCCGAGACCATGCTGATGGCGCTCGACCTCGAAGGAATCTGCGCCTCCAGCGGCTCGGCCTGCATGGTGGGATCAGTCGTGCCATCGCATGTTTTGCTCGCGATGGGCCTGCCGCGTGACCTGGCCGCGTCCGCCCTTCGCTTTTCGCTCGGCTGCGGCAATAGTCGCGATGAAATGGAGGAAACGCTCGCGGCCATGCAGCGAATCCTGGAACGTCTCCCCACCCGAGAGAACCGTGGCGTTGTTGCGGCCTGAGCAACTCGTGTTGACCGTGCCGGCGCCTGCGGCCGGACGGGACGAGACTCTGGAGACCCTCGCCCGGCAGCTTTTGCGGGAGATCGGGGCCGGCGAACTCGCCCGGAGAGTGAAGGTGCAATGGAATCCGCGCCTGCGCAGCGCCGCCGGGCGCGCCTATCTGCGCGAGTCGGTGGTCAGTCTTAACCCGTTGCTGGCTCGCCATGGCGCCGACGAGATCGACCGCACCCTCCGGCACGAGCTGGCCCATCTCCTCGCGCAGACGCGCGCCGGCCGTCGGCGGATCGCGCCGCACGGCCCGGAGTGGCGCCTGGCCTGCCGGCATCTCGGCATCGGCGGAGAAGCGCGCTGCCACGCCCTTCCCCTCCCGACGATACGGCAGCAGCGCCGTTATTTGTATGAATGCCCGGTCTGCCGGCGGCAGTTCCCGCGGGTCCGTCCGTTGCGCCGTCCAGCGGCCTGCCGAGCCTGTTGTCGCCGCTTCAATCGCGGCAAATTTCATGTTACATTCCGGCTTGCGATTCGGTAGGATCACCGGCACTATTCCTGTAATTACGTTATCCTCTTGAAAACTAAACTGCTCCCCTTCCTCCTCCTCCTCGTCCTCGCTTCCTCCGCCGCCGCCTTCTTCGTCGATGACGGCCGCTGGACCAAGAACCGCACCGTGGTCATGTTCCTGAAACTCGATGGCGCGGCCATGACGGCGGTCCCGGGAAAAACGCTGACCTACAACAATTTCAACGATGCGGCGGTGGCGTCCTTGAATGCCTGGAACCAGCACATGGCCCACATGCAGTTTACCACCGTGCAGACGACCGCGGCGCCGGTCGACGGCGACGCCAATAACACGGTTTTCTTTTCCAATACCATTTATGGCGACGCGTTCGGGAGCAACACCCTCGCGGTGGCCCTGAGGACGACGCGGGATGATCTCAATCCGCAGGTCTACATGGAAGGCGACGTCATTTTTAGCACCGCGAACACCGGTGGAAGTCCGCGCAAGTGGTCCACCTACACCGGCGGCGGCAGCTCGGTGGCGACGGATTTTACCCGCGTGGCCCTGCACGAGTTCGGCCATGTCCTTGGCCTGAATCATCCGGACCAGGCCAACCCGCCGCAGGCCAACCCCGCCATCATGAATTCGACGGCGAGCGGCACTCTGGCCTCCCTGCAGCAGGACGATATCAACGGCGCGGTCGCCATCTACGGCACCGGCCCCGTGTATCTGAACGGCGCAACCTCATCCAATTTCGTCAACCTCTCCACCCGCGGGAAGATCGGGCTGAACGATAACCGCCTCATTGGCGGATTCATCATCCAGGGGTCGACCTCCGCCACCGTGGTGCTTCGCGCCATCGGGGGCTCCCTCGTCCCGTTCGGGCTCGCCGGCGCCATCGAGGATCCTATTCTGACCCTGAACGGCCCGAGCGGCTTTATTCAGTCGAACGATGACTGGATTGACGGCACGAACCCCGAGACCATTGCGAGTTACCGGCTCGATCCGCGCAACAGCCGTGAAGCGGCCATCATCGCAAACCTCGCCCCGGGCAACTACACGGTTGTCGTTGAGGGGTTTGACAGCACCTATACCGGCATCGGCCTGGTGGAGCTCTATGATCTTCACACCGGCACGGCACGCGCCGCCAACATTTCCACTCGCGGCCAGGTTTTGAACAACGATGACGTTCTCATCGGCGGATTCATTGCCGGTGCCGGCGCGAACAAGGACGTGATCCTGCGCGCCATCGGTCCCGCCCTGGCCGGGGCCGTGGCGAATGCCCTGTCCAACCCGCGGCTCGAGCTGGTGAATGCAAACGGCACCGTGCTTGAGTCGAACGACGACTGGGGCAGCGGCCCGGACGCCGCCAGCATCCAGATGAAGGGGTTTGCCCCTTCCAACAGCCTCGAGTCGGCCCTGGAAGCCACCCTGACACCCGGCAATTACACCGCGATCATCCGCGGGGTCGGCGGGGCCACCGGCATCGGGCTTTTCGAGGCCTACGATCTCAGCCCGGCTCCCTGAGCCGTTGCGGCAAACGGGAACCGGCGGGTTTTACATTTCGCGGTCGGAGTCGCCTTTGGCGGCTTTCTGCCCGCGAAGTTTCGCCTGGATGAAGAGGTCGATATCTCCATCCATCACCGCCTGCACGTTGCTCGTCTCGGCGCCGGTCCGGTGATCTTTCACCATCTGGTAAGGCTGGAAGACATAGGAACGGATCTGGCTCCCCCAGGCCACGTCGCCCTTCTCGCCGTATTGCCGGTCGATCTCGGCTTTCTTTTTGTCCTCTTCGATCTCGTAAAGCTTGGCCTTTAACATTTTCAGGGCCAGCTCGCGGTTGCGGCCCTGGCTTCGCTCCGCCTGGCAGGCCACCACGATTCCGCTCGGCTTGTGCACGATCCGCACCGCCGTCTCCACCTTGTTCACGTTCTGTCCCCCCTTGCCGCCGCTCCGGTAGGTCGCCACCTCCAGGTCCGCCGGGTTCACCTCGATCGGGGCCGAATCCGCGATCTCCGGGACCACGTCCACGCTCGCGAAAGAGGTGTGCCGCCGCTTGTTGGCGTCGAACGGCGAAATCCGCACCAGCCGGTGCACCCCGCGCTCTGTCTTCAGGTAGCCATAGGCATTTTCGCCTGTCACCAGGATGGTGGCCGACTTGATCCCGGCCTCGTCGCCCACCTGGATATCGATGGTCTGCGCGCTGTAACCGGCCCGTTCAATCCAGCGCTGATACATCCGCAGCAGCATGTCGGCCCAGTCGCACGATTCCGTGCCGCCGGCGCCGGAATGGATGGTGACGAACGCGCTTGCGCGATCGTTGGGACCGGAAAGAAACTGGCGCAGCTCGAACGCCTCCAGCTTTTTCGTCAGCCGGGCATTCTCCGCGGCCAGTTCCCGGTCCGCCTGGGCCCGCCGGCCGGGATCGCTCTCCTCCGCGGCCAGCTCCTGCATGACCGCGATGTCGTCGATCTCGCGTTCCAGCTCGCGAAAGGGGTTGATGAGGGAACGGATCCGAGAGACCTCTTCCACGTCGCCCTGCGCGCGCTCGCGGCTGTCCCAGAAATCCGGCGCGGCCATGCGCGCCTCCAACTCGGTCAACTGGCGGTCGAGGAGGGCGAGGTCAAAGAAACCTCCGTAGTTCCGCCAGCCTCGAATTCAATTCTTCGGTGTTGATTTCCGGTGCCTCAGTTGCCATGCCGGAAAGATAGCGCCCGCACTCCCGGGCGCAATGCAGAGGCGTTTCGTCTTACTTCCGCTTTGCGGCGGAGCCTTGCTCGAGACGGAAGATGGTTTCGCCCGGCTTCATCAGGTCGAGCCGGTCGCGCGCGATGGACTCGAGATAGACCGGATCGGTCTTGAGCAGGGTCACTTCGCGGGTCTGGCGCACCAGCAGCACCTTCTGCTCGTCCACCTGCGCCTGCAGGGCATCGATCTCGCCCCGGCTTTGCTGCAGTTTTTTGTGCTGCGGTAAGAAGAGGCTGATGATGACCAGCCAGACGGCGAGAAAGAGAAGCGCGAGCAGGACGCGATTGAGACGCTGCCAGAGCGTGGCCTCGCGCCGCGCGCGGAAATCGCCGTAGCCCGCCTGTTCCACTAGCGCATCTTACCGCCGTAGACGGCTTTGTCACCAAGTTCCTCCGCGATCCGGAGGAGCTGGTTGTATTTCGCCACGCGGTCGGTCCGGCAGAGCGATCCCGTCTTGATCTGGCCCGCGTTCGTGGCCACGGCAATGTCCGCGATGGTGGTGTCCTCCGTTTCCCCGGAGCGATGACTGATCACGGCGGTATAATCATTCTCCATCGCCAGGCGGATGGCCGCGAGCGTCTCGGTCAGCGTCCCGATCTGGTTCACTTTCACCAGGATCGAGTTGGCAATCTCCTCATCGATCCCGCGCTGGAGAAATTTCACGTTGGTGACGAAAAGATCGTCCCCCACCAGTTGCACCCGGTCACCCAGACGCTCCGTCAGTTTCTTCCAGCCGGCCCAGTCGTTCTCCGCGCAGCCGTCCTCGATCGAAATAATCGGGAAACGCCCGCATAACTCGTCGTAGTAATCCACCAGCTCCTCCGCCGTCCGCTCGGAGCCGTCCGACTTCTTGAACACGTAACGCTTCTTTTCCCGGTCGTAGAACTCGGAGGAGGCGGCGTCGAGGGCGATGAAAATTTCGTCCCCCAGTCCGTAGCCCGCCTTCTCCACCGCGGCCGCGATCGACTCGAGGGCGTCGTCAGCCGAGCGCAAGGCCGGGGCAAAGCCTCCCTCATCGCCAATGGCGGTGGAAAGGCCGCGGTCCTTGAGCACGCTCTTGAGGGCATGAAAAACCTCGGTGCCGTAGCGGAGCGCCTCCCCAAAGGTAGGCGCGCCTTTCGGCATGATCATAAACTCCTGGAAATCGATCGGGGCGTCGGAATGTGCGCCGCCGTTGAGGATATTCATCATCGGCACCGGCAGGGTGACGGCCTGTTCGCCGCCGAGATAGCGGAAGAGCGACTGGTTTCGCGCCGCCGCCGCGGCATGCGCCGCCGCCAGGGAAATGCCCAGCAGGGCGTTGGCGCCAAGGTTCTTCTTATTGGAGGAACCATCCAGCTCGATCATTTTGCGGTCGAGCCCGGCCTGGTCGGCCGCATCCATCCCCCGCAGGGCGGCGGCCAGGGTGCCGTTGACCCCGCGAACCGCCTGCGAGACTCCTTTTCCGAGATAACGTTTCTTGTCGCCATCGCGCAGTTCCCAGGCCTCGTGCTCCCCGGTGCTGGCGCCGCTCGGCACCGCCGCCCGGCCCAGTGCGCCGCCCTCGAGGAGGACATCCACCTCCACGGTGGGATTGCCGCGCGAATCAATGATTTCGCGCCCGATGATTTTCGTGATGGTGGTGACCGCCATAAAAATGGGAAGCGCGTATGATGCTTGGTTCACCCGCAGTGTCCAAGGAAACTTTGGACCCGGTCCCTGCGACGCCTGCGATTCGGGCTGGCAAATCAGGTTGCCCGGGATAATCTGCGGCATGCCTTTCACCAGGCTTCTCCTCGCCTTTGCTCTTTGCGCCTTCGCCCTGGACGCGCCCGCCACGCCTGAGCCGTCCGCGACACTTTCCCCGACGGAGGCTGCGCCGGCGCCTGCGCCCGCCGGGTCGCCGCTCCCCGCCGGCGAAATGGCCGAGGCCATCCGGATCGACAGCATCACCATTCCCACCCCGGCCGAGTTGTTCGCCGCGCTGACGAAGCCCGGCAAACCGGACTGGGCGGCGCAGTTTCGCGAGCCGATCCCGACCAACCATCGCAACCGCGCGCAGATCGCCCTTAACCTTGGCGGCCTGATCGCCGATGGCTTTATCGCGGTGGAGGCGCAGGACGCCCAGCAGGTCAAGAATGCCGGCGCCGACATCATGAAGCTGGCCAAGGCACTCGGCATCAGCGCCGATATTCTTGGCCGCGGCAACAGCATCAACGAGTTCGCCGAGAACGGTGAGTGGGACGCGCTGCAGGAGGAACTGGAAGCCACCCAGAACGAGGTGAAGGATTCCATGCAGACCCACGAGGACCAGGACCTCGTCATCCTGGTGAGCCTTGGCGGCTGGATTCGCGGGACACAGGTGGTCACGGCGTCGCTCAGCAAGAATTACAGCGAGGAAACCGCGCGCGTCCTGCGGCAGCCCGCCCTTGTCCGTTTCATGCAGTCGAAGATCAAGGAGATGTCGCCCGCCATGCAGGCCGATCCCCTGGTTCGCGAGGTCGAATCGCACCTGGGCGAACTGGAGACCCTGGTCTCGTTTCCGCCGGGCCAGACAGCCACGCTGGAGAATGTGCGCCGGCTGAATGCGGTGGTGAGCCGATTACTGGAGGAGATCCAGAAAAAAGAGGTGAAAGCGTGATGCGACCCCTTCTTTTCGTTCTCCTGCTTGTTTCCACCAGCGCGCTCTCGGGCGCCCTGAAAGACGAAGCGGTCGCGGCGCGCCGCACCGCGCTCGACCTGGCCGGCGCTTTCACCAACGAAGGATTCAAGGTCCGCGACGGTCACTGGACGGGGGTCATTGCCCCCGCCGAGCACGCCCTGATTGCGGTCAATCTTTACGCCGGGAACCAGTACTGGTTTTCCGCCGGCGGGAACGAAGCCGCGAAAAAGCTCGGGGTGCAGGTTTACGATGAAACCGGCGCACCGGTCGCGGCCGAGAACTACCAGGAGGAGGCGAGGGCGGCCGCCGGCTTTTCGCCCACCCATAGCGGCCAGTATTTTGTCGCGGTCAGCCTCCTGGAAGGCGAGCCCGCCAGCGTCTGCCTGGTCTATTCCTACAAGTAAACGGCAAGGAGCTTGCTATAGGGAAGGGTGTTGATGAACTCCCGGCGCTTCCCCGGCCTCCCCACCGCCGCTCTCCTGCTCACGGCGGGCGCCATGATTTTTTTGGCCGGCTGCGGCGGACGCAGCCGCGCTTTGGCCCGCCAGAGCGGGAACTTCTACGCCGTCTCCGTCGCGCAAACTTCCTTCTTCCGCTTCGGCCCGCAGCAGGGAAGCGGCCCGGACCAGCAGCTCGTCCGCGACACTCTTGTCACCGTCATCCGTCCTTCCTTCGGTTACTGCAAGGTTCGCCTCGCGGAGGGAACAGAGGGTTACGTGGCCAGCGATGATATCCGCCCGGCACCCGCCACGCTCCTGGCCGCCCTGGCCGAGCCATCGCCATCCCCCGAGGCGCCGCAGTTCTCCTTCCGCGCGGCTGATCCCGAGCTGATCCCGCCGGAAGAATCGCTGCCCGCGCCGGACGTCCCGGCGGTCGAAGAGCCTGTGGCCGCTTCGCCCGACCCGGTCGAGTAGGTTCCGTCGCGCCTTGCTGTGCCCGGGGAAATCGGGCTATCGTGCCGGGATGCGGACCTCCCTCCAGGTGTATTACGAAGGCCGCGTGCAGGGCGTGGGCTTTCGCTATTCCGTCAAACAAATCGCGCGCGGTTTCGACGTCACCGGGACGGTTCGCAACCTCCCGGATGGCCGGGTGGAACTCCAGGCCACGGGCGAGGATGCCGAAGTCCGGGCCTTCCTCGAGGCCATCGCGGAGAGCGAACTGCGGGCGCACATCCGTGGCCAGACCGAGCAGACCCTCCAGGAGGCCCCCGCGCCGCACGGGTTTCAGATCGTGCATGAGTGAGCCCGCTGTCGCGGTCCGGCTCCTGACCAAGGTTTTCCGGTCGTCCTTCCGGCGGACACCCGTCGTGGCGGTGCAGGACGTCACCCTTCAGGTGGAACGGGGCGAAACCTACGGGCTTCTCGGACCGAACGGCTCGGGCAAAAGCACCACCCTCAAGGCCATCCTCGGCCTCGTCACCCCCACGGAAGGAAGTGTGTCCCTTTTTGGCCGCGACAGCCGGGAGGTGGCGAGCCGGCAGCGCGTCGGGTTCCTGCCGGAGAGCCCTTATTTTCACCGGTTCCTCGATGGCCGCGAGACGCTCCATTTCTACGGGCGGCTTTGCGGGCTGACGGGGGCGAAACTAAAGGCGCGCGCGGACGAGCTTTTGCATCTGGTGGGGCTGGAAGATGCCAGCGAGCGTCGTCTGCGCGGTTATTCCAAGGGAATGCTGCAGCGCATTGGTCTGGCCCAGGCGTTGATTCACGATCCTGATCTTGTCGTGCTGGACGAACCGACCGCCGGGGTGGACCCGGCCGGCACGCGGGTGCTGCGCGACCTGATTTTGGAGCTGAAGGCTCGCGGGAAGACGGTGCTGCTTTCCTCGCATTTGCTCGGCCAGGTGCAGGAGGTGTGCGATCGCGTCGGCATCCTCGCGCAAGGCCGCCTTGTCCGCGAAGGAACGCTGAAGGAACTGGTGGCCCGGCGAGACCGGACCCATCTGTTGCTGGAGGATGCCACCCCGGCTTTTCTGCGTCAGGTCGAGACCGCCGCGCGCAAGGCCGGGGTCACCATCGTGGAGCAGCGACCCGCCGAAACCAGCCTGGAGGATCTTTTCCTCGAGGCCACTCGCGACCCCGAGGCATGACGGAGAAACCGGCCCTGCCTCATCCTTATCGCCGTTTCTCCCTGCCGCGGCTGGCCGCGCTGGCCGGCAACACCTTCCTGGAGCTGACCCGCCTCAAGATCTTCTACGTCGTCCTCGTCTTCGCCTTCCTCCTCATTGGTAACTCGATCTTCATGGCCCGCTTCAGTTTCCAGCAGGAATTCCAGATCCTGAAGGACATCTCCCTCGGCGCCATCAACGTCTTCCTCTGTCTGCTCGCCATCGTCGCGACCGCCCGCCTGCTTCCGCAGGAACTCGAGGACCGGACGGCCTACACCGTCCTGGCCAAACCGGTACCGCGCCTGGATTATCTCCTCGGGAAACTGATCGGGGTCTTCCTCCTCCTGGCGGTGAGCGCTCTCCTCATGAGCGCTCTTTTCTTCGCCGTCCTTTATTTTCGCGAGCAATCGCTGCTGGCCCAAACCGCGCTGCAGATGCAAGGCGCGCCGGAGGAGGAACTCCGCGCCGCCCTGGCCGAGATCAGCGCGTCCGCTTTCCACCTCAATCTCCTCCAGGGCCTGGTGGTCATCTATTTCAAGGCGGCGCTCCTGGCCGCGCTCACCCTTTTTGTCTCCACCTTCGCCACCACGAGCATCTTCACCATCGTGGTCATGACCTTTGTCTACTTCATCGGGCATCTGCAGGCGATCGCCCGGGAAGCCTGGCTCGAGCAGCAGATCCCCGGCCTGGTCAGCCGGCTCTTCCTGGCCCTCGTCGCCCTTATCTTTCCCGATCTGCAGCTTTTCAACGTGATCGACGACCTGGTCGCGGGCGCCGTCATCCCGGCAGGCCTTTTCCTGAAAACGCTCGGCCTGGGCAGCTTTTACATCGTGCTCTATCTCCTCCTTGCCGCCGCCGCCTTCCAGGGGCGCGAACTATGAAACGCCCGCTTCTTCTCAGCGCGGCCCTGCTCGGCTTCGGTCTCCTCCGGTTGCCAATGGAACAAGGCCTGGCCCGCGAATATCGCGACCTCCGTTTTCACGGCGGCAAACTCGATCTCGAGTTGCGGGAAAAAATCGGGCACTTCGGCTTTGTCGCCGCCCTGAGCGGCTTCCGCTCCGTGGTGGCCGACTTCCTTTTTTTGCAGGCCCACGCCGCCTGGGAGAAAACGGACTGGAGCCGGCTGCTCCTGCTTCTGCGCCAGGCCACCTCGTTGCAGCCGGCCTCGGAGATGTTCTGGGACATCGCCGCCTGGCACATGGCCTGGAACGCGAGTGCCGCGGCCCGGCGCGATCCCGAAAATCCCCGGCTGGCCGACCGGCTTCGCCGCCAGCGCGAATTTTATCACCTGGGGCGCGATTTTCTCGAACGCGGCCTGCGTTACAACCCGCGCAGCGCCCGGCTTTGGGAAGCGCTCGGCCGGCTTTACCGCGACAAGTTCCAGGATCACATGCGCGCCTCCGAGGCGTTTCTCCATGCCTCCACCCTGCCCGGAGCCTCCTCCTACCTGGAGCGGTTTTCGGCCTACGAGCTCGCCCAGGTTCGCGGCCAGGAACACTCCGCCTATGCCCGCCTGCTCAAGCTTTACCGCCGCGGCGCCCGGGAACGCGCGCCCACCCTGATTGCACGATTGAAATCGCTCGAGGAAAAACTCAACGTTCCGGCGGACCAGCGCATTCCCGACCCGGCCCCGGGCCGCGCCCGACCCTGATGCGATTTGCCATCTTCAGCGACATCCACGCCAACCTCGAGGCGATCGAGGCTGTCCTGGCCGATGCCCACGACCAGGAGGCCACGCATTTCGTCTGCCTCGGCGATGTCGTCGGCTACAATGCGAACCCGGCCGAATGCATTCAGCTCGTGCAGGAACTCGAGTGCCCGGTGGTCAAGGGCAACCACGACGAACAGGCCGCGCTCGATTCCCCTCTCGATGGTTTCAACGAACTGGCCGCGCGTGCGCTGCTCTGGACCCGGGCCGCCCTGGACGATGACCAAAAGGAATGGCTGCAACAGCTCCGGCTGACCCGCCTCGTGCGCGATTTCACCATTGTCCACGCGACCCTCGATACCCCGGACCAGTGGGGCTACGTCCTGAACACGCTCGATGCCGGGGCCAGCTTCACCTACCAGCACACCTGCGTCTGCTTCTTCGGCCACACCCACATCCCGGTCGCTTTTGAGCGCGACGGCGCCGTGCACCGCAAAAAATTCGAGCGCCTCGCGATCGATCCCGGCAAAAAATATTTCATCAATGCCGGCAGCGTCGGCCAGCCACGCGACGGCGACTGGCGCGCCGCCTATTGCCTCTTCGATCCCGAAAAAGCAGTCGTCGAACTGCGCCGGATCAAATACGATCTTGCCGGCGCCCAGCAAAAAATCCGGCAATCACGGCTGCCCGAACTCCTGGCCGACCGCCTCGCCCTCGGCCGGTAACCTCGTCCTTCCCCGTGCGATCAATCCTCATCATCAAACCCAGCTCGCTCGGCGACATCGTCCATACCCTGCCCGCCGTCGCCGCCATCCGCGACGCCTATCCCAGGGCGCAGATCACCTGGGTGATCAACCCGGAATGGGCTTCCTTGCTGCGCGGCAACCGCGACGTCAATCATGTGCACCTGTTCCCGCGCGGCGAATTCCGCGGCCTCGGCGCGCCCCGCTCCCTTATGGCCTGGCTCCGGCGCACCCGTGAGCTGCAACCCGACCTCGCGGTCGATTTCCAGGGCCTTTTCCGCAGCGCCTTCATCGCCCGGTCCAGCCACGCCCGGAAGATCGTCGGGATGAGCGACGGCCGCGAAGGCTCCCGCTTTTTTTACGATGAAGTCGCACGGGTGGACCGCCGGGCCCACGCCGTTGAGCGCTATCTCAAACTCGCCGAACTGGTGGGCGCGCCCGAGCCCGAGCTGCTGCGTTGTCCGCTCCCATCCGGCGACGCCCTGCCCCGTTTTGACGAGTATCCTCCCTTTATCCTGCTTCATCCCTACGCGCGCGGCCGGCGCAAATCGATCTCCACCGCGGTGATTGAGGAATTCTGCCACGCCTTTCGCCCCACCCGCGTGGTCGTGGTGGGACGCTCGACCCGCCCCTTTGATCCTCCGGCCAATTGCATCGACCTGACCAACCAGACCACCCTGCTCCAGCTCGTCCGCCTTCTCCGCGTGGCCCATTTCACCATCAGCGTCGACAGCGGCCCCATGCATATCGCCGCCGCGCTGGGCGACCGCCTTCTCTCCATCCATACCTGGAGCAAACCTCGCCGGGTCGGCCCCTACAACGAGGCGGCCTGGATCTGGAAAGGGGGCGAATTGCTCCAGGTCGCCGACCTGCCCGCGGCGGGTCGCCTGAAGAACCGGCAATTCAAGCCGGCCAACGTCGAGCAGGTCGTCCGCCTGGTGGACGAACATTTCCCGCGCCCGCAGAGCGCCCTCGTCGAGTAGCCTAGCGGCGGCGCTCCAGCCAGAATTCGGCCAGCGGCAGATCGGTGGGATAGGTGATCTTTGGGTTCGGTTCATCGTGCGGCAGCAGCCAGACCGCTTCCCCGAGATGTTCCACCGCCGAAACTTCGTCGGTGATTTCCAGTGCTTTCTCCTCCACCGCGCGGTAGGCCCTCCGCAAAAGATCGGTCGCAAAAACCTGCGGGGTCTGCATGGCATAGACGGCGTTCCGGTCGAGCGAGCCCATCACTTCGTAATTTGCTCCCGCCCGCTTCAGCGTGTCCGTGACCGGCGCCGCGGGCGCCACCGCCCGCTTTTCCCGGCAGCGCTCCAGCAGCCGGCCAATCAGCGCCGGCGTGATCAGGGGACGCGCGGCATCGTGCACTGCGACAAAGGGCGCAGTCACGGCGGCGAGACCAGCCCCGACGGAATCCTGCCGGCGCAATCCGCCGGCAATCAGACGCACGTTTTTCTCAAGGGCCGCGGCCGCTGCCATCCGGCCAAGGAGCTCCAGCCGGTCGGGATGCCCCACCACGACGATCTCCGCCACCTCCGGGAGCGCGGCGAAGGCCGCCACGGAATGACCTAGCACTTCACGGCCGGCGATCAGGGCTGATAACTTATCAAAGCCCATCCGCCGGCTGCTGCCGGCCGCGACGATGATGGCGCTGAGATCAGCCAAGCTGCCGCTGGACCTCCGCGCTCAGGGCCTTGCCGTCGGCCCGCCCGGCCGCTTTCGCCTGCAGCACCTTCATCACCGCGCCCATCTGCGCCCTCGAGGTCGCTCCGGTCTCCGCGATGGCCTCCCGCACCAGCGCGGCCAGTTCCTCCGGTTTCATCTGCTGCGGGAGATAGCCGCTCAAAATCGCCAGCTCCGATTTTTCCTTTGCCGCCAGCTCCGCCCGGCCGCCCTTCTCGAAACTCTCAATCGAATCCTGCCGTTGCTTGACCTGTTTTCGGATCACCTGACTGGCCTCGGCGTCATCGAGTTCCGCATCCGCGCCGGCCTTTTCGATCGCGGCATATTTCAAGGCTGATTTGAGCATGCGCAGGACATTGAGTTTTTCCGCGTCCTTCGCCCGCATGGCGTCCTTGAGGTCGGCATCGATCTTTTGCGGCAGGCTCACGCGCCAGACAGTAGTGGAAACGCCGGGGCCAGTGCAACCGCGCAGTCGCGTTCCCACCCGCTCCCGTCCCGACGTCTGACAACAACGCCAGCACCGCGATGGCCGCGGATCAACCCTGGCGCAGCTTTTCCACCGCTGCCTCCAGGGAAGGGACATCGCTCACGCTCACGACCTCAACGCCTTTCCGGATGCGTTGCAGGAGCCCAGCGAGGACGCCGCCCGGCCCCAGCTCGATAAATAAATCGCAGCCCAGGCCCAGCAGCGTTTCCATGCAATCCACCCAGCGCACCGAGCTGGTCACCTGCTCCTGCAGGGTCGAGCGGATCTCCGGAAGGGTTTTTACCTCCTGCCCGGTGACGTTGCTGATCACGGGAAATTTCGGGACGTTCATCTGCACGTTCACCAGGGCAGGTCCAAGTTGCTGGTAGGCTGACTCCATCAGGCGCGAATGATAGGCGCCTGCCACGTTCAGGAGCGTCGCGCGTCGGATCCCATGTTCCTTGGCCAACCCGACCGCCATGTCGACCTTTGCCTTCTCGCCCGAGATCACGATCTGCCCGGGCGCGTTGATGTTCGCCACATCGACATCCGCATTCGCGGCCAGGGCGCGCACCGCGTTTTCCTCCGCACCGATCATGGCCGCCATCGCCCCCGAGGTGGCGGCGCAGGCTTCGTCCATGAGCTGTCCCCGTCGTTGCACCAGTTTCAGCCCGGCCGGAAAGGCAAACGTCTCCGCGGCGGCGTGCGCCGTCATTTCCCCGAGCGACAGGCCGGCCGCACCGCCAACCTCGAAATTTCCGGCGAGATCGCGCAGCACCGCGAGGCAGGCCAGCCCATGTACGAAAAGCGCCGGCTGGCAGTTTGATGTCCGGGTCAGCTCCTCCAGGGGGCCTTCCCACGTCACCCCGGTCAGGCTCCGGTCCAGGATCTCATCCGCTGACCGGAACAATTCACCCGCCACCTCGAATTTTTCCGCCAGGTCCCGGCCCATCCCGACGGTCTGCGCCCCCTGCCCCGCAAACAGCAGTGCAATTTTTCGTGCCATCTGGAAGCATTAAATCGAATCGCGGGGAATGCGAATCGCGAAAAACGCGGAAGATCCGGGCGCGCCCCCTCGGAATGCTCAATATTCGGCTTGCCTAGCGTGCGCGCGGCGCGAGCATAACAGCTCAGGATGGGCTTTACCACGCGCGAACTCGAATCACCGGACCCGGCCACGCGCGTCGCGCAGGCCCAGGCGGAGATGGACCCGGCGGCGGGCGATATCGGCGAGAAAATGATCCTGAACATGGGGCCCTCCCACCCCGCCACTCACGGCGTCCTCCGTCTCGTCCTCGAGCTCGACGGGGAGATGGTCACCCGGGCCACGCCCGATGTCGGTTACCTGCATCGCGGCGACGAGAAAATCGCGGAAAACATGCAATACAACCAGTTCGTGCCTTACACCGACCGGCTCGATTACCTGGCTCCGCTCGCGAACAACGTCGCCTACGCCCTCGCCGTCGAAAAATTGATGGGCTGGGAGCTGCCGCCCCGGGGCAAGGCCATCCGCGTCCTCTGCTGCGAGACCGCGCGTATTTCCGCCCATCTCCTCGGCCTCGGCGCCATGGCCCTCGATCTCGGCGCCATGACCGTTTTCCTCTACACCTTCACCGAGCGCGAAAAGCTGTATAACCTCTTTGAACTCCTGACCGGGGCGCGGTTCACCACCTCCTACACCCGGGTCGGCGGGCAGATCCGCGACCTGCCGTCCACGTTCATCCCGCAGCTCGAGGCGTTTCTCGACGGCTTCATCCCGCAGCTCGACGAGATCGACAAGCTTCTCACCCGGAACCGGATTTTCGTCGACCGCACAAAGGACATCGGCGTCATCCCGAAGGATCGCGCCATCGCCTACGCCCTCTCGGGGCCGAACCTGCGCGGAAGCGGCGTTGAACACGATCTGCGGCGGAAACATCCCTATCTCGATTACGAGAAATACGATTTCGAGGTGGTGGTCGGTTCAGCCGGCGATTGTTACGACCGTTATCTGGTCCGGATCGAGGAGATGCGGCAGAGCGTGCGCATTCTTCGCCAGGTCATCGAGACCCTGCCGGCGGGCCCGATCAACGTGACCGACTGGAAAAACATGCCGCCGCCAAAGGCCAACGTCATGACGAAAATGGAGGAGCTGATCCACCACTTCATCGTTGTGACCGAGGGGCTGAAGGCGCCGCCGGGCGAGGTCTACTTCGGGGCGGAAAATCCGAAGGGCGAGCTGGGCTTTTACATTAACAGCAAGGGGGGCGGCGTGCCTCACCGGCTCAAGATCCGCGCGCCTTCGTTCGTCAATCTCAGCATCCTGCCCGAGCTGCTGCCCGGCTCGATGATGAGCGATGTCGTTGCCATTCTCGGCAGTCTGGATTTTGTCATGGGCGAATGCGACAGGTAACCATTATGAAACACTCCTTCCAACTGGCGGCCGTGCTGGCGATTCTTGGCCTTTCCCTTGTCATTACCGGCTGCGAACGGGCTCCCGGCGCGAAACTGACCTCGGCCAACTACGATCAGATCTCGCTCGGGATGTCGAAGACGCAGGTCAAATCGATCCTGGGCGAACCGACCTCGGCCAAGGAGGAGGACAAGGTCATCTACAAGCGCACGACCTACCGCTACGAGAACGAGGACAAGTTTGCTGTCATCACCTTCAAGAACGACGAGGTCGACAGCAAGGACACCAACCTCGGACGCGAGCCGTGAGCCGGCCGGCCCGCGCCTTCATTCCCGCCCGGGCCGCGCGGACGCTTCTTGCGGCCGGCGCTGCTCTCCTCCTGGCGGCCTGTAATCCCGACAAAAACCTCACCCAGGCCAATGTCGAGGAGGTCGCCACCGGCATGGCCCGGAAACAGGTCGAGTCCATCCTCGGCCTGCCCACCACCGTCGAGACTGAACCGATGGATGTGAACAAGAAGGTCACCTACATCTACAAGCAGGGCGGCGACACGGTCACCATCGTTTTCTGGGACGACAAGGTGGAGTCCATGACGGGCTCGCTTTCAAACTAGTCTCATGAGCGCCCCGGTTCCCTCCCCCGATTTCGTCCGGCAATGCGACGCCGCCATCGCGCGTTACCCGGCCGACCGGAAACGGAGCGCCTCCATGCCCCTGCTGCACCTCTGGCAGGAGGAGTTCGGTTACATCAGCGACGAAGGCGTGAACTGGATCGCTGCCAAACTTGGCCTCGAGCCGATCAATATCCTCGAGCTGGTCACCTTTTATCCGATGTACCGGCAGCAGCCTGCCGGAAAAAAGCACCTTCGCGTCTGCCGCACCCTGAGTTGCGCCATGGCCGGCAGTTATCAGGTCATGGAACAGTTGCGCGCCGCCGCCCGCATCCCGCGCGAGCAGGGCGACCATGGCATGCATAACCCGGTCGCGGTCAGCCCCGATGGCGAATACAGCATCGAGTTTGTCGAGTGCCTCGCCAGTTGCGGCACCGCGCCCGTTTGCCTGGTCGGCGATACCCTCCACGAAAACGTCCCGGTGGAGAACGCCGAAAGCATCCTGCACCAGCCGCCCGCCCCCGTCCTGCACCCGGCCCACCCGCTCGAGCGCCGGCTCATCTTCCAGCACATCGGCGGCGACAAATACACGCCCGACATCGACTGCTACCTCCGCCACGGCGGCTACGAGCAACTGCGCAAGGCCGTGACGATGTCGCGCGCGGAGATCGTCAACGAGGTCAAGACCTCGGGTCTTCGCGGCCGCGGCGGCGCCGGGTTCCCCTGCGGCGTCAAATGGGGCTTCATCAAGCCGGACGAGAAAAAGCCAATTTATCTCATCTGCAACGCCGATGAATCGGAGCCGGGCACCTTCAAGGATCGCTACATCATCCACGAGGACCCGCACCAGCTTCTCGAGGGCATTCTCATTTCCTGTTTCGCGCTCAAGGCCCGCACCGCCTACATCTACATCCGCGGCGAGTTCCCCGAGGGCGCCCGCATCCTCGAGCGCGCGATCGAGGAGGCCCGGGCCAAAAATTTTCTCGGCCGGGACATGCTCGGCACCGGTTTCGACGTCGAGATTTACATTCACCGCGGCGCCGGCGCCTATATTTGCGGCGAGGAAACCGGGCTGATCGAGTCGCTCGAGGGCAAGCGCGCCTATCCCCGGATCAAGCCCCCCTTCTTTCCCGCGGTCCTCGGTCTCTACATGTGCCCCACCATCGTGAACAACGTGGAGACGCTTTGTCACATCAAACACATCATCGAGCTCGGCGGCGATGAATACGCCCGGATCGGCCGGCCCAACAACACCGGCACCCGCATCCTTTGCGTGAGCGGCGACGTCAACCGGCCCGGTTACTACGAGGTCGAGGTGGGCGCCGTGACCATGGGCCAGCTCATCTACGAAATGGCCGGCGGAATCCGCTGGGGCCGTTCGCTCAAGGCGGTCATTCCCGGCGGCTCATCCGCCAAAGTCCTGCGCGGCGACGAAGTCTTTACCTTGAAGGGGAAAAATCCCGACGGCACGACCTTCGAGAAACAGGCCGGGCTGAACGATCTGCCGATGGACTTCGACAGCCTGACCGCGGCCGGTTCCATGGCGGGCTCCGGCGGCGTCATCGTCCTGGACGACTCGCGCGACATGGTCTGGACCCTGAACAACATCAACGAATTTTATGCGCACGAGAGCTGCGGCCAGTGCACCCCCTGCCGGGAAGGCTCGCTCTGGATGAAAAAAATCACCGACCGCATGCTCCTGGGCGGCGGGGTCACGGAAGACCCGGCCACCCTCAAGACCGTGGCGGACAACATTGCCGGGCGCACCATCTGCGCCTTTGGCGAAGCCTGCGCCTGGCCGACCCAGAGTTTCGTGGAAAAATTCGCCGGGGAATTTGCCGGGCGCGGCCGCAAACCCACGCCGCCGCCGCTCCCGCCGGAACTGACGCCCGGCGAATTGATCGCCGAGGAGGTCATTCCCACCACCCCCCTGGCGCACGACCCCGGCTGGGAACGCGCCGGGACCAAGGGGACTATCTGAGGAAGATGAATCAGGAAAGCAGGAACACAGGAAAAAAACTGAGGGATCGGGACGTCACGAGGCCGATCATCGGCGCGGCCATCACGTGTCCATCCGGAGCTGGGTCCGGGTTTCCTCGAGTCTATTTACGAGCAGGCACTTGGCGGTCGAACTTCGCCGCTCAGCGGCATTCAGTATAGCGGCAACACCCGATCCCGCTTTTCTACAAGGATCATCAAATCGGTGAGCATCGCCTGGACTTTCTGGTTGAGGCCGATGTCGCTCGTCGAGTTCAAGGCCATTATCGCCCTGGAAAACGATACATTACGCCATCCTGCGCACTTATCTGAAGGCTGTCGACCTGAACGACGGTCTTCTTCTGAATTTCGCCACGCGCCCGCTGACGATTAAACGTGTCGGCCGCGAGTTCCAGCCAAGACGCCGTGCACGATTTTCCATCCTGAGTTTCCTGCTTTCCTGGTTTCCTGATTCATCCCATGCCCGAATCCACTCCAGCACAAATGGTCAACGTCCAGGTGGACGGTGTCTGGCACCAGTTCCCCAAGGGGACGCGGTTGATCGAGGCGTGCGAGCAGGCGGGGCATTACGTCCCGCGCTATTGCTACCACAAGAAATTGAGTTCGCCCGGGAACTGCCGGATGTGCCTCGTCGAGATGGGCATGCCCAAGCTCGGGCCCGATCGCCAGCCGGAGCTGGGCGAGGACGGGAAGCCGCTGATCAACTGGATGCCGCGCCCGCAGATTTCCTGCGCCCAGGATGTTTCCGAGGGGATGGGGGTGCGGACCACCTCGCCCCTGGTCGAGGAATGCCGCCGGGGCGTGATGGAATTTCTCCTGATCAATCATCCGCTCGACTGCCCGATCTGCGACCAGGCGGGGGAATGCCGGCTGCAGGAGTTCAGCGTCGAGTACGGCAACGCCGCCTCCCGGTTCCTCGAGAACAAGGTAAAGAAACCGAAGAACGTCGAGCTCGGTCCCCGCGTCACCCTCGATGATGAACGCTGCATTCTCTGTTCGCGCTGCATCCGTTTCTGCCAGGAAGTGGCCAAGGACGACGTCCTCGGCTTCATCGATCGCGGCAGCCACACCGTGCTCACGGCCCACCCCGGCCGGCAGCTGGAAAACAATTACTCGCTCAACACCGTCGACATCTGCCCGGTGGGCGCGCTCACCTCCACCGATTTCCGGTTCAAGATGCGGGTCTGGTTCCTCAAGGAAACGAAGAGCTTCTGCACCAGTTGCGCCACCGGCTGCAACACCGTCATCGGCACCCGGCAGGATGTGATCTACCGCCAGACGCCGCGCGAGAACGACGCCGTCAATTCCACCTGGATGTGCGATTACGGCCGCCTCAATTTCGATTATCTGCAATCGGAGAAACGCCTGCTCCAGCCGCAGATCTTTGACGGGACAAAGCTGGCCCCGGTTTCGTGGGACACCGCGATCAAGCACGCGGCTCTGCAGCTCCAGCATTTCCAGGGCTGGGAGATCGCGCTCGTCGCCTCCGGTCGCATGACCAATGAGGAACTCTGGCTGACCGCGAAACTGGCCCGCGCCCTCGGCGTGCAACACCTCGACATTGTTCCCCGACGCGGCCCGGGCGACGACATCCTCCTGAGCGAGGATCGCAACCCGAACACCAACGGCGCCAAACTTCTCGGCATCACGAGCGAACCGGGCGCGCACCTGCCCGCCATTGTCGAGGGAGTGAAAAACGGCAGTGTTCGCGCCCTGCTGGTTTTCGGCGAGGACCCGACCGAGTTTGGCCTGACCACGGAGGTGCTTTCGACCCTGCCCGCCTTCATTGTCATGGGTCTCCTGGCCAACGAGGCTACCCCGCACGCCACCGTTTTGCTCCCCTCCTGCGGCTTCGCGGAAAAGCGCGGCTCCATGATCAACGGCAAGGGACGTCTCCAGCGTCTCAACCGCGCCATCAACGCTCCCGGCGAGGCGCGCGACGACTGGGAAATCCTGCGCGACATCCTGCAGGCGCGCACCGGCGGAAACGGTCTCCTTTTGGTCGAGGACGTCTTCCGCGAGATGGCCGAGAACACGCCGGCCCTGCAGGGTCTGTCCCTCAGCAAGATTGGCGACCTCGGCGTCGAGGTCATGGAGGCCAACCGTTCGCCCGCGCCCGTGGAAGGTGAGAAAAACCGCGACGAAACAACCGTCCCGGCCGATTGACCATGGACTGGTATTTTATCACGGTCTCGTTGCTGAAGATCGTCGGCGTGATCTTCCTCGTCATCCTGCCGATGGTCTCCTACAGCGTCTACGCCGAGCGGCGGGTCAGCGCGATGATCCAGGACCGCCTTGGGCCGAACCGCGTCGGACCGGCCGGCCTTTTCCAGCCGATCGCCGATGCGGCCAAGTTTCTCCTGAAGGAGGACTTCACCCCGGCGCACGTAAACAAGTTCTACTTCTGGCTGGCGCCCTGCCTGGCCATGGTCCCGGCAATCATGACGGTGGCGGTGGTGCCGTTCGGCAGCACGCTCCTCGGCGTGCCCATGGTCATTGCCGACGTCAACGTGGGCGTCCTTTACGTTTTCGCGATCGCCTCGCTCGGGGTTTACGGGATCGTGATCGCCGGCTGGGCCTCGAACTCGAAGTATTCCTTCCTGGGCGGGGTTCGCGCCTCCTCGCAGATGATTTCCTACGAGCTCTCGCTTGGGCTCGCCGTCATCCCGATTTTTCTCCTGGTGGGGGAACTGCGCCTGACGGAGATCGTGCGTTACCAGATCGAGCAGGGCTGGATGATCGCGCCGTTCCTCGGCGACCTGAGCAACCCGTGGAAATGGCTTTTGGCCGGGCCGATGCTCATCTCCTTTGTCGTCTTCACCATCGCCATTTTTGCCGAGACCAACCGGCTTCCCTTTGACCTGCCGGAGGCCGAGACCGAGCTCGTGGGCGGTTATCACACGGAATATTCCTCGATGAAGTTCGCCCTCTTCTTCCTGGGCGAATACGCCGCCATGATCACCGGGTCCGCCATCATCGTGACCCTCTTTCTCGGGGGCTGGCATCTGCCGGTGCCCTGGTGGGGCGGGAACGGTTTCGAGTGGCTGCTCATCACCGGCGACGCCCCGGGCTGGAAAGGCGTGCTCGGCGGACTCTTCAACATCGCGGTCTTTTTCGGCAAGGTGGCCATGCTTCTTTTCGTCTTTATCTGGGTGCGTTGGACCCTGCCCCGCTTTCGCTACGACCAGCTCATGCGCCTCGGCTGGATTTTCTTCTTTGAGATCGCGCTGGTGAATATTTTCATCGCGGCGGTCATCATTGCTTACTTGCCGCGCTGAGTGACCGCCGCGATGAAATGACGAATGACGAATGACGAATGACCGAACCGAAATGAGGAGAGACGGGAGAGGAATGGAGTCGCCGCGTCGATCGTCATTCGGGCTTCGTCATTCCTTCGTCCTTCGTCCTTCGTCATTCGTCATTTAACTCCCATGGCCATCACCGTCACCCGACCCAACCTGACCATCGCGGAACGCCTGTACCTGCCGGCGATCGTTGGCGGCCTGATGATCACCTTTCGCCACCTGAAGAACCTGCTGCTCGGGCGGACCAGCGTGACCATGCAATACCCTGAGGAAAAGTGGGACGCGCAGATGCCGGAGCATTACCGGGGGGCCCCGGCGCTGGTGACGGACGCGGACGACCGGCTCCGCTGCGTCGCCTGCCAGCTTTGCGAATTCATCTGCCCGCCGCGCGCGATCAAAATCGTCCCGGGCGAGATCCCGGGGCGCGACCGTTTCGCCAAGGTCGAGAAATATCCCGAGGAATTCGATATCGACATGATCCGGTGCATCTACTGCGGGATGTGCGAGGAAGTCTGCCCGGAACAGGCCATTTATCTGCGCAAGGATTACGCCATCACCGGCCTGACCCGCAGCGACATGGTGCACGACAAGGAGAAGCTGGTCGAGATCGGCGGCGTCATGCACGGGCTCGTCCTGAAATGGAACAAAATGAAATGAGAGGGCAGGATTCGAGGCAACCTGCGCACGCCCGCGGCCCCGAACTCCGTCCCCTGAAATCCGAGTCATGCCTTCCTACCTCTTCTGGACCTTTGCCCTGATGATGCTGATCTTCGGCGTCGCCGTCGTGATCAACCGCAACCCGGTTGCGAGCGCCCTTAGCCTCGTCCTTTCCTTTCTCGGCCTGGCCGCCCTCTTCATGTCGCTCGACGCCTTTTTCATCGGCATCATCCAGGTCCTGGTTTACGCCGGCGCGGTCATGGTGCTCTTCCTCTTCATCATCATGCTGCTCGACCTCCGGGCGGAGGAACGCCGCCGCCTGAACTGGGTCGCCACCGCGGGCGGCGCCGCCGTCGCCTTCGTTTTCTTCCTCCAGGTCTACGCGGTCACGCACAGCCTGCGCGGGGCCGGGCAGCCGATGCCGGCGCTCCCGCCCGAGCGGCCGGACGACATCCGGGGAGTGGGCCATTTGCTCTTTGATGACTTCAATCTCCCCTTCCAGGTCATCGGCGTTCTCCTGGTTGTCGCCACCATCGGCGTGGTCGTTCTCAGCAAGAAGGAACTCCGTTGATGGTCACGCTCGGCGATTACCTGCTCGTGAGCGGCCTGCTCTTCACCATCGGTTTTGCCGGGGTGATGCTTCGCCGGAACATCATCATCATCTTCATGTCGCTCGAGCTCATGCTCAACGCGGCCAACCTCTCCCTGGTGGCCTTTTCCCGGTTCCGCCTCGATGCCGCCGGGCTCCCGGACTACAACGCCCAGGTTTTTGTCTTTTTCATCATCACCGTCGCCGCGGCCGAGGTCGCGGTCGGTCTCGCCATCATTGTCGCCCTCTACCGCGCCCGCCAGACCACGCATGTGGAGGATATGAGCAGCCTGAAGTTCTAGCCGCATGAGCAGCCCTCTTCCCTGGTTCATTCTTCTCCTGCCGCTCATGAGCACGGTGACCATCCTGCTCCTGACCCGGCCCTCCCCGCGCGTCAGCGCGCTCATCTCGGTCGCGGCCGTGCTGGGCAGTTTTCTCTGCGCCTGCCTCGTTTTTGCGCAGCCCGAGATCCGGACCATGCAGATCACCTGGATCGATCTGCGTCCCCACCTCCATATCCCGTTTGGCTTCGTCCTCGACCAGCTCAGCAAAACCATGCTCGTCCTGGTCACCGGGGTCGGGGCCCTGATCCACGTCTATTCGCTCGGCTACATGCGGGGCGATCCCGGTGTCTCGCGCTATTTCGCCTCCCTCTCGCTCTTCATGTTTTCCATGCTGGGCATCGTCCTCGCGAACAATTTCGTGATGATGTTCATCTTCTGGGAGCTGGTCGGCGTCAGCTCCTATCTCCTCATCGGGCACTGGTTCGAGCGGGACTCGGCGGCGGAAGCGGCCAAGAAGGCCTTCCTGACCAACCGCATCGGCGATTTTGGTTTCATGATCGGCATTCTCATGGTCTGGAGCGCGACCGGTTCCATCGTCTTCGCCGAGGTGGCCGCGCGCATGGGCGGCCTGACCGCGCACCCGGCCTTCCTCACCGCGGCCGTCCTCCTCATCTTTTGCGGCGCGATGGGAAAATCCGCCCAGTTTCCCCTCCACGTCTGGCTGCCCGATGCCATGGAAGGCCCGACGCCCGTTTCCGCCCTGATTCATGCCGCCACCATGGTGGCGGCCGGTGTCTACATGCTGGTCCGCGTCGGTTTCCTCGTTGAGACCTCGGCCACCGCCCTGGCCGTCATTGCCTGGATTGGCGCCATCACCGCGGTCCTGGCCGCCCTCATGGCCATGCAGCAGAACGACATCAAGCGCATCCTGGCCTACTCCACCCTTTCGCAGCTCGGTTACATGGTCATGGCCGTCGGTCTCGCCTCCGGCACGGCGGCGATGTTCCACCTTTTCACCCACGCTTTCTTCAAGGCTCTCCTCTTCCTCGGCGCCGGCGCCATCATCGTGGTCCTCCACCACGAGCAGAACATCTGGAAAATGGGCGGGCTGGCCGGCCGGCTCCGGGTCACCTTTGGCACTTTTATGGTCGGGACACTCGCCCTGATCGGCTGTCCGCCTTTCAGCGGCTTCTTCAGCAAGGACGCGATCCTGGCCGTGGCCTACGCGCAAAACCCGGTGCTCTTCGGCGTCGCTCTTTTCACCGCTTTCCTGACCGCCTTCTACATGATGCGCCTGGTCGTGGTCGCGTTCCTCGGCCCGCCTCGCACGGAGGAGGCCCGGCGCGGACGCGAGGCGCCGGCGGTGATGACGGGGCCGCTGCTGGTCCTGGCGATCCCCGCGGCCCTCGCTGGCTTCGGATTTTTCGCGCATCGCTTCCTACCCACGCCAGCGCATGATGAGGCGCACGGCGCCCTCGTTCCGTCGCTGGCCTTTATCGCCATGGTCCTGGGCGTGGTCGGAGGATTTGTCCTTTACCGGAACCGGGTGGCGGAACCGCTCAACCTGCGCGTGCTGCGGAACCGGTTTTACATCGATGAGTTCTATCGCTGGCTGATTGATTCCACCCAGGGAATCCTGGCGCGCCTGAGCGCTTTTCTGGACCGCTGGATCCTGGATGCGGGCCTGGTGCGCGGCCTGAGCGGCGTCACCTGGGGCTTCGGCGCGCTCCTCCGCCTCATGCAGGTCGGCAACCTGCAGGCCTACGCCTTTCTTTTCGGCCTGGGAATCGTGGCCGTGATCTACTTCACCGTTTTTTCCTGATGCTGCTTCTTGCCGTTATTTTTGCTCCGCTCGTGGCCGTGGCGCTCATCGCCGCCGGCGCGCCTCCCCGGCGGACGGCCTGGTATGCCTCCTTCGCCTCCTTTTTCGGAGCGCTGCTCCTTTACGCCGGCCTGGGGCGCGGAAACCAGTTCCACCACGTCACCTCTTTTACGCTGGTGGAGGAGTGGGGCTTCCGTTTCGCTTTCGGCGTCGACGGCCTGAGCATGATCATGGTTCTGCTCACGACCATCGTGACGCTCTGCGCGATCTGGTTTGCCGGGGACGTGGCGCAGGGGCGCCGGGGATATTACGCCTGTCTTCTCCTGATTGCGGCCGGCGCGCTTGGGGCCTTCACCGCGCTCGATCTTCTCTTCTTCTACGCTTTTCACGAGCTGGCCTTGATCCCGACCTTTCTCCTGATCGGCATCTGGGGCACCGGCAGCCGCTCCGCCGCCGCCTGGAAGATCACGATCTATCTTGCCCTGGGCAGCTTCATCCTCCTGATCGGGCTGATCATGCTCTACCAGAGCGTGCCCGTGGACCTGCGGACCTTTGACCTGAGGGAACTGCAACAGGCCGCGCTTAACGGAGGGATCGCGCCGGAAGCGCAGCGCAACATCTACCTCGTCCTTCTTCTTGGGTTCGGCATCCTCGTCTCCCTTTTCCCGTTTCATACCTGGGCGCCGGATGCGTATGCCTGCGCGCCGACGCCCGCGGCCATGCTCCACGCCGGCGTTTTGAAAAAATTCGGGCTCTATGGCCTGCTCCGCATCGCGCTGCCGATGCTGCCGGAAGGCGCGGAATACTGGACGGGGCTGCTGCTCTTTCTTCTGCTCGGCAACATCATCTACGTCGGGCTGGTCACGCTCGCGCAAAAAAGCCTCGACCGGATGCTGGGCTATTCCAGCGTCATGCACATGGGTTACATTTTCCTCGGGCTGGCCAGCGCGAACCTGATCGGGACCAACGGCGCGGCCCTGCTCATCTTTGCCCACGGGCTCTCGATCGCGCTGCTCTTTGCGGTCGCGGGCGAAGTCCGTGCCCGCACCGGCACGCTTGATTTCGCGGACCTTGGCGGGCTGGGCAAGGTGATGCCCTTTGCCGGCCTTGCCTTTGGGCTGGCCGCTTTCGCCTCGATTGGCCTGCCTGGTTTCGCGAATTTTTCCGCTGAGGTCATGATCTTTTTCGGCGCTTTCCAGAACGGATTTTCCCTCGCGGGCTTTGGTTTTCCGCAGGTGGCGACCGTGCTGGCGCTCTGGGGTGTGGTCATCTCGGCCGTTTACATGCTGCGCGCCTACCGCTCCGCCTTCATGGGCCGGCCCACTCGCAGCTGGGAAGGTCTTACTGATATTCGGGGCCGGCTGCGCATGCCGGTCCTTATCCTCGTCGCGAGCATGCTCTGGATCGGCTTTTTCCCGCAGGCGCTGGTGACCCTGGTTTCGCCGGGATTCAAGATGGTGCTCCCCGCCAAATGAACGCGCCCACCCTTGAAATTGCGGTCGTCGTCCTGGGCTTCCTCGTGGTCCTCATTGAATCCTTCGCGCGCACGATCGATCGCCGGCGGCTGGCCTACGCGGGCATGCTGGGCCTGGCCTGCGTTCTCCTCGCCAGTTTTTTCGTGACGCCGGAGGCCGCCGGCTCCACCGCCATGGCCGGGTTTTATGCTGCCGACAGCCTGGCTCTCTTCTTCAAGCGGTTCGCCCTGGTCACCACCATCCTTGTTCTCATCATGATGGTGGATTTCGGGACCACCTCGGCCTTGCCGGGGCGGAGTGCCGATCGGTTCGGCGCTCTCGGTGAATTTTTTGCGCTCCCGATCTTCGCCTGCGCCGGCCTCATGTGGATGGCCTCGGCGGTCGATTTCATCATGATCTTCGTCTCGCTCGAGCTGGTCACGATGGCTTTTTATGTCCTGGTGGCGTTCACCCGGCGGCGTCCCGTCACCCTCGAAGCCGGGGTAAAATACCTGATCCTGAGCGCGCTTTCGACCGGGTTCCTGGTCTACGGCATCACCTGGATTTTTGGCGCCACCGGCGAGACCAACCTGGCCCGGATCGCGGACGCCCTGGCCCGGCCGGACCTCGAGCGCACCGCGGCCCTTTTCGGCATCGTGCTCGTGCTGGTCGGCTTCGGCTTCAAGATTGCCGCCGTTCCCTTTCACATCTGGATTCCCGACGTCTACCAGGGCGCGCCGACGCCGGTGACAGCCTATCTTTCCGTGGGCTCGAAAGCCGCGGGATTCGTTGTCCTGCTTCGCGTTCTTGAACCGTTCATGATGCTGCCGCAGGTCACGAAGATCATTGCCGTCCTGGCCCTGCTCACCCTGATCTACGGCAACCTGGCGGCCCTGCCGCAAACGAACCTGAAACGGCTGCTGGCCTATTCCAGCATCGCGCACGCCGGCTACCTCCTTATCGGCGTGGCCGCACTTTCCGGGCGAGCGGTCGCCTTTTACCTGGTGGGCTATCTTCTTATGACCCTGCTCAGCTTCGCTGTCCTGATTTTGGTGGCGCAGCAGACGGGCGAAAAAATCGAGGACTTCGACGGCCTGGGGCGCCGTTCGCCGTTTCTCGCTTTCGCCATGCTCCTGGCGATGGTCTCGCTCGCCGGCGTCCCTCTCACGGTCGGCTTTCTTGGCAAGTTCATGATCTTTGACGCGGCCATCGCCCAGAAACAGACCATGCTGGTGGTGGCCGGCATCGTGACCGTTGCCTGCGGCTTCTATTATTATCTCAAGGTGGTCCGGGCGATGTATTGGAACCCGGCGGCCTCGCTGGAACCGATCGCGATCAACCCGCTTTCGCGCGTGGCCATGATCGCGCTCATGGCCGGCATTCTCTGGCTCGGGGTTTACCCGCAGCCCATCCTGAACGCGCTGCCGTAAACCGGCGCGCCTAGTCGCTCAGCTCAACGTTCCAGTAGGCGAGATCGACAAAGTGGCGCCAGCTCTCGTGATGCTGGCTCGAGAAGGTCACATGGACAAAAGGCCGCCATTTGGGCCGCTTGGGTTTCCGGATCAACGCCATGTGGGCGTCGTGCGGGAGCCGGTTCCCCTTCCGGGTATTGCAGGGAATACAGGAGCAGACCACGTTTTCCCAGGTGGTCAGCCCGCCCTTATCCCGCGGCAAAACGTGATCGAGATTTAATTCGCTCCGGTCGAAGAGACGGCCGCAGTACTGGCAGGTGTTCTTGTCCCGCTCGAAGACATTGTGCCGCGTGAACTTCACCTCCTTTTTCGGAAGGCGATCGAAGAGGAGCAGAACGATGACGCGGGGAATCCGGATCTTCCACGAGATGGTGGTAACCATCTCATGCTCCGGCGCGCTCACCGAGAAATCGCGCCAGCTGTCGAAATCGTGGGTGAGAAAGCTGCCGGCATCAGACGAGACGACCTGGGCGTGCCCCTGGTAAACGAGGGCGAAAGCGCGGCGGGCCGAGCAGACGTTGACGGCCTGCCAGAGGCGGTTCAGCACAAGTACCTGAGTGTTTAACACAGTCTGCGGATCCTTTTGCGTTGCGCGGACTCGCGCCCATGCGAGACCGCCCTTCCGTAAATCGGCGCGAACCTAGCAGGCGCCGATTTTTATGTCAACGCGGGGCTCGGGCGGCGGCCTTCCGTTCCTTCACGAAATCGCCCGGGGCGCGGCGCTGGTCGTCGGGGGCGGCCCCGGCCGAATGGGCCAGCGCCTCCTCCTCCGGGGGGAGGAATTTCTTGAAGAGATTCTTGTCAATCGCCTTCATGAAAGCCTCGTGCGGGGAGACGGTCCCCTGCTGGAGCAGGCTCCAGATGGCATCGTCCATGAACTGCATGCCCTGGCCTTTCCCGGCCACGATGACGTCCTGAAGCTTCTGGGTGGCGCCTTCTCGGATGATGGCGGAGACGGCGGCGTTGGCGATGAGGATCTCGTTCACCGCGACCCGGCCCGAGCCGTCCGCCTTCTTCAAAAGGAGCTGGGCGAGGACGCCCCGGAGCGAGTTGGCCAGCATGGTCCTGGCCTGTGCCTGCCGCGAGGCGGGGAAAACGTCGACCATGCGATCCACCGTCTTGCGGGCGTTGTTGGTGTGCAGGGTGCCAAAGACGAGCAACCCGGTTTCGGCCGCGGTCAGCGCGAGGGAAATTGTTTCCAGATCGCGCATTTCGCCCACGAGGACAATGTCGGCATCCTGGCGCAAGGCGGCCTTGAGCCCGGCCGGGAAGGAGATGGAATTCAAGGGCACCTCGCGCTGGGTCACGATGCTCTTCTTGTTCCGGTGCACGAACTCGATCGGTTCCTCGATGGTCACGATGTGCCGGGAAAAATTCTCGTTTATGTAATCGATCAACGCCGCCAGGGTGGTCGATTTGCCGGAACCGGTGGGGCCGGTCACGAGCACCAGGCCGCCGCGCAAATGGCCGAACTCGCGCACCACCGGCGGGATGCCGAGCTGTTCCAGGCTGGCGATCCGGGTCGGGATAAGACGGAAAACGGCACCGTAGCCATTTGTCTGCTTGAGGTAATTGCAACGAAAGCGTGATTCCGCATCCATCTCGTAGGCGAAATCAAGGTCGCCTTTTTCCTCGAAAATTTCCCAGCCGCGGCCCGGGCAGATTTCGCGCAGCATCTTGACCGCCTCCTCGCGCGTGACGGTTTCCTCCCGGATGGGCGCGACATCACCGTGACGCCGCATCTTCGGCGGCTGGCCCTCGCCCACATGCAGATCGGAGCCGCCCTGTTCGACGATCACCCGGAGAAACTGGTCGAGATAGGCCATCTCTATTTCCCGAGAAGGGAACGCATCTGCTGTTTTTGTTCGGCCCGGGCCTCGGCTTCCTCGGCGCTGATCAAGCCCTGCCCGTGCAAGGCGACAAGGGAATCGTCCATGAGCTGCATCCCCTGCTTTTTTGCCGGTCTGGATAATGCCGGGAAGCATGAAGGTGCGGGCTTCGCGGATGACATTGGCCACCGCCGGAGTGTTGGTCAGGGTCTCGAGGGCGAGGACGCGCCCCTGGCCGTCCGCCCGCGGCACCAGTTGCTGGCTGATGATGCCGCGGAGCGATTCGCTGACCATGATCCGGATCTGCTCCTGCTGGTCCACCGGGAAGACATCGAGCAGGCGGTCCAGCGTGCGCGAGGCGTTGCCAGTGTGCAAAGTACCGAGGACGAGGTGACCGGTCTCGGAGGCGGTGATGGCGAGGGAAATGGTCTCGAGATCACGCATTTCCCCCACCATGATGACGTCGGGATCCTCGCGCAGGGCGCCGCGCAGGGCGGCACTGAACGAGACGGTGTGCGTGTGCACCTCGCGCTGGGTGATATGACAACCCTTGGGCTCGAAGATGTACTCAATTGGATCCTCGAGCGTGATGATGTGCTCCCGGCGCTCGAGGTTCACCTGCTCGACCAGCGCAGCCAGGGTGGTCGATTTCCCGCTCCCGACCGAGCCGGTCACGAGGATGAGGCCGTTTTGATAGCGCGTAAGCAGCTTGAGATGCTCCGGCAGCCCGAGTTCGTCCATGCTCCGGACCTCGCTGTTGATGATGCGGAAGACAATGTCGGTCCCAAGCCGCTGCCGGACCACGCTCGTGCGGTAGCGACCGTTCGCGTTCGCGTAGGCGAAATCGGCGTCGCCCCGTTCCTCCATGAGTTGTTTCTGTTCGGGCGGAAGGAATCCCTCGGCCAGGGCGGCCGTTTCGGGCGGGGTCAGAGGAGGGAGATCGGGCCAGATGGGCTGCAAGATTCCGTGCAGGCGCCAGGTCGGGGGCGCGCCCACCCCGAGGTGGATGTCGGAGGCACCGGCCTGCTGGCCCACCGCGAGGTAGTCGTCCACGTGCGCGCCCGGCGCGGGAGAGGCCGAGGTTTTGGTGAACTGGCGCACGGGCCAATGATTAGCCTTCCCGTCCGCCGGCGTAAAACGAAAAGGGGCCGGCCTAGCGCATGCGCCCGCCCATGCTGCCGAGCTTGCGGGTCACGAAAGAGATGACGAGGGGCCGGATGAGAACGCCGACGAGGCGAAGGGCACCGATGGCGACGCCGGCTTGCAGGATGCCCTTGCGTTTTGCCTCCTCCCCTTTTCTGGCGACGTAGACCTCCTTCTTGCGGACGGGCAGAAACACGACGGCAGCGGTGACCGCCGCGACGGCAACGATCCAGGTGGCAGTGTTCTCCTGGAAGGAACGCTTGATCTTGCGCGAAAAATCGAGCTCGTAGCGCAGTCCTTCCACGTCGCGCCCGAGGCGGGCGCGCGAGAGCGCGATTTCCTCCCTTAGCGCGGGGAGGTCTCGGGACGATCCAGGTTTTGCAGCCATTCGCGGTCCTTCTTTAGTTCAAGGGCGGTGGATTGGAAGAGCGGATGCCGAACGCGCTGGCGGGCCACCAGGACGCAGATCACGGCGAGCGTGAAATGCACCAGGGCCGAACCAAGCGCGATCCAGATCCAGGAAACTTCCAGGAGCCGGGCCAGGCCGAAGATGGCCGTGACCAGGAGGAAGACATAACCGAACGCCGTGAGCATGGCGGCCGCGATGAGGCAGCCAACCAGGATAAGCAGGTGCACCAGCGCCCGCTTTGACTCGGCGGCAAAAAGGGCAAACCGGCTTTCAAAGTAGACGGCCAGCGAGTGCGCGAGCCCGACGACATTATTCAGCAGGCCTGCGCGCCCCGCGGGGTTGCGGAACGGCATGCGTCCTCCAGCCATGCGGCAGCGAGGCTAGCGACGGAAAATGAGTCCGAGGACAAATCCGATGCCGAGAGCGGTGAAGACCGCGCGCATCGGGTTCTCGCGCACGTACTGTTCGCCATCCTCCTGCAGGGTCCGGGCACGATACTTGGCGTCGCCCCAGGCCTGCTCGGCCCGGCCACGGGCATCGCCCCAGGCCTGTTCGGCGCGTCCGCGCGCATCGGTCCAGGCCGCCTCGGCCCGACCACGATATTCGCCGGCCACGTCGGTCGCGGCCGCTTTCAGTTCCTCGGCGGCGCGGCGAGCGTCTTCCGCCGCGCGGCGCGCGTGCGTCTTGCTGCTTTCCACCTTGTTCTGCGCCTCCGCGGGCACTCCGCTGTTTGTCGATTTGAGTTCGTCAGCCATAATATTCTCCAGGTTTGTTTTGTTACTATCCGGCACGATTGGCAATCAGTAAACCGGCTCTTCTCATTGGTAAAACGCGCCTCCGGGCAGGAGCGCGCGTCCCTCTTCGATTTCCCGGGGACTACTGCGCGCGAAAGATGATTCGCGCCTTCGTCAGGTCGTAGGGCGAAAGTTCAACTTCCACCCGGTCACCCGGGACAATGCGGATAAAATGCTTCCGCATTTTGCCCGAAATATGGGCCAGCACATTGCGCTGACCCGGCAGATCGACGCGGAACATGGTCCCCGGCAAAACCTGGGTCACGGTTCCTTCCGTCACGATCGCTGCTTCCTTTGGCACGGGCACAGTATAGCGCAAACCCGACGGCCGACAACCGCCATCACTCGCCCCGCTGGGAGACCGTCGGAATGTATTCGCCCAGCTCATGCGCGCGCCACCACGCGCCGGTTTCCCGCCGCGTGGCCGGATCGGTGAAGTGATAACGGAAAAGCCGCGCCCGGAGGTACCGGGGCGGCTCCCCCGGGAACGGGTTCTTCGCCAGCAGGCCGGTGACAGACGGCTCATTCTCAAAGAGACGCTCCAGGAGCCGCAAAAACCACGGGTTCATGTCGTAGCGCCCCAGCGCCGCAAACCACATCTGCCAGTCGAGCCGCGGCTGATGCGGCGCCACCCAGCGCGGCGCCCCGTCCAACGGACCTGGTTTCCAGCGGAACTCATACGGTTTCCAGTCAATCCCGTCGGCGCTCCCCTCGATCACGATCTCCGGCCGGGTCCGGGTCATCACCCGGAAAAGACCGTAACCGTTGACGATATGAAAGGGCGCCAGAACGGCATACGCCCGCGTGACCGGCCGCGGCCACTCCAGGGTGGGCCGCACAGAGGAAACGATCAGGACGAGATGAAACGGCAGCGTCAGCAGGAGGACAAGGGCGCCGGCGCGGCGCCACCAGAGCCCGAACCCGTCCGGGGGCGGGCCGGCCTGCGGACGGCGCCGACCGAGGATGGTGTCATCCAGAAGAAGAAGGCCCAGCGCGAGCGCGAGCAAATTGAAGAAGGCAAAATTTCCCGTGAGCATGATGCCGAGCTGGAGGCCGGCCAGAAGGGAGGCGGCGATGAGGCGCAGACGACGAGGTGCCCAGATCAGGAAAGGGACGGCCAGTTCCGCAAAAAGGATAAAGAAGGTGGTCCCCGCCTTGAGCCAGCCCGGGCCCTGCGCCATCCACCAGCCGAGCACGGTCGGGAGCGGCTGGGTTTCATAGTGGTAATTCAGCGCGCTCAACCCCGCCCAGCTCGGGTCGCCGCTGGTCAGCTTCACCGCGCCCGACATAAACATCAGTTTGAAGAGAAGGAGCTTGAGGAGGAAAAGCCCGGCCCGGGAAACGGGGCGGGTGCGCGCCCGGGAGAGCCACCAACCCGCCGGTGCGAGGAAGATCGCGCAAAACCCGGTTTCGATGAGGAGGATGTCCCATTGAAAACTCAGGAAAGCCTGGCCCCCCACGGTCAGGGAAAGGTAGGCGAGGAAAAGCCCGATGAGCGAAATGACCGGCGCAAACCCGGCCAGAAGGCAGAGGGATAGAACAACCCCGGCGGCGCAAAGGAGATGGAGTGTGGCGTCGCTCGCATCCAGCCAGAAAAGAGTCGGCAGCGAACCCGGGGCGCTCCCTCCGAAATGCGCGCGGGCCGCCTCCAGGAAGTCGGCCACGGGAAGGATGCCCCGGCTGCCGACCAGCCCTTCGGCCTGCACCCAGAAGGAAACGAAAGCGACCAAATAAATGGCGCCGAGCGCGCGGAGGAAAAGTTCCCGCGCGGCCGCATAGGTGGGCCGGCGCACATCGGTCCCCCAAAGCAGGCGGGTCGCCCGCGAAGCCGCCGTCCGGCTCCCGGCCACCATGCGATACGCCGCCTCGGTCACGGGAGCGAAGCCGGGCAGCCGGTCGTAAAGAACCGAAAGCCAGGCGCCGCGCCGGCCGTAACTCAAGGCCCGAAAGACCGCCTCGGCCGCGCGGTAAACCGTCCCGTCCGGCTCGATCAACTGCACCGCGTTCGCCCATTCCTCCGCCGGAATCTCGGGGAACCGGGAGGCCACCTTTTGCGACGGGAGGTATTCCACCCGGCCCCCGGTCATCTCACGCCAGCGTTCGATCCAACGCCGGCAAAAATGGCAGTCGCCGTCGAAAACCATGAGGGGCTGCGCCGGCGGACGGTTGACCTTGCGGCGCGGTTTCATCCGGAAAATTCCGCCCAGACCGGGGCGTGATCGGAGGGCTCGCTGCCCTTGCGCATTTCGCGCTCCACCCCGGCGGCGCGACAACGGGCCGCGGTTTCCTTCCCGGCGAGGATGGCGTCGATGCGAAGCCCCCGGTTTTTCGGGAAGGCAAGCATGCGGTAATCCCACCAGCTGAAAATGCCGGCTTCGCGATGATGCAGGCGGAGGGTATCGATGAGCCCAATCTCGCACAAATCGGTGAAGGCCGCCCGCTCGCCCTCGGAGCACATGATGGCGCCGCGCCAAAGCGCCGGGTCGTGCACATCCTCATCGGCCGGCGCGACGTTGAAATCGCCGCAAACCACCAGGGTCCCGGTCTTTTCCGCCTGCAACCGCGCCTTGAGCCGCTGATACCAGGCGAGTTTGTAAAGATAGGCCTCCGACCCGACCGCCTGGCCGTTGGGAGCGTAAACGGAATAAATGCGCAACCCGTCCACGGTGGCGGCCAGGAGACGCGCCTGCGCATCCTCGGCATTCCCGAGCCCGGCCACGACCTCCGTGGGCCGGGTCCGGGCGAGGATGGCCACGCCGTTGTACGACTTTTGACCGTGAAAAACCGCGTGGTAACCGACCGCCTCCAGGTCCGCCTGGGGAAACAACGCGTCCGTGCATTTGGTTTCCTGGAGACAAACCACGTCGGGCGCGGTGGCCTGCAGCCAGCCCAGCAGGCGCTCCTGCCGTTTCCGGAGCGAATTGATGTTCCAGGAAACGATCTTCACTACAGCTCGAGCTCGACCCCGGGCGGAGGCACGATGACCTCGCACTCCGGGAGCAGGGCGGCGTACTCCGCGTGCATCCGTTCGATGGCCGGGAGATCGCCATGGACCAGCACGATTTTTTTCGGGCGGACCCGCCGCACATAATCAATGAGCGACTCGCGCGAGGCATGGGCGCTGAACTGGAACTGCTCGATCGCGCAGCGCAGGCGCAACGGTTTCTCATCCGGATCAAGCAACACGGGGTCGTCCGGCCCGGCGGCGCGGATCAGGCCGGCAGGCGAGGCCGGATCGGCGTAACCGACGAAGAAAATCGAGTGTTGCGGATGCTCGAGGATCTGGCGCGCGAAAATATTGGAAAGAGTCTTGGGCGTCATCATCCCGCTGGAGAGGGCGTAAATCCGGCCCGGCTTGGCCGGCGCTTCCGCGATGGTCTTGCCGTTCAGCACGAAAGGGCTGAGTTCTTCCATGAGCTGGAGACGCGGAAGATGCCGCCGGCTCGTCAGGGCCCGGCGATCGTAAATCTCGGTCATCTTTGTGCTGAGCCCGCCGATGTAGATCGGGCAGGAACGAAGGAGGCGGTTCCGGCGAAACTTGTGGAACATCGCCAGGACCTCCTGCGTCTTGCCCAGGGCAAAAACGGGAATGAGGACACAGCCGCCGCGTTCGAAAGCGGCTTCGATGGCCGCGATGAAGCGCTCCTCCTCGGTCTGCCGGCTCCATTTCTCCGGGAGCGCGTTGTCGCCCCGGGTGTTCTCGATGATCATGACGTCGATCCCCTGCCCGGGATACTCCGCGCCTTTCATCAGCGTCTGGTCGTCGAAGTTGACATCGCCGGTGTAAAAAATGGTCCGCCCTTCAGCGCGGAGAAGAATCCCGGCCGAGCCGAGCACGTGCCCGGCATCGATCATCTCGAAAGTGACGCCCTCTTCGCCCTGGGCCGAGGCGCGTTCCCCGGCCAGGGTAAAGGGCTGGCGGAACGGGCACCGGCGCCACAACTGGTTGGCGTTGCCCGCTTCCCGATGGGTGAAGAGCGGATACATCGTCGTCCCCAGTTCCTCGCGCTGCCGGGTCATGACGTTGACGGAATTGTGCAGCAGGACATCACCGATCTCGGCCGTGGCTTCGGTCATGAAAACCGGCGCCGCCGGGAACCGGCGCATCAGGAGCGGAAGCGTCCCGATGTGGTCCTGGTGTGCGTGCGAAACGATGATGGCCCCGGGGGTGCGGTCGCCCAGGGCGGCAAAGTTGGGCGTTACCTCCTCGCCCTGGGCCTTGGGATGCATGCCGCAGTCGAGGACAAACCGTTCCCCGGCCGCCTCGAGATAATAACAATTCGCCCCGATCTCGGTGCGGCGGGTGAGGTTGATGAATTTCACAGGGATAATCCCGGCCCGGGCCGGAGGTTTCAGCCGGCCGGCGCGCCCGCGGCAGGCGCTTCCTTCCGGCGGGGCCGGGCCACGAACATGCCGAAAAAGACCAGAAGCCAGATGGCGCCGAGCGGCAGGAGGCCGGGCAGCCAGAGGTTCCAGCGGGAAAAAATTCCGAGCGCCACCAGGCAGTAGGCCGCGGTCACGGCAAAGCCCCCGAGGAAGAGATCGAGCCGCGAAAAGCGGTGAAGGAAGGCCAGGGCGACCGTGGTCAGGATGATCACGATGAAATCGAAGGTCCGGCCGACGCGGCTGACGAACGCGCCCGCCTGGATGGTGGCGATGGCGGGGGCAAAGATATCCGGCGGGGCCAGCGGATTGCGCGGCGTCCGTGCCAGCACGATATGCTCGCGCATCGCTTCGAGATTGGAAGCGGTGGTGCCGGCCGGGGTTCGTTCCCGCGCGGCCAGCAGGAGCTCGTTCAGGCTCATCCGGCGGGCGCCGAGCGCGGCGTTGGGGTTGACCGTCATGGTGCCGTCGCGCCGGATCGGGATCCGTTTTCCATCCGGCAGCTCGATGTGCGAACCGAGCTCCACCTTGACCTCCGCCGGTGTCACCCGCAGCCACATCAGGACGGCCTGCAGGGGGAAGGAAGGAAGGATCTCGCCGCGATAACGAAAGAGCAGCGGCACATGCAACTCGTCGGCAATTTCGTCCGGCAGATTGGTGAAGCCTGCGGTGGAGATCAGGCGGAGATCCTCCCCGGCCTGCCGGCTGATCCCGGTGTATTCCATCAAGTCGCCGCGTTTCCCCCGCACCTGGGTGAACCCGACGACATCGCCTCCCGGCGCATCCGGGTCGGGCGCGGTGGTCAGTTCCGCCGCCAACAGGAGCTTGGGCACCCGCATGGCCTGGTCGAGAAAGACCTGCTCCTGCATCTTGTCGCGCTCGCGCCAGCGCAAGATATTCTCGAAGGCAATCACGGTCGGCTGAAAATCGAGGACCGATTGCAGGAAGAGCGCGTATTCCAGGGGGGAAACGACCGTGCCGCCGCCCCGCATAAAGGCTTCGACAGCTCCCTTGTCGTCATCCTTCTGTTCCAGGAGCCGGTCGCGCCCGACCTCGACCACGGTGAGCGGGACGCTGCGGGCGCCCCCCCGGGAGTTATGGAGGAGCCAGCGCAGGAAATTTTCCTCCAGCGCGGCGAAGCGCGGTTCCCGGATGATGATGATGCCGAGGAGGAACACCACCAGCATCATGAGAAGGGAAGGCCGCTGCATCGAAGAATAGAAGATTGAGCCGCCATGGGTGACAAGCGAAGAGTTCGCCCCGGCGGCGTGAGCGATCCCTCGTCCCTGCGCGGGCTGCCCCCTGATTTAGCGGCTCAGCTCGAGCATGCGCTGGATGGGCGCCTCCGCCCGCCGGCGCAGTTCCTCCGGCAAAATGATCTCCGGCTCCATCCGGCGCAGCGCATCGACCGCCTTCTCCAGCGTGTTCATTTTCATGAAGCGACACTCCCCGCAGAAACAATTGTCGGTCGGACCCGGGATGAACTGTTTGCCGGGGACCTCCTTTTGCAGCCGGTGCAGCATGCCGGCCTCGGTCACGACGATGATGGTCTGCGCGGGCGATTCCCGGCAGAAGCTCACCATTTTTTCCGTGGAACAAACTTCATCGGCGAGCAGACGGACGGCGTGGGTGCATTCGGGATGGGCCACCACCGGCGCCCCCGGATACTCGTCGCGGATGCGGCCGATGCTGCGGGCGGTGAACTCGACGTGCACATAACAGTTGCCCTGCCAGAGATCCATTCTGCGCCCGGTCCGTTCCATGACCCACGCGCCCAGATTCTGGTCGGGCACGAAAAGGATGTTCCGGTCCGCGGGCGCGGCCCGGACGATCTTCTCGGCGTTGCCGCTCGTGCAAATGATGTCGGAAAGCGCCTTCACGCCCGCGCTGCAATTGATGTAGGCGATGACGTAATAGTTTTTGTCGGCGTGTTCCTGCAAAAAGGCCGCCAGCTTTTCCGGCGGGCAGGATTCGGAAAGCGAGCAACCGGCGTCGAGATCGGGCAGGATGACGCGCTTGCCCGGGTTGATGATCTTGGCCGTCTCGGCCATGAAATGCACCCCGCAAAAAAGAATGACGTCCGCCTCGGTCTCGCGCGCCTTGTAGCTGAGCCCGAGCGAATCCCCGACGTAATCGGCCGCGTCCTGCAGCTCCGGCACCTGGTAGTTGTGCGCCAGGACAATGGCGTTGCGCTCCCGTTTCAGCTCCGCCAGCTCCTGGGCAAGATCGAGACCAAAGTTTACACCGGCGCCAACCATTGAATACTATCGCGGTCTTCCGCCCCTTTCTCAATGACAACACCGCATCACCGGCTCGGCTTCATCGGCGCGGGCAAACTGGCCGGCTCGGTCATGCGCGGCCTCATCGGCGCGAGTTTCTGCGGCCCCGGGGACATCCTGGCGAGCGAGCCAAATGAACCGGCGCGGCAGAAGCTGCACGACGAAACCGGCATCAGAGTCACGGCGGACAACGCCGAGGTTGCCGCCTCGGCCGAAATCATCCTGGTGGCGGTGAAACCCTCCGTGGTCCTGCCCGTGCTGCGCGAGCTGGGGGAGAAACTGGCAGACCGCACGGTCATCTCGCTGGCCGCCGGCATCCGCCTCGAGAGCATGGAGGCCGTCGCGCCCGCGCGGTTCATGCGCGCCATGACGAACACCCCTTCGGCGGTGGGCGCGGCCGCCACCGCCATCGCACCGGGCGCCCGCACCACCGCGGCTGACCTCGGGCTGGCCCGCAGAATGTTCGGCGCCATCGGCACGGTCGTGGAAGTGACGGACGCGCAGATTGACGCCGTCACCGCCCTGGCCGGCAGCGGCCCCGCTTTTGTCTACAGCGTCATTGAAGCGCTCGCGGATGGCGGGGTGCGGGTCGGCTTGAAAGCGGAAGACTCACTCATCCTGGCCACGCAGACGGTCCTGGGAGCGGCCCGGCTGGCGCAGGCCAGCGGCCGGCCTCTCGCGGAACTCATCTCGCAGGTGGTCACGCCGGGAGGAACAACCGCCGCCGGCCTGGCCGCGATGCAGAAAATGAAAGCGGGCGAGGGTCTCGCCGCCGCGATCGAAGCGGCCACCCGCCGCGGAGAGGAAATGGCGCGGGAAAGCGCCTGACTTCACCGCCTCAGGTTTTCTCCTCGAGCGCGCGCCGCATCGCCGCGACCGGCGCCTCGCGGTCGAACCAAAGGCCAAAGGCCTCCGCGCCCTGTTCCAGGAGAAGCGAAAGACCATTGACCGCGCGCGCTCCCACCTCGGCCGCGGCGCGCTGAAGCGCGTTCGGGAACGATCCATAGGTGGTGTCCAGAATGAGCAAACTCGGCGCGAGCAACGAAGCCGGGAGCGGCGACGGATCGCTCCGGTGCAGTCCGAGCGGCGTGGCGTTCACCACAAGGTCAACGTGCTCGAGTTGCAATCGCAGCGCGCGCTCCTCCAGCCCGATCGCTTCCAGGCGCGCCACCGGTCCGAGCAAACGCTGCCCCTGAAAAAAAGCGCCCAGCTCCGCGGTCAGCGCGGCCGCCTTTTCGCGTGTCCGATTGGCAATGACCAGCCGCTCGCAACCGGCCCGGGCGCATTGCCAGGCAAAGGCGCGCGCAGCCCCGCCCGCCCCGAGCAGGAGGACGCGCAGATCACGCAGATCGACGGCGAACTCGCGGCGCACCGCGCGTTCAAAGCCACTGCCATCGGTGTTGTGCCCGGTGGCCTTCTCCCCGGCGAAGACGATGGTGTTGACCGCGCCGATCTGCCGGGCGCTCTCCGCCACCTCGTCCAGCAACGGCACGACCGCGACCTTGTGCGGCACGGTCACGTTCAGCCCGATAAATTCGTGTTTCCGAAAAAGAGCGAGCCCCTCCTCGAGTTCTTCCTCGCCCAGGTCGAAGGCGGCATAACGCGCCGGCAAACCGGCCTCTTCCAAGGCGGCGTTTTGCATGCGGGGCGACAGCGAGTGCGCCACCGGCCGGCCGATGACGCCCAGGCGAACCGGTTTCTCCCCGGCCCGGTCCGGTTTCCAGCGGCGAAGATCTTCCAGCGTGTAAGGGTCGGGCACGGCGAAATGTGACACGTGTCGGATTTTCCGCATGCGCGTTCGTCTGCTACTGTCCGCCGCACCCATGACCAGCGAAAACGGCACCCCGACCGACTTCATCCGCGAAATCGTGGCGGACGACCTCCAGGCCGGCCGGCACAGCGAGATTCACACACGCTTCCCGCCCGAGCCGAACGGCTACCTGCACATCGGTCACGCCAAGGCCATCTGTCTCGGGTTCGGCATTGCCCGCGAATTCGGCGGCACCTGCAACATCCGGATGGACGACACCAACCCGGAGAAGGAGGAAGCCGAGTATGTCGAATCGATCACGCGGGACATCCTCTGGCTGATCGAGGGGTGGGCCGACGACCGTGTCGGCTTGAAACCTTCCGGCAAAACGCCGGAGACGCGTGAAGTGCGGGGCCGAAAGGATTTTCACCTGCCGGCGGTGCGCAATCCCGCGCCCGGCACGGCGGTCACGCCGTTCTTTGCCTCCGATTATTTCGACCAGATCTACGAGTGCGCCGTGGAACTGGTCCGGAAAGGGCGGGCCTACGTCGACGACATGACTCCCGAGGAGACGGACGAATATCGCCGGGCGGGCAAGGAGAGCCCGTTCCGTGACCGATCAGTGGAGGAGAACCTCCAGTTGCTGGCGCGAATGAAAGCGGGCGAGTTTCCGGACGGGGCGCGGACCCTGCGCGCCCGGATCGACATGTCGGCCCCGAACGTCTGGCTGCGCGACCCGGTGCTCTACCGGATCCGGCACGCCGAACATCATCATACCGGCGACAAATGGTGCATTTACCCGATGTACGATTTCGCGCATTGCCTGAGCGATTATATCGAGGGCATCACCCATTCGCTTTGCACCCTGGAATTCGAGGTGCACCGGCCGCTTTACGATTGGATCCTGCAGTCGCTTGATCTTCCGCGCACCCTCCCGCGCCAGATCGAGTTCGCCCGGCTCAACCTGAATTACACCGTGATCAGCAAGCGCAAGCTGCTCCAGCTCGTGCAGGACGGTTGCGGTCCGCGGCTGGGACGATCCCCGCATGCCCACCCTCTCCGGCCTGCGTCGGCGCGGCATTCCCGCCGCCGCCATCCGCGATTTTGCCTATCACATCGGGATCACGAAATACCCGAGCCTGACCGACGTCGGCGCTTTTGAGCACACCGTGCGCGAGCGGCTCAACCGGACAGCGGAACGGCGGCTTGGCGTGCTTCGCCCGCTCAAGGTCGTCCTGACCAATTACCCGGCCGGACAAACGGAGGAACTGAACGCCACCAACAACCCGGAGAATCCGGACGGCGGCACACGCCCCCTCCCCTTCAGCCGCGAGCTTTACATCGAGGAGGCCGATTTCATGGAAACGCCGCCTCCGAAATATTTTCGGCTGCGGCCCGGGGGCGAAGTGCGGTTGAAATACGCCTACATCATCAAGTGCGAGGAAGTGATCAAGGACGCCGGCGGCAAGGTGGTCGAGCTCCGTTGCACCGCCGACCTCGAAAGCAAGACCGGCGGCGCGACCTCAAACCGCAAGGTCAAGGGCACGATCCATTGGGTCAGCGCCCCGGACGCGCTCGAGGCGGAGGTCCGTCTTTACGACCGGCTTTTCACCGAGCCGGACCCGGAGGAGGGGGGCGATTTCCGGAAACATCTGAACCCCCATTCGCTGGAGATCGTGCGGGCAAAACTGGAGCCGTCGCTCGGCCGCGCCGAGCCGGGAAAACAATATCAACTGGAACGGCTGGCCTATATCGCGCTTGATCCCGATTCCCGCCCTGACGCGCCGGTCTTCAACCGGACAATGACGTTGAAAGACACCTGGCGGAAAGAGACCGGCAACACGTAAGGGGTCCGGCGCCGGTCAGGCGGCCTTGAAACTCGCGTCCGCGAGAGCGCGATCGAGTCGCGCCAGCACCTTTTCGCGGCCGAGGACCTCGAGAAGATGATAGAGGCTTGGCCCCGCGGTGGCGCCGGTGACAGCCAGCCGCGTCGGATGCACCAGCGCGCCCACCTTGAGCTGGAGACTGGCGGCGGTGGTCTTGAGAACCGATTCCAGGGCTGAGGCGTCGAACGCCTCGGCCTCGGCGAAGGCTTCGCGAATGATCGTGACCAGTTTTTCGTTCGCCGGGACGAAATGTTTCGCGGCCGCGGCGGCGTCGTAGACAAAATCGTCCCGGAAATAAAAGCCGGCGTAAACCGGCAGTTCCTGGAAGGTCCGGACCTTGCCGAGACAGGTGGCCAGCGCAGCCTCGACGTAGGTTTCCGGGAAGAGGGAGAGATCGAGGCCCGCCCGGCGAAGGGCCTGACGGCCCAGTTCCTGAAACCGCTCCGGCGTGATCTCCTTCATGTATTCCGCATTGAGCCAGGTGCATTTCTCGAGGTCGAAAGCCGCATTCTTGCGGTTGATCTTCTCGAGCTCGAAAAGGCGAGTGACCTCTTCCAGCGCGATCTTCTCGCGGTCATCCTTCGGCGACCAGCCGAGCAGGCAGAGATAATTGCGCACCGCCTCGGGCAGGAACCCGTTCTCGATATAGGTTTGCAGGCTCGCCCCCAGGTCGCGCTTGCTCATCTTCGAGCCGTCCTGGTTCAGGATCAGCGGGATATGGGCAAAGCGCGGGGGCTCGGCGCCCAGCGCGCGATAAAGCTCCACGTGCTTGGGTGTGTTCGAGAGGTGATCCTCGCCCCGGATGACGTGGCTGATCCGCATCTCGATGTCGTCCACCACGTTCACAAAATGGAAGATCCAGGAGCCGTCCGGGCGCCGGATGGTCATGTCCGGATGGGTCTCCGGGTTGGTCAGGTCGAAGTCGATCCGGCCGCAGACAAGGTCATCGACCACGACGTGTTCGCGCGGGGCGCGGAACCGGATGGCGCCACCATCCTCATAGACCGCGCCCGCTTCGCGGAGGCGGTCCAGGTAACGCTGGTAAATCTCATCACGCTGGCTCTGGAAATAAGGGCCGAACTCCCCGCCGGCGTGCGGACCTTCATCCCAGTCGAGCCCGAGCCAACGCAGCCCATCGTAAATCGCCGCGGCCGCTTCCTCGGTGTTGCGCGACTTGTCGGTGTCCTCGATCCGCAGGACAAAAACGCCGCCGGTTTTGCGCGCCTGCAGCCAGTTGAACAAGGCGGTGCGGGCGCCGCCGATATGCAGGTAACCGGTGGGCGACGGGGCAAAACGAACACGGACAGGAACGGACATCGGCGGCTACTCTATCGCGTCCGCTCCCTGAGGAAACCGATATCGCGCGCGACCGCCCTAGGGTTTGGCCAGGGGCGATTCGGCCGGCCCGCTGATGACATCGCCGTCCGGCTTGAAGCGCGATCCGTGGCATGGGCAATCCCAGGTTGACTCGGCCTGGTTCCAGCGGACCACGCAACCCATGTGCGGGCAGATGGCCGATCGCTTGTGCAGGCCGCCGTCCTGATCGCGGCAGGCGGCAATTCTTGCGCCGTTTTCCCGAATGATCCGGCCCTCCCCCGGCTTGATCTCGCGCACCGATTCCGCCTCCGCTTTCTGAAGATGGCCCTTCACGAGGTAATAGGGATAATCGACGTTCTCCCGGAGATAATCCCAGGTGCCGCCCCGGATCTTCTTGCGGTCCGGCGCGAAGAGATCGCTCCACGGGTTCCTGGTTCCCATCACCCAGTCGCGCGCCATCATGCCCGCGACCGTGCCGAAGGTCATGCCGTTGCCGGCAAAGCCGGTGGCAATAAACTGGCGCTCCGCGTTTTCGCCGATGAACGGCAGGCCGTCGTTCGTCGTGATCACCTGGCCCGACCAGCGATGCGTGATCGCCGCCTCGGGCAGGAAGCCGTGCAGCCTTTTTTCGATGGCCGCAAAACACGTCTCCGTCTCCGAGACCTGCCCCGTCTTGTGATCGGCGCCGCCATAAATCGCGATGTCATGCCCGTCGCCGGGATGGACCCGCAGATAATTGTAGGGATCAGCCGTGTCCCAAAAGGAGGCAATCGGCAGACGCCCACGGGGGATCGTCGCGCCCACGGCGTAACTTGTGTAGAGGGCGAGCTTGGTCTGGAACAACGTCGCGGCCGCCATGCCGGCGTAACCCACCAGCGGGTTGTGCGTGGCGATGATCACCCGGTCGTGTTTCACGAAGTGGCCGTTCACCTCCACCCGGTTGTTCCCGGCGTCGAACTCGCCCGCCTCGCTTTCCTCAAAAACGTGGGACCCGTCCCCCGCCACTTTCTGCGCCAGCCCATGCAGATAACGCAGCGGATGAAAAAGGGCCTGGTCGGAAAACTGCACGCCCGGGACATCGAAAAACGGCACGGCTTCGCGGTAAGTCGCGGAAAATCCAAACTCCTGCGCCAGGGACGCATCCTCCCGCAAGGTCTTCTCCTCCTCCCGGGCGCGCCCGTCGGCGGCATGCAAAAACCCCGGCACCCGGCGAAACTGGCAGTCGATTCCCTCGCTTGTCACAATCGACTCGATCTGGTCGATCGCGGCCGCGCCCGCATCCCAGGCGGCCCCGGCATGGTCGCGGCCGAAATGGCTGGTCAGTTCATGCAACCGGGCATCGGTCACCATGGTCAGGTGCGCGGTGGTCTGGCCCGTGTCGATTGCCCCCAGCCGCGCCCGCTCGACCACGGCCACGCTTTTGCCCGCTTGCTTGAGGAGAAAGGCCGCGGTCAGGCCGGTGAGGCCGCCGCCGACCACGAGCACGTCGACCTCGAGGGATTGCGAGAGCTTCGGGTAACGGGGCGCGGCTCCCTCGCGCCAGATGGATGAATTGCCCACATCCTAATCAACGGTTTTCGCGCGCCGCCCGGCCTTTGCCTTCTCCAGGAAGATTTTTTTCGCCCGGCGCCGCGCCTGGCCGCCGCCCGGGAGATTGATCCGCGCGGTCGCGTTTGCCGGATCGAGCAAAAGCCGGATTCCTTCGACGAGATCAAATCCAATCTCCGGAATGTGATGGTGCCGAAGCCAATCGCGCAGGGCGCGGCGTTGCACCGCCACCGGCAACGCGTTCAGCTCGGACAAAACCAACTCACGCTTTTGCAGGGTCGCCGCCGGGGGCAGCATCTGCGTGGCCAGCGCATCCTCGTCGGCGGCGATGGTGGCGGCGCGCCAGACGCTTTTGCGAATGTTCCGCCCGAGGAGATTTTCGATCTGGGGAATGATCAGGTGGCGCATCCGGTTGCGTCTCGAGTCGAGATCCCGGTTGGTTTTGTCCTCGCGGAACGTGAGCTTGCGCGCGGCAATGTATGCGTCGATCTCGTCGCGCCAAACGCCGAGCAGCGGGCGCAGCAGATGCAGCTCCGTCCGGCCCACCCGGTGCACCGAGCGTTCCCGCAACGACGCCAGCCCGGCCGTGCCGGCGCCGCGGAAGAGATTGAAAAGAAACGTTTCCACAAGGTCGTCGGCGTGATGGCCGAGAAAAATCCGGGGAGTTCGCCGGCGCCGGGCGACCTGCACGAAAAAGGCGTAGCGCGCTGCGCGCCCGGCCGTTTCCACGGAAAGTTTCCGTTCCCGCGCAAAGGCGGCCACATCGACCTCGCCCAGTTGCAACTCGAGCCGATGAACCGCCGCGAGTTTCTCGACAAAACGCGCGTCGGCGGCCGCGGCGCGTCCGCGCAATTGGTGATTCAGGTGGCAAAGGATCAGGCGGGTGAATCCGTGCTCGAGCAGAAGGTGAAGCAGGGCCACCGAATCGCGTCCGCCGGAAAGCGCGACAAGGCAGCGCTCGTCGCGCGGATACGATTGGAAAGCGGCAGCCAGGCGCGTCATTGCTGGTGGGGGAAGATGAGGCTTCCCGGTCTGGAGGTCGAACACAGGATTTTGGCGTGAGAACGCGTTCGCCGTGCCGCCGGAGGAGCACGAGCTCATCGGCGAGGCCGGCACGGGTAAAACAGGGCCGGAAACTCCACGGAAGACTTCGCCCCCGGAGGCGGAAGTTTTTGGGACAAACAATGAACAGCCATTTGACAGTGAATGAACGTTCATTCATGTTCCGCCTCCCCTCATTTTCCTCAATGTCTTCTTCCCGCCCTGATTCCCCCGATCGCCGCCAGCAAATCCTGGGCGCCGCCATGGTCTGCTTTGCCAAACGTGGTTTTCACCAGACGACCATGCACGACATCAGCGAGCAGGCCGGCATCAGCGTCGGCCTGATCTACCGCTATTTCGAAAACAAGGACGCGGTCATTTCCGCGATGGCCGACGAGCACAAACAGGAGATCCAGGAGGTTTTCGAGCGGGCCCGGCTGGCTCCGACCCTGCTGGAGGCGCTGGAAATCCTTTTCACCGCGCACTGCTGCGAGAACGCGCCGCAGGTTGAGGCGGCTTTTGTGGTCGATCTTTTTGCCGAGGCCGGCCGCAATCCCACCGTGGCCACCCTGGTGCGCGATGTTTCGGAGACCGTTCTGAGCGGGCTGACCGAGCTGATTCGCCGGGCGCCGGAAGCGGGCCGCGCGGCGCAGGATCTTTCGCCACGCGAGCTGGCGGAACTGGTCCTGGCCGTGAGTGACGGTCTCCTGATGCGCGAAGTGCTCCACCTGGCGCGTGTGCCCGAGGAGGCACGGCGCGAGAAACAGCTCGGCGTGGCGCGCAGTCTCTGGCGCATCCTTTTCAGCGGGGTGGAAGAACCCCTTTTGGCGCAACGATGAAAGGACCGGGCGGCTTGATGAAAGAACGTTCTCGTTGGAAAAACTGGCTGCTCCTGGGCGCGGGCGTCGCCGTTTTCCTGCTTCTTGTTTTCGGCCTGAAAGGCCTGCAATTCGGCGCCATGATGGCGGGCGGCGGGCAGGGCGGACCGCCCCCGGAAGCGGTGGCGGTGACGGCAGCGGTGGAGAAGAACTGGCCGCCGGTGTTGCGCGCGGTGGGGACCATTTCGCCGGTGCAAGGTTCGCTCCTGAGCGCCGAAGTGCCGGGGATCGTGGCGGAAGTCGCTTTCCAAAGCGGCGCCATGGTCAAGAAAGGCGATCTGCTGGTGCGCTTAAACTCGGCCTCGGAGGAAGGGCAGGTCGAGGCCGCTGAAGCCGAGGCCGAGTTGGCCCGGGCGGAAGTGGAACGGGCGCGCGACCTGGCCCGGCGCAAGGTCATTTCGCAGGCCGAGCTGGACGCGGCCGAGGCAAAATTCAAGAGAACCGTGGCCTCGACCGATACGGCCCGGGGAACGCTCGACAAGCTGATCATCCGGGCGCCGTTCGACGGGCATGCCGGCATCCGGCAGGTGAACGTGGGCCAGACGGTCAAGGCGGGCGATCCCATTGTCACCCTGCAGGCGGTCGACCCGATCTTTGTCGATTTCACCCTGCCGCAGCAGCGGTTACCGGACCTGAAGGAAGGGCTGCCGGTGACGGTGCGGACTGATGCGTTCCCGGAGAAGACCTTTGAGGGCAAACTGACCGCGCTCAATTCCGTGATTGATCCGGTGACGCGCAACGTTTCGCTGCAGGCGACACTGCCAAACCCCGAGCTGCTTTTGCGCCCCGGCATGTTCGGAAAGGTCGAGGTTACCTTGCCGCAGGAAACGCCGACCGTGGTCATCCCGGCGACCGCGGTTTCCTATGCGCCCTTCGGCGATTCCGTTTACGTGCTCGAGAAAAAGAAGGACGACGAGACCGGCCAGGAATCCCTCACGGTGCGGCAGCAGTTCATCCGCATCGGCGAAACGCGGGGCGATCTCGTCGGCGTGACCACGGGCTTGAAGCCGGGTGACCAGGTGGTGAGCGCCGGGGTCTTCAAGCTGCGGAACGGCATGGCCGTGCAGGTGCAAAAGGACGTGGCGCCAAAACCGGAGGAAAATCCGACCCCCGCGAACACATGAAGTCGTTTACCGACATCTTCATTCGCCGGCCGGTCCTGGCGCTGGTCGTCAGCCTCGTCATCCTGATCGGCGGCCTCCAGGCCTGGCGGACGCTGAACGTGCGGCAATATCCGCGGAGCGATCTGGCTTCCATCACCGTCCGGACAGTTTACGTGGGCGCGAGCGCCGAGCTGGTGCGCGGCTTCATCACCAGCCCGCTCGAGCGCGCCATCGCCGGCGCGGACGGCATTGACTATCTGCAGTCCGAGAGCGCCCAGAGCGCCTCCACCATCACCGCGCGGCTCAAGATCAATTACCCGGCGCACGAGGCGCTGGCCGAGATCAGCAGCAAGGTCGACCAGGTGCGCGGCGATCTCCCGCCGGAAGCCGAGGTCCCGATCATCAACCTGGAGGCCGCCGATTCCCAGTTCGCCTCCGCCTATCTCAGTTTCACCTCCGACATCCTCCAGTCGAACGAGATCACCGATTACCTCAACCGCGTGGTGCAGCCGCGCCTGACCGCGCTCGACGGCGTCCAGCGGGCCGAGATCCTCGGCGGCCGCACCTTTGCCATGCGCATCTGGCTCAAGCCGGACCGGATGGCCGCGCTGAACGTCAGTCCCGCGCAGGTCCGCCGCTCTCTCGCCGCGAACAATTTCCTGAGCGCCCTCGGCAGCACCAAGGGCTCGCTCGTCCAGGTCAACCTGACCGCCAACACCGACATCCAGACGCCGGAACAATTCCGCCAGCTCGTCATCCGCGAGGAGGAAGGCACGCTCGTTCGCCTGGGTGACGTCGCCGATGTCGTCCTCGGCGCGGAAAGCTACGACGACGAAGTGCGTTTCTCGCAGCAGCGCGCCGTTTTCATGGGCGTCTGGCCGCTGCCCAACGCCAACTCGATCGACGTCATCCAGCGTGTCCGGGCGGAGATGGATTCCATCCAGCGCGATCTCCCCTCCGGTTTGCAGGGCCGCATCGCCTACGACGGCACCGCCTACATCAACACCGCCATCAACGAGGTCGTGAAAACGCTCACGGAAACTCTCCTCATCGTCATGGTGGTGATTTTCCTCTTCCTCGGTTCATGGCGCACGGTTCTTGTCCCCATTGTCGCGATCCCGATCTCGCTCATCGGCGCGGTCTTCCTCATGCAGATCTTCGGGTTCACCCTGAACCTGCTCACCCTTCTCGCCATTGTGCTTTCCGTCGGCCTCGTGGTCGATGACGCCATCGTCATGGTGGAAAACGTGGAGCGGCATATCCGCGAAGGTTTAACCCCGCGGCAGGCGGCTTTCCTCGGGGCGCGCGAACTGGTCAAGCCGATCATCGCCATGACCATCACCCTCGCGGCGGTTTACACCCCGATCGGTTTCCAGGGCGGGCTCACCGGCACCCTTTTCCGCGAGTTCGCCTTTACCCTCGCCGGCGCGGTCCTGATCTCCGGCGCGGTCGCTCTCACCCTTTCGCCCGTCATGTCGGCCAAACTGCTCAAGCCGGGCGGGGCCGACCGCGGATTCAGCGCGCGGGTGAACCGCATTTTTGAACGGGTGCGCGATTTCTACATGCGACGGCTCGAGGTCACGCTGCGCAATCGGGGCATGGTTTACACGGTCTGGGGAGCGGTCTTCGCCCTCGCCATCCTGATGTTTGTCGCGAAGGATTTCGTGGCCGCGGTGGAACTCGCGCCCACGGAAGACCAGGGCGTCATCTTCGGCATCATTCAGGCCCCGGCGACGGCGACAATCGACCAGACGATCGCCTACGCCGACCAGGCCGGGGAAGTTTTCCACAGTTTCCCCGAGACAAATTACTCCTTCCAGATCACCTCCCCCACCTTCGGCTTCGGCGGCATGGTCCTGAAACCGTGGGATCAGCGCGACAAATCGGCCTTCGAGCTCCTCCCGATGGTCCAGCAGAAACTTGGAGGCATCCCCGGCATCCAGATGTTCCCGATCATGCCCGATCCCCTCCCCGGCGGTTCGGATTTCCCGGTCGAGTTTGTCATTCTTTCCACGGCCGAGCCGGACCGGATCCTCGAGTTCGCGCGCCAGTTGCAACAGAAGGCGATGGAGAGCGGGATGTTCGCTTTTCCGCCGTTGATCGACACCAAGATCGACAAGCCGGAGACCGAGGTGGTGCTCGATCACGACAAGGTAGCGGCCATGGGGCTCGATCTGCAGGAGGTCGGGGCCGATCTTTCCGCGCTCTTTGGCGGGAACTTCGTGAACCGGTTCAACATGTCGGGCCGCAGCTACAAGGTCATCCCGCAGGTGCAGCGGGTGGACCGGCTCAACGCCGATCAGCTGGCGGACGTTTATGTGACCGGGCCGGAGGACAAGCTCATCCCGCTCAGCAGCATTGCCACCCTGCGGACGCGCACGGTGCCGCGCTCGCTCAACCGCATGCAGCAGCTTAACGCCGTCAAGATCAGCGGCCAGGCCATCCGTCCGGTGGACCAGGCGCTCAAGCTCCTTGAGAACGAGGCCGCGAATATTCTGCCCGCCGGCTATTCCATTGATTATACCGGCAGTTCCCGCCAGCTCCGGCAGGAAGGAGACAAGTTTCTCGAGGCTTTCCTTCTGGCGGTCGCGCTGATTTTTCTGGTCCTCGCCGCGCAGTTCAACAGCTTCCGTGATCCGCTCATCATCCTCGGCGGCTCGGTCCCCCTGGCCATGTTCGGCGCCATGATCTTCATCTTTCTCAAGATCCCGGCGCCGATGCCGTTTTTCACCAACGCCTGGACCACTTCCTTCAACATCTATTCGCAGGTCGGCCTGGTGACACTCATCGGTCTGATCGCGAAGAACGGCATTCTCATCGTCGAGTTCGCCAACGAATTGCAGCGCCAGGGTTATGACAAGGTGCGGGCGGCCGCCGAAGCGGCGCGGACCCGGTTTCGCCCGGTCCTCATGACCACGTTTGCCACCGTCGCCGGCCATTTTCCGCTCATCCTCGTGACCGGCGCCGGGGCGGAGGCGCGCAACTCGATCGGCCTTGTCCTCGTCGGCGGCATGGCCATCGGAACGCTCCTGACCCTTTTCATCCTGCCGAGTCTGTACGTCCTGATCGCGAAGACGCACCAGGCGAGAAATGACGACAGCCCGCCGGCCGAGGCCACGACGCCCGAGGATTCCGCGGAGGAAGTTCGTTACGCGGAGGAACCCGCGCTGGCGCGTCGCCGCCACGAGGGCGAGGGCGGGCTCTGGCAGCCGGCCTGATCCTCCGCGTTCCTGGACGCCGGCACATCTGCCGTGGAGACGCCCTGCGTTTAAGCGGGGTGAACTGGCTCGATCATGTGCAATGGCCCGCGATGATCGTCACGGTCATCTCCGCCTGGATGGTGGCCTCGCAGAAAAAGAAGAAACGCGGCGTCGGCTTCTGGCTTTTTCTGCTCAGCAACGTGCTCTGGATCGTCTGGGGCGTTTACGCCCACGCCTATGCCCTCATTGTTCTGCAGGTGGCGCTGGCGGTGCTGAATTTCCGCGGCGCCGCCAAGAACGAGACCGCCTAACGGGCGTTGACCAGCGCGGCGCCATCAGCCAGGCGACAGACAAAGGCATCCGTCTCACGCCCGACGTGTGCCGACTGGGCCCGGCTCAGTTCCGCCGCCACCTCATCGCTCCGCCCGGCTTCCACCAGCGCAACCACGCTTCCGCCGAACCCGCCGCCGGTCAGCCGCGCCCCGTGCACGCCGGGAAGAAGGCGCGCCCTCCTGACCAGCGCATCGAGCTCCGCGCTGCTGTTCTCGAAATTGCTGCGTGAACTCTCGTGCGACGCGTTCATGAGCGCGCCCAAGGCCTGGCCGTCGTGACGCGCGAGCGCATCCCCGGCCGCGCGCACCCGTTCGTTCTCTTCCACCACGTGCCGGGCCCGGCGCAGAAGAACCGGGTCGAGCTCCCGGCCCGCCGCGGCCAGGCCGGCCCCATCAATTTCCCGCAGGGAACCGACCCCGAGCGCGGCCGCCGCCGCGGCGCATTCCCGCGCCCGTTCCCCGTAAAGGCTCTCGAGGAGCTGGTGACTCGTGCCTGATTCCGCGACCACCAGGAGAAGACCGTCCGGGAACGGGAGTGGGCGGATTTCGTGGTCGCGACAGTCGAGACAAATGGCGTGGCCGGCCCGGCCAAAGACCGAGGTGACCTGGTCGAGCAGGCCGCAGGGAACCCCGACGAAATCGTTCTCCGCTTCGCGGCAAAGGCGGGCGATCTCCAACGGAGGAAGGTCGAGCTGGAAAAGCCGGCGCAGAAAAAAAGCGGTGGCCACCTCGAGGGCGGCCGAGCTGGCCAGGCCGGCGCCGATCGGGAGCGTGGAAGTGATCACGGCGTCAAACCCGCCCAGGGCACAACCCCGCTGCGCAAGGGCGTGAAACACGCCGAGCGGGTAATTGGCCCAGCGCGCCGGCCCGGTCGCCTTGCAGAGATCGGCGGGCACGACTTCCACCGGCTCACCTGCCCCGTCCGACCGGAGGACGATCCGATCGTCCGGGCGCGTGGTCCCGGTCACCGTGACCCCGCGATCGATCGCAGCGGCCAGGACAAGGCCCTGATTGTAATCCGTATGGTTCCCGAGCAGCTCAACCCGGCCCGGAGCGTAGGCGGCGATGGACACGGCCTGCTTCTACAACGGGAGAAGGCCGGGTGCGACTGCGGGCCGCCGTTTCCAGTTGCCCATTGGCCCCGGCTTGTTACTGAATCGGAAGCGCATGATCTCGTTCCGAAAAGGCTTTCTCTTCGTCCATATCCCGAAGACGGCGGGCAACTCGATCCAGAGCATCCTGAAGGACTACGCCGAGGACGAGGTGGTGGTCTCTCGCCGGCGGCCGCAGGACGGGGTGGAACGGTTCGGGCTGCGCCATCCGGAGTTCGGCACGCGCAAACATTCGCCGCTGGTGGAATACCGGGACGCGCTCGGCGAGGAACGTTTCCGGGAACTGTTCAAGTTCACCTGCGTGCGCAACCCGTGGGACCGGATGATCTCCTACTATTTCACTCCCGGGCAGGGCCGCGACGCCATGGGCTGGGACGCGAAGGAGTTCGAGAAATTCGTGAAGAAAATGACCTCGGCCGCGGAATATCTGCGCCTGAGCAAAAGCGACCGCGATCCGTTCGAGAATGTCGACCGGGTCATGCGCTTCGAGAACATCGCGGACGATTTCCGCGAGGTTTGCGCGCGGCTCGAGATCGAGGCGCCGCCCCTGCCGGTTTACAACCGCTCCAAGCGGGAGGATTACCGGACCTACTACGATGACCGGCTGCGCCAGATGGTCGAGAAACGGTTCGCGCCGGAGATCGAGCGTTTCGGTTACACCTTCGACTAGAGTTTCCCGAGGAGGATATGCCGGCCATCCGGCTTCTGGAATCGTTCCGGCAGCTCGATCCCCGTTTCCCGGATGCTTTCGTAACAGTTCTGCGTGATGGCGCCGCGGCTGGTGCTTTCGCCGAACACGGCAAAATTTTCCCTGGTCACGTAAAGACGATGTTCCGGCAGCTTTTCCACGTTGTTCTCGAACGGGTTCATCGGCTTGGCCCCCGGCAGATCGGGCAGACTGCGGTAGAGATAGCGGATCACTTTCACCCGGAGGAACTGGTGCACCCAGAACTGATACCAGCTTCGCCGCTCGAGATAGACATCGCCGGACCGGTTGCGGCGTTCTCCCGGCAGCAGGGCCAGTTTCGGGTTGTTCAGGGTCACCCGACACCGGCAGAACATCAGCCCATCCATGTCCGGCGAGGCCAGCGCATCGTCCCTTAATTCCAGGATCTTTTCCGTCATGAGCCGGACCGGATACTTGTCGTCCACGCACCAGTAGACCCACTCGTCGTCGGGCAAATCCTCCAGCAGCGCGAGAACGGTGTCACGAATCCCCGGTGGTGTGCGCCGATACTCCCGCCGCGGCGTTTCCTCGCCGCAAAGCTCCTGGCAGGCAATGCGAAAACGGAACGGATGCTCCGGCCACAGCTCCTCGTAACGGAGGATCATGTGGTCCGTGAAAGCCCGGTAAGGATCGCAGGTCAGAACAATGGCTTTCATCGGCGCGGACTTACCTGCCCTGTTCCAGCCCGCTATGCAAACCGTCGAACGGCCACGTCATTCTTATTCGCGAGCTTCACCCGCCGAGGGTGCGCAGGAGCGAAGCCCAAACGCCAAACCCCAAACTCCGTGCTCCGTGCTCCGTGCTCCGTGCTCCGTGCTCCGTGCTCCCTGCGTGCTCCGCTCCCGTGCTCCTGCTCCGATGCCGTGCTCCGTGCTCCGTGCTCGCGTGTCATGTGCTCCGTGCTCCATGTCCTCCGTCGCTCCATGCTCCATGCTCCATGCTCCGTCAGCCGGCGGGAGCCGAGCGACATGGACGAAGCCCCGCAAGGGGTGAGACTGCGGGAGCAGCCGAATCAATCGAACCTGCGCGCGGAACGTTCATTCCGTTTCCGATCACAGTTGGCTCGTAAAAATGCGTCCCCGGCGGGAATCGAACCCACATCAAAGGTTTAGGAAACCTCTATTCTATCCGTTGAACTACGGGGACCTTCGGATTTTCGAATGGCGATTAGCGATTTTCGATTGGGGAGGAGGGCTTGTCGATGGGCATTCCGCCGGCCGATTTCCCCGGGGGAACCGTCCTTTCCGCGCCCGGAGCCTCCTTTTCCCGTCTTTTTCCGTAAGTTATGACAATTGCCTTAAATTATTGCTTGTCTTTTCTTACCCCCCACGTCCACTCTTCCCCTCGCGTCCGAATGGAAATGGAGCCCCTCTCTCATTCTTAACCCTTTTATGATCCGCAAAACCCTGCTTTCCCTCGTTCTCTGCGGTGCGTTCGCCACCGTCCAGGCCGATATCATCCCCTCCTTTGTCTCGGCCACCCCCTCCGACGGTCAGTTTGCCTGGACCTATTCCGCCCACGTCACCCTCGACCAGATGGTTGTCCCCGGCGATTTCTTCACCATTTACGATTTTGCCGGCACGCCCCCCATGGAAGTTTCGAGCCCGCCCAACTGGACGTTCTCCTCGAGCCTGATCGGGCAAACCCCGCCCAATGTTATTCCGCTCGATGACCCGATCCTTTCCAACCTGACCTGGACTTACACGGGCGTGGCCACCATTCCCGGACCGTCCGAGTTGGGCGAGTTCTCCGTTCTCGCCTCCACCGATGTGAGCCAGAACAGCAATTTCGCCGCGCAAGGCACCAAGAGCACCGGGCCTGAGGCCGGGACCAAGATCGAGAATGTCGGTCTGATCCCGGTGCCGATCCCGGAGCCGGGCACATGGCAGCTCCTGGGCGCGGGCGGGGTGGCGGGAATCCTCTCGCTGTTGCGCCGTCGCAAAAAAGCGTAAGGCACTCTTCTATTTGGTGCGCCGGGCGGCCAAGCGTCGCCGAACCGCGGCCCAATAGGCAAAGTAGTAGCCCAGCACCAGCGCGCCGGCACCCAGCGTCCAGCCGGCGCCCGCCGCCATCAGCCACGAGCCGCCGGGTTCCGCCTCAGCCCAGGCCTGCCAGCCCCGCCAAAGACCGTAGCCCAGACGCGCCGCCACGGTCACCGTAAGGGCGAGCACCAGCCAGCGGTTCGGCGTGAAGAACAGCTCCGACCCTGTCTCTTCCCAGCGGGTCAGGGCGAGGCCAATGAATCCAAGGCACGCTCCCAGGCCGAGGCCGGCCAGGACAAACAAAGGCGCGCGCGGCAGCCAAAAGGTCATCACGGCCGCGCCGCCCAGAAAAATGAGGACCGAGAGTGTGAGCAGGAAAAAGTTGAGGGAAGCGAGCCAGCGCCGCCCTTTCTGGCGGGAAACGCCGGCCCGATAACGTTGCAAAAGGGAGAGCGGCAGGAGCAAAAGAAAAAGGAACGGCAGAAAAAGGAGGAGGAGGAAAAGAGGCATCGGGCAATGGCCATCAAGCCCGCCCGGCCGGACCGGGGGAAGGCGCGGGCGTCGCACGCCGCAGCATCAGCAGTCCGCGCACAACCACGGCGCCGATGACAAGGGCGGCACCGGCGAGGGCCCATGGCCCGGGCACTTCGCCATGCAGCAGCATGACCCAGAGCGGGTTCAGGATTGGTTCGAGCAACGGGATCAGGATGGCGGCGAGCGCGGTCACGCGTTTGATCGCGATGGTGTAGAGAACGTAGGAGAGGCCGAGCTGCAGGGTGCCGAGCAGCAACAGCGGGAGCCAGCTTCCGGCCGGGGGCGCCCCGGCCATGAAGGCGAACGGAAAGCAAATGACCGCGGTCAGCCCGTTGCCGAGGATCACGGAGGAAATGGGGGAACCATCGCGGTCCTTGCGCAGACAGAGCACCAGGCTGGCAAAGGCAAACGCGCTGGCCAGGCCGGCCACGTTCCCCCAAAGACCGGCCACGGTGAGGTTATCAAAGAAGAAGATGGCAATGCCGCAGAGGGCGACCCCGATCACGGCCCAGTCGCTTTTGCGGGTGCGTTCGCCAAGGAACCAGGAACCGGCCAGGGCCACGTAGATGGGCGCGGTGTACTGGAGGAAAATGGCGTTGGCCGCCGTGGTCAGCCGGGTGGCCAGGACAAAAAGAATGACCGTGCCGGCGTAGGCGACAGCACCAGCCATTTGCAGGCGCGAAAAGCCGCCGCGCGGCCAGCCCATCCAGGCGACCACAACCACGAACGCGATGGCGCTGCGCGTCCCGGCGATGGCCATGGGATGCCAGTCGACCGCCTTGATCAGGACCCCGCCCAGGCTCCAGAGAAGCGAGGTCAGGAGCAACAGGGCCGCGGGAAAAAGACGATGCTGCTGCATCGGCCCGATACTGCCGCACGGGAGCGTTTAAGCAAACTCTACGGGCGCGCCGGCACCGCCGCGGTCTCGCCGGGCTCCGTTTCGCCGAGCACGCTGCCGTCGAGATGCGTGTGGCCGCTGCGCAGGAACGGCACCCGATCGAGGACCCGCTCCTGGAACCATTCCAGGGCCAGATAAATCACCGGGGTGACATAAAGCGTGATCAACTGCGAAACGACCAGGCCGCCGACGATGACCAGACCCAGCGGGCGGCGCGATTCCCCGTCGGCGCCGTAACCCAGCGCGAGCGGAACCGCGCCCATCAGGGCCGCGAGGGTCGTCATGAGAATGGGGCGAAACCGTTCAATGCTCGCCTCGTGGATGGCGTCGCGGCGGTTGTAGCCTTCATCGAGCCGGTGCAGGGCGAAATCGACGATCATGATGCCGTTCTTTTTCACGATGCCCATGAGGAGGAACAGGCCGATGACGGAATAAAGCGAGAGCGTGGAATTGAAAAGCCAGAGGGTCAGCAGGCCGCCCACGACCGCGGGGAAAAGAGTGGAAAGCACCGTGACCGGGTGAACGTAGCTCTCGTAGAGAATGCCGAGGATCACATACATGACGAAGAGCGCGCCGATGATGAGGAACGGCAGCGCCTGGAAAAGTTCCTGCAGGACCAGGCCTTCACCCTGCAATTCCCCTTTCACCGTCGGGGGGACCACCTCGGCCGCCACCTTGTTGATGTAATCCGTGACATCGCCCAGGGCCACGTCCGGCCGGGTGTCGAACCCAAAGGTCACGCTGGTGAACTGGTTCGTGTGGTTGACCGCCTGCAGACCAAGCCGGGTATTGAACTTCGTCAGCGTCCGCACCGGGACGAGGTTGTCGCGCCCCTCCGGTTTCACATAAAGCTGGCGCAGATCCTCCGGATTGGAGCGGTCCTTGTCCTCCACCTCGAGGATGACCTGATACTGGTCGTCCGCCTGCTTGATCAGGTAGACGTAGTTTTGCGAATAAGCGGCGCGAAGCAGGCTCTGGAGCTGCGTGGTGGAAACGCCGTAAACGCTGGCGCGGTCCCGGTCGATCTCGATGTCGATGTTCGGGGTGTTCCGGAACAGGTTCGAGCGCGGCGGCGAGACAAAGCCGTCGTACTCGCGGAACCGTTCCGCCAGCCGGTCGGCCGCGGCGTAAACCTCGTCCGGTTCGATCCCGCTGAGGGTGTAACTGTAACGCCCGAACTGGCTCCCGGTGGCGCCGATGTCGATGCGCAGGACCGGCTGCGGGTTGAGCGTCGGGAAAATGCCGGGGATCTGGCTGATCTCGCGCCGGAGCTGGCCGGCCACCTCGTCAATCGGCGGGCGTTCCCCGCCCGGCTTCAGGAAAATCACGGTGAAAATGCCGGTGGAACTGCCGCCGCGCCCGGCCACGGTGAAATATTTGTCCACCGCCGGGTTGGCCTGCAGCACCGGGTCGAGCTTGTCCTGCAATTCGCGCTGTTGCTGCGGCGAGGCCCCTTCCGGGACAATAAAGAAACCGCGAATGACGCCGCTGTCGCCGGTAGGCAGGAGGGTGAAAGGGAGCGCCTTGAACAAAACGATTACGCCCAGGGCGCAGCCGGCCAGGACCGGCACCGCCAGCCAGCCGCGGTCAAGGAACCAGTCAAGCGAACGCCCGTAGGAGGCCAGGATCGGCTTGAAAAAACGGTCGGTGAAATTCTGCATCCACGATTTCGGATGCCCCGGCCCCCGTGCCCGCAACATGCGCGAGCACATCAGCGGGGTGAGGGTGAGAGAGACAACGCCGGAGGCGAGGATGGCGACGATGATGGTGATGGCGAACTCGCGGAAAATGCGGCCGAGCAGGCCGGGCATGAAAACCAGCGGGATGAAGACCGCCGCGAGCGAGAGCGTCATCGAGAGAATGGTGAAGGAGATCTCGCCCGCGCTGTTCAGGGTGGCGCGATAGATCGATTCCCCGGCCTCGGCGCGGCGGACCACGTTCTCGAGGAAGACAATGGCGTCGTCGACCAGGAACCCGATGGCGAGGGTCATGGCCATGAGGGTGAGGTTGTTGATCGAAAACCCGAGGGCCCACATGGTGACAAAGGTGATGAGGAGCGAGAGCGGGAGCGCCACCACCGGGATGGCGGTGTCGGCCGCGCGCCCGAGGAAGACAAAGATGACCAGCACCACGAGGACAAACGCGATCATGAGCGTTTCCTCGACGTCGTGCACCGAGCGCTCGATGGTTTGAGCCCGATCAAAGGTCGGGATGAGATTGATCGAGCCGGGCAGCTCGAGCCGGAGCTGCGGGAGGAGCTCGCGGATCGATTCGGCCACGTCCACCGCGTTCGCGCCCGCCTGACGCGAGACGGCGAGCACGATGGTCGAGGCCGGCGGATTGAATCCGCGCGCATAGAAGTGCCGGGAAAGACGCTCGTCCTGCACGCTGTCGCTCACGGTGGCGACGTCGCGCAGGTAAATCGGGGAATTGTCGGGGCCGCGCCCGATGATGAGGTTGCGATAGCCCTCGGCGTCCGCGATCTGGGCGTTGGGACGCAGAACGAACGACTTGGTCTGGCCATCGAACTGCCCCACCCCGGCGTAGGAAGTGCCGGAGCGGATGGCGGCGGCCAGCTCGTCAAAGGTCATGTTGCGCGTGGCGAGCGCGCCCGGATTGGCCTTGATCCGGATGGCGCTTTTCACCCCGTAGATCTGCACCTGCGAAACACCGGGCAGGATGTTGATCCGCTGCTGCACCTGCGAGGTGGCATATTTGTAAAGGTCGCCGTCGGTCAGGGTGTCGCTGGTCAGGGCAATGAAAAAGACCGGCTGATCGTTCGGGTTCGATTTCTCGAAGCGCGGCGGGCTGGGGAGATCGGGCGGAAGCTGTCCGGAAGCGCGCTGGATGGCCGCCTGCACGTCGGTGGCGGCGGCATCGACGCTTTTATCGAGATCGAACTGCAGGGTGATGTTGGTGTTCCCCTGCGTGCTCGTGCTGGTGCTGAGGGTGATCCCCGGGATCTGGGTGAACTGCTTTTCCAGGGGGGTCGCCACCGTGTTCGCCATCGTTTCCGGGTTCGCGCCCGGATAGGAAACGCTCACCTGGATGACGGGATAATCGACCGCGGGAAGATCGTTCACCGCCAGCCGATTGAAGGCGAGGATGCCAAAGACCACCACCGAGACGGTCAGGAGCATGGTCATGACCGGCCGCTCGATGAACGGCTTGGAAAGGCCGGCCGAAAATTGGACCAGTTTGGTCTTGGCGCCGCCCGGCTGCCGGCCCGCCGCCGCTCCCCGGGACTGTCTGGTCGTCCTGCGTCACGGGCGTGCTCTCAGCCTTTGACCCGCGCCGGGTCGCCGCTCTTTTCCATCGGTTTCGGCACCACCTTGCCGCCGGGCGCGAGCTGGAGATGACCGGCCACCACGACGGTTTCGCCGGGTTGCACACCCTCGGTCACCACGGTGAACTCTCCCTGCGCCTGCCCGGGCTTCACATTGCGCAACTCGAGCGTGTTGTCGGGCTTGACCACAAAAACGTAGGGACCGTTCTGGCCGATCTGGACCGCGCCGTTCGGGACCAGCTTCGCATCCTTCAAAACATCAAGGACCAGACGGGCGCGGACAAACTGCGCAGGCCAGAGAGCGCGGTCCGCGTTCGGCGTGACCGCGCGCGCCTTGACCGTTCCCACCCCGGGCTGGACGGCGCTGTCGAGAAAGTAAAGCTCGCCGCTGCGGGGCGGCACATCATCATCCTCGGCGTCGGTCAGCACCTTCATCTCCGGGTTGCCCATGTATTTCCGTACCAGCGGCAGGTCGGGCTCGGGAATGGAAAAATCGGTGTAGATCGGGTCCAGCCCCTGGATGGTGACAAGCGGTGGGGTTCCCGGCCCGACGACGTTCCCCACATCGACGTTGCGCAGGCCGGCGCGGCCGTCGATGGGCGACCGGATATCGGAAAACTCCAGGTTGATCCGGGCCGCCGCGACCGCCGCCTCGGATCGCCGGGCGTTGGCCCTCGCGGTGTCGAGTTCCTGCGCCGCGGTCACATTCTTGGCCTGCAATTCCTCCTGCCGCTTCAGGCTGGATTGGTTGAGAGCGAGATCGGCTTCCGCTGCCGCCAGGGCCGCCTGGTAGGGGCGCGGGTCGATCCGAAAAAGGAGGTCGCCTTTCTTCACCTCGGCGCCATCCTTGAATTCGCGCGCAATGATCTGCCCGGTCACCTGCGCCTGCACCTGCACGGTTTCGAACGCACTGGTGGTCCCGATTTCATCAAGGTAAAGCGGCACATCCTGCGTGATCACCTTCGCCACCACCACCGGGCGCGGCCCCGGCGCCGAGCGCTTCTTTTCCCCGCCGCCGCCAAAGCGGAGGACCAGGAAAAGCAAAAGCAGAATGGCGCTCCCGGCGATGACAAGCTGCCGGCGATTCAGGCGCAAACGCGTCACCGCCGCCATGCGCACAGGCGGCTTCCGTTCATCGGTGATGGCGGAGGAAGGAATCATTTGCCGCCCTTTATTCGCCTGTGGCCGTTCAAATGACTCGTCCCATTTGCCGAAAGGGCGTCGGCCTTGGCCCGGATCCGGTCGAGCACGCTCATGCAGGTTTGCAGTTCCGCGCGGGAAATCTCGGTCAAGAGTTCATGACGCAGGTGGCGGGCGGTGGCCAAAATGGATTCGAGGACCTTCTTCGAACGCCGTTCCAGATGGACGGTCTTGCAGCGCCGATCTTCCCGGCAGGGCTGTCGCCGGACCCAGCCATCATTTTCCAGCCGCCGAAGAACCCCGGCCATGGTCGGTTCCTCGACGCCGACGCGCTCGGCCACGTCCCGTTGCGTGAGGGGACGATTGGCCACGGCCAGGTGGACCAACGCAGTCCACTTGCCCTGGCTCAGGCCAAGGGGGCGCAGGCGCTGGTCGAGGCGGGTGCGCCAGGCGCGCGCCGTCTCGCTCAGGAGGAGGCCGATTTTTTCGGGGTCAAGCTGGTTCATGGAACAGTTAGCATGCTAAGCAATCCGGCCCGGGTCCCCTGTCAAGGACCGCTCTCTTCCCGTGCCAGCTCATACACCAGCGCCTCCCGCGTCCGGTAATCCTTGATCCGCAACAAAACCTGCGGCGATCGCTCCGGCAGACCTCTTCTCCAGCGCCTCCTGGTTCCGTCGCTCCACCAGGACATAACGCGCGGAGACCGGCAGCTCCGGCACGCTGCTCACATAAGTGATGGGCCTCGAAAGGTAGAAAAGATAGGGCTGATAGTCCGGGTCGACCGCGACCAGGCGCGCGCCGGGCGGAATGACCGCCTCCATGCGCGCCGCCCACGGCCGGATCTTGGCCCGCGCCTGCAGCCGCGGCACGACCAGCCCCGCATAAAGAATCATCCCGACCGCCATGATGGCGACAGTCACGAAGACGGCGCGAAAAGCGCGGCGCGGATAAACCAGCGCGTTTTCGTGCAAGGCGAGCGCGATCCCGAAAACGGCCGGCACCAACAGAGGCATGGTGTAGCGCGGCAACCCGCCCGGAAGAAGGCAGACCAGGAGAAACGGGAGACCGAGACCCGGGACAAGGCCGCGGAGAAAGTTGAGGCCTTTTTCGTCTCCCACGCGCATCCATCGCACGGCCGGCAGGAGGACCGCCCACGGCAGCAGATAAAGGATGCCCTTGGGAATGTTGAGGGCCCATTTCGCCCAGTCGGTGTTCTTCGCACTGATTCGCCCGGTCGCCTGGCGCGTCCAAATCGCCGCCACTTCTCCGCTCTCCAGCACCAGGAGACAGGGAACGGCCCAGGCGGCAAAAATCCCAAGCATCACGAGGAGGGCCACGAGGTGAGGCAGGCTCCAAAGACGGGAGAGTTCACCACTGCGCCAAAGGACCGCCGCGACCAGGCTGTAAAAGAAGAGCAAATGCAGAGGCCCCTTGGTCAGGAGCCCAAGCCCCAGAAAAATCGCCGGGGCCAGCCAGATCCACCAGCGGGAACGCCCTTCCCACCAGAAGAAGAGCCAGCAAAGAAACGCCAGCCCGGAAAGAGAGACGTAAAGCGCCTCGATCTCGGCCAGGCGGCCTTTTTCCACCATGCCGAAGCAGGTCAGCCACATGAGGGCGCCGGCCAGGCTGCCCCATTGTCCAAGGGCCCGCCGGCCGAGAACCAGGAACCCGACCGCAACCGCCAGCAGGCCGAGCGCCGAGGGCAGCCGGGCGGTCCATTCGTTGCGGACGCCGAAAAGCTCGAAAGAACCGGCGATGAGCCAGTTGATCAGGGGCGGTTTGCGCAGATACGGCTCGCTCCCCACCCGCGGGACCAGGAAGTCGCCGGTCTCGAGCATTTGCACGGCCGGGAGGATGCGGCGCCCCTCCTCCCCCTTGATTTCGAGGGAGCCGAGCGCCGGCAAAAAGATGGCCGACCAGGTTGCGAGGACAAGGAGCAGCCGCCACGGCATGCCGCACTCTCCGCCCGGCTCGCCGCTTGGAAAGTGCAAAGTGGGCCACCCGCACTCCCCCTTGACGGGAAGACCGGCAAAAATTACCTTCCGGGTCTAGTCCGCGGTGGATTGGAGTGGGAGCCGGTGTCCCACTCTTTTTTGTCGGCGGGCGAAATTTTTTATGAACGCTGAGTTTATCGCCATGCTGGATTACCTCGAGCGGGAGCGCGGAATCAAACGCGAGATCCTGATCGAGGCGGTCTCGAACGCCCTTCTCTCAGCCTCGAAAAAGAGCGTCAGCGCCTCGCGCGACCTCCATATCGATATCAACCCGAAGACGGGCGAAATCCGGGCCCTGGCCAACCTGCTCGTGGTCGAGGACGTGACCAACCCGCAGGACGAGATTTCCCTCTCGAAAGCGCGCCGGATCAAGGCCGACGCCGCCGTGGGCGAGGCGGTCGAGGTGGAGGTGACGCCAAAGAACTTCGGGCGCATCGCCGCGCAGACCGCCAAGCAGGCCATGATGCAGCGCATCCGGCAGGTCGAGAAGGAGATGATTTACGAGGAGTTCAAGGACCGCGCGGGCGAGATCGTGAGCGGGACCGTGCGCCGCTTCGACCGGTCGGACGTGATCCTGGACCTGGGCAAGTTCGAGGCCATCATGCCGCAGCGCGAACGCGTGGTGGTGGAGGATTACAACATCGGCGACCGGCTCCGCGCCTACGTCGTCGCGGTCGAGAACGGCATTCGCGGCCCGGAGATCATCGTCTCACGGAGCCACCCGAATTTCGTGCGCCGCCTTTTCGAACTGGAAGTGAGCGAGATCGCCGACGGCACCGTGGAGATCCGCGGGATCGCCCGCGAGGCCGGTTACCGGACCAAGATCGCGGTCGCGAGCTCGAACGAGAAGGTGGACCCGGTCGGCGCCTGCGTCGGCATGCGCGGTTCGCGCGTGAAAAACATCGTCCGCGAACTCAACAACGAAAAGGTGGACATCATTCGCTGGAGCTCCGACCCGAAGGATTTTGTGCTCGAGGCCCTGAAACCGGCCAAGGTGAAGAACCTCGTCTTCGACACGGAAAAGAAGACCGTGCAGATCTCGGTCGACGAAGACCAGCTTTCGCTCGCCATCGGGAAGAAAGGGCAGAACGCCCGCCTGACCTCGCGCCTGACCGGCTGGGAGATCAACATCGAGAAGGACGTCTCCGCCACCACCGCGGTGGAACAGAAGGTGGCCCAGGCCGCACAGAACCTGGCCGCCGCGCTTCCGATCAACGAGGAACAGTCGCTCCTCCTGGTCAAAGCCGGCTTTATCAACCTGGAAGGCCTGCGCGACGCCGACGCCAGCGACCTGGTCGAAATTTTAGGGGTGGACGAGGCGACGGCGCAGCAAATACACGATGCAGTGCCCAAGGAAGCACCCGCAGTTTAAAATGGCCTCCCGCTAACCAGCTCGCGGCCATGAGCACCAAGGAACAACATGCCCACCAAAACCAAGACCAAAACCGCAGCGCGCAAGACGGCGTCGTCTGGCGGGAAGAAGGTCAAGGCATCCGGTTCCAAGTCCGCTTCCTCCGCTAGGTCGAAAAGCAAGGCTCCGGCGAAGGCCAAAAAAGCGGCCGCGCCCGCCCGGCCCGCCGCCCCCCCCAAGGCAGCGGAATCGAAACCGGCCGCCAAACCAGTGACAGCCCCGAGCCGGCCCGCGCCGGCTCCCGCTCCGGCGCGCCCGGCCACCCCGCCCGCCTCCAAAACCGCCCCGACCCCGGCCGCTCCGCCGAAGGCACCGCGGCCCCAGGTGGAAAGTCTTTCCCTTATTGATGAAAAGAAACCGAAGGAGCGGCCGCCGGCCGACAGCACGACCGTGAAGCGCACGATGCTTCCCCCGATTTCCCGCATCATTCCCGCCGCGCAGAAGCCGGCTCCGCCGCCGCCCGCCAAACCGACGCCGGCACCGGCCCCTGCTCCCGCACCCGCCCCGGTCGAGTCCGGGCCCGCGCCCGCCGAGGGCGACGCCCCGGCCGAAGAAGTGGACCCGAGCAAGATCATCCACATCAAGCCGCCGATCATCGTCAAGGAACTGGCGACCGAGATGGGGCTGAAGCCCTTCCAGGTGATCAAGCAGTTGATGGAGCTGAACGTTTTCGCAAACCAGAACCAGACCATCGAGCCCGATGTCGCGGCGAAGATCTGCGAGAGCCACGGCTTTGTCTTTGAAGTGGAACGCCGCAAAAAAGACGGCGGCGTGCACAAGGTGGTCGAGGTGGTGGAAGCCCCGCCCCCGCCGGTGATCGAGAAGGAGGAGGAACTCAAATCCCGCCCGCCCATCATCACCTTCATGGGGCACGTTGACCACGGGAAGACGTCGCTCATGGACGCGGTCCGGAAAACAAAGGTGGCTGCCGGGGAAGCAGGCGGCATCACCCAGCACATCGGCGCCTACAGCGTCGAGCACAAGAGCGAGCGCATCACCTTTATCGACACCCCCGGCCATGCCGCTTTCACCGCCATGCGGGCCCGCGGCGCCAACGTCACGGATATCGTCGTCCTGGTCGTGGCCGCGGATGACGGCCTCATGCCGCAGACCATCGAGGCCATCAGCCATGCCAAGGCGGCCAAACACGTCAAGATCATGGTCGCGATCAACAAGATCGATCTTCCCTCGGCCAACATCGACAAGGTCAAGAAACAGCTCCAGGAACGCGAACTTTCCCCGGAAGACTGGGGCGGCGAAACCATTGTCTGCGAAGTTTCCGCCACCAAGGGGACCGGCATCGATAAATTGCTCGAAATGATGACGCTTCAGGCCGAGGTCATGGAATTAAAGGCCTCCCCGACGGCCAAGCCCCGCGGCACCGTGATCGAGGCGCAGGTGGAAGCCGGGCGCGGCCCGACCGCGACCGTGATCGTGCAGATGGGCACGCTCAAGATCGGTGACCCCTTCATTTGCGGCGATTACGGCGGCAAGGTGAAGTCCCTGATCGACGACCAGGGCAAGCCGGTGAAGTCGGCCGGCCCGGGAACACCGGTAAAGGTCCTCGGTTTCATGGGTGTGCCGCTGGCAGGCGACGAGTTTCTGGTGATGAACACGGAGCGCGAAGCCAAGACCCTGAGCGAGGAACGCCTGGCCGCGAAACGGGCCGACAAACTTTCCACCCCGCAACGGGCGACGCTGGAGACCCTGCTCGAGGCCGCGGACGGCAAGAAAGTCCTCCGCATCGTCCTGAAGTGCGACGCCCAGGGTTCTCTCGAGGCGCTCGTCGGTTCGCTGGAACAGATCGAAAGCAAGAAGATCGATCTTGAGATCGTGCACTCGGCTGTCGGGCCGGTCTCGGAGTCCGACATCCTGCTGGCCAGCGCCTCGGATGCCGTGGTCATCGGCTTCAACATCAAGGTTGAGAACATGGCCGTGAGCGCGGCCAAGCGTGAAGGCGTCCAGATCAAGCTTTACTCCATCATTTACGAGTTGATCGACCAGATTAAGGATTCGATGGCGGAGATGCTCGACCCGGAGCACCGCGAAACGGTGATCGGGCACGCCGAGGTGAAGCAGGTTTTCCAGCTCAGCCGCGGGATCGTGGCCGGCTGCCTTGTTTCCGACGGTCGCATCTCGCGCACGGCCCGCGCCCGCGTCCTGCGCCGGCGCCAGCCGGTCTACGACGGCGGCCTGGCCACCCTGCGCCGCTTCCAGGACGACGTGAAGGAAGTTCGTTCAGGGCTCGAGTGCGGCATCAAACTGGGCGATTATTCGGAATATCAGGTCGGCGACATCATCGAGTGCTACCAGCTCGAGCAGGTGGCGCAGAAATTGTAGCGCAGGCTCCCGGCCCGCGAGCGACACCCGGCCGGCTGGAAGCTTGCGCCACCCTCATGAAACATCGACTTCTCCGCGTAAATGAACTGCTCAAGCGCGAGCTGAGCCTGCTCATGACCCGCGAGATGAAGTTCGAGGACGCGCTGGTCACCCTGAACCAGGTCGATGTCACACCGGACCTGAAATCGGCCCATGCCTACGTCAGCGTGCTCGGCGGCAAAGGCGCCGCCGGGGTCATGGCCAAGCTGGAGGCAAACCGCGCCCTGCTTCAGGCGGAACTGGCCCGGCGCGTTGTCCTCAAGTATACGCCCCACCTCGTTTTCCATCTCGACAACTCGGTCGAGCGCGGCACGCGCGTCATCGAGATCCTGCAGGAGATCGAGCCCCCGAAGGACGAGGAGAAATGATCAATTCCTCCTTTGCCGAGATCGGCCGGGTCCTGCGGGAGCATCAGCGCTTTGTCGTGCTCAGCCATGTGCGCCCCGATGGCGACGCCCTCGGCAGCCAGTTGGCGCTCGGCCTTTCCCTGCGGGCCCTTGGCAAGGAGGTCGCGATCTGGAACGAGGACGGCATGCTGGAGAAATATGCCTTCCTGCCGGGCAGCGAACTGGTCCGGCAGCCGCCGGCCCAGCCGGAGGAGTTCGAGGTGGCGATTGCGCTGGATACCGCGGTGCAAAACCGGCTCGGCACCACCCTGGCGGCGGTGAAACAGGCCGGCACCTGGATCAACATCGATCATCATCCCAGCAACCCGCGCTACGGCGACCTGGTTTACATCGACCCGATTGCGCCGGCCACCGGGGAGATTCTGTTTGAGCTGATGAAAAGCGAAAAGCTGCCCCTGGATGCCGCCATGGCGGAAAACCTCTTTGCCGCCATTTCCACCGACACCGGTTCCTTCCAGTATCCAAACACCACGGCCCGGACCTTTGCCATCGCCGCCGAGCTGATCCAGGCCGGCGTCGATGTCGGGCGCCTGAGCCGCCAGCTTTATGAAAATCATCCGCGCCGGCGGATCGAGCTGCTGCGCGAACTGCTCGCCCGGCTCCGTTTCGAGGCGGAAGGACGCATCGCCAGTTTCAGCCTGAGCCAGGAAGTGGCCGCGAGCCTGGGCGCGAAGCCCGAGGACAACGAAGGGCTGATCGACCATCTCCGCGCCATCGAAGGCGTGATCGTGGCGGTCTTCTTCGAGGAATTGCCCGCGGGCAAGGTCCGCGTCAGCATGCGCTCGAAGGAGGACAGGGCTGATGTTTGCGCCATCTGCCAGCAATTCGGCGGGGGCGGCCACAAGCTGGCCGCCGGGGCGCGCGTAGCCGGCACGCTTGCGGAAGTGGAGGAACGGGTGCTTGCTGCCATTGCCGGGGCGATCAACGGCCCCCGGCAAACCAAACCGGAGATGGCCGCCGGCCGAACCTGATCATGTCCCTCAGCGCCACCCTTGATGGTGTTCTCCTGGTCGACAAGGCCCCGGGGATGACCTCCCACGATGTGGTCGCGCTGATCCGGCGCCGTCTCCAGACGAAAAAAGTCGGCCATTGCGGCACCCTCGACCCGATCGCGACCGGCCTGCTTATCGATCACCATCGGCCGCGGAACCAAAATCCAGGACCTCCTCATGAGCGAGGACAAGGAATACGTCGGCACCCTTCGGCTCGGGAAGAGCACGGACACCCAGGATCGCGGACGGCCAGACCGTGGAGGAGAAGCCGGTGCCGGAGTTGAAGGAAGAAGAGATGCGCGCGGTGTTCGAGCGTTACCGGGGCGATTTTTACCAGATGCCGCCGATGGTCTCGGCGATCAAGAAGGACGGCGTGCCGCTCTACAAGCTGGCGCGGCAGGGCAAGGTGGTGGAGCGCGAGCCGCGCCTGGTGCATGTCTACGCGTTACACTCTCGAACGGATGGCCCTGCCGGAAATCGATTTCTCCGTGTCCTGCAGCAAGGGCTTTTACGTCCGGACCTATGCCCACGACATCGGCCAGGACCTCGGCTGCGGCGCCCACCTCCAGGAATTGCGCCGGACCAAGTCCGGGCGCTTCAGCGTGGAAGGCGCCATCACGGTGGCCGAGCTGGAAGAATCGGAGCCGGTCGACATTATCAGCCGCATCCTGAGCCTGCCGGAAGTTTCCCGGCTCCGCGGGGCGTAGGATGGAAATCCTGCGCTCGATCGCGGAACTGGCGAACCTGCGCGGGCCGATCTTCACCGCTATTGGCGTTTTTGACGGCGTCCATCTCGGTCACCAGGCCGTCATCTCCACCTCGGCCGCCCACGCCGCCGGGGAAGGGGGCACGCCTGTGGTCGTCACCTTTGATCCGCATCCGTTAAAGGTCCTGCGGCCGGAGGCGCCGCCCCGGCTCCTCACCGCCACCCAGCACAAAATCGCGTTCATCCGCGAGCTGGGCGTGGCGCATCTGCTCGTGATCACTTTTGACCGCGATTTCGCCGCCACCAGCGCCTCCCAGTTTGTCGAACAACTGGCGGCGCACGCGCGGCCGTTGCGCGAAATCTGCGTCGGTCACGAATGGTCCTTTGGACGCAACCGCAGCGGCGACATCCACCTCCTGCGGGAACTCGGGGCGCGCCTCGATTTCAAGGTCGTCGGCATCCCGCCGGTGCGCCAGGGCGGCACCGTGGTCAGCAGCACCGCCATCCGACAGGCGGTCGCGGAGGGCGATTTCGAACGGGCCCGCGCCATGCTCGGGCGCGACTACACCATTCTGGGGACGGTGACGCGGGGCGCGGGCCTCGGGCACCAGCTCGGGTTTCCCACCGCCAACCTGAGCGCGCACAGCGAACAATTTCCGCCCAACGGCGTCTACGCGGTGGAAGCGTGGTTGCAGGAGGAACGCTTCACCGGCGTGGCCAATCTCGGCTTTCGTCCGACCGTGGCCGGCGGCTCGCCGGAGCGCCTCCTGGAGCTGCATCTCTTCGGTCTCGACCGCGAGATTTACGGACAGGACCTGGAAGTCCGGTTTCTTCGACACCTGCGCGAAGAACGGAAGTTCGCCGGTCTGCCCGAGCTGGCCGCCCAGATCGCGCGCGACGCGGAACAAGCGCGCGCCGTCTGCGCGCAGCTTTAGCGGAAAAGCGTCTGCGGCCGCCGCTCTTGCTGCACCGAACCGGCGAGGGCAAAAGCGGCCATGACGATGGTGACCACCAGCAGGGTGCCGAGCAGGATCCAGCCCGGCACCATTTCCAGGTAGGCCACGGCTTCCCAGACAAACCGCCCTTCCTCCGTCAGGAAGTAACCAAACGCGGCGGCCAGGAGACTTGCGACCGTCAGAACAATGGCCCGAAAAGGATTGCGCCGCCGGCGCACAGGCAGCCGGGAAATGACGCGCGCGGTAAATCCGTCGTCGTCAATATAGGAGGCTTCCTCGCGCAGCCGCTTCTCCAGGATTTCGTCGCTCTCAGTCATTTAATTGGGGCCCCAGGCCGCCAGGGCATGCTTCAATTTTTCGCGTCCGCGCAAAACGTTCGTCTTGACCGTGCCCAGCGGGATTTCGAGAACCCGGGAGGCTTCCTCATGGGTGAGGCCGTTCTGGCAGCAGAGTACCACCGCGGTGCGCTCGGGCAACGGGAGTTGTCCAAGGGCATGGGTGAGATCGTGGCGCAAGGCGGGGTTGGCCGCCGCCGGGTCGGGCTCGGCCGCATGTTCAAACTCGTCCAACCCGACCAGTTCGCGCCGCCGGCGTGCCTCGGCCTTGAAGACATTATAGGCAATCCGGTAAAGCCAGGTCGTGAACTTCGCTTCGCCCCGGAAACTGGCCAGGCTGCGGTAGGCGCGCAAAAACGTTTCCTGCGCGAGATCGTCGGCCAGTGAGAAATCGGGGCGCGTAAGCTGGCGCAGAAGACCGCGCACGACCGACTGGTGCCGGCGCACCAGCTCGGAATAGGCGTGCGTATCATCCTCGACCAGAACCCGCGCGACCAGATCGGCATCATTTGGCGACACGTCCTGAGGCTACGGAAGAGAGGGGGGTGTTGTCTCCTTTTTCAGGCCTTCCATCCGCGCCACCACGAGGTAGCCGACGCCAATCATGAATGGGATGATTCCAACCGCCCAGGCCCCGCCATCCCAGTCGTTCACCGCCCCGAGGAAGAGCATGATGCCGGCTCCCACGGTGACAAGAATGATGCCCCGGCGAAGGTCCGAGCGCGGACGTTCCGGCGCGGCCACGGGCGCCAGAAGCCCCGGCGGCACTTCCTGCCCCTTTTCCACCATGGCCCGGACGGTGCGATGCAGCGTGCGGGTCTTCCAGTAACTGAAAAACATCACCAGGCCCACGATCAGGACCGGCGAAAGAAACACCAGCCCACCACGGGCACGATCAGGATCTCCTCCGGAAAATCGCCGCCGCGATGACCGCGATCCCGGCCGTCGTCCTCGTCATGGTGACGGTCCACCCGGACGTCGACCGTGCGGTTCAGTTTGCGCTCAATCTTTTCGTGAATCTTGCGCTGCATCAGGTCCGCAGAGGAGGGGCTGATCGTCGGCGAGACAACCGCGGCCGGGGAAACCGTGGCCGCCGGATCAGCGGCCACGGTGGCTGCGGGGGAAGCGGCCGCGTCCGGCGCGACGGTGGGGGACTGGCCAAAAAGGCTGGTGGCCAGGAACAACAGGCCAAGGCAAACAAGGTTGGGAATAGTCTTCATTTAACCGTGAGATGCGGCCACCCGAGGTTTTGGATTCAAAAAAGTGGCGCGCCCTCCCATCCAATTAAACCTTGCGCCCGGGAAACGCGTCGGCATTATTCCCCTCCCCAAACAATGCGGGTGTAGCTCAGTGGTAGAGCACCTCCTTGCCAAGGAGGACGTCGCGAGTTCGAGTCTCGTCACCCGCTCCACTCTTTTTTTGGCCCCGGGCCGGCGGGAAATTTCCCGGCATTTTCCGCGGCACGTTGAACAAGGCTGCGGCGTTCCCGTCTAAGATGCCATAACGCCTTCGTTTAGGACGGCGGGATGTTCCGTTAAATCGTTGTTCTTCAACGTGTTACTTCAATGGTTCGTGCTGCCGGGCGAAGGAGACAGAAGAAGGAGAAAATTATATGACGATCGGGATCAAATCATTCCTCACGCTGGCAGCCGCAGGTTGCCTCATTCTGCCCGGCCAGGCCGGCGCCCAGCTCAACACCGGCGGGGCCGCCCAGGTCACCGGCGCGCAGAACCTCAATGCCACCACTCAGGCGGCTGACTTGAACGCCACTTCCAGCCAAAACGTCAGTGCCGGCGTCAATGCCAAGGTCGACGACGACAAGGTTCGCAAGGCCGCGGACAAGACGCGTGACAAGGCCGAAGCCACGGCCAACAAGGTTGGCGATCGCGTGGAAAAGACTGGCGATCGCGCCGAAGCCACAGCGAAACGCACCGCGGATCGTGTTGAAAAGACCGCGGAAAAAACCGCTGACCGTGCCGAAAACACCGCGGAAAAAGCGGCTGATCGCACCAAGGACGCCGCCAAGTCCGCCCGCAAGACCGTGAAAAACGCGGCTGACGGCGAGACCAGTGCCGGCGCCAAGGTGAAGTCCGATGAGGACGGCACCAGCGTGGAAGCCGACGCCGAGCGGAAGTCCGGAAATAACGAAGACTAATCCCAGCGGCAGAACCGTCCCTGGAGACGGTTAATTAGAACGGCAGCGAAGCGTGACTTCGCTGCCGTTTTTTTTTGCTACTTTGCCGCGTGTACCTCTGGCGCAAAGCCGTTACCCCGGCATGGGCTGAGAAAATGGAACCGTTCCTCAGCGCGAACGGTGCGGCGGTGATCGAGCGGCCCGGGTTCGCCCGGCTCACGGTGGAAATGTGCCGGCCCACCCTGGCCGCCGCGCGCGCCTTGAAACGACGGCTCGGCGGAACTTTTCGGCATCTCCCGCCGGATCTGCCGTTGCGCTGGCTGCAATCCCCCGCGGCAAAACCCCTGCGGGTCGGCCGTTACCTTCTGGTGGTGAATCGTGAGGCTCCCGTTGTGCCGCATCCCTCTGCGCCGTTCCCGGGGTCGGCCTTCACCCTCCATATTCCCGCGGAAGCAGCCTTCGGGACCGGCCGCCACGCCACCACCGCGATGTCGCTTCGCTTGCTCGAGGAGAGCGCCCGCGCTTTCCCCGCGGGATGGACTCTGCTCGATGCCGGGAGCGGCAGCGGAATCCTCGCGCTGGCCGCGAAATGCCTTGGCGCCGGCAGCGTCCTTGGGTTTGACCACGACCCGGTGGCCATCAAGACCGCGCGGCGCAATGCCCGGCGGAACGGGATCAAGGGTGTTCGTTTCGTCACCGGTGATGCGACCACCTGGGAATCGCCGGCCCGCTTCGACGTGCTCATGGCCAACCTCTACAGCGAAGTGCTCCGGGCGGCCCTGCCCCGGTTGGTGCGCCATCTCGCACCCGGCGGCCTGGCCATTTTTTCCGGGCTCCTGCGGGCGCAGGAGGCTGCTTTCGTCCGCGTGCTCCGCCGGGCCGGCCTGCGGCCCGTGACAGTTCGCCGGCGCGGGAAATGGATTGCGCTGCTGGTTCATCACACGGCGCAAAAACGCATTTGACGGAGTGAAAGGCGGACGGCTACGTTCCGGCACCCTTAGCGGCCCGGTTTCTCTGCCCTCACGCGGTTGGATCAAGAGCCGCGGGGACAAACCATGCCCGCTGAACAACTTTCCTACGTCATCGTCACGCCCTATTCGATGCGCAAATCGCGCACGGGCGGCATCATTTCACGCCTGATCTCGCGCACCGGCCTCGACCTGGTGGCCGGCCGGATGTTCGCCCCAAGCGAGGAGCTGGTGCGCCGCTACGCCGAGGGGATCGTGACGGAGAAGGAGCACGAACGCCATCGCGCCACCCAGGAACTCATCCGCGAGTACGTCCTGAAAAATTTTACCGGCACCGTCGCCGGTCAGCGCGCCCGGGTCATGCTGCTCGTCTTTCGCGGCGAGAACGCGATCGAGCGCATGCACCAGGTGGTCGGCCACATCGTGCACGAGCGCACCAGCGGCGAAACCGTCCGCGACACCTTTGGCGACTATGTCACCGACGAAAAAGGCGGGGTGAAATATTTTGAGCCCGCGGTTCTGACCGCCTTCGAGCCGCCGGCGGTGGAAAATGATCTCAAACTCTGGGCGGAATATTCGGACAAGGACGGCGGCATTCTCGACCAGGTCATGACCTACCCGGAAGGCGCCCGCGTCGAGAAGACCCTCGTCCTGATCAAGCCGGACAACTTCAAGTTTCCGAACCTGCGTCCCGGCGGCGTCATCGAGGTTTTCTCGCGGACCGGGCTCTACATTGTCGGTTTCAAGGTGCATCGCATGAGCGTGGCCCAGGCGCAGGAGTTTTACGGACCGGTCCTGCCCGTGCTCGAGGAAAAGCTCGGCGCGGAAAAGGGGCGCGGCGCGTGGGAGGACATTGTCCAGTTCATGTCAGGCGGCCGGCCGAGCGCGGTGAAAGAGGAGGAACGCTCCCAGCCGGGCTCGGAGAAATGCATCGCCCTTGTCTACCAGGGCGAAGACGCCGTCCGGAAAATCCGCGAAGTTCTCGGGCCGACCGATCCGAGCAAGGCGCCCCCGGGCTCCATCCGCAAGGAGTTCGGCCAGTCGATCATGGTCAACGCCGCCCACGCCTCGGATTCAGCCGAAAACGCGCGGCGCGAGATGGGCATTGTGCAGGTCGACCAGAACAACCTCAAACCCCTCATTGAAAGTTTCTACGGGCGCTCCTAATGTGCGCTCCCCATAAACCCTTAATCCGTCGAGCAATATCATGGAAATCTCAGAGCGCGCCGCGAAACTTACCTCCTCACTGACCCTGCAGATCGACAGCAAGGCCAAGGCCATGAAAGCCGAGGGCATTGACGTCTGCGGGTTTGGCGCGGGCGAGCCTGACTTCGATACGCCTGACCATATCAAGGCGGCGGCGATCGACGCGCTCCAGGCGGGGTTCACCAAGTATACCCCGAGCGCCGGGGTGCCGGAGCTTCGCCAGGCCATCGCCGAAAAGCTCAAGAACGACAACGGGCTGGATTATCGTCCGTCGCAGGTGGTGGTGAGCAACGGAGCCAAGCATGCCTGTTACAACGCCATCCTGGCCACCTGCCAGCCGGGCGATGAAGTCATCATCCCCGCACCCTATTGGGTCAGCTACCCGGACATGGTCCGCCTCGCCGGGGCCGAGCCGGTCATCGTGCCCACGACCGAGCGGAACTCGTGGAAACTGCGGGCGGAGGATTTCGAGAACGCCATGACGCCGCGGACGAAGATGCTCATTCTCAACTCCCCCAGCAACCCGGCGGGCGCGGTTTACACCCGCGAGGAACTCGAGGCCATGGTGGAGGTGGCAGCCGAGGAGGACATCTACATCCTCTCCGACGAGATCTACGAGAAGCTGGTCTATGACGACGTCCAGCACGTCAGCATCGCCTCGCTCTCCAAGGAGGCCTACGACCTCACCATCACCATCAACGGGTTCAGCAAAGCCTACGCCATGACCGGGTGGCGGCTTGGCTACCTCGCGGCGCCCGAGGCCATCGTGAAGGCGGTCGATTCCATCCAGAGCCACAGCACCTCGAACCCCTCCTCCTTTTCCCAGCGCGGCGCCATTGCCGCCCTGCGCGGTGACCAACAGCCGCTCCAGGACATGCGCGAAGAATTCGATCTGCGCCGCAATTACATGTTTGATCGGCTCTCGAAGATTCCGAACATCACCGCGGTCAAACCGCAGGGCGCCTTCTACATCCTCGTCAATATCAGCCAGCTTGGGCTTACCTCGCAGAACTTTGCCGATCGCCTGCTCAGCAAGTCGAATGTCGCCGTCGTCCCGGGCGCGGCTTTTGGTGATGACCGGACGGTGCGGCTTAGTTACGCCACCAGCATCGACATCATCAAGAAGGGCCTGGACCGCTTCCAGGATTTCTGCCGGACGCTCTAGCGCCGACGCGGCCCGCGCCGCCCACCCTGTTCTTCCTGCCGGCTTGAATCCGTTCCGGTCCTCTTTTCGGTTATTGCTCCCGCGATGAACTCGCTCGCCCTCGTCCTGCACGCCCACCTTCCCTTCGTGCGTCACCCCGAGATGGAGGAAGCGCTCGAGGAAGACTGGCTCTTCGAGGCCATCAGCGAGAGCTACATTCCGCTCGTCGCCATGATGCAGCGGCTCTCGGCCGAGAATGTGCCCTTTGCCCTCACCATGACGGTGACGCCCTCGCTCTGCGCGATGCTGGCCGATCCGCTCCTGCGTGACCGTTATGTGCGTCACCTGGACCGAAGCATCGAGCTGGCTCTCCGTGAAGAGGAACGCAACCGGGATGATCCCGCCCTGGCCGGTCTGGCCGGGTTCTATCTGCGGCATTTCCGGGAATGCCGTCGGCTCTTCGTCGAGGAATGGCAGACCGATCTCCTCGCGGTGCTCCGTTCCCTGCACGAGGCCGGTTCCCTCGAAATCATCGCCTCGGCCGCCACCCATGGCCTGCTGCCCCTGTTGCAGGATTCGCCCCGGGCGGCCCGGGCACAGATTCTCATCGGGCGCGACGTTTTCCGGCAGCACTTCGGGACTGACCCGGCGGCTTTCTGGCTCCCGGAATGCGCCTTCGCGCCCGGGCTGGAACAGCATCTCCGCGAAGCCAACCTGCGCTGGTTTATCGTGGACGCGCACGGTCTTCTTTTCGGCAATCCCCGGCCGCGGCATGCCATCTACGCGCCCTGCTACACGCGAGCGGGCCCGGCTGTCTTTGGACGCGACCGGGCCTCCAGCCGCCAGGTCTGGAGCGCTCATGAAGGTTATCCGGGCGACCCGGACTACCGGGAATTCTACCACGACATCGGCTTTGAGCGGCCGGTCACCTACCTTTGGCCGCACCAGCCGGAGGATGCGCCGCGTCGCTTCACCGGCCTCAAATATCATCGCGTCACCGGCCCCGCGGAGAAGAAGGACTTTTACGATCCGGAACAAGCCCGCCGGCGCGCCGAGGAACATGCCGGGCACTTCCTGGAGGCGCGCCGGGCCCAGTTCGAGAGTCTCGGCCAGGCTGCGCCCATCGTGGTGACCCCGTTCGATGCGGAGCTTTTCGGCCATTGGTGGTTTGAAGGCCCGCATTTCCTCGAGACCTTTATTCGCCTGGCCGCGCGCCAGCAGGCTTTTGCCCTGACTACGCCGAGCCGTTACCTGCACGAGCATCCGACGCAGCAGATCATCGCGCCGGCGGCCTCCAGCTGGGGCGAGAAAGGCCACCTGGCCGTCTGGATTGATCACAACAACTCCTGGATTTATCCTCACCTGCACGCCTCCGCCCGCCGCATGATCGAGGTGGCCCGCGCCCACGCCGCCGATGCCGACACCGCGGCCCATCGCGTCCTGCGGCAGATGGTGCGCGAGCTTCTCCTCATGCAATCCAGCGACTGGGCTTTCCTGATGAAAACCGGCACGGCCCGGCCCTATGCCGTCCGACGGACCACCGACCACATCATCCGTTTTAACCGGCTCTATCAGCAATTGATGGATCACCAGGTGGACGACGCCTACCTGCGCGAGTGTGAGGAGCGCAACAACCTGTTTCCCGAGGTGAACTGGCGCTACTACGCATGAAGACGCGCGCGGCCGTTTTCCTCTCGCTTCTCCTCGCCGCCGGGGCCGCGACCGCCGAGCCGACGCCGGAGCCTGCTCCATCCGTTTCGCCCGCAGCCGCCCCCGCACCTGATCGCTCGGTGCGAATCAGCTTCCTGCCGCCGCCCATGGAAGGAACGATCAGCCTCGGCATCTACGACGGGGAGGGACGGCTCGTCCGGGTCCTGCACCGGGAAGACGAGATCAGTCGTTTCCAGATTGGGGATGACGCCCTCGTCACCTTCTGGGACGGCCGGAACGACGAAGGGAGCGAGATGCCACCCGGCAAATACCATGCGCGCGGCATCATGGTCAGCCACCGCATTGCCCCGGAATTTATCGCCTACTTTTTCCAGCAGGCCTCGCCGGATTCCTCCCCTCTCCCGGCCGAGGACGACCCGGCTTCGGGCCATGAAATCTTTTCCGTCGAGGCCGGCGTGCCTGTCCGCAGTCCCGCAGCCGGGGCCAGCCCGCCGCCCGACCGCATGTTCGTGAAGCTCGTGCCCAACCCGCTGGAAAATGACGCCCGCCGGACCCTTGCGCTGGAGGTCGCCTTCGATGACGAGGAAAGCTGGCTGCAGACAGCCGATGGTCTCCCGCTCCGGACGATCAGCGCGGACGAGAAAATCCGGCGGATCGTCCTTTGGAAAACCGCGCGGAGCACGCTCGACGTTTTCCAGGACGAAACGGAGGCGGTGGCGCAAGTGCGGCTGGCCGGGCTGAACCGGATGATGCCGTTTGATGCCGGCGCTTTTACGTTGAAGTAGCGGCCTCGTTCCGCTTGCATGGGGGATGCCGCGCGAAATTCTCTATTTCGACCTCGAGACCCAGCGGACCGCCAATGACGCCGGCGGCTGGCTGCGCAAGGGCGACATGCGCATGTCCATCGGGGTGATTTTCAGTTCCGTCACCGGACGCTATGAAATCTTCGACGAAAACCGCGTCCACCATCTCATTGAACGCCTCCGCCGGGCCGATCTGGTGGTCGGGTTCAACGTTCTGAATTTCGATTATCAGGTCCTGATGGGCTACACCATCCTCGACCTTTGCACGGAACTTCCCACCTTTGATCTTTTGCTCGATCTCGAACAGCGGCTCGGGCACCGGGTCGGGCTGGACAGCGTCGCCACGGCCACGCTCGGGGTGCAGAAGATCGCCGCCGGGCTCGACGCCATCAAATGGTGGCGCGAAGGACGCATCATGGAGATCGCCGAGTACTGCTGCTTCGACGTCAAGGTGACCAAACTCGTCCATGAACGCGGTTGCGCCGAGAAGATGCTTTCCTACCAGGATCGCTTCATGCGCCGGCAGGAGGTGCCGGTCGATTGGTGCCACCTCGCAGGAGGCAGCCCGGGCTATTCGGCCACCACGTACGCCTCGACCAGCGCGACGCCGGTGTCGTTGCCGGAACCGCGAACAATGGCGGTGTAGGCCCCCGGGGCAAGCGTCCGCACCACCGCCGCTTCCTTGTCGTTCCCCGGCGCAAGGCCGGTTGCCTCGATCGAGGCCTGGTCGGTTTTCCAGTCGTCGTTGCTGGCGAGGACAATCCCCATCTCGTCCACCAGCTCAACGCGCGGGTCGTCCAGCACGTTGGCAAGAGCGGCCGCCCCCAGCGACGGTCCCAGCGCGCGCACGAACACCCGGCGCTCCTCCGTCCCCCCGATGATGAAACCGGCAATCATGACGTTGTCTCCTGTCAGCACACGGCTGCGCGTGGAAATATTCACCGGCGCAGCCGGGGCCCCCTGGTCCACGTCGTAGATCTCGGCCAGCCCGATGCCGACGGTGTCACCGCTTCCGCGCAACCAGACGGTGTAGGCCCCGGGCGGCAGTTCCACCACCAGGGCGGCCTCCTCCGGCTGCGACGGCGCAAAGCCCAGGCCGGCCAGCTCGTCCCGGCGAGGGTGATCGCCCCAGTTGTCGTTGGAGGCGAGTTCGACCCCGTTCGCGTTGAAGAGAGTAATGACCGGATCCTCCAGCGACCCGGCAAGGGCGCCCCGGCCGTCGCGGAGGGAGGGGCCAAGCCCGCGCAGGACCAGGGTCTTCGGCGCACTCCCGGTGACGATAAAGCCGCCGATGACCACATTATCGCCCGTCCCGACCCGGGCCCGGGTCGAGAGGTTGAGCAGGACCGGCCGCGGTGGCACCGGGACGAGACGCAGAACTTCGCCGCCGACCCCGGCCGCGTCCGCGCACACGTAGAGTTCACCGGCATGGTCGCGCCCAAATCCCTTGATGCGGCGTCCAAGTTTTCGGGCCGTGTGGCCGAGCCGCAGTTCGCGCACAATCCCGGAAGTGATGTCACTGTAAAAGAGCCGGCCGGTGCCCTGGCTGTAATGGAGGAAGTCGCCGAAAACGTAGAGACCGCGAGAGCGCAGGAATCCGGGAGCCGCGATAGATATATCCGCCAATCACGGCCGCGCCGTCGCCATGACCATACTCCAGGACGGGATCGATCAGGGCCGGATCGGGATTGGTATCCTCGGAAAGCGTCCCCCGGTTAAAAAGGTAGCTGCCTTCCTTGCGCACCCAGCCGTAATTCCCCCCGCGCACGACGAGGTCCACCTCCTCCACCTTGGCCTGGCCCACATCGCCCGCGATGAGCCGGTCGGTCGCGGGATCGAAGCTGAACCGATAGGGATTGCGAAAGCCGAACGCGAAAATCTCGTCGAGCCCATCCTGACCCACGAAGGGGTTGTCCGCCGGGATGCGGTATTTGCCGTTTCCGGAAACTGCGTCCGCGCTCCCCGGCGTGGTGGCCGGATCGAGCGGATCAAGCCGGAGAATGTCTCCCAGGAGATTGTTCGTATCCTGAGCGTTCCCGATCCCGGGAGTATGGCCCGGCCCCTGGTCGAAACTGCCGAGGCCGCCGTCGCCGATCGCCATGTAGAGGTAACCGTCCGACGGCCGGAAGGCGATGGTGCCTCCCGAGTGATTTTGCTGGGGATGCGAGAAGCGCAGCACCTCGCGCCGCGTGGCCGGGTCAATGGTGCCCGACGCGGAGACCTTCCATTCCGCGAGGACGCCTTCGTGGGAAAAGGCTCCCTCCATCGGCACGGTGAAATCGGGCATGCCGCTGACCGGCTCGGTGGTGTAGGTATAGACCGTGCCGTAGCCCGGGCGGGTCGAATCGGCGTAATCGGGATGAAATGCGAACCCCAGGAGGCCGTATTCGTCTCCCGTCTTGATCCGGAGGCTGACATCCAGGAAAGGAGTCGTTTGCAGGAGCCCGTTTTCCACCACCCTCACCCGGCCCGGCTGCTCGACAATATAAAGACGGCTCGTATCGCCGGGCGCCGCCACCGCCTCCAGCGGGGAAACCAATCCCCGCGCCACCAGCTCCAGTTCCACGCTGACCTCCCCGCGCTGCACCGGTGGCGGCAGGGCCGACACCGTGGCCGCGGCCAGGATCAGCCCTCCGACCGTCCTTGCGATAACTCCCGTCCACGTCCCATGCATGGCTTTTCCCTACCGGAAACCCTGCCGGAAAGGAAGAGTGGCGATGTCGCCGCCTGAAAACAGCTCCTAGTCACATCCGGCATTCTTTGTTAGTTACCGGCACAAATGTCTTCCGAACTCCAGCATACCGTCGCCAAAGCCGCCGGGCTCAGCGGCACCTCTCTGCACACCGGCGAGAAGGTGACGCTGAAACTGCACCCGGCCCCCGCGGATCACGGCATCAAATTCCGGCGCCGCGACCTGCAGGACGAACCCACCATTGACGCCCGGATCGGGAACCTGAAGACGGTCGAGCGCGCCACCACCATCGGCGAGGGCTCCATGCGGGTGCACACGGTCGAGCATGTTCTTTCCGCCCTTTCCGCCATGGGCGTCGACAACGCCATCGTGGAGATGGACGCCAACGAACCGCCCATCGGCGACGGCAGCGCGCTGCTCTTCGTCGATCTCGTGAAAAAAGCCGGGCTCGCTCCCCAGGAGGCGCCCCGGCGCTTCTTTCACGCCCGGGAACCGTTGCACATCGAGACCAAGTCCGGCTCCGTTCTTGTCCTGCTCCCGGACGACAAGTTCCGCATCAGCTGCACGCAGGCCGGGCCCAACGGGCGGTTCACCCAGTTCTTCTCGACCGAGGTCACCCCGGCCATCTTCGAGCGCGAGATCGCGCCCGCCCGCACCTTTGTCTATTACGAGGATGTCGAGCCGCTCATGGAGAAAAACCTGATCAAGGGGGGCAGCCTCGAGAACGCCATTGTCGTGCGCGGTGATGCCGTCCTGAGCAAGGAACCGCTGCGTTTTCCCGACGAGTTCGTCCGGCACAAGATTCTCGACATCATCGGCGACCTCGCCCTCATCGGGCAGCGCCTGCGGGGGCACGTCATTGCGGTGCGTCCCGGTCATGGCGCCAATGCGGAACTGGCCCGTGCCATTGCCCGCGAGCAGGAGAAAGTGGCTGCCCTGGCCATGCCGCGCACCTTCCCGCCCGGCGATCGCGGCCTCGACATCCGCGAGATCATGAACGTCCTGCCCCACCGCTACCCGTTTCTGCTCGTGGACCGCATCCTTGGTTTCGAGGGCGAAACCAAGATCACCGGGCTGAAATCGGTCACCATCAACGAGCCTTTTTTCCAGGGCCATTTCCCCGGTCACCCGGTCATGCCCGGCGTCCTCCAGGTGGAAGCCATGGCCCAGGTCGCCAGCGTCCTCATGATGCGCCTGAGCAAAAGCGCCAGCCGCATCGGTTATTTCATGAGCGCGGACGCGGTGAAGTTCCGCAAGCCGGTCTTCCCGGGCGACACTCTTTTCATCGAAGCGGAACTGACCAAGGCCCGCAGCAACCGCCTGGCCAAGGCAAAGTGCCGCTGCATCGTCAACGATGTCGTGGTCTCGGAAGGCGAGCTGATGTTCACCTTCCTCGACAAATGAAGCACAGGCTGCCGCCTCCATTTTTCAGGCGCCGATGAGTGGAGCCGAGATCCATCCCACCGCCATCATCGACGCCGGGGCCGAACTCGGCGCCGGGACAACCGTGGGCCCCTACTGCATCGTCGGTCCCGGGGTCGTGCTCGGCCCCGGTTGCTGGCTGCAGCATCACGTCACCCTGGCCGGGCCGATGACGGCCGGCGCCGGCAACAAGTTCTACGCCTACTGCTCCATCGGGCAGCAGACGCAGGATCTGAAATACCGGGGCGAACCGACCTATCTCGAGATTGGAAACGACAACACCTTCCGCGAATTCGTCACCGTCAATCGCAGCACCGGCGCGGAAAGCCGGACCCGAATCGGCAGCGGAGGAAATTTCCTGGCCTACAGCCACATCGGGCATGACTGCACCGTGGGCGACGCGGTCATCTTCTCGAACAACGGCACCCTCGCGGGACACGTCGAGGTGGGCGATCATGCCGTCATGGGCGGGCTCACCGCCGTGCATCAGTTCTGCCGGATCGGCCGCTTCGCCATCACCGGCGGCTGTTCCAAAATCGTGCAGGATGTCCCGCCATTCATGATTGCCGACGGCAACCCGGCGGAAGTGCGCGGGGTCAACCTCGTCGGTCTCGAGCGCCATGGGTATCCCGCAGACGAGGTGAAGGCGATCAAGCAGGCTTTCAAGCTGATCTACCGCTCCGAGTTCAATACCCGGCAGGCGGTGGAAGCGATCCGGAGCCAGTTGCCGGCGAGCGAGGCCATCAACCAGATCGTCGCCTTCATCGAGAACTCGCAGCGCGGAATCATCCGCTGATCCCGGCCCGGCCTCAGCGCGGCGGCGTCGCCCCCGCGGGCGGGGCCAGTTCCTGTTCCAGTTTGCGCAGGAGTGGCGCCGCGGGCGAACTCGAGACAATGCGCACAACGCTCCGAACAAGCGCAAGGGCACGCCCGGGTTTGTTGGCCTTCACCCAGGCGTCCGCTTCCAGGAGGACGACGCGGACAATGTCATCGCGCGCCTCGTAGACCGAGCGGGCCTGCTGGAAAAAGCTGACCGCCTCGAGGTATTCTCCAGCCTCCGCCGCCCGGCTCCCGAGGTCCTCCAGCATCGGCCCGTTCCCCGTGCGCGACGCCGTCAGGCGAGCCAGTTTGCGATAACCCTCCGGCGGCAGGCCCGAGTTCTTCATGGCAAAGGCATGGCAGGCCTTCCACGCGGCGGCGGGGCGCGGGCCGGGCGCCGGGTCGATCTCGGTCCAGGTCGCAAACGGGCGGTAGAGCGGGTCGCCCACCACCACGTTCATCCAGGAAAGGGCGCGCATCGACATGTAGGCGCTCTCCGCGAGCGTAAATCCCTGCAGCAGCCGGTCATTCAGGATGTGCAACTCCGAGGTCAGCTGCAGATACGGTTCGTAAACATTGCCCAGCGAGGCCGCGGCCCCGCGCGCCAGCAACGGAGCGACCCAGCCCGTCTTCGCATCCCGCAGGGTCTGCGCACTGAAGGAATGGATGTGCACCGCCACCGCCCCGGGCACGAACCGAAACTCCTCGTCCGCGAATGGCCCGGCCACCCCGGGCGTGTACCAGCCGTAGTAAAGGGAACAATCGGTCACCGGGAAACCGGCCGGGAAAATGCCCGGCGCATCGTCAAAGACCACCGGGATGCCCTTTCGGCGCAACGCCAGCACCACTTCGCGCAGCCAGTCGTCCCCGACCTTGAGACCCGGCGAGGTGTTGCGCGCGCCATCCACGTAGGCCCGCCCCCAAAGCCCGCCCTTTTCCGCCGCCAGGCTCTCGGTGATCATTCGCCGCACCGTCCCATCGTCCGCCGCGTCCAGGCGGCAGACGAAAAGGAGCGCGGGATCCGGCAGGTCACGCGCCCGCAGGTTGCTCTGGAAATAGGGATTGTTCAGGGCGCCGGAGATCTGCCCCGTGAAACGTCCCAGAGCGCTCAGCTCCGAATCGACCGAGGCCTCGGAGCGGTCGCCGATCGGCCCCGGCCCCGGCTGATCGTCGGCGTAGTTGGCCGCCCCCGGATCTTCATGGGCATGCCGCGGATCAAGGCCACGAACCGGATGCGCGTGGTCAGAACGCCCCGGTCCGGCTCTTCCTCGTCGCGCAGGAGCCACCAGCCGCGCTCCAAAAATATTTCCCGCAGCGGTTCCGCGATGGTGTCGTCGTATTGCTCCCGGCTGATTTCCTCCCCGACCGGGCACTCCAGGCCGATCACGTGGGCCTTCGGAATGGAGCGCTTCTCCGCATAGAAATGGGCCAGTTCACGCGAACCGGCGAAGTTCGCGTTATAGATGACGATCGTCGCGGCGGTGGCCGGATCCTCCGCTTTCGCCGGCATGGTCTGCCCGGCGAGCACGACGAGAAAAAGGGCGAGACAGCGGTTCATCATCCTAATGATGCAACTGAAGGCCGTCATACGCGAGGTGCGCTCCCGGTGGAAGAGTTTCCCCGGCACGGTGCGGCAGCTCGTGCGCAATGTGGGTGAAATAGGCGCGCCCCGGCCGGACCCGCGCGGCCACGGCCAGGGCCTGGTCAACGCTCAGGTGGGTCGGATGAGGCTTGTGGCGCAGGGCATCGATGATCAGCGTTTCCACTCCTTCGATCTGCCGGACAATCTCCGCCGGGACCTCGCTGCAGTCGCTCAGGTAGGCCACCAGCCGGCGTTCGCCCCGCGCGAAGAGATAGCCGTTCACGGTGAACTGCCCATGCGGCACCGGCAGCGGCGTAATCACGGTTTCGCCCAGCCGGAATGGCCCCTCGACCAAATGCGGCTCCGGTTGCAGATAGCCCGGAAAGGGATTCGTCGCCTTGAAGGCAAACTCGAAGACCCGCTCGAGGTCGCGCATCGTCTCCGGCGCCGCATAGACCGGCATGGTGCCGCCCCGCGCCGCGCCGAAACGGCGAAGATCGTCAAAGCCCATGATGTGGTCGGTGTGCGAATGGGTGAACAGGACCGCGTCGAGATGCCGGATGTTTTCGCGCAGGACCTGTGTCCGGAAGTCGGTCCCGGTGTCCACCACCAGCGCGCATTCCGGCGTCCGCACATAAATCGAGGAACGCGTCCGCTTGTCCCGCGGATCGGGCGAACGGCAAACCGCGCAGTCGCACCCGATCATGGGCACGCCCTGCGAAGTGCCGGTCCCGAGGAAAACGACGGACAGTTGAGAGTTTTTTGTTGAGAGTGGAGGGTCCGAAGCGTTCAAAAGGAGCGGCAGTTTCCGCCGTCCCCTCTTTTCGCTCAACCCTCAACCTGCAATTCGTCGACATGCCTGCGGTCCTTACCCTGCTGCGAATCAAGAACCTCGCCCTCGTCGAGGATCTCTCCTGGCAGCCCGGCGCCGGCTTCACCGCCATCACCGGCGAGACCGGCGCCGGCAAGTCAATCATCATCGGCGCCCTTCATCTTGTCCTCGGCGAGCGCGCGGATAAATCACTCATCCGCACCGGCGCCGACCAGTGTGTGGTCGAGGCGGTCTTCGAAGGGGGCGACCTCGCCCGGTTGGAGACCACCCTGGCCGAGGCCGGCATCGAACCCGGCGACGGCCAGCTCATCCTCAAGCGCAGCCTGACCGCGACCGGCGCCAACCGGCAATTCATCAACGGTTCCCCGACCACCCTGGCTGTCCTGAAAAATCTGGGTGACGAACTGGTCGACCTGCACGGCCCGCACGATCACCAGTCGTTGCTTTCGCCCGAGCGGCAACTGGCGTTGCTCGATGGCTTTGCCCGTGCCGGGGATTTGCTCGAGCAGACCCGCCGGAGCTTTCGCCGGTGGCAAACCCTCCGGGACGAGCACACCGCCCTCAGCACCTCGGAAGCGGCGCGGGAACAGGAGGTCGAGTTGTTGCGGCACCAGGCCGCCGAGATCGCGGCCGCGCATCTCTCCGCGGATGAGGAAGAGGAAATCAACTCCCGCTATCGCCTGGCCAGCAACAGCAAACGCCTCATTGAACTGGCCGGCGGCCTCGCCAACCGTTTGGCCGAGGCGGATGACTCCATCCTCTCGCAACTGGCCGAGACGCAGAAGCAATTGCGCGATTTGGAAAAGATCGACCCGGCGGCGGAGTCCTGGGCGGCGGCGCATGCGGCCAGCGTGGTCGAGCTTTCGGAAATCGCGCGTGCGCTCGGCCAGTATGCCGAACGCCTCGACCTCGATCCCGAGCAACTGGCCGCGCTCGAGCAGCGGGTCAGCCTGCTCGAAACCCTGAAACGCAAATACGGCGGCACCCTCGCGGAAGTCATCGCCGCGGGCGAAACGGCGCAGGCGCGCCTGCAGCGTCTGGAAGGGCGCGACGCCGAGCTGGAACGGCTCGCCCGTGAAATCGAGGCGGCCGAAACCGGGTTCGACCGGGACGCCAAGGCGCTCTCCCGGTCCCGGGGCAAGGCCGCTCCCAAGCTGGCTTCAACCATCCGGCAACACCTGCGCGACCTCGGGTTCCGCCAATCGGAATTCGAAACGCGGCTAACCGCCGCGGAGCCGCGCGCCACCGGCCTTGAGGCCGTCGAACTGATGTTTTCCCCAAACCCGGGCGAGCCGCCCAAGCCGCTCCGCGCCATCGCCTCGAGCGGCGAAATTTCGCGGCTCATGCTCGCGGTGAAATCGGCTCTGGCCGAACAGGATGCGATTCCGCTCCTCGTTTTCGACGAGATCGACGCCAACGTCGGTGGCGAAATCGCCAACGCGGTGGGCGAAAAGATGCGGACTCTGGCCGGGGCGCATCAGGTTCTTTGCATCACCCATCTCCCCCAGGTCGCGGCCATGGCCTCCTCACACTTTGTCGTGACCAAGGAGGTGTCGCAGGGACGCACCTTTTCCCAGTTGCACGAAGTGACCGGCAAGGCGCGGCAGGAGGAGGTCGCCCGGATGCTCGGGGGCAAAACGGAGTCGGCCATCAAACACGCGGCCACGCTCCTCCGCGCCGGTTAGCCCCGGCCCTGGGCGGGAAAACGCCGCTTACAACTGTTCGATTCGGCAACCGCGCTGGCGCAAAAGCTGGAGCAGGCCGCCCGGCCCCCCGAGGTGGGCCGCGCCCACCACCACGAAATAGGTCTGGCCGGAGCGCAGATAACGATCGAGATGCGGCATCCAGCGCCGGTTCCGCTCCTCCAGCAGACGATCGCCCAGCGCGGGATAGTCGCGAAAACTGCTGCGGGTGGAACGCCAGATGGCCTCTGCGTCGCCGCGGCGCCACGCCTTCAGGACATTGTCGCCCTGCCGCCCCGGATTCTCCGCCGGGATGAACGTAAGCAGGAGCAGCGCTTCGCTCGGCCGGTCGCCCAGGCCCGCAAACACGTCCAGATGTTCCCGCGCCGACTCGAGACCCTCGATCGCCTTGCCATGCCTTCGGGCCCGGCGTTCCAGGAAACTCTCCACCCCGAGCTCGGAGGAAAAATCGCTTCCCGGAGTCTGCAGGAAGAGCGCCAGCGCCCAGGGTTTGAAGCGGGAAAATTTCTCCTCGGGCACCTGGACCAGGGCGAAAAAGCGCCGCAGATAATCGTAGGTTCGCGGATCGACGTGATTCTTCAGATTGTCCCGCCGCGGATATTCGCCCGCTTTTCCGAGGTCCGAACCGGACCGATGGTAGGCTTTGGAATCGACCTCAAAGGCAAGGCGTGAGGAAGCTTCGAAAGCCTGGTTGAAGGCGGCCGGCAGCGGATAATCCGTCTTCCGCAGCATGTGGATTGAGCCGCCGAGAAAGAGAGTCCGGCCATTTTCGCCGGTCACTTTCCACACGCAGGTGCGGCCCGCTTCCGCCGGGACCGCCCATCCGAGACAAAAAACGGCCGGGAAAAACCAGAGCGCGATCTGGAAGCGCAACCAACGCACCGTTCTGCTCTAGCAAAGCGGAACCGCGGCACGCAATCACTTTAAAATCTTCTTGTCAGAATCGCGCCGGGGCGTTACCAAGCGCGGCATGCGGCATCGCTTCCTGGCGATCTTCGCCTTTGCTTTTCTGGCCGGTGCCGGCGCCGATGCCGCCGACCCGGCCATCGACCGGCTTTTGAAAAAGCTGCCGCCGCCCGAGAAACTGGTGAAGCCGCGCGTGGAGAAGGGCCTGCAGCGCCGGGACGACGCGGCCCTGCGCGACCCGCTGGTCAACAAGACCGTGGCCGCGCTTCAGTCCGGGCAGATCAAACGAGGCCTCACGCTGGCCCGCGATTTGACCGCGCGGCATCCGCAAAGCGCGGGAGCGCACAGTTTTCGCGGGATGTTGAGCCTGCTCTTCGGCCAGTTGCAGGATGCGAAAAGCAGCCTGGAACGGGCCGTGGCGCTCGACCCGGGAATGGCCCACGCGCACTTCGGCCTCGGCGTGGCGGAAGGTTCCCTTGGTCGCTTTGCCGCTGCCATTCCCCCTTTGAAGCGGGCCGCCAAATTGCAGCCAGCGTGGCCGGAATCGCACTGGCTCCTGAGCGACGCCAGCCATCGTCTCGGCCGACGCGCCGACGCCGTGCAGCACGCGCGCCGTGGCACCGAGGTGGCCCCGTCCTACGCGGTGTCCTGGCTCCTCCTGGCCCGGGCGGAAAAGGAACAGGGACGGGCCCAGGCCTCCCTGAACGCCCTCTCCCGCGCGGCTGATGTCTCCCCGGACGCCGCCGACATCCTGGCCACCGTCGGATATGCCTACATCAACCTTAACCGCATTCCCGAGGCGATTCGCCCGTTGCAACGCGCGGCGCGACTGAACCCGCGCGATTTTCTCGTGCAGTCGCAACTGGGCTTTTGCCTTTCCGCGGTCGGCCAGACGAAAGCCGGCCTGATGCATTTGAAACGGGGCGCCGATCTCAACGCCAGCTACGCACCGGTGTGGTACCATCTCGGCTGCGCCTACCAGCACCAGCAACGCCATCGCGAGGCGGTGGCCGCCTTTGAAAAAGCGCTGCGCCTGATGCCCTCCTATCCCAAGGCCGCGCAGCGTCTCGCCCAGTCGCGCCAGGCGCTCGGTCAGGGACGCCTCGCCGCGCGCCCGGTTAAAGCCCGGCGCTGAGCCGGACCAGGTGTCGCGACTGAAAAAATCCCGCTTCCCGTGGCGGGGCCATCGCGTTTAAGAGTGGGCCGGTGCTGAATTATATCTGGTTCTCGCTCATCCTTCTCGCGGTTGTCCTCGGCGGCGCCACCGACCGGCTCAAGGAAGTCACCGAAGGCGCTTTTGACGGGGCCAAAACCGCCGCCACCATTTCCCTCGGCTTGATTGGGATCATGGCCCTCTGGCTCGGCGTCATGCGCCTGGCCGAGCGGGCCGGCCTCGTCCAGAAAATGGCGCGCGGCCTGCGCCCGGTGCTGCGCCGCCTTTTTCCCGATGTGCCGCCTGACCATCCGGCCATGGGCTCGATGCTGATGAACATGGCGGCCAACATGCTCGGCCTGGGCAACGCCGCGACTCCGCTCGGGCTGCGGGCCATGCGCGATCTTCAGCGGTTGAACAAGGTCCCCGGCGTCGCCACCAACGCCATGGTCACCTTCCTCGCGATTAACACCAGCTCCATCCAGTTGATCCCCGCCACCGCCATTGCCCTCCTCGCCTCCGCCGGGTCGGCCCGGCCCACCGCCATCGTCGGGACCGCCCTCCTGGCCACGCTTTGTTCCACCATCGTGGCCATCGTGGTGGTAAAACTCCTGGAACGCTGGCCCGTCTTCGCCGTGCGCGCCCCGGACCGGAGCGCCCTCAGCCGCGCGACCGAAACCTGGGCCGAACACGAGGCTCTCGAGGTCCCCGAGGCGACGGTCGTCGAGACGGCTCCGCCCTGGTGGGGCCGGGCCGCCCTCTGGCTCCTGGTTCTCTTCTTCGTGGCCCTCTTTCTCCGGGGCACCTTCCCCGCCTGGTTCGGTCTTGCCACCGCGCCTGACGAAACCGGCTTCGTCCGCGGCGTCAACGCTCTCTCGCTCCTGGCCATCCCCTTTCTCCTCAGCTTTTTCCCGCTCTTCGCCATGACCCGCGGCATCAGCGTTTACGACGAGTTTGTCGAGGGCGCCAAGGAAGGCTTCAGCGTCATCCTTAAGATCATCCCGTTCCTCGTGACCATGCTGGTGGCGATCAACATGTTTAAAGGCGCGGGCGGCATCGATCTCCTCACCCGCGGGCTGACCCCGGTGCTGGCGCCGCTCCAGTTCCCGCCCGATCTCCTTCCGCTCGCCCTCATGCGCCCTCTCAGCGGCGGGGCTTCCCTGGCCCTGTTTACCGAGCTGATCCAGCGCCTCGGCCCCGAGAACATCGTCACCCTCATGGCCGCCACCATCTTCGGCAGTACCGAGACCACCTTTTACGTCGTCGCAGTCTATTTCGGCTCGGTTGGCGTGACCCAGACGCGCCATGCCATTCCGACCGGGTTGCTGGCCGACGGGGCGGGCATTGTCGCCTCCGTTATCATCTGCCGGGCCGTCCTCGCCTGAGCCGCCCCGGCCCGCTCTTCACGCCCCCTCTCATTTTTGCCTCGCCAGTGCGCGCACCGCTTCTCTATCGTCCGGCAATCTTCAGATGATTCAGCGGGATTACCTTATTATCGGGGCCGGAATTGGCGGCGCGAGCGTCTGCGAAGCCATTCGCAAATACGACAAACGCGGCTCGGTCACCCTGGTCGGCGCCGAGACGTTCCATCCTTACAAACGCTGGTTGCTCTCGAAGCATTACCTGCACGACAAGCGGCCCCAGGTGGCCCGCCTGGCCGAGCATGATCCCCGTTGGTACGACAGCCATAAAATCGAGTTTCGCGCCGGTTGCGTCGTCACCCAGTTCAACATCGACCGTCGCCTCGCCGTGCTCGGCAACGGCGAGACCATCGAGTTCAAGAAAGCCTGCCTCGCCATGGGCAGCCGCCCCGTCCGCCCCCCGGTCGCCGGCGTCGGCCTTGGCAACGTCATTTATCTTCGCACCATCCGCGATGCCAACGCCCTCCGGGAAATGGCCGGCAACGAAAAAACGGTCATGGTCGTGGGCGGCGGCCTTCTCGCCTGCGAGACCGCCTCGCACCTGCGCGCCCTCAAAATCAAGGTCAGCATGATGCACCGGAATTCCTATCTCCTGAATCGCTACGTCGATCCGGAGACCGGCGCCTGGATCACCAGCTATTTCGAGAAGCACGGCGTCACCCTGCTCATGGGCGAGAGCCTGAACGGTTTCGAGGGGAAAACCGTCCTGCGCAACATCCAGACGAAGAGCGGCAACCGCGTGCCCGCCGGTCTGGCCGTGGTCGCCTGCGGCGCCGAACCGAATCTTGATCTCGTCCGCAATACCCCTCTCTCCGGGCCGCATGGTTCGCCCGTGGGTGATTCCCTCGAGACGGAGGAAAAGGGAATTTTTGCCATCGGCGACCTCGCCTTTTATCCCGACCGCCTCATGGGGGGGATGCGCCGCCAGACGCACTGGGAAAACGCCCGCGCCCAGGGCCTGGTGGCCGGGGCCAATATCACGGGCAAAAAACGGATGCGCTACGAGCAGATCCCCTATTTTTGGACCCAGATTTTCGATCTCCGCTTCGATTTCGTGGGCGATTTCTCCATCGCTCCCACCCGGATCGAAATGAAGGGCACCCACGCGAAGAAAAAGTTCATCGCGAAATATTTTGTCGGCGACAAACTGCGCGGCCTTCTTCTTTGCCACGAGCCGGAACGTGAGGTCGTCGCGGCCAAGGCCGAACTTCGCGCCGCTCTCGGCAAATAAGGATCAGAACCCGGCAGAGGGGATTTCCAGGGCGCGGTTGCGCACCGCCACCAGCCGCCAGTCCCAGGGCTTGCGCGAGAAGCGCTGCCAGTCGAGCTGGAACGGCACCTCCAGCGGATTGATCCGCTCCGCCAGCAGGGCCGCCCCTTCGCCCTCCCCTTCCACCTTGATCGTCCCCAGCCAGAGGCCCTGGCGTCCGGTGATTTCGACCGAGGGAAGCCCGGACTGGAGGCGCGCGCCGCGGGCATATTGCAGGACCAGGCGCAGGCGGCGCAACGCCTCCTCCCGGTCGTGCCCCCATTGATCGCGGTAATCCATCGCGACAAATTCCTCGATCTCCTGCCAATCCCGCCCGTTCGCCGCCGCCAGGAGATGCTCCGTGTGCAGACGCACCTGGCGTTCCGGTTGCCAAAGGCGGGCCAGCCAAAGCCCCACCACAAGGGCGAGCAACGCGCCCGCATAAAACGCGTTTCGGAAGCTGATCGGCATCGGGCGAGATACTCCCTTTCGTGGCTCCGCGCGAGCGCCCGTTCGAGCGAAACCCCGGGGCGTGCCATCTTCCGGCATGACCTATCGTCCCTGCGTGGCCGGGATTGTGCAGAATCGCGCGGGCCGGATTCTTCTCGGCGAACGGGCCAACAGGGAAGGCGCCTGGCAGTTTCCGCAGGGTGGCATCGAACCGGGGGAAGACCCGGAAGCGGCCCTGCGCCGCGAGCTGCTCGAGGAGATTGGTCTTCCCGCGGAGTATTATCGGGTCACCGCGCGCAAAGGCCCCTACCGATACCTCTTCCCGCCAGGCTTTACCAAGAAAGGCCATAACGGACAGGAACAGGAATATTTTCTGGTCGAACTCTGCCGCGACGCAGACGCCGTCATTACCGCCGCCACCGCCGCCCCCGAGTTTCGCCAACTCCGCTGGATTCAGCCCGCCGATTTCCGCCTGGAGTGGCTGCCCCCGATGAAGCGACCGGTCTACCAAAAGGTCTTTCGCGATTTTTTTGGTGTGACATTCTTGTGACCCGGGCAGAATGCGGTTGACGCCACATTTTCAAAAGGGCACAAAGCGTGCTGATTTTTTCTTCCTCTGATCTATGTTAAGCATTGCGTTATTTGCCCTCGCCCTCGGCTCGGTTTTAGGCTGTGTCTGCTGGGCTTATGTCAGCGAGCGCAATGATTCGGACATAGCGCGAGAGGAATGAAGGATTCATGTTAGATCACGATGACCTGAAGTGGATTGCCACCACTTCGACCGAGCTCAACTCCCAGTTGCAGCAGGTCTCCCGCTATGCCGACCTGGCACGGCAGCAAAAGGGAGAGGGCAAATATCTCGAGACGCTGAGCGAGCATGTCGAGATGGCCACCAAGACCGCGCAGGCGCTTTTTGACCGTGTCACCTCCCGCATTCTCACGGGCAGCACCAGCAAACCCGGGCCGGCGCCCGTCCGGTCCACCATTCCCTTCAAGGTGGTCCCTTCGCCTTCCTCATCCAGAGAGCAGCCTTCGCCATCTTCGCCCGCGCCAAAACAGGCGTCGCGGCCTCCGCGCCCGTCGGATTCGCCGGGTGCCACCGTCCCCTTCCCGATTTCCGCGGAGATCCCTCCGGAGATTTCCGTGCGCAACGCCAAAGGCCGCCGGGAGCTCATCTTGCTGGTGGACGACGAGCCCGAAATCTCCGAGCTGGCTGCCGAGATGCTGGCCGAAGAAGGCTACCGCGTCATCCTGGCCAAGGACGGTTTCGAGGCCCTGCGCATTTACCAGCAGATCAGCCGCCATATCGGGCTGGTCATCCTCGATTTCTTTCTCCCGGTCATGGATGGGGATGCGGTCTTCGATGAACTGCGCACGCTCAATCCCCAGGTCAACGTGGTCCTGAGCAGCGGTTTCGCGGAACAGGGCAAGCTGGGAAACATGCTCGCCAAGGGCCTGCGGGGTTTTATTCCCAAGCCTTACAGTCGCGAGAAATTGCTCGAGCAGGTGCGCTCGACCCTTGACGCCGGCCCTGGCGGGCCCGGGTAAGTCCGGGCGGGTCGTGGAAAGCCCGCCCGATGGCACCGATTTAGCTTCACCATGGGACCACGCCCATGGCTCGCATTGACGCTTTCTTCAAACTTATGTCCGAGCAAAAGGCCTCGGACCTTCACCTTTCCACGAACAACCCGCCGATGCTTCGCATCAATGGCGAGCTGATCCGGGTCGACTACCCCGCGCTCGCCAACGACGAACTCAAGGCCATGGTCTATGAGATCGCCCCGGAGGGTAAGATCAAACTCTTCGAGGAAACTTCCGACGTCGATTTCGGCTATGAAGTGCCGGGCGTCGCCCGCTACCGCGCCAACTTTTTCCAGCAGAAATACGGCATCTCCGCGGTCTTCCGCCTGATTCCTTCCACGGTCCTGACGGTCGAGCAGTTGAACCTGCCGCCGGTCCTGAAAAAATTTCCGCTCCTGAAAAAAGGTCTCATTCTGGTCACCGGCCCGACCGGCTCCGGCAAGTCGACCACGCTCGCGGCCATGATGGATTACGCGAACCTGCAAAGGCACGACCACATCATCACGGTGGAGGACCCGATCGAGTTTGTGCACCGCAGCCAGAATTGCCTGGTGCAGCACCGCGAGGTGGGCGTCCATACCCGCTCCTTCGCCGCCGCCCTCCGCGGCGCCCTGCGCGAAGATCCCGATATCCTGCTCGTCGGCGAAATGCGCGACCTCGAGACCATTGAGCTCGCGCTCACCGCCGCCGCCACCGGCCACCTTGTTTTCGGCACGCTCCACACCTCCAGCGCCTCCAAGGCGGTCGACCGCGTGGTTGATGTCTTCCCGACCAGCCAGCAAAACCAGATCCGCACCACCCTGGCCGAGTCGCTCAAGGGCGTCATCGCCCAGAACCTGTTCAAGCGCATCGACCGGCCCGGCCGCGTTGCCGCCCTCGAGATCCTCGTGGTCGACATGGCCATTGCCAACCTGATCCGCGAGGCCAAGACCCACCAGATCCCCGGCATGATCCAGGTGGGCAAGAAAAAGGGCAACCAGCCGCTCGACGACGCCATCATGGAGCACCTCCGCGAGGCCCGCATCTCTCCCGAGGAAGCCTACGACAAGTGCCTCGATAAGAAAAAATTCCGGCCCTTCCTCAAGAACCCGCCGACCGACCTCACCGACGAATAAATCGCCCCGCCATGCGAATTCCCGACCTCGACCGCATTCTTTCGGCCATGCTGCAGACGTATGACGGCATTTCCGACCTCAATTTTTCCGTCGGCCGTCCCCTCCAGGTGGAGGACTTCGGCGAACTCAAGCCGGTCTTCGTCGATCCGCCGATTGAGGCCCTGACGCCGCACCAGACCGAGCAGATCGCCCTGACTTTGATGCAGGGCAACCGTCGTCTTCTCTACGATTATCTCACTGGGGGCTCCTGCGACTGCAGCTACACCCTGGGGGAGGAGGCGCGTTTCCGCGTCAATATCTTCCGGCAACAGGGCCAGTTCTCCATTGTCATGCGCAAGCTGCAGGCCCAGATCCCGACGCTGGGCGGCCTCGAACTGCCGCCCATCTTCGAGGAGATCGCGCGCGAAAAGACCGGCCTTATCCTGGTCACCGGCGCCACCGGCAGCGGCAAGACCACGACGCTGGCCGCTCTCCTGAACGAGATCAACGAAAAGCAGGCCGTGCATATCGTGACCCTGGAGGACCCGATCGAGTTCATCCACCGGTCTCACCGCGCCACCTTTAATCAGCGCGAGCTGGGCCACGATTTTAACAACTATCCCAACGGCCTGCGCGCCGCCCTGCGCCAGGCTCCCAAGGTCATCCTCGTAGGCGAAATGCGCGACCGCGCCACCGTCGAGGTCGCCCTCATGGCGGCCGAGACCGGTCACCTCGTCCTCAGCACCCTGCACACGGTCGACGCCGGCCAGTCGATCAACCGCATCCTCGGCCTCTTCTCCCTCGGCGAAGAACAGCAGTTGCGCCTCCGCCTTTCCGACACCCTTCGCTACATCGTGAGCCAGCGCCTCGTCCCCCGGGCCGGCGGCGGCCGTCATCTCCTTGCCGAGATCATGGGCAACAATCTGCGGACCAAGGAAACCATCGCTCTTGGCGAAGGTGAACACCGCAACTTCTACGAAATCATCGAGGCCAGCACCCCCTTCGGCTGGCTCACCTTCGACCAGTCGATCCTCAATGCCTACGAAAACGGCGCCATCGACGAAAACACGGCCCGGCTTTATGCCAGCCGCAAAGGCCGGATCGCCCGCGGGCTCGACCTGATTCAGAAGGCGCGCGGCATCGACAGCGACCTCGATTCCGGACTTCGCCTCGACCTTCCCGCCAACGCCTTCCGCTAAACCGCCATGATCCAGACCAACGATTCCTCCTTCTTCGACGCCGGCGATAACACCGCCCTCGTCTGCGTCGATCACCAGCAATATCAGAAGGTGATCGTGCCGCAGCTGATCGACATCTCCTACAAGGTCCACCTCGGCCTCTACGAGGAGGACGTTCTCCTCAAACTCAAGACCTACAATTACGATGTGGTCGTGATCTACGAGACCTTCAAGGGATCCACCCTCCAGGCCAACCCAATCCTGCGCTACATGACGAGCACGACCGGCGCCCAGCGCCGCCAGCACTTCGTCGTCCTCCTCAGCCATCGCTTCGCCACCAACGACGCCATGAGCGCCTTCGTGCAAAGCGTTGACCAGATCGTCAACGTGGCCGACCTCGCCAACTTCAAGCCGGTCCTTCGCCGCGGCGTCGCCCAATACCGCGAACTTTACCAGTCGTTCCACGAGACGATGAAGGCCGTCCAGTCGATCTGAAGCCAACCGCGCCGTTTTGTCCCATCCGGGGAGGGGCGGCGCCACGATTTTAACTTGGGTGACGCAGGAAAGTGCGTCTCACAACCATGGTTGCCGCGTTAACACCTCCGGGAAGGGTTGTTTCCGGTCTCTCGACCGGGCGCCCCCGACTTATGAGAAGGGATAACTGGACACGTTTTTCGTGGGACTTGACGCAGCTTCCGCCGCCCGGCCTCGGCGCGCCGGAACATTATCGCGTCCTGCCCGCAGAGGAAGGCGACGAGCAGGAAATCCGCCGGGCCATTGCCACCTCCTTCGTCCTCGATTCGTCGTGGAACCCGGAGCTTCAGGAAATGAGCGAGTTGATCGACCAATGGCTGGAGGGAGCCTTTGCCCCCGAGAGCGGTTTGCATGCCGGTCTCGTGCTCAAGCATGGCCAGCGCATCATCGGCGCCACCATGCTCTCCCTCGACCCGGAGTCGGAGTATCACCTCGCCCCCGGACCCTGCATCCTGATGGAATATCGGAACCGGGGCTTTGCCGCCCTGCTCATGGAAAGCGCTCTCCACCTCCTCGCCGAGGCCGGATTGCGGCGGGCGTCGGCCCTGGCCAAGCGCTCCAGCGTGGTGGCTCGCTTTCTTTATCCGAAGTTCGGGGGTGTTGAATCCGCCCGTCCGGTTTCCCCGCTGCTCGCGGCCTGATCATCCTGCTTCCTGCCGAAGAGTCGATCGGCGCTGCGCGCGCCTGCAGCCACGATCGTCGGGCGACCGGCAAGGTTCTCTGGACTTCTTCCGACCAATTATCATAAAACAAGCGGTTCATGACCGCGACAGAGGAAAAGGCACGGCAGGATGTAACGGTATTTGAGTCGGGTAACCAGACTTACACCTTGCGCGATGTGATTGATGGCGCCCTTTTCCGCGGAGAGTTGGGCCCGATTTGGGCGGACTTCCTGCGGGGAGTGGAGGCGGAAAAAAAGGCCCACCAGGATGACCTGGAGATCGAGGGGGACGCCCTCGACGAAGCCGCGGACGCCTTTCGTTATCAGCACGACCTGATCACGGCGGAGGAGACGGAGAAATGGCTCTCCGCCCGCGGGCTCGACATGAATGATTTCGGCGACTTCTTCAGCCGCCGTTACTGGGCGCGGACAGTCAGAATCGACCTCCCCGACCAGGCCTACCCCGGGGCCGGGAAAGAGCTGAAGGAACTTTTTGCCGCCCACCTTCTTTTCTCCGACGAGCTCGAACGGATCGCCACGCAGCTGGGCTGGCGGGTGGCCGTGCGACGGGCTGAAGAAGAGGTGGACCCGGCGGCGGTTGCCCGGGCCCGGGAGGAATTTCTCGAGCGCCACGGGCTCCGGGAGGAGGAGGTCGAGGCCTGGCTGGGACAGATCGATCGCGAAAAGGCCTGGCTGGACCACGCCCTGGAGGCGGAAGCCGCCTACCGCGCCCGCAGTGGCTCTCTCGTGAACCCGCAGGCGCGGGCCGAGGAACTATCCTCCCTCCGTCTGCCCCTGACCCGTTTCGAGCTCGAGGTGATCCAGTTTGATTCACTTGATGCGGCGAATGAAGCCTTGCTTTGCGTACGCGAAGACGGCATGACCATGAAGGAAGTGGCGGACGAAGGAGGGTATCCCTATCGCCAGTCGCAGGTGGTGCTCGAAAACGTGAACGAGGACTGGCAACAAAAATATCTCAGCGTTTCGCCCGGTGCGGTCCTCGGGCCGATCGAGCAGGGAGACGTTTTTGAGATCGGACGGGTCACCAGCAAGATCGAACCCAGCCTGGAGGACGAGATGGTCAGCGGCCGGGTGCAGCAGGCCATCCTGCAGCGCCACTTCGACGAGCTTTGCGGCGTCCACATCCAGTGGCGCCTCTTTTACCAGATGATCGAAGAATGAAGACGCGCGACGAAGATTTACTCAGGCGGTCCTCCCTCTTCCGGCTCCTCCCGGAGGAACATTTCGACAAGCTTCGTCCCCTCCTCCGCGAGGAACAGTTCGATTTCGGCGAGATCATTGTCCGCCAGGGCGATCCCGCCGACGCCGTCTACGTCATCATTTCCGGCCGGGCGCGCGCGATCAAGATGCAGCCCAATGGAGAGGAGATCGCGCTCGGCACCCTGCGTCCGGGCGATATTTTCGGCGAAGCCGCCCTTTCCGATGGCGGCACCCGGGCCGCCACCGTTCGCTGCAGCACCGGGGTGGAGGCGCTTCGCCTGGCCCGGACCGACTTTTTTGAACTGGCCGAGAGAATCCCCGACCTGAAGCAGCATATTGAGCTGACGGCCCGCCATCGCGCCTTGCAGGGTTTCCTCTACGAGTTCAGCAATTTTGGGCGCCTGCCCGCGAGCGCGCTCCGCAGCCTCATCGCCAAGCTCGAGCCGGTGCAGGTCGAAAAGGGCAACCTCATCATCGAGGAGGGAGCGCCGGCCGGCCCCATGTATATCCTCGAGAAAGGGCGCGCCCGGGCCTTTGCCCAGAACAATGGTTCCCAGAAGAATCTCGCCTTTTACCGCGACGGCGATTTCTTCGGCGAACTCTCGATCCTGAACGGGTCCTCCCGCGCCGCTTCCGTGGAAGCATTCTCCGATTGCCGGCTGCTGGCCCTCGAGCCCGAGGCAGTGCAGGACCTGAAGCGGCACTTCCCCGAGTTTGAAAAGCTCCTCGAGGAACGGCTGGCCCAGTACCAGCTCGAAACGGAGGCGCGGGTCCCGCTCGATTTTTCGACCGAGCTCCTGCCGGCGGAAACGCGGACGCACGACAAGACGGCCCTGGATGGCGCGGCCGAACGGCCCCCGCCGGTGGAGGATCCGAAGCATCCTTTTGCCGACGAGGAGGGTTTCTTCAAGAAACGCACCGGCCGGATCAAGCGTTTTGAGCATATCCAGCAGATCGACGAGATGGATTGCGGCGCCGCCAGTCTCGGGATGATTTGCCGCCATTTCGGACGCAAGGTCAGCCTCGCCCGGATCCGGCAGCTTTGTCACACCGCCACGGACGGGACCAGCCTGAAGGCGCTTTGCCGGGCTGCGAACGAACTGGGCCTCGCCGCCCGGGCCCTCAAGGTTTCCATCCGCAATCTCTCGCTCATGCCGCTCCCGGCCATCGTGCACTGGGAAGGCAACCACTGGATGGTCCTTTACGACGTGCAGGACACTTTTGTCCGCGTGGCCGACCCGGCGCTTGGCCTGCGCAAGATCCCGCGCAAGGAGTTCGAGGAGAACTGGTCGGGGTACGCCGCGCTTTTTGATTACACGCCCGCCTTTGAACAGGCGCCGGAGAGCAAACCTTCCATCAACTGGGTTCTTCCCTTCATCGCGAAGTTCAAGCACATCCTCATCCAGGTCCTGATCCTTTCCGTCGCCATCAGCGTCCTCCAGCTCCTCTTTCCCATCTTCACCCAGATGGTGGTCGACAAGGTCATCGTGGAAAAGGATATCGACCTTCTTTCCACCATTCTCCTCGGCATGGCCCTCGCGATCATCTTCGTCCAGGGTGCCTCGCTCGCGCAGGAATACCTTCTCTCCTTCACCGCGGTTCGTCTCGATACCGCCATTCTCGATTTCCTCAGCCGGCAGCTCCTCTCCCTGCCCATGACGTATTTCACGAGCCGGCGCACCGGCGACATCCAGCGGCGTCTCGACGGGGCCCGCGAAGTCCGCCAGTTCGCCGTGGGCGAGGGCATCGGCGCCCTCCTGGCCCTGATCCAGTTGGTCGGTTCCCTGGGGCTGATGATGGTCTACAGCCCATTCCTCATGTTCGCCTTCCTCGCGACCACCCCCTTCTACGTCGGGCTGATGTATTTTTCCGTCAAAATCCTGCGGCCGCTCTTTGCCGATGTCGAGGAAAGCCAGGGCAAATACAGCTCGCACCAGATCGACGCCATCAAGGGCATCGAGGCGGTCAAAGCCGCCGCGGCCGAGGGCGTCTTTCGCGACCTGATGCTGAACGAGTTCCTCGCCGTCTCGAAAAAGATCTTCCGGAGCAGCTTTATCGTCATGTCCTACGACAGTGTCCTGACCACGATCGGGCTTGTTTCCACCGCTGTCTTCCTCTGGGTCGGGGCCAACCAGGTGATGTCCGGCGCCATCAGCGTCGGCGGCTTCGTCGCTTTCAGTTCCCTCACCGCCATGGCTTACGGCGGCATCCTGCGCACCCTCGGCGTCTGGGACAATCTCCAGTTCTCCTCCGTTCTTCTCAATCGCCTGAACGACATCTTCGAGCAGGAACCGGAGCAGGGTCGCGACCGTTCCCGCCTCACCCCGGTGCACAGCCTTGAAGGCCGGATCGAGCTGCGCAACGTCAGCTTCCGCTACGGCGGACCCGAGGCGCCCAACATCCTGAGCGACCTCAATCTCGACATCGCCCCCGGCAAGATGATCGCCTTCGTCGGGCGCAGCGGCTGCGGCAAGACCACCCTGATCAAGCTCATCGCCGGACTGCTCGAGCCGACCGAGGGGACCATTCTTTTCGATAACGTCGACCTGAAGAGCCTGAATTACCGCGACGTCCGGCGGCACGTCGGCATGGTTCTCCAGGAGAACCACATGTTTAACGAGACGATCGCCCGCAACATCGCCTTCGGGGATGCGGAGCCGGATCTCGACCGGGTCCTCGCGGCCGCTTCCGCCGCCGCCGCCCACGATTTCATCATGCGCCTCCCCATGGGCTACGAAACCAAGATCGGCGAATCGGGGCTTTCCCTTTCCGGCGGGCAGAAACAGCGCATCGCCATCGCCCGCGCCATCTATAACAACCCGCCGATTCTCATTTTCGACGAGGCCACCAGCGCCCTGGATACCGAGTCGGAGCGCGCCATCCAGAACAACCTCGGGCGCCTCATGGCCGGCCGCACCACCCTCGCCATCGCCCACCGCCTCAGCACCATCCGCGATGCGGATACCATCGTGGTCCTGGAAAAAGGCCGCATCGCCGAGGCCGGCAATCACGACCAGCTCATGGAACAGCGCGGTCTCTACTTTTATCTCTCCAGCCAGCAGTCCGGTTTCCACTAGGCATATCCCATGGCGTCCTCCAATTCCTTCGAGTCCGAGTCGGAAATGCTCCCGCAGGATCCACCCCCCTGGATCATCCGGGCGGCTTCCCGCCTCCTCATCGCCATGTTCATTGTCGCCGTCCTCGCCACCATCATCGTGCGCCTGCCGGAGACGGTGGATTGCCCGTTTGTCCTCGTCCCGCAGGATGGCGCCGATCCGATCCAGTCGCCCCGCCAGGCCGTCGTCACCAAGGTCGCCGCGCGCGAGGGCCAGACGGTGAAGAAGGGAGAGGAATTGTTTGTTCTGCGCTCGGACGAAATCAGGAGCTGGAACACCGATCTCAGGACCACCGAGGCCGATCTCAAAGCGCAGGAGGAAAACCTGGAACGCGCGGATGCCGCTTTCGCCGCCCAGCAGAAAGATCAAGGAGGCCGAGATCGAGCAGGCCAAAAGCGAGGTCGAATTTCGCGAGAAACACGCCTCCACCAGCCGCGAACTCGTCGAGCGCATGGAGAAACTCTCCAAGACCGGCGGCATTTCCCAGGTGGAACTGCTCCAGCTCGGCCTCGACCTCGCTGAGTCCGAGAAGGACCAGAGCGTGGCGCAGAGAACCCTGCAGCAGGTGATCCTGGACCGGCAAAAAATGGAGACCGATCATGCCCGCCAGCGCGGCGATGCCGTCTCGGAGATCGGGAAACTCCGGGTCAAACTCGCCGCCCTGCAGGGCGACCTCGAGAACAGCCAGCTCAGCCTCCTGACCGTGCAGGCCCCCTACGATGCCGTGGTTATTTCCGTTTCCCAGCGCAGCGTCGGCAACGTGGTCCAGAATGGCCAGGAACTCTGCCAGCTCGCCCGGGTCGAGGCCACCCCGCAAGCCCGGCTCCTCCTCTCCGAGGCCGGGCTTTCCAAGCTCACCGCCGGGCTCAGCACCAAGCTCTTTTTCGACGCCTTCCCCTACCAGCGCTATGGCGCCGTCAACGCCCGTCTCGACTGGATCAGCCCCTCCGCCGTCAACTCGCAGGAAGGACCCCGCTTCGTCGGGGTCGCCACCATCCAGGACTGGGAAAAAAGGCCGCCCAAGCTCGCCCTGCGCGTCGGGATGCGCGGCGAAGCCCGCATCGTTACCGGCAAGAGAACCCTGATCGAGTCGTTCTTCGAGCCGATCAAGGAACTCAAGGAAAACCTCGCGGTAAACTAGCCGGCTGATGCAGCGGACGCTCTCCGACCTGCGCGTGGAGGATTTGGCCACGACGAATGAGGCCATGGCCCGCTGCCTGCGCCTCGCCGCCCTCGCCGCCCGCTCCGACGTTCCCGTCGTCCTCCTCGGGGAGACCGGGACCGGCAAGACGCTCCTGGCCCACGCCATTCACAACTCCTCCACCCGGGCCAAACAGCCGTTCATCGCCTTTAACGCCTCGGCCATGACCGATTCTCTCCTCGAATCCCAGCTCTTTGGTCATGAACGGGGCGCCTTCACCGGAGCGCAGCAGACGGTGAAGGGAAAGTTCGAGCTGGCGGACGGCGGCACCCTCTTCCTCGACGAAATCGCGGACATGAGCGCGCTCGCCCAGGTCAAGGTCCTGCGGGCACTCGAATACGGGGAATTCGAGCGGCTTGGGTCGGAACGGATGCTGACCTCCGACGTTCGCATCATCTGCGCCACCAACTGCTCGCTGCGGGAACGCGTTCGCCAGGGAAAGTTTCGGGAGGATCTCTACCATCGCCTGAACGGCCTGACCCTCCTCATCCCGCCCTTGCGTGAACGCCTGGAAGAGCTGCCCCCGTTGATCGCCGGCGAGCTGAAACATTCCGCGGCGAGCGAAGGCAAGGAAATCACCGCCATTCACCCCACGGCCATGGCCAAGCTGCTCGCGCACGACTGGCGGGGAAACCTGCGCGAACTCAGCCACACCGTTCGCACCATGACTCTGTTTTGCGAGGGCTCGGTCATCATGCCCCACCACGTCGTTTTCCCGCCTGACCTGGCCGTTTCCCACGCGGCCGTGACAAACCCCGGCCCGGGAGATCCGCCGGCCGCAGCCGCTTCGGGTCTTGCGCCTGGCCCCACGGAGGAGAATCACGACCTGTCCCTGAGCAGCGCGGTGCAGCGCCATATCCGGGCGGTCTACAGTCACATGAACGGCAACCAACGGCGGACCGCCCGGATGCTGGGAATCTCGCGTGCCACCCTTGCCCGCCATTTGCGAGCAATGGCCCAGAACTCGACCACCGAAGGGTCAGAATAAGGCCAGTGGATGTATCGTTTTAGTGCCTTTTTAAGGGTTTCGCCGAGACCGCTTTCAACCTATTTTCGCTCATTTGCCTCTTTGTAACCTTCTCGTTTACAGTGTCTTATACATTATTGTCGAGGTTCGTTAAGGACGGAAAATGGGGTCTGGCACGGATACTGATAATGTATTGGGCAACGTGAGCGACTCGAAGGATACAGAAAATGCGCCGGCAGAAGGGCCAGAAGCCCGGAAGCCCAAGCGCAGAAAAGAAAAGCTGATCCGGCTCGATGATCTTCTCCCAAAAGGGGATGTCAGCGGCGGAAGGCAGATCTTCGGGGCCTCTTCAGATAACAAACCAACAAACCAACACAACCAGTAACACACCATGGACAAACAAAACGACCCGAAACCCGAACCAACAATCCGCGACCTGGAGCCCCAGAAAGACGCCAAAGGCGGCGGCGGCGGCGGTAAATCCAAGAGCAACAACCTCGGCGGCGGGGGAAGCAAAGGAAATAACGTCGGCGGCGGCAGCGAGCGGCGGCGGCGGCGGAAAAGGCGGCGGCTTCGGTAACAAGAACAACTAAAGACCGACCAACCTTCATCGCAGAGGGTCCAATCCCCAACGCGACGAACCCAAAAACAAAAAAAACAAGTAAATGCCAACTAAACCTAAAGTTCGCGACCTGAAACCCAGCAAAGACGCCAAAGGTGGCGGCAAGAAGGGTGGAAATAAGAACAAGAACAACAGCTCCTCCGGTGGCGGGGGAGGCGGGGGCGGAAAAGGCGGCGGGGGAAAAAACAAGAACCTCTGGTAGCCAGTCTCCCTTAGCGTTGACCGCGTTGCGGCTCGAACCCGCAACGCGGTCTTCTGCGTACAGAGGGATCCGCCGCGCCCCCTCCGCCCCGGCCGGTCTTCAGCCTTCCAGCTTCGCTTCCATGCTGATCTTGGCGTTCAACACTTTGGAGACCGGACACCCCTCTTTCGCCGCCTGGGCCGCCTTCGCGAAGGCCGCCTCGTCCGCCCCGGGCACCCGCGCCGCGACTTCCAGGTGAATCGCGGTGATGGCAAAGCCGCCGTCCCCCTTCTCCAGCGAAACCGAGGCGGTCGTGCGAATGCTTTCCGCCTTCAGATTGGCCGCGCCCAGTTGCCCCGAAAGGGCCATGGAAAAACAGCCGGCATGCGCCGCCGCGATCAACTCTTCCGGGTTGGTCCCCTTTTCCTCCTCGAATCGTTTGCTGAACGAATAGTGCGTGCTGCTCAGGACGGTGCTTTCCGTGGAGATCGTCCCCTGGCCGGTCTTGAGATCCCCTTTCCATTCTGCCGATGCTTTACGTTTCATGGCCATGACATGCGCCGCATCGTCATCCCGGTCAACTGCCGGCATGGTGGCTGGGGAGGGAATTGAACCCCCGACACGAGGATTTTCAGTCCTCTGCTCTACCAACTGAGCTACCCAGCCGGGTCCACCGCCCCGGATGTCAGGGCGCGCAGGAGTGGGAAGTATGCAGCTTTCTTCGCCCTCGGCAAGGGGCGAGCTCAGGCCTTTTCGCGCACGACTTCCCGGGGGGCCTTGTCTTCCCGTAAACCGTGAAAAACCGGCTGGCGCAGCTTGCCCTCCCGCGTCCATTCCGCGAACCGCACCTGGCACACCAGCTCCGGCCGGAGCCAGTGGCAGCGCCGGAAGGCCGCCGGGGTGATACCCTGGACCCACTTCCCGCCCGCTTTTGAGGGCAGATCGGCAAACGGGCACTCCTCCTGCGCATAATCCTCAAACCGGCGGGCCAGGTCGCGCAGCATCCTCCCGTCAAACCCGGTTCCGACCTTGCCCGCGAAAAGCAGCCGCTTCTTCTCGTAATAACCGACCAGGACGGCGCCAAAGTGCTTGCGCGAGCCGGCCGGGGGGGTGAACCCGCCAATGACGAATTCCTGCTCGTTCAGGCATTTCAACTTGATCCAGGCCCCGCTGCGGCGCCCGGCTTCATAAACCGAGTCATGCCGCTTGCCGATGATCCCCTCCAGGCCGAGACGCTGAATCTCGCGCAGCAGCTTTTCCGGCGATCCACCGATCTCGCCCGAATACCGCAGCATGGGATCGTCCTTTCCAAGAAGCGCCTCGAGCAGCTCCTTGCGCTCCCGCAGGGGAAGCCCGGTCAGGTCATGCCCGGACGCTTGCAGGAGGTCAAAGGCGTAATAGCAAAGCGGAGCCGGCCTGGCATCGGCCTCACGCGACTGCAGCAGTTGAAAAGAGGTTCTCCCCTTCGGATCGAGCGCCACCACTTCGCCATCAACCACGAATTCCTCCGTCCCGAGACGGGCAAAGGCCGAGCTGACCTCCGGGAATCGACCGGCCAACTGGTTGCCGTTGCGCGAGACAAGCTGCACCTGCCTCCCCTTTTTCACCGCCAGCGCGCGGATTCCGTCGAACTTCAGCTCGTAGACCCAGCCCTCCCCCGCGGGCGGCTCGGAGACGAGCTTTGGTTTCATGGGTGAGATGAAACCTGGGTTCTTTCGCGGCAGGCCGGCCGGAAGCTCAGGTCCGTTTTTCTTTGCCTTTCCCGGACGGCGTCGGGGCGCGCTTTCCTTTTTTTTTACAGCCCGCCGGACCCGGCTTTTCAACCGGGACGAAGCCGGGTCGTCCGCGCGGTTTGATTCCCATTCGGCGTCACGATCGGACGCGATTTTTTTCATGGAACGGCCGGTGACGGCCGACTGGTCATCGGACTTTTTGGTGATGCGCTTGTGATCCTCGGTGGCCTTAAGGAGGAGCCACTGCGGCTTGCCGGCCTCCATCCGGGTGCGGATCAGGGCCCATTCTCCCCGCACCTTTTTCCCGTCCAGAACCAGATGCAGCCGGCCTTTCTTGAGCGCCTGCAAGGGATTCTCGCCAAAGACGGAGTAGGTCCCCTCGTCCCACAGCATCACGGTGCCGCCGCCATACTGGCCCTCCGGAATCACTCCCTCAAAGGTCGCGTACTCCACCGGATGGTCCTCCACCTCCACCGCGAGGTGTTTCTCCCCTTTCTCCAGGGGCAACCCTTTCGGAACCGCCCACGACTTGAGGACGCCGTCCATCTCGAGCCGAAAATCGTAATGCAGCCGGCTGGCGTCGTGCTTCTGGATCACGAAGCGGGACGCGCCCTTCACTTTTTTGGGCAGTGCTTTGCCTCCCTTGGGCTCCGCCGTGACGCCGAAGTTCCGCTTCCGCTTGTATTCCGCCAAACCCATCGATCCGAGTATAGGAGGGAAAAAGAAAAGAGCCATCGCGGCCGGTCGGACCGCGATGGCTCAAGCTTTTCCGTGCCCAGCCTACCGGCGCGACGACGATTTCTTTTTGGTGCCGCGCGAGGGCGCCTTGCCGTTGGCCTGCGCCTCCGGGTTGACAACGCTCTCCGCCAGCGACGTCAGCTTCTCGTCGGCTTCGCCTTCCTCATCCAGGGTTTCCTGGAGCAGGTCGGCGGCCTTGTCCTCGCCGCAGAGGCGGGCCCAGGTCCGGACGGTGCCGTAGCTGGCGATCTCGTAATGCTCCACCTTCTGCGCCGCGGCGATGATGCCGGCGTCGAGGACCTCGTCGGTGGCATCCTCTTCCAGGATTTCGCTCGCCTCTTCAATCAAACCCTTCATGGCCTTGCAGGTCTTGCTCTTGGCCGGCTTACCCAGGCTTTTAAAGACCTTTTCGAGCCGGTCCACCTGACCTTTTGTCACCTCGAGGTGCTCTTCCAGGGCCGCCCGGAGCTCCTCCGAGGAGGCCTTTTTGGCCATCTTCGGCAGGGCCTTCACCAGCTGCTTCTCCGCGCTGTAAAGGTCCTTAAGTTCTTCTTCCAACAGTGTCTGCAACGATTCCAGTTTCATTTTCTCCCTCGTTAATCCTTGTTTTCCTCCGGCTCCGCGCGTCAGTGCACGGTCACGCCGGGAAGCGCCTTGGAAAGGCGCTGCACTAGAAAAACGCAGCAACCGGCACGGTTGCGCGTATCGGAAAAAGGGCGCCGGCCTCAGGCCGCGGCGTTGGCTTCGTCCCCGCTGCCGGGAAGGGCTTCCCCGACCGAATAGCGGGTGAACCGGCGGATGACGATGTTCTCGCCGAGTTCGGAAATCTTGCTCGAGACGAGCTCCTTGATGGTGTGATCGGGATTCTTGATGAAAGCCTGCTCCAGCAGGCAGATGGAGCTGTAGAACTTCTCCAGTTTCCCTTCCACGATTTTATCCACCACGTTCGCCGGCTTGTCCTTGACCTGGCCGACGAAGATGGCGCGCTCGGCCTCAACCATCTCGGCCGGCACCTGCTCGCGACTGACGTAAAGGGGATGGGCCGCGGCGATGTGCAGGGTGATATCCTTCACGAACTCGCGGAAATTTTCGTTCTTGGCCACGAAATCGGTCTCACAGCCCACTTCCAGGAGAACGCCCACCTTGCCCTGGAGATGGATGTAGGAGGCGACAATGCCCTCGCGGGTGGCCCGGGAGGACTTCTTGCTCGCGCTGGCGATCCCCTTGGTGCGAAGGAGCGCCTCGGCCTTGTTGATGTCGCCGTTGGTCTCGCTCAGGGCGCGTTTGCAATCCATCATGCCCGCGTTGGTCTTTTCGCGGAGTTGCTTGACCAGCTGCGGATCAACGTTGGTGGTGCCTGTGCTCATGGAAAGGGGGCGGAAAAGGAGGGGCCTAGGCGGAAACGCCGGCCATCTCCACCTGCTCGCGGATGCGCGCCTCGCCACTCGAGGAAACGATGGCGTCCACCAGCTTTTGCAGGAGCACGCGAATGGCCCGGATGGCATCGTCGTTGCCGGCGATGGGGTAATCGACAATCTCCGGATCGGCGTTCGTATCAACGATCGCGACCGTGGGAATATTCAGGCGCCGCGCCTCATTGACCGCGTTTTGCTCGCGGGTCGTATCAATGATCACCATGGCATCCGGAAGCTGGTGCATCTCAATGATCCCGTCCAGATTCCGGCGCAGCTTGGCGGCTTCGCGGCCCAGCGCGGCCAGCTCCTGCTTGCCCATCTTCTTGTACTCGGGCGATTGCTCGATCTCCTCGATGTACTTCAGGCGTCCGATGCTCTTGCGAATGGTGGTGAGGTTGGTCAACGTGCCGCCCAGCCAGCGCTGGTTTACGTAAAACTGACCACAGGCGGTGGCCGCTTCCTTGACCGCTTCCTGGGCCTGCTTTTTGCAGCCGACAAAAAGGATCTTGCCGCCTTTGCGGGTCACTTCCTGCAGAAAATCGGTCGCTCGCTGCAGCTGTTTGACGGTCTCATCGAGGTTGATGATGTAGATGGCGTTGCGCTGTTCGAAAATGAACGGGCGCATCTTGGGATTCCAGCGCTTGGTCTGGTGGCCAAAATGGACACCTGCCTCGAGCAATTCAGGGATTAATTCAGTCGTAGTCGCCATACAGAAAAAGCCGCTCCAGACGCTGGGCGCGGCGGGACGTGGAAGGTGCTACAGGAAGCCTGCTTAGGCAAACAGAAAATCGAGCCTAAATTTGGCTCCCGGCAGGGCTGTTTTGCCTCTGGGCGGCGTAACGTTCCAGGAGCCAGCACAGGTCGGAAAGCCGGTTCAGAAAACGGAGAATTTCGGGGTTCACCGGGGTCTCCCCTGCGCTCAGGAAGGCCACCCGGCGCTCAGCCCGCCGGCAGGTGGTCCGGGCCACGTCCAGGGCCGCTCCCACAGGCGTGTCGCCCGGGATGGCCCAGCCCTTGAAATTGACCAGCTTCTCCTGTTCGAGGTGTTCCACCGCCCTGGTCAAACCCTCCACCATCTCCCCCGTGGTCAGATGGAAACCGTCGGCCGTATAGCGGGCCAGATCCGCCGGCGCGGTGGCCAGTTCGCCCATGACGACGATCAACTCCTTTTGCACCGCATGGACCTGGTCCTGCAGGAAGGAGTCGCCGCCGGCCATGACGCGGACCACGCCCAGCGCGGCGTTGAGTTCGTCCACGGAGCCGTAGGCCTCCACCCGCGGGTCGGCCTTGGAAACCCGGCGGCCGTACATGAGGGAGGTCTCGCCCGAGTCGCCGGTTTTGGTTGCGATCGACATGAGGGAGTTTACTCCCAAAACACGAAAGTCGAACCGGCCGGAACCGGTTCGACTTTCGGAAATGGTCGCGGAAAGAGGCTCAGCCGATGGCCGGCTGAATTTCCGGCTCCTCGAGCACAGGGGCGCCAACCGGCTCGCCTTTCTCGACGAGACGGATCTCGCGGTGCGCCGGGAAGCCCGTGCCCGCCGGGATAAGATGGCCCATGATGACGTTCTCTTTGAATCCGCGCAGACGGTCGACTTTGCCCAGCGTGGCCGCTTCCGTGAGAACACGGGTCGTGTCCTGGAAGGAGGCCGCGGAGATGAAGCTGTCGGTCTCGAGAGAGGCCTTGGTGATGCCGAGGAGAACCGGCACGGCTTCCGCCGGCTTGCCCCCCTGCTCGCTCACCTTTTTGTTCTCCGCCTCGAAATCGAGCTTGTCGACCTGGTCGCCCCAGAGCAGCGAGGTGTCGCCCGGATCGGTGATCTTCACCTTGCGCAGCATCTGGCGAACGATGATCTCAATGTGCTTGTCGTTGATCTCAACGCCCTGCAGACGGTAGACCTCCTGCACTTCGTTCACGAGATGTTCCTGCAGGTCCTGCGGTCCGCAGACTTCCAGGATTTCATGCGGGACCACCGGTCCATCGGTGAGCTGCTGCCCCTTCTTCACGAAGTCGCCCTTGAAGACGATGACGTGCTTGGTCAGCGGGATAAGATGCTCTTCCTCGGCGCCGGTCTCGGCATCCTTCAGGATGAGGCGGCGTTTGCCGCGGACCGTTCCGCCCATCTCGACAATGCCGTCGATCTTGGCGATCTCGGCCGCGTCCTTCGGACGGCGCGCCTCGAACAGTTCGGCCACGCGGGGAAGACCACCGGTGATATCCTTGGTTTTGGCCACCTTGCGGGGCGTCTTCGCCAGGAGGGCGCCGGCCCGGATCTTCTGGCCTTCCTCCACGATGACGTGGGCCCCGGCCGGGATGGAATAGCTCGCGACCACTTCGCCCTTGTCCCCCACAACCACGATCTGGGGATGAAGGTCTTCCTTGTGCTCGATGATGACGGTGCCCATGAGGCCCGTCGCCTCGTCCACGTCACGCTTGATGGTCACGCCGGCGATCATGTCGCGGAACTCCACCTTGCCGGTCTTGTCGGTCAGGATCGGCACGTTGTAGGGATCCCACTGGACGAAGGTGTCGCCCTTCTTGACGTCGGAACCGTCGGGGCTCGAGATGACCGAGCCGACGACGACGTTGTAGCGCTCGAGCTCGCGGCCCTCGGCGTTATGCACGCTGATGGAGCCATTCTTGTTCAGGACGATCCAGCTGCCGTCGAGCGCCTGCACCGTGCGCAGCTCGTTGAACCGGATGGTGCCGTCATTCTTGGCCTTGATGATGGGCTGCTTGAAGGTCTGGCTGGCCGTGCCGCCGATGTGGAACGTCCGCATGGTCAGCTGCGTGCCCGGTTCGCCGATGGATTGGGCGGCAATGATGCCGACGGCTTCGCCGAGCTTGACGAACTGCCCAGTGGCGAGGTTGCGGCCGTAGCAATGACCGCAGACGCCGCGCCCGCATTCGCAGGTGAGGACGGAACGGATCTTGAGCTGCTCCACCCCGATGCGCTGCAGGTCAGCCGCGATCTTCTCGTCGATCAGCTGGTTGGCCTTCACGATTTTTTTCTTCTTCTCGACCGGGTCGGCGATGGTTTCGCAGCTGACGCGGCCCACGATGCGCGTGGCCAGGTCGACCACTTCCTCGTCGCCCTCGTAGATCGAGCGAACGGTGATGCCGTTAACCGTGCCGCAATCCTCCACGTTGATGATGACGTCCTGGGCGGCGTCGACCAGCTTGCGCGTGAGGTAGCCTGAATCCGCCGTCTTCAGCGCGGTATCGGCCAGGCCCTTGCGGGCGCCGTGGGTCGAGATGAAATACTCGAGCACGGTCAGGCCCTCGCGGAAGTTGGAGGTGATCGGCCGTTCGATGATTTCGCCGGAAGGCTTGGCCATGAGGCCGCGCATGCCGGCCAGCTGGCGCACCTGCTGACGGTTGCCGCGGGCGCCCGAATCCACCATGAGAAAGACCGGGTTCAGCTCCTTGCGGCCGTCGTTGTGCTCCAGGGTGCGGAACATGACGTTCGAAATTTCGTCGCCGGCGTGGGTCCAGATGTCGATGATCTTGTTGTAGCGCTCGCCATCGGTGATGATGCCCTTGCGATACTGCTGCTCGACCGTCTTGATCTGCTTGTAGGCGTTCTGCAGCTCGATCTCCTTCTCCTTCGGGATGATCATGTCGGCAATCCCGATGGAAATGCCGGCCCGGGTGGCTTCGCGGAAACCGAGTTCCTTCAGCTTGTCCAGGGTCTCGACCGTCCCTTCCTGGCCCGAAACCTGGTAACAGCGCCAGATGATGTCGCTGAGCTGTTTCTTGCCCGCGACCTTGTTGAAGAAGCCCATTCCCTGCGGCCAGATGCCGTTGAAGATGACGCGCCCAGCCGTGGTCTCGATCACCCGGTCGGTCTCATTGCCGTAGATCGTCTGTTTCCCGATGATCGGGGTTCTTCAAGCGGATTCGGTCGTGCGTGTGCAGCGCCCCGTCGGCCATGGCGAACTCCACCTCGATGGCGTCGGCGAAGAGGGGCAGACGCGACTCGGTCTTGCTCCCGACCGCGCGGCGGGGATTCTGCGTCAGGTAGTAGCATCCCAGGGTGATGTCCTGCGACGGCGTGGTGATCGGTTTTCCGCTCGAGGGCGAGAAAATGTTGTTGGGCGCAAGCATGAGCATGCGCGCCTCCATCTGGGCTTCCACCGAAAGCGGAACGTGCACCGCCATCTGGTCGCCGTCGAAGTCCGCGTTGTAGGCGGTGCAGACCAGCGGATGAATGCGGATCGCTTCGCCTTCGATGAGGAGCGGCTCGAAAGCCTGGATGGAAAGCCGGTGCAGGGTCGGCGCGCGGTTCAGGAGCACGGGATGCCCGCGCGTGACCTCTTCCAGGATGTCCCAGACCTCCGGGGTCTGGCGCTCGATCATCTTCTTCGCGCTGCGGACGGTATGGACGTAACCGAGATCCTTCAGCCGACGGATGATGAACGGTTCAAAGAGAACCAGGGCCATCTTCTTGGGCAGACCACACTGGTGGAGCTTCAGCTCCGGCCCGATCACGATGACCGAGCGGCCGGAATAATCGACGCGTTTGCCCAGCAGGTTCTGCCGGAAACGGCCACCCTTGCCCTTGAGCATATCGCTGAGCGACTTGAGCGGACGGTTGCCGGCGCCGGTGACGGCGCGGCCGTGACGGCCGTTGTCAAAGAGGGCGTCGACCGCCTCCTGCAACATGCGTTTCTCGTTCCGGATGATGACGTCCGGGGTCTTGAGCTGGAGCAGGTTTTTCAACCGGTTGTTCCGGTTGATCACGCGGCGGTAAAGATCGTTCAGGTCCGAGGTGGCGAAACGGCCGCCTTCGAGCGGCACCAGCGGGCGCAGATCGGGCGGAATGACGGGCAGAACCTCGAGCACCATCCATTCGGGGCGGGCGTGCGAGTTCTGGAAGCCCTGGACCAGCTTGAGGCGCTTGGCCAGTTTCTTCCGGATCTGCTTGCTCTTGGTGTTCCCCATCGCCTCTTCCAGCTCCTTGTTGAGCTTGTGCAGGTCGATCTCGGCGAGAAGACGTTTGATCGCCTCGGCTCCCATGCCGGCGACAAAATCCTCGCCATACTGCTCCTGGGCCTCGCGATATTCGCCCTCGTTCAGGAGCTGGGTCTTCGTCAGCGGGGTCTTGCCCGGGTCGATGACGATATAATCCTCGTAATAAATGACGCGCTCGAGCTGGCGCGCACTCATGTCGAGCATGAGGCCGAGCCGCGAGGGCATGCACTTGTAGAACCAGATGTGGGAGACGGGCACGGCCAGTTCGATGTGGCCCATGCGCTCGCGGCGCACCCGCGCCAGGGTCACCTCAACGCCGCAACGGTCGCAGATGACTCCCTTGTGCTTGATGCGCTTGTACTTGCCGCAGGAGCATTCCCAGTCCCGCGTCGGCCCGAAAATGCGCTCACAGAAAAGGCCGCCTTTTTCCGGCTTGAAGGTGCGGTAGTTGATCGTCTCGGGGTTCTTGACCTCGCCCTTGCTCCACGACCGCATGGTGTCGGAGGAAGCGACGCCAATCGCCACCTGGTCGAAACCAACCGCCCGCTCTTCACCTACCAGCTCACGCCACGAATGTTCGTTCATTTAAATCTCTCTTTGTTTACTTCCAAAAACTTACGCCACGTTTTCCAGGAAACCCGCCGGCGCCTGGCCGCCGACTTTCACGTCGAGGCCCAGACTCTGCATTTCCTTGATCAAGACATTGAATGACTCGGGAGTGCCGGCCTCGAGCGAGTTGTCGCCTTTGACGATCGACTCGTAGATGCGGGTGCGGCCCTGGACGTCGTCGGACTTCACCGTGAGGAGTTCCTGCAGGGTGTAGGCGGCGCCGTAAGCTTCGAGCGCCCAGACCTCCATCTCGCCGAAACGCTGGCCGCCATACTGCGCCTTGCCTCCCAGCGGCTGCTGGGTCACGAGCGAGTAGGGCCCGACCGCGCGGGCGTGAATCTTGTCGGCCACGAGGTGACCGAGCTTCATCATGTAGATGTAGCCGACCACCACTTCCTGGTCGAACTGTTCGCCGGTGCGTCCATCGGAGAGACGGGCCTTGCCGTTCTCCTGCACCCAGGTAAAGCCGTCGACCTTCTTTGCGTCCTTGAGGTAATCGCGAATCTGCGATTCGGCGATGCCGTCGAAAACCGGGGTGGCCACCTTGAAGCCAAGCGCCTTGGCCGCGACGCCAAGGTGCGTTTCCAGCACCTGGCCGACGTTCATGCGGCTCGGCACGCCGAGCGGGTTGAGCACGATTTCCACGGGAGTGCCATCCGCCAGGAACGGCATGTCTTCCTCAGGCACGATCCGCGCGACCACGCCCTTGTTGCCGTGGCGGCCGGCCATTTTGTCGCCGACGCTCAGCTTGCGCTTGCTCGCGATGTAAACCTTGACCTGCTTGATCATGCCGGGGTCGATGTCGTCGCCGCTTTCGACCCGGTCCATGGAGCGTTCCCGCTCGAGCTCCAGCTCGGCGAACTTGTGCTCGTAGGAGGCAATGATCTCACGGATCTTGTTCCGGATCGGGCTCGGGTCGATCTCGATGTGATCGTACACTGTGGCCAGCTTGCGGAGCAGGGTCTTGGTGATCTTGCGATTGGCCGGGATGATGATTTCGCCGGTCTCCGCATTCACCACGTCGAGCGGAATTTTCTCGCCCAAAAGGATGTTGGAAAGCGAGTCGGTCAGTTGCTCCGTCAGCTCGTCCTTCTTCTTCCGGTGGTCTTCCGTAATCGTCTTGAGCTGCCGCTTCGTTTCCGTCGGGGTCAGCTTCTCACGGGCCACTTCGCGCCGGGATGAAACTTTTACGTCCATCACAATGCCGTAGGTGCCCGAGGGAACGGTCAGCGAAGTGTCCTTCACGTCGGCCGCTTTCTCGCCGAAGATGGCGCGGAGCAGGCGCTCTTCCGGGGCCAGTTCGGTCTCGCTCTTGGGCGTGATCTTGCCCACGAGGATGTCGCCCGGCTTCACTTCCGCGCCGACGCGGATGACGCCGTCGGGACCGAGGTTGCGCAGGGCTTCCTCGCTCACGTTCGGGATGTCCCGCGTGATTTCCTCAGGGCCAAGCTTGGTGTCGCGCGCCCCGATCTCGAATTCGTCGATGTGAATCGAGGTGTAAATGTCCTCCTTCACCACCTTCTCCGAGATCATGATGGCGTCCTCGAAGTTGTAGCCGTTCCACGGCATGAAGGCGACGAGGACGTTGCGGCCCAGGGCCAGCTCGCCGTCGTCGGTGTTCGGGCCGTCCGCGATGACCTGCCCTTTCTTGACGTGCTGCCCCTTCTTCACGATCGGCTTCTGGTTCACGCAAGTGCCCGCGTTCGAGCGCATGAATTTGCGCAGTTCGTATACGTGCACCCCGGCTTCCTCGTCGGTCTTGAGCTTTTTCCGGCCTTCCGGCATGTGCCCGTCCTTGGTCACCACGATCTGGTCGGCCGTGACGGAGGCGACCTTGCCGCTCTCGACGGCGAGCACAACCGCGTAGGAATCGCGCGCCACCTTGCCTTCCATGCCGGTGCCCACGAGGGGCGACTCGCTCACGATCAGCGGCACACCCTGGCGTTGCATGTTCGAGCCCATGAGCGCGCGGTTGGCGTCGTCATGCTCGAGGAACGGGATCAGGCCCGCCGCCACCGAGACGAGCTGCTTCGGCGAGACGTCCATGTAATGGACTTTGGCCGGTTCCACCTCGAGGAAATCACCCCGGTAGCGCACCGACACCTTCTCGCCCGTGAAATGGCCCTTGCCATCCATCGGCGCATTCGCCTGCGCCACCAGGTAGTTCTCCTCGCGGTCGCCCGTGAGGTAATCCACCTCGTCGGTCACCCGCCCATTGACCACCTTGCGATAAGGAGTCTCGATAAAGCCAAATTCGTTGATCCGGGCAAAGGTCGACATCGAACTGATCAGCCCGATGTTCGGTCCTTCCGGCGTCTCAATCGGACAGATGCGGCCGTAATGCGACGGATGCACGTCGCGCACCTCGAACCCGGCCCGGTCGCGCGAAAGACCACCCGGCCCGAGCGCGGAAAGACGCCGCTTGTGCGTCAACTCGGCCAGCGGATTCGTCTGGTCCATGAACTGTGAGAGCTGCGAACGGCCGAAGAAATCGCGCACCACGGCGCTGAGCGCCTTCGGGTTGATCAGCTTCTGCGGCGTCATGCCGTCGATGTTCACGTCGAACAGCGTCATGCGTTCCTTCACCAGGCGCTCCGTGCGGGCCAGGCCCACGCGGCACTGGTTCGCCAGCAACTCGCCCACCGTGCGCACGCGCCGGCTGCCGAGATGGTCAATGTCGTCCAGCGTCCCCTCGCCCCGGCGCAGGCTGATCAAATACTTGATCGCGGCAATGAAATCCTTGTCGGTCAGGATGCGTTCCGAGATGTCGACCTCAATCCCCAGCTTCTGGTTCAGCTTGTAACGGCCGACGCGGCCCAGGTCATACTTCTTCGGGTCGAAAAAGAGACGCTTGAGCAGGGCGCGGGCGTTGGCCACCGTCGGCGGATCGCCGGGGCGCAGCTTGCGGTAAATGTCTTTCAGCGCCTCCTCCTGGTCGTGCGCCGGGTCCTTTTTCATCGCCTTGATGACGGTGTCATCATTGGAGATGTCGACCACCTTGGCCTCCTTTTGGCCCAGGGCCATGATCTGGCGGATGGTCGCGGCGGTCAGCGGCTCAAAGGCGCGCGCCACCGTGATCTCGCCGTCGAGGACGTCGGCGATGAGCACCTTGGTGGCGAGCTGCTCTTCCCCGAGCTTCTCGCTCAGCTTGAGGGTCTCGATGTTGTAGAAAAGTTTGATCACGTCCTCGTCCGGGCCGTAGCCGAGGGCGCGCAGGAAGGTGGTGGCGAGGAATTTCCGGCGCCGTTTGCGGCGGTCCAGGTAGATGTAGAGGAGGTCGCTGGTGTCGAACTGCACCTCGATCCAGGAGCCGCGGTCGGGGATGATGCGGAAACTGTAAAGCACCTTGCCGTTGAGATGGATGCTCGATTCGAAGGCGATGCCGGGGGAGCGATGCAACTGGCTGACGACCACGCGTTCCGCGCCGTTGATGACAAAGGTGCCCTGCGGGGTCATGAGCGGGATTTCGCCCATGTAAACCTTCTCCTCCTTGGTCCCCTTCTCCTCCTTGAGCAGGAAGGTGACATGGAGCGGGGCGCTGTAGGTCTGGCCTTCGCGCTGGGCTTCCAGCGAGCTCAGCTTGGGCTCGCCGATTTCGTAATGGCTGAAATCGAGGACAGCCTTTTCGTCGTAGCTCTCGATCGGGAACACTTCCCGGAAGACAGCCTGAAGGCCGGTGTTCTTCCGCTTGCCCGGCGGGACACTTTTCTGGAGGAAATCGACGTAGGAATTGAGCTGAACCTCAATGAGATTCGGCGGTTCCGCGCCTTCTTTAATTTTGCCGAAATGAATGCGCTCTGCGGTGCGTGTTGACATAACTGTGCATCTAAGGTGAACACTTGCGCGCCGCCTGACCCAGGGAGCGGCGCGATTGTTCGGGGAACGAATTACGGCATTTGCCGGTTTGCGAGGGGCGCAAAAATGGCAGCAAATCGGCAGGGTGTCAATTGACCACCCTCGATTTGTTGCCTCTGTCGAAAATGTCCGTCGTGCGCCTTGTTAAAAATAACGATTTCTAACGAAAAAGACTTTTGGCACGCCGGGGGCGTCCAGGCAAGCCTTTTTCGCCTGGATCGCCCCCGTCGAGGCCATGCTTTCCCGCCCGCAAGGGGCGGAGAAGGCTCTACTTGATTTCGACCTTGGCGCCGGCCGCTTCGATCTTTTTCTTGATCTCTTCGGCTTCTTCCTTGGTCACACCTTCCTTGATCGACTTGGGAGCGCCCTCGACCAGTGCCTTCGCCTCGGCCAGGCCGAGACCCGGGACCGCGCCGCGCACTTCCTTGATGACGCCAATCTTGTTGGAGCCCATTTCCTTCAGGATCACCTCGAAGGTGGTCTTCTCTTCGGCCGCCGGAGCTGCCGCACCACCGCCGCCGGCGGCAGGCGCCGCCATGGCCACGGGAGCCGCTGCGCTCACGCCCCATTTTTCTTCCAGCTGTTTTACCAGACCGGCAATCTCAAGAACGGTCAGGCCGCTGAGTTGCTCCACGATTGTATTTGTATCTGCCATTGTGTTTTCCTCGTTTCGCCGCTTTCGGAAGCCTCCGAAAAATTGAACCCGGCAGCCACCGGGTCGGCTAGTTGTTGTTGTTGTTCCGCCGTCCTTTTCCGGACCGGCAAATTTTTCTCTCTAGGCGGCCGCCTCCGACGGCGCTCCACCTTCCTTGTCCACCTTGGCCTGAAGCAGGCGGGCCAGCGAAGCGCCCGGCTCGTTCAGCACCCGCGCCAGTTGCGTCATCGGCGAGAGCAGCAGGCCCAGCAGCTGCGCCTGCAGCATCGGCAGCGGCGGCAGGTCAGCCAGCGCCTCCACCTCGCTCGTGGAAAGAATCGCATTGTCGATGATGCCGATCTTCAGAGCGCCCACCTTGAACTCGGCCGAAAAAGCCTTGAGCACCTTGGCCACCGGGGCCACGTCTTTTTGCCCCATGACCACGGCCGTCTGGCCGGTCAGCTGGTCGGAAATCTCCGGCAGCCCGGAGTCGGCCAGGGCGCGGCGAAGGAAGCTGTTCTTGACCACGCGCAGCTCCGCGCCGGCGGGGGCAAGCCGGTTCCGCAGTTCGCTGAACTGGTCCACTTTCATGCGCTGGTAATCGGCCACGAGCAGGAAAGGCGTGCTGTTCAGCTTTTCCACCAAATCCGCGACGATGCTTGTTTTTTCGGGTCTCATGGGATTCTCCTTAAAAAGTCAGGTAAGGGGAGGGATCGACCCGTAACCCGGGCGACATGGTGGCGCTGAGGGTCAACCCCTCCACAAAGCGCCCCTTGGCCGTGGCCGGGCGCGCCCGCACCACTGCCTCGATCACGGCCGTGCCGTTCTCCAGCAGTTGCTCTTCCCCGAATGAAAATTTGCCGACCGGCACCGCCACGTTGCCGTTCTTGTCCAGCTTGAACTCGACTCGTCCCGCTTTCACCTCACCCACCGCCTTGGCCGTGTCGTCCGTCACCGTGCCGGTCTTCGGGTTCGGCATCAGGCCGCGCGGGCCCAGGACCTTGCCCAGCTTGCGCACCTCGGCCATGGCCGCGGGGGTGGCAATGGCCACGTCGAAATCCTGGAAGCCTTCCTGGCACTTTTTCACCATGTCCATGAAACCGACATGCTCGGCCCCGGCTTCACGGGCCGCGTTCGCCGCCTGCCCCTCGGCAAAGACGAGCACGCGCACCTGTTTGCCGCTGCCATGCGGGAGCGGGCAGGTGCCGCGGACCATCTGGTCCGATTGCTTGGGATCGACGCCCAGCCGAAAGGCCAGGGTGACGGTCTGGTCGAACTTGGGCGCCGGGAGCTTTTTCAGCGTCGAAACGGCGTCGTTCAGGCTGTAGGCCTTGTTGCGGTCCACCATCTCGGCGGACGCGCGATAACGTTTGCTGCGATTGTTTTGCATAATTTGGTCAGTCCAAGCGAGCCTCAGGCTCTCCTGATAAAGGATGCTCCTTGGGAGGAGCGGGAGGGCGCATTTACGCGAGGAAAACCACCCTGTCAAGCGGATCCCCCGCGCTTTTCACCGGGAGACCGCCGAATCATCTTGCCACGGCCGGCCCGGGGCCGCTTGATTTATAACATGACCCCAAAAATGCTTCTCCTAATAGTGAGTATAACAGGTATGGCGTGTCTCCCCGCGTTCGCCCGCCCCGTTGATTTCCAGGAGCTTTCGCTCATGGTCCGCGGCGGCGATCGCGACGCCGCCATCGTCCAGGAAGTTTCCGGCCGTAAATTGGTGCGCAAACTCAGCCGCGACCAGGAAGATACGCTGCGGAAACAGGGCGCCTCCCCCGCCCTTCTCCAGGAACTGCGGAATTCCAGTCTCCTCCTCGATGAAAAAGCCGCGCGGAATTTTGAAGCCGCCCGTGCCAGCCAGCCCAAACCGGCCTCCCGTGGCGGCGGCGAACAACGCCCCGCAGCCGCCAGGCCCCGCCTGCACATTTTCAACGCCTCCTACGGCCAGCCCTTCAACCTCGGCCAATGGGGCGGACCCGATTACGAGTTCGTTTTCCTCCGGTTCCGCCAGGCCGGCGAAGACATCATCGAGCCGCGCCTGATCGACACCATCAGCAGCCAGACGGACGTGGCCACCTACCTCAGCCCCTACACGCTGGATTCCCTCAACTACCGCACCGTGCGGATGCCGACCCGCCGCTTTGCGCCTTATCTTGACGAAAGCCTCACCTTTCCCGCCCCGGAGCTGGGTTACACCGCGGTGGTGACTCACGCCGTCGGGCGCACTCTGGCCATCGACCATCAGAATCCGGTGCGGATCGAGGGTGTGCCGTATGCGCTCTACCCCGTTTACGGTGCCGGCGGCGTCGCCCTTTATTACATCGGCGGCTCGGGTGATTCGGTGAAGCTGGCGGTGCGCCCGATGCTCTGATCCGGCACAAAACGAAAAATCTCGGCTGAGGTTCTCCTTGTCGGCCTCCGCTTGGTTTCGCTACCTTCGTTCCCTATGAGCTGGAGCCGTGGTGAAGCCCTGACTGACCCTGCCGTCCGGCAGCCCCTGATTTTCCTTTCGGAGTTCAAGTTCCACCTGCGCGACCTGGAACAGGAGATCACGGTGCGCCTGTTCCAGCCGGTCCATTCCGGCCGGATCATTGCCCGCTGCAGCCATATCCTCGAGGTCCCGGGCCTGCCGGCCCCCGACAAGGATGCCCCGGACGACCTCGAGACCGGAGGCGAAGGGGACGCCCTGCATTATGCGGTGGAGGATTTGCTTTGTGTTTACAACGCCGCGCGCGCCAGGGATCTCGCCCCGGACGCCGCCTGGCTGAAACCGAACCCGGACTTCGCCTAACCGCGTTCCCCGTCCGTCTTCCGGAGACCGGGCGCGGTTACGGAGTTGCGCCCTTGATGATGCGGCCTTCCTTCATCACAAAGGAAATGCGTTCGGTCGCCGTGATATCCTGGGTCGGATCGCCTGGCATCGCCACCACGTCGGCCAGCTTTCCCTTCTCAAGGGTCCCGGTTTTGTCAGCGATCTTGAAAAGATCCGCCGTTACGGAAGTGGCGGAGCGAAGAGCATCGATCGGCGCCATCCCCAGGTCGACCATGAGCTTGAATTCCTTTGCATTCTGACCGTGCGGAAAGACGGCCGCATCCGTCCCGAAGGCGATGCGCACCCCGGCTTTAACGGCGTCACGAAACATCTGCGAGCGCGCCTCGTCGGCCGACCGCGCCTTCTCCTGCAGGGCCGGGGGATAGTTTTCGATCTTGGCGACGATCCACTCGGTCGCCATCAGGGTGGGAACAAGGTAGGTGCCCTTGCTTTTCATCATCGCAAGGGTCTCGGGCTTGAGAAAGGAGGCGTGCTCGATCGAGTCCACCCCGGCCGCGATTGCCTCGCGGGCCGCTTCGTCGCCATGGCTGTGGACCGCAATGGTCTTGCGCAGGCGATGGGTTTCATCGACCAGCGCGGCCGTTTCCTCCGGTGTCATCTGGCGCACGTCCACTTCATTGGCGAGCGAAAGCACGCCGCCCGAGACGGCCGCCTTGATCACGTCCGCCCCGTTCTTGACCTGGTAACGGACCGCCTTCCGCATTCCTTCGGGCCCGTCGGTGATGCCATCGGTGTAATCGGGCTGCTTCCCGAAAAGACCGTCGCGCAACCCGTTGCTGTTATCGAAGTGACCGCCGGTGGTCCCGATACCGGCGGTGGCCACCAGCATGCGCGGCCCGATGACCGTCCCGGCGGCAATGGCGTCGCGCAGGGCGACATCGACGAAATCAGGCGCGCCAACGTCCCGCACGGTGGTGAAACCGGCTTCAAGGGTGGCCCGGGCCCGCGGAATCGACTCGAGCGCGATCCGGGCGGCGTTGCTCTTGAACCCGTGCAGCATCACCTCGTCGTAAGGGCGCGCATAATCCAGAGTCAGGTGCGTGTGCGCATCCATGAATCCGGGGGAAAGGGTGGCGTCTCCGAGGTCGATCACGCGGGCGCCTTCCGGAATCGAAAGGTTGCTTCCCGCGTCGAGGATCTTTGTGCCCTGCACCAGGACCACGCCGTTCGGCAGCAGGGCCTTGCCCTTTCCGTCGAAAAGCCGGGCCGCTTTAAGGGCGATGACGGGATCGGCTGCCTGGGCTGCGCAGATCAGCCCGGCCGCCGCGACGCTTGCGAAAAATCGAAGGAGCATCCGCTCCGCTTAATGGAATTAAGACCGTCGCGCAAGGGCGCGACGCGGGTGGGTGCCGGGACCGGCTAATCGACGATCTCGAGCCCCATCTGGCGGGCGGTGCCGGCAATGATCTTGTAGCCGGCCTCGTCGTTCCGCGAATTCAGGTCCTTGCCCTTCGTCTTCACGATCTCCATGACCTGCTTGCGCGTGACCTTGCCCACCTTGGTCTTGTTCGGCTCCTTGGAACCGGCGGCGATGTTGGCCGCCTTTTTCAAGAGGATGGCCGCAGGCGGGCTCTTGGTGATGAAGGTAAAGCTCTTGTCCTTGAAGACGGTGATGACGACCGGGAGGATGTCGCCCGCCTGTTTCTGGGTGGCGGCATTAAATTCCTTGCAGAAGGCCATGATGTTGACGCCGCGCGGCCCGAGGGCGGTGCCAACGGGCGGGGCCGGGTTCGCCTGACCCGCCGGGATCTGCAATTTGATGTGAGCAACGATTTCTTTAGCCATTTTTCGGAAAGTTGAGGGTTGAGAAATGAATCCTGACGGCGGCCTAGCCTACGCTTCGACCTGCCAGTATTCGAGTTCGACCGGTGTGGCCCGGCCGAAAATGGTGACGGAAACGCGGAGCTTGCCGCGCTCGGGATCGATCTCTTCCACGATGCCGTTCTGGTTCTGGAAAGGTCCATCGGCCACCTTGACCGTTTCGCCGACTTCGAAGCTGACCTTCGGCTTGACCTTTTCCTCGCGCTCGCGCATCTGCGCGAGCATGCTCTCCACCTCGGAGGGGCGCATGGGGATGGGACGGTCCTTGGTCCCGGCAAATCCGATCACGCCCGGCGTTTCCCGGATGAAATACCAGGTGCGCCCGATGAGCTGGTTGTTCTCGTCGAGCAGGTGCATGTTCACGATCAGGTAACCGGGAAAGAATTTGCGGGTGGTCTCGCTCTTTTTCCCTTTCTTGATCTCGGAGACGCGCTCGGTCGGGACGAGGACCTCGAAGACCACATCGCCCATTTCCTCCTGCTGGACGCGTTTTTCCAGGTTATCGCGCACCTTGTTCTCCTGGCCGGAGAGCACGTGCACGACGAACCACTGATCCTTGGCTGCAAGCGTTTGCGGCATCGAATTAGAGGCGGGTAAAGAAGTGGACGAAGTTCACGATGACGAAATCGAAGAGCGAAACGTAGCCGCCCAGCAGAAGCATCGCGATGATGACCACGATGGTCGAATCGGTCAGCTCCTTGTAGCGCTTGGTGCCCTTCTCCTTCGGATCCCACGGCCACGAGGCTTTTTGCAGCTCCACTTTGACTTCGTTGAAGAAGTTTTTGGTCCGGGTGATCATGGTTCAGGCAACGGTTTCGCTCTTTTTCAGCAGCCTCGCAAAATCACGCCAGGAGGGACTCGAACCCCCAACCGACGGTTTTGGAGACCGCTACTCTACCAATTGAGCTACTGGCGTCTAAGTTGCGACTGCTGAGGACAATTTAGTCCAGAATTTCGCTGACGCGACCCGCGCCGACGGTTTTGCCGCCTTCACGGATGGCGAAGCGGATGGTCTTCTCCATGGCGATGGGCGTTCCGAGCTCCACCTCGATGGAGACGTTGTCGCCCGGCATGACCATTTCGACGCCGTCCGGCAGCTTGACCGAGCCGGTCACGTCCGTGGTCCGGAAGTAAAACTGCGGGCGGTAATTGGTGAAGAACGGCGTGTGACGGCCACCCTCCTCCTTGCTCAGGACGTAGACTTCGGCCTTGAATTTCTTGTGCGGCTTGATCGAGCCCGGCTTGGAGATGACCTGGCCGCGCTCGACATCCTCTTTCTTCACGCCGCGCAGGAGCACGCCGACGTTGTCGCCCGCACGCGCCTCGTCGAGGAGCTTGCGGAACATTTCAATATCGGTCGCCGTGGTCTTGGCGGTGTCACGGATGCCGACGATCTCGACTTCCTCCATTTTCTTGAGGATACCGCGCTCGACACGGCCGGTCGCGACGGTGCCGCGGCCTTCAATGTTGAAGACGTCTTCCACCGGCATAAGGAACGGCAGGTCGACCGGGCGTTCCGGCACGGGGATGTAGTCATCCACCGCTTCCACCAGCGCCTGGATCTGCTTTTCCTGCTCAGGATCGCCGTTCAGCGCCTTGAGCGCGCTGCCCTTGACGATCGGGATCTTGTCGCCCGGAAATTCATACTGGGTGAGGAGGTCGCGCACTTCCATCTCCACGAGATCAAGCAGCTCGGGATCGTCCACCATGTCGACCTTGTTCAGGAAGACCACGATCGAGGGCACGCCCACCTGGCGGGCCAGGAGGATATGCTCGCGCGTCTGCGGCATGGGACCGTCCGCAGCCGAAACGACCAGGATGGCGCCGTCCATCTGGGCCGCGCCGGTGATCATGTTCTTCACGTAATCGGCGTGGCCGGGGCAATCGACGTGCGCGTAGTGGCGCTTGTCGCTCTGGTATTCCACGTGCGCGGTCGAGATCGTGATGCCGCGCTCTTTTTCCTCGGGCGCCGCGTCAATCGAGTCGTAGGCGCGCGCCTGGGCGAAACCTTTTTTCGCCAGCACGGTGGTGATGGCAGCCGTGAGGGTGGTCTTGCCGTGGTCAACGTGACCAATCGTGCCGACGTTAACGTGCGGCTTATCGCGTTTGAATGCTTCCTTAGCCATTTCGGTTTTTCTTTCGGTTTAAACTAAACTGCGTCTTCGTGTGGGTTTGCTCCCGGTTTCCGGACCCGCTCTGGAGCCCATGACCGGGATTGAACCGGTGACCTCGTCCTTACCAAGGACGTGCTCTACCAACTGAGCTACATGGGCCGCTCATTTTCTGCTCATCCCGCTTGGGGCGGAACAACCGGTTGCTTGTCGCCAGAGAATCAAAAATCCCAGAGCCGCCGCAAATTCTGCAATTTGAACGACCTTGGGACTTTCCCCTCTCGCAAAAAGCGTCGGCAAGCTAGCAGCCGCGTTTCGGGTGTCAAAGAAATTTCTTCCGTTTCGGCCCAGGCCGCCTCGCGCTTCTTCCCCCGGCAAAAACCGGCACCGCCAGCCCCGGCCCGGCTCTTCCGAACCGCGCTCTTCAGCCTCTCCTAGTCGACGCTGGCCCGCTGCGTTTTCACGCGCATGAAGACCAGGAACCCCGCCACCAAAGCCACGGCCACCCCGACCACCAATCCCACCGGGAAGCCCCCCTTCTTCTCCACTTCCGGGGTGGCCTGCGCCGCCGCCTGCTGTGGTTGCTGCTGGGCCGGCGCCTGCGTGCGCGGGGCCATCATGCCCTGCGCATAACGCAGGCGTTCTTCGGTCTCGAAATCGCCGGGGCGAATCGCCAAAGCGGCCTTGTAATCGTTGACCGCCTCCTGATAGCGGCCCATCAGGCTGTAGGTGTAGCCCCGTCTCACCAGGGTTTCCGCATTCTCCGGCGCCAGCTCGATGCTCTTGTTGTAATCGGCCAGGGCCGCGTCCCAATTGCGATTGTTCCGGTGGATCAACGCCCGCCGTTCGTAGCTCACCGGGTCGTCCGCTTTCAGCTCAATGGCCTTGTTCAGGTCCGGCTCCGCCTTCTGGTAATCCTGCAGGTTGAGATAGGTCATTCCGCGGACTTTGTGAGGCGCCGCCGCCTTCGGCCCGAGTTCCACCGCCTTGTCCAGGTCGGGCAGCGCCCCGGCGTAATCCTTTTGCATGGTCAGAGTCTGGCCCCGCTCGAAATAGCCCTGCATCTCTCCCGGCGCTTTCTCGATCGCCTTGGTGTAATCGGCGACGGCCAGCTGGAACTTTGCCGGGTCGTTCTGCGTCGTGGCGGCCGCGCGGTAAATGTTGCCCCTGTTATTGTAATTGGTCGCGGTCGGCCGCTTCTCGATCGCCTGCGTCATCTCGGCAATCGCCTGGTCGAATTGCCCGCCCTTGGCCAGCTCCTCGGCCTTGGCCAGGTGCCCGCCCGGGTCACCGCTCTTCTTCTTCTGGGCGTTGGCTGTTTCCACCGGCGCCACCAGGAGCAGCAGTGTCGCCGCGCCCGCCATCATTTGTGAAAAGATTCTCATCATGTGCATCTCCCGCTTTCATGACGTTTCTGCGCCATAAAACGGCGGTATGCGAGCGAAAAGAAATTCGCGCCCGGGCCCGGCCCGCACCGAAATCAAACGTGCGCGGCCGGCCGCGGGAGGAGAAAAGTGCGTCGCGCTTCCGGCGAAGCCAGGGTCCCGGCATCATACCATCTCTCGAGGCAACGCCGGCCGGTGAGATCGGGATTGGCCGCCAGGAAAGTCGCGAAGTCCCGGGGCTCCTGCCGCGCCACGCGCTCTGCCAGGAGAGAGAAAAACGCCACGGTCATCGTCTCGTGATAGAGCCCGGGACGACCCGCCCTGCGCGCCAGCCGCCGGAGATTGCGTGAAAAGAGCGCCAGCGCCTCGGGGAAGGGACGGATCTGGAGCAGGAAAAAGGCGGCCCGGAGATGGGCCACATGATCAAATCGGTCCGCCGTGGCCTGGCCGCGCAGGAAAGCGGCCGTGACCTCGTCGGCGGCCTCCCGGGGGCGCTTCACGGCTCCTCCTCGAGGCGATGACTGTCGGCGGCGTGCAGGGTGAGGCCGTAGACGCTCCGCAACTTTTTCACCTGGGCGAGGGTGGCGGGGCTGAAGGGCGCCTTTCCCTCGAGGGCGTGCAGGGTGATGCCCTCGAGGAGATCGCCCAGGGTGAGATCGAGGTATTCGGCCAGGCCCTTGAGGACCTTGACGAGATTTTTCTCCATGCGCGCGCCGACCTGGACGCGCCGGACCCGGGGGCGCAGGCTCTCTTTCTTTGTTGTCATGCTGTATTGTTACATAGATAACAACAGGCGTCCGGGAATTTTTGCGGTTGCCTCCCGGCCCCGGAATTCCCACATTCGCCCCGCCATGGAACTCAAGGCTTACCTCCGGGAGCGCCAGACCCGGGTCGACCGCGCCCTGCAAGGTTTCCTCCCGCGCGAGACGGAAAAGCCGGCCACCATCCATCGGGCCATGCGCTACAGCCTTTTCGCCGGCGGCAAGCGTCTCCGCCCCATCCTTTGCCTCGCGGCCGCGGAGGCCTGCGGCGGGAAGATCACCGCCGCCCTCCCCCTGGCCGGCGCAGTCGAATGCATCCACACCTATTCGTTGGTGCACGACGACCTGCCGAGCATGGACAACGACGATTTCCGCCGGGGACGCCCCACCTGCCACAAGGTCTTCGGCGAGGGCATCGCCATTCTCGCCGGCGACGCCCTCCTCACGGTGGCCTTTGAGATCGTCGCCCGCGTGAAACCACCCCGCCGTTATCCGCTGGCCCTCATCCTTCGCGAACTGGCCGTGGCCGCCGGAAGCCGGCGCCTGATTGCCGGCCAGGTGGCCGACCTCGAGGCGGAAGGGAAAAAAATCGACCGGCGCCAGCTCCGCTACATTCACGAGAACAAAACCGCCGCGCTTCTCAGCGCCTCCGTTCGCCTCGGGGCCATGAGTGCCAACGCCACCGCCGCGCAGCTCCGGGCCATCACCGGCTTCGGGCGCGCACTCGGCCTCGCCTTTCAGGTCATCGACGACGTCCTGGACGTGACCCAGACCTCGGAAAAGCTGGGGAAAAGCGCGGGCAAGGATCTGACCGCGCAAAAGGCGACTTATCCCGCCGTCATCGGCCTGGAGGCTTCGCGGCGCGAGGCACAGCGGCTGACCCGATCGGCGCACAAGTCACTTGCTGCGCTGGGGACCCGGGCGGTTCGTTTGCGTGAACTGGCCGATTATCTCCTCGACCGCGAATACTAGGGTGCCGCGGCATCAGGCGGCCACGCGAAGGTTGGGATCGATTTCCTCCGTCACTTCCGAAACGAGCCCGTGCGCGAGCCGCAGCGAGGCTGCGAAAGCGATCATGGCCGCGTTGTCCGTGCACAAACCGGGTTCGGCGGTTCGCAGGCGAAGCCCGGCCTGGTCACACGCCTGCTTGAGCTGACGGCGGAGCTCGCCGTTGCCACTGACGCCCCCGCTGACCGCCACTTGCGCCACGCCTGCGGCCTGCGCGGCGCGCACGGCTTTGCGCGTCAGGACCGAGACCACCGCCGCCTGGAACGAGGCGCAGATGTCGCGCACGATTCGGTCGCGATCTGTTCCCTCGGCCGTGCCCAACGCCCCGGGCAGAAGATAACGCACCGCCGTTTTTAACCCGCTGAAGCTGAAGTCGTGGTCGCCCGAGCCCGCCATGCTCCGGGGCAGCGCATATCGGGCCGGGTCGCCCCCGCGCGCGGTGGCTTCAATGGCCGGTCCGCCCGGGTAACCCAGGCCCAGCATCTTGGCGACCTTGTCGAAGGCCTCGCCGGCCGCGTCATCCTGCGTTCGCCCTAGCAGGCGGTAATCGTTCACCCCCCGGACTTCCACCAGCAGGGTGTGTCCGCCGCTGACCACGAGGCCGACATGTCGCTCGATGTTTTCCTCGCCGAAAAAGGGCGAGAGCAAATGTCCCTCGAGGTGATTGATCGCGAGATACGGCCGCGCCGTCGCCAGGGCCAGGCCCTTTGCGATCGAGGCGCCGATCATAAGCGAACTGGCCAGGCCGGGGCCGCTGGTGGCTGCGAAGGCATCGATCCCGGCCGGGTCCGTCCCCGCGCGCTCGAGGGCGCGCTGCAGGAGCCGCGGCGCCTGCCGAAGATGATTGCGCGAAGCCACCTCGGGAACCACGCCGCCATACGGTTCGTGCAGGTCGACCTGTGAGGAAACTTCCGAGGCCAGCAGGTCTCTCCCGCGGAGCACGGCCACGGCGGTTTCGTCACAGGACGTTTCGAGCGCGAGGATGGTCTTCAAGATATCGGTGCGTAAACGGCGCCGGGTGCCGGGCCACGCCGCAGCCGTTTCAGCGCCGGGTCGGATCCACTTTCGGCGCCGGCTGGCCCGCGTAAACCATGACCCCGCGGAGCGAATCGATCGCGCGCATCAGCTGCGGATCCTTGTTTTTGATGATCTCCGTTTCCTGCTCCGGCTTGAGGTGGTCGGCGTTCCGGGCCGTCATGAGCGCCCGTTCCTGTTCCGCATTCATCGGCACACTGATATTCGGGGCGACGCCATGTCCCTGAATGACCTGCTCGCCCGGGGTGTAGTATTTCGCGGTGGTGAAGCGAAGAGCCGAACCGTCCGGGAGCTGCATGACGTTCTGGACCGAGCCTTTGCCGAAGGTGGTTTCGCCCACGACGATGGCCCGTTTCAGGTCTTTAAGGGCCCCGGAGACAATCTCCGCCGCGCTGGCGCTGCCTTGGTTGACCAGGACCGCCATGGGAAACCGGGCGCGTGCCTTCGCGGACCGCGGAGTGGCATACTCGTTCTGCTGCGAGGCGACCCGCCCCTGCGTGGAAACCACCTTGGTCTGCGGAGGCAGAAACTGCGCGCAGACATCCACCGCGCTGGTCAGAAGACCGCCGGGATTGTTGCGGAGATCGAGAACAAAAGCCTGCATGCCCTGCTTCTCCAGCTCGTCCAACGCCCGGCTCAGGTCCTCCGCCGTCGGCTCGTTGAACTGCACCAGCCGCACATAACCGATCTTGTAAGGACCGGTCAGCTCTTGATCGAGCAGCCGCGCGCCCTTGATGCTGGCCACCTTGATCTCCACGCGTTCCAGGACGTAGTCCTTCAGTTCCTTGGTCGAAGGCCGCAGGATGGTCAGAGTTGCCTTCTGCCCGGCCTCGCCGCGCAGGGCCGTGACCGCGTCCTGCATCTGCATCTTCTCGGTGGAACGCCCGTTAATCTTGAGGATCTGGTCGCCCGCAAGAATGCCCGCCTTGGCCGCCGGCGTTCCCTCCATGGGCGCAATCACCGTGAGGACGTTGTTCTTCATGGAAACCTCCACCCCCAGCCCGTTGAACCGGCTCCGGGTGTCGTCCTGCATGTCCTGGAAATCGTCCGGCTCCATGTAGGCGCTGTGCGAATCGAGGGAGGAAAGCATTCCTTTCAGGGCCGCCGTCACGAGGTCGCGGTAACCTGTCTTGCCCTCGTCGACATAATCCTGGCGCAGGATTTGCAGGGCCCGCGCAAAGACCGCGATCTGCGCGTAACCCGTCTCCTCATCGACCGGTGCCGGGGAAGCTTCCCCGACCGGCAGCTCGCGCACCTGGCCAAAAGCATCCGGCTCGGCTGCGAAGCCGAGCGTCAGCCCCGCGCCGATGATCGCGAGGAAAACGAGTTTCTTCATGCGCAGCGTCCAGCATTCTCGCGTAGCCGGAAATCTTTGGCAACGGCCAAACAGCCCGCTAACGTTTGCCCCCAACCACCCATGATTCCCTTGCGCCTCCTTCCGTTCTTCCTTGGCTTTCTCCTCATGACTCTCACGCCGGCGCTGGCCCAGAACGACGACGCCGATTTCGCCCGGGTCGCGGAGGAATTCATCAGCGGTTACCTGAAGGCGCGCCCGCTCGAGGCCGTGGCCCTCGGCTATCATGAGTATGACGGCAAGATTGCGGATTACACCGCCCTCGGGGTCGAGGCCGAACTGCACCGGCTCGGGCGTTTTGATGACCGCCTGCAAAAATTCGAGCTGGGCAAACTCACCCCTCGCAACGGCATCGACCTGCGCATCCTCCAGTCCGCCATCAGCCGCGAACTTTTCCGCATCGAGGACATGCGGGTTTACGAGATGAACCCGATGACCTACGCCGGCGCCATTGACGTCAACATCTACATCGCGCGCAATTTCGGTCCGCTGGAGGACCGCGTCCGCAACATCGTTTCCATCCTGGCGCAGGCGCCCAACGTCATGATTGCCGCGCGCACCAACCTCGCCCAGGAACTTCCCCGGCCCCACGTCGAGCTGGCCATCCAGATCGCGCGCGGTTCCGCCGATTTCCTGCGCAAAGACCTCGTTTCCGCCGTGGCCGAGATCAAGGACGACAAGCTGCGCACCCTCTTCGCCGAGACCAACCGCAAAGCCGCCATGGCCCTGACCGATTACGCCGCCTGGCTGGAAAAACAAAAGCTGCCCAAGGCCACCGCCTCCTACGCCCTGGGCGAGGAAAAATATCGCCGGCTCCTCGCGGAAACCGAGTTCGTCGACCTGCCGCCGGCCCGCGTGCTCGAGATCGGCCTGCGCGAATTAAAAAAGGAACAGGACGCCTTTGCGGAGGCGGCTCGCAAAATTGATCCCACCCTCCCCCCGCAGGATGTGGCCAGGCTGATTCAGAAGGAACACCCGACCGCCGCCGGGCTGATCCCGGACACGGCGAACAATCTCGAGGCCATCCGCAAGTTCGTCGTGGAAAACAAGCTGGTCACCATTCCCTCCGAGGTCCGGGTGAAGGTGAAAGAAACCCCGCAGTATCAGCGCGCCACGAGCACGGCCTCGATGGACACGCCCGGGCCTTTCGAGCGCAAGGCCAAGGAGGCTTACTATTATGTGACCCCGGTGGAGCCGGACTGGCCGGAGAACCAGCAGGAAGAGTGGCTGAGCCAGTTCAACTATTACACCACCGACGTGGTCTCCATCCACGAGGCCTACCCCGGCCATTACACCCAGTTCCTTCGCCTCAACGCTTCCTCCGCCAACCGGCTCGAGAAAATCTTCGGCAGCTACGCCTTCATCGAGGGCTGGGCCCATTACACCGAGAAGATGATGCTCGACGAAGGCTTCGGCCGCAGCCCCGCCGCGGACGGCGCGCCCGGGCAGGATGAGGCGCGCGCGGCCAAATACCGCATGGCCCAGGCCATGGAAGCGCTCCTCCGGCTCTGCCGGCTCTGCGTTTCCGTGAAGATGCACACGGAGAACATGACCGTGGACGAGGCCACGCGTTTCTTCATGGAGAACAGTTATTATGAGGAAAAACCGGCCCGGGCTGAGGCCATGCGCGGCACCTATGATCCCGGTTACCTCAATTACACCCTCGGCAAACTGCAGATCCTCAAGCTGCGCGACGATTACAAGGCGCAGGAGGGCGACAAGTTCTCCCTCCAGAAGTTTCACGACACCATGCTCGACCAGGGGATGCCCCCCATCCGTCTTCTCCGCGAGATCATGCTCAAGGACGAGGCCAAGTGGCCTGAAGTCCTGTAGAGGACATTTTCGCCCGCGTCCAGACCACCCGGTGGGGCGAGACTCCGTCGAGCCTGGGAGCAGGCGAACCAGGAGACTTACCACAGAGACCGCAGAGGGCACCGAGAAAGAGCAGAGGAAGACGAAGAGCCGGGAGTTAGCCCTCGTTTCACAGCTGGCGGCGCGTGCTCCCAGGCTCCGCAGAGCGTCGCCCTACCGAAGAAGCCGACCCGCACACCATTCACGATTCACCATTCACGATTCACGCCCTCCCAGCCCGCCTTATTCCTCCTCTTCCTCAGGCGGGAGGAGCTCCGGCAGGAGCGGCTCGGGATGGCTTGGCGACTCTTCGACGTTGCTCAGCTTTTTCCTTAAGACGCGCGAACGCTGGTCGACTTCGTCGATCTTGTTCGACGCTTCCTGCAGCTTCTTTTTCACGCCATCGAGCACGCCGCCGAACTTGCCGAACTCCGTCTTCACGGAGGAGAGCAGGCTCCAGACTTCGCTCGACCGTTTCTGGATCGCCAGCGTCCGGAACCCCATCTGCAAACTGTTCAGCAGGGCTGCCAGCGTCGTCGGTCCGGCAAAGATGACCCGGCAATCGCGCTGGACCTGCTCAACCAAACCCACGCGGCGGATCGCCTCCGCGTACAGACCTTCCGTGGGAAGAAACATGATCGCGAAATCGGTCGTCCGCGGCGGGTTGATGTATTTCGAGCAGATATCCCGCGCGCTTTTGCGCAGCGCCAGCTCGAGATTTTTCATCGCCTCCTCGGTCGCGGCCAGGTCGGCCGATTCCTGGGCCGCGATCAGGCGCTGGTAATCTTCGGTCGGAAATTTTGCGTCGATCGGCAGCCAGACCGGCGCCCCGTTCTCGTCGCCGGGCAGCCGGACCGCGAAATCGACCATCTCGCCGCTGCCCTCACGCGTTTTGACGTTGCGCGCGAACTGTTCGGCGGTCAGGACCTGTTCCAGGAGTGTCCCCAGTTGCACTTCGCCCCAGCCGCCGCGGGATTTCACATTGGTCAACACCCGCTGCAGCCCGCCAACGTCGCTGGCCAGTTGCTGCATCGCGCCCAGGCCATGGTGCACCTGCTCCAGCCTTTCGCTCACCAGCTTGAACGATTCCCCCAGGCGTCGCTCCAGCGTGCCCTGAAGTTTTTCGTCCACCGTCGCCCGCATCTTGTCGATCTGCTGCGCGTTGTCCTGCTGCAATTCCTTCAGGCGCGTGTCCACCTTGTCCCGCAGCAGCTCCAGGCGTTGTGCGTTCGAGTCGATCAACTTGCCTGTCTGGGTGGAAAAGGTTTCGCCAAACACCTGCAGCGCCGCCGTCAGTTCCTCCCGCTGCGACCGCGCGGAGGTGGCCGCCTCCTCCCGATTGCGCGCAAACTCCTCGCGAAAAACGCGCTCATCCCGCTCCTGCGATTCCCGCAGGCTTTCCAGGCGCTGCACCAGTTCCTTCCGGCTCTGCCGGATGAAAATGAAACCGAGCAGGACGACGCCAAGCCCCGCCCCCGCGCCGGCCAGGACCGCGTAAAGAAGCTCGTTCGTCACCCCGTCGAAGTACGGCAAACCAACGGCGCCTTCAAGTCTGCGCGCCCCGGCCTCAGAAGTTCACCCTCACGCCCGCGTAGGCGCCGCGCCCCAGCGCGGGAAAGCCGAACACCTCCGCATACTGCTCGTCGGTCAGGTTCTCCACCCGGCCGTAAAGGACAACGTCCGGCGTCAGCGGGTATTCCGCCGCCAGGTTGATCACGGCGTAATCCTCGATATCGAAATTCGGACCGCCAAAGCTCAGTTCCTCCCGCGCGCTGACCACCTTCGTTTCCACGGTCGTGCGCAGCTTCCCAAACCATCGGTAGCTCGCGGAAAAGTATCCCTCATGCCGGGGACGCCGCGGCAGACGCGCCCCCTCCGGCTGGGCGATGTCCGCGGCGGAGGTCTTGATCGCTTCGAGGAAGGTATAGCTCGCCCGGAAACTCAGCTCCGGAAACGGCTCGACCACGGCTTCGAACTCAAGCCCGCGCGTCCGGGCCGCTCCGAGGTTCAGCGTTTCAAAGAGGCCGCTGAAACCGATCAGGTTCGTCAGCCGGTTTTCGAACCAGGTCGCACCCAGTGCGATCCGACCCTCCCAGAATTTCTGGCGCACCCCGGCGTCCCAGCCGCGCCCCCGTTCCGGATCCAGATCGAAATTGTTTCCGAAAATTTTGTCCTGACTGCTGGGCGGACTGAAACCGGTCCCCGCGCTGGCATGCAGGACCGTGTCACTTGCTGCGATCCGGTAGCTGCCCGCGACGCGCCATGTCCAGACTCCGCCGAACTGGTTGAAGTGATCGAAACGGCCACCCGCCGTCAGGATCAACTCTTCCCATGGCGTCACCGTGACCTGGGCCAGGAGGCCATGCTGGCGGGTCTCGTCGCTGATGAAGGTCGGCTGCGGACCGAACAGCTGCGAGACAAACGGCCGCTCCTGTCCGGCCTCGACCGAACTGAAAAAGTAGCCAGTCGTGAGCGTCAGCCACCGCGCCGGGCTGACATCGTTCTGGTAATCAATCGTCAAACGCCGGAAGAGGGCGCGGGTCGGCCCGACGAACCCGTCGTCGTTCGGGTCGTTCACCTGCCGTTCGTGGTCGTAGCTGACGATCAACTGGTGCCGCCACCATTCCACCGGCGTGAAATCTATGCGGGGCGCGACCAGCCAGCGTTCCGTGAGCAGATTGTCGAGGGGCCGCGGCGAAAAAATCGAGTTGGGGCTTCCGGCATCCGCCAGGGAATAGGCCAGGAGAGTGCCCAGCCGGAAGCGTGGATCGGGCGACCAGCCGAGGCTGGCGAGCGCGTTGCTCCGGCGATACTCGCTGTTGCGACGCTCGAAATCGGAGTCGAACCGGCTGGCCCCGATGGAATAATCGAAGTCGCCGAAGCTGCCTTCGCTCCCGATGGATTCGCGGAAAGTGCCAAACGAACCGCCTTCCGCGGTGATCGTGGCGCGCGGTTTTCCGTCGCCGCGCCGGGTAAAGACCTGGATCGCGCCGGCCAGGGCGCGGGGGCCGTAGAGCGGACTTTGCGGGCCGCGCACCACCTCGATCCGGTCGATATTATCCACGGCCAGATCGGCAAAATTGAAGAGCCCGGCCAGGCCCTGGTTGAGGGGAATGCCGTCGAGCAGCACCTGCGTGTGTTCGCTGCGCAGACCCCGGGTAAAAACGGAGGTGAGCTGCCCGGGCGCCCCCGTTTGCACCACGGAAAGTCCCGGCACCTGCCGCAGCGCCTCGGCCACGCGGATGACCTGCCGCCGCTCGAGATTCTCGGAGCGGATCACGCTGATGCTGGCGGGCGAGTTTTCCTCCGCCACCTCGAGCCGGGTGGCCGTGATCACGATCTCCGCCTCTTCCTCCGCCCACGGCCAGCCGTGGCGATGTCGCCACCTGGGCCAGGGCGCTCCCGGCATAAACCATCAACGCCGCCGCCAGGACCGACACACGACCCGGACGCGCCGGGCCATTCCTTGAACTGAACATTCGATTTTCCTCCGTGGTTGAGAAGCGGAGGAAGGCCGGGCTGCGGCGGTCCACTGCTCTCATTCTTCTTTTTTGCGAAGAAGTTTTCCGCGTCTGCACCCGCAGCCGCGAATGAGGTGGAACGGACGAATATTCTGGCTCCTGGCCTCACGGGCGCGACCCCTGTCGCACCGCACCTTCTTCCCGCCTTCACCCCCGGTTCTCCGGGGACTGGCCTCTGGGAAGTCGTATCCAGTTACAGCAGCGCAACTGCTCCCGGTTCACACGGGATTTCTCGCGCCGATCCACTATCCAAGACTCGCAAAGAACTGGAGCGACAACTAGCCGCTTGCGCTTGCCTGCTCAAGGCGAATAATCGCCGGGATGCATTCCGCCCCCTCCCACCTGCTCGTAACCGGCGGGGCCGGCTTCGTCGGATCGAACCTCGTCCTCGCCCTCCAGGAAAAATTCCCGGAGACGCGCCTGACCGTGATCGACGATTTCCGCTCGGGCGATTTCAAGAATCTTGCCGGTTACCGCGGCGATTTCGTCGCCGCCGACCTCGCCCATTTCGACTGGAACGCCCATTTCCAGACCGAACGCTTCGACGCCATCTTTCATCTCGCCTCGATCACGGACACGACCAACCACGACCAGTTCGAGCAGGTGCACGACAACGTGGAAAGCTTCCGCCGGCTCCTGGCCTTTGCCCGTCCCCACCGCACCCGCGTCATTTTCGCCTCCTCCGCCTCCACCTACGGCAATACGAGCGAGCCGAGCGCGGAAGGGAGCGAGGCCGCCCCCGCGAACGTTTACGCTTTTTCCAAGGCGATCATGGATAACCTCGCCCGCCGGGCCGCCGCGGAAGTGGCCGACTGGCGCATCATCGGCCTGCGTTATTTCAACGTCTACGGTCCGCGCGAGGCCCACAAGGGCGTGCCGGCCAGCATGATCTTCCATCTCTCACGCCAAATGATCGCGGGCCAGCGCCCCCGGATTTTCAAGTTCGGCGAGCAACGCCGCGATTTCGTTTACGTGAAGGACATCGTCGCCGGCAGCATCCTCGGGCTCGAGGCCGGCGCGAGCGGCATCTTCAATCTTGGGAGCGGACAGTCACGCTCCTTTGCCGAGCTGGTCGACATCCTGAACCGCTGCCTCGGGACCAGCCTGCAACCCGACTTCATCGATAATCCCCACGCGCATTACCAGAACTTCACCCAGGCCGACCTCTCGAGGGTGCGGTCCGCCCTCGGATACGAGCCGCGCTATCCCCTCGAGCAGGGCGTGGCCGATTACATGAAATGGCTCTACCCGGACCACACGAAAGGTTCCCCGCAATGAAATCCAGACGAGCTCGAAAAGCCCGGAAGAAACCAACGCCGCCCTGGCCGCGAAAAAGGGGCCCGTCTCGCAGTTTATCGCGCAGAATTACCGCCACTTTAACGCCGCCTCGCTCCTCGACGCCGCCAAGGGCTACGAGGCCCACCTGGCCGCCGGCGGCAAAATGCTCGTGACCCTCGCCGGCGCCATGTCCACCGCCGAGCTCGGAATTTCCCTGGCCGAGATGATCCGGCGCGACAAGGTGCACCTCATCGTCTGCACCGGCGCCAACCTCGAGGAGGACATCTTCAACCTCGTGGCGCACGACCATTACGAACGGGTGCCGCACTACCGCGAACTCACCCCGCAGGACGAACAGCGCCTTCTTTCCCGCCACATGAACCGGGTCACCGACACCTGCATCCCCGAGATGGAAGCGATGCGGCGGATCGAAAAGGCGGTCCTGGCGGAGTGGGTCGCGGCCGACCGCGCCGGCGAGCGTTATTTCCCGCATGAGTTCGCCTACAAAATCCTGCGCAGCGGAAAACTGAAAAAAAGTTACCAGATCGACCCCAAGAATTCGTGGGTCATGGCGGCCAGCGAAAAAAATCTGCCCATCATTGTGCCCGGCTGGGAAGACGCCACCCTCGGCAACATGTACGCCGCGGCGGTCATGCGCGGCGACGTTAAAAACGTTCACACCGTCCGCACGGGCATCGAGTACATGACCTCCCTGGCGGAGCGCTACACGAAGAGCGCGAAGAAACTGCGCAACGGCGAGGGCTCGATCGGCTTTTTCCAGATCGGCGGCGGCATTGCCGGCGATTTCCCGATTTGCGTTGTCCCGATGCTGCACCAGGACCTCGGACGCACCGGGGTCCCTCTCTGGGGTTACTTCTGCCAGATCAGCGATTCCACCACCAGTTACGGGAGCTACTCGGGCGCCGTGCCGAACGAGAAGATCACCTGGGGCAAACTGGCCGCCTCCACCCCGAAGTTCGTGGTCGAAAGCGACGCCACCATCTGCGCGCCGCTCATTTTCGCCTGGGTGCTCGGCCAGTAATCAGCCTTCCCAGAAAAACCGGGTCGGCCGCTCCATCTCCGCGGCCAGGCTGCGGTGGACCGGACAGTTCAGGGCGGCCTGCTCGAGCACGTCTCTTTGCGGATGGTTTTCGGGCAAGGGCAGACGAATCTCCGCGACCAGTCGCCCGATGCGACGCGGCGCGTCGGTCATCTCCTTCGTCACGCTGGCGGTCGTCCCCGCCAGGTCCACCCCGTGTTTTTCGCCCACGATCGCCATGGTCGTGAGCATGCAGGTGCCGAGGGCGGTCGCGACCAGGTCGGTCGGGGAAAAGGCCTGCCCCTTCCCCTTGTTATCAACCGGCGCGTCGGTCGCGACCTCGTCCCCGGAGGGACCGTGCGTGGCGGAACAATGCAGGTCGCCGGTGTAGCGAACGGAAACTTTGACCATCCCAAAGGGTCGGAGAATCCGGCCCACAATGCAATTCGCCCCGGGCCAGCAAGCTGACCCGGGGCGATGCGGAAGAACCGGCGACTTTAGGCCGACGCCTTGCGGCTGTCGCGCAGGTTGCGCACGCGGTCGTGCGCATTTTTCACCTCGCCATACTGGCGCGAAACGGTCTCGCGCAGCGGGCTGACGAGATCCGCCTCCATCGCCTTTTTATATTCCGACACGGCGACATCCTCGCCCCGCTCACACTCCGCCAGGATGGCATGCTCATCCTGCGAGGTGATGGCCGCCTTGAGGTCGATCCAGGCGCGATGCATCGCGCCCGCGGTGCTGCTCTCGGTCTCGGGCTTGCCCTCGCCCAGACCGCTCACTTCGCTTTGCAGTTCCCCGGCGAACTTCGCGCGCTGGGTGGAATACTCGGTGAAGAGAGACTTGAGTGAGCTGTCGTTGACGGCGTCCGCCGCCTGTTTGAAGCCTTCCTGCCCGTCTTTCAGGGTCGCGATCAGGCTGTTAATCGTTGAAACAGTTTCTTTTGCTTGTGCCATACAAGGGATTCGCAGGCGCCCCTCTCCTTGGGTGCATTGTTGCGGCAACGTTACTTGCGCCCTCCCCGGGAAGACCTAGCCTCTGCGCATGAACAGAGCTGTTATCGGGAAAGATTTGACCAGGGAAGCGCCGCGCAGCCCGCACACCAGGATCGGCGGCTACGTCATCCTCGGGCGCACCATCGACAAGTGCCGTGCCCTCATTGGCGGCAACATCGGCGAATATCACTTTGATTGCCCGCTGGACCAGATGCTCTTCGAATGGAAAGGCGTGCAGGGGGCCGATTTCAAGACGGAGGTGGAAAAAGGGGCCACGGACGACGAACTGGCCCAGTGGCTCGACCAGCATGGCGCCTCAAAGACCGAGGCTGAGAAGGAACAATGGTGCGCCGAGAAAATCTCCTATAACCCCTACGATAACCCGGAGAAGCGGGAATGGTTTGAGGAACAAACCAAACCCCTCGGCCTTGACCCGGCCTCGACCACCCTTTTCCAGTGGCTCGATGTGGACGACAAAGCGTCGTTCCAAAAAGCCGCCTAAGCCCCCGGCTCCGCCTCGTAAGACAGGCATTTAAGCACGGCCTCACCGGAACACGGTGAGGCCGTTTCTTTTTTGCGCGTACCTGGCGGCCCCCTTCGCTCTTGCTCTCGGCCTTCTCCCGAGGCCAGACTGAAACCTCGCGCGCTCACCGGGCGGGCGGAATCCCGGTGGAACTGCTCGCGCTTTTTTCAATCTGCCTCATCTGGCTTTTCGGATGGATTCTGCTGCGCTGGGTCGCGCCCGGCGCGGTCGCGGCGGAAGACCGCCTCTATTTTGCCCCTGCCCTCGGTTTGGTGGCCGTGGCCGCGGTGGCGTTTGTCGCCAGTCATACCCATGATCTCCTGATTCCCGCCGCCCTCCTCCTGGTGGCGGGGCTGGCGGTCCGCGCCCTCCTGGACCCCGCGCGCGGTCGAATCCGGCCGGACTCATTGCTCCTCTTCACGGGACTGGCCTTTGCCGGCCTCTTCATCATGCAGTTTCTGCTCTTGAACCTCTGGCAGCTCATGCGCCCGGGGAGCGATGAGATCTGGACGATCTACCATGCCACGGGAGTTTCGCCGCCCGACCAGATGTTCTCCTGGCACCAGGCCTTGTTTGCCGCGGAAAAACGCACCTACCCCGAATCACCCTTCTATGGCACGAGCGATCTTTTCGACCGGCCCCATCTGGCCGGTTACGCCGCGCTCTTCTTTTTCAAGCTCTTCCAGTTGCCGCTGACCGAAAACGCCTGGCAATACCCCGCGGGTTCGCTGCGCTTTTATCACTGCTTTTGCTGGCTGGTGAACAATCTTTACCTCTTCGGGGTGGCCCTCCTTTTCCGGCGCCTCGCCGGCTCCGCCGGCGCGCTCCTGGCCACGGCCACCACCGCGCTGAGCGGCCTCTTTCTCCTCACGAATTTCGGTGGGTGGATGAAGTTCGGCTCCACCTACCCCATCCTGCTTGCCTTCGCTCTTTTCCTCCAGGGACGCGCCCCGGTCTTGCAGGCAATTCTTTGCGCCGCCGCGTTTCATCTTCACTCCTCGGTCCTGCCTTTCCTCCTGGGTTTCGGCGCCTTGCAGATCGGGCGCGCCTTTTTCCCTCTCGCCGGCGGCCGCACTCCCTGGCGGCACGTGCTCATCTTCGCCACCGTCTGCGCCCTGTTCATCGGCGGCTGGTTCGCCCTGACGCGCGCGGTCGAGGCGCGGCAAAGTCTCTTCGCCTTTTACCTTTACGATACCTCGATGAAGGAGGCGGAAACCGTGCCCCGCCCGGAATTGGCGCGGCGTTTCCACGCCCGGCACACCGCGGAAAGCCTCGGCCGCCTGCCCGGGCGCAACATCGCGATCAGCCTTTATCCGGCGCATTTCTGGCGCCAGTGGCAACTCGACCACAGCCTGCTCACCCGCGTTTCCTCCCTGCTTTTTCAAACCGAGCTGCGCACCGTGCCGGCCACCGCCGGCGCCATCACCCTGCCGTTTGTGCTTGCCGGCGTTTTGCTCGCGCTGCGTCGCCCGCGCGCCGGCCTCATCGCCCTGACCCTTTATCTCGCCCCCACCTTGTTCATCGGGGTGCTCTACCGGATTCCCGCCATTTTCAGTCTGCACATCATGGTCCCTTACCATGCGCTCGCTCTTTTCGGCTGGGTCTGGTTCTGGCGCGAGCTTCGCTTCCGCGGCGCGCTCTTTGCCCTGCCTCTCCTCGCGCTCAACGGCCTTCTTTGTGTCCTGTTTGCCCGGTTGCGCTTCGTCGGCGTGGAACCCCTGCCCTTTTCGCAGTTCAGCGGCCTGGCCTGGGGCATCGTCGCCCTTTACCTCGCCGTCGTGACCTCCATCACCGCGGTCGCCTGGTGGCTGCTCGGGCGCGAAAAATCGCCCGCGGAAATTCCCGCCGTCCGCCGCGGCTGGCTTGCCGTTGCCGGAAAACTCCTCGTGGGCGTGGCCGTGTCCGCGGTTGTCCTCGGCCTCAACGCGCTCTTTTACCGGGTGACTTTTTGACGCCGGTTACTTCGGCTTGATCACCGGCGGCACGATCGCCTCGGTGTCACCCGTATCGATCCCGCGCTGCAGACGGCTGTGCCGGAAACTGTAGACAAAATAGATCAGGAGACCGGCCCCGAGCCAGACCAGGAAACGGATCCAGGTTTCAATCGGCAGGCTGAGCATCAAAGCCACGCAAAACAGGATGCCGAGGAGCGGAACGAGCGGGACCAGCGGCACCCGGAACGGACGCGGGCGGGTCCGATCGGTCCGACGCAGGACGAGGACGCCGGCGCACACCAGGGCAAAGGCAAAGAGCGTGCCGATATTGGTCAGATCGGCCAGCGAACCGATGTCGGTGACCATGGCCACCCCGCCCACCACGATCCCGGTCCAGATGGTGGTGACGTGCGGGGTACGGAACCGCGGATGCAAACGCGAGAAATAGGGAGGAAGGAGACCATCCCGCGACATGGCCATGAAAATGCGGGGCTGGCCGAGCTGGAAAACCAGCAGGACCGAGGTGAGGCCGGCCAGCGCCCCGGCGCTGATGATCGCCTGCGCCCACGGTTTGCTGGCAAAAGCGCTCGCCACCGCGGCGGAATCGCCCAGGTAGGCGGTGTATTTTTTCATCCCGGTGAGCACCCCCGCCATGAGGACATACAGAATCGTGCAGATGATCAGGCTCGCGATCATCCCGATGGGCAGATCGCGCCGCGGATTTCTTGTCTCCTCCGCCGTGGTGGAGACGGCGTCGAAGCCAATGAAAGCGAAAAAGACAATGGCCGCGCCGCTCATGACCCCGGCGAAACCGCTCGGCATGAACGGACGCCAGTTTTCCGGGTCCACCATGAACGCGCCCAGCGCGATGACGAAGACGACCACCGCCACCTTCACGATCACGATCGTGGTGTTGACCTTGGCGCTCTCCCGGATGCCGTAAACCAGCAGGGTGGTCACCGCGGCGACCACGAGGATGGCCGGCAGATTGATCGCGATGGGGATGCCTGCAATCACCGGCAGGGCTACCGAAGAATAGTCGCCCAGGGCCGCGCCGCCCTTCGCGATAATGGTGGCGGCGGTGGTATGATCGGTCACGAGCCAGAGCGGGAATTTCATGTCCAGGCCAAAGGGAAGATTGCCCACCAGCTGCACAAAATAGCCCGACCACCCGACCGCCACGGCCATGTTCCCGACCGCGTATTCCAGAATCAGATCCCAGCCGATGATCCACGCGACCACTTCGCCGAGGGTGGCGTAGGAATAGGTGTAGGCCGATCCGGAAACCGGAATCATCGAGGCCAGTTCGCTGTAGCAGAGCGCGGCGAACCCGCAGGCCAGCGCCGCCACCACAAAGGAAAGAGCCACCGCCGGGCCGGCCGCAGGCCGCCCAAAAACAAGGTCGCTTCCGCCGATCCACGAAATCAGGAAATTGAGCACCGGCGTTTTGATCAGCGATTCGCCCACCCGGGCGGATTCACCCGCCGCCGCCGTTCCAGCCAGGGCAAAAATCCCGGCGCCGATGATGGCGCCGATCCCAAGGCAGGTGAGATCGAAGGCCGTCAGGGAGCGCTTCATCTGCCGCTCCGGGGCTTCGGATTCCCGGATCAACAGCTCCGGGCTTTTCGTTTTTAGAAATTTCGAGGCCACGCCGTGCTTCGGAAGGACGCTACCGGTTGCGCGCGGCGCGGCCTAGGAAAAAGTGCGGACGCGACGCTCGCAGCGGGCGTCAGCCTTGTGAGGTCGACGCGCTCATGTTACACCGGGCGCATGGGTCGCCAATGGTTGCACGCAAAACGGGAGGTTGCCGGGCTGAAAAAGGGCCAGATCACCGGCAAACTGGTCAAGGAAATCATGGTTGCCGCCAAGTTGGGCGGCGCCGATCCCAACGGCAACGCCCGGCTCTTTGCCGCCATGGAGAAAGCCAGGAAAGCCAGCGTCTCCCGCGATGTCATCGAGCGAGCCGTCAAAAAAGGCGCGGGTATCGGAACTGAAACGCTCGCCATGGAGCATATTGTCTTCGAGGGCTACGCGCCCGCCAAGGTGCCCGTCATCGTCGAAGTCCTGACCGACAACAAGAACCGGACGGCCCCGGAAATCCGTGTCCTCTTCAAGCGTGGCCAGCTTGGAAACCCGGGCAGCAACAAATTTCTCTTCGATCACGCGGGACTGGTGGAAGCCCATCATGCCGACGCCGGCGCCGATATCGAGGCGGCCGCGATCGAGGCCGGCGCGCAGGAGGTGGAACCGCTCCGTCACGAGGAGAACGACGACATCCCGGAGGGCGCCACGGGAGCGCGGTTCATCACCGCGCCGACCGATCTCCATGCCGTCTCGCAGTGGCTGGCCGGTCATGCGTGGACGGTGGTAACAAGCGAACTCGGCTACCTTGCCAAGACATACCCCGACCTCGCCGCGGACGAACGGACCCAAGTGCACGAGTTTCTCCAGACCCTGGAAGACCACGACGACGTCCATCGGGTCTGGGCGGCCGTGAAATAGCCATGGACGACGAGCCGGCCCAGTTTGTTTTCGCTGATGCCGTCGCGGCGGCGGAGAGTGAACCGCCGCGCCGGAAAGAGCGCAAACGCCGAGGAGTCCGGCTCGTCCAGTGCCAGAACTGCGGAAGTCCGGTGACCGGCCAATATTGCGCCCATTGCGGCCAGGCAGCGATCGATTATCACCGCTCGCTGCGTCATCTCATGGCCGACGTGGCCGAGGCCTTCCTGAACTGGGACTCGAAGTTCACCCGCACCGCCGCCCTCCTTTTCGTCAACCCGGGCCTGCTCTGCCGCAATTTCATTGCCGGCATGCGCCAGCGCTATTTCCATCCCCTCCGCCTCTACCTGGTCGCAAGCATTCTCTTTTTCTTCGCCGTCACCTACTGGGCGAAATCGGCCAACATTCAGGGGGTCGGCCTGACAGACCAAATGCGGGCGGAGATCGCCGCCGAGCTCGACCGCTCCGAACTGACCGAATCCGACCGGGAAAGGCTCAAGAACCTGCTGAAACTGGAGCGGGCAAGCCCGGCCGCCGGTCACCGCCGGGACCCCGGCGGCGGCATCACCCTCCCCAGCCGCAGATTCACCGGCGCCGATTGTCACCGACAAAACCATCTCGCCTGAGGTCAAAGCCCGAATCGAGACGGCCATGGAAAAGCTCTCGCCGGAAAGCCGCCGCCAGCTTCGCACGGCGCTGGCCCGTGAAAGCGGCGAACCCACTCTTCACTTCGGCTCGAGCGAGCGGCCGCCCCGGACCGATTTCGAAAAATGGCTGGAAAAACGCGGCCGCGAAAGGTTGGGCCCTCAGGGAGGACAATTGCAGCTCTTTCTGATGTCCGTGTTGAACAACCTCCCTTACATGATGCTCGCCTGCATCCCGCTCTTCGCTCTCGTCCTGAAGGGACTCTATCTCTTTCGGAAGATCTATTATGTCGATCACCTCATTTACGCCCTCATCGTCCACGCCTTCGCCTATCTCGGCACAGTCGCGATCATTCTGCTCCAGCTCGGGTTCAACCGGGCCGGTTTCGCGGGCCTGGGCGAATGGATCGTCTTTTTCCTTTGGCTCGCTTTTGTCGCCCAGATTTTCCGCTCCATCCGCACCGTCTACCGCCAGGGCTGGCTGCTCACCACGGTGAAATTCCTCCTCGGCGGCATCGTCTATCTTTTTGTCCTGCTGGCCGCCTTGCTCGCCACCTTCCTTGTCACCCTCGCGTTGCCCGATTAGGCGAGCCCGAGCAGCAGCCGCGCCTTTGCCAGGGCCTCGTCGATCCGGCTAACGTCTTTCCCTGAGCCCCGGGCGTTTTCCGGGCGGCCGCCCCCTTTGCCCCCCACCAACGGCGCCATCTCCTGAATGATCTGATTGGCCCCGGGGGTCACGCCCTTCGGCACGTTCGCCACCAGGTGCACCCGGCCGTCGTGCGAGCCGGCCAGGACCACCGGGCCCGGCACCCGGGTCTTGAGAAGGTCAGCCACGGCCTGGAGCAGGTTGCCTTCAGCCTCCGGCACATGGGCCACGCACGACGTCGCCCCGGCCAGGCTCCCGGCCAGCTCCTCCGCGACCGCAGCGGCGCGCTGTTGCAACGCGGATTCGGCCGCCTTGGCCTGCTGTTTTTCCCAGTCGTGCACCTCGCCTTCGAGTCGGCGCAAATGCGTCGCCCGGGCCTCGATCTCTTCCAGTAACGTCGCCGGTTGATCCCATTGCCGGATCTCCGGCAACGGCGGCAGCTCATTTTTCTTGCGCAGCAAACCGGAGAAACGCTCGTCCTGACGGGCACTTTCCGTCCGGGCCCAGTCGGCCACGGCCGTGCCCGCGACAGCCTCGATGCGCCGGATACCGGCGGCGATGGCGGCTTCACCAGTGATCTTGAACCAGCCCAGCTCGCCCGTGGCGCGCACATGGGTGCCGCCGCAGAGTTCCATCGAGTAGCCGTTCAATTCTCCCGCCTTGCCGCCGATCTGCACCACCCGGACTTTTTCGCCGTATTTGTCGCCGAAAAATTGCTGGATATCGCTCGCGCTTCCTGGCCTCGGCGTAGGGAATCTCCGTCCACGAAACCGGGGCGTTTTCCGCGATCCGTTCGTTGACCCTTTTTTCCACCGCGGCCACCTGGTCTTTGCTCAGGGGCGCGCTCGAGAAATCAAAGGTGAGCTTTTCCGGGCCCACATAGCTGCCCTTTTGCACGGCTTCGCGCGAGACGATCTCATGCAGCGCCCAGTGCAGCAGATGGGTCACGGTGTGATGCCGTTCAATGGCGCGCCGCCGGGTGGCGTCGTAGCGCACGGTGACGTGCGCGCCCGGGGCGAGGGCGTCGGCGTTGTCCACGAGATGGACCCAGGCGTGGCCGGCCTTGCGGGTATCGAGGATGCGCCAGCGTTTCTCGCCCGCGGCCAGCTCCCCGGTGTCGCCGACCTGTCCGCCCATCTCCGCGTAGCAAACGGTGTTGTTCAGAATAACGGCAGTCTTTCCCTTGGCCGGGGTCACGGCTTCCACGTCGGCGCCGGTATGGTCGTGCTCGTAACCGAGAAAGTTGGTGCGTGCGTCCGCTTCGCTGCCTTCCGCCAACTCGATCGTTGTCTTCTTTTGCGCCGCGCGCGCCCGCGTTCGCTGTTCCTCCATCAGCTTCTCGAAACCGGCGGTGTCAACGGTGAGACCGCGTTCGCGCGCCATCAACTCCGTGAGATCGAGCGGAAATCCCTGTTCGTCGTAAAGCCGGAAAGCGAACTCACCGGAGATGACATGAGCGGCGGATTCTCCACTCCCGGGTAGGGTGGGCGTCCCGCCCGCCGGTTCAGGCATCCTGCCTGAACGATCTTCCCGAGTCCAAACCCAGGGATAGTCCGTCCCGAGCCCCTCCCGCTCAGGATTGGTCACGATATACTGAAACTTCTCCTCCAGGTCCCGGTCGCCACGCACATAGCGATCAAACCGTTCCTGCTCCCAGACCGGGCCTGTTGTGCCTTCGGCCTTATTGATCTCCTTGGCCGTGAATGATTTGAGCGAGTGCATCAGCTCGCTGAGCGACCAGAAAACCGTTTCGCCCTGCTCGTTCTGTTCTTTTGGCCACGGCTGGAGAAGAGCGTGGATGTGGTCGGGCATGACGCAGGCGGCGATAAGCGTATAGCGCGATTCGTCGAAATGGCGCAGGGCGTCCAGGACGATGGTGCGCGACTCCGGCGGCAGTTTGCGGCGGTTGGCGGTCGAAATGGTCAAGGCGTAGAGGGCCCATGGTTGCTCGAAATGAGGGAGACGACGGCGACGGGTGTAGGTGGCGCCTTTGGTGGGTTCGGAAGTTTGTTCAGGCGAGACGCCTGAACCGGCGGGCGGGACGCCCACCCTACCCGAGAGGCGCGCGGCTTCGCGCTCGAAGAGTTCGATGCCGCGGTCGAGGGTTCTGTTGAACGACTCTTCCTCGCGTTTCAATGTTTCCTCGATTGTGACCTGCTTCTCGCGCAGCTCGGGGAAGACATCGCCCAGGCTGCGGACGAGCACGCCGACCAATTTGGAGAAAAAGGGCTCGTGGAAGCCGAGGGTGCGGCCGTAGCGGACGGCGCGCCTGCAGGATGCGGCGCAGGACATAGCCGCGGCCTTCGTTCCCGGGCTGGATGCCGTCGGCGATGGCAAAGCTGAGGGTGCGGATATGATCGGCGATAACCCGAAACGCGATGTCGGTGGCGAGCTGATCTGACGTGGCGCGGGCATTGTCCCGGGTAGGGTGGGCATCCTGCCCGCCGAGGGCTGCATCTTGCAGCCCGGTCTTTTGCGCCTGGGGCGCGGTCCTTTGTTCAGGTGCGAAAGTTCGTTCAGGCGGGACGCCTGAACCGGCGGGCGGGACGCCCACCCTACCCGGGACGGGCAATGTGCTCCTATACCGTTTGCCGCTCTGCTTTTCGATCTCGTCGAAGATCGGGCGGAAGACATCGGTCTCGTAATTTGAGATGATGCCGCTGAAATCGGTGAAATTTTTCGTCCCCTGGATCATGGCGGTGACGCGTTCGAAACCCATCCCGGTATCGACGTGGCGTGCGGGCAGCGGAACGAATGTGCCATCGGCGTTGGCGTTGAACTGGATGAAGACGAGGTTCCAGATCTCGATGCAGCGGGCGTCGCCCATGTTCACGAGCGCACCTTTCGTGTCGCCGTCCGGCGTCAGGTCGATGTGCAGCTCGCTGCACGGTCCGCACGGGCCGGTCTCGCCCATCATCCAAAAGTTGTCCTTCTTGTTGCCGTCCACGATCTGCACCGCGGGATCGAGCCCCGCCTTCTTAAACAAACGCGCCCAGTGATCGTGCGCCTCCTGATCGAACTCCGCGGGATCGCCCGGGCCCGGCCGGTAAACCGTCGCGTAAAGGCGCGCCGGCGGCAGTTTCCAATTCTCCACCACCAGTTCCCAGGCCCATTCGATGGCCTCCTTCTTGAAGTAATCGCCAAAGCTCCAGTTCCCCAGCATCTCGAAGAACGTGTGGTGATACGTATCGAGCCCGACATCATCGAGATCGTTGTGTTTGCCGCCGGCCCGGATGCACTTCTGCGTATCGGCCGTGCGCGGCGGCGACCAGGGCGCGGATTGCTGCCCCAAAAAGATCGGGACGAACTGGTTCATCCCGGCGTTGGTGAAAAGAAGGTTGGGCGAATCCGGGAGGAGCGAGGAGGAGGGCACAATGGTGTGCTGCTTCTCGCGAAAGAAATCGAGGAAGCTTTGCCGGATCTGCGCGCTGGTCATCACGCGCGAAGATTACGCGGCGCAGGGCCGGGGTAAAGCGCCGGGCCAATCCGGGCTTTCAGGCCAGTTTGGCTCATCCGCCTGCCTTTCCCGGACGAACCATGGGAGAGATGAGCAAAGTCTGCGCAGTTATCGGATTTGGACCGGGGAACGGCCATGCGATCGCCCGCGTCTTCGCCGGGGAGGGTTTTCAGCTTGGGCTGGTCGCGCGTTCTCGCACGGGCAAAGAAGAGCAACTGAAGGAGCTGGAGGATAACGGCGCGCGCTTCTTCGCGGCCGATGCCTCAAAGGCTGACGAGCTGGTCCCGGTTTTCGGGCAGATCGAGGCCGAGCTGGGCGCGCCGGAGGTTCTGGTTTACAACGCCTTTGCCTTTCGCAAAGCGCCCGCTAGCGCGCTTTCCCCCGAACAACTCGAAGAGGATCTGCGTCTCAGCCTGGTCGGTGCGCTGGTCTCAACCCGCTGCGTTCTCGAAGGGATGAAAAAGGCGGGGCGCGGCACCATTCTTTTCACCGGCGGCATTCTGGCGCTCGAACCGATGCCGCAGTTCGCCTCCGTGGGGATCGGCAAGGCCGCTCTCCGCAACCTCGCTTTTGTCCTGGCGCGCGAACTTGCCCCCCAAGGAATTCATGTCGCCACCGTCACCATCGGCGGGTTCGTAAAACCCGGGACCCGTTTTGATCCCGAGAAGATCGCGCCGAAATTTCTCGAGCTGCACCGGCAGCCGGCGGGTCAGTTCGAGACCGAAATCGTCTTCCAATAGGTGGGCGTTATTCTTTTTCCTCGTCGAGCTTCGCCTTGACCGCGGTTTCGATCTCCTCGTAGAGGGCCGGCATCCGCCTTGAGCGCTTCCTTGGCCGCGTCGCGACCCTGCGCCAACTGCGTTCCCTTGTAGCTGAGCCAGGAACCGCGCTTCTCGATGATCTGTTTTTCCAGGGCGAGATCGATCAGGGCGCCAGTCGAGGAAATGCCCTCGTTATACATGATATCGAACTCTGCCTCGGTGAACGGGGGCGCGACCTTGTTCTTCACCACCTTCACGCGGGTGCGGTTCCCGGTGACCACGCCGTCGGTCTGCTTGATCGCGCCGATGCGGCGGATATCCACCCGGACGCTGGCGTAGAATTTGAGCGCCTTGCCGCCGGGGGTGGTCTCGGGGTTGCCGAACATGACGCCAATCTTTTCGCGGATCTGGTTGGTGAAAATGCAGCAGGTGCGGGCCTTGGAGATGAGCGAGGTCAGCTTGCGCATGGCCGCGCTCATCAGACGGGCCTGGGCGCCGACGGTGGAATCGCCGATCTCCCCTTCGAGTTCCTGCTTGGTCACGAGGGCGGCCACGGAGTCGAGCACGATGACGTCGAGGGCATTGGAGCGGACCAAAGTTTCCACGATGCGAAGCGCTTCCTCGCCCGAGCTGGGCTGGGAAACGAGGAGGTCGTCCATGTTCACCCCCAGGCGCCGCGCGTATTGCGGGTCGAGGGCGTGTTCCACATCAACAAAGGCGGCAAGGCCACCCCGCTTTTGCGCCTGCGCGATCACCGTCAGGGTGAGCGTGGTCTTTCCGGATGATTCCGGTCCGTAGACCTCCACTACCCGGCCTCGGGGAAAGCCGCCCACGCCAAGGGCCCGGTCGATCAAAATGTTGCCTGTGGGAATGACATCGATTTCGACAATGTTGCTATCCCCCAGGCGCATGATGGCGCCGTCGCCGTAATCCTTTGCGATTTGCTGGAGGGCAAGGTCGAGATTCTTGTTCCGGGCCGCGGTCACCTTGTCCGCGCTCGATTTTTCTTCGGTTTTCGTGGCCATGGTCGCGGTAAGGTAACCCCCCTTCGGCCCTCTCCGCCAAGCTTAAAAGCGTTTCCCGATGGAAAACAAAGAAGCCGCGAGTCCTTCGACCCGCGGCTTCCCGGCTGAGACTGATTTTCCGGTTATTCCACCGAGATCTTGCGCGGTTTGACGTGCTCCGCCTTCGGCAGCGACAGGGTCAGAATCCCCTGGTCCAGCCGGGCGCCAATCCGACCGAGGTCGATCGAAGGATCGATCTCGAACACGCGCCGGAAGTTTTCCGGGCGCGATTCGCGATGCAGCAGCGTTCCCTCCACTTTCGGCAGGGAGCGGCGACCGGTGATCGTCAGCTCATTGTTCTCGGCGGAGACCTCGAGGCCTTCCCGGGTCACCCCCGGCATCTCCACCTCGAGGGTGTAGCCCTCCCCGGTCTCCCGCAGGGTCGCCCGGGGCGTGACAAAGCGTTCCGGGCGCGCCGTGGTGCCGTTTTGATTTTCTCGAACCATTGTTTCCATCGTTTCCTCCTTAAAGTTGCCGGGAGGGGCCGCAGCCCCGCCCGTTGTTTCTCAGTCGACGTTCACCGCGATCCGCTTCGGCTTCGCTTCCTCCGCCTTCGGCATGGTCACGGTCAGAATGCCATCCTTGTAACCGGCGTTGACCTTGTCCGCATCGATGCGGCTCGGCAGCGTGACGCTGCGGCGAAACCGGCCCACGAAGCGTTCGGTCTTCTCCGGCTTCTCGCCTTCCCTCGGCTCGCTCTTGCGCTCCCCGCTGATGGTCAGGGTGCCGTCGTGCAGCGAAATCTCGATGTCCTCCTTGCGCAGGCCCGGGAGCTCCACCATGGCGACGACGTTGTCGTTGTCCTGGTAGAGGTCGAGCGCAGGGGTCCAGCCGTTGAAAAGCTGGGGCGTGCGCGCATAACCGGCCCACAGCGGCCCTTCAAAGAGACTGTTGATCTCATCACGCAACTGCGACCACTGGTCCACGGCTCGCCAGTTGCCCAACTCTGGTGTCTGGTAACGGATTAAACTCATGATGTAAGAACTCCTTTCGTTAATGGGTTACTGCTGCCATTTGTTAAGCGTCACGAATGCCATGAATGCACCGGCACCCGTTGAGATTCACAACTCCCTCTTTTCGAGATCATTAACCACTTCAGTGTCCCATTTTTCTCCTTCCCAAACTGTGAATTTCTGTCGCACCTAGTAACTTGGTTCACCTTGAACCCATGAGACAAAAAGACGCTGACCCGGACATCCGTTTCATGCGCGCCGCGCTGGCCGAGGCTCGCAAAGGGACCGGCTTGACCAGCCCCAATCCTGCCGTCGGCGCCGTTCTCGTCTCAAAGGGTAAAATTCTTGCCCGCGCCTTTCATGGCGGCCCGGGAACGCCCCATGCCGAAGCGGCCTGTCTGGCCCGCGCGAAAGGCCGGCTTCCCGCCGATGCGACCCTCTATGTCACGCTGGAGCCGTGCAGCAGTACCGGCCGGACTCCGCCCTGCACGGGAACGATCATTGCCGCCGGGGTGCAACGCGTGGTTTTTGCCGGGACCGATCCAAATCCCCGTCACTCCGGCCGCGCCCGCGCCCTGCTCGAAGCCGGCGGGCTGGAGGTGAGAGACGGGGTGCTGGCCGACGACGCCACGGCGCTCAACCCCGGGTTTAACAAATGGATCCGGACTGGCCTGCCGCACGTCACTTTAAAATGCGGGATGAGCCTGGATGGACGGCTGACGCGCGCTCCGGGGGAATCGCGCTGGCTGACCGGCGCGGCAGCCCGCCGGCAAGCCCGCCGGGAGCGGGGGAGATTTGATGCCATCCTGGTCGGGGCGGGCACCGTCCGAAAAGATGATCCGCGCCTGACCCTGGCGACCGCAGGTCGCCAGCCGTGGCGGGTGGTCCTGACCCGCTCCGGCAAACTGCCCCCGGCAGCCCGCCTTTTGACCGACTCTCACCGGGAGCGGACGATCGTCCTGCGGGGATTGACCCTGCGGGCCGCGCTTTCCGAGCTGGGCCGCCGCGAAATCACCAGTGTCCTGATCGAGGGTGGCGGCGAGATCCTGAGCCAGGCCCTGGAGGAGAAGCTGGCCGACCGGGTCCGGATCTATCTCGCGCCGCTTTTGACCGGGGGCCCTGTGCTGGCCTTCGGCGGACGCGGGGCGGCGACGACGGCGGAGGGGGTGCGACTGGTGGCGCCGGATTTCGAGCGGATCGGCTCCGACGTTTGCGTGACCGCCGAGTGGCCCGGGGCCGGCGAGGTCAGCGTTTCTTCCTGACCGGGCCACCGGGACCGGTCAGCGCCTCCTGCAGGAGCAGTTGCAGACGTTCGCGGACCTCGGGATTGGCCAGTTCGTCCCCCTTGAAGTCCTCACCCGTCACATAGACGAAGCGCGGCACGATCCAGCAGCGGAAGTCGAGCATGAGGGAATTGGCGAACGAGAGAATGGACATGTAAGACCCCCGGCCGCCCGCGCAGCAGATGAACCCGACCGTTTTGCCTGCGAAGACGTCGCCCCCCATCAGCTCGACGACGTTCTTGGCCGCGGCGTTGACATCGTAATTGTAGATCGGGACCGCGAAAATCAGATGGGTGGCCGCCGACAGCTCCTGGCGCAGGTCCGCCACGGCGGTGTCGCTCCAGCTTGCCTCCGGCCCGCAGAACGGGAGCGAAAGGCGCCGGAGATCGACCAGCGAAGCCTCGTGCCCTTCGTTTTTTCCAGCAAGGGCCAGGGCTTCCCGCGCGACAATTTGCGAGCGCGAATCGTCCGCCAGACTGGTGGCGATGAGCACGAGCCGGCTCGTTCCCTGCGATGGCACCCGACCATCTACCGCCCGGCCCCGCGGGCGTCAAACCGCCTCAGAGCACGGCGTCGTCCGACCAGAAACTGCCCTCGTCGGCCAGGAGGATGTCGTCGAGCTCGAAAAAGGCGTCGAAATTCTGGGCCCCGATCTCCGAGATTTCGGCCACCAATTCGGGATCGACCTGTTCCTCCGGGGAGGAAGACCGAAAAAGGAGGAGGCTGGCGGCGACCAGCACGACGGCGGCAGCCGGGAGCACGCGACGCCAGAAAAGCCGAAGAAAAGCAGGGCGCTCCGGCTCTGCCAGCCTGATCTGCCGCAGGACGTTACGGGAGAAGAAAGGGGAAACCGGCGGGGGGGTGGCGCGACCCAGGAGATCCCAGAGCGCCTGATCATCATCACGTTTCATTGGACGGTGATTAAACAGCCGGTCCCGCGGAAAGTTGCAGGAATTTCTAGACCTCGGCGGCCTCGAGGAAGCCTTCGAGCTGGCGGATCCGGGTCGGGTGCCGCATCTTGCGAAGGGCCTTGGCCTCGATTTGCCGGATACGCTCGCGGGTCACGCGGAACTGGCGTCCCACCTCCTCCAGCGTCCGGCTGTAGCCGTCCACCAGGCCGAACCGCTGTTCCAGCACCTGGCGTTCACGCTCGGTCAGGGTTTCGAGGACATCCTTGATCTTCTCCTTGAGCAGGACAATCGCGGTCATGTCGCTCGGGTTCTCCGCGCCCTTGTCCTCGATGAAGTCGCCGAAATTGGTTTCCTCGCTTTCGCCCACCGGGGCCTGGAGGGAGATGGGCTGCTGGGCCATCTTGAGCACGGCGCGGACGCGGTCGACCGGGAGAAGAATTTCCTCGGCCACCTCCTCGGGGGTGGGTTCGCGGCCGTATTCCTGCACGAGCTGCTTTTGCACCCGCATGAGTTTGTTGATCGTCTCGATCATGTGCACCGGGATGCGGATGGTGCGGGCCTGGTCGGCGATGGACCGGGTGATGGCCTGGCGGATCCACCAGGTGGCGTAGGTGGAGAACTTGTAACCCCGGCGGTACTCGAATTTTTCCACGGCCTTCATCAGGCCCATGTTGCCCTCCTGGATGAGGTCGAGGAAGGAGAGGCCGCGGTTGGTGTATTTCTTGGCGATGGAAATGACGAGGCGCAGGTTGGCCTCCACCATCTCGGTCTTGGCCCGGAGCGCCTTGCGCAGCCAGCCTTTTAATTCCTGGTGCTGCACGGCGAACTCGACCGGCGTTAGCCAGAGCCGCGCCTGCAGCTGACGCATCCGCACGCCGAGCGGCCCGCGTGGGCCGGCATCCTTCGGTTTTTTGGCCATGAGTCCCTGGAGGGAGGCCAGCTCGGTATAAAATTCGTCGGCCAGGTGGACGAACTCCTCCATCACCTTCTGCTTGAAATAGAACTTGGGATAAAGCCGCTGGAGCGAGGCCACCGCCTTCTGGAACGCCTTGATCTTGCGCGTGTCGCGACGGGTTGTCTTGAGCAGCTGCTCATACTGCTTGCAGATGCCGGCCTCGAGCTTGTGCACCTGCGCGCAAAGACGCGGCAGCATCTTCATGTAGCGCTCGCGGCTCTCGATCTTCTTGTCGAGGATCACCCGGTCGAACCGCTCCCGGCCTTCGGTCAGTTTTTCCGCCAGCTCGAGGTGCGCCCGGGCCGTGAAACCGAACCCGTGGATATGCCGCTGCACCATGTTCTCGGCTTCCTCGATCCGCTTGGAGATTTCCACCTCCTGCTCGCGCGTCAGGAGCGGGACCTGGCCCATCTGCTTCAAATACATCCGGACCGGGTCGTCGAGGATATCGAGCTTGGTCTCGGGTTTTTCCTCCTCTTCCTCCTCCGCGTCCTTCTTGCCGTCCTTGTAGCGGTCCACCTCGGAGGCTTCGATGATATCGATCTCCATCCGGCGCAGCCGGGTCAGGATCGTGTCGAGTTCACCGGCGTCGTTCAGCGTTTCCGGCAGGGCCTCGTTGAGGTCGTCAAAAGTGAGATAACCCTGCTCCTTCGCGAGCTTGATCAGCTCCCGGATGCGCGTCTGCACATCGCCTGTCGGGGTTGGTGGCGTCAGGTCGTCGAGGTCCGCCGCCACGATTCGCGGGGTCTTCCGCGTTTCGGATTTCGGCGGTTTTGCGACGGTTTTGCCCGCGCGCGCGGCGGGTTTCTTCGCCGGTTTCGAACGGCCGACGCTTTTTGCGGCGGGGCGGGCCGGCCGGCTCTTTTTCGGGGCCGGGCGAGCCGGGCGTGCTGAACGGGCCGGGGCCGCGCGCTTTTTGGGCGCAGGGCGGGATGATTTCCTACTTTTCGAAGGCTTGGCCAAGGGGTGCTGTCGAGGTTTCGAGTAGGCTTTGCGCCCGTGATTTCGCCCGCATCCCCGGCGACTTCAATGGTCGACAATGCGGGGGGACGAAAGCTGCGCAAGCTCGCGGAGCTGCTTTTGCAGGTCAAGGATTTGTTTCTGCAAATTGACCACCTCGCCGGGGGTAAGCTGCGGAAGTTTCATCCGGTGCTCGGCCACCTGGAGCTGGCGCCGGAGGGCGCTTTGCTGGAGGCCCCGCCACCATCCCTCGGCCACCGCGAGCGGGTTGGTCGGCATCGGCCGCAGAAGCCAGCCGGCCATGATCGATTCCTCCGCGGGCGGAAGGCCGGCCATGAAGACGTTGAGTGAACTCGGCTCGGCGGGATCAAAGGAGCCTTCGAGGATGCGCTGCAACAGTTCCGAGCCGGGCGTTTGCGCCAGCAGCTCCCGCCAGTCCTGCGCGAGGAGAAAATCCCGGGCCTCGCGGTGACGCAAAGCCAGCAGGCAGATCATGGCAATCTCATGGGAGGGAGCCGGCGCCGGCTCGGCCGGCTCGGCCCGGTCCGCACGCTCTGCACGACGCGTGTTGTCGCGCGGGACAAGTTTTTCAAACTCGCGCAAGGGCAGCCCGAGCTGCGCGCTGGCCCGGCCCGCCACTTCGCCGCGCAAAAAGGTGTCCTGGATCCGGCCGACCATTTCGGCAAGGCGCCGGGCCAGTTTGGTCCGGGCGACCAGCGAATGGGTGTTCTCGCCCTCGGTTTCGCGTTCGATCCAATGCTCGAAAAAATCACGCGCCGCGCTGATCCGTTCGGCAAAGGCGTCGCGCCCCTTGTTCCGGACGAGTGAATCCGGGTCCTCCCCTGGAGGCATCGTGGCCACGCGAATGACGAGATCGTTCTGCAACAGCGCGTCGAGCGAGCGTTCGGCCGCCTTTTGCCCGGCGCTGTCGGAATCGAAACAAAGGACAACCTCGTTCACGTAGCGCTTCAGAACGCGGGCCTGCGCTTCGGTGAAGGCAGTGCCCTGCGGCGCGACCACGTTGGTGAAGCCGGCTTCAAAGAGCGAAATCAGGTCCAGCTGGCCTTCGCAGACGATGGCGCACCCCGCCTCAATCAATCCGCGCTTCGTTCGGTGCAGCCCGAAAAGGATATTCCCCTTCCGGAAAAGCGGGGTTTCAGGCGAGTTCAGGTATTTCGCGCCTTCCGCTTCCTTCTCGAGGACCCGTCCGCTGAAGGCGACCACCTCGCCGATGTCGTTGCAAATGGGGAACATGATCCGGCCGCGAAAGCGATCGTAGAGCTCGCCTTCGGGGCGGTCCTCATCGCGCAGCTTCACCAGGCCGCTCTGCCGGAGATGTTCGCGGCGATACCCCTTCTCGCGCGCCCACTTGAGAAAGGCCTCCCAGGAATCGGGGGCAAACCCGAGCTGCCAGGCTTTGGCGACCCGGCCGTCGATCCCGCGCCCTTTCAGGTACTGGCGGGCCGCCGCGCCGGCCTCCGCCTTCATGAGATGATGATGAAACCATTCTGCGGCCTCGGCATGGAGCCGCAGGAGCAGGGCGCGCGTCTCATGCTGGCGGTCGCCCTCCGCGGTGGAGAACCGTTCCTCAACGATCGGGATGCCCGCGCGGGCGCCGAGGCGTCGCACCGCCGCCGGGAAATCGATGTGCTCGTATTCCATGACGAAGCGAAAAACGGAGCCGCCGACGCCGCAGCCGAAACAGTGAAAGGTCTGGCGCGCCGGACTGACATGGAAGGAGGGGGTCTTCTCCTGATGAAAGGGGCAGAGCGCCTTGAAATTGGCGCCCGCGCGTTTCAGCGGAAAGTAGGAGCCGATCACGTCCGCGATATCGTTGGCGGCGGCAACCTGCTCGATGGTTTCCTCGGGTATGCTGCCCATTTTTAAGCCACTTTTTTCCTCGATAAGACCGCGGGGGGTGCCAAGGTACCGCAGCGTCTCCCCGCTTCCAACGATGAAAAAAATCTCCCTGTGTCTCCTCGCGCTCCTCGCCGCCGCGTTGGTCCCCGCTTTGGACGCGCAGGAGGAGATCGAAAAGGGCGACATCGTCGTCATCCCCCTCAAAGGCGAGATCGCGCCCGCGCAGGTCCTGCTGCTGCGCCGGGCGACAAAGGCTGCGGAAGCCGCCTCGGCCAGCGCGGTCATCCTCGATCTCGACACCTACGGCGGCCGCCTCGACAGCGCGGAGAAGCTGACCGGAGTGCTCGGCCAGCTCAAGATCCCGACCTACAGTTACATCAACACCAATGCCGGCTCCGCCGGGGCCATTATCGCGCTCGCCACCGACAAGATTTACATGGCGCCGGTCAGCGCCATCGGGGCAGCCGCGCCGATTCTATCCACAGGCGAGGATTTGCCGGCCACGGCCAAGGAAAAAACGATCTCCTACTGGTCCGCCCTGATCCGCGCGTCGGCCACGAGCAAGGGGCACAACCCCGACGTGGGCGAAGCCTTCATGAACAAGGAGAAAGAGGTGCGGATCGGCGACAAAGTGGTGCACGAAAAAGGCACGGTCCTGACCCTCAGCGCGCAGGAGGCGGCGCAGGTCCTGGGCGGCAAACCGGTCCTGGCGGCCGGCATCGCGGACTCCATCGAAGAGGTGGTGAAGAAGGCGGGGCTGAAAGGGGAAATCGTGCGCTGGAGCCCGAGCGGGTTCGAGCAGCTGGCGCTCTGGATCACCGCGCTCGCCCCGGTCCTTCTGCTGGTCGGAATCATCGGCGCCTACCTTGAGTTCAAGATTCCCGGCATCAGCGTTTTCGGCATCATTTCGGCCGTCTGTTTCGTGCTGTTTTTCCTCGGCCATTACCTGGCCGGCCTGGCCGGGTGGGAAACGGTCGCCCTCTTTGTCCTTGGCCTGATCTTTATCGCGCTGGAAATCTTCCTTTTTGCCAGCTCCAGCATCGTTTTCGGCATCATCGGCGTGCTCCTTGTCCTCGGGTCGCTCCTTATGGCCATGGTGGACCGCTACCCGAGCCAGGACTGGTGGCCGACCGGCAACATGCTCGAGATTCCGCTGCGCAACCTCATGCTCGCGCTGATCGCCGCCGCCGCCTCCATGTTTCTGCTGGCGCGCTATCTCCCGCGCACCAGCCTTTATCGCCGGTTCGCGCTCATGAGCGAGATCCCGACCGGGCCCTCCATTGGGGCCGGGAGCGATGTGGCCATTGGGGTGCATGTTCGCTCCGGCATGGAAGGCGTTGCCCTCACCACCCTCCGGCCCAGCGGCAAAGCCCGGTTTGATGACCAGATTGTGGACGTCGTCTCGAGCGGCGATTTTATCCCGGCCGAGGCGCGGGTGGTCATCACGCAAACGGACGGCATGCGCGTGGTGGTCCAGCCGGCGCCCTGACTTTCCTCAGCCACCGGCCACCACCCGGATCATTTCGATCCGGTCACCCTCGGCCAGGCTCGTGCCGTCCCATTCGCGCGGCCGTAAGGCCACCCCGTTGTGTTCCACGAGGATGGCGGCCGGCGGGAGCTGCAACCGTCGGACGAGTTCGCTGATGGTCGCGGCCCCCTCGGTCTCCGTGGCTGCCCCGTTTAACGTCACCGTCATGAACCGGTCAGGGCAATGTCCCAATCCTTCCAGACCGGCTCCAGACCGCTCGCCTGCAGGGCCGCCGCCACCTCCGCGGCGGAACGGGCGTCGCTGATCTCAAACTGGCTCGTGGCATTCCCGGCCGGGGATTCCGGCGGGACAATCCGGCCGCGGACCGTCAGGTGAAGGTCGTCCGCGCCCTGGTGCGTGTAACCGCCGGGCTCGGTGTGACTGCCGGCGCTCATCATGGTGATCCCGAGTGGCGCCAGGGCATCGCGCAGCGGAGCCGGCTCCCGCGTGCTCAGAACGATCCCGACCTGCGGGAATGTGACTCGAAAAGCGCAGATCAGCTGGGCCAGTTCGCGGTCGCCCAGCGAGTGCGCGGGGGCGTAGCCACCGGCGGCGGGACGCAACCGGGGAAGACTGACGGTGATCTGGGCCTTCCAGCAGTGCCGGAGGAGGTAATCGACATGCCAGGCCAGCGCCATGGCCTCCTGCCGCCAGGGGGCCAGGCCGAGAAGAGCGCCCACGCCAAGCCGACGAAAGCCGGCGGCATAACCGCGCTCCGGACATTCCAGGCGCCAGTTGAAGTCGCGCTTGGGTCCCGCGGTGTGGACCTCGTCATAAACCGTCCGGTCGTAGGTTTCCTGGTAAACCACCAGGCCTTCCGCCCCGGCCCGCACCACCGCCTCGTATTCACTGGTCTCCATGGGCCCCACCTCGATCGAAATGGAGGCAAAATCGGGGGCGAGCCGGCGGATGCAGTCAGCCAGGTAGGATTTCCCGGCAAACTTCGGATGTTCACCGGTCACGAGGAGGATATGGCGGAACCCCTCGGCGGCGAGGTATCTGGCTTCCGCCGCGACCTGGTCGAGCCCGAGAGTCACCCGCAGGATGGGATTATCGCGGGAGAAACCGCAATAGGCGCAGTTGTTGATGCATTCGTTGGAAAGATAAAGCGGGGCAAAGAGCCGCATGGCCCGGCCGAAATTCTGGCGGGTCAGGAGCGTGGCCCGGTGCGCGAGGCGATCGAGCGCGGCATCCTCCATGGGAGAAAGCAGGCTCTCGAATCGGCGCACCCTTTCCGGGGGCGGCGCCTTGTGCAAAACGTCGGCGAACGACATGCCTAACAGTGTGTCCGGTCACGCGCGCCCGCAAATCCTTGGAGAGGCCAAGCCCGGCCGTTAGGATGCGGCATGGCCGTCGAATCCGTTCCCCTTTCCTCCTTTGACGTATCGCCCCGCGTCGGAAGTACTCGAGCGTGCGCGCGGCTTTCACGAAATGATGGCGCCAGCGCCGCACCGTCCGCGATTTTTCCGCTGACCCGGTGCCGCGGGAGATCATTGAACACTGCCTGGCCGCGGCCGGCAGCGCGCCCAGCGGGCGCCAATCTCCAGCCCTGGCACTTCGTCGCGGTGAGCGACCCGGCGCGCAAAAAGGAGATCCGGCAGGCGGCCGAGGAGGAAGAACGCGAATTTTACACTCATCGCGCCCCGGCGGCCTGGCTGGAAGCGCTGGCCCCGATCGGGACCGACTGGCGCAAGCCGTTCCTGGAGATTGCCCCGTGGCTCATTGCCATTTTTTCACAGCCGCACCGGCGACTGCCGGACGGCACGACCATGAAGCATTACTACGCGACCGAGTCGGTCGGCATTGCCACGGGCATTTTGATCAGCGCGCTGCACCAGGCCGGCCTGGCCTCGCTGACCCACACGCCGAGCCCGATGGCGTTCCTGAACCGGATCCTGGGGCGTCCGGCCTACGAAAAGCCGTTCCTGCTCCTGGTGGTGGGATATCCGGCGCGCGACGCCCGGGTGCCCGCGATCACGCGGAAGCCGCTGGGGGAGATCAGCTCCTTCCTAGCCTGAAAAGCAAAACGCCGGGAACACATGCAGTGTTCCCGGCGTTTGAAGCTTTATCCTGTTCGGTTCTTAGAACGCGAAGTTCAGGCCGGCCTTGAACATGCCGAAGTTGTTGTCGTGACCTTCGACCCAATGCCAGGTGAAGTCGCTGATGGCCGAGAAGCTCGGGGTGAAGCGCCACTCAACACCGCCACCAACGTGGGTGCCGATGTGCGCGTCGTTATCGCCACGCGAAAACTCGAATTCGTTATCGTCTTCATCGAAGTCGATGTTGTCCTTGGCGTCCTGCCCGAAGTAAGCGCCGACGCCGGTAACGACGAAAGGCGAGAACTGATGGCAGGGGAAAGGATAACGCAGCGTGAAGGTCGCGGAGACCGCACCAGCGAAATCATTGGCGGAACGGTCGAGGTCCTGTGCGGAACTGATTCGCGAGGTTGTTCTCGGTCGCAGTGTAATCGTGCCGATCTTCGAAGTTGAAGAGGCCGAAACCCTGGAGGCCGACGCCGAAGTAACGACGGAAGAAATACTTCGCGTCAATGCCGCCGCCACCAGCGAGGTGACCGACGAGCGCATGATCAGGATGATCATGTCCGGCGAAGCCAACGGCGCCCCAGACGCCGAGGTTAAACTCGTAGTCCTGATAGAATTCAGGGCAGGGCGGAGGAACGGTCTGCTTCATTTCTTTGCCGGAGTAGGCCTCCGAGCCAGCGTAGGCAGCCGTCATGAGGGCCACGAGCCCACACAAGGTTAAGGTAAGTTTTTTCATAAGGTTGGCTGAGCGAATAGGTGAATTGACCAAGGTAGTCAACAAAAAAAACCATTTTCCCCGATTGTTTCTCTACGAGGGGAAAAGGGGCCTTCCGGTTGACCGTTCGCCCGCAGACTAAAACGGCGAACAGGGAAAGGGCAACAACGAAATGCAAGGGGCCGGAAAGGCCCTTTTCGGCGCCCGGCCCCGGTCGCTTCCGCGTCCCTGCCGGGACGCTAAAGGGCGCAAGGTCAGGCCGCTTCGGGCCCTGCCGAAAATCGAGTCCTCCCGGGTCATAAAATGCCAGCTGAAATCGCTGGTTCGGAGGGAGCCGCCGGGGCCGGCCTCTCCCAAAAACTTCGCAAGGGGCAGGCGGCGGATGACCCGGGCGGAAAGCGTCAGGATTTCAACTCGGCGCCGGAGGAGGCGTCGGTGATGGTGAATTTTTCGTGGTGATAGCTGGGATCGCCCCGGAAGAGAAGACGGCCGGCGTAACGGCGCTCGAGGTCGATCAGCATCTCCTCGTCCTCCTCCTTCAACCGTTTCAGCACATCGGGATTCACGATCACCCGGATCTCGTGGACGGTGTCCTGGTGTTTGCGCATCACACTGTTGAGCTCGCGATGCAGCTCCACGCTGGTGGTCATCGACGTCTTGACCACGCCCCGCCCCTGGCAATAGGGGCAGTTCTCGTAGATCGAGTCGCTCAGGCTTTCCTGGGCGCGCTGCCGCGTCATTTCCATGAGCCCCAGCGGTGAAAGTGGCAGCACATGGGTGCGGGCCTTGTCCCGTTTCAGGCGCTCCTTCATCAGGTTGTAAACCGTCTGCTGGTCGCGCCGGTTCTTCATGTCGATGAAATCGCCGATGATCAGGCCGCCAATGTTGCGGAGCCGGAGTTGCCGGGCGATTTCGTCGGCCGCCTCGAGGTTGGTCTGGAGGATCGTCTTCTCGACGTCGCGCCCGCCCTTGTTCCGCCCGGTGTTCACGTCCACCGCCACCAGCGCCTCGGTTTCATCGATCACGATGTAGCCGCCGCATTTCAGCCAGACCTGGCGGTGGAAGGCATCGTCGATCTGCTTTTGCACCCCGAACATCTCGAAAATCGGCGTCGCGCCCTCGTAATGGCGCACCCGCCCGCGGGCGCGGCGCGAGATCTGGCCGACGATGTCTGCCATGCGCTCGGTCGCCTCCTTGTCGTCGCACAGGACCTCGTCAATCTCGTCCGTGAGGAAGTCGCGCACCGTGCGCTCAACCAGATCGGGCTCCTCGAAGACCCGGCAGGGCGCGGGGTTATCCTTGATCATCTGCTCGACCTGGGCCCATTGCTCGATGAGGAACCCGAGATCGCGCACAAAGTAACGAGCCCGCTGTCCCTCGCCCACCGTCCGGATGATGACGCCAAAGCCGTCCGGGATCTCGAGCTGGCGCAGGATCTTGCGCAGCCGCTCGCGCTCCTTGGGGTCCTCGATCTTGCGCGAGATGCCGCTGCGGTCGCTGAAGGGCATCAGGACCAGGTAACGGCCGGCGAAGCTGAGATTGGTGGTGACGCGCGGGCCCTTGGTGCCGATGGGCCCCTTGGTCACCTGCACAATCACCTCCGACCCGACCGGATAGATGCTGGGGATGTCCTTGGCGGTGATCCGCTTCTTGGGCTTGCGGCGGTCGGGCCGGTCGATCTCCTCGATGCCGCTGTCGAGCGCGGCCGGGAGGGCATCCCAGAAATGCAGAAAGGCGTTTTTTTCGAACCCGATGTCGACGAACATCGCCTTCAGGCCCATCTCGATGTTGCGCACCTTCCCCTTGAAGACGCTCCCGACGATGTTGCGCGAAGTGTCGCGCTCGACGCTATATTCCTCGAGCCGACCGTTCTCCAGCAGGGCCACGCGCCGCTCGAGTTTTTCGACGCTGACCACGAGTTTGTTGCCGGTTTTGCGAGGCGACAGTCCGAGAATTTTTTTCACTTTGTCTATCATATTGAAATGGGATGAGGGCGAGCCGGTCCCGTGAGGATGGCGGCAGAGTGGAGCGGGCGATCATGATTTAGCGGCGCGGCTGCTGCTGGCGCCGAACCGGGCGGGGCGGCGGAGTCGGCTGGGGGCGCCGGCCGAAAAGGCGATCGAAAAAGTTGGGTTTGCGGGTTTGCTGCGGAGGCGCGGCCGGGCGGCGCACGGCGGTGGCGCGCGCGGCCCGGACGGGGCGCGAGGCGACCTGGCCGCGGGCATCGGCCTCCGGTTCGACATCGGGGCTGGCGCCTTCAGCTGCGAGCTGGACGTTGGCGGTCTGGCTGGTGGCTGGGTCGCCGCCATCCGCCCCGGGGACGTTGGGGCCGGTTGAAGCGAAATCGATGGCCTCGATGAAGGCAAAAGGATCGGCTTTCTGGGCCGGCTCCACCCAGGCGACCTTCTGCTCGAAGCGGCCCTCCTCCATGGCCAGGGCGCGCTCCAGGATGCGGTTGGCGATGGGCGCAGCCACGGCGCCACCGCCTTTGCCGCCCTGCACCATGACGGCAATGGTGTAGCGAGGGTTGTTATACGGAGCGAAGCAGGCGAACCAGGCAATGGTATCGCTCTTGCCGTCGGTCATGGCCTGGGCCGAGCCGGTTTTGCCCGCGACCTCGATGTTCTCCAGCCGTGCCTTCCCGCCGGTTCCGCCCGCTTCGTTGACCACTTTCCAAAGGCCACGGCGGGCCAGCTCGATCTGAGCCGGGGTGAAATCGGTTCGCAGGTCGCCATGCACCCTTGGTTCACGCGGGATGACGAGGCGGCCGGAAGAATTGACCAGGGACCGGCCCTCGGCGTCGACCACATCCTTGATCAGCCGCGGATAGTAGGAGACGCCGCCGTTGGCCACGGTGGCGTAAACCATCGCGAGCTGCAGTGGGCTGACCAGATCGTAGCCCTGGCCGATGGAAACGTTGGCGGTATAGGCGGAGGTCCAGCGTTCATTCGGGTAATGGATGCGCATCCAGTCGGGCCCGGGCAGAACGCCCGGTTGCTCGCCGGTGATTTCGATCCCGGTCGCTTCCCCGAGGTTAAGGGTGGTGCCGGTCTCGACGATGGCATTGATGCCGGCGGCGTTGCCGAGCTGATAAAAGTAGGAGTTACACGAGACCTTGATCGCGTCGGCCAGGCCGATGGTCCCGTGGGTGTAGCCTTTCTCCGAGACCCAGCAGCGGAAATAATGGTCGCCGTAGGAGACGCCCCCGCCGCAGCTGTAACGGGCGTCCGCCAGGTTTTTCCGCAACCCGGCCAGCGCGGTCACCAGCTTGAAAGTGGACCCGGGGGGAAAACCACTGACGGCACGGTTGATCAGCGGATTGGCCTCGTTCTTCCGGAGGATCTCCCAGTCCTTGGCCTTGATGCTGGGGATGAAAGTGTTCGGGTCGAAGGAGGGGACCGAGGCCATGGCAAGGATCTCGCCATTGCTCGGGTCGATCACGACCGCGGCGGCGCGGCCGGCCGCGCGCAGGGCCTCTTCCGTGATCATCTGCAGCCGGGCGTTGATCGTGAGGACGACATTGGCGCCAGCCTGGGGCGGTTCCTCGCGCAGCACGCCATCGATGGTGCCCTTGGCATTGCGCCGCATGTAACGCACCCCCGGTTTGCCCCGGAGATACTCGTCCATGGTCTTCTCGATGTTGGTTTTCCCCTCCACGTCCGCCTGGTAAAAGCTGAACTTCCGGGCCTCCTCCTTGTTGGTCTCGTCCGGGGCCCCGACATAACCGAGCAGATGCGCCGCGAGGGAACCGTAAACGTAGGAGCGCACGGGCTTGATCGCGATGTCCACCCCGGGCAGGCCGACGTCATGCTCGGAAAACTTCGCCATGGTGGCGAAGTCGATGTCCTTCATGTAGGAGAACGGCACTTCCGTGTTGGTCCGGTAATGCTTCTGGAGGCGGTTCGCGTTGTAATCCCGGGCCAGATCGAGCTCATCGAGTCGGGGGACGATCCCCTCGTTCACGATCTTGACGATATCCGGCTCCTTCAGGTCTTTCGGCATGCCGTTGACCCTGCCGCGATACTCGGTCAACGGCGGACGCCCCACCCGCTGCCGGTAGCCCTTGACCATTTCCGGCAGATAAAAATCGACCTCGTAGCTGGCGCGATTTTGCACGAGGGCCACGCCATCGCGGTCGCGAATCTCCCCGCGAACCGACGGGATGCGGACGGTGACCTCGGAGCTGCCGCGGATTTTTGCGGTCCATTCCGGGCCATGGGCGACCTGGACGAGCCAGAGCTTGAAGACGATCGCGCCCATGCCGAGGAGCATGAGGAAGGCGACGAGCTGGAGGCGGAGGCGCGGGCTGAGACGACGCCGGTTCATCGATAGACCTCCCCGTCAGGCAGGTAGGAGGGCGAAGTGGCGCGGGCGACCCAGTGGAGCAGCCAGAAGGCGACCGGGGCGATGAGCAGAGCGAGCAGGCCGGGCCCGCCGATCTGCCACCACACTTCCCGGGTAAAATCGAGCGATCCCCGCCGGAAACTGATCATTAGGTATTGCACAAGAAGGATCGCCGAGGTGCCGACGCCGCTGAGGAGGCAATGCACCTCCCACCGCCCGCGTATAAACAGCGGCCGCAGGCCGTGCATGATCCCAGCAAGAACGCCGTAAAGGAGTATCGACCATCCAAAGGCGATTTCAACCTTGTCGCCGATGACCTGCACGGTCATGACGTCCTGGAGAAGGCCGGCGAGGAAGGCCAGGACCAGCATGAGGGGAAACGGCAGCGCCATGGCCCCGTAGAAAACAATGATCGGGACCAGGACAATGCGCGCCCCGTACATCCAATCGAGCGGCGGCAGGAAAAGCTGCGTGATCTGCGCCAGGACGGTGCCAAGGACGAGAAGAAGAAAGAAGATCATTTCCGGCCGATCACAACGAAGACATCCTCGAGCCGGGCCATGTCCACCGCGGGGGTGACCCGGGCCTGGCCGTCGAGCTCACGCACCCGGTAATTCAGGACGGAGCCGACCAGCAGGCCCGAGGGGAAAACGCCGCCGACGCCGCTGGTGTAGACTTTCTGGCCCGGCTTCAGTTCCGCCTGTTTGGAGAGAAAATTGAGCAGGAGGATTGGGTTCAGGCTGGTGACCACACGCTCGCCGCTGACGATGCCCTGCTCGCGTGTTCCTTCGACGGTGGCGGCGACCCGGCAGTTTTCATCCGAAACCAGAAGCACGACCGAGATGGAGTCGCTGATGGTGGTGGTCTTGCCGACGAGCCCCTCGTCCGTCAGCACCGGCATGTCGGGCTCGATCCCGTCTTCGCGCCCGCGGTTGATGGTGATGGTGCGCCACCAGCTGGAGGCGTCCCGGGTCACGACCTGGGCCGGGATCAGCTTGAAGAGCGAGCGTTCGCGGTAGTTCAGGGCCTTGCGCAGGCGGTTGACCTCGCTCTCGACGTCCCGGAGCGCCTCGTTGCTGGCGCGGAGAGCGCGGTTGTCGACCCGGAGCTGCGAATTCTCCTTCTCCAGTTCCTCGAGGGACTTGAGGCCGGTCTTCACCTGGGTGATCTGCCGTTCCAGGCTCGACCCGGTCTTGAGGAAGGGCGAAAGCAGTCCGTAAACGGCGGCCTGGACCTTTTGCGTCGTGGCCGGACTGAAGGTGAGGAAATAGCCCACCACCGCGGCGAAGACCAGGAGGGCGACAATGCTCGTGCGGTTCATCTTCTACCGTGTCGCGACCCCGGCGAGGCCGCCGGCAGCCCAAACCGTGAACGGTGGGGCGATATCAGCGCCACGCCCGATCGGTCGCGGCCACCTGACGCAAAAATTTGATTTCATTGAGGCATTTGCCGGTTCCTTCGGCCACCGCGCTGAGCGGGTCTTCGGCAACGTGGACAGGCAAACCGGTCTCCTCGCTCAAAAGTTTATCGAATCCGCGCAGAAGCGCGCCGCCGCCCGCCAGGACCAGGCCGCGATCGACCAGATCGGCGGAAAGCTCCGGCGGACACCGCTCCAGGGTGATGCGAACCGAGTCGACAATGGTCGAGATCGGCTCGAGAAGCGCCTCGCGCACTTCCTGCGAGGTGATCATGAGCGTCTTGGGCAGGCCCGCGACCAGGTCGCGCCCCTTCACCTCCACGCTGGTCTCCTTCTCGGTCGGATAGGCCGAACCGATCTTGATCTTGATCTCCTCGGCCGTGCGCTCGCCCACCATGAGGTTATAGGCGCGTTTCATATACTGCACGATGGCCTCGTCCAGTTCGTCGCCCGCCACCCGCACGCTCCGGCTGAAAACGATGCCGGAAAGCGAGATCAGCGCCACCTCGGTGGTGCCGCCCCCGATGTCGATGATCATGTTCCCCGCCGGATCCTGCACGGGCAGACCCACGCCGATGGCCGCCGCCATCGGTTCCTCGATCAGGTAAACTTCACGGGCGCCGGCGTGCGTGGCCGATTCGCGCACCGCGCGTTTCTCCACTTCGGTGATGCCGGATGGGACCGCGATGACCACGCGCGGACGGGCCCGGACTCTCCGGTTGTGCACCTTGGAAATGAAATGCCGCAGCATCGCCTCCGTCACCTCGAAATCGGCGATCACCCCATCCTTCAGCGGGCGCACGGCCACGATGTTGGCCGGGGTTCGCCCGAGCATGCGCTTGGCCTCGTCGCCGACGGCCAGGACCTTGTTGGTGCCGGCCTGGACGGCCACGACGGACGGCTCGCGCAGGACGATTCCCTGGTCCTTGACGTAGACGAGGGTGTTGGCCGTGCCCAGATCGATGCCGATATCGCTCGAGAGCCAGCCGAAGAGTCCGTTGAACATGAGAGGGAGATTGAGTTAGACCGATCGCGCGCGTTTCGGGCAGCGTAAATGCGCGGTGGGGCCTCGCTCCACGCCCACCGCTTCCGGCAAGCGCGATTTTTTTACCGCCTGAGAACGCGCTAGTATGTAGAAATACCGGGGAACTCCGTCAAGGGAAAGGTTGTGAATAACTTGCGCCGGCTGAAAATATTCCGCGCCAGCGGCCGAAGCGCTTCGGCGTTGCCTCGCCCCAACTTCCCCGCCTAGGCTGCGCCGTGCCCCACCAAGTCCTCATCGCCCCTTCCCTGCTCGCGTCCGATTTTTCCCGGCTGGCCGACGAGGTGGCCGCGGTGGAAAAGGCCGGGGCGGACTGGATGCATCTCGACATCATGGACGGCCATTTCGTGGACAACATCTCGTTTGGACCTGCCCTGGTCGCGACCGTGCGCCAGTTGACCCGGCTCCCGCTGGACGTGCATCTCATGATCACCCGCCCCGACCATTTCCTGCCGCGTTTCCTGAAGGCCGGTGCGGACGGGATCACGGTGCACGTGGAACCGGAGGCGGAGCACGACGTCGCGAAAACACTGGAGGCGATCAAGGCCGCCGGTTGCCGGGCCGGCCTGACGCTGAACCCGGCCACGCCGTTTGAGGCGCTGGAGCCCCATCTGCCGCAGCTCGATCTGCTGCTGATCATGACCGTGCACCCGGGGTTCGGCGGGCAGTCGTTTCGTCCCGAGATGATGGAGAAAGTGAAACGGGCCCACGCCTGGCGGGAGAAACACAAACCGGGGCTCCATCTGGAGGTGGATGGCGGGATCACCGCCGAGACGGCGGCAATCTGTCGCGCCGCCGGCGCGGACGTCCTCGTAGCCGGCACCTCCATCTTCAAGAACGAACGATTACGCCGCGGCCATTACCGCCCTGCGCGGCTGAGCCCGCGGCGCATTCTCCGGTAGGGCGAGACTCCGTCGAGCCTGAGAGCGACAGAGCCGCCAAAGACAGGATCCAGAGGACAGGATTACAGGATAAAGACAAGCCTCCGAGAGACGCAACCTCCTTCCCCCAATCCTGCAAAATCCTGTTAATCTAAAAAGACGCTGCACACCCTCGCCGCGCTACCACCCACCGTAGGGCGAGACTCCGTCGAGCCTGAGAGCGACAGAGCCGCCAAAGACAGGATCCAGAAGACAGGATCTTAAAGACAAGCCTCCGAGAGACCGCACACCTCCTTCCCCCAATCCTGCAAAATCCTGTTAATCCTGTCCTAAAAAAGGACGGGGCAGCCCTCGCCGCGCTGAAGGATTCGTTACCGCTCGGAAATGGCGGGCTCGGCCGTCTCCGTGGTCTCGGTCATCAACTCATCATTCTGCGTCACCCGGACCACTTCCTCGATGGTGGTGCGGCCGCCGGCGACATGCCGCCATCCATCCTGCCGGAGGGTTTCCATTCCCTGGGCGATGGCGCATTGCTTCAGCTCGCTGCCATCCCGTTTTTCCACGATCATCCGTCGCATGGCGTCGTTGATGACGCAGATCTCAAAAATGGCCAGGCGTCCCTGGTAACCGGTCTGCCGGCAGTTGTCGCAGCCGGCGCCGCGCTGAAAAACCGTCCCCATTTCGGCCAGGGGAAACCCGATCTCGGCGAGGTAATCGCGCGGATACTCCACTTTCTCGGCGCAATCGGGACAGATGGTGCGCACGAGCCGCTGGGCCAGGAAAGCGCGCACGGTCGAGGCGAGAAGGAACTGTTCCACCCCCATGTCGAGCAGACGGGTGATGCCACCGACGGCATCGTTGGTGTGCAGGGTGCTGAAGACAAGGTGACCGGTCATGGCCGCGCGGATGGCGATCTCGGCCGTCTCGAAATCACGAATCTCGCCCACCATGATGACGTTCGGATCCTGGCGAAGGATATGCCGCAGGCCCTTGGCAAAGGTGAGATCGATCTCCGGTTTGACGTCGATCTGGGAGACGCCGGGAAGCCGGTATTCGACCGGTTCCTCGATCGTGATGATGCGACGCTGCACCGAATTGATGCTGCTGAGGAAACAATAGAGCGAGGTCGATTTGCCGGACCCGGTCGGGCCGGTGACCAGAACGATCCCGTTGGGCTGCGACAGGAGCGACTGGACGATGCGCGCGTGTTTTTTGCTGAGGTCGAGCCGTTCAAAACCGAACTGTTCCTGCTGCTGATCGCGGCTGAGGAGACGGAGGCTGATCGATTCGCCGTTGACCGTGGGAATGGTGGAAACGCGCACGTCGATGTTCTGGCCGCTGGATTGCAGGTTGATCCGGCCATCCTGCGGGAGGCGACGCTCGGCGATGTCCATGTGCGCCATGACCTTGAGGCGGGAGATGATGGCGGCCTGGAGCAGCCGAAGCTGCGGCGGCACCGCCACCTCGTGCAGGATGCCGTCAATGCGATAACGAATCCGCAGGTCCCCTTCCAGCGGCTCGACGTGGATATCCGTGGCCCGCTCCACGATGGCCTCCCGGATGATCTGGTTGACGAACTTGACCACCGAAGCCTCGGGATCGTCGGCATTCAGATCGGTGCTTAATTCGATATCCTGGTCGGCCTCGAACGAGCGGTTGGTCTTGAGAATCTCGTCGAAAGTCTCGGCCCCGACGCCGTAAAGCGTTTTCATCGCGCGCAGGATCTGCGCCCGGGGGACGAGGACCCATTCCGCCGGCTTTTTCAAAAGCTGCGAGGCGAGCTGGCGCGCGACGGAGTTAAACAGGTCGTAGGTGGCGAGGACCACGGCGTTTTCCCTGACCTCGAGGGGAAGAATGTGGTGCTGAAAGACGAATCGGCTCGGCAGGATGGAAAGCGTCTGGCGATCAATCTTCTTGGCGTCAATGGCCAGGACCGGCACGCGGAAATAAGCGCCGATGGCCTGCAGGAAACGCTGTTCGTCGACCTTGCCGGAGTCGAGCACCTGCGAAGTCCAGGAGCCGCCGTTGAGATTGCGGGCCAGCTCCGTCGCTTCCTCCTGCGAAGAGACGCCGCTCTCCAGGAGAAGCTTGATGAGCGACTGGCTGGGCGTGCCGCTCACGGCAGGTAAAGCGCGCGCCGCACCGGCACGGTCAGGCTGCCGGTTACGCGCATCGAGGAGTTTTTCTGGAACCGGGCGATGGCGTCGCTGACCTCCTGGGAAAAGAGGCCGTCGATCGGGCCGCAATAAAGGCCCCGGCGACGGAGCGCATCCTGGAGTGCGCCGACGTAGGCGCGATTACGGGTGAGCGAATTGCGCCCCGTCAGGTTGTAGATGAAACGCGGCTGATACCGGCGTGGCAGATAATCGACCTCGTTCAGGTCGCGGGTCTGGTGGAGCAGGCCCCATTCATCGCGTTGCGCCAGCGGATCGGCCGATTGGAAAGGAAACCCAGCCTCGGCGGAAGCCGCGAGAAGCACGAGGGCCAGTCCAGCCAGGCCGGTGCGCGCGCAGGAGAAAGGGGAGAGATTCATCGGGCGTCCGTCAACGGCGGCAGATCGGGTTCCATGATCAGCTTGTCCTGGCGCATCTGCTCCCGTTCCTCCTCCGTGCAATCGGGGCAGTCGGTCTCATCGAGTTCCGGTCCAAAGTGCGTCTTCTCCGTGGCCTTCTGCTTGAGCAGATGCTGGTCAAGCTTGGTCATGGTCACTTCCGGGCGCATCATCACGATCAATTCCTGCCGCGATTTCGTCTTCGTGTTGGTCCGGAAGAGGGACCCGATGAGCGGAATCCGGCTCAGAACCGGGATGCCGCTGTAATTCTTATCGGTCGAATCGATGACCAAACCGCCAAGGACGATGGTGCAATTGTTTGGCGCGGAAACATGGGTTCGGATGTAACGCGTGGCCACGTTCGGGATGGCGTTACCGTCGATGATCGTGCTTCCGGCGATGTTGTCGACCTTCTGCAGGATATCGAGCGAAACCTCCTTCTCCGAATTGATCAGGGGAACAACTTCAAGCTGCAGGGCGACGCGCTTGTATTGGATGTTGGTCGACTGCGCGATGCCGCTGACGTTCACGGCGTTGGAGAGCGTATTCACCGGGACCGGGATCTCGCGTCCGGAGGCGATGATGGCCTTCTTGTTGTTACTCGTGAAAACCATGGGGCGCGAAAGAACCTTGAACCGCCCGGTGGATTCCATCGCGCGCACCACGGCGGAGAGATAGTTGCCCGCGGCCACATAAACGCTGGTGCCGCCGGCGGCGGAGGCCGCCTGCAGGATGGAACCGAAGTTCACCAATCCGCCCGGGTCGAGGATGCCGCCGGAGGTGCCGGGTGAAGCGCTGGGGGCCACGGAGGGGAAAGGCAGGGGCGCATCCGTGTTCCGTGACACGCCGGCGACCTTGTTTTTGTATTTCAGGAACCAGTCGACCCCAAATTCCTCGCCCGCATCGAGGGTCAGTTCGCCGATGACGGTGCTCAGCGCCACCTGCGGCGCCTTCACGTCCATCTCGTCGAGAATCTTCTCCACTTTCACAACCACCTCGCGGTTGCCCAGGACGATGATGGAGTTGGAGCGCTGGTCGGCGATGATCTTGGTGTTGCCCACCGTGACCGCCTGCGGCGCGGTGTCGACGGGCTGCGTGGAGAGTTCCTCGGAGACGTCAATGCCGCCGCCCTGGCCACCGAGGCTGCTGGTTCCACCGAGGTTGCCGGCCGTGGAAGCCGTATTCCGTAATTGCTGCTGATTCTGCCCCGGCTGACCGCCCGGCGCCGGCGCAGCGCCCTGCTGCTGGTCCTGTCCCGGCTCGGTCAGCGCCTGCACCAGCACCGGGAGAACATCCCCCGCCGAGATGTAGCGCAGCGAACGCGTGACCGGTTTGGCGAACTCCACATTCGCGTCCAGCTCGGAAATCAGCTTGCGCACAAACGGCATGTTGATCGGCCGCGTGATGACGTGAATCCGGTTTGTCCGCACATCGGCCGCGATCTTGATCTTGCCGACGACCACCGAATCCTCGGAGAGCGCGGTGAATCCCGGGCCGACCACTTCCGCCTCGGGCGGCACCGGCTGCTGGGGCCCGGCGGCCACCTGACGCACGCCGCGGGTGCCGGGCGCGCTCGTCGTGCCGGGCTGGCCCTGCTGTTCAAAGATGCTCTCGAGCAACTCCACCACCTTGGCCGCGTCCGCCCGGTCGAGCCGGATGAACTCGCTCACGACTTCCGCGGGCGGGATGTCGACCTGGTTGATGATGTTGGCCAGCCGGCGGACCACGCTGGAGTTTTCCGTGACCAGGACCGCCGACGACTTCGGCAGGGCGAGGAGCGAGGTGTAGGGCTGCGGCGGCGAAAGATACTGCCCGAGCACCTGTTGCAGTTCCTGCGGATCGGCATAACGCAGCTTGAAGAGATAACTGATCACCTTGTCCCCCGCCGGGATCTCCGATTCCTCGGAAATGATGGGCACGCCGGCGGTGCGCGGGTTCTTGCCGGTGCCGATGACCTTGACGATGTCGCCCTCGGCCGGCACGAGCGAATAGCCATTCATGAGCAGGTTCATCTCGATGATCCGGATGGCCTCGTCCTTTGGCACCGGTTTGCTGATGAAAATGTTCACCTTGCCCTGGACGAAATTGTCCATGACGAGGTTCTTCCCGGTGAGCTGGCCGTAAAGGTGGAGCACGTCCTGCACATCGCTGTTCGGATACTGCAGCGTGACCGTGTCCTGGTTCCCCGCCATTCCGGGAGGCCGACCGGGCACGGGCGTAGCCGTGGGACGGGTCATGCCCGACGCGGTGGATCCCTCCGCAGGAGCAAGCTGGGCGCTGTTTTTTGCGCCTGCCGTGGCGGCTCTTCAGGTTGCTGGGCCAGAAGAGGATGGAACGCGACCAGCACGATCGCCGCGGGGAGCGAGGGACGGAACACGGTCCTATTTACCGGTTCCACGGGTCGGGGTCAAACAGCATCGCCGGCGGGAGCCGTGGGTAAACAGCCGCCGTCCCCGCGAAAACTTCAGCAGGTGGCCGTGCCTCTAATCCCCGAAGAGCCGCAGGTTGCCCGTGATACTGCCGTCCGTGAGAAAGCGGGCGCGCTGCCGCTCACATCGAGACTGATCACCATCGGGCCGTCGAAACAGCGCATTCACCACCGCGACCGGAATTCCCTGGGCGATCAGCGACTCCTTGTTGATGCCTGCGTTTCCGGACCGGGTATAATTCTGCTGCTGCCGGCTCCGTTCATTGATCCGCCAGGTGCGATCGTCGCGATACCGACCAAAAATCGACGGTATACCGTCCCGTTCCGGGCGTTCCAGTGACGGATCGATGTAGGAAGGATCAAGTAGCGCGTCGCTCTCGATCGTCATGGCCACAAAGTAATTGAAGAGGGCGTTAGGCTGATCGACGCCGGTATCGTTCCGGAGTTGATAGGTATGAAAGATCGTGATGATCGGGTAGACGATCGACTTCGTCGCCTTCTTCGGCAGCCGGACCCGGCAGATATTCGTCGCGTTGATTGCAGTCGACCCCGGGGCGGGGGTGATATCGATGCAGACGTCGTCCGGCGGCGAACCGGGCGCCACCGTGCAATCATTCAGCAGTCGAACAAACCCGCTGGCCACGCCCATGTATTTTGAGGCGCGGCCGAACGATCCTGTATCACCGACATCCGCCGCGGTCACGGGCGGAGCCGCCGGCACCAGGCAGGCGAAGCTGAGAAAGAGCAAACAGGTCAGGGCGCGAAGTATTGATTTCATAAGGTCCTCCGCCACCAGCCTGCGGCGGGACCGGGCCAACGGACAAGAAAAAAAGAAAGGAAGAGAAGAAGGCGTCGGGGGAACGCCTAGCGTCGTCCCCGACTCCGCCCCGCCAGCGTGATGATCAGGCCCACCACAAAGAAGACCGCGCCAATGATGGCCAGGACAAGCGCCGCATCCGGCACCTGGCGCATTGATTGTGCCCAGCCCAGGAGCAGAAAAAGGATCCCGGTCGATGCCATGGTGATGCCCCAGCCGATGACCGCCTCGGCGGAAAAGGTGCGCCGCCCCGGCGCCGGCGAAAGTTTCTCGTCCATCCCGAAGTCATAAGTCACCCGCCGCCGCTGACAAGAGGAAAACCGCGGCGGCTTGACCCTTCCCCGGTGCGACTGCTCCAGTGAGCAACGCCATGCTCATACCTTATTACGAGGTCGCTGCCTTCACCGACCGGCCGTTCACCGGCAACCCCGCGGGCGTCTGTCTGCTCGACGGCGCCTGGCTCCCGGACGCCGTCATGCAGGCAATTGCTCACGAGAACAATCTCGCCGAGACCGCGTTCCTGATTGATCGGGGCGGCCATTTCGACCTGCGCTGGATGACGCCAACCGTTGAGGTCGATCTCTGCGGACACGCCACCCTCGCCTCCGGTCATGTGCTTTTCCACCATCTCGGCCGGCCGGAACCGCTTCTCCGGTTTCATACGCGCAGCGGCGAACTGACCGTAAGCCGCGCAAACGATCTCCTGGTGCTCGATTTTCCCGCCACGCCCACAACAGCGGTGCCGGTCAGCGAAGCTGTCGTGGCCGCATTGGGCGCGCGGCCCGCGCGAACTTCACCATGGACGCGACTACCTGGCAGTGTTCGCCAACACGCGCGAGATTGCCGAGCTTCGGCCCGACCTGGCGCTGACGGCAAAGCTCGATGCCCAGGGTCTGATCGCGACCGCACCCGGGCGACGACTGCGACTTCGTCTCCCGCTATTTTGCCCCGGCGGCGGGCATTCCGGAAGATCCCGTGACCGGCTCGACCCACTGCGCCCTAGTGCCCTACTGGTCGGCCCGGCTCGGGCGCGTGAACCTGCGTGCCCGACAGCTCTCCGCCCGGGGCGGCGAACTCTTCTGCGAGGACCGCGGTGCGCGGATCGCCGTGGGCGGACGCGCGCTGACCCATCTCGAGGGCCGCCTCCATGCGCCTTCGCCCTGAGACGGAATTCGCGCGCTGCGCGAGATGGTGGTAACTGGCAGACGCGTCCGCTTGGAAAGCGAAACCGAACACTCCTTATGCCCTCCACGACCAAATCCTACGCCGCCCAGTCCGCCACTTCGCCGCTCCAGCCGTTCTCCTTTGAGCGGCGCGACCCGAAACCGAACGACGTCCAGATCGAGATCCTCTTCTGCGGGGTCTGCCATTCCGACATCCACACCGCGCGCGGCGAATGGGGCGGCACCATGTATCCCTGCGTGCCCGGGCACGAAATCGTCGGGCGCGTCACGAAAGTGGGCGGCAAGGTGACACGATTCAAGGAAGGCGATCTCGCCGGCGTCGGCTGCATGGTCGATTCCTGCCGGAAATGCCCCTCCTGCGAGGAGGGCCTCGAACAATTTTGCGACAGCACCGTGTTCACCTACAACAGCGAGGACAAGCACAGCAGTGGACCGACCTTCGGCGGATACTCGCAGCGGATCGTAGTGGACCAGGATTTCGTCCTGCGCATTTCCGACAAGCTCGATCTCGCCGCGACCGCGCCGCTCCTTTGCGCCGGGATCACGACCTATTCGCCCATGCGCCACTGGAAAGTGCAGGCCGGCCAAAAGGTCGGCGTGGTGGGTCTCGGCGGTCTCGGCCACATGGCCCTGAAGTTCGCGCACGCTTTCGGCGCGGAAGTTGTCCTCTTCACCACGTCGCCGGGTAAGACCGCTGATGCCAAGAAACTCGGTGCCAATGAAGTGGTCGTCTCCAAGGACGAGGAAGCGGTGAAAAAGCACAACGGCACCTTCGATTTCATCATCGATACCGTCTCGGCCAAACACGACATCAACCTTTACCTCGAGCTCCTGAAGCGGGATGGAAAGCTCACCCTGGTGGGCGTTCCGCCCGAGCCGATCCCGGTGGCCGCCTTTCCGCTCATCTGGCGCCGGCGCACCCTCTCCGGATCGCTCATCGGCGGCATCCCGGAGACGCAGGAGATGCTCGATTTCTGCGCCGAGAAGGGGATCACCAGCGAGATTGAGATGATCCCGATCGACAAGGTCAATGAGGCCTACGAGCGCATGATCAAGAGCGACGTGAAATATCGCTTTGTCATCGACATGGCCTCGCTGAAATAGCGCGCGGCCGGTTCGCCCCCGCAATCTTCCAATCCCGGCGCGATTTCCTGCCGACCGCCGGGAAGCGCGGCTGCGAAATCTCCCGTGTGAAGCTGGAAGATCCCGCCAAGCTCGAGTCGTTCGAGGAACAGGAAGCCCGGGCGCGCCGCCGCCTGCGGGTGGGGGCCCTCCTCCGCGCCGCCGCCATTGCCGCCGTCCTCGTCTTCGTAGTCCCCACCGGTGGTCCCTGGATGTCGACGGAAGCCTTCACCAACGTCATGGGCCGGGTCCTGACCAAAAACATGGTGGTCGACCTGATCGGCCATTTCATGGTCGCGTTCGTTTACGCCTGGATCATTGCCCTCGCCATTTATCGCCTGCCGACCAGCGGCGGCATCCTGCTCGGCACAGCCCTGACCCTTCCCCTTTACGGAGTGAACTATCTCATCTTCGCGATGGGCGCCGGCCTCGGGGGAAACGAGCTGCACACTTTCCTGGCGCATTTCATGTTCTGCCTCTTTTTCTCGATCGCCTACCGCGCGCTCGCGGTGCCGCCACCCCGGCGCAAGGCCTGAATTTCCGGCTCGACGCCGGCCTTTCGATTTGAGAATCTCGCGCCGTGAAACGCGCGCCCCGCCTGCTGGCGTCCGGCCTCGTCCTGGCCGCCGTTGTCCTCCCCCACGGGGAGAACAGCGCCGCCTCGAAAAAGGAAGCGCGCGTCACCCGCGTCATCCGCGAGGTCAACCTCCTCGAAGGCGACGCCTCCCGCCGGGCGGCCACGGTCAACGACCAGGTCACGGAAGCCAACGCCCTGCGCACCGGTTCGCGCTCCAAGTCGGAGCTGACCTTCCCCGATTTCACGATCACCCGCCTGGGCGAGAACTCGATCTTCAGTTTCAAATCCGCCGGACGCATCACCGACCTCGGCGGCGGGGCCATGCTCCTGCGTGTGCCGAAAGGCGTCGGCGGCGCCAGTATTCGCACCCCCGCGGTCACCGTCGGGGTCACCGGCACCACGCTTATCCTGGAAAGCCCGCGGAACGGCCGCAGCCGGCTCCTGATGCTCGAGGGCACGTCCAAACTGACCCTGCGCAAGAATCCCCGCCAGTCGGCCACCGTCCGAGGCGGCGAGATGCTGGACGTTCCCGCGGGTGCCACCCGCCTTCCTGCCGTGCAAAAGATCGATGTGGCAAAGGTGATGCGCACCCATCCGCTGATTGTCGGCTTCGCGCCCCTGCCCAGCCAGGATCTCATTGCCCAGACAATTGATGAGCAAAGCGGCGGCGCTGCCGGGGGGCCGGTTTATCAGGGACGTCCCGTGGGCGGCACGGCCGGCGGGTTTACTCCGACTTTTGGTGGGTTCGGGTCGGTTGGCGGCGGGCCGGGGCCGGTTGTCCCCGGCCGGCCGCGTCCCGGGGCGGCTTCGGGGCAACCCAACCAGAACGCGCCAGGGCAGAGCGGTGCCGCGACGGGCCCCTCGCCGCGCGGAAAGAAAAAGCAAAAGAATCCGAACGATCCGCCCTGAGCCTTTCTGCTTCTTCCCCGCGCGAGAAGCGGGGGCGGGCCTTTAGCCCATGTAAAAGCCGCCGTTCACGTTCAAGACATGGCCGGTGATGTAGCTGGCCATCGGTGAGGCGAGAAAAAGAGCGGCGTCCACGATCTCTGAGGCTTCACCGAGCCGGCCCAGCGGGATCTGTTTCTTGAAGTTTTCCGTCACCTCATCAGGCATGCCCTTGCTCATGCCCACATCAATAAACCCGGGCGCAATCGCATTCACCGTGATCCCCTGCCGCGCCAGCTCGCGCGCCGAGACTTTCGTCAGCGCGATAATCGCCGCCTTGCTTGAGGAATAGTTGGCCTGGCCGAAGAGTCCCATCTGCCCGCTCACGGAGGAGAGGTTGATCACGCGCCCGCCCTGCCGCAGGATCCCCGCCGCCGCCCTGGTCACGTTGAAGGTGCCGGCGAGATTGACCCGCACCACGCTCTCGAATTCCTCCAGGGTCATCTTCTTCATCGTCCGATCGCGGATGATCCCGGAATTGTTCACCAGAATATCAAGGCCGCCGCACGCCTCGGCGATCTGCTGCATCATCGCCTCCACCTTCTCCGGCTGGGTCACATCGCACTCGAGCAGGAGCGGATTGCGCAGGTCCTGCGCCACCGTTTCCGCCTCCGCCTTGTTCTTCCCTTCCGGGTCGCTGATGTAATTCACCACCCCCCGCGCCCCGCGTTCCCCGAAAGCCCGGATCATGGCCGCCCCCAGGCCGCGCGAACTCCCGGTCACCAGCACTGTTTTCCCCTCGAAGTTCAATGGATCGTTCATGCTTCCGTCACCCAGCGCAGCCGGCCCGCCCCGTCAACCGCGAAGATGGCCCGCGGCGCTCTTTTGCCGCCGCCAGTAATCGCGCAGATAACAAATCCTCCACCGCGTTCATCTCTGCGAAAACACGGCCCAGGTTCCCCTTCTCAAACTCGTCCCGCCACATCCCCTGGTCGTCGTAATCCCCCCGCAGCCCACGCGCCACCCGGCGATGAACATCGCTCTCGGCCTTCATGAAGAAATGGCAGACCTGCGCGGTGGCGATGATCCGCTCGTGCACCCCCGGCCGGCCCAGATACGCCTCCGCCGCCTGCGGGAAATCGTCGTAGTAATGCGACATCTCGTCGCCGAGCACGTTGATTTTGCGGCCTGCCGCCGCCCCCCAATGATGCCAGAAACCGCGACGCAACCCCGCCTCCGCCTCGGGTACCGCGCGGCTCCGGAGAAGCACCTTGGTGAACGGATGAACCCAGCGGGTTCGCCGGGTGTACTGCTCGAGGACACTTCCCGGCGGGCGTTCCCGGAAGGCGCCGGGTCCAAAGTTCAGCCAGTTGAAGAAGAGCGCGTCGGCCCGCTCCTCGAACGAGTCGACGAAGGCGGGCAGATCATCCAGGCCGCGCAGACAAAGAAACTCATCAAGATCGAGGAACATGATCCATTCGCATTCCGCCCGGTCGCGCCGCAGGAAATCGTGATACATCAGCACCTGCTCGCCCTGGCCGCGCCAGTGCCGGAAGGTCAGAACATCGCCAAAAGGCCGGACCGCCTCCGCCATTTCCCGCGGGTCATCGTCATTGCAATAGAGATAGACGTGGTCGAAACCGATCGACCGGTGGTAGCCGAGCCACTCCGCCACATGAGCGCTTTCCCAGCGGGCGCAGGCCACAAGTCCGAACCGGTGCATTCCGCGCGAGCTTAGGCCCGAAAGGTTGCCGGACAAGCGTTTGCCGGTAGTTTGCCTTCCCATGGCTGCTCCCATTCGCGTCCTGACCGCGGTGCCGATCTGTGACGGGCACGACAGTGCCATCAACACCATCAACCTCGAGTTTATCCGGCACGGGATCGAGGTGGTTTATCTTGGATTCCATCGCTACGTCAGCGACATCGTGCGCGCCGCCATCCAGGAGGACGTCGCCGCCGTCGGCATCTCCAGTTACAACGGCGGGCACATCGAGTTCTTCGCCGAGGTCGTGCGCCAGCTCCGCAAGGCCGGCGCCGGCGACATCAAGGTCTTCGGGGGCGGTGGCGGCACCATCACGCACGATGATGCCCGCCTGATGAAGGCGAAAGGTGTCGACCAGATCTTTTTCGCCGGCACCTCCCTCACCGACATGGTCGAGTACGTGCGCAAGCACTACGGCAAAGGCCGGAAAAGCCGGCCGGCCGGGAAACCGGCGCTCGCTCTCCCGCGCCAGCTCACCGAGATCGAGGACGCCTTTGCCAGGGGCAAACGCCCCGGGAAATCGAAAGTTCAAAATCGGGAGTCGAAAGCCGCCGAGACCAAAGTGATCGGTTTCACCGGCCCCGGCGGCGCCGGCAAGACCACCCTGATCGACGAATTGATCCTCCGTTTTCTCCGGCACGAACCGAAGGCGCGCCTTGCCATCCTTTCGCATGATCCCAGCGTGGTGGGCGAGGGCGCCCTCCTCGGCGACCGCGCCACCATGATCAATTCGCAGGACGACCGCGTTTTCATGCGCAGCATGGCCACCCGCGGCCAGGCCGGCGGACTTTCCCCGGCGACCGAGAGCTGTCTCGAACTCCTCGCCCATTCCGGTTTCGATTACGTCATCATCGAGACGGTCGGCACCGGCCAGGAAGCCCTCCCGTTCCGCAGCCGGCTGGTCGACCAGACCATCCTCGTGATGAACCCCGACTACGGCGCGCGCCTGCAGTTGCAGAAAATCGTCATGCTCGACGTGGCCGATATCGTGGTGGTGAACAAGACCGACCTCGACCGGGCCAAGGCTGCGCTCTCCGAGATCGAGCAGCGCCTGACCCAGAACAAGCGCGCACAGCAGATCGTCGCCACCGTGGCAAAACGACACCGCGACGCCGGGGTCGATAAACTTTATCAACTGATCAGGAAGACCGAAAAGGAATCGGCCGCCGCGAGCGATCGCAACGGCACCAGACCGGCCCGGGCAAAGACGCGCAGAGCGGACTCACCACGCCCCAGGAAACGCGCCCAGGCCGCCGGGCGCGCCCGCCGCTAGGAGAAAGAACCAGACCATGAGCAAACTCGGAGCTGTCATCGAAGCCGTGGATCAGCACGGGAAATTCGTGCTCGAACAGGTGAAAAAAGCGCGGACCGACGAAAAATTCGCGCGCGAATTGCAGGCGCGCTGGGAAAAGATCAAGGCCGAAACCCCGGTCACCCGTGCCCCCACCGGGCTCGAGCTGCCGCGCCTGGCCCTCCCTGAGATCGATGAACCGGGCGAGATCGCCCGCTATTTTTTCAGCGAAGGTTTGCCCGGTGAATTCCCCTTCCTCAACGGCGCCTACCGCGAGATGTACCTGGAACCGCTCCCGCAACCGCCAATCGAACAGGGCAGCCTGGAAAAGGCGCGCCCTGGCGGCAACGGTCAGTCCGCCGCGGCGCCGGCAGCGAAAAACGGGGCCCGTCCGCCCGAGGAACCGACCCGCCTCTTCTCCGGGCTGATGCTGGCGGAGGACACCAACAAGCGTTTCCATTTTCTCAGCGCCCACCAGCGATCCAAGCGCCTCAGCACCGCTTTTGACGGTCCCACGCTTTACGGCATCGATTCGGATGCCGACGGCGTCTTCGGCAAAATTGGCGAGGGCGGCGTGGCCGTCGACACCGTCGAGGACATGGTCCGGCTTTACGATGGGTTCGACGTCGGCTCGCCCGATTTCTCCGCCTCCATGACCATCAGCGGCCCGGCCCCGATCATCATGGCGATGTATATCGCGGCCGCGAAACGCCGCTTTGGCCCGGGCGTGGTCCCGAAACTTCGCGGCACCATCCAGGCCGACATCTTCAAGGAAGTGCAGGCGCAGAACGAGACCATCTTCCCGGTGGAAGCGTCGCTGCGTTTCCTGTGCGACATGATCGAGTGGAGCAGCGAACAGATGCCGCGCTGGTATCCGGTCTCGATCAGCGGTTATCACATCCAGGAAGCCGGCTCCACCCCGGTGCAGCAGGCGGCCTACACCCTCTCGAACGGATTCGCCTACGCGGAAATGCTGGCGGCGCGCGGTCTCGACGTCGACCAGTTCGCCCCGCGTCTTTCCTTCTTCCTCGATTGCGGGCTCGAGGTGGAATACATCGCCCTCTCGCGGGTTTCCCGAAAGATCTGGGCCATCGGCATGCGTGACGTTTTCGGCGCCGGGCCGCGCGGCCAGATGTTCAAGCTGCATACGCAGACGAGCGGCCGGTCCCTCATCGCCGCCGAGTTCAAGAATAACCTTACCCGCACCGCGGTCGAGTTGATGCTCGCCTACATGAACGGGACCAACTCCTGCCATTCAAACAGCGCGGACGAGCCCTTCACCACCCCGAGCGAGGAATGGATCCGGCTGGCCGCGCATGGCCAGGCCATCCTGCTCGAGGAATCAGGCATCTTTAAGCACACCATGAACATGCTCAGCGGATCGCCCGGCATGAAGGCGGTCGAACGCGCGGTGGAAAAGGCCATCCTGGACGAGTTCCGCGAGATCGAGCGGCTCGGCGGCGTCCTCGCCGCGGTGGAGAATCGTTACCAGCGCAGCCAGATCCAGAGCGCGGCTCACCGCTACGAACAGCAGATTTACGACGGAACCCGCCCGATCATCGGTTTAAACCGCTACCGGAACGGAAACGAGGAAATGCCGGAATTCGAGCTCGCCCGCACCCCGCGCGCGCGACAGAAGCTGCAGGTTGAGCGGCTCAAGAAGTTCAAGAAGAAGAATGCCGCCAAGTCCGGCCCGGCCCTGGACAAGCTCGCGGACGCGGTGGAGCGCGGCGAAAACTCATTCCCCGCCCTGCTCGAGGCCGTGGAAGTCTGTTCCCTCGGCCAGATCACCGCCCGCCTGCAGGAATCCGTCGGTCGTTTCCGGCCGATGGTGTAGCGGCACCTGCTGCTGCACCATTCACGATTCACCATCCTCCATTCACGCTCCTCATCTCCCCCGGTAGGGCGAGACTCCGTCGAGCCTGGGAGCAGATCCACCATTTCTGTTTCGCTCCGCACGTTCCCGCGTTCATCCCCTCACCCCCGGCAAACGCCGCGTCCTCTGCTATACTGCCCTCGCATGTTTGAGATCAAACAGAAGGAGAAGATGGTGGAGCGGGCTCTCCTTCTCGGGGCCTACATCGATCCCCTCGCGAAACCGGAGGCGGAAGATCTCCTCGCGGAACTGGCCGAGCTCGTCGAAACGCTTGGGATTCCCATCGTCGCCCGGAAACTCATCTCTCACCGGGAAAACCATGCCCGCTACCTCATCGGGTCGGGCAAAGCGCAGGAAATCGTCGATTTCGCGAAAGCGAACGAATGCGACGTCCTCATTTTCGACAACGAACTGAGCCCGTCGCAGCAGCGCAACTGGGAGGAACTTTCCGGGATCACGGTGGCCGACCGCCACGAGATCATCCTCGACATCTTTGGGGCCCGCGCCCGGACCCGCGAAGCCCGCATCCAGGTCGACCTCGCCCGGATGCAATACTCCATGCCGCGATTGACCCGGGCCTGGAGCCACCTTGGCCAGCAGGGCGGCGGCATCGGGGCCAAGGGCGAAGGCGAAAGCCAGCTCGAACAGGACAAACGCAAGATCCGTCTCCAGATCGATCGTCTGAAACGCGAGCTCGAGGAAGTGCGCCGCGCCCGCGCCACCCAGCGCAAGGACCGGAAACGCGCGCCCGTGCCCAACGCCGCCATCGTCGGCTATACCAACGCCGGCAAATCCTCACTCCTGCGGCGGCTCACCGGCGCGGACGTATTCATCGAAGACAAGCTTTTCGCCACCCTCGACACCACCACCCGCAAAATCGCTCTGCCGAACAAGCAGCCGCTCGTCCTGACCGATACGGTCGGCTTTGTCCGGAACCTGCCCCACCAGCTCGTCGAAGCCTTCAACGCCACCCTGGAGGAGGCCGCGTTCTCCGACTTTCTCATCCACGTCCTCGACGCCTCGCAACCGGCCGTGATGGAGTTTTACAACACCACCATGCGGGTCCTGAAGGACCTTGGCGCCGAGACCAAGCGAATGCTGGTTGTCTTCAACAAGATCGACAAGGTGACGAACCCCGACGAACTGGCCGAGCTGCGCCGTCATTTCCCGGAGGCCCTCTTCATCTCCGTCCGAACCGGTGCCGGTATCGACGTCCTCGTCGAGCGCATCTCGGACTTTGTCGCGCGCGATGCGATGACCATTGCGCTCCGGGTGCCGTCCGACCGGGGCGACCTCCTCGCCCGGCTGCATCGGGAAGGGACCGTGCTCGACCTCTCCTACGAGGAAGGGTTCACCCTCGTCCAGGCCACCATCCCCGCGCGTTCGCTCGATCTCTTCGCTCCTTTTCTCGCGGTCGCGCCCGAGGATGAGACGGTGGTCACGACCCGGGACTAGCGCAGAGCGGCAAACCATGAGCGAGGCGCGGCTTGATTTCCGGCTGGAGGCGCAGGCCACCGGTTCCCGCGCGCGAGCGGCCCGTTTTCGCACCCTGCACAACGAGGTGCTGACCCCGCTCTTCATGCCGGTCGGCACGAAAGGCACCGTGAAAGCCCAGCTCACGCGGACCCTCGAGGAGGCCGGCTCCCAGATCCTCCTCGCCAATACCTATCACCTTCTTCTCCGGCCGGGCGTCGAGGTCTTCCGGAAACTCGGCGGCATCCACAAGTTCATGAGCTGGGAACGCTCGGTCCTGACCGATTCCGGCGGTTACCAGATCTTCTCACTGCCGCACGCGCGTTCGCTGGGCGAGGAGGGGGCGCTTTTCCAGAGCTATCTCGACGGCAAAACCATCCTGCTCAGCCCTGAGGTGAGCATCGAGACCCAGAAAGCCATCGGCAGCGACATCATGATGGCGCTCGACCAGTGCATTGCCTCCACCGCGGACGAGGCGACCGCGCGGGAGGCGCTCGAGGTGACCAACCGCTGGGCCGCCCGCAGCCTCGCCGCCCGCGGCGATTCGCCCCAGGCCCTTTTTGGCATCGTGCAGGGCGCGCTCTTCCCCAAGCTTCGCCGCGAAAGCGCCGCCGCCCTCCGCGAGATGGCCTTCGACGGCTACGCCATCGGCGGTTTGGCCGTGGGCGAAAGCAAAAGCGAACGGGAAGATGTCTGCGCCTTCACCGCCGAGCTGCTGCCCCCGGACAAACCGCGCTACCTCATGGGCGTGGGCACGCCGCTCGATCTGCTCGAGGCGGTCCATCGCGGCGTGGACATGTTTGACTGCATCATGCCGACCCAGCTCGCGCAGCGCGGGGCTGTTTTCACCTCGCGCGGGTTCCTGCAGATGCGGCGCGGCATTTACCGGTTCGCGGAGGAGAAGCTCGACCCCGAATGCGGCTGCCCGACCTGTGCCCGTTATTCGCGCGCCTATCTCCATCACCTGACGAAAAGCGCGGAAACGCTCGGCTGGCAGTTGCTCGGCAAACATAACATCCACTTTTATCACCAGCTCATGCGCGAGATCCGCGCCAGCATCCTGGAGGATCGTTTCCTCGAGCTTTACGAAAAGAAGCGCGCCTTCCTGCACGAGAACGACCTCGACAATCCGATCGTGGCGCCCAAGCCGAACAAGAAGCGGCGCACCATCCCTCGGCGCCTACGAGGTGCACCAGGCCTGGGAAGGTTTCGCCAGCATCCGGCACGTCGCTTCCGGCGAGATCATGCATTCGCGTTCCGACCCGATGGAAGAGGCGCGCACCCTTTATGTCGACCAGGCCCGCCTGGCGGAACGCCTGCGCGAACCGGGCGAGCCGCTCGTCATCTGGGACGTTGGTCTCGGCGCCGCCGCCAACGCCATGGCCGCGATCCGTTGTTACGAGGAACAGGCGCAGGTCGGCCCGGTCCGTCCGCTTCACCTCGTGAGCTTCGAAAACGATCTCGATTCGCTTCGGCTTGCGCTGTTGCACCGGAACGTTTTCCCCTATTTGCGCCATGCCGGGCCGCCCGCGCTCCTCGGAAACGGCGCCTGGGAATCAAAACATCATCCCGGCGTAAGCTGGTCCCTCGTTTCCGGTGACTTCCCGGCCACCATCCCGGAGGCCGCAACTCCACCCGACCTCATCTTTTACGACATGTTCTCGGGAAAAACTTCCGGGGACGCCTGGACGCTCGCCACCTTCCGCCGACTCTTTGCGGTCTGCGGCCACCGGGCCGTCGAACTTTTCACCTACAGCCGTTCCACCGCCGTGCGCGCCCGCCTTCTCGCCGCCGGTTTCTTTGTCGCGCGCGGCACCGCCATGGGCCTGAAGGAACAGACCACCATCGCGCTGACGCCGACGGCTCCCCAGCACGACCGGGAATTGCTTGATCACACCTGGCTGGAGCGCTGGGAGCGTTCCCAGGCGAAGTTTCCCGACGAGATCGACCCGTCGGATCACGCCGACTTCGCGCACGCCATCCGTCAACACCCGCAGTTCCAGAGAGAGACAACCTGCGGGACGTCGCGATGAGACGCCCTCACACCATTCTCCGTCATTCCACCCGGTCCACCCGGCAGGCGTAACATCCGGGCCTGGCATGGTGCAGATGCAAATAGGCCACGCGCTTTTCCGCGAAGAGACGCGCGATCCCCTTCTCGAGTTCCCGCCCCTCGACCACGTCCGCCCCCACCAGGAAACCGCGGTCATCATAACCCCGCAGCGAGAGCAGGCGGCGACGAATCGCCTCCGGCACCTCGTTCGGAGCCAGCTGCGCCTGCCGCGCCTTTTCCCGCACGAAGATCGGGCCTGATGCCTGATAGGGCGAATCGGCCGGCTGATGGCGAAAATTCAAAAGCAAAACGGTTTCTCCGATCGCCGCATCCTCGAGGCTGACGCGGCACGGGAACCCCGGCGCCGCATCGGCGATCATCCTCCGGCCCTGAACCGCCGCCAGTTGCCCGTCCGACAGGGCGAAGAACCGCTCGAACGTCTCCTTCGGCAGAGCGGTGAGAATAAAGTCGGTCTTCATTTCCCAGCCTCCCCAGCGGGACGGGCGCGCTCAACCGAATTTGCGACGTTGTCCTTTGGAAGGCCAGGATGGGAACCGCTTGTGGCGTCCCACGGGGACGCATCCCTTATTCAGGCATTCGGCTGGCGCGGTTCGCGATGCGCGAGCGCCAGCGGCTTGGCTTCCTTCAGGACGTGCCGGGCAATGACCAGCCGCTGCACCTCCGAGGTCCCTTCACCGATCGTGCAAAGCTTCGCGTCCCGCAGATACCGCTCGATCGGCAGGTCCCGGCTGTAACCGTAACCGCCGTGGATCTGCATGGCGCGATCGCAAATCTTCACCGCTGATTCGGAGGCGAACAACTTGGCCATGGCCGATTCCTTGGTCGTGTTCTGCTCCAGATCCTGCAGGTGCGCCGCGTGCATCGTCATCACTTCGGACGCTTCGAGTTCCATGGCCGAGTCGACCAGCATCCATTGCACCGCCTGAAAGCTTCCGATCGGATGCCCAAACTGTTTACGCGCGTTGGCGTAGGAATTGGCCCGGTCAAAGGCCGCCTCCGCGATCCCCACGGCCAGCGCCGCGATGCTGATCCGTCCCCGGTCGAGCACGGAAAGCGCCTGTTCCCGGCCACGGCCGCGTTCGCCCAGGATTTCCGCCTTGGAATTATTGAAGCGCAACTCCGAGGTCTCGCTCGCCCGCATCCCGTAGGTGTGGATCTTTCGCACGCCTTCCACCTGGTCTTTCATGGTGATAAAGGCGCTGATCTCGTTCTTCCCCTTCTCGCTCCGCCCGGTGGTGGCGATGACGACCAGCAGATCAGCCACCCGGCCGCTGGTGATGAAATGTTTCAGGCCGTTGATGTGCCAGTGTTCGCCGTGCTCTTCCGCGCGCGTCTCGATCCCGCCGGTGTCGCTCCCCGCGTTCGGCTCGGTCAGACACCAGGCGCCCAGCCATTCGCCGCTGATCAGTTTCGGCAGGTATTTCTTCTTCTGCTCGGCCGTGCCGTACATGTTGATCTGGCCGACAGCGAGGGCGTTGTGCGCCGCGATGTCCATCGACAGCGCCGCCATGTGTTTCCCCAGTTCCTTCACCGCCAGGGCGGCGGTGACATAGTTCAGGCCGCGCCCGCCGAACTCCTTCGGCGCCACCATCCCCATCATCCCGATCTTGCCCGCCTTGGTGAAAATCTCGCGCGGCAATTGCTCGTCGTGATCCCACTTGTCGGCGTGCGGCGCCACTTCCTTCTGCGCAAATTCCTCCACGGTTTTGAGAAAGGCGCGTGATTCGTCGTCGAGCGGATGTTCAAGTTTGATCATAGAAAAAGAGAGGCCCCTGAAATACGCGCACGGTGGGCGGAACGATGCGCGCCCGAACCTACGATGGGGCGGGAACACGTCAACGTCCCGCCCCCCGTGCCGGCGCGCTATAACGGATATTTTAGCGTCGCCCCGAGGACGGTGACAAGGACCAGCACCACCGGCACCAGCACCAGGAAAACCACAAAGGTGTAGCCCATGATGTCGCGCGCCCGCAGCTTGAACAGGCCGAGGATCGGCAGCATCCAGAAGGGCTGCACCAGGTTGGCCAGCGCCTCCCCCAGGTCGTAGGCCGCCACCACCCAGCCGAGGTGCACCTTCAGTTCATGCGCCGCCGCCATCACGTAAGGCGCTTCCACCACCCATTTCGAGCCGCCCGACGGCACAAACACCCCCAGCACCGCCGAGTAAATCGCCACCACCGCCGGAAACGTTTGTGCCGTCGAAATCCCGACGAAAGCATGCGCGATCTGCTGGCTCAACGCGGTCGAGACGATGATGCCCGCAATCCCGGCATAAAACGGAAATTGCAGGATCACCCCCCAGACGGCAGGCGTCGCCCCCTGCACCGCGTGCATCAGGCGGGCCGGCGTTTTGTGCAGAAGAAAACCGAGCAGCAGGAACGTCAGGTTCACGATGTTGAGATTGATTGCGTTCAACGGCTCGCTCGCCTGCATGAAATAACGGACCAGATAGGTCCCGCCGATGAGAACGATGAGCCAGTTCAGGATGGGGGAATGCTCCAGCCACTGGCCCGGCACCGGTTTCTCCACGGTCACGGGCGGCTCCATTTCGCCACGGCCCAGCTCAATCCCGAGATCAGCCGCCGTCTTCCCGCGTCCGGCCGGCGGTGTCACCAGCCACATCACCGCCGTCACGATAACGATCTCCACCACGACCGAGACCAGGCTCTGCCAGAGGAAGATGGTGTCGCGGAATGGAATGATTCCGTCCGGCACGATCCCTCCCGCCGCGACGATGTCGCGGATCTGCGGCTGGAGCGCGCCCGGCGTCGCCATCTGGAGCGCGGCCGACCCGCTCAGGCCCTGCGCCCAGACGCTGCCGAGCCCGAGAAAACTCGCGGCCGCCAGCGCCCGATAATCCACCCCGACGACCCGGCGCGCCACCTCCTTGGCGAGGACGGCGCTGAAGATGAGACTGAACCCCCAGTTGAACCACGAGCTGGTCATGGCGAAAAAGGCCACGAGCGCAACCGCGTTCCGCGGCGTCGTCGGCCACGTGGCGATGGCGCGAATAACCTTTCCGATCGGCCGCGAGGTGGCGAGCACATGGCCGGTGATGATGATCAGCGCCATCTGGAGCGTGAACGGGATCAGCTCCCAGAAACCTTTCCCCCATGCGTCCACCACTTCCGCCGGGCTCGAGGGCGTGAACGCCACCCCCGCCACCACCACGATCACCGTGGCGACCAGCGCAAAAATAAACGCATCAGGCACCCAGCGCTCGGTCCAGGCCGTCATGCCCAAAGCCATGCGCGCGAGCAGGCCCGGACGTTCGGGGGAAGGGGAAGTCATGGGGAAAGTAAGAAGGAAGAAGTGAGAAGGCTGAAGGAAAAAGATCAGCCCTTGGCCCGCTTTACGATCGTGACGAAAATTGCGGTTATCTCGTCACATTCCGCGCGCAGCGGCTGCAGTTTTCTGGCGGGCGCCAACCCCGATTCCGCCAGGAGTTCCAGCCAATAAGCTGTTTCGTCCACTTCGCGGAGACACTCGCCGCATTTTGAGATGAACTCAGCTTTGCTGCGGGCGCGGGACGCTTCGCGGTAATTCGCTCCGATCGAAGTGCCGGAACGCAATATCTGCCGGACAAGAACCTGCGCCTCGCTCGATCTGGGCAAGGATTCGGACAAGCGAATGATTCGCAACGCGAAAGCCTTGGTGCGTTCGCGCAAGTCATTCTTCTGCATTCTGCCTTCTTACTTCTTAGTTCTTAACTCTTACTTCTTAATTCTTACTTCAAACCCCGCCCCCGTTTTCGCCTTCACCTCCTCCAGCTCCGCGCCCGGTTGCAGCTCGATCAAGACCAGTCCGCCTCCCTCCTTCACCTCAAACACCGCCAGCTCGGTGATGATCAAATCGACCACGCCCAGGCCGGTGATCGGCAGGGTGCACTCTTTCAAGATCTTCGGGCTGCCGTCCTTCGAAGTGTGTTCCATCACCGCCACCACGCGTTGCACCCCGGCGACGAGATCCATCGCGCCGCCTGGCCCTTTCACCATCTTTCCCGGGATCATCCAGTTCGCGATGTCGCCGCGGTCCGTCACTTCGAACGCGCCCAGGATGGCCAGGTCAATGTGGCCGCCCCGGATCATGGCAAACGAATCCGCGCTCGAGAAAAAGGCCGAGCCGGGCCGGGTCGTGATTGTCTGCTTCCCGGCATTGATCAGGTCGGGGTCGACCTCTTCCTCCGTCGGGAACGGCCCGATCCCGAGCAAACCGTTCTCGGATTGCAGGGTCACGTTCATCCCCTCCGGAATATAATTCGCCACCAGGGTCGGGATGCCGATGCCAAGGTTGACGTAAAACCCTTCGCGCAACTCCTGGGCGGCTCGTTTCGCCAGCAGCTCGCGCATCGGGTTCTCCTTCTGTGCGCCGCCGCTCCCCTGCACGGTGCGGAACTCGATCCGCTTCTCGTACTTTGCCCCCTGCATGATCCGGTCCACGAAAATGCCCGGGGTATGAACCTGGTCCGGATCGAGTTCGCCGACTTCGACCAATTCCTCCACCTCGGCCACGCAAACCTTCCCGCAGCTTGCGATCATCGGATTAAAGTTCCGGGAAGTTTTGCGGAAGATCAGGTTGCCCGACTTGTCGCCTTTCCACGCTTTCACCAGCGAGACATCCGCCTTGATCCCCGGTTCGAGCACATAATCCTGGTCGCCGAACTTTTTCGTTTCCTTTCCCTCGGTCAGCTTGGTGCCAAAACCGGTCCGGGTGTAAAAGCCCGGGATGCCGGCGCCGCCGGCGCGCAACCGTTCCGCCAGCGTCCCCTGCGGAATCAGCTCGAGTTCCAGCTCGCCCGCGAGCACCTGGCGCTCGAACTCCTTGTTTTCGCCCACGTAGGAGGCCATCACCTTTTTCACCTGGCGCGTGTTCAGGAGCACGCCCATGCCGAAACCATCCACGCCGGCGTTGTTGCCGACGATGGTCAACCCCTTGGCCCCGCTGTCGCGCAACGCGGCAATCAGGTTTTCCGGGATCCCGCAGAGGCCAAACCCGCCCGCGGCGATCGTCATGTTGTCGTGCAGAAGGCCGTCGAGCGCGGCCGTGGCATCAGAATAAACCTTGCTCATTGAGAAGGACTTTAACCACAGATTCCCAGATCGACACAGATGAAATCTCCGGAAGCCACGCAGCCACGCGGCGCCTACTTCCCGGGAGAGCAGGAGAGACCGTGTTCACGTCACAGCCACGATTCACAATTTACGATTTACGATTCACGCTGACCGCGCAGCGGTCCTGTGTTGCGCGGCCCTAATAACCGGCCTGCTTATCCACCACGTTATAGAGCGGCTCGCCCGCGGCGAACCGGCGCAGGTTCTCCCGCAAGAGCGCCCAGCGCCGTGTCTCTGTCACCTCCGCCTGCGCCGCCACGTGCGGCGTGATCACCACATTGCGCATGCCCCAGAGCGGGCTGCTGGCGGGCAGCGGTTCGGGGTCGGTCACATCCAGGCACGCGCCGGCCAGCTTGCCGCTTTGCAGCGCGGCGATGAGTTCCTCCTGCACCACGATGGCCCCGCGCGCGATGTTCACCAGAAACGCGCCTTTCTTCATCGCCGCGAACGCTTCCTTGTTAAACATTCCCCGCGTTTCCGGCGTGAGGGGCGCGGCGATCACCACCACATCCGCCTGCGGCAGCATGGAAAACAGCGCCGGGGAAAGCTCCACCCGATCCACAAAGTCCGGCTTCGGCGCCTCGCTCCGGCGCGTGGCCCATACCGTCATGCCGAACGCTTTCCCGCGGCGCGCGATCTCGCTCCCGATCCCGCCCAGGCCCACGACGAGCATGGTGCGTCCATCCAGGGCGATGGGGGCAAGCTCCGGATCCCCGCGGTCCCACACTTTCTTCGCCTGGTTCGCCTCGTAAAACCGCAAATCGCGCGTGAGCACAAGCAGCAGCGCCATGGCGTGATCCGCGATCGCCGGGCCGTGCACGCCCCGATGATTCGTCAGCACGATGCGTTCGTTCTTCACCAGCGGCTCCAGTGCGGTCAGCCTGTCCACCCCGGCGCTCATCGCCTGCACCCAGACCAGGTTCTTCGCCTTCGCCAGAAACTCGCGCGTGGCGTAGCCCGCTTCCACACCGTGCGCCTCCTCTGCGCGCGCCAGCGCCTCCGCCGGGCTCAGCCCGGTGACGATGCGCAGGTTGGGCGCGAGCTTCGCCAGTTCCGCCAGTTCTTCTTTCGAAAAGGAGTCCGCGAAGTAGGTCAGCTCGGTCTTCTTGTCCGGAACCGGGAGAGCGATCTTGGCATTCCGGAGCGAGCCGATCTCCTCAACCCCGGACCGCGCAAAGGCCGGCGCGACCGGCCACAGCCAGATCGCCGCGGCCACGGCGCAGAAAGCCACAGTTCGTTTCGGGAAGAAGTGAGTCTTTGAACGCATGGTCAGGGAGGATTGGGGACTAAGGAGAAACTACGACGCGCCGCAACAAAGCCACCTTGCTCGCTTCGGAAAGGGATGAGCTTTGGGACGCATGGCGCCGACGATGGGTGGGACAATGAGAAGGCTACACTCCAGAGCCGCCACAACAACATCCTTCATGATCGGTTGAGGTGCGCGTTCACGACAGATTTCTAATTTTCGAACGCCGAATGCCGATCTGGGAAATAGAGGACCGGTCCACAGATTACCGGAGCCATTTTCACAGATTTGAAGAGCCCGACAGAAATCTGCGTAAATCTGCGAAATCTGTGGACGAACTTTGACTCTGCCACTCGGCGGGGTCGCGGCGGAAAAGATTGTTTCGGCGAGACGCCGAAACCGGCGGGCGGGACGCCCACCCTACCCGGGATTCGCTTTATTCGCGCCGGCCCGGGCCCCACAGGGCGCGGCCGGGCTTCGCGCCGGTGTGCTCGCCGTCCTTCAGCACTTGTACACCGTTGACGAAGACGTGTTTCACGCCCGTCGCGTACTGGTGCGGTTTATCGACCGTCGCGTGGTCGCGGATCGTCGCGGGATCGAACACCGCCACATCGGCAAAATTTCCTTCCTTGAGCAAACCGCGCCGGTCGAGCCCAAGCCGTTCCGCGGGCAGGCCGCTCAGGCGATGAATGGCATCGGCCAACGTGAGCGCTTTCTCTTCCCGCACATACTTGCCCAGGACCCGCGCGAAATTGCCGTAAGCGCGCGGATGCGGGTTGCTCTTGAGAAAGTTGCCTTCCGGGGCCTGGGACGCCTCGTCCGATCCGAAGGTGATCCACGGTTTCGCGAGCTGTTTGGTCAGGTTCTCTTCCGACATCAGAAAATAAATGGTGTCGATGCGCGACTCGTCCTCGGCGATCAGGTCCATCAGCGTCTCCACCGGGTCTTTCCCGCGCATTTTCGCGATTTCCGCCAGCGTTTTCCCGGTAAGCGGTTTCAGTTTCTCCGATTTGAACCCGACCGGGATGATCCGCTCCGGGGAACCGGCCGCGAGATAAAAGTTCTCCCATTCCTGCGAAGGCGTCATCACCTCCTCCGCGATCTTTTTGCGCGTGGCCGGATCGCGCAGCCGTTTGAACAGCTCAGGGTAACCGCCGGCGCCGGTCCAGGGCGGGAGGGAAGCATCGAGCCCGGTGCCGGCGGCGGGGTAGGCGTACATGTTCGCGGTAATCTTGAGCCCTTCCTGCTGGGCCGCCTCGATCCGCCGAAGCAACTCGTCCATCTTCGGCCAGTTCTCTTTCCCGGCCGCCTTGATATGATAAAGCTCGGCCGGGATGCCGGCTTCGCGGCTGATTCGTTTCAATTCCTCGAAAGCCTCGAGCAACTTGTTCCCTTCGCTGCGCAGGTGGGAGATGTATTTGCCCTGGAATCTGGCCGCCACCTTGCAAAGCTCGATCAGCTCCTCCGTGCTGGCGTAAAAGGCGGGCGGATAAATAAGGGAGGAACCGATCCCGAGCGCGCCCTCGCGCATGGACTGCTCGACCAGGCCGCGCATCTGCTCGAGCTGCGCCGGCGTGGGCGGCTTGTTATCGAGGCCGATGACATGTTCGCGCACGGTGGTGGCGCCGAGGAACGAAGCCACGTTGCAGGAGACGCCCCGCTTCTCGAGGTGCCGCAAATATTCCGCCAGGGTGGTCCACTCAATCTCGAACCGAATGTCTTTCTGTTCGTCGAGCATCCGCTTCTTCATCCGCTCGTTCAACGGCCCCATCGACCAACCTTCGCCCATGATCTGGGTGGTCACGCCCTGACGCAGCTCGCTCTGGGAACGGCCATCCTCCAGGAGCGACTCGGTCGACCACGAAAGCATGTTGATGAAACCGGGAGCCACCGCGAGGCCCGCGGCGTCGATCACCTTCTTCGCCTTCGCGTCCGCGAAATCGCCGATCCCGGCGATCTGGTCGCCCCGGATGGCCACGTCCGCCCGTCTCCCGGCGGACCCGGTCCCATCAAAGACAGTCCCGCCCCGGATGATCACATCGTAGGATTCGCCCTGGCCAAACACCGTCACCGCAGCAAATAGAAAAAACGCACCAAGCAATCGCATGCGGCGCATCGTGCCAGCCCGGCTTCCCCCGGTCACGCACCATTCACCATTCACCATTCACCATTCACCATTCACCACTCACCATCCACCGCTCCCCTCTCCCCCTTGCCCGCGGCGCTTTCCCCGCCAGATTGCAGGCTTCCCTTTATCATGACCACCACACTCGCCCATCAGCTTGCCGATTACGCCTGCGCCCTGCGCTTTGAAGATCTATCGCCCGACGTCGTGCACGAGGTAAAACGCCGGGTGATCGATTCCTTCGGCTGCGCCCTTGGGGCCTGGAACGAGGAACCGTTCCAGATCGCGCGCAAGGTCGCCTTCGATTTCTCCGCCAAGGAGGGCGGCACCATCATCGGCACCAAGCACAAGGCCCCGGCGGACTGGGCCGCTTTCGCTTCCGGCTGCGGGATTCGCTATTTTGATTACAACGACACCTATCTCTCGAAGGAACCGGCTCATCCCAGCGACAACCTCGCCGCGGTCCTGGCCGTGGCCGAAAGCGTGGGCGCGACCGGCCAGGAAGTGATCGCGGCGGCCGCCCTCGCCTACGAGGTGCAATGCCGTCTCTGCGATGCCGCCAGCATTCGCGCCCGCGGCTGGGACCATCCCACCTATGGCGCCTTCTCGACCGCGCTGGCCGCGGCCAAATTGATGAAACTCGATTCCGAAAAGACGCGGCACGCGGTCAACATCGCCGGTGTGGCCGGGATGGGGATGCGGCAGTCGCGCGTGGGTGAGCTTTCGCACTGGAAAGGCGTCGCCTTCGCCAACGCCGCGCGGCACGGTGTCTACTCCGCCCTCCTGGCCCGCGCCGGCATGACCGGGCCCGCCCCGATTTTCGAGGGCCAGATGGGTTTTGAAAAACAGCTCGGCGTCTCGCTGGGCGACGTCGCCAGCGTCTTCGACGTCAAGGCGGAAGCCGTCCCGGGCAAAGGTCCCGCCTCCATGATCCTCAAGACCAGCATCAAATACTGGCCGGCCGAGTACCACAGCCAGAGCGCCATCGAGGCCGCCCTCTTCCTGCGGCCGCAGATCGGCGACCTTTCCCAGGTCAAATCGATGCGGATTGAAAGCCACGACGCCTCGGTCGATATCATCGGAAGCGAACCGGAAAAATGGCGGCCACAGAACCGGGAAACGGCCGACCACAGCCTCCCTTACATCACGGCGGTGGCGCTTTTCGACGGCGACGTGACCGACGCGCAGTTTGAGCCGGCCCGCTTCACCGAACCGAAAATCGTCAAGTTCCTCGAGAACGTGAAGGTGGACCGGAACGATGAACTGAGCGCGATTTACGCCGAGGCCGTCGCCAACATCGTCCACATCACCCTGGCGGACGGGCGCACCCTCTCCAAGCGGGTCGATTATCCGCTCGGCAACGCGAAGAACCCGGTGAGCGACGAGCAGCTCGAAACCAAGTTCATCAAGCTGGTCGGCCCGCTCGCCGGCGAGCCCTCCTGCCGCGTTTTCATGACGCATGCCTGGGAACTCGACAAACAGAAATCGGTCGACGAGCTGATGCGGCTCGCCGTCATGCCCGCGCAATAAGATGAAGTCGAAAACGGCCCGGCTCCGGGAACTGATCGCGCAGGATTGCGTGGCCATGCCGGGCGTGCCCAATGCCCTGCTCGCCCGCCAGGTGGAGCAGGCCGGGTTCGACGCGGTTTACATCAGCGGCGCCGGCCTCTCCAATTTCACCGGCGGCGTGCCCGACATCGGCCTGCTCACCCTGACCGAGGTGGCGCGGCTGGCGGGCTACGCGGCCAAAGCCGTGACCATCCCGGCGATTGTGGACGCCGACACCGGTTTCGGCGGGGCGGAGAACGCGGCGCGCACCATTGATGAACTGGAGCGGGCCGGCCTGGCCGGCTGCCACCTCGAAGACCAGGAATTTCCGAAGCGCTGCGGCCATCTTGCGGGCAAGGCGCTGATTGAGTCGGCGGACATGTGCGACAAACTGCGGGCGGCCGCCGCGGCCCGGCGCGACCCCGATTTTCTCATCATCGCCCGGACCGACGCGCGCGGGGTCGAAGATTTCGCCAGCGCGGTTAAACGGGCCCAACAGTATGTGGAAGCCGGGGCGGACGCCATTTTCCCGGAGGCGCTGCAGTCCCCGGAGGAGTTTCGCGATTTCGCCCGGGAAGTGCGGGTGCCGCTCCTGGCCAACATGACCGAGTTCGGCAAAAGCCCGCTGCTTTCCCTCGGGGAACTGAAGGATCTCGGTTACCGCATGGTCATCTTCCCGCAGAGCGCGCTGCGTGTGGCCATGCACGCCACGGAGAATTTTTTGCGCGATCTCCGCAAGCATGGCCGGCAGACCGACTGGCTGGAGCGGATGCAGACCCGGCAGGACCTTTACCGGCTCTTGGACTACGATCCGGCAAAGTAGTTGAGAAGCCGGCTGCGCTCGTCATGTTGAGCCTGGCCGAAACACCCGCCGCCATGCCGGCCCGCGGGGAGGCCGGTTTCGTCCGAAAGAGAAAGTTATCCATGAGCACCACCGAAAAACCATCCTACAGTCCCGGCCTCGCCGGCGTCATCGCAGGCGAAACCAAGATCTGCTGGGTCGATCCCAATGCCGGGCTGATGTATCGCGGTTACGACATCCACGAGATGGCGGAGAAAGCCAGTTTTGAGGAGGTCGCCTACCTGCTCCTGAAAGGCGAGCTGCCCGACAGCGGCCAGCTGGCCACCTTTACCCGCGACATGGCGGAGCAGCGGAGTGTGCCGAAGGAAGTGCTGGAAGCGTTGCGTCTGATGCCGAAGAAGACGCACCCGATGGACATGCTGCGCACGGGCGTTTCCATGCTGGCACCGCATGACCCCGATCTGAACGACCATTCGCACGAGGCCAACGTGCGCAAGGCCATGCGCCTGATCGCCAAAACGAGCACCCTCATCGCCGACGGTTACCGCATCCAGAACGGCAAGGATCCCCTCCCGGAACGGCCCGACCTGACCCTGGCCGGAAACTTCTTCTACAAACTCGACGGCGAAGTGCCGGAGGACTGGAAGATCCGGATGATGGACACGATTTTCATCCTTTATGCCGACCACGAATTCAATGCCTCGACCTTCGCGGCGCGCGTGACCGCCTCCACCCTGGCCGACATGTATGCCGCCGTCACCAGCGCCTGCGGGACGCTCAAGGGCCCGCTGCACGGCGGCGCCAACGAGGAATCGATGAAGATGCTGGACGAGATCAAGTCGCCGGATCGCGCCGGGAGCTGGCTCAAGGAGCAGCTCGGGAAAAAGGCCAAGATCATGGGATTCGGCCATCGCGTTTACAAGAAAGGCGATTCGCGGGTGCCGATCATGCGCGAGATCGCGCGCGACCTCGGGAAACGGGTGGGCAAGGAACAATGGGTGCCGATCTGCGAGAACCTCGAGCAGACGATGGAGCAGGAGAAACAGCTCTGCGCCAACGTCGATCTCTATGCCGCGCCGGTCTTCACCATGTTCGGGTTCGACCCGGCCCTGAACACCCCGATCTTTGCCGCCTCCCGCATCGCCGGCTGGTGCGCCCACGTGGTCGAACAGCACGATAACAATCGGTTGATCCGGCCTCGCTCGCTCTATGCCGGTCCGGAACTGCGGCCGTACCCCGGTTCGAAAGCGAAGAAAAACGGCAACGGCGCCTGACCATCCAAATGGAGGGGAAGTCGCTCCAGGAACAGTTCGCGCCGGGCAACGCCTGCTTCGGCTGCGGCCCGGCCAACCCCGAGGGCGTGCGGGTGCGAAGCTTCGCGCAAGGCGACGAAGTGGTGGCGGAATGGACGCCGCAGCCGAAATACGAGGCGTTCCCGGGTGTGCTCAACGGCGGGATCATCGGCACCCTGCTCGATTGTCATTGCAACTGGACCGCGGCCTGGACCCTGATGCAAAAGGCGGGCGCGGACCAGCCGCCCTGCACCGTCACGGCTGATTACTCGATCAAGCTGCTGCGTCCCTGCCCGACGGACGGTCCGGTCCAGCTCAGTGCGAAAGCGGTTGAAGTCGCCCATGACCGGGCCGTGATCGAAGGCACCCTGACCGCAAAAGGCAAAGTGTGCGCCACCTGCCGGGGCACCTTCGTAGCCGTGAAAGAAGGCCACCCCGCCTTCCACCGCTGGTAACGCGCACCCTGAAAAGAAGGAAGAGAAAAACGAATTAGGAAACCAGGAAAACAGGAAAGTGTGATTAACCGCATTTTCCTCATTTCCTGATTCAACTCTCCCCTCTCTGCGCCCTCCTCCGCGATCTCTGCGTGAGGCTCTGCTCTCGACGCATGCCTGTAGGGCGTCTCTGCGAGACGCCGTGGCGCCTGGCACAGGCGCCCTACAAAGCGGGCTTGCGCGGCGACTTCGCCGCCATCTAAACTTCTTCATGGCGAGGCCGCCTCGGATTCCTGTCCTGTTATCCAGCGGCTCTGAAATCATCTATTTTCTCACCATCGCCGTGCAGCCTCGCATCTCTGTCCTGGCAAACCCGGGATGTTGGAAAGCCATCACCTGCACGCTTGCCCGGCTCGAGCGCTGGACCGCGGTTGCGGCGCTTGCGATGCCGGACCATCTCCACCTCTTAGTGGCGCCGCGAGAGAGAGATCACAGCGTCTCTCAATTCTTGAAGTGGTTCAAAAGGTGGTTCAACGAGACCTATCAGCATCCAGAGTGGCGGTGGCAGGAAGGGGGTTTTGATCGATTACTCCGCCACGAAGAATCTGCGTACGAGAAATGGCTTTACCTCCGCGAGAATCCAGTTCGGGCAGGGCTGGTGCAAAACGTTATGGATTGGCCCTATCAGGCCGGTTTCCGCGAAACTGGCGCCCTTGGCACCCACGAACAAGACCTGTAGGGCGTCTCTGCGAGACGCCATGGCGTCTGGCACAGACGCCCTACATGGAAACGTGCTTTCCTGATTCAATCCTTCATCCTGCAGAATCCTGTTAATCCTGTCCGGGTCCGGAAGCGACCTACAATTGCGGCGCCGCCAGGCCGGCCGCCTGTTGCAACGGCACGGAGAGCAGGTCGCCGTCCTTCACCATCACCTGCCGCGACCGGGCCTTGTCCGCCTCAAACAACCGGATCTGGCGCGCAGCAAAGCCCCGGTCGAGCACATTCAAGTTCGCCTCGTCGTTCAGGCGCACCGAACGATTATCAAAATTGGCGGAGCCGACCGAGACAAAGGCGTCATCCACGATGAGCAGCTTTACGTGCACCATGGTGGGCTGGTACTCATAGATTTTTATCCCGGCCTCGATCAGCTCGTCCCAGTGCCGTTTCGAGGCGAGCCGGACCAGCTTTTGATCGATCTTCGATCCCGGCAGCAGAACCTCGACGTTGACCCCGCGCCGCGCGGCGGCGACGAGCGCCTCCCGGGTCAATTCATCGGGAAGAAAATAGGGGTTCTCGATCCGGAGCGTCTTCTGCGCAGAGGCGATCGCCAGCAGATACATCAGGTTCATCTCGCGATTCCCCTGGCGGGGTGAACTTCCAAAAGCGGAGGCGACAAGGGAACCGGTGGCGGCCAGCGGCGGAAAAAGATCCGGGCCATGCAGCACTTCCCCACGGGTTTTGAGCCAGTTTTCCGCGAAGATCGCCTGCATTTGCGCCACCACCGGCCCGGTCACGCGGTAATGATTCTCCCGCCATTGGCCCGGCGCCGCGGCATCGCCCATCCACTCATCGGCGATGCCGACGCCGCCAATGAAACCGACCTTCCCGTCAATGATCAGGAGCTTGCGATGGGTCCGGTTATTGAACCGGCGCGGATCGGGATAAAAGAACGGGTGATAATTCACCACCTCCACGCCGGCCGCTTCCATGCGCCGCATGTCATCCCGCCCCGCCTTGGAGCCTTGCGCGTCGAAAATGGCACGGACCTTAACCCCGGCGGCGGCCCGCTCCGCAAAGGCTGCGGCGAACTGTTCGCCCATCTCGCCATGGGAAAAAATGTAGGTTTCAAAGCTGATCGAGCGACGGGCCCGGCGAATTTCGCGCAGCATGGCCGGGAAAATTTCGTTCCCGTTCACGAGCGTGGTGATCTCGTTGCCGGCGAGAAACTCCCGCTTGAGCAGCGAACCGGCCGCCCGCTGGAAGTTGGGTGAACCCGCGGAGTAAAGCGGCGTCACCTCCTGGGTGATGCCGCTGCCCGATTTCAGGGCGCACCCACAGAGGGCAAGACCAAGTGGCAGGATGAGAAGAAAACGGAGCACTGTCGTGCACCGAAGCAGAAGCAGGCGACGACGCAAGTGGCGGCCGCTTATCCACATAAAAGAAAGAAGGACGAATTTGGAAACCAGGAAAACAGGAAGGTGATTGAGACCGCTTCTTCCTCAGTTCCTGCCTGATTCCATTCTCTACGCCCTCCGCGATCTCTGCGTGAGGTCTCTCCCCCTACAGGAGAAGAAAGAGAACGAATTTGGAAACCAGGAAAACAGGAAGGTAACCAAAGACCCGCTTCTTCCTCAGTTCCTGCTTTCCTGATTCAATTCCCGCTTTTCCTGATTTCCTGGTTTCCTAATTCAATTTTCCCTGTGGGTCGGCAGAACCTCATCAGGGCAAATCAGGAAGCGCGCCCGGGGTGACTCGAACACCCGACCCACGGATTAGAAATCCGTTGCTCTATCCGGCTGAGCTACGGGCGCCACGGGACGAAGGTGCGGCGCGGTGCGGCGGGGCGCAAGCGGGAAGACCGGACCTACTCGGTGGTGGTGACGCGGTGTTTCAGTTCCCAGACCTTGAGGGCGGCCAGGAGCAATGTCTTGGTCCGCTGCAGGGTGCCCACGGCCGGTTGCGGCCTGGCCGCGCCATTCTTCTCCACGACAGCGCGGGGGCGGCCCCGGCCGGCGGCGCGTCTCGCCTTGGTCCGGCGAACACGGCGGGCAGCCGATTCGCTGACGGGAAGATGAGCGCTTGAGTTCATGTTCGCCTGTTAAAAGCAGCTTGCAGGCCAAGCCCGCGGCCGATGCCGCGCCGCCCCGGGGCGCCGGGGGTGAAATGGCTTGTCTGGCGGGACCTTCTCCGCCACGTTCGGGCCTCATGGCGAACCGAAAACTCGGATGTCTCAGCATCTTTCTTTTCGTGGCCCTCTGCGGCAGCCTCGCGGTCAATCTCCTCCTTGGCCTGACGGCGGCGGCCCGCTTCGGCGGGACCCGCGCCGAAGAAGTGCCCTTTCCTCTTTTTCGTGAAGTGCGCCTGGAAGAGGCGTCGCGCGGCAGTCGCGACAAGATCGCCCTGATCACGCTGCGCGGCCTGATCAGCTCCTCGATCTCCGGCAACGTCGGCGAATCCATGGTGGACGACCTGCGCGCCGCCCTCCGGCAGGCCCGCGACGATGCCAACGTCAAGGCGGTGATACTCGAGATCGATTCGCCCGGCGGCGAGGTCACCGCTTCCGACAGTATTTACCACGCCGTCACCCTGACGCGGGCGCAAAAACCGGTGGTCGTCTACATGAACTCAGTCGCGGCCTCGGGCGGATATTACGTTGCCTGCGGGGGCGGCTATCTCATGGCCAGCGAGACCAGCATTACCGGCAGCATCGGCGTCATCATCCAAACCCTGAACTACGAGGGGTTGCTCGAAAAAATCGGCCTGGGCGCGGTGGTTTTCAAAAGCGGCAAGTTCAAGGATATCCTGAGCGGCTCGCGGCCGATGACCCAGGAGGAGCGCGATTACATCCAGGGATTCGTCATGGAAACTTACGACAAGTTTCTCGGCGTGGTGGCGCGTGAACGCCGGCTCGACGCCACCGTTCTGCGCACCACCGTGGCCGATGGGCGCATCCTTTCCGGCAAGATCGCGCTGCAGGAAAAATTGATCGACGGCCTGGGGCAGATCGAGGACGCCTACGCCAAGGCGCGGGAACTCGGCCACGCGCCCAACGCCGCCGTGGTCAAGTATGGGCCGCCGTTTGCCCTCGGACGAATTCTGCAGGTATTCGGGCAGGAGACGCGAATCGAGCTTCTGCCGAAGAACCTCACTTCCCAGCTCGAGACCGGTCGCGCCTATTATCTGCCGGGTTTCTATGCCCCCTAGGCGCAATGTCTGATTTCTATGCCGGGCTCGGGCTTCTCCTCAATGCCCTTTTCATTCTCGCGGCGGTCTATGTTTACGGCTCGCTCGCCCGCCAGATCTCCCTGCGCGAGGTCGAGGTCCCCGATCCGACCCGCCGCCGCTTCGGGCGGCCCGAGGTCATCATCGCGGTGCTGCTCACCACCTTTTTCGTGGCCAGCGTCTATGCGGCCGGCAAATCGGACCGCCTGCCGGATCCGGCCGGTTCCGCCATTTTCTCCATTGCGCTGATTCTCGGCCTGGTCGGTTTTCTCCGCCTGCGCGGCTTTGACCTGTCCGAAACGGCCGGCCTCTCCCGCCTCGGCTTTGGCCGTTCCCTCGGCACGGGCGCGATCCTGCTCCTGGCCGCCTACCCGTTGGTCGGGCTGGCGGACTTCCTGACCCGCCGGTTTCTCGACGAAACGGTCAGCCGGCAGGACATCGTCCAGCTCTTCAGCAACTCCGAGAACATGCAGGAACGCGCGATCATCATCATCATTGCCGTGGCCATCGCCCCGATCGCGGAGGAGTTCATTTTCCGGTATTTCCTGCACGGAACGATCAAGCGGTTTGCCGGGCGCTGGGCCGGCATCATTGGGAACGCCCTCATCTTCGCCGCGGTTCATGGGCATCGTCCCTCGTTTATCCCGCTTTTCGTCCTCGGGATGTGTCTCACCATTGCCTTCGAATGGAGCGGGTCGATCCTTGTGGCCATGACCATGCACGCGCTCTTCAACTCGACCGCGCTCGTTTTCCTCGCCTTCCCGGAAATCTTCCCGCAATGAAACTGAGCGAGCTCGGCGAGGATCGGCTCCTCCGCTCGCTCCTGGCGGACCTCCCCCGCGGCCGGCAAACCGTGGTGACCGCGGGCGACGATTGCGCCGCGGTGCGCCTCCCGGGCGCGCAGGAACTGCTTTTGCTCAAGACCGATTGCATCGTGGAAGGGATCCACTTTCGGCGCGGAGAAAAACCGGAAGCAGTCGGATGGAAGGCGCTGGCCCGCGCGCTCAGCGATATCGCGGCCATGGGCGGGAGGCCGGGGCACGGATTGATCACGCTCGTGGTCGCCGGCGCCACCAAGGCCGGTTGGGTCCGCGGACTTTACCGGGGCCTCGGCAAGGCCGCCCGGCAATTCGGAGTGGGTCTTGTCGGCGGCGAGACAAGCGCCATCAAGGGCCCGGCCGTCATCTCCATCAGCCTCACCGGGACCGTCCCGGAGAAGCGCATGGCCACCCGCCGCGGCGGACGAAATGGCGATGTTCTTTACGTCACCGGCCGGCTGGGCGGGTCGGGCAAAGGGCGACACCTCCGGTTTGTGCCGCGGCTCGAGGAAGCCCGCTGGCTGACCGAACGGTTTTCGATTCATGCCATGATCGATCTGAGCGACGGGCTGGGCGCCGATCTGCCGCGCCTGGCGCAGGCCAGCGGCGTCGGATTCCGGCTCGAGCGCGCCGCCGTGCCGAGGAACCGCGGCTGCACCGTGGAAGAAGCTCTCTCCGATGGCGAAGACTACGAACTGCTTTTCGCCCTGCCGCCAAAGGAGTCTTCCGCCCTGGAGCGTCGCTGGAAGGGCCGGTTCCCCCGCCTTCCGCTTACGCGGATCGGCACCCTGACCAGGGACAAAAACAGCGGTGCGAAACTCCATGGCTACGTTCACTTCAAATAGCCCGGAGGAGACCGCCGCCCTGGGCGGACGATTCGCCGCGACGGCGCGCCCGGGCGCCGTTTTCGCGTTGCAGGGCGATCTCGGTGCGGGCAAGACGCAGTTCGTGCGCGGTTTCCTCACCGCCCTCGGCAGCCCGGAGCCCGCCACCAGTCCCACCTTTACCCTGGTGCACGAGTATGCCGGCGGACGCCTCCCGGTTTATCACTTCGACTTTTACCGGCTGCCCGATGCGGCGGCGCTCATGCAGATCGGGTTCGACGATTACATTTTCGGCGAAGGCGTCTCCCTGGTGGAATGGGCGGACAAATTTCCGGAGGCCATGCCGACCGGCGCCTGGTGGCTTCGGTTCGCCATCACCGGCGAATCGGCCCGCACCATCACGGAGGACCGATGATCGTCCTCGCGCTCGAGTTGTCGTCACCTGTCGGGAGCATCGCGGTGCGGTGCGGCGGGACGATGGAGGCCTCGGCCACCTTCCCGAACGATCGCAAGGATTCCGGCGCATTCTTCGAGGAGCTGCGCAAACATTCCGCCCGGCTCGACGCCCGCTCAACCATCGTCGTGGGTCTGGGTCCCGGCTCCTACGCCGGCTGCCGGATCGCCGTCTCCGCCGCTCTTGGCCTTTCCCTCGGCACCGGGGCGGCCCTTCTTGGGTATCCCTCCATTTGCGCAATGGCCGTGGGCGAATATGGAGTGCTCGCCGATGCCCGCCGAAATTCGTTTATGTTTGCCGTCGTGAAGGAACACGCCCTTTCCCGGGGACCCGAGCTCCTCGAAACCGGGGAGGTCACGGAGCTGCTGGCCCACGAATCGGTTCGGCCCCTGTTTTGTCCGGCGCCCGTGCCGGGATTTGCGGCCGCGGAGCTGCGGCATCCGCAGGCTTCCCTCCTGGCCGGCCTGGTTGGACGTGCCGATTTGGAGTTTGCCCGGCCGCCGCTGGAGCCGATTTATTTGCGACCGCCGCACATCACCGCTCCGCGACCCATCAACCCGTGAGCACGATCCATCATCGTTGCTGGGCGGAGATCAGCGGGGACGCGCTGCGGCACAACGCCGGGGTGGCGCGTGCGCGCATCGGCCAGGCCGCGCTCATGGCCGTGGTCAAAGCCAATGGCTACGGCCATGGCATGACGCCCGTGGCGGCCGCGCTGAAGGAACAGGCGCACATTTATGGTGTGGCCAATCTGGCCGAGGCCCTCGAGCTGCGTGATTCCGTCGCCCAACCGATCATGATCCTCGGCCCGGCTCTGCCGGACGAGCGGGCCGAGATCGTTCGGCATGGCTTCATTGCCTCCGTTTCCAGCGCCGCGGAGGCGGCGGCCTTCTCGGAGGCGGCCGGCGCGCCGTCAAAAAGCACGGCTCAACGCGGTGATCGACACCGGCATGGGACGAATGGGGATGCCGGAACCGGACGCCCCGGGGATGATCCGGCGCATCGCCGCGCTCCCGCAAGCGGAACTCCACAGCATTTCCACCCATCTTCCCGCGGCGGACGAGGACGCCGATTACACCCGCGAGGAACTGGCCCGGTTTGCCCGCCTCGTCGGGGACGTTCGCGCCGACCTTCCATCCGCGACCAAAATCCACGCCCTTCTCAGCGCCGGCATCTTCGCTTTCGCCGGGACGCCCTACGACATCGTCCGGGCCGGTTTGATGCTCTACGGCATTTCCCCGCTGCCCAGTTTTCAGGCAGAGCTCCGCCCGGTGATGTCGTTGAAATCGCGCCTTGTTCTCATTCGCGATCTGCCGGCGGGCGCCTCCATCAGTTACGGACGCACCTTTATCACGCCGCGGCCGATGCGGGTGGGAACGGTCGGAGCCGGTTATGCCGACGGTTATCCGCGAGCCTGTTCCAATCGGGGTGCGCATCTCCTGGTGGCGGGAAAACGGTGCCCGGTCCTGGGCCGCATCACGATGGATCTGCTGATGGTCGACCTGACGGAAACGCCGGAGGCGGCAGTCGGCGATGAGGTGGTCCTGTTCGGCGAGCAGGGAAACACGACCATCCTGGCCTCCGAGGTGGCGGAGTGGGCCGGGACCATTCCCTGGGAAATTTTCACCGGCATTGGCAGCCGCGTGCGCCGCGTGTATTTGTCCTGACCGTGTTCCAGATCGTTTTCAACGAAATCAGCGCCGCGGAGATGTCGGCCCTGCCCAAGACCCTCCAGCTCGAGCTTCTGGCGGAGTTTCAGGTTCTGCCGGACGACATGGGGAAGCTGGACGCAAGCCGTTTCGGGACAGTGAAGCGGGAGGGAAAGAAACTTTTCCGTTATCGGGCAAAGGACTACCGGATTTACTTTGAGAAGCGGCCGGAAGGAATTGCGGTTCACCGCGTCCTGCACAAAAACACTTTCCGGGATTTCCTTTTCCGGAGCAAACTGCCGCTGGCGGAAGACGACCAACTGGCGAAGAACCGCGAGTTCTGGAAGCTGATCGAGGAAGGCGAGAAGACGCGAAAAAAATAACCGGGGGCGCTCCGCGCCCGCCTTACCGCAGCGCAGCCGTTTTCGGATATTGTCCGGGAACCCAGCCCGCATAATCCAAGGCAGAGAGCACGGAGCGCCGCACTGATTTGTTCTCACCGGCCAGCCGCGCCGCGAATTTCGGGTCGCCCTGCCCGCGTAAAAGATTGAGCAGACAGGCGGAATGGATCTCGCCCATGGCGCCGACCATGTCGGACGAAGTCGTGAAACGAAAGAGCCACCTCAGAGCGGCAGCGTCGTCCGCCATCGCTTTCCCATAATGCTTCGAGTGGCGCCGCTCCAAAGGCGTGACCTCCTCGGAACCGCCCACGGGAACTCCGAGCCAGAAGAAAAGCAGCAGGGCGCCGCACCTGCAGAATCTCATATTGCCGGGTCTAACACCTGCCCGGGACCGGGCAAAAGCAAAAACGCCGGGCGGAGCCGGCGTTTTAACGGGACGAAACAGGCAGCGTCTGCCGCTACTTCATCAGGAGAACCGAGCGGCTGCGCTTGATCTCGCGAGTGATCTTCCGGTGCATGTGCGCCGGCATGCCGGTGACGCGACGCGGGAGGATCTTGCCGCTCTCGGTGACGAACTTTTTCAGCAGGTCGGGGTTCTTGTAATCGATGGCCTCGGCCGCGATATCGATGCGGCGGCGGGGCATGGTGCGGTTGGCCCGGCGAAAGGCGGACCGGCGTTTGGCGGTTTTCGGTTGCATGATTTAGCGGGTCTCCCGGTGCAGGGTGTGCTTCTTGAGGAAGGGATTGTATTTCTTTTTCTCGAGCCGGTTGGGCGTGCGCGGGCTCTTCTTGTTTCGCGTGCTCATGTAGCGCGAAACCGGTTTCCCGAGCGCCTTGGCCTCGGTGCACTCCAGCGTGATGATTTCCTGTGGCATGATGATTAGTCCTTGGCCGGTTCCGGCGTGGCTGATTCTTCTTCCTCGCCCTCGCCGCCCTCGTCGTCGGTCAGGCCGAAAAGCGAGGTGACGGACTGGCGAACGCGCGAGGCCTTGTTCTGTTTCTCGAGCTGGGCCTGGCACTCAACGGTGAAGCGGGCGAACGGGATCGCCTCCAGGCGGGCATGCGGGATGTTCTTGCCCGACATTTCGCAAACGCCATAGGTGCCGAGCTCGATGCGCTTGAGCGCCTGGTCGATCTCGTAAAGAGCATCCTGTTCCTGGGAAAGAAGGCTGAGGGCAAAATCACGATCGTAAGCGTCGCTGCCGGCGTCGGCCTGGTGCATGCCGAAGGCGGAAGCTTCACTTCCCTCTGCGCGCGAGCGGAGGGTGTCCTGCGCAACCCCGGCCATGGAATCGACCATGGCGTCACGCAGGTGCAGGAGCTTCTGCTTCTGGCCCTTGGTAAAGGGATCGAGCCGGCGTTCCTTGTGATTGTTCCCCAGGAAAGCCATCGGGTCCTGCTGAAGTTCCCGGCGCGTGGTGATCTTCGCCGGCTTCGAAGCCCTGGCGGGCGCGCTCTTCTTTGCGACCGGCTTCTTTGTCACCGCTTTTTTCGGCGCAGCCTTCTTCGGGGCGGCCTTTTTCGCGGCCGGTTTCTTCGCCGAAACAGGTTTTTTCTTCGGCGACGCTTTGGCGGCAGCCGCTTTTTTGGGGGATTTGGATTTCTTCGGGGCCATAAATGAAACAAGCGCCCTGAGCGGCGCGAAAAAGGGAGCGATAATTAAGGTCAATTCCCCTGTCGCGCAAGGGTAGATTTCCCCTTCCCTGCCCGGGGTTTAACCACCTCCCCGACAGGGTATTAAACCGGCCTATGAACTCGCACTGGAGTAACGGCGGAGGGCGAACCGCCAGAATAAGCGCGAAAGCAGGAAGGCAATTGAGGCGGCCACGACCAGGTGAAACATGAGGGCGGCCGGGTTTTCCAGCGGTTTTATCAGGAGCCGGGCGGGGATATTGGCAACAATGATGACCGGAATGATCCAGCCGAAAACAAAGCGAAAAAGCCGGGGGAAAATCGCGTCGGGATAGCGCGCGATCTGGAGGAAGTTGAAGTAGCCGTAGACGAGCCCCTGCGCCCGCACGATCCAGAAGCTGACCGCGGCGAGGCTGAGCATGATCGAGTAATGCACGGCCACGCCGAAACCGAGCGCGATGAAATAGAGAAGAACGGCGCCGGGCCCCGGCGTGAGGCGAAGCTGCACCAGCGACACGATCACCACGAGCGCGCCGAGAAGAGCGTTGATGATGCTGTCGAGGCCGAACTGTTTGGTGGAGACGGCAAACTGGCTGTCGATCGGGAGCGCAAGGAGGGTGTCAAGCTTCCCGGTCCGGACGAGTTCCGGGATGTTCGAGACGTTCATGAAAAAGAAGGCCTGGAAAAGCTGGGCGATGATCTGGTGCGTCCCGACCAGCAGCACCACCTCCCATTTCGTCCAGTCGCCAATCCGGTCGACCTGACCGAAGATGATCCCGAAGAAGAAGATCTGGCCGCAGAACCAGAGCACTTCCACGATGAGCCAGAGAATGAAGTTGGCCTTGAAGTTCATCTCCCGGATGAGGGAGTTGCGCAGCATGATGGAGTAGATGTCGAGGTAGCGTCGCATCACGAAAGGTCAGCCGCCGACGGCCTGGTAGTGGTTCAGCCCGCGACGCCACATGCCGTGGGCGGCCAGGCCGGTCAGGACCAGCCAGCCGGTCTGGATCACAAGCGCCTCGGCCATCTCCGCGCCCTGGAGTCGTTCGAGGTAGATCGCAATCGGGCAAAAGAGCTCGTAATAAAAGGGGAGCCATTTCATCACCGCCTGCACCACCGGCGGCATGATATCGACCGGGAACATCTGGCCCCCGAGGAAGTACTCAAAGGAATAAACGATGAAGACGATGGTCGAAATTTCGAGAATCCAGAAGGCAAGCATGGCCAGGGTGTAGGTGATGAAAAACTGGATGCAGGCCGACATGAGCAGGGAAAGCAGGGCCCAGAACCAGGTGGACCCGTGCTCCGGAAAGCTGAGGTAATCGCGAAAATAGAAAAAGATCAGGGCGATCGGAAAAATGGTGACGAGGGTGTAGACGAGCCGGCCGCTGAGGAAGATGCAAAAGCGGTAACCCAGGTAGTTCAGCGGCTTGGTCAGGAAGGAGTTGATCTGTCCTTCGCGGATATCGGCGGCGATCTGCCATTCGTCCTCGGTGGGCGTGACCAGGTTCGAGACGAGGATGGTCAGCAGGTAATAGTGAATCATGGAGGCGTAGTCGTAGCCCTGCATGCCGCCCCCTTTCTCGGCAAAGACGGCCCGCCAGAGAAACACCGTGCCGGCGAGCGGGATCAGGCCGAAAAGCGCGCGCAGGAAATAGTTCCAGCGGTAAACAAACGTGTTTTGGATCCCGATGTTGAAGACCGTGCCGTACTTGGCCAGGTTCATGGTTCCACCTCCCGCCGCCGGCGCAGGGCCCGGTCCTGCCAGCGTGCCAGCAGCGCGAGGGCGCTGACGGCACCGATGATGGCCAGCCCCATGTCCTTTTGCGTGTCCCAAACGTCGCCCTGGGTGGCCAGAAACTCGACCGCCGCGCTCCCGCTCAGCTCGGCCGCCGCCCATTCGATCAGCTCATAGACCGCGCTGATGGCGGCACAGATGCAGACAATCAGGAACGGCTGCCAGCGTTCCCGTTGCAAAACCCCAAGCCGGAGAAAAAGTTCGCGCGCCACCAGCGCCGGGACGAAGCCCTGCACGAAGTGCCCGAGGCGATCGAAATGGTTGCGCGCCAGGTCGAACTCCGTCTGCAGCCAGCCGAAGAAAGGCTCGCGCGCATAAGTGTGATGGCCGCCAATGCAGAGAAGCACCATGTGCAGGGCGATAAAAAAGTAAGTGAAGGTGGTGAAAGTGAAGCGGCGATAGGTGGCCAGGAGAAGAAGGACCCCCGCGATGGTGGGGGCGGTCTCGAGCCACCAGGTGAGGCGATCATGGGGCCGCCAGCCCGACCATCCAAAAACCAACAGGACCAGGCCGAGCAGACAAAAATGCGATAACGGAACGGAGCGGAGCAGCGATTTCATTTTTGCGGACTTCCGGCCAGTTCAATGGCCAGCCGGATGGCGGCAATCATGCTGTCGGGCCGGGCCACTCCTTTTCCCGCGATCTCAAAGGCGGTGCCGTGATCGGGGCTGGTCCGCGGAAAAGGAAGGCCCAGGGTGACGTTCACCCCGGAATGAAAGGCATGCAGCTTCAGCGGAATCAGGCCCTGGTCGTGATAAAGACAGACCACCCCATCCCAGGCTCCCTCGGCGGCATGGTGAAAAAGGGTGTCGGGCGAAAACGGTCCGGCGCAGAACGCGCTCTCGGGATGACCCGCGGCCGCCTGCAGCTTTGCCACCGCCGGCTGCACGATTTCGATTTCCTCCCGGCCGAGCGCCCCCTCCTCGCCGGCATGCGGGTTCAATCCAGCCACGGCCAGCCGCGGCCGGGCATGGCCGCGCTGTCGAAGAAAGTCTCGCAAAAGAAGGCCGACGCGGACGATCTCGCTTTCCCGCAGGCGGCCGGCAACCTCACGCAGGGGCAGGTGCGTCGTCACCAGCGCAACGGTGATCCTGCCCCCGGTCAGGAGCATGGCGTAGTTCTCCACGCCGCAGCGTTCGGCAAAAAACTCCGTCTGACCGGCAAACTCGAATCCGGCCTGGTAGAGGCGCGCCTTGTGAATCGGACCGGTGACCACGGCATCGATCTCGCCGGCCCGGGCCGCCGCCACGGCTTCCTCGAGCGCCGCCCGGGCGGCGCGCGCCGAGTCGGGGGTGGGCTGACCCGGCATCGCCTCGATCTTCTCGCCGATCAGCCGAAACTCCGCCTGGGTGGCAACCTCGGGCGAACGGAGGGCCGCCGCCACGATCTCGGGGCCAATTCCGGCCTGGTCGCCGAGGGTGATTCCGATGCGCGGCATCGCGCATTGTCACGAAAGGGGGAGCGCACGGCAAGCCGCGGCAAAAGGACTCTTTCCGGCGGGGGCCGCCGGCGAACCTAGAAGGTCTTGATGTAGGCCTTCTCGCGCAGGCTGGCGAGCCAGCGCTCCTGCAAGCGCTGCGATTCCTCCTGCTTCAGCTTTTTCTCGATCTCGGTGCGGACCTCAGCCAGCGGCTTGGTCACGCCGCCCTCTTTTTCCTCCACCTTCAGGATGTAAAAGGAGCCGCCGAGCTCGATGATGTTGCTGATTTTCCCGACCGGAAGATTAAAGGCGATTTTCTCGAGCGGCTCGGCCAGCGTGTTCCGGTCGATCCAGCCCCAGTCGCCGCCAGAATCGCGGGTGCTGTCCTCGGAATACATCTGGGCCATGCGCTCGAAATCGGACCCCTTGACGATCTTGGCCATGATCTCCTCGGCCAGGGCCTTTTGCGCCGCGGTTTTGCCGCTGTCCTCGCCGCCGGGGATCATGATCAGGCGCAGGCGGACGCGTTCCTTGCTCGAGAACTCCTCGCGGTGGGTGCGGTAATACTCGTCCACCTTGGTCGGGGGGATGATCGTGTTCATCTGCACATTCCGGCCGCGCATGGCCTGCACGATGATCTTCTCTTTCTCCAGTTTCTTGAACTCGCCGAGGGTGAAATTCTGCGCGTTCAAGGCCTTGATAAATGTCTGGCGGTCACCGCCGAAATTTTCGCGGATGATCGTCTTGATGTGGTTATCGACGTAGATATCCGGGATCTGGAAGCTCTCCTTGGCAAAAGCCTGGATGATGAGCTGCCGGTCGATCAAATCCTGCAGGGCGGCGACCCGGACCTCCTTGACCTTGGCGGCCAGTTCCTCGCCGGTGTATTGCGCGCGCAGGGCTTTCTCGCGCGGCAGCACGAGCTCGCGCACCTGCGAGAAGGTAATGACGTCGCCATTCACGACGGCGGCGATGCCATCAACCACCTCCTGTTGCGCGGCGAGCGCGCCGTTGCAAACCGGCGAAGAAGACCAGAGCAGGATGGCGCCAAGAACGAGAAGAAGTGGTCGGGTCATTGCAGCTAAAGTTTTTTGATCAGGGCAAGCACTTCAGAAAGATGCTGTTCGAGGGTCTCGGCAACTAAACGGGGGAATTTGCCGCCGACAAGGATGAAATGCCCATGGCGCGTCAGCATCAGCTTGCGCTCGCGCACTTCGACCCGGCTGACAGCAGCCTTTGTCGCGGCCAGTCTGATTTCGGCGAGAAGAAGCAAATTGTCAACCGCGGCGGGGAATCGGCCGAACCGGTCCCGCCACCCCTTGCGCAGGCGATCGAGCTGTTCCCGGGTGGTGACCTCGGCCAGGCCGCGGTAAGCCTGGATGCGCAGGGTGGTGTCGCTGACGAAGCCGGCCGGAAGGAAGGCCGGGAGGCGCCGTCCGGCGTCGGTCTCAAGGAACTCGGCCTGGTTGGTGGCGACGAAATCCAGGCGCAATTCGACCTCGAGCCGGGGTTTGAATTTCTCGCCCTTCAACTGCGCCACCGCCTGCTTCAGCAGCTGGCAATAGAGATCGAAGCCGATCTGGACGATGTGGCCGCTCTGCGGCGGTGCCGAGAAGGATTGCCGGCGCCGCGGATCTCGAGGTCGCGCATGGCGATTTTGAAGCCGGCTCCGAGCGAGGTGTACTGCTTGATGGCGTTGATCCGTTTGCGCGCCGCCCCCACCGTCATCATCTCGCGCGGGAGCAGGAGATAGGCGTAGGCCTTGTGTCTCGGCCCGCCCGACCCGGCCGCGCAGCTGGTAGAGGTCGGCCAGGCCGAAGCGGTCGGCGCGATCGATGATGATGGTGTTGGCGTTCGGAATATCGAGGCCGCTCTCGATGATGGTGGTGCAGACCAGCACATCGATCTCGCCCGCGACGAAGCGGGCCATGACCTCCTCCAGGTCGTCCTCGTCCATCTGGCCGTGGCCGATGTCGACCCGGGCGCCGGGGCACAGCTCAGCGATCCGGTCGCGCATGCGCTCGATGGTTTCGACGCGGTTGTGCAGGAAGAAGACCTGGCCCTGCCGCTCCATCTCGCGCTCGATGGCGTCGCGGATGACGCGCTCGTCATAGGCGCAGATGATCGTCTCGACCGGGATGCCGGTTCGGCGGCGGGGTCTCGATGGTGGACATGTCCCTCACGCCCATCGAGCGAGAGGTAAAGCGTGCGCGGAATCGGCGTGGCGGAGAGGGTGAGCACGTCCACCAGCCGGAAGAGCTCCTTGAACTTCTCCTTGTGCATCACGCCGAAGCGCTGCTCCTCGTCGATCACGACCAGGCCGAGATCCTTGAAAACGACATCCTCGGAAATCAGGCGGTGCGTGCCGATGACGATATCCACGCTGCCGTCGTGCAACTGCCGCAGCACCTCGCGCTGCTCGGCCGGCGTGCGGAAGCGGCTCAGCATTTCGATCCGCACCGGGTAGTCGAGCATGCGCTCGCCGGAAAGTTTCGATAGTGCTGCTGCGCCAGCACGGTGGTCGGCGCGAGCATGGCGACCTGTTTCCCGTCCATGACCGCCTTGAAGGCGGCGCGAATGGCCACCTCCGTCTTGCCAAACCCCACATCGCCGCAGATCAGCCGGTCCATCGGCGGGTCGATTCCATGTCGCGCTTGGTCTCGGCGATGGCCTTGAGCTGATCCGGCGTCTCCCGGAAGAGAAAGGAGTGCTCAAACTCCTCCTGCCATTTTGTGTCGGGCCCGAAGGTATAGCCCGCCTCGGTCTCACGCTCCGCCTGGACGGCGAGCATCTTGCCGGCGTAGTCGAAAATGGCCGCGGCCGCGTTCTTCTTGGCCTTCGCCCATTTGGCGTCCGCCAGTGAGCTGAGGGGCGGCGACTTTTTTCCCACGCCGACGTAGCGCGAAACCAGATAGGCCTGCTCCAGCGGCACGTAGAGCCGGGCTTCCTCGGCAAACTCAAGAACCAACACTTCCTGTTCCGCCCCGCCCGCCGCCGGCATCTTCGTCAGTTGCAGGAAGCGGCCGATCCCGTGCTCGAGGTGCACCACGTGGTCCCCCTCGTTCAGTTCGCTGAAATCAATCTGGGCGCGGTTCCGCCCCAGCCGCTCGGCCCGCTGCAACCGGCGCCGCCCGTGCGCGGGCGAGCGCCCGAAGAGTTCCGCCCCGGAGAGAACCACCAGGCCGGCATCCGGCAGGCAAAACCTTCGCGCGAGCGAACCTTCGCTCAGGACCGCCCCCTGCAGGTCGTCCTTCCCTGTCTCGAAAATCTCGCGGAACCGCTCAATCTCTCCCTCGGTCTGAAAATAGATGACCACGGTCGCCCCCTCCTCTCGCCAATCCCGGAGGCGCGCGCAAAAATCAGCCCGTTTCGCTTCCGCGAGGAGAAACTCGCCCACGGCAAAATCACCGACGGCGCAGTCCTGGAAGGCGCCCGCGAAATCCTCCGGACCATCCTCTCCCTCAAGCCAGCCTTCGCTGATCCGGATCGGAGCAGCCTCGACCGCCTCCGTTTCCACCGCGACCACCAGATGACTCGGCGCGATGTAATCGCGGACCCGCCCGCGGTGATCGTCGCTCCCGCCGAGCAGGACTTCCGCCGATTGCAGGTTGCGCAGGGCCGTCTGCGCATCGACGTCGAACTCGCGCAGCGACTCGATCTCGTCGTCGAGGAACTCGATGCGCAGAGGAACGGCCGTTTGCCAGGAAAAAAGATCCAGGATGCCGCCGCGGACCGCGAACTGGCCGCGCGTGGTCACCTGCGCGACCCGCTCGTATCCGGCGTCGGCCAGCCGTGCCAGCACCTGCTCCATTTCCTGCCGGGTCTGCCGGCGCAAGGTAAGGGAGGCGGCCTTAAGCGTTCCCGGTTTCGGCGCAGCCTGGTCAAGGCTGGCCGCGGTGGCAACGACGAGCTGCGGACTCTTCTCCTTTTCCAACCGGCCCAGCAGAGCCAGTCGTTCCGCGGTGATTTCCGGATCGGGGAGCACGGTCTCGACGGCAGCGAACTCGGCCTCGGGCAGAAAGAGCGCGTCCGGCTTCCAGTTGATCAGCGTCTCGAAGAGCAGCTCCTGGGAACGGACATTGGCGCAGACGATCCAGAGCGTCCGCTCGAGCCGGCGCGCCAGCAGGGCCGCCAAAAAACCGTGGGCCGATTCGGTGACGTGCGAAAAAAGCACGGGGGTCTGGCCGAGCCTGATCTGCTCGACCTTGCCCGCGAGCGCGGGGGAAGCTGCGGCCAGTTCGATCAGGTCGGGAGGATGGGACACGCGCGACGGTTCCTTCACTTGCGGGCGACTGCAACGGCGCCGGGATAAAACGCCGTGGCGAGGGGAATTGCCGCGGCTACAAGCCGCGACCCACGGCCTCGGCCACCGCGCGCAGGCGCGGCACGAGTTCCTGGAAGGCCTCCGGCACCAGGGCCTGCTCGCCGTCGCTCCGCGCCAGCTCGGGAGTATGATGAACCTCGATCAGGAGGGCGTCAGCACCGGCCGCCACCGCGGCCAGGGCCATGGCGGGAACAAACTCGCGCAACCCGACCGCGTGGGTGGGATCCACCACGACAGGAAGATGGGTCTTGGCCTTGAGAATGGGGACGGCACTGAGGTCGAGGGTGTAACGGGTGGCCGTCTCGAAGGTGCGCACGCCCCGTTCGCAGAGCATGACCTGCATGTTGCCCTCGCTCAGGATATACTCCGCGCTGAGCATGAGGTCGTTCAGGGTGGCGCTGAAGCCGCGTTTGAGCAGCACCGGGAGACGGCTCCGGCCCACCTCGCGCAGCAGCGAATAGTTTTGCATGTTCCGCGCGCCGATCTGGAGACAATCGGCATACTGCTCCAGGAGAGGCAGGTCGCGCGGGTCCATGATCTCGGTGATAACCGGCAGGCCGGTACGCGCCCGCGCCTCGGCCAGGTAACGCAGGCCCTCCTCCCGCAATCCCTGGAAGGTGTAGGGCGAAGTCCGGGGTTTGAAGGCGCCCCCGCGGAGGACGCGCGCGCCTGATTCCTTCACCGTCCCGGCAATGGAAGCAATCTGCTCCGCGCTTTCCACCGCACAGGGCCCCGAAATAAGGACAATCTTTTCGCGGCGCCCGATTCGGACGTCGCCGACCGAGACAAAGGAAGTGGCGTGACCGTTGCCGGAGGCGGCGAGTTTGTAGGGGGGCGAGAACGGCACGATGGCCTCCACGCCCGGGAGTGAGGCGAGCGGCTTCTCCCGCACGAGTTCGTCCGCTCCGGAAAGACCGATGCTGACGCGCGCCGCCTCGCGATTGACCTGCGGCTGCAGACCCATCTCGCGCACGCGCGCGACGATCTGCTCGATCTGTTCCTCCGTCGCCTGCGGTTTGGTAATGATCATCATGGCGCGGCCTGAGCCCGCCAGAGAATGCCGTCCGGCGCGGTGTTATGCAAGACTCGCCCCGCCCCGCCCGTGGCCATCAGCGGACGATCGTGACCGGAGTCCCGATGGAGACGTTGGCAAAGAAAGCCTCAGCCATGTATTCCGGCATGCGGATGCACCCGTGCGAAGCGGGATACCCGGGGAGATAACCGGCATGCAGGCCGACGCCCCCGGAAGTAATGCGCATGAAATAGGGCATGGGCGCGCCCTTGAAGCGGGTGCCGGGCGGCTTCGGGTCTTCCTTGATGCCAATGTTCGACTTCACCACCGTGCCGGTCGAGTCGACATAATCGCCGTAGAGATTCGAGGCATGGTCCTTGTCCTTCTGCATGATCTTGAATTTGCCCACCGGGGTGTCGCGTCCCTCCTGGCCGGTCGAGAGCTGGGAGATGCCCACCAGTTTGCCGCCCTTGTAGAAATAAGCGCGCTGTTCGGAGATGCTGATCTTGACCGAGGGCGAGCCCGAAACGCCGTCGCCATCCCAGTAGGAAATGCTGTCGGACGGGGCTGAGGCCGAGACCGCGTGACCGGAATAAATGCCACCGAGATACTGGGTCTCCGCGCTGTAACGCGGATCGTCCATGGCGCAACCAGCGAGGAAGAAGCCGGCGGCGATGAGGGATATCCGTGGGGAAAACTGCAAAATCTTCATCATAATCAGGGGGGAAACTGCTTTGGTCCTCTACTTCGCGCACCCCGTGAAGTCAAGGTGGCGCCCGGTCGCGTCTCTCCCGCGGTGGCGTCGGTCGCGGCGCAAGCCGCCCGACCGGGCGGCTTGAATTCTGCTTTTTTTCCTTCACAATGCCGCCACCGCCCGGCGACCTCTCATGCCCACCTACGAATATTCCTGCGAAAAATGCGGGCAGAACTTTGAGGCGTTTCAGTCCATGCGCGACGAAGCTTTTCGCGAATGTCCGCAGACGCATTGCCGCATGGCCGAATGGGGTCATGGCCGGGTCAAACGCCTGCTCGGCACCGGGGCCGGCCTGATTTTCAAGGGGTCCGGCTTCTACATCACGGATTACCGGAGCAATTCCTACAAGGAAGGCGCGAAGAAAGAGACGGCATCCTCCTCCCCCACGGGCGGCAAGGAGAACAAGGAAACAAAAAAGGTCGCGCCAGCACCGGCCGCACCCGCCGCTCCCACCCCGGCGCCCAGGAAGGATTCCACGGGATGAACAAACTCATCTGCCCGGAGTGCCGCCACGAGAACGAGGTGGAACGAATTTATTGTCACGAGTGCGGCACCCGCCTGGACCGTTCCAAGATCAAGCTGGGCAAGGAAGGCCCGGAACAGCCGCAGGCCACGCAGAAACGCCTGCGGCGCATGCTCGGGCCGCGTTGGTCGCCCATGCAGCACCTCTTTTTCAAGGTGGCCAAACTCATCCTTGCGGCCGTCGCCCTGGCCGCGCTCGTGCAAATGCTCCTCTCGCCCGCCCCTCCCGAGCGGTCGCAGGATCTCATGCTCGCCTCGCAGGTTACCCTCGACCTCGAGAACGCCCTCCTCGCCCGCCGCGGCGGCCAGCTCCGCTACGCCGAGCCCGAGGTCAACGCCTTCCTCCTCTCCGCCCTCAAGAACAAGCAGAAGGCCCTCGACAAGCCCGGCCTGAAATTCGAGCGCGCTTTCGTCGGCCTCGAGGATGGCTTGCTCCATTTCACGGTCATGCGCTCCGTCCAGGGTTTTCCCCTGTCGCATTCGGCTTCCTACAGCCCGGTCTCTTCCGAGGGCAAATTCGCGTTTGCCGAAAAGGGAGGACGCCTTGGGCGCCTCAACATCCACGCCAAACTGATGCCGTACCTCGGGTTCCTCTTCGCCGATGTCCAGAAGGCGCTCGAACGCGAACAGGCGGCGGTGCGCAAGATGGCCGACGTCAGGATTGAGTCCAAGGCCGTGGTGCTGACCGCCCCGGGACCCTGACAAAGAAAACGGGCCGCCGCCCGGGGGCCGCGACCCGTTTCACCCACACAGGGAAAGTTGTGACTTAGCTCAGACCCATCCGGGCGAGCAACCGGCCGTCGATGCGTCCATCGGCGTAAAGGCCATGCCGCTGTTCCCAGCGATAGATCGCCCGTCGCGTGGCCGGCCCGATGATGCCATCAATGGCGCCGTGATAATAACCGGCGCGCGCCAGTCGAATCTGGACCTGCGCGACCACGCCGCCGCGTCCCACATATCCGCCCTGGTAAACCGGCCGGTAATAACTGGTCGAGTAGGCGTATGGGTAATGGTTGTAAGGATAGTAACCGTAGCCGTAGCTCGGGAAACCGAGGCCAACATAAAAGCGGGTTCCGCCGCGATGGTGATGCCGGTGATGATGCCGATGATGGCGGTGCCGGTGATTCCCGAAATGCCGGCCATGATGACCGCCTTTCTTGAAACCATGCCCGCCGCGATCGCGCCGCCCGGCCTCGGCCGCCACGGGAACCATGGTCGACAGGGCCACCAGCGCTGCCAGGAGAAGTGTGAATTTTGTTTTCATGGGGTGCTTACATTGGACACCGCCCAGACGGAAAAGTTGCGAATTTTTACGTGAAAAATTTGCCACCTCCGCCAGTTTCGCGCTCGTTTCCGCGCCCCGTTTCCGCTATGCCATCCCCCACCGTGGCTTTTCCGCTCCGCCTCCTTCTTTGCTGTCTCCTCGTCCACCCGTGGGGCGGTGCGAATGCGGAAGTCCCGCCTTCGCGCAGCGTGAGCACGTCGCGCCAGTTCATCGTTTACGGGGAGGAGATGCGTTTGCGCGGCGCCATGGCGGAAGCGGGCGAGCGGACAAAGAAGGCACTGCTTGATCTGTTGCAAACGCCCGATCACTGGGAAACGCCGATCGTGATCAGCCTGCGGCATCCCCGGGCAAACATGGCGCCGCAAGCCCCGGCCTCGCTGCAGGTAAGCCAGACCGGGTTCGGCTTGAAACTTCAGCTCGAGTTGCTCATCGAGAGGGAGATCGACGTCCGGGCCATCGAGCGCGAACTGTTGCGGGCCGTGTTGCTCGAGCGCATGTATCGCGGTGGCCCCCTGGCCGCCGTCGGGTCACGTTACGCCCAGCCGCCCGACTGGCTGCTCACCGGTGTCCTCGCTTCCGCCGAGACCCGGCATTCCTCCGCCCTCCCGGCGGCGCTCGCGGTTGTGGCCACGGCGGAGCGAACCCTGCCGCTTGCCGAATTTCTGCGCCAGAAACCGGAGCTGCTCGACGGGCCTTCCGCCCAGCTCTACCGGGCCTACGCGCTGGTGCTGGTGACGGAACTGACGAAAACCGCACCGGCCCGGGCGGCGCTGGCGCAGTTTATTGCCGCACTGCCGGGCGCTTCGGCGGATCCTGAGCAGGCTTTGCGCGCGGCTTTCCCCGGTCTTTTTGCGAGCCCCGCCGGGGAAGGACCCGCCTGGTGGCCTGCGGCCGTGCAACGCATGGCCGCTTCCCGCCAATTCCAGCCGCTGACCATGGCGCAATCCGAGGCGCGTCTTGCGCCCTTGCTGCGGGTGCAGTTCCCGGGTGAGGAAAAGAGTTTTGCGCTGGACCAGTTCGAGCGTTTTGTTGCGCGCCCGGGTCGCACCCGGCTTCTGCGGGAACATCGTCAGGCCCTGATGGGCCTGGCCGTGCGGGCCAATCCGCTTTACCAGCCGCTGGTGGCGGAATACCAGGCGATCGTCGATCGCCTGGCCGGTGGCAAGACAGGCGGGATGGCGAAACGAATCGCCGCGGCGGAAAAAATGCGGAAGCAGCTCTCCGCGCAGGCCGAAGCGATGGATGATTACCTGAACTGGTTCGAAGCCACCCGGCTCGAGAGTGCGAGCGGCAATTTTCGCGGTTACCTGAAGGCCGCGGCCGAGCGCGACGAACTGGTGGCGCCGCGGCGCGACGCCATCTCGAATTATCTTTCGGCCATGGAAACGCAGGTGCGCTAAGCCACCACGCCATGCCGCAGGAGTTTGTCATCGCCGGGGACATCACGCGGGCTTCCACGCCCCCGCCTGAAGTCTATGCCGATCCCGCCTGGCACGCCCGTGCGCTGGAAAAAATCTTCGCCCGCTCCTGGCACCTTGTCGGTCCCGCCGACCAGGCGAAGGCCCCGGGCCACGTTCATCCCTTCACCCTGCTCGAAGGCTGCCTGGATGAACCGCTTGTCCTGACGGTGGACGATTCCCTGCAGGTCCATTGCCTCTCCAATGTCTGCACCCATCGCGCCGCGCTGGTGGTGGAGGGAGACGGTCACCTGAAAGCGTTGCGCTGCCGCTACCACGGCCGCCGTTTCTGCCTCGATGGCCGGTTCACCTCCATGCCCGAGTTCGAGGAGGTGAAGGATTTTCCATCCGGGGAGGACGACCTGCGGCGCCTTCCCCTGGAACGCTGGGGGCCGTTTCTCTTCAGCAGCCTGGCGCCGGCCTTCAGCCTGGCGGACTGGATCGGGCCGCTGGCGGCGCGCGTCGCCTTCCTGCCGCTGGAAGAGGCCCGGCTCGATCCCGCCTCGAGCCGTGATTACCTGATCAAGGCGAACTGGGCGCTCTACTGTGACAATTACCTCGAGGAATTTCACATCCCGCATGTGCACGGCACCAGCCTGGCCGGGCTCGACTACGGGGAATACCGCACGGAACTTTATCCCCTGGCGAGCCTGCAACTGGGGCTGACCAAATCGGCCGGCGGCACCTTTGATCTGCCGCCGGGGCACCCGGAGGCGGGACAGCACGTGGCCGCTTTTTATTACTGGCTCTTCCCGAACCTGATGCTGAATTTTTATCCGTGGGGCATCTCGGTGAATGTGGTCTGCCCGCTCGGACCCGATCGCACCCGTGTCTCCTTCCTGAGTTACGTCTGGGACGAAACCCGGCGGGCGGAGGGCGTGGGGACCGACCTGCACCGGGTGGAGATGGAAGACGAAGCGGTGGTGGAATCGGTCCAGCGCGGGGTGAAATCGCGCCTGGCCCGCCGGGGCCGTTACTCACCGCGCCGCGAAGTGGGCACGCACCATTTTCACCGGTTGCTCGCCCGCTTCCTGAATGACGAGCCGGCCTAGAGAATGAAAAGGCCGAGGAGCGCGACCAGGAAATACGGCACCAGACTGGCTGCGCCGGGATAATCCTTCGCCACCCGCTGGCCAAAGAAGAGCGCGAGGAGGGCGAGGGCGGAAAGCAGGGCGCCGAGGTAGGCGACGAAACTGCCGAACCCGGCGACGAGCAGAAGAACGCCCGCGGCGCTGAACGCGCCCGCCGCCACCTCGAGCCCGGTCAAAAGCGCGAGCAGGATGGGCACCTGCCCGGCGAGCGGGGTTTTCGAGAAATGGCCGGTGAGCCATTCGAGGTTTCCCTTCCAATGCAGGAGCTTGTCGAGCCCTGACTGGAGGAAAAGGATGGCGAGGAGGGCGGCCAGGAGAATCTGGGCCGGGAGGAAAGTCCCCGTGAGGGAGTGAAGCCAGGTCATGCCGGTGAGCGTATCAGCATGGTCAACCAGGGACGCCTCTGTGCCCGGGGTTGCTCGCATGAACGTTGCTGAGTATCATATCCACCGCGCTGGTTGAACCCGGCCCGCCTTACCTGCATGCAGAAAATTGGATTTGGGGAAGCTCTCGACTCGATCGTCACAACCGATCCGCGTTACCACCGGGACAGCTACGTCTTTTTGCGGGACGCGCTCGACTACACGACCAAGCAGCAAAAGAAGACCAAAGGGGCCACGGTCCGCCATGTCTCCGGGCCGGAACTGCTCGATGGCGTGCGCCAGTATGCCCTGCGGGAATTTGGCCCGATGGTCATGACCGTTTTCTCCTCCTGGGGCGTCACCCGCACGGAGGACATCGGCCACATGGTCTTTAATCTCATCGGCGCCGGCATCTTTGGGAAGACCGAGCAGGACTCGATCGAGGACTTCAAGAACATCTACGATTTCGAGGAGGCGTTCGTGAAACCGTTCGCGCCGAACCGCCGCACCGAAACGAAACCGGGGCTGCCCCTGCCCGCGCCCCGGGCCACATGAGGCCGCCCGGGCGCGCCCACCGACGCCACCTGCGATGATCAGCGCCGAGCTTTCCGGGAACAGCCCGGAACCATCCGCCGTCCTCACTTTTCCGCCGGTCACGGCCGTCCGCTCGACCCTGCCGAACGGGCTGAACGTCATCGTGCAGGAGGACCACAGCGCGCCTGTCGCCAGTGTGCAGGCCTGGGTCGCCACCGGCAGCATCGATGAGGACGCGCACCTCGGGTCCGGCCTGTCCCACCTGCTCGAGCACATGCTCTTCAAAGGGACCGAGACCCGCCCGGCCAACGCCATCGCCCAAAGCATCCAGGACGTGGGCGGGTACATCAACGCCTACACCTCGTTCGATCGCACGGTCTACTGGATCGACGTCCCCCGCGCCGGCGTGGAGACCGCGATCGATCTCCTGGCCGACGCCACCATGAATTCCACCCTTCCCCGGGACGAGTTCATCAAGGAACAGGAGGTGATCCGGCGCGAGTTCGCCATGGGCTTCGATGATCCTGACCGGATGATCGGCCAGCTCATGTTTGCCACCGCCTACCAGCGGCATCCCTACGGGCTCCCGGTCATTGGCCATCTCGACATCTTCAACCAGCTCACGCGCGACGAGGTCATGGCCTATTACAAGGCGCGCTACGTTCCCAACAACATCACCTTCATCGTCGTGGGCGACGTCGAGACCGCCGCGGTGCGCCGGCAACTCGAAGAAGCCTTCGCCAAATTTCCGGCCCGGTCGCTCCAGCCCGTTTATCGCCCCGGGGAACCGCCCCAGTTGGGCCGCCGTGAAGTTCACCAGGATTTCAAGACCGAGCTGACCCGCCTCGCCCTGGCCTGGCATATCCCGCGGGTCACCCATCCCGACGTTCCGGCGCTTGATCTTCTTTCCACCGTTCTTGGCGCGGGCCGCAGTTCGCGTCTCTACCTGCGGGTGCGGGAAGCCGGGCTGGCCCACAGCGTCTCCGCTTTTTCCTATACCCCGGGCGAACCGGGCATCTTCGGGATCGATGCCACCCTTGACCCGGAAAACCGCGAGGCCGTGCAGGAATTGATCCTGCAACTGGTGGAGGAGTTGAAAACCGGAATGGCCACCACGCAGGAGCTGGTCAAGGCCCGGAAGATGTCGGTCGCCGAGCACCTGGGCCAGCTCACCACCATGCGCGGCCAGGCTTCTGACCTCGGCTCCAACTGGTTCTTCACCCGCAACCTCGATTTCAGCCGCGACTACCTTGACGCTCTCCAGCGCGTCACCCTGGAAGACCTTCAACGGGTCGCCCGCACCTATCTGGTCGACCGGAACCTGACCCTGGCCTCGCTTGATCCTGAGGGGGCGCTCGATCACACCCGCACCCGGCCTGTCCCCTCGCCCGTGGGGGAGATTCAACAATTCACCCTCGAGAATGGCTTGCGGCTCCTGGTGCGCGAGGATCCCCGGCTTCCGCTGGTGGCCATCTCCGCCGTGTTCCGCGCCGGCCTGCTTGCCGAGACGCCCGCAACCAGCGGCATCACCCGGTTAACCGCCAAGATGCTGGCCAAGGGGACCACGAACCGGACCGCGGAAGAAATCGCCGACGAACTGGAATCGGTCGGCGGCGCCCTTTCCATCGAGTCCGGCAACAACTCGTTCACCCTTCACCTTGATGTGACCCAGCCCGACCTGGCCCTTGGTCTCGATCTCCTCTCGGACATTCTCCTCCATGCCACCCTGCCGGAGGCGGCGGTGGTCCGCGAGAAGGAGATCCAGCTCGCCCGGATCAAGGAGGATGACGAACACCTCACCACCGTCGCGCGCAACGCCATGCGCGAGGCGCTTTTCCGCGATCATCCCTACGGCTTGCGCGGCAACGGCACGCCGGAATCCGTCGCGCGCCTGACCCGGGAGGATCTGGTGGCCTTCCGCGATCGCCATCTGGTGGCCCGCAACGGCGTCATCGCCATTTTCGGCAACGTCCGCGCCGCCGAGGTGCGCGCCCTGTGCGAAAAAGCGTTGGCGGCTCTGCCTCCCGGCGATCTGGCCCTGCAAAAGCTGCCACCCCCACCGCCCCCTCTCGAGACGGCCATGGTCGAGTGCCTGAAGGAGAAAGCCCAGGCGGTCCTGATGGCAGGCTATCGCGGCGCCGATCTCTTCAGCCCCGACCGGCCGGCCTTGGAGCTGATCAACGAAGCCTGCAGCGATCTCGGTTCGCGTTTCTTTGTCCGCATCCGCGAGGAGATGGGCCTGGCTTACTTTGTCGGGTCAACCCAGCTCCAGGGTCTGGCCCCGGGTCTCTTTGCCTTTTACCTCGGGACCGATCCGCAAAAGATCGAGCCGGTGCGAGCCGCACTGCTCGATGAAATCCGGAAGCTGGCGGAGGATGGCCTGACCGCGGAGGAACTGGCGCGGGCCAAGAAAAAATTCATCGGCCAGCAGCAGATCAGCAACCAGAGCAACGAAACCTTTGGCTACATATCCGCCCTGGACGAGCTCTATGGCCTGGGCTTTGATCATCATCAGAAGCTGGAACGTGAAATCGAGGCCGTGACCCTGGCCCAGGTCAGGGAGGTGGCGGCCCGCTACTTCCGGCAGCAACCCCATGTGATAGCCGTCGTGCGACCACCTGCGGCCGGCGCGGCCGCTTCGGAGGAATAAAAATATGGCTGAAGTCCAAACCACCAACCAGTCGGGCGAGCTTTCCCAGCGATTCATCGAGTTCGTCATGATGCAGGCGCAGAACGCCGCCCTGTTCCTTGGCCAGATCCCGAACCCACAGACCGGGCAGCCTGAGGTCAACCTCGAGCTGGCCCGGATGTTTGTGGATCAGCTCGGCATGATCCAGGAAAAGACGCGCGGCAATCTTTCGCAGGAGGAAGCCACCGTCCTCCGCAACGCCCTCTCCAATCTCCAGATGGTCTTCGTCGAAGTGGCGCAGGCCCAAAAAGGAGGAGGCGCCGTGCCGGCTTCCCCGTCCGCCCCGCCGGCACCCGACGATGCTCCCGCCCCTGCCTCCGGCGCCGCCGAGCCCACGACCGGGAATCCCTCCGCCCCCGGCGAAGGCGAGTCCCGCAAAAAGTTCACCAAGAGCTACGGCGCCTGACCGCGGCAGCCTAAGGCGGGACGAGCCGCGTATAAGAGACGTGCCCGCCAAATCTTCCCGCCGCCGGAAAACGCCCGCTCTCGTCGAAAACGATCCCGAAAAGGCCGCGGCCGAGGCCGGCCTCCGTTACGTCAGTGACGACCAGCCCGGTTACACCCGGAAACGCCGGGGGGACGCTTTCGATTTTTTCGACACCAAGGGCAAGAAAATCAGCGACGAAACGCGTGTTCTCCGTCTGCGCCGGCTCGCGATTCCGCCGGCCTACACCGATGTCTGGATCTGCCCGGCTACGAACGGCCATCTGCAGGCGACCGGCCGCGATGCCCGCGGCCGCAAACAATACCGCTACCACGAACGCTGGCGCGAAGTGCGCGACGAGAGCAAATACGAGCGTATGGCGCTCTTCGGTTCGATGCTGCCGAAAATCCGCGCCCGGGTTGCGCGCGATCTGAAAAAGCGCGGCTTGCCGCGCGAAAAAGTGCTCGCCACCGTGGTCTGGCTGCTGGAGCGCACCCTCATCCGGATCGGCAACGACGAATACGCGCGCACCAACAAATCCTACGGGCTTACCACCATCCGCAACACGCACGTCCAGGTAAAGGGCGGCACCATGACCTTCCGGTTTCGCGGCAAAAGCGGCATCCGGCACGAGGTCGACCTGGAAGATCCGCGCCTGGCCCGGGTGGTGCGCCGGCTCCAGGATTTGCCCGGGCAGGAACTCTTCGGCTACGTCGATGACGACGGCGAGGTCCGCGACGTCACCTCCGACGAAGTGAACGAGTATTTGCAAGAGATCACGGGCGAAGAATTCACCGCCAAGGATTTCCGGACCTGGGCGGGAACGGTCCTGGCCGCGATGGCGCTCCATGCGGTGGAGCCGTTCGAGAACAAGAGCCAGGCGAAAAAGAACATCAAGACGGCCATTGGCGCGGTGGCCACCGTGCTGGGGAACACCCCGGCGGTCTGCCGGAAGTGTTATATCCACCCGGCCGTGCTGGAAAATTATCTCGATGGCAACGCCATCGCCGGCCTGAAACAGAAAACCGAGGAAGCGCTCGAGGAGAAACTCGAGGTCCTGCGCCCGGCCGAGGCCGCCGTCCTGGCCTTTCTCCAGGAACGCCTGACGCAGAAAGCCGCCTAGGGCGTTTCCAGGAAACGTCCGCCGCGCGCGGAAGGCGTCGGCGAGGCCGAGGGACGACGCGCCGTTTTTCGCACCGTAATTGTCTCGTCGGCCCGTCCCCGCGCGCGCAACCGGCTCGGCGCGGAAATCTCGGTCGCGGCATCCGGTCCGTCATCAGGATAGGATTTTGTGCTGGGCCAGACGAGCCGCCAGGGCTGCCGCTTCACCGTGTCGGTCAGGTCGGCCACGTTCCGGCCGGTTTGCCGCAGGTCGGGCCCAAGATCGTCCATCGCATTCTTCAATTTCTCGGACGAGTCCCGGAAATTCTGCAGGGTGACCTTGAGATTGTCATCGGCCGTCAGGCTGGCACTGATTTCCTCCACGTTCTTGAGGGCGAGCGAGAGCGAACTGTCCCGCGCCGTCAGGTTGGTCAGGTTCTCGGCAAAGGTCCGGAACTGCGCGATGGCCATGTTCAACTGGGAGGTCTCGTCCGTGATCTTGCTGAAATTCTGGGCGGTCACCTGCAATTCCTTCAGGGTCGCGGTGGCCTCGGTCGCCACCGGCTTGATGATATCGAGCATGCCGGCGATCGCCTCGCCGAAATCGGGCACGCGTTCGCCGAGGAAGATTTCGCCGTCGGTGGCGAGGCCCGCGCTCTGGTTGCCGGCACTGAAGTCGATCGCGGTTTCGCCCAGCAGCCCCAGGGTGACCAGGCGCGGGATGGCGTCGCGGAAGACCTGTGAATCCTCGTCCACCTGCACGTCGATCCGGACCTCGATCTCCTTTTTCTCGAGGACGTCATTCGCCGCCTTCTGGGTTTCACCCTTCTCCACCCGCTCCTTCTCGGCTTTGCCCTTGTCGGTCCGGGGCGCGTTGGCGGCCTGCAGGGCGCGGGCGGCTTCCTCGTCCGTGACCGGGGAGGAAAGCTTGACCACCTGGCCGATCTTGCGGCCGGCGAGGAGGACGGGCGCGCCCTGCTTGATGCCGGAAGCGTTGTCGAAATAGATCTTGTAGGTTACGAGCGACTTGAAGAGCCCCGGCGCGCCCAGCAAGATCAGAATGCCGGTCAGGACAGCCAGCGTGCCGAGGACCAGCAGCCCGGTCAGGACTTCATTTCGTCGCAATTGCATCAGTTGTTCCTTCCAGGATGGGGCCTTCGGTGCTGCCGCTCAAAAATTGAGCGACCACGGGATTGTTGGATTGTTTGAATGTCTCGGGATCAGAAGCTTCGATGATCTGGCCCTTGTAAAGCATAGCCATTTTAGTGCCGATGCGAAAGGCGCTGTCCATTTCGTGGGTCACGATGATGGAGGTCACCTTGGAGTTCTCGGTCAGGCTGATGATCAGCTCGTCGATGACCGAGCTGATGACGGGATCCAGACCGGCGGAGGGTTCATCGAAAAGGATGAGCTCGGGGTCCATGACGAGGGCCCGCGCCAGGGAGACGCGTTTGCGCATGCCGCCGCTAAGCTCGGAGGGCATCTTGTCGCGGGCCTCGCTCAACCCGACCAGGCTCAGCTTTTCCTCAACCACCTCATTGATCTCGGCCTTGGTCTTGTCGGTCAGTTCCTCCAGCGGGAGCGCGATGTTATCGTGCACGTTGCGCGAGCTGAGCAGGGCGGAATACTGATAGACCATGCCCATCTGGGTGCGCAGCCGCTGCAGTTTCCGGCGGGAAAGCCGACCGATCTCGAACTGCTTGAAAAAGACGGAGCCGGCGGTGGGCGGCAGGATCCCCAGGATCAACCGCAGGATGGTGCTCTTGCCGCTGCCGCTCTGCCCCATGATGACTACGCGATCAAGCGGCTCGACCTCGAGATTGACACCGCGCAGGACGTGCTTGTCGCCAAAGGTGAGCGCGACGTCGCGCAGCTCGACCACGGGGGGAGTCGAGGCGCTCATGGGAAAAAGACCACGTAAACGACGTTAAAGAGCGTGTCGAAACCGATCACGGTGGTGATGGCCGTGACCACGCTCGAGGTGGTGGAGGTGCCGACGCCCGCGGCGCCCCCTTTCACATTCAGCCCGCGATAACAGGCAATGGACGAGATCAGCAGGCCAAAGAGGAAGCTCTTCACAATGCCGGTGATGATGTCGCGGATCAGGAGGGCGTTCAGGACCAGCTCGCTGTAATAGCTGAAGACAATATTGAAGTAGGCCCGCGAGATCAGGGCGGTGGCGATGATCGCGGCCAGGCTCGAGATGATCGCAAGGCAGGGCATGAGGGCGAAAAGAGCCAGGACCCGGGGCGCGACCAGGAACCGCAGGGGACTGATGCCCATGGCCTCAATCGCCTCCACCTCCTCCGAGACCTGCATCGTGCCCAGTTCCGCCGTGAAGGCCGCGCCAATCCGGGCCGCCAGCATGATGCCGGTCAGGAGCGGCCCCAGTTCCCGGGTAAAGGCGATGGCCACCAGGCCCGGCACGAGCCGTTCCGTCCCGAAGCGTTCCAGTTGGTAGCCGGTCAGCAGGGCCATGGTCAGCCCGAGGAAGAAGGAAACCATCGCGACCAGGGGCACGGAGCCGACCCCGGCCCGCTCGGTGTGCCGGAAAAAACTGGAGGCCTTAAAGGGAGCCCGGCCCCGGCGCATGTTCTCCACCGTCTCGGTGACGGTGTTGATGATGAACCAGAACAGGCTCCCGATCTGGAAGAAGAAGTCCTGGCTCCGTTTGCCGACATCCTGGACCACCGCGACCGCGTTGGTCTCGATTCCCCCGTTGCTCTGTTTCTCCTCGTCGGCCATGTCGAAAGGGATTTTGCTCCAGAAACAGGCGGGCGAAAGCGAAAAGGCGCGCGCCCCCCTCCTCCGGGAAAAGGAATGCGGTCGACAACGCCGCGCACCCGTCGCTACCTTTCCTGTGTGAAATCCCGTTTCCCCGCTGTCGCCTTTGTTCTCCTCCTCGTGGTCGCCTTTCTGCTCCTGCGCGCCGTCCGCACCGTGCCCGCCGGTCACGTCGGCGTGGTCGATCTCTTCGGCAATGTGCGGGACAACCCCATCCCGGCCGGGATGCACCTGGTCAATCCGCTGGTCAAAATCCGCCGGATGTCGGTCCAGACCCGCGAGGTGAAGGAGAAGATGGATACTCCCTCAAGTGAAGGCCTGATCGTTCATCTGGACGTCAGCCTGCTCTTTCATCTCGACCCCAAACGCGCGCCCGAGGTTTATCGCAGCATCGGGATGAACTACGATGACGTCCTCGTGGGTCCGACCGTGCGGAGCGCGGTGCGTGAGGTGACCAGCTCCTACGAGGCCAAGGCCCTTTACTCGCCGGAACGCGAAAAGTTAAGCATGCAGATCACCCACCAGATCGAAAGTTCCCTGGAACCGCGCGGAATCCTCGTGGAAAAAATGCTGATGCGCGACGTTGCCCTGCCTGAGCGCCTGCAGCGGGCCATCCAGGAAAAACTGGGCGCGGAGCAGGAAGCCTCCCGGATGCAGTTCGTCCTCTCGAAGGAACGACAGGAAGCCGAGCGCAAGAAGATCGAGGCCGAAGGCATCTCCAGCTTTCAGAAAATCGTGGCCGAGGGGATTAACGAGAATCTCCTGAAATGGAAGGGGATCGAGGCAACCAAGGAACTGGCCCTGAGCCAGAACGCCAAGGTCGTCATCATTGGCGCCGGCAAGGACGGGCTGCCGGTGATCCTCAATGCCGATCCCCAGAGCGCGCCGTCGTCGCCGGCGGAAGGCCGGCCTGCCCGCGAGTGAAACCGTTTCTGCTTTCGCTGGCGTTTGCTGCCGTTGCCCTGGGCGCGGCGCAGGCCGCGGCGGAGCCGAAAGCCATGCCTGAACCGTCCATCGTCCTCGTCGTGCACGGAGGCGCCGGCACCATCGACCCCGCGAGCATGACGCCGGAAAAAGAACGCGCCTACCGCGAAGGCCTGGAAGCCGGGCTGCGCGCCGGTCACGCCATTCTTAAACGCGGCGGCCGCAGCCTCGAGGCGGTGGAAGCGGCGGTGCTTGTCCTGGAGGACAACCCTCTTTTCAATGCCGGCCGCGGGGCTGTTTTCACGCGCGACGCCACCCATGAGCTGGATGCCTCGATCATGGATGGAAAAACCCTCCAGGCCGGAGCAGTCGCGGGTCTCACCCGCGTGCGCCACCCCATCGCCGCGGCGCGCGCCGTCATGGAAAAATCTCCGCACGTCATGATGGCGGGGGCAGGGGCCGAGGCTTTCGCCCGTGAAAACAAACTGGAGCTGGTGGAACCCTCCTTTTTCGACACGCCGGAGCGCCGCGAGGCCCTGCGCCGCGTGCAGGAGAAGGTTGAGCAAGGCGCCGGCGGCGGCAAAAAGGAGATGGTCTCCGACGAAGACCGCCATGGCACGGTCGGCGCGGTGGCGCTGGATGCCGAAGGCAATCTGGCTGCGGCCACTTCCACCGGCGGCATGACGAACAAGCGACCCGGGCGGATTGGTGATTCACCCGTGCTGGGCAGCGGGACCTACGCCTCCAATGAGAGCTGCGCGGTGAGCGCGACCGGCGACGGCGAATACTTTATCCGCGCCGTGGCGGCCTACGATGTGGCCGCGCGCATGCAGTATGCCGGCACGCCCCTGGCCGAGGCGGCCCGGGCGGTGATCGAGGAGGTGGGCCGGCTGGGCGGAACCGGCGGCTTGATCGCGCTCGATGCCAAAGGGAATATCGCCATGCCTTTCAACACCAACGGCATGTATCGCGGCTCCATTGATGCCTCCGGAAAGATAACCACCGCAATCTATCGCTGAGTAAAACGGCGCCACGTTCTCCTTCATGTCCCCGGGATTCTCCCTTGTCATCCCCGCCTATAACGAGGCGGAACGCATCGGGCAGACCCTGCACATCATCATGGCCTGGCTCGAGCGCAACAGCCCCGAGGCCGAGGTGATCGTGGTCAACGACGGCTCGACCGACGCCACCGGCGAAGTGGTTCACGCCACCTTTGCCCTTGGCAGCCCGTTGCAGACGCGCCTGCTCGAGAATTACCCGAACCGCGGCAAGGGAGCGGCCGTGCGCGCCGGTTTCCTCGCGGCCAGCCGCCCCATCGCGGTCTTTACCGATGCGGATCTCTCCACCCCGATCGAGGAAATCTCGCGGCTGGTTGACCCGATTGCCGCCGGCGAGGTCGACGTCGCCTTCGGCTCGCGCGCGCTGGATCGCAGCCTGATCGGCCATCGCCAGCCCTGGCGGCGGGAACAGGGCGGGCGCATCTTCAATCTCATTGTCCGTCTCGCCACCGGCCTGCCTTTCTGGGACACGCAATGCGGTTGCAAGGCTTTCCGGATGTCCACCTGTCGTCCGCTCTTCGAGGCCGCCCGCACCGATGGATTCGGTTTTGACGTGGAGCTTCTCTACCTGGCCCACCAGGCCGGGTTGCGCCTGCGCGAAGTGCCGGTGCACTGGAACCATTGCGAGGGGAGCAAGGTCGATTTTGCCCGGGACAGCCTGCGCATGCTCAAGGAAATCGTCGCCCTCCGCGGGCGCACCGGGACCGGCCCGGCAAATGCCTCCGCCGCGACCGCGCCCTCCCGCGCCGCGGATTAACGGGAACGGTCGATCAGGCGCGCGAATTCCTCGAAGAAATAGCTGGCGTCGTGCGGGCCGGGCGCGGCTTCCGGGTGATATTGCACGCTGAAGATCGGCAACTCGCGGTGTTTCATCCCCTCGACCGTTCCGTCGTTCAGGTTCACGTGCGTCACCTCCACGTTCGTCGGGAGCGATTTCGGATCGACGGCGAAACCGTGGTTCTGCGAAGTGATCGCCACTTTCCCGGTCTGCAAATCCTGCACCGGCTGGTTCCCGCCGCGGTGTCCGAACTTCAGCTTGAAGGTGCGTCCGCCAAAGGCGTAGCCCGAGCACCTGGTGCCCGAGGCAGATGCCAAAGATCGGTTTCCTGCCCATCAATCCCCGGACGGCTTCGTGCGCGTAATCGAGCGCTCCCGGGTCGCCCGGGCCGTTGGAAAGAAAAATTCCGTCGGGCTCATGGCGCAACGCCTCCTCCGCCGTGGTCGTGGCCGGCACCACCGTGACCTCGAAGCCATGCTGCCGGAGTTGCCGCAGGATGTTTTGCTTGATCCCGTAATCATAGGCCACCACGCGGTGCCGGAGCGGCGGCAAACCGGGTTTCGCCTCGCCCGTGGCGACCGACCAGGGCGCACTGAGCGTGTCCCCCTCGTCCCAGCGGTAGGGCGCCTTTGTCGTCACCTCGTGCACATAATCCATGCCCACGACCCCTTTGCCTTCCCGGGCGCGCCCGGCCGCTTCCTCCGGAGTCATCTCCTCGGTGGTCAGGCAGGCTTTCATCGCTCCCCGGGTCCGCAGGTGCCGGGTCAGCGCGCGCGTGTCCACGCCCTGGAGCCCGGGGATGTTCCACTGGCGCAGATAATCATCGAGCGACATCTCGCTCCGCCAGTTGCTCGGCGCTTCGCTTAACTCTTCAATGACGAACCCGCGCACATGCGGCGAGGCGCTCTCCTGGTCGAGCTGGTTGATGCCGTAGTTGCCGATCAACGGGTAGGTCATGGCCACGATCTGTCCCCGGTAGGAGGGATCGGTCAGCACTTCCTGGTAACCGGTCATGGAAGTGTTGAAACAGATCTCGCCCAGGACCGTGCCGGTGGCGCCGAAGGAAACGCCCTCGAAGCATCGTCCATCCTCGAGCACAAGCAGGGCGCGCATCGGGCGACAGTCCCTCCGGCGTGGAAGCTTTTCAACCCGCGATCTGCCGGCCGTGCCGGACAAAAGCAAAAAACGCCCGCGGCCGGTGCCGGGGCGTTTAAGGTTTTTACCCCGCCAATGCCGTTTAGGTGGAACTCCCGTTCCCTATCGGTAACGGGCGGATGACCACCGGCGCGGCGTCTGACTTCCAATTAAGGCATGTCATCTTCCGCCACCGGCCAAGCCTCCTGGTAACTGAATTATCGGTTCGGGATTCACACCTGTAATCTCGAACACCGCAGGGTAAATTTGCGGGAATTTGCCGGTTGAAGGCTGAGCGAAAGCACTGGTTTCAAACCCAGCCCTCAGCGGGCAACTCCCCGCGCGCTTTCAAAGAACTATTCCCGCAGTTCCACTCCCAGCTCCGTCTGCAATCGTTCACGAATCTTCGTGTGGACCGCGGTGACTTCGTCGTTGGTCAGTGTCCGGTTCCGGTCGCGGTATGTCAATGTGTAAGCCATCGACTTGCGCGTTTCTTTTCCATTTTCATCTTGCTTTCCCGCGAAAAGATCGAACAGCTCGATCCCTTCCAGAAGCGATTCCTTCGCCCCGCGCAGGCTCGCAACAATCTGCTCGTGCCGCACCGCCGCCGGCACAAACATCGCAATGTCCCGCGTCACCGCCGGGAACCGATCCATCGGCGCAAACTGTTTTTCGTTCGCCCTGGCCGCCGCCTCGAGATTGATCTGCGCCAGGTAAACCGGCGCGTGCGCCCCGAGACGGCGCCGCCTCCGCCGCGCTCAGTTGCCCGGCCAGGCCCAGCACCACCCCGCCGCTTTTCACCTCCGCCGCGAGGGCGAACCGCTCGTGCCCGGCGCGCTCCCAGGCCAGATCATCGAGACCAAGCACCTCCAGCGCGCTGCGCAGATCATAGAAATCGAGCAGGCGCTTTTCTCCCCCGCGCCAGTGCGGCCCCGAGACCACCGCGCCCGAAAGCAGGAGACCGAGCGTTCGTTCCTCGGCCGCGCCGGGCGGGCGAAAGATCCGGCCCACCTCGAACAGGCGCACGGTGGTCGCGCCCATGGCCGCGTTATGCCGCAGAACCTCGAGCAACCCGCGCAGCAGGCTCGGCCGCAGGGCCACGTGGTCTTCGCTTAGCGGATTGCGCACCGGCACCGCTTCCTCCTCCTGCAACGAGGCCCGCGACACCAGGGCCGAGGTGCGCGCCTCGAAAAAACCGCGCGCCACCAGGCGCCGGCGCAACCCATTCTCCCGGTCAAAGGTGCGGTCGGCCGCGCTCACCGGCGTGAAACGGCTCCGGTCGCTTCCCGGGACCCGGTCGATCCCATGCACACGAATGACTTCCTCGATCAGGTCCACTTCACGCTGGAGGTCGCGCCGATAACTCGGAATGCTCCAGACCAGCGCCTCTTTCTCCTCCTCTGCGGCGTGCAAGCCCAGCCCCTCGAGGATCGGCTTGATCGTCCCGCGCTCCAGAGGCACCCCCAGCAGCTCGGCGCAGCGCGCTTCGCGCAACCGCACCGGCACCGGATCCGGCAGGGGCGCGCCTGCCACCGCCACCCGCTCCACCGGCCGGCCCCCGGCCACTTCGCGCATCAGTTCCGCGGCACGCGCCGAGGCGCGCAATGTCCCCTGCGGATCCACTCCGCGTTCGAACCGGTAGCTGGCGTCGCTCGGCAGGTTGAGGCGGCGCGCCGTCCGCCGGATCGCCGCAGGTAAAAACCAGGCCGCTTCAAGAAGAACGTTTCGCGTCTCACCGGTCACGCCGGTTTCTTCACCGCCCATCACCCCCGCAATGCCGACCGCCCGCGCCTGGTCGGTCACCATGAGATCTTCCGGCGCCAGCGCATAGGTGCGCCCATCAAGGGCAAGAAAAGTTTCCCCTTCATTTGCCAGCCGCACCCTGATCGCGCCCTCCAGCTTGTCGGCGTCAAACGCGTGCAGCGGCTGGCCCAGCTCGAGCATCACGTAATTCGTGATGTCCACGATGTTGTTGATCGCGCGCAGGCCGCTGGCTTCGAGCTTCAGCCGCAGCCATTCCGGGCTCGGGCCCACCGTGATCCCCTCAATGCGGCGAAGGGAAAAGAACGGGCATTCGTCCGTCGCCGAGATCGTGACCACCTTCCCGTCCGTTTCCGCAGGGACGGCGGTTTGTTCTCCGCTTTGGGCAAGCCTTTTGCCGGTCAGGGCTGCGATCTCGCGGGCCAGGCCACGGTAACTGAGCAGGTCCGGCCGGTTCGGCGTGATCTCGACATCAAGAATGGTGTCGGCCGGGTAAAGCGAGGAAATGGGCGCGCCCACGGAGGCCTCCGGGGAGAGAATCAGGAGCCCGGCGGCCTCCTCGGCCAGGTTCAGCTCCTTCGCGCTGCAAAGCATGCCCTGCGATTCCACCCCGCGCAGCTTGCTCGCCCGAATTTTCAGGTCGCCGGGCAGGTTCGCGCCCGGCTGCGCCAGCGGCACCTTGTCGCCTACCTGATAATTTTTTGCCCCGCAAACAATCTGGCGCAACGTGCCCGACCCGTCATCCACCTGGCAGACACTGAGCCGGTCCGCGTTCGGGTGCTGGGCGGATTCCTTGATCTGCGCCACGACCACCCCGGGAAAATCGGCGCCCCGCTGCGCCATTCCCTCGATCTCCACCCCGGCCCGGGTCAGCAGGTCCGCCAGTTCCTCCACGCCGGGCGGCAGCTCCACCAGTTCACGCAGCCAGTTGACGGAGAATTTCATCGGGGTTCGGGCGCGCGCATTTCAGGCAAACTGCCGCAGGAAACGCAGGTCGTTCTGCGCGAAAAGACGAATGTCGGGTATTCCGAAAAGGATCATGGCCAGGCGGTCCATGCCGAGGCCAAAGGCGAAGCCGGTCCATTTTTCCGGGTCGTAGGCCGCGTCGCCCCGCGTCTTGTTCACCTGCTCGAAAACGGCCGGGTGCACCATGCCGCAGCCGCAAACCTCCAGCCATTTTTCGCCGCTCCGGAGCGCCTTCGATTTCACATCGATCTCGAAGCTCGGCTCGGTGAAGGGAAAATAATGGGGACGAAACCGGACGGCGGTATCCGGGCCGAAAAGTTCGCGCAGGAAAAATTCGAGCGTCCCTTTCAGGTCGGCCACGCTCACCTTTTCATCCACGTAAAGGCCCTCGATCTGGTGGAACTGCGCGCTGTGGGTCGCGTCCACCTCGTCGCGGCGATAGGCCGCCCCCGGGGCAATGACGCGAATGGGCGGCGGGGCCGATTGCATGGTGCGGATTTGCACGCTGGAAGTATGGGTGCGCAGGAGCCGGCCATCCTGCAGATAAAAGGTGTCCTGCTCGTTCCGCGCCGGATGATCAGGCGCGGTATTCAGCGCATCGAAGCAGTGCCACTCGTCCTCCACGTCCGGGCCATGGGCGATGGCAAAGCCCATTCGGCGAAAAATCTCGATGCCTCTCGCGAGCATTTGCGTGAGCGGATGGAGCGCGCCCATCTCGAAGGGCGTGCCCGGCAGGGAAAGATCGATCCCGGCCAGCTCCGCCTCTTCCTGCCGGCTCTGCAGTTTTGCCGCCGCCTCTTCCAGCGCCGCCGTCACCGACGTGCGGGCTTCGTTGAGAAGGCGGCCCACCACCGGGCGCTCCTCTTTCCCGAGCGACTTCATCTGCTCGCCCCAGGCCGTGATGGTGCCGTTCCGGCCAAGGTAGCGCACCCGGACCGCATCCAGCGCGGGGGCGTCGGCCGCCCCGGCGATGTCGCGCAGGGCGGTCTCGCGCAATTCCTCGAGCGGATGGGACATGGGCAATCCTGTAACGGCAGTCACCGGCCGTCGCAATTCTGAAAGCGGCGCGGACGACCCGGCGCGGGACAAACCCGGCGCGGGCACGACTCCCGCGGGAAGCTTCGGCAATCCGCTAAGCGGCTTTCTTTTTCTCCGAATTCTTCGTTTCCAGCGCGGATTTCACCTTTTCCACGATGGTGGCGAAAGCCTTCTCGTCGGTGATGGCGAGGTCGGAAAGAATCTTGCGGTCGAGCCCGATCGCGGCGGCCTTGAGGCCCTCGGCGAAGCGGCTGTAGGTCAGACCCTGGGCGCGGACAGCGGCGTTAAGACGCTGCACCCAGAGCATGCGGAAATTGCGTTTGCGGGTCTTGCGATCCCGGTAGGCCCAGTATTTCCCCTTCATCGTCGCGTCTTTCGCGTAACGGAAGAGTTTGGACCGGCGGCCGCGATAGCCTTTCGCGGCGTTGATGACACGTTTGCGGCGCTCCCGGCTGGCCGGGGCGTTGGTTGCTCTGGGCATTTTGTTATTCCCCGGATCGCTCCGGGGCTCCTTTTTTCGCGGGTTGTTATTTCAGGTGGTCTCCCCGACCTCACTCGCGAAAGAGCCCCGCGTGGCGGGGCAGGTGGGCAGACCTGACGGACGCTGTAGCCAGCGTCACGGGCCGGCACCATAGCCACTGCCTCCGCCTCTGCAACCGTTTTTCTGGTTTCAGCCGGCAAGACCTCGCCCGCGGAGGATGTTTCCCCTTCCTCTCCCCGCCCTTCATCCTAAACTGCCCTCACATGCACTGGATGATGCGACACCGGCTCTGGCTTCTTGCCGGCATTTGCCTGCTCTGGACCGGCGGCGTTCTTCTGGTCCAGAAAGTTCCGCAGATTCCCTTCCTCTCCGCGGTCTGGTCGGGCGAACAGGCCTTCTACGACCTGATGCAGCGCGAAGGGCGCAAGACCGATTCGCCGCCGGAGCTCACCTTCGTCGGCATCGACCAAACTTCGCTCGAGTTCAAGCCGTTCGACGAAGCCCAGCTGGAGAACAACCGCGCCCTGCAATTGATGGCAGCAAAGCCCTTCCCCTGGTCGCGCGAGGTCTGGGCCCTCTTCCTCGACCGCGTCATCGGCGCGGGCGCCCGTCTCGTCATGTTCGACCTGATCTTCAACAATCCCAACGAGGGTGACGCCGCCTTTGCCGCCGCCATCGAGCGCCATCGCGACAAGGTGGTCCTCGGCGCGAACTTCGATTTCGCCGCGGTCGAGGATGAAGGAGGGGCGGTCAAAACCGTCGTGCCCAATGCCACCCTGATCCCGCCGCCGCAGATGCTCGACGATCGGGTCGGTTACATCGTCCTTTTCCCCGACCCGCTTGACGAACGGATTCGGAGCGTGCGTTACACCATCACCGATCTCCAGCTCGCCGGACAGATGCCGCATCCCGGCGAAGTCCCTTATGTTTCCATGGTCGGCCGCGGCCTGGAAAAGATCGGCCACGGCGAGGCCGTTCCGCGCGACCTCTTTCCCCATCACATCCGCTTTTCACCGCTCGACCGCTTCCAGCCCATCCCGGTCTGGCAGATCTTTGATCCCGCCATCTGGAAGGCCAACTACGGCAACGGCGAATTTTTCAAGGACCGGATCATCGTCATCGGCGCCTCCTCCCAGGTCGCGCACGACGTCTTTGCCACGCCGATGAGTCCCGACACGCCGGGGCCGGCGCTCCATTTGCACGCCTTCGCCGCGGCGCTGCGCCACGAGTTCCTCAGCTTCACGCCGCCCACCGTGCGTTACCTGCTGGTCGGCGGCGCCGGTCTTCTCGCCTGGATCCTGATCGGATTTATCCGGCGGCCGCTGGTCTCCCTCCTGGCCCTCCTCGGCGTGACCGCGGTTTACCTCGTGGTGGCCCGGCTTTTCTACGACTTCCAGGGCCTGTTCCTTCTCACCGTGCCCGTGCTTAGCGCCTTCCTCCTCAGCGGGCTCACCTCCATGGGCGTGGAATACGTCCTCGAACGCATTGAACGAACCCGGACCCGCCGCACCCTCGAGCGTTACGTCTCGAAAAACCTCGTGGCCGAGATTCTGGAGAACCCGGAAAGCTATTACAACACCCTCAAGGGGGTGCGGAAACCGGCCACCATCCTCTTCTCCGATATCGTCGGGTTCACCAACATGACGGAGACGGCCGACCCGGAACAACTGGTCCTCCAGCTCAACCAATACCTCGACCGCATGGTGGCCATGGTCTTCAAATATGAGGGCACGCTCGACAAGTTCATTGGCGACGCCGTCATGGCCGTCTGGGGCATGACCCGCAGCGCCGGGGTGGCGGGTGACGCCAAGCTGGCAGCCCGGTCGGCGCTCGGGATGAAGAAGGAACTGGCCGGGCTGAACAAGATGTGGGCCGCGGAAGGCTCGGTCCCGCTCGGCATTGGCATCGGCCTCAACCAGGGTGAAGTCCTCGCGGGGAACATCGGTTCCACCGAACGGGCCGACCTCACCGTGATTGGTGACTCGGTTAACCTCGCCTCGCGTTTGGAAAGCCTGACCCGCACCTACGGCGTCGATATTCTGGTGGGCGCGAACGTCCTCCCGTTATTGCGCGATGATTTCCATCTGCGCAGCGTGGCCCTGGTCCAGGTGAAGGGAAAAACGCAACCGGTCGAGGTGGGCGCGTTGCTCGGGGCGAAGGATGAACCGTTCGACGAGGAACTGCTGAAGTGGCTCGGTTCCTATGAGGAGGCGATGGAAAAATTCCGCGCACGCAAATTTACCGACGCGAAGATCCTGCTCTCCCGGTTTCTCGAGTTTTATCCCGAGGATTTTCTGGCCCGGATGTATCTCGACCGCTGCCTCGAATACGAAAAGGAACCGCCGGACGAGGCCTGGAACGCGGTCGAGGTCTTCAAGAAGAAGTAGAAAAGCAAAAGCGGCCGGAACGAATGGCTCCGGCCGCCTGCTGAGTGCCTGTTGCGGTTACTGGGATTTTGTCCCGGTGTTCGTGGTTTCGGGTTCGTCCCGGCATTCCCAGCAAACATAATTAGCCGGGAAGGTGGAGGGACACGCGATCTTCGCGCAGTTCACCGTCTTCATGCTCTGGCCGGCGCTGAACCGGTCGAGCTCCTTCTTGTTCTTATCCAGGCGCACATAGACCTTCCCCTGCGGCACGAGTGTGCCCTTCACCTCGGTCTGCTTTGCCCTGGCCGAGCCTGCTTTTTTCTCCTCCGCCACGACGTTGAAAACGACGAGGGCGGCCGCCAGCACGGCCAGCGTCACTGTTAACTTTCGCATTTCAGGATCCTTTCATGGGTTAAATCCCAGCGGCACCTGATCTTTCCCGGTTCCCGACTCCCAAAAAGGTGTCACGGGGGCTAAAGACGATTCGGCGAGGCCGACCCGGGCGGACGTATCCGTGCGCGGGCAAAAAAAAGGCCGGGGCGAACCGCCCCGGCCTTTTTGTGAATTCAGCTGGCTTAGCTATCGGTCTTTTCGCCGGCGGCTTTCCACCCGGCAATACCCTTGGAGTAGTGCTTCACGTTGGTGTAGCCGAGTTCCTTGGCTTTAACCGCGGCCTGCTTGTAGGCCTTGCACTTCTCGTTGCCGCAATAGGCCACCACGAGCGCGTCCTTGTCGCTCGGCAGCTTGGCCGCGAGATTGTCCTTCTCCGCGTCAAAGTTGATCGCGCCCGGGATGTGTGCCTTTTCGTAGCTCTCCGTCCCGTTCACATCGATGAGCGTGACCTTGTTTTCCTGCATCGCCTTCTTCAGGTCGTCATGCTGGATGTCGTCAAATTTCGCTTCCTTGTCACCGGCCACCGCGAGGGCGGCGGAGACCGCCAGTGTCATCACAAACGCTGTTAATTTTTTCATGTCCATCAATCTAAACCCACCCGGGCGGGCGTCAATCCGCGGCCGGGGACAATTCGGCAATAAAACCGCGTTTCCCACCGACTTCCGACCATCCCGCACTGGCGATTTCACCGGCGCAGTGTAAAGGATCGTGGTGGAAGGCGCGCCGCGACATTTTCATTTTCTCGGGATCTGCGGCACCGCCATGGGCGCCGTGGCCGCGGCCCTGCGCGAACGCGAGTTCACGGTCACCGGCTCGGATGACAACGTCTACCCGCCCATGTCCACCTTTCTCGAGGAACGCGGCATTGCTCTGTCCAAGGGGTTCAGCCCCGACAACATCCCGCCGGCGGCCGACGTCGTCGTGGTCGGCAACGCCATCACGCGCGGGAACCCGGAGCTGGAAGCCGTGCTCAACCGCAAGCTCTACTGCCTGGCCCTGCCCGAGGTGGTGAAACAGTTCTTCCTCCGCGGCCGGCACAACCTTGTTGTCACCGGCACCCACGGCAAAACCACCACCACGGCCCTGCTCGCCTGGCTTTTGGAAAGCGGCGGGCTCGCCCCCGGCTACCTCATCGGCGGCATCCCGCGCAACCTCGGGCAGGGCGCCCGTTTCAACGATTCACGCCACTTCGTCATCGAGGGCGACGAATACGACACCGCGTTTTTCGACAAGCGCTCAAAGTTCCTGCATTACCTGCCCGAGCTGCTCATCCTGAACAACATCGAGTTCGACCACGCCGATATCTTCAGCAACCTGGAGGAGATCAAGGTGAGCTTCCGGCGCCTCGTCAATCTCGTCCCGCAAAACGGGATGATCCTGCTCAACGGCGACGACGCCAACTGCGTCGAGGTCGGCCAGGAAATCACTCGCGCCCATCGTCGAGGTCGGCTTTTCCGCCAATTGTGCGCAACGCATCCGCGACACCGGTTATTCCGCCGATGGCTCCCACTTCACCCTCGGGGACGAACAGTTCGAGACGCCGCTCATCGGCGAGTTCAATGTGCGCAACACCGCCATGGCCATCACCGCGGCCCGTTTCTATGGGGTCACGCTCGAGGCGGTCCGCCGCGGGCTCGCGGAGTTCAAGGGGATTGCCCGCCGGCAGGAAGTGCGCGGCGAAGCGCGCGGGGTGCGCGTGATCGATGATTTCGGCCATCATCCCACCGCGATTGCCGAGACCATCCGGGCGCTGCGTCATCGCTATCCGGGCCATCGCATCTGGGCGGTCTTCGAGCCGCGCTCCAACACCACGCGCCGGGCTGTGCTCCAGGGCGACCTGGTGGAGTCGCTCGGCCTGGCCGACGGCGTCTTCCTCTCCCAGGTCGCGCGGCTGGACCAGATCCCGGAGGAGGAACGCCTGAACCCGGAAGCGGTCGTGGCCGCGATCGAGGCCGCCGGGCGCCCCGCCTTTTACGAGGAGCACGCCGAGGCCATCGTCAACCGCCTCGAACCGCTCCTGCAAAAGGATGATGTCGTGGCTGTTTTCAGCAACGGCGGCTTCGATAACATCCACGAAAAGCTCCTCGCCCGTCTGCGTCAAAACGGCAGCGGCGCCTGACCGGGAAGGCCGGGCCGCAGAGGGTCCACATCGGCATTGACCTGATTGCCGCTTTCCGATAAATCCCGCTCATCCGTTCTCCGACGACTCGTCAGGAGGGCCGGGAGATAAGAGGGAGTGGCACTGTTCCAGCGAATCACGGGGCGGGAAGAACCTGCAAAAAGGCTGCTCTTATGAATTGTTCCCGCTTCACCGCTGTCGCGAAATCCCTGCTGTTTGCTTTCTGCTGCCTGGCCACGGCGCCCGCCGTGTCCGCGCAGCCGCTCGACTGGAATACATTTCTCGGCGGGACCGGGGAAGACAGCCCGAACGGCGTGGTTTTTGACGCCAGCGGGAATGCTTACGTCGTGGGGACAAGCTACGCGACCTGGGGAACTCCCCTGACGGGATTCGGCGGTGAGTCGGATGCGTTCGTGGCGAAACTGGATACGGACGGCAACCTTGTCTGGAGCACCTTTCTGGGCGGTGCTTCTTCAGACGGTGGCTACGCCATCGACCTTGATGCCGGTGGAAACATCTATGTGGGTGGCGGCAGCCAGGCCACCTGGGGGATGCCGCTGAGCTCGTACGTCGGGGGCGCATTTGCGGCCAAGCTCGATAACGACGGTGCCCTCCTCTGGCACACCTTTCTCGGCAGTTCGGAGAGCGACACTGTTCTCGGTCTTGATGTTGATGGGAGCGGGAACGTTCATGTCACGGGTTGGAGCCTGGCCACCTGGGGCATGCCGGTCAGCCCCACCGTGGGCGAGGCCGATATTTTTGTGGCGAAACTGACCACCGATGGCGCCCTTCTTTGGAACACCTTTGTCGGGGGCGCGGAGAACGATTTCGGTCGGGGAATCTCCGTGGACGGTGGCGGCAACGTCCACCTCGTCGGCGATGCCAGCGCGACCTTCGGGATGCCGGTGCGCGCCCTGGGGGGCGGGTTCGACGTGCTGGTGGCCAAATTGAATTCCGCCGGCACTCTTCTCTGGCATACCTTTCTGGGCGGGACGGCGACTGATTCCGGGCGGGAGCTTACGCTCGATGCGCTGGGAAACATCTACGTCACCGGGAATAGCGGGGGCGACTGGGGCATGGCGATCCGTCCGTATGACGAGGGCACCGATGCCTTTGCCGCCCGGCTCGACGCGGATGGGAACCTGGCCTGGAATACCTTCCTCGGCGCGGCAGGATTTGACGACGGCTGGGACATCGCACTCGACACGGCGGGCAACGTTTTCGTGGGCGGGGACAGCCGCAACAGCTGGGGCGTCCCCGAATCGCCTTTCGCGGGGACCAGTGCGGCGTTCGCGGCCGAACTGGAGCCCGACACCGGCGTTCTTCTCTGGAACACTTTTGTGGGCGGTGATGCCGTCTCGCCCGGCCGCGGATTGGGACTCGACGGCGCAAACAACCTCTATTTCATCGGCTACAGCACCACCACCTGGGGCGATCCTGTCCGCGCCTTCTCGGCGTCGGAGGATGTCTTCGTGGCCCGGTTGGCGCCGCCCGGCGACCAGCAATTCCTTAATATCTCCAGCCGCGCCCAGGTGGGGACCGGCGACGAAATCGCCATTGCCGGTTTCATCATTCGGACGGAAGACAGCGGAATCTGTCTGACCGAGATGCGCGGCGATGGCAGGCTCCGCACCAGCAAAATGAGCAAACCGGGGCTGGCCCTCACCGTCGATCGCGTCGAGCTGGCGCGCGCCGCTCCTCCTCTCGTAACAAAGCAGCTCCTCATTCGCGGGCTCGGCCCCTCGCTCGAAAGCGCGCCCAGTGTGCCGTTCCCGGGTCGTCTGATGGATCCGACCCTCCAGCTCTTTAACGGCAACGGCGACATGCTCGCCTTCAACGACGACTGGCGCGATACCCAGGAGAGCGAAATCATCGCGACCGGTCTTGCCCCGACGAACGATGCCGAGGCGGCCCTCCTGGTCGACCTCGATTCCGACAGCAACTACACGGTCTTCCTGGAAGGAGTTTCCAGCACCACCGGGATCGGCCTGGTGGAAGTTTACGATCTGGAAGGCAACCGCGCCGAATCGCACCTGGCGAACATCTCCACCCGCGCGAAGGTTGGCACGGGCGATGACGTTCTCATCGGAGGCACCATCATCAGCGGTGGCGATCGCGGGAGACTGCTTCTCCGCGGCATCGGGCCCACCCTGGCGGCCCATGGCGTCCCCGGCCCCCTGCAGGATCCCACTCTTCAGCTCTACGATGCCAACGGGAATTCCCTCCTCTTCAATGACGACTGGATGGAGGCGCCGAACAGCGCGGAAATTGCGGCCACCGGGCTCGCCCCGCTCGACCCGGAGGAAAGTGCCATCCTGATCACCCCGGAAGCAGGCCATTACACCGCCATTCTGCGCGGCAAAAACAACACCACCGGGATTGGCCTTGTCGAAGGCTATCGGCTGGATCCGCTCCCGCCGCCCTGTGGCAACGGGATCATCGAGATGGGTGAAACCTGCGACGATGGCAACACGACGTCCAGCGATGGCTGCGCCTCCGTCTGCTCCGTCGAAGTCGGTTATTCCTGCACCGGCGTGCCGAGCGCCTGCACGCCGGTCTGCGGCGATGGCATCGTGGCCGGTTCAGAAACCTGTGATGACGGCAATAACGTCCCCGGTGATGGCTGCGATTCCAACTGCACGGAAGAAGAAGGCTTCTCCTGCACGGGCACTCCCAGCGCCTGCACCGCGATCTGCGGCGACGGCATCGTGGCGGGTGCGGAAACCTGCGATGACGGGAACAGCGTCTCTGGCGATGGCTGTGACTCCAACTGCTCCGTGGAAGCCGGTTACTCCTGCACCGGCACTCCCAGCGCTTGCACCGCGATCTGCGGCGATGGCATCGTGGCGGGTGCGGAAACCTGCGATGACGGGAACAGCGTCTCCGGCGATGGCTGTGACTCCAGCTGCTCCGTGGAAGCCGGTTACTCCTGCACCGGCACTCCCAGCGCCTGCACGGCGATTTGCGGCGATGGCATGGTCACCGGTTCAGAAACCTGCGATGACAGCAACACCGTCAGCGGCGATGGCTGCGACTCCAACTGCTCGGTGGAGGCGGACACATGCGGCAACGGCATCGTTGAGGGCTCCGAAGAGTGTGATGACGGGAACACTGACGCCGCTGACGGCTGTTCGGCCACCTGTTCGGTGGAGGAAGGCTTCATCTGCATCGGCTCTCCCAGCACTTGCATTCCACTTTGAGGCGAAATTTCGTCGCAGTGGGCGGATGATGGCGAAGACGGGAACCTGAACACCGTTTTTTGCAGCGCCTGTCGACCGGGAGGGAGGCGGGCCGAGGCTATCCTTCGCCCGGGTTTTCTCCCGAACGCCGGTGGCCTTGCGACAGGGCCCGATGCAGCGGCACGAGCACGGCAAGCGAGCCATAAATCCAGCCGCTCCAGGCGATAAACCGGATGGGGAGAAGCAGGGCCAGGCCGAGGGAAATCAACCCCACCGCCACGGGCAGGAACCAGCCGGCCACTTCGCGGCGGGTCAGCGTCCGTTCGTGATCGTTCAACCGCAGTTCCTCGCGCAGTTGCCATCCGCGCAGGTTGAGCAGCAGAATCTCGACGGAGATCGTGGTGAATCCCGCCGCGAACAGCGCGAAAATCTGCCGCACCTCCTCGGCCGTCGTCGCGCCCATGGGCCGCCCGACCGCGCCGTCGGTCAGGAAAAAGCACATCCCGTTGAAGACGATCTTAAGCGGATAAATATAGATCAGAATGGTCACGAGAAGCCCCCAACTGATGGTGATGGAGCGTCCATCCTCCAGGCCAAAGCGGCGGCTCCAAAGCCAGTGGCCGCGCCAGAAACTGCCGAGCACGGCGATGCTGGCGACAAAGGCCGGCACGTCCCGGAAAGCAGCGAGAACTTCGCCGAGGCTGTTGGGCGCCTGGTCCCCCGCGATCACCAGCATGGTGATGGCGAAGGCGAAAGCGGCATCGATAAACGTCTCCAGTCGCGTCATCTCGATTCCCCGCAGCCTGAAGCCGTCCAGCCGCGGCAAGGCGTCGAGATGGCGTGGCACCGCCGAGGCCACATCCGGTTCCTTCACACTCACCGCCGGACCATAACCACCTTCGATTCTTAAACCCAAAGAAATCCGCTCGCCAGGTCTACCGCGGTTTGGTTTTCCATTCCGGCGTTCCCCCCGCTAGCCTCCGGGTCGTGGACGTCCGCAGGTTCTTTCGCGAACTACAACGGCGCAAGGTCTACCGCGTCGCAGCCGCCTATATCGTCGCCGCCTGGGTCGTCATCCAGGTGGTCACCCAGACCTTTCCCTTTCTCGACATCCCGGACTGGACGGTGCGCCTTGTCATCGTCGGCGTCTGCGCCGGCTTTCCCCTTGCCATGGTCCTTTCCTGGCTTTTCGACATGACCCCGGCGGGGATTCAGCGCACGGACGATCTGCCGGCGCGGACCCCGGAGGCCATCCCGGAAAAGAGCGTGGCGGTGCTCCCGTTTGAGAACCTGAGCGACGATCCGCAGAACGCCTATTTCGCCGACGGGATGCACGATGATATCCTGACCAACCTGGCCCGCGTCGCGGATCTCAAGGTCATCAGCCGCACCTCCGTGCAGCAGTTTCGCACCGGAGCCCGCAACCTTCGCCTGATCGCGGAATCGCTCGGTGTCGCCCACATCCTCGAGGGGACCGTCCGCCGCGCCGGCAACCGCGTGCGGGTCAACGCGCAGCTCATCAACGCCCGCACGGAAGCGCAGGTCTGGGGGGAATCCTTTGACCGCGAGCTGACCGATCTCTTCAAGCTGCAAAGCGAACTCGCGGAAAACATCACCCTCGCGCTCCGAGCCAGAATTTCCCCGCGAGAAAGGGCGAACATCCAGCAATCCCCCACGGCCGATCTCGGCGCCTACGAGCTTTATCTCCGGGCCCGCGATATTTTTCACTGGAGCGGCGTGGGCGACGCGCAGGAGAGCAGCGACCGGGCCCTGCCCCTGCTCGAGCGCGCCATCGAGCGCGATCCCCGCTTTGCCCTCGCCCATGCCCTCATCTCCCGCATTCACGCGGAAGTCTTTTGGTTCGGCTGCGACAAACGACCGGCTCGCCTCGAGCAGGCGCGCCAGGCAGCCGAGACCTCCCTCCAGCTCCAGCCCGGGCTCGGCGAAGGACATCTGGCGCGCGGATTTTATCATTATTACTCGGCCCGCGACTACGGGCGCGCCCTGCAGGAACTCGATCCCGCTCTCCGCGCCACCCCCAACGACGCCGAAGTCGTTGGCGCCCTCGGCATCATCGCCCGCCGCCAGGGACGATGGAATGAGTCGGTGGCACAACTGGAACGGGCCTCCTCCCTCGATCCGCGCAACCTCGCCTCACTCTGGAACCTCCTCGAGACCCTCATCTTCGTGAAACGCTACGACGACGCCCAGGAGGTCATCGACCAGGCCCTTGCCATTTTTCCCCAGGCCCATTTCCTCGCCCTCGTCGGCGCGGGCATCGCGCTGCGGCGCGACGGCCTGACCGGGCCGTTCTGCGAAGTCTTGAAAAAAATCCCCGCGGGCTTCGATCCGGGCGGCGCCGTCACCAGCATCGCGGTGCGCGTGGCCTTGATGGAGCGCGATTACGACCGGGCCGAGGCGCGCCTCAATGCCTCCTCGGATAATTGGTGCAATGACACCGGCCTGAGCGGTCTGGCCGGCGCTCTCGACGGTTATACCATTCCGCGCGCCTGGTATCGCGGCCTGATCGCCCGCGGCCGGGGTGCGGAAGCCGCCGCCCGCGAAGCCTTCGCCGCCGCCCGCGACGAAGTCGCCGAAGATCTCGCCAAATGGCCCGAGGATGAAAAGACCATGGTCATGCTCGGCCTGATCCTGGCCGCCCTCGGGGACAACGAGGAGGCCGTCCGCCTGGGCGAACGCGCCGCCGCCCTTCTCCCGCCCGGCCTCGATGCCATCGACGGTCCGCTCGTCGCCACCAATTTTGCCGTCATCCTCCTGCAGGCGGGCGAAAAAAAGCGCGCGCTCGCGCTCCTCGAATCGTTGCACCGTCTCCCGGGCGGCCCCACCTCGGGTTTCCTCCGGGCGGAGCGGGAATGGGACCCGTTGCGGAACGAACCCGCTTTCCAAAAGCTCTGCGCCGCCGGTTAAAGATCCACGCCCATCAGGAGCGCGGCCTCCACTTCCTCCCAGCCCGACCCCCGCCAGAAGGCGCGGCCGCTTTCGTTCTCCCGGCTCACCAGGATCAGGGCCCGGGTGATGCCGGCAGCGCGCAAACCGCGCAGACCTTCCTCGACCAGCCGGCGCGCTACGCCCGTCCGCCGTTTTTCCTGCCGGACTGCCACGTGATAAATCCAGCCGCGTCGTCCGTCGTGCCCGCAGAGCGCAACCCCCACCATCTCGCCGTTTTCCTCGGCCACGCGGCTCAGGCCCGGGTTCCGGGCCAGAAAGGCGGCGATCTCCGCCTGGGAATCGCCCTCGGCAATTTCCACACCCTCGGCACGTTCCCACAAGGCCGCGGCAGCTTCGTAATCCGCAGGCAAAAACTCGCGATAAACAACCGGGCCGCCGGGTTCCATGGTCCCCATGCATAACGCAGCCTCACCGACCCCGCCAGCCGCGCGATTTTGCCACCGAACGGGAGGAGGAGCCGCGAATAATCTGGTCAAGGGGCTGAGAGATGCATAATTAGATATTCCCAACATTGCATGAAAATACCGACCGAACCGATCGGCAGCATCCCCCGCCCTCTCTGGTTAATTGAGGCATTTTCAAAGACCAACCCCGATGATCCCGCCCTCGAGCCGCTCTACGAGAGGGCCATCCGGGAAACGATCGCCGAGTTCGAGAAAACCGGCTCCCCGGTGGTGACCGACGGCGAACAACGCAAATATCATAACTTCGGGACCTACTGCGTCGACGGCTTGCATAACATCGGGCCGGACGGCTTTCAGCTTCCCTTCATCAGTCATACCCGGCGCTGGCCGCGCCTTCTTTCCGGGCCGTTTCGTTACAAGCGTTCCGCCGACAGCTTTCTCAAATACGCCCGGAAGTTCACGGACCGGCCCGTAAAACAGGCCGTGATTGCTCCCTCGGCCCTGAGCCTGATGTATCCCGAGGAAGGCATCGCCGATTATCCCCGGGAGCAGTTCCTCGATGACCTCCTGGCCGAGCATGAGAAGGAGGTGCGCGCCTGCCTGACCGCGGGAGCTCATTCCGTGCAGGTGGATTTCACCGAGGGGCGCCTCGCGATCAAGATTGACCCGAGCGGCAACCTGTTAAACAGCTTCATTGAATTGAACAATCTGGCGCTGGCTCGATTTTCCGCCTCGGAACGCGGCCTTATCGGCGTGCACACCTGCCCGGGGGCCGACCGCGATTCCACCCACAGCGCCGAGGTCGATTATGCGGAGTTGCTGCCGAGCCTCTTCGAACTGCAGGCCGGCAGCTTTTTCATCGCCCTGGCCGGGGAGAAAGATCGCCGCCGGGTGCTGAAAACCATCCGGCAGCACATGAAGCCTGAGCACCGGATTTTCGTCGGCGTGGTGGCGCCTATCGATCCCCACCTGGAAACGCCCGAGGAAGTGCGCGACCGCATCCTGGAAGCGGCGGAGTATATTCCCGTGTCGCAACTCGGCACCACCGACGACTGCGGGTTCTCCCCCTTCTGCGATGACACCTCGACCAGCCGCGAGACCGCTTTCGCCAAGATCCGGGCCCGCGTTCTGGGGACAGAAATGGCCGCAGCGGAGCTGGGATGAATCGGAAGGAAGAAGAGGCCCTTCGTTCCTCCGCCCTGAAAACGGCGGCCAGCGTGCTGCAGGCGCGGGACAAGGCCGAGGCGGAGCTGCGCCGGGCCAAGGAAACGCTGGAAAAACGCACAGGCGAACTGGCCGAGTCCCTCGCCATCATGAAGGCCACGCTCGAGTCGACCACCGACGGCATCGTCGCGGTGGACAGCGAAGGCGTGATCACGCATTACAACGAACGCTTCGCCGAGATGTGGGGCATGTCGCGCGAGATGATGCGCACCCTGACCCGGGAGCAACTTTTCGAGCATGCCTGTTCCCGGGTGAAGAACGGGGAGGAGTTCCGCGCCGCCACCGCCCGAATTTATGCCGAGGCTCCCCCGGAAACCTCCGATGTGGTCGAGTTCACCGATGGCCGCGTGGTCGAGCGGGTTTCCCGTGTGCAACGGGTGGAAAAACGAGTCACCGGCCGTGTCTGGAGTTATCGCGACATCACCGCCCGCATCCGCATTGAACAGACCCTGCGCGACGAACAAAGGGTGCTGCAACTTTTGAACAACACCGGGAGCGCCATCGCCGCCCAGCTCGAGCTCGAGGCGGTCGTCCAGATCGTCACCGATGCCGCCACCGAACTGACCGGGGCTAAATTCGGCGCCTTCTTTTACAAAATCACCGACGAAAAAGGAGAGTCCCTCCTGCTCTACAGCCTCTCCGGTGCACCCAAGGAGGCCTTCGATCGCTTCGGTCATCCCCGGGCCACCGCTCTTTTTGGTCCCACCTTCCGCGGCGAAGCCCCGATCCGGGTCGACGATGTGACCAAGGACAGCCGCTACGGCACCATGGGTCCCCATTTCGGCATGCCCAAAGGGCACCTCCCCGTGCGCAGCTACCTCGCCGCCCCCGTGACCTCGCGGGCCGGCGACGTCATCGGCGGACTTTTCTTCGGGCATCCGGAGCCCGGCGTGTTTTCCGAACGCAGCGAACGCATTGTCGTCGGCGTCGCCGCCCAGGCCGCCATTGCCATCGATAACGCCCGCCTCTACGACGCCGCCCAGCGGGAGATCCGGCAGCGCAAGGCCGCCGAGGCCGAGCGGGAACGGCTCCTCGTCAGCGAAAAAGAGGCGCGCGAGCGGGCGGAGCGGGAAACGCGCATGAAAGACGAGTTCCTGGCCACCCTTTCCCACGAACTGCGGACGCCGCTCAACGCCATCCTCGGCTGGGCCAACATCGTCCGCACCACGGAAAATCGCAGCGAGATCGCTGAGGGCCTCGAAGTCATCGAGCGCAACGCGCGTCTCCAGGCCCAGATCATCGAAGACCTGCTCGACATGAGCCGGATCGTCTCGGGCAACGTCCGGCTCGATGTCCAGCGCGTCGATCTCGTTCCCGTGATCCGCGCCGCCATGGAAGCCGTGCAGCCCACCGCCGCGGCGCGCGAGATCCGGCTCTCTTCCGTGCTCGATCCCCTTGCCGGCCCCATCGCGGGCGACCCCGCCCGCCTTCAGCAAATCCTTTGGAACCTCCTGACCAATGCCCTCAAGTTCACTCCCAAGGGCGGCCGCGTGCACGTCCTCCTCGAACGGGTCGATTCCCACCTCGAGATCAGCGTGAACGACACCGGGGAAGGCATCGCCCCGGAGTTTCTGCCCCACGTTTTTGACCGTTTCCGCCAGGCCGACGCCTCCACCACCCGCCGTCAACGCGGCCTCGGCCTTGGTCTCGCCATCGTCAAGAATCTGGCCGAATTGCACGGCGGCAGCGTTCTCGCGAGGAGCCCCGGGCCCGGTCAGGGATCCACTTTCACGCTGGTGCTTCCCGCTGGCCCCGGCGCGGCTCGAGACCGACCCCGAGCGTCGCCATCCCGGCGGCGGGACCGCCCCTTCGGCGGCGGAGAATCCCGATCTCACCGGTATCCATGTCCTCGCGGTCGACGATGAGACCGACGCGCGCGTTTTGATCCAGCGCATTCTGGGCGCCTGCGGCGCCACCGTCGCCCAGGCGGATTCGGTCGCGGCCGCGCTTGTTTGTCTGCGGGAACGAAAACCCGACGTGCTGGTGTCCGACATCGGCATGCCCGGGGAGGATGGCTACGCCCTGATCCGGCAGGTGCGCCAGCTCAGCGCGGAGGAGGGAGGAGAGGTTCCGGCCCTGGCCCTGACGGCCTTCGCGCGCTCGGAGGATCGGCGGCGCGCCATCCTCAGCGGATTCCAACTGCACATGGCCAAGCCGGTCGAACCCTCGGAACTGATCGCGATGGTGGCCAACCTCGCGGGCCGGATTCGCGGCGCCTAGGATCCCTGCACGCTCAATTCCCAGCGATAGCCGTCGTTGTCGCGAAACCAGAGGCCCGTGGTTTTAGTTTGGTCGGCGCCAAACAAATTGACGCTTTCCCCGGCGGACCTTTCTCCCTTAATCTGCAGGCCACTCCCTCGCTGTGCCTGCCTCGCGCGCCACGACTTTCCTGCTCATCGCCACCGTCCTTTTCGGCTCGGGCGCCGTGCTCGGCCTCATGCCGGCCCTGATGGCTCCCATGCTTTTCGACGCGCCCGGCTCAACCTCGAACCCCGGCACCATCCTTCTTTTCTGGAGTGCCTTTACCTTCCCTGTGGTCTGCGTGGTCGCCATTGCCACCGCCTGGATTCTTTACACACGCAAACGTGTGCGTGCGGCCTGCTGGGTCGCGCTAATACCCCTGCTGAACCTCATCTGCGGCGCCGGAGCCCTCGCCTGGCTGCAGTTATTCAACGAAGGGAATCTCAGCTGAGAGCATACGGCTCCTGCGGCAACGCTTCGCCTCCCGAAGGCTGGACGCACACCTCTCGCGGCCATGGGACTTGAGAAAGGCCTGGCCAAGGCGCGGGTGCGCACCGCCAAACGCCATCTCTTCCTCTGTCTCGGTCCGGATTGCTGCAAACCGGCCGCGGGCGAGGAAGTCTGGGATTACATCAAGCACCGCACCCGCGAGCTCGACCTCGAGGTGATGCGCACCAAGGCGCTTTGCTTCCGCATCTGCGACGCCGGACCCTGGCTCGTCATTTACCCCGACGGAATCTGGTACAACAAAGTCACGCCCAAACGCTTTGAGCGCATCCTGCAGGAACATCTCTTGCAGGATCGCCCGGTGAAGAAGTGGATCGTGGTGCGCAACCCGCTCGGCTAAACCGGTTTCAACTTCCCGGCTTCCTCCAGGAAGCGCGTGATGGCCGCCATCATTTCTCGCGCGAGGTCCTCCTCCGTCCTGCCCTGCGCCGCCAGCAGACGGCGCGAAACCATCAGCGAATGGTCGCCTCCCTCCACAACATGAAGGAAATTGGGCGCGGCCATCTTCCGTCGCACCTCCTCCAGCAGGTCGAGCGGACAGAGCCGGTCCCGCGTGCCCTGCAGGAAAAGAATCGGCGTCCGCAGCGCGCGCAGGACCTCGTCCCGCATCCGGGCCCGGTCACCCATGCCGCAGAGCGGATAACCAAAGCAAATCAGGCCGGTGACCGGTTCCTCCAGGGAAAGATGGCAGCCCACCCGTCCGCCCATGCTTTTCCCCGCGAGGAAAACAGGCTGGTCACGGCGGGAACGCGCCTTCTGCAGCGCAGCCCGGTGCGCCGCCACCAATTGCGGCAAACGATCCGGGCGTCTTCGCTCCTCACGCATGTAGTCGTAATCAAAGGTTGTCACGGGGGCGAGCAACGCCAGCCGGTCGCGCCAGGCCTGCATCCACGGATGAGACGAGGGCGCGCCCGCTCCCGGCGCGAAAAGAAAGATCGGATCGATCGCAGCAGTTTAGCCGGCGGCCGCCGCCGGATCGAGCCCGCGCTTGGCAGGGCATTTTCCCATCGTTAGCCTTGCTGCATGCAGGCTCTCCTTCCCACGCGCGCTCCGGCGCATCTTTGCAAAATGTTCTTCCCATGACGGTGCTTGAGACCGAGCGCCTGCACCTGCGCCGCCTGGAAACAGGCGACGCGCGCTACATTCTCACCGCCTTGAACGAGCCTTCCTTTATTCGATTCGTGGCCGACCGGCGCGTGCGCACCCTGGCGGACGCGGAGAATTACATCCGGGAAAAAATCCGGCCGAGCTACCAGGAGCATGGATTCGGGTTTTACCTCGTCTCAGAACGGGCCTCGGGCGATCCCGTCGGGATGTGCGGCCTGATCAAGCGGGAAACGATGGACGATGTGGAGATCGGCTGGTCGCTCCTCGAAAAATACTGGGGCAAAGGTTACGCGTTCGAGGCCGCGCGCGCCGTCAGGGATCACGCGCTGAACGATCTGCGGCTCGCGCGCGTGGTCGCGGCCACCTCGCCCTTGAACGAGCGCTCGATCCGGTTGATCGAAAAGCTGGGTCTGCGCTTTGAGCGCATGGTTCAGCTTCCCGGGTTCGAGGAGCCCAGCAAACTCTTCGTCTGACCATGAAAGTGCAGGGCCGGCATTATCGAACGATCTGGCCGCACCCGGCGAAGGAAGGAGTGGTGCAACTGATCGATCAGCGAGCCCTGCCGCACCAGTTCATCATCGAGGATATCGCCTCGGTCGAGGAGATGGCCCGGGCCATCCGCGAAATGCATGTGCGGGGCGCGGGGCTGATCGGGGCCGCGGCCGCCTGGGGCATGGCCCTCGCCGCCCGCCAGGATTCTTCCGCCGCGGGGCTCCAGGCCGCCGCCGAGCGTCTCTGCGCCACCCGGCCCACCGCGGTCAACCTGGCCGCCGCGGTCCAGCGTCAGCTCCGCGAAATTTCCGCGGGAAAGTCCGCAGCCGACCGCATGCACCTTGCGCGGGAGACCGCCCGGATGATCACCGATGAGGATGCAGCCTTCTGCCGCCGCATCGGCGAGCACGGGGTGGACCTCCTGCGCCACCTCAGCCGCGAGAAGAAAGGGCGACCGGTCAATGTCCTGACGCACTGCAACGCGGGCTGGCTCGCCTTTGTCGATTACGGTTCCGCCACGGCGCCGATCTACGCCGCGCACGACGAAGGCCTGCCCGTGCACGTCTGGGTCGACGAAACGCGGCCGCGCAACCAGGGCTCGAAACTGACCGCGTGGGAGCTGGGGGAACACGGGGTGCCGCACACTCTTATCGCCGACAACACCGGCGGCCATTTGATGCAGCGCGGTGACGTTGATCTCGTCATTGTCGGGACGGATCGCACCACCTTTACCGGCGACGTCGCGAACAAGATCGGAACGTATTTGAAGGCACTGGCCGCCCGGGACAATGACATTCCCTTCTATGTCGCGCTTCCCTCCACCTCGTTCGACTGGCACCAGCGCGACGGCGCCAAGATTCCCATCGAGGAACGCGGCGCCGACGAGGTAAAAATGGTCGAGGGTTGGTCCGGCGGCGCGCCGGTCTCCGTCTCGGTCGCACCGGAGAACACTCCCGCGGCCAATTTCGGTTTCGACATCACTCCGCGGCGTCTCGTCACCGGCCTGATCACGGAACGCGGTGTCTGCCCGGCCAGCGAAGAGGGCATCCGCGAACTTTTCCCGGAGCAGACGCCATGAGCGAGACCGGCGTCATCAAGTTCACCTGCGAGCATCAGCGCAAACCGTTGGCGCGTTTTCCCGGCTATGCCGCGCTGCGCGATTGTCGCGCGCGCCTGCGCGAGCTCGGCCTGGTCGGGCTCGATCCTTCCGGGATCGCCTTTGGCAACATCAGCCTGCGCCAGCACCCGCACGGTTTCATCATCACCGGCTCGGGCACCGGCGGAAAGGAACGGTTCTCCCCGGCGGATTGCGCGCGGGTCACCGCCTGCGATTTCGGGCGCAACTGGCTTCGCTGTGAGGGCGAAGCGGTCGCTTCCTCCGAATCGCTCACCCACGCCGCCATTTATGAGGCCGCCCCGCGCGTCGGCGCGATCATCCACGGCCACGCTCTCAAGCTTTGGACCCTGCTGCTCGACCGCGTCCCGGCCACGGACGCCGGCATCGAATACGGCACGCCCGCCATGGCGGCCGAGGTCCAGCGCCTCCTGCACTCCACCCGTGTCACCACCACCGGGCTCTTTGCCATGGCCGGGCACGAAGGCGGCCTGATCAGTTTCGGCGCCACCCTGCAGGAAGCGCTCGAAGCTTCTGCTGGTCAACTGCGCTCGTCGTCCAAGGTCGAACGCAAAATAGCTGGCGCGAGGACCGGGGCGAAGGCCAAGATTGCCGGCATGAACGCCTCGCCCATCTCTCATCCGATCGTCCTCTCGCGGCGCGCCGCCCTTCGCACGGTCGCGCTCACGCTCGGCGCCGCCGCCTTCCCCGCTTTCCTCCCGCGGTCTCTCCAGGCCGCCAGTCCCTCTCCCGCCCCCGGCAATGTCACTTCTCTCGGTCCCAATCTCGGGCTGCTCACGGGGTTCGGCGGCAACATTCTCCTTTTCTCCGGCAAGGATGGCGTGCTCGTGATCGACAGCGGCATCCCCGATGCCGCCAGCAAAACCACGGGCGCAGCCCAAAAGGCCGGCTCCCCTTCCACCGTGGTCAACACGCACTGGCACTTCGATCATACCGGGGCCAACGCCGCCCTGGCCGCGGCCGGCGCGCGCCTCCTTTCCACCGAGAATTGCCGCAAACGCCTCGCCACCGACCAGTTCATGGAATCCCTCGACAAAAAGGTCCCGGCCCTGGCCCCGGCCGGCCGGCCCGCGCTCGCCATCACCGGCGAGACCATGCTTCACACCAACGGGGAAACAGTTCGCCTTGTGCCGGTTCCCCCCGCTCACACCGACGGTGATCTTTTCGTCCATTTTCCGGGCGCCGATCTCCTGCACGCCGGCGATCTTTTCTTCAACGGCACCTATCCCTTCATTGATTACTCCAGCGGCGGCTGGATCGGAGGAATGATCGCCGCCCTCCGCCAGATCGACGGGATGGCCGGGGCCAAAACCCGGATTGTGCCCGGCCACGGCCCGCTCGCCACGAAAGCGGACCTGCAAAAATACCTCGAGTTCCTCGAGACGATGGCGGAACGCCTCGGCAAATTCCGCGAAGAGGGCCGGACCGCGGACGAAGTGGTCAAGGCTGCGCCCACCAGCGAGTTCGATGCGCGCCTCGGCGGTGGCTTCCTGAAATCGGAGCAGTTCGTCCGCATCACCTACACCGGGCTGCTGAAGCACGGCGGGGAAACAAAGAACTAGAGCGGCGTCTTCATGCCGCAGGCGCGCAGGGCACACCAGCCGCGGAGCGCCTCGAAAAGACAAAACAGTCCCGCCAGCAGGAGCGCCACGCCCAGCCACCGGCTTTCGGTGAAAAGGAACGCGGCGCCGATCAGGCAAACCAGGCCCAGGCCGGCGCGCAGGAGACGTCCTCCCGGTCCAATATTCGGCTTCATTCCTTCTTTACGGTCGTCCACGCGGCCCGGTTGCGCCAGGGGCGCGGCGGCCGGGGATACTTTGACCGGGGTCCCCTCTTACGGTAGAACGAGAGACCCCCCATGTTCCGGCGTTTCCTTCTCCTGCTGCCTGCGGTTTGTCTGCTGACACCGCACCCTGCCCAGGCGCAGGCGCCGACGCCGCTGCTGCCCGACCTCGTTATCCAAAGCAAGACGCCCTTTACCGCCTACGACAACAACGGCGTGCGACGCCTCTATTTCAGTTCCTGGTCGATGAACAACGGACCCGGACCGATCGACCTGCGGGGTGCCACGGTGCACGGCGATCTGCAGGACGTGGATCAGCGGGTTTATAACACGGACGGCACCTACACCGATCATCGCGTGGGCACCTTCGAGTATCATCCCACCCACGGTCATATTCATTTTCAGGGCTACGCCCGTTACAGCCTGCGCGAGGTCCTGGCCAATGACGGCGTCGGCGGCGTGCTCGGCACGAGCGAAAAAGTCAGCTTTTGCCTGCTCGATGTCCGCAAGAGCGACCCGCCGCCGCCGGGCACCCCGGCCACCGCGCAATACCGCGATTGCGAAACTTTCCAGGGCATCTCGGTCGGCTGGATCGATGTCTACGATTACACCCTCCCCGACCAGAACATCGTGATCACCGGCGTCAGCGCCGGCACCTACTGGCTGGAGCTGGAGGTCGATTTTGAAGGCAGGCTGCTGGAAACGAACAACGACAACAATATTCACCGGACCAAGTTCACCATCTCCGGCGGGTTCGCCCCCGAGATCGATGTGCGGGGCAACGCCATTTCCATCCCCCACAATGATGCCACCCCGGGCAGCGCCGACGGCACGGATTTCGGCGTGGTCAGCATCGCGCAGGGACAGGTTACCCGCACCTTCACCATCGCGAACACCGGCACCGGCTCCCTGACCCTGCCCGCAGTGCCCAAGGTGACCCTCGCCGGTTCCGGCGACTTTTCGGTCACCGCCCAGCCCGGTTCTCCCGTGGCCGCGAACGGTTCCACCACCTTCCAGATCACCTTCGATCCATCCGCGGTGGGCACACGCACCGCCACCGTCACCATTCTCAATAACGACGCCAACGAAGGCTCCTATCAGTTTGTCATTCGCGGCAATCTCGATTCCGATAACGACGGTTTGCCCGATGCCTGGGAAACCACCCACAGCGTCACGGACCCGGCAGGCGATCCGGACGATGACGGCGAGGACAATCTCTCCGAGTTTTACAACGGCACGCTGCCCCACGACTCCAGCTCGGTCGTCCATAGCGGGAAAGCCCTGAACATCTCAACCCGTCTCCCCGTGGAAACGGGCGATTCGGTCGCCATCGGCGGTTTCATTGTCACAGGTCCCACGGCCAAGGTTGTCATGATCCGCGCGCTCGGCCCGTCACTCGGGGCGTTTGTCGCTTCTCCCCTGCAGGATCCCGTTCTCGAGCTGCACAACGCCAGCGGCCTGCTGGCTTCGAACGACGACTGGCGCAGCACCAATGAAGCGGCCATCACGGCAAGCGGTCTGGCGCCCGGGCACGACGTGGAAGCCGCTCTTCTTCGGCAGGTCGAGCCCGGCAATTACACCGCGATCGTGAAAGGGAAGAACGCCACCAGTGGCATTGCTCTGCTCGAGATTTACGACACGGAGATGGGAACTTCATCGCTCCTGGCCAACATCAGCACCCGTGGACATGCCCGCACGGGCGACGAAGTCATCATCGGCGGCCTTATCGTCGGGCAGGGCCACGGCGTCGATGGCAGCGGCCGCGCCGCGGTGGTGGTTCGCGCCCTGGGTCCGACCCTGGCCGGCTTCGGACTTTCTGACACCCTTTCCGATCCCACCCTGGAGGTCCGAAACGCTGATGGCGGCCTGGTCGGGTTCAATGATGACTGGCAGAACCCTGATCCCGCTCCGGTGAATGAGACCGGCCTCGCCCCGGGCGACGCCCGCGAATCCGCCCTCCGTCTCCTCCTGCCGCGCGGCCATTACACGGCCATTCTCCGCGGTCGCGACAGCACCACCGGCCTCGGGCTGATCGAGGTTTATCGCCTGCCGTAAGAGCCTCGCACGGTAGCTGCTTAATCTGCCTGCATGGAAACGCAGGCAGGTCTTCAACGGCTCGCGGTCGTCTCGGGCAAAACCTTTGCGCAGCGCACCGCCCCCGCCCCGGACGCGGCGGAATGGAAAGGTGGCGCCACCGCGGCCACCCATGAGGTTTACGCCTACGTCGCGGTCCGCGACGTTCTCCTCGCCGAGGCGGAAGAACAGCCCGCCTCCGCCACGATCGACAGCGTTTCCATCGCCAACGAACTGGTCGAGACGTTTCTCCGTCCCGCCCGTCCGCCCTACGAAGTCCAGTCACTTCCGGAAAACGAAGCCGTGCCGCAGCGCCAGCGTTGCCAGGCCGTCCGCGTTCGCCTGGCCCAGCTCCGCTCCCAGTTGGCCCGCGCCCACCAGGAAAGCAATCGCGCCGCTTAAGCGCGGGCGTTCTACTCCGCCCGTAACGCCACCATCGGATTCACCCGGGTGGCCCGGCGCGCCGGGACAAAGCAGGAAATGGCCGCCACCGCGGTCAGCAGGGCGCCGACGGCAATGTAAATCGCCGGATCGTGCGCGTTGACCTCGTAAAGAAAGGTCTGCAGCACATTCTCCCCCGCCAGACGGAGCAGCAGCGCGATGCCACTGGCCCCGATCGCCAGGCCGATCCCCAGCTGCCATGCCCCCTGGGTCATGACCATGCGGAAAATACGGGATGAATCCGCGCCCAACGCCATGCGAATTCCAATCTCCTGCGTGCGCTGGTTCACCGAGAAACTCATCACCCCGTAAAGCCCGACCGCGGAGAGAACAAAGGCGATGATGCCAAAGATGGTGAAAAGCGTCGCGGTCACCCGGTTCACCCCGAGGATCTCGTCGTGCAGCTTCTCCGGCGTCCCGCCGAAATAAAGAGGCAGGTTCGAATCGAGCTGCGCCACCGCCTGGCCCAGGACCGGGCCCAGGGTTTCCGCGCGGACGCCCGGCCGCGGTTTCACCACAATGGTGCAGAACTGCGGGGCGGGCGGCGTCCCCAGAATCGGAATATAGAATCCGGTATTGTCGGTCTGCTGGTTGAATGGTCCCTGCATCTGGGTGTCGGGCACCACGCCCACGATTGTCCGCCACGGCTGGGGAGAGGCCGGATTGAAAACACGCACCCGCCGCCCCAGCGGGCTTTCGTTCCCGAAATATCTGCGGGCGAACCCGGCGTTTACAATCGCGACCGGCTGCCGCGCATCGCTGTCATCAATCGTGAAATCGCGCCCCTGCAGGATCTTCAGTCCGAGGGTGTCGAAGTAGCCGTCGGAGACGAACTCGAAGTTGCCCCGGGGCCGGTCCCGATCGGTGACATAGGTCTGACCATCCACCTCATACTGTCCAAAGCCGCCAAACGTCATCCGGAACCGCCCGCTCAGGGCCGCTTTCTCAAATTGCGGATCGTTCCGGAGATGACGCAGGGTCTTGATGTAAAATTGGTTCCGCGCTTCGTCCCCGGGATAGTCGCCCTCCATTAATCCCATGCGCGCGGCGTAGACCGCCTCCTCGTCATAGCCGTAATCCAGGGTCACCTGGTTGCGGACCGACTTCACCTGCAGGGTCGCCGCGATGAGGAGTGCCGCCGTCAGCGCAATCTGCGCCACCACCAGGACGCGGGTGATGACGTTGACCAGCCGGCTGCTGTTCCCGCGTCCCCCTTCCTTCATCACTTCGGCCGGGTTCGCCCGCGCGCTCAGGTAGGCCGGGATAAAGCCGGAGACCAGCGTCGCCAGCAGGGTCACGCCCACGGTCACGAGGAGCACGCTTCCGTCGATCTCAAACGAAACCCAGTAGGGCAAAGGAAAAGGAAGCGCCTTGAGCGAACGGCTCAACAGTTCGACCGCCCAGTAGGCCATCATCACTCCCACCACCGCGCCCATCGCCGCCACCAGAAAACTCTCGGTCAGCATCTGGCGGACGATGCGCCAGCGCGAGGCCCCGAGCGCCCCCCGGATGGCCAGTTCCTTCGCCCGCAGCGCCGCCCGCCCGAACTGCATGTTCATCACGTTCACGCAGGCGATGAGCAGCACGATGATGACCGCGCCGAGCATGGCGTAGACCGTCTGCCGCAACTGCGGGCCGGCGAAGTTGTTGATCAGCGGCTGCACGCTCGCCATCGTCAGTTGCCCGTTCGTCTTCGGAAATTCCTCCGCCAGGCGCCGGGCCAGGCCAATAAACTCCGCGTTCGCCTGGTCAATCGAAACGCCCGGCTTCAGCCGGCCCATGATGGCCATGCCGTTGGCGGACGGATCCTCGCGCGGCTTTAGCGGGAACTCATTGTAATAGGGAACCCAAAGCTGCTCCGACACCGGGAACTTGAACCCTTTCGGCATCACCCCGATGATCGTGGCCGCCTTCCCATTGATCCGGATGGCCTGCCCCACGATGCCCGGGTCGCCGCCGAAGTCCCGCTGCCAGATCTCGTGGCCGAGCAAGCGCCACCTTCTCCGCGCCCTGCCGGTTGTCCGCCGCGGTGAAGTCGCGGCCCAGGATCGGGTTGACCCCGATGATCTTGAAAAAGTCCTCCGTCACGTAGCCGCCGGTGTAACGCTGGGGCGAGTTTTCGTGGGTAACGTTGATGGTCGAGCCGTTGAGATAACCCGCGATGAGCGCGAACGATTTCTGACCCTCCCGCAGGTCTTCGTAATCCTGCGCCGTGGGGATGAACCCGAGGCCGCCGTTGTTCTGGTTCTGGTTCGCCTGCGGATCGAGCAGGCCGACATTCATCAGCTCGTGCGGGTTCGGAAACGAAAAGCCGCGCAGCAGGAAGGCGTTCACCACCGTGAACTGCGTGGTCACGCCGCAGATGCCGAGGGCCAGCACCGTCACGGCAAGGATGCAAAACGCTTTTTCTTTGAAGAGGACGCGGAAGCCGACGCGAACGTCCTGGCGGAATGAATCAAGGATCATTGGGAGAAGCAGGGTGCCTCCCCTATCGCAGGGCCTGTGCCACGATGCCATCAACATTTATAACTGTCTCCCGTCGTATGGTTTGCGAATGAACAGCGCGGGCGCAAAAGAGCCAAATGGGGCCGCTTCCGGGACAGCTCCGTTTCGAATCCGGGACGCCAGTTCTTCAGCGACCAGCCCCTGCCGACGCCAGTGCCGGGCCGTTTCTAGCGACCGGCATCGTTCGCGCGCGCGTTTCCTTACAAGTAACCCGCGGCCTTTCGTCGCGGTCGCTTCGGGAAATTTTTTTATGAGGGCAATCTGCTGGCACGGCAAGGAAGACGTTCGCGTGGAGAAAGTCCCGGATCCCGTCATCGAGGATCCGCGCGACGCCATCGTCAAGGTCACCAGCACCGCCATCTGCGGCAGCGATCTCCATCTCTACAACAACTTCATGGTCGGGATGGAGAAGGGCGACATCATCGGCCACGAGTTCATGGGGGAGGTCGTCGAGGTCGGCAAGGGGAACAAGAAACTCAAGGTCGGCGACCGGGTCGTCGTCCCGTTCACCATCATCTGCGGCGAATGCGAGCAATGCCGGCGCGGCAATTATTCCGTCTGCGAGCGGACCAATCGCAACAAGGAGACGGCGGACAAGCTCTTCGGTCACACCACCGCCGGTCTTTTCGGCTACACCCATCTCACCGGCGGCTACGCCGGCGGCCAGGCGGAATATGTCCGCGTGCCCTTTGCCGATGTCGCCCCGGTCAAGGTCCCGGAGGGCATGACCGATGAGCAGGTGCTTTTCCTGAGCGACATTTTCCCGACCGGCTGGCAGGCCGCCGCGCAATGCGACATTCAGTCGAGCGACATCGTCGCCATCTGGGGATGCGGGCCGGTGGCGCAGTTTGCCATCCGGAGCGCCCTCCTCCTCGGCGCCCAGCAGGTGGTGGCGATCGACCGGGTGCCGGAACGCCTCGCCATGGCGCGCGCCGCCGGCGCCGTCACCATCAATTTCGAGGAGGAAAGCGTCCTGGAACGTTTAAACGATCTCACCCGCGGGAAAGGCCCGGACAAGTGCATCGACGCGGTCGGCATGGAGGCGCACGCCACCAGTTCGCTCGAGCACATCTACGACCGCTTGAAACAGGCGGTCATGCTCGAGACCGACCGGCCGCACGTCCTGCGCGAGATGATGTATGTCTGCCGGCCCGCCGGCATTCTCTCGATCCCCGGCGTTTACGGGGGATTGATCGACAAAATCCCCTTCGGCGCGGCCATGAACAAGGGTCTCACCTTTCGCATGGGCCAGACGCACGTGAACCGCTGGACGGACGATCTCCTCCGGCGCATCCAGCAGAACGAGATCGATCCTTCCTTCGTCATCACCCACCGCTGCCGGCTCGATGACGGACCGGAGATGTACAAAAAATTCCGCGACAAGGAAGATGGCTGCATCAAGGTCGTGATGAAGCCGTAGCCAGGCTTTATGGAGGACGGCTTTGTAAGCCGTCTTGGCAACCCGGCCTCCATAATTTCTACTCGCCCGCGCCCCAGACCATGGCCACGGCCGTGGTCAGGCTGCCGCCCATGTTAAAGGTCAGGTAACGCTGGCAGCCTTCAATCTGCCGCTTCCCACCTTGTCCGGTGAGCTGCTGGTAGGCCTCGTAAACCTGCCGCACGCCGGTCGCTCCGACCGGATGACCGTCGCCAATCAGGCCGCCGCCCACGTTCACCGGGATTTCCCAGCCGACCTTGCCTTTGATGTGCTCGCCCCGCACCTGCGGGAGCGCGGTCGCGCCGCTCTTCGCCAGCTCGGCGCCCTTGCCGCGCTCGGCCAGACCGAGGATCTCGTAGGCGCAGATTTCCGTGATGGAAAAGCAATCGTGCACCTCGACGCCATGCATCTCTTTTGGCGTGAGATTTGCCATTCCGAATGCCTTTTCCGCTGCCTTTTTTGCAGTCGAAAACGTCGGCGCGTCTTTCTTCTCCAGCGCCAAATAATCAGTCGAGCTGCCGAAGCCGAGGAGACGTGGGTGCTTCGATTTATCGAGGCCCATCTTGTCCATGTATTTGCCTGAGACGAGGACGAGGGCCGCGCCGCCATCGGTGATCTGCGAGCAATCCGACACTTTCAACGGCGGCGCCACGCTCGGGTTTTTATCCGACACCTGGGAAGCGGAATCGTAGGTCAGATCCGCATCGCGCATTTGCGCCATCGGGTTCAACCGCGCATGCGCGTAATTTTTGTAAGCCACCCAGGAAAGTTCCTTCTCCGAAGCCCCGTATTCCTCGATGTAGATCTGCGCGATGCGTCCGAACAGTTTCGGAAACATAAAGTCGCCGTATTCGGGCTGCTCGACGTGATAATCCGCCGCCGCTCCCAGCACATCCGAGCCATCCTTGGACGACATCGTTTTCTGCTGTTCCGCGCCGACGACGAGCACGGCGTCGTGGAAGCCGCCCATGACCCACTGCGCCCCAAGCAGGACGGAGAGGGCGCCGGAGGCGCAGGCCGCCTCCGTGTGCATGGTCGGAATACCATGGAGCGCCGGGTCAATCTCCGGGACAAACGCGCCGAGATGAAGCTGTTTGGTGAACTGGCCGGAGTTGAAGTTGCCCACCGCGGCCGCTTCGATATGCGAGGGATCGATCTTCGCGTCCTTCAGGGCCGCCTGCCCCGCCTCCACGATCAGGTCACGGATGGTTTTGCCCTCTTTTTTGAGGTTGCGTTTAAAATCAGTGCGGCCGCCGCCGAGAATGTAGACAGGTTCCATAAATGTAAGTTTTCTGGCCCCTTCGCGAAGCTCGCCGCAGGGACAACCTCATGCGGCTTTCACGTCTGACGCGAAGCGACCTCCGCCACTATTCCTCCACCGGAAGCCGGTCGCAAGTCGCACCCCTCCCCCACGCGCGCGTCATCCCGAGCCGCGCAGACGGCGAGGGACCCCTCGATCTACCACCGGACGCCCGCCCACCAGAGGCAACGCCGCACGTCCCTCGCGAGGTCCTTCGCTCCGCTCAGGATGACAAGGCAAGAGCAGGCACCGCCCCCCGCGCGCGCGTCATCCCGAGCCGCGCAGACGGCGAGGGACCCCCCGATCTACCACCGGCGCCCGCCCACCAGAGGCAACGCCGCACGTCCCTCGCACGATCGGCTTCGCCACAAAATGCCTTTATAGGAGGGGGATTTGGGCGTAAAATCGCGAACCGATCGACCGACATTAATCCTTAGGAGCCCGAACGATGACACCACAACCCCACGTCCCCACCGCACGCGAGCAGAAGTTTCTCGAAAGCGTCGAAGAAGGCCGTTACGACCGGCAAATTATCAGTGGGCTCGGCCCCTTCTTCCACGAGAAGGCGCCGGCGGACATGCTCAACTTCTACTCCAGGGACGAGGTGACGAACCTGCAAGCGCTCAAGGGCACCGAGCGTGACGTGGAATCCCGGATGCCGGTGAAGATCACGCGCCATTACTACGACCTGGCCCGGACCAGCGCCGCCATTCAGCGCATCGTCAAGGCCGACCCCGGCGAGACGATGGACCTTGCGGGCTCGGAGGATCCCGGGAACCAGATGGACTACAGCCCCGTCGAGGGCCTGCTGCACAAGTACGAGATGGGACTCATGTATGTCGTCGCGACCTGCTCGGCCCACTGCCGCTTCTGCTACCGCGAAGAATTGATCGCCCGCAAGCAGATCAAGCGAAAGGACGGCACCATCGCAAAGAAGGGTCTGGCGATGATCCCCGAGATCATCCCCTACATCAAGCAGCACAACGCGGAGGTCGCGGCGAACGGCGGCGTGCACCCCGAAAGCGGACGCGAGAAGCTGCGCGAGATCCTGCTTTCGGGCGGCGACCCGATGGTGCTGAACAATTCCAAGATCGCGGCCTGGCTCGGCGCGCTCGCCGAAGCCGGCGTCGAATCGATCCGCATCGGCACCAAGGAGATGGCGTTCTATCCCCAGCGCTTCGACCACACCTTCCTCTCGATGCTCGATCGCTTCCACGAGACCTACCCGGAGGTCGGCCTGCACATGATGCTGCACTTCGAGCACCCGGACGAGTTCCTCGCCAAGGATGCGGAAGGAAACTACCTCGAGGACGCGCAGGGCTTGAAGCAATGGGTCCCCGCGACGGGCGAAGGCATGCGGGGCCTGGCCGCGCGCGGCTGGCTCTCCGTGGAGAACCAGGCGCCGATCATGAAGGGCATCAACGATGACGCGGACGCCCTCCGCATTCTGCAGCGCGAGTTCAAGCGCGCCGGCGGCGAGAACCATTACTTCTTCTGCGGGCGCGACATCATCGCCTACAAGGCGTTCAACGTGCCGATCGAGACCGCGTGGAATATCCTCAACACCTCGCAAAAGGGGTTGTCGGGCGTCGAGACTCACGCGCGCCTTTCCATCACGCATTACAAAGGCAAGACCGAAGTGGCGGCGGTCACCAACGAGGGGATCCCGGGACTCGCGGGCAGCGAGAATGGCGTCCTGATCTTCAAGATTCTTCGGAACGCCGGCAGCGCCCCCGACCGCGGCAAGGTCTGCATCGTCGGCCGCAACCCCGAGGCGCTCTGGTTCGACGACTACGAGGACCGCGTGCTGTTCGACGAGGCCGGCTTGTATCACTACGCGCGTGTGTCGAAACCCGGACAGGCGCCGGGTCACGCCACGGCGGCCGGAGAGGCGTCGAGTCTCGGCGCTCTTCAAGCCGCTCTCGCAGACGCGTAATCGATGATCGACAAGCGGGTGGCGAGCGCGGCCGAGGCTGTCGCGGACATCTTCGACGGCGCCACCATCATGATCGGCGGTTTCGGCGAGGCGGGCAGTCCGGTCGAGCTCATCCACGCGCTGATCGACCAGGGCGCCACGAATCTGACGACGATCAGCAACAACACCGGCAGCGGCCAGGTCGGCCTCGCGGCGCTGCTCAAGGCGGGCCGCGTTTCCAAGGTCATCTGTTCGTTTCCGCGCACCGCCAACTCGACCGTCTTCCCCGAGCTCTACCGCAGCGGGCGCACGAAATTGGAATTGGTTCCGCAGGGAACGCTCGCGGAGCGCATCCGCGCCGGCGGAGCGGGCATCCCGGCGTTCTACACGCCCGTCCGCGGTGGGAACGCCGCTGGCGGAAGGCAAGGAATGCCGGGAATTCGGCGACCGAAAGTATCTGCTTGAGCACGGTCTCCGCGCCGATTTCTCGCTCATCAAAGGGCGGGTCGCCGACACCCACGGCAACATCCTTTACAACAAGACGGCGCGGAACTTCAGCCCGCTGATGGCCATGGCGGGCAAGGTCACGATTGTCCAGGTCGCCGAGATCGTCGAGCCGGGCAAGCTGGACCCCGAGTCGATCGTCACGCCCGGCATCTTCGTGGATCGCGTCGTCGCCATCGCCAACCCGGCCCACGAATCGGAACTCGTCGCCGCAGGAGCCTCCTACCCATGACGAAGCCAGCGGCCATCGGGCGAACGCGCGAGGAGATGGCGCAGCGCCTGGCGCAGGATATTCCCGACGGCTCCTATGTGAATCTGGGCATTGGCATTCCGGAGCTGGTCACCAGGTTCGTGCCGGCGGGCCGCTCGTTCATCTATCACACGGAAAATGGCCTGCTCGGCATGGGCCCCGCGCCCGAGCCCGGCGAAGGCGATCCCGAGCTGCTCAATGCGGGCAAACAGCGCGTGACGGCGCTGCCGGGCGCCGCCTACTTTCATCACGCGGACAGCTTCGCCATGATCCGCGGCGGCCACCTCGATCTTTGCGTGCTCGGCGCGCTCCAGGTCGCGCAGAACGGCGATCTGGCCAACTGGTCCACGGGCGAGCCCGACGCCATCCCCGCCGTCGGCGGCGCCATGGACCTGGTCGCGGGAGTAAAATCGATCTTCGTCATCACCCAGCATTGCACCCGGGAAGGCGAGGCGAAGCTCGTGCAAAAATGCACCTTTCCGCTGACGGGATTGGCCGTCGTGAACCGCATCTACACCGATCTCGCCGTGATCGAAGTCACGCCGAACGGATTTCAGCTCGTCGAACTGAGCCCCGGCATCGATTTCGATTACGTGCAGGAGCGCACCGGCTGCGCCTCTGCTTCGCACCCCGTGACGGATCAAAGCAGGCGGCGAGGAAAATGATCTCGCGCAGAGACGCCGAGGCGCAGAGTTTGTATGGAAGTGAAAGAAAATGAAATTGGAACGACGCTGCTCGAAGCGGCTATCCATATTCATCGGGAGCTTGGACCGGGGCTCCTGGAGACGGTTTACGAAGTCATTTTGGCCCGTGAGTTGTCCGACCGTGGGTTAATGGTGCAGCGGCAGGTCCCGGTGCCGATCGTCTTCAAAGGGATCAGATTTGACGAGGGCTTTCGGGCCGACATCATCATCGAGAATAAGGTTCTTTTGGAACTCAAGTCGGTCGAGCGAATCGTGCCGGCACACAAGAAACAGGTGCAGACCTACCTGCGTTTGACCGGACTGAAGCTAGGATACCTCCTGAACTTTGGTGAAGCTGTTCTGAAGAGCGGTATCACACGCTGCGTCAATGGACTGGAAGAATATAACCCTCCGCGTCTCAGCGTCTCTGCGGGAGAATTGCCCACTCAAAACAGCGACGAACCAAGCAGCCTAATATGACCACGCAAACCACTTCACGCAGCGCCGCCCTCTACGAGCGGGCCCTCAAAGTCCTTCCCGGCGGCGTCAGCCGCAACGCGATCCTGCGGGGGAATCACCCGACCTACGTCGAGTCCGGCAAAGGCTGCCGCGTGACCGACCTCGACGGCGTCACGCGCATCGACTTCTCCAACAACATGGCGTCCCTGATCCACGGCCACGCCTGCCCCGAGATCATCGAGGCGGTGACGGAGCAGATGACCCGCGGCACCGCGTTCATGATGGGAACCGAGATCGAGGTGCGCTATGCCGAGCACTTGTGCAGCCGCAACCGCTCGTTCGAGAAGATGCGCTTCATGAACTCGGGCACGGAGGCGATCATGGTCGCGCTGAAGGCGGCCCGCGCCTTTACCGGGCGGCCGAAGATCGCCAAGGCCGAGGGCGCCTACCACGGCGTCTACGACTACGCCGAGGTGAGCCAGGGCTCCACCCCGGCGACCTGGGGCGAAAGGGACCATCCGCGCAGCGTTCCGCTGGTGCACGGGACACCCGAGTCCGCGCTCAAGGACGTCGTTGTCTTTCCGTTCAACGACACCGAGCGCACGCTGGCGATCCTGGACGAGCACGCCAAGCGACCTCGCGTGCGTCTTGATCGATCTGATGCCGCACCGCGTCGGCTTGTGTCCGGCGGATAGGGAGTTCGTCACCGCGCTGCGCGAGTGGTCCGCGCGCCACGGGGTGCTGTTGGTGTTCGATGAAGTCATCACGTTCCGGGCCGAGCACGCCGGCTTGCAAGCGCGCTACGACGTCACGCCCGACCTGACCGCGCTGGGCAAGATCATCGGCGGTGGATTTCCCATTGGCGCCGTCGCCGGCCGCGCCGAAGTCATGGATGTGCTCAACCCGCAGTCGCCCCGCTACGTGTTCCCGCACTCCGGAACATTCACGGCCAACCCGATCAGCATGACCGCGGGCATGGCGGCGATGCTGAAGTTCGACCGACCCGCGGTGGCGCGCCTGAACGCGCTGACCGATCGGGCCAGGAACGGCATCGAAGACGCGATCCGCGCGACGGGCGCGCCCGCGAGCGTCACCGGGGCGGGCTCGATGTTCCTGGTGCACATGAAGCAGACGCCGCCACGAAATTACCGCGATGCCTACCCGACGCCCGACGAGTCGCGCCGACTCAAGGCGTTGCTCGATCACCTCTACAACGAAGGTTGCAGCATCATCAGCACGGGTGCGTGCGTGTTCTCCACGCCGATGACCGAAGCGGAGATCGACACGCTGGTGGAGGCGTTCAAGTCCGGCTTTGCCAAGCTGGCTTCGA
>CAWIBO010000002.1:0-1347966 GCA_963834385.1 uncultured Verrucomicrobiae bacterium | reverse complement strand
GCTCGCCAGGTCGTTCGCATCGGCATTCGTGGTGGCATCAATGGCGTCGGTCGACCGGACGTAATTGTTCCCCGGTGTGCGATAGGTGCGCACCGAGAAGTTGCCCATCAAATCACCGACGTTAATGCTGCCGATCTTGTCCTTGGAGACGACGATCGTGATCAAGCCGTCCGTTCCGATGATGCCCGCGTCGGGCACACCCGCGGGCCGGGTCTCCGGCACGCCCAGGACGAGCCCGACCACGCCGGTCTCCACCGTCCCGTAATCGAAGCTGGTCTGCCCCGCCTCGTTCGTAACCATGCCGACATAGAATTGTCCGACGTTGGCCGGAGGATCCTGGGTGAAATCAACCGCATTCGGCGAATCCCAGATGATGCGCCAGCGCTTGTCGTTGCCGCTGGGCGGTCCGGCCAGCTTCATCAGGAAGACCATCTTCCCAGCGTGCGGGCCGGTGGCCGGCTCATGGATGGCGAGGGTCTGCACATCGAGATCGGGATCAGCCGGCGCATCTTTTTGGTCGCCCGCGGGATCGTTCGCGATCCGGAAACCGGTCGGAGCCGAGGAATCGCCGTTATAAGGCGCTGGAATGGCAAGGCCTCCGCAGGATTCGCCGACGGCGTTGATTGCGACCACGCGGTAATAAACAATCGGCTCGGAGATGTCGACCGTGTCGATGTAACGCATCTGCGACGCGCCCACGTTGGCGACGGTCGAGAACGGACCTGCCGGGCTGGTCGAGCTTTCCAGGCGAAAACCGGTAATGGGTGAGCCGCCGTCGTTCGAGGCCGACCACTGCACATACGAGTTCACGCCGTTGCGACGCGCGGTCAGATAGGGAGCACCCGGCACCTGCGGCCGCATCAGGGAAAAGCGCGTCGTGCGCGGCATAAAGGCCCTTGCCGCCGGACTGACGAGCGATGGCTGTGAGTGCCGTGTAGGAATTACCCACCGCGCCAGGGGTGGCCTGCGAACATTCTGCGCCCGCGCACCCATCGTTGTAGCCCACCAGGAAACGGCCGCGCGCATCCACATCTGCGCCCATGAAGTCGAGCATGTTGCGGCAGATGTTTGAGCCGCCTTGCAGCCAGATGCAGCCGCGCTGCATCGGATCATTGGGTGTGACGTCCACCGTATGCCAGCTGGCTCCACCATCATAAGTGTAGGCGACGTAAAGGTGCCAGACGCCGGCAAACTTCGCCCCCTGCACACTGCCGATCGTGGGCGTGCCGTAGAAGGCAAACGCGGCGCGATCATCATCACCGGCCACCACCGCCGGGAAAGCCACGCCATTCACGCCGAACTTGGCCCCGACATCGTAAGGTGTGCTCCAGGTCAAGCCGCGATCGTCTGAAACCGTGATCACCGCCTTGGAATCGCCATGGGCATAGCCAAGATAAACACGACCCTTGCCGCCGGTTTCGTCGCCGCGCCCAATCCCAACCGCGGGGTCGCTCTCGCCCGCCGCGCTGCCCGGCACGGTCCGGACATCCCAGGTCAGCCCGTTATCATGGCTCACGATGACGCCTTGTCCGGAACCACATCCTTTGTTCGGAAGATAGGCGCTGCCGTCCACACCGACTTTGATGTGGCCGTGCAAGCCGCCGCATTCGCCGCCAGCGTCCACCGGAATGGCCGGGCCATAACTCTGGCCGCCGTCAACGCTCAGCGCGCAGGTGGCATTCGGGAGTTGGCCGCAATAGTAGAGAGGATTGGGATAAGCCGGGTTAAGCGGAACCGGAGCGGCATAAGGACCGCCGCCGCCAATCGTCTGGTGATCGATACCGGACCCCGGCCCGGCGCCCGTGCTCGGCAACCAGGTGGTTCCATCATCATCCGTATAGGCGGAGGCACTCGCGATTGATCCTGCCGGAAAGACCAGTTGAGAAACAAACGTTCTCCCGGTGCCCGACCCCCCCGGATACCCGTGGTCGGTGAAAAGAATGGGGTCGAACGTGATCGCCGAGGTGCCGGCAAAGGAGACATCCTCCCAGAGGGCCGAGGGCGACGACGGGCAGGTGTCGTCAAAAGTGATCCGCAGTGTCTCCAGCAGGGCGATATACATGGCCCGACCGCCGTTGGTGCCGGTTTCGCTGTCCCAGTTCACCCCAATCGACGGTTCGGCCGCGTCGATTCCCAGGGTGTTTGCGCCCGCGGGCGGAGGGGTGTGCACCTGGAAACGGGGAGCAACGCCACTCGCCTGCGGGGCGGGAACCGGCGGGATCACGCCGCCAGTCAAAATCGAAATCTCACCGTTATACTGGTCGCCCGGGGGGACCGCGAAGTAGACGACGTGCACCACAAACACGCCCGTCCCGATGCTCGGGCTGTTCGGATCAAGCACCACTTCCTCGAAGGTGCTCGGCGGGCGGCCATCGGATCCCACCACCGCGCCGTTGAGCGAGCCTTTCAGGACATAGAGATCGTAGTCCGTGCTGGGCAGGGTGTTGTTGATCCTGACTTTTACCTGTTTGCCCACCCAGTCCGCCGGGTTGCCCGAAATCGTCAGTGTGTAGGAGTCGCAATTCTGGCCCTCGATGCAATCCGCCCGGCCGCCCGCGGCGGGCGGAAGGCCGTTACCTGTTCCCACCCAGGTGAGGGTGGGCCCGGCCGGCGTGATCGTTCCGGACGAAGGATTGGCGGCGATGGCCATGTAAACAAAAGCACTGCTGCTCATCATCAGCGCGAGGGCGACGAGGAGGCGGGTGCGGGAGAAGGCTTTATCCTGGGTGGCTTTTTTCATAAAAATAGATTTGCGATGCGCAAAGCGCTCAAAGGGCTAGAATCGTGCGTGGTCCCCAGAATGCGCGTCCGTTCCCGTCGTTTTTCTTCTCCTCAAAAGTATTCTCCCGGGGCGTGGCCGGCTCTGCTTTGCCTCGTTTTCGCCCTCGCCGGCGTAAGTTGTTCGGACCGAACTGGTCCCTCATCATCCGCTTCTTTGGAATCGGTCGGCGACCAGCGACACTCCCCGGTCGAAGTCTGCACCCTTCTTTCCGGCGAAGTGATGCAGGCCGCGCTGGGTGAAGCCCCGGTCGCCACCACGCCCAATCGTTTCGAACGAAACGGCCTGGTGGTTTCGAGCTGCTATTTCGCCGCCTCTTCCCCCGCCAATTCCGCCAATCTCACCGTCTGGCAGCTTGGCCCGGGCGCCGGCGCCGATGCGCTCCAGGTTCACTGGAAGGAAATGTTCCCGGCCAACAGCCTGGTGGATCATCCGCGGGCCGAGGGGGGAATCAAACTGGCCCCGCAGAAAGTGGAGGGCCTCGGCCGGCAGGCGCTCTGGGCGGTCGACGACCGCATGAACGCCCTGCACGTGCTGGCGCCGGATTACATCATCATGGCCAGTGTCGGCAGTGCCGGCACCAAGGAGGACAGACTGGCACGCGCCAGGAAACTGGCGGCCCACCTGCTTTCCCAACTGCACCCAACGAAAGGATCGTAGATCATGCACCTCTCTTCATTTCTCGCCCTGACCGCGCTTCTGGCGGCCCCGCTCGTCGTGGCGCAAACGCCCCCGCCGTCCGGCGATGGACCGGATGCCTGCACCCTTTTTCCGCGGGAAGAAATCGCCCGTCTCCAGGAAACCGAGATCACTGACGTCAAATCGATCACCGAGACGAAAAACGGCCTTCACATCGCGCAATGTCTCTACGTGGCCAAGGATCCGAAGAAGTCGGTCACCCTTCGCGTGGTCCGTTCCGCCGGCGAAAAGGGGCGGAGCGTGCGGGAAGTCTGGCGGGAAACATTCTCTCCCGCGGCTTTCCAAATGATCCAGGAGCAGAAGACCAAGCGGCGCCCGGAAAGCGTCAAGAATGTCGGCGAAGAGGCCTTCTGGATGGGCGATCACAAGGCCGGGGCACTTTATGTGCCTCCGCCAGTCTCTATGTCCGTCTCAGCACCGCAGCGGTGCCAGCATGGCGGAACAGATCGACGAGAACACCAGCCTGGCCCGTGCCGTCCTGAAGCATCTCTCCAGGCAATAAACAAAACGGGCTGACCGGATCACCGATCAGCCCGCTGTAAAGCATCCGGCGAACGAGGACTAGGCGCGGCGACGCCGCAGCACCGTCATGCCGATGGTGCCAAGGCCGCCGAGGGCCAGGAGCGACCAGGTGGCCGGCTCCGGCACCACGGTCACGCTCATGCTGGCGTGACTGTCGAAAGGGTTCTCCTCGCTGGGGTCACCGCCCGTGCCGCTCCAGCCGATGCCGGTGGTGTCGGTCGTGCTCAGAGTGAAGCTGCCGGGTGTAACGCCGCTGCCCACGCCAATGGTGTAGGTGGCCAGGAAGTGGCTGCCGGCACCCGCGAAGACGCCGGTATCGGTGGTGGCGCCCAGGTCCGAATTGTTGATTGGATCAAGCGCATTGCCGGGCGACGTCGCCACGGTCGCGTTGGAAAAATAGGGATCGTCGAAGAGGCTACCGGTGATGGTACGGCTGACGATGAAGAATCCCGCGGAGGAGAGCTCCTGCAGGAAGTAGTTCACGCCGTTGACCTGTTCCGCTCCGGTGACCTGCAGGTTAAGAGTCACGTCAAAGGTTCCACCAGGCGCCACCGAGGCGCTCGGCGAACCGAAGACGAGGTTGACGTCGGCAAGAGCCGATCCGGCCGAGATGATCAGCGCGGCGGCAATGGAGTAGATGTATTTCATTTTTATCATGGCTGCTTTTCTATTTGGGTTGGGTTTTGGGTTGGTTAGGGAAGTGCGGTGCTCTGCTTGCTCTTGGTTGCATTCACATCGGCGCCCGTGATCGTTCCGGTCGCATTGACGTCGGTAAGGAAGTTGTCGCGGACGACGGGCATGCTCTGCTGAGCCTTGACCGCGTTCACGTCAGCGCCCGAGACGGTGCGCGTGCCGTTGACGTCGCCCTGCAGAATTCCCATCGGCACGGCAATATCTGCGGCCACACCCCCGGCGGAAACGCCCTGAAGAGTCACCGTGACCGTCTGCATATTCGACGCAGTGAAGTTCACCAGAACCTCGCTTCCGTTTGTGCTCGTTGTGGGCGTGGCCGCTGTCCCGCCGCTTCCCGGCGTCACGGTGGCACCGGTGAAGCTGACCGGGCTTGAGAAGACAAATACCACCTGGTGGCTGTCGTCACCCTTGTTCCGGCTTTCCACGCCCACGGCCGTGGCGGGAACGAGCGGGGCCAGCTTGACATCGAAGGCCCCGGCCGTGCCATGGGTCTTGCGCGAGAAGGCGCTCACCAGATCCGGCGGCATCGCGCAGGAGACGTTCCCCTTGATCGTGTAGGTGCCGTCGCCCGTGATGTCGGAGGCATTGTTCTGCGAACGCTGACCCGGATCCGGACGGTTGAAGTAAGTCCGAACGTTGGTCCCGGCGAGGTCGGAGTCGGCCTGATATGTGGCGGCTCCTTCAAACGCGCGCAGCTTGCTCTTGGCGAGCACGATCCGGATCACCCCGGTGAGCGGGTTATAGAAGCTGCCAGCATCGGCGTCACCCTCCCTCACCGGCGTATTCTCCGTGCCCGTCGGAATAACAGGGTTCGTGGGGTCGAGCGGGATTGGCACGCCGAATTTGCCATACTCAAAGGTCGGATTACCGCTCGCATCAGTCCGCATGGCGACGTAGGCCCGGTCATAATTGGAATCAGGCATCTGCCGGTTCCAGATGATGAACCACTGGCTGTTCGGCGGAGCCGAGTTTTCCGCCGAAGGGCCAACCTGGAGGGTGAAGAAGAATTGCTCAGTCGTTGCGTCCACGAAGGGCTCTGCAATATGGAGAACCTTGGCGTTGACGCGCGGATCGACCGGCGTGTTCTGGCCCGAGTCATTGTCCGCGCCGTTGGGCAGGACATCGTTGGTGACCAGGACGCCGGGCAGGCTGCACCATGGCATCGGGTCAACCAGCGAAACCACTGGTGCGAACTCGCGGCAGAAGGGGCTTTCACCCTCCGCATTTACCGCGGTGACGATATAGAACTTGTCCGTCTCCGCAGGATCGAAAGTGATGTCCATGAAGCCGGGACTGGTCACCGTCGCGATCAGAGAGGCATCGTTGTAAGGCCCGCCCTGGTTGTAGGACCGGTAGATCCGGTAGGCCGTGATGGGTGAGCCGCCATTATCCGGCACCGGCCAGTCGAGGGTCACCTTGGTGTTGCCGGCATCAAGCTGGCCCGAAACCGCCGGCGCTCCCGGAACGGTCGGGTTGCCCGGCGTGTCGGTCTCGCCGTCAAAGGCCGCGAACATCCGGCGGCCGCCCGATTGCCGGGTGACAAACGCCTTGGCCGTGAAGGAGTTGGGCCCGCCGTTGACGCAGCCCCCGATGCAACCGTCCTCACCGGCCAGCAGGACGCGGCCGCGCTTGTCGATCTCGGCATCAAAGAAGTCGAGCAGGTTGCGGCAGGTGCCGTCGCCGCAGATACCGCCCCGCTGGATCGGATCGTTCGGGGTCAGGTTCTGCACATCCCAGGTCGCGCCTCCATCAAAAGTGGTCGCGAGGTAGAGATACCAGACACCGGCAAACTCGGCTTGATCGAAGTTGGATGCTTCGGTGGTGGTCCCGAAGAAGGCGAAGGCTGCGCGATCCGGGTCGCCCGCAACCACCGCCGGGAAGGCGGCATGCTTCACCCCGGAGATCGCACCGATGTCCACCGGCGCCGACCAGGTCATACCGCCATCGGTCGACTTGATGATGCCAGGGCGAGCCCGCTCAATCACGCCCGGTGTGGCCGGATCGTCCGAGTAGAGGAACCCGAGATAAATGGTGTTGCTGCGGGCGTCCTTGTCCGGGCAATCCGTCGGGTCAGGGCACATGGAAACGCCCACGGAGGGATCATCCACCCCGGCGTCACTGCGCGCGCCGGTGGCCGGACGAACATCCCAGGTGATGCCGTTGTCCTCGGAGACCACCACGGAGGCTTCGCCGCCGAAGACGAAGGGAACGCCGGCGGCAGCGCAGGCCTTGTCCGGGACGTAGGCGATGCCGTTGTCACCCGTCTTGAGGTGCCCGTGAAGACCGGCGCAGTCGGCGATGGTAAACATCGGCGTCTGCGCGGGGAAGGTGATGCCGCCGTCCACGCTCAACTGCGAGGTGGCGGTGGCCACGCTCTGGGACGCGTAGTAAACGGCATGCGGATACGGGCCCGTCGGCGTGATCGGCCCGATCGGGCGGAACGGACCGCCGCCGATGGTCTGGTGATCGATCTGCGACGGCGCTCCGCCCTCGCTCGGCAGGAAGGTTTCCCCATCGTTATCGGTGTATTCCATGGTGCTGCCGCCGGGCGTCAGGCCGAGCAACTGCGAGACGAAGGTCCGGCCGGTGATGCGATCAACGAAAAGAATCGGATCGCCGTAGACACGCGGAGCTGCCGGCAGGGTGATCGGCATCTGGTCGATAAGCGTGTTCGCGGGCGACTCGCAGTCATCGAAGTTGTAGCGGAGCATGTAGGCGAGGAATCCGCCGTAGTAATTGGTCGTTCCGCCGTTGAAAGTCTGGTTCTCGGTCAACGTTCCGTCACTGGCGCGGGTGTAATTTTTGAACGTCTGGCCGGTGGTCCGACCTCCGGGAGGCGCGACGACGGACGCATCGCGGTTCACGTTCTCAGTGTTCCAGTTCACCCCAAGGGTCGGCTCACCGGCATCGTCCGCGACGCCCTGGCCCGTGTAGTGGTTAAAGAAGCGCGGCTGCCCTGCGTTTCCGGGAGTCGGCGTCGCCGTCGGGGTCACACTCGGCGTGGGCGTCGGGGTCGGCGCGCCGACCGCCTCGGCCACTGCATGATACTGATCGGTCACGCCGGTCGGCGTCAGCCAATAAACCACCCGGACCGCGAACACGCCGGTGCCGATGCTCGAATTGTTTGGGTCGAGCTCGACCACCTCCGGCGGTGTACCCGGAGCCCCCCCGGAGCCCACGATCGGCCCGGTATTGCTTGGGCCCTTGTGGATGTAAACGTCGTAATCGTTGTTGGCATCGTTCGCGCTGATCGTGATGCGGGCCTTCTTTCCGATCCAGTCAGCCGGCGTGCCGGAGAGAGTCAGCAGGAAGGTCTGGCAGTTCACGCCTTCCACGCAGGTGTCCTCGCCTTCAGGCGACGAACCACCGGGGGCCGTGCCGTCCCAGACACAATTCGGGCCGGCGGGATTCAGGGTGCAGGCACTGCCGCCTGCGGGAGGCGTCGGGGTGGGCGTAGCCGTCGGAGTCGGGGTCGGCGTACTGCCGGTGCAGGCCGCGTTGCCAATCAGCGTGTAAGCCTTCGTTCCCGTCTGGTTGTTGCTGTTATCAATCGTGATCAAGCCCGCCGGTGCCCAGCACGCCGATCAGCGTCTGTGTCCGGGCCGAGATTGCGGTCAGTTGCGAGCCCACCGCGGGGTTTCCCACGGCGGAGACGGAAGCAAACAGCGTGATAGTCCCATCGGAGGTATAACTGCCGGAGATCGGGCCTTCGGTTGTGTCCAGGTTCGTCGCCGAGGTCCCCTCGTTGTAACTCACCACGCCCAGCTCATCGGTCGACATCTCCACGAAATGCACCGTCGCTCCCACGTTAAAGTAGATTTTCCAAAAGGCGTTAATCGGGAGCGGCGCGCTCAAATCCGCAACCTTCATGGTGAAGACCAGGGTGCTGCTCAGAGAGCCGGGTTCGGCAATCGAGACGGAGAGGACATCCTGCTTCGAGGTGCCCGCGGCGGCGTTGTGATCGCCGGCCGGATCAGCCAGAACCTGAATCCCCGGGGCGGAACAGTTGGCCTGGCCAAGCGCGTTGCCCACGATGAAACAACAGAACAGAAGGGCGATCGCGAGAGAGGCGCCGAGGCGCGTCACGGTGGAAGCGAAGAGATGAAACATAGGGAATTCCTTGGGTTGAACTACGGGAACTGTGGGGATTCGACTGAACCCTCTTCGTGTGTCGGCACGCCGCCTGACGTATCCCGGATGCTTTTTGTTCAAAAAAAAATTCGAGCGAATCGAAGTCGTCGCGGAAGTGCGCGCGGCCGTCTGCGCCGAAAATTGCCTCATGCTGGAAGCTCCCATTTCCTTATAGGAGTCATATTGACCAAGACAAATACCGGTTTACAAGGATTTTCTATATCCATTTCCGGGCGGCGACCAGCCGAAACCAAATTCCCCCTCTCGCGCGGAGGGTCAGGACTCGCGGCGCGGCAGGGCCACCAGCAGACCGGCAATCAGAAACGTGATCGCGGCCGAGAGCAGACAGTAACGGCAGTACGATTTCAACAGCACCGCCTGCACAAACAACAGCCAGAGAGTCCCGCCGAACATCAGCCAGACCAGCGGTCGCAAAAGTTTCTCGGCCGCAACCCTTCCAAAAGCGGAGAACGTCGCCAGAGCAAAGACGGTGAAATAGCCCGCGACCCCGAAAGCCGCCAGCGGAACCGGCCCGATCTTCCCGTACTGGCTGGTCAGGACGGCGGAACATCCGCTCGAGCCCCCGCAAACCGCGGTGGCCCCGGTGAAATGGGCCACCGTCAGGAAGATCGCATCAGCCAACCCCACCACGGCGAGGAGAGCCATCGCGGTGAAAACAACCGTTCTGAAGCGGGAGCCGCCGGCGGTCACCGCCGCGGCCCTTTCTTTTTGGCGGCGCGTCTGGCTCATGGCGTCGGCGTCAGCGCGGCGCGAATCGCCCTGCGCACGCTCTCCGTGTTCAACCCCTTGGCGGGAACCTGCTGCCCGTTCACGAAAACAGTCGGGGTGCTGTTCACCCCCAGGCCGGTCCCGTATTTTTGGTCGGCCGCCACCCGCTCCAGGACCGCGGCGCTGGCGCGATCCTCCCGGAATTTTTCCAGGTCGAGCCCAAGCTGTCCGGCGTAGTTCTCAAAGAGCGCGCCCACCTCAGGCTGCCGGCTCCAGAGAGCCTGTTCGCGGTAAAGCAGATCGTGCATCTCCCAGAATTTTCCCTGCAGCCCGGCCGCTTCGGTCGCGGCGGCGGCTTCCTTCGCGTGCTGGTGGCCCCGGAGCGGGAAATGGCGAAAGACAACGCGCAAATCGCCCGGGAACTCGTTCAGCATCCCCTTCAACAGGAGCGAAAGCTTGCCACACGGCGGGCATTGGAAATCGGCGAACTCCTCGAGAGTCACTCGCGCGGTCTTGGGGCCCCGGGCATGAGGCTCGGCCGCCGCCGGCTCCGCGGCGTTTCCGGTGGAGGTAAGAACTGCGGGCTTCATCTCCTGGTAAAGAAGGAAGGCGCCCGCCGAAGCCGCCAGCGCAACCACGATAACGATGAGCAGAGGCAGAGAGCGTTTCATCGGAGCAGGAATCTAGGGGAGGCGAATAAAGCTGCCAGCAGTTTCGTCGATAAGAGCACTTTCGGCCGGTCAGGGGGCCGGAGAATTTTCTTTCCCGACCGCCGACAGGGAGTGCATCCGCACTTCTTCTTGCGACGAAATTAAAAATTGTTCACCAACTAACCATGGCAAAACCGGCCAAACAGCGCAGTCGCGCCCGACAATCCAAGAGCGCCGGCGGAAAAGCCGCCGCGACCGGGACCCTTCTTGGGCGCGACCTGGAGTTGCTCCTGGCGGAAAGCGATCGCATCGGCCGGGAATCCCGCCGAATCATGAAACGGGCGCGTGACGGCGACGGGCCGCGGCCCTGAGCCAAGGCGCCCTTACGATTCGCTCTGGCTGACCCATTCCATGGCGAAGCGCGCGACCTGGCGCGCGTTGGCCAGGTTGAGCTTCTCCTTGATGTGGGCCCGGTGCGCTTCCACCGTCTTAGCGCTCAGGTTCAACTGTTTCGCGATCTCCTTCACCTCGCGTCCTTTCCCGATCAACTGGAGCACTTCCAGCTCGCGGTCGGTCAGGCGGTCGATCGGCGCCCGCGGCTCGGTCCCGCCCTGGATGTGGGCGAATACCATCCGCCGCGACATCTCTTCGCTGATGAAGATGTCGCCCCGCAGGACGGTCCGAACCGCCACGATAAACTGGTCGAGCGCCTCGCGTTTCATGACATAACCGCGGGCGCCCGCGCGCAGGGCCCGCTCGGCGAAAAGCGCCTCGTCGTGCATGGAAAGGATGAGGACGGGGAGATCCGGCTTCTCCGCGCGGATCGATTTGGTCAACTCGATTCCGTTGGTGCTCCCTTCCAGGCCGATATCGACCACGGCCAGGTCAAAAGGCTCGCGACGAATGGCCCCGAGGGCCTCGTTATTACTCGCCGCTTCCCCCTCTACCTGGAGATCCGGCTCGTCGTTCAGAAGCTGCACCACGCCTTTGCGGAAAAGCGGGTGGTCATCCACGACCAGGATCCGGCGGATCTTCTCCGCGGTCTCGCTTTTCTCTCCGTTAGCTATCTTTTTAATGGAACCCGGCATGTGACGGTCGTGCCCTTGTTTCGTTGCGACGAAACTTCGAGCGTCCCGCCTGAAACGTTCGCACGGTACTGCATCAAGTGGATGCCCATTCCCCTCCCTTTTTTCCGTCCAAGCCCCGTCCCGTTGTCCCTGACCGTGAGAACCAGGTCCTTTTTATCGCGTTTAAGTGAAAGCGTGATGCCGGTGGCCTTGCTGTGTTTAATGGCGTTGGCCACGGCCTCCTGCGCAATCCGGTAGAGGTTCAAGGCGATATCCGGGCTCGCGATCCGGACGGAGCGCGGACATTCGCAACTGCAGTTAACGGAACCGCCCAGCCGCGAACAAAGCTCCTTCAAGGCGGAAGGCAGACCGCCCGGGCCCAGCACCATGGGGTGCAGGCCCCGGGCCAGCTCACGTGCCAGGCCGGCATTGCGGTTCACCGTCTCCGCCGCCTCCCGGAAAGCCTCGGCGCTTGAGACGTCCTCCTTCGCCACCCGCTTGGCGCTGAGCTTCAAGAGAAACGCCGTGGCCGTCAGCTCCTGGCAAAGACTGTCGTGCAGGTCCTGGCTGATCCGGGCCCGCTCCCGTTCCGTGACCTGCAAAATCTCGCGCTCGAGGCTTTGCCGCCGTTCCATCTCCGCCTCGAGTGTATCGTTCATCGCCTGGAGTTCCGCCGTCCGTTCCCGCACCCGGAGCTCGAGTTCCTCGTGGGCGTGCCGCAACGCGTCCTGGCTGCGGCGATATTCGGTCGCATCACGGCAAATCTTGGCAAAGCCGCGAAGCTCGCCGCTTTTCTCATCGTCCAACCGGCGCATGATTCCATCCACCCAGAGCTGCGAACCGTCCTTGCGCACATGCCAGCGCCGGTCCGAGGCGGCCCCTTTGGCGCGGGCCACCTCCACTTCCTTGTCCACCTCCCCATTGGCCCGGTCTTCCGCCGTGAAAATAATTCCGCCCGACTGCCCCACCGCTTCCTCCGGGCTCCACCCGAAAATTTTCTGCGCGCCGGTGCTCCAGTGCGTGATGATCCCGGAGGAATCCATCAGAAACATGGCGTAATCCGCCGCGCCCTCGACCAGCAGGCGGTAACGTTCCCGGCTCTCGCGCACCTGCTTTTCCGCCTCCTTCATCGAGGTAACATCCTGGCCGATGGCCACCACGCCGATGACATCGCCCCCCGGCGAACGGACGGGCGAAAAGGTCAGCGAGGCCACAACCCGGCCCCGTTTCGGGCCGGGCAGCTCCAGTTGCAGCTGCGAAACCGGTTCCCCTTCGCGCAGCCGCGCAAAAATCGCACGCGTCTCCCGCGCGCTTTCCGCCGGTAACACCGACGAAATGTCCTGTCCCAGCGCCTCCTCGCTGCTCCGGCCGTAAAGCAGCCGCGCGCCATGGTTCCAGCTCAAGATCCTGCCCTCGGGCGTGAAGGTCGTGATCGCGTCGTGGGATGAATCCATGCTGATCGCAAGCCAGCGCAACCGCTCCTCCAATTCCCGCTGCTCGGTGTAATCGACCACCAGGCCGGTGCCCCGTTGGACCTGTCCCTCCACATCATATTGAAAACGCCCGGTGATGCGCACTGTGCGGACGTCCCCCCGGTCACGAAGAATACGGAATTCCAGGCTGAAATCCCGTTTCTCCTCGGCCGATTTCGTCATCTCCTGTTCCACTTTTGCCCGATCCTCGGCCACGATCCGCTCGCGCCACCCCTCGGCCCGGGATGCCTTCTCATCTGATTCGAATCCGATGATTTGCCGGGCCCGCGCGTCCCAGGTGGCCTTGCCAGTCCCGACCTCCCATGAACCCCATCCAGCCCGGGCGGCGTCGGTCGCAAGCTGGATCAGGGAAAGCGTCCCCTGCACCTCTTCCTCCGCCTGTTTGCGACGGGAAATATCCACAAAGGTCACCACCACTCCCATGATGCGATCCTCGCTCGTGCGATAGGGAGCCAGGCGGGTCAGGAACCAGCTTTTCTCGCCCATGGGCACCTCGCGCTCGACCGTGCCCAGGTCCTGGAGGACGTGGGACGCCTCCTCGATCAATCCCTCGTACTGCAGTTTGTGCGTGATATCGGCCAGCGGCCGGCCCAGATCAGAAGGAAGCAGGTTGAAGATACGCTGCGCGCTCGGCGTGAACCGCTGGATGCGCAGGGTCCGATCGAGAAAAATGGTCCCGATATCGGTGGCCGCCATCAGGTTGCTCAGGTCGGTATTGGCCCGGCTGAGTTCCTCCACGCTGCTCTTCAGCTCCTGGTTCACGGTGAGCAACTCCTCGTTTACCGATTGCAGCTCCTCCTTGCTCGTTTCCAGCTCCTCCGCCGCCGAACGCATCTCCTCGTTCATGGCCTGGAGCTCCTCGTTCGAGGCCCGTAACTCCTCGCTCGAGGCGTCGCTTTGCTCGATCGTGCTGCTCAACTGATTCTTCAGGAAGAGAATCTCTTCCTCGAGATCGCCGGTCACGCCCTGCGCCGATTTCGGCGGGGTCTCCGCTGCGCCCTCGCGCCGGACGAAAAGGATGAGAAAAAATACCTCCGAGGAGATGCCGTGCAGGCGCCGGACCTGCAGGGCCACGTCTTCCGTGGTGCCTCCGAGCTCGACTGTGCAATGGGCGCCTGAAACCGTTTCCTCGCCGCCCTGTGACGCCCGGAAAAGCGCAGTGCGCAATTCCACCCGCAACGCCGGATGAATCACAGAGAGAATATTGGCCGAGGGTTCTCCGGCCGAGAACTGGAGGTAGTGCCCCGCTTTCTCGGAGAGATGAATGATGTCGTGCTCCTCGTTCACGACCGCGGAGGGCGGGGCATATTGCTCGAGGAGCTTCAGGTGCAGTTCGCCGAAGAGCGCGGCGCGGCGCTCGTGGCCCCCGTGATGGGTCCCGGGGTCTGCCGATGCCCGCCTCTTTCAAGCCCGCCTGGACGAGCGGCGACAGGATGCGACTGCCCATGATCCCGCGTGAGACCGGTGTCGGCCGCCGGGGCGCCAGCGGCAGGATCGGCACCCGCCAGGCCGGCCGCGGGACCGAACGCCGGACGTAAAGCCGGTGCTTCGAATCGACCGGAGCAAAGAATGCTTCGATGCCCGCGCCCTCGGAGCCGCCCATGAACAGCAGCCCGCCGGGGCGCAGCGCAAAATGAAAAATGTCGAAGATTCTCTCCTGCGCCTCCGGCGTCAGGTAGATGAGGAGGTTGCGGCAGGAGACAAGGTCGATCCGCGAAAACGGGGCGTCGCTCAGGAGGTTATGCACCGCGAAAAGAACCTTCTCGCGCAGCTCCTTGCGCACGCGGTAGCGGCCGTGATCCTTGCGGAAAAAACGCTCGAGCCGCGCCGGCGAGACGTCCGCCTCGATGGTGGAGGGATAAAAACCCTGGCGCGCCTCGTGCACCGATTGTTCGTCAATGTCGCTCGCGAAAACCTGGAGCGAAGGCGGCGCCGGCAGGCGCTCCGCCTGTTCGCAGAGAAGCATGGCCAGGGAGTAGGCCTCCTCGCCGGTCGCGCACCCCGGCACCCAGATCCGCAGGTCATCCTTTTTCTCCCGCCCGGCGAAGAGTTGCGGCATATGGGCTTCCACCGCCGCAAAGGATTCCTGATCCCGGAAAAAATGGGTCACGCCAATCAGGAGATCCTGTAAAAGCGCCTGGGCCTCCGCCGGGTGCCGCCGCAAAAAACCGAGATACTGCGGGATGGTTTCCAGCGAATTGACCTGCAACCGCCGGGCCACCCGTCGCAGCACCGTCGCCCGCTTGTAATGCGCAAAGTCGTGACCGGTCTGGCCGCGCAGGTGCGCCAGTACCTCCACCAGCGCGGATTCATCCTCCGACTCCCGCGTTTCCGTTGAGATCGTTTCGCCCCCGGGCGCGTCGCTCACCTTTACAGTTCGCCTCCGGCGCATCCCGAACCTCCGGGGGCAACTGCATCCGGCCGCTCGTTCTCGACAAACTCAACCACCTTCTGCGGCATCGCCGCCACTGGCAGCACCCAGTCCACCATCCCGGTGCTGATGGCGGAAAGAGGCATGCTGCTGTGCTCCGCTTCCCCGGGGTCCTGCGCCATGGTCACCCCGCCCTGCGCCCGCACATGCTTGATCCCGATCGCGCCGTCCGCATCGGTCCCGGAGAGAATGATCCCGACCGCCCGCTGCCCGTAGGCCTGGGCCAGCGTGCGCAAAAACAAATCGATCGTCACCCGGCGCCCGATTGATTGCTGCGGCTCGACGAGGTGCAGCGTGCTTTCGGCGAACGTCATCTGCTTGCTGGGCGGAATCACATAGACATGATCCGGGTTCACCCGGACGGGCCCGTTTACCTGCAGGACCGGCAGGGCGGTCTTTTGCTGGATGACGGCAGCCAGGTTGCTCTCGTGCTCGGGAGAGAGATGCATCACCACGACGAAGGCCACGCCCGTTTTCGCGGGGATCTCGCTGAAAAACTGCTGTAGCGCCGCGACACCTCCCGCAGAGGCGCCGAGACCAACCACCGCGTCTGGTTCGCTCGCGTCGCGCCGTTTCGCCACGCCATGGCGCGCGTTCTCGCTCGTCTCATCCGTGGCCGCAGGATCCGGGGCGGCTTCCGACGGCGTTTTCAGTTCTGACATCGTGTTCATTCACTGTGGGACAACGCCCATTGCGAAGCAATGCTCACGTCCCACGGAACACTACGCCGCTGAACATCGTGCCGGCTGGTGAAAATCCCGCGGCATTTTTCTGCCATCCGGCACCGGTCGCCTCCGGCGATTTCTCCATGAGTGTCCGCCGACGCGGGCACCATGGGTTCAACAGGGAGGATCAATGGACAGAGAACAGGAAAAATCCGGCACGCAGCCGGGACAGCAGCAGAATCAGCCGGGCCAGACCGGGCAACCGGGTCAAACCGGCCAGCCCGGACAGACGGGCCAGCCCGGACAAAAACCCGGACAGACGGGACAACCAGGACAGTCCGGTCAACCGGGACAGTCCACCGGCCACTAAAGGCTGCTGATCAGGGGCGGACTCCGAAAGGGGTCCGCCCTCTTCCTTTCGGACTCGATTACTCTGTCCGGGACCCTTTTCCCGGCTCGGAGGCTTCTCCTTCGCCGGCAGCGAGCGCGCGGATGATCGCTTCCTCCAGTTCCTCCGGGGTGACCGGTTTCACCAGGTGCTCCAGGAAACCAGACGTCCTGCTCCGCGCCAGATCGCGTTCCTCGCCGTAACCGCTCATCGCGATCGCCTTGACCGGACTGCGCCGCTGCAACCGTTCCAGCAATTCCCAGCCGTTCCCGTCCGGCAGGCTCAGATCCGCGATCATGAGATCGAACCCCGAGCGCGTCCCCTTTTCCAGGGCCGTGGCAAAATCCGCCGCCGCTTCCACCTCGTAGCTTTGCTCCAGATACGACGTGATCGCCCGCAACGTGGCGGGATGATCCTCCACCAGGAGCAATCGAAGCTTGGAATCAGGCATTGTCTTGACGGAGCCGAAGGCCGGGGCGCGCCCTTCTGAATCGTCAATCGCGGCCGTTCGGCCGGGGAGATGCAGTTATTTTTCCGGCCCGCCTGCCCGGTGCGTCCGTTATTCTTCGCGTTGCGAATAAAAAGTAGGAGGAGGCGGGGACAAACCTCCCTGCCGATGGTATATTATATTACTATGAGAACAAACGTGGCCAAAGGGATGGCGCTGGCAGCAGTCGTTGGCGTGGGATTGGCATTCACCGCCGTGGCGGATGAAATGATCGAGCCATATGCCAAAACAAAGGAGCAAAAGACTCAGCGCGTGATGCTGACCGGTTCGTACATCCCGCAAAAAGTTAAGGTCAAATCAATCGGGACCGCGACCCAGAGCAATCTGCGTGTCGTGGGACGTAAGGAAATCGAGCAGAGTTCCAGGGCGGGACGCAGCACCGCAGCGGAGATTGCGGCGGAAGCCGACCCTGCTCTCGGAAGATAACGAGCGAGCGACCAAGGAAAATTGCGAAGGGCCGATCCGAAAAGGATCGGCCTTTTTGTTGCGCGGGTGCTCCGGAAGTGTCGTGGATCCGCCTCGCCCGGCAATGGCTGCGCGGCGACGTTGCCGAAGCTTCGTCCCCTGCCGCGCAGCCTGCCCTGTTTTGCCGTAGCAACCGGGTTACGCCGCTGCCCCAGCCGGCGGACGCGGAAAATTTTCCGGCGCCCTGCACTTTTCACCGCCCCTCCCCGATTCCTCCGGGGAATCGTCGCGCGCTAATTCTTTCCCCTACGTGGTGGTTCGCTGCGATCCCAATTGGCGCTTCGCGCTCGTTGCCTACGCAAATACCGGGTGGTAGCTTCGCCGCTCCCATGGCGCCGCCGAACTACAAGGAAACCCTCAACCTGCCGAAGACGGATTTCCCGATGAAGGCCAACCTGGCCCAGCGCGAACCGGAGATCCTCGCCCGCTGGGAGGAATCCGGTCTCTACCGGCGCATCCAGGAAGCTCGCGCCGGCGCGGAAACTTTTGTTCTGCACGACGGACCGCCTTTTGCCAATGGTGACGTCCACATGGGCACCGCCCTGAACAAGATCCTCAAGGACCTTGTCGTGAAATCGAAAACGATGGCTGGGTTTCGCGCTCCCTACGTTCCCGGCTGGGACTGCCACGGTCTCCCGATCGAGTACAAGGTCGTGAAAGAAACGCGCGGCCTCACGCCGCTCGAGGTGCGCCAGAAATCGGAAGCCTTTGCCCGCAAATTTGTCGATATCCAGCGGACGCAATTCAAGCGGCTCGGCGTCCTCGGCGACTGGGAACGGCCTTACCTGACCATGGCCCCGGAGTACGAGGCGGAGATCCTGCGCGCCTTCGCCGTCTTCGTCGAGAAAGGCCTGGTCTACGAATCGCTCAAGCCGGTCTTCTGGAGCACAGGCGCGCAAACCGCGCTGGCCGAGGCGGAGGTGGAATATCAGGACCGCGAAGACACGGCCGTGCACGTCCGCTTCCCCCTCCCGAAGCAGGATTGGGCGGGGAATCGGGACGTCTCCATCGTCATTTGGACAACCACGCCCTGGACCCTGCCGGCCAACCTTGCCCTCGCGGTGCATCCCGAGGAAACCTACGTGGCGCAGGAATTCCAGCGCGACGGGAAGACGGAAATCCTGATCCTGGCCGACAAACTGGTGGGCCCGTTTTGCCAGGAGACCGGCTGGGAACCGACCGGAGAACCGTTACGCTCATTTCCGGGGCGCACCCTCGATGGAGAAAAAGCGCGCCATCCCTTTCTCGAGCGGGACTCGGTCATTCTGCCGGCCGACTTTGTCACCATGGACACCGGCACCGGCTGTGTCCATATCGCGCCCGGCCATGGCGAGGATGACTACAACCTCGGTCGCCAGCACAAGCTTCAGATCCTTTCGCCGGTGGATCCCCAGGGTCGTTACACGGAAGCGGCGCAACTGCCCGACCTCGTGGGGAAATACGTCTTCGACGCCAACGCCGACATCGTGCAACTGCTGGAAAAGCGCGGCCTGCTCGTGGCCGAGCGGAAATATCAGCACTCCTATCCCTACTGCTGGCGCTCCAAGACGCCGATCATCTTCCGCGCCGTCGAGCAGTTCTTCATCCGCATCGACGATCTCCGCGCCACCGCGCTCGAGTCCATCCATGAGCAGGTGCGCTGGATCCCCGCCTGGGGCGAGAACCGCATCGCCGGCACGGTCGAGTCCCGCCCGGACTGGGTCATCTCGCGCCAGCGCAGCTGGGGCGTCCCGCTCCCCGTGTTTTATTCCGCCACCGGTGAAGCGCTGCTCCAGCCGGACTGGATCCGCCGCCTGGCCGACAAGGTGGCGCAGCGCGGCTCCAACATCTGGTTCGAGCTCGATGATGAGGCCCTGGCCCGCGAACTCGACCTGCCCGCCGGCACCCGTCATCGCAATGACACCATCGACGTCTGGATCGATTCGGGTGTCTCGCACGCCGCCGTTTGCGCGAGTCATCCCGAGCTGCACGACCCGGCCGACATGTATCTCGAGGCGACCGACCAGCACCGCGGCTGGTTTCAATCGTCGCTCATGACCAGCGTCGCCCTGCATGGCCGGGCGCCCTACCGCACCTGCGTCACGCACGGCTTCGTGGTCGACGTCGACGGCCGGAAGATCTCGAAGTCGAGCACCTACAACAAGCCGATGGATGCGGGCCATTTCGTGGGCAAACACGGCGCCGACCTCGTCCGCCTCTGGGTCAGCAGCGTCAATTACACCGACGATGTCCCGTTCTCGGAGGAGATGTTCACCCGGCTCGGCGACACCTACCGCCGCATCCGCAACACCCTTCGCATCCTGCACGGCAATTTTTCCGATGCCCCGGCCGGTCTCGACGCGACCGGCGGCACGGTGGTGGATCACTGGGCCTCACAGCGGCTCGACGCCGTCATCACGGAATGCCGCGCCGCCTACGCGGACTTCGAATTTCATCGCGTCTACCACACCATCAACCAGTTCTGCGCGGTCGATCTGAGCAGTCTCTACGTTGATATCACCAAGGATCGACTCTATTGCGATTTCGCTGATTCGCCGCGCCGCCGCGCCACCCAGGCGGTCATGCGCCGGATCTATGACGCGCTCTGCCGGCTTCTGGCCCCGGTCCTCGCATTCACCGCCGAGGAAGCCTGGGGCTATCTCAATCCCGGCGACTCGGTTCACCTGCAAACCTTTCCGGAAGCCGCGCCCGCGCGCGCCTCGGCCGCGCTGGAGCAGGTTGAACAGTTGCTCAAACTCCGCGCCGTCATTGGCCAGGCCGTCGAGAAGGCGCGCCAGGAAAAATTGATCGGGAATGCGCTCGAGGGCGCCGTTCTTCTCCGCTGCAACCCGTCGGCCGTGGCCGGTCTCGCTCCGGAGGAGCTGGAGGAATTTTTCATCCTGAGCGATCTCACCCTCGAGACCTCCGAAGGGGGCGAACCGTCGGCCACCATCTCGCGCACCCCGCACGCCAAATGCGCGCGCTGCTGGCGCCATCGCGCCAGTGTTGGGCGCCATCCGGAACACCCCGAGCTTTGCGATCGCTGCACCAACGTCGTTACCCACCTTCCGGTCGCCTGAGCCCCGGTCCCATGAGGACCAGGCCCTTCCTCCTCGCCCTTCTCTTCTTTGCGGGAGCGTTCACTCTCTTCTCCCAACACCTGCATTTCCCCGTCTCTTATCATCCGGACGAGATGAGCAAGGTCAGGCAGGTGCAAACGGGTTCGCGCAATTTTCATCATCCTCTGCTCCTGCTCAATGCGGCCACGCTCCTGCAGAGCTTTCGTGACGGTTCCGGCGAACAAGCCATTGCGCGCACGGGCCGACTGGCCGCCGCACTCTTCGCCGCCGGGGCGGTCGCGCTCTTCTCGCTTCTTGGCTTTCGCCTGGCTGGCCTGGCCGGAGGTCTCGCGGGCGGCACCGTCCTCCTTTTCCACCCGCGCCTGCTCGAGTTTGCCCATTTTTTCAAGGAAGACACCGCCCTCCTTTTCGGGATCGCCCTTTCGTTCCTCGCCCTTCACCTGGTCTGGGAACAGTTTTCCGCCGGCCGCGCGGCCTTCCTTGGGCTCGCCGTCGGCGTGGCCGCTTCCGGCAAATATATCGGCGCGGTCCTGCTCGCGCCGGCCCTCCTCATTTTCCTCCGACATCCCTCCCTGCCGGTTTCCGGGAGCCCGGCTTCGTCCCGTCTGCGCCTGGCCGGCCTCACCTTTCTCGCCTTTCTCGGGACGATGGCACTCTTGAACTGGCCCGCCCTGGCCCACCCGTCGCACTGGCTCGCCGGCGTCACCGGGGAACTCAACCGCCTCAATAACGCCTCCGGGGTGCGTCTCCCCTCTCCCCCCTTTCGCTGGCTGGAGCGTCTGATGCGCGACGTCCCGGTCGCTCTCTGGACCCTCTCTGCGCTTTTCGCCGCCAGTCTCTGGGTCCGTCGTCGGACGCGGTTGCTCGCTCCCGGCCTCTTTCTTCTTTGCTTCCCTTTTCTTTACGGACTCCTGCTTTCTCCCAGCGCACACCAGACCGGTCGCTACCTCCTGCCGGCCGATGTCACCTTAATGTTCGTCGGAGGCCTTGGTTTCGCCTGGCTCTGGCAACTCGCGCCCCTCGCATCGCCCCGCCTTCGGCGTCCCGCCATCCTGATGGTTGCTCTTCTCTCCCTGGCCCTTCTCCTTCAACTGGGCCACGTCGCTCTCGCCACTCATCGCGCTTTCACACGCGATCACCGGCGCGACCTGGCGGAATGGATGCGCGCGCATTTGCCGCCCGACCATCTCGTCGCTTACGAGAACCGCTGCCATCTCGGCCGGTTCCTGCCCGAAAAACATCTGCTCCCGCCCGCTCCGTTTGCCGGCGACTTCGGTTCGTTCTCCGCCTTGCAAGCCCGGGGCGTGACGCACGTCGCCGTCACCCGCCAGGGATTTCGCCGGTTTGAAGGCACCAGCCCCCTCCCAGGCGCGGAGGAGCAGTTTCACCGGCGCGCCGAGTTTTACCGCGAACTTTTCACCCGGGGCAAACTCGTCTGGCGCCGGAAACCGGGCCCGGTCTACATCCTTAATCCCGAGCTGCGGCTCTACGACATTCGACAGGCCGCGCCGTCCGGCTAACACTTCCGGGCGATGAAGTTTATCCTCTTCCTCACCCTGCCGCTTTATCTGCTCGACCAGGCCACCAAGTTCCTTGTCCTGCAGCACATCGGCCCGGAGGAAGCGTTCCCCGTCATCCCCGGCTGGTTCGACCTCGTCCACGTCACCAACACCGGCGCCGCCTTTGGCGCTTTTCGCGGCAACAACCTCTTTTTCATCATCCTGAAATTCGCCGCGCTCGGTCTCATCTCCATTCTCCTGCTGCGTCCGCATGCGCGTGATCTCTGGCGCGATATTTCCCTCGCCCTCCTCCTTGCCGGCGTGATCGGGAACCTGACCGATCGCCTCCTGCACGGCCACGTGGTCGATTTCCTTCTCTTCGATCTCCACGTCCCGTTTGCCAACCCCTTCGCCGCCTTCAACGTCGCCGACGCCGCCATCAGCATCGCCGTGGTCTGTTTCATCATCCATTCGCTCGCTGCCAAACCGGACGAAGAACCAAAAACCGCCGCGTAACGCCCTGCCGTCATCCTGAGCAAAGCGAAGGACCCCGCAAACGTCGAATAAACTTCGGTCCCGCCCTGCGCTCGGCAAAAACTTCCCGCCACCCTCCCCTCCTGCTCATACTCGTAATCGTGCTCGTGCTCTCCCCCTCCATCCCCGGAGTTCGCCCCATGTCCGCTCCCCCGGCACTAAGCGCCATTTTCCTCGTCCCATACTCGTTCACGCGCATCGCCCGGGCCCTGGCCAGTCTGCGCGATCAAACCGTGCGCGAGCAGATCGAGATCGTCCTCGTCCATGCCGCCGCGACCGCGGGCGAACTCACCCTCGCACGCGGCCAGTTCGATTGCTTTCATTCCGCGCGTTTCCTCGCCCAGCGCGAAATCGCTTCCGTGCCGCAGGGGTTCGCGCTCGCTTTTGCCGAAACACGCGCGCCGATCATTGCCTACATCGAAGATCACGTGACGTTGAATCGCGAATGGGCGGAAAGAATTCTCGCCGCGCACCGGGAGGATTGCGTTGGGGTCGCGCCCGCCATGGAAAACGGCAACGACCCCCGCTCGGTCATCGGGAGGGTCAGTTTCCTGAGCAGCTTTGTTGAATGGTACGGGCACCGGGACCGCGCGGAGGTCGTGGCCGGTCCGGGTCATAACACCACCTATAAACGGGCTGCGCTCGAGCTTTATCGCGAGGAACTGAGTCGTCTCTACGCGAGCGAGCGGGCGCTGAATACGCGCATGACCACGCGCGGTGGAAGAATTCTGATCGAGCCGCGGGCGGTCACGCGGCACGTGAACATTTCGCGTCTGAGCGCTTCCCTTGGCCATGCCTGGGCGGGCGGCCAGATCTTCGGCGCGCATCGCGCCGTTCTCATGGCGTGGTGGGAAAAATTGGCTCGCACGATTCTCGCCCCGCTCGTCCCGGGCCTGCGGCTTTACCGTTTGCTGCGCGACCTGATTGCCCGTGGGAAGCTGCGCGAGAGCGGCTTGCTGGCCGCGCTGCCCGCGCTCCTCCTCGCCCTGGTCTGCCACGCCGCCGGCGAAGCCGCAGGTTACTGGAGCGATGGGCGCCGCGCGGAAATATTCTATCACCGGTTCGAGCTCGATCGATTGCGCTGCGTCGCCGCGCGCGACCGGTCCCTGCTCCTCCCGCCCACCTGACAACGCCGTTTCCCTTCCTACTCCTGCTCCTACTCGTAATCGTAATCGTAATCGCGAACCGTCAGCCCCTCCCCACGCGCCGCCCGCTCTCTTCCGTCATCCTGAGCGAAGCGAAGGACCCCCCGAACCTCACAAAACGCGATAACTCCGCTTTTCAGCCCGGCGGATAACGTTACCCGCCAGAGCCATGCGTTACGGCCGCTGATTTCATCGTAATGATGCACGATGCGCCAAGGCGACCAATCTCACACCCTTGGGCTGCTGGTTCTTGAAAGCGTGGGATCGCGCCCGATCACTTGGGCGGAATCACGCGACGGATGGTCCGCGGAAGGACGAACGCGATCGGAATGTCGACCTCTTTCCATCGCATGGGTCGGAACCGCCATTCACGCAAGGCTAGCATGGCCGCGCCATCAAGGACCGAGGTCCCCGTCGATCTCGGAACGGTGACATTTGTCACCGCGCCCGTCCTCGGGTCGATGGTCAACCGGACAACAAGACTTCCTTCCAAGCGAGCTTTGCGTGCCGCATAGGGATACTTTGGGGCGACTTTCCTGACCACGTCTTTCATCCACGGGGGTTCCTTCCCTGAACTGCTCGAGTGGGTGAAACGAACACCATTCACATCCACCGCCGTGCTGATCAGCGGTCCGCGCTGCTGCGCGAGTACCGGAAGCGCCGGGATCAGAAGCAGAACCGCGACCGTCGAAGCCAATGCGCAGGGGGACGGTCTCATTTTCTTTGCAGCTGGTTTTTCAAGGTCGCGGGATCAGACAAAAGCGTTTCGGTCGGATCGCCGCTCCGCATTTTTTTACGGCCTGCGACGCCACCGGGTGATCACGTCCGCCAGGATATCCAGGCTGCAGGAAAGAGACAAGGAGTGAGCTCAGGTCGGGGAACCATGTCCAAGTTGTTTACGGCCGGGGGCGGGCCGCGCTAAGCTGCGCCATGTCTTCCGGCGATATGGAACAGACCGCGCGCGACCTCGCCGCCACCCTGCGCCGCCAGGGGCACCTGGCCTACTTCGCCGGCGGGTGCGTGCGCGACATGGCCCGGGGCGTTCCGCCCAAGGATTTCGATCTCGCCACCGACGCGACCCCCGAACAGGTCGAGAAGATTTTCCCCCGGACCTACGCGGTCGGCGCGCATTTCGGCGTCATCGTCGTGCTCGAGCACGGAATGAACTTCGAGGTCGCCACCTTTCGCTCCGATGCAGCCTATCTCGACGGCCGCCGCCCGAGCGCCGTCCATTTTTCCACGCCGGAGGAGGACGCGCAGCGGCGCGATTTCACCATCAACGGCATGTTCTTCGATCCGGCGACCGACGAGGTCATCGATTTCGTGGGTGGAAAGGCCGATCTCGAGAAGCGCGTGATCCGCGCCATCGGCGACCCGGCAAAACGTTTCGCCGAGGACCGGTTGCGCCTGCTCCGCGCGGTCCGTTTCGCCACCACCCTCGAGTTCGAGATTGATCCTGACACCTGGGAAGCGCTGCGGGAGGCCGCCCCTTCCATCAGCGAAATCAGCGCGGAACGGGTCCGCGAGGAACTCATTCGCATCTTCCTGTCGCCGCAGCGTGTCCGGGGCTGGGACCTGCTCGACCGCAGCGGCCTGATGCAGGCGGTCTTGCCGGAGCTGTCGGCCCTGAAAGGGTGCGAGCAACCGCCCCAGTTTCATCCGGAAGGCGATGTCTTCCGGCATACCCGGCTGATGCTCGAACTGCTGCCGCCGGAAACATCGTTGCCGCTGGTTTTCTCCGTGCTTTTTCACGATATCGGTAAGCCGGCCACCTACGCGGTCGACGAGACGGGGCGCATCCGGTTCAGCGGGCACGACCGCGTCGGCGCCGAGATGACGGAACAAATCATGGAGCGCCTCCGGTTTTCGCGGGCCGAGATTGACGCGACCGTGGAGATGGTGCGCCAGCACATGGTTTTCAAGGACGTGCCGAACATGCGCGTGGCGAAACTGAAACGGTTCATGGCCCGGCCGACGTTCCCCGACGAGCTGGAGCTGCACCGGGTCGATTGCGCCGGCAGCCATCAGATGCTGGATAACTACGAGTTTCTGCTCCAGAAACGGGAGGAGTTTGCCCATGAACCGATCATCCCGCCGCCCCTCCTGGGCGGGCACGACCTGATCGCGCTTGGGTTCAAGCCCGGGCCAAAGTTCAGTGAGATTCTCGAGGCGATCGAGACTCGCCAGCTCGAAGGCGCTCTCACCACCCGGGAGGAGGCGCTGGCCTGGGTGACGCGGGAATATCCTGCCGGGTCTTAGGGATGAGATGCGCCGGGGACAGCGGATCTGGTCAATCCATAAGCAGGAGGCGGTGCGGCGGGTGACAGCGAAAGAAAAATCATTAGCGTAACGCCATGCGCCTTCTCATGATCACGGCGGAAGGTCCGCCCCTCTCCCGCGCCACCGCCCTGGTCGACGTGATCGAGGCGCTCCCGCGCGAGCTGCGCCTGCGCGGGCATGAAATCGGGATCGTGCAGCCGTTCCATCGCGAGATCCGCGAGAATCCGCCGGCCAATCTCCGGGATACCGGCGTGACCGTCGATATTCGCGTGGGCGGCGGCACCTTCGTGGCCGAGTTCCTCGAGAGCCGCACGGCCAGCGGCGTGCAGATTTTCTTCGTGCGCAACGATGCCTTTTTCGACCGGGCAGGGCTTTACGGGGAGAAAGGCGAATCCTACGAGGACAACGCCAGCCGCTTCATTTTTTTCAACAAGGCCGCGCTCGAGCTGGTCCGGCGGCTCTCCCCCTCTCCGCAGATCCTGCACGCGCACGACTGGGCCGCCGCCCTTATCCCCGTCTTCGTCCGGGCGAACCGTCTGCCCTTCCAAACCGTGCTCACGATTCATCACCTGGAGGAACAGGGCAGCTTCTGGGGCCTCGATTTTGCCCTGACCAATCTGCCCGAACGATTTTTTACCCTGCGCGGGGTCGAGTATTTCGGGCGCCTGAACTTCCTCAAAGGCGGCATTCTCCATGCCGACGCCATCACCACGGTGAGCGAGCGCTTCAAGCAGGAGATGCAAACGCCCGCCGGCGGCCACGGGCTCGATCCGGTCCTGCGCGAGAATGCGCACCGGCTCATCTCGATCCTGCCCGGGGCCGACTATCGCCGCTGGGATCCGGCGACCGACGATCTCATTCCGCACCGCTACGATTCCTCCAGCATCGAGGGCAAGGCCGGGAATCGGGCCGCGCTCCTGCAGGAGTTCGGCCTCGCCCCGGATCCCTCCGGCCCGGTCTTCGGGATGGTCACCCGCACCGTGGAAGAGAAAGGGTTCGACCTGCTCATGCCGCTGCTCGACCGGTTGCTGCCCGATGACGTCCGGCTGATCATCCTGGGCGAGGGCGATCCTCGCTTCGAGACCGCGCTCGCCCTCGCGGCCCGGAAATTTCCGCACAAGTTCGCCTATCGCCGCCATTACGAGGAGGGCGTGGCCCACCTCATCGAGGCGGGGATGGACGCGAGCCTGATTCCGTCGCGGCTCGACCCGGCCGGGCTCAGCGCCATGTATTCGCTGAAGTATGGCGCGCTCCCGGTGGCGCACGCCGCCGGCGGCATCCAGGAAATCATCGAGGACTACGATCCAACCGCGGAGACGGGTTACGGGTTCCTCTATTTCCCGCACGAGGTTGAGGCGCTTTGGGACGGGATCAAGCGCGCCCGCGCCCTTTATGCCGAGCCGGCGCGCTGGCAAAAGCTGGTCCTCCGCGCCATGGAGCGCGACTTCTCGTGGGAAACGGCGGCCGAGAAATATGAGGCGCTCTACACCGGGCTGCTCCCGGAGAACGTCCGCCTCTCCGCGTGACGCGGCGCCGGTCGCGGAAAGGCCCGGCCAGCGCCCCGGTCCATCACCATCATGTTTATGTCATCCTGCTTGATCCGGGAGCGGCGCGACATCGCTCGGTCCTGGCCGAGAATCCGACGCGCGACCCGGCCAGGCCGTGCGTTTACGTGGGCATGACGGGCATCCCGCCGGAACACCGGTTTGAGAACCACAAAAACGGTTACAAGGCCTCCTGGGTGGTCGAAAAGTACGGGGTGCGTCTTCTGCCCGATCTCTACGAACACCTCAACCCGATGCCGTTCGAGGCGGCCCAGGAAATGGAGCGCGACCTGGCGGATGATCTTCGGCGCGAAGGCTATACCGTCACGGGAGGGCACTAGGCGCCCGGGCGGTCCGCCGAGCTCCGAATAAACCCTCGTCATGCGCGTCCAATCACGGCTTTTTTCATGGATGCTCCCCCTCAGTCCTCTTTCCCCGCGTTGCTCGCGGCTCGGCGCCGGGCTCCCGGCTCGCGCCGGGGATGCGACCCGGCTTTCCACTCTCGCCGGGCGGACGAATCTGATGCGCGGCTTTCTTATCCGCGCGCTTGTTCCCGGCCTGCTGATCACCCTGCTCCAGGTGGCAATGGCGGTCTGGTGGCTGGCCCCGGAAGGACCGGCCCTCACCCGTTTTCACACTCTGATCCAGCACGACAGCCATTGGTTCGCCAACATCATCGATCGCGGCTATCAGACCACGCTGCCGCCGACGCCCCGCAAACTGATGGAGGTGTCGAACGTCGCCTTTTTCCCAGCCTATCCCCTCCTCGCCGGCGGCGTGGGCAATCTCTTCGGATTGAGCACTTACACGGCGCTGCTGGTGACGGCGCAGGCCGCCGCCTGGGGTTTTTGGACCTATTTTTTCCTCATCGCCGGTCGCTGGGGGGTGTCATCGCCGGCCCAGGGAGCGGCGGCCCTCGCCGTGGCGGTGCATCCCACCGCCTTCTTCATGATCGCCGGCTACTCCGAATCGCTTTTTCTCATGGCGCTGCTGGGCTTTATCTATTGGAGCACGGCGAACGGACGCGCGGCGAAGATCGTCGCGGCCCTGCATGGCGCGGTCATGTCGGCCACGCGCATCGTCGGCCTGCCCTGCGCCCTTTTTCCGCTGGTGCATCGTCTCGGGCGGGAGGGGCGGGCCGGCCTGGTCCAGCCGCGCACCTGGTGGAGTCGCTACGGCGGAGCCGCCGTGCTTTCCGCTGTCTCGATGCTGGGAGGCGCGGCTTTTCTCCTCTACTGCTTTGTCCGGTTCGGGCGCTGGGACCTCTACATGCTGACGCAGGAGGCCGGCTGGCAGATTTTTCCTGATTACCTGGCACTCTTCAAACCGTCCAGTTACCGCTGGGAACCGGCCTCGATTCATCATCCAACCGGGATGAGCCAGTTGACGGTGACGCTCGGCGCCGTGGTCTTCCTGGCTGTTTTCGCCACGGAGGCGGTGACCGCCCTGCGTCGACGCACCGCCTGGCCGGCGCGGCTCGGTCTTTATTTTTGCGGTCTGACCACGTTTTACATCGCCGTCAGCGGCGTGGCCAGCGTGCACATGGAAAGCATGCTGCGTTATCAGTTCTGCGCCCATGCGCTGATCGTGCTGGCGCTTTTGCATTTTTTCAGTCACGTTCGCACCCCGTCCCTCCCCGTGCGGGTGTCTGGCCTGGCCGCCCTCGCGCTGCTGGGCGCGGCGAGCCTCGGGCTTCAGGCCTGGTTCGTCTGGAACTTCACACGGGGCCACTGGATCGCTTAAGAAAGAATGAAGACAGACGTCACCATCATCGGAGCCGGGCCCGCGGGTTTGACCGCGGCCTACCTTCTCTCCCGCCACCAGGTCGGCGTCACCGTGCTGGAGGCCGATCCCGTCTACGTCGGCGGGATTTCACGCACCGCGACCTACAAGGGTTTCCATTTCGATATTGGCGGTCACCGCTTCTTCTCCAAGTCCAAAGAGGTCAACGCTCTCTGGGAGGAAATCCTGCCCGATGACATGCTCGAGCGGCCGCGTTCCTCCCGCATTTTCTACGGCGGGAAATTTTTCTCCTACCCGCTCAAGGCTTTTGAGGCGTTGCGAAAACTGGGCGTGCTGAACTCGATCCTGTGCGTTCTCTCCTGGATGAAGGCCAGGGTGTTCCCAGTGCGCGACCCGGCGAATTTTGAAGACTGGGTGAGCAACCAGTTTGGCAAACGCCTCTTCAGGATTTTCTTCAAGAGCTACACCGAAAAGGTCTGGGGCATGAGCTGCCGGGAAATCTCGGCCGACTGGGCGGCCCAGCGCATCAAGGGGCTTTCCCTCGGGAGCGCGATCAAGAACGCTCTCCTGCCCCAGCGCCAGCCGCGGAAGGGCGGGGAAGTGATCAAGACGCTGATCAATTCCTTCAAGTATCCCCGGCGCGGCCCGGGCATGATGTGGGAGGCCGCGGCCCGCCGCGTCCAGGAACAAGGAGGCGCCATCTCCATGGGCGCGCGCGTGACCGGCTGCAGTTACAACGAAGAGGCGCGCACCTGGTCCGTGACCTATCGCGACGCCGCCGGGCACGAGCAACAGCTCGAATCCGAGCATGTCATTTCCTCCGCCCCGATGCGCGAGTTGATCCGCGGCCTGGCCCCCGCGGTCTCCGAGCGCGCCCGCCACGCCGCCGAAAACCTGAAGTACCGCGACTTCCTCACCGTCATGCTCATCCTGAAGGAGCGAAACATGTTCGATGACAACTGGATCTACATCCACGACCCGAGCGTGAAAGTGGGTCGCATCCAGAATTTTCGGTCGTGGTCTCCCGAGATGGTCCCGGAGGCCGACAAGGCCTGCTACGGCCTCGAGTATTTCTGTTTCGAGCATGACGGACTTTGGGACTCAAGCGACGAGGAACTGATCAAGCTGGCCGAACGTGAGCTTCGCCAGATTGGCCTGGCCCGCGAAGGCGATGTCGTGGACGGCTGTGTCGTGCGCCAGAAAAAGGCTTACCCGGTCTACGACGATCATTACGCAACGCACGTGGCCACGATCCGGGAGGAACTTGAGGAGCGTTATCCCAACCTCCATCTCGTCGGCCGGAACGGCATGCATAAGTATAACAACCAGGATCACGCCATGATGACGGCCATGCTTTGCGCCGAGAACATCATCGCGGATTCCAGGCTCTACGACGTCTGGGCGGTCAACGGCGACGCGGAGTATCACGAAGCCGGCGACGCCGCCGCCGAGCAGGCAAGTGGGAGCGCGCTGCGCCTGGTGCCGCGCCGGTTGCCGGCGACCGAGCTGGCCACGGAAGGCTAGACTCGCCGCCCGCAGCGGGGGGCGCGGAAACGATCGTTCAGAACCATCTCCTGACCGGCCGACCCACGCCGACCACCGGCAGGATCAGCTTTCGTATTCCTCCATCGGCGGGCACGAACACATCAGGTTGCGGTCGCCGTAGACGTTGTCGATCCGCGCCACCGCCGGCCAAAACTTTTGTTCACGCGTCCAGCGCGCGGGGAAAGCCGCCGCTTCCCGCGAATAAGGGTGGTCCCACTTGTCCGCCACCACCTGTTCCGCCGTGTGCGGCGCGTTCTTGAGCAGGTTATCCTTCCGGTCGGCCTGGCCCGCGGCAATCGCATCGATCTCCGCCTTGATTGAGATCATGGCATCACAAAAACGGTCCAGCTCGCCCTTGGCCTCGCTTTCCGTGGGCTCGATCATCATTGTCCCCGCCACCGGCCACGAGACCGTGGGCGCGTGGAAACCGTAATCCATCAGACGCTTGGCCACGTCCTCCACCTCGACCCCCGCCGCTTTGCAGGGACGCAGGTCGATGATGCATTCGTGCGCGACAAAACCGCTCTTCCCCTTGAACAGAACCGGGAAGAAAGGATCGAGCCGTTTCGCCATGTAATTCGCGTTGAGGATGGCGTTTTTCGTCGCCGCGGTCAGTCCGGCTGCGCCCATCATCCGGATGTACATCCACGAGATGGCGAGAATGCTGGCGCTCCCATAGGGCGCTGCCGCCACCGGCCCAACCGCTCCCCCGCCCGTCCCGGTCGGATCGAGCGTGGCCATTCCCGGCAGGAAAGGAGCAAGGTGCGCGGCCACGCCGATCGGGCCCACCCCGGGCCCGCCGCCGCCATGCGGAATGCAAAAGGTCTTGTGCAGGTTGAGATGGCAGACATCGGCCCCGAAATCGCCCGGGCGGCAGAGGCCCACCTGCGCGTTCATGTTCGCGCCATCCATGTAAACCTGTCCGCCGTGTTCATGGACCACCCGGCAGATTTCCATGATGGTCGTCTCGAAAACGCCATGGGTGGAGGGATAGGTCACCATGAGCGCGGCCAGATCGTCCTTGTGCGCCTCGGTCTTGGCCCGCAAATCCTCCACGTCGATGTCGCCATCCTTTTCCGTCTGCACCGGCACGACCTTGAACCCGGCCATGACGGCACTGGCCGGATTGGTCCCGTGGGCGGATTGCGGGATGATGCAGACGTTGCGATGTCCCTCGCCGCGGGAGGCGTGATACTCCCGGATGGCGAGCAGGCCGGCATATTCGCCCTGCGACCCGGCATTGGGCTGCAGCGAGACCGCGGCGAAACCGGTGATCTCGGCCAGCCAGCACTCGAGCTGCCGGCACATTTCGAGATAACCCCCGGTCTGATCGCGCGGAGCGAAAGGATGCAGTCGCGCGATCTCCGGCCAGGAGATCGGAAACATCTCCGCCGTCGCATTCAGCTTCATGGTGCAGGAGCCGAGCGGGATCATGGAATGGCAAAGGGAAAGATCACGCGCCTCGAGTTTGCGCAGGTAACGCAGCATTTCCGTCTCGGTGTCGTGCGTATTGAAGATGGGGTGCGTGAGATAGTCCGATTCGCGCTGCAAAGACTTCGGCAGGGCCCCGGCGGATCCCGCGGCGGGGAGACCGCCCTCCTCGCGCACGTGCGTGCCGCGAAAGATGGAAAGAAGAGTCTCGAGATCGGCCTCGGTCGTCGTTTCATCGACAGAAATTCCGATGCTGTGCTCGCCCAGGAAACGCAGGTTCACGTTGGCGCGGGCGGCTCGTTCCACGACGTCGCGGGCCGAACCGTCACCCAGCTCCACTCGGATCGTGTCAAAGAAATGGGCGTGCGCGATCTCAAAACCCAGCGCGCGCAAACCGCCGGCCAGCCGGGCCGCCATCTCGTGCACCTGTTCCGCAATCCGCCGCAGGCCCCGTGGTCCATGGTAAACAGCATACATTGAGGCGATCACCGCCAGGAGAACCTGCGCCGTGCAGATGTTGCTCGTGGCCTTGTCCCGGCGGATGTGCTGCTCGCGCGTCTGCAGCGCGAGGCGATAGGCCGGCCGGCCCGAGGCATCATGCGAGACACCCACGAGGCGGCCCGGCAGGTGGCGCTTGAACTGGTCCCGCACCGCCATGTAGGCGGCGTGCGGACCGCCGAACCCGGGCGGAACACCGAAACGCTGCGTGCTTCCCACCGCCACGTCGGCGCCGAACTCGCCCGGCGCTTTCAAAACCGTCAGGGCAAGGATATCGGCCGCCACCACCAGGAGCCCGCCCGCCTGGTGCACCGATTCCGCGAGGGCGGCATAGTCCACCAGGGCGCCGTCGGTGGCCGGGTATTGCACCAGCACGCCGAAGACGTTGTCGCTCACTCCAGCTCCCTCCACTTCACCCACCGTGACCTCGATCCCAAGGGGCCGGGCTCGGGTTTGCACCACCTGGATCGTCTGGGGATGGCAATCGCTTGAAACCAGAAAGCGTTTTCGCCCGGGAATGGCCGCGTGACAAAGGGCCATGGCTTCCGCGGCCGCCGTGGCCTCGTCGAGCAGGGAGGCGTTCGCAATATCGAGCGCCGTCAGGTCGGTCACCATCGTCTGAAAGTTCAGCAACGCCTCCAGGCGGCCCTGCGCAATCTCCGCCTGATACGGGGTGTAGGCGGTATACCAGCCCGGATTCTCCAGGATGTTTCGCTGGATCACCGGCGGGGTGAAACAATCCGAATAGCCCGCGCCGATGAAGGAGCGCGCGACCACGTTGCGGCGCGAGATCGTCCTCAACTCGGAAAGCGCATCCTGTTCGCTTTGCGGCGGCGGCAGCTCGAGGGCCCGGCCGAGCCGGATATCAGCCGGCACGGTCGCGTCGATCAGCGCGTCCAGCCGGTCAAACCCGATCGCGCCCAGCATGGCCGCGATCTCCTCCGGGTTCGACCCGATGTGTCGCCCGGCAAAGGACCCCGGCAGCGCGGCGTCACTTTCCTCGTGCGCGGACCGGGCCGACGACTGCCGAGACGTTTTCTCCATCACCCCCGATTGCATGGGAGAGATTACGGAGCGCGTCGCCTCCTTCAAGTAAAGGAAGGCCGGGAACCCGGCCACTAACGGGAGTCGAGGGTCTGCACGCCATGCTCCTGCAGGCGGCGTCGGACCTCCGCGAGATGCTCGTGATCCCGGGTCTCGACCGTGCAAAGAACGTGCACCGCGGAAACGTCGGAGCCGGCAAAGGCCCGGTCATGCACCACCTGTTTGATGCTGGCCCCGGTGGAGGCGATCTGCGCGGTCAGATCGGCCAGGCCGCCGGGCCGATCGCTGATGACGGCGGTAAAGCGGCAGAGCCGGCCGTCGCCCACCAGCCCGCGCTCCACCACGCGGCTCAGGACATTCGGGTCGATGTTCCCTCCGCAAAACAGGAGAACGGTCTTGCGGCCGTCGAGATCATCGAGCTGGTTCGAAAGCACCGCGGCCAGCGGGGTGGCGGCTGCGCCTTCGACCACACCTTTCTCCAGCTCCACGATGCGCAGGATCGAGATGGCAATCTCTTCCTCCGAGACGGTCACATGCCGGTCGACATATTTTTTCAAGATCTCAAAGGCATTGGCTCCCACCTGCGGGATGGCCAGGCCATCGGCCAAGGTTGCGCGCGTCGAGATCGGGACCGGTTTCCCCGCCTCCATCGCGGCCTTGAAGCTGGCCACGTTCTCGGCTTCCACCGCCACGATGGTGACCTCCGGTCTCACGCTTTTGATCGCGAGCGCGACGCCGGCGCAAAGGCCCCCGCCTCCGACCGGCGCGACCACTGTCTGCACCTCAGGCACCTGCTCGAGGATCTCAAGACCCATGGTGCCCTGCCCGGCGATGATGGCCGGGTCGTCGTAGCCATCGATGTAGGCCAGGCCGCGTTCCTCCGCGAGCTCGTGCGCCCGCGCCTTGGCCTCGCCGAAATCCTTTCCATGCAGCACCACCGTGGCGCCCAGCTTCTGGCAGTTCCGCAGTTTGATCAGCGGGGCGAACTTCGGCATGACCACGGTGGCGGGAATGCCGAGCAGTTTGCCCTGGTAGGCCAGCGCCTGGGCATGGTTTCCCGCAGAGGCGGCAATCACGCCGCGCTTTTGCTGCGCCGGCGGCAACTGCGCCAGGGCGTTGCGCGCCCCTCGTTCCTTGAAACTTCCGGTCCGCTGCAGGTTGTCGAGCTTGCAGTAGATCTCCATCCCGGTCAGTTCACTCAACGGGATGGAGGGCGGACAGGGCGAATAATAGACCGCGCCCTTTATCCGTTCACGGGCGGCTTCGATCTCCTGAAAGGTCACCACGCGAGGTGCATAAACCCCGCCGCCCCGCTCGGCAATTGATTTGCGCGAGCCTAGACCCGGGCCCGGGGCGGCACCCGGTCGAGCGCCGTCCGCACTTTCAACGCCAGTTGCTCCGGGCTGAACGGTTTCGCCAGGAAGAACAGGTCGCTCTCCGGCGACGGATCGGGCAGGGATTCGTCGAGATATCCGGAGATGAAGACCACTTTCGTCTCCGGGCTGGTCCGGCCCAGCCAGTCGGCAAAATTTCGCCCGCTCATCTTTGGCATGACGATGTCGGTCAGGAGCAGGTGCACCGGATGGGAGCGCTCCGAGATAAAACGCTGGGCGTCATCCGAACTGGCCGCTTCCAGGACGTTGTAACCGAGCGAACGCAACACCCGGATGGAAAAGTGACGCACGCCAATGTCGTCCTCGAGGACAAGAATCGTTTCCGATCCCGTCGGATTGCGTTCACTCCGGCGCGGAGCCGCCTCGGATGGCGCCGGCACCAGCGGCAGATAAATGCGGACCTCCGTCCCCTGGCCGCTTTGACTGGAAAGAGAAATGTCACCGCCGCTTTGGCGGATCAGGCCGTAGCTGGTGGCAAGGCCAAGGCCGCTGCGGCCCTCGCGCGTGGAAAAAAACGGCTCGAAAAGATGGTCTCGCGCCTCTTCGGCCAGGCCGGTGCCGGAATCGCGGATGGTGATGACGACGTAACGCCCGGGAGCCATGCGTTCCAGAAGAGAAGGAGCGTTCGGCAGCGAGGTCACCGTCTCCAGCCCGGTGGAGAGATCCAGCTGACCTCCCTCGGGCATGGCATCGCGGCCGTTCAGGCAAATGTTGAGCAGCACCTGGGTGAGCTGGCCCGGGTCGAAACGCACGTGCGCTCCCGCCGTCTTCAGCGGATGGGCGACAACGGAAATGTTCTCGCCCAGCAACGGGAGGAGCGTGCTCTCCAGATTCGCGAGCACGGTGTTGATCTCGAGGACCCGCGGCTGCAAGGGATGTTTCCGGCTGAAGGCCAGGAGCTGGCCCGCCAGGGTGGAAGCGCGCTGGGCGGCCTTGCGAATCTCTCCGAGATGGTTGCGCAGATGGCCGCGCGCGGGCGCATCCGCCAGGACAAGGTCGCTGTAACCAAGGATGGTGGTGAGGAAATTGTTCAGGTCGTGCGCCACCCCGCCGGCCAGCTGGCCGAATGCCTCCATTCTCTGCGAACGGCAGACCTGTTCCTGGAGTTGCCGGCGCGCCGTGATATCCATGAGGGAACCCACAAACCGGACTGCCCGGCCTTTCTCATCCCGTTGGATGCAGGCCCGTTCCAGGATTTGCAGATAGGTGCCGTTCGCGGCCCGGAAACGATATTCGCCCGACCAATGCCCGGCCTCGCCCTTGACCGCATCGCGGATGGCGGCGGCAGCGCGGGCCCGGTCTTCCGGGTGCAGGCGCTGCTGCCAGAAACCGATGGCCGGCTCAACCGCCGCGGGATCGAACCCAAAGAGCTCGCGCAGGCCCTGCGGCCAGTTCAGCCTGCCGCTGGTTACATCCCAATCCCGAACAGCATCATTCGTAGCCCGCGCGACAAGCGCAGAATATTCCGGGCCGGGCCCTGGTGCAGTGACGGGAAGCGGAGCTTGCGTGTCTTCATTTTGGATGGCGTTGGCAAATGGTGGACCCTCGTATTGTGCGAACACAGTTTGTTTCCCTGGAGCCTTTGACCGTTCCCTCGCAGATCCGGCCATAAGACATGCGAAGAAACAGCTACTTCCATGCCCTTGTTTTCCGCGCCCGAAAGCGGCCCGGACCGGCTCTAATTTCCGTAGCAGCCCGTGTTTTCTGCCCTCGCGCGTGCCGACTGAAATCCGGGACCACGTTTCTCTTTCTCAATCAGCGCGCCAATCGGGTTCCGGACTCCCAGGACTGAGAAAATCCCCGGGCCGGGCCAGCCCGTCCCGGTCCCTCCCTTACGATTTGGCGAGTTCGGTGGCTGGTTTCGCCGGGGCTCGTTCCGCGATCTTGCGGCTGGCCGCGAGCAGGAGTTGTTGTTCCTCCGGCAGAAGTTCAGCCTGCCGGGCCAGGGGCAGGAGTTCGCCCGCGCGCTCGAACTGCTCGTCCTCCACCAGCATCATCACATAGTAGGCGGCCTGAGGCGGCTGCCGGAGCAGGGAGGGTGGCAACGCTTCCATCACCTGCAGGGCGTCTCCCACCCGCCCCTGTTTCAACAAGGCAAAGGCATGGGTGCAGGCGAAGGCGGCATTCTGCGGGTTTTGCTGGTGCATCCGCGCGGCCAGGCGCCGCGACGAGACGTCGCCCATGAGGAGAAGACCCAGCGTGGCCGCCTTGTTGGCCGCGGCAAGATCGCCCGGGTCCACCTCGCATAAACGCCGGGCCACGCGCAGAAGACCATGCGTGTTTTGACGCTTCCGATAGAACCGTTCCAGAGCCGTCAGGACCTGCCTGGTCTGTGAACTTGCGGCTGCCGCCGACCAGTAGGCAGCCTCGGCCTCCTCGGCGTAGTCCCATCCATCCGCCAGTTCCGCGAGGAGGAGCAATCGGGCAGGCTGGTCAGCCGCCTGCTGGACGGCCGCGCGCCAGAAAGTGTCTGCTTCCGGCGTCGCCCGATCCTTTCCGCCCAGCCGGCGATGAGCATGGCTCAGGACGGCCAGCCGCGCCGCCTCCCCTTCACCCCAGTCCTGGTCGAGACAGAATGTTTGCAAACCACGCCAGTCGCGACGGATGCCATAAGATTCGGCCAGCGCCAGGCGCACCACGGGTTCCTGTGCCACCTCCGGCGGAAGCAACGCCGACCACTCGAGCGCTTCGCTCATCATAACGTGCTGGTTCAACCAGGAGATCAGGCGGGCCGCCTCGCGGCAACTCCGGCCGGCCTCGGCTTTCGCGGCCGGGAGCACCTCCGAGGTTCCTCCCGAGCGGTGTGCAGCTTCCAGCAGGAGCAGGGTATCGTCGAATGAGCTGTCCCGTTCCTCCTTCAGGGCGGTGGCCAGGCTTCGAGCTTCCGCGAATCGCCGGCCCTCCAGCGCCTCCCCAGCCAGGGCTCGTAACGCTTCCGTCCGCACCCGTTTGTCGGCTGTCAGCCGGCGCAGCGTCCCGCGCGCTTCCCCGGACTTTTGCCGGTTTGGCGCCGCCAATTGAAGCCGGGCCAGCCCGACCTGATACCGCACATTTTCCGGCTCCTGGGCGAGCGCCTGGGCAAAATGATGTTCGGCAGCCGCAGGGTTGGCGGTGGCCAGGGCCAGCTCAGCCGCCAGCGCCTGAAATCGGACGGACGCGCGGAAGGTGGCGGGCAGTGCTTCCAGGGCGTGCCGGGCCAGGTCGATCTGATTAAAACGCAGGGAGACCGCGGCCAGGTCGAGATGGTTATCAGCGCGTCCGGGTTCCAGATGAAAAATTCGTTTCCGCCACGTCACCGCCTCGGCGGTATTCGCACGCTCGGCCAGCTCAGCCAGGACTCGACAGGCAGCCACGTTTTTTTCGTCGGCACGCAGCAGAGTGTGCGCGAGATCGGCGGCCCGCGTTGTTTCGCCCGCCTCCAGGTAGACTCGCGCCTGGTGGGCCATCTGCCGCCGGTGCACGGACCGGCCGGTCTCGGCCGCGATCAATCCCAAGGCCACCAGGAGAAAGACGATCCCCAGGCGCAGTCCCCAGCGACGCAGGAACTCCCGTCGTTCCACCGCCGCGACCTGCGCCCTGCTATCGTCGTGACCGGACCTTCGCACGATGCAGGAAGAGCAGGCCGAGTGCCGCCGCAAAGGAGAAGCCGCACAACACCGCGGACGGAGGCATGTTCAACAGGTGTCCACGCCGAAAATAGTGTTGGAAACGGGGGCGCACCGGGCTCGCGATCGCAGGATCGGCCGCCGGCGGAGAGAATGGACTATGAAAGGTCCCGGATGCCCCCAGGCCTTCCACCGTCGCCTCCCCAATTTCCTCCATGGAAGGCAGGGTGAAAGCGGGCGAACAATGAAACCCCTGCGCGCCGGGAAGGAAGGCCGCCCAAAGCATGGCGCCCGCCAAAAGCAGGACAACATGATGGACGGCTCGCGACATGGGTCAGTTCTCCAGACTGCTGGTGAGACGAACGCGCCGTCGCCGCCAATGCGTCAGCCCGATGGCAGAAACGCAAATGGCCGCGGTCACCATGGCCGGATTCAACTCGGGCACCGGCGAATAACTGAAATCGTAGAATCCGATGTGCTGGTAGGTCGGATTGGCGAAGGCGGAACTGTTTCCGTAGGTAAAGGTGAACGAACTCAGCCCGACATTGCCGAAGCTGATGACGACGTTGCCATTGGCGGAGCTCGCGCCGCTGTCTGCCGTGCTGGCCGTTCCGTTCACGACCTGGGTCAGTCCCGACCCCGAAAGCGCATTGTTGGCGCTGGTGGTGATGACCGGCGCAACCTGCGCGCCGCCGGGCGTGGTGCCATAGATGCCCGAAACCTGGTCCTGGTAGGTGTTCCCCGAAGCATTCGAGTAGTCGACGTCGAAGATCGTGAACACAAGGTCGTAAATCCCGTTCCCATATTGGTTCGAGAAGTTGAGGGTCAGCGTGATGGCCTGCGTGGCCGAGTTCGAGAGATCGAGGGCAAGGTTGAGCGTGCCCGGCGTCGGCGTCAGGCCCCCGGCAAATTGCGTGGTCACCGCGGGCGTGGCCGGGCTCCCGCTAAAGATCGAGTTCCGCAACTGTCCCGTGCTCCCGCTGATCGTCACAGTCACGTCGTTGCCCGAGTGACTCGGGTCGATGTCGTAGGAATTGCTGAGCGAACCGGCCGTCCAGGCCACGGCATCCCAGTCCAGCAACACGGCCCGCGCCGGCGAGACAAGGGTGCCAAGAGAAATGAGGATGAACAGGAAAGAGCGTTGGAGAATCATGGCCAAGGAGAGTGTGCTGAGGGATATAGCACCCCTCATGCCCAGCCATTTACGTAGTGGCCGCGACTGATTTTCCTGCCTGCGCACCGGCTGATGGCGCATTCCCGGGACGGACAGGCTCAACCCGCGCCTTTCCGATTTCCCGGACCGGGAGCAGCCCGGACCCTGGTCCGGCGCGCACGCAGCGGCGCCGATCGCCGACGGCGGTTCCCTTACGGACTGACGACCGGCACGCTCGGCACCCCGAGCGGATTGCCGAAATCCCAGCCCCCCCGCGGCGCCTGGGCCGCGAAAAGTTCCGGGGCCCCGTCCTGGTCCAGGTAGGCGAAGGGAACATTGCCGAAGGCGTGCACCTCCGCGATCTCAAACCCCTGGCTTGCCTCGGCGGCGGCGTCCCGTGTCCAGCGCAGCAGGACAAAGCGCGCGCCCTGCGGATGAAAATCGACTGCCGCCTTGCCGTGGGCCTTGCGATCAACCGTGGTGGCCGTCGGACGCAGGCCGGACAGATTGGCCGGGTTTTCCGGGAGCTTGTCCAGCAGGTAGACGGAAAGTTCGCCGCTTTCCATGGCGTAAATTGCGCTCACCCGATTCAGGCGCTCGCTCTCCGACAGTTCCAGGATCACGGTGGGATGCCGGTCGGCCGGGGCGAACCGAAACGCGGTCATGACATCATCATCGATCATGCGCACGCCTGCGGGCAGCGCTCCCGAACTGACATAGACCACGCGCGCCCGGGCATAAAGGTTGGCGAAATTGAAGTTAAGCTGATCCTTGGCCGACCGGGCCGGGGCCGCGTAGGCCATGGTCAGGGGCTGCTCAAAACGCTCGGAAAATTCCCGGAGACTGCGGCTGCCATACAGGCCGAGGCCGGCGACGCTGCCCGCCTGGTCGACCCGGAAGGAGAGACGCACATACTTCGCTTCCACGCCCACGAGGGAAAGATTGAACATCCGCTTCTCACTAAAGGGAACTGTCCCCTCCACATCCTGCCAGAGATTGGAATCGGCCGGGAGCCGGCGGTTGGAAACCGCAATTTTCAACTCGCCGCGCGCCGCGGCGTTCTCGTTGATGAAAGTCAGCCGGTCGAGCATCGAGACTTTCGCGAGACTGACCACGAAATTGGTTTCGCCCTGCTGCAGCGGACAGGAGATGGTGCCATCCTCCATCACCAGCACGCCCGCGGCCTCCTTCCCTGCCCCGGAGACGGCCTCGATCTTGGCGCCGGCATTCATCCGGGCCAGGTTCTTGGCGAAATTGGTCGAGTCAGTCATCGGTTCCTCGGTCGGACCGGCCCAGACAGAATGAGAAAGGCCTGCTCCGCAAAGAACCAGACTGAGACAGGCCGCCCAGAGCGGGAGCGCTGTCTGGTGGAGGCGCGAAAAACTCTTCATGAGTCACCGCAAAAGCTTGAATCGCGCCATCGCCGTAACTTTTTGCCGGGTGGCCCTTTCCAGCAGGCCTTCTCCCCGCCCCGCCCCGCCTTTCAACCGTTCCCCGGATTTTCTCTTGCCTCCCTTCCTGCCCATGGATAACAATGGGTCCCGATTACATAAATTATAAGGTCCGGGGCGGCGAAACCACGATCAAGCATGTGCTTGTTCGGGGCTTCATCGAACCGGTCACTGCACAGAATTCACAAGCCCCAGCATGTTGGTACTCCATCTGCTAACTACCCAAACCGCATCTCCTATGAGCAACCATCTCTCCTCGACCCGCCCGCTGCTTCCCCGCACCGGTGCTTTCTTGCTCGCCCTTATCCTCGCCACCTCGCTGGTCCAGGCTCAGGATGCGATCCGGCCCTCCCTCGCCGGTGAACAGGCCGCGGAAGCCCGTCGACTTTCCATCGATAACATCCCCTACAACCTCCAGGCCGGCCCCATCCGCCTCCGCCTCAGCGCCACCACCGGGATCGAGTTCAATGACAACATCGACCTCGCCGAGAGCGGCAAACGCGATGACTTCATTTTCCGCCCCCAGATCAACCTCCACGCCCTCTGGCCGGTGACGCAGCTCAATACCCTGCGCCTCGATATCGGCACCGGTTACGCCTTCTACTTTGATCATCCCGGTAACAATACCAACGGCCTCCTCCTCACCCCGGGCTCGCAGCTCAGCTTCGATGTCTTCGTGGGCGATTTCCGCATCAACTTCCACGATCGCTTCTCCCTCGAGCAGGATCCCGTCTCGGAAATCGGCTTCAGTAACGTGAGCGATTACGGCCGCTTCCAGAACACCGCCGGTGTCACCGTTCTCTGGGACGCCAACGCGGTCGTCGCCACCCTCGGCTTCGACCATTACAACTTCATCTCGACCGAGAGTGATTTCTCCTATCTCGACCGCAGCGCCGAAATCATCAGCGGCAGCCTTTTCATGGCCGTGACCAATACCACCGGCGTGGGCGTGGAAGGCAACCTCATCTTCACCAACTACGACGAAATGCTCCTGAACGACTCGACCACCACCAGTGGCGGTCTGTTCCTCGAGACGCAGGTCACCAGTAATATCAAGGTGCGCGTCGCCGGCGGCTATCAGGGGATCTTCTTCGACAACGGCAATTTCGTCGGCGGCGGGGGCGGCCTCCCGTTCCTCTTCCCCGACCAGGACGACATCAACGATTTCTACGCCAACATCCTGATCTCGCACCGCCTGAACGAGGCCATTACGCATTCACTCTCCGCCGGGCATGAAAGCCTCCTGGGCGTGAACTCGAATTTCATCGAGCTGAATTACATCCGGCACACCGCGAACTGGAACATCATCCGCAACACCCTCCTTTCCACCGAGCTCTTCTTTGAAGACGCCGATGAATCCGGCGGTGTCATCAATGAGGATTCCAACCGCTACGGCGGCGCGATTACCCTCGGTTACCAGCTCACCCGCAATGTCACGGTCGGGGCCCGCTACCAGTACACGGAAAAGGATTCCAACCGCGACTTCCGCGACTACCAGCAGAACCGCGTTTCCCTTGATGCGACGTACAGTTTCTAGATTTATTCCGGAGGGATTTTGTCATCCTCTTTCTCCATGGGTGTTGAAGGTTGCGGTCATCGCGACGTTCCCGGCTCTCCTGGCCGGGACGGCCTTCGCCCAGGAACCCACTCCCATGGGGATGGTGCCCCGCGCCACCGCGGCGGAACCACCTCCCGTTTCCAGCACGGTCATGCGCACCAATTCCATGACCGTCCTGGACGACAAGAAGCAGCTCGGCCCTAACGATTTCGTCAGCTTCCGCGTCGTGGAGGACCGCGATGAGGAGTCCCAGCGCCTCCGCGTCAACGATAACGGCGAACTGGAGGTTCCCTACGTGGGCCTGGTGCCCGCCTCCGGAAAGACCTGCAAGCAGCTCGCCTACACGATCCAAGGCATGCTCGAGAAGGAATACTATTACAACGCCACCGTTATCCTCGCGGTGGATCGCGTCAGCGAGAAGTCGCGCGGCAAGGTTTATGTCTATGGCTCGGTCAAAGGCCAGGGGCCCCAGGAGATTCCGCCGGATGAGACCTACACCGCGAGCAAGGCCATCATTCGCGCCGGCGGTTTTGGCGATTTCGCCGACAAAAAGAAGGTAAAAATTACGCGGCGCAGCGGCGAATCCTTCGTGGTTAATCTCAAGGATGTGATCGAGCGCGGTCGCATGGAGGACGATGTCGTCCTCCAGCCCGACGACCAGATCTACGTGCCGCAGCGGCTGGTCAATTTCTAGTTCTCATGGACGCCTCCGCCCCCGCCGACCGCACCATGCCTGTATCGTGGTCGACCTCGCTTGTCACGAGGCTGCACCGCTACCGGTCGCTCCTCGCCCGGCGCTGGTGGATTCCGGTCCTGACCATCTGCATCGGCATGTTCGTCCAGGCCTGGCTGATCTACCAGACCCCGCCCCAGTTCCTTTCCGCGGCCAAGATGATGCTCGCGGGCAAGCTCAATCTCGCCCAGGGCGCGGTCTACAGCGAAGACAACGTTAACTTCTACGGCACGCAGATCCAGCTCATGCAAAGCGCCGAGGTGCGCCGCAGCGCCGAGGCGCTCGTCCGCTCCACCCACCCCGAGATGCAGTCGGTCCCGGTGGAAATTGCCGTGGTGCAGAAGCCGCGCACTTCCATCTTCGACCTCACCGCCATCGGACCCTCCCCGGATTATACCCAGGCCTTCCTCAACGCGGTCATGCAGAAGTATCTCGACTTCAAGAAGACCATGCGGGACGACCAGGGCCAGACCGTCACCACCGCCATCACCGAGCAGCTTATCCAGACGGAGAAGGATCTCCGCAACGCCGAGGACGAGATGCTCGATTTCCAGAAGGAGAACAACATCGGTTTTCTCCAGGAAGAGGGAAACAGCGCCGCCTCCTACCTGGTCAAGCTCAACCAGCAATTTGCCCAGCTCAAAACCGAGCACGACCTGCTTAACCTCCTCGATCTCGACCAGAACCTCGATCGCGTGAGCGGCCAGGCCGACGAAGGCGCCCCGACCGCGGCCGAGGCCAATTCCAATGCCTTCTCCTTTGCCGACCTTGGGCCGGGCGGTGACTACCTCAAGGCCAAGCAGAATCTCCAGCTGCTCAAGGCCGAGCGTGACACCCTGGCGAAGGACCTGCGTCCAAAGCATCCCAAAATCCTCCGGCTCAACGACGAAATTTCGAAACAGGAAAACCTCATCTCCCTCTACCGGGCCGACACCGTCGAGAAGCTTGAGAACCGCCGGGGTTCCATCGGCAAACAGATGGAAAACCTGCAGACCAACATCAAGGAATGGGAAGCCAAGGCACTCGACCTCAGCCAGCGCCTGGCCCAGTACAACCGCCTCAAGGGAAAGGTGGACCGGCTCAAGGTTCTGTACGACCGGCTGACCAACAACCTTAAGGACGTCGACGTCTCCAAGATCGTCGATAGCAACGATCAGGTGGCCATCATGGAACAGGCCACCGCGCCCGTTTCGGTTCGGCCCGGCCTGATCAAGAGTCTCCTCATCGGTCTCGGCCTCGGCGCCCTCGCGGGCCTGGCCATCCTCCTCCTGCTCGACCGGATCGACGATCGCATGGCCTCGTTCAGCGAGTTCCAGCACCATTTCACCGAGAACGTCCTCGGCCAGATTCCGCGAGAAAAGACCAAGGGCAACGTGACCCTCCTCCAGACGGACGATGCCCGGCATATCTTTGCGGAATCCTACCGCAACGTCCGATCCTCCATTTTCTTCATGCCCTACGACGGTCCCCGCCCGAAAACCCTGCTCATCACCAGCGCGGTTCCCAACGAGGGCAAATCGACCGTTTCCTCCAACCTCGCCATCACCATGGCGCTTTCCGGCGCCCGCACCCTTCTGATTGATGGCGATCTTCGGCGCGGCGCGCTTCGCGAGGCCTTTGGCATCTCTTCCAGGATCGGTTTCGCCGAGGTCCTGAAACAGGAGGTCAACTGGCGCGAAGTCGTCGTGCCCACCTCCTACCCGAACCTTTTCCTTCTGCCGCGCGGCAAATCCATCTCCCAGCCGAGCGAGCATCTCCTGCGCGATTCCACGGAAAACTTCATCAAGGAAATCTACAGCCAGTACGATTACATCCTGATCGACAGCTCGCCTGTCCTCGCGGCCGACGATACCACCAGCCTCGCGCCCAAGATCGACGCCACTCTCTTCGTCGTGCGTCTCTCCTACACCTCGGCCCGGCTCACCCGCAAATCACTCGAGCTGCTTTACAATCGCCAGGTCAATGTCCCCGGAGTCATCCTGAATCAGGTCGATACTTCGCTGCCGGAATACTACTACTACCAGTATTCCGAGTACTACAACGTGCCGACCGAGAAAGAGGAGCGCGAAAGCGTGGGGGCTTCGCGCCATGAAGAAGGGCGACGCGTCTAAAAACGCGCCCCGCCTCGCCGTCTCCCGCCGCCGCGCTCAGCCCGCGCCGGTTCCCTCCTCCGCCCCGCCGCCCGCGGACTCCTTTCCGTCGCCCTGCGCCCTCCTCCTAAAGGCGTCATGAACTTTTTCGGACCGACGCCGCCTTCCTCGCCCGTGACGGAACTGAACGCACCCGGCCTCCGGCGGGCCTTTGCCCGGGCCCGCATCGTCACCGGTTTCATCACCGTGCAGGGCCTCGTCCAGGTGGTCGGCTTCCTCGCCGGTATTCTCCTGGTGCGCGTCCTCAGCCAGAGCGAATACGCCTATTACACCATCGCCAACACCATGCAGGGCACGATCAACCTGCTGGCCGATATCGGCATCAGCATCGGCCTGGTCTCGATTGGCGGCCGCGTCTGGCATGATCGCGATCGCTTTGGCCAGCTCATCGTCACCGGGTTGCGTCTCCGGCGGCTCCTCGGGGTCGGTGCCGTTCTCGTCGTTACCCCGGTGCTCATTTACATGCTCCGGAAGAACGGCGCCTCTGCCGGTTATACCGCGCTCCTCACCGGCATCGTCCTCCTCGGCGCCGGGGTGCAGCTCTCCGTCGGGGTCCTCGGGGTCGTGCCGCGGCTGCGCTCCGACATCCGGGTCATCCAGATGATCGACCTGACCGGCGCGTTTGTCCGTCTCGCCATTCTCCTCGTCCTTGTCTTCTTTTTCCTGAACGCCGGCGTGGCCGTGGCCGTCTTCACCGTCGCCTTCTTCCTCCAGTATCTTCTTCTCCGGCGCTACGTCGCCGGGGTCATCAATCTCCGGACGCAGGCGAACCCGGACGACCGCCGGGCCATGATGGGATTCATCCGCAATCAGGCGGCCAACGCCCTCTTCTACTGCTTCCAGGGACAGATCACCATTCTTCTGATCAGTCTCCTGAGCGGAAGCGCCAGCTCGGTCGCCGAGGTGGGAGCGCTGGGCCGCCTTGGGATGATTTTCACCGTTCTCAGCACTCTCCTGGCCAACATTTTCGTGCCCGCCTTTGCCCGGTGTCACAACGCCCGCACCCTGCGCTGGCTTTATACCGGGATCGTGGGCGCGGTCGCCGCCTTCAGCGCCGCGGTCCTGTTCGTCGCTCTCCTCTTCCCGCACCAGCTCCTCTTCATCCTCGGCAACAAATACGCGCACCTCGAAAACGAGCTCCTGCTCATGGTGGCGGCCTCCGTCCTGAGCGCGCTCACCAGCGCAGTCTGGTCGCTCAATGCCTCCAAGGCCTGGGTGACCGGTTCCTGGACTTACATCCCCCTCACCCTTGCCACCCAGGCGGCCCTCATCCCCTTTCTTGATCTCTCCAGCGTGCACGGCGTTCTCCTTTTCAATCTCGTTTCCGCAACTCCCAACCTCCTGGTGAATGCCGTGCTGAGTTACCGCGGCTTCCGCCGCCCCCTCCCGGACGGACCCACATGATCAATTTCGGCTACCATTTTGCCCGGGCCCGCGGTGACGCTCTTCGGCGGCTCTACTTCGCCACCCGCAGCCTGCGCGGCCCGGTCCGGGTCGCGCCCCGCCCGCTGGCCGCTCAGGTCTACAGCTACTGCGGCGCTGCCGGCCTCGCGGAGCAGATTGCTTCCATTCGCTCCTTCCTGCGCCACGCCGGCCGGCCGCGCCGGTTTACCGTCGTTAGCGACGGCACCATCTCGCCGGCGGATCGCCGTTTCCTCACCTCGATCGACCCCTGTGTCGGCGTCCGCGCCGTCTCGGAGTTCAAGCCGGCCGCTCCCGCCGGCCTGCAGCGCTATCTCACCTCCCATCCCACCGGCAAACAACTCGCGTTGATCATGTCCCTGCCGGTGGACGAACCTGTGATCTATACCGATTCCGATGTCCGCTTTTTTGCCGGCGCCGCCGCCCTGCCTGAGCTGCTCGCCGAGCCCGGCGGCGCCCCCGCCCTTTATCTGGCCGATTGCCAGCTCTCCGCCGACGAACGTGTCCTAAACCAGAAGGAAAAGCAGCAGACCCCGGTGAACACCGGTTTCCTCATCTTCTTTCGTCCTCTCGACTGGACCGTGGCCTGTGATCGCTTTCTTTCATTGCCGGGCCCGCCCAATTTTTTTACCAATCAATCTCTGACCCACCTCGTCCTGCACGCCAACGGCGCCGCCCCGCTTGATCCCGCCCGTTTCGTCCTGCAGCTCGACGATCAATTCGTTTATCCGGATCGCTACGCCGCACCCTCCCTCGTCCTGCGCCACTACGTGAACCCGGTCCGGCATAAATTCTGGAGCACTTTTCCCCGATGAACGACCGGCCCCTGCGCATCCTCATGGTGCTGAATCTGCCCTGGGACCGCCGCCTGGGCGCGGTCCGCGTTTTCTCGGAACTGGCCGGGCAATGGCGCAGCGCCGGGCATACCGTCGATATTTTTTGCCTGACCGACGCCTTCCCCTCCGAGACGTCGCAGCCCGCCCTGACCGCGCTGCGACAGCTCCGCTTCGCCGTGCGCGCGGGCCGCTTTCTTCGCCAGGCCGGTTCTCGTTACGACGTCGTGGACGCCCTCGCCGGGACCCTGCCGTTCCCGCGCGCCAGCCTCGGCTTTCGCGGCCTGCTCGTGGCCCGTTCCGTCGGTCTGCCCCGCGCCTACGAGGAATTTGCGCGGCTCGCCCACACTCGCTGGCCCAACCAGCCCCGCGGCCGTTTTCTCGGACGTTTCTTTTACCGGCTCATTTCCTCCCGCATGCGCCGCGCGGCTGAACGCTCGCTCCAGGAAGCCGACCTGATCAATCTCCCAAACAGCGATGAGAACGCGCTCCTGCAGGCGGATCCCACGATCAAGGCGCGCCTTCTCGTCCAACCCTACGGTCTCACTGCGGAGTTCGGCCGCGCCCTCGCCGGCGCCAGCAACCCCGCCCTCGAGCGTCAGCAGCGGCAAATCCTCTCCTTCATCGGCATGTGGAGCGTGCGCAAAGGCGCGCGGGACTGGGCGGAGATCGTGCAGCGGGTTCGCCGCGAAATTCCGTCGGTCCAGTTTCATTTCCTCGGCACTCTCACCAGCGACGACCAGGTCCGGGCCGACCTGAAGGTGGAACGGGACGACCCTGCGATCAGGCTGGTGCGCGACTTCGAACCGGAACAGCTGCCTGCGCTCCTGGCACCGTCCGTCCTCGGAATTTTTCCGAGCTATGTCGAGGGTTTCGGCTTTGCCGTGCTGGAACAGCTCGCGGCCGGTCTTCCCTGCGTGGCCTACGATGTCTCCGGGCCGCGACAGATCCTGGCGCCGCTGCGGCGGGAACTGCTCTGCCCGGCCGGGGACGTTGCCGCTCTTGCCCGGCGCATCGTCGAACTCCTGCGCATGCACGGTCCGGATTACGCACAGCTGGCCGAACGCTGTCAGGCGCGCGCCGCCGATTATTCCTGGTCGCAGATTGCGGCGGAGACACTCGAGGCCTACCGGGCCGCTCTGACCCCGGCAAGCCCAGTCCGCGGAACAACCATGCGGGCCGACGCGTGAAACGGCTGCTCCAGATCGTGCCGGATCGTCCCGGCTCTTTTGGCGGCGTTTCCGATTACGCCCTGAACATCGCCCGGGAACTGCGCGTCTCCCAGTCGATCGAGACCTCCTTCTGCATTTTTTCCGAGACCAATCCCGGTCCCGTGGAGGATTTTCCGGTGCTTCCTTTCCATGTTCCGGGTCTCGACCTCGAAGGGATCGACCTGGTGCTGTTCCATTATGTGAACTACGCCTACCAGCCGCGCGGCGTGCCGCGATGGCTGCTTCCCTGGCTGCAGCGGACGCGAGCCACCCGATCGGGGGCGCGCTGGCTCACTTTCTTCCATGAACTTTACGCGTCGGGGCCTCCCTGGCGGAGCGCCTTCTGGCTGCAGGGCGTGCAAAAACAGATCGCCTCCGCCCTGGCCTCTCGCTCTGACGTCTCTCTCGTGAGTAATCCGATCGTGGCCGATCAACTGCAGGCGCTCGCGCCCGGCGCCACAATTACCCTCCAGCCCATTTCTTCCAACTTCGGCGAAAGTGATCTGACCTTGGCCGACCTTGCCGCGCGCGATCCGCAACGCTGGGTCATCTGCGGCGGTCCCGCCCTGGTCCGGCGTTCTCTCTCTTCGTTTCTGAAACTGTTCCGTCGGTTGCCGCCGGAACTGGCCCCGAAAAAACTGACTCTCTTCGGCGGTCGGCCAGACGGGGAACTCCTGGCCCGGCTGCAGGCGGAACCCTCCCTCGAAACTGTTTTTCTCCCGGCCCTTGCCCGCGACGAGGCCGCGGCCGTTCTTCGTGAATCCGCCCTGGCCTGGCTCGACTATTTCGACCGGCCCGATCGCCCCATGGAGATCCTGATGAAATCGAGCATCTTCACCGCCTGCTGCGCGCATGGGGTCCTGCCCGTCTTTCCCCATCCGCTGAAGCGTTATCAAGGGGGCAGCCTGCCCGACCCGGCCTGGATCTCCCCTCGGGAGATGCATCTTCCTTCCGCAAAGCATTTGCCGCAGACGGCCTTCACGTTTCACCAATGGTATCGGGAACGGGCGGGCCGTCGAGAGGCTGGCGCCCTGATCGCGAAACTCGCCCGATGAATGCCGCTTCCCCTTCCGCTACGGTCTTTGTGGTGCATTGGAATCGCCCGGAGGAGTGCGCCGCCGCGGTGCACCGGTTCCTCGAAGAAGAGATTGCTCTCCGCCTTGTTGTCATCGACAACGCCTCCACCCCGGAAAACCTGGCGACCCTGCGGAAGGCGCTCACCCCGACCACCGCGGAGTTGATCACGCTGCCGAAGAATCTTGGCTGGGGCGGAGCGCTTAACGTCGCGCTCAAGCCCTGGCTCGAGGCGGGTGAGGACTTTTGTTTTATCAGCGCGCACGACGCCATACCCGCGCCCGGCTGTCTTCAGCGCCTGCTGGAGGCCGGGAAGGCGGATGCGCGTCTTGGCCTGGCCTGTCCGCAATATCCTGATCGCTCGATTCCGCATCTTTCCCGGCTGCATGGCGTCCGGCAGTCGGTCGCACCCCCGGGCCAGCCTGCCGGGCCAACCGTCATCGATGTCCCACACGGCACGCTCATGATGGCGCGGCGGCAATGTCTACAAGAGATCGGCCTCTTCGATGAGCGCTATTTCGCCTATGGCGATGAACATGATCTCGGCGCGCGCGCCACCCGCGCCGGCTGGAAAGTGGTCCTGCTCTGGGGCGCCACCGTGGTAAACCCCGGCACCTGGGTGTCCAGCCCGCTCCGAAGCTATTTCTTCGCGCGCAATTCACTTCTCCTCGTCCACGACCACTTCGGCAGGGCCAGCGCGTTCCTGCGTGCGGGCATCATTCTGGTTTCCGCCCTTCGCCAGATGGTCAGGTCAAAGCGCGACCGGTCCTTTGCCTTCTCCCTGCGCGCGCAAGGCCGAGCCATCGCTGACTTTTATTGGGGCCGGTTCGGCGCCCCCTCCTCGATTCGATGAACATCCTTTTTTCCTCCTACGCCTTTCCGCCGTCGGTCGGGGGCATTGAAACCGTTTCCGCCATCCTGGTGGAACAGTTTGCGGACGCGGGGCATCACGTCACGATTGTGACCGAAACGGCCGGTCCGGAAAAACACGAGGGACTCTTCGTGCTTCGCCGCCCCGGTCTCCGGCGGTTGCTCCCGGCAATCCGATCGGCCGACGTGGTCTTCCAGAATAATATCAGTCTCCGCGTTCTTCTTCCTGCCCTCGTCTTGCGCAAACCCGTGGTGGTCCTCCACCAAACCTGGCTTCGAGGAGCGGACGGCGGCCTGCATTGGAATGACCGGCTCAAACGGCTCGCTCTTCCGTTTGTCACCAACGCCGCCATCAGCCGGGCTGTTGCCGCCGACCTCGACGTCCGGTGTGAAATCATCCCGAACCCCTTTCGGACCGACGTTTTCCGCGTAACCAATTCTGGCCCGCGACCGCGCACCCTCGTTTTCGTCGGTCGCCTCGTCTCCGACAAGGGGGCCGATCTTCTCCTGGAGGCGCTGGCCGCCCTTCACCGCGACGGTCTGGAGGTCGACCTCACGATCGTCGGCGAAGGCCCGGAGCGTCCGGTGCTCGAGGCTCTCTCCCGAGAATTGAACCTCGACCATTGCGTCACCTTCGCCGGGATCCGGCAGGGCGAAGAACTCGGCCGGCTTTTAAACGAGCATCAGATCATGGTTGTTCCTTCGCGCTGGCCCGAGCCTTTCGGCGTCGTGGCCCTGGAGGGACTCGCCTCCGGCTGCGTGGTCATCGGCTCGGCCGAAGGCGGTTTGGCCGAGGCCATTGGTCCCGCCGGCATCACCTTTCCCAACGGGCGCGCCGACCTGCTCGCCGCGGCGGTCAGGCGGGTGTTATACGAACCGGGCCTCGCCGAAACTTTGCGACAGGCCGCGGAAGGGCACCTCCCGGCGTTCTCAAGCCAGCTTGTCGCGCGGCGTCACCTCGAGCTGATGGAGTCTGTCGTATCATGATTGTTCTTTCCCATCCCACCGGGAACGAGAATGTCCGACAGGCTGCGCTGGCCCTGCGCGATGCCGGCTTGCTGGATGAATTCTGGACCTGCCTGCGCTGGGAGCGCGAAAACCGGCTTCACTCCCTGCTGCCGGCGACACTTCGCGAACAGTTTGCGCGCCGCGCGCTTCCTTCCTCCCTCGGCGCGGTGACGCGCACCATGCCGGGCCGGGAATTGTGCCGCCTCTTTTGCGGCCGCCTTGGCCTGGGTTTCCTCGCCGCAAAGGAAACGGCGCCTTGCAGCATCGACCAGGTGATGCGCGCCCTCGACCGGCGGGTGGCCGCGCGACTGGGCGAGCGCGCGAAGTGCCGCGCGGTTTATGCCTACGAAGATGGCGCCTTCCACTCGTTCGAAATGGCCCGGCGCCTTGGGCTGGCGCGCATTTACGACCTGCCGATCGGTTACTGGAAATCCGCCCGCGCCATTTATGCCGAGGAAGCGCTCCGCGAGCCAGCGTGGTCCATGACCCTCACGGGAAGCCGTGACAGCGAGGAAAAACTTGCCCGCAAGGAAGCGGAACTGCGCCTGGCCAGCCACGTCGTCGTGGCCAGCACTTTCACCCGCTCCACCCTGAAGCAGGCCGGCCTCGATGTTCCGGTCAGCATTATTCCCTACGGGGCGCCCCCCGTGATGACGGGACGTCCGGCTTCGTCCGCGGGAAAACTCAGGGTGATTTTCGTGGGCTCGCTGGGCCAGCGCAAAGGGATCTCCTATTTGCTCGAGGCGGCGGCCACCCTCGGAGGCTCCGTGGAACTGACCCTGCTCGGACGGAAAACCTCGGACAAGTGTCCGCCCCTGGACGAGGCGGTGCGCCGCCACCGCTGGATTCCGTCACTGCCCCATCCCGAGCTGCTGCGCGAGATCAGGGCTCATGACGTTCTGGTGCTCCCTTCCCTTTTCGAGGGATTCGGACTCGTCATCACCGAGGCCATGGCGCAGGGTACCATCGTGATCGCGACTCCCCACACCGCCGCCCCCGATCTGATTCGGGATGGCGAGGAAGGGTTTATCGTTCCCATCCGTGATTCCGCCGCCATTGCGGAGAAGCTCGAACTTCTTCTTCGCGAGGAAAACCGGCGCGCGGAGATGGCGGCCGCGGCGGCCCGGCGAGCGGCCGCGCTTTCCTGGGAAACTTACCGGGGTTTGACCGTGGAAATGGCACAGGATGTGATCCTCCAGCAGGCTCGATGAGACCCGCTCCCCCCATCCGAAAAGGCGCCGCACCCGGCGCCGCTCCACCCGTGGTGGGCGAGGCCGGCCGGCTGCGGGAAGCCATCCGCAAACTGATCTGGGTTTACCTGATCCTCCTGGTCCTGGAAGGCGCCCTGCGAAAATGGGCCCTGCCCCAGCTTTCCAATCCGCTCCTTCTCATCCGGGACCCGGTCGTCCTGCTCATTTACGCCCTCGCCCTGCGGAGCCGCGCCTTCCCCTGGAACGGCTTCATGTTTTCCCTCCTCGGCATCAGCATTCTTTCGTTCCTCGCCGGGATCCTCGTTCTCGAGCCTTTTCTTCCGCCATCGAAGTTTCTCTTCGTCACCCTTTACGGCTATCGCTCGAACTTTCTGCATTTGCCGCTCCTCTTCGTCATCCCGCAGGTTTTTCATATCGAGCACGTCCGCAAGATGGGCTGGTGGATCGCCGTGGGGATCATTCCGACGGCCGCCCTCATGGCGGTGCAGTTCCAGGCGTCGCCGGAGCATTTCATCAACCGCACCGTCGGCCTGGGCGAGTCGCTTCAGATCACCGCCGGCGGCGGCAAGATCCGGCCTCCCGCCACTTTCTCCTTCGTCTCCGGCGTGATCTTTTATCTGAGCGCCGGGACCGCCTTCCTCATGCATCGCGCCCTCACCCGCGGCATGGAGAACTGGCTTCTCTCGCTCTGCGGCTTTTCCCTCCTCGGCGCGATCGCCGTTTCCGGCAGCCGCTCCGCGGTCGCTTCCGTGGGCCTCGTGGTGCTCTCCCTCGCGCTCATCCTTTTCGTCCGTCCGGATGCCATGACGCGTTTCGGCCGTCTCCTTCTGCTCGCCGCCGCCATCGCCTGGATCTCCAGCTTTCTCCCCATCATGCAGCAGGGGGTCGGCATCCTCTCGGATCGTTTCGTCGAATCGGCGGAGGCCGCCGAAACCACCGTGGCCGGGGGCATGATCGAACGGACATTCTCCGGCTTTATCGAGGGCTTCCGCGTCCTCGACCGGATCCCCCGTTTCGGCTACGGCCTCGGCATCGGCACAAACGGCGGCGCGCGCTTCCTCACCGGCCGCGCCGGATTCCTGCTCGCGGAGGGCGAATGGGCGCGGGTGCTGCTCGAAAGCGGACCCGCCCTGGGCATCGCCTTTCTCCTCTGGCGCACGCTGCTGATGTTTTACCTCGGCTACCGCAGCCTTCAATCGCTCCGCCAGGGCAACACCCTGCCGATCCTCATCTTCAGCGCGGCCTTCCTCGGAATTATCAACGGCCAGTTCGGCCAGCCCACCTCCCTCGGCTTCTCCGTTCTCCTGGGCGGCCTCTGCCTCGCCGCCATGAACGCGGCCCCGTCCGCCCCGGCCGGGCCCGCGCCAGCGCCCACGCGTTCTTCCGTCCCCCGCCGCTCGATTTTCGCGGAGAGAATTCATCAATCCGCTGCCGTCAGCAAGAATGGTGCTGCTGGTCGGTAACTACGCTCCCGACCGGCAGCAGAGCATGCAGCGATTCGCTGACATGATGCACCGGGGTCTGACGGAAGCCGGCATATCAGCGGAGCTGGTGGCGCCGCACCCCTTCTTCGGCCGTTTCGAGCGGTTCGGTTTCACCGTCGCCAAGTGGCTGGGTTACATCGATAAGTTCGTTCTTTTTCCCGCCCGTCTCCGGCGCCGGGCGGCGCAGGCCAGCCTGGTCCACATCTGCGATCACTCCAACGCGATGTATGCCGCCCACGCCGGGCGCGCACCGGTCCTCGCCACCTGCCATGATCTCCTCGCCGTCCGGGGCGCCCTGGGAGAGGAGACCGATTCCCCGGCCTCGTCCACCGGCGTCTTTCTGCAGCGCTGGATCCGCCGGAGTCTCCGCCAGGCTGACGTCCTTGCCTGTGATTCGGAAGCCACCCGCGAGGACGCGGCCCGCCTGATCACACGCCCGGACTCCACCAAACCCCGGCTCACCGTGGTCCCGGTCGGTCTCAGTTTCCCTTATCGCCCGCTCGACCGGTTGGAAGTTTGGTCCCGTCTCTCTTCCCTCCCCGCTCTCTCCCCCGACCGGCCCTACCTTCTCCATGTCGGCTCAAATCTCCGCCGCAAGAACCGCGAAGCGATTCTGCGCATCGTCGCCCGCGTTCCCGCCCAAAGCCGGCCGCAGCTCGTTTTCGCGGGCGACAGTCTCGCGCACGGGCTGATGGAGGAGGCCAGCCGCCTCGGGTTGTCCGGCCAGATTGTCAATGTCCCCGGGCCGGCCAACGAACTATTGGAAGCGCTTTACAACGGTGCGCTCGCGCTGCTTTATCCTTCGCGCTTCGAAGGCTTCGGCTGGCCGATTATCGAAGCGCAGGCCAGCGGTTGCCCCGTCATTTGCAGCGACCGGCCCCCACTGCCGGAGGTCGCGGGCGACGGCGCCATCGTCTGCCCGCTGGAAGATGAAGAAGCTTTCGCCCGGGGCGTGATGGAAATGCTTGATCCCGCCCGCCGCGAGGGGTGGCGGGAGCGCGGACTCGAAAATGCCCGGCGCTACACCGCGCGCCAAATGGTTTCGCGTTACCTCGAACTCTATCGCAGCATGGCCCCGAACCTATGAGAACGCTCCTCGGTCTCCTCAGCCTGCTGCTTCCCTGGCCGATCCGCCGGATATTTCTGGAACGCTTCTTCGGTTTCTCGCTGCATCCCACGAGCCACCTCGGGTTCGCCTGGATCTTTCCGCGCCGGCTGGTTCTCGGAGCGAACGCGACCATCGGCCATCTCACCGTCTGCAAAGGCCTCGATCTTCTTCAGCTCGGCGACTCCTCCTCCATCGGACGAGGCAACTGGATCACCGGGTTCCCTTCCGGCCCCTCGTCTCACTTCGCCGAGGAATCGGAACGCCGGCCCGAACTGGTCATCGGCCGCCATTCGGCCATCACGCACCGCCATCTTATCGACTGCACCAGCGCTGTCCGCCTCGGCGACTTCACCACCTTCGCGGGGTTCCAGTCGCAGGTGCTGACCCATTCCATCGATCTCGCGCGCAATCGGCAGGCTTCGGCCCCGGTTTCCATCGGGAATTATTGCTTTGTCGGCACCAACTGCGTCTTTCTTGGCGGCGCCACCCTGCCCGATTATTCGGTCCTCGGGGCCAAATCACTCCTGAACAAGGCCATGACGGAAACGCACTCTCTTTACGGCGGCATCCCTGCCACGCGTTTGCAGGCGCTTTCCCCCGACCTCGCCTATTTCCAGCGCCAGACCGGCTTTGTCGTTTAGTGAAAATCCTGCACCTGGTGCAAACCCTCGACCCCGCCACCGGCGGCGTGGCGCGCGCGGTCCTTGGCTTGCACCGCGCGCTCCCGGCGCTCGGTCACCTGTCGCATGTGGTCGCGATCGACGACCCGGCCGCGGCCTGGGTCCCACCGGATGGCAGCGTCACCGCGCTGGGCAAAGGCCTCGGCTCCTATCAGTTCTCGACCCGTCTCCCCGCCTGGCTTGAGGAACATGGCGCCGATTTCGACGCCGTCGTCGTGCATGGACTCTGGCAGCATCTCAGCCTCGCGGCGTGGCGGCGTTACGCGCGCTCCGAGACACCCTATTTCGTTTTTCCCCATGGCATGCTCGACCCCTGGTTCAAGCGGACCTACCCGCTCAAGCACCTGAAAAAATGGCTCTACTGGCCCTGGGCCGAGTATCGCGTCCTGCGCGATGCCGCCGCCGTCATCTTCACCTGCGAGGAGGAAAAGCTCGAAGCGCGAAAATCATTCTGGCTCTATCGCGCCCGGGAGCGGGTCTCCCCCCTCGGCGTGGAGGACCCGGCCGCCCTGGAAAAGCCGAAGGCTGATCTTTTCCGCGCCACCTTCCCCGGGTTGAACAACCGTCGCGTGATCCTTTACCTCGGACGTCTTGATCCCAAAAAAGGAGGCGACCTCCTCCTCGAGGCCTTCGAGGCGATCGCGCGCGATCATGCCGATCCCGCGCTTGTTTTTGCCGGACCCGACCTCGCCGGCTGGGGCGACCGGCTCCGCCGGCAGGCCGCCGCCAGCGCCTGCCGCGACCGCATCCTCTTCACCGGCATGCTGGAGGGCGAACTGAAGCAGGCCGCCCTGGCCGCCGCCGATGTTTTCATTCTGCCTTCCCATCAGGAGAACTTCGGCCTGGCGGTGGCGGAAGCCCTCGCGCATGGATTGCCGGTTCTTCTTTCCGACCGGGTCAACATCTGGCGGGAAATCGAGCAGGACGGCGCGGGATTCGTCGAACCGGACAACCTCGCGGGCACCGAACGCCTGTTGCGGCGATGGCTTGCGCTCACCCCCGGAACTCAGGAAGAAATGCGCGGGCAGGCACGGCGCTGTTTCACTGAACGCTTTGAAATTGGGCAGGCCACCCAGGGTCTGCTGAAGGTCCTGGAGGAATTTGCCTCGTGAAAATAACGCTCGTTACCGGCGCCTTTCTTCCCGTGCCGCCGGTCAAAGGCGGGGCGGTGGAGAAGGTATGGTTCGCGCTCGCGAAGGAGTTCGCCCGGCGGGGCCATGACATCACCATGATCTCGCGGCTGTTGCCGGGCTGGGCGGAGGAGGAGACGAGCGAGGGAGTGCATCACCTTCGCGCCAGGGGTCATGATACGCCGGATTCGCTCCTCCTCTTGAAGCTTCTCGATCTCGGCTATTCGCTGCGGGTGCGGAGGCTTCTTCCTCCCGCGGACATCCTGGTCAGTAACACCTTTTGGCTGCCGCTGCTCCGCCCTCCGCTATCCCGGGGCCGCCTTTATATCCATGTCGGGCGTTTCCCCAAGGGCCAGCTGCGCTTCTATACCAACGCCGCCCGGCTGCATGCCCTCTCACCCGCCATCGGGGACGCCATCATCAGCGAGGTGCCGGAAATGGCGGAGCGGGTCCGCGTGATCCCGTTTCCGGTGGAGACCGGGCCGCCCCCCTCCCCGTTTCGCGGGAGATCCCCCATCATCACCTACGCCGGCCGGGTTCACCCGGAAAAAGGGGTGCACCTTCTCGTGGAGGCATTCGCCGCGGCCTGGCGCGGTCCGCTCTCGGACTGGACCCTGCGCATCGTGGGCCCCTGGGAAACGGGACACGGCGGCGGCGGCGAACCCTACCTCGCCCGGCTCAAGGAAACGGCCGGCGATGCCCCGGTGGTTTTCACGGGTGGACTCTTTGCCGACGGCGCCCTGGCCCGCGAGCTGCAGCAGGCGCGGCTTTTCGTTTATCCCTCCCTGGCGGAGCGGGGTGAAACCTTCGGGGTGGCCGCGCTCGAGGCCATGGCCGCGGGATGCGCCGTCCTTGTTTCCGACCTCGCCTGTTTTCGCGGATTCGTGCGCGAAAACGAGACCGGCTTTGTTTTTGACCACCGCCGGGGCGACAAGGCCCGGGCCCTGCAGGAAAAGCTGGTGGCGCTGGCCGGGGACGAGAGTCGCCTGGCTGAGATTTCCGACAAAGGATATCGCGAAACGGCAAGGTTTTCGCTATCTAACATGGCGGACCTCTTCCTGGCCGACTTTCAATCCCTCCTTTCCCAGCATGAACGAGCAACTCACGGTTAAACCAGCGCAGGCGTCGCAGTTCGAGTCGCCCTGGCCCGCGGGTGACCGTTTGCTGCGGGTCCTCTGGGAATTTTGCTGGGTCGTCTTCTGCGTCTGGACGCCGAAACCGGCGAACGTCTGGCGTCTTTTCTGGCTGCGTGTGTTCAATGCCCGGATTGACGGCACTCCCTTTGTCCATCAGCGCGCTCGCATTGCCATTCCCTGGAACCTCACCCTCGGCGACCGCGCCTGCCTGGGCGACCGCGCCAATGCCTATTCCCTCGGCGAAATCGAGATCGGCCCGCGCGCCACCGTCGCCCAGGAAGCCTATCTTAATACCGGCACGCACGATTTCGGCGAGGAAGCCCTCCCTCTGCAGGTGGCCAGGATTACCATCGGCGCTGATGCCTTCGTCGGCGCCCGCGCTTTCGTCATGCCGGGTGTCACAGTGGGAGAGCGCGCCATTGTTGGGGCCTGCGCCGTGGTCACCCGTGACGTCGCCCCGGGGACAACCGTGGTGGGAAATCCCGCGCGGCCACTTGTTCGCGAGCATGATCGCGAATCGTGAGGATCGCGATTCTCGGCAATCATCCCGGCGATCCCCGCGAGAGCATGCACCGCTTCGCGCGTCTGCTGCAGGAAGGCCTGGTCAGCCGCGGCCTTGAAGCTGTTCTCCTCCAGCCGGAAACAAGTCCCGGGCGCGGCGGACGCTGGCACAATCGTTTGGAGAAATGGCGCTTCGAGCAGCGTCTGCGCCGGCTGGATGATGAACGCTTCGACCTGGTGCACGTGGCCGACCAGGGGAACGCCTGGTATGCCGCCATCGCGCGTTCACCCCGGCGACCCGCCGTCGTCACCTGCCACGACCTCTCCGCTTTGGAGGATCGCGTGGAACCGCGCGGCGGCCTCGACAGGATTTGGCACTCCATTCTTTCGCAACGCCTCCGCCGGGGCCTGCAAGCCGCCTCGCTCGCCTTCTGCGATTCCGGTTTTACCCTCGAAACGCTTCGGCGCCTGTTCGGGCCGGCCGCTCCCCCGGCTCGCGTTGTCCACCTCGGCCAGCAGCGTTCCTATCAACGCCTCTCCCGGGCCGAATGCGCACAGCGTCTCCGCGACAAACGCCTGCTCGACCGGCCGTTTCTTCTCCATGTCGGGGCCAACTACGCCCGGAAGAACCGGGCCGTGCTTGTCCAGGCCCTTTCCCTCCTCGATTCCTCGGAGTTCCGTCTTGTCTTCGCCGGCGACCCGCCCGACGCGGCTCTCCTCGCCTCCGCGGGCGCGGGAGACCGCCTGATCACCGTGCCGCATCCGGATGACCGGGAACTGGAGGCGCTTTATTCCAGCGCCTTTGCCCTGCTGTTCCCCTCCACTTATGAAGGCTTCGGCTGGCCGGTGATCGAAGCGCAGAGCTGTGGTTGCCCCGTGATTTGCAGCAACGCCACCTCTCTTCCCGAGATCGGCGGCGCCGGTGCGCTTTATCACGATCCCTCTGAGGCAGGCCAGATTGTTCAGCACATCCTTTCCCTCCGGGATCCGGCCTTCCGCGATGCGCTGGTGGCCGCAGGCCTGCAAAATGCCGCGCGTTTCACCACCGACCGCATGCTCGATGGTTATCTTTCCGGCTACACCACTCTCCTTCGCCCCACCTCTTCTCCCGTCGCATGAAGCTGCGTTTTCGCCTCCGCATTTTTCTCGGCGCCATTCGCCAGCGCACCATCCCGGGTCTGGTCGCTTTCCTTCTCACCGGCGGCAAGGTTTCCAGCGGTCCCTTTGTCGGGATGGATTATATTCTGACTTCCATCGGAAGCGCCCTTGGCCCGAAGCTGCTCGGGACCTATGAAGCCGAACTGCATCCGATCATTGACCGGCTCCTTCGCCGCCGTTTCGACCACGTCGTCGATGTCGGGGCGGCGGAAGGATATTACGCCGTGGGCTTCGCGCGCGCCCTTCCAGGGGCCAGCGTGGTCGCTTTTGAACAGGAAAAAAAAGGGCGTGACCTTCTCCAGAAACTGGCCTGCGCCAACGGCGTCGAAGAGATGATCGCCATCCGGGGACGCTGTGAACCGGTCGATCTGCAGGAGGCCTTGCGCCCCGGGTCGCTCCTGGTCACGGACGTGGAAGGCTACGAACGCATCCTCCTCGATCCGGAACGGGTGCCCGGGCTTCGCCACGCCACCATCCTTTCCGAAGTCCATGCCCCGGACGACGGTCTCGGAGGCGAGATCTGCCAACGGTTCGCGGCGACGCACGACGCCCATTGGATCAAGCCCCAGCCGCGTCCTCTGCCCGGCCCTCGGGCCGGCGGGCACGGCTGGCTTTCGCGCTACCTCCAGTGGGAACATCGCTCCGGCCCGTTCTACTGGATCTTTCTCGACCCTCGCGCCCTTGAGCATGAATAAGGTTCCCGTTTCCGTCATCGTCCCGATTCGCAACGAGGCGGAGAATCTCCCGCGCGCCCTCGGGTCCGTCGCCTGGGCGGAGGAGATCATCGTGGTCGACTCGCAGAGCACGGATGATTCGGTGCGGGTGGCCGAAGGTCTCGGCGCCCGCGTGGTCCAGTTTCATTTCGGCGGCACCTGGCCGAAGAAAAAGAACTGGGCGCTGGAAAGCATCCCCTTTCGCCATCCCTGGGTCTTTATCCTGGACGCGGACGAAGTCCTGCCGCCGGAGGCGGAGGAGGAGTTTCGGCACGCCATCGCCGAGGCCGGTGAGATCGCCGGTTACTGGATCAACCGCCGCTTCATGTTCATGGGCCGATGGCTGCGCCACTCTTATTATCCAAACTGGAATCTGCGTCTCTTCCGTCACGCCCTTGGCCGCTACGAAAAACTGACCGATGCGGTGACGGAGAGCGGCGACAACGAAGTCCACGAGCATGTCATTGTGCAGGGACCGACCGCGCGGCTCCGCTCTGAGATGGACCATTACGCCTTTCCCTCCGTGGCCGTGTTTGTCGAGAAGCACAATCGCTACTCGAACTGGGAAGCGCGCGTCGCCGCTGCCGAACATCTTGTCGGCAGTTCCGGATCCCTCGCTGCGCAACCCGTGAGCCGGCGCCGTCGCCTCAAGACGCTCTCACACCGCCTTCCGTTCCGCCCGCTCCTCCGTTTCCTCTACATCTACGTCTGGCAAAAAGGCTTTCTCGACGGCCGCGAAGGATATTACTTCGCGCGGCTCCATGCCTTTTACGAGTTGCTCTCGGTGGCGAAAACCTACGAGCTTCGCAAACGCCGGCAGTCTCCTGCGGCTGTCCGCTAGTAGGCGGACCGCGGCGGAAACGCCACCTGCACAAAGGTGCGCAGGATGATGCCCAGCTCGAGCGAAAGGTTCCAGTTTTCCAGAAACTCGATGTCGCAGGCCACCCGGTTCGCGATATCGGAACTGTCGCGCGCTTCTCCCCGGAAGCCGCGGACCTGCGCCAGGCCGGTGATGCCCGGTTTCACGAAGGCCCGCACATGGTAGTCCTGCATCAACTGTGCAAACTGGTTGTTGTGCTCAATCAAGTGCGGCCGGGGACCCACTACGCTCATCTCGCCCCGCAGAACATTCAGGAACTGCGGCACCTCATCGAGACTGAACTTCCGTAGAAAACGGCCCGCGGGATAAACGCGCTCGTCGTCCATCGCGGCCTGCCGGCTGACCTCGTCGTTGTCCGGGCGCATCGTGCGAAACTTGTAGATGGTGAACTGGCGGTTCTGCAGGCCGGCCCGGACCTGGGCATGCAGGAGCGGCCCGGGCGACTGCACGCGCTGCACGATCCAGACCAGGAGAGCGAGCGGAGGCAGGACGAAAAGGGTCACCGGCAGCGAGATCGACACGTCGATGGCCCGTTTCAGGAAGCGATTGAGCGGATTCTCGAGCGGCTCCTCCCGCAGACCGATAAAGCGAAACCCGTCGTCCTCGAAATAACGGATCGGGTGTTTTAGTTTCTCCTCCAGGTCGCTCACGATAATCAGGCGCACGCCCAGCTGGTCGCAGGCGCGGATCAGCCGCTCACTGACCGCACTGAACTCGGGAAACTCGAGCAGGATGATCTGCGTGATCCCATGCTCCCGCACCACGCGCTCCACGTCGTCCGTCCGGCCCAGCACCGGAATGCCGTCGTCGGTCGAGGCGATGCCCTCGTCGCACAACATGCCGACGGCGCGCAGCCCGATCTCGCTTTTCCGCCGCAACCACGGCTTCAACTGCGTCGCCTTCCGCGTTGTCCCCACGAGCAAAGTTTTCTCCTCGCGCACCCCCGCAAAAATTCCACGGGCCAGGAAGGCCGGCAGGTAGTGATGGGAAAAGAGCAGCGCGACGTAGAGCCACGGAATGAAGTTGAAGAAAAAGATTCGCGAAATGAAAGCGTCCTTCGTCGCGATCAGGTAAAGCACCAGCGCGCCCGTGCTCGCGAAAGTCTGCCGCAGGCTCAGCCGATGCTGCCGCAGCAGCTCGCTCTGCATGAAGTAGGTCTTGGCCCCGTTCCGGCTGAGCGACTCAAAGGTCAGGCCGAGGATGAGGGCGAAGCAATAGATGCTGTAACGCCGCCAGGTCAGTTCGGCGCTTTCCGAGTAAAAAGTCACCATGATCCAGACCCCGAACCAGAAAAGAGCGGCCACCACCGCGATCTGGCAGAGCAGGAAAAGGCGGTAAAGGCCCTCCGTCCGCTGTGTTACCATCGGAGTCGGCCTTCACGGCCAGGCCGGGACCGGCACGGTCGCACCGTAACGGAGGCTTGGCGGGAGTGAAATTTGGAAGTAAGCACAGCAGGAAGAAGCTGAGACAGATTGAGCTATTAGCATACCAAAAGTTGTTGCCGCCACCCAATGGCCCAAGCCCCTCCCGCTCCCTCCTCCTCAGCCCGCCGCCTGATCGGCCAGCCGCGCTGGCTTAATGCCACCGCCGCCTGGATCCCGGTCATCGCCTGTTTCCTCGGCGGCGCCACGGAAAAATGGGCGGAAGGCATCGTGGTTTTGCTGGTGGGCCTCCTCCTTCTGGTCGATCCCCCCCTGCGTTCCCTCGGCCTCTGGTTCAACCTTCTTCTCCTGGCCTTCGTCGGCTATGCCATCCTCGCCTTTCTCCCGGCCGACCTTTTCGGAGCCGCCCCGGCCTGGCGCACCGCGGTGACCGCGGACTTTGAGATCCCGCTTCCCGGCACGGTTTCGCCGCAGCCCTGGGTCACCTTTGGTTGCCTCCTCAGCCTCATCGCCGGAGTGGCCTGGCTTTACAACATCGCCGGGAGTGAGTTCGAACTGCGCGAGGTTCGCTTCCAGCTCCGGCTTTTTGCGCTCGGGATCGTTGTTCTGGCTGCTCTCTGCCTGCTTCTTTACGCCGCCGGTTCCAGCCTCCCTTTCTGGCATAACCAGCGAAACTTCGGTCCCTTCCCCAACCGCAACCAGACCGGCAACCTCTTCGGCATCACCGCGATCCTCATCCTCGCCTGCATGGAGGAGGACTTCCGAAAAAGGAAATGGATCCGCGGCGTCATCTGGAGCCTCGGGCTGGCCACCGTCATCGCCGCCGTGATTCTCAACTTTTCCCGCGCCGGCCTCGCCATCGTTGCGGGAGGAAGCATCCTCTGGCTGGCCGCGCTCCTCCTGCGCAAACCGTCACCCGCGCGCATCGCCCTGGCCCTTTCGGTTATGCTCGCGCTCCTCACCGCCCTGCTGGTTTTCGGCGGAAAAACGCTGGACCGCTTCCAGTTGCGCGGCGACGCCGCGGCCGGGATCTCCGGCGACTTTCGTCTTCTCATCTTCCGCGACGCCCTGCAGCTGACCTCCACCGCACCGTGGACGGGCATTGGCCTCGGCAATTTCGAGTATGTCTTCGCGGTTTTCCGCGACGCCTCGCAGGCGAACTCGCGCGCGCTGCATCCGGAGAGCGACTGGTTCTGGCTGGCCGCCGAGATGGGATGGCCCGCGGTCGGTCTTGTTCTTCTTGGCCTCCTTGTTCTTGCCCGCCTGGTTCTGCCGCTCCGCGAAGGGACCAACCAGCGGCTTCGGCTCGCCACGCTCCTCGGCGCAGCGCTCTTCGCCCTCCATGGCCTGGTCGATGTTTCCGGGCATCGCGTCGGCACGGTTTACGCGGCCATCTTTCTCTTTGGTCTTTCCCTGCACCGGCCCTTGCGGACGGGACGGAGCCGGGTCGTGCCGATCCTGTTCCGGGTCGTCGGCCTTCTCCTCATTCCGCTGGGCTTGAGCTGGATCGTGGCCGAACGCGGCGACAAGGCCTGGCCGGGACGTCTCGGGGCCGAGCACGAACGCCAGAAAGCCGTTGTCGCCAATCGCGGCCGCAACTTCCAGGCCGGGCTCGATCATGTCGCCACCGCCCTGCAATGGACGCCGCTCGACTGGCAGCTTTATTTTGTCCGGGCCAACGCCCAGCTCGGCCTTGGCCGGCCCGCCGAAGCCCTGCAGGACTTCCGACGGGCCCGTTTTCTCGAGCCCAACTCACCCACCGTCCCCCTCGAGGAAGGCCGAATCTGGATGAATGCCGTGCCGACCCTCGCGGTGACCGCCTGGCGCGAGGCGCTCCACCGCGCCGGCCCGGAAGGGCCCCGGCTTTTCTCCTACATGCTCTCGATCGCGCCGGTGAAAACCGATCCCGGGATGCGGCGTGCCCTGGGTGGCCTGGCCCGTCTCCAGCCTGGTCTCATGCTGGAGTATCTTGGCTGGCTCGATGACGCGGACTTCAACAGCGTCTTGCAGCAATTCCTCGAGCGGCATCCCGACCTTGAAAAGCTTTCACGCGACGAGCAAAAACGCCTCTTTGACGTCTGGGCCCGGCGCGGCGAGATGGCTGACCTTGTTCGTCTGGTGGAACGCCGGCCCGGTCTTCTTGAACAGGCCTGGCCGGCCGTGGCGGAATGGCATGCTGCGCAGGGCGATCTGCGCGCCGCCGTCGAACTGGCCCGGCGCTTCGTTCCGGCGCCGGTGCTGCCCGAGCCTGCGCCGGGTGCGCTCACCGACCTGCAGCGTGCGGCTTACCGCGACGCCACCGCCTACGGTGCCGGCTACGCGCTCTACCGGGAACAACTGCGCGGCGGCCAGGTCGATGACGCCCTGGTGACGCTTCGCCGCTTCACGGCCAACGCGGATGTCCCGGCCTACTTCCATTATCTCGAGGCCACGGCCTGGACCGCGCAGCAAAATTGGGAGCGCTCATGGGCCGCATGGCAGAAATACCTCTCGGCCACCTCGGGCGCCCGGCGCTGACCACGGCGGCCCGGCAGGGCGTGGCGTCGTGGCGAGGCGGAATCGTTCTCTTTCTCGTCGCCCTGGCGCCGCGCCTGGCGGCGCTCGCGTTCCTGCCCAATCCCGAGCAGGACGCCTGGTCCTACGCGGAACAAACAGGAATTCTCGCCGCGCGCTGGGGGGAAGGACTCCCGGAGCCGCGCGACTTTTACGGTTTCTGGCTTCCGGGTTACCAGGCGCTGGCCGTCTTGTTCAGCCTCCCCGGCCTCGAACCGCTCATGGCCGCGCGTTTGCTCACGACCCTGTTTGGCGCCGCGGGCTGCCTCCTCGTTCACACGCTCACGTTTCGCCTGACCCGTCGCCGTCTCTTCGCCGTGCTCGCGTTCCTCTTCGTGGCCTTCAACCCGATGCACCTCCTCTATTCCGCCGCCTCCATGACCGATGTGCCACACGCTACTCTCGTCGTGGCCGCGCTCACCGCCGCCTGCGCCGGACGTTGGGGGTTCGGCGCCCTTGTACTCGCGTTCGCCGGAACCATGCGCCTCGAAGCCTGGGCGATCTCTCCTCTTTTCCTCGTGGCCGCCTGGCAGGGACAACGCCGTTTTCCCTTTCTGCCCGCGCTGATTCTCCTTCTGCCGCCACTCGCCTGGCTCCTTCTCTCGTGGTACTCGACCGGCGACGTTCTTTCCTACTTTTCGGCCCGGCACGTCTATCTCCAGGCTTACTTCGAGCAAAACCCCTCCCGGCATTCCCTCGATTTTTCGGATGTCTGGCGAGATCTGGTTTTCTTCTTCTTCGGGGCCAATCTCCCGATTTTTCTCGGCGCGCTCGGCGCCGGGTTTTTCCTCGTCCGCTGTCCAGCGGGCGAAACACGAAGGGCGCCCCTCCTGGTGGCGGGCGGCTTCGCCGGTGCGCTCGCCTTTCTCCTCCTGGCCTACGTCACGCGGAGCCAGCCGGTTCTCTGGGTGCGCTACGGGCTTCTCTTCTTCTGCCTGGGGGTGCCGCTCTTTGCCTGGTTCGGCCAGATGGCCCGCGATCTTCCGCGCTGGCGCTGGCTCGTTCTTCTCCTCGCCGGACTCGCGCTCTGGGAGGCAGCCCGCGACAGCTCCCCGCCTTCCCCCCGATGATCGAAAATGACCGGGCCCGCCAGCAGGTCGCCCGCCTGCTGCGTGACGTCGGCCGAGGCCTCGTCTTTTCCGACGACCCGGCGGTGCGCGTTCTTTCCCGGCTGGGCCCCGATCGTTTCGTGCGCACCATCGATCTCCCGCTGTTCCCGCGCGAACCGGAAGCGTTCCTGCAATCGCTTCGCCGCCGCGGCGTGACCCACCTTGTAACCACGCAGGTGGAAAATTCCCTGCCCGCGCGATTTCCCGCCGAGGTTGCCCCGGGGCTGACCCTTCTCCGGCGCGAACCCGCTTCTTTCGAATCGGACGTCGCGCTCTACCGTCTGGAACCAGTCGCCGACTAGGCGTCGGCCAGGGCGGCCTGGGCCGCCGCGAGCCGCGCAATCGGGACGCGGAAAGGGCTGCAGCTCACATAGGCCAGACCGAGACGGTGACAAAACTTCACCGAAGCCGGATCGCCGCCATGTTCGCCACAGATGCCCAGCTTGATCTTCGGCCGGGTGCTGCGCCCCTTCTCCACCGCGATCTCCATCAGACGGCCCACGCCGTCCTGGTCGATGGTGGCGAAGGGATTTCCCTTGATGATCTCCAGCTCGGCGTAGTGCGGCAGGAAGGAACCGCTGTCGTCGCGGCTCATGCCCAGCGCGGTCTGGGTCAGGTCGTTGGTGCCAAAGCTGAAAAATTCAGCGGTCTCGGCGATCCGATCGGCCGCGAGCGCGCCCCGCGGAACCTCGATCATGGTGCCAACGAGGTAATTCAGCTTCACCTTCTTCTCCTTCTGGACCTCGTCGGCCACCCGGCGAACGATCTCCGCCTGGTGCTCGAATTCGCGGGCAAAACCGACGAGCGGAATCATGACCTCGGCCCGGACCTCGGTCCCTTTCTTCTGCACCTCGGCCGCGGCCTCGAAGATGGCGCGCGCCTGCATCTCTGTGACCTCAGGAAAGGAAATTCCGAGACGGCAGCCGCGATGTCCCAGCATCGGGTTCTGCTCGTGGAGCTCGTGCACCCGGCGCGAAATTTCCTCGGCTTTCACCCCCATCTTGTCGGCCAGCGCGCTTTGCGCGCCATGATCCTGCGGCAGAAATTCATGCAGCGGCGGATCGAGCAGGCGGATCGTGGCCGGCTTGCCCTTAAGCGCCTTGAAGATGCCGATGAAATCGCTTTTCTGGTAGGGAAGCAGCTTGGCCAGCGCCGCCTGCCGGTCCTCGATTTTCCGGGCCAGGATCATCTGCCGCATGGCGTCAATCCGGTCCCCTTCGAAGAACATATGCTCGGTCCGGCAAAGCCCCACGCCGGACGCGCCGAAGGAGACTGCGTTTTCCACCTGTTCCGGCGTGTCCGCGTTGGTCCTTACTTCCATACGCGCGACCCGGCCACACCACTCCATCAGCTGGGAGAAATTGCGATAGGTCTCGCTCTTCTGCGCCGCCTTGTTCCCGTCCAGCAATCCCTGGATGATCTCCGAGGGCGCGGTCGGGAGCTGCCCGGCATAGACCGTGCCGCTCGTTCCATCGATCGACAGGTGATCCTCTCCTTCGCGGAACACCGCCCCGTCCACCGTCATCGTCTTGGCCCGGTAATCAATGTTCAGGGCCGCCGCGCCGCAGACGCAAACCTTGCCCATCTGCCGCGCGACCAGCGCGGCGTGCGAGGAAACACCGCCCCGTGCGGTCAGGATTCCCTCGGCCGCAATCATGCCGCGGAGGTCTTCCGGCGAGGTTTCCACCCGCACCAGGAGCACTTTCTCGCCGCGGGCGGCCGCTGCGGCCGCGCGATCGGCGTTGAAGTAAACGCGCCCGGTGGCCGCACCGGGACCGGCCGGCAGGCCGGTGGCGATCGCTTTGGCCTTTTCCACCGCCGCCCGGTCGAAGACGGGCGCAAGCACCTGGTCGAGCTGGTCGGCCGGCACGCGGTTGATCGCCGTCTGCCAGGGGATCAATTTTTCGCGCACCATGTCGCAGGCAAACTTGACCGCGGCCACGCCGGTGCGCTTCCCGTTGCGCGTCTGCAGCATGAACACCTTGCCGTCCTGGATGGTGAACTCGAAGTCCTGCACATCCTTGAAGTGGGTCTCCAGCACCTTGCGAATCCGCTCCAGTTCCACCAGCGCCTTGGGCAGGTGCTTCTTCAGGTCGGCCACCGGCTCGGGCGTGCGCACACCCGCGACCACGTCCTCGCCCTGCGCGTTGATCAGAAATTCCCCGTAAAAGACCTTCTCGCCCGTGGCGGGATCGCGGGTGAAAGCCACCCCGGAACCGGAATTGCTCCCGGTGTTGCCGAAGACCATGGCCTGCACGTTGACGGCCGTCCCCCACTCCTGCGGAATGTTGTATTTGCGGCGGTAAACAATCGCGCGGTCGTTCATCCACGAACCAAAAACGGCGCCCATCGCGCCCCGGAGCTGTTCGCGCGGATCGTTCGGGAACTGGCGGCCGGTCCGTTCCTTCACCAGCTTGCGGAAACGCGCCACCATCTCCTTGAGATCGTCCACCGTCAGCTTCGTGTCCTCGACATCGCGGCTGGTAACGCTCGTGCTTCAACTCGTCGATCACGGTCTCAAATGGTTCGTGATCCTCCTCCGGCTTTTTCTGCACGCCCATGACGACATCCCCATACATCTGGATGAAGCGGCGATAACAATCCCAGGCGAAACGCTCATTCCCGGTCGCTTTTGCCAGCGCCACGACCGACTGGTCGTTCAACCCCAGGTTCAGGATCGTGTCCATCATCCCGGGCATGGAATCGCGCGCACCGGAACGGACTGCCACCAGCAGCGGCATGGCCCGGGTGTCGCCAAAGGTCGTGCCCATGCTCCGTTCCATCCGGCGGATTCCCTCCTCCACCTGCGCTTCCAGCGCCTTTGGGTAGGTGCGCTTATGCGCGTAAAAATAGGTGCAGACCTCAGTGCTGGCCGTGTAACCCGCGGGCACCGGCAGGCCGATCCGCGTCATCTCCGCCAGGTTCGCGCCCTTCCCTCCGAGCAGCGACTTCATCTTTCCATTCCCGTCGGCTTTCCCGTCGCCGAAGTAGTAAACGTACTTGCCCGGCTTCGCCCCGGCCTTCGCCGCGGGCCGGACGGTTTTGCTCTTTTTCCCGGTCGAACGGGCGCGCGCTGCTGATTTTTTGAGTCGTGAAGCCATGAATTTTTTAAGGATGAAAACGGAGAGGAGTCGCACACTAGAGGACGGCCCGAAGGTGTCAACGCGTCCGCCGGTCAGGCGGCCTTCGGCGACAGGAAACGGAAGGAGAATCAGGAAACGGCGGTCTGGCTTTCCGCCAGGACTTCGGAGATGGCCGTCCGGAATTCCTCGAGCCCGGTGCTGGGAACGATGATGGAGTTGCGGCGCCCGTGCGCTTCCTCCGTGATCCGAAGGAACTGGCCCCTCTCGTTCGTCCTGAAGTCGATCCAGAATCGCTTCCGCTCGATCTGGAGCTCCTTCCCCGCGATAATGCTGTCCATAACGGGGCAGTTTTACCTCCCGGAAAACGGAAGGGGAAGAAGAATTTCGGTCCTCCTCCGGCCAAGTTGCCCCGGTGGAGACTCTTACCGCCGCCGGCTCCGGGCCGGGCGCGCTCCGCCGCGGCCGCGTTCCGGCCGGGTTGTCTCTTCGCCTGCCACGGTGAAGTCGACCTGCCGCTTGAAAAGGTCCACCCGCGCCACCTGGACTTTTACTTCGTCGCCCACGGCGAACCGGCGGCGGGTGCGCCGGCCCACCAGGCGCCGCTGCGCCGGCTCGAACGAGTAAAAGTCGTCGGTCAGCGACGAGACATGGATCAGTCCGCTCAGGACCACGTCGGGCAACTCGATCACCATGCCGTAATTGCGGATGTCGATGATGACCGCGCGGAAGAGCTGCGGATTGCGCTGGTCGAGTTGCTGCTGGAAAAACTCCAGCTTTTTCATCTTCACCCCGTCGATCTCGGCCTCGGCCGCCACCCGTTCGGTGGTGGAAAGATGTTCCGCCATGGAAGCGACGCGGCTGGCATCGAGCGCCGGGCGGCGGGATCGGCTCAGCGCCTCGAGCGCGCGGTGCACCACGAGGTCGGCATATCGCCGGATCGGGCTGGTGAAATGCGTGTAGTTGTTCTTGGCCAGCCCGTAATGACCCAGCGGCTGCGGCGCGTAACGGGCGCGCTTCAGGCTCTTGAGCAATCCGATTTTCAACGCCGGTCCCTCCGCCTTCCCCGAAATTTCCTTGAGCAGCCGCTGCAGCTCCGGTCGCTGCGTCAGGTCGCCCACCTTGTAGCCATGGCTCAGCACCAGTTCGCGGTACTCCGCGAGCTTGTCCGGGTCGGGCTGCTCGTGCACCCGGTAAACGGACGGGATCGTGCGGTTCTTCAGTTCGCGCGCCACGGCCTCGTTCGCCGCCAGCATGAACTCCTCGATCAACTGGTGGGACTCGTCGTTCTCCACCTTCTCCAGGCGGACCGGTTTCCCTTTGTCGTCGAGCCAGACTTTCACCTCCGGGAAATCGAGGTCGAGCGAGCCCGCCGCGAAACGTTTCCGGCGCAGGAGCGCCGCCAGTTCCCAGGCCGTGTGCAGGCGCTGCGAGAGCTCGTCGCGCACCGGTCCCTGCAAAATCTGGTAGGCCTCCTTGTAGGTAAGGCGTTTGGCGCTCCGGATGACGGTGCGGGCAAAGCGCACATTCTTCATCTGGCCATCGCGCGTAAAGGTCATGAAGGCCGAATGGGTCAGGCGTTCCACGCCCGGCTTCAGGCTGCAGACGCCGTTGCTCAGCCGCTCCGGCAGCATCGGCAGAACGCGGTCGGGCAGATAAACGCTGTTGCCGCGCTTGAGCGCCTCCCGGTCCAGCGCGCTGCCCGGTTCCACATAAGCCGCCACATCGGCGATGTGCACGCCCAGGCGCCAGCCGTTGCCCGTCTCCTCCACGTTGATGGCATCGTCGAAATCACGCGCGTCATCCGGATCAATCGTGCAGATGAACTGGTCGCGCAGGTCCTCCCGGCCCTGCCACATCTCGGGAGCCACCACTTCCGGGATCCGGCCCGCCTCATCCAGCACCGCCCGCGGGAATTCGGTCGGGAGATGATGTTTCCGAATGATCGAAAGCATGTCGATCCCCGGGGCGCCGGCCGGCCCGAGCACTTCGATAATCTCGCCTTCCGGGTTGACGTGCCGTGATTCCCACGGCTCCAGATGGACCACCACCTTGTCCCCCACCTGCGCCGTCTTCCGGCCGCCGCCCCCCCGCGGCGGCGGCACATAGATGTCATGCACAAAACGCGGGTCATCCGGCACGACATAAAAGAGGTTCTTTTTCGAGCGCTGCAGGGTGCCGACCGCGGTGTCATGCGCTCGTTCCAGGATCCGGATGACCCGCCCTTCCGGACGATCGCCCGTTCCGCGGCGGCGACGGTGCGCGGCCGGTTCAACCCCGAGCCGCACCACCACCCGGTCGCCGTTCATGGCCGTGCCGGTGTTTTCCGCGGAGATGTAAATGTCCGGGCCACCGGCCTTCTCGTTGGTCAGGAAAGCAAAACCGGATTGATGCATCTGCAGCTTGCCCGTGACGAGGTCGGCTTCCTTCGGCAGGACGTATCGGTCCTTGCGGATGCGCGCGACCTCGCCGGCCCGCTCCATCTCCCCCAGCGTGCGTCGCAGCTCGGCCCCGTCCACCTTGCGCCCAAGCGCCCGCGCCATCTCCCGCTGGTCCAGCGGGGTGTAGGCCGGGGCTCGCAAAAGCGCGTCAATGGCGGCCCGCAGATCTTTTTTTTCCGGTTTCATGAGAGGGCGAAACGCCCGGTTTCAATCCGTCACATTGACGGGGCAATGTCTCTCCGCCGCAAGATCGAATAACGGCGCGCCTGTGTTAGTCTCATCCGCATGGGCCAGCGCCTTTGGAAAATCGGCGGCCGCACGATGGATTGCTCCAGGCGCGCGCTGGTCATGGGCGTTCTCAATGTCACCCCTGATTCCTTCTCGGATGGCGGCCTTTTCCACGATCCCGATCATGCGGTGGCGCAGGCCAGCCGGCTCGCCGCTGACGGGGCCGATATCATCGATCTGGGAGGGGAATCGACCCGGCCGGACGCGCCCGAAGTTTCCGCGGAGGAGGAATTGGCCCGCCTTCTCCCGGTCCTGGACCGCCTTCCGCCAAACGAGCGGGTCATGCTTTCGATCGATACCGCGAAGGCAAAGGTCGCGCGCGCCGCGCTCGAGCGAGGCGCGGTCATCATCAACGATGTCACGGCTGGACGCGCCGATCCTGGCATGTTCCCTCTGGCAGCCGAGCGCGGCGCCGGCATCATCCTGATGCACATGCAGGGTTCACCGCGGACCATGCAGGCCGCGCCTCATTATGAAGACGTTGTCGCGGAAGTGGCCGAATTTTTTCGACAACAATACGCCCGGGCAATAGAATCGGGCATCGACCCCATGACCATCGCGTTCGATCCGGGAATTGGCTTCGGGAAAACGCTGGAACATAATCTGGCCCTTCTCGGCGGCCTGGAAAAGCTCCGGGTGCATGATCGTCCCCTCGTTGTCGGCGTTTCGCGCAAATCTTTCCTCGGCCGCATTCTGGGCCGCGGCGAGATGGCGGACCGCTCCGCGCCCACGATCGGGCTTTCCACCCTTCTGCGCGCCCGGGGCGCCGACGTCCTGCGGGTGCACGAGGTGCGCGAGAATGTCCAGGCCTTGCGCGTGGCCGAGGCAGTGCTGGAGGCGGCCTCATGATGGAGCAGGTTCTCGAGTTCGCCGCCGCGCGCTGGCGGAGCGCCATCGAGGTCGCCCTTCTCACCGTCGGCATCTATTACGGCTATCGCTATTTTCGCGGCACCCGCGGTGCCAAGGTGCTGACCGGTCTCGCCATCGTCTTTCTCACTCTGACCCTCATTTCCCAGCTCCTGAACCTCGTCGTCATCGGGTGGATCATCCGGAGCTTCTCGGTTTTTCTCGCGATCGCGCTCGTGGTCATCTTCCAGCCCGAGCTTCGGCGCGGTCTCGCCGAGCTTGGCGGCCATCCCATCTTTTCCCTCACCAGTGAAAAACGCGAAACGGTGCATGACCTCGCCGAGGCGGTCACCCAGTTGGCCAACAAGCAGTTTGGCGCGCTCATCGCCATCGAGCGCGACACCTCCATCCGGGTCTACGAGGAGACAGGTGTCGCCTTGAACGCCGATTTCTCCGTCGAGCTCATGCTCACCATCTTCCATCCCAAGTCCGCCCTGCACGACGGCGGCGTCATCGTGCGCGACGGCCATATCGCCGCTGCCGCCTGCATCTTCCCGGTCAGCCAGCGCGAGACCCTCGATCGCAGCCTTGGGCTGCGCCACCGCGCCGGCCTCGGCATCACCGAGGAATCAGACGCGGTCGCCGTCATCGTCTCCGAGGAAACGGGCGGAATCACCATTTGTTATCGCCGGCGCATCGAGCGAAACTTTACCCCGGAAACATTCCGCAAACGGATCAGCGAGATCCTGCTGCAACGGACCTATGAAGAGACTGATTCTGAGCAACTGGCGGGCGAAGCTGATCTCGATCCTCCTCGCGATGACGCTCTGGTACCTCATCAAAAAGAACGTCGCAACGACACCCTCCCTGTTTGACGATCCCCGGGCCTCCGCCTCGGAGCGCCGCTAACCCGCCCGCCTGTCTATCGGAGAAACCGCGCCAGGTTTTCCTCTTCCCAGCGGCGCGCCCGCCGGTAGCCCGGATACAGGCGTTCGCGGCGATTGAATTCCTCGGTGTGCACCCGGCGGCGCCCGCGGCCCAACGGTTCCTCCGGCACGACCGAGTGGAGCATTTCATGATAGAGGATGTAACGCAGGAACCATGACGGCACCCACGGTTGGTCCAGCTGCGGATTGATTCGGATCACGCGGTCCTCTTCCTGGATCGTGCCGAGGACAAGATATTCCTTTGGCCGGCGGCGACGCCGCCTTCCCCAGACCACGCGATAATCGCGCAAACGACTCCGGAAATACCGCTGGTTCAGTTCATCGAACAACTTTTGCAGGTCAAAGTAGCGGCCTTCCTGCCGCAGATTCAACTGCCCCTGCATCGGCAACCGTGAATGCGCCAGCTTGCGTTTGCGACGTGTAGCCATGAAAACCCTGCACAGAATTTAGACCCGCCCCACAGCGTGACAAGCCGCGACATGAAATAGCTGCATTTATCTGAAGATGATACAGTTACGTATGAGGTCAGTGAACTTTCGAGGGTCGATTTCTCGAGAAAACTGTAGCGGGACAGTCTGTCGCACTGGGGCTTGGGAGGTCTGGCCGGCCCCTGGCCGCGCTCGGCCATCGCTCTCTGCCACAGAAAATGGGTCCAGGTCACCGGCCGAACCATTTTCCTCCCCGCCGGGTCGCGCGGATTTCGGCCCGGTCAACGCATTGCCGAGTCTCTCTTTTCGCGTAAAGGTGGGAGCCCATGCCGAATCCCGCCGCCCTCCCCATCAACCAGGATCTCGTTCCCGGGGCGCGGAATGCGGTTGAGATTTGCCTTCGCCTGCAGCCTTCCGAGCGCATCACCATCATCACCGACGAAGCCACGCGGGAGATCGCCGCCGCCCTCGAGCAGGAGGTGGAGCGCCTCGGCGCCGAGCACCGCGTGTTTGTCCTGGAAGATTATGCGCCGCGCCCGCTCACCGGCATGCCGCAGCCGATTTTGGACGACCTCGCCACCTCGCAGGTTTCCGTCCTCTGCGCGCAAACGCAGCGCGGCGAGCTCGGTTCACGCATCCAGATGACGGCGGTGGTGAATCGCCAGGGCATTCGTCACGGCCACATGGTCAACATCACTCCGCAGATCATGCGCGAGGGGATGCGCGCCGATTTTCTCGCCGTCGACGCCCTCAGCCAGCGCCTCGTGGAACGGGCGCGGCAGACAAAACGCGTTACCTGCCGGACCCCGGCCGGAACCGACTTCGAGGCCGAGCTCTCGCCCAAGCTGAAGTGGCTCAAGACCAGCGGGATCATTACGCCCGAAAAATGGGGCAACCTCCCGGGCGGCGAGATCTTCACCTCGCCCCTGAACAGCCGCGGCGTCTTCGTGGTCGACGGCGTGGTCGGCGATTATCTCTGCCAGAAGTACGGTGACATTCGGGAAACGCCGCTCACGATTGAAGTGGAAGAGAGCCGCATTCGTTCCCTGGCCTGCGAGAACACGGAGCTGCTGGAGGAGTTTCGTGCCTACACCAGCACGGACGAAAACAGCAATCGCGTGGGAGAATTCGCCATCGGCACCAATACCGCCTGCACCCGGGTCATCGGCAACATTCTCCAGGACGAGAAGATCCCTGGCATCCACATCGCCTTTGGTCATCCCTATGCCGAGCACACCGGCGCCGATTGGATCTCGAAAACGCATATCGACTGTGTCGGACGCGACTTCGACATCTGGTTCGACGGCGACCAGGTCATGCAGGGCGGCCGATTTCTCATTTAGGCCCGCGGTTTCCGGGGGACGGGCAAGAAAAGAGAGGCAAGCGGCGCGGATTCCCGCATAATCGCCGGGCATGGACCCGGAGCTGCGCGCCCGTTTTAACGGCGACTTTACCCTCGAGAAATACGCCGCGCTCGAGCGTTGCGTAAACACAAGCGAATACTGGCCCGCCACCTTCCGGATCGCGGAGTCACCCATTTTCCTCACCGACGAATTCTGCCGGGAAGTGGTCGGCGCCGCCGAGGAGATCGTGAGACAAGTCCGGACGCCCGAGTTCACGCGGCACGCCGCAGGTGCCATTCCGGACGGCCTTTCCGTCCCGGGGGAAACGCCCCATCCCAACTTCCTTGCCATCGATTTTGGCATTTGCCGGGTGGAGGGGCGCCTGACGCCGCGATTGATCGAGCTCCAGGGGTTCCCCAGTCTTTACGGCTTCCAGTTTCTTCTTCTCAAGTGCATGCGCGCGGCTTTCCGCGCCATCCCGCCGGACTGGACTTCCTCTTTCGGCGGCGTCACGGATGAGATTTATCTCGATCTGCTGCGGCGCGTCATCTTCGCCGGGCACAACCCGGAAAACGTGGTCCTGCTCGAGATCGAGCCGGAAAAGCAGCCAACCCGGATCGATTTTGCCGCCACGGAAACGCTCCTCGGTGTTCGGCCGATCAGCCTGGGGGACGTCCGGCGGCGCGGCCGCCAGCTGTTCTACGAGCGCGACGGCCGTGAGCACCGGATCGAGCGCATCTACAACCGGGTCATTTTCGACGAACTGTTGCGGCGCCCGGACCTAAAGCCGGCCTTCTCCCTCCAGGACGACCTGGAGGTCACCTGGGCTGGGCACCCGAACTGGTATTTCCGGATCAGCAAACACTCGCTCCCCTTCCTGAAGAGTGCGCACACCGCCCCCACGTTTTTTGCCGACGCCTTCCCGGCCGGCGAAGACCTGGCGGACTACGTCCTGAAACCGCTTTATTCCTTCTCGGGGCTCGGCGTCGATCTGCAGCCAACGGAGGAGACCGTCGCCGCCCTGGAGAAACCGGGTGAATGGATCCTGCAAAAGAAGGTGGAGTATGCCGATTTCCTCCCCACGCCGGAGGGTCCGCGTTCCAAGGCCGAGATCAGGATGATGTTTGTCTGGCCGGAGGGAGGAGAGCCGGTGTTGGTCAACAACCTGGTCCGGATGAGTCAGGGGGCGATGATGGGGGTGAAATTTAACAAGGACAAAACCTGGGTCGGGTCGAGCATTGCCTTGCATCGGCGGTGACCGGGCGGCGGGCGGCGGATGAAACCGTCGTCGTTTTCCGGAGTTTACGTGTAAACGTCCCAGCAGGCTTCCCTGCGAAAGAGGCAGGAAATATTGTAAAAGTAAGCTATACTCCGCGATGGCTAAACCCGCTGGCGCATCCTTCACCCGTCGAGCCCCTGACACCATCACCGAAGAATTGGTGGCGGTTCTCTCCTCGAAAACCTCCTACGAGTTCAAGGGACTCTTCGACATCGTCTTCCTTAACCTGCGCGAGCGCAACGCCGCCAGCGGAGGCGAGGAAATGCTGCGCCTGCGCGCCTACGAGAAGCTGCAAAGCCTTGTCGGCCAGGGCGCTGTCAACCGCACCGTCAATGGCGCGGTCAAGAAGTACAAGGGCGTTCCCTCCCGCCTCGCCATTCTCAGCGCCGAGCAAAAGGTGCTGCGGACCGAGTGGGACCAGCGCGCCCAGGCCAAGGCGGCCGCCGCCAAGTAGCCTAGTCCTTCAGCTCTTCGTTCGTTTCCGCAAAGGCGTTCACGGCAAACTCGAGGTCTGCCCTCGAGTGGGCCGCGCTCACCTGCGTTCGCACCCGCGCCGTCCCGTGGGGAACGACCGGGTAAAAGAAACCGATCACGTAAACCCCTTTCTCGAGCATGCGCGCGGCGAACCGCTGTGATTTCGCGGCATCGCCCAGCATGATCGGCACAATGGGATGGCTCCCGGGCTTGATCGTCAGGCCCCGGTCCGTCAGCGCCTGCCGAAAAAACCGGGTGTTCTCCTCCAGCTTGTCCCGCAGCGCCGTCGAGCTGCTCAACAGCTCGAGCGCCTTCAGGCAGGCCGCCACCACGGGCGGCGCCACGGTGTTGGAAAAGAGATAGGGGCGCGACCGCTGCCGCAGCAGGTCCACGATCGGTTTGCGGGCGCTGGTAAAACCGCCACTCGCGCCGCCCAGCGCCTTCCCCAGCGTCCCCGTGATGATGTCGATCCGATCCATTACCCCGCAATGCTCGTGCGTCCCCCGCCCTGTCTTCCCGAGGAACCCGGTGGCGTGGCAGTCGTCGATCATCACCAGCGCCTTGTGTTTGTCCGCCAGGTCGCAGATCGCGGTCAGGTTCGCGATCGTGCCATCCATGGAAAAACAGCCGTCCGTCGCGATCAGCCGATGGCGCGCGCCCGCCGCCTCCCGCAGCTTCGCCTCGAGGTCGGCCATGTCGTTGTGCCGGTAGCGATGGCGCTGGGCTTTGCACAGCCGGATGCCGTCAATGATGGAGGCGTGGTTCAATTCATCTGAAATGATGGCGTCCTCCGCCGCAAAAAGGGTTTCAAAAAGGCCGCCGTTGGCGTCGAACGCGCTCGGATAAAGAATCGTTTCCTCCATCCCAAGGAACCGGGTCAGCGCCGCTTCCAGTTCCTTGTGAATGTCCTGCGTTCCGCAGATGAAACGCACGCTGGCCATCCCGAGCCCGTGGGTCTGGAGCGCTTCGGTGGCCGCCTTGATCAACGCCGGATGATCGGCCAGCCCAAGGTAATTGTTTGCGCACATGTTGAGCACTTCCTTCCCGCCGGTGATCCGGATGTGCGCATCCTGTGGCGTGGTGATGACCCGTTCGGTTTTGAAGAGGCCCTGCGCCTTGATTTCCTCGAGCGTCTCGGTGAGCTGCTTTTCGAATTCCGCGAGCATGCCGCACCATAGCCGGGCTTTGGCCACTGTCAGGCCACACGCCAGCATGCTTCCCCGGGGAGCGCAGGCAGCCGGCGCGACCCTTTTCGGGGCAAAATCAGGCTTGTCCCGTTCTGTGAATATCTGTTAATAACTCGGCCGAAATGGTTTCCCCTACTCTTCTTCGGCTGTTGGCGCTCGCCTTGATCGCCCTCTGGGTCACCTCCTGCGCCGTTACCACTTCCACCCGTGTTTCCACCCGCGCCCTGCCGCCTTTCGAACCCCCCATGGGTCAGGCCAGTTTCCAGACGGTGCGCACCACCGCTTACACGCACACGGAAGCGGACCACCTCGCCTACGGGGCCCGCAACGCCATGGGGGGACGCCTCCAGCCCGCTTCGCGCCCGATCCAGCGCGCCGAACTCAATCCCTGGTTCGCGCCCGATCTCGCCTACACCTTTGCCAAGCTTGATCCGCTGAAAAAGAAATGGAGCGGGAAAAAATCCGCTGCCAAAAGAAAGACGACAACCCGGCGGACCCGTTCTTCCCCGCCGCGCATTGGGAGCGCCGCGGCCGACTGGTCCCGCTGGCCGGCCGGAACCACCTTTCGCATTCTTTCCACCGGGCAGACCTACCGCGTCGACGATTACGGCTGGGCTCTTTCCGGTCGCAACACGATTGATCTCTACATGGGCAGCCAGCGCGACATGAACAAATGGGGCGTGCGCACCGAAAAAATTCAGATTCTGAAATGGGGCGACCGCGAAACGAGCCGGCGGATCCTGGCCGATCGCCAGGCGCACAAACATTGCCGCCGCATGCTGCTGCAACTGCAGGGCGACTACACCGCCGCCGCGACGCTCAACTAGAGATTCGGATTTGTTGGGAGGCCGCGCCGCCCTCCCCGTTGGGCATCGCTTCCTCCCAGGCTCGACAGAGTCTCGCCCCACCGGCGAACGCGCGTCATCCCGAGCAAAGCGAGGGACCTCCCAAACAACGTGCGGCGTGGCCCCGCTATCTCCTCCCCGCCCAACCAACCCTCACTCCCTCCTCTGCGCTCTCTGCGTCTCTGCGGTAAACCCTACCGACCGCCCCATTCCAAAACCACCTTGCCGGACTGCCCCGATCTGGCCAGCTCGATTCCTTCCTCGAATTCCTGAAAGGGCAGGCGATGCGTGATCACCGGTGAAATATCGAGCCCGCTCTGGATCAGCGCGGTCATCTTATACCAGGTCTCGAACATCTCCCGGCCGTAAATCCCACGGATGGTCAGGCTGTGAAAAACCACCGTGTTCCAGTCAATCGCCGCGTTCTCCGGCATGATGCCGAGGAGCGCGATCTTGCCCCCGTAAAACATGTTCGGCAGCAGATCGGCAAACGCCTTCGGATTGCCCGACATCTCAAGGGCAACATCAAACCCTTCCTTCATCCCGAGCTTCTTCATGGCATCGGCCAGCTTTTCGCGGCTCACGTCGACGGCGGTGACCCCGGGAGCCATCTTGCGCGCCAGCTCCAGGCGGTAGGGGTTGACGTCGGTGATGACAACGTGGCGCGCCCCGGCCTGTTTGCAGATCGGGACCGCCATGCAGCCGATCGGTCCGGCGCCGGTAATGAGGACGTCCTCGCCCACGAGATCGTAGGTCAGCGCGGTATGCACGGCGTTACCGAGCGGATCGAAGCACGAAAGAACATCAAGCGGGATCGCAGGATCAGCGTGCCAGACGTTGGTGGCCGGGATGGCGACGAATTCGGCCCAGGCCCCGGGCCGGTTCACCCCCACCCCTTCGGTGTTCGGGCAGAGGTGCCGCCGCCCGGCGAGACAGTTGCGGCAGTGGCCACAGGTGATGTGCCCCTCGCCCACGACCAGGTCGCCTTCGGCAAACCCGCGCACATTGGCGCCGACCTGCGCAATGCGGCCGACGAACTCGTGCCCGATCGGCATCGGCACCGGGATGGTCTTTTTGGCCCAATGATCCCAGTTGTAGATGTGGACGTCGGTCCCGCAGATGGAGGCTTTCTCGGTTGCGATCAGGACATCGTCCGGACCAATCTGCGGCACCGCGATTTCCTCAAGCCAGAGGCCGGGCTCCGGTTTGCTCTTCACGATCGCCTGCATCGTCTGGGCCATGGCAGAGAAGGTAGCAGGTGTCGCGGAAGCGCAAACTCCGCCGCCGCCCTCCACTTGCGTTTGGGCCGGTGCGTCGCATCGTGGACGACACATGTCCGCCGGGGTCGAACAATCTGAGCCAAAGACGGTTACCGCGCGGCTCACCTTTCTCCTGCGTTTCGGCAGCACGATCATCCTCTGGTCGGTCGCGCTCGGCATCATTTTCAGCGGCTACGAAATTGCCTTCTTTGCCCTCCTCTCCACCCTCGGGCTGATCGCGCTCTGGGAGTTTTACACCATGCTCGACGCGCGGGGACTCCCGAATTTCAAGATCACGGGGATGATCTGCGGGGCCGTCATGCTGGCGGGAAGTTTCTATTTCTTTTCCCGCATCGGGCTCAGCCATGCCTATGACTTTGAAATCGGTGTCCTGCTCTTTTTCCTCCTCACCGTCTTCGGGCGCCAGATGTTTGACCTGCTGCGGGACGACGCCCCGCTCCGCACCATGGCCTACACCCTCTTTGGCCTTCTATATGTCGTCTGGCTCTACAACTTCATCACCAAGATCGTCTACGTTGTCCCGCGCGGACCGGACGGCGAGGTCACCGGCCAGTTCTACGTTCTTTACCTGATCGCCATCACCAAGTTCAGCGACATGGGCGCGTATCTGACCGGAAGCCTCATCGGCCGCCACAAACTGATCCCGCACATCAGTCCCAAGAAAACCTGGGAGGGATTCTTCGGCGCCCTCGCCTTCTCGCTCCTCGCCAGCGTGGGCATGTTCTGGCTCATGCCCGAGCGGCTCGGCATCCTGACCTGGACGCATGCCGCCATCCTGGGACCCATCCTCGGCTTTGCCGCGGTCATCGGCGACCTGGCCGAATCGATCATCAAGCGCAGCACCGGGGTAAAGGATTCGGGCAACATGCTCCCGGGCATCGGCGGCGCCCTTGACCTGGTCGACAGCCTTCTTTTCACCGCGCCCCTCCTCTTTTTCTATCTCCGCTTCGTCATCCCCCTTCCGTAGGACCACGCCATGACGCCCAAGAAAGTTGTCGTGCTCGGCGCGACCGGTTCCATTGGCGAAAGTGCGCTCAAGGTCGCGCGCGACATCCCCGAGCGGATGGAGATCGTGGGTCTGGCCGCGCGCAGCAGCGCCGCCAAGCTGGCCGAGCAGGCCAACGCCGTCCGGCCGCCGGCCGTCTGTCTCGTGGACGAAACACGGCTCGACGAGCTGAAGGCGAAGCTTGCTTATAAACCACGCATCCTGGCCGGCGAGGAAGGGCTCTGTGAAATCGCGGCCCTGGCCGAGGCCGAGATGGTCCTGGTGGCGGTGGTCGGCACCGGCGGTCTCCGCCCGGCCCTCGCCGCCATCGAGGCCGGCAAGGATCTTGCCGTCGCCAGCAAGGAAATCCTCGTCATGGCCGGCGAGATCGTCATGCGCGAGGCGCGACGCCGAAAGGTCCACGTTTTGCCGGTCGACAGCGAACACAACGCGATTTTCCAGTGCCTCGCCGGGAACGACCAGGCGGTCCGCCGCATCATCCTGACCGCCTCCGGCGGACCTTTCCGGGGCACGGAGGCCGCCCAGTTCCCCTCCATCACGGTGGAGCAGGCGCTGAAGCATCCCACCTGGAACATGGGTCCGAAGATCACGATCGATTCCGCCACGCTTTTCAACAAGGGACTCGAGATGATCGAGGCCCGCTGGCTCTTCGATGTGGAAATGAAACGCGTCGAGGTCGTGATCCATCCGCAGAGCATTGTCCACTCCATGGTCGAGTTCTTTGACGGCTCGGTCCTGGCCCAGCTTTCGCATTCGGACATGTGTTTCCCGATCCAGTATGCCGTGACCTGGCCGGAACGGGTCGCCAACAGCCTGCCGCCGCTCGACTTTGGTAAGCTGCGCCAGCTCGAGTTCGCCACCCCGCGGTTTCACGATTTCCCGGCGCTCGACCTGGCCCGGGAGGCGGGGGAGACCGGAGGGACCCTCCCGGCCGTATTGAACGCGGCGAACGAAGTGGCGGTCTCAGCGTTCCTGGAACAGGCCATCCCGTTCCCGCAGATCTGGCAAACGGTGGAAAAAGTGATGAAGGAACACGAGACAATTGCGCAGCCCGACCTCGATGCCATATTGGGGGCCGATCGCTGGGCTCGCGCGCGTGCCGGCGCCGCGCTTCGGGCTTAATTTCATGGTCTCTCAAGTTTTTCGGGTGATCACGATCATCGTCGAGGTGCTCGTGTTGTTTAACCTCCTCATCGTGGTGCATGAGCTGGGGCATTTCCTCGCGGCGCGCTGGCGCGGCCTGGTGGTGGACAAGTTCGGGGTTTGGTTCGGCAAACCGCTCTGGAAAAAGACCGTCAACGGGGTGCAATACTCCCTCGGGTCGATCCCCTTCGGCGGCTTCGTTTCCGTCCCGCAGCTTGCCCCCATGGATATCATCGAGGGCAAGACCGACGTCGATCGCGCCACCCTCCCGAAAGCCTCGGCGATCGACAAGATCATCGTCGCGGTCGCCGGCCCGCTCTTCAGTCTCCTTCTCGCCCTCGCCTTTGCCTGCATCGTCTGGGTGGTCGGTTATCCGGTGAACGAATCGGACCTCACCACCACCATCGGTTACGTCGAGGAGGATTCGCCCGCGGCCCGCGCCGGGCTCCGTGCCGGCGACAAGATCCTCGAGGTCGACGGCGAGGCCGTCACCCGCTTTTCCGGGATGAACGACAGCGTGATCTGGAACGTCGTCCGCAGCGAAGGCGATTCCATCCCTTTCAAGATCCAGCGCGGCGCGGAGACCCTGAACCTCTCGGCCGAGCCGCAAAAGGCGGAGACCCGCGGCTGGCGACGCAAGAGCGTTCGGCAGGTCATGATCCTGCCGGCGCAGACGGCGCGCATTGATCTGGTCCAGCCGGGCACGCCCGCGGAAGAGGCGGGGCTCCAGCCGGGCGACGTGGTCACGCAGGTGAACGGCGAGGTGATTCACCATCCGATCGCCGTCGCCGCGGAGATCGAGGAGAACCCGGCCCGGCCCCTTGACCTGACCGTGACCCGCGACGGCGCCACCCGCACCGTGGCGGTCGCCCCGAAGATCATCGGCGAGGAGAAACGACCGCGCATCGGCATCCAATGGGACGCCGGCCGCAACTCGGTCGCTCATCCCGGCCCGATCGAGCAGGTTTACAACAGCATCGAGAGCACCCTCAACACCATCGGCGCGGTGGCTTCGCCCAAGTCCGATGTCCGCTTGCAACACCTGAGCGGGCCGGTCGGCATCGGCCGAATCTACTATCTGCTGTTCGAAAACGAGCGGGGCTGGCAGCTCGCTCTTTGGTTCAGCGTGATCCTCAACGTCAACCTCGCCATCCTGAACATGCTTCCGATTCCCGTGCTCGATGGCGGGCATATCGTCCTCGCCATCATCGAGGGGATCCGCCGCAAGCCGGTCAATATCCGCGTCCTCGAGGTGATCCAGACCGCCTGCGCCATGCTCATCATCGGTTACATGCTCTACGTGACCTTCTACGACGCGCAGGATCTGCCTTTCATCCGGAGACGGCTGGACAAGCTCGATCCCCAGGCCGAATCGGCCGAGCCCTGAGCCGATTGCGTTCAGGGAGGCCCGCCGGTATTCTCGCGGCGTGAAGTACTGCGATCATCCGCTCCTGAACCAGCGCCGGCCCTCCCGCGAGGTCGTCGCCGGGGGCGTTGGGATCGGTGGCGACAACCCGGTCCGGGTCCAGTCGATGATCACCTGCGACACCATGGACACGGAAGCTTCGATCGCCCAGACGATCGAGCTGGCCGATGTCGGCTGCGAGATCGTGCGCATCACCGCGCCCACGGTGAAGGACGCGGCCAACCTCCAGCACATCGCGGCCGGCCTGCGCGCCCGCGGCTGCGAGGTCCCGATCGTGGCCGATATCCATTTCAAGCCGGAGGCCGCGCTCGAGGCCGCCCGGTGGGTCGACAAGGTCCGGATCAATCCCGGGAACTACGCCGACTCCAAGAAATTCAAGATCATCGAGTATACCGACGAGCAGTATGCCGCCGAGCTGGCCCGCATCCGCGAGCGCTTCACGCCCCTGGTGAAACTCTGCCGGGAACGCGGCATCGCCATGCGCATCGGCACCAACCATGGCTCGCTCTCCGACCGGATCATGAACCGTTACGGCGACACGCCTCTCGGCATGGTCGAAAGCGCGCTCGAGTTTGCCCGGATCGCGCGCGACCTCGATTATCACGCCTTCGTTTTCTCGATGAAATCGAGCAACCCGAAGGTCATGATCGCCGCCTACCGGCTCCTGGTGGCGCGCCTGCGGGAGGAGGGACCGGACTGGAATTATCCGATCCACCTCGGCGTCACCGAGGCCGGTGAAGGCGAGGACGCCCGGATCAAGAGTGCGATCGGCATCGGCTCGCTTCTCGCCGACGGCATCGGCGATACCGTGCGCGTCTCCCTCACCGAGGACAGCGTGCATGAGATCCCCGTGGCCCGCGCCCTCGTGGAAGTGGCGGAACAAAAATGGCGCAACCACGCCGCCTGCCGTCTCGATGGCATCCCGCCCGAGCTGGCTTATGATCCTTTCTCCTATCAGCGGCGCGCTTCCCAGACCCTCCGGGTGCCCGGCATCGGGGGCGAGATCGCGCTCGGCGGCGAAGAAATGATCCGGGTCGTGGTCAGGCAGACTTCCTTCGAAAAGATCGCGCACAAAGTCGAGCGCATGGGCGATTACAAGCCGGAGATCGTCTACGAGCAGGCCGCGATCGTGGAACTCGATCCGCGCGACGATGCAGCCGTGGCCCGTCTGAACAGCAGTGCCTCGCCCCGCTTCATCACTGTCAGCGATGCCACCGATCTCCCCGTGATTGCGGCCTATCGCCTGCTCGCGGCCAAAGCTCAGCCGCTGCATCCCATCCTGCTCAAGGACACCCTCCATCCATCCGGCGGCAGCACGGCCGATTTCCTTGCCACTCTCCTGAATTCCGCCACCAACATCGGATCGCTTCTTTGTGACGGGATCGGCGACGCCATCCTCGTCCAGGGCGAGGAAGCCCCCGGGCAGTCGCTGCGTCTCAGCTACAACATCCTGCAGGCGGCCGGCTCCCGCATTTTCAAGACGGACTATGTCGCCTGCCCCTCCTGCGGCCGCACGCTTTTCAATCTCCAGACCACCACCGCCCGCATCAAGGAAGCCACCATTCACCTCAAGGGCGTCAAGATCGCCATCATGGGTTGCATCGTAAACGGGCCGGGCGAGATGGCGGACGCCGATTTCGGTTACGTCGGTGGCGCGCCCGGCAAGGTGAACCTTTACGTCGGGAAAACCGCCGTGAAATTCAACATCCCCGAGGCGGAAGCCGTCGAGCGCCTGAAAGACCTGATCCGCGAACACGGCAAATGGGTCGATCCCGCCCCGCCGGTCCTGGAAGAAGCCGGCGCCTGAGATCTCCCGAGAAGGCGCGAATAATTGCTCCGCTGGCGTCGTCTTACTCTTCCGGAAAGGAGGAGACGGAGATGAAATTGAAAATGATCCTGGTTCTCGCCGCGGTTCTCTGCGGAGGCGCAATGATCCCGGCGCAGGCGGAAGCGGGCGGTTTCTACATCAGCATTGGCGATCGCCCCTATTATCATGGCCAGCACTACTACCGTGGCGGTTCTCGCTACGTCTGGGTCCCCGGCCATTGGGAATACCGCCGCTACGGCCGTGTCTGGCAGCGTGGCTGCTATGTGCGGAGTTATCCCCGCCGCGGCTATCGCGGTCATCATCCCTATGCCTACGGGCACAGGGCTGGTTTCCGGGCCGGCTGGTAAACGGCCTCTTCCTTTCGGCGCCCCGGTCACAAAGGCCGGGGCGCTGATTGTGTTTTCGGTGTGTGCGCGAGGCAAACTTCGCCGCCTCCGTTGACGAATCGCCGGTTCGCGCCCATATTCCGCGGCTCCTCGCGCGAGGAGACGCCCCATGGAGAAGATTCGTAACATCGCTATTATTGCGCACGTTGACCACGGCAAGACCACCCTGGTCGACCAGTTGCTGCGCCAGTCCGGCACTTTCCGTTCCAACCAGAAGGTCGAGGAACGGGTCATGGACTCGATGGATCTCGAGCGCGAAAAAGGCATCACCATCCGGGCCAAGAACGCCGCTTTCCAATGGAACGGCTACCGGGTCAACATCGTCGACACCCCGGGCCACGCCGATTTTGGCGGCGAAGTCGAGCGGATCATGAAAATGGTCGACGGCGTCCTTCTGGTGGTGGACGCGCACGACGGCCCCCAGGCCCAGACCCGTTTCGTCCTGCGCAAAGCCCTCGAGAGCAAGGTCAAACCGATCGTGGTCATCAACAAGATCGATCGCGAGAACGCCCGCCCGCACAAGGTGCTCGACATGGTCTTTGATCTATTCGTCGAGCTGAAGGCCAACGACGAGCAGCTCGATTTCCCCATCATTTACGCCAGCGCCAAGAACGGTTTCGCCATGCGCGAGGTGCACGAGAACAGCGAGGACATGACCCCGCTCTTCGAGGCCATTATTGAGCACGTGCCGCCCCCCGAGATCTCTTCCGAGCCTTTCTTCCAGATGCTCGTCTCGAACCTCGATTACAGCGATTACCTCGGCCGCATCGCCCTCGGTCGCATCGTTTCCGGTCGCGTTTCCGTGGGCGATTCCATTGTCCGGATCAACCGCGAAGGTGGCCGTGAACGCGCCGCCGTTACCGCCCTTTACACTTTCTCCGGGCTTGGCCAGACCGAAGTCAAACATGCCAATGCCGGCGACATCATCGGCCTGACCGGGTTCGAGGATGTTTTCATCGGCGAAACGCTGACCGACCGCGAAGAGCGCACCGCGCTCCAGTTCGTCGATATCGATCCGCCCACCATCCGGATGCGCCTGCTCGTGAATGATTCGCCGTTCGCCGGCCGCGAAGGCAAATTCGTCACCGCCCGGCACCTGCGCGAGCGCCTCGTCCGCGAAACGCGCGGCAACGTCTCGCTCCAGGTGAACGACACCGAGCTGGCCGGCGCTTTCGAGCTGAACGCGCGCGGCGAAATGCAGATCGCCATCCTGGTCGAGCAGATGCGCCGCGAAGGCTACGAGGTCATGGTCTCCCGCCCGGAAGTGATCTTCCACCGGGCCGAGGATGGCAGCCTGCTCGAGCCGATCGAAAATCTTTACGTGGAAGTGCCGAACGACAACCTCGGCGACGTCATGCAGGCGCTCGCCGCGCGCAAGGCGGAGATCGTCAGCATGGATCACCACGCCAGCCGCGTCTCAGTCGAGGCGATCATCCCCACCCGCGGCCTGATCGGGTTCGAGAGCGACCTCGTCAACCTCACCCGGGGCGAAGGCCTCATGAGCCATTTGTTCCGCGAGTACGCCCCGCACAAGGGCGAGATCGAGGGACGCAACCGCGGGGTCATGGTCTCGATGGAACCGGGCACCAGCACCGCCTACGCGCTGAACAACATCCAGGCGCGCGGCCGGCTCTTCATCGGGCCGCAGGAAGAAGTTTACACCGGCATGATCGTGGGTGAGAACGCCCGCCCGGAAGATCTCCCGGTCAACCCCTGCAAGGCCAAGCATCTCACCAACATGCGCAGCCAGGGCGACGGCAAAGGCATCCAGCTCGAGGCCCCGATCAAGATGACGCTGGAACGCGCCATCGAATACATCGGCCCGGACGAGTTCGTCGAAGCGACCCCCAAATCGCTCCGCCTCCGCAAACGCATCCTCGACGCGACCGCGCGCAAACGCGCCACCATCGCGGCCTGAAGCATTGCGGGGCCGCCGCCCAGCTACAGCGCGCCATATCCCGGACGCGTGATTCGTCAACCGACGCTGTAGCGTGCGCCGTCCCCGGCGCATCCCCTCCTGCTCCTGCTCCTAATCCTGATCCTGCTCCTTCCGCAAAATCCCCCGGATCCGCTGAGGACAGCGGACGCTACAGCGCGCCATGTCCGGGCGCCGTGATTGTCGCACCGACCGCTGCACGCGCCATGCTCGATGGCCTTGGGCATCGTTGATTGGTCGTTTGTGGGGTCCTTCGCTTCGCTCAGGATGACAAAACGGGGGAGCGGCCGGGCGGCGCTTGACACCGCGCCCGCGGCGGGTGCAAGGTCTCGCCGCTGGTTTGCCACTCTGATCCGCTTCAGAGGCGCCCCCTTGCTCGGACCTTTCCTCCGACCTCGGGACACGCATTCCGCGATTTTTTTACCGAGACAACCGCATGGCCGGGCATAGCAAATGGTCGAAGATCAAGCGCACCAAGGGCGCGAGCGACGTCAAACGCGGCGCCATCTTCAGCAAGCTGGCCAAGGAAATCTCGATTGCGGCCCGGCTCGGCGGTGGTGATCCGAACGGCAATGTCCGCCTGCGCAGCGCCATCCTGGCCGCTCGCGCCGCCAGCATGCCGAACGACAACATCGACCGGGCGATTAAACGCGGCACCGGCGAGGGCGCCGAAGCCGAGCATTTCGAGGAAATCGTCTATGAAGGCTACGCTCCCGGCGGCGTGGCTGTGATCGTGGAGGCCGCCACGAACAATAAGAACCGGACCGCGGCCGATCTCCGCCGGATCTTTTCCAAAAATGAAGGCAACCTGGCCGCGAGCGGGAGCGTTTCCTACATGTTCCATAAAAAGGGCCAGATCACGGTCCCAAAAGGCTCAATCCCAGAGGAGAAACTCTTTGACCTGGCCATCGAGGCCGGCGCGGAGGATTTGACAAACGACGAAGATCAGTATGTTATCCGGACTTCCCACGATCAGCTGTATGCTGTGGCTGAGGCGCTCAAGACGGAGGGCGTCACGATCGAGGGGCAAAAGTTCACCTTTATTCCCGACACGACAGTTCCTGTCACCGACGAGGCGGTGGCGACTCAGGTCCTACGCCTGTGCGACAGCCTCGAAGAGGACGACGACGTTCAGAACGTCTATTCCAACCTAGATATCCCCGACGAATTGCTGGCGAAATTGCCGGCCTGAGAAAGAGAAACGGCTCCGCAGCAAATCCCTGCGCCCACTGAGCCGACCCCCATTTTGATATGAGCGAAGACAACGAGAACCAGCGTCCGCTGGAAACAGCGGCCCCGCCGCAGTCATCAGGTGAAGCCCCCCGCACGGAGGAGACGCCCCAGCGTTCCGGCGATGCGCCTCCCCGACGCCAGCGGCGTCCCCGTCGGCGCGGTCCGCGCCGCAATTTCAACCGCGGCAACGGTGGCGGTGGTGGCGGCGGCAGCTTTGGTTCCGGCGGTGGTGGCGGAGGCGGCGGCGAATCTTGGAGCGAAGACCAGGCGCCGGCCGAGGGCGACTACGAGAATTTTGAGGATGAGCCGCAGAACGGCGACCAGCCGCCCCGCGAACCGGAGTTCGGCGACGGCATCATCGAGATCTCAGGCAAAGGCTTTGGCTTCCTCCGCGATTCCAAGCGTAACTTCGTCCAGACCCCGCAGGACATTTTCGTGACGCCCGAGATCGTGCGCCGCTTTAACCTGCGCGACGGCATGTGGATCCATGGCGAAACCCGCCGGGGCAACCGCGGTCCGCAGTTAACCAAACTGCTCAAAATCAACGGGGACGAACCGACCACCTACCAGGGCCTGCGCCCGTTCGAGGAACTGACCACGATCAACCCGAACAAGCGGATCAAGCTGGAGACGGTGCCCGATCGCTTCACCACTCGCATCATGGACCTGATGACCCCGCTCGGCATGGGCCAGCGCGGCCTGATCGTGGCCCCGCCTCGCACCGGCAAGACCACGCTCCTGCATCACATCGCCGACGCCGTGGTGAAAAATCACCCGGAAATGAAACTCATCATCCTCCTGGTGGACGAGCGCCCGGAAGAGGTGACCGATTTCCGCCGTTCCTGCCCGGACGCGGAGATCATGGCCAGCTCGAACGACAGCGACATCAAGAGCCACACCCGCATCGCGCAGCTCGCGGTCGAGCGGGCCAAGCGCATGGTGGAGGCGGGCAAACATGTCTTCATCCTGCTCGACTCGATCACCCGCACCGCCCGCGCCTTTAACAACGCCACCGGCGGCGGCGGACGCACCATGAGCGGCGGCATCGACGCTCGCGCCATGGAAATTCCCCGCAAGATTTTCGCCGCGGCGCGCAACACCGAGGAGGCCGGTTCCCTCACCATCGTGGCCACCGCCCTCATCGAGACCGGGAGCCGCATGGACGAGCTGATCTTCCAGGAATTCAAGGGGACCGGTAACATGGAGCTCGTGCTCGATCGCAAGATCAGCGATGCGCGCGTTTACCCGGCCGTCGATATTTTCCTTTCCGGCACCCGCCGCGAGGAGCTGCTCCTGCAGGACTGGGAACTGGAGAAGATCAATCTCATCCGGCGCGGCCTGGCCGGGCACAAGCCCAACGAAGCCATCGAGCGGCTCCTGATGTTCGTGAAGAAGTTCCCGACCAACTTCGAGATGCTCAAGGGCATCCCGGGCTAGCCGGACCGAACCGCCGCCTTCGCTTTCGCGAAATGGGGGCGGACAAATCGCCCGGCGCCGCCAACTTTTCTCCATGCCACCGCCTTCCGCCAAAGACGTTGACTGGGAGGTGCTCCCGCCGGAATCCGAGGCGCGGAAGCAGACCGAACCGCTCTTCCGCTGGATCGCCCTCCTGATGGACGATCTGCTGCGCATCCCCGGGACCCGCTTCCGCGTCGGCCTGGACCCGCTCATCGGCCTGATCCCGGGCCTGGGCGACACCGGTTCCGCCCTGGTCTCGGCCTTTGCCCTGATTCAGGCCGCGCGCGCCGGCGTGCCGAAAATCCTGCTCGCCCGGATGTCGGTCAACATCCTGCTCAACCAGATCATCGGCATCATCCCGGTGGCGGGCGACGCCTTTTCCGTCTGGTTCAAATCAAATGCGCGCAACCTGCGCATCCTGCAGGAACACACCGCGGCGGCGCGCAAACCGCGGACGAGCGACTGGCTCTTCGTCTTTGGCGTGATCGCGCTGCTCGGTCTCGTTATCATCGGCGGCCTGGCCGCGACCATCTTTCTGCTCAACGCGATGGCGCAGTCGCTTCCCGGCTGGTAAGGCGGCCGTAAAGCGCGTGAATCGTCTCGCGCGCCGCGGCATAGGCGCCCCAAAAGCTGGCGGCGCTTTCAAACCCAAGCCAGCGGGCCAGCCGAAACTGGCCAAATTCATCGGCCGGCAGGATGGAAACACCGGTGTTCTCCCAGCGCCGCAGCGCTGATTCAATCCGGCGCAGCAATTCGTATCCGCCCCGCAAAGCGGCGGCTTCCGTTTCCGGCACAATCTCCCGGTCAACGAGCAGACCGAGTGCGCGCGACCAGTTCGGTTCCCAGACGTCGTGCCGCATTTGCAGGAGCTGGACAAGAAACTCCGCCTCCACGATCCCGCCGGCCCCGGTCTTGAAATCAAGCTGCGGGTTCCCGCGGCTCCGGTCGCGCTGGATGCGGCCGAGCATGTCGCCGATCTTTTCCTCGATGCCGGGGAGACGCCCCGCCCGGCGCCAGGCCGCCTGCGCCGCGGCGATAAAGTCGTCTCCCGCCGGACCGGCAATGGCCCGGGCGCGGGTGAGCGTTTGCAGTTCCCAGAATTGCGCCCGGCCTTCGTAGTAGGCCACAAAACCCTCCAAAGGCACCACCAACGGCCCTTTCTCGCCATCCGGACGCAGCCGCGAGTCGAGCACGCCCAGCGCGCCTTCCGCCGTTTTCAATCCCATGGTGGCAACAAGCGCCCGGGCCGGGCGTGAATCTGTCCCGACAAAAACCACATCCAAATCGCTCCCGTAGCTGAGCTCGCCTCCGCCGAATTTTCCGAGCGCAATCACGGTCACGTCCCGCTCCGTCGTGGCCTGGAGATGGGTGACGATCAGGCAGGCCTCCGCGAGGTTGGCGTGCTCACGCGCCACTTCGTTAATGCCGGCCAGCCCAAGGACATCCCGCAGGAGGATGCGCAGCAAATGACTTTGGCGATAGGAGCGAACGGCCTCGATTTCCGGCGATCCACGCAGCTGGGCCAGGTGCTCCGCCACGCTGGGCGTTCGGTTGAAGTCGCTCCGCCGCGTGATCTCCTCCAGCAATTGCGGACGGCGAATCAGGAGATCGCCGGCAAACCGGCTGGCGTCGAACGTCCTGACCAGCAGTTCCAGCAGGCGCGGGTTGCTCACGAGCAGCTCGAAGAGCATGCTGCGCATCCCATAGGCCTCGACAAAGCGCAGCAGTTGGGTCAGCGCCATGTCCGGGTCGCCTGTGCCGGAAAGTTGGGCGAGCAAAAGCGGCTGCAGCCGCCGAAACACCTGCTGGGTCCGCGGCGCCACGTGGAAGGATCCCTGCGCCTGGGCCAAATCGGCCAGAGCGCGCGCCGCCCGGGCCTCATCCCGGAAGATGGCGGAAAGCGGAGGGGACCGGCTGGAATCGGTGGAGCGAACGCTGACCACCCGCTGGAACACCTGGCGCACACCCTGGGTGTAGCGGGCGAGCTCTTCGCGAAACTGGTCAACCCCTGGGAACCCGAGGCTCAAGGCAACCCGCCCCAGCGCCTCCGGCTCGGAAGGAAGGGTGTGGGTTTGTTGTTCCGCCTCAATCTGGAGACGGTGTTCGACCGTGCGGAGGAACCGGTAGGCGCCGTCGAGCGCCTGCACGTCCGCCGGCGGGAGAAGTTCCAGTTCGCGCAGGGCCGCCAGCGCCTTAAGCGTGCTGGTTTCCTGGAGGAAGGCATTGCGCGCGCCATGCAAAAGTTGCAGCGCCTGCACCACGAACTCGATCTCCCGGATACCGCCCGCGCCCAGCTTGACGTTGCGTTCAAGGTCTTCGTGGCCCACCACGTCGCGCTCGATGCGCCGTTTGATCCCCGCCACCTCATCGAGCAGGTCCGGGGTCGGGCTGCGCGGATAAATGAAAGGCTGGTGCTGGTGGATGAACTCATACGCCACCTCGCGGTTGCCGCAGACGCCGCGCGCCTTCATCAACATGAGCCGTTCCCAGCTCTCCCCAAACCCGGCGTAATAATTTTCCATGCTCTCAAGGGAGCGCGCCAGCGGCCCATGGGTCCCCTCCGGGCGCAAACGCAGGTCGATCCGGAAAAGCGCGCCGGCCGGGTCGCTGGCGGAAAACGTCTGGGCGATTTTCGCCGCCAGCCGGTTGCACCACTCGTGGTGGGTGGAGGCCGCGCCGTGCGCCCCTTCCTCCCCATAGATGAACATGACGTCGACGTCGGAGCTGTGGTTCAGCTCGCGCGCGCCCAGTTTTCCAAGGGCAACGATGGCCAGACCGGTCGAAGGAGAACCGGAGCGGCGGCGGAGTTCCGCATCCCAATGATGATGCACCGTCTCGAGACAGATATCCGCGAGGTGGGACAACTCCAGCATCGTTTCCTCGAGCGACGCCTTTTCCGCCACTTCGCGCAGCGCGATCCGCGTGATCTCACGGCCTTTCCAGATCCGGAGCGCCCGAAAATTGTTGCCCGCGACGTCGGTCCCGGCAAAGGCATCGAGATCGGCCCGCATCCGGCGCGGGCCGCGATCGGCATCACAAATGTGCGGCTGGGAAAGCCAGAGCAGCATGTCGGGCGTCTGCAGGAGACGCGTGGCGCAAATGCTCGAGACGGCGAGGAGATGCAGCAGGGCGTTTTCACCGAGCGGAAACGCCTCCATCACTTCCGGCAGGGGTTTTTCCTCCGCCGGCCAGATTTCCTGCAAACGACGCAGCGCGCTTTCGACCCGGGGCGGGTTCAGCGTCAGCCGCGCCTTTTCTGTCGCCCAGTGTTTCGCCATGCGTATGTGCAAGGTGAACCCGGGAAGCCGGTCATGCCAGCGCCAGGCGTCGCGGTCCGGGGGCCTGCGCCCCTCTAGGCCGTACCCGGATCTTTCTCCAGGCGGGCGCTGGCTTCAGCCAGTTTCTTTCTCTCCGCCCGCGTCAGGCTGTTTATCCCCTCGCGCGAGATCTTGTCGAGCAGGGGATCGATTTCCTCGGCGAGAAACTGCCCGGGGCTCATGCGCTCGATCCGTTCCGTCTCGAACCGTCGTTGCTGGCGGGCGCGCTGGAAATAGGAGGGCCGTCCAAACCCGAGCAGGTGCGTGTAGATCCAGCCCACCGCGCAGCCGCCGAGATAGGCACTGTGACTGACAGTGCCGCTGCGGTCGGTCACCACGAGGATCAGAGCGAGGGCGACGAGGGCAAAGGCGAGATACTTCGCCTTGAGCCGGAAAGTCCGCGAGGGGAACGGGAGCACGGCCAGCTCCAGTTCCGGGAGGATGGTGGCGTAGGAAATGACGACGGCCGCGACGCCGCCGGAAGCCGCCAGCAGGATGGTGTGCGACGGCATCAGAAACAGGTGGCTCAGTTCGCCGCCGACAGCCCCCAAAAGATAAAGGAAGAGAAAATGGCGCTGGCCGATGATCAATTCCACGTCCCGGCCGAGGAGATAGAAAATGAGCATGTTCCCGATGAGATGCCACGGGCCGGAATGCAGAAACATGGCGGAGAGAAACTGCCAGCCGTAGGCCGCCTTCAGGCCCTGGTCGCTGAGGGCCAGGTATTCCCGGACGATGGACGGGTCGTATCCCTGCAGAAGCAACTGGGCCAGCGAGACGGCCACGTTGATCCCGATCAGCCCAAGCAGGGCAAACCGCTGCGGCTGCGTCCACCGGCGGGTAAAGGAGGAGGGCTTGCGTCCGGAAAGCCGCATGAGTCGAGAGTATCGCAACGCCAATTTTTTGTCGACGGTCATTCCGGTCACGCGCCCCGCACCGGGGGGCCAGGCCGGGAGCGGCGCCGGCTCTGATTTGCGGGCGCTACCGTCGCGGCTATAATCGCGGTCACCCGGTTCCCCTTTCACCTGTGACCCCCTTTCTCCGCAAATTAATCGGCCTGAACTGGCTGCTTTTCGCCAACATGCTGGCGCTGGCCATCTTTGGCGTGATTGCCATTTACAGCGCCACCTATATGCGGGACGACCCGGTTTCGTCCGAATTCTGGCGCAAACAGGCCAACTGGGTCGCGGTCGGCGTAGTGGCCTTCATGGTCGCCAGTCTGGTCGATTACCGCTGGATCAAGTGGGGCGCCCTCCCGATGTACTTCGCCAGCCTTGTTTTCCTGATCCTGACCCGGTTCATCGGGACCAAGGTCTACGGCGCGCGCAGCTGGCTCCAGCTCGGCCCGATCAATTTCCAGCCGGCCCAGCTCGCCGTCATCGCGGGCATCATGGTCCTGGCGCTTTTCCTGAGCCAGTTCCGCCAGATGCATCCCATGCTGCGGCTGGCTCTCAGCGGCGCCATCGCCGGCGCCCCCTGCCTCCTTATCCTGATGCAGCCCGACCTCGGCGAAACCATCATCTGGGGACCGGTCATGCTCGCCATGCTCTTCGTCGCGGGCATTCCCTTCCGCTACCTCATGTCGGTCATCCTGATCGTGGTGGCCGTCCTGCCGCTCGCCTTCTTCTTTGTCCTTAAACCGTATCAACAGGACCGTATTACCGCGTTCTGGAACCCGGAGATCGATCCGCAGGGCTCAGCCTGGGCCATCCGGCAATCCCTCATCGCGATCGGCTCGGGCGGGTGGGAAGGGAAAGGCTTCAAGGCGCCCAATACTCAGGTCGAGCTGGGCTTTCTTCCCTCCACCGCGGTGCACAACGATTACATTTTCTCGGCCATCGCCGAGCAATGGGGTTTTGTCGGCGGCACCTTCCTCGTGGCCGCCTTCGCCCTCCTTCTGCTCACGTGTCTCTTTGTGGCTTTTTGTGCCGCGGACCAATTTGGCATGCTCCTGGTCGTGGGCGTCAGCGGCCTCATTTTCACGCACATCTTCCAGAACGTCGGCATGACCATCGCCTTGCTCCCGATCACGGGCGTGCCCCTGCCGCTGATCAGCTACAGCGGCTCCTTTGTCCTGGTCATCATGTTTGGCCTCGGCATCGTCAACAGCGTCTGGGTCCACCGGAAAACAGGCCGGCCCTGAGGGGTAAACCGGTTCCTTTTCATCGCGCACCGGCAGGGCTAACGTGCGGCCGACTTCATGGAAACAGATTACAAAGTGCGGCTGGATATTTTCGAGGGGCCGCTCGATCTCCTGCTCTACCTGATCAAACGGGACGAGCTTGATATCTACGACATCTCGCTTGAACGCATCACCCGACAGTACCTTGAATACTTGCAGGCCTTCAAGGAACTGAACATCGACATCGCGGGCGAGTTCGTCGTCATGGCCGCGACCCTGATCTACCTGAAGAGCCGCAGCCTCCTCCCGGTCGACCAGCAGCCGCCCGAGGAGGATGCGGAGGAGGACGATCCGCGCTGGGAGCTGATCCGGCAGTTGATCGAGTACAAGAAATTCAAGGAAGCGGCCGCGGAACTGCAGCAACGCGGCCTCCGGCAGGAGCTGACCTTCGCCCGCGCCGGCGATGTCCGCCCGCCGATGGAAACCCCCCTGCTCCTCGGCGAAGTCGGCATTTTCCAGTTGATCAACGCCTTCCAGAACGTGGTCAAGCGAGTCGAGGCCCGCGAGAACCTGCAGGAGATCTTCGGGGAGAATTTCTCCGTCTCGGATAAGATCGATCTGATCGTCCGGCGCCTCGAAGGCGGCGGACACCTGCGTTTTTCCGAGCTTTTTGCCGGGCTGGCTTCCCGCGTTGAGATCGTGGTCACTTTCCTCGCCCTCCTCGAGCTCATCCGGCTCAAGCAGGTCCGCGCGCATCAAGCCGATCCCTTCGCCGAGATCGAGATCGGCGCCGTCGCCCGTTAGATGTCGCGCCTGCTCGTGGCCGGTTGCGGGTATGTTGGCCTGGCCACGGCCCGCCTTTTTCGCGAGCACGGCTGGGAAGTTCTCGGCTGGACCGCCACCGCCGAGTCAGCCGACCGGCTCCGCCATGAGCTGGGGGAGGCTGCCGCAGTGAACCTGGCGGACGCCGCCGAGGTGCAAAAGGCGGCACCGTCAACGGTCGACGCGGTCATCCACTGCGCCAGCACCAAGGGCGGCGAACCAGCGGAATATCGCGACGTTTATCTTCGGGGTTGTGAAAACCTGGCACGGGCATTCCCGCAGCGGCCGATCCTCTTCACCAGCAGCACCAGCGTCTACGGCCAGGCCGATGGCAGTTGGGTGACGGAGGAAAGCCCCGCGGAACCGGCCGGCGAAAAAGCCCGCATCCTCCGGGCGGCCGAGGAGGTTGTTCTCCGGCAGGGGGGCTATGTCGCCCGTCTTGCCGGAATCTACGGCCCGGGGCGGTCCCACATGCTCGCCAGCCTGCGCCGTGGCGAAGCCCGCCTTGATCCCGGGCCTGACCGTTTCCTCAACCAGGTTCATCGGGACGACATTGCGGCAGCGATCTGGTTTCTTCTTGCGGACGGCCGCGGGAATCCGGGGATCTATAATGTGGCGGATAATGAACCGTTACCGCGGAACGAGGCGCTGCGCTGGCTGGCGCGCGAACTCGATCTACCGGAACCACCCGCGGGGGAAAGTCCCGGCAGGCGGCGCAGCGCGAGCAACAAGCGAGTCAGCAACCGGAAATTGCGCGCGGCCGGCTGGTCGCCGCGTTTTCCGGATTTTCAAACCGCAATGCGGGAAAGCATCCTGGCCGAACCACCCGGGGAAGGCTGAGGCCGGGCCCGGTATGGAAGTTGCTAAAATTCATCCATGCGGCAAATCAGACTCAGCGGGCGCGAGGCTTCCGTCGTGCGCGCGATCGGTTTCGGCGAAAGCGTGCTCGGGGCGGATATCCAGGACCAGACCCTGATGGAGCCGGATGATGTCACCGACACTCTGAACTCGCTCATGTCGGCCGGGTTTGTCGAAAGCGTCCCCTTTGCTGACCAGATTGAGATGGCCCAGCTGCCCGTGACCGCCTTTGAGGTCAACGCCTCCTACACCAGCAGCTTGCGCCGCGCTCTCACGCGCCGTTAGGCTTCGTTCGCCGCCGCGGGCGTTTTCTCCGGCCGGGGACGGGTGCCGAAAAGCTGCCGCACCACTTCCTCCACCGGCAGTTCCTGCACATTGATGTCGCTGACGCTGCACGATTCCAGCAGCCGGCGGCAGGTGTCGGTCACCTTCGCCCGCGGCACCTTCAGCCGGACGGAAACGGGCGTTTGTTCCAGGACCTCGCCCAACCCGGCAAAATCCCGGCTCTCCTGCGTTTCGAAAGTCAGGCTCAGAATTTTGAAGCCGGAAAACCGGTCGATGATCGAGTTCAGCGGTCCATCAAAGAAGATTTTGCCATGGTCGATGATGATGACGCGGTGACAAAGCTCCTCGATGTCCTGCATGTAATGGCTCGTCAGCATGGTGACGATGCGATGCTCGGCGTTATAGACGCGCAGAAATTCGCGCACTCTTTTCTGGCTCACGACATCGAGCCCGATGGTGGGCTCATCGAGGAAGAGGACCCGCGGCTCGTGCAGCAGGGCTGAGATCAGCTCCATTTTCATCCGTTCGCCGAGCGACAGCTCCCGCACCATGACGTTCATCTTGTCCTGCACCTCCAGGAGCTCGCTCAGTTCGCCCACCACCTTTCGGAAGCGGCCCCGGTCAATTCCATAGATCGCGCGGTTCAACTCGAGCGATTCCTGTGCGGGCAGGTCCCACCAGAGCGCGTTCTTCTGGCCCATGAGCAGACTGAATTGCCGTTTCATCTCGTTGCGGCGCTCCCAGGGCACGAAACCGAGGACGCGCGCGTCGCCACCGCTCGGGTTGAGCAGGCCCGAGAGCATCTTCAGCACCGTGGTTTTCCCCGCGCCGTTCGGCCCGAGGAAACCCACCAGTTCACCCTCCTCGATCTGAAAGCTGACGTCATCCGCCGCCCGCGTCTCATCGTAGCGCCGCTTGAACAGCCCCTTGATCGCGCCGCGCAGCCCGCTTTCCTTGCGGTAGGTGCGGTAGACCTTCGTCAGTCCGCGGGCCTCGACCATGCTCATGGAAAAGTCAGGCCGCGCGAACGGCCCGCTCTAGGCGGCGCTGGACTGCTTGTCCTGCTTTTTGCGCAGGAGCGGCATGACCTTCTCGACCAGGGCGTCGGCCGTCAGGCCGTGCTTCTGACGCAGGATTGGGATGGTGCCGTGCTCGACGAACTGGTCGGGCCAGCCAACCCGCACCACCGGGGTGTTGATCATCTGGCTGTGCAAATGCTCCATGACCGCGCACCCGAAACCATTGTGGAGCACGTGGTCTTCGATCGTGCAGACCACTTCCACGCTCCGGGCAAAGAACTCCAGGGTGCCGACGTCGATCGGCTTGATCCAGCGAGGGTTGACCAGCGCGACCGAGATGCCCTGGGCCTCCAGCTTGCGCGCAGCTTCCACCGCCACCTCGAACATGTTGCCCAGGCCGAAGATGGCCACTTCCCGCCCGTGCTGCACCACCTCGGCCTTGCCAATCTCGAGCAGCTTCGGGGTCTCCTTCGGCTTGGCCCCGGTGCCGGCGCCGCGGGGATAGCGGATCGCGATCGGCCCGGCCGTGTAATTGGCCATGGTCCAGAGCATGTCCACGAACTCTTCTTCGTCCTTCGGTTGCATGTGCACGATGTTCGGCACGTGCCGCAGGTAGCCGATGTCGAAAAGACCGTGGTGCGTCGGACCGTCATCGCCGCTCAGGCCGGCCCGGTCCATGCACAGGGCCACGTTCAGGCTCTGCAACGCCATGTCGTGGATGATCATGTCGTAAGCCCGCTGCATGAAGGTGGAATAAATGGTCAGGAACGGCTTCAAGCCCTGTGTGGCCAGGCCGCAGGCAAAAAGAGCCGCGTGTTCCTCGGCAATGCCCACGTCGAAATACCGCTCCGGATGCCGCGCCTGGAACAGGCCCAGCCCGGTGCCGCTCGGCATGGCCGCGGTGATTCCCACGATGTTCTTGTTCGAGTCGGCAAACTTTGAAAGCGTCGTCCCGATGATCTCGGAGTAGGTCGGCGTCGGCGCGGGCGCGGTCTCGCCGCTCTCGACCTTGTATTTGCCGAGCCCATGGAACTTGTCCGGCTTGGCCAGGGCGGGCTCGTAGCCTTTGCCTTTCTTGGTCAGAATGTGCAGCAGGACCGGCTCCTCCTGCGTCTTCAGGAACTCGAAGGTGCGGGTGAGCAACCCGATATCGTGCCCGTCGATCGGGCCGTAGTAGCGCAGCCCCAGTTCCTCGAAAATCACGCTCGGCACGATGAGGTTCTTCATCCCCTCCTCCACTTTGTGGGCGAACTCGGCCGCGGCCCGGCCCGCCACCGTCTCGATGAAGGAGCGTGCCTTGTCGTGCAGATGGGCAAAGGTGGGACTGGTCGCGATGTTGTTCAGGTAGGAGGCGATGGCGCCAACGTTCTTGGCGATCGACCACTCGTTGTCGTTCAGGACGACGATGAAACGCTTGGTCTGTGACTTCGCGTTGTTCAACGCCTCGTAGCTGATGCCGCAGGTCAGGGCCGCGTCGCCCGCCACGACCACGACGTGCTCGTCGCCGCCGCGCAGGTCGCGTCCGACCGCCATGCCCAGCCCGGCCGAGATGGCGGTGCCGGCATGCCCGGCCCCGTAGCAATCGTGCTCGCTCTCCGTCCGGAGAAGGAACCCGTTCAGGCCCTGGTATTGCCGCATGGTTCCAATGCGATCAAGCCGCCCGGTGAGCATCTTGTGCACGTAGCCCTGGTGGCTGACATCAAAGACAAAGCGGTCTTTTGGCGTCGAAAAAACACGGTGCATGGCAATGGTCAGCTCGACCACGCCCAGGTTGGGGCCGAGATGACCCCCGGTCTGGGAAAGGACTTCAATGAGCGTTTCCCTGACCTCCTGGGCAAGCTGGGGCAGCTGGTTTTCCTCCAGCTTCTTCACGTCAGCCGGCGATTGAATGCCGGCCAGGACAGGTTTGTTTTTAGAAGAGTCTGACTTCTCCATCTTCGGTGTCTCCTTTTGCAGCGGCGGGCGCAGGGGCGGCCTCAGCGCCTGGTTCAAAGTTCTTCACGGCCGCCTTGCCGTCATTGCTGCGGGTGATGATCTCGATGCGTTGCTCGGCGCTGGCAAGCCGTTCCTGGCAGATTTTTACCAGCTTCATCCCCTCCTCGTAACGGCCAATCAGGTCGTCCAGGAGCAGCTTGCCCGATTCCATCTTTTCCACGATTTCCTCGAGGCGATCCATGGCCGTCTCAAAGTTGAGGTCGGCGGCGGCTTTCTTGTCGTCTTTGGGCATGAGCGGAAAAATCAGTTAAGCACAGCGCGACCCCGAAAAAAAGGCGCGACTTCCGGGCGGAAACCCATCCTTCTCTCGAGCGCAGTGGCCCGAAGTGGCCGGTTTGGCCGGGCTGGCACATCCGATGCTAAGGCAAATGGGCGCACAACCTTCGCCATGCGCCTTCCCCGCAAAGTCCTGCTTGTCGATCATGATCCGGAAGTAACCCGGGTGATCGCGACTGCCCTGGGCGCCTCTGGCGCCTACACCATCCGGGCCGAGCACGACGACCGCCGGGCCTTGCACGCCCTGCGGTGGTTCCAGCCGGATGTCGTCCTGCTCGACTCCAGCGCCGCCCATACCGCCGCCCTCACCCGCGCCCTCCAGGCTGATCCCTTCCTGCAGCACGCCCCGATCATCTGCCTGAGCGGCCTGCTCGGGAACACCGGGTTCCTCTCCAGCGGCGTCCTCGACGGCTTTTCCTTCAACGTCACGCCCGTGGCCCTCGACGAGGTCGTCCGGGCCGTGCACGACCTCTGCGCCGGCTAACCGATGGTCTGCTTGTAGCCGGCCGCGTCCTTCAGCTGGTTCACCTCGTCCGGGTTCGCCACCTTGAGGACGAAAATCCAGCCGTCGCCGAAGGGATCGGTGTTGATCAGGGCCGGGTTGCTCGAAAGCGCCTCGTTCACCTCCACCACCTCGCCTTTCACCGGCGCGTAAATGTCGCTCGCGGCTTTGACCGACTCGACCACTGCGATCTGCTTCTTCGCCTCCGCCTGCGTCCCCACCTTCGGCAATTCCACGTAAACCACGTCGGTCAGCTCGGCCTGGGCGTGGTCGGTGATGCCGACGCGAACCTTGTCGCCCTCCGGCTTGATCCATTCGTGTGTTTCGGTGTAGCGGCGGTCTTCTGGAACATTCATGATTTTTTGTAGAACGGTTTCTTGACGATGACAGCAGGGAATTTCTGGCCGCGAATATCGATGAGAAGCTCACCCCCCACCCGGGCCCGGTCGGCCGGGATGTAAGCCATCCCGATGCCTTCCTTGAGACTGGGCGAAAGAGTGCCGCTGGTGACTTCCCCCAGCTTTTCTTCACCCGCAAAAACAGCGTAATGGGGACGCGGCGGCGGACCTTTCGCCGTCATGCGAAAGGGCACCAGCTTGCGTGCCGGCCCGGACTCCTTGTCGCGCGCGACGATTTCCCGCCCAACGAAATCGGGTTTCGTGATATCCACAAAGAAACCGAGCCCGGCCTCGACAGGATTGTGCTCCGGGGTCAGGTCGGAACCGTTGAGGGGATAGCACATTTCCAGCCGGAGCGTGTCGCGCGCGCCGAGCCCGCACGGCTTGAGCCCCAGCGACTCCCCCTTTTCCAGCAGGTCCCGCCAGACGCGTGAGGCGGATTCTGCCGGGAAAAACCATTCAAACCCGTCCTCCCCGGTGTAACCGGTCCGCGCCACCTCCACCGCGATTCCGTCGCTCGTGAAGGTCGCGATCTGGTTGCGCGCCGGCGGTTCCGCCTCCTCACCGAAAACCCGATGGAACAGCTCCACCGCCTTCGGCCCCTGGAGGGCCAGCCCGGCAAACTGGTCGCTTCGGCTCCGCAGGGTGATTCCCTCCGGCAGATGTGTCTGCAGCCAGGCCAGGTCCTCCTCCGCGCGGGAAGCGTTCACCACCAGCAGGAAACCGGAGGGACCGGTGCGGTAGACAATAAGGTCATCAATGATGCCGCCCTCTTTGTTCAGCAGGAAGGTATACTGGCCGCTGCCCGGCTCGAGCTTGTCGATGTTGTTCGTCAGCATCCGGTTCAACCAGGCCCCGGTGCCCTCGCCCGAGGCCACCAACTGGCCCATATGGGAGATGTCGAACATGCCCACCGCCTCGCGCACCGCCTGGTGTTCCTGCCCGATCCCGCTGTATTGCACCGGCATCAGCCAGCCCCCAAAGGGCACCAGCTTGGCCCCGGCCCGGACATGCTCGTCATGCAGCGGGGTGGTCTTTTGGGCGGCGCCGGTCACGTCCGCCAATAGACCGCGTGCCGGCGGGGTGTCAACGCAGGGGCGCGCGCTTGAAGAGGCCGCCCACGACCTCTAACATCATACCCCGAATGAGCTGGCTTGATCGACTTGAACGCAGGATGGGCTGGATGGCCATTCCCGGCCTTATCCGCATCGTGATCGGGTTTACCCTCATGGTTTACCTGCTCCTTTTCGTAAACCCCGATCTCATGTCGGTTCTCGACCTGAAACCCGCGGCGGTGAAGGACGGAGAGGTCTGGCGACTGGTCAGTTATATCTTCATCCCGCGCGCCCCGGGCCCGGGCGCCGGCCTGCTCAGCCCCCTTTTCCTTATCATTGCGCTCTGGTTCCTCTGGTTTATCGGCGAGGGCCTCGAACGCGCCTGGGGCGCTTTCCGGCTCACCCTCTACTTCATCGCCGGGATGATCGGCACCACCGTGGCCGCCTTTGTCTTCGGGGCGGAGTTCTCCAACGAAATGCTGGCCGCCTCGCTCTTCTTCGCCTTTGCCCGCTTTTACCCGGAGGAGATCATTTACATCCTTTTCGTCCTGCCGGTGAAGATCAAGTGGCTGGCCTGGTTCTTCGCCTTTTTCCTCCTGCTCGGTTTCGTCACCGGCTCCAACCCCTATCGCATGGCCCTGGTCGCCGCTTTCAGCAATTACCTCATCTTTTTCGGGCCGGAGTATGTCCGCAATTTCCGCCACCGCCGCACGGTCACCAGCCGCCGCCGGCGTTTCGAGGAAAGCTCGCAGAGCGAGGCCGAGCCGTTGCACCGGTGCGCCATCTGCGGCGCGACCGAGCAGACCGACCCCAGCCTGGAGTTCCGCGTCGCGCGCGACGGCGAGGAATATTGCATGCCCCATCTGGCCCAGGCGGGCTCGCCCTCGCCCAGCGAAGTGTCAAAGTAACCTGTGTCCGACAAACCCGCTCCTCTGGTGCCCGAACAGGGCTGGCATTGTCTCCATCTCTTCTACCGGGTGGAACAGGGCCAGTGGCAGCTCCTGCATGACGAGGAAAGGCGCAAGGCCAAGACCCGTCTCTCCTCCCTCGTGCAGGAGGTCCGCGCCACCGAATCCACCCAGCTTCTGACTCTGAGCATGGTCACGCCCAAGGCCGACCTTGGCTTCATGCTCGTGACGCCCGACCTGCACCGGGCCAACGAGTTCGAGAAAAAACTCAGCCAGTCGCTCGGTCCCGACATCCTCGAGCCGGTCTACAGTTATCTCTCCCTTACGGAGGAGAGCGAGTATCGCACGACCGATGAGGAACACGCCGCCACCCTCGAATCCGGCGAGAAGCTCACCCCCGGCACGCCGGAGTTCGAGCAGGCCATGGCCAGCTTCCGGGAACGCATCGCCAAATACCGGCACGAACGGGTGTATCCCACCCTGCCCGACTGGCCGGTGGTCTGCTTCTATAACATGAGCAAGCGCCGGGGCGACCGCCACAACTGGTATTCCCTGCCCTACGACCAGCGCCGGCAGCTCATGGGCGGGCATGCCCGCGTCGGCCGCCAGTACGCCGGGAAAGTGAAGCAGCTCATCACCGGCTCCACCGGGCTCGACGACGCGGAATGGTTCGTCACGCTCTTTGCCCGCGACACGTTCCAGATCAAGGCCATCGTTTACGAGATGCGCTTTGACCCGGTCAGCGCCGATTTTGCCGATTTCGGCGAGTTTTTCATCGGGTTGCAACTCCCGCTCGACGAACTCTTTCATCGGCTGCAGCTTTGAACCGCATCAACCGGATGGGTGACAGAGCGGTCTATTGTGCACGCCTGGAAAGCGTGTGTGCCGAAAGGCACCCAGGGTTCGAATCCCTGCCCATCCGCCATTTCCGATTTCTCCGGCACACTCCCAGGCTCGGTTTTCTCTGCGGCTTATTCCTCGCGCTTTCCCCCTGCCTGGCCGCAACGGTCGCGCCTGTCTCCACTGTGGTGGATCATGCCCGCAATCTTTTACACGCTGGCCAACCGGAGGAGTCAGCCGCCCTTCTCCAGAGCACAGGCCAGGAAAGCGCCGAGGCCCTCGACCTGCGCGGAGCCATTTTTCTCGAGCAAGGGCGCCTTGAGGAGGCCCGGACCGCCTTTGCCGCCGCGCACAAGGCCAACCCCGCCCTTTTTCTCCCGCGGCTTCACCTGGCGGACGCGCACTTTCGCGCCCGCCGTTATCCCGAGGCGCGGGCGGCCTATGAGGAGGTGCTGCGCGAGACCAATATCCTGATCTCAAACGAGCGCCTGCGCTTCGCCGTGCTCATGACCTTCCTCGCGGAGAAGAACGAGGAGAAAGCGCAGGCCGCCTTTGCCGCGATCAAGTTCCCGACAGAATCTCCCTCCTACTATTATGCCCAGGCGGCCTGGGCTTTTGCGCACGGGGAAAAGAGGGCCGCCCGGCGCTGGAGGAAAACGGCCGGGCAGATCTTCGAGGAGAGGACGACGCGGTGGTTCGAGCGCATGCTCTTCGACCTCGGCTGGCTGGACGACCAGCCCGCTCCGACGGCGGAATGAACCTTATTCAAGGTCGCGCCGGGTCAGCACCTGCGTGGTCTGCCGCAGCTTGACGATGCTGCCGGCGGCCAGCACGCCCCGGAAATTGGTCTGGGGATAGATGATGCAATCGCGGCCGATGACCGCGCCGGGGTTGATCACGGCGTTGCAGCCCACTTCCGTCCGGTCGCCAATGATGGCCCCAAATTTTTTCAGGCCCGTGGCGATGCTCCCCTCCGTGGCGGCAACCATGATTTCCCGGTGATCCAGCTTCACGTTTGAGAGGATCACCCCGGCCCCGAGATGGGCGCGGTAACCGAGGATCGAATCGCCCACGTAGTTGAAATGAGGCACCTGCACCTCATCGAAGAGGATGCAGTTCTTGAACTCGCACGAGTTCCCCAGGACGGCGCCGTCGCCCACGATCACGTTTTCGCGCACATAACAGCCGCTGCGGATCTGACAGTTCTCGCCGATCCAGGCCGGTCCTTTCAGCACGGCGCCCTGTTCCACCACGGTCCCGGCCCCCACAAAGACGGCGTTGCTCAGGAACGGTTTCCCCACCAGCTCGCCCAGCACCGCCGGTTTCAGCCGGAATTGCAGGTAACTCTCAATCTGTTTCAGCGCGTCCCAGACATACTTTTGGTTCTCGAACAGCTTCGCGTGCGCGGTGCGCTCAAGGGCCAGGTATTCTTCGGGGGCGAACATTGCTTGGTCACTCACAGGGCCCGGCTGATCTTCTGGCCGTCCTTGGTGTCGCGCACATCCCAGCCCAGGGCCGCGATCTGCTCGCGCAATTCATCACTGCGCGCCCAGTTTTTTGCAAGCCTTGCCTGCGCCCGCTCCTCCCCGAGCCGCTCGACTTCCACCGGCGTTTTCTCCGCCTCGCCCCCCTCCAGTTGCAGGACGGCATTGACCTGCTCCCACCAGGCCAGCCAGGCCGAGGCCCGGCCCCCGGTCAATTCTCCCCCGTCCATAAGCCGGTTCGTTTCCCGAATGCTCTCGAAGAGAAAGCCGAGCGCGCCCGAAATGTTCAGGTCGTCATCGAGGGCCTCGGCAAACCCGTCAGCGATCTCTCCCTCGGGCGACGACGCGGCCGTCGCCCGCAACCGGACGAGCCACTCATCGACCCGGCCCAGGGCCTGTCGCGCCTCCTCCATCCCGTCCCAGGTGAAGTTGAGCTGGCTCCGGTAATGCACCCGGAGCAGGGCGTAGCGCGCTTCCCGCCCGCTGTAACCGCGCTCCAGCACATCGCGCAGGGTGTAAAAATTGCCGAGGGACTTCGACATCTTCTGCCCCTCGACCAGCAGATGCGCGCAATGCACCCAGTAACGGACAAACGCCTTCCCGGTCACGCCTTCGGTTTGCGCAATCTCGGCTTCGTGATGCGGGAAGATGTTGTCCACCCCTCCGCAATGGAGATCGAGCTGGTCGCCCAGGATCTGCGTCGCCATCGCGCTGCACTCGATATGCCAGCCGGGTCGGCCCCGGCCCCACGGACTTTCCCAGGCCACCTCGCCATCCTCCTCGTCCCACGCCTTCCAGAGCGCAAAATCCCCCACATGCTCCTTGTCGTACTCGTCGTTCTTGACCCGCCCGCTGGCCTGCAACTCGTCCAGGTTGAAATGCGCCAGCTTGCCGTAGTCGGGAAACTCCCGGATGCGGAAATAGACCGAGTTGTCCTCCGCCTTGTAGGCCAGCCCGCGCTCCATCAGCGTCCCGATCATCTCAATCATCCGCCGGATGTGGCGCTCCTCCGTCGCCGCAGGATATTCGTCCGCCGGTTTGATCCGGAGCGCCGCCAGGTCCTCATGAAAGGCTTTCCGGAACGGCGCGGTGAAGTCGGCCAGTGGCACGCCCGCCTGCCGGGCCCCCCTGATCGTCTTGTCGTCCACGTCGGTGATGTTCATCACCCGCTGCACCCGAAAACCGCGGCGCTCGAGGTGACGCTGCAGGAGGTCCTCGAAGAGGTAGGCGCGGAAATTTCCGATGTGCGCGTGGCTGTAAACCGTCGGCCCGCAGGTGTACATCCGCACGGGCCCCGCCGGGTCCAGCGGCTGGAACTCCTCCAGGACGCGCGACCGGGTGTTGAATAGACGCAACGCCATCCGGCTTACCCCTGCTCGATCGTGGCCACGGCCATCGCCGCCATCCCTTCGCCGCGACCGATCGTGCCCAGCCCCTCATTCGTGGTCGCCTTGATGCTGACGCGATCCTGCCCAAGGCCGAGCGCGCCGGCCAGCTTCTCCCGCATGGCGGGGATGTGCGGCGCGATCTTCGGCGCTTCCGCGATCAGGGTGGCATCGATGTTGACCGGGCGTGCTCCCTTCGCCGCCAGCAGTTCCACCGCCCGCGCCAGGATCTCGATGCTGCTGATCCCCCGGATGGCTTCGTCCGTGTTCGGAAAATGATGGCCGATATCCGCTTCCCCGGCCGCGCCGAGCAGGGCGTCGGCGATCGCGTGCACCAGGACGTCGGCGTCGGAATGGCCTTCAAGGCCGCGCTCATGCGGAATTTCCACGCCTCCAAGCACGAGTTTACGTCCGGCGACAAGCCGGTGGGCGTCATAACCGATGCCGGTGCGAATCATGGCTGCAGGTCGAGCAGGCCGCTCGAAGCGACCACGCTGTACTTGTTCTTGAAATCGGTTCGCTCGGTCATTTCCACCCGTCCGCCTGCATTCTCCACCAGGATCTTGCCCGCGGCGATATCCCACAGGCTCACCCCGGGCTCAATGTAGGCGTCGAGCCGGCCGCAGGCCACGTAGGCCATGTCGAGCGCCGCGCTGCCCATCATCCGGCATTTGCGCGCGCGCCGCACGAAGCTCTGCAGCAACGGCAGACCCGCCTCGATCGTGGTTCCCGTCTTGGAAAGCCCCACCGAAAGAATCGCCTCGGAAAGCTCGGTCCGCCGGCTGACCCGGCACGGTTCCCCGTTGAGCCGCGCCGGCTCGCCTTCGCCGACCTGCCAAAGCTCGTCCCGCATCGGATCGTAGATCACGCCGAGGATGATCCGCCCGGCCTGGCGCAGGGCGATGGAAACGCAGAAGTGCGGGACGCTGTAGAAGAAGTTGACCGTGCCATCGAGCGGATCGACCACCCACTGGAACTCGCTCGCCTGGTCGCCCACGATTCCCTCCTCGCCATAAAGGGCGTGCGCCGGAAAGCGCCCGAGCAGTTCCCGGGTGATCTGGTCCTGCGTCCGCACGTCGATCTCGAGCTTGATGTCGTGCCGGGCCACCTCGTTGACCTCGAGCGGCTTTCCAAAGTGGTTGCGCAGGAGGGCGCCGGCATTGCGCGCCGCCGTCACCGCCGCCTCGAGATACTCCGTCATGCCCGCGAGATTAAACGTGTTCCGCCCGGGGCGCGCCCGAAAATTTCCTGCCGGAAAAAGAAACCGGGAGGAGAACTTGCGCTCTCCTCCCGGGTTGAAGTTGCGTGCGGAAGCCCGAAAGAGATTCGGGTTCCATTAAGTCTGCCTGACGAAACTAATGTTTCTTTTTCTTAGCGGCCGACTTTTTCTTAACAGCTTTTTTCTTAGCAGCTTTCTTCTTTGCTGGCATGAGGTATCCCCCCTTTCAATCCGCAATCGCGGTGGGTGTGAACTCTTTTGTCGTGTTCACTTACCACGTTGACTAATCATCACGAATTTTTTGTCAAACTTTTTTGATGCATCTCAAAAAATAATTTCACGAGCTCGCGCGCGATTTTTTGCTTCGAAGCGCGTGGAATTTTTCGTGAAGCGCCTTCACGAAAGAAAATTTCCACTTCGTTCTCATCGCTTTCCATTCCCGTTTCGGTTCCGCTGACATCGTTCGCCACGATCGCGTCGCATCCTTTCGCCGCGAGTTTTCGCCGCGCGTTCTCCGCGACGTCATTCGTCTCCGCGGCGAACCCCGCGAGGAGAAACGAGCGCGGCGCCGCCGCGATCTCCGCCAGGATGTCGGTCGTGCGCTCCAACTCGAGCACCATCGTCGCCTCGGTCTTCTTCAACTTTCGCGTGGCGATCGTTCGCGGGCGGTAATCGGCCACGGCGGCGCACAGGATGACCACTTCCGCGCCGTGAAGCGCCGCCCGCACCGCCGCCAGCATCTCCGCCGCGGTCTCAACCCGTGTCACCTCCACCCCGGCGGGCGCTGGCAACGCCACCGGCCCGCTCACCAGTGTCACCTCGTGCCCGGCCGCGCGCGCCGCCTCCGCCAGGGCGTACCCCATCCGCCCCGACGAACGGTTGCTCAGGAAACGCACGGGATCGATCGGCTCCCGCGTCGGGCCCGCGGTGACGAGAAACTTCACGCGAGGAGATTGTCCTGCCGCGCCAGGAGAAACTCCGCGCGGAAGGCGATGTCGTTCACCTGCCAGAGACGACCGACGCCTTCGTAGCCGCAGGCGAGCATGCCGGCTTCGGGCCCGATAAACTCGACCCCGCGCTTTTTCAGCAGGGCCACATTCGCCTGCGTGGCGGGGTGCTCCCACATCTTGCCGTTCATTGCCGGCGCCACCAGGATCGGGGCGCGCGTGGCCAGGGCGATCGCCGCCAGCGGATGACCGGCCAGCCCCTGCGCCAGTTCCGCGATGACGTGCGCCGTAGCCGGGGCAATCACCACCAGGCTCGCCTTGTCGGCGATCTCGATGTGTCCCGGGCGCCAGCTTTCCTTTTCATCATAGAAACTGGTCATGACCGGGTTCTTGGAAAGCGTTTGCAGTGTCAGCGGCGTGACAAACTCGGTGGCATCCTTTGTCATCACCACGGTGACGCGGTGGCCCTGCTTCACCAGCAGGCTGGCCAGTTCGGCTGACTTGTAGGCGGCAATTGAGCCGGTCACCCCCAGGACGACGGAACGGCCGCTTCCTTTTCCCGCCTGGTCCTTCGAGCCGATCGGTTTTGTCCGCGCAGGCTTCCTTTTCATTATCCTCCGCTCCGGATCAGTCGGCGGCTGGCCATTCGCTCCGCGCCCATGATGTGCCTGAACTTCAGGAGGTCTTCCTCCATGGATTTGCTGATGATGGTGTAACGATAGTCGCGCCACAGCTCCATTTCACGCGCGGCGGTCTGGAGCCGCCGCTCGATCTGGGCCGGCGTCTCCGTCCCGCGCTTGGTCAGCCGCCGCCGCAGCTCCTCCAGGTCGGGCGGCATGATGAAGACATCGCTGAGGGCTTCGCGAATGAAAGCATCATCGCAGTCACGGATGGCGGCGGCGCCCTGCGTATCGATGTCGATCAGCACATCCACGCCCTCCCTCAGGTGCGCCTGAATCGGGGCGCGCAGCGTCCCGTAGTAATGGTCGTGCACCTGGGCGTGCTCCAGGAACTCATTCCCCTTAACGCGCCGGAGAAACTCGTCCTCGGCCATGAACTGGTAATCTTCGCCCTCGATCTCGCCCGCGCGCGGCGGCCGCGTCGTGCAGGAAACGGAGTAGATGAAATCGGGTGTCTGCCGCAACGCGTCGCACAGGGTCGTCTTGCCCGCGCCGGAGGGCGCGGAGACCACGAAAAGAATGCCGTAACGGCTGAATTGGTTACTCAAGGTTCTGTATCTGCTCCCGGATCTTCTCCAGTTCCGCCTTCCCCGCCACAATATGCCGCGCAATGTCGGCGTCGTTCGCCTTCGCCCCAAGGGTGTTCAGCTCACGGAAAATCTCCTGGGCCAGGAACTCGAGCGTGCGCCCGACCGGTTCATTCCGGCGCAGAGTATGGGCAAACTGCGCCAGGTGACTCTCCAGCCGCGTCAGTTCTTCGCTGATATCGGCCCGGTCGGCAAAAAAAGTGATTTCCTTGAGCAGCCGTTCATCCGCCTCATCCAGCCCGAGGCCCGCCTTGTTGATCCGTTCCAGCAGGCTGGCCCGGTAGCGCCTGGTCACGTCCGGATGCAGGGCGCGCACGCTCTTGAGTTCCTGGCGCAATGTCTTCAGGCGATGAATCAGATCCTTCGCCAGGTGCTTGCCCTCGCGTTCGCGCATCTTGATCAACTCGGCCAGGGCGTCCTCCAGTGCCTGCTGCACCGCGGGCCACGCCTCTTCGGGTTCCACCGTTTCCTCCGGCATGCGCATGACCCCGGGCGCCTGCAGAATGGCGCCGATGGTGATTTCGCCGGGCGCGTCCAGTTCCTTCTGCAGCGTGCGCATGGCCTCGTGATAGGAGCGGGCCAGCGCGGTATCGAGGGCCAGTTTGCGCGCGCCGTTGGCGTTCCCCTGGAACCCGATGAGCACGTTCATGCGGCCCCGGGCAATGCGCTCGTTGATCGCCTGCCGGATGCGCGCCTCCAGCGCCACCAGGTCGCGCGGCAGGTTGACCACGATGTCGCTCTGCTTCCGGTTCACGGAATTGAGTTCCACGCTCACCTTGGCGTCGCCCAGGTGGCTTTCGCCCCGGCCGTATCCCGTCATGCTTCGCATCCGGAGGCAGCTTCGAAAAGGTGACGCCGAATAACAAATTAAAAACGCGAACGCCGGTGCGCTTCTAGAAGGAAGGCCCGCTTCCGCGCAGCGGCAGCCGGAGCTCGTACTGGGAGAGTTCGCCCGCCAGGGCTTGGGAAAGGGCGCTCCTCGCCCTGCGCCTCCGCCAGCGCACGGGCCTCCCGGGCGGCCGCCAGCGCTCCGTCGAAATCGCCTGTCTCGGCGCGGGCGGCCGCCAGTGTCCGGAGCGCCATCGCGTTTTGCTCTCCCATCCCGCGGAGAGCCGCCTGCGCCAACTCAACCGCTCTCGCGCCGTCGCGAAGGTCGGCGCGGGCGCTGGTCGCGAGAACCCAGGCGAGGGTCAGCTGCGTGGAGGCGCGGGGAGCGAGCGCAAGGGCGCGCGACCAGTGCGTGATCGCTTCCTCTTCCCGTCCGAGTGTCGCCAGGGCCACGCCCAGATTGTTTTGCAGGTCGCTGTTCCCGGGCTGCAACCCCGCGGCCTCTCGCCAGCTCTCCACCGCCTCGCCCACCCGGCCCTCTCGAAACAGCGCGATGCCGAGATTGTTCAAGGCTTCAGCCTGTCCGGGACGAAGGGCGAGCGCCGCGCGGAAAAAGCGGGCCGCTTCGGCCGTGTTCCCCGTTTGCAGGTAAAGGGCGCCCAGCGACGCGGCCAAGTCAGGATCCTCCGGATGTTCCCGCTGTAACCGAAGGTATTCCTCGGTCGCCTCCGGAATCCTGCCCGCCTCGGCCAGGGTCCCGGCCAGGTTGCGACGGGCATGCCAATGCCCGGGATCCTCGCGTAAAATTTCCCGGTAGAGCGCTACCGCCCGCGCCGTTTCGCCCTGCTTCCGGTAGACGTTGGCGAGGTTGACCCTGGTGTCTGCATTGCCCGGGCGCAACGCCACGGCGCGCTCGAGTTCGGCGCGGGCTTCTTCCAATTTGCCGTCGTGGGCCAGGGCAATGCCCAGGCCGCGGTGGGCCATGTCGTTGTTTTGCGTCACGGCAAGGGCCCGACGCCAGAGAGTCTCGCTGTCGCGCCAGGTGGCCACCTGACGCTGGGCCAGGACGGTGCATGACGCGATTGCCACCAGGCCAAGGCTCCAGCCCAGCGCGCGCCCGGCCGCCAGTCGACGCAGGCCCAGTTCCGCCAGCCAGACAATCGCAATGGTCAGGCCGATTTGCGGAAGATAAAGATAACGATCCGCCCGCGCCTGCCACCCCACCTGGATCAGTCCAAGCACTGGCAGAAGCATGACGAGAAACCAGCCCCAGCCCGTAAGCAGAAAAGGTGCAACCCGGCGATAATGCCAGCCGGCCAGGGTGACGCAGGCCAGCAGCGCCAACGCCAGGAGCGCCCACCAGACCGGAAGCTCGCCCTGCGGATGCGGATAAAACGCCGCCAACCCGGTCGGCCAAAGTGTCTGCTTCAAATAGATGACGGGCGTGACAGCCGCGTTCGCCAGACGGTCGGTAAAAGAAATGGATGCGCCGGCGCCCAGCGCGCGGGCTTGCGCCCACCACGTAGCCGCGGCCGAGCCGGCGGCCAGGGCCAATAACGGCACCTTCTCGAGAAAAAGCCGCGACGCGCTGCGCGCGGGATACGGGCCGGGTTCGCGGTCCGCCCACCGGCGCATCGGCCAGAAGTCCAGGAGCAGCAGAATCAGCGGCAGGGTCACCAGCATCGGCTTGGCCAGGAGACCGAGCGCGGCCGCGAGCAAAAGAAGAAGATAGCGTCGAAGAAGCGGTGCCCGGGCAAAATGATCGTAGGCCAGAAGCGCGAGGACAAAGAACAACCCGCTCAGCACATCCTTCCGTTCCGAGATCCAGGCAACGGACTCCGCCTTGACCGGATGCAGCGCAAAGAGAGCGGCCACGAGCGCGCTGCGCCAGAAGGCGCCGGTCAGCCGGTGCAAGGCTGCGAGGAGCAGGAGGGTAGTCAGGGCGTGCAGGAACACGTTCACAAGGTGATGCGCGCCGGCGTTCACCCCGAAAAGCTCGACGTCGAGCATGAGCGACAGGGAGGTGAGCGGGTGCCAGTTGCCGGCGTGCACCCGGGTAAAAGCCCAGGCCACGCCTTCCCCGCTCAAGCCGCGCGCCACCATCGGCTCGTCATGCACGTAGCGATCGTCGTCGAAGGAGACGAAGCCGAAGCGGGCGGTCTGGCCGTAAACCACCCAGACGAGCAAAAGAATGCCGGCGGCGGCCACGAACCACCGCGCCCATCGCCGCCGAGGCGGCTCGGCCTTCTTTTTCCGGCGCGGTTTAGCCATGGCGAACGCTTTGCGGGATCATGCCTGCGGAAAAATCGCCGTCTGGGAACCGGCCCCGCCCCAGCGCGCGCGGCGATAGGCCAACGCCGTGCGCAGGCAGCCGAACCCATAACGCACACTGGCGGCGAATCCGATGGAGGAGGCCTCGGGAAAATATTTGGTCGGGCAACTCACCTCGCCGATCGGCTCCTTCAGCCAGATGATCTGGGCCAGCATCTCGTTGTCGAAAACGAAATCATCGGAGTTTCGCTCGATCGGCAGCCGCTCCAGCAGGGCGCGGGAAAAAGCGCGGTAACCGGTGTGGTACTCCGAGAGCTTGGCCCCAAAGAGAATGTTTTCTACCAGGGTCAGGCCGCGGTTGGCCGCATATTTCCACCACGGCATCCCGCCGCGCAGGGCGCCGCCGCCCAGAATGCGCGAACCGAGCACGCACGAATAGAGTCCGCTCCCGACCATGGCCACCATCGCGGGCAGGATCAGCGGCGTGTACTGGTAGTCGGGATGAATCATGACCACGATGTCCGCACCGGCCTCGAGCGCGAGCCGGTAACACGTTTTCTGGTTGGCCCCGTAACCGCGATTATCCGGATGGACCTCCACCCGCACCGAGGGCAGCTCGCGCGCAATTGACGCCGTCCCGTCGTGGCTGGCGTCGTCCACCAGGATGATCTCGTCGACCAGCCCATGAGCCACCACCTCGTCGTAGGTCTGCCGCAGGGTGCGCGCGGCGTTGTAAGCCGGCATCACCACCACCACTCTCTGGTTTTGGAACATCGCGTATAACTTCCCGACAAATTACAAATAGAAAGCCGTTTTCGCACGGCTAGCCTCTCCCCATGCCCCGCCGCGCCCGCCGCCCGTCCCGAAGTCCTACTTCCGCCGTCGCGCCGGACCCTGCCTCACCGCTTCTCTCCCCCCTCTCGTGGCAACGCGCGTTTCTGCTCCTCGCCGCCATCCTGCTCGCCTATGTCCCAGTCTACGGCGGTTTTTTTATCTGGGACGATTTCCCCTTGATCACCGCCAATCCGCTCGTCCGCGGCGAGCACGGCGCCTGGTCTTCTCTCCTGCAAATCTGGAGCGGCCGGGACTCCGTCGATTACTTTCCGGTCACCACCACCTGGTTCTGGCTGCAGTTCCAGCTCTTTGGGGAGAACGCCACCGCCTTCCACATCGTCAACGTCCTCCTGCACGCGCTCAACGCCCTCCTCGTCTGGCGGCTCCTGGCGCTTCTCGGCCTCCGGGGTGCATGGCTGGCCGGCCTGCTCTTCGGACTCCATCCCGTCCATGCCGCCTCCGCCGCCTGGATCTCGGAAGGCAAAAACACGCTCTCCCTGCTTTTCCTTCTCCTGGCCTTTATCGCCTACCTGCGTTATGCGGAGCGCCCCCGCAGCCTGCTTTACCTCGCCGCCCTGCTTCTTTTCCTGCTCGGTCTTCTGGCGAAAACAGCGGGGGTTGTCCTGCCTTTTCTCCTTCTCCTCGCGGCCTGGTGGAAAAACGAGTTCTCTTCCTGGCGGGAAGGCGCCGCCTCTTCCGCCGAGGTCGCGCGTTTGCGCATGTTTCATCTCGCGCTCGGCGCGCTCGCCCTGGCCGCCGCCGCCGGGGCCGCCTGGTATTTCCATTCCCGCCTGCGCCTCCTCGGTCTCAATCCGGATGACCCCGCCCTGCGCGCGCTCAACCTGCTGCAGAACGGAAGCCTGAAGCCCCAGTTCCTGCTTCTGCCCGTGGTTTGTCTCGCGGCGGCCGCGATCTCGTTTCGCCGCGGCCATGTTCGGGCGCCGCCTGAATCGTCACCTCATTCGCATCGTTCCTTTTCTTGTCGTAGCCGCGCTGCTCGGCGCTCTCACCGTCTGGTTTCAACACAGCTCGATCGGCGAACCCATCGAGATGGGCGGTTTCGGGCGCCGCCTCGCCAACGCTGGCCTCGCCCTCTGGTGGTATGCCGGCCACGCCCTCGCGCCCTTCCGGCTCATGGCGGTTTATCCACCGTGGAACTTTGGCGCCGTCCGCGCGCTCGATTTCCTGCCTCTGTTCGCCCTCATCCTCCTCGTCGCGTCGCTCTGGTGGTGGCGAGGCAGGATGCGCGGCCTCTTTTTTGGCGTCAGCGCTTTCGTCATCATTCTTCTGCCTATTCTCGGATTCGTGACCATGTCCTTCGCGCGCAGCGGAACGCTGGTGGCCGATCATCTCCAGTATTTCGCCAATATTGCGCTCGTCGCCCTGGTCGCGGCGGGCCTGGTCCGGCTGCGCGACGGTCGCGCAAGGCAGACGCGATTCCTCGGGACGACCGCGATCGTCCTCCTTCTCGCCGGCTACCTGTTTCAGACTGCGGCGCGGGCCGCCGTTTATCGCACGGAAGAAACTTTCTGGCGCGATAACCTGCAGAAGAACCCGCAAACCTGGCAGGGGCACAACCGGCTCGGCGAGATTCTCTTCGCTCGCGGCGAGTTCAACGCCGCGCTGCCCCATCTGCAACAGGCGGCGGAGCTATATCCCAGCCATCCCTTGAACCACAACCAACTCGGCCTGGTCCTCGCCCGCCTGGAAAGCTTCGACGAAGCCGTGGCGGCGTTTCGGCGTGCCCTCGAGATCGGTGCGCGCGACCAATCACTCAATCCGAAAACTGAAGCCACCGTCCGGGTGAACCTGGCCAACGCTCTCGGCGCCAAAGCCGGCCGGTTGCAGGAGCGGGGCGACAGCCAGGCGCCAGCCATTTACGAGGAAGCCATTTCCAGTTACCGGGCCGCGCTCCGGCATGACCCGGCGAATGCCGCGGCCCATCGGAACCTGGCCATCGTCCTGGTGCAACTGGGCCGCGGCCGCGAAGCCATCCCGCACCTGGAACAGGCGCTGGAGCTGGCGCCGGCCGACACCCTCGCGCGAGAACTTCTCTCCGAGCTTCGCCGCGCCTTTTGATTCAGCGACGCCGGACAACCAACCCGAGCGCCACGCCCGCCAGCGCCAGCGCAGCCAGGGCCAGGCCGTTGCGGTGCGTGTTGGTCCAGAGCTGCGGACTGAACCGGTGCGCGCGCTCGTCGAAATCGCCGTGGGTGGCGTGCCGGTTCTCCACCGGCTCCCAGAGATTATGCGGCCGATCGGGATCTTCGCGACCGTTGGACTGCTGTCCCTCATAGGCGGTGCGAGCCAGGTAATGATCCAGCAGCGCCGGGATGAATTTGTTGGCGAAAACCGCCGCGGCCGCCGGCAGGCCGACCCAATATTCGCGCCGCGGATGTTTCGACGCGTGCACGATGGCGCGCGCGGCCACTTCGGGCTGAAAGATGGGCGGGACCGGCTGGGCCTTGCGCGGGAGCCGGCTTTTCACCCAGCCGAACTGCGGCGTGTTCAAGGCCGGCATCTGCAGCATGGTCACGCGGATCCGGCTGCGATCGTGCAAAAGCTCGCATCGCAGCGAATCGCAAAACCCCTGCACGGCGTGCTTGGCGGCGCAGTAGGCGCTTTGCAGCGGAATGCCGCGGTAGGCGAGCGCGCTGCCCACCTGCACAATCACCCCGCGGTCGCGCGGCCGCATCCGTTTCAGCGCTGCCAGAGTTCCATAGACGTAACCGAGATACGTCACTTCCGTCACCCGCTGATACTCCGCCGGCTTCATCTCGATGATCGGCGAAAACACGGAAGCCATGGCGTTGTTCACCCAGACGTCGATCGGCCCGAACTTCTGTTCGACCGCCGCCGCGGCCGCTTCCACCTGGTCGTAGACCGCCACGTCGCCCGGCACCACCAGGGCCCTGCCTCCCAGCCCTTCCACTTCCCGGCGAACTTCCTCGAGGGCGGCGCGGCTCCGCGCCATCAGCCCGATGCGGGCGCCTTCGCGGGCAAAGGCATGCGCCGCGGCGCGCCCCACCCCCGCTGATGCTCCTGTTATGACAACCACGCGAGCGCTCATGCCTATCATTCGCTCCCGGGCCGCCTGACCGACGTCCCGTTTTTCCTCCGCGCCCGAACCCGTTAACGTTTCGCGACTTCAGGCTCAGGGTGACGCCCGATCATGCGTTGCAGCCAGTCCGCCAGCCGCGCCGCTTCCTCGTCATACATCTCCGCCACTTCCGCCGGCTGCCGTCCATCCTCGCGCCACTGACCGAGCGCGGAAATCTCCCGGGCGCACCGGATCCGGAACCATGCGATGCCGGCCAGCAAACGCGGCACATGATGCCGGTAAAGCAGCGAGCTTTCGCAGTAGACCTCTTCCGCAAGGAGCCCGGCCATTTCCTCGCAGGCCCCGACGTAATTCTGCAGATATTCCTTTAAGCCATTCTCTGTCACGCCCTCACTCTGCAGCACCCAGTCGGACAACCGCTGTCCTAGCCACGAAAAAAAGGGCAAAAAAATGGCGACCCTAACGGGATTCGAACCCGTGTTACCGCCGTGAAAGGGCGGTGTCCTAGGCCACTGGACGATAGGGTCGTGCGGCGCCCAATATCGAAGCCGTCCCCCCTGATGCAAGAATTTTCAGGACACCACGCCGGTTGGCGTTCCCGAAGACCCGGAAGGGAGCATCTTCTCGTGTAAAACAGCGGTCTTTTCCGTCGCGCCCCGGTGAGGAACCAGAATTTCGTGCGCGGCCGCCACCATCCGGGCCCGCCCGGCCGCATCCTCAAACAGCTTTTCCATTACGCCCGCCAGTTCCGCCGCCTCCGCCACCCGCACGGCGGCACCTCGTTTCACCAGTTCGCCGGCGAGAAAGGCGAAGTTTTCCATGTGCGGCCCAAACACCACCGGTACGCCCGCCAGGATCGGCTCGATAGGATTCTGCCCGCCCCGGGCGGTCAGGCTTTTGCCGATGAACGCGACCGTGGCCAGCGCATACCAATGCCGCAGCTCACCCGTGACATCGAGAATCAGGCAGTCGACCTCGCCCGCGAGTGGCGTCTCCTCGCTCCGGCGCGCCACCCGGAGCGAAAGTTCCTGCAATCGTTGGGCGACGCGCCCGGCCCGCTCCACGTGGCGCGGGGCGATCACCAGAAAAAGATTGGGAACCCGGGCCCGCAACCGCTGCCAGGTCTCGCCCAGGATGCGCTCTTCCCCCGGATGCGTGCTCCCGCCGAGGAGAACAGGCCGGGCCGGATCAAAACCGCGCGCGGCCAGGACGGCGTGCGGCAATTCCGGGTCGGTTACCGCCCGCGCCGTATCGAACTTGATGTTGCCCGTGACGGTGATGCGATCCGCCGGAACACCCAGGCTCTGCCAGCGCTCGACATCCTCCGGCGAGGTTACGCCAATCGCCTGCAAACGCTGAAACAAAGGCGCCACCAGCGGACGAAAACGCCGGAACCGTTTCTCCGAGCGGGGCGACAGGCGGGCGTTCGCCAAAAGCACGGGAACATCCCGCCGCTGCGCTTCCGCCATCATGTTTGGCCAGACCTCGGCCTCGACCAGGATCAGGCTGCGCGGCTGGATCACCTCGAAGGCGCGGCGCATGACCGGCCAGAAATCGAGCGGCGCGTAGATCACCTCCATCCACGCCGGCGCCCGGCGGCGCGCCACCGCATGACCGGTCGTGGTCGTCACTGTGAGCACGCAGGCAAAGGCTGGGTCGCGTCCACGCTGCTCGTCGGCCAGGGACAGCGCCACGCCCACTTCGCCCACGCTCACCGCATGCAGCCAGGTGCGCGCACCTCCGTTCTGCAACCGGCGGCGCAAATCCGCGCCATACCACCCGAGCCGTTGCCCGAACCCGTCCCGGTAATTTCCCCGGCGCACCATCTTCACCAGGTAACCCGGCAGGAAAAGCAGGAGCGCCACCGGAAAGAGCAGGTTGTAGAGGAACCGAATCATGGGGCCGCGATCACGCGTCTCAGCATCAGCACCTCGGTCGCGCCGTAGGCGCGTTGCCTGATCATCTCCCAGCCCGGCATTTCCGGAAGCGACTCGCCGGGACGCTTCTCCAGCACAAGAATACCGTCGGCGGCCAGCAGCGCCGCCAGCTCCGCGCTCTGCAGCAGCCGCGCGGTGAACGGCGGATCGCCCTCGGCGTGCTCGTAGGGCGGGTCGGCCAGGATAACATCGAAAACCGAGTTCTCCCCCCGCAGAAAATCGAAAACGTCCCGCCGCCGCACGCGTCCCTTCACCCCGGCCAGGAGAAGGTTGCGCTCAATCGTTTCCACGGCTTCCCGGTCGTTCTCGACGAAAGTGGCCTCGGTCGCCCCCCGGCTGAGCGCCTCGATCCCGAGGCCGCCGGCCCCGGCAAAGAGATCAAGCACGCGCGCGCCGATGACCTTGTCGCCGAGACTGGAAAAAATGGCGGCCTTGACCCGGTCCATCGTGGGCCGAACGCCATGGCGCGGCACGCGAAGCTGACGCCCGCCCGCGCTGCCCGCGATTACTCTCATGGAGTGGGCAGCGGAGAAGGCGAGAGCGCCGGCGCCTCGACCGGGGGCAGGTTCAGCTCCGGGGCAAGCTCCATCGTCCGCTCTTTCTTCTTCTTCCGGTCACCTCGCCCAAGGAAACTGTTGATGATGCCGCCGAAATCCTTCAGGTCGCGCCCCACCACCTTGTCGACCAGGTTTGTCCGCGGCTTGGCCACGGTGCCGCGCACATTGAAATCGACCGCGGCGAAACCCGGGCTCGGCCGTGGGCACGAAGTTGCGGCGGAGGGCGCCGAAAAGGGTTCCGCCCACCTGGTCGCTCACGGCCAGCTGCGCCTCGAGCCGCATCTTGCCGCGGAAATTGACCGTGCCCTGCGCGCTCAAACGGATGTTGGGCGAGCGGAAAAGGAGTTCGTCCACCAGGACAACGCCGGGCTCGATCCGGTATTTGATGTGCGCCTCGTCGAACTTCAGCTGCGCCAGCTCCTCGATCTGCAGGATCTGCCCCAGCGCCACCAGGAGGCTGTAACGCTGCACCTGTCCGTCGCGCAGATAAATCTCGCCCTGCCCCGCCAGCGCGTCCGGGTCGGCCGTCCGGCCCTGCGCGTTCAGATAACCCTCCAGCCGCCCCTGCACCACGCCCGCCGGACCTCCCGCCTGCGTGATCAACTTGTCGGCATCGACCTCGCTGAACTTCAGCGAAGCCTCGAAAGGCGAATCTTCCTGCGCGCGGCTGCATCTTGAACGCCCCTCCCAGATCGCCCCCGGCCACTTTCGCCCGGACCTCCGTGATCTCGAGTGAAGCGGGCTCGTATCGCAACGGCGAAACCAGCTCCTGCAGAAAAACACGGTCGCGGATCGAGACGTTCGCGATCTTGACCGTGCCGCGCAGGCTCAGGTCGCTGCGGAAATTGGAGCGAAAGTTCACGCCCAGAAACTTGGCCACCACTTCCCCCTCGCGATTCAGGAACTGGAAGGCCCCTTCCTTTACCTGCACCCGCCGGATTTCCGGGACGTAGCCGCCGGAGACGGTTGGCGTCAGCTGCGGTGGCCCGGCTGGCTCATCGGCCGTCGCATCGGGCGGGGGCGGCACTGTTTCGCCCTCCAACTCCGGTGCCGACCCGGTCGCGGTCGCCGCCGGGGCCACGCGCTGCTGCGGCAGGCGCCAGTTCCCATCGCGATTCTGCAGCCAGACCACTTCCGGCCGGATCAGCGACACTTCCTTGATCACCAGCCGCCGGCGAAAAAGCGAGGCGGTCTCCACCCGAAGACGAAAGGTGCGCGCGGTCAGGAAATTGTCGGCCCCGGGCTGATCGCTTCGGGGCATGGAGATCCCGCTCAACTTCAGGCCATACCACGGGGTGATGCTGATTCGCTGGATGCGCAGCTCGGTCCCAAGCCGCTGGCTGAGTTCCTGCTGAATTCGGGTTTGTGTTCCCTCCGACTGCACATACAGATTCAAGGCCAGCAACCCGGCCACGAGCACCCCGGCCACGGCAGCCAGCACCAGCCAGATCGATTTTGTCACGTGTCGCACCGGGGAAAGCTACGTGGCGCCCCCTTGAAGAAAAGACCAAAGCCCCGCCCCTGCCATTTTGACCGATACGCTTGTCATTCTTAACCCGGCCGCGCGCAGCGACCGGGCCCGCGCCCAGCTCGCCCGCGTGACGGAAATGGCGGAAAATTGCGACATGCTCCTGACCACTTCGCCCGGGGAAGCGGAGCGCATGGCGCGGGCCGGCGCCGCCGATGGCCGTTACCGCACCATCGTGGCCGCGGGGGGCGACGGCACCATCAACGAGGTCGTGAACGGGCTCGCCGGCAGCAGCGCCACCCTCGGCCTGCTCCCGTTGGGCACGGTCAACGTCTTCGCCTCCGAGCTCGGCCTGCCCTGTCATAACCTCGGGGCCTGCTGGGATGTCATCCGCCGCCGGCACACCCGCGTGGTCGATGTCGCCAGCGCCAACGGCAAGCATTTCGTCCAGCTCGCCGGCGTCGGTCTCGACGCCCAGGCGGTCAAGGAGACGACCTTTGCCTTCAAGAAAAGTTTCGGTCCGCTCAGTTACATCATTTCCGCGGCCCAGATCGCCGCGCGCAAACCGCCCCGGCTGCACATTGAATGCGCCGACACCGCGGCCACGGAGGCCTCCTTTGTCCTCGTGGGCAACGGCCGCCTCTACGGCGGTCCTTTCCCGTTCTTCAAGCTGGCCCGCCTCGATGATGGCCTGCTCGACGTCGTCCTCTTCAAGCAGCTCGGTTATCTCGAGATCATCCGCTACCTCCAGAACGTCTTCTTCAGCTCGGAAATCCGCGCGCCCGAGGTCGAATACTTCCAGACGCGCGCGTTGCGGGTCAGCGCCGACACCGCCGTCCCGGTCGAGATCGACGGCGAACTGGTCGGCGAATGCCCGGTCACTTTCCAGATGGAAGACCGGACCCTGCGGGTGATCGTGCCGGCCTGAGCCGGCCCGGGCGGGGTCAGGCGCCGGCCGGCGCGGTCACCAACGGGGGCGCGCTCCGGTCGAGCCCTTCATACGTCTCGGAGACGATCTGCCGAACCACCTCCTGCATGTCGCCGGTGCGCTCGAACACCGCCAGTTGCCGGTCGGCCCCGGTGCCCTCCCGCAGGATCCGTTCGACATGCTCCATCTCGCGTTTGCTCCCCAGTTCCTCCGTCTCGGCCGCCACAAACTCGAGGAGCTCGGTGATGAGGCTGCGCGTTTCCACCTCGGTTTCCCGCCCAAAGTCGATCAGTTTGCCGTCAATGCCGTAGCGCGCCGCCCGCCACCGGTTCTCATCGAGGACGCGCCGGCGATAGATGCGGAAACTGAGGTTCCGCTGCTGCAGCTTGAAAAGCTTGGTAATGATCGCCTGCACCAGCGCGGCAATGGCCAGGGTGTCGTCCACCCGCGTTTGCGCATCGCACACCCGCACCTCCAGGGTGTCGAAGAAGGGATGCAGGCGGATGTCCCACCAGATCTTCTTGGCGTTATCGATGCACTTCGTCTTCACCAGCAAGCCGCAGGAAATCCTCGTACTCGGCCAGCGACTCGAAGGCGTCCGGGATGCCGGTGCGGGGGAACCGCTCGAACACCTTCAAGCGGTAGCCTTTCAGGCCGGTGTCGTGCCCGACCCAGAAGGGCGAGTTGACCGAGAGCGCGTAGAGATGCGGCAGGAAATAACGCGCCTGGTTCATCACCTGGATGGCGGTCTCGCGGTCCGGGATGCCGACGTGCACGTGCAGGCCGAAGATGAGGTTGGCGCGCGCCAGGAGCTGCATGTCGCGCACGATCTCCTTGTAACGTTCGCCCTCGGTGATCGACTGGTCCCGCCAGTGGGAAATCGGGTGCGTGCCGACCGAGGCGATCTTGAGCCCGCTCCGCGCCGCCAGCGCGGCCAGGCGGCTGCGCAGGTCGACCACATGGTTGCGCGCGTCCGAGATGTCGCGGCAGATTTCCGTGCCCAGTTCCACCACCGACTGGTGCATCTCGGGCTTGACCCTCTCCTTCAGAGTGATTTTGCCGTCCTCGAGAATCTCCTGGATGTGCGAACGGAGCTGGCCGGTCGCCGGATCGACAATGGCGAACTCCTCCTCAATGCCGAGGGTGAAGACGTGGTCTTTCATGCTGTGCCGGCCGCCGGAAATGTTAAACCGTCCTGCCCGGTCTGTCATCCCGGGCCGCGGCGGGTTTCTATTCGGCGCGCACGGTCTGGCCCACCTCGGCGAGCGAACGCCCGGTGGCGGCCGCCTGGATGAATTTGCCCCAGCTCAGGTTGTCGCGCCCCGGGACGTGTTCCCGCGCCTTGCGGATGGCCATGTCGGAGACCGCGTCGACCACCCAGTCGAAATTCGCCTGTCCGACCGACGAAACCTCGGCATCCGGGGCCGGGTTGCAGAAATCGATCGCCAGGGGCACGCCGTCGCGGATGGCAAACTCCACCGTGTTCAGGTCGTAACCGAGATACTGGTTCAACTGGAGGACGCCCCATTCGACCTGTTCGAGGATGTTCTTCGGCGCCTCCCAGTCGGTCTGGTAGCGGAGATGATACGGGTGCCGCGGCTCGTAGTTCATGACCCGCACCTTGCGCTGGTCGATGGAATAGCAGCGGAAGTACATGTCGAACTTCACTTCCTCCTGCAGCATCATGACGAGCTGGCCCGTTTCGTTGTAGGCCCGGAAAAACTCATCGGGATTGTGCAGCCGATAGACGTTCTTCCAGCCACCGCCCGCGAACGGCTTGAAGAAGGCCGGCCAGCCGATGTAGTCGAAAATCGCGTCCCAATCGAGCGGGTAGGCCAGGTTGCGAAAGGAGTTGTCGCTCGTGTCGGGCGGCAGCTCGTGCGACGGAAGCAGGACGGTCTTCGGCACCGCCACGCCGATCCTGGTGGCGAGCGCGTTATTGAAGAATTTTTCGTCCGCGCTCCACCAGAACGGGTTGTTCACCACGGCGCAGCCGGTCAGGGCCTCGTTCTTCAGCCAGCCCCGGTAGAACGGCACATCCTGCGAAATCCGGTCGATCACGACGTCGTAGCCGCACGGCTCGCCCTGGATCACCTTGTCGATCCGGACGAACTCGGCCCGAATGTCCTCGCCCCCCGTTTTTTGATTCACCCGCTCGACGAAAGCCGGCGGGAAACTTCCTTCCTGTCCAAAGAGAATTCCGATTTTTTTCATGGTGAGATTGGGTGAGAGCAGTGGCCGGGGTTCAGATGCTGCCGAGGTAATAAGGCAGCATGTCCCGCCAGTAAGTCCAGTCGTGGCCGCACCATTTCCGGTCGTCGAGCCAGTGTTGGATGCCTTTGGCGCTTAAAACCTCCGCCAGCCGGATCGATTCCTGCCGGGTGTTATCCCATTCCCCCGTGCCCAGGATGATCCCGAGGTGGTTGAATTTCCACGGGTCCGGCATGTTCGGCAGATACTCGTAGGGGCTGTTGAAATAAATGTTCTCGTCGTGGTAGCCGTCGAAAAACGAGGAGATCTCAAAGGCCCCGCTCAGGGTGATCAGGTGGCTGACGGCGTCAGGGTGGCGAAAGGCGATGTTGGCGGCGTGATAGGCGCCCAGGCTGGCCCCGCACAAGGCCACGCGGTGGGTGCCGCACTCGCGCCGGGCCAGGTCGAAAACATCATGCACCAGGACCCGCTCGTAGGCGTTGTGCGTCCGCATCCGGTCGGCCGGGTGAATCCCCTTGTTGTAAAAACTTTCGAGATCAATTGAGTCCGGGCAATAGATCGTGACCCGTCCGCTTTCCACCAGCGACGCGCAGGCGCCGGTGAGATGAAAATCCTTGTTCTGGTAATAACGGCCGAACGAGGTCGGAAACAAAATCAGCGGCAAACCACCGCCATCGCCGAAGGCCAGCATCTCGAAATCGCGGCTCAGGTGCGGCGTCCACCAGCGCAGATAGCGTTCGGTCATTGGTCCGGGCCGGCGGTGCGGCCGCGTTTCAAAATGACCACGGCCGCCTTGTTGGACAAGCGCGATTTCCTCGGCGAAGCATCTCCCTTTCCCGCATGGCTGAACACACGCTTACCGGCAACATTCATGAGCATCCCGGTTTCCGCTCGGAGATCCTGGGGAACGAGCGCCGTCTCCTGGTTTATCTCCCGCGCGGTTATCGCCAGGGCAAAACAAAGCGTTACCCCGTCCTTTATCTCAATGACGGCCAGAACCTTTTCGATGCCGCGACCGCGTTCGCCGGCGTGGAATGGGGCGCGGACGAAACCGCCCAGCGCCTCATCGGCACCCGCTTGATTGAGCCGCTGATCATCGTGGCGGTCGAGAACACCGGGGAGAACCGGATCCACGAATACACCCCCACGGCCGCGCCGGTGGAGCCGAACCATCCGGACACCAGCCGCGGCCAGGCCCGTGACTACGGCCGTTTCCTCGTCGAGGAAGTGAAGCCGTTCATCGATCGCACCTATCGGACCCGGTCCGAGCCGGAGGCCACCGGCCTGGGCGGTTCCTCCCTCGGCGGGCTCGTCACCATCTGCCTTGGCCTTTGGTTCCCTCACATTTTTGGCCGGCTGGCGGTGATCTCACCCTCGGTCTGGTGGGATAACAAGGTGATCCTCGGGATGGTCAGCTCGCTCGAGGCGAAGCTGCCGCTGCGGATCTGGCTGGACACGGGCACGGCCGAGCCTGGCTGGGAAAAGGCGCGGGAACTGCGCGACGCTCTCACTGGAGCCGGCTGGCGGCTGGATGACGATCTGCATTACAGCGAGTTCGAGGGGGCCGGCCACGATGAGTCGGCCTGGGGACACCGTTTCGAGGCTGTGCTGCGCTATCTCTTTCCGCCGCCGCCCCCGCCGGTGCCGCGAAAGAAAACCGCTGCGCTTCCGCAGGCGTCCGCCTAGGCCCGCGCGGAAGTGGACCGGGTCGCGGTGCTGTTTTCCTCGAAGCGACCAAGGGCGCGAAACTTTTTGTAACGCTGCTTCAGAAGCTGCTCGACCGGTTTCTCCAGCAGTTTCTCGAGGTTCTGGCGCAGCGCCGTCCCGAGCTGGGCCGCCGCGAGATCATGGTCGCGATGGGCGCCCCCTTCCGGCTCGGGCACGACTTCGTCGACCACGCCGAGGCGCACCAGGTCCTGCGCGGTCAGCTTCAGCGCCTCGGCCGCCTGCGGCGCATGCTTGCGGTCCTTCCAGAGAATGGCGGAACAGGCTTCGGGGCTGATCACGGAATAATAGGCGTTCTCCATGATGAGAACGCGGTCGGCCACGCCGATCCCAAGGGCGCCGCCGGAGCCGCCTTCGCCGATGACGGCGGCCACCACGGGGACCCGCAGCGTCATCATCTCGCGCAGGTTGACCGCGATGGCCTCGGCGATGTGGCGTTCCTCCGAGCCGATGCCGGGGTAAGCCCCGGGCGTGTCGATCAGGGCAATGATCGGGATGTTGAATTTTTCCCCCATTCTCATGAGGCGCAGCGCCTTCCGATACCCCTCGGGATGAGCGCAGCCGAAATTGCGTTTTACGTTCTCCCGCGTGTCGCGCCCTTTTTGGTGGGTGATGACGACGCACCGGTGCGGGCCGAGCCGGGCCAGCCCGCTGGGCATCGCCTTGTCGTCGCCAAAAAGACGGTCGCCGTGCAGCTCCACCCACTCGGTGAAACAGCGCGCCACATAATCGAGCGCGAAAGGCCGCTGCACATGCCGGGCGATCTGGACCCGCTGCCAGGCGGTGAGGTTGTCGTAAATCTGGCGCCGGGTTTCCTGGATCTTTTTCTCGATCGATTCCACTTCCGCCTCGAAATCGAGGTCCTGCTCGTCGGAATGGTCCTTCAGCTCCCGCAGCCGCCGTTGCAGCTCCAGGATCGGCTTTTCGAAATCAAGCGGGGCGACAGGATCCATTTTCAGTCTGTTATGGTGACAGCCGTCCTTTTATTTACAAGAGCACTCAGCTCGATCAGGTCGGACCCGGCCAGCCCGAAACCGACGGCCGGCGCGGGCACGCCGGCATCCGGGACTCCGGGCTCGGGCAGGGCATAAAGATAAAGCATGGGCTGGAGGCGAATCCAGCGCGCGCTTTTCATGTAATCAGGCGAAGCCAGCCCGAGCCGTTTGCCCTCTTTCCAGGCAATCACGTCCGCCACCCGGCTTTCCACGCGGGAAGCCTGCCGGGGCGGGGTTTTCACCTCGAGAATCCGGTAACGCTTGAAGAATTTTCCCCGGTTCAAGAGGGTCAGCGCCCCGTCACTCTTGTCGATCTGGATCGAAAATTCCGGCGAGGCGATCAGGAGCCGGTCGTCGATCCGGAGCATGGTGCCGGTGAGGTTGTTGATCCGCATGATCAGTTCCGGCGTGGTCTTTTTCCGGTTCGCGATCCGGGCGATGACGTCGCCCGATTTCACCACGTACTCCTCCTTGTCCGGCGAGGGTTGTTTCGAGAGGAGGAGGCTGACGTTCAATTCGCCGAGCTGATCGCGGGCCGCCTCCGCCCGCGGAACCGTGGAATATTTCTCCAGGAAGGTTTCAAAGGCGGCGCGCGCCTCCTCGGTCTTTCCCTCCTCCTTCAGGGCGAGGGCCCGGGCGAACTCCGGTCCACCGATGTCGGGCGTGGGTTGGGGCGGCGCGTCAGCCCGGAGTTCTTCGCGCAAGGCGATCTCGGGTTTCAAGATCACCTCGTAGGCGAAAAACCAGGCGCCGCCAAAGATGAGCAGCGCCAGGAAGAGAGCAAAAAGCCACTTGATCATGACCGCACAGGGGGGTGACTAAGGTAGCGAAAGAAAGGAAGAGAGCCAGCGGACGCGCCGCCCCGGCCCCTCCTAGCTTTCGCCTTCCTTGGGCCAGGTGTAATGGCAATCCTGGCAGTAAAATTCCTTCTGGAAAAGTCGCAGGGCCAGGAAGAGCGCCGCCAGACCAGGCACGATGAACTTGCGGGAGAGCTGGGGATATTGGATCCGGGGCGAACCGCACTGCGGACAGCGAATGGCGGAGACCATCTCGGGATCGCTCTTTTCCCACTCGAGCAGAAGCTGATGCGCGCGCTCGAAGTCTCTTTCCTCCACCGCCACCGTGGCGTTGGCATGCGGCTTCGACATGAAAGCCAGCTGCTGGAGATGGCCCTCGTTATGCACATCGGCCGTGAGCCCGGCCGCCTGCAACCGCTCTTTCAGGTGCTTTGCCTTCGTCAGTTCGTCGAACGTCGCAATCGTTACCATAGGTTGAACCCGGAAATTCCGTCGCCGCCAGCAAACATCAACTACCCGCCCGGTGCAAGGTCAGGCGGCGGAAACCAGCGGTAAAGCATGAAATAGACGATCACCCCGGTGACCGAGACATAGAGCCAGACCGGCATGGTCCATTTCCCCAGGCGCCGGTGCCGGTCCCACCTCCGCCGGAAAACCGGGACCAGGGTGGCGATCACCAGCGGCAGGATGATGAACGCGAGCAGGATATGGGTGATGAGGATAAAATAATAAACCACCGCGACGGGTCCTTCCCCCGCGAACCGGGTCGACTGGCCGCCCCGCAGGTAATGGTAGGTAAGATAGGAGACGAGAAAGGCCGCCGAGGTGACAATCGAGGCGACCATGCAGACAATATGGCGCTGCCAGAACCCCCGCCGTATCCAGTACCAGCCAGCCGAGATAAATACGGTCGCAATGGCGTTGAGCGTTGCGTTCAGGGCCGGCAGATCGGAAACAGTCATCGCATGGAGATTATACGAGAACGTCCGCCCCGCATCGCCGAATCATGCGGCAAACTCGCGGCCGGTTCTTCTCCTCTCATCCCGGCCATGAAACGCCGGGCCTAGGACGCCAGATGCCTTTCACCTCCGCGCCCCTGCCCGAGCGTCCGCCTTCCCTCTGGCGGACCACCCGCCTGCCCGCCACCCCGCGCTGGGTGGCGATTCTTTCCCTGCGCCTCGTCCTCGTCGCCCTGGTCGCCCTTTTCTTATTTGGGGGCTGGTACCTCGGCAAACGCGGGTTTGGCCGCCAGACCCGGCACCTCGTGGTGGAGGAATTGCGCAAGGCGGGCGTCGAGGCCTCCATCCGCAAGCTCACCCTCGATCCGTTCCGCGGCCTGGTCGCGCGCGATGTTCGCATCTTCGATTACCGCCGGCGCGCCAGCACCATCGCCATCATCAGCGAGGTCACGCTCGACCTGAATTATTCCGCGCTTTTGCACGGCCAACCTTTCCTGAACGCCCTCGAGGTCAAGGACGCGGAGTTGACCCTGCCGCCCGCGGAGAACGACCCCGCCGACGCGGTCCCCGCGCAGCTTCGCCACTTCAGCGCCCGCGTTTATTTCCCGCCCGAGCGCATCGACGTCATCCACGCGGAAGGCTGGCTTGCCGGCATCCGGCTCACCGCTTCCGGCCAGCTGGTCAAGCGCGACGATTACCGGCCGCGCGAGGCGGACCCGGCGGAATGGGAACAGCGGCTGGCCCTGGCCCGCTGGCTCGCGCGGGAGCTCGGCCGGGTCCGCTACTCCGGGGCGGCGCCGCATCTCCAGGTCGCTTTTCGCGGAGACATCGCCGCCATGGAAAAGGCCCACATCACCGCCGCGCTCACCTGCGACCAGGCCGATTTCGGTGGCTATGCCTTCCGCGATTTCCTGGCGCGGGCCGACTGGAGCGAACAGCGGCTCACCATCTCCGCGCTGCAATGGAAGGATGCGCGCGGTGAGCTCGTGGCCAGCGGTTCCTGGGGTCCACGGGAAGAGCGGGCCCGTCTGCAATTGCGAAGCACGGCCGATCTCGCCGGCGCGCTGGTCGCGGCCGGTTTCCGGGAAAACCTCGAGAAAATCACCGTGACCGGCGAACAACGCCTCGAGCTGGCGGGCAGCTTCTCCACCGCCACGGAGAAAAGCGGCAGCCTCGTCGGACGCCTCGAAGTCACCAATTTCAGCCTTGAGGCGGTTCCGTTCACCGCGCTCTCCGCCGATTTTTCGTGGGACGGCCGCCGCACCCTCCTGCGCGACATCGAGATCACACAGCCCACCGGCACGCTCCGGGCCCAGCTGCTCGATGCGCCGGGCGATTTCCGGCTCGACCTCGACGGCGGCATCTCCCCGGTGGCCCTCCTCCCCCTGCTCTCACCCGGTCTGCAAAATTTCCTGAAGGAATGGGAATGGACCGGGCCGCCCGCGGTGCAGATGGCGATCCGCGGCGCTTCCCGCCGCCCGGAGACATGGCGCGGGGAAGGCACGCTCGCGCTGCCCAGGACAAAGTTTCGCGGTTACTGGATGAACAGTGCCACCGCGCAGGTTCGCTTCGCGGAGGGCGCGGTCCACTACGATGATTTTCGGATCACGCGCGATGAAGGCGTCGGTACCGGCTCTTTCGTCTACGACTTCGCCCGGCACGAGGTCCGGATCACAGGCGTCGAGTCCACCCTGCGTCCGGCGGAAGTGATCCACTGGATCGAGCCGAAGATCGCCCCGGACATCGAGCCCTACCGGTTCCGCCAGCCGCCCCGGGTCACCGTCGATGGCGTGGTCCAGTTTCGCGGCGGCAAGAACACCCGCCTCGCGCTGTCGGTGAACGCTCCCCGCGGGATGGATTACACCTTTCTCAAGCGTTCCCTGCCCTTTGAGAGCGTGAACGGCCAGCTCCTCTTCACCGACGACCGTCTCCAGTTGGTGGAAGTGAACGGCCGGCTCTTCGGGGGAAACGTCCGCGGCACCGCCGATATCTCGCTGGCGCGCGGTGACCCGCGCCATACCGCCACCGTCGCGGTCGAAGGGGTCGATTTCCCGCGACTAACCGATCTTTATTTCGGTTACAAATCCTCCCGCGGCGTTCTCAGCGGAACCTACGCCTTCTCCGGGTTCGGCGATGACGCCCGCCAGATGCGGGGCCAGGGCGAGATCAAGGTGGTGAACGGCGATGTCTTTGCCATCCCCATCTTCGGCCCGCTCTCCGGCCTTCTTAGCGCCATTATCCCGGGATCGGGCTACAGCATTGCCCGCCAGGCCACCGCCAGTTTCACCCTCGCGGACGGCGTCATCCACACCGACAACGTCAAGATCGCCGGCCGGCTTTTCAGCATGCTCGGGCGCGGCGACATCCATTTCCTGGACGACAGGCTCGATTTCGACATGCGGCTCGACGCCAGCGGGCTCGGAATCGTGCTCACCCCGGTCTACAAGTTTTTCGAGTACAAAGGCGAAGGTCCGCTGGCGAACCCGCGGTGGCACGCCAAGAATTTCTAGCAATGCCCGCGGCCAGAAAAGCCAAAGCCCCCGCGGGCGGCGCGCGAAAGGCCTCGGGCCGGTCGGAACCCCGCAAGACGGGCACTGCGCATCTTCTCGGCGCGCATATGTCGATCGGGGGCGGCGCCCACCGCGCCATCGAGCGCGCCTGTTCCATCAAGTGCACCGCCATGCAGATCTTCGTGAAGAACAACATGCAGTGGTTCGCCCGGCCCCTTGCCCCGGAGGAGATCCGCGCCTTCCTCGAGCACGCGCAACGGCGCGAGATCACTGCGGCATTTGCCCACGCCAACTACCTCATCAACCTGGCCGCGACCAACCCGCAGTTCCACGCCAACTCGCTCCGCGCCCTCGCCGAGGAACTGACCCGGGCTGACCAGCTCGAACTGCCGTTCCTTGTCCTTCACCCGGGCGCCCATCTCGGCGCCGGGATCGAGGCCGGGCTCGAGCGCATTGTCCAGTCGATCGACGCGGTTCACGCCGTCCTGCCGAAGGTGAAAACGCGCATCGCCCTCGAGACCACCGCCGGCCAGGGCTCCTGCCTTGGCTGCACCTTCGAGGAGATTGCGCACCTCATCGAGAATGTCCGCGAACCGGAACGGCTCTGCGTTTGCCTCGATACCGCGCACGTCTTCGCCGCGGGCTACGACCTCGCGACCGAGGAATCGACCAGGAAAGTCTTCCGCGAGTTCGACCGGGTCATCGGCCTGGACCGCCTTGTCGCCCTGCACCTGAACGATTCCAAAACGGAGCGAGGTTCCCGCGTCGATCGGCATGAGCATATCGGGAAAGGCCGGATCGGGCTCCCGGCTTTCCGGTTCATCATGCAGGACCGCCGCCTGGCCCGTCTGCCCAAGGTGCTCGAGACACCGAAAGGAAAAGAGCTGAAGGAAGACGTGGTGAACATGAACGCGTTGCGCCGGCTGGCCTGACCGTCGTCCGGCCCGGCGGCCTCACTTCTTGGGGGTGGCGTACTTTTCCGCGCCGAGGAAATGGAGCGAGACATACCGCTCGTTGCCCACCACCCAGCTGTCGTGCGGCGTGGGCGGGATGTAAAACAGCTCGCCGGCTTTCAATTCGTAAACGGTCCCGTCGTCAAAGGCCGCCGTGGCCGTGCCGGAGAGGACCAGCCCGACGTGCGGGACGTGGCATCGGCTCGCGCCCAGGCCAGGCCCGACATGTTCGCTCCATTTCCAGCCGGGCTCGTAGGTGGCCCGCCCAATGGTCACCCCGCCCAGGTGCACCAGCTCGAAACGCCCTTTCGTCATCACCCGGACTTCATCGGGTGACTCGAACCGTTTCAGGATGACCTCGATCTCTGGCATGGAACGATTAATTCCGTTCCGGGTGCGATTCGTCCAAAACATTCGCGCCTTCTCTTGTTTTCCCCGAGCCGGGCCGGCCCGCGGGCGCAACCGAAAAAATCGCCTCTGCCCAGGCCTCGCTCGACGTTTCCCACAGACTGCGGATTTCTCGCGGGAGCGCGAAAGAACCGGGGCTCAAAACACAAATATCCGAATATGAGAAACTTATTACTATTAAATTTCCAAATTCGCTTGTGCTCCCATTAAATTTCCCGTTTTCTCGGACTTTCCAAATGCACACCTCCTCCTCCCGACACAGGCAATTCACTTTTTCGCGGCTTTCGATCCGAGCCCTGGCCGCAGCAGCCCTCCTCCTGTTTCTTACCTCGCTCCACGCCGAAGATCATACCGGAGGGGTCCCGGAACTGAGCAGCAACCCGGGAGCGCCTTTCACCATTTACCTTAATGTGGCCGGCTTCAATTTCGATGGGCAGTGGAACGGTCAGACCCCAGGCTTCACCCCTTCTCTGAACGACGTCGCCAGCACCGGCACCTTTAACGCGACGGAACAGGAGCAGATCAAGATTCTTTGGGCGCGCATGGCGCAATCCTACGCACCGTTCAACGTCAATGTGACCACGATCGATCCGGCCGTCGCCGCCGGCATGGCCGGCACCGATGCGATGCGCCAGGCGTATTACGATTCGCAAACCAACCTGATGCACACGGTGATTGGCTCGCAGGTGCGCGACAATGGCATGGGCGGAACGGTGAAATGGTATAGCAATGATGCCGACGGTGTCTCCGGCCTGGGCGTCAATTCGACCACGTCCTCAGGAGGCAATCACACCAATTGGATGTTCACGGAGGCGCAGGCCGGCGCCGCCACGGGCGGCATCATCAACGGCAACTACATCGGGACAATCGCGGCGCACGAAAACGGGCACGCCTACAACCTGACCCACCAGAGCGACTACAGCATGGACACGGCAGTGAACGAGTATTCCCTCGGCGATAACGCCGCCGGCAACGGCTCTTATGTTGCCATCATGGGCCAGGCCGATGGTCGCCAGCGTTTCACCTGGCGCTCGGGTGATTCGAACAATGGGCAGCCCGGGCACCAGCAGAACGACGTGGGTCGCATGCTCGCGAGCAACCCGGGCCTCGTCCTGGTCGAAGATGGCATCGGGCATTCCATCCTCACTGCCACCCCTCTCTCGATCACCAGTGGTGGCAGCGTTGATTTCAACATTGCCACCGGCGTCATCGTGCCGGTAAGCGCCAGCAAAAACAACCGGCGAACCGCCTCGCCTTTCCACATCCAGAGTCCCGAGAGAACAATCACGGGAACAAATACGAACTGAAACATCGGCGCGTATGGCGCCACTTCCTCGGGCGGTCCGTAAATGTAGCCGATGATTGGGAGCCCGAAGATGATGTGGATCCATCGGACGATCGCGCGTTGTCGGGCATTGGTCATGATTGCACCTCGTTTTGTCCTAAAGTCGGTCTTTGCTTCCGACTGCCACGGGAGACTCCTTCCACGGGTTTTTCACCAGAAGGAATCGCCTTCGCCCATGTGCTCCATCCGATACTGCGCGATCCGGCGGATCAGCTTTTCCGGCAGCGGCTGGTCGTAAGGCACCTTGAGATAGTTCGCGGTGGTCTGGTGTTCGGACAGTTCCTTGCGGAAAACCTCCAGCGCCGCCGTCCCGGGCGCGAAACTGCAATGCGCCTTGTGCGCGGAGAACGCGAAAACGAACCGGGGCTCGATGAAGAACGGGTTGCCCCACTTGATCGTCTCCTCCGCTTTCGGCGCGACGCTTTTGAGAATCTCGTAGAGCCGCCGAAGATGCGGCTGACCCGCCGGCGGCGCGCCCCGGATATACTCGGGAATCGTCGTGGGACGTTTGCCTGCCGCTTTCCGGGCGCTGGCCGGCGCGGGTCTGGATTTCTTCATGGTTGTCGTTTTCCGGCGGCGAGCAGCGCGCACGCTTGCTCGATCCGGCGGCGATGCGCTTCCTTGTCTTTGGCGGCGTCCATCCAGCCGATGAAATCCCGGCGTTCATCCGGCGTCAGCTCGCTCCACCGGGCCTTTGCCTTCGGCGTCGCCTTGAGCGCAAGATGAAGATCAAGCGAAACGATGGAGTAACAGCAGGGCCTCTTCTTCCCGGCCGCCAGCATCGAGCAGGCTTTCCTGATCCGGCCCTGGCGGGTTTCCTCCTTTTTCGCCGCGGCGATCCAGCTCTCAAAATCGCGCCGGGCGATCGGCGTCAGTTGGTCCCATTGCGCCTTCGCCTTGGGCGCCGAGGCGAGCGCCGCGCGCAGATCCGTCCCCTTTCGCCGGACCACTTTCTGTTCGTTTGGGGTGCGAAACTTTCACAAGCACGCCCAGCATACAGAAGTCGTCGGCCGAAGGACAACATTCCTGCCCGGCGAGGTTTCGACAGGCGCAAGGGAACCGGGGAGCCTGATCATGGCGCGGGTGAGATCGGGAGTTCGTCCAGCGTCATCCAGTGTTCCACTGCAGGTTCATGAAAATGCCGTGTCACTCTCCGGCCGGTCTTCTCGTCCACGACGCGTTCAGAAATCTTCCGCATCGTTCCGTCAGGCGCGACCGTAAAGGTGCGAATGCACCGGGTAAACCCCTGCGCCTCGCCGGAGGCGTCGAGACCGCCAAAAGTAAAAAGCTCGGAACGCATCCTGCGCAGGCGCCGATCGTCACCGTAGGTATAGGTGAATTCAAAACGCCAGTCGCCGGACGGTGTCGCGTATTCACGCCGGACAACGATCGTTCCATCCCGGCCCGGATGAACGGTGTACGAATCAAAAACGTTTTCGGGCTGCGTCTTTTTGAAGAGGGCCAACGGGGCGCTGTGCCATTTTTTCACCGAGTAATTTTCGCCGGTGAACGTGGCGTAGTGGATGGTCTCAGCGCCGGCCGCACTTATCGTCGCCGTCACCGCCAGGAGAACGACAATCGGGAGCGCGTTCATCTGCCTGTTTGCGCGCGCAAGGCCTGCTGGCGATTAAACGCTGCTCACCGGACCGCGCACCCGGTAACCAAGGCGGGTGGCCAGCCAGGCCATCGGGATGTAGGCCAAAACAAGATCAGCCGCCAGGAACCAGGCCGGGGCCGGGATCATGAACGCCGCCATGATCCCGCCAATGAGGAACATGCCCGCGACGATGTAACTCAATAGGGAACGTCGCCCGGTGCCGGCCACGTGCGCGGCAAACGCACCGAAAAAAGTGCCAAGCGCGTGCGCCAGGAACGGGAAGACAAAATGTTTCGGCTCAAGCAGATGACCGAGCGTTGAGAGGCTTTGTGGGTCGGCCATGTTCAGGCCAGGCGGCGGCGGGACCATCTTCGACCCCATCGTCACGAGAAACATGTTCAACGCGCTGCCCAGCACGATGCCGATCACCACGGCCGCGATATTTCGAAGGATTGTCATGGGTTGCCCCGACGATAAGCGGTATTCGAGTCCGTCCTGTCAATGCAAGAGAGCGGCCTGATAATCGCGGCCCCACCCGGCCACGCGACCCGCTCCGTCACGGGTAAAATCCCGCGCCGATGATGCCCGGCTGCCCGTCGATGTTCACCTTCGTCACGTAACTCCACTTGGACGACGGCTTGGTCTGGCCCGGCCGGGGAAACAGGTAGTCCACCCAGCCGGAACCGCTTGTCTGGATCACCCGCAGAAACTCATCGTGAAAAGCCTTGCCGTTGGCATCCTTCTGACCGCGAGGGTTGGTCCCAACCCGTTGCGGAAACGCCGGGTTCAGCAGGACATTCAGCTCCTGGTCGTAGGCGAATAGGTAGGTGTTGCCGTGCCACCATGCACTGTCGCGCTTGCTGAACTCGGCGAAGGCCGCAGCTTTCCCCCGCTCCTCGACCAGCGCCGCCGCCTTGATCACCAGGGCTTCAATCTTCTTCGCTTCCTCCGAGGTGGGCGGTTCGCCGGAGCGAACGATGCCCGGCAGGAACATCAGGACCGTCGCCGCGAGAAGAAGAGCTGGTCTGAGGATTCATGCGAGGTCCTTCCATAGGGCCATTCCAGCCATTGAAACTGGTTGATCACCGGCACTCCCTGCGACCGGCAGACGCGCATGGTGTGACCGGTCCCGCCGCGCTCAGGGTCAGCCGCGTTCACAAAAAAGATGCCGGCAACGGGTGGCCGAAAGGTGGCCGTTCCCGTGACCTTGAGGGTGTCCCGCAGGATAAGCTGGGCCGTCGCCCGCTGCCGGGGATGCGTGGTGCGCCGGCGATAATTTACCGCCACGCGTTCATACTGCGGTGAAGCCGCCACGGTGGCGTCGATCACCTCGTTCGCGCAGGCCGCGGAAATATCGTCAATGGCCGTGACGCGTGACTCGGCCGGGCGCTGTCCCCGGCGATGCGTGGCATAGGGCAGCACGAACTCGAGCCGGGAAGCGTCGACCCCAGCCACGCCCCTGGCGAAGGCCTCGTCCGAGCCGCGGGCGTTCCCGGTGCGAAAACGCGCGCGTCGGATAGGTGTGCGCCAGATGCGCCGCAAACGCAGTCAGGTCACCCGCCTGCGCCGGTGGAAGCTCCCGCGTCCCCTCGAGCAGCACCACCGGTGACTCCGTCCGTGCCATCAGGTTGGAGAAGTCGGCATGATCCATGGGTTGAAGGGCGGCGCGACCGCCTCATTTCTCAGCGGGGAAATAATAGACCCTGGAAATCAGTTTTCCATCGAACTCATAGACGGAGAGGCTGGCCTGCGATCTCGGGCCGGACTTGCCCTGCCAGGCCGCCCGCTCCAGCGCCGCCACGCGTGACGCCGTTGCCTTCACCCACTCCAGCTCCGATTTCACGCTGGGCGTTGATTTGAAATAAGCCTCCATGCTCTCGCGCAGCTTTGCCTTGCCCTGGGTCTCGACCGTGATCTTGTCGCCCGCCGCGCTCAGCCACTGGATCTCTTCCGTGACCATGCTGAGCATCGTGTCGAGGTCGTGCCGGTTGAAGGCCGCCACATAATCCCGCACCCGTTGCTCGTTCGCCTCCGGTGTTTCCGTTTCGGCGAGGATCGAGGTCGCCGCCAGGTGAGAGAGCGCGAGGAGGAGAAGGCAGATTTGATTTTTCATTCGCGGTGCGGTCCCTGGGGGTTCGCCCGAACCCGGTGACCTTTCCTTCACCTCTGCTCTGAGGCCCGGCCTCCCGAAAGGCAAGCGGATAAGGGCGTCACTTCATCGGCTGTCGCACGATCGTTTTCCATCTTGCCGGATCGGCGCGCCGGACATCGCTCAGGTAAATCTCGTGATGTTTTCCCGCAAGGCTGGCGCGCTCTTCGATGAACCGGTGCAGCTTCGCGATCGTGGGGCCTTCCTCCGAAAACGGACCGATGTGCAGGATCTGCGCGCACCGACCCTCGGCGAACTCCTCCAGCCGCAGTTTGCTTAGGGCCGGTAGAGCCTTCTTTCGCCCGGCCTCGGCGATCGCCTCGTTGATGGTGTCGCCGGCACAAAGGCCGGCTGCAGGATCATCATCGTCCAATTCCAGTTCTGCTTGTCGCCCGCCGCAAAGGCAGACCAGTCATCCGCCCACCACAAGCCTTCCAGCGGCATGACCGCGTAATCAATCGCCTGCGGTCCCTTCTTCACGGCAAACTTCGCCTTGTAGGAAACGGTGAAGAGCGCTTCCACCGCCTGCGCGTATTCCTGCGATCGGTTGGGGTCGCCTTTCCCATCCACCATCAGGTAACGGAGCGGCGGCACCATCACTTCCACAACCTCCCGGGCCGAGACTTTGTAGAGCTGCTTCAGCTCCTTTCTGAGGTCGATCTTTTCCATGACGGCAGGAGGAAACTCCTGGCTGGTCGTCAAACGGCGCTGGTTCCCCCGGGGTCGCGGCGGAATGTCCACAACTCCAGGTTGCTCTGCGGTTCCACCACCGACGTGACCACGGTGAAACCAAGCCCCTGGTAGAAGCCGACGTTGGATGGCTGAGCCGTCTCCAGATAACACGGCACCCGGGCCGCCTCCGCCCGAGGCAAAACCTGCTGAACCAGTGCCCGCCCCAGTCCCCTGCCTTGCCCCTCGGGCGCAACTCCCAGGACCATCAGGTACCAATGCGGCGAAATCTCCCGGTGGAATGGTTCCACGGCCCCAAGCACCGAGAAAAACCGCTGCGCCGCCGCCTCACCGATGGCCTGGGGCAGTTGGTCGAGCCCGGCCACGGCGGCGCGTTCAGGGGTGACCTCCCATTCGCCGGGTGGAAGCCAGACCGCCGCACCGAGGGGCGCACCCTCCGTGGTCCAAACCTCGCCGAAACGCAGTCCGTAACGAAGAATCGGCGCGAAATGTCCCGGCGAAAGGGCGACGCGCTCCGCCGGGTCGGGAAGCACGTACCTTTGCAGTGGATCATCCTGAAAAGCGCGGGCAAGAGCCGCCGCGGCCGCATCCACATCCTCTTCTCTCAGCGGGACAAGTTCCATGCTGGGCATGATTCTCGTTTGGGAATCACCGCTGTCCTAAATTTTTATTTCCGCTCTCCCGCTCATCTCCACCCTATCCCTTCCCGCCTTCCTGGTTTCCTGAATCATCCCTTCGTCTCATTTCAGCGTTTCAAAAAAGCAGGGGGACGATTACGAGCACGATTATGATTACGAGTAAGAGGGGAGCCATCCTTATCTTCCTTCCTGGTCTTTCCTGGGTTCCCTAATTCATCCTCTCCGAATTTCAGCTTGTCAGCTTTTTAGCGTTTCAGCTTTTGGAATCGGACACGCGGAAGCGCTCCCTCCGTCTTCCATCTTCCGCCCACTTCCACCAACCGCCGCCGAGCCAAGGCAGCTGGTTTACCCGAGGAAACGGATGGTGAGCGGGTAGCGGTAGAGAGTGCCTTCGCTCGCTTTGAGCGAGGCGATGATGGTGAGGACGATGTTGATCACGTAAAGGCCGATCAAAATCGGGATCCCGATCAGGACCACGATCAGAATCGAGGCGATCAGGCTCCAGAGCAGCATCGACAACTGGAAATTGAGCGATTCCTTGCCGTGCGCGTCGATCTCGGCGGATTCACCGCGCTTGGCCAGCCAGACGACCAGCGGTCCCAGGACAAATCCGAAGACGTGCAGGACGACGCCGCTCAAGGCGGTGGCATGACAAAGGACCGCCCAGGTGCGGGGACTGGTCACGGGAGGCGGCGAGGAGGGCGCGGGGGGAGGAGTCGTGGTGTCCATCACTTATCTTTAACACGTTCAATATGCGCGCCAAGCTCGCCGAGCTTTTCGTCCAGGTGCTCGTAACCGCGGTCAATGTGATAAACGCGCCCGATCTCGGTGATCCCCTCCGCTTTCAGCCCGGCCAGGACCAACGCCGCCGAGGCTCGCAGATCACTCGCCATCACCGGCGCGCCGAGCAGTTTCTCCACGCCGTGGATAACGGCCGTGGCTCCCTCGAGCTGCACATTGGCGCCCATGCGCTTCAATTCCGCCACATGCATGTAGCGCTGCGGAAAAACGTTCTCGGTGACCACACTGATTCCGTCCGTGGTGGAGAGAAGCGCGCACATCTGCGCCTGCATATCGGTGGGGAACCCGGGGTACGGCTCGGTGGCAATCTCCAGCGGCTGCACCGCGCCGTTCGGCGAGACCGTCATGCTGTCGCCTTTGCTCTCGATCTTGTAACCGCACGAGGTCAGCGCTGCCGTGACCGCCTCGACATGCTTCGCGTTCACCCGCTTGAGCGTGACCCCTTTGCCCGCCATGGCGCCGGCGACAAGGAACGTCCCCGCTTCGATCCGGTCCGGAATGACGGTGTGCTCCGCCCCGTGTAGTTCCTTCACCCCCTCGATGATCATGCGGCGGGTGCCGGCCCCCTCGATCTTTGCGCCCATCTTGTTCAGGAAATCGGCCAGGTCGCACACCTCCGGTTCCTGGGCGGCCCCCTCGATCACGGTGGTGCCCTCGGCCAGGACGGCGGCCATCATGACATTGTCGGTCCCGAGCACGGTGGGCCCGAACTTGCCGCGCAGGTTGATGACCGCGCCCTGAAGTTTCGGGGCGAAAACCTTGACGTTGCCGCCCTCGACCCGGATGGCGGCGCCGAGCGCCTCGAACCCCTTCAAATGCAGATCGATCGGGCGATCGCCAATGACGCAGCCGCCCGGGAGCGAGACGGTGGCCTCGCGGCAACGGCCCAGGAGCGGTCCCAGCACGCAGACGGAGGCGCGCATCCGGCGGACCACATCGTAGGGGGCGATCGATTCGATCTTTTCCGCGGTGACGGTGACGGTGCCGCTGGCGCGTTCCACCTGCGCCCCGAGATGGGCCAGGATCTGGAGCATGTAATTGGTATCGCTCAGGTCGGGCACCCGATGAAGGGTGCAGGGCTCGCGCGTGAGCAGAGTGGCGGCCAGGATCGGCAGGGCCGAGTTCTTCGAGCCGCTGATCTTGATGGAACCGGACAGCTCATGGCCGCCATGCACAAGGATCTTATCCATACCGGGAAAACAGGAAGCGGAGGATACCCCCAAAATCCTTCACGGTCGAGATATCGTGGTAACCCGCGGCGCGCAGCAACTCCTCGAGCGCGGCCGCCTGGCCCTGGCCGATCTCGAGCGCGAGCAGACCGCCCGGGGCAAGGCGCGGCGGGGCTGATTCGATCAGGCGCTGGATCACTTCGGTGCCGGTGGCTCCGCCATAGAGCGCGGTGGCCGGATCATGGGCCACTTCGCGGCTGACTGGGTCATTCGCGGGCACATAGGGAAGGTTGGCGACGATGACGTCGTAACGATCGGTCCCGGCCGGGAGAAGATCGCCCTGCTCGAACTGGACGCGGTCCGTCAACCCGAGCCGGGCGGCGTTTTCGCGGGCGAGAGCAAGCGCGTCGTGGCTGAGATCAAGCGCGTGCACCGTGGCCTCGGGAAAACGGGCGGCGAGCGCGAGGGCGATCACGCCGCTGCCGGTGCCGACGTCGAGGATTTTCGAGGTTCGATTTTCGATTTTCGATTGGAGGAGGGTGACGAGTTCCTCGGTTTCCGGGCGGGGAACGAGGGCGCGTTTGTCGCAGAGAAAAGTCATGCCGCAGAACTCGACCGTGCCGAGGAGATGCTGGAGCGGTTCGCCCTGGCCGCGGCGCCGGACCAGATCGCGCAGCGGGGCCAGCTCGGTCTCGGCGAGGGGCCGCTCGAACTCGAGATAAAGCTCGATCCGTTTCCGGCCGAGGACGTGGGCCAGGAGGTGTTCCGCGTTAAGGCGCGGGCTTTCCACGCCGCGTTTCGCGAACCAGGCGGTGGTCGATTGCAGGACCGAGAGGAGGGAAGGAGGGGAATTTTCGATTTTTGAATCTCGATTTTCGATTGGGACAACCAGGAAACCAGGAAAAGGAATCTAATTAGGAAAGGAGGAAAGCAGGAAAGGGATTTTCGAATCTCGATTTCTCGAATGGACTAATTTGGAAGCCAGGAAACCGGGAAGTCTTTAATCAGGAAAAGAGGAATCAGTAACTGGGGAGGCGTGTGTTAAGTGTTAAGTCTTAAGTGTTAAGGGGAGCGATCCTCCATTTTCCACCCTCGATCCTCGTCCCATCCTGCTTTCCTTGGTTCCTAATTCATTCTCTCCTTATTTCAGCTTTTCGGGAGGTCAACAGAGCGATTAGGAGCACGATTAGGATTCCTGCGTAGGAGGGGGAAGCTATCCTCCATTCGCTATTCTCCATCCTCGTCTCAACCTGGTTTCCTAATTTGTTTTTCTCCTTGTTTCGGTTTTTGGAATCGGACACGCGGAAGCGCGTCCCTCCCTTCATCTTCCATCTTCCATCTTCCAACGCGCTGCGGCGCGTTAGACAGAGAGGGCGGAGTTTTTCAGGCGTTCCTCGATGTCGGCGCTTTGCAGGGAGGCGATCAATTCGTCGAGGCTGCCTTCCATGACGCGATCCAGATTATAGAGCGTCAGGCCGATGCGGTGATCGGTGATGCGGTTCTGCGGGAAGTTGTAGGTGCGGATCTTTTCCTCGCGACCGCCGGAGCCGATCTGGTTTTTGCGGGTCGCGGAATATTTCGCCTCTTCCTCGCGACGTTTGTCCTCGAGCAGCCGGGCGCGCATGATGGCGAGCGCTTTCTCCTTGTTCTTCTGCTGGCTCCGGCCGTCCTGGCAACGGACGATCCGCCCGGTCGGGATATGCAGAATCTGCACGGCGGAATCGGTGGTGTTGACCCCCTGCCCGCCCGGGCCGCCGGCGCGGCAAACCTCGATCCGAAGTTCGTCCGGTTTCAGCTCGAGATCGACTTCCTCGGCCTCGGGCAGAACGGCCACGGTGGCGGTGGAAGTGTGAATCCGGCCCTGGGCCTCGGTCGCCGGGACGCGCTGGACGCGGTGAACCCCGCTCTCGTAACGGAGCAGCCGGAAAACCGCCTCGCCCGAGACACGGAAGATCGATTCCTTCAGGCCGCCCAACTCCGAGGGACTGGAATCGAGGTCCTCGATCTTGAGCCCGCGCGTTTCGGCGAACCGGTTGTACATCCGGTAAAGGTCGGCGGCGAAAATGGCCGCTTCGCTCCCGCCGGTGCCGGCGCGAATCTCGACAATGGCATCGCGCTCCTCCGATTCATCGGACGGCAGCAGATCGATGAGGACCGCGCGCTCGAGGTCGGCCACGCGTTTCTCGAGCGCCGGAATTTCCTCCTGCGCCATCAGGGCCAGGTCGGCGTCGGCTGCGGTGGAGAGTTCGCGGTTGTCCTCGAGCTGCCGCCGGGAGGTCTCGAGTTCGCCCCAGCGGGCGAGAAGCTGCTTGATCCCGGAGTGCTCGCGCATGATCTCGCTGGCGCGTTTCCGGTTCTCGAAAAGCGCGGGATCGGCGATCTCGCGTTCGAGTTCGTCGAAGCGACTGCGTTTACGGTCAATAAGCGGGGCAAGGTCCATTTAGGAAAAGAGAGGTGTCGGGCAAGAGCGGGTCGGGTACAAGCAAAACGGCGGCCCGAAGACCGCCGTGTTCATGCTGAAGAAGCTAGGATTTCTTGACCCCGACGCGCGAGGCCTTGGTGCTGCCGTAACGGCGCGCGAATTTTTCCACGCGACCGGCGGTGTCGACGAATTTCTGTTCGCCGGTAAAAAACGGATGACAGGCCGCGCAAATGCCGATTTTAATGTCACGCCGCGTCGAGCGGGTATGATAAACCGCGCCGCAAGCGCAGGAAATGTCGGTCACGTGATAATCGGGATGGATATCGGCTTTCATGGTCGGAAACGGATTGCGACTATAGGCGCGGAAACGCCTTCCCGCAAGTGACCGGGTCCGCCGCCGGCCCGTGCCTGGAGCGCTGGGCGGAAACGCTTGGGCGCCAGGGAGATAGCCCGGCCGTGTTCGACCGGCGCGGGGCTGTTGCGCGCACCTTTTCCGCGGTGGAAGAGGAAGCGCGCGCGCTCGGTTCGCGCCTGGAAAAGGCGGGGCCGCCCGGGAGCGTGGTGGCGATCCAGACCGGGAACCATCCGGCCTGGCCGGCGCTCCTGCTCGCCTGCTGGCGAAAGGGTTTGGTGGTGCTGCCGCTCGAGCAGACCGTTTCCCCGGCGGAACGGGACCGGGCCTGCGCCGCCTGTGGCGTCGCGCTGATTGTCACCGGCCCGGACGATCTGCAGTTTGCCCCCTGCCCCGGCGGCAACGCCCCGCCGCCGTGGGAGGGAGAAGCGCCGGCGCTCCTGAAACTGACCTCCGGGACGACGGCGGCCCCGCGCGCGATTCGGTTTCGCGGCCGCCAGCTCCTGGCGGATTGCGACCAGATCTGCGCGACCATGGGGATCACGGCGCAGGACCGGAACTTCGGAGTGATCCCGGTCTCGCATTCCTACGGGTTCTCGAACCTGCTCACCCCGCTGCTGTTTCGCGGGGTGCCGCTGGTCCTGAGCCGGGATCGGATGCCGCGCGCGGTCCTGGACGACCTCGCGGCGAGCGGCGCGACCGTTTTTCCCGGCATGCCGGTTTTCTTCCAGCCGTTCTGCGAGATGGAGAACGTCCCGCCGCTGCCGCACCTGCGCCTTTGTTTGTCGGCCGGTGCACCCCTGACGGCGAGACTGGCGCACGCTTTTCTTGAGCGGTTTGGGCAGCCGATTCATTCCTTCTACGGGTCGTCGGAGTGCGGCGGGATCTGTTATGACCGCGACGGAACGAATCCGGCGGACGGATTCGTTGGGACGCCCCTGGAAGGCGTGACCATCGAGCTGGCCGACGGAGGAGCAACGACGTCGCAAATCCGGGTGCGCAGCGCGGCCGTGGCGGAGGGCTACTATCCGGAGCCCGACCCGGCGCACCTCGGGGAAGGCGTGTTTGTCCCGGGCGACCTGCTGGAAAAACGGGGAGACGGCCTACCGGATCGTGGGGCGGGTGTCCGACGTGATCAACGTGGCGGGAAAGAAGGTGAACCCGGCGGAGGTGGAGGCGGAGTTGCTGCGGTTTCCCGGGGTGCGCGAGGCGGTGGCGTTCGGGCGGGCCTCGGCGGTGCGCAACGAAGAGGTGGCGGCCTGCGTGGTGGCGAAGAACCAGGATGAAGCGGCGTTGCTGGCGCATTGCCGCGAGAGGTTAAGCGGGTGGCAGGTGCCGAAACGGATCTTCTTCGTCGACCGAATTCCGGCGAACGAGCGGGGGAAAGTGAGCCGAAGGGCGTTGTCGTCGATTTTTGGCGGGCCGGGGTAGGGCGGTTCGGGCCGAAAGACCGGCCCAGGAAAACGGGAGACGATCGGCGGAGGGGCCGCGTGCGATTAAAAGGCATATGAAAACCATTCTTCTCACGCTCGGTGCAGTTCTCGTCCTGGCTTCCTTCATCGGATGCACCACCACGGTGCGGACCGACAGCGGGGAAGCGGTCTCGGCCGGCGTGCATACCCGTTAAGCGGGGGGCGACGCGGAGGCGCGTTCGGAAGCCGAACGCTTCCTGAGAAAATCCTTTCCATTTCGCCGGAAGCGGGCATTTCTACAGGGGAGCGCGGGCGAAGAACGGCCGCGCCGAGACCCGCCAGCCGTGAACGAAAACGATCCATCGCCCAACGCCGGACAGGTGCTTGTCCTGGCCCCTGACGAGCAACTTGGGAATGAAATCACCTCGGCGGTGGCGGAAGCGGCCGCGGGCGCGCAGGTGCATGTCGCGCACAGCCTCGAGGAAGCGCAAAGCATGGTGGTGGGCTTGAAGCCGAACCTGTTCGTGCTTGATCTCGACGCCACCTACGACCTCGGCCAGGAATTCCTTTACGATCTGCGGACGAGCCACCCGAACGCCCGCGCCATTATCCTGACCGCGCGCCATTTCGAGCTGCAACGGGAACAGGTCTCCGGGCTGGGGGCGATTCATTACCTGGAGAAGCCGTTCCCGCATGGCGATTTCGTGGACCTGGCCGGGGCGCTGCTCGCCTCCGCCGAGGGCGAGGAACAAAAATTCGCCGGGACCCTGAGCGACCTGCACATCGCCGACATCATCCAGCTCAAGTGCATCGGGGGATCGAGTTCGGCGCTCGAGTTCACCGGGCCAAAGGGTGAAAAGGCGCGGGTCTATTTCGAGAACGGGCAGGTGCGACACGCGACCGCCCCCGGCAAGGAAGGGCTGGCCGCCTTTAACGAGATCGTGAACTGGAAAGGGGGCAAGATCTCCGAGCTTTCGGGCGAGCAACCCCCGCGGACGATCAATCTCGACTGGCAGGTCCTGCTCATGGAAGCGGTGCGAAACATTGACGAGACCGCCGATGCCGCGGCCACGCGGGCCAAAGCGAGGCGGCCGGCCAGCTCGGGCTCGCCCAAGGTGCTGGTGGTGGACGACAGCATGATGCTGCTGAGTTTCGTGAGCGAAATCCTGACCGACGCGCGCTACCAGGTGTTCTCGGCGGGGACGGCGGAGGAAGGGTTGCGCGCGGCCGCGCGGGAGAAGCCCGACCTGATCCTGCTCGATTACGTGCTGCCGGACATGAAGGGGAACGAGGTCAGCCAGCGTCTGCTGGAGGATGGGCGCACGGCGGAAGTGCCGGTCCTTTACATGTCGGGATTTGGGTCGGACCTTAAACCCGACGAGTTCGTGAACCGCAACGTAATCGGTTCGCTGAGCAAGCCGTTCACCTCCGACCTTCTCCTGAGCACCGTGTCCAAGCATCTCCCTGCCAACGAACCCGAGCCGATCCCGGCGGAACCGGAAACACCGGCGATGGAACCGGCACCGGAACCCCAGGCGGAAAGCCCGGTGGCGGCGGAGGAAGGATCTTTTCAACCGCAGCCGGAGAGCGCCCCCCCGATGTGGGAGCCGGAGCCAATGGCCGACGCGCCCACGGGCAACATTTTTGGGGCGGACGAGAGTGCCATGAACATCACCGACCAGGTGGAGACAGCGCCGATGCCGGTCAGCTACGAGGCCGGCTCGACCCGCGGAGCGAGCGAGGCGACCTATTTTTGCGGCGACACCACCTTCTTTTCGCTGCACTGGGCGCTGCAGACGATCGGGCGCGAGAAGCTGACCGGCGTGCTCCGCTGTTTTTGGAACAAGAGCCCGGTCGAACTCCTGGCGCAGCAGGGCAAGGTGGTCCTGGTCACGACACGCGACCCGGAGATTTACTGCCCGGAAGCGCCGATCACCCTGGTGAACGTGGACGGGGACCGCGACCGAGTGGGCCAAGCAGGCGCAGAGGGAGACCGGCGCGCCCCTGTTCATCACCCTGGCCCGGGAAGACCTGATCCTGCGCGACCCGGCCCAGCAACTGGTGCAGCATCACGGCCAGAAACTTTTTGCCCAGCTCTGGACGACGAAACGGGTCCGGTTCGTCTTTGAATTGCTCGACCGGCTGCCGGATTACGCGAGCGACCAGCCCGGCGAAGGTGAGATCGACCAGTGGTGCCTGAACGTGCTCCGCTTTGTCCAGTACCCGGAACTCAGCACCGCTCCGGCCATCGATCCCGGCTGCATCCCGGCCTATACGCGGGACGGATTCGACCGGGTCCAACACCTGCGCCTGACCGTGGCTGAGGCCCAGTTCGCCTCGCAGTTTAACGGGGCCCGTTCCGTGCAGCAGATCGCCAAGAATTTGCGGCTCGACCTGAAGTTTGCCCGCCTGACTTTGTTCCGTTTCCTCGCCCTCGAGATCATCGATTGCTGGCCGGCCGTGACCGCGGCCAAGCCGGATAAAGGCGGCATCCTGCAGCGGATCACGCGCGGGGTCGGATTCGGAGACTAGGCCGCGGTTGAAAGCGAAGAGCGGGACGAAGGGGAAAGGCGCCGAGCGCACCCTCGTGGTCGATATCGGCGGCACCCACATCAAGCTGATGATCTCGGCGCGGCGGCGGCGGAAGATTGATTCCGGCGATCATTTCGGCCCGCGCGATCTTGCCCCCGCATTGCGCGAAGCCACCCGCGACTGGAAATACGATCGCGTCGCCCTTGGGTTTCCCGCCGCGATTCGCGGAGGCCGCATCCTGCGCGAGCCGACCCACCTGGCCGCGGGCTGGATCGGGTTCAACTTCACGCGGGCTCTCGGCCTGCCGGTCCGCGTGATCAATGATGCCTCGCTCCAGGCCCTCGGCAGTTATCACGGGGGCCGGATGCTTTTCCTGGGGCTGGGAACCGGGCTGGGCTCGGCCCTGCTCTGGGACCAGACGATTCTGCCCCTCGAGCTGGGCCACCTGCCTTATCCCGGCGCCGACCGGCTGGAAGCGCGGCTGGGGGTCGAGGCCTTCAGCGCGCGGCCCCGGAAAGAATGGGAAGCGGAAGTGCATGCGGTCGTGCGCCAGCTGAAGATCGCCACCATCGCGGATTACGTGGTACTCGGTGGCGGTCTCTCCAAGGCGCTGAAGCGTTTGCCGGAGGGAGTGGAACGAGGCGATAACCGCCGGGCTTACCTCGGCGGCGTGCGGCTCTGGCAGGCGCGCCCGGACGGCACGCCGAAGTGGCGGCTCCTCTAGACGATCTTGATCTTTGCCGGATCGAAATCGGGGGTGGGAAAACGGGGCCGCAGTTTTTCCATGGCGCCGACGATGGTCTCGAGCAGGAAAAGGTCGCGGGACCATTTTCGGTTGGCCGGCACGATGCGCCAGGGAGCCCCGGGGGTGCTGGTGGCGGCCATGACCTCGGCGTTCACCTCCATGTAACGGTCCCAGAGGGCGCGCTCCTTGAGGTCACCCGGATTGAATTTCCAGTGCTTGTCCGGTTTATCGAGCCGCGCCTGCAAACGCTCTTTCTGTTCCTCTTTCGAGATGTGCAGAAAGAACTTCAGGATGGTGGTCCCGTTATGCCGGAGCAAACGCTCGAAGGCGACGATATCCTCGCAACGTTTGCGCCAGACCTCCTCCTTGATCTGGTCATGCACGCGCGGCACGAGCACATCCTCGTAATGTGAGCGGTTCCAGATCGCGATCATGCCTTTCGCCGGGGTGACCTTGTGCACCCGCCAGAGAAAATCATGGTCCCATTCCTCTGGGCTCGGGTATTTGAAGTTGGAGAGGCGAATGCCGTTCGGATCGATGCCATGGCAGATGGCTTTGACCGCGCCATCCTTGCCGCCGGTGTCCATGGCCTGGAGGACGAGGAGAAAACTGCGCTGATGCTCGGCGAAGAAGGTCACCTGCAGATCGGCGAAACGTTCCTGCAGCTTCTTCAGGCGGTTGCAGGCGGCGTCCTTGGAAGCGGCCGCTTTCGCGGCCGGATCAATCTCTTTCAGGTTGATCCTGGCGCCCTGTTTAACTTCGACAATGCCCTCGGTTTTCATGGTGCGCGGCGCCGCGCGCCGCCCTGCATGCAAGCCCACGCGGGGCGCGGTGACCAGCGCAAACCATCGGAAGCCCCGGGGGCAGGCTTGCGCCACCCGCGATTTCCGCGTCACTCTTCCCAGGCATGCGCGCGCGTTTCCTCCCGACCCTGGTGCTTTTCGCCCTGAGCATGGGAATGGCGCCGGCCGGCGAAACGCTCCCGGCAGAACGCCATTTCGTGCTCGTGGTCATGGACGGTCTGCGGCCGGAAGCGGTGACCGCGCGGCTGACGCCGACGCTCTGGCAGATGACGCGTGATGGCGTCCGATTCCAGCGTCATCACGCGGTTTATCCGACGGCCACGCAGGTAAACGGCGCGGCCCTCGTCACCGGAATGCAACCGGGGCGTAGCGGCCTCATTGCCAACCGTGAGTTCCGTCCGCGCCTGGAGGCAACGCGCCCGATTGATACCGGGGACGAGGAAACAGTCCGGCGGGGGGACGAATTGAGCGGGGGCAAATACCTGGCCGCCCCGACCCTGCCGGAGATCCTGCAGGCAAAAGGACGAACTGCGGCCGTGGCCGGAAGCAAGTCCGTCGCCTTCCTGTTCGATCGCCGGGCTGAATGGGCGCATGCGCGCTGGACCAAGCCGAATGGCATCCGGGTGACAGTGTTCGCGGGCGCGCCCATGCCCGCCGCCGCGCGCGAATTGGCCGAAAAACTTCTCGGTCCGTTCCTTGTCGGCATGGCGGACACGAACGAAGCGCGGAACCGATTCACCGCGCGAGCGCTGACTCGAGGTGCTCTGGCGCGACGGGCTGCCCGATTTTTCGCTTCTCTGGCTGAGCGAACCCGACCTGACCGCGCACGAGGAAGCGCCGGGCTCGCCCGCGAGCCTGGCGGCCGTGGCGCAGTCCGACGCCAATCTTGCCCTGGTCCGCGACGTTCTCCGGGAGAAGAAGCTACTGGAGAAAACCAACATCATGGTGGTCTCCGACCACGGTTTTTCCACGATCACGCGCGCGGTGAACGTTCCGAAACTGCTCCGGGCGGCCGGGTTCGACGCGCCGGACGCGCTGCCGGAGAAGCCGGTGCCGGGCCAGGTCATGATCGTGGGCAACGGCGGTTCCTCTCTCTTTTACGTGACCGGGCGCGACCGGGCGACAATCGCGCGCCTGGTCAGTTGGCTGCAGCAATCCGATTTTGCCGGCGTCATTCTCACCCGTGAAGAGATGGAGGGAACCTTTCCGCTGGCCGCCGCCGGCCTGGCCACGGCGGAAGGGCCGGACGTGATCGTCTCGATGCGCTGGGCGGCAGGCGCCAACCGGCACGGCGTGCAAGGGGAACTGGTGGCTGATGCCGCCCGGGGCGTCGGGAAGGGAACGCACGCCTCCCTCTCCCGTTTCGATGTGCGCAATGTGCTGGTCGCGGCCGGGCCGGATTTCGCGCGCGGACTCGACAGCGCCACGCCGAGCGGGAATGCCGATCTCGCCCCGACGATCTTGCACCTGCTCGGAATCGAGCCGCCAGCCGCGATGGATGGCCGGGTCCTGCACGAGGCCCTGCGCGAAGGGGGCAAGGCGCCGCCAGCCGAGACCGAGACGAGGGAAAGAACGCGTCGGTTCGAGAGCGGAACCTGGCGGCAGTATCTGCGAGTAACCAAGGTGGCCGGCCGGGTTTATCTCGAGGAAGGGAATGGAGCGTTTACGGCGCGGTGATCGGTGAGCGGTGAGCGGTGAGCGGTGGGGCGGGGTTCGGGTTCAGGGTTCAGGGTTCGGGTTCGGAGGGAACGTGAATGGTGAGTTGTGAATCGTGATGGTGGGATTGGAACGAACGCGGTATTCGCTATTCGTTATTGGTTATCAGGGTTCGGGGTTCAGATCACGGAGCACCGATCACGGCTTCTTCCCCTTCCTGCCTTCCTGGTTTCCTAATTCGTCTTCTCCCTGTTTCAGCTTTTTCGCGAAAGCAGGGGAGCGATTACGAGCACGATTAAGATCACGAGTAGGAGGGGGAGCAGGAGTCGAGGGAACGTGAATGGTGAGTTGTGAATCGTGAATGGCGGTAAGACCGCATTCCGTTCGCCATTCCCTTCCTGCTTTCCTGGTTTCCTAATTCGTTTCCCTCCTGTTCTCCGCTTTTCAGAAAACGGCAATCGGCTTGACGGGATCGCGGATTCCCTCTTGCCTCCAGTCCTCTCATGTTCACAAACACGTTCCGCCGGCTGGTTTTCCTCGCTCTTTCAACCGTGATTCTGCTGCCCGGCGCCCTGTCGGCGCAGCCTGAGCCAACGCCGACGCCGTCCGAGTCGATCACGGTGGTCACCCGCAAGATCACGCCGTTCGTCTTCGAGAAGAATGGCCGGCTCACCGGTTACAGCATCGAGCTGTGGGAACGCATCGTCCGGGAAGCAAAGCTGCCGTTTGATCCCGACGCCGGCTACAAGGTGGTGGAGAACGTGCAACAGATGCTGGACGACGTCCGTGGCAGTGGCGCGCAGGTCGGCATGGCCGCGGTCAGCATCACCTCCGAGCGGGAGGAAACGGTCGATTTCAGCTATCCCTTCAAGGAGTCGGGCCTGCAAATCCTGACCCGCGACGAACCGGGCAGCTCCTTCGTGAAGCTGCTGGGCAACCTGTTCAAGGGCGACATTGTCTGGCTGATCATCGGTTTGCTCGTGGTCCTGCTGCTCAATTCGCACATCATCTGGCTGCTGGAACGGAAACGGAACGCGGAATCGTTTCCGGAAGGATATGTCGCCGGCGTCTGGGAAGCGCTTTGGTGGTCGATCTGCACCATCATCACGGGCGGTTGCGAGAACAAGGCTCCGCTCGGGGTGGCGGGGCGGCTGACCGCGATCATCTGGATGCTGGCCGGCGCGGCGCTTTTTACCTACATCACCGCCACCATCACCAGCGCGATGACGGTCGACACCCTGAACAGCGACATCCAGAGCATCGCCGATTTGAAGACGAGAAAGTTCCCGGTGGGAACGGTGAACGCGAGCACGGCGGCGGCATTCCTGGAGAAACAGGGGTTGAATGTGAAGGGCTTCCCTGATGTCGATGCGGCCGCGCGCGCCCTGGAGAAGGATGAAGTGAAAGCGGTGGTCTACGACGCGCCGATGCTGCGGTATTACGCGCGGAACAATCCCGACGCGAAACTCGGCGTGGTCGGTGAGTTATTTGAGAAACAGAGCTACGGCGTGGTCCTGCCGCAGAACAGCCCCTACCGGAAACGGATCAGCCGCGCCATTCTCGCCCTGCGCGAACAGGGATACTTCGATGAGCTGGAGACGAAGTATTTTGGGGCGACAACGCCGGCGCGGTGAGGGGGGGCGGGGAGGACGTGAATGGTGAGTGGTGAATCGTGAATGGTCGGAGTGGAACGAACGCGGTTATTCGTTATCAGGGTTCGGAGTTCAGGGTTCGGGGTTCAGATCACGGATCACCGATCACGGCTTCTTCCCCTTCCTGCCTTCCTGGTTTCCTAATTCGTCTTCTCCCTATTTCAGCTTTTGAGCTTGTCAGTGTTTCAGCGTTTTCGGGAAAGCCGGGGACGATTAGGAGCACGATTATGATTACGAGTAGGAGTAGGAGGGGGGCGATCCTCTATTCTCCATTCTCCATCCTCGGCCCTTCCTGCTTTCCTGATTCATCTTCGTTAAGCTCCTCCCCGGCGGGCGCGGGCGTCTTTGGCGGCGGGGCTTTGGGCAGGTAACGGGTGCGGAGCTCCTCGGCGTTTGGGAGTTCGTCCAGGTTGCGCAGGCCGAAGTGCTCGAGGAAAAAACCGGTGGTCTCGTAGAGCAACGGACGGCCCGGGACTTCGGCCCGGCCGCCGATCCTGACCAGACCGCGTTCCAAAAGCGTCTGCAAAACGCCGTCGATGGCAACGCCGCGCACGGCCTCGACATCGGCGCGCGTGATCGGCTGTCGATAGGCGATGATGGCGAGTGTCTCGAGGGCGGGCGCGCTCAGGCGGGCGGGTTTCGGCGCCGGGAAAAGGCGGCGGATCCATTCGCCGTATGCGGGATCGGTCACGAGCTGCCAGCCATCGGCCTGTTCCGCCAGTTGAAAGGCGCGCTGCTGCCCGATGTATTCGACCTTCAGCTCCTCGAGCGCCGCCGCCACCTCGGCCTCACGCGTCCGCGCAAACTCGTTCGGGACCAGTTCGTCCGTCTCCCCCTCTCCCTTGACGGCGTCAAGGAGTTCACGGGTGGTGAGCGGTTTTTGCGCGCTGAAAAGCAGCGCTTCAAGGATGCGGGAAAGAGTCATCTGTTAAAAATCATTGGGAAAAACGAGCCGCCTAGTCGGAACCGATCTCATCGCGGATGGCGCCGGCAATCCGGTCGGCGCGCTGCTCGATCTTTTCGCGGTCGCGCCCCTCGATGAGAAGGCGGATCTTCGGTTCCGTCCCGGAATAACGCAAGAGGACACGCCCCTTGCCGGAGAGCTCCGTCTCCGTCTCGCGCACCAGGCTCATCACCCCGGAAAGCTTTTCCAGCGGCACCTTTTCCCGGACACGCAGATTGCGCTGGGCCTGGGGAAACTTCCGCAGACATTTCTTGAGTTCACTGAGCGGACGGCCGGTCGCGGTCATGATGCGAAGAATCTGGAGGGCGCTGATGATGCCGTCGCCGGTGGTGGTGAAATCGCGGAAGATCATGTGGCCGCTCTGTTCACCGCCGAGGTTGAGATTGCGCTGCACCATCTCGGCGAGAACGTAACGATCGCCCACGGCAGTGCGTATCACCTGGCCGCCGGCCGCGCCGATGGTTTCCTCGAGCCCGAAATTGCTCATGACGGTGGCCACGAGAGTCTTGTCGCGAAGCTGGTCGTGCTGCAGAAGGTCGACCGCGGCGATGGCCAGGATCTCGTCGCCATCGACGAGCTCGCCCTGCTCGTCGCAGAGAAGAACGCGGTCGGCGTCGCCATCGTGCGTCAAGCCGACCCGGGCGCCGCTCTCGCGCTGGAGACGCTGGATCTCCCCGGGATGCGTGCTCCCGCAATCGGCGTTGATGTTGGTCCCGTTCGGCTCGTTGTGCGCCACAGTCAGGGTCGCGCCCAGTTCCCGCAGGATGCAGGGAGTGGACTTGTAGGCGGCGCCGTTGGCCACGTCGACGGCCACATGCATTTTCTCGAGGGTCATGCCCCGGGGAAAACTGGCCTTGGCGAACTCGACGTAACGGCCGAGGGCGTCGTCGATCCGGCGGGCCCGCCCGATGTTCCCCGCGGTCGGACGGATGGCATCGATCTCGCCGGTGAAGACAAGCTGCTCGATCTGCTCCTCGATGCGGTCATCGAGCTTGTAGCCGTCGTGCCGGAAGAACTTGATGCCGTTGTCCTCGTAGGGGTTGTGCGAGGCGGAGAGGACAATGCCGGCATCGGCCCGAAGGGAGCGCGTGATGTAGGCGACACCGGGGGTGGGGAGCGGGCCAATGACGAGGACATCCACGCCGAGCGAGGTGATCCCGGCCACGAAGGCGTTCTCGAGCATGTAACCGCTCAGGCGCGTGTCCTTGCCGAGCACGATCTTCGGACGAGTCCCGGCACTGTGCGCCTGCGGGTGCAGCTGGGTAAAGACATGGGCGGCCGCGCGCCCGAGCTTGAGCGCCGTCTCCGCCGTAACCGGCTCGACGTTGGCCACGCCGCGCACACCGTCCGTCCCGAAGATTTTCCTGGCGGCGTTCCTGTCCATCACCGTGCCGGAAGTTTCTGGCGGTCTTCGTTGCTGAAGAAAACGCATTCGTTCTCGAGCCCGAGCAGGGTGGCCCATTTCAGGGGGAACGTCTGGAGATCGACGCTGCGCAGGATGACGGTGGCCCAGTTGCGGTATTCCCCCTTGAGAATATCCGTGAGGACATTCTGGCTGCCGCTGATCGGCGTGAGATAAAGGCCGTTGATCGGTCCGCCGAGGCGGCCCCAGTCATTCAGCTCGGTCATGACGCGGACGTTTTCGGGGACCCAAAGGGCGCGCCGATCGGCATACCAGGCGATGGCCCAGGGCATGTCGGAGGCGGTGATCTCGGCCGGACCCATCCAGGAGTTGAGGACGGCGATGTAAGGCGGGACGTAAGGGGGCCAGCGGATCTGCGCCTTTCGCGGCATGATCATGTTGAACAGGAGCGGCAACGAGCAGAGGAGGAAAAGGCCGACGATGAAACCAACCCGCGCCACGCGCAGGTCGACCTCCGTGCGGTTCCATTGCACGAGAAGAAAGGCGAGCCCGAAGCAGGTCATGAGCGGCAGAAAAAGCAGATGGAGCTGGTTCGCGGCGAAGCCCTGCTCCTCGGGCAGACCATAGAGAGACATCCCGGCAAAAGCGCCGAGCCAGAGAGCGAGCAGCATCCATTTGAGCATGGCGGTTTCCGGCCGTTTAAAGCGGTGCATGAGGCTGAAAAAGAAGGCGAGAGCGACCACGTTCCAGCCGAGATGCCGCACGAGCTGGCCGGCCTGGCCGACGACATTGCTGACAATCTTCGTCCGCAGGGCCGCCGGACCGACGCCGGTGGTATCGAGGCCGATCCGGCGCATCCAGCCCGCCTCGGAATATTTCATATCGGCCAGGACCGAGTAGATGGCGACGCCGCCGGGATGGCCTGAGACCACATAGTTCCGGAGGAGCCAGGGCGAATAGATCGCCAGGAAAACAGCGAGGACCAAGAGAGCGGCCCAGCCGCGCGGGCGGAAGTGAATCGCGAAAAAGAGGAGCGCGGCCACGAAGATCCAGATGGTGAGGGCATGGGTGAGCGCCAGGAGACCGAAACCGGCCCCCACGCCCGCGAGCCAGAAGCCGACACGCCCGCCCACGTCCTGGGCCTGGACGGCGCGGACCACGAGATAAATCGTGCCGTGGAAAAGGAAGAGCATGAGCATCTGCGGCAGACCGGAGATCGAGTACTGCCAAAGGAGGTCGCACAGGACCATGATCCCGCAGGCCATGAGCGCGAGGCGCTGATCAAAGAGCCGCCGCGCGATGAAGTAGAGCAGGACGAGCGAGGCGAAGAAAAGAAGGATGCCGGTGAAGGCGATGACCTTGTCGCCGGCATAGATGACGTCGGCGGGCGTCATTTGCCAGCGCGCCTTGAAAGGAAAGAGAACCACGGCATTCAGGAGGGGCGGCAGGGGCGCGTTGTAGGTGTCGTACCAGATGTTGGTGGCGACGTCCTTGCCCCGGGCCTGCAATTGCCCGATGGCGCGCGGCCGGATGAACTGGGTGCGGAAGCCGTGTCCGCTGGCGAGCTGCCGCCCGATCTGGGCCTGGTCCATCGCGTGCGAAGTGGCCAGACCGCGGAACTCCCGTATCTGGTAAAAGAGGGCGAGGCCGACCAGCGCGACCACGATGAGGGCGCGCCGGACCCAGACGGCCAGGCCGCCGGATTCGAGCGCGTGCACCGCGCGCTGGATGGCGTCAGCTGGCCCGGCCATCGTGCTCCTCGTCCCCGGCGCCGGGACTCCCGCCCGCCGCCTTTTGTTTCTCCGCGTTCATTTCGTTGATCTTCCGGTGCAGGGTGCGGCGGCTGATGCCCAGTTTTTTGGCCGCGGCGGTGACGTTGCCTTCGCTGGCGGCGAGCGCCTGCATGATGAGGCGGCGCTCGGTCTCGTGGAGATCGAGCGGGCTGGCCTTTTCGCCGAAAGCGCGGGCCGGGGTGATGCCCGCCGGAAGGCTGGCCACGGCCGTCTGGCGGACGTTCATGGGCAGTTCGCGCAATTGAATCTGTTTGCCCGTGGCCATGACCACGCCGTGTTCGACGGCGGTCCGCAGCTCGCGCACGTTGCCCGGCCAATCGTAGCTGAGGAGGACGTTCATGGCCTCCGGGGCGATTTCGAGCAGCGGCTTGTCATTCGCCTTACAGAAGTGCCGCAAAAAGCCGCGCACGAGAAGCGGAATATCTTCCCGGCGATCGCGCAACGGCGGCATGGTGAGATGGACGACATTGAGGCGGAAATAGAGGTCGTCCCGGAACTTCCCCTCCTTGACCAGTTCCTGGAGGTTCTTGTTCGTGGCCGCGATGAGCCGGACGTCGGCCCGGAGGGTCTGGCTGCCGCCCACGCGTTCAAAGGAGCGCTCCTCGCTGATCACGCGCAGGAGCTTCACCTGGGTGCTGGCGTCGATCTCGCCGATTTCATCGAGGAAAATGGTGCCGCCGTTGGCCTGTTCGAACCGGCCGATCCGGCGCTCGTGCGCCCCGGTGAAGGCGCCGCGTTCGTGCCCGAAAAGCTCGCTCTCCAGGAGCGTGGGTGAAAGGGCGGCGCAATGCACCGTGACGAATTTTGCCTTGTTCCGCCGGCTCAGGTTATGGATGGCGTGCGCCGCCAGTTCCTTGCCCGTGCCGCTTTCGCCCTCGATCAGGACGTTGGCCGAGGAGGGGGCCACCTGCCGGATGGTGTCGAGGACTTCGCGCAGGGGGGCGGATTCGCCGACGATGTTCTCGAGGCCAAACCGCTCGTTGACCTGCTGGCGCAGGCTCCGGTTCTCCTGCTCGATCTTGCGGCTGTTCAAGGCCCGGGCGATCAGCATTTCCACCTTGTCCAGGTTCAGCGGCTTGGTCACAAAGTCGTAGACACCCCGTTTCATCGCCTCCACCGCGGTGTCGACCGAGCCGTAGGCCGTCATCATGACGACAATGGGCGGGTGCGATCTTTTCAGCGCCTTCTCCACCAGGTCCATCCCGTCGTCGCCGGCCAGGCGAAGATCCGTCAGGACGAGATCGATCGACTCGCGCTCAAGCACGTCCATGGCGCCGCGGATGTCCTCCGCGATGTAGGTGTCGTACTGGTCCTCCAGCAGCCGGCGCAAACCGTCCCGCGTCGGCTTCTCGTCATCGACGATCAGAACGGTCGGCTGGAGGCCGGCTGGGTCGTTTTGGGGCACCTGTGCAATTTTGTCGCAACAGGACAATCCCTCAAACGCTATTCCCGGCTACTTTTACACCACTGGTCGACCCAATCGTTCACGGTCTGATACCAGAGCTGGGAGTTTTGCGGTTTCAGCACCCAATGGCCTTCGTCGGGGAAATAGAGCATTTTCGAGGGCACACCCAGACGTTGCAGGGTGGTGAAGAGCTGGAACCCCTCGGAAACGTCGAGCCGATAATCGAGCTGCCCGTGGACGACGAGGGTCGGCGTTTTGAATTTTTCGGCGTGGAGGTGGGGCGACCACTTCCGGTAGAGCTCACGCTGTTCCCACGGCGGGCCTTTGAATTCCCACTCCACGAACCAGAGTTCCTCGGTGGTGCCGTAGGCGGCCTCGGTGTTGAAGACGCCATCGTGGGAGACAACGCACCGGAAACGGTCGGTCTGCCCGAGGATCCAGTTGACCATGTATCCGCCGTAACTGGCCCCGAGCGCCGCCACGCGTTTCCCATCGAGGAAGGGATATTTCTCCAGCGCATGATCGAGGCCTTTCATGAGGTCCTCATACGGTTTGCCGCCCCACTCGCCCTGGATCGCGTCGGTAAAGGCCTGGCCGTAGCCGGTCGACCCATGGAAGTTGATCATGATCACGGCATAATTGCCGGTCGCGGCAAAAAGCTGCGGGTTCCATCGGTAGGACCAGGAATCACCCCACGCTCCCTGCGGTCCGCCATGGATGAGGAACTTGACGGGATATTTCTGTTTGGGATCGAACCCGGGCGGGCGGACCAGGAAACCCTCCACCTCGTCGTTGTTCGCGCCCTGGAAGGTGAACGACTCGAGCGGTTGCATGCTGATCTCCGAGAGGAGCGCGTCGTTCATGTGCGTGACCGCGGAGATCGCCGGGTCGGCGGAAAGGGTAAGCCGGACGATCTCGTTCGGCTGCGCGACGGACATGCGGGTGGCATAAAGGTGGTCCTGCGCAAAGACGAGATCGTCGAGGTGCAGTTTCGCATCGCCCACCTGGCGCGGTTTCGCGCCCTCCAGGCCCACGACATAGAGAGGGGCGTATCCCCGTTGTTCCGCCACAAAAGCGAGGACCGGTTTCGCGTTCTCCAGCGCCCAGGTGAAGCTGCCGGCGGAGCGATCCAGCGTCGCTGTCAGGTCGCGCAGCCGGCCTCCGGCCCGTTCGTACGCCACCAGGGTCTGCCGATCGGCCTCGTAGCCGGCCCGCGCCATGGACCGCCAGGCAATCCATTTTCCGTCCGGCGAATAGAGGGGCGTGTTGTCGTTGCCCGGGCTGGTCGAAATCTTCTTCGGGCTGCCCCCCGAGAGCGGGATGATGAAGACATCGTTATTGGTGCTGGTGGCCTCCACCTTGTCGGTATTGCTGGTGTAGGCGACCTCCTGACCGTCCGGAGAGGAGGCGTACATGTCCTGGCCGCCGAGGTTAAAGGGCGGCACGTCGTGGTCGCCCGGGGTGAGGTCGCGCGCGGGAATTGATTCCCTGGCCCCGGCCCGGGAGAGAGCGCTCACGACAAAAAGATGGCTCCGCTTGAACTCGGTGTAGGAAGCCCAATGCCGGTAAAGCAGCCGGGTGAAAATCTTGGCGGAAACTTTGCCCTGCTTCAGCTCCTCGTCCCGCTGCCGGTTGCAGGCGTCGTCCTTGCAGTCGGGATAAACGTTGGAAACAAAAAGAATGTTTTTGCCGTCACCCGTCCAGACGCCGCCATCCGCGCCGGTGGAAAGGCCGGTGACCTGATGCGGGGCCGCCGCCAGGAGACCCTTGGCCGGGTCAAAGGGCGCCATCCAGATCTGCGACGGATCGGTGGCCTTTGACGTCCAGATCAGATGTTTTCCGTCCGGCGCGAAGCGCGGCCGCTCCTCGTGGTTGTCGGTGGCGGGGTTCAGCCGGCGCGCTTCCCCGCCGCTCGCGGGCACGATCCAGAGCCGGGAAATCCTGGTGTTGGCCGCAAGATCCACATCGACCGCGTCGAAGACCACCCATTTGCCGTCGGGCGAAGGGTTGGGCGCACCAACGCGCTTCAGTTTCATCATGGCGGCAAAGGTGAAGGGTTGCCGGCTGTCCGCCGCGGCGGTGGCGGCGGGCGAGGAATCCTGGGCTGAAGCAGAAAGAGCGAGCAGCAGAAGAAGGATGACGGTTCTCATGGGTTTTTAACGTCGCGCAGACCATTGCCGATGTCATGCGGGGGGCGGAAGAGGGACCAATTTGGAAGCCAGGAAACCAGGAAAAGAATTCTAATCAGGAAAGGAGGAAAACAGGAAAAGGAGGCATGACCGGTTATCGGGGTTCGGGGTTCAGTTCCTGAACGGTTATTGGTTATTGGTTATTGGTTATCGGGGTTTCAGAGGATCAGGAGCAAGATCAAGAGCAGGAGCAGGAGTTTGGGGAGCGGGGCCGGGTTCCTCGGTGGGGCGAGACTCCGTCGAGCCTGTGAGCACGCGCTGCCAGCATGTGAAATGCAGCGCCGCCATCAAAGACGGGTCACGCCTTTGCCTTAAATCCTGTCCCTCCTGTTAATCCTGTCTTCCCCTCCGGAGCGAAGCCTTCTCCCAGGCTCGACGGAGTCTCGCCCTACCGGGGGAAAACGCCGGGCGGAGCGGGTGGTCGGGCGTCGGGCGTCGGAGGTCGAGATGGAGGCGATCCTCTATCCTCTACCTTCGATCCTCGGTTCTTCTCGTCCCTTCCTGTCTTCCTGGTTTCCTAAGAGGAGCAAGATCAAGATTAAGAGCATGAGCAGGAGGGGATTTGATGGGGCGTGAATCGTGAATCGTTAGTGGTGAATCGTTGGAAGCAGTTTCTATCCTCCATCTTCCATTCTCCATCCTCGTCTCAACTCCTGGATTCCTAATTCGTCTTCTCCTTATTTCAGCTTGTCAGCGTTTCAGCGTTTCAGCTTTTTTTGGGAAAGCGGGGGAGCGATTACGAGCACGATTATGATTACGAGTAGGACGGAGACCATCCTCTACCCTCCACCCTCCATCCTCGTCTTCCCCTGGTTTCCTAATTCGTTCTACTTCCGGCCTCGAGCATCCGGACCCGCTGTTCGGCCATGGGGAGGCGCAGGGTGAGAGTGAAACCCTGGCCCTCCGAACTCTCGATGGCGAGTTCACCGCCATGTTCGCGCACGATTCGCCGGACGATTAGCAGGCCGAGACCGGTCCCGCTCACCTTGGTTGTGTAGTAAGGCTCAAAAACGCGGCTGAGCGACTCGGCGGACATCCCGCTTCCGTTATCGATAAAACTGACCAGGACATGTTTCTCGTCCATATCCGTCCGAACGCGCAGCAGCCCGCCCCGTTTCATGGCCTCGAAACTGTTCTTGATCACGTTATAGAAAGCCTGCTTCATCTGGTCGCGATCGACCTGGAGCAACGGGAGGTCCGAGCGCAGCTCGGTCTCGACGAGGAGGCCGCGCGCCTCGATCTCGGGGGCGAAAAAGCGCACCGTTTCCTCCACGACCCCGTTGATGTTCTGGGGTTGGAGCAGGGGACGCGACGGCCGGATGGCGCGCAAAAACTGGGTCACGATGGAATCGAGCCGGTCGATCTCGCCCCGCGCCACCTTGATCGATTCCTCGAGGGTCGCGCGGGTCTTGCCCTTCAGTTTGCGCGTTTCCCGTTCCATGAGCTGCAGATGGATATTGAGGGAATTAAGCGGGTTGCCGATTTCGTGGGCCACCCCCGCGGCGAGCAGGGTCAGGGCGTTGAGCCGCTCGCTCTCGATCGCTTTTTCGGCGGTGCGCCGGGTTTCGGTGAAATCACGCAGGATAATGGCGTAGCCGACCCGGTCGCTCGACTCGCCGGCGCCGTCAGGCGCGCTCCGGCGCTCGATCATCAGCGGAACGATGTAGAAATTGATGAACCGATTGGCCGGGTAAAAAATCTCGAGGTCACGGGTGATGGGGCCGCCGCTGCGGGTGAGCGATTTCCAGTCGAGCCCCCGGACCTTTTCCTCCAGCGGCTCGCCCACCGCTTTCTCGCCGTCGAGGGCAAACAGCTCGCAGGCGGCGTCGTTCAGATAGGTGATCCGGCCGGCGGAATCGGTCACGATGATTCCCTCCTGGATGGCGTTGAAGACCGTCTCGATCAGGCCCTTTTCCTGGGCCAGGCGGAGCAGGTAATTCTGCACCTCCTCCGGATCGATCCGGCCAAGCCGTCCGATCAGCTTGTCGAGGAAACCGGATTTCATGGGCACACCTTAAGACGGGGCGGCCTATCCCGCAGAGGGAAAATCTGTGGCGTGCAGACCGCCCACTTTTTCCCTAGGGTCTCCTCCAGATGACTTTCTCGGCCAGGGCGCGGACATGAAGTTCTTTACTTCCGAGCTCACTTTTTTCCTTCGGACCGCGCCTACGCGGCGCAACATCCGGCTGCTGCTCCGGTTCTTTGCCGTGCTTGGCGGGCTGGTCACCGTCTATAGCGTCCTCTTCCACATCATCATGCTGGAGGAAGGCCAGCGGCATAGCTGGGTAACCGGCTTTTACTGGACGCTCACGGTCATGAGCACGCTCGGCTTTGGCGATATCACCTTCACGAGCGACCTGGGCCGGATTTTTTCCATGGTCGTCCTCGTCTCGGGCATGGTTTTCCTTCTGATGCTTCTTCCCTTCACCTTTATCGAGTTCTTTTACGCCCCGTGGATGCGGGCACAATCGGAGGCCCGGGCGCCGCGCCAGCTCCCGGAGAACACCAGCGGGCACATCATTTTGACCAACTACGATCCGGTCTCGATCGGCCTGATTGATCGCCTGAAACGTTACGGCTACAAATACGCGCTCATCGTGAGCGACCTGGAGGAGGCGCTGCGGCTGTATGATCTCGGGATCAAGGTTGTCTTCGGCGAGATCGACCGCTTAAAGACCTATCAACTGGCCCGGGTGGAGCATGCCGCCATGGTGGCCGCGACCGGCTCGCGATGTGGTGAACACGAACGTCGCCTTCACCGCGCGCGAGCTGAGCGCCGAGGTGCCGGTGGTGGTGACCGCGAGCTCGGCCGACTCGGTCGATATTTTGCACCTGGCGGGGAGTTCAAAGGTGATCCAGCTCCCGGAGATGATGGGCCAGGCGCTGGCCCGTCGCATCACCGGGGTCGACGCCCGCGCCCATGTAATCGGCCAGTTGCAGGAGGTGTTGATCGCGGAGGCGACTGCGGCGGGCACACCCCTGGTGGGAAAGACGATCGCCGAGACCAACCTGCGGGAAAGCACCGGCCTGACCATTGTCGGGCTTTGGAAACGCGGGACTTTCGAGCTCGCCGCCGCCAGCACCTTGATCGAGTCGAACTCGGTCCTCGTCCTGGCCGGCTCGGCCGACCATCTACGCGCCTACGACGAGTTGTTCTGCATTTATCACGTGAGCGCCAACCCGGCGCTGATCATCGGGGGCGGCCGGGTCGGGCGCGCGACCGCACGGGCGCTGGAGGAAAGGGAGGTCGATTACCGCTTCGTCGAGACGAAGAAGGAGCGGATCCTCAACGAGAAATACATTCATGGGAGCGCGGCCGACCTGGCCACACTCGAGCGGGCCGGTCTGCGCGACACCCCCGCCATTGTCATCACCACGCATGACGACGACACCAACATCTACCTGACCCTGTATTGCCGGAAGCTTCGCCCGGACGTGCAGATCATCAGCCGGACCACGCTGGAACGAAACGTGGCCACCCTGCACCGGGCAGGCGCCGACTTTGTTCTTTCCTATGCCTCCATGGGGGCGACCACCATTTTCAACGTGCTGCGCCGGACTGACATCCTGGTCATTGCCGAGGGCCTGCACGTGTCCGAGATCGAGATGCCGGCGCCGCTGGCGGGCAAGACCCTCGCGGAAGCGGCCATTGCCCGGCATACGCAATGTCACGTCGTCGCCCTGCGCCAGGGCGACCAGCTTTACATGAACCCGACGCCGGAAACGCGGCTGCCGGCCGGGGCGGATTTGATCCTGATCTCGACCAGCGAAGGCGAGCAGCGGTTCCTCAAGCGTTACGGCAAGGGGAGCATGCGTGGCAAGATGGTGCGCCGGGACGGAGTGGTTCGGAAGACGTGAGAATTAGGGATTGAATCGTGGATGGTCGGAAGCGGGGGTGGTTGGTTGTTGGAGGGTTCGGGGTTCGGAGGGATCAGGAGCAAGATCAAGAGCATGAGCAGGAGTTTGAGGGAGCGTGGATGGCGGGCGCGGCCGCTTCCCCCGGTGGGGCGAGACTCTGTCGAGCCTGGGAGCACGCGCCGCCACCATCTGAGACGCAGCGCCGCCATCAAAGACGGGTCACGCCCTGGCCTTCAAAATCCTGTCGCTCGCGTTAATCCTGTCTTCTGCGGAGGGACGAGCTTCTGCTCGTCCATGGACCTGCGGAAGCAGGTCCCTCCGGAGGCGAGGCGCTCCCCAGGCTCGACGGAGTCTCGCCCTACCGGGTCTAGCGCTGCGCGCCGTCGCCAGCCATGGCCGGTTCGCCTTTGGGCGCGCCGGTCTCAGCTTCAGCCCGCTCCTTGAGCGCGGCTTTACGCGAGAGTTTCACGCGGCCCTTGTCATCGATCCCGATGCACTTGACCCAGATGACGTCGCCCATCTTGGCCACGTCTTCCGTGCGATTGACGCGGAAGTCGGCCAATTCGGAAATGTGCACCAGACCATCCTTGCCCGGGAACACTTCCACGAACGCGCCGAACTCCTTGATCGAGACGACGCGGCCCTGGTAGGTCTGGCCGACCTCGATCTCCTTGGTCATGCCGCCGATGATTTCCTTGGCGCGCGCCATCGACTCGCCACTGGTGGCGTAGATGTGCACGGAACCGTCGTCATCGATGTTAATATCGGCGCCGGTCTCGGCCACGATGCCCTTGATCGTCTTGCCGCCGGGCCCGATGAGCGCGCCGATCTTGTCGGGGTTGATCTTAACCGTCTCGATGCGCGGCGCGTATTTGCTCAGCTCGGTGCGCGGCTTGTCGAGCGCTTCCGCCATGATGCCGAGGATCTTCTTGCGCGCGTCGCGGGCGCGGAAGGTGGCTTCGGTCATGATCTGGTGCGTGACGCCGGGCAGCTTCAGGTCGAGCTGGAAGCCGGTGATGCCGTTCTCCGTCCCGCAAAGCTTGTAATCCATATCGCCGAAATGATCTTCGGAGCCGATGATGTCCGTGAGCAGCGTGTAGCGCTTCATGTTCCGGTTATCATCGAACTCGGTCACGAGGCCGACGGAAATGCCGGCCACGGGGGTCTTGATCGGGACACCGGCATCCATGAGGGCAAGCATGCCGCCGCAGACGCTGGCCATGGAGGTGGAACCGTTTGATTCCATGACCTCGCTCGAGATGCGGACGGCATAGCGGAAATTCTCCACGCTGGGCACAACGGGCTCGAGGGAACGCTCGGCCAGGGCGCCGTGGCCGATCTCGCGGCGGCTGGCGCCACCGGTGCGGCCGGTCTCGCCCACGCTGAAGGGCGGGAAATTGTAGTGGAGGATAAAGCTCTTCGAGTTCAAGCCGCCGCCGTAGGCGTCGATCATCTGCGCTTCCTCGATCGGGGCGAGGGTGGCGAGGGCGAGAGCCTGCGTCTCGCCGCGCTGGAAGATGGCGGAACCGTGCGCACGCGGGAGCACGCCCACTTCGCAGGTGATCTTGCGCAGCTCATCGGTGCCGCGGCCATCCATGCGTTTCTGCCGGTCGAGCACGCTGATGCGGAACGCCTTTTTCTGCACGTAATCAAAGGCCTGGGAGATGGCGAATTTGTCCGCCTCTGGGTGTTTGGCCAGGACGGCGGCTTTCACTTCCTCCTTGAGGGCGTTGACCGCCTTGGAGCGGGCCACCTTGCCCTCGGTATAAAGAGCGCCCTCGATCCTGTCGCCGGCAACCTGGTAGGCGATCTCCATGATACTTTGCTCGACGGCGAAGAGGGGCATCTCGCGCTTCGTCTTGCCAACGGCGGCGGCGAGCTCCTTCTGCGCGCGGATCATTTCGCGGGCATGGCCATGGGCGAACTCAAGCGCCTTGAGGAAATCCTCCTCGGGCATCTCGTGCGCCGAGCCTTCGATCATGATGACATCGTTTTCCGTGCCGACATAAACAAGGTCCAGATCGCTCTCGAGACGCTGGTCGTGCGTCGGGTTAACCACGAATTCATTGTTCACACGGCCGACGCGGACCGCGCCCACCGGGCCGGCGAACGGGATGTCGGAGACGCAAAGGGCGGCGGAAGCGCCATTGATGGCGAGAATATCAGGATCGTTCTGGCCGTCCGCGCTCAGGAGCATGCTGATGATCTGGGTGTCGTAGAGATAGCCGGCCGGGAAGAGCGGGCGCAGGGGGCGATCCGTCATGCGCGAAGTCAGCGTCTCCTTTTCCGAAGGGCGGCCTTCGCGCTTGAAGTAGCCGCCGGGGAATTTGCCGACCGCGGCGGCTTTCTCGCGATAATCGACGGTGAGCGGGAACCAGTCCTGCCCTTCCTTGACGGCGGTGGCAGAAACCGCGCTCGTCATGACCATGGTGTCGCCGTAGGAAACGACGACGGCGCCGTCGGCGAGTTTGGCAATCTTGCCGGTTTCGATGGTGATGGGGGCGGCCCCGATCTGGGCAGTGACCTTGTGTTGCATACTAAGAGCTCCTGAGGTGCGGTAGCTCCAGGCCGGTCACCCTGATTGTAGGTTTTAACCCCGTCTTGTCTTCGGGGCTAAAACCTCAAATCAGAGGTGGTTGGTCGGCCCAGGCTGCCGTGATTATTGATGTGGGTTGATCATCACGACATCGGGCAAGGGAAGCGACGGTTACCGCCGCGGATCGCCTGCGGAATTATTTCCGCAGGTTCAGCTTCTCGAGCAGGCTTTTATACCGCTCGGACTTCGACCTGCTCAGGTAATCGAGCAGGCTCCGGCGCTGCGCCACCATCTTGAGGAGGCCGCGACGCGAGGAATGATCCTTGGCGTTGCTCTTCAGGTGTTCGGTCAGCTGCGAGATGCGCCGGGTCAGGAGGGCGACTTGCACGTCCGCACTGCCGGTATCTTTCTCGTGGAGCTGGAACTCCTTCAGGTCAATCGCTTCGCTGCTTTCTGCCATAATGAAGCGGGGAAGGTAGCGGAAGAATGCGACTTGGCAAGGGTCACTCTGGGTAGGCCGCGCTTCTTTTTCGCCCGGTTCGCCTGCAGAGCCGCAGGCCGTCGTAATCTCCACTAACCGAATTACTTGCATCAAGTCAATCGGCGGAACGCCAATTCCCCCCGGGGGGAATCGTGAACGGTGGGAAGCGGGTGGTCGGTTATTGGTTATTCGAGTTCGGGGTTCGGGTTCGGTTCGGGGTTCGGAGGATCAGGAGCAGGATCAAGAGCATGAGCAGGAGTGTGGGAGAGCGTGAAAGCAGGCGGGGGCGCTTCCCGGTGGGGCGAGACTCCGTCGAGCCTGGGAGCACGCGCCCGCCATCATGGGGCGCGCCGCCACCTTTGCCCTCAATCCTGTCCCTCCTGTTAATCCTGCTCTTCTGCGGAGGGACGAGCTTTTGCTCGTCCATGGACCTGCGGAAGCAGGTCCCTCCGGGAGGCGAAGCCTTCTCCCAGGCTCGACGGAGTCTCGCCCTACCGGGCGGGGATCACGCTTTGTCCGCCGCGAGGTAATCGTCCCGGGGCGGGCTGAAGGTGTCGAGCACTTCGCTCGCTTCCAGCGTTTCCACGCCATGCGGGACGTTCGCCGCCAGATAAAAGGAATCGCCCGCCTCCAGTTCATGCGTGACGCCGGCCGCCGTCAGCCGCAGCCGTCCCTTCAGAAGATGGACGATCTGCTCCTGCGGATGATGGTGAACGGGCAGCACGCTTCCGGAAGCGAGCCGTGCTCGCATCTGATACATCTGGCCGCCATGGACCAGCGTCTCGCGTTCAATCCCGGGAGCGATGGTCACGCGGGGTCCAACGGGTTTCCTCATGGCGTCGGCAGCGGGAGGCTGAAATGATAGGAGGCAATTTTCATACGCTTCTTAAAATAGAACCGGTGCGCATCGAAACGCTGCACCCCGGAATCCAGCTCGAGGGTGGCGCAGCCCCGCCGTTCTCCTTCCGCCACCAACCAGTCGAAGAGAGCGCCGCCGTAGCCCGCCGATCGATCCGTTTCGCGCGTGACCAGGTCGTCCACGTAAAGGTGCCGGCCGGAAAAAAGCATCTCGATCACGCGGAACCCGGCCAGGGCCCTGACCTCTCCCTCCGCGCTCAAGGCCGCGACCTCGTAACCCTCGCCCTGCTGGCGGCTCACCCGCTTATGGAACTCCTCCTCCGTCGTCACGTGGGGACGGAGTTCCCGCATGACGGCAAAACAGCGCGCAATTTCCGCCGCCGTGCCCGCCCGCCAGATCTTGATCTCGGTGCTCATTCTTTCGCGCCGAGTGATCCCCGGCCGGGGAACGCTGCGGCTGGCTGCTCCGTTTTCGCAAGAGGACCGGCCGGGACGGATCAAGAACTGGAAATTCGCCTGCCCAAAGGCGCGCCGGGCTGCTCAGCGCGTTTCCCGCCGGCCATCGTACCAGAGCGCGAGGCCGCGCCGGGAACGGGTCACGAGCGGGCCCAGGAAGATAAGCGGCAGCGACTGCCAGAAGATCCGCTGGCCGGAATGCATTCGAAGTTTGCGCCCCGACGTCAGGACCGGCGCGGCCAGCACCTTGAAGCGACCGAGCTTCTTCAAGGCCTGGCTGAAGTAAACCTCCTCGCCGGCAAAATGGCGCTCGTCGAAACCGCCGGTGGCCTCGTAGTTCGCCCGGCTCGTGAAGAGGAAAGCGCCGGCGCCGAGGTTGAAGAGCCGAAAATAAATGGCGGTGAAGAGGACGAGAAGCCTTTGCGCCCAGCGCGGGATCTCGCCGTGAAAATCGACCAGGGCGCCGCCGCCGGCGTATCCTTCCCCCAGCGCGGCCAGCCCTTCCCGGAGATGGACCGGCGCGATGTGCGTATCGGCATCGACAAAGAAAAAGATGTCGCCTTGGGCGGCCCGCGCCCCGGCGTTGCGCGCCGCCGCAATCTGGCGCCGCGCAAGCGGAACCACGCGCGCGCCGGCCGCGGTGGCGATGGCCGCGGTCGCGTCGGTCGAGGCGTCGTCGGCCACGATAACCTCAAAAGCCTCGCCACTGGTGGTGCCGGCGGCGAAAAGAGCCGCGAGGGTGGCCGGAAGCTCGAACTCTTCGTTATGGGCGGGAACAATCAGGGAGATCATGCTGGGGGAACCGGCGGGCCGCGGCGGTTGCGACCCGCAGGACTCTCACGGAAGAATAGCGTGTGAGCCAGCCTGACCTCGCCGCCGACCGCGGCTCGCCTCCCCGCCTCGGCTTTTTTCTGCTGCTTCTTCTGCTGGCCCTGGCCTACGCAAACCATTTCCAGAATGCGTTTCATTTCGACGACGCGCACACCATCGAGAACAACACCGCCATCCGTGACCTGCGAAACATCCCGGAATTTTTTCGGGACGCCTCCACCTTCAGCACCATCCCGAGCAACCAATCCTACCGGCCGCTCACCTCCACTTTTCTCGCGCTCTGCCACGCCGCGTCCGGCGGACTGAATCCGGCCGGCTTTCATCTCGCCATCTTTCTGCTCTTTCTCCTCCAGGTCGCCCTATTCCTTCTGGTAACCGCCGCTCTGCTGCAAAGGACCGTGCCCGCAGCGCACACCGGCTGGGTTGCCCTGGCAGCGACCGGTTTTTATGCGCTCCATCCCGCAAACGCCGAGACGGTGAACTACGTCATCGCCTCCGCGGAGATCCTTTCCACTCTCGGCGTGCTGGCTTCATTCGCGCTCTACCTGATGGCTCCACGGTGGCGCCGGAGCGGCCTTTTCGTCCTGCCTGCCGCTCTCGGGATCCTGGCCAAACCGCCCGCCGCCATCTTCCCGGTTCTTCTTCTTCTCTACGCGTTCCTCTTTCGCCGAATCGAGCCCGGCGGCTTCAGGCAATTTTTGCGGCGCGACTTCTGGCCGGCTCTCCTCGTTTGCGGCGCCATCCTTGGGTTCGTCGGTTGGATGACTCCCCGCACCTGGGTGGCGGGCGCCGCCGACGCGAGCGGTTATCTCCAAACGCAGCCCTACGTGATCCTGCGCTATTTTCTCACCTTCCTTTGGCCGGCCGATCTTTCCGCGGACTACGACCTCGGGCCGCTGGAGGGCGCGAACGATCCGCGGATGTGGGCCGGATTCGTCTTCCTTCTCATCCTGGTCGTTTCCATTGCCTGGCTGAGCCGGAGGCCGCGCGGGCGCCTTGGCGCTTTTGGCCTGGGCTGGTTTTTGCTCGCGTTGCTCCCCACTTCGCTGACGCCGCTGGCAGAGGTCATGAACAGCCATCGCCCCTTCATGGCCTACCTCGGGCTGGCCCTGGCCGGGGCCGCGCTGCTCGACGGCTTCCTGGAAAACAAGAGCCGGCAGGCCAGAACGGCCGCGATGGCAGTGGTTGTCATTTGTCTGCTCGCCGGCGCGTTGTTCACTTTCAAACGCAACAGGATCTGGCGCACGGAAGAATCGCTCTGGCGCGACGTGGCGGCGAAAAGCCCGAACAATCCGCGCGGCCTGATGAATTATGGAAACACCCTCATGGCCAGGGGCGATTTCGCCGGCGCGCTCGATTACTTTCACCGGGCCCTGAAACTGGCGCCCCGGTATCCTACGCTCTTGATCAACATCGCCATTGCCGAGGCCGCCACCCGGAAGGGAGGGAAAGCGGAGGACCGTTTCCTCGAAGCCCGGCGCCTGGCCCCCGACGCCCCCTCCAGTTACACCTTTTACGCGCGTCACCTGCTCGCCTACGGCCGGACCGCCGAGGCCCGCGCCCTCCTGGAAAAGGCGGCGAAACTCAGCCCGTCCGACCAGACCGTGCAGGACCTTCTCCGACGGGCCGGACCGGCCACGCCGGAATCCTTCCTTGCGCAAAGCCTGCAGCTTTACCGGGAGGGCCGTTTTGTTGAATCCATTGCGGCGAGCGAGAGCGCGCTGGCACTGCGCCCCGGCTATGCCGAGGCCTGGAACAACATCGGCGCGGCTTACAACGAGATGAGGGAGCACGACAAGGCCGTGGCCGCCTGCGAACGCGCGCTCGCGCTCAAACCCGACTTCACCCTGGCGCGCAACAATCTAGAGTATGCGCGAGAGCGGCTGAGGAAAAACACTGTTCCGCCCTAAAGGTCGCTAGACCGGGCCGGTGGGACCGGTCAAACCTGTCGCACCGGTGGGCCCCGATTCGCCGGTGGCCCCTGTCTCACCCGTAGGGCCCGTTGGGCCGGTGAAACCCGTGGCGCCCGTCTCACCCGTCGGTCCCGTGGGACCCGTGGACCCGTTTCCCCAGTCGCCCCGGTTGCACCCGTCAATCCCGTCGCACCGGTCGCACCTGTGGCACCTGTTTCCCCCGTTACGCCCGTTGGTCCGGTTGGCCCAGTTGGCCCGGTCGCGCCGGTTTCTCCCGTGGCACCAGTGGGTCCCGTCAGACCCGTGGCGCCCGTCTCGCCAGTCGCCCCGGTTGGTCCTGTCGGTCCGGTTGCGCCCATGGCCGAGGTCGCATAAAACTCAACCAGCACGACGCCTTCCTCACCGGATTTGCCTTCGCCGATGGCCGTGAAATTGCCGGGCGGGAGATCGAGGGTCAGGGCCGCCTCGCGGGTGTCCGCCGGCGCCAGGCCTTTGGCGGTGATCTCCGCCGCCTGCATCGCGTCGTCCATCCAATCGTCGTTCGCGGCGAGCATCATCCCGTTCTCGTCGTAAAGAGTGACCAGGGGATCACTCAGCGCTCCCGCCACGCCCGCGAGCGTCAAGGTGGGCCCAAGGGCGCGCACGACAATGTTGCGGGGGCCGTTGTTCCCTCCCAGGATGATGCCGGCGATTACGACATCGTCTTCCAGCCCGGCAAATCCGCGCCCGCTGGTATTTGCCAGCTCCGAGGCCTGCATCTGCAAATCGTAAACTTCGCCCAGAGCCAGGGGAGGAGCCGGCGCCGGTCCCCGCAGCGCGCGGCCATCGTTCCGTGCCACACTGTTCTTGTTCCGGACCACCACCGTGTAGTTGCCGGGATCCAGTGTTTCGATCAGGGCCGACTCGGCGTTATCCGACGGCGCCAGGCCGGTCATGGCAATGTCGGACATCTGATCGTCCTGCCAGTCGTCGTTGCTCCGGAGCAGTGTTCCGGCGGCATCGTAAAGCTCGAGCAAAGGGTCCGCCACCGTGGAAGTCAGGCCAGCCGTGCCCAGGCTTGGTCCGAGGGCGCGCGCGAGGATTTTTTTGGGGTCCGCGCCTGAAATAATGAAGCCGGTGATCAAAACATTCGGCTCGCCGATCACGCCCGCCCGGTTTGAAACGTTCAGGAGTTGCGCCGGGACCGTTGGACCGGTCGGACCGGTAAACCCGCGCGGACCCGCTGCGAGGCCGGCGTTCCCGTCGACTCTTGTCACCGGCAAACGTCGCCAGCGAGAGAAGAACCAGGCCGGCCGAAAGAGAAAGAAAAAGGAAGCCGCCCCCGGTGGATTTTTTGTTTTTCACGTCAGAAAAGACTGACCGGCAAGTCATCCGGTGTCAACGCCATCGCCTCCGTGAGTTGCAGCGCGTGAAAGGAAGGGCGAGGAAGAGCTATGAAATTGCTCTTCCGTTGCCTGGGCCTGGCGGGCTGCCTTCTCGGGTTGGCCGCCTGCGTGATCCCGGCCGAGGAGAAGCCGACCGGCGCCGCGGCCATGATCGAGGCGCCGCCGGCAACGCAGGCCCATGGCGAGGTCGGCGTTTTTTACGGCACCAGCGCCGATTAACGACGCGGTAACGAAAATCGCTTGTGCGGCACGGCTGGGCTCCGGCATGACTTCGCCCATGCTTCGTCATTTTGTTCTATTGACCGCCGTTGTTTTCGCCACGTTGCCGGCCCTCCCGTCACTTCACGCCGCGCCCAGTCCGGCCCCAGCTAAAACAGCCGGGAAGAAAAGCGGCAAGAAAATGACGGCCGGCCAGCTCCTGACCAATGCCGAGAAATCGCTCGCGCTCATGATCAAAGCCGCGCGCGCCGACAAGGCCCTGGAGGCGAAGACCGCGAAGAACAAACCGTTCTGGGCCGCGACCAAAAAGGTGGCGCAGAACCTGGAGCGCGCCAAAAAAGGCCTGGCGGCGAAGAACAATGACTTTTTCGACGCGGTGGGTGATGCGCGCACCGCCATGCGGGAAATGAAGATCGCATGGGACCTGACGAAATCGACGAACAAGGCGGTGGTCGGCCACGCCCGGAAGCTGGGCGATGCCCTCACGGTTCTGCGGACGGATTTTTCCAAGGAAGCGGCCCGGAAGAAAAAGGGAGGCCCCCTTTCCGCGAAGGAGAAGGCGCAGCTGGAGAAGATGAAGGCCGAGCAAAAGCGTTTCCAGGCGCAGCTAAAGGCCCTGGAAGCGAAGGCCGCCAAGGACAAGGCGCTGCTGCGCGCGCTGAAGGAAATGCAGCGCCGCGCCGACCGGATTGCCAACGCGCCGATGACAGTGGCCGGCCTGGTGGCCGCGCTTTACCTGCTCGATGAGCTGCAGGGTTACGCCTACGGCTATCAGTATTATGTGCCGGGCGCGTGGCGAACCGAATGGCAGGAGGTAACCACCTACGTCGAGACCTGGGAAACGACCGAGAGCGAGTTCGTGACCGAGACCAGCTACGAATGGAGCGAGACGGAAACCGCCGTTGAACTCGAAGCGGACGAAGAGGTGGAGGCCACCGAGGAAATCAGCGACGCGGAGATGGAAAACGCCGGGAACTTTGTCGATGACGAATCGTTCGAGATGACCGACGCCGAGGAGGAGGAAGTCGCGGCGGAAGAAGTGGCACCGGCGGAGGACGATTCAAGCATGGATGATGAATCCGACGATGCCGGCAGCGACTTTGATGGGGACGGCGATGACGATCTCGGGGATAACGACGGCGAGGACGAGGGTGATGGAGAGGCCGGGGATGACGAATCCGGGGACGACGCCAGCGGGGATGATGACAGCGGCGACGACGATGGCGGCGATGATGATGGGGGTGACGACGGTGGTGACGATGACGGCGGGGAGATGGTGGCGATGACGGCGGGGATGATGGCGGGGAAGAGTAAGTCACCAGCAAAGCCCCGGCAGCGGGTTCGCCCTTCGGAGTTTCCCAGCGGCATTAAACGAAAGCACCCCCGGCCTGCTCCGCAGGCACGGGGGTGTTCTTTTGCGGGGACTGGACGAGACGGCCTAGCCGTCGATCTTCTCGATGCTCTGGGCAATGGCGTCCAGGGCGCTGTCATGTTTCTTCGCGCCTGCCGGGGAAGCCCAGTAGGTAAAGAGAAGGCCTTCGTCATCGCCGACCACCACGATGGTCAGCGCAATCACGGCAGGGCCTTCCTTGTCGTTGCCGCTCCACGAGATGTTGATCGACTCCATCCCATTGATTTTGCCCTCGTTTTTCTTCATCGACTTCTCGTCGACGGTCACGCCTTCCTTGCCCAGGAAATCGACCGCTTCATCGATCATGGCCTCGACGTTATCCGCATCGGTCGTCTCGATCGCGAGATAGACTTCCTCGTCATCGGAGGTCGCTTCGATGCCGTTATCAATCTCAGAGACTTCCCACTTCTCCGGGAGTGTCACAGAAACAAAGGGCTCATCTTCCGGCAGTTTGTGCGTGCCGGCCTGGAGTGTCGCGGCCAGGGCGACGGAAAGAAGAAGGGTCAGGATGCTGTTTTTCATGTGGCCGTCTTGGTAACGCTTTTTCCCGGCAGTGCAAACAGGATTCGGCCCGAGCAAAAAGAGCCGCCCGGGTTGTCCCGGAGCGGCTCTTTTGCCGGAATGGAGGTGCCTATTAGTTTTGCATTCCCTGGAGCATGCTCATCCCGCCCATGAAGAAGAGCCAGACGATGTTGGCCACCAGCGAGACATAGCCCAGGACAAGCCCGGTCAGGGCCAGGCCGCGCCCGCCGAGTCCCGGTGTTTTGCCGAGGCGCGACAACGACATGTGTCCCAGGACGATCGCGGCGATGGAAGCCGGGATACAGCAGAAGCCGAGAATGCCGGCGACGAGCGCCCAGACGGCAAGCGGTTCGTTGCGCGCCGCCGTTGGCGGCATTGCGCTTCCGCCGGCCGCGGCGACCGCGCCCCCGGTAGCGCCCGGCAAAATCACGCCCGGGATGCTGGTGAGCGGCGCCCAGGCCGCCGCGCCCTCGTACCAGGCCTGGTCGTTGGAGGAGATCGCGCCGCTGGCGAGTTGCCGGTTTACTTCTTCGACGGAGTACGGCCCCAGCCGCTGTCCATTGCGAGCAATGTAGATCTGCATGGAGGCCGTTCTGGGCCGAAAGACCCGCCGCCGTCAAGCTCCGAGTGCAGCACCGCCCGGGCCCGCCGCGCTCAGCGCGCCCAGCGGCCGTTGGTCGAGGAGAGAAACGGAAGTTCCTCCATCATATACTGCGTCTTGCCGACGGCGCCCCACATGGTCGTGCCCGTGGCCGTCTTCCATTTTTTCGACATGCTTTCACCGGTATGGCAGCCCCAGCTTTTCACGTGGGCGTCCCGGGCAAAGATCCGGCGATTGATCTGGGTAAGCTGCGACTCGTGCAGCCATGACTTCGAGGCGCTGTCGGTGGCATTCGAGTAATCGAACATGAAACAGGCCTTGTTTGAGTGCCCGAAAAACTCAAAGCCCAGCACCTTCATCCGGTCGCGCGGCTGCCCGGCGTTAAGGTAATTGATCACCTCGCGTCCCTTGTCGAACCAGACCAGGTTCAAACCATATTTGTCGCGCACCGATTCAATGTGAGAAACCAGGTCCTGGTTTTCCTGCGCCGCGCGTTCCACGTAGCCCTTTTTGTAAACCAGCCAGGTGATCTTTAGCCGGTCGCCATGCAGCGCCCGCAGTTGCTCGGTCCGGATCCGGCCCGCGCGAACGAAATTCGCCCACCAATGATCGTGCGGCCGCGCCTTGTATTTTTCCCACTGCTTCAACGAGGGACCGCCCACCAGGATGATGTATTCGCCGGTATCGATGGGCGAGGCGGCCCGCGCCGGGAGAACAAACAATGCCAGGCCGAGAATGAGGAAAAGAGGGAGGAACAGGCGTTTCATGGGGGAAAACCGAAGAGCACTATTTATGCTCGGAGCGAAGTCCGCAAGCTGCAGCCTGCTATTTCGCCCGGCGCAGCAGCCGAATCGCCTCGGCCAGACCCGCCACCACAAAGACAATATAAAGCGAAATGACCGGGAACTGATAACGCGGCTCAAACCCCGCCGGATAGGCGGTGGCATCCAGGTAGGCAAAGAAAAGGAACCGCACCGCCACCGCCGAAAGCAGGAGCAGAAGGGCCCCCGTCATGGGCCGAAACCAGTCCTCCCGCCGGGCGTGGACCAGGATCGCCGCCAGCATCACCGGGGCGAGCCCGGTGAGGCCCGCCATCAGCCAGCGATAATTGCGCGAGAAAAACTCCTGCACCGCCTGCTCGGCGGGTCCGCGCAGACGAACGGCGCCCCATTCCCGAAGCATTTTGCGGTAGAGTTTTCGGTCTTTCTTGCTCAGGGCCTTGTCGTCCCGCTCCGCTTTCACCTGGTAGGGGTGGGCGTAAAGCGCCGCCACGCGTCCCACGGCTTTCCAGGCGTCGGCGGGACGAAGTTCCCGGGCCGGGATATGGGCCATGGAAACGAGCTGGCGCTGCGGAAGCCGGCCCTGCCGAAAGGCCCGCTCGATCTCGCCCGCGACCTTGCCGTAAAATTTGGCCGCCTTGGCCGGTGTCTTGTGCTGCCCGGCCCGGCCGGCCGCGTCGCGCAGCGCCCAGATGGTCCAGCCGGCCGAGATCTCACCATGGATACCGTGATGAACGCGCGCCTGGTATTCCCAGCCTGCGCCCGGCTTCCCCTCCAGATAACGGCGCAGTTTGGCGAAGGCGGGCGAAACCTCGTAGGCCATCAACCGGGCCTCCTTTGAAATCGGCACAAACCGCTGGGGCTGGCTCGGGCGGATCTGCATCAGGGCCTGGTAGGCTGCCGCGACCGGACGGGAAAGCAGCTCCGCCTTGGCGAAGGAATGAAAGACGCGGTAGTTCACGCTGTAAACCAGGAGGACCAGTCCTGCGGCCACGCCGACCAGCGTCACCATCGGACGCCACGTGGTGCGGAGCGCCGGTTTAAGGCCGCGGTTTTCCCAGAGAGCCCTCCCGAAAAAGAGGGCCAGGAAAAGAAGAAAAAGAGGAAGAAGCAGAATGCTTTCCTCCCGGATGTTCCAAAGCACGGCCACGAAAAAGCCGGTCCAGACCGCGTCCCAGACGCGACGCCGGGCCAGGAGAAAGATGAGACCAGCCAGGACGATCGGCAGGATCCCGGCATAAAAGGCATCCGATTGGACGTAATCGTTGTACTTGGCGCTGATGGGATGAAAGACGGCCAGGGCAAAGGCAACCAGCGCAAAAAGCCGGGGCAGGCCGCAACGCCGCAGCGCCGCGATCAGGACGAGATGTCCGCCGAGATAGAGCAACTCCGCGGCGAGACGAAACGGGATGCGGGTGTTGTGCACGAACGTGATCCAGAGCGGATAGGCCGCCGGCCGGACAAAGGCGGTCGCGTCGTAGGGCGACCACCAATACCAGTTCTTTGCCGCACGCACGTAACAGAGCTCATCGTAAAAATTCGCGCTCCGATAATAGTCGTGCTCGTGCACCAGCCAGATCCTGGCCAGGGCGAGGAGCAGAAGCCCCACGACGAATCCCCAGGACCGCGCCAACTCCCGGGGGTTCATGCCGGCTCCATCTCTCCCGCGACCAGGTCTTCCAGGTTCTGCCGGCGGCGCACGAGGCGATGGGTGGCGCCGTCGACCAGCACCTCCGCCGGGAGCGGCCGCGAATTGTAATTCGAGGCCATGACAAAACCGTAGGCGCCGGCGCTCATGATCGAGAGCAAATCGCCTTCGGCCAGCGGCGGCATCGGGCGGTCCTGCGCGAAAAAATCGCCGCTTTCACAGACCGGCCCGACCACGTCCACCCGCTGCGTCCGGTCAGACCCCGGTTCGATGACCGGGACGATTTCGTGAAAGCTTTGGTAAAGCGCGGGCCGGATCAGGTCGTTCATGCCGGCATCGACGATAACAAATCTCTTCTGGGCGGTGTCCTTGATGAAGCGCACGCGCGTCAGCAGCACGCCTGCGTTGCCGACGAGAAAGCGGCCGGGCTCGAGCAGCACGCGCAGACCGAGCGTCTGCAGGGAAGGCAGGATGGCCCGGGCGTAGTCGGCCACGCTGAAGACTGATTCTTCGCCGCCCTGCTCGTGCCACCACCGGCCGCTCCCGCTCTCGAGCGCGCGCCGGTAGATGATCCCCATGCCCCCACCGATGCTGAAGAACTCGATCGCATAACGCTCCTTCAATTCGCGCGCCAGCGGCGCCACTTTGGCGATCGCCTCGGCAAAGGGGCGCGCGGCGGTGATCTGCGAGCCGATATGCATTTGCAGTCCGCGCAACCGCACATGCGGCAGCTGGGCGGCGCGGGCATAGAATTCCGCCGCCTGGTCCAGCGCGATGCCGAACTTGTTCTCGCTTTGGCCGGTGGCGATGTACTTGTGCGTTCCGGCTTCGACGTTCGGGTTCACCCGCAGGGCGATGGAAGCCCGCACCCGCTTTTCCCCGGCCAGACGGTTGATCTGGTGCAGCTCGGCCTCGCTTTCGACGTTGAAGCAGAAAACGCCTTCCTCGAGCGCATACGCGATCTCGGCGTCCGATTTGGCCACTCCTGCGAAGGTGCACGATTCCGCCTTCCCGCCGGCGCGCAGGACGCGGAAGAGCTCGCCCCCGGAAACAATGTCGAAGCCCGCGCCCTCTTCGATCAGCACCCGCAGGACCGCCAGGTTCGAGTTGGCCTTGACCGCATAACAGATCAGGTGATCGAGCCCGCCCAGGGCCTGGTCGAGCCGGCGATAATGGTCGCGCATCGTGGCCGCGCTATAGACATAGAGCGGGGTGCCATGACTGCGGGCGACCTCCTCAAGATCTACGTTTTCGCAGAACAGGCGGCCCTCCTGGTAATGGAATGAATGCACGTGGGGGAGCTTAGAACGTGGCGCGCACGCCGAAAAGCACTCCGCGGCCGGCGAGCGGCGCGATCTCCTTCAAAAACGAGGTATGCAGGCGGGCATCTTCGTTCGTGAGGTTCGTTCCTTTCACGTAGAAATCGAGTTCCACCGGCCCCACCGGAACGCGATAACCGGCGCTCGCGCCGAGCAGGAAATATTCGTCCGTCGGCAGCTCGAAGCGCGCAGTCCGGTCCTGCCCGTGCACATACTGGCCCTCCACGCGGGCGCTCAGGCGCTGGTCATACTCGTAGACGAGGGCCGCACTCGTCCGAAAAGGCGGGATGCGCGGAAGCGACCGGCCGGCGTCGCGGTTCCTCGTGAAAACATAATCCGTCTTCAGGTCGAGATGGAGATCGTGCCGGAAAGCCGGCGTGCTTTGCGGAACCACGCCCTTGCCTTCTTTTCCGGAGGGCATCGTCGTCTCGGTGGCAGCGCGCGGCTCGAGCAAATGGATGACGAGATCAACTTCGCCGCCGGCAAAAAAAGCATCGACCGCGCGATACTCAAAAATCGGCAGACCCTCTTCGCCCTCCTCCTCAGGCTGGGAAAAGTCCCCCGTCGGTTCCGCGGTGATGAATCCATCGAAGTCATAGAAGAAGAAGTTGATCGCCCCGGTGACCCGGCCGCTTCTTTTTCGGAACGACAGGTCGAAGGCGAGGGAGTTTTCCTTCCCCAGGCCGGGATCGCCAATTTCGAAGGCGTTGGTGGCGATGTGCGGACCCTGGGCGAACAGCTCGACGTAGGTTGGCGGGCGCTGACTGTAGGAGACCGAAAAGGCAATCGTGTAAGGATCGATGGGCGCGTAGAGCAACCCGGCCGAGGTGCTGAACGCATGGAAATCACGCGTCAGCGCCGGACCGAACGCCGGGTTCGCGCTTCGCTCGTTGCTCTGGTGATCGTAACGGCCGCCGAACTGAAGCTCCACCTGATCAAACGTGATTTCTTCAAACAGGAAAAGCGCGTGCTGGCCGATATCGGTCGGCGGCAGGTAGGCCTCCGCGCCCAGGGCCGAGAACGCGGTCTGTTGGCCCTGGTAGCCAAACACGCCTTCCAGCATCCCCACCTTCTCGTGCACCAGCTCGAGCCGGGCATCGAAACCCGAGATCTCGAACATCGTCCCCACCTCATCCCCCTCAAACTCGATGTGCTCGTAATCGGTGTAGCTGGCCTTGTAATTGATCGCCTTGATTCCGGCAGTCGGATGATAAACGGCGCCGCGAACGTCCCAGCGCTTCTGCTCGAGCTCGATGGTGACATCCTTTTCGGCCACCGTCCCGTAGCGCGAGTCGGTCAGGGCAAAGGAGGCGCCGTGATAGCCGTGCGCGCCGACGTAGGAAGCGCCCATCGCGCCCCCTTCCGTCTCCGTGAAACTATTCGGCAGTTCGCCAAACGGTTCACGCTCGCCCGGCGGCAGCGGCATGGCGCGGCGCAGACGCGCGGAACGGGCAAAGCCCGGGATCGCGACATCCTCGGTCTCACGCAGGAAACCGTCGAGGTGCACCACCACCGCCCCGAGCTGGAACTCCACCAGGCCGGCGCCGGAACGGAGCGCGTCCGCCGTGGCCCCGCGTCCCTCCAGGCGCCCCTCGATCGGGCGCGCCAGCGTTTCGCTCGGCACGCGGTTATCGATCACGTTGACCACGCCGCCGACCGTGTTTGGACCGTAAAGCAGCGTCGCCGGACCGCGCACCACGTCGATCACTTTGATCGTCAGCGGTTCCGCGGTGACCGCGTGATCAGGGCTGACGTTCGAGACATCGATGGTGGTCAGGCCGTTCTGCAAAACCCGGATCCGATCTTCGCCCAGGCCGCGGATCACCGGGCGACTGGCCCCGGGCCCGAAGTAGGTCGAACTCAGGCCCGGCTCCTGCCGGAGCGTTTCACCAAGCGTCGGCTCGAGCCGGAGCTTCAACTCCTCCTCGGTGAGGATGGTGACTGATTGGGTCTGCTCAAAGGGATCGCCCCCGAGGGGCGTGGTGCTGACCACGACCCGTTCATGCGGCGCGGGCGGTGGCGAGACGGCGTCCTGTGCCGGCACGGTCTCGAGACCGGCGGCCAGGGCCAGTAAAAGTGCGGTTTTTCGTTTCAAAATGATTTTCCTGTCGTGAATTTGTCATGGCGACCAAGGGCGACACGCGCTGGGGAAAGGCGTGCCGCCACGGCGGGGCGAACGCGCAGAAACAACGGGAAGAAACGGCCGGGCCTTCAGGCCGGCGTCAGGACACGCGAACTGCGCGTTTCAGGAAAGCACCGGCGGCGCATGCTCCAGGAGAGAGGCCTGCCGGAAAAGCGCTTCGACGAAACAATCTTCGGCGACGGCGGAAGCGGTGGCCGCCTGCCATGGCCGTGACGTCCACGCGGGGTGCGCCATCGGCGTCTGCTCAAGCGCGCCATCCGTGATCAGCGTGGCCAGACATTGGTGCTCCGGATCGGAGTGCACCGCGGCGTGCGTCTCGGGCACAACAGTGAGCGCCAGGCCTCCCAAGAATCCCGCCAGGAGCAGGAGGAGGCCGCTTCGGAGCAATCCCGGTCGGCGCCACATGGGGCGGATCGTCCTTCGTAAAGAAGCCGGGAGCAAGAGTTTTTCCCGGTGCCAGGGTGGGAGACGGTTCAACCCCGATAAGGCCTCCTCCCCTCACTCTTGCCTGGCTCGCTGCCAGCCCGCCCCGGCGGCGTCAACCCGCCCGGGGCCTGCGCGATGGCTGGACACTGCCGCCTTCCTGCGCCACGGTTCGAGGCAGCCATGATTACCGCCGCAAAAATCTATTTCCTCATCTTCGGCGCCCTCACGATTCTTGGGGGTGTGATTGGTTTTGTGAACAAGGGAAGCGTGGCTTCCATCGTGGCCGGTTCGGTGGCCGGGCTGCTCCTTTTGCTCGCGGGCTGGCTCATGCCGACCAACACCACCGCCGGCCTTGTCCTTGGGCTGGTCACCGCCCTTCTCCTGGCGGGGCGTTTCACCCCGCTCTTCATCAAGAGCGCCAGCTTCATGCCCGCGGGCATGATGTCCATCCTGAGCCTGATCGGCGTGGTCGTCGCCATCGCCGCCTGGATAAAACGGTAGATCGCGCGTGCCCCGTTTTCGCCTGAGGACGCTGCGGCTTTTCGCGCTCCTCCTGTTTCTCGGCCTGGCCGGGATCATTCTGCTCCGCTGGTTCTCTCTCGAGCGCTGGCATTGGAGAGCCACCCGGCAGGGCACCGCCGAGCTGGAACGTCTGGCCACGCCGCCGCCGCGCCCGACCCCGCCCCCGGTCATTTCCGGAAAACTCGAGACCACCAAACTCTTCAACGGCATCACCGTGCGTTCGGTCCTCGAAACGCCCGAGGGACCGGCCTCGGCCACGGAGGAACGCGACAACCCGGAGAGTTACGTCCTCGACCTGAAGCTGCAGGCGCGCCTGCCCAAAGCCAACCAGACCATGGAGGAGTTGGCGACAGTGAACCCGGAACTGCCCACGCTTCTCCCGGGTCTGCCGGCCATGATCGCCAACGGCTCCGTTTCCTCCTTCTACGAGCGGCTTTACCGGACGAAAGTGGAACGGTTACGCGCGCGGCTTAGCCGGCTCGACCAGCTTCTTTCCCGGCACAATTTCTACGATTGCCAGACCGTGCTCAACCTGACCCATCCGGAAACGAAACGGCGCGCCGTCCTGATCCAGGCGGAGATGGACGTCGATGCCGATGGTTCGGACTCGGACCGGCTCCCGGCCGGAAGCGGCGTCTCGCCCAATTTCCAACCGTTCACCAGCTATCGCTGGCCCAAGAAATCAGACCGGCCCAACCCCTATCTCCCGGGCGTGCAGGAGAAGCTGCGCCGCTACGAGAAAGAGATGGGCGAGAAGGCCACCAGCGCTGCGCGCAAAGCGGAGCTGAAAGACGCCCTCGCCCGCGGGCGCGACGAGATCACCTCCCTGAAAAAATGGAGCTACCTCATCGGCGCGACCGATCCGTTTATTGTCATGCCCGGGGGCCTTTCCTCGGAGGAGGGGACCAAGGTGGGCGATTACGCCGTGGTCATTTACGGCGACAAAATTTATCCCGCTTTCATCGGGGACGTCGGGCCGTCCGACAAAGCCGGCGAAGCCTCGCTTCGCATCGCCAAGGAAATCAACGACGCCGCCACTCCGCTGAACCGTCCCGTGAGCGATCTCAAAGTGACCTACCTGATCTTCCCCGATACCGGCGAACGACCCTGGGCACCGCCTGACCTTGAGAAAATCCGGGCCCGCTGCGAGGAACTGGTCAAGGAGATCGGAGGAAGCAGTGTCGCGCTGCACCAGTGGCAGGACATTATCCCGCCGCTGCCCACGCCCACCCCGACCCCTACACCCACACCGACGCCCACGCCGACGCCGACGCCGACGCCTTCTCCGACTCCTGCGGGATCCGTTTCGCCCGCTGTCTCTCCGGACGCTTCGCCTGCTCCCACCTTTGCTTTTCCCACCCCGGCCGTTTCGCCTGCGGCCAGCACGAGCCCGGCGTCATCGCCGAGTCAAACTCCCACGCCGACCTCCACTTCCTCGCCACGATCCAGCCCTTCCGCGACTGCGACCATTGCGAAGAAGAAGAGCTCTCCTTCACCCGCGAAGAAATCCTCTCCGCCATCGCCTTCGCCCCGGCGCTCTCCCGCTGGTTAGGCTCCGCGTTTCAGACGAGGCCCTGGTCCATCATCGCGTTCGCCACTTTGCGGAAGCTGGCGATGTTCGCGCCGTTCACGTAGTTCCCGGGTGTCCCATACTGCTCGGCCGTGCGCCGGCAGGTCTCGTGAATCGTCCGCATGATGTTCTGCAGCCGAGCGTCCACCTCCTCGCGCGTCCACGAGATGCGCATGCTGTTCTGCGCCATCTCCAGCCCTGAAGTGGCAACCCCGCCCGCGTTTGCGGCCTTGCCCGGGGCAAAAAGAATGCCGGCATCGATGAACTGGGTTACGCCCTCCATCGTGGTCGGCATGTTGGCGCCTTCCGAGACCACGTAGACGCCGCCGCGCAAAAGATTGGCCGCGTCTTTCCCGTTGATCTCGTTCTGCGTGGCACTCGGGAAAGCGCATTCCGCCTTGTGCTGCCAGAGCGGGTTATGGTCGAGCGCCGGGTCGGCCTCACTGTAAACCGCGCCCTTGAACCGCTCGGCATACTCGGCCATGCGCCCACGCCGGTTGTTCTTCAGGTCCATGACGAACCCCAGTTTCTCGCGGTCAATCCCGGCCTCGTCGTAAATGTACCCGTTGGAATCGGAAAGGGTGACCGGCTTTGCTCCCAGGGTGATCAGCTTATCCACCGTGTACTGCGCCACGTTGCCGCTCCCCGAGACGAGGCAGGTCTTGCCTTCCAGTGTTTCCTTGCGCGTCTTCAACATCTCGGCCGCGAAATAGACGCAGCCGTAACCGGTCGCCTCGGGACGAATAACCGAGCCGCCCCAGGTCAGGCCTTTGCCGGTCATGACGCCGGTAAACTCGTTCTTGAGCCGCTTGAACATGCCAAAAAGATAACCGATCTCGCGCGCGCCCACCCCGATGTCGCCCGCGGGCACATCCGTGTCCGGCCCGATATGCCGGAAGAGTTCGCACATGTAAGCCTGGCAAAAGCGCATCACCTCGCTGTCGTTGCGGCCGTGCGGATCGAAATCCGAGCCGCCTTTCCCGCCGCCCATCGGGAGGGTGGTGAGCGCGTTTTTGAAGACCTGTTCAAAGGCGAGGAATTTCAGGATGCCGAGATTGACCGAGGAATGAAAACGCAGGCCCCCCTTGTAGGGACCAATGGCGCTGTTCATCTGCACGCGGAACCCGCGGTTCACGTGCAGCTCCCCCGCGTCGTCCTGCCAGGGCACCCGAAACATGATGACGCGCTCCGGCTCGATGATGCGCTCGAGGATCTTCGCCTTCCGATATTCCGGATGCTGATCGAGCACCGGCTGCAGCGACTCCGCCACCTCCTGCACAGCCTGGTAAAACTCGGGCTCGGCCGGGTTGCGCGCCCGGACATCATCCAACAGTGAGGAAACAAAGTCTTTCATGGCGGCCGCCTTTCCCGCAAGGCGGCGATCATAGACAGCGCTCCCGCGCGAACCAACACCCGATTTTCAGGCGGTCCGCCAGCGCCCGGTGGCCCGGCTCAGCCCCGGCTTTCCCGGAGCACCGCGCGAATGGTCTTTTCCGCCCGGGCAGGCAGGAGCGGTGCCCGCCCGATGGCCGCGAGGAAAAGGCGCCGGTAGGTGCGCGCCAGGACCAGGCCGGTGAGGCCGCCGCTCAGGACGTCGCCCGGATAATGCGCCCCGAGATAAATGCGCGAGAACCCGACCAGGCCCGCCACAAAACGGAAAAATTTCGCGCCGCCCGGGTAATACAGGGATAAGCAGGACGGCCCCGGCAAAGGCGGCTGCGGTGTGGCCGGAAGGAAACGAATAACTGCCCGGCTTTCTTCCCACCACGATGGCCTGCACGATGGAGATGAATGGGCGGCGACGACGGAAGAAGCGCTTGATCACCTGCTCCACCGTCAGGGTGGTCAGCCAGAGCGCAGGCATCACCCCGAGGGTGGCGCGGCGGCTCCGGGCCGGGTCATGCAACGCCGCCGCCAGGAGCACCAGCGCCCAGGCGTGACCGCCGGTCATGTAACGGCTGAACCGGGAGACCGCGCGATCCACCACCGGCGGGTGCGGCAGTTCGTTGATCTGGGTGAAGAGGGCGGCATCCAGCGCCTGCAACGGTCCGAGCCGGCGGAAAAGTTGTTTGCGCAGGCGGCGGCGTCCCTGCCGCACTGCGGCCGGTTCGTTTTCCTCTTCCCGCGCTGCCTCCTCAATCCCTTCATCAATCGGCTGGGCCTCGTCGGGAGAAGGTTCCTGCGCGATCTCCTGCGCTGTCTGCTCGAGGATGGCCGCGGTCTTCTTCCGTTTGCGGGCGGCCCGGGCAATCTTTGCCGCCGCCACCCCGGCCGGATCGGCCGGCTTCTTTTTCGCCACGTCGCCTTGTCTGACCCCTTTTGTTTTTTGCTCGAGCCCGGCCAGCGTCTCCTCGGCGGCTTTGTCGGAGTCCACCCCGGCCAACCCCTCCTCCAGCGCGCGCGCCACCTTGCGACGGGCCCCTCTTTTGCCCCGCTCAGCCATGGGTTGTCGCCTCCGCGGGTTCTTCCTCGGCCGGCAGCGCCACCGGCAAAGAATCTTCCTCCTTCTCCTGTCCCGGGCGCGGCACCAGCACGCGCAGAGCGCGCGGCAACGCGCTCAGGCGCACCGGCGTGCGCCCAAATGGTTTGCCATCCACATGCACCGGCACCGGCCGACGCGAGGAAAGCGTCACTTCGCGGGTATTAAAGGTCTCGACCCTCGGTGAATAATGATAACGGCCCCGGCTGATCGACCAGAAGTGCCGGAGCAACTGCCATTTCGAAAAACGCCGGTAGATCGTCACCGTCAGGCGGCCATCGGTGAGGCGCGCACCCGGGGCGACGGTGAAGCCGCCGCCGTAATAGGGGCCGTTCGCCACCACCACCAGAAGAGCCCGACGCCGCAGACGATGCCCGCGCCGGGCACGGGAGCCGCGGCGACGTTGCCGGCTCGGAATCACTTCCGCCAACGGTTCCTGGAAGGTCAGCCGAAGCGAGACTCGCTGGTAAGCCAGGGTGAGCCGGGCCGCCTCGAACAGCCGAATCCAGCGGCCGCCTTTGATCTCTTCGCCGATCGGGAAAAGAGTCGCGTCGAGACCGACGCCGGCGGCCTCGAAAAAGGGGTGGGTCCCGTTGGCGAGGCCGATGTCGATCTCGCGGGTGTATCCGCCGGTGACCACGGCGCAGGCCTCCTCCGGTTCGGGCACAAGACCGAGTGAGCGCGCGATATTATTGAACGTCCCGATCGGGATGATGCCCAGCGTGATCGGTTGCTGCACCAGGGTCGCAGCCACCTCGCTGACCGTGCCGTCGCCGCCGCCCACCAAGCACCATCTCGCGCCCTTCCGCCACGGCTCGCCGGGCCAGTTCACGGGCGGAGAGGTCTTCGCGCGTGAAGACAACGTCCGGCTCGAGCCCGCCGCGGGCCAGCCCGGCCAAAACGTCCTTGATCGTTTCCTCATTGGAATCGTCGGGACCGGCGGTGGCGTTCAGGATCAAAAGCGGCTTGGGCATCCAGAAGGTTCGCGCGACAGGGCAATGTCGGCTCCTTTTCCGGCGGAAACATTGACCGCGCGCCGGTCCCGCGGCGACCGCTCCGCCGCCGTGCTCATGAGACGGCGGAGGCGAACTCTGTTCTTGCCGGACGGACCGTTCCGCGGTGGAATGACGACCGGAGGAAATTCTTATGAAAAAATCCAGGATCAGCGCGGTTGTTGGACTTGTCGGTGGGGCGGCGTTTCTCGCCGTGGCCTGCCTGCTCCAGGCCGCGGACAATCAGGGGGCACAGCCCAATGCCAAGGCAATCTCCAACTGCAATAGCGCGGTGGTGCAGTGCGTTGAATTTTGCCAGGGCAGCCAGGATTCGGCCACCCGCAGCAAATGCGAGGACAACTGCCTCACAAAATGGAACCGGTGCATGGATGCGGCCGGTGCGCCCAAGGCCAACCGGGTCCCGCCGATCAAAAAGCGCCCCGTTGATGGCGGACGCGTTCCGGTCAGCGGGGTGAAGCCGACCAGTTCACTTCCGCCCCGGAAGGTTCCAGCGGGCGAGATTGCTCCGACCACCACCCGTCCCGCGACCAAGGCAAGCCCGGCACCTGCGGGTTCACCCTAGCGCCAATTCCGGAGGTTGCCGCCCGGTATCCCCGGTGGTGACCGCTATCGTGCGCGAATGCGCGCGCCCGGAAATCCGCGCTCCGGCGGGCGCGCGGAATCGCGCACGAAACCCGGTCGAGTAGCGGAGGCGAAACAGCCGGGCTCCTGGTGAACCCGGCTGTCCGCAAGTAAACACGCTGGATGCTACGGGGTCGCCGCAGGCGAAGCCGCCTCCCGGGCGGAGTCAACGGCGTCATCCGCCGCGTCCTTGACCTTCTCGACCGCAGTCTCAGCCGCGTCCTTTGTTTTTTCCACGGCGCTTTCGGTGGCCTCCTTGGCCTTCTCCGCCATGTTTTCCACGGCCGCAGCAGCATCCGGGGCTGCCTTCTTGGCCGCCTCCGTCGCTTCATCGATCTTTTTCTCAGCCGTTTCCTTTGCTTCCTCGGTCTTGGCTTCAACCGCGTCCTTGGCGGCGTCCGCCTTTTCCTTGATGGAATTGGCCGTCTTCGTGTCGCAAGCGGTCAGGACCAGCGTGGCGCTGGCCAGGACCGCCAATGGAGTAATCAGTTTCATAAGTTCTTCCTTCGGGTTGATGAGCCGGTTTTTCCGGGTCGATCCGCAAGTCTCGCCAGCTAAAGGCTCAGAAGTCAACGCTTTGTGCGCCGGGGGGAATCGCGAAAGCCTGCAACCGAGTCAAGGCCGGGGCGGCAGCGTCACGTCTCTCCTCTCTCGCTTAATCGCCAAAGCCTGCGATGGGTGAACGGTGCCCCTCGAAGATTGCCCCACCTGCGGTTATGCCCTGTCGATCGTTGACCATCGCTGCCGGCATTGCGCACCGCTTCCGGTGGGCGGCGGTCCCCGGCTGCGCCTCGACGCCGCGAACCTCCCCTGGCTGATCGTGGCCGGCCTGCTCCTGGCCGTGGCTGCCTACTCTCTTCTCGTCCGCTGAGGCGGTCGAGAGAAGCTCCTTCCCGGCAGGGGTTTTTCCTTGGCGACGGAGTCCCTGCCTGCTCGACTCCCGGCGATGGCGCAAAATTACGTCTTCATCGACTACGAGAACATGAAGAGCGTCGATCCACGAATTTTCGCTCTGGAACGGACCACGATCACCTTGTTGCTGGGAGCGCAGAATCATTCGCTCGAGACTCGAACGGTCCAGGCGCTCTTGCATCACCGGGCGACCGTCGAACTGGTTCGACTGGAGAAGGCTGGGAAGAACGCGGTCGATTTCGCGCTGGCCTATTACTTGGGACACAAGACGATCGCCGAGCCGTTGACATTTTTTCACATCGTTTCCAAGGACAAGGGATACGACCCACTCATTGAGCATCTCAGGACCCGGCACATCAAAGTGGCCCGTCATGAGAATTACAATGCCGTGATTGAAGCCCTGAAACCGAAGGTGACCAAGCCTGTTCGGGCGAAAGCGGCGGCGGCTTCCCAGGCGGACTGACCGCCATCACAGCGGGCTGGCGTCAGCTCTCCCCGCGCCCTAGACTGTTCTCATGGCTACACATGTTCCTTTGATCAGCTCCGGCACAGCCGGTCCCCTCGGCGTCCTTCACCTGCCGCGGTTTTGGCAAAAGCTCTCGCTTGAGGCGGCCGGCAAACTGGCGTCCGGTTATCCTGGCTGCGGCAAAGGCTACGATTCCATGACCCTCTCCGCGCTTGGCCTGGAGGAGCAGGCGGTGAAAGATTTTATCAAACAGAAGAAACCGACCTATCCCCAGTTTGAGGAATGGGTAAAGCAGAACGGCAAATTCGATGGAGCGGCCATCGAGAAACACAACGCCGCCGTGCGCGGTTACAATCACGACGACGAAACGCGCCAGACCATCTTTAAGAACAACAATCTTTCCGATGAGAGCTGTTCCTACCGCGACGCCGTCCAGCTGAACAATCTCGACGACTGGTACGAGTTCCACCAGTCGGTCCTGAAATAGAGCCGGCTGCTGAGCGGTGAGTTAGCCCCCGGTGTCAGCCGGTCGCCCGCGCCCTCAGGGGCGGCGGGGTACCCAGCCGATTTCGCTGTATTCCCAATCCACGCGGTCGGGTCGCAGGGTCAGAACTCCAAACCCGGCATCGGTGCCGTGCCAGGCACCCCGCCACCATTTTCCGCAGACGGCGCCGCCGGTGATGAAGGTCGTCCCGCGCCAGCGCAGCATCTCGTTCACGTGCAGGTGGCCCTGCAGGACCAGGTGCAGCCGGTGCTTCGCGAAGCAGTCGAGCACCTCGCGGTGATTGACCACCACCCGGTTGCGGGGCGCGCCTTCGTCGTGACCCGCCGTAGCCTGGAAGAAACTCGTGAGCAGCGGAATGTGCGTGACAAGGATGATCGGCGTTTCGCGGCGGACGCGCGTGAGTTCCTCGCGCAGCCAGGCGAGCTGCGCTTCCTCGACAAAGCCGCGGAACTTCAGGGCGTCGCCCGTGATCTGCAAACCGTCGAGCACGATGAGGTGATAGCCTCCGGCCTCGGCGGAGAAGAACGTCCTCGGAATCCCGAACTCCTCGCGAAACGCGGCCCGCGGGTCGGGCTCGGGTTCGCTGCCGTCCTCCGGGATCGCGCCGGTGAGATCGTGATTCCCGATGGCCGTGAACGCGGGCAGCGAAAGCTGATCGCGCAGATGTTTGCGATAAGCCTGCCAGCGATGCGCCACGGCTTCGCGCGCGGATTGAAATCCGTCGGTGATACAGTCGCCGCCGCACACCGCCAGGTCCGCCCGCTGCTCATTCATCTGCTTCGCGGCGCGTGACATCGCTTCCGGCACGTCCCATTCAACCCGCGCGTGGATATCGGTGAAAAAAAGGAGGCGGAGCGACTCCCTGGGTCCGCCCGGCGCCGCCCAGGAGGCTCTTCGTGGCCAGCCGAGGGACAGGAGGGCCGCCCCGGAGGCGGCCAGGAAACGTCGTCGGTCCATCATGGTAAGGGCATGCCTTTCCGGCGACGCCGCCCAGAATCATACGCGCCGGCAAGCGCCACGACAACGAGCAGCGCCACCAGAATCATCTGCGCCTGCGGCTGGGTAAGGCCGGTGAGAAGTTCCCGGCTCACCTGGCTCTCCCGATGCTCCCCGCCGGCGACCGCGGCTGCGCGCGCGCGCTGCTCGGGCGACCAGTCGCGGCCCGCGGCGCGCAAACTGTTCGGAAACCAGTTTTCCAGGAGCTGCTGCTCCGTGAAGGCGATGGCGAGAAATTCTTTTTCCTTCGCGGGCCGGTGCCGCTTCTCCTGCGCGCGCGTCCAATAACGATCGCGGCGAAACAAGCGGACGCGCATTTCATACAGGAAGGGGTCCTGCTCGGGACCATAACGTCCCAGGAACAGCTCGTAGACGTCGTCGCCTCCAAAGCGACGAAGAATTTCGCCCGCCTCTTCGGCGCGGGTCCTGTCGCTTTCGCGCAACTGCTTCGCCGTCAGGCGCGATTTGAACCGGCCGGCTTCCGGGTCGCGGATCCGATGGCCGTAATGCACCATGGCCTCGCCGAAGACAAAAAGATTAGGCCATTGGGCCTGCAAAGGGCGCCAGACAGAAGTCGTGTTCGAGAAGCAGCCGAAGAGAAGGAGCAGGACGAGAACCGCGAGAGACCAGGCCATGCGTGCCGAACGGATTCCCGCCGGGACGGCCCGGACGCCCGTGGCCAGGCCCCCGACCAAAGCGGCCTGGATGAGCAGAACCGAAAGGACATTGATCCGGATGTCCCGGAACTCGAAGAACCGGAGCGGCACCGCCCATTGAATGACCTCGTCGAAGATGCCGAGAAACGCTCCCGCGAGCGCCGAGCAGACATAAGCGCCGCGATCGCCGTAACGACGGCTGAAGGCCCGATAAAGCAAAAGCGAAAGGACACCGTACTGCGGCAGGTGCATGGCTTCCTCGGCGCTTCCGCGCAGACGCCAGGTGCCCCAGGCGAAGATGGCGGCCAGGAGACCGAGCACGATCCATTGCCGGCGGGTGATCGGCGTGGCCCGCCGGCGGAAGTGACCCAGCGCCAGGAGCACTCCGAGCGCGACCGAGGCATAGGCCGCCCAGGAAAATGCGCGCCCGGGTCGAATACTCCATCACCCAGGTCTGCAGGGTGCGCGCCAGCGGGATCGTAAAGTAGATGAAGAGCGTCCAGGCCGCGACCGGCAGCCAGTCTCGCACCATGGAATCCCGGGAAGTCGGAGCCTGCATCGCCAGGGCAAGATAGCGCGCCGCTCGCGCAGGGCACGCCCGGACCTTTCCTGAAATCCTGTCTTCTTAAGAGCAGCGGACCGTACTCCCAGGCTCGACAGAGTCTCGCCCTACCGAGGAGAGCGAAGAAGGACGTGAATGGAGGATGGTGAATCGTGAATGGTGCGGGGACCGCGCCTACCCGGTAGGGCGACGCTCTGCGGAGCTTGGGAGAAGGCGCAGCCGACCCGCGAATCGCCCGTCCTGCCCGCGGCTTAGAACCCGTCCTCTGCCCCTTTCGGGAGCCAACTCACGGCTTTACACGCGGCGGCATTTCGCTCTACAACCGGCTTCATGAAATCCCTGAAATTGCTTTTCGCGGCGATGTTCGCCGTCGCCCTCATGACCGGCCCCGGTTTCGCCACCGAGGATTCCCACGCCAAATGCTGCGCCGAAGCCAAGAAAGCCGGCAAGGAATGCGCCCATCCCTGCTGCGTCCAGGCGGCCAAGGATGGCGAGACGTGCGAAAAGTGCCCGCCGGCGGACGACGAAAAGCCGTCGTAAGCACAAGCTCATCGAGAATGGAAAGCCGCTCACCCGAGCGGCTTTTCCTTTGGCAGGCTGGCTACTTCGGTAGGGCGACGCTCCGCGGAGCCTGGGAGCACGCGCCGCCGACACCTCAGGCGCTGTGTGTCACCGAAGGGAACCCTCTTCTTCCTCGCTCCGAATCCTGTCCATCCTGTTAATCCTGTCCTATTAAGAGCACAGTTTTCAAACTGCGAAGTCCACTGAATTCGCATCTCGGCAAACTCGTCGCCGTTTGCTACCTTGGAATATGCAAAAGAGGGTCGCCAAGTTCCGCAGCTTCGAGGAAGCGGAGAGAGCCGACCGCGAGTTTTACAAAAGCCTTACCCCGCAGGAACGCGTCGATCTGCTCCTCGAGCTTCTGAACCATGCCCCTGAGCAACGACTCGAGAGAGTTTGTCGCATTACTCAATTCCCACGGCGTTGAGTATCTAGTTGTGGGCGCACACAGCCTGGCCTTCCATGCCCGGCCGCGCTACACCGGCGATCTCGACGTATTCATTCGGCCGACCGCGCAGAACGCCGGGAAAATGATCGCTGTGCTTGCGGAGTTCGGCTTCGCCGATGCGGAGATCACCGCGACAGATTTCACCAAGCCGGAACAAATCATTCAGCTTGGTCGCGCCCCAAATCGAATTGATCTCCTGACCGGAATCACCGGGGTCAGCGCAGAGGACGCGTTCAACAGCAAGGTCGAGGCTCAACTCGACGGGGTTCCCGTCGCCTTTCTCAGCAAACCACTGCTGATTGCGAACAAGCGAGCCGTCGGTCGTCCGCAGGATCTGGCTGATCTTGACGCGCTGGAAGGGTGACGCCGTGCACGTAGGCACGCCTGCCCGATCGATACCGTGATGGTCGAGATGTCGGAGGCCACCTGTGGGAGAAACTCAAAACGCATCTCAACCGCGGCGGCGCTTGATTTGGGGAAGCCAATTCCGGCAGCGAAACCACCTGGGCCGAGCTGCTACTCCGGTAGGGCGACGCTCCGCGGAGCCTGGGAGCACGCGCCGCCGACATCGCGGACGCTGTTTGTCACCGACGGGAACCCTCTTCTTCTCCGCTCCGAATCCTGTCCATCCTGTTAATCCTGTCTTCTTAAGAGCAGCAGACCGTGCTCCCAGGCTCGACAGAGTCTCGCCCTACCGGGGGAACGCGGGGACGTGAATGGAGGATGGTGAATCGTGAATGGTGCGGGAACCGCGCCGGCCCGGTAGGGCGACGCTCCGCGGAGCCTGGGAGCACGCGCCGCCAACATCTCAGGCGCTGTTTGTCACCGACGGGAACCCTCTTCTTCCTCGCTCCGAATCCTGTCCATCCTGTTAATCCTGTCTTCTTAAGAGCAGCAGACCGTGCTCCCAGGCTCGACAGAGTCTCGCCCTACCGGGGGGAACGCGGGGACGTGAATGGAGGATGGTGAATCGTGAATGGTGCGGGGGCCGCGCCGGCCCGGTAGGGCGACGCTCCGCGGAGCCTGGGAGAACGCGCCGCCGACATCTCGGGCGCTGTATGTCCTGCTACTAATCTCTTCTGCCCTTTCCTGAAATCCTGTCCATCCTGTTAATCCTGTCCTCTCCAAAGCGCTGGTTCCCTAGGCGGAGGGACGAGCTTCCGCTCGTCCTTGGACCTGCGGAAGCAGGTCCCTCCATTGGAAATCCTGCCCCAGCCTCACCTCTGTGTCCTCTGCGCTCTCTGTGGTGAGTTCTCCCCCAGGCTCGACAGAGTCTCGCCCTACCGGGAGGAAGCAAAACAGCCGGGCCCCTTTCGAAGCCCGGCTGCTGTTGATTTTCGTTAGCGAGTAAGCGCTGGGCTTAGTAGTCCATTCCGCCCATGCCACCCATTCCGCCCATGCCGCCGCCGGGCATGCCGCCGCCGGCGCCGCCCTTCTCCTTCTCAGGAGCTTCGGTGATGATGGCTTCGGTGGTGAGGAGGAGACCGCTGATGGAGGCGGCGTTCTGCAACGCGCTCCGGGTCACCTTGGTCGGATCAACCACGCCGGCCTTGACCAGGTCGGTGTATTCGCCGGTGGCGACGTTGTAACCTTCGTTGCCTTTGCGGCCTTTCACTTCCTGCACGATGAGCGCGCCTTCCTGGCCCGCGTTATCGGCGAGGGTGCGAAGCGGAGCTTCGACGGCGCGGCGAATGATCGCCATGCCGACGGCTTCGTCGCCTTCGAGCTTGAGGCTGTCGAGCGCCTTCTGCGCGCGGATGAGCGCAACACCGCCTCCGGGGACGATGCCTTCCTCGACCGCGGCGCGAGTGGCGTGCAACGCGTCTTCAACGCGCGCCTTCTTCTCCTTCATTTCGGTCTCGGTGGCTGCGCCGACATTGATGACGGCGACACCGCCGGCCAGCTTGGCGAGGCGTTCCTGGAGCTTCTCGCGATCGTAATCGGAGGTGGTCTCCTCGATCTGACGACGGATCTGCGAAACGCGGCCCTGGATGTCGGACTGCTTGCCTTCGCCTTCCACGATGGTGGTGTTCTCCTTGTCGATCGTGACGCGCTTGGTGCGACCGAGGTCTTCCAGCTTCACGTTCTCGAGCTTGATGCCGAGGTCTTCGGTGATGCAACGACCACCGGTGAGGACCGCGATGTCTTCCAGCATCGCCTTGCGACGATCGCCGAAGCCCGGGGCTTTCACGGCGGCGACCTGAAGGGTGCCGCGGAGTTTGTTCACCACGAGAGTGGCGAGCGCTTCGCCTTCCACGTCTTCAGCAATGATGAGGAGCGGGCGGCCGGCTTTGGCGACCTTCTCGAGCATCGGGAGCATGTCCTTGAGGCTGGAGATCTTCTTCTCGTGGATGAGGATGTAAGGATTGTCGAGGACCACTTCCATCGCTTCGGCGTTGGTCACGAAGTAGGGCGAGAGATAGCCCTTGTCGAACTGCATGCCCTCGACGACGTCGAGGCTGGTTTCAATCGACTTGGCTTCCTCGACCGTGATGGTGCCGTCCTTGCCCACCTTGTCCATGGCGTCGGCAATGATCTCGCCGATCGTCTTGTCCCAGTTGGCGGAAACGGTCGCGACCTGCGCGATTTCGTTGCGGTCGCTGACCTTCTTAGAGATCTTCGCGAGCTCGGCGACAATGGCTTCGACAGCCTTGTTGATGCCGCGCTGGAGCGAGGTCGGGTTCGCGCCGGCGGTGACGTTGCGGAGACCTTCCTTGTAGATGGACTCGGCGAGCACGGTCGCGGTGGTGGTGCCGTCGCCGGCGATGTCGCTCGTCTTGGAGGCGACTTCGCGCACGAGCTGGGCGCCCATGTTTTCATAGGGATCCTCGAGCTCGATCTCCTTGGCCACGGTGACACCGTCCTTGGTGATCGTCGGGCTGCCGAATTTCTTGTCGAGGATGACGTTGCGGCCGCTCGGTCCGAGGGTCGCCTTGACGGCGCGGGAGAGTTTCTCCACGCCGCGGAGAAGCGCGTGCCGCGCGTTCTCGTCGAATTGCAATTGTTTAGCTGGCATAAGTTTTATCTAGGTTTTTCTGAGTTGAGATTTTGAATTTGGAAACCAGGAAGCCATGATGAAATCCGGAAAGGTTGATTTTTCTGTTCCTGGATTCCTGGCTTCCGAATTGATCCGCTCTTAACCAATGATGCCGAGGATGTCGTCCTCGCGCATGATCAGGTAGGACTCACCGTCCACCTTGATCTCGGTGCCGCCGTATTTGCTGATCAGCACCTTGTCACCCTGTTTCACGGTGAAATCGACCTTCTTGCCGTTGTCGTCGATCTTGCCGGTGCCGAGAGCAACGACTTTGCCCTCCTGCGGTTTCTCCTTGGCGGTATCCGGGATGATGATTCCGCCCTTTTTCACTTCCTGCTCTTCGATCGCCTGCACAAGCACGCGATCACCGAGCGGTTTGACGTTCACTGATGCCATATGTGGTTAGTACTCCTTCTTGGGTTGGTTAATGCGGACCGCGCCGGGGAATTCTCAGCCGCGGAGCGGGCCGCAAATTGGTTTCTGTTTAGGTAAAGTTGGGGTGTTGGACGGCGCGGTAATGACGAATTCCGAATGCCAAAGGACGAAGGAATGTCGAATGGCGAAGTTCGATAAAGCAGGCGGAGCCTGTCTTCATCATTCGGCTTCGTCATTGATTAGGTCACTCGTCATTGGTCATTCGTCATTCCAAAGCTCACTTCTTGTCTTTTTCGTCGACGACCTCGAACTCGGCGTCGACCACGTCGCCGTGGTCCTTGCGCGGGCCGCCTTCCTGAGGCTCGGCCTGCGGACGGCCGCCGGCTTCGGCGCCCGGCATCGGGCCGCCCGCAGCACCCGCCTGCGCTGAGGCCTGCTGATAAAGCTCGGCGCTGATCTCCTGGAACTTGTTCTGGAGATCGTCGTAGGTGCGTTTCATCGCCTCGGTGTCGTTCTGGTTGATCGCTTCGCGGACGGCCGCGATGGCGTCCTCGACCGCCTTTTTCTTGTCGCCCGAAACCTTGTCGCCAAGATCCTTCAACTGCTTCTCCGCCTGGTAGGCCAGGGTGTCGGCGTTGTTCTTGATCTCGATCGCCTCCTTCGCCTTCTTGTCCTCCTCGGCGTGGAGCTCGGCTTCCTTCTGCATCTTCTCGACTTCCTCCTTGGAAAGCCCGGAGCTGCCGGTGATGGAGATCTTCTGCTCCTTGCCGGTGCCGAGATCCTTGGCCGAGACGTGCAGGATGCCGTTGGCGTCGATGTCGAAAGTCACCTCAATCTGGGGCACGCCGCGCGGGGCCGGCGGGATGCCGTCCAGGTGGAAGGTCCCGAGATTCTTGTTGTCGCGGGAAAGCGGGCGCTCGCCCTGCAGCACCTTGATCTCCACCCCCGGCTGATTGTCGCTGTAGGTCGAGAAAATCTGCGACTTCCGGGTCGGGATGGTGGTGTTGCGCGGGATCATCGGCGTGGCCACGCCCCCGGCCGTCTCGATGGCCAGGGTGAGCGGGGTCACGTCGAGCAGGAGCACATCCTTCACGTCGCCCTTGAGGACGCCGCCCTGGATGGCCGCACCGACCGCCACCACCTCGTCGGGGTTGACGCCCTTGTGCGGCTCCTTGCCGATCAGTTTGCGCGCCGTCTCGATCACCTTCGGCATGCGCGTCATGCCGCCCACGAGCACCAGCTCGTTCACGTCTTTCTCGGAAAGTTTCGCGTCGGCCAGGCAGTCCTTGACCGGCTTGATCGTCCGCTCGAAAGAGCGGATCGGTCAGCTGCTCGAGCCGCGACCGGGTCAGCTTTTTCTGGATATGCTTCGGCCCGCTCGCGTCGGCGGTGATGAACGGCAGGTTGATCTCGTATTCCTGCGAGCTGGAAAGCGCGATCTTCGCCTTTTCCGCCTCTTCCTTGATGCGCTGGACCGCGTCGGGCTGGTTGGTCAGATCCAGTCCGCTGTCCTTCTTAAACTCGGAGATGATCCAGTCCATGATCAGGTTGTCCCAGTCGTCGCCACCCAGGTGGGTGTCGCCGTTGGTGGCCTTCACCTCGAAAACGCCGTCGCCGATCTCCAGCACCGAAATGTCGAAGGTGCCGCCGCCGAGGTCGTAGACCGCGATCTTCTCGTCCTTCTTCTTGTCGAGCCCGTAGGCCAGCGAGGCCGCGGTCGGCTCGTTGATGATGCGCAGGACCTCGAGCCCGGCGATTTTGCCGGCGTCCTTGGTCGCGTTGCGCTGCGAATCGTTGAAGTAAGCCGGCACGGTGATGACCGCCTGGGTGATCTTCTCACCCAGCTTGGCTTCCGCGTCGGATTTAAGCTTGGCCAGGATCATGGCCGAGATTTCCGGCGGACTGAACGTCTTCTTCTCCCCGTTCACGTCCACCTGCACGTGCGCGTCGCCGTTGGCCGCCTTCACGAGCTTGTAGGGAACGCGGTGCTCCTCTTCGCGGACCTCATCGAACTTGCGGCCCATGAAGCGTTTGATGGAAAAAACCGTGTTGGCGGGGTTGGTCACCGCCTGGCGTTTCGCCGCCTGGCCAACCAGCCGCTCGCCATTCTTCGAAAATGCGACGATCGAGGGCGTGGTCCGTGCCCCTTCGCTGTTCTCCAAAACCACCGGGTCACCGCCCTCCATGATCGCCATGCAGGAATTGGTGGTGCCCAAATCGATACCTAAAACTTTAGCCATGTAATATAAATCCTCCCTCGCCCTATCCAGCAGGGGGTATTCCGGGAGGCATAAAACTGAAATAAGCGACTGTCGTTAAACCACTTAAGTTATGTCACGGGGCCCGGGCAGGGTCCTAAAAAGGGTCATAATGGCGCTAAATTGGGTGGGGTCTGGCGCGAAAAATGGTCAGAATGGCGCGCGATCGATGGTAGCCCACTACCCCATGGTTCCCGCTTCTATCCCGACAACCCGTCCTCGGGACCACCAATCGCGGCCAGACCGCCGGGCCTTGCTGACTCCGCCAAGTCGGTTGTGCGCCGGGTATATTATTTGCTCACCCAACGTGAATGCAAAGCACTGTGCCGGGCCCGGGCGACATCCTTTTTCATTGCTCCCATTGCCAGGCCGCACTGGTGGTGGATGCCGCCGCCGCCGGGCACACGCTGAACTGCTCCAGTTGTCAGGAAGCGGTGACCGTGCCCGCCACCTCGCAAAATCCGCCCCTTCCCGAGGCCGGTGACCCAAAGTTGGCCGACGCCCGGCGCCGCCTGAAGGAGAATGAATCGCAGCGGACGGAGATCACCAGCTACATCAACCAGCTCAGCATTCAGTTGTCGCGCTGGCAGCTTCGTCTCAAGACCTTGAACGAGCGCCGCGACGAACTGCTCGCGGAAATCGAGACCGTCCAGGGAACAGTCGGGCCGGCCTGAAGCCCCGGGTCTTGCCGGGCCCGCGCGCGGGGGGCAGACTCGGGCGTGGCCGATGCGACCCCGCGAGAGATCGAGAGAAAATTCCTGGTCCGCGAACTTCCGGACAAGCTGGAGGAGTTGCCGCAGGAATCGATCGCGCAGGGTTATCTGGTCTGCGAGGAGGATGGAACCCAGGTTCGCCTGCGCCGGGTGGCGGCGGGGCGTGAGGGATCGCCGCGTTTCATCCTGACGTTCAAACGCGGAGCGGCCGGGACATCGCGGGAAGAACGGGAAATTGAACTGACGGTGCCGCAGTTCGAGATGCTCTGGCCGGCCACGGAGGGAAAGCGGCTGGAGAAAACGCGGCATCGGATGCCGTGGCGCGATCATGTGGTGGAGATCGATATTTATCATGGCTGCCACGAGGGGATCGTGGTGGCGGAGGTGGAATTTGACGACCGGCAGAGCTGCGAGGAGTTCGTGCCGCCGGAATGGCTGGGCGACGATGTCACGGGCGATCCGCGCTACAGCAATCAGCTCCTGGCCAGCTAAGGACCCGGCGCGTGTTCACGAGATTGTAACGAACGCGTCTTCGGGCCGTAACAAAACGCTTTTAGCCTGCGCATGTTCAGCTTAACCCAACCTGCCGATGATCGTTCCCCGGAGCGGGCGGTCGCGGCTCCGAACCAGCACCACACAATATGAAGAAACTCCATCTCATCTTTCTGGCTCTTTTCTCCCTGGCCGCCACGGCCGGCCTGGCGCAGGACAGCGGCGCGCTCATTGATCTCCTCGTGCGCAAAGGCATCCTGACCGACCAGGAAGCCGAGGACGTCCGCGCGGAACTATCCCAGGAAGCGGCCAGCACCTCGGCGGGAAAGCTCAAGCTCGCTTCCCCGATCACCGAGTTCGAAATCTACGGCGACGCCCGGGTGCGCTACGAGGTCCGCAACGGCGACACCGATTTTCCCTCCGGCACGGACGGGGACGAGACCATCCAGCGGAACCGGCAGCGTTACCGCCTGCGCCTCGGGCTGCGGGGCAAGCTGCTGGACGACTGGTTTTACGGACTGCGCCTCGAGACCAGCTCGAGCCCCCGTTCCACCAACGTGACCTTCGGCGATGACAACGGGCCGTTCGGCAAATCAAGCGACGCCGCCTACATCGGGCAGGCCTATCTCGGCTACAAAGGCCTCCGCGACTTCACCTTTACCGCCGGCCGGATGCCGAATCCGTTTGTCGCCAGCTCGATGGTTTGGGACAGCGACATCAACCCCGAAGGCCTGGCCCAGCAGTGGAGGCACACCTACACCTTCAACTACGGGGGAGGGACCGATGCGCCCGCCACTTTCGACAAGGATGGCAAGGCGATCGCGCCGGCCGCCTTCGCCTCGCCGCGCTCGTTCACCATCGACCTCTTCGCGAACTTCGGACAGTTCCTTTACGACGACGTGAACCCGGAGAATCCGCTCGGGCCGCCGGCGGTGGCGAACGGCCGCCGCGTGCCGGAGAACGACGCCTACATTTTCGGCTACCAGGTGGGCGCGAAATTCAACATCGACAAGACCACCTATTTCCAACTCGCCCCGGCTTTTTACCACTACTCGGGCTACGGAAACGATTTCAACAGCTTCTACCGCGGGACGCCGACGGGGAACCAGACCGGGATCAACAGCCTGGCCATTCTCGAGGTGCCGATGGAGTTCGGCTGGCAGTTTGGCGAGTTTCCTTTCAGGGTCTTTGCCTCTTTCGCGGTGAATCTCGACGCGGAAGACCGGGCCGACGCGGCTGGGTTCCCCGAGTACGAGGATGAACGTTTCGCCTACCAGGTGGGGTTGCAGGCCGGGAGGATCAGGGCCAAGCGCGACTGGCAGCTGGTGGTGTTCTGGCAGCACGCCGAGCAATTCTCGCTCGATCCGAACCTGATCGATTCCGACATGTTCGACGCGAGGTTGAACATGGAAGGCGTGGTGGTGCAGGGCGGCTACGCCCTCAGCGACGCCATTACTTTCAACCTGACCTACGGCTACGGCATGCAGGCGAATGAAAACCTCGGCACCGGCGGCTCCGGCGACATCGGGTTCAACCCGCTCGACCATTTCCAGATCTTCCAGGCTGATTTGAACGTGAAGTTCTAACCCCAACCCCAACGCACCAAAGAAAGAAGCATCATGAAACGCATCCTGACACTCACCGTCTCCATGGCCCTGCTGGCGTCGTCCGCGCTGGCAGACCGCCTCGTCATCAAGGGCTCCGACACTCTCGGGGCGAAACTCGTGCCGCAGCTCGCGGAACAATTCAAGGCGCAGAACTCCGGCACCACCTTCGACATCGCGGCCGAGGGTTCCACCACCGGAATCGCCGCCATCATCGATGGCACCGCGCAGATCGGCATGTCGAGCCGCCGGGCCAAGCCCACGGAGATCGCTGCCGCCCAGGCCAGGGGGGTGAACATGAAACCGACCATTGTGGCTTATGACGGCATCGCCGTGATCGTGAACCAGAACAACCCGATCAAGGGCCTGACCAAAAAGCAGGTGGAACAGATCTTCACCGGCGATGTGCAGGACTGGAGCGCAGTCGGCGGTCCCGCGGGCAAGATCTCAATCTACACCCGCAACACCTCCTCGGGCACCTATTCCGATTTCAAGGAGCTGGCGATGAAGAAGCGTGATTATGCCGGCGGCGCCCAGAAGATGGCGGGCAACGAGCAGATCGCGGCCGAAGTCGGCCGGAATCCCAATGGGATCGGTTACGTCGGCCTGGCCTACGAAAAAGCTCCGGGCGTCAAGGTGGTCCCGATCGATGGCGCGACTCCCTCCGTCGCGGCGGTCCAGGCAAAGCAATATCCGCTTTCCCGGCCCACCTTTTACTATACAAATGGCGATCCCACTGGTCCCGCGAAGTGCCTTCGTCGATTTTACCCTGAGCCCTGCCGGGCAGAAGATCGCCCAGCAGGTCGGGTTCATTCCCGTCAAGTGATCCTGCCCCAAGGTTGACCGCGTAACCCGCCGGGCGTTCTTTCCCGGCGGGTCCTCGCCTTTAACGTCAGGAGACCCGCTCGGAAACCAATGAAAAAACGTGTTCTCTTTCTTTGTGTTCATAACAGCGCCCGCAGCCAGATGGCGGAGGCGATCCTTAAAGCCCGCGGCGGCGATCGCTTCGAAGCGCACAGCGCCGGGCTCGAGCCGGGCACGCTGAATCCGTTCGCCGTGCAGGCCATGCAGGAGTGGGGGATCGATATCTCCGGCAAGAAAACACAGTCGGTCTTCGATGTTTCCGCCGACGGAACATCGTTCAGCCATGTCGTGACGGTCTGCCACGAATCCGAAGCGCAGGGCTGCCCGATCTTCCCCGGTCCGACGCGGCGGTTGCACTGGCCGTTTCCCGATCCTTCGCAGGCGAAGGGAACGCCGGAGGAAAAACTGGCTGAGTTTCGCCGGGTGCGCGATTCGATCCGGGAGCGGGTCGAAGAGTTTCTCGCCGCCGAAGGAGAGTAATCAGACCGGTCCGCGGACCTGGCAGCTTTCGCAAATACTGAAAAGCCGATCTTTCTCTTTGCGCGGCGGAACATTGATATGATTCATGATCTTCCGGCAGCGGACGCAAACGACCGGGGTCTGGCGCGCCGACTTTGGACGGGGATCCTCTGAGGTCTTTTCCACCATCCAACAATCGGATTCCCGCGCGCCATCGGTTCTCCAGTTTTTCAATGCGGTTCTGGAAATTGTTGTCCGGGCGGAGAAACGCCTTTCCCGGCCACCCGCACAAAGTGATGCATCCTGCACGGAGCCAATTCGATGCAAAGCGAGCAAAGGTGGAGGGGGCGACCCGGGCGGCAGGGCAATAGGGCGGTCAGATTTTTCGCCGGGTCAATCCTTTGTCGCCCTAGTGGCCGCTTAAGTTGTTTACCGGCCGGGATGCGACTCGGCGGCCTGGGCCCCGGACCGCGGCTTGAGGGCGCGCGGTCGGACGTCGGCCAGATCGTTTTCCAGCATCCGGTTGATCAATTCAATCACGCCGTCGCCGCGGGCGCCCTGCGTGACGATGTCGGCGCGGCTCTTCAGCATTGGCAGCGCGTTGGCCACCGCCACGCCCAGTCCGCACTGTTCCAGGAAGGCATGATCATTCTCCGCATCGCCCACGCCGACCACGGCGGCCGGGGCGAGCTGCATCTCGGAGAGCGCCGCCTCGAGGCCGGTCGCCTTGTTGACGCCTTCCGGCAGGATCATGACCGCGCCCTTGTTGAAGATCACCTGCACCGACAGGCCAAGTTCGGCGATCACTTTCTGCACAACGGTGTCGTAAGGCTCGCGCGTGGCCACGATGGCGTGCCCCACCGAGAACGGCTCGACCCGGGCGGCGCGCAATCGCTCCACCAGCAGCGGGGAAGGGGGCGGACAAAGAAGCCGAATCTCGTTGTCGGCCGGCCGGTAAAGCAGCGCGCCATTTTCCGCCACGACGATTTCGAAAAGGTCGAGCACCGGGCAGACCTGCTTTAACTCCTCCAGCTCGCGACCGGTCACCATGAGAAGGCGGCGGCCGCTCTCGCGCAGACGAACGAGGGCCGCGGCCGTCGTCGCGGCCAGCTCGCCATCATGCGCCAGCGTGCCGTCGTAATCGCAAGCGAGGGCCTGATAACGCATGCCGCCGCTCAGCGTTTCCGGGCAAACCGCGGCGGAAAAAGCCAGAGCAGGCGCCCCTTGCTTTCCGCGCTTTCCATCTCCACCAAGGCCACCCCGGCCTTGGCCAGCCGCACTTCGCCGCCTGTGAGCAACCGCAGGACATGCGTGAAATCGGGTTCGTGCCCGACCACGATGAGCGTCTCGACATCGTGCTCGCGCAGGATGCGCCGCAGCTTTGCAATGTTGAACCCTTTGCCCAGCTCCTCGTTCACTCCCAGTTCAAGGCAAAGCCGTTTCGCGACGATTTTTGCCGTCTGCGCCGCGCGCGGCAGCGGGCTCGTGAAAATCAGCAGCGGACGGGCCCCGGCATGCTTCAGGAATTTCGCCACCCGATTCACCTCCGCCTTGCCCTTCTTTGTCAGGGGTCGCTCGTCATCCGATCCCTCCCAGTTCGGCCAATCGGCCTCCCCGTGCCGCAAAAAAATCACCTTCTTCATCCCGTTCCCCTCAAAGAATATTCCACTTCTGCCGGCCGGGCTTGCCTTTGATGGCCCAGAGCCGTTTCCCGCCCAGGAAAGCGTTGCGGTTGTGACCCAGCTCGACCTCGGACGGGAGTTTGCCCAGCAGCTTGGCGTTGCCGCCGCCCAGGACCACGTAGTCGGCCACCATGGCTTTTTGCAGATGCTCGACCACGCGGCGGGCCTCGTGTGACCAATGTTTTTTCCCGATCTGCTTCAGGCCATCCTTGCCCAGCCAGTCTTCCATGGTGCACCCGTCGAGGTAGGGAAGATCTCCCAGTTCGAGCGACAGGACCGTGTCCCGCCAGATCAGGGCGGACCCCAGCCCCGTGCCGAGCCCGAGGAAGAGCATCCGCCCGCCGTGATAACTCCCGAGGGCCTGCATGGCGGCGTCGTTCATCACCCGCACCGGTTTGCCGATGGCCCTGCGCCAGTCGAAACGTTTCCAGCCGCTCCCGAGATTCTTCGGCTCAAGCAGGAGCCGCCCGTCGCGCAGCGGAGCAGGGAACCCGACCGAGACCACATCAAATTTCCAATCGGCGACCTCTTCCTTCAGATCGGCGATAAACTGCCGCGGACCCATATCCGGTCCGGAGTCGAATTTGCGGCGTTTCTGGCGGGAAAGCATCACTTTCACGTTGGTTCCGCCGATGTCGATGACGAGGACGCGCCGTTTCATGGGCGTGTCCTCCCCGCCTTCTTGATCGGGACGAGTTTCGATGCCGGGGTCACCTGTGCTTCGGCGGCCTGGCGGGCCAGCCGGCGGGCGCGGTTCCGAAAGGCCAGCTGGGCCTGGGCCCGGGTGCCCCCCTCGGGAGTCGCGAGACGAACATATTTTCCATCGGGCTGGAGTTCGCGGGCCTTCACACAGTCGCTCAGGAAAGTCGGCAGGGTTTCGTTGACGATTTCATCGCGCAAGGCCGGGTCCTGGATGGGGAAGGCGACCTCCACCCGGCGCAAAAAATTGCGCGGCATCCAGTCGGCGCTGGACAGATAAAGGTCCGGCTTCCCGTTGTTGGCAAAATAATAAATCCGGCTGTGCTCCAGGAAGCGCCCGACGATGCTGATCACGCGAATGTTCTCGCTCACACCCTTGAGCCGGGGACGCAGACAGCAAATCCCGCGCACGATCAGATCGATCTTCACCCCGGCAGCGGAAGCTTCATAAAGCTTGAGGATCGCCTCCTCATCCACCAGCGAGTTCAGCTTCACGATGATCCGGGCCTCGCGCCCGGCGCGGGCGTGATCGCGTTCCCGCTCGATGAACTCGATCAGCTTGGTCTGCAGATCGAACGGCGCCACCAGAAGATTCTGCAGGCCGGGAAAGGCCGCCAGGCCGGTCAGGGTATTGAAGACCACCGCCACCTCGTCGGTCAGCCTGGGCCGCGCGGTCAGCAGGCTGAAATCGGTGTAAATGCGGGCGGTGCGCGGGTGGTAATTCCCGGTGCCGAGATGAACATACTGGCGCAGGCGATCGCTGTCCCGCCGCACGATGAGGAGCGCCTTGCAGTGCGTTTTCAGACCGACCACGCCATAGACAACATGGGCGCCCGCTTCCTCGAGCCGGCGCGCCCACTGGATGTTGGCCGCCTCGTCGAAACGCGCCCGCAGTTCCACCAGTGCGGTCACCTGTTTCCCGGCGTTGGCGGCGTCAATCAACGCCTCAACGATCGGCGAATCGCCGCTGGTGCGATAAAGTGTGATCTTCAGCGCCAGCACAAGCGGATCGGCCGCGGCGCACTCGATCAGCTCGACCACCGTGTCGAAACTCTCGTAGGGGTGGTGGAGCAGGACATCCTGTTTGCGCAGCACCTCAAAGGGATTGGCTCCTTTCGGCAGGGCCGGGTCGCGCGCCGGCTGGAACGGGCGGTCTTTCAGGCGGGCAAAGGCATCGTTCGTCACCAGCGGCATCAGGTGAGCCATGGAAAGCGGGCCGTCCACCCGGTAAAGGTCGGCCTCGGCCAGATCGAAAAACTCGAGGAGCAGGTCGCGATACTCCTTCGGGCAATCCTGTTCCACCTCCAGGCGCACGGCATCGCCACGGCTCGACCGCTTCAGTTCCTCCTCGATGCTGCGCAGGAGGTTGTCGGCTTCCTCCTCGTCAATGTAGAGATCGCTGTTCCGGGTGACACGGAAGGCGTGCACGCCGTCGAGGATCATCCCAGGGAAAAGCGCAGCGATGTTCTGCTTGATGAGCGAAGCGAGGTAGATGTAGTCCCACGGTTCGCCCTTGCCCCGGTTGCGCGGCAGGGCGATCAGGCGCGGAATGACGCGCGGGACCTGCACGATGGCGTGAAGCATCTCGCCGCCGCGGCCGGCCCGGGCCCGCACCAGGAGATTGTGGCTCTTGTTCAGGAGCTGGGGAAAAGGGTGGCTGGCATCGACGGCCAGCGGCGTGAGCATGGGGAAGACCTCTTCCTGGAAATAGCGCTGGGCCCAGGCCGCCCGCCGGGTGTTGAGATCGCGCACATGATGGATGCGGATCCCCTGGCGGGCGAGGGCGGGCTGCAACTCGTTGTTCCAGAGGGCATACTCGGTCGCGACCATCTCGTGCGCGATGCGCTGGATGGCGTTGAAGGTCTCGGTCGCGCTCAGGCCGTCCGGCCCGAGCTCGCTCGTCTCGCTTTCGATCTGCTGCTTGATCCCGGCCACCCGGATCTCGAAGAATTCGTCGAGGTTCGAGCTGAAGATTGTCAGGAACTTGACCCGTTCCATGAGCGGCTGCGTCGCATCCTGCGCCTCTTCCAGGACTCGTCGGTTGAATTCCAGCCAGCTCAGCTCGCGGTTGATGAAATGACCGGGATCGGAAAACGCCTCGACCCCCTCCGCCGCCCCGCCGTCCACGCTGGGCGTGCCGACCTCGTCGGTCGCGACCCGCGCGGTGGATTCAACGGCCATGAACCCTTAAATGCACCGCGTCTCAGGCCGACGCAACAAATGGCCGGTGCCGGATGTCCTCCGCCGCGGCGGCGTAGACCGCGTCCTCGGCGATATTGGTGGCATGGTCGCCCACCCGCTCGAGGCACCGCGAGATGAACATCAGGTTGAGGTAACCCCGGAGCTGGTCGGGATCCTGCGCCATGCGCTCGATCAGCTTTGACCCGGCGTTGGCGTTCAGTTCGTCCAGTTTTTTGTCCCGCGGTTTCAAGGTCATGGCCAGCTCCACGTCCTCCCGCATGAAGGCGTCGACGCTGTCGCGGAACATGGCCATGGCATGCTCGTTCATCGGCTCGATCAGCCGGATTTCCTCGAGGGCCGGGTGCCGGCTGAGCTTGCGCCCGCGCCGGGCGATGTTGACCGCCTGGTCGCCGATCCGCTCTACGTTCGAGGAAAGTTTCATGGCCGAGACCACCCGGCGCAGGTCGGACGCCACCGGCTGGAAACGCAGGAGCAGATCAATCCCGTCCTTGTCCACCTGCTTCTCCAGCTGGTCGATCTCCTCGTCATCGGCAATGGCGGAGGCGCAAAGATCCTCGTCCCGCTGGAAGAGCCCGGTCATGGCCTGGCTGAGACTTCGCTCCGTCAGGCTCGTCATCAGGAGAACGTTGTTGCGCAAGGAGGCCAGCGCCTCGTCGAAATTGTTCAGGATGTGTCGCGTCATCGCTCTTAACCAAATCGCCCGGTGATGTAGTCCTCGGTCTGTTTTTGTGACGGGTTCGAGAAAATTTTGGAAGTGGAATCGAACTCGATCAGGCGTCCAAGATAAAAGAAGGCCGTGTGATCCGAGCAGCGCCCCGCCTGCTGCATGTTGTGCGTCACGATCACGATGGTGTACTGGTTGCGCAGCTCGTGGATCAGTTCCTCCACCTTGGCGGTGGCGATGGGATCAAGGGCCGAGCAAGGCTCGTCCATGAGGACAATCTCCGGCTCCACCGCCAGGGCCCGCGCAATGCAAAGGCGCTGCTGCTGCCCGCCGGAGAGACCGTAGCCGCTGACATCGAGGCGATCCTTGACCTCGTCCCAGAGCGCGGCCGAGCGCAGGCTTTTCTCCACAGCCTCGTCGATGAGCGCACGCTTCTTCACCCCCGCGATCCGCAAGCCGTAGGCGATGTTGTCGTAGATCGACTTCGGGAACGGGTTCGATTTCTGGAAAACCATGCCCACCCGGCGCCGGAGATCGACCACATCCACCCCGGGATCGTTGATGTCCACGCCGTCGATCCGGATGGAACCGGAAGTGATGCGGGCGCCCTCCACCAGGTCGTTCATCCGGTTCAAACAGCGCAGCAGCGTGGTCTTGCCGCAGCCGGAGGGGCCGATGAAGGACGTGACCGCGCGGCGCGGGATGTTCAGGGTGATATCCTGCAGAACCGTGTTGGTGCCGTAGGCAAAATCGAGGTCCTCGATCTCGATGATGGTCCGGCGGTCGAGCGCACGCGAAGCCGCCGCCGGCGCGGCCGCCTCTTGCGGAACAGCCTGGGACTGGGCGGGCTTACTAAGTTCCATCAGGTTCACCATGATAATCGGCTCCGGCTTCTTTCCCTCAACAAAATCGAGGAGAGAGCGATGAGCATCACGACGAGGAGGAAAACCAGCGCCGCGCCGTATTGCACGCGCTCGGTGTGCTCATTCTGGGGTATTTTCGAGCTGACCACGTAAATGTGATAGGGCAGGGCCATGACGCCCTGGAAAAAGAAATCGGTCCATTTCGAGACCTGCCATGGCATCTCGTCGCGCATGGCGTACGCGGCGGTAAACATGATCGGAGCCGTCTCCCCCGCGACGCGGGCAATGCCGAGGATCGATGAGGTGAGGACTCCGGGCAGGGCGTAGGGGAGGACATTCTTGCGGATGGTCTGCCATTTCGTCGCGCCGAGGGCGAGCGAGCCTTCGCGCAGCCCCTGCGGCACGGCCCGGAGCGACTCCTCGCTCGCGGTGATGATCGCGGGCAGGATCATCAGCCCGAGAGTGAACCACCCCGCGAGGAGCGAGACGTTCCAGCCAAAGAAAATGACGAAGAGCCCGAAACCAAAGAGGCCAAAGACGATCGATGGGACACCGGCCAGGTTCAGGATGGCGACGCGCGCCAGCCGGATGAAGGCGTTGTTCCGGCTGTACTCGCTCAGGAAAATCGCGCTGCTGATGCCGACGAAAAGAGCCAGGGTCATGGAGCCAATGACGAGCAGGGCCGTGCCCACGATGCAGGGCCAGATTCCCCCGGCGGAATAGGCCACGGTGGAGGGATTTACCTCCACCCCGGGGTGTTGCGCCTGCCAGGCCCGGTAATCCTGGTCGCCCAGGGCCATCTCCCGTCCTTCGTGGTTGAAAACGTAAAGGGTTTGCGGATTCTCCGTCAGAAAATCGACGTTGAGGAAGGGAAACTCCGCCTGGAAAAGGGTTCGGCTGCCCTTGATGCCGATATCGAGGAAGATGTAGGAGGCGCAGGCGAGGATGAAATAGGTGGCCAGCCGGAAGATCCAGAACATCGTCCGCTCCAGGAAACGGCTTCGCGCCATGTTGGAAGATCTCGCTTTCATCTAGCCAATGTTCATCCGGTAACGCGCGACCAGTTTCTGCGCGAGATAGTTGATGCAAAGCGTAATGGTGAAAAGGACGAGCCCGACCATGAAGAGGGCGCGGTAATGCATGCTGCCCCGCACCACTTCGCCCATCTCCTGCGCAATGATCCCGGTCATGGTGTGGACCGGCTGGAAGAACGCGCCCAGGCCTTCCGTGAAATCGGGGATTTCAATGCGGTTACCCGCGCACAGGAGCACCACCATGGTCTCGCCGATGACGCGGCCGAGCCCGAGCAGAATGGCGGAAACGATGCCGGAGAGTGAGGAAGGGATGAGCACCCGCCCGATGGTCTGGAGGCGATTGGCGCCAAGGGCATAGGAGGCTTCCTTAAAACCGCGGGGCACGTTGCGGAGCGCGTCCTCCGCCAGGGTAAAGATCGTTGGGACCGCCATGAGCGCGAGCAGGCATCCCGCGGTGAAGATGTTCAGGCGCTCGCTCAGGGGAAAAAAACTGACCCAACTCAGCCACTCGGAACGCGAAGCCGCCCGGATCGCCTCGCCCACCACGGCGATGCCGAAAAAGCCGAGGACAACGGACGGAATGGCGGCAATGAACTCGATGTAGGGCTTGATCACCTTTTTCTCCCGGACCGTCGCGATCTCACTGACATAGATCGCGGCCGCCACGCTTAGCGGGACGGCAATCGTCAGAGCCACGACCGAAACCATGATCGAGCCGGTCAGCAGCGGCAGAATTCCATACCAATCCTGCCAGAAACTGGCGGTGATCCAGTCGCGCCCGAAGAGGAACGAACTGATGCCGCGATACCAGGTCACCGGTTTGTCCGGGTTCCAGGCCCGCAACTGCGCCGTGGTTCGCGGCAGCCCGGCGACATAGGCACTGGCCTTTTCCTGCCACGCTTCGAAGGCCCGTTGCGACGCCGGGTCGGGCATCGTTGGGGCCGCGTGCAGCAACCGCTGCACTTCCGCCGTGAGCGCCGCGGAAAGGGGGGAAAAACTTTCGCCGCCGGTCCGCAACAAAGCCAGTTGCCCGGCGCGATCGACCGGCTTGATCTCGATCCCGGGAGCACCCCCCCGTTGCGCCAGGTTTTCGCGCGCCACCAGGAGCTCGGCCTGCGCGCTCAGCTCGGCGTTCAGGGCCGACGCCTGCTCGCCGAGGTCGGAAACAATCCCGTTTAAATCCTCCCCGCTCGTGCTGAAGGACTCGAGAAACTGGTCAAAGGGGGCCAGCGCCGCCAGGATTTGCTCGGGCGACCGGCCCGCATCCTGGAGGCGTTCAAACTGCCGCGCCCGGATCGAGTTCAGCCCCCGCACCAGCGCGGTATGCCCGCGCGCCTGCCCGCGGATGATGTCCACATATTCCAGACCGCTTTCCCGGTAGAGCCGCAGGTTGGTCAGGTTTTGCCCAAAGAAACCGAAGCCCTCCCGGAAAAGAAAAATGGTGATCAGGCCCAGGACAACGATCGCAACCAAGGCGTTGCCTCCGAAAAAGACGCGGATCAACTGTTCCCGGGTCCGGCGCGTTTTCACGACGCCCTCGCCCCGGGCGCGGAAACCGGAAGTATCTGTGGCGGTTTCCATGAGTGAAGAAAAACGATGCCGGAGCGAAGGCCCCCCGGGCAACCGGTTTCCTGTTACGTTTTGGTGACGGTTTCCGGCCCGGCGATCGGGAGGGTCACGGTGATGGTGGCGCCTTCGGCTGTCCGGCTAACCGCCTCAGCGGCACCGCCATGGAGCTGGGCGATGTGCTTCACGATGGCCAGGCCAAGGCCGGTCCCGCCCTGTGCCCGGCTGCGAGCCTGGTCAGCCCGGTAGAAGCGCTCAAAAACGCGGGGCAAATCCCGGGCGGAAATGCCGATGCCTTCATCGGCAATGGCCAGGCGCACCCAGTCGCCGTGGTGCGAGACCTCGACCCGGATCTCGCCCTCCGGGTGCGAATATTTAACCGCGTTATCGAGCAGGTTGTAGACAATCTCCGCCAGCCGGTCTTCATCGGCCTGCACGGCCGGGAGCGAATCAGGGCAGGCGAGACGGCAGCGCAGCTTCTTCGTTTCAAAGCGTTTTTGCCAGTCGCGCAGGATGCCTTCGAGGAATTTGGGCAGATGAATTTCCGCCAGCTGCAACCGGGCCGAGGGCGCCTCGAGGCGGGCCAGGCTGAGAATATCCTCCACCAGCAGGGTAAGACGCCGGGCGTGCCGCTCCATGACGCGCACGATGCGATCGAGTTCCTCTGGCGGCTGCCCGGGATCGTCCAGCAGGGTTTCGATATATCCGTTCAGGATGGAGAGCGGCGTTCTTAATTCATGGGAGACATTGGCGACGAAATCCCGGCGCAACTGTTCACTGGCATGGAGGCGGGTGACGTCGCGCAAAAGAACCACCGCGCCGCCCGGTTCTCCGCGTGGAAGAGGAACCGCGCTGGCCTGCATCCTGGCCTCGGCGCCTTCGAGCGTGAAGGCGAGATCACCCTGCTGCGGTTCGCGCGTCTCGAGCGCGGCCGCCACGAGCCGGTCAATATCGGCATTCCGCGTCACCTCCAGCAGCGAAAGACCCGGGGTGAAAGGGCGCCGGCTGAAAAGCCGTTCCATGGCGGCGTTCGCCAGCCGGATGCGGCGGTTGTCGTCCAGGACCGCCACTCCATCGAGGACCGCGTCAAAAATGGCGTGCGTCCTCGATTCGCTCGCGTCGAGGCGCGCCTCGAGTTCCGACCGCTCGTGCTGCAGTTCGCCCAGGCGCCGGGCGATCCTCGCCAGCCTCGAGTTCCCCGTGTAAAGCAGCCGCGGTTTCACCCCTCCCTCCGCCATGGACCGGGTCAATTGATCAAATTCCCGCCAGGGCGCCCCCCAGCGGTACCAGAGCAGGATGGGCAGCGCCACGATCACCGCGAGCAGGAACGCGACGATCCAACCGTTCATCGCTCAGCCTTCCCGCAGACGGTAGCCGAACCCGCGCACCGTCTCGATTTCGTCCGCGGCTTTGCCCAGTTTTTCCCGGAGCCGGCGCACATGGGTGTCGACCGTCCTTGTGTCGATGGCGGCTTCATAACCCCAGACTTCGTTCAACAACCGGTCGCGCGCCTGCACCCGTCCGCGGCGGCGCACCAGCGTGGCCAGGAGCTTGAACTCGACGCTGGTCAACTTGATCGACTTGCCGTTGACCAGGACATGATGACGGGCGGGATCGATCGAGATGACGCCCGCCACCAGTTTCTCGTCCGTCTTTTCATCGCTGGTCCGCCGCATGATCGCCTTGATCCGGAGGATCAACTCCCGCGGGCTGAACGGTTTCGTCACGTAATCATCGGCCCCGAACTCCAGGCCCACGATGCGGTCCACTTCCTCCGCCCTGGCGGTCAGCATCACCACCGGGATGTGCCGGGTGGCGCTTTCGGTCTTGAGAATCCTGCAGACTTCGAGGCCCGGCATCCTCGGCAGCATGAGATCGAGAATGATCAGGGCCGGCATTTCCGCCCGGGCCTTTTTTAACCCGAGCGCGCCATCCTCCGCGATGGAAATGGCGAACTCGCCCGCCTTGCGCAGATGCAGCGCGAGCAGATCGATCACGTCCTGCTCGTCTTCAATGATCAGAATGCTCTTCTTTTCCTTCATCCGGCCCGGCTGCCAACGATGCGCCATTATCGGCGCGGGACAAATCCCCGAGGGAAGCGCCCCCTCGTCGGGCGCCGTTTCCTCGCGCAGGTGCCGGAGAATCACAGCAGCATAAGCAGGCGGGTGAGCAGATAGCCGAGCAAGGCCGTGACCGGGAGGGTGAAGATCCAGGCCCAGACGATCCTTTCCGCGACCGACCAGCGGACGAGGTTGAAACGTTTGGCCGCGCCCACGCCCATGATCGAGGTCGAAATGACGTGCGTGGTGGAAAGGGGAATGCCCCAGTGACTGGCCGTCTGGATGATCAGGGCGGCGGTTGTTTCCGCGGCAAACCCATGGACCGGCTGGAGCTTCACCATTTTGTGCCCCATGGTCCGGATAATCCGCCAGCCTCCCGCGGCCGTGCCCGCCGCCATGGTCACGGCGCAAAGGATCTTTAACCAGATCGGGACCGCGCCGTACACCGGCGTCTGGAGGAAATTGAGCCAGGCGGGAAGCCCTTCGAAGCTCCCGGCGGTGGTGCTGGTATAGAGGGCCAGCGTGATGATGCCCATGGTCTTTTGCGCGTCGTTGGTGCCATGGCTGGTGGCCATCCAGGCCGCGCTGACGATCTGCAGTTTGCCGAATATTCGGCCGACCAGGCGCGGCGTGGCTTTTTGCAGCGACACAGCCAAAATCAGCATGAGGAGGCCTCCACCGAGGAACCCGATCATGGGCGAGGTAAACATCGGCACGATCACCTTGGGCCAGAGCCCCGTGGTCCACTTCATCACCCCAAAATCGCCATGCGCTGCAGCCAGGGCGGCGCCGCAGATTCCCCCGATAAGGGCGTGGCTGGAGCTGCTGGGAAGACCGAACCACCAGGTCACCAGGTTCCAGATGATGGCGCCCACGAGGGCGCAGAAGACCGCCTCCATCGTGATCACCTCGGTGTCGACCAAACCCTTCCCGATCGTGGCCGCCACGGCCCCGCCCACGAGCGCCCCGAGCAGGTTGAAGATCGAGGCCATGGCAATGGCCTGCCGCGGGGTCAGCACCTTGGTCGAGACCGAGGTCGCGATGGCGTTGGCCGTGTCGTGAAACCCGTTGATGTACTCGAAGATGAGCGCGATCAGCGCGACGGCGAGAAAAGCGGTCATGTTCCCGGCTGCCTCAGGAATGCTTGAGCACGATCTGCAGGATGATGTTGCCGGCGTCCCGGCACCGGTCGATCACCTTCTCGAGAAGGTCGAAGAGGTCGCGCAGATACATCACGTGGATGGCGTTTCCTTCGCCATTATAAAGCTCGCGCAATTTGTCCAGTTCCAGCTTGTCCGCCGCTCCCTCGATGGCCTGGAGGCGCTGGTTCATCTCGCGCGCCGTTCCAATATCGATGCCGTGCCGGAGCGATTTCACCATCGCCAGGACCGTCTCGGCCGCCTCATCGAGGAGCGACATGTGCTCGCCGAAATCTTCGCCGTGCAATTCCCCCGGGCGGAGCAGGACCCGCTCCCCGATTTTCTCGACCGTCTTGGGTATCTTGTAGAGGGCGGTCGCGAGCGCCTGGATATCCTCGCGCTCCAGCGGGGTGATGAAGGTTTTGCAAAGCTGTTCGGTCAGCTCCTGGGTGATCTCCTTGTCCTTCCGGCGGCTGCTGACGAATTCATCGAGGTTCTCCGGCGAGGTCGATTTCTTCAACCGGGCCAGCAAATCGACCAGATGATGCACGCTGACGTCGGCCTCCTGCGCGCTCCCCTCGAGCAGGTCGTAGAACTTCTGATCGTCGCCAAAGAAGGTTCGGAGCGAGAACATCCCTCTTTCTAAGCACGGCCCGGCGATCGCGGAAGATATTTTTCCTGCCACCCCCGGCCCTGTTCGTTTATCTGTTTCCCCATGCGCCAGTATCACGATCTTCTCCGCCTCGTCCTGGCCGAGGGCGCGGAGCGGGAGGATCGCACCGGCACCGGCACTCTCTCGGTCTTCGGGGCGCAAACCCGGTTCGATCTCCGCCCCGCCGGTCCCGGTTTCCCCCTGCTCACGACCAAAAAACTCCACCTCAAATCGATCATCCACGAGCTTCTCTGGTTTTTGCGCGGTGAAACCAATGTCCGCTCCCTGAACGCGCAGGGCGTCACCATCTGGGATGAATGGGCGGACGCGGAGGGAAACCTCGGGCGGGTTTACGGGGCGCAATGGCGGGACTGGCGCGGCGCCGATGGGAAAAGCGTGGACCAGATTCGCGACGTTATTTCCCAGATCCAGCGCAACCCGGAGAGCCGCCGGCTCCTCGTGAGCGCCTGGAACCCGGCCGAGATCGAAACCATGGCCCTGCCGCCCTGCCACGTCCTTTTCCAGTTTTACGTCCACGACGGCGCCCTGAGCTGTCAGCTTTACCAGCGCAGCGCCGATCTTTTCCTCGGCGTTCCGTTCAACATCGCCTCCTACGCGCTCCTTACCATGATGATGGCGCAGGTCTGCGATCTCCAGCCGGGGGACTTCATTCACACCTTCGGTGATCTCCATCTTTACCGGAATCACCTCGAGCAGGCGCGCGAACAACTCTCGCGCACCCCGCGCCCGCTCCCCCGCATCTCCCTCAATCCCTCCGTGCGCGAAATCGAGCGGTTCCAGTTCGAGGATTTCACCCTTTCGAACTACGATCCGCATCCGGCGATCAAGGCGCCCATCGCAGTTTGATCTCTTTTCGTTGAATCTTTCGCACGCCGCACCGGTCCAATCCCGGTCATGCGAGGGATTTTCCAGGGATTGCTGGCACTGCTTTTTCTCCTGCCGCCGGGCGTAGGCGCTGCGCCCTCGCCCTACTCGGTCGAGATCGATCTCGGGCAGCAGATGGCTTACCTGCTCAGGCATCGCCGGGTGGTGCTGGCCAGTCCCATCTCCAGCGGGCGTGCCGGTTATTTCAGCCAGACCGGTTCCTTCAAGATCACGCAGAAGGAGCGCAACCATTTCTCGAACCTTTACGGACGCATCGTGGACGCCGCCGGGCGCACGGTGGTGGCGGACGCCGATGCGGACATGAAGGTGCCGCGGGGCGGCCGGTTTGTCCCCGCGCCCATGCGCTACTTCATGCGCTATAACGGCGCCGAGGGCATGCATGCCGGTTATCTGCCCGGTTATCCCGCCTCGCACGGTTGCGTTCGTTTCCCCGAGGACATGGCGGCGGCTTTCTTTCGCGCCGTTCAGGTCGGCACCCCGGTGCATGTCTTCGGTCGCACCCCGCGCACCCGCGACTATCGGCGGTACGGACCGCAGCCGCGGGGCGGCCCCCACCGCCAGCAACAGTATCCTTACGATCCCCGGCGCGATCCCTCCTTTCACTCCCGGCCGGCGAATCCCTGGTTCCGCTGACACCCTGTTCCGTCATTTCAGGATTGTCGGCGGAGGCTTTCTTTCTGATTAAGAAGCGTGCCGCCGGAACCTCCGCCCCTCACCTGCACGAATTGCGGCGCCCTCCTCACCGGGCCTTTCTGTTCGGCGTGTGGAGAACAGCAGCCCGATCCCGAACAACTGAAGCTTCGGACCTTTGCCCGCCGCGCCGTGGACGAGATCACCGACCTCGAGCATTCAAAGCTCCTGCGGACGGCCTGGTCGCTCATGGCGCGCCCGGGGCTGCTCACGGCCGAGTTTTTGGCCGGCCGCCGCCAGCGCTACCTGGGTCCACTCAAGTTTTATCTCGTCGTTTTTGCCCTCACCTTCATCGCCTACACGATCTACCCGCCCACCGCCGTCTATGATCTGCGAACCTACCTGGCGGCGGATCAGACGGGGCAATACGAAAAAATGGTGGTCTCGGCGGCACAACGCCTCGGACTTGAGCCCGGGGCTTTCATCGAGCGGACCAACGAGCGCTGGCAGTTTGTCATCTCCATCACCCAGCTCGTTTATCCGGTCCTGGTCGGCGCGACGCTCTTTCTTCTTTACCGCGGACGCGCCCCGTTTTTCGTCCAGCATCTTATTTTCGCCCTGCATTACCTGACGTTCATGAACGTGACCCTGGTCCTTTTTCTGCCCCTCTACGCGTTCGCGGGGCTGAAACTGAACGCCGCCTACGCCCTCGTCTCACTCGCCTCCGTGGCCTGGCACGTGATCTACCTGTTCCAGGCGCTGCGCCGCGTTTACCAGGGCAGCACCGGGGAAACAATCGGCGGCGCCATTGTCACCTACATGGTTTACTTCATCGGCACGATGGTTTTCCTCTATCTCTCGCTCGGCCTGGCCGTTCTCACCCTCTTCCCTGGGAAGATGACGGACCGGACCGGATTTGCGCGGGCCGTTCCCGTCCTTGGCCGAATCGGGCTGGGCGCGCGCGGTCTCGTTTACCTCCTCGTGGGGACGCTCGCCATCCTCGCCGGGCTCGGCCTCAAGGGAGGCCGGGTCAGCGACCAGCGCGAGGCCCTGGCGCAGGTGCGACACTGGCCCCTGGGCAACTTTGTCCTCTGGTTTGTCGCGCTCGGGCTCGCGGCCTACGTCGCCTGGCGGCTGGTCCAGATCTTCAGCGCCGACCGCTGGACCACCCGCCTGATTGCCCTCGTGAGCGGAACAATCTACGGCGGCATCGTCGCCAGCGCGCTTTGGCCGCTGCTCGGATATGGTGAACCGGCTGGTGATAACCGCCGCATTGAAGAGAGTACGGCCTGGGTCCTGACCCACCCGCTTGGCTGGGGGCTCGTCGTTTCCGCCGGCGTGGGCGTGGCCATCGCCGCCACCTGGCAGTTTACCCAGGCCTTCACCGCCCGTTTTGCGCGGCATCTGCGCGGCGAGAACCTTTCCGAGACACAGCAACGCTGGTCCTGCTGGGCCGGCCGCGTCGGCTACGGGGTCCGCGGTCTCGCGTTTTCGCTGGTCGCCCTTTTTCTTCTGCATGCGGGCCTGGCCGGTGACGCCGGGAAAGCCGGCGGCATGGAGGAAGCCCTGCAGGCGCTGGCCGCGCAACCGCTTGGCTGGGTCTGGCTCACTCTCGCCGGGGCGGGCCTGGCCATTTTCGGCCTCTGGTCGATGCTCGAGGCGCGCTACCGAAGCGAATTTCGCTAAGGCCGACTGATCTCGCGGAAAATTATTCCTCTTCCGAGACGGTAAAGGTGACGTTGTCGATCTTGGCCACGGCGAGGGCATCGAGCACGTCCACCGTGCGGCTGTATTTCGCCATCTCATCGCTGATGATCGTGACCACCGCCGGTGTCTTGGCCGCGTCCGCATTCTGTTTCAGGCGCATGAGCGTTCCCTTGAGCTGGGGAAGCTCCTGGCTCTGCGGCGAGTCGAAAGGCTCATCATTCAACATCACCTCGCCCGTGTCGGAGATGGTGATGATCTGTTCATCCACGAAGTCGGTCGATTCGGAGGTCTGCGCCGTGCCGGGGAGCTGGGTATTGAGCTCGTTCTCGATCTTCACCGCGCCGGCCATGACCATGAAGAAAAGCATGATGACGAAAACCACGTCGATCATGGGCGCAATCTGGAACCCCAGGTTGCCTTCGTTGACGTTGCTGGTAAACGCGCGCATGCCCTAGTCCTTGTTCACGGCGGAAAACGAAATATCGACGATGCCGGCCTCGGCACACGCGTTCATTGCCTGCGAAATAAAAATGGCGGGCACATCGCGGTCGCCGCGGATGACCGCGCGAAAATTCGGGTTGGCCCCCTGCGTGACCTTTTTCTCGCCGGTGATGCGCGCCACTTTCAACGGCTCGGACATGGCGCCCGCCTGCGGATAAACCCGGTCGTCGAAGGTGAAGACCGCCTTCTTTGCCTCCTTGTTCCAGCGGACGTTCACCACCGCCTCGGCCCGGGTGTTGTCCTTCTTCTGGGCGTCCTTCGCGATCGGGAGCTGAATCGATTTGTCCACCTTCAGGACCTGGGCCGACGTGATCGTCATGAAAAAGATCAGGATGACCAAAAGGACATCGATCATCGGAGCGATCTGGAACTCCGGCTCGCCTGAATCTGTGCCGCCGCCTCCGCCTGCCATGAGACTCTCCCCTCTCCCTTAGGTCGGCTGCTCGGCCGGAGCCGCCACCGCATGGGGATCGCCCACCGGATGGGCCACCCAGTTCGGAATGGCCGCGTAAAGTTCCTCGTCGCCAATGTGCACCCCGGCCAGGTTCTCATACGGCATCTTTCGGAAGAGGCCGTTGATCACGTCGTGGATGTGGTTCACCGCCGCGGCGGCGCGGTTGCGCAGAAAATAAAAGGCGCCGAAAGCCGGGATGGCCACGATCAGGCCGCTCGCCGTCGCCACCAGCACCTCGCCGATGGCGGCAGAAAGACCCGAGGGATCACCGATTCCGGCCGCACCCAGGGTGGCAAAGGCCTTGATCATGCCGGTGACGGTGCCGACAAGACCGATCATCGGCGTGCAGACGCCCATAACGGAGAGATAGCTGATGTAGGTCTGCATGGAGGAATTCTCCTTGGCCAGTTCCGACATCATCGATTCCTCGGCGATCTGTTTGCCTTCTCCCAGCATGGAAATGCCGACGCGGAGCACGTTGGTCAGCGGCGACGGATGTTCCTTGCAGTAATTGTAGGCGCCCACGTAGTCGCCCTGGCGGAAGAGCGATTTCACCGCCTCCTCGTATTCCGGCGGCGCGCTTCGTTTGCGCCCGGTGCGCATGACGCCATCCCCGATCAGGTAAAGGGTCGCCACGGAACAAAGGGCCAGCGGCACCATGACCCAGCCGCCTTCCTTGATCTGCTCCCAGAGCGTCTTGGAGTGAATGCCGCTGCCGTGGGCCGGCGCGGACGCCGGCGCCTGCGCCAGCGCGGCGGAAACGAAAAGCCCGAGCGCCGTCAGGGCGACCAGGGCGAGATAGATGGTTTTTGCTTTCATAAAACGGATGGGACGGACTCTACTTTATCCTCTTTAACTCGGTTTGGGCCAGCGCGGCCTCGCTCGACTTTGGAAACATCGCGATCAGGTCATTAAACGATCGTTTGGCTCTTTCCAAGTCTTCCAGGCGCCGGTAGGCCCTGCCGGCCCCCAGGAGAGCCTCCGGCAGGTGAAGTTTCTGGGCGGGATAAAAGACCGGGACCCGGAGGTAGGCCAGCAGCGCCTCGGCCCATTCCTTCTGCGCAGAATGGAGGTTCCCTTGGATGACCCAGGCATCGGCCAGCACACCCGGTTCCGTGCTGGCCTTGATCGCTTCCTGGCAAATCTCGGCCGCCTTGTCGAACTGCCGCTTGCTGATCAGGGCGGAAGCCAGCCGAAGATTGGCGGCACGCGCCGTCTCAGGGTTTTTGGCCGTGCGCTGGATTTCCTGCGCCAACGGTTCGGCTTCGCGGTCCCGGCCGAGGGCAGCCAGGGCTGAAACCTTGAGCAGGGCCGCCGGTCCCCACCAGGAACCTTCAATGTCGCGAAAGGGCGAATAAAAGGAGATGAGCGGATTCAATTCCTGCAGGGCCTGTTCGGCATTCCCCTGCGAGAGCAGCTCGGTCGCCCGCTTGATCCCGCGCGGCTCGGGGAAATTGATGCGCTGGATCTGGCCCGCCTGGTAACCGACCTCGCCGGTGCTTCCCCCGACCTCGATCCGCGCCATGACCATGTCGCGGTCGCGCCGCACGCTCGTGGTCTCGACCGTCTGGCCGGTGGCAAGCAGGATCTGGATGGGCGGCGGGGAACCCGCGGGCGAAGCAGCCGGCTGCTGGGCCGAGACCGTCGCGGCGAGAAAGGATAGGAGCAGCGCCGCCCGCCAGCTTTGTTCAATGGTTCTCATCATCCCTGGTTCAGGGCGGCCAGCCGTTTCCGCGCCTCCTCCGTTTCGCCGAACTTCGCCAGCTCCTGTTTCTCCTGCGCCACCCGCAGCAATTCGCGGTAGGTCTTCACCGCTTCCTCCGGTTTGTTCAGCTTTTCAAAGCTTTCCGCGCTGCGCAGGTAAGCCTTCGCCACCCACGGCAGGAATTTCTGGTAGCCCACGTAGACCCGCTGGAAATAGGCGTTAGCCTCCGCCCAGCGCCCCTGTTTTGCCTCGATCTCTCCCAGGGAGAAAACGCTCATGGCGGTGGCTTCACCGCGCCATTCGCGCACCGACGCGATCTGCTCGAACAGTTTCTTGGCCTCGACAAAACGTCCCATGGCAAAAAGCGTCTGCGCTTTTCCAATCGTCAGCTCTTTCATCTTTTGCACGGCCACGATCTTGTCCGTGCCTTCGCTGAAAAAGCGCAGCGCCCGCGGGAGGTCCTTCTCGGCGAGGGCGATCTCCCCCAGGCCGTTGTAGGCGAAGTCGATGCTGTCGCTCTTGGGAAATTCTTCCATCAGGTACTGAAAGAAGGCTCGGGCCTCGGCGTATTTTTTCTGGGCCACGAGATGATCGCCCGCCACCCCGAGCAGCACCGGGCTCAGCTCCTCCGGCTTGAATTGCGCAATCTCACCGGTCCGTTCCGCCTGCACCTCCGGCTGCCGCTGCAGCCGGGCCAGCTCCGCTTTCGCGTAGAGGATGCGCGCGCGTGTGGTCGCGTTAGGCTCGCCTTCGCCGCCGCTCAACAACGCTTCCAGCTCGGCGGCCGGGTCCGTCGGCGCGGCCGGGGCGCCGGCTGCGGGCTCCTGGTCGGTCGGCCGTTTCTTCCGCACGGTCAGCTGGGCAAGCTGGGTCAGCAGCATCTCCACCGGCTCCCGTTGCGGGTCGCCAATGTATTTCATGATGGTGTCGGCGGTAATTTTCTTCGCCTCGTCCACCTTGCCTTCCCGGGCCTTGGCCTTGCCAATCCAGTAAAGGGCGGTCAGGACCGTCGGATGGTCCGGCCGTTCGCTGATGAAGCCGGCGTAAAGCGAAGAGACCTTGTCCCACTCACCGCGCTTCTGAAAAATCTTGGAGGCGGCCTCGAGCGAATAGTTCATCACCTCGTCAGTCGTGGCGGCCTGGTAGGCCCGGACGTAGAGCTGCCCGGCCTCGCTGTCGCGACCCAGCGCGGCCACGGCGTCCGCCCGCAGGGCAAGCACTTCGCCGAGTTGGGGGTTCTCCTTGAACTCCTCCTCCCACGCCTTCATGTCGTTGACGACGTCGTCGTAAAGCGAGGCGGCGTATTTGCAGACGGCGAGCCGATATTTCGCGTCGGCCACGAAGGTCCCCTTGGGATATTTTTTGAGATACTCGCCGATCTCCTTCATCGCCCGTTCATAGTTGCCGGCGAAAAGCGAACTCAGCGCGATCCGGTAGGTTACCTCCTCGAGATTGCCGCCCTTTGGGAATTCCTTCAGGTACTTCTCATATTCCGCGCGGGCCTCGTCGTATTTCCCCGCCATGAGCTTGGCGTTGCCGAGCAAAAACCGGATCTGCTCGCGATAACTGCTCTTCGGCTGGGTCTCGAGCATCCGCCCGAAATAGGCTTCGGCCGCGACCGGGTCGTTTGCCTGCAGCGACATGGCGCCGAGCAAATAACCGACGGTCTCGGCATTCGGGCCGCTCTTGAAATCCTTCAGGTATTCCTCGCAGCGCGCCTGGGCCTTCGCCGGCTGTTCCACCTCGGCCAGGGCGACAATGATGCCGAAGAGCGCGGGCTCGCGCTCAGCCGCTTCCGGAAAACGGTCGAGCAGTTCCTGGTAAACCACGATCGCCTCCCATTTGCGATCGATCTCGTAGAAGCAGCGGCCCAGGCGGATGTAAATCGCCGGGGTGATGCTGGGCAGCTTCTCGAATTCCTGCAAAAGTTTCTGCGAGTTCTCGATCTCGGCCTTGAGCTGCTGGTTTTGCGCGGCGAACGCGGGGAACTGCGAGGGATCGGCGCGGCCCGCGGCCAGGTTCGACTCGATCGCGGCCTGCATCGCGCCGATGCGCTCGTTCTGCATCCGGATGATCTGTTCGCGCGGATAGGCCGAGCGGTAACAGGCGAGCGCCTCGGCAAACGACTTCTTGTTAAAGAGCTCGTCGCCCAGCTCCACCGTGATGGCGTTCAACTCCACGATGTTGTCGACCAACCGGAGATTCTCGTGGATTTTCTCCACGGTCTTGACCGCTTTCTCCGCCGCGCCTTTCTGTGCGTAAAGCTGGGCCAGGGTCAGGGCGCCGCGCACGGACGAACGGGTCTTCAATTCGCCGCCCGCGAGGGATTCCAGGGCCTGGATGGCCTGGTCGATCCTGCCGGTTTCCTTGAGGGCGTTGGCCTGGTAAAGAAGCGCCTGCTCCCGGAAACGAGGATCCTTTTCCAGGACGGCAAACTGCTGGGCGGCCGCGGTAAAGTCCTTGTTCTGCAAACTGCACTGCGCGAGGGCAAACTGAGCCTCGGCCGCGCGCGGGCCGGCGGGAAACTTGGCCAGGTAATTCTTGTAGGCAGCTGCGGCCTTGTTGTAGTCGCCGGCGTTGAAGTAGGCCGAGCCGAGGGTAAAAAAAACGGGCTCAAGCTGCGGCGAAAATTCGGCGCGGGTGGTGATCGCCTCGAGGTCGGTGGCGGCCTGCGCGAAGTTGCCGCCGTTGAATGCCTGCATGGCCCGGGCGTGCAGCCCGGGCAGATCGATCTCACCGCCGGCCGGCGGCGGGGTCTGCGCAGAGACAAAAGAGGAACCGCCCGCCCAGAGTGCGAGAAGAAGCAGGGAAACAGATTTCCGCCACGCCATCGGCACAGACTACCGGGTCGCCATCCGCTTGGGAAGAGCCGCCACCATGCGCACCGCCGATTTTACGGCCGGCTCGCGCTGGCCGTGCGCGGGACCTTGCTCAGGGCCGCGAGATCAGACAGGATGTTCAGCGTCTCATCCCGGGTCGGATCGATCGCCGGATCCTTCGTGCCGTCCGCGTTCTCCTCGTCCTCGCTCTCCGCGTCGCTGGCCGCTTCCGGGGCCACTTTGCCCGTGGTTCCGGCCTTGCGCGCTTCCGCGAGCTTGCCCGGATACATGATCAATTGCAGGTCGGCCTTGTCGAGGGTGTCGAGGGTCAGCCGGTAAATGCGCGGTTCCTCCACGTTGCGCGCCAGCCGTTCCTTGGTCCGCAGTTCCTTGCGCGCCTTGTCCTCCTGCAGTTCCCGGCGCCGCGCCTCCTCGTTCAGGGTGATCCGGTTTTCATCCAGCCGTTTCCGGAGCCGTTCCATGTCTTCCATCACATAATGGAACTCGGGATCGGTCTTGATCCGCTCCTGCGACCGGCGCCGCAGTTCGTCCAGGAAAAGGGGCGACCCCTCCCACCGGGTGAAGCGCGCCTTCGGCACTTCGTCGTAGGGCAGGGAGTTTTTCAGGGCGCTTTCGCCATATTCCGGCAGATCGGTCAGGCTCGGGACCACGATATCCGAAGCCACCCCGTTCAACTGGGTCGAGCCGCCGGCCACCCGGTAAAACTTCTGGATGGTCAGTTTCAAAGCGCCATCCTCCTGCGAACGGCTCCCGAGCAGCGAAGTGAACCGGCCAATGTCGAGAATGGTCTGGACCGTCCCTTTTCCAAAGGTGTTCTTGTCGCCCACGATCACGGCCCGGCCGTAATCCTGCAGGGCGCCGGCAAAAATTTCACTGGCCGAGGCGCTTTGCCGGCTGGTCAGGACCACCAGCGGACCCGTGTAGGCGATGCCGGGATCGCGGTCGCTCGAGACGGAGATGTTCCCGGTGGCGCTCTTGGTCTGAACGATCGGGCCTGACTTGAGAAAAAGACCGGTGAGCTGGATGGCCTCCTCGAGGGAGCCGCCGCCGTTGCGCCGAAGATCGATCACCAAACCCTCGATGTTCTCCTTCTTCAACCGTTTCAGGAGAGCCTGCACATCCTTGGTGGTGCTCTTCTGGTGCTTGTCCATGTCGGCATAAAACGAAGGGAGCGTGACCCAGCCCAGCTTGACCGGTTCGCCGTTCCCGTTTTTCCGAATGATGATGTCGGCCCGCGCTTCCTGGTCCTTCAGTTTGATCTCCGCCCGCACCAGCTCAATCGTCTTGCGCTTGGAGGGATCGGCCGCGTCCGCCGGGATGACGAGCAGCCGGACCCGGGTGCCCTTCTTCCCCGGATCATCTCCACCACCTTGTCGAGGCGCATGTCGCGCGTATCCACGAATTCCTTTTCGCCCTGCGCCACCGCGGTGATGCGATCGCCCACTTTCAAACGGCCATCCGACTGCGCCGGGCCGCCCGCGACCAGGCTCTCGATCTTGGCGTAACCATCCTCGGAACGGAGCATGGCGCCGATGCCCACGAGGGAGAGGCCCATGTTGATGCTGAAATTTTTCAGGTCGGCCTTGCTCAGGTATTCCGAGTGCGGGTCATACGCCTGGGCCAGCGAAGCCAGGAACAGTTTCACCTGCTCGTCGCGATCCTGCTCATGCACGCTCCGGGCCAGCCGGTCGTAGCGCTTGGCGATCAGCTGCGGTCCCGGTTCGATCGGGTGCTCGCTCAATTTTTCCTGGAGCAACTCATTGGCAATGCGATCGCGCCAGAGCTGGTCGGCCTCGGCCATGTTCTTGGGCCAGGGCGCCTTCTGGCGGCTCAGCTGAATGGTGGCATCCGAGGTGAACTCGACCGGCTGTTTGAGCATCTCTTTCACCTTGGCCACGCGGTCGTCCACGCGTTTCAGGTAAAGATCGTAGATCTCATACGCCGGTTTCAGGTTCCCGAGGAGCACATCATCGTCCAGCGAGGTGGCGTACTTGGCCGTGAGAGCGTCCACATCCTCCTGGGTGAAGAAAAGGTGGCTGAAATCGAGCACCTCAAGGTAGGTGCGCAGGAATTTTTTCGAAACCGCGTCGTCCAGCGGCGCCCGGGTATAATGCCCCTCTTCCAGGAGGCGGCCGACCGAAACCGCCACCTGCTCGAGATCTGTTTTGGCCTGCAGGGGCGCGGGAACGACCAGCGCGGCCGCCAGCACGAGACCCAGTAGACCCGACGACCGACTTGACGATACCTTCATTCTAGAAAAAAGCGGTTTACCACAGTGACAGGGATTTGGGTTTAAGCAAGATACGCGGGGGAGCTTCATGAGGGTTCAAAATGAGACAACGAACCCCGGGGAACATTCAATTTTCCATAATCGGCTGCATCTTCTGTTCCACGAAGCCGAAAATAGGAAAGACTTCTTCGTAGCGTCGTTTTAAGCCCATTTTCCCCGGGACGCGCACTCCCGGAAAGGGTAACAACATCGGCACATGGATTACCAGACGTTTTGCGGCGGAATTTTTGAGACCAACTGTTATGTCGTGGCCGCGCCGGGTGGGGCCATTCTCTTTGATGCCCCAGACGGGGCCTGTGCCTGGGCCATTGAGCAGGGAATCGACGTGCGTCTTCTTCTCCTGACCCATGGCCATTTCGATCACGTCCCGGACGTCGCCAGGATCAAGGCGCACTTCCAATGCCCGGTCGGCTGTCACGCCGCCACCGCCCCGATGATCTCGGATCCCGACTTTTTCAAGAATTTCGGCTTCCAGCTCGAGATTACCCCGGTGCAGCCGGACTTCCTGATCGAGGAAACGGAGGCGCGCGAGTTTCTCGGGCTGTCCCTGCAGGTGCTGGAGGTGCCGGGGCATTGTCCCGGGAGCCTTTGTTTCCTTTGGCGGGAGAAAGAGCTCCTGGTCGGCGGCGACGTCCTTTTCGCCGGGGGGGTGGGCCGCTGGGACCTGCCCGGGGGCGATGCCGACCTTCTGTTCTCCGGGATTCGCGAAAAGCTTTATCCCCTCGCGGAAACGGTCACGGTCCTGCCCGGGCACGGACCGCCCACCACCATTGGGCGGGAACGGACCGGCAATCCTTTTGTGCGCGCCTGAGCGCGGGTTAATCCCGGTTGTCCCAGACGAAAACGTCGTTGGGACGGAGGAGCAGGTGGCGCTCGATGCGATTCAGGCGAAGCCGCAGGAACCGGATCTGTCCACGTATCTCGAGCGCGGTATAACCGCCCTCGCGAACACGCTCGGTCAGTCGCTGCACTTCCCGCGAGGCGTTGCGGAATTCACGCCAGGTTTTTGGGCCGGCGCTGTAGAGCCGCATCTTCGCGCCGAGATGATCGCGCATCCGGTTCAGTTGGCGCACTTCGCGGGCCACGCGACGTTCGCCCGGGAAACGGACCACCTGCGCTCGTTCCTCTGTATAAGCCGCGTCCGTCCGTTTGCCGCCTGCGGGCTCGGCCGGGCCGGTGGCGGCCGTCAGGCCAAGAAGCACCGCTCCAATCATAAGTTTCTTCATGAGAAAACCTCCTTTTGCCCCGCGGTCGGCGGGTAAGTTAATCAAACAGCAAATAGCCCGGCGGCAAGCGGCAGCCGGACCTTAGCGGAGGGAAGAGACGACGCCGGCCAGCGGTTCCAGCCCGTCGGTTTCCTCGAGCAACCCGGCCAGCGAAGCCATGGCCGCCGGAATGTGGGCCAGAAACGCCCTGTTCCCCTGCACCAGCCCGAGAAATCCGTAGGCCCCCAGCGCCTGCATCAGGCGTTGCAGCGCGCAGAGCCGCAGCGTCTCGGTCGAGACCGCGTTGCCGCGCTTCTCCCGGTAGGAGTCGAAGAGCGCGCTCCGCTCGGTCCCGGACAGCGTCACGTAGGGATCGTAAAGCATGGAGGCGAGGTCGTATTCCGCCAGCCCATATCGCATCCCCTGGAAATCGATCAGGTAAGCCTGGCCGTTGCGCACAATCACGTTCTGCGACTGGAAATCGCGATGAATCAGGACGCGCGGTTTCGCGGCGAGCTCCGCGGCCATGGCGGCGAGGCGTGGCAGGGCGGCGAGGCGGGCCAGCTCCGCCGGCGCCACCTGGAAATGGCGGCCAAGGCAATTCTCAAAAAAGTAGGACTGCTCCCACTCGTAGAGGGCGGCGTTGAACTCCGCCGGGAGGTTCTCCGCCACCGGCGCCGCCGCGGCCGCGCTCAGGCCATGCAATTTGGCCGCTTCCGCCAGGGCCGACTCGTAGAGCGCCTGTCGCACCAGCCAGCTCTCCTCGCGAAAACTCCAGAGATCGGTTTCGCCAAGGTCCTCCAGCCAGATCAAACCCTCCGCGGCGTCGTGAAAATAAATCTGCGGCGCGCGCACGCCCATCTCCGCGAGGAACTCGGCCACGCGCACATAGTGCCGGTTCTCCTCGCGCTCCAGATTGTACTTCACCAGGATCAGGCTGGCCCCGGCCGCCGGGCGCACCCGGTAGAATTTCCGACCCGACCCGCCCTTCTCGATCGGCGTGATGCGCACCTCGGCCTGGTCGAGCCGGGGAAAATGCCGGCGCGTCTGGCGTAAAAGCAGATCGGTCTTGTTAGATGTCCTGGTCACGAAGATCTCCCCCGGCTTTTTTCCGGGCGCGGATGATACAATTCCGCAGCCGGCTTTGCGAACGAATTTCCGCGCCGGGCCACGCGATGCAATCCTGCACCAGCGCCCCTTCGCCCACGGAAACGTCGCGCCCGAGCACGGTCTGTCCGCGCAGCACCGCACTGGGATGGACCCGGGCGGTGGGATGAACCGGCGCGCGCCAGTCGGCCGGCTCAATCGGGTGACGCGGAAAATCGAGCTGCGGCAATTCGCGATGCAGCTCGAGGTAGGCCTGCCGCGTCCCGACATCCCACCAGTGACCGTCGTCGATGACCACGCCTCCCAGTTTTTCGCCGCGCCCGATCAGTTCCAGGAAGATCGGGATGACTGATTGTTTCACCCCGGGCCGGATCCACTGGAGAAAACCCGGGTCCACCACATAGATGCCGGTAAAAAGAAACTGCCCGGGATCGCCGGTCCCGCGCAGGTTGCGCAGGTCGAGGATGCGTCCCCGTTTCTGATCGAAGGCCACGTGGAGCGGACCACCGGAGGAACGAAGGGCGAGGGTGACAAGGTTGCCGGACTGGAAATGCTCGGCCAGGAGCGGCGCCAGCGGCAGATCGGTCAGGGTGTCCCCGTTGTAGACGAGGAATGGCTCCGAACGGTCGAGCGCCTCCGCGACGTTGGCGATCCCGCCCGCGGTTTCGAGCAGGATCGGTTCGTGATGAAAAGTGACGGCGCGTTCGCGATAGGTGCCGTCGGGAAAATGCGCGGCGAACTGCTGCGGCTGATGGTGCGTGTTCACCAGAAAACGTTCCACCCCGAGATCCAGCAGATGGTCGAAGGCGAACGTGATCAGCGGCTTTTGAAAAATGGGCACCAGCGGCTTGGGCAGCTCCTCGGTCAGCGGCCGTAGACGGGTTCCAAGACCGGCGCCGAGGACAAATGCCTGGCGGATGCGCGGCAGGGGCGCGGTCATGCGCGGCGGCGCCCGGGGCGGGCGCCTCTTGAGCTTGCGCCGGCACCTGTTACAAATGGCGGCATGACGGAAGAAACAGTGATCTGGCGCGGCAGCTCGTCGCAGATAAAAAACCTGGGCGTTTTCATCCTCTGCGGTCTCTTCTGCTGGCTCATTGTTCCCATCTTTATCGCGCTGGCGCGCTTCCTCCAGACGAAATGCAGGGTTTATGAGCTGACGAGCGAACGGCTCAAGATCACTGAGGGCGTTTTCAGCAAACAAACCGAGACCCTCGAGCTTTATCGGGTCAAGGACATCCAGGTGCGGCAGCCCTTTGTGCAGAGACTGGCCGGGGTGGAAAACATTCATGTCACCACCACCGACGTTTCCACCCCTGTTCTCCTGCTGGAGGCAATCCCGGTGGCGGTGCGCCTGGCCGATCGCTTGCGCAACCAGGTCGAGGATGTCCGAACCCGGAAAGGCGTGCGCGAACTCGATGTGGAATAGGCCTGCCCCGTTTTTTCCCCTGCCGTGAGAAAGGCGTGGAACATCCGGGAAGCCGGCGCGCGCGGCAACGGGCGGGCCAACGACACCGCCGCGATCAATGAGGCCATCGCGCTCTGCCACGCCGCCGGAGGCGGAGACGTTCTTTTCCCGCGGGGCACCTACGCCGCCGCCGGCATCCGCCTGCTCAGCCGGGTCCACCTGCGCCTCGAGGAGGACGCCCTCATCACCGGCGCGAAGAAAGGTTACCTGCCCCCGGAGCCGAACCCCTTCGATGCCTACCAGGATTTCGGGCACAGCCATTTCCAGAACGCACTCATCTGGGGCGAGGCGATCGAGGATTGCTCCATCACCGGCGGACGCATCAACGGCGGTTACCTGAGCGAGAGCAGTCATCCGGACAAGACCGGGGACAAGGTGATCGCCGTCCGCAGCGGGCGCCGCCTCCGTTTCGAAGATCTCGTGCACGAGACCGGCGCGCACTTCGTCTATCTCCTCAACGACTGCGAGGATGTTTCGCTGCGCAACATTGTCATCCGCCAGTCGCGCGACGGCGTTAACCTGGTCGGCTGCCGCCGAGTCACCGTGCAAGGCTGCCACTTCACCGGGTGCGGTGACGATGCCCTGGCGCTCAAGACGGACTGGGCGCTCGGTCGCCGGATTGCGATCGAGGACATCGCCGTCTCCGATTGTCACTTTGAATCGAGCGCGAACGCGATGCAGTTCGGCGCGGAGAGCGCGGCTGATTTTCGGCGGGTGACCTTTGAGCGCATCACGGTCGGTCGCGCCGACAAGGCCGGGATCGGTCTCACGTGCAACGACGGCGGGGTAATCGAGGATGTGACCTATCGCGACGTCACCCTGCGGCGGGTAGTCTGCCCAATTTTCATGCTGGTGCAGGACAGGCTCCGCAGCGGCGATCCGCAGAAGAAGGTTGGCGCCATTCGAAAAATCCGGATCTCCGGGCTGACGGTCGAGAGTTGCGCCCCGGGCCCGGAAGGCTTCGTCCATACCGCCACCATCTCCGGGCGGCCGGAGTCGCCGATCGAGAATGTCACGATCGAGAAAAGCCGCTTCGTCTATCCCGGCGATGGCCGGCCCGGCCAGGGCGAACGCGAAATGCCCTACCCAAAACAGCATCCGCACAAAACCCTTGGGCCGCGCCCGGCCGCGCTGCTCTGGGCGCGGCATGCGCGCAACCTTGTCCTGCGCGAGGTGGACTTTGTGGTGGAACGGCCTGATCCCCGGCCGCTGCTTCACCTGACCGACATCGAGGGTTTGACCCTGGAACGGACAAATGTGCAGGGGCAGGGCGAGGCGGCGGCCCTGCGCGCTGCGGCGGTGCGGCAGGTGGAGGTGATCGACTCGCCGACGTTTGCGGAACCGTGAAGCGCTACCGTTTCAGGTAAAGCATCTGCGTTCCGAAATCGATGATCCCATGGTGTTTCCAGAGGATCTCGGAACCGAGGAGCCCGGCCACGGGCGGTTTCCCCTCGAGCATGCCGCCGTGGATCAGGCCGGCCAGGTCCATCACGCCCACATCCTTCCGGACCAGATCAAGCTGTCCGATGGAGAGCCGTTGAATGGTGGCGGCCTGCACGTCCCGCCGGCGCAGGTTCACCCCGGCGGAGCTGTAGTTGGTTTTGCGGACGGGAATGCGGAGGCGCCGGATGAAATTCCGGTGCATCAGGGTGGAAAACGCGCCGGTATCGACAAGCAACTTGGCTTTGCGGCCGTTGACGGTGCCATCCACATAAAGATTCCAACCTTTGCTGACGTGCATCGGGATGGCGCGATGGCTGCGATAATCGAACCCCGGAATGTTGCCCGGGGTATTCGGATCCATTTTCATGACCAGCAACTGCTTCTGGCAATCGATCACGGCCTTGGTCGGGAAAAGAATGTCGGCGCCCAGGATGCCGTCGATCGCTTCCTCACGCAGAAGCCGCGCGGCCTTGGTGGAATTGCTCAGGTCGATGGCGACGAGGGGTTCGTCCACCAGGGTGAGACCGCCGAGCTGGAGCGTTTTCGCGATCCCGACGCGATTATAGGCGCCGTTGATCAGGAGCCGGCCCGGTAATTTCGAGCGGCCCGGCACCGGCGAGATGCGGTAATGATTGCGCCGATGCAGGGCGACCGCGCTCACCGGAGCCCCGGTATCAACGCCAAGAAGGGCGGGCTTGCCGTTAATGAAAGCGCGCACCAGGAGATGATTTTGCCGGGAACGTTCCAGGGGCAGCGCCTGGTACTGGATGGCCTCGGCCGCGGCCGCGGGCCGGGCGCGCCCGGTGCGGCGGGCGGCGAAAACCGGCGTGCAGACGGAAAGAAAAAGGGTGGCGAGGACAAACCACCGCAGCGCGATCGAACGCAGGAGGAGAGGAATCACGAGACCGATGCTAGCACAACGGCCTCTCGCTGAATACCGCCGCTTTCGCGCGGTCCCTAAATGGTCGGCGTCTGGTCCCGCTTTTTCTCGCGCGGCGTGCCGAGGAGACGCGTATACGCCCAGATGGTCGCACCCCAGACCATGACCAAGGAAACCGACATGAAAATCCAGCCGCCTGTGTTCATCGCGTTTCTCCTTCGCCTCGTTTCCCGTCCAGGTCCAGTCCCTGCGCCCGCCAGCGACGCTCACCCACCATCACCATGATCAGGAGCAAAATCACCAGGGCGCACATAAAGCCCACCGTGGCCATGACAATCGGGTCGCCCGCCATCGTCTTGAGTTTCGCCGTCAGGTCAAAATAGATAAACCCGCCCAGCACCACCAGCAGGTAGGCCGGCGCGATGTATTTCATGATGAAGAAAAAGACGCGCGGGATCCGCATCAGCGCCCCCTGGTCCAGTTCGGCCGCGCCCTTCTTGATCCCCCAGACCCAGCCGAAACAAATGATCTGCACGGTCGCGAGCAGGAAGATGCCAAAGGTGCCGATCCAGAAATCGATCGTGTCGAGCGCGACCGTGTTCTTGCTGAACCAGATGACCCAGAGCGAACCGATACCGCCAATGACCGAGACGAGGGCAATGGCCTTGCCATGGGAAATGCCGAGCGCTTCCTCGAAGAAGGCTTTGCCCGGCTGCAACATCGAGATCGAGCTGGTGATCGCGGCCAGGAAGAGCAGGAAAAACCAGGCAAACCCGATCCAGCGGCCGGCCCAGCCCATCTGCTCAAACACCACCGGCAGGGTTTGGAAACCGAGGCCGAACCCGCCGCCCACGCCGCTCGCCCCAAGAAAAACAAAAGCCGCCGTGATCGTGATCAGGCCGCCGAAGCCGACCTCAAAGAGCTCGTTGGTGGAGCTGGCGGTGAAACCGGAAAGCGCAATGTCGTCCTTCTTCTTCAGGTAGGAGGCGTAGTTCAGGATCACGCCGAACCCGACGGAAAGGCTGAAGAAAATCTGGCCCGCGGCCGCCAGCCAGGTCTCGAATCGGCCCAGCTTTGAAAAATCCGGGTTCCACATGTAGCCGAGGCCGTTCAGGACGTTTAATTCCGGCCGGGAAGGATCGGGCGTGCCCAGAGTGAGCACCCGGATGAGCACAATCACCGCGAGGATGGCCATGGCCGGGAGGGCAAACTGGCAGAATTTTTCGATGCCCCCTTTCAGTCCGCGAAACACCAGGACGATGTTTATGCCCACGACGATGACCCAGAAAATGGCGCTCATGTTGAGCACCCCGTTGGTGTTCGTCCCGGTGGCATCGCCGAAGAACTGGGCCGAAGCCACCGTCTGCTGCTCGATCGTGCCGGTGAGCTGGACGCCGCCCACGAGGTATTCCCACGCATAGCGGAGGCACCACGCCTCGATGTAGACGTAGTACATATATACCCCGATCGGGACCAGCACCGCCAGTACCCCGAGGTAACGGGCAATCCGTCCCCGGCCGATCAGACCGAGAATGGCCGGGCCGCTGTGAAAACCTCTTTCGCCGCCATGCCGCGCCATGGCCCATTCCGCCCAGCCGATGGGCAGCGCGAGCAGGACCAGCGCGCAGATATACGGAATCATGAAGGCGCCGCCGCCATGCGCCGCGGCCTGCCCGGGGAACCGGAGGAAATTGCCCAGGCCGACAGCCGATCCGGCAACCGCGAGGATGACCCCGACGCGCGTGCCCCACTCCATTTTCCCGTTTCCGTTTTTCATGCGGCGTGAGATGAGGGTTTAGCGGCTGGCCGTTGCGCTTGGCAATGACATTCTCCCGCCCCACAAAAAAAGGGCGCCCCTCGTGAAAGGCCGACGGCGGCTAACCGGGGCTGCTGCCGCCGAGTCCCTCGGCCGGGCTGGTGCCGCCCAGGCCCAGCAATTTCTCCAGCATTGCCTCGGAGAAGCTTGTCCCTTGATCAAAGCTGCGCTGCGCTTCCACGATATTCGGAAGGTCGCCGATCACCCGGAGAAGGCTGGCCTCCGACGCGGTGAGAGCCACGCCGTCATTCTCCTGCGCGGCCCGCTCCTGCAGTTGCGCAATCTTCTCGGTAAGCGTCTCGCCTTCCTCTTCCTCGTCGAGGAGATCGATCAGGCGTTGAAAACTCAGGTGATACGGGACGGTCGCGAGGTCGACCGGAGTGCGGTCGGCAAAGCCCTGCGGGGGCGTTTCCACTTTTTCCGATTGCGCGACCGCGTTCCACTTCCGGCCGGCGGTGTAATAGCCCAGCTCGAGCCGGTAGGCGGTGCGGGGTTTGGAGACGCGCAGGTAGGCGTTGGCCGCGGCCGGCTCGACCGCCGCGCTGCTCTCGATCGTTCCATCCGGTCCGAGCACCCGGAGGTGCACTTTCCGGTCTTCCGGTTCTTCCCCGCCAAAAACGGCGGACCAATCGACATCCCAATAGGCAAAGATCGTCTGCGGATCGCGCGCGATGGCATACAGAACGGGGCCGCCGTAGGACCGGGGCAACTCCGGCAGACCGGCCTCGAGCGCCGCGGGAGCGTTGTTTTCCACCAACGGTTCCGGGGAAACGGAGTAGCGAACGGCGCCTTCTGGAGTTTCGCGAGCCATGCGGCCCGCATTTTACACGACCAGCCAGAATCGCAACGACAAATCTCTCGTGCGCGCCTCGCTTGCGGGAAAGCGTGCCGCCGTCGAGGCTGTGCCGCTTGAATTCCTGCGTTGTCATCTGCAATCCCAAAGCCGGCAGCTTCGACGAGAAAGTGGCCGCCCGGATTTCCGAGGCGCTCCCGGGTGCAACCGTGGAACAGACCAGGCAGGCCGGGGACGCGCGGCGCCTGGCCGCGCAGGCCTGCCGCGACGGAGCGGAGCTGATTGTTTCCGCCGGAGGCGACGGCACCCTGAACGAGGTGGTGAACGGCCTCGGCGAAAAGCCGGGCGGAACCAGGCTGGCCATCCTCCCGCTCGGCACCGGGAACGACTTTGGCCGCTCGCTCGAGCTTCCGGATTCGATCGAGGAGAACCTCGAACTCATCGCCGCGGGCCACACCCGGCCGGTCGATCTGGTCCGCGTCACCAGCGAGGACGTGCGCTACTTCCTCAATGTCTCTGCCGGCGGCTTCAGCGGACTGGTCGACGAAAAGCTGACCACGGAAATGAAGAAGACCTGGGGACCGCTGGCCTACCTGCGGAGCGCGGTCGAGGCGCTGCCCGAGCTCAAGGGTTATCGCACGTCGCTGGTGCTCGACGACAAGGAGGAACTCGAGGTCGACCTCTACAATGCCGTCTTCGCCAACGGCCGCTGCGTTGCCGGCGGCTACCGGGTCGCGCCGGAAGCCTCGCTGGACGATGGCCTCCTCGATATCGTCCTCGTCAAAATCATCGACGCGGCCGAAATGGCCGTGCTGATCCCGCAAATGCTGGCGGGTGCGCATCTCGAGAGCGACCACGTTATTTTCCGGCGGGCCAGGAAAGTTTCCGTCTCCTCGCAGCCTGGCATCTGGTTCAATGTCGATGGCGAACTGGTCGGGAACCAGCCGGCTCTCTTCGAGGTCCTGCCGCGCGCGCTCGAGGTCGTCGCGCCCCTCCCGCATGAATAAGGTTCTCGCCCTTCCCGACCTGGCCGCCCGCGTCCGCGACCTGCAGGCAAAGGGAAAGCGCGTCGTCTTTACCAACGGCTGCTTCGATCTCCTGCACGTTGGACATGTCCGTTATCTCCGCGCGGCGCGCGATCTTGGTGACGCCCTCATCGTGGCCATCAATGGCGACGACTCCGTCCGCGCGCTTAAAGGCGAAGGCCGGCCGCTGCATCCGGCGCACGACCGGGCCGAGGTGGTGGCGGCGCTCGCCGCGGTCGATTTCGTCACGATTTTTCCCGAGGTTCGCGCCACCGCGGCCCTGGAACAGGTCCGGCCCGACATTTACGCCAAGGGAGGCGATTACACGCCGGAGACGCTTCATCCGGAGGAACGGGCGGTGCTCGACCGGATCAAGGCGGTCATTCGCATCATCCCTTTCGTCGAAGGTTATTCCACCACGGCCATCGTGCGACAGTTGCAGGCGGAATGAAGCGGCTTCGGCTCGGTCTCCTCGGGTCCGGCAAAGGGAGCAACTGCCGGGCGATCCTGCAACAGATCGCGGAGAACAATCTTCCCGCGGAAGCGCGCGTGGTCGTGTCGGATGTCCCCGACGCCGGCATTCTCGAGATCGGCCGGGAGTTCGGCGTGCCCGCGCTTTTTTTCGACCCCGGCCCATTTCGGACCCGCCTGGAACCGGAACGCGAAAGAGAACTGGTGGCGCTCCTGCGACAACATGAAGTGGAGCTGGTGGTCCTGGCCGGTTTCATGCGCGTCCTCAAAGCGCCCATGCTCGAGGCGTTCCCGCGACGCATCATCAATATTCATCCCTCTCTCCTGCCGCAGTTTCCCGGGCGCGCCGCCTGGGAACAGGCCCTCGCGGCGGGCGCGACCGTCACCGGCGTCACTGTCCATTATGTCGATGCCGGGATCGACACCGGCGAGATCATCGCCCAGCGCGAGGTGCCGGTGGCGCCGGACGACACACCCGGCTTCGCTTCACGCCCGCATCCAGGAAGTGGAACGCGCGCTCTACCCGGAAGTGATCCGCCAACTCGCCGCCGCGACGACTTGACGACTTTTCGGGAGATTCGAATCCGGGGAAATCCTACTGGTTGGTGCCGCGTCGGGAGGCTTACCTGTGTTCTCTGCCCTCTATCCCCAGTCCCGGATTCTCGATCCTCTTTGCCTTCCTCTTCATGCGTTCCTGCTTTCCTGATTCAAGCGAGATATCTGCCACTAAAGAGCCTCCGCCTTCTGCTCGCGCCCGAGCAGTTCTTTCAAGGCGTCGGTCGGCGATTTGTCCTCGTAGAGCACGGCGTAGACCTGGTCGATGATCGGCGTCTCCACGCCGAGCTGCCGCGCGCAATCATAAGCGCTGCGCGCCGTCGGGATTCCTTCCGCGATCGATTGCGTTTCCCCCAGGATCTCGTTCAGCTTTCGCCCGCGCCCCAGTTCCTGCCCGACGCGATGGTTGCGGCTCAGGTTGCTGAAACAGGTCGCCATCAAGATCGCCGATCCCGCTCAACCCATGAAAGGTGCGCGTGTCGCCGCCCATGGCCGTGCCGAGCCGCACCATCTCCGCGAGCGATCGGGTCACCAACGCCGCCTTGGAATTGTCGCCCAGGCCCAGGGCATCGTTCGCGCCGGCCGGGATGGCAAAGACGTTTTTGAGCGCACCGCCCAGCTCAATCGCCGTCGTCTCGCGGCTGCTGTAAATGCGAAAACGCGAGCTGCCGAGCTGCTGTTGCAAACGCTCCGCACAACTGTTGTCCGGACAGCCGATCACCGTGGCCGTGGGCAGATTGCGCGAGACTTCCAGGGCCAGGTTCGGTCCCGACATGACCGCGCTGGTGTTCCCGGGAAAAATTTCCTCGAGGATCTGCGTCATGCGCATGCCGGTGCGGTGCTCGATCCCTTTGGTGCAGGAAAGGAGCACGCTCTCGTCACGCAGGCCCACCGCGCGAAGCTGACCGGCAATCTCGCGCAACGCCACCGAGGGCGTTACAAAAACAATCAGGTCGGCCGCCGCGCATTCCGCCAGCTCATGTGTCACCTGGATATTCTCGGGCAGATGCACCCCGGGCAGGTATTCATCGTTCACCCGCGTCTGCCGCAGCCGCTCCGCGCGCTCCGGGTTGTGACCCCAAAGAATGAGGGCGTGACCGCGCTGCCCCCAAAGATTGGCCAGGGCGGTGCCCCAGCTCCCCGCGCCGAGAACGGCAATTTTGGTAAAACTCATTTTCGTTCGAAACGCGGTTCTGTCCCGTTCTTCAGGCGGACAATGTTGGCGCGGTGCCGCCAGACCACAATCACCGCGAGGACGCAGGCAACGTAGAAAACGAGCCAGGTCTTGGCGAGCCCGACCTGCAACAAAACGCCAATCCAAATCGGGAGCGAGATCGCGGCCGCGACCGAGGCCAGCGAAACATAGCGCGTGGTTTCGAACAGGAGGATCCAAAGAAGAAACGCGGCCAGGGAAGCGAGCGGAGTCAGGCCGGCGAACGCGCCCGCGGAAGTGGCCACGCCTTTGCCGCCCTTGAACTTCAACCAGACCGGAAAAGTGTGTCCGAGAATGCAGCAGGCCGCTGCCGCCACTCCGAGCAGGTCGGCGTAGGGGCGCATCACTTCAAAGCGTTCGGCGATGAAGATCGCCAGGCGGACCGCCACGAATCCCTTGAAGGCATCAAAAAAGAAAACGCCGAGCCCGAATTTTTTCCCCAGGGTCCGCATGACGTTGGTGGCGCCGATGTTGCCGCTGCCATGGTGGCGGATATCAATCCCGGCGATCCGACCCGCCAGATAACCGGCGGGAATGGAACCGATCAGATAGGCCGCCACGAGGGCGAAGAAGGCGGATAACCACATGGCTAGCTACTATTTGAAGTGGATAAAGCGCCGTCAGTAAGTGGGTTACGTATGTTATTCTGACGCAGCCAGATGCTCAGGATCGATACGTCGGCCGGCGTGATCCCGCTGATTCGCCCCGCTGCCGCGACGGATTCCGGCCGGAGGCGGCTCAGCTTTTCGCGGGTCTCGCGCCGCAGACTTGGCACCAGATTGAAATCGAGGTCGCGCGGGATGGCCTGTTTTTCATGATGCGCCGCGTGCTTTGATTCGCGGTGCTGGCGTTGTTCGTAGCCTTCGTATTTCGCTTCCGTTTCAAGCAGGCTCCAGAGTTCGCGGTCGGCGGCGGCCTGTTCGGGATGCGGGGGTTCGAGGCGGAACTCGGGCCGTTTCATTTGTTGCCAAAGGGAATCGGGCCGCCCGCTGGAGCGGCCGGCCGCAGTCCGCAGTTCCCCCAACCGATCGATCTTCCGGGTGAACACGGTCCATCGGTCTTCGCTGACCAACCCATGGACCTTGCCCACCGGGGTGAGACGTTGATCGGCGGTGTCCTGCCGCAGGGCCAGGCGCCGCTCCGCCCGGCTGGTGAACATGCGATAGGGTTCATCCGTTCCTTTTGTCACGAGATCATCAATCATGACGCCGATATAGCTGGTTTCGCGGGGAAGCGGGAGCGGGGCGCGCCCGGCCACTTTCAGCGCGGCGTTGGCGCCAGCGACCAGTCCCTGGGCAGCGGCTTCCTCGTAACCTGAAGTGCCGTTGACCTGACCGGCAAAGAAGAGGCCTTCGACAATTTTCGACTCCAGGGAGGAACCGAGCTGCGTGGGCGGGAAATAATCGTACTCAACCGCATAACCGGGGCGAAGAATCTCGACCGCCTCCAGTCCGGGAACAGTCCGCAGAAAGGCGAGCTGGACGTCAAAGGGGAGGCTCGTCGAGACCCCGTTGACATAAAACTCGTCCGTATGCCGTCCTTCCGGCTCGAGAAACAGCTGGTGCTGGGTTTTCTCGGCAAACTTGACGATTTTATCCTCGATCGAGGGGCAGTAACGGGGGCCGGTCCCGCTGATCCGGCCCGAATAAAGGGCTGAACGGTGAAGGTTCGCCCGGATGATTTCGTGGGTTTCCGGCCCGGTCCGGGTGATCCAGCAGGGCAATTGTTCCACGTGGAACACCCCATTTTCGGACCAATTCAGGGTGAAAAGGTCGCCCTCCCTGCGCTCCACCGGCAAAAAACTGAACCGCGGGGCCGGTTCCTCTCCCTCCTGCTTTTCACACCGGCTAAAATCGATTGAGGACCGACGGATCCGGCAGGGGGTGCCGGTTTTGAAACGAGCCACTTCAATCCCCAGTTCCTTCAAGTTTTCGCTCAGCCCCGAGGTGGCGTCACCCATCCGCCCCCCGGCCTTGGTCGACGCCCCGACATGCAGCAACCCCCGCAAAAATGTCCCCGCCGTGATCACCACGCTGCGGCCGGCAAACGCCATCCCGATGTCGGTCTCCACCCCGCAGACCGCGCCCCCCGCGGTCAACACGCGGGTCACACCCGCCTGAAACAACTGCAAACCCGGTTGCCGTTCCAGGGTGGCTTTCAGCCGGAATTGATACGCCTTCTTGTCGCATTGCGCCCGGGGCGCCTGCACGCTGGGACCCTTCGAGCGGTTCAACAACCGGAACTGGATCCCGGTGGCGTCGGTGTTCTCGCCCATAACGCCCCCCAGCGCGTCGATCTCGCGCACGATATGCCCTTTCCCCAAGCCGCCGACCGCCGGGTTGCACGACATCTGTGCAATCGTGTCCAGGTTCTGGGTCAGCAGCAGCACCTCCGCGCCAACCCGGGTAGCGGCCATGGCCGCTTCCACCCCGGCGTGCCCGCTGCCCACCACAATCACATCGAACCGCTGCGGGAAACTGTCCATCACTTCAAGATACCTTGGCGGGGCCGGGGGAGGAGTTCGGAAAGGTTGTGTTCTGCTTCTTTCCCGGAAAGTGTGGCCGAGATGATCCGGAGGTTCGGCGCAAATTCTGCCAAGACCTGTCGGCAGGCGCCGCACGGCATCACCGGCTCCGCCGAATCGGAAACCAAAGCCAGGGCAACGAACTCGTGCTCACCTTGCATGGCCGCGTTACCCACCGCCACCCGCTCGGCGCAGTTGGTCAGGCCATACGAGATGTTCTCGATGTTGGCCCCAATAAAAAGCCCGCCTCCTTTTCCCAACAAGGCGGCCCCCACTGCGAACCCGGAGTAGGGAGCATACGCCAATTCCCGGGCAGACCTGGCCCTCTCAATCAACTCTTTATTATTCATAACCTGTTCTATAAGAGTTGTTTCTGTATCACAGTTGGCACGGCCTCGCTCGCTTTGGCCGCGGTCTCCGCGTTCTCAATCTCCTGCATCCAGCGCAGAGCAATTCGACCAATTAAAAACACCACCACGAACAGAGAGGCGAACCCGCCGATCCAAATCCAATACTCCAGCATCCGCGGATGGCTCCGGCCGCGGAGCAGGTTTAATCCGAGCTGACCCAGGGTTCCGAGGTAGACGTACAGAAAGAGCCCGGGCGCCTGCCCGATCGCCACCCAGAACATGCAGGTCCGAAACCGGATCGTGGTCAGGCCGTAGAGGTAGTTCATCAGGCTGGTGGGAAAGAGCGGATGAAGCTGGCTGAGCAGAATGATCTTCCAGCCTTCACGACGCATGGCCGGGGCCAGCGCCTCGAAGGTGGAGGTGCCCGCCAGTTTCCGGCCAAACCAGCTTTGGCCAAAGCGCCGGCTGAGATAAAAAGCGATGGCGGCGCCGCCCACGTTCCCCACGAGCACAATCAGGAAGCCCCACCAGAGCCCGAAGAAAAATCCGCCGCCCATGGAGAGAACGCCGCCCGGCAGAAGGAGAACATTGCAACCGGCGTAGAGCAGGGGATAGGCAAGGGCGCTCCACGCGCCCCAGCGCATCACCTGTTGCTGCACGCCGGCAATCCAGTCGGCCAGCGGAAAGAAGCGGGAGAGAAGCACAAGGCTGCCGCCGACGAGCAGAAGCCCGCCCAACTGCCAGGCAAGTGTGCGACCGATTCGGGGCATTCGGGAAAGGTCGTCATTTCACAGGGAACGCGCAAATTGGGCAAGTTCCGTTGTCGTCTCGAAATTCAGGAACGGGGTGATGAGATAGATGCCGTTGAACTCGCGCAGCGCCGCCTCCGTGATCGCTTTCGCGATCGCGAGACCTTGCGCGCGTCCCTCTTCCTTCTCCAGTCCCTGCATCTGCGCGCGCACCGTCTCCGGCACGACGATGCCCGGCACCTCATGATGGAGGAACTCCGCCTGACGCCCGCTCAGGAGCGGCCAGATGCCGAGAAAAATCGGGATGTTGAGATGCGCCGTCCGGCGTTTTGTTTCCGCAATCAGGGCCGGGTCAAAAACCGGCTGGGTCATGGCGTACTGCGCGCCGGCGGCGACCTTGCGCTCGAGTCGTTCCACCTGCGCCTCGATGTTTTTTGCGTTCGGGTTATAGGTGCAGCCGATGACAAAATCGGTCGCGTGCTTGATCGATTTACCGGCGTAGGAATAGCCCTCGTTCAAGCGCTTGATGATCCCGATCAGCTCGACTGAGTTCACGTCGTAGACCGATTTGGCGCCGGGATGATCGCCCACACGCGCGGGGTCGCCCGTGAGCGGCAGGACATGTCGCATCCCGAGCGCAGCCATCCCGAGCAGTTCGCTTTGCAGTCCGAGGATGTTCCGGTCCCGGCAGCTCAGGTGCAGGAGCGGGGTGATGCCGAAGCGTTCCTTGAGCATCGCGCCCACCGCAAGGTTGCTCACCCGCAGGATGGCGAGGGAATTATCCGCCAGGGTGATCGCATCGCAGCCGGCCTGGGAAAGCGCCTGCGCGCCGGTGAAAAATTTGTCGAGCGAAAGGGTCTTCGGCGGATCCAGTTCGCAGATAATGACCCGCTGGCCGGCGGCCATTCGCTCGAGCAGGCTTTCCTCGCGGTCAGGCTGGGTGATGCGCCGCGGCGCCGGCGGCGGGGCCACGCGCCGTGCTTTTTCCCGCACCGGTTCGAGCCCCTGCAAGGCTTTCGCCATGGCCGCGACATGCGCCGGGGTGGTGCCGCAACAGCCGCCGATAAGCCCGGCTCCTTCCGCGGCCATCTCGAGCGCCGACTTTGCAAAATAATCGGGGGCGCTCGGGTAAATGTAGCGGCCGCCGGCGTATCTCGGATAACCGGCGTTGGCGTAGGCGGAAAGAGGCGGTCCGGCGGGGATGCGCTGCAGCAACTGCACCATGGCGTGCGGACCATTCAAACAGTTCACGCCCACCACATCGGCCCCCAGGCCGCGCAGTTTTTCAAATGCTTCCACGATCGGCAGACCATTCTGCAGGCGTCCCTCCGGGTCGCAGGCAAACGAACAGATCGTGGCCGCCTCCGGCGCCACACTTTTCCCGGTCTCGAACGCGAGCAGGAGTTCGTCAAAGTCCATGAACGTCTCGTAAAAAAGGATGTCCGCCCCGCCTTCGCTCAGGCCGATGATCTGCTCGCGATAGGCCGCGGCCCGGTCCACTCCGCGCAGGATCGCTTCATCGGCGCTCACGCCGGACGGACCAACGCTGCCGGCCACGAAGACGTTCTTCCCCTTCGCCGCGGCACCGGCAAGGTCAGCCGCGGCCCGGTTGATCTCGCGGGTGCGCTGGCCGAGCCCGAAACGCTCGAGACGAACGGCGTTGCCGCCGAAGCTGTTGGTCTCGATCACCCGGGCGCCGGCCCGGATGTATTCCTCGTGCAGGGCGCGAACCCGGCCCGGTGCCGTCAGGCAGAGTTCCTCGAGGCATTGCTCCTGGGAGAATCCCTGCTCCAGCAGCAACGTGCCCATGGCGCCGTCGCCGCACAGGACGCGGGTTTTGAGTTCCTCGAGCAGGCTCATGCGGATATGCGCTTACCGCCGGTGCACCGCTGGGTCAAACATCGTCCTCCCCCGGAGCGCATGGCCCTGATCGCCGCGCGCGCCTGCCGTTGCCGGGGAAATGCGGAAAAAAACGCCTTCGAAACGGCCGATCCTGCCCTGCTCGCCCGATTACTTATCAAATGAACGTGCGCTCCTTTCTCATCCTCGGGCTTTTTTCGCTTCTCGGCAGCCTTCACCCGGCGCAGGCCCTTGACCTGTATGGAGGCGGCGATAACGGCACCGTTTTCACGGTCGATCCCAGCGACGCCTCCGGGATGATCCTGGCCGACCCGGGCGACGCCGAGCAAGTCAGCGGGCTCGGTTTTAGTCACGATGGAGAACTTTACGCCACCATCCAGCCGGCTGGGACCGGCGATTCCCGTCTAGTTCGCCTTAATCCGGACACCGGAGAGATCGCGGAAGTAATCGGGACCGTTAAGGAGGGCAGCACCAATCTGCGGATCAGCGACCTGGCTTTTCTTCCGCGCACGAACCTCCTTTACGCCGCGCGCGAGGGGACCGGAGAAATCTACACCATCAATCTCGAGACCGCGGAAGCGGGTTTCGTCGGGACGAGCTGCGCCGAGCGCATTGGGGGCATCACGCTGCTCGCCAATGGAACCCTGATCGCCACCGGCGAACTCCCTGGGCAGACACGCGGCACGATCGAACCTGCACAGGAGGCGTTGATGTCGATCGACTCCTTCACCGCGCAGTGTGTTGACGCTGTTCCCTTGAGCAACTTTTACGATGGTTTGGCGGTCGACCCCGAGGATGAAAACTCACTTTACGCCTCCCTGGAAAACAGCAGCGCCATCTATCGGATCACACTGCCGCTTGTCACGGAGAATTCCATTGGCAATGCGGCGGACGAGACTTCGGACCTGGTCTTTCTCCAGATCCGGCAGCGCCTTTTGAACATCTCCGGCCGCGCCCTGATCGGAACGGGCGAGAATGTCGCCATCGCCGGTTTCATTATCCGAGGCGAGGAGATGAACCCGGTCGTGACGCGCGGCCCCGTGAACGACCCTCCCTCCAAGCGCGTTCTCCTGCGCGGAATCGGCCCCTCCCTCGAAGTCGGAGGAATGCCGCTGACGAATCGATTGCTTGATCCGGTCATCGAACTCTATGACGAAAACGGCCTGCTCATCGATTCGAACGACAACTGGAAGGACTCCCAGGAGATGGACATTATGGATACCGGCCTGGCACCGACCGCTGACGCTGAGTCGGCCTTGATCGCCACCCTGGCCTCCGACGAAAACTACACTGCCGTTCTGCGCGGCAAGAACGACACGACCGGGATCGGCGTGGTCGAGGCCTATGACATCGATCCGCTCCTCGGCGAGGAATCCCGCTTCGCGAATATCTCGACCCGCGCCTTTGTCCAGACCGGCGACAACATTCTCATCGGGGGCTTTATCCCGGGCGGGGACCGGCCCATCCGCGTCATGGTCCGCGCCATTGGTCCTTCCCTGACCGCTTCCGGGGTGATTAATGCCATGCAGGATCCGGTGCTCGAAGTCGTTGATGCGAACGGAAACTCGGTGGCAACCAACGACAACTGGCCGGCTTCACCGGACGCACCCGAAATCACCGCCTCCGGTCTGGCCCCGCTTGATGCCCGGGAATCGGCCATCATTTTCGAGCCGGGCCCAAATCAACACACGGCGCTGGTCCGCGGAGTAAATAATACCACCGGGGTTGCGCTCGCGGAGATTTACGATTTGGGCGAGCCCGGCTTGATCGAGTGATACCCGGCCAAGGATCTCAATGGTCAGGCCAACCCGGCAGTTTTGCGCGGCGGCCTGGCTGGCGTTCCTTCGTTCTGATAACCGCCCAATAACTTTTCATAGTTGTGAACAGAATTGGTCCTCGTCACCTTGCAGGCGTTTTGTACGCCGGTCCGCGTGATCTATTCACAGTTTGTTTTTTGGCCTGCGCCCGGGCGTCACGCGGCCTTTAGCGCTGTTATTGGCGTGCTGATGAAGAAGATAATGTCTTTGAGAGAAAGAAATATTCTTAAAGAAATGTTAATAACGGCTTCGGGATGACCATGCCCGGTCGGCCGGGAAAAGCAGGCCATCCGGAAGCCTTCTGGCCCGCGATTCAGGAGCGCCGTGACTCCACCCGCTCTGCTGGCTGCTCCCTCTTCTGCGGCCTCATCGCGCCTGGGGGGACCGCACCATCCCACCCGGCGGGAGAGTCTCTTTGAACGGTTTGCCTGGCTCTACATTTTCTTTCGCGAGCATCTTTTTCGCGACGACACCGCACGGATCGCGCGCAATCTCTGGCCGAACGGGGCGCCCCCGCCCGGCACCCGTCTGCTCGAGCTCGGGTGCGGCCCCGGCTTTTATTCCTGCCGGCTGGCTCGGCGTCATCCCGGCCTGCGGGTCACCGGGGTCGACCAGTCGCCCGAGCAACTCGAGCGCGCGCGCAACCAGGCGACCCGTCTCGGCTTGCGCCAGTGCCGCTTCGAAAGCGTTAACGCCCTCGCCCTGCCGTATCCGGACGGCTCGTTCGAGCACGTTGTCGCCTCCCGGCTTTTCACCGTGCTGCCGCGCCCACGCCAGGCCGTCGCCGAGATCCATCGTGTGCTCGCCCCCGGCGGGAGTTGCTTTATCGGTGAACCCCGTTTTGTCGTTTGGGCTTCCATCCCACTGCTGCTCATGCGGAGCGTGGCCCGGCTGACCGGATTTCGCGGGCGCCGTGAACCGGGCCGGGTGCGGGTCTTTGCCGCGCCCTCCTTCCAGGCCCTCTTCTCCACCCAGCCGTGGGAGGGACAGCGAATCTGGAAGCGCGGCCGTTACCAGTACGCCCTTTGCAAAAAGCGTTGACGCTCCCCCGACCGCGACACAGAGAGCAGGTCGCATGAGCCATCCTCAGCCGACCTGAGAGCAGGCTCTTTTCTTCTGGACGTAGCCCTTTGCGCTGGTCAACCTCGCGGCCAGCCAAACGAGGCATTCATCGAACCACGCGTCAGCGGCAGGGTAAGCATGGGTGGAACTGGTCTCTCGACCAGGCCGGGAGTAGACGGGCACAAATTGGTTCGCCCGTGCTTCCTAATACCAAAATATGAAAACCCGCCCCATTCTTTTCGTTGGAATCGTCTTGGTTCTTCTTTTAGGGCTGACACGCTTCGCCTGGTCATTTGTCTCCTACGGGTCAGGGACGAGTGGAGAAATCTTCACGTTCGATCCCGGTGACGCGACCGGCGCGGTCCTGGCCAGTCCGGGCGGAACAAATAGAGTCGCGGGACTTGCCTTCGACACCGGAGGCCGGCTTTATGCGACCATTCAGCCTGCCGGGTCGGGAAATCCCAACGACACGGCGGAAGGACGGTTGCTCGAGCTCGAACCGACGACGGGTGAACTGCTGGCGGACCGCGGCGTCATCACGGTGGGAGGGATGAATATTCGAATCGCAGACATTAGTTTTCAACCTGGAACAAATATCCTTTACGGCTCACGTGCCGGAACAGGGGAAATATACACAATCAATACGGCTACGGCCGAAGCGACCTTGCTCGGAGCAAGCTGTGCGCAGAAAATTGGAGGCCTGGCTTTTTCGGGCGACGGCGTCCTCTACGCCACCGTCATCACGGCCCTGAACGATAATGCGCTTCTGCGTCTCGATCCTTCCACGGGAGCCTGCATTGAATCCACCCAACTGGATTTATTCTACGACGGGCTGGGGGTAGACCCTCGGGACGGGACCTTGTATGCGTGTAAGAGCGATAGCAGCCAAATTTTTCGTTTCTCCGTTCCCGTCACGACGGAGGAATTGGTTGGGAGCGCGGCTGGAAACTGCACCGATCTGACCTTCGCAGGCGAACGCACAAATCTACGCAACATTTCCGGCCGGGCCGCGGTGGGAACCGGCGATGATGTGGTCATTGCCGGCATGATCATACGGGAGAGGATTGAGACCGAAACCCGTATACCTGACGTCCCGCCCGTGAAGTCCGTGGTCTTCCGGGGAATCGGGCCCTCTCTCAATGCTGCAGGTTTGCCCTTGCCGGGCCTGTTGCTCGATCCGGTCCTGGAAATCTACGATGGGGACGGCGCGCTGATTGCCATGAACGACAACTGGCGTGATTCGCAGGAAACCGAGCTTGAGGAGACGGGGCTGGCCCCCGCTGCCAATGAAGAAGCCGCCATTCTTGTCACGCTGGCCGCCGAGATGAATTATACCGCCATCTTGCGCGGGAAGAACGACACGGTGGGGATCGGTTTGGTGGAGGCGTATGACATCGATCTCTTCGAAAAAGACTCGAATCTTGTGAACATCTCGGTTCGCGCCTTGGTTGGAGGCGACGACGACGTGCTGATCGGCGGCTTTATTGTGAGGGGAGATATACCGACCTCGATCCTGCTGCGTGCCCTTGGCGGGTCTCTGACGACGGCGGGGGTTGCCAATGCTTTACCGGATCCTCTCCTGGAATTGTACGACGCCAATGGCAATTCTGTGGCTAGCAATGATGACTGGGTCGACTCCCCGGATGCGGGCGACATCATAGGGACCGGACTCGCCCCGCTCGACTCTCGAGAATCAGCAATCCTTTTCAGAACAGCCTTCGATACCTACACCGCGCTGGTCCGTGGTAAGAGCGAGACAGGCGTCGCCTTGGTGGAGGTTTACGAGATCGGGCCCAGCGACAGTCGGGATTAACGCGTCGGTCCCGCGCCTGAAAGATCCGACATCCCCACCCAGGGGTGGCGGCGAACCAGGGATGGAGACGAGGGCGCTACCAATATGCGGTTTGCGAAAAGCGTTGACGCCTTCTCGCGCCCGGCCCAGAGAGCAGGCGCATGACTGTGACGCATCGCCTGCTGGAACCGGGTCGTCCCAGCCAAGTGACGCCCGGACTGTGTGCGCTGGCCATCATGACCAAGGCGCCCCGCGCCGGAACGGTCAAGACACGCCTGCAGCCGCCGCTCACCGGGGAGGAAGCCGCCGCCCTCAATATTTGTTTTCTGCGCGATACCGCGGCCGCTTTGCACGGGGCCTCGTTCGCGGAGGAACGTCGCTGCGCGCAGGGCGTCGGGGTCTATACGCCGGCCGGCGCGGAAGGCGATTACGCCGGGATCCTGCCGCCCGATTTCCTGCTCCTTCCGCAACGCGGCGACGATTTCGGGGAGCGGCTCACTCACGCGGTGGAGGATCTTTTCTCCGTCGGTTTTGCCAGCGTCTGCCTGATTGATTCAGACAGCCCCACTGTCCCCGTGGCGGCCTATCGCGAAGCGGTCACCGTGCTCAGAAGTGGTGATCCGGCGGAGGTGGTGCTCGGGCCGTCTGACGACGGCGGTTATTACCTGGTCGGGATGTCGCGTTCCTCCCCCGGCCTTTTTCAGGGGATCGATTGGAGCACCGAATCCGTCACGGCCCAGACGGTGCAACGCGCCGCCGCGCTTTCCCTGCGCGTCCACCGGCTCCCGACCTGGTTCGACGTGGACGATCATTCGACCCTGCGCCGGTTGATTGACGACTTTGCCTGTTCCGAAAATGCGGGCTTTCCCGCGCCCGAGACGCGCCGGTTCCTGGAGCGGTTGCCGGCGCTTGGTCTCCGGGCCCGGCCCGCTTGACCACAGCCTAAATCCAGTCCCTCGGGACCGCGGACGGGTGTGAGCGTTCACTGCTTCTTCTTGGCCAGCGCACGCAGGTCATCCATAATGGTCCGATTGTTTTTGGTCAGATCGCCGATGCGTGTCTCCATATCGGCGATGCGCAGCCGGAGCAGCGGCAGGAGAGTGGGAGTGGACCGGATCGTCTGCGCGGATTCGCTGATGGCCTGCGCGCTTAGCTCGGGCCGGCAGGGATAATCGAGGACGCTGGGAATGGCTCCGTAGTCTCCCGGCGCGATATATTGGTCGCCGCAGTTCTTTGCCAGCGCACGCTGCACTTCGTTGGGCAAAGCCATCCGGAAAGCTTCGCGGTAGCGGGATAGGCCCTCACGCCCCATATTATCAATCGTCGTCAGATTGTAGGCGCGCATCGCCGTGTCGCGCAGCTTCTCATCCAGAATGAAGCCTATCGTACCCGTGGAAATCAACTCATCGTAAGTCGAACGGCGACGGAGCGGTTGCTTGTATTGCGTGGCGCGATATGCGCTCACCAGCAGGGCTTCGTCCGAGAGCGATGTTTTGCCCTCCAGCGCGCCTACGGCCTCGTCCGCGCTTTTCAGGACCTGACGACTGTAACTGATCAGGAGTTGGTAAACCCAGTCCTCATGACGCAGGTCGCCCTTCAGGCGCTCGGCGAAAATCGCGCCCTGCCGCGCGCTTGCTCGATCCTGGTTCCAGTTGGAAGCCTGCAGGCCGATAAAGACACCCCCGATCACAATCAGCAGCTCGATCCCGACGGCGAGCCATTGTTGTTGCCTAAGCTGCTCAATAACGCGTTGTCGGATCATCTTCACACCGAGGTGCGGATTTTCAGCTCCCATGAACGGTCGGTGCGGCCTGACGAGAACAAAGGGCGAGAACGGGCGGGGTGGCGCAGAGAGCGAATGGAAAGTGTTCTAGCCATCTTGGATCCAGACCGCAAGGCTGACCGCTGTTCCCAAGCGCATGGCGTGCTCGCCATTCTCCATCCTCGATCTTCCATCCTCATCTCCGCATCCCCCGGGCGCCGGGCATTGCGACAACCGGCCGCCGCCGCTACAAAAGAGGGTGCAAAAGTTAAAACGGGCGCTGGTCACGGGCGGCGCGGGCCTGATTGGCTCGCACCTTACTGACCTCCTCGTCCGCGAAGGCTGGCAGGTGCGGGTGCTCGATAACCTTGAGCCCAACACGCACCGGCAGGGTTGTCCGGCCTGGATCAACCCGAAGGCCGAGTTCAGCCAGGGGGACATGCGCGATCGTGCCGCCCTCACGCAGGCGCTACGCGACATCGATGTTGTCTTCCATCAGGCGGCCTACGGCGGTTACATGCCGGACATCTCGAAATATGTCCACGTGAACTCTTTCGGGACCGCGCTCCTGCTCGAGATCATTCGCGACGAGAATCTCCCGGTGCGCAAGGTGGTGGTCGCCAGTTCGCAGGCTGTATACGCCGAGGGCGCCGGACGGTGCCCCGAACATGGCCTCGTTTTTCCACCGGTGCGTCCTGTCGAACAACTGCGCACCGGCGACTGGAGCGTCCCTTGCCCGCACTGTGGACGCGCCACCGAAAGCGTCCCCACGCCGGAGGAAGCGCCGACCGGCGGCGAGACGGTTTACGGCCTGACCAAGGTCGACCAGGAAAAACTGGTCCTGCTCTGGGGCCGGCAGGTCGGGATTCCCACCGTCGCGCTCCGCTACTCCTGCACCTACGGTCCGCGCCAGTCGATCTTCAATCCTTACACCGGCGTGATTGCCATCTTCTGCACGCGGCTCCTGAACAACCTGCCGCCGGTCTTGTACGAGGACGGCGGGCAAACCCGCGATTTTTCCTACGTGGAAGATATCGCGCGCGCCAATCTCCTCGCCGCCAGCACCGACCGGCTCGATGGCCTCCCGGTTAATGTCGGCAGCGGCCGCGGCGTGACCATTCGCGAAGTCGCCCGGCTGATCTCCGCCGCGCTGGGCATCGATATCGCGCCGGAGGTGAACGGCGAGTTTCGCCCCGGCGAAATGCGTCATCTCACCAGTGGAACGGACCGGATTCGCGCGGCGGGCTACACGCCACAGGTCGATCTGAGCGAGGGCATTGAGCGTTATCTCTCCTGGATTCGATCGCAGGGCGATGTGCGCGATTATTTCACGGAAGCCGCTGATATCCTCCGTAAAAAGGGAATCGTCCACCGCGCCGCCGCGGTCCCGGCCTCATGACGCCGCTCAATTTTCACGAGCCGGTCGTGACCCACGCGCGCAAGGATTTCCCCTTGCTCGACACCGGCATGACCGTGCAGGCGGCGCTCGATCGCATCCGCACGGAAGGCGTGGGCGAACGGGTCATTTATTTCTATGCGGTCGATGACGAGGAAAAGCTGGCGGGCGTGCTCCCGACCCGGCGCCTCCTGACCGCGCCGCTGGACAAGCTGGTGCGGGAAATCATGATTCCACGGGTGGTGGCCGTCCCGGCGCGGGCCAGTGTGCTCGAGGCCTGCGAATTTTTCGTGCTCTACAAATTTCTCGCCTTTCCGGTGGTGGACGAGAACCAGCGCGTCGTCGGCGTGGTCGACGTGAACCTGTTCACCACCGAGATGCTCGAGGCGGAGGAATCCGAGGCGCAAAGCGCGGTTTTCGAGACGCTTGGTTTTCGTTTGGGCGAAATGCGGGGCGCCTCGGCCTGGAAACGCTTTCGGCTGCGTCTCCCGTGGCTTCTCGTCACCATCACCGCCGGGACGTTTTGCGCGATGCTGGCCGGATTGTTCGAGGCCACCCTCGCCGGGAGCCTGATCATCGCCTTTTTTCTGACCCTGTTTCTCGGGCTTAACGAAAGCGTGAGCATGCAATCCATGACCCTTACCATCCAGGCGCTGCGGGCCCAGAGGGTGAGCCGGGAATGGTTCATGGGCGCGTTCCGCCGGGAGGTCAGCACCGCGATTCTCCTCGGTTCGGCCTGCGGCCTTATCGTCGCGCTGGTCATCATCGCCTGGAAACAGCAGCCGGCCGCCGCCTTTGCCATCGGCAGCAGCATCCTCCTCTCGCTGATCGTCGCCTGTCTCTTCGGTCTCGGCGTTCCCTCGCTTCTCCACCGCTGGAAACTCGATCCGAAGATTTCGGCCGGGCCCCTCACCCTCGCCCTTACCGATATCGTCGCCCTCGCGCTCTATTTCGGGATTGCCGCCCTCGTCCTGCGATGAACACGGTCGTGATCATTCCCGCGCTGAACGAGCAGGAGCCGATCAGCGATGTCGTCCGCGCCTGTCTCGCCACCCGCATCCCTTTGGAGGTCATTGTGGCGGACAACGGCAGCACCGACGAAACGGCCGTTCGCGCCCGGGAAGCCGGAGCGCGCGTCGTCACGGAGCCGCGGCGTGGCTACGGCCGGGCCTGCCTCGCCGGCCTCGCGGCTCTTCCGCCCGAAACCGGGATTGTGGTCTTCCTCGATGGCGACGGCAGCGATTGTCCCGAGCAGATGGACCGGCTGGTGCAACCCATTGCCGATGACCGCGAAGATTTTGTCATCGGCTCGCGCACCCGCGGCCGGCGCGAAAAAGGCAGCATGAACTTCCAGCAGATCTTTGCCGGCTATTTTGCCGGGTTTCTCATGCGGCTGACCACCGGCGTCCGCTACACGGACATGGGACCCTTCCGCGCCATCAGCCTTCCGGCCCTGCGGCGATTGGAAATGCGCGAGCCGAATTTCGGTTGGAACATCGAGATGCAGATGCGCGCGGCCCGGCTCGGCCTCCGCATCCTCGAGGTGCCGGTGGATCACCGCCGCCGGACCGGTGGCGTTTCCAAGGTTTCCGGCACTCTGCGCGGCACGCTCGTCGCCGGCGTCCGCATCATCACGACACTTTTTCGCGTCGCGCTCGAGCGCTGAGCGCGCGTTGCGGCTGGCACCGCGGACACCAGGCTGTGGTTCGTCCCCCGATAGTGCTTCGCGCCAGAGTTGTTCCGTGTTTTGGACAGAGGCCCCCCGGTTTCCAGCGTTGATGAATCAGCCAGGTGGCGGGCGGATCGGCAAAGCTGCGGCCGATGGTGCGCAGCGCTTCCCGGGCGACAAACCGGGTTTCGCGAAAGAGCCGGGCCCGTTCGTCCGGGCGAAGACTGCCGGACGGTCTTCCCGGGAAAAGCCCGGCACGCCACAGAATCTCGTCGGCCATCCAGTTTCCGACCCCCGAGAATCCCTCCTGACGCAGGAGCACAGCCTTGATCGGGGCGCGGGCGTGCCTCGTCAGGAAACCGTCGAAGAAGGGGCGGCGAAACTGTCGCGAACCGATTTCGGGCACGCTCACCGGCCACCACGGCGGCGCTTCCTGGCCGTGATGAAATTGGACGCGGCCGAAGAGCCGGGCATCGCGGAAAACCAGGGCGACCTTCCTGAACTGCAGGACGAGATGATCGTGTTTCTCCGGTGTGAAATCGGATGGCTCCGTCCGCAGCTTCCCGCTCATGCCAAGGTGCAGGCCGAGCCAGTTGCGGCCGCTGAACTCGAAAAGCATCCGTTTGCCGCGGGCCGAGGACGCGAGAAAACGCGCGCCGGCCAGGTGCTCTTCCAGCGCGTCGGTGTCGGTGCCGCGAAAGATCCGCTTTTTCCGATGCAATGCGACCCGGCGCACGGTTTGACCGAGGCCCGGATCCCATTGGCGGCGATACCATTCCACTTCGGCGAGTTCCGGCATGGTGCTCTCCCTTACGTCGGAAATGCGCGCCAGGCTGCGGAATTTTGCGGGCCCGGGCCTCGCGCGACGAAGCCCGCGCCTCGTGCTAATGTCCCGCCCGTCCCATGGAAAAAGTCATCATTGTCGGGAGCGGCTGCGCCGGCCTGACCGCTGCCATTTACGCCGCACGCGCCAATCTCAAGCCGCTTGTCCTGGAGGGAAGCCAGCCCGGTGGCCAGCTTTCCACGACCACCCTGGTCGAGAATTTTCCCGGCTTCCCCGAGGGGATCGAGGGTCCACAGCTGATCATGAACATGCATGCGCAGGCGGAGAAGTTCGGCACGCGCTTCTCTTATGCCGAGGCCACGGATTTCGACGCTTCTTCGCCGGTCCTGCGCTTGAAGATCGATGACGACTGGGTGGAAACGGAGGCGCTCATCATCGCCAGCGGCGCCTCCGCCCGCTGGCTCGGGCTCGAGCACGAGCAGAAGTTGATCGGGCACGGCCTCACCTCGTGCGCCACTTGTGACGGCGCCTTTTATCGGAATGTGCCGGTCTGCGTGATCGGCGGCGGCGATTCCGCGGCCGAGGAGGCCCTCTTTTTGACCCGATTTGCCTCGAAAGTTTACCTGATCCACCGGCGGGATAAACTGCGCGCCTCGCCCATCATGGCGGAGCGCGTCCTGGCGCACGAAAAGATCGAGCCGATCTGGAACACCGTGGTGACGAAGTATCTCCCCGATGAGAAAGGCGAGATGCGCGCGGTCATGCTGCGCGACATCGAGACCAATGAGGAACGGGAACTTCCGATCGCCTGCGTTTTTGTCGCCATCGGGCATGACCCGAACACGAAAGCTTATCGCGGGAAACTCGAGACCGACCCGGACGGTTATCTCATCGCGAAACACCTTGTCCGAAGCAAGCACCCCGGGGTGTTCATTGCCGGTGACGTGGCCGACCGCGAATACCGCCAGGCCATCACGGCCGCGGGCTCGGGCTGCGCCGCCGCCATGGAGGCGGAACGCTACCTGAGCAGCCTCGCCGGGACCTGACGCCCACGCCTTGAAGATCTGCGACCTGACGCAGTTTTACTCGCCCCTGAGCGGCGGGGTGAAACGCTATGTGCAGGAGAAGATTGCCTATTTGCAGGAGGCCCGGCCCGGCGACGAGCATGTCCTGATTGTCCCGGATGCACGGACGGAGACGACGACGGAAGGGCGTTCACGGATCTATCGAATCCATTCGCCGCTGATTTCGAGAACGTCGCGTTACCGCGCCCTGCTCAACCTCCAGGCGGTCGAACGCGTCTTCGAGCGCGAACGCCCCGACGTGATCGAGGTGGGCGATCCCTACCAGACCGCGTGGAAGGCCATCGCCTCCGGGCGCGCCCTGCGCATCCCGGTGATCGGGTTCTACCATTCCCATTTTCCCGAGGCCTACCTGCGCCGCATCGCCAGATTTTTCGGGCGCACCGCGACCGAGTTCGCCATGGACCACGCGCGCCGTTACGTCGTCCGGCTTTACAACCACTTCGCCGCCACCCTGGTGCCCGCGGAGCCGCTGGCCCGCCTTCTCACGCAGTGGGGGGTTCGTAATGTGCGTGAAGTCGATCTCGGGGTGAACACCCGTCTCTTTAAACCCGGCCCGGATGATGCCGAAACCACGCGGGCGCGCCTGGCCGTGCCGCCGGACCGTCTGCTTCTTCTCTATGTTGGCCGGCTTGCCCCGGAAAAAAACTTCCAGACCCTGCTGGAGGCTTTTGATCTCCTCGCGGAACGGTCGCCCGGGCGTTTCCATCTCCTCGTGGTGGGCGAGGGCGCGCAGCGCGACCGTCTTCGGCGTCGTCTTGCTGCCGGCGCAGCCATCACCTGGGTGCCCTACAGCCGGGATTCCGCCGAGCTCGCGCAGTTTTATCGCGCGGCTGACCTCTTCGTTCATCCCGGGATCCAGGAAACGTTCGGATTGGTCACGCTCGAAAGCCAGGCCTGCGGAACGCCGGTGGTTGGGATTCGGGGCAGCTACATGGATCGGATCATCCTCCACGAACAGGAGGCATGGGCTTCCGCCAACACCCCGGCGGACCTGGCCGAGGCGGTGGCCCGGATCGCGGAACAGGATTTGCCCGCCCTGGGACGGGCCGCGGCCGACCGCGTGGGGCATCGCTATGCCTGGCCGGTTGTCTTTGAGCGCTTGTTTTCCGTTTACCGGGAGGTCTGCGGGAGGTAGAAGGGGTAAGATTGAAGTCCGAGCATCCGTTTATCATCCGTCCCTACCGCGCTTCCGACCGGGAAGCGGTCCGGCGTCTTTGCTGCGAGACCGGGTTTCTCGGGGAACCGATCGACCCCGTTTACGAGGACCGGGAACTCTTTGCCGATTTCCTCACGACCTATTACACCGACCACGAGCCCGAATCCTCCTTTGTCATCGAGAAGGAAGGCGACCTGCGCGGCTACCTGCTCGGCTGCCGTAAACCGTTCCTGAACCAGCTCTATTCCTTTTATCAGAACGTCTGCCTGACGCTGCGGGCCCTGCTCAGGTTTCCCCGCTACAGCGAGCGTTCGCGGCGGTTCATCCGCTGGATCGTGATGAACGGCTGGCGCGAGGTCCCGGCCGCGCCCAGGCGCACCCCGCATTTTCACATCAACCTGCTGCCAGACGCGCGGAAGATGGAAACAACCCGCGCGCTCATGAGCGACTTTCTTTCCTACCTTTATCGCTGCGGCGAGAAACAGGTCTACGGCCAGATCGTCACCTTCGAGAGTCGGCGAGGCGAGCGGATGTTCGAGCGTTACGGCTTCAAGGTCATGAACCGGGCCGAGATCACCAAGTACAAGACCCTCTACCCGGAATCCGTCTACCTCAGCACCGTGGTAAAAAACCTGGAGACGGCCGAGCCGCTCTCGGTCACGACGCGGCAGTAAGGCAATCCCGGGCGGGCCGTCGCTAGCGCGGCGGCAGCAGCGAGCCGTGCATCGGCTGCTCGAATTCCACCACCGAGGCGCGCAGGAGCTGGGTGTAAACGAAGGTGCTGTTGACCGGTCGCCCATTGCGGAACCCGGGAATAAAGCGCGCCTTCTCCATCTCCTTCACCGTGGCTTCGCCGAAGCGGTAACCGGAAGGATTCTCGTTCAGGACTTTGATCCCCTTGACGAAGCCTTCCGTGTCCACCGTGATCGCCACTTCGCAGGTGCCGCTGCGCAGGATGGTCCGGGCGCTCTCCATCATGTGCTTGGCTGTGTTCCAGTCGCTGGTGCCCAGGATGAGTTGCGGCGCGATAAAATCAGCCTGGCTCTTCACGTCTTCGAGGTTGTTGTTCGAGAAAATGCGCAGCCGCGGCTTGCCACCGGCCGTGAAGATAAGAGCGGTCCCGAAGTACTGCGTCGGCACCGGTGTCCCCTTGTAGGTCGCCGGAACAAAACGGCAGCGCTCGAGGCAGCGTCGCAGCTCGGCCACGAGCGGCTTGGATCCCTTTGATTCCCGGAAGGTGGCGGGCGACTTCGGCACCCCGCTCGAGGTCACGAAGACCGTGAACATGACCAGGCCATCCTTCATTCCGGCCGCAGCGATCTTTTGGGTGTCCACCATGTCGATCAGCGAAGTCGGTCCGCTGCCGAGAAGAGCCGGGCGCGTCTGCGCCTCCGCCGCGGGGGCCACCAGGGCGGAAAGAAGGAGAAAAGGAATCCACAAGCGCAGCATGCAGGCGTTCATGGTCTCAAAGGGAATCAGAGCGCCCGCCTTAAATCCAGCCCATTTTAGTCGCTCAAAGCCTGAAAAAGGCACCCGGCAGACACCCCGGTCACCCCCGGCTTGTCATGAGGCGCCCCTGCATTAACTTGCCCGCGACCAGTCGCCGGCATAGCTCAGCTGGTAGAGCAGCTGATTTGTAATCAGCAGGTCGTCGGTTCGAACCCGTCTGCCGGCTTTCCCGCGCGTTTCGCCTGCCCGTCGTCCGCAAAAAGAAAACGGGCGACGTTTTGCAACGCCGCCCGTTAACCCATTGGCTACCTGAAAAGGTCCTTAGGGCATGACCACGGTGTCGATCACGTGGATCACGCCGTTCTTCTGCATCACGTCAGCAATTGTGACGGTGGCGGAATTGCCCTTGGAATCGGTCAACATCACGGAGTCGCCCGAGGCCTTGGCCGTGAGGGTCTCGCCATTCACGGTCTTCAGCTTGGCGCTGCCGTTGCCGTCCTTGATCTGCTTGGTCAGGTCGGACGCGGTCACTTTGCCGGCGACAACGTGGTAGGTGAGGATGCCGGTGAGCGTCTTCTTGTTCTCCGGTTTCACCAGCGTCGCGACGGTTCCTTCCGGCAGTTTGCCAAAGGCTTCATCGGTCGGCGCGAAAACGGTGAACGGTCCCGGGCCCTTGAGGGTCTCGACGAGGTCAGCGGCCTTCACCGCGGTGACCAGGGTCTTGTGGTCGTCGGAGTTGACCGCGTTTTCGATGATATCCTTGTTCGGATACATCTCGGCGCCGCCAACCATCGGATTTTTGCCTGCGAGAGCGACCGCCGCAAAGAGCGCCGCGCCGCAGAGTGTCAATGTCAGTTTCTTCATATTTCTTTCTTCCTTGGAGTTGAGCCGGTTTAACCCAGCTGGTTACAAGGGGTGATTCGCCCTTTTGCGCCAGGCAGATGCAGGGAACTTTCGCGGGGAGGCCGGAAGGCCGCTGTTTTCCCGGGGCAACCGCTGGGGTATGGTCGCGCCCAGCCGCCATGCCTTTCCTGAAAAAAATCGCGCTGATCCTTCTCCTGACGCTGGCGGTGATCACGCTGCTGCACGGCTGGCTGAACCTGCGCTGGTTTCATCCTGCTCCCGGACAAGAGCGAAGGGGCCCGGCTTTCCGCGTCGGTTTCCTGCCGGTGACCTGCCATCTCACCTGTCCTGTGACCGACTTCATCAACCGGCAGATGACGGGGACAAACCTTTTTGAGCCGATCCGCTTTCACGGCTGGCCGGAACTGAAGGAGGCGTATCTCAGCGGCCACACCTCCGCCACCTTTATCCTCGCCCCGATGGCGATGGCGCTGCGCGAACAGGGCGTGCCGATCAAGATTGTTTATCTCGGGCACCGCGAGGGCGCCGACGTGGTGGTGCACCGGGATTCCGATATCCGGCGCACGGAAGATCTGCGGGGCAAGACGATTGCCGTGCCCGGGCGCTACGCCAACCACCGTCTGATTCTTTTTCGCGAATTGAAGAAGGCCGGCCTGACCCTTGATGACGTGAGGATGGTGGAGATGCCGCCGCCCGACATGCCGGCGGCGCTTTACGCCCGCTCGGTGGACGCCATTACCTCGGGCGAACCGTTCATGGCCCAGACCGAGCTGGACGGATATGGGCGCGTGCTCTACCGGGTCCGGGAGGTCTGGCCCGGTTTCATCTCGTGCGTTCTGGCCGTCTCGGAAAAGGTGATCAAGGAGCGCCGGGGCGATGTCCAGGAACTGGTGGATGGCATCGCGCGGAGCGGCAAATGGCTCGATGCCGGAATGGAGCAACGCCTGGCCGCGGCGGAGTTCGTCAGCACCCGGTATTACAACCAGGACCCGCGTTTGCTTCGCCATGTGCTCACGCAGCCGCCGGATCGCGTGCGCTACAGCCAGCTCAAGCCGGCGCGGGCGGACTTCGAGGAGATCGCGCAACTGGCCCGCGAATCCGGCATCCTGCAGGGAACCGTGCGTTTTGAGGATTACGTCGATCCATCATTTGCCCCCGACGACGACGAGGTGGTGCCGTACGCTTTTGACGGGAGAGCGCCATGAAAGCGGCGCGAGGAAACGATTCGCGACGCAGGGAGCGCGCCGGAGGGAGGGTGTGGGATTTTGTTTTGCCCCTGGCGGTGGCGCTCCTTTTTCTCGCGGGCTGGCACGCCGCGGTGCGCATCTCCGGGAGCCTGCTTTTTCCGACGCCCGGAGAAGTGGCCCGGGGGCTGGGTGAACTGGCGCAAAAAGGTCTGCTCCTCAAGTATGTGGTGGCGTCGCTTTTCCGGGTCGGCTGGGGCTTCACCCTGGCGGTTCTCCTGGGCGTTCCGCTCGGTCTTCTCCTGGGCTGGTACGGGCGCGCCTTTCAAGCCTTCAACCCGCTGCTCCAGGCGCTGCGCCCGATCTCACCGATTGCCTGGATCCCCGTCGCCATCCTCTGGTTCGGGATCACCGACGCCGCGCCCATCTTCCTCATCTTCCTCGCCAGCGTTTTCCCCATCACGGTCTCCGCCATCGCCGCCGTGCAAAACATGCAGCCCGTTTATCTGCGCGCCGCGCAGAACTTCGGCCTCGGCCGGGGCGAGCTTTTTCGGAAGGTCATTTTTCGCGCGAGCCTGCCGCAGATCATCACCGGGGTCCGCATTGCCCTCGGCGTGGCCTGGCTCGTGGTGGTCGCGGCCGAGATGATCGCGGTGAACAGCGGCCTTGGTTACCTCATCATCGACGCGCGCAACGCCGGGAAACGCTACGACCTTGTCGTCGCCGGCATGGTCATGATTGGCCTGATCGGGCTTGTCCTCGATCTGCTGGTGCGTCGACTCGAGCGCTTTGACGAGGTGCGCTGGGGATACCTGACCCGCCGATGAGCGCCCCGCCATTTCCATCCGGAACGTTTCGATGACTTTCGCCGGCCAGCGTCGGGGTGAGGAAGTGGAGGTGCTCCGCGCCATCGAGGCAGAAGTGGCCCCGGGTGAATTTGTCTGCCTGGTGGGTCCGAGCGGTTGCGGCAAATCGACCCTGCTCAATATCGTGGGCGGCTTCCTTGAACCCGACGCCGGCGAAGTCCTGGTGGAAGGCGAACCGGTGCGCGGCCCGGATCCGCGCCGAATCTTTGTCTTTCAAGAGAACGGCGTTTTCCCGTGGCTCAACGTGCGCGAGAACATCGGCTTCGGCCTGCGACGGCATGCGGAAGCGCGCCGGGCGGAGATTGTGGCCCATTACATCGCCATGGTTGGCCTGGAGGGTTTTGAGAACGCCTGGCCGCGCGAGCTTTCCGGGGGGATGCGACAACGGGTGGAGATCGCCCGCGCCCTCGCGGCCAATCCCGACATCATTTACATGGATGAGCCGTTCGGGGCGCTCGATTTCCTGACCCGCCTGAAGATGCGCACCGACCTTGTCCGGATCTGGCAGAGCGAAAAGAAAACGATTCTCTTCGTGACGCACGACATCGAGGAAGCGGTGCAACTGGCCGACCGCGTCCTGGTGATGAGCGCCCGTCCGGGCCGGATCGAGCGGGTGGTCCCGATTGACCTGCCGCGGCCGCGTGACCTCGATGCGCCGGGTTACCTGGCGTGCCGGGACGAGATTTTCCACGTCATGGGCATGAGCCTGCGCGTGGGGGAAGCGGCGCCCGGGCCCGGCATTTAGGTTGCGCTTCGGGCGGGGCGCCTGACCTTGCGCCATGATCTGGTCGCGGCGCCGCGTCACCCGGCTCGATTTCGTGATTGGCGGCGTGCAAAAGGCGGGCACCACCGCCCTGCACGAGTATTTGAAGCAGCATCCGCGCATCGCCATGCCGACGGGCGCCAAGGAACTGCATTTCTTCGATAACGACGACAACTTCCGGGAAGACCCGGTGGATTACGGGCCGCTGCACGCGGCTTTCCGGCCGGGGCGGAAGACCCTGGCGGCGGGCGAATGCACCCCGATCTACTTCTTCTGGCGCGCCGCCATCCCGCGCCTGCGGGATTACCACCCTGCGCTCAAACTGATCTTTATCCTGCGCGACCCGATCGCGCGCGCCTATTCGCAATGGAACATGCAGCGGGCGCGCGGCACGGCGCCGCCCGATTTCATCGAGGCGATGGAGGCGGCGCCGCGGCAGCATGCGGAGGCGAGCGCGTCCGGGCAGTCACGCCGGTTCACCTATGTCGCGCGCGGTCTTTACGCCGGCCAGATCGAGCATGTGCGGGCATATTTTCCGGCCGCGCAGCTTCTTTTCCTGAAGTACGAGAATTTCCGCGCGGACCAGCAGGGGACGGTCAACCAGGTGTGCGATTTCCTCGCGGTGCCGCGCGTGGTCATCCGGCCGGGCGTGGCGCCGCACCGGACCCGCGACGCGCGGAAGCTGTCCCCGGAAGAGCGGGCCAGGCTGAAGCCGTTGTTTGCGGATGATATCCGCCGGGTGGAAACGCTGCTGGGATGGGATTGCCAGGACTGGCTTCGGTAAGCCGGAAACGGCCGGTTCAGAGCAACTGATAAGGGTCGACATCCACGGCCACGGCGACGTCCTCGGGGAAGGGCAGCTTGTCGAGCGTTTCGCGCAGAAGGCGGCTCAACTTCATGATGGCGGCGCCGCGGATCATGATCTGGAAACGGAAGAAGCCCTGCAGTTTCTCGAGCGGGGCGGGCGTCGGGTCGCCCATGATGAATTCCGCCGGCAGAACCGATTTCAGGCGGCGCGCGAGCGTCTCGGCGGAGAACTTTGCCCGCGCCTCATGCTTGGAACGCACGGTCACGAGGACGGCATGAAGGAACGGCGGGAAAGCACAGCGCTCCCGGAATTCGAGCTCCTGCTCGAAGTAGCCGACGAAGTCGTGGTGCCGCGCATACTGGATCGAGGGAGAGAAGGGGGTGAACGTCTGCACGAAGACTTCGCCGGGCTGTTCGCCCCGGCCGGCCCGCCCCGCCACCTGGGTGAGGAGCTGAAACGTCCGTTCGCCGGCGCGGAAGTCCGGCAGATGCAGGGCGAGATCGGCGTTGATGATTCCCACCAGGGTGACGTTGGGAAAATGGAGCCCCTTCGCGATCATCTGGGTTCCAACCAGGATATCGATCCGCCCGGCGCGAAAGGCGCGCAGCGTGTCGCGGAAAGCGTCTTTTCGCGTCATGGAATCGGCATCCATCCGGCGGACCACCGCCTTGGGGAAGATTCCGGCGACGGTCGCCTCGACTTTCTCGGTGCCGAAGCCGGCGTAGGAAAGGGCGTTCTCACGGCAGGCGGGACAGACCTTCGGCACGGCCGCGGTGTGCCCGCAGAGGTGGCAGCTCAGGCGGGCCGCGCCGCGGTGGAAGGTGAGGGCCACGCTGCAGTTCGGGCATCGGCGCGCCTCGCCGCAGCTGCGGCAAAGGAGCGAGGTGGAGAAACCGCGCCGGTTCAGGAAAAGGATGGTTTGTTCACGCTTTTCGAGCCGGGCGGTGATGGCGTCGCGCAGTTTGCCCGCGAGAATCTGCGGATACTTTTCCCTTCGCTGCTCGAGCCGCAGGTCGAGCACGCGGATAAACGGCATCTGACAGTCGTCCACCCGGCGGGAGAGGACCGCGAGGTCATACTTACCGGTGGTGGCGTTGTGATAGCTTTCGAGGCTGGGCGTGGCCGAGCCGAGCAGGACCACGCATTTTTCCATGCGGGCCCGGACCACGGCGACGTCGCGGGCATGATAGCGCGGCGCCTCCTCTTGTTTGTAGGAGTTCTCGTGCTCCTCATCCACGATGATGAGGCCGACCTTTTCGAGCGGGGCAAAAATGGCGCTGCGCGCGCCGATGACCATGCGGGCGCGTCCGGAATGCAGTTTGTGCCATTCGTCGTGGCGTTCGCCCTCGGAAAGATGACTGTGCAAAACGGCAACGGCATCCTGCATCCCGGCGAAACGGCTCTTGAAGCGTTCGACCGTCTGCGGCGTGAGCGAAATTTCCGGGACGAGAACAATGGCGGTGAGACCGCGCTCGAGCGCGTTCCTGATGGCCTGGAGGTAGATCTCCGTCTTGCCGCTGCCGGTGACGCCGTGGAGAAGAATCGGGCGGCTCGTGGCCGGTGCGTCGAGGGCGGCGAGGACCTTTTGCAGGGCGGCCGCCTGTTCCTCGTTCAGGACCAGGTTGTCCGAGGCGATGAATTCCTCGTCGGCATGGGGATCGCGTTCAACCGGTTTCTCGACCAGACGGGCGAACCCCTTCTTCACGAGGGCGCGCAGGGTGCCGTTGTCGGAGGCGTGCTCGCGCAGGAAATCGGCTGCGGCCACCGGGGCTTCGAGGATGTTGAGCGCGGTCAGCAATTCCGCCTGGCGCGGCGCGCGGCGCCCGAGCTTTTCAATTTCCTCCGGTTCGGCGAGCCGGTCGCGGCTGACAAACAACTGCCGTTTCCAGCCGACCTCTCCCTTGCGGATGACCTGGGGGAGAAGGCTCCGCAGGACTGTCTCGAGCGGGCAACAATAATAGACGCTCATCCAGCGAGCCAACTCGAGCAGTTCACCGCGGAGCGCCGGCGTCTCGCCAAGGACAGCCTCCAGCGGGCGGATCCCGGGAGCCTCGCTCTGGTCGAGGATCGCAGCGACGGTGGCGAGGGCCGACTTGTCGCGGAACGGCACGCGGACCCGGGAGCCGACCCCGACCCGCGCGGCCAGCTCATCAGGGATGGCATAGTCCAGCTCGCGCCGGATGGATCGATCTATGATGACGCGCGCGTACTTCACCGGTGGCGAAACTGTCCATCCTGCGGGGACCAACATCGAGTGAAAATCGATTGCCCGGGCGGGAGGAAGCGTCGATGGATGGCAGGGTGATCCGCTTCGCTTTCAAGCTCGTCATCTGCCTCTTCTTCGCGGGCGCGGCCGCCGCGGCCTACTTCGCCTGGCGCACGGGCGATCCGGTTTACACGGCGCGGGAATGGCTTAGCCCGGGCAAGTTCCACCAGCACGATCGGCTCATCCGGGTGATTGCGGCGCAGCACAAGCTCGATCCCATGCTGGTGAAGGCGGTCGTCTGGCGCGAGAGCGGCTTTAACTCGCACAAGTTCGGCGCCGCCGGGGAACGGGGGCTGATGCAGGTGACGGAAACCGCGGCGAAGGAATGGGCGGCGGAGGAAAAGATCCGGAATTTTCGGGTGGAAGAACTCTTCGACCCGAAGGTCAACATCTCCGCCGGGAGCTGGTATCTGGCCCGGGCGCTGCAACGCTGGCGGCACCAGCGCGACCCCATTCCGTTTGCGCTCGCGGAATACAACGCGGGCGCCAGCCGGGCGCAGCGCTGGGCCGGGGGACGCGACGTGGTCATCCCGCCTTCCCGTTTCCGGCAGAACATCGATTTCCCGACCACGCGTCGTTATGTCGAGACGGTCATCAACCGCTACCGGTACTACCGGAAGCGCGGGCGTTTATGATTTAGGGGCGGTAGATGCGCAGCCGGAGAAAAAGCTGCGGCAGACCGGTCACATCGACCGATGCCTTGACCATCTCGGAGACGCCTTCCGTGGAAAGAATCTGCTCGGAGACGGTAGCGGGCATCCAGACGACGAGGTCGGGTGATTGTTCGACCAGGTAAACCACATCGCTCGCGGGGAACTGCAGGCGCCGGTAGGTCAGGCAGAGATTGTCGCCTTCCCGGGCGATCTGCGGCTCCGCGATCACCCGGCAAATCCAGGGAAGCTTGGTGGAGATGCGTGACGGATAGAACGAGGTGACCGCGGGGAAGGCCCCGTCGATCAGGACGAAGCCGAAGCCGTTATTGAAGTAGTAGCCGCGCGCGTCGAAGAGCGCCGCCGTTGAAAGCGGTGTTGCCGTCCGGGGCGGTGTAAAACGGACCGTCCACGCCGAAGTTGATCCCGGCCAGCTTCGGGACGCCGCCCAGATCCTCGATGAACGCGGCGCCCCCCGAATCGCCGCTGGAGAGATGACATTCCTCCGGGAGGCCGTCCTGGTTGAAATCAATGATCAGAAGATCGTTGCCGGCGCCATATTGGAAGGTGCCCGCGATGATGTTCTCACCCCAGCGCATGGCCCCATCGCCTGTTCCCCAGTTCCAGCCTTTGGGCAGGCCGTCGATCTCAAGGAGACTGCCGCGACGGGTGCCCCTGCCCAAAGCAACCATCTGTTTTCCGGTTTCATCCTTCCTTGAGTAAAGCGGGGCGAAGTAGGGCAAGGTGCCGTTGATCTTCCAGATCTGGAGGTCGCCCACCGGGTCGGCATAACCCTGCACGATCGGATAAACGGTGCCCTGGAAGAGGAAATTGGCGGAAGCGCCCACGTGTTTGGCGGTGATGATGAAGTTCGGCGCGATGACCGTGGCGAGCACGCCCCCGAAGGCGCCTTCGTAGTCCCAGCCCCGGTGCGGAAAGGCCAGGCCCGGCGGCGTGGTGTTCGCCGCGGGATCGTCCGTCCGGTAAAGAATGACGGCCCGGGCCGCGGGAAGCGCGAGCGCGCCGGCGAGACAAAGAATCAGCCAGAGGGACGGGCGTCGAGTCATGGGGGGCGCAAAAGATAGCACGCCCCATTCCCCGTCGCATCGACGCGGGCCGATTTCTCGGTAAACATTCCCGCGTGGAGAAAGCCCGGATCGCACAGCACCTCGAGGAAATTGCCACCCTCCTGGAATTGAACGGCGAGAACCCGTTCAAGGTTCGCGCCTACCAAAACGCCGCGCGTTCGATCGAGGCCTGGGGGGGAAGCCGGGCGGAGCTGGCCGACCCGGAAGTGCTGGCAAAGATCCCCGGCGTCGGCAAGGCGATCACGGCCGCCATCGTGGAAATGGCGACCACGGGTGCGTCCCGCGTTTTGACCGACCTGCGCTCCGGGTTTCCGGCCGATATTCTGGAGCTTTACTCCCTGCCGGGGCTGGGCGCGAAGAAGATCAAGGCGCTCTACGAGCAGTTGAAGGTCGCTTCGGTCTCGCAGTTGCAGGAAGCCTGCGAAGCCGGCCGGGTGGCGGAGCTGCCGGGGTTCGGACGGACCACGCAGGAAAAACTGCTCAAGGCGATCGCGGCGCGGAAACAGCATGCCGGTTCCTTTCAACTGGGCCAGGTGGCGCCGGAAGCGGAGCAGATGCTGGCCGCGCTGCGCGGGTGCGAGGAGGCCCTGCAGGTTGCCCTCGCCGGAAGCTACCGGCGGCGGAAAGAGATCGTGCGCGACCTGGATTTCATTGTCGCCTCGAGCAAACCGGAGCCGGTCATGGAACTTTTCGTGACCCATCCGCTCGTGGAAAGCGTGATTGCCCGTGGCCCGACCAAGAGCAGCGTGACGCTGAAGTCCGGCGTGCAATGCGACCTCCGCGTGGTCAGCAGCGCCGAGTATCCCTTTGCCCTGAGTTACTTCACCGGGAGCAAGGAACATAACATCGTCATGCGCAACCGGGCGCTGGCCCGCGGCTGGACCCTTAACGAGTACCGGCTCGCGCCGGCCCCGCCATCGGAGAAGGGCCGGAGAAAGAAGGCAACCACGCCCGTGCCCCGGATCAGCGACGAACCGGAGCTCTATCGTGCGCTTGGCCTCGCGCCTGTGCCGCCGGAGTTGCGCGAAAATTGCGGCGAATTCGAGGCGGCGGAGAACGATCGGCTGCCGCGGCTGGTGGAGGCGGCAAACCTGCGCGGCACTTTTCACTGCCACACGACGGCGAGTGACGGGCACAACACCCTCGAGGAGATGGCGGCGGCCGCGCAGGACCTGGGCCTGCAATATCTCGGGATCGCCGATCACAGCCGCAGCCTCGTCCAGGCCCACGGCCTGGAGGTGGCGCAACTGCGGGCCCAGATGGCCCGTATCCGAAAACTGAACGAGTCCTTCGACGATTTTCGGCTCTTCAGCGGCGTGGAGTGCGACATTCTGCGGGATGGATCGCTGGATTATGACGAGGAGACGCTGGCGTCGCTTGATTACGTGGTCGCTTCCGTGCATTCCGGTTTCGGCATGCCGGAGGCGGAGATGACCGAGCGCATCATCCGCGCCATCAGCCACCGCCACGTGACCATGCTGGCCCATCCCACCGGACGTTTGCTCCTGCGCCGTGACGCCTACGCGGTTGATCTTCCGGCGGTCATCGAGGCGGCCGCCGAGACCGGCACCTGGATCGAGATCAATTCCGCGCCGAAACGGCTCGACCTGGACTGGCGCTGGTGGCCGCTGGCCCGCGAGAAAGGGGTGAAATGCGTCATCAACCCCGACGCGCACCGTGTTGAGCGCCTGCAGGATCTCTGGTTCGGCGTGGGCATCGCGCGCAAAGGCTGGCTGACGAAGAAAGACGTGGTCAACTGTCTTCCCCTCGGGAAGATCGAGGCCGAACTGCAACGCAAACGGGGGGCGGGTTGAAGGCGGCGCGCCTGCCCGGCCCGAAGTCGGCCGTCCTTGCGTACGCGGAACTCTTCCGCAACCCGCTCCGGTATCTGGAGTCGGCGCGCCGGCGCTACGGCGACGTGGTGCACATGCAGCTGGGTCGCCGCCACGATTTTCTCCTGAACCATCCCGATTACGTGCGCGCGGTGCTGCTTGACCAGGACAACCTGCGGCGGTCGGTCCCGCGTCCGGTGCAACGGCTCCTCGGCCAGGGACTCCTGACCAGCCGAGGAACAATTCACAAGAAACAGAAAGCGCTGCTGCAACCGGCGTTCAGCCGCCAGCATATCTCATCGCTGGCGCCGATTATGGTGCGTGAGATCGTGGCCGGGCGCGACCGTTGGAGTGACGGGACCAGGATCGAGATGGCGTCGGAGATGGCCCGACTGGCCCTCGCCATTGCCGGTCGGACCCTTTTCAACGTCGATTTCGCCGAGAAAGCGACCGATCTGCGCGAATCGCTCGTGACCGTGTTGGAGGCCACGCGCTTCAACAACCTGCTCCTGGCCAGCAAACACCTCGAGCGCTTTCCCTCGCCGGGGAACCGGGAGGTGGCCCGCGCGACCAGGACCCTTGATCGCCTCATCCGGGAACTGATCGCGGAGCGCCGGGCAGGACCGTGTGACCAGCCCGATCTGCTCTCCCAGCTCGTTCTCCTGAGCAAACAGGCGCGCAAGGGGATGAACGACGAAAAGATCCGCGACCAGATCCTCACCTTTTTCCTCGGCGGCCACGAAACCATTGCCAGCGGGCTCATGTGGACATGGTATTTGCTGGCGCAAAACCCGGGCGCGGAAAAGAAGATGCACGCGGAGATCGACCGGGTGACCGGTGACGAACTGCCCTCCGTGGAAACGCTGGAACGCCTGCCCTATACCCGCATGGTCTTCTCCGAATCCATGCGGCTTTATCCGCCCATCTGGATCCTGGGCCGGCGCGCCACCCGCGAGGTGACCCTTAACGGCCTGACCGTGCCCAAGGATTCCTACGTCCACATCAGCCAGTATCTGGTCCAGCGCGACCCGCGATTTTTCCCGGATCCCGAGCGTTTTGATCCCGAGCGTTGGACGCCGGAGGCGGTGGCGGCGCGGCCCCGCTTCAGTTATTTCCCCTTTGGAGCGGGCCTGCTCCATTGCATTGGCGAAGGCTACGCCTGGATGCAGGCCGGGCTGGTCCTGAGCATCCTCGCGCGGCGCTGGCAGCCGCGTCTTCTCCGTGGGCACCAGGTCCGGCTGGAGCCCCAGTTGACGCTGAAAGCGCGTCGCGGACTGCCGATGACGCTGCGCCGGCGCCGATAAAAATTATTCGCGGCCGACCAGCGCGGGCGGGACGCCGTATTGCTCCACCCAGATCCAGTAGGCGGGATCGCCAAAGCCGGTGGCAAAATCTACCAGGCGCCAGCCCGCCCTGGTCCGGAGCCAAAGCGCCGCCGCGTCGGTGTTGTCGACCGGAGGAAAAACGATCGGCTCGCCCGCGGCATCGAGCACCTGACCGCTGAAAAAAGCCCAGTTCTTGAACGCCTTGAGCTGGCCGTCGAACTTGATCCCCTTTTTCTCCGCCGCCTTTTCCATGGGACCGCGCAGGAGATCGAAAAGTTCCTTGCGCAGGGGGGAACCGAACGGGATCTCGTCCGGTTCGGTGAAAGCCGGGGAATAGATTTCCTTCCACTCCGCGGAACCCGGCTCGGGCGCGACGTCCTGGGCGGTCGCGAGGGAGAGAGTGAGAAGGAGAAGGATGATCGTTTTCATGGGGTGACACTTTCGCGCTGTGGCAGCAGCATGGTGAGACATTTGCAGGCGCCGCCGGCCTTGAGAAACTCGGTCATGGGCAGTTGATGCGTGCGGTAGCCCCTCTCGTGCAACTGGGCGATGAGCCGGGTGGCGCCCGCCGGCAGGACGATATCCTTCTCGAGGACGACGGCGTTGCACGAAAAGAAAACGGCTTCCTCCTCCGCGACGTCGATCAGGTTGGGCACGTGGTCGCGGATGGCTCGCTGCCCGTATTCGTCGAAGGCGGCGGGAAACCAGAAGGCGCTTCCGTCCGGGAGCGGGCAGAAACAGGTGTCGAGATGATAAAAACGCTCGTCCATGAGTTCGACGGAAATGACGAGACAGCCAAAGACGTCCGCCACGGCCCGATGAGACTGGATGTCCGAACGAAACTTGTAGCCGCAAAAGAGGGCGTCGCCGACGAAGAGGGCATCGCCTTCCCCCTCGAAATAAAGCTCCTTGGGCAGCCAGACGATTTCGTAGCCCAGCTTTTCCATGAAGGCGGCGAAGTGGGGCGCCTCGCCGGACCGTTCTTCGTGGCGAAAGTTGCTCGGGACGAACTTCCGCCCGACGGCGAGCCCGGCGTTGGCCGTGAAAACCATGTCGGGCAGGCGGGGTTGCGGCGGGACAAGATGGATCTCGGTCTCGAGGCTGGCCAGTTTGTCATGCAGTTCGTGCCACTGCTTCTTGGTCAGCTCGATGTCAGCCGCGCGGGCCCGGCTCATCCACGGATTGATCTCGTACTCGATGCTGAAATGATCCGGCGGACAAAGGACGAGCTGGCGCATCGGAGAAGGGCGGATCAGGCGGATTTTTTCGCGCCCTTGCGCAACTCGGCCAGGACCTCGGTCAGTTCGCGCAGGAACGCCTCGACGTCGGTAACGAGACCGACGGTTTGAAAACTGTCCGATTCCGTCAGGCGCTGGACCGCGGCCGGATTGAGATCGACCACAAGAATGCGGGCGGTCGCGGGGAGAAAATTACGGACCGCGGCGGAATGGAGCATCGTGCTCATGAGCAGGGCGAGGCTGACGCCGCGCAGCTTGTCGCGCATGAGGCGCTGGGCCTCGAGCGCCTCGGTGATGACGCCCGGCATCGGGCCGGTGTCGCGCACGGAGCCGGCCAGGAGCAGTTCGACCTTGTGCTTGACGCAGGCATGCATGATCCCGCGCTTGAGCAGGCCCTTTTCCACGGCCTTCTCGATGCTGCCGGCGCAGCGGATGGCGTTGACCGCGCGCATTTGGTTTTCGTGCCCGGAGCGCGACTTGCGGTTGCGGCCGAGATTGATGCCGGAGGAGGTGCCGTAAAGGGCGCTCTCGATGTCGTGCACCGCGAGGTCGTTTCCACCGAGGACAAGGTCGATGTAACCGTGCTCGATCAGCTTCTCGATGTGCCCGGCCGCTCCGCTGTGGACCACGGCAGGACCGGCCACGAGAAGAATGCGGCCATCCTTGTCGTGGTCGCGCTGGAATTCCGTCGCCATTTCGCGGATGACGGCGCTGCGGGGATTGTCGAGCCCGATCCTGCCGGAGGAGAACTGGAAGACATCGCCCGGCGTGCTCGTGCGCTGGACGGGTGCCACCCGGATTCCTTTTTGTCCGACCACCGCCTCCATCCCCTTCTTCACATCGAAGAACTTTGCCGTGACGGCTTTCCCCTTTTCCTTGTCGACGATAATTCCGCAGTCGCGCATCGGGGAGGCGACCTCGAACTCCTTGCCCTCCAACCGGACAAAGGTCTGCTGGTTCGTAGTCACGTAAAAGTCGGTCGGAAAAACGCCGTCAGCGGGGCAGCGGGCCAGTTGGGCGTTCGCCTTTTCCCGAACCTCGGCCCCGTGCTGGCGCAGGCGAAGGGTGAGCGCCTCGAGGTCGCGCGCGGCCGGCATGGAAACCTCGATCCGGGCGTAACTCTGGTCAGCCCGCTTCTCGCCGATGGTGATCTCCTTGATCTTGAACTGGCCGCCCGTTTTCAGGATTTCGTCGAGGACCTTGGGCAGGATCAACGAATCGATAATGTGCCCGCGCAGCTCAACTGTCTCGGAAACCATGGGGCGACAACTGTAGCGCAGGGCGGCCAGCGCGCCAGTCGCGGCGTTTCAATCTCCCTGCCACACGGCCAGGGTGGGCACCGAAAACAGGGTCTCGTCGCCGCCGCCAAAACGGCTTTCGTTCGAGTGGAGCACGAGGCGGAGACCAGCCGTGGCCGGCGGCTTGGAGCCGTCCCGGTTCTCCCCCTGGGGGACGAGGCCGAGTACGAGCAGAAGCTCCGGAGAAGGGCCGCCCGTATAACGAAGCGCGACCAGACCTCCAGGATGCTCCGTCACGGTGAAACCGCCGGGTTTCGGCCGGGACCGCCGCAGGGCCAGGCATTCGCGGTAAAGGGCAAGCAGGGCCGCATGGGAGGGCTGCGCCGGTTCGTTCCAATCGAGTTTGGAGCGGCGAAAGGTTTCTTCCGCCTGGGGATCGGGGATCGTGTCGCGCACGGCCGGGTCTCGGAAAGCGGCAAAGGCGGCAAACTCTTTCCGGCGCCCCGCGGTGATGTCGCGCCCGAGCTGTTCGTTGTGATGAGTGAAAAAACGAAAGGGGGTGCCAGCCCCCCATTCCTGGCCCATGAAAAGAAGCGGAGTGGCCGGGACAAGGCAGAGAAGCGCGGAGACGGCGCGGTAGGCGGCCGGGTCCGTTAATTGGCTTAGGCGCTTGCCGAAGGCATGGTTGCCCACCTGGTCGTGGTTGGAGATGCAGTAAACGAACTGGTGCGGGGAAAGGTCCGCTGGATCGCCTCCGCGCGCCTTGCCCGAGGCGGGCTCGGGCTGGCCGGTGAAGAGCCAGCCCTTCTCCAGGGTGCGGCAAAGCTCCGCCGGTGTCCCCTCGAAGTTCTGGAAGTAGGCGTCGCGTTCGCCGGTGAGAGCCACGCGGATGACGTGGTGGAAATCGTCGGCCCAGACGGCATCAAGGCCGAGTCCTCCCTGGGTTTCGGGGCGAAGCAGCCGCGGTTCATTGCGTTCATCCTCGGCCACGACGAAGCCGCCGCGCGCATGCACCGCGGCCGCGATCTCGGCCAGGATATGCCGGGGCGAATCATCCTTGATCGCATGCGTGGCATCTAGCCGGAAACCGTCGAGGTGAAATTCGCGCATCCAATAGGGAGCGTTCGCGAGGAAGAAATCGCGCACCGGCGCCAGCTCGAAATTAAACCCGTCGCCCCAGGGGGTTTTATGGTTGGGGTTGAGATAGCGCTTGCTGTAAAGCCCGGTGTAATTGCCGTCCGGTCCGAGGTGGTTGTAGACGACGTCGAGGATAACGGCGAGGCCGCGGGCATGCGCCGCGTCCACCAGCGCGCGCAAATCGTCCGGCGTGCCGTAGCAGCGGGCCGGGGCGTAGAGGAGCACGCCGTCGTAACCCCAGTTACGGTCCCCCGGAAAATCGGCAATCGGCATCAGTTCGATGGCCGTGGCGCCCAGCGAGGCGACATGGTCCAGCCGGTCGATCGCGGCCCGGAAGGTGCCCGCCGGAGTGAAAGTCCCGACATGCAGCTCGTAAATGACGAGGGCACCGGACGCGGGCGTCTTCCAGGCGGCGTCGCGCCAGCGGTAGCCTGCCGGGTCGATCACCTGCGCGGCCCCATGGACCCCGTCGGGCGCAAACCGGGCCGCCGGGTCGGGCCAGTGTTCCTTCCCGTCAATACGATAGCGGTAGAGATCCCCGGCGCGCCCGTCCGGATCGACGCCGGAGAAGTAACCGCCGTCCTCTGCCTCGAGAGCAATCGTCCGGAGCACATCTCCAGCCCGGTTGACGATGAGCGCTTCCATCGTCGTATGGTCGGCCCAGGTCCGGTAGCGGACACCGGAGGCGGTCACCTCCGCCCCCTGGGGCGGGAGATCGAGCCTGTCGCTGGAGACCGTTGCGCGCACGTTCCTGCTTACAGGGCGTTGTCGGCCGGGCAAGTCGTGATCCGGCCGGGGGAGAGCCGGCAAATGTCCAGAGCCGGCGGCGGCGCGGTCTGCGATCTTTCTTACAGCCATGAAAAAACCAAACGCACGCGGCCCGGCGCCCGGCCCCAAGGCAAAAGCTGCGCTGGGCAACAAACTCAACCGCAAACCGAAGCCGCCCCCCACGCCAACCGGCCGACCGCCGCGAAAAAATCCTCTCCCGACCCGCCGGGTTGGTGCAAAGTGACCGGATGCCCGACCCCGCCCTCGTCGCCCTCGCCGAGAAGGTGGAACGCTGGCTGGCCGCCAAGCCCGAATATTTCGTGACCCACCCGGCTGAGCTTCGGGCGGTGCACACCCTCCCGTCCGACGAACTGAACCAATTCGCGGCGGACCGTGGGTGGCGTGTGGTGCGGAGGGTTGGGGGCCGCCAGATCGAATTTTACCGCGACGTCACCGCGCAGCAGGAGCGCAGCGGGGAACAGCCGCCGGCCCTGCGGGGTTGATCACTCTTTCCGGCTGAAAAAGGCGGAGAGCGGGCTGGTCGCGGAAGCGGAGGTGCCGGCCTCCGCCAGGCCGATCTCGCGCGCCTCGCGACCCGCCTCGACCGCCTTGCGAAAAGCCTGCGCCATCCGGTTCGGGTCGGAGGCAATGGCGATGGCGGTGTTGACCAGCACGGCATCGGCGCCCATTTCCATCGCCTCAGCCGCCTGGCTGGGAGCGCCGAGCCCGGCATCGACCACCACCGGGACGGTGGCCTGCTCGATGATGATCTCGATTTGCGCCCGGGTCTCGATCCCGCGATTGCTCCCGATGGGCGAACCGAGCGGCATGACCGTCGCGGTGCCCACGTCCTGCAGACGTTTCGCCAGGACGGGATCGGCGTTGATGTAAGGAAGAACGGTGAAACCCTCCTTCACCAGGATCTCGGCCGCGGCCAGCGTTTCCACGGGGTCGGGCAGGAGATAGCGCGGGTCGGGATGGATCTCGAGCTTGACCCAGGTCGGCAACCCGGCAGTGGCGGCGAGCCGGGCCAACCGGACCGCTTCCTCGGCATTTTGCGCGCCGCTGGTGTTCGGCAGGAGAAGAAAACGATCGCGGTCGATGAAATCGAGGATGTTGGCAAAAGGATCGTGTTTCCCGGAAAGATCGGCGCGGCGCAGCGCCACCGTCACGATTTCCGCCCCGCTTGCGACGAGGGCGTCGCGCATGGCGTCGTTGGACGAAAACTTGCCGGTCCCGAGGAGGAGCCGCGAGGAAAACTCGCGCCCGGCAATCGTCAGTTTCGAAGGCTTGTCCGCCATGAAACAAACTTACGCCATTCCGTCGCGGCGGCCAATCGCACCCGGCACCCGGGCGCAAGACAACCTGGAACCGAGAGAGATGTGTGGATGGCTGCCGGCGGAAACGTTGTCGTTGAGCTGACGCATGGATCGTAAGCCGCTTACGATGGAACTTCCCACCGGGAAAGTTGCGCGTCGTCTTGGACTGGAATTGTCTTGTACGCCGCGGGCGGGAAATCCATCGTGCGCCATGACAAACTTCATCCTGCGCCAGGAGGATTGCGTGAAGGGAGTGGCGCAGCTCGAGAAGGAATCAATCGACCTGGTCGTGACCTCGCCCCCTTACAATCTTGGAATCAAATACTCGAAGTTTGCGGATACGGCGGGCCGCGAGGCCTACCTCGACTGGTGTGAGGAATGGGGCGCGCAATTGCGGCGCGTGCTGCAACCGGCTGGTTCGCTTTTCCTCAACGTCGGCTCCGCCCCCTCGAACCCGCTCGGGCCGCACCAGCTTGTCCTGCGACTGGGAAAGTTCTTCCAGCTCCAGAATACGATTCACTGGATCAAATCGATCACGCTCCCGGACGATGAAGGCGGCCTTGTCTCCCGCGGCCATTTTAAACCGATCAATTCACCGCGTTTCCTGAACGATTGTCATGAGTATCTCTTCCACCTGACGCCGCATGGGCGGACACCGATCGACCGGCTGGCGCTCGGCGTGCCCTACCAGGACAAGAGCAACATTGCCCGGTGGGGCCACACCGCCGGGAAGGATAAGCGGTGCCGCGGCAACACCTGGTTCGTGCCTTATCGGACCATCCAGAGCCGGGCGAAAGAGCGGCCGCATCCGGCGACCTTCCCGGTGGAGCTGGCCGAGAACTGCATCCGGCTGCACGGAATCGAACGGGTCAAGGTGATGCTCGACCCGTTCCTCGGCATCGGAAATTCCGCCGTGGCCGCGCAACGGCTCGGCGTGCCGCGTTTCCTTGGCTACGAGATCGACGAAGGGTATCTGGACGAAGCCAGGGCACGCCTGACCGATACCGAGCGTTCCGACGAATGACAACGCTGCCGCTCTGGACTTCTAGACCTGCACCGTGACCCGGAGAAAGGTGGCCGGGATGGTGGTGTGACCTTCGCCACCCTGGTTCTGGCGGGTGAACAGCTCCACTAATTCCTTTTGCAGCTCTGTCGCGCGCCCTTCCTTCTCGGCGGCGGCGAACGCGTTCATGGTAGGCCCATAGTAATTGCGGAACTCCTCGACGAACTGTGCGGGCTCGCCCGGATAGTGGAAGGTGAAGGTGTCGCGTTCGAATGAGATTTTATCTTCGGCCACGCCGGCAGCGGTGAAACGCTCGATTACTTCCTTTTCGATACCCCAGGTCATCGGGCTGACGAATCCCTCGGGTGGTGGAGGGGTATAGGCGGAACTGATCTTCAGGATCTGCGCGACCAGCGTCGGATCGCCCGGGATCCAGTTGCCCATGATGATCCGGCCGCCGGGCCGGGTCACGCGCACCATTTCCTTCGCGACCTCGAAGGGTTTGGGGGCGAACATCGCGCCGAAGACGCTGACGACGAGATCGAAGGACGCGTCCGGAACGCCCGCGAGATTGGCGGCGTCGCCTTCCTGGAACCGGCAATTCCCCAGGGCCAGTTCCTCCGCCCGTTTGTTTCCGGCCGCGACGAGGTTGGCCGCGATGTCGATCCCGAGCACGTCGGCGCCGAGCCGGGCGGCCGGGATGGCCGTGGTCCCGTCGCCGCAGCCGAGATCAAGGATTTTCATGCCCTGGCTGACGCCGTTTTTCGCGACAAGCGCCTCCCCGCTTTCGCGCATGGTGGCGGCGATGCGGGTGAAATCGCCTTTCTCCCAGAGAGCTTTGTTTGGGTTTGCGGGAGTGTTCATAGGCAGGGTTGATGGTGGTTTGCGCGCGCTTAAAGCAATGTCCCCGGCAGAGGATCATCCGCGCTTTTCGAGGGTGCCGACTGATAGCGACCAAGCGGTTTTACAAGATTTCCGGGCAACGGCCGGACCCGGTCGAAAATGCGCGGGGCGATGGGCCGGGCGGTCTGGTAGCCGCCGGCGAACATCTCGAGGCGGGCATCGAGGTTATCGATGTAGTTGAGCGCCATGGCCTCCGGCGTTTTCGGGCTGACGGGCGAACCGAACTGGGGTTCGCCGTGGTGGGCGCCAATGAGGTGGAGAAGGTGAAGGCGCACATCCTCCGAGGCCGGCTCCAGCGACGTCCATTGTTTGGCCTCGTCAGAAACGAGGAGGCCGCGCCAGAGCGAATTGACCAGCTCGATCCCGATGGAGATATGGCCCATGAGTTCGCCCCGTTCCTCGTAACCCATGGTGAAGCCGTTCTCAGGCAGATGATTCTCCCAGAGCTTGCCGGAATCGTGGAAAAGAATGCCGGCGAGGAGCAGGTCGAGGTTGAGCGCGGGATAGAGCGGGGAAATTTGCAGGGCCACCCGCATCATTTGCGCGGTATGCTCAACGAGACCGCCCCGGCGCGCGTGATGATAACTGCGCGCCCCGGCCGTCCGCCGGAAACGATCGCCCCACTCGCGCAGAAAGGCCGCGCAAAGCGCGCGCAACCGCGGGTCCGCGATGGTCGCCGTGCTGGCCTTGATGAAATCCCAGTCGGTCGCCTGGCGCGCCCGCAAATCGGCCGGGCCGGCGAGAAGGTCCTCGATCTCCTTTTGCTCCAGCTTGCGCGTCCGCCAGTTGCGCGCATCCAGACCGAACTGCTGATGGTGCGCCAGTTCCCCGGCGATCTCGATAAATTCGCCGGTGGCCAGCTTTTCGCAGGCGCGGTAGTCGGCGTGATCGCTCCAGACCCGGAGCGTCATGCGGTCACAGGCGTCGGCCAGGACCAGTTCGCAGTAGGGTTTGCCTTCCCGCGTTGATTTGGCGGTGGCGGCCTCCACCTGCACATGGACGCGCGCCTCCACGCCACCCCCCTGCACGCCCTTGCGAACTTCGCTCAGCGTGAGGAGGGGCAACGAGGACGGCATCCCGGCTACTTAACCGAAAAGCCGGCGGAAACGCTATTTCTTATCGTCGCCGGCCGCTTTGGCGTAGCCGATCACCCCGCAGGCCACGCGGCCGCCCGCGTCGCCGGTGGGCTGCGATTTCAGGTCATCCGCCTTCTCGTGCACAATGACCGCGTGCCCGACGATCTGCTTGAGGTTCATCATTTTGTCGGTCAACTCGACGTGCGCTTTGCCGGTGGCGTCGGCCTCGATGTTGCCCATGTCGCCCATATGCCGCTTCTCGGCGTCATGGCCGGCGTGTGGGTCGTCGGTTGGATTGAAATGGCCGCCGGCGGAGGTGGCGTCAGGGGCCGAGCAATCACCGAACTCATGAATGTGAAAGCCGTGCTTGCCCGGTTTCAAGCCGGTGACATCGGCCACGATCTTCACGCCGTCGCCTTCCTTGGTGAAAGTCACCTGGCCCTTCACGTCGCTCTTGGCGGTCGGGTTCAGCGTGGCGATGACCATGATCACGTCGTCATCGGCGGCCAGGGCCGGCACCGCCATGAGCAGGCTGAGAGCGCCCGCGAGTAAAAGAGATGTTTTCTTGTTCATGGGTAAACGTGGGACCGTTCCGGGCCCGCGCAAGCCGCCGGGCGTAGGGATTTTACCGATATTAACCGGGGGCAGAGCGAGAATTTGTTGTCGCCCGACACAAATGGCCTCGCTAATCATGTTCGCGTGGTCCGACGGTTTGTGGTTCTGGCGTGCTGCGCCCTGTTTCTTCTCGCTTCCGCCGGCTTTGTCCGCCTCGTGCTGCAGGATTCGCCGGATGCGCCCGGCCCTGACGACCGGTTTGCCACCATCAGGCGGCCTGTGGCGATCGCGGCGCGCAAGGTCAGGGAAAGTTTCATCTCGTTGCGGGAGGAATCCACCCTGCGGTCGAACCTGCGTCGCGGGATCCCGGTGACGCCGATCCCGGAGATCCCCGCTCCCGGCCCGGTCGAGCAGGCGGTGCAACGGTCGAGGGAAACCTGGGATAAAGGCGAACGCGCGAGCGCTATGCGGTTGTTAACCGATGCGATTGCGCGCTATCCGGATGAGTCCCGGCTCCTTGCCCAGCGCGGGCTCCTGCGTTTTCGTGATGGCGATAACAAAAGCGCGCTGTGGGACTTCAACGAAGCGATCCGACTGGATGACCGCGCGGCCGAGCCCAGAGCCTACCGGAGCTGGGTGCGGCTGGAGCAGGGTGATTGCAAGGGCGCACTCGAGGATGCGGACGAGGCGGTCCGGCTGGACCCGGAGCATATCAATTCCTACCCAACGCGTGCCGATGCGCGATGGGAATGCAATGATCTGCCCGGAACGATCGCGGACGCCGATGAAATCCTGAAACGCGAACCGCGGAGCCAGCGAGCCAGGTATCTGCGCGGCATGGCCAACCTGAATCTGGGGCGGTTACCGGAAGCGACGGAGGATCTCAACGCTTCCCTGAAACTTATCCCGAACGATATGGGATCCCTCCTGGGAAAAGCGCGTCTGCACGAGCATGGCCGACGCTTCGATCTGGCGGGCGCGATTTACCGCCGGTTGGCGGATAAGAATCCGGAAGAGGCAGAAGCGCAGGGAGCCCTGGCCTGGTTTCTCGCCACCTGCCCGGAAAAGCGGGAGCGAAGCGGCGCCCGGGCACTCAGGCACGCTCTCCGGGCCATGGAATCGAGCGACGGACCGGACCCGGCCCTTCTGGAGATCCTGGCCGCGGCTCACGCAGAGGCAGGACGGTTCGAGGAAGCCGCCAGCATCCAGCAACGCGCCCTGCGTCTTGCGCATCCCGCTTCGCCGGTGCGAGCGCGGTTGCAAAAAGGGCTCTCCTTGTTCCGGAAACGGGAGCCGATCCGGGATGATCCGCGGAATCCCTTTCGGACGACCGACTAGTCCAGCAAGCGCTGCTCGATCCCGCCGTAGGCGTCGATGCGGCGATCGCGCAGGAAGGGCCAGTGGGTGCGATGTTCGTCCACCCGTTTCCACTCGACTTCGGCCGCGACGATTTCCTCCTGGTCGACGCTGCCTTTCGCCAGAATTTCGCCGCTGGGCGCGCAAATAAAACTTTGTCCCCAGAACTCGAGCCCGGGCGGGCCGACCGGCGATCTCGTGTCCGATGCGGTTGGCCGCGCAAACGAAACAACCGTTCGCGATAGCGTGGCTCCGCTGCATCGTTTCCCAGGCGGAATGTTGCGCTGCCCCAAACTTCGCCTTTTCCGCCGGGTGCCAGCCGATGGCGGTGGGATAAAAGAGAATGCCGGCGCCGCGCAGAGCGGTGAGGCGGGCGGCCTCCGGATACCACTGGTCCCAGCAGACGCAGACGCCCACCTTGCCTTCGGCGGTATCGAAGGCCTGGAAACCGAGGTCGCCCGGGGTGAAGTAGAACTTCTCATAGAAGGCCGGGTCATCAGGGATGTGCATCTTGCGATACTTTCCGACGGTGCGGCCGTCAGCGTCGATCACCACGGCGGTATTGTGATAAAGACCGGCCGTTCGCTTCTCAAAAAGCGAAGCGACGATGACCGTCTTCAGCTCGCGCGCGACCGGCTCGAGCGCCCGTGTGCTCGGCCCGGGGATTTCCTCGGCCAGCGCGAAGTTGGCGTGGTCCTCCGACTGGCAGAAATACTCGGAGCGGAAGAGTTCCGGGAGACAGACGATGTTAGCGCCTTCGCCGGCCGCCTTCCGGATAAACTCAAGCGCGCGCCGGAGGTTCTCGTCCGGGTCCGCGCTGCAGCGCATCTGGATGAGCGCGACCTTTGTTTTCTCGGTGGCGGACATGGCCGGGCAGCGAGCGGTCTACTGGATGGAATCGCGCGGGACGATCTTGACGCTCTCGACGTTCATCCGCTTGAGCGGGCGGTCGGGATTGGTGGTGGGAGTGGTGGCAATTTTCTCGAGGACCTCGTCGCCCTTGATCAATTTTCCAAAGGCGGTGTATTGCCGGTCGAGAAAGCGCGGGTCGCCGTGGCAGATGAAAAACTGGCTCCCGGCGGAATCGGGATTCTGCGAGCGGGCCATGGAGAGAACGCCGCGAACGTGCGGCTTCGTCATTGAACTCCGCCTTTACCTTGTAACCGGGATCGCCCGTGCCCCAGCGCGCCTGTTTGCTGTCGTCTTTCGTCAAAGGGTCGCCCCCCTGGATCATGAAACCCTTGATGACGCGATGGAAGGCGGTGCCATCATAAAAGCCTTCGCGGGCGAGTTTCTTGAAGTTCTCGACGGTTTTCGGGGCCACGTCGGGCCAGAACTCGGCCACCATTTCTCCTTCGCTGGTCTTGATCACGGCCACTTCATTCGCTGTATCGGCGGGTTTATCCATTGTCACGGTCTCCTGTTTTGTTTCCTGGCAGCCCTGGGTGAGGCCGAGCGCAACCACGAACAGCCCACAGAGCATTATGCGTTTCATTCCCAGCACCTGTGACACGAAGCCGCGGCGCTGTCGAATCACGCTTCCTGGTGAAACTCCTGCAGGCTCTTCACGGAGACGCCGTGGGACTGGAGGGCGCGAATGCCGGTGACGCTGGCCTGGGCCGCGCGCATCGTGGTGATGATCGGAATTTTGGCGGAGCGAGCCCCGCTGCGCATCTTCAATTCGTCCTCGCGGGGGATCTTGCCGCTCGGCGTGTTGATGATGAGCTGGACGTCGCCGTTGGTAATGCGGTCGAGCACATGCGGGCGGCCTTCGCGCAGCTTGAAGACGCGCGTCACCGGGAGGCCGGCTGCCTCGAGCGTCTCGGCGGTGCCGCTGGTGGCGATGAGGCCAAACCCGAGCCCGAGGAAATCGCGGGCGAGCGGGACCACGCGTGACTTGTCCGTGTCTTTCACGCTGATGAAGATATTGCCGGTTCTTGGCAGCGGCGGCGGGGCGGCCATCTGCGCCTTGGCGTAGGCGCGGCCGAGGTCGATATCGATGCCCATGACCTCGCCGGTCGATTTCATCTCGGGACCAAGCGCGGTGTCGCTCCCCTGGTAACGAAGAAACGGGAAGACCGGTGCCTTGACCGCGAAATGCGCGGGAATGATTTCATCCGTGAAGCCGAGATCGGCCAGGCGCCCACCGGCCATGATCCGAGCCGCCAGCTTGGCCAGCGGCACCCCGATGGCCTTGCTGACGAACGGAACCGTGCGCGAGGCGCGGGGATTGACCTCCAGCACGTAGACGTCGTCACCTTTGACGGCGAACTGGACATTCATGAGGCCGCGCACTTTCAGCTCGGCCGCCATTGCCTTCGTGGCCCGCCGAATTTCCGCCAGGACCGTGTCGGAGAGGGAAAAGGTCGGAATGGCGCAGGCGCTGTCGCCGCTGTGGATGCCGGCGAGCTGGACGTGTTCCATGATGGCGCCGATCACGGCCAGCTCGCCGTCCGCAATGCAATCGACATCGACCTCGACGGCGTCCTCGAGAAAGCGATCCACCAGGACGGGGCGATCGGGGCTGACCTCCGTGGCCGTGCTCATGTAGCGGCGAAGATCTTCATCGTTGTAAACGAGCTCCATGGCGCGCCCGCCGAGGACAAAGGAAGGGCGGACAAGCACGGGATAGCCAATGCGCTGCGCAATCGCGACCGCTTCGTCCGCGCTCACGGCCGTCCCGCCCGGGGTCTGCCGCACCCCGAGCTGGTCGAGCATGGCGGCGAAGAGTTTGCGGTCCTCCGCGCGTTCAATGCTTTCGGGCTGCGTCCCGAGAATGGGGACGTTGGCGGCGCGCAGGCCGGCGGCAAGATTGAGCGGCGTCTGGCCTCCGAACTGGACGACCACGCCCTCCGGCTTTTCCTGGTCGAAAATATTGAGAACGTCCTCGAGCGTAAGCGGCTCGAAGTAGAGCTTGTCGCTCGTGTCGTAATCGGTCGAGACCGTCTCCGGGTTGGAGTTGACCATGATGGTCTCGAACCCGAGTTCGCGCAGGGCGAAGGCGGCGTGGACGCAGCAATAATCGAACTCGATCCCCTGCCCGATCCGGTTCGGGCCGCCGCCGAGGATCATGATCTTGCGACGGTCGCTGGTACGGCCCTCGTTCTCGGTCCCGTAAGTGGAATAATAGTAGGGCGTGTAAGCCTCGAACTCGGCCGCGCAGGTGTCGACCAGGCGGTAGGTCGGGATGACGCCGAGGTCTTTGCGCAAGGCGCGCACCTCCGGCTCGCTCATGTTCCAGGCGACGCCGAGCTGGCGATCGGAAAAGCCGAGCTTTTTCGCGCGGCGCAGGTCGTGCGCATCGACCTGGAGCGAGGCCGTCGCGGGAAGGTGCGCGGCCGCCTGGACGATCTCCCGGATGTTTTGCAGGAACCAGGGATCGATCCGCGTGAGCTCGTGTATTTCGGGCAGCAACATCCCATCCTGGAACGCCTGGGCGATGAAGAAGATCCGCTCGGCGTTGGGCCGGGCCAGGCGGGCGCGCAGCGTCTCGGGATCGACCCGTTTCTCGTTTCCATCCGCGCAGAGTCCGAAACGTTTGACCTCGAGGGAGCGCAGCGCCTTCTGCAGGGCTTCCTTGAAAGTGCGGCCGATCGCCATGGCTTCGCCCACGCTTTTCATCTGCGTGGTCAGGATGGGATCAGCCTGCGGGAATTTCTCAAAGGTGAACCGCGGAATTTTCACCACGCAGTAATCAATCGTGGGCTCGAAGCTGGCGGGCGTTTCGCGGGTGATGTCGTTCCGGATCTCGTCGAGCGTGTAGCCGACCGCGAGCTTGGCCGCGATCTTGGCGATGGGGAACCCGGTGGCCTTGGAAGCGAGCGCGGAGGAGCGCGAGACGCGCGGGTTCATCTCAATGACGACCATGCGCCCGTTGGCCGGGTTGACCGCGAACTGGATGTTGGATCCGCCGGTCTCGACGCCGATCTCGCGGATGACCGCGAACGAGGCGTCGCGCATCATCTGATATTCCCGGTCGGTCAGGGTCTGGATGGGCGCGACGGTGATGGAATCGCCGGTGTGCACCCCCATGGCGTCGATATTCTCGATCGAGCAGACGACCACACAGTTGTCCGCGCGGTCGCGCATGACCTCCATCTCGAATTCCTTCCAGCCGACGAGGGATTCCTCGATCAGGACCTCGCCCACGGGGGAGAGCTCGAGGCCGCGGCCGGCGATGGTGTCGAGCTCATCGCGGTTATAGGCGATGCCGCCGCCGGAGCCGCCGAGGGTGAAAGCCGGGCGGATGATCAGCGGGAAGCTACCGATCTCCTCGGCGATCCGGGCGGCGTCGGCGAGGGAACGGGCGATGCCCGAGCGCGGGACGTCGAGCCCGATGCGAAGCATGGCTTCCTTGAAAAGCTGGCGGTCTTCGCCCTTGGCGATGGCCTGGGCGTTGGCCCCGATCAATTTCACGCCATGGCGGACGAGGGCGCCGTTCCGGTTCAACTCCATGGCGGCATTAAGCGCGGTCTGGCCGCCCATGGTGGGCAGGATGGCGTCCGGTTTCTCGCGCTCGAGGATGGCCTCGATCACTTCCGGCGTGATCGGCTCGATGTAGGTGCGGTCGGCGAACTCCGGGTCGGTCATGATCGTGGCCGGGTTGGAGTTCACCAGGACCACGATGTAACCCTCCTCGCGCAGGGCTTTGCAGGCCTGGACCCCGGAATAATCGAACTCGCACCCCTGCCCGATCACGATCGGGCCGGAGCCAATCAGGAGAATCTTCTTGAGATCGGCATTCCGTGGCATCGGCGCGCGAACTTTAGGCGAAAAGAGGACCGCGTCACGGATGAATCCGGCGGAAGGCCTGGGGCCACGGCCTAGGCGGCGCTGGCCGCCCGCCGTTCCCGGTCGAGGTAAACCTTACAAATCCCCTTCATCCGGGTCAGGATGTAATAGGTGGTCTGGCTGCGCACCCGCACCAGTTCGGCCCCAACGATGCGGGTGACGAAATCGCTCGGAAGATCCAGCACTTCCTGGGGCGTGACCCCCTCCAGCCCCTTGCAGAGGATCGAGGCCATCGCCCGGGTCAGCGTCTGCACCTCCGGCCCAAGGGTCATCCGAAAGTGCGCCTTTCCGACGTCATCCACCTGCAGGTAAACCCCGACGGTGTCGGCGCATTCCTCGTCCTTTCGCACATCCTCGAGGGCAAACGTTTCGCCCTCGCGCGGCTCCTGTTTTTGCGCGCTGTCGGCATAGGAAACGAGCGTTTCCCGGCGTTCATCCTCCGGGAGGGACTCGAACAGGCTGATAATATTATCCAGCTTGGGCGGATACGGGCTCACGCCCGCATGCTACCTCGAAATTCCGGCCGGCGCAGCCGCTTTAGCCTTTTTCAATCGGCACGCCCACCCGGTTGCCCCATTCCGTCCAGGAACCGTCGTAGTTGCGGACATTGGGCAGGCCAAGAAGGTAGGTCAGGACGAACCAGGTGTGGCTGGAACGTTCGCCGATCCGGCAATAAACCACCGTGTCCGTCTTTTCGTCGAGGCCGCAGCCCTCGAAGTAAATTTTCCGCAGCTCCTCCGCTGACTTGAACGTGCCGTCGTCGTTGGTCGCCGTCTTCCAGGGCACACTTTTGGCGCCGGGAATATGGCCGCCGCGCAGCACGCCCTCCTGCGGATATTCGGGCATGTGGGTGACGTCGCCCTTGAATTCCCCCGGGGAACGCACATCGATGAGCGGCTTCTTCGCCTTGCTCTGGGCGAGGGCGTCGTCGGCGAAGGCCCGGATTTCCCGGTCGAGCCGCTTCTTCGGCACCGGGTAGTCGGACGGCGCGTATTTTGGCACCTCGCGCGTCATGGGGCGGCCGTCCGCCTTCCATTTATCGCGGCCGCCATTGAGGATTTTCACTTTCTCATGGCCGAAGAGGCGAAAGGCCCAGAGCGCGTAGCAGGCCCACCAGTTCGCCTTGTCGCCGTAGAAAACACAGGTGGTTTCCGGCGTGATCCCGTGCCGGCGGCAGAGCTCGGCAAATTTTTCCGGGGTAATGTAATCGCGCACCACCGGGTCCTGCAGGTCGGCGCGCCAGTCGATATGCACCGCCCCCGGGATATGGCCGGTGTCATAGAGCAGGATATCCTCGTTCGATTCGACCACGCGGATCCCCTCGTCCCCCTTGTGTTGTTCCAGCCAATCGGCCTCCACCAGCGCATCGGGGTGAACGTAGTCAGCGGGGTTCGTTTTCATGGTATCGGCAAGATACGGCCCGCCCGCAAGCCCCAGCAAGGGAGAATGCCGGATGTCCGCTTCTAGCGGATTTTCACCCGGCCCGGCACTTTACGGTGAACATGCGCGACGTCAGCAGCCGCGCGTCAACGGCGCCCGGCCCAGGATCAGGGCGAGGGAAGCTGACGTGGCTCTCGCCGGGCGATGAAATCACGGATCAGGGTGTTCAGTTCATCAGGCTTTTCCAGCATAAGAAAATGGCTCACGTCCTCCATCATGTGGAATTCGAGATCGGGCGCGAGCGAACGCAGGAACTGCTCGGTATCAGGCGCCCAGAACGGCGACTTCGCCAGGACCGCAAGCAAAGGGACCTTGATTGGATCGCCATGGTAACTCGCCTCGTTCGTCATTGCTTGCATCGCGCTCACCGCAACGTGCCCGGGAGTGGCGAGCATCACTTCTCGAACCTGATGGCGGAGGCTCGCGTCGCGAACCGGCATGAGCATTCCATCGACCATGCGGCGCGCGGTCGCTGGATAGTCGGAACGCAGCTGCTCCTGAAGGCGTTGCGCTTGTTCGGAGGAGAACATTCGCCTCAAGGCGCCGTCGATAATCACCAGCGCGGTCGTTTTCTCGGGAAATATGCGGTAGAACTCGCGTCCGACCGGTGCACCCATGCTGTGACCAATAATTATGGCGCGCTCGACCTTGGCGTCCTGCAGGACGGCATCGATCGCGCGCGCAAACAACTCCATCGTGTAAGCGGTTTGTGGTTTGCCGCTCCGCCCGTGCCCGGGTAAATCAAGGGCGAGGACCCGCCGGTTCGGAAACGCATGGTACTGCTCGCGCCAGAAGGTTGCGTCGCAGGCCCAGCCATGGACGAAGAAAAGCGCATCGTTCCCCGTGCCAACATCGTAATAATGAACTTTGCCACTTTTGAACGAGGCATAACGACTGGCTGGCTCTCCCTTCAACAGTGGAGCCGGGAAGACGAGCCACACAGCCGACAGGCTGATCGAGAGCGCTGCAACTGTCGGACGCATACCAGCCAGCGGGGCTAAACGAGCGGCTTCAGGAAATCGACCACTTCTGTCGAGCCGCCCTTCTGCGCGTGCATCAGCAAGGTGATCGTATGCGGACCGCGCACATGCACAATGTCCGGGTAGGCAGCGACCGCGGCCTTAATGATCTCGATCCGGCCGAGCGCTGCGGCGGCGAAGAGATCGATGCGCGCGCCGTTCGCGAGCAGCAATTCGGCGATGTCGCGGCGGCCCATGTGCGAAGCCCCGCCGAGGGCCGTCTCGTAATCCCCGCCTCCCCAGTCCCAGGTTGCGTTTATCAGTGCCGGTTGCTCCCGCAGCATCTGTTGCACGAGGTCAAGGTTCGCGTGTCCGGCAATGACAAAGCGCCTGATCAGATCGGCTTCGATCTGCGGGAGGCGGTCCGGCGCGCCGGTCACCTGTCCGGCGGGCGTCGACTGCGCACCGGCTCTGCGCCCAGTAAGAAAAAAACCGGCGGCCGCGAGACCGAGGGCCTGGAGGAAATGTTTGCGCGCGAGGTGCCGCTTCGCGGCGGGGAAGGATGCAATCATGCGGGCAGCCTATCAGGCCCCCGTGAGGAAAACTTCTCGAATCTTGCGATTCTCGGAGACGCCGCAGGAATGTGCTCGCCGCCACGCGCGCGGCGGCTGGCCGGTCACGCGATGGAAGAGCGTGGTGAACGAGCCGAGACTCAGAAAGCCGGCGTCGTAACAGATATCCGTGATGGGAAGGGCAGTACGCGCGAGGAGAAACTTCGCCCGATCGACTCGACAACGCGTCAGGAACTGGTGCGGTGTGAGTCCAAACGCCTGCTTGAAGCTGCGGAGAAAATGAAACGGTGAAAGACAGGCCACCTCCGCAACTTTTGAAAGGCTGACACCATTGTTACTGGCCTGTGCATGCAGGAAATCGCGCCCGCGCTGCAACCGTCGCAACAGCTCCTCGCGCGTCGCCGCCCGGGCATTCTTAAGGCTGTCCGTCGCGCCGCCGAAACCGCGCTCCGTCTGCCACAGCGCGGCCAGGACTCCACGCAGCCGCTCCTCAAGCCAGCAATTCTCGATCGATTGTCCGGAGTTCCAGGCGGCGATGATTGCGCGGACCCGCGGCATCACCAGGCGATCATTTGGAATGTAGCGCGAGAAAAATTCGATGGGTGCGTCGTCGCTCGCCCCGCACGAATCCAATTGCCCGGCAGTTGCCGTCGTCAGACTTCGTGCGACTTCTTCCGCCCAGCCGCGGGGAAACCAGAAGATGAAACTCTGCACGCAGGTGGGCGAGGCGATCTCGATCGTGTAGCGCCGCCCTTCGTTCAAGATCATGAACCCGGCGTCGTCGACACAGAACTCGGCGCGTCCGACTTGATAACGGGCGCGGCCATTGAACATGCATTTGAGCGAGAGTGGCAACCCCTCCACCTCCGCAAAATGATGGTGTCCGCGTGCGCTCATCAGCGTCCGGCGTGCGAGTTCTCCGTGCATGCTATTCGCCTAGGTTATCCAATGGGAACCGCGCACCGCGTGCGCGCGAGCCGGCAGGAGCCTGACGAGGAGAAGCGCAAAAAAGGCGCCGACGCCAGGCCGTGGACATTCTGGTCGGGCCGCTCTTTTGGAAACGGCGTGTCCAGTCACAAAGGAAGGCCAGGCAGCATTTCTAACGGATTTTCACCCGGACCGGCACCGTCCGGTTGATCATATAATTCCCACGATCCTTGTCGTGCTGGGGCGGCTGGGAGTTGCCCTTTTCGTCGAAAGCGCGGGCCATCAATTCGCATTCTCCGGCCTGGTCCGGGGTGGTCCAGGCGAACTCCCAGAGCTGCCAGGCGTTGGGCTCGGCCGGGCCGGTGCACGTGGCCGCGTTCCAGGTCTTTCCGCCATCGGTGCTCAACTCAACCCGTTCGATCCGTGTGCTGCTCCAGGCGGCGCCCTTGATGTGAACCGACGTCCGCGCGGGGATCGTCTCGCCATCGCGCGGGGTCGCGATCTGCGCTTTCACCGCCATCTCGCTCAAAGCCACCCGCGTGGGCGGTCCCTGCTGGCGGTCCCAGTAGGCGTAATCGAGGGTCTGATAATAACCATCGAAAGGCTGGTCGGTGACAATGATCCGGCGCAGCCATTTGACCGAGGCCATGGCATACCAACCGGGGACAATGGCGCGCAGTGGATAACCGTGCTCGGCCGTGAGCGGTTCCCCGTTCATCTCGTAGACGAGAAGAACATCATCGAGCGCCTTGGAGAGCGGAAGGCTGCGGGAAAAGGTGACCTCCCCCGGCGGGGCTCCTTCCTTGTCGAGCGGACCGGCATCGGCCCCTTCCAGGATCACTTCGCAGGCTCCCGCCTTGGGTCGAGCCTTCGCGAGAAGTTCGGAGAGAGGCGTGCCGCGCCACTGCGCATTGCCCACCGCCCCCTGCGCCCATTGCACTCCCTTTGTCTTCCAGTCGAGCAGGGCCCGGTTATTGCCGGCGCACTCCAGGAGCGAGACAATCGTCCGCGCCGGCAGTGCCCGGATTTCGTCGAGATCGAGCGAAAAGGGATTCTCGACCGTGCCGCTGATCTCCAGGCGCCAATCCGCCGCCTTGATCTCCGGCACCGGATAATGGCAGCGGACGTAAAAGCGGTCGTTCGGGGTAATGAACCGGGTGGCTTCCCCGAACGGCATCTCAAGATTCAGCGGGTCGCTCTCGCGCACAATCATTCCGTCCGGGCGTTCGTTCGTCTTGCTCGATTTGGTCATGGCTTGAGTTGCAGGGCGCGGCCGTGGCAAAGAGGAATCGCAATTGGCTGGTCAGGCCGACGCCTTTTCGTAGGTTTAAAGAGGTTCCTGCCCATGTCTCATCCCCCGAGCCAAAGTCCAGCGACGCGGCCAAATAAGGATTTGGTGGCGCGCCTTCAACGGTCGCCACTCTACCAGAGTTACGAGCGCGTTTTTTCAAAGGCAACGGGGCTTCCCCTGGCGTTGCAGCCGCTCGAATACTGGCAGCTTTCGCATCACGGAAAAAAGAAGGAAAATCCGTTCTGCGCCCTCCTGGCAGAACACCCTGGAACGCTGGCGGTCTGTCTGGCCGCCCACGATGAAATGACCAGGCAGACCGGCGACCTGCCTCATACGGTGACCTGCCCGTTTGGCCTGACGGAGAGTGCCGTGCCGGTAAAACTGGGCCGTGAGACCGTTGGGTTCCTTCGGGTGGGGCAGGTTATGCGCCGGTCGCCTTCGGCCCAAGACATCAAAAAGGTGGCAGGGCGTCTGGCGGCCAGCGGTCTGCCGTTTGATGAGAAGCTGCGGAAGGCCTGGGAGAATAATCCCCTGATTCCGCCCTCGAATTATGATGGGATCGTGTGTCTGCTTACTTTTTTTGCCGAGCAGTTATCCGCCCGGCTGAACCAGATCGTGCTGGAGGATGCAAATGCGGAGCCGGTCCTGGTGCAAAAGGCGCGCGCCTTCATTGAGCAACACAAACAGGAGGAGCTTTCCCTTGGGACGGTGGCGGCGGCCGCCGGGGCCAGTGTTTTTCACTTCTGCAAGGTTTTCCACCGGTCGACCGGTTTGAAGTTTACCGATTATGTGGCGCGCGTTCGCCTGGAGGACGCGCGCACGGAGCTACTGAACCCGAACCGGCGGGTGAGCGAGGTCGCCTACGATGTGGGGTTTCGTTCCTTGACCCAGTTCAACCGGGCCTTTCGGCGCGTCTTCGGCGAGTCGCCGACAGAGTTCCGAAAGGGACGTCGCGGCTCGAGGAGCAGGACCGGCAAGGTGCGCCCGGCGAAACCGATGAAAAGATAAGGATCAAACACCGCGCCGGGCGGCGGGCTGACGTTTCTCCCATGGAACAACCAGCACCGGGCATGGGGCATGCCGAACGACATGCTGGGCGGTGCTGCCGATAAGGACATGACGGAGACTGGTTTCGCCATGCGTTGAACTGATGATGAGATCCGCCGAGGTGTCATTGGCATGCCGGCAGATCTCAAAAGCCGGGCGCCCCAGCAGGACCCGGGTCGTCAGCTTCACCGGGACGGGACCAAGGTCTTTGACGAAATCCTTCATGGCTCGGCGGCTGGCCCGCTCGATCACCCCTTGCGCGGGCATCTGCCGAAAGGCCGCAGGATGGTCCGCGGGAATGGGGGGCTGTACGTAGACGGCATGGACCAGCTCAACGACGGCGCCGCAGGATGCTGCGAAGCGGATGGCGTAGCGGGCTCCGGCCTGGGAGTTGGCGGAGAAATCGACCGGGACGATGATGCGCTCAATCAGGGACTCTGTTTCTGGCCGCAGCAGGTCGCGTTCGGTCTCCCGCACGACCAGGACGGGGCAGGGCGCGTGCTCGATCACGCGTTCGGTAGTGCTGCCCAGCAGAAGCCGCTTCAGGCCGCTGTAACCATGGGTGGCCAGGCAAATGAGGTCGGCCCTGCTCTCAGCGGCCACGGTGGTGATCATCTCGTGCGCCGGCCCTGTTTTCACGTGGACTTTGGTGGTGCCCGGCGCCTTCTGTTTCTTGATCAGCCCGGCCATTTTCTTCTGTACTCGGTCTTCAATCTCCTCAAACGCCCCGAGAGGCGCGGCCGTCATCAGGGCAGGGATGGCATAAACGTAGGCTGGTTCATGTGCATAAAGCAGGTGGAGCCGGGCCCCAAATTCCCGGGCCAGCGCGACGCTGTAGCGAACGCCTTTCTCGGATTCCTCGGAGAAATCAGTCGGAACCAGGAGTGTCTGGAGCTTAAGTTTTGTGGGCGAGTGCGCGCGAGGGCTGCTGCGCGTGCGGGCGCCGGTTTCCTCATGACTTGTCTTCATGCCATAACCTTAAGGGAGGGCGCGTCGAGCACTCACCGATCCTTGGCAAAAGAGGGGCAGCGATTGTTTAAACAATCCCGAAAGCCTGCCGCAAAGCGGACCCGACAAGGTAAGCGAGCGCGGCGGCGGCTCCTCCCGTGGTCAGGGTCTCCAGGCCGGCGCGAACGGGGGATTTCCTTAGCACCATCCCCTTCACGACTCCGACACCGGCAAAGGCCAGCGCCGTGATCATGGAGCTGGCCAGAAACCGCTGCGGCTGAGTCAATGGCGTGAGGAACGGGAGCAACGGCAGCAAACCGAGAAGGGCGAAGGCGGCAAAGGTCGCGAAAGCCGCGCGCAAGGCGGGTCTGGGATACAGTTGCAGTCCCAGCTCCTCCCGCAGCATGGTCTCCACCCAGAGATTCCGGTTGGCCGCGATTGTTTCCACGATGCGCTCCAGGGTATCCCCGGCGAAACCCTTGGCGGAAAAGATCTGCCGGATCTCTTCCCGCTCCCCCTCGGGATAACGCAAGATGTGGTCCAGCTCCACGGCCCGTTCGCGTTCAAGACGCTCTTTCTCGCTTCTGGTTCCCAGGTAGTTGCTTACCGCCATGCTGAAGCCATCGGCCAGCAGGTTGGCGAAGCCGAGGATGATGATGATGGTGCTCGAAAAGCCGGCCCCCACCGAACCTGCCACCACCGCGAAGGTCGTGACGAGTCCGTCAATCCCACCAAGAATGGCGTCCCCGAGATAGCCATGGCTCCGCTGCAGACCCAGCCTGCGCCGGATTGCCTCGGGAAGGTGCTCGCTTTTGTGCCGGGCCGTGTGGAAAGAGTCCTGCAAGTCTTCCGCGTTATCCTGACAGGGAGGATTTCCGTCAAGCGCCGGGCAAGAAACGCCGCGCTTTTCACAAGCCCCGCGCGGCGCTTTTCCGCGGTCCCTAGTTACCCTGGATGCAGATGAAAACAGACCGCTTAAGACATCGGAATCCGGCCGACCGGCTCCATGGCCATCAGGAAAATGGGCCCACGGATTCCCTGCATCATCCACTAGGGGCAAAGGCGGCGACGAGTTGCGACCGATGGGGCCATCCCCGCCCGGTCATCGCTATGCTGCCATGGGCTCTCTCCGCGCGCGGTTTATCAACAGGGGTTCGAGGAACACCATGAACTCACGCACGGCTGAAGAATTGGCTGAACGACCCGACCAGGCTCCTCTCGAGAAGGAGGTTCGCGCGCATCCGTTCCTTCTCGGGATGAACGACCACCAACTGCGTCTTTTGATCGATTGTGCGATGCAGACCCGGTTCAAGGCGGGCGAGGTGATCTTCCGGCAGGGTGAGACAGCGAATCGTTTCTATCTGCTTCAAGAGGGAGAAGTGATCCTGCAATCCGAGACTGCAGAGGGCGCGGTCGAGATCGACCGGGTGGGAGACGGGGATCTGCTGGGATGGTCCTGGCTCTTTCCTCCCTATATCTGGCACTTCACCGCACGCGCCGCGGTCGACACTTCGGCTGTGTTTTTCTACGGGACCGTCCTGAGGGAGTATTGCGAGAGAGACCACGGCCTCGGGTTCGAACTCTTCAAGCGCATGAGCGAGGTGATGACGCGCCGTCTCCAGAAAGCCCGGCAGAGCCTGTTAAAGAGCCTGCGTCCGGGCTAGGGATCGATATTCCGGGCGCCGAGCAATGTTTAATCCACCGCGGGCTCGCGGCCTGCCGGTCGTGACAGCAAATACAAGGTCACCTCGGTATGTTTGGGGTTGATCAAATTGGAACGCCAGAAAGTCGCCAGGGGCAGGCCGCGCTCCTTCTTCGCCAGTTCCGTATCGTCAGTGTAAAGAAAGCGGAAATGTTCCCGATCCCCGGATTCGCCCGGGAGCGCCACCGCCAGGCCCGGCGCGTACCATTCCGCATGACGGCGCCCGCTTCGGGTCAGGAAGCGCACCTGGCCAAGTCCATCCCCGGGATGCTGCTCCTGGAGAAACCGGAGGAGCCGCACTGGCGGCGGTTCGACCCGGTGCTTATCGAGCGCGAGCGGCACGGAGATCCAGAGGAAAAGAGCCGGCACCGCCAGGCGCAAAATGTTCCAGGGAAACGGGAGACGGGCGAAGCCGAGCACCACGGGCGCGAGCAGAAGGGGAAACACGGGGAGGTAATACCGCTGATCGAACGGCAGGAAACAAAACGTGATGGCCACATGCAGGAGCGCCCACGGGAGGTTCTGCCGCCAGAAATCACGATCCCGCGTGGGTGACCGGACGAGGTAAAGCACGAATCCGCCCGCGACCAGGCTGCCGCCCAGAATGAGACTGAGTTGGTCAAAGGAGAGCCCCATGCCCACGTCGAACCAGGCGACGAAATGGTTCCGCAGCCGGTCAACCAGCTCTTCCGCGGTGAACATTGCCTGCACCCACGAAAGCGTGCGGCTTATCGAACCGCCAGAGCCACTGGCGATAAACATGGTGTCCGTAGGAAAAGATGGAGCCCTGATCCCTGGCGGCCTGCCACAGGCTCACCGGCACCAGCCAGCAGGCACAGCCCAGGACATAAAGCGCGTGCGCCCACGACCATGTCCTTCCGCGGGCGCGCTGACCGGCCAGGGTCAGCCCCATGATGGCCAGGGCGATGATGAAAAATTGCGGGCGGAACCCGGTCGCCACCGCCCCGGCCAGGACGGAAGAAACAAGTTCACGGCTCCGACCGTTCTCCCGAAAGCGATGCGCAAAGAGGAGTTGGAGGGCGAGAAAGGCCGCCGCAGGACTGTCGGTCAGCACACTGGTCGACGTCATCCAGACGATGGGGACGGCGGCGAGCGCCCCCGCGAACAACAGCGCCGGCCCCGGCCCGAAATGCCGGCGGGCCAGTCGCAAACCACGCCGCGACGAAGAGCGCCCCTCCCGCGCAACTCGCCATGAGCAGGGCCGTGACCACATCGCCACCCGTGCCGAGGGCCAGGACGCGGCCGCTCAGGATATAGAGCGGATACCCGGGCGGATGCGGTTGATCCCGAGCGAGATCAAAGTCGCGCACGCCCAAAGCGAATTGCACTGAATCCCACTCGTCGAGGCCGGCGCTGCGGGTCAGATAATAGACCGCGAAAACCCCGAGGAAGATCATTCCCGCCAGGCAAAGGCTGGGCGGCGGAAGGAAGCGTCGCGCTCCGCTTCGACCCGGCAGCTTGGTGGCCCTCATGGGCAATTCAGCCCGCGCCCTTCTCCGTGCGCAAACGCCGTCGCAGCGCGGAGAAAAGTTTGGCCACGCTGGCGCGGGTGCCTTTGTTGGCAAAAAGGGCGGGCAACCCGGCCGTTTCGGTGAAGACAGTAAAGGTTGCGCGCGTGCCGCCGTCGGGCGTCGGTTCCAGCAGCCAGGACCCGTCGAAGTTGTCCAGGCGCGTCACGCCGGGGAGCGGCGCAGGCCCCTGGTCGTTGGCGGGCGACCAGCGGATTTCGTAAACCGGGCCGGACTCGCTTGCGCGCGTGGTCTGGATCACCTGCTGGGTGTAATCGCGATCGCTGAGCAACGGCACTTTCAAGCGTTGATAAACAAACAGGCGCTCGCCCTTTCGCTGCAACACCCGGCATTCGGCGATATAAGGCATGAACTCCGGATAACGGGAGCGATCTTCGAGCAGTGCGGCCACGGTGGCCGGGGTTGCCTCGAGAACGCCGATCCCCCTGAACTCCCTCTGCGCGGAACCCGGACGGGCCCGGCTGAAGATGGTCAGGCGTTCCTCCTCGGTCTCCCTCGACCATTCCGGGCCGGGATTGGAGGCAAAGGCTGCGCCGGCGTGAACGAAGAGGGCAACGACCAAGGCGAGGCGGTTGTTTCGCATGAGTCCAGTCGAGCCCGTCATTCCAGGCTGCCCGGCAGCCGCGGAGAGGCGAGCAAGTCCCCAAAGATTTTCCACCGCTTTCCCGGTTCCTTGCCCGCCCGTTTCTCCACGTAGGCGCGCACGAGGTCCTCCCCGAGGTTGTAGTTGATGACGTAGCTCCGGTAGCGGTCGATGAACTTGAGCGATTGCTCTGCGCGCGCGGGATCCATCAGGGCGAACCGTTCCAGAAACCGTTGCGCCTGCGCCCGGTCCATTTTGCCTTCCAGATAGGCCCGGGCAGCCTCGTTGCGGGCGTAGGCCAGCTTTTTGACCAGGGCCAACACTTCGTAGTATTCCGCCGCGCGGGTGGGATCGATGCCAGCGGCCGGGAAGAGGACTTCGCGCTCGAAGGCCAGCCGTTCCGACGGGGTGAAGATGATTTCCTTGCCAAAGTTTGCCGTGCCCTCGGCAATGAGTGACTGCGGGGAGAAGAGCGGATAGACCATGAACTCGACCCACCCGCGGTCGCGCACCAGGTTTTTCTCGAGGAGAGCGTTGTAAACGTGGTGGCCGGGATAACCCTCGTGCGCGGCCAGGTCCATCGCGCGGTCGATGTAGACTGGCAGATCGGTGTTGATCTGGATGACGCTGCGATATCCGCCCTGATACCAGTTGTAGCCCGACCACGGTTTGTCCGTGACGTATTCAATGGTGAACGCTTCGCCCTCGGGCAGATCGAGCTGCCGCCGGGTGCGGTCGCGCGCTTCCGTCAGGGCCAGTTGGAAAACGCCATCCAGTTTCTCCCGCGGGATGATAAACGGCCGGCGCCATTCCTGGTAACGCTCCCAAAGCGGGCCTTTGCCCGGCAGCTTCGTGGCCAGTTGCTCCAGGACCTCCTCGAAGTGCGCCTCCGGGAGTGACGGCGCGACCGCGTCATAAAGCGCGCGCGATTCCTCGTCGAACGACATTTTCGCGCCCTGCATGAGGCGAAGCCGTGCCTGCAACGCCCCCAGCTGCTTTTGGAGGTATTCGCGCCGCAGCCTTTCGATTTCCGGTGTCGGGGTCGGCAATTGCGCCAGCTCCTCGACAAAGCGTGCGGCGGAGGTGGCGATGGCGGCGAGCGGCTTTTTCTCCCGGGCCGCTTCCTCCTTCCAGGCGGCCGGCCCATAAAAGGCGTCGACGTAATCGGCGTCGTGCTGCCCGAGCGCGAGGACAAGCTGCGCGTAACCTTCCGCGATGCGGCTGACCGGCTCGGGCTTGCGACCCTCGACCGTGAAAGAGGAGAAAATCAGCAGGCTGGTGGCGAGAGGGATGAGGCGAAAGGACATGGGGAAAAAGGTCAGGGTTGGGATGAGTTGGTGGAGCGTCGGGTCAAGGGCGCGACGGCGCACGGCCTCGAAGAGTTTACCGATTCCGATGCGCCCGCCAAAGTTTGCCACAAAAGCCGGGACGGCGCCGCCGGTATCGGTGTAGATGGTGTAAGTGGCGCGGGTGACGCCTTCCGAAACGGGCTCCAGGCGCCAGCTCCCCTCGCAAAGATGGACCCGGGTGATGCCAGGCCGCGGCGGCGGTCCCGTTTCATCGGCCGCTTCCCAGCGGATGAAGAAGACGGGGCCTGCGGGCGAGCGCTCTCGTGATCTCCGGACGCGCACGGTGTAATCGCGGTCCTTCATCATCGGCAGCGCGAGTCTCTGATAGTTAAAGAGGACCGATCCTCTCCGTTTTACGATCCGGCTCTCCGCGGTGTAAGGCATGAAGGAGGGATACTTCTCGCGGTCTTCGATCACGGCATGCACCACCGCGGGAGCGGCCTTGATCAGGCCAATCCCCCGGAACTCCTTCAGGGTCGAGCCTGGGCGGACCCGGCTTGAGATGGCGACTCCCCTGACCTGACCCTCCGCGCGCCACGCCGTGGCGCTGGAAAGCTCGCCGGGCAGGAAAAAGGCCGGCAGGACCGCATAGAGACAGAGTCTCCCGAGATTCATGGCCGTACCAGTCGAGGGAGCGGCGGGAGCGAGCAAGGCAATAACGAGAGGCCATACATTCATCAGATGGACCGGAAGCCGGGAGCGACCCCGCCAGCAGGCGGGCGCGAATAGAGGGTATGAACGATTCGCAAAGCGCGGATGACCTCGCGGGCTACCTAAACGACCATCTGGCCGGGTCCGTTGGCGCGCTCGAACTGATCGAGCATGTGCGCGAAAAAATGGAGGGAACGGACCTGGCGCGCTTCATGAAAGAACTGCATGAAGACGTGAATGCCGACCAGGAAATCCTGAAAAATTTACTGGGGCGTCTGGGTCATGGGGAAAGTACGATCCGGAAAGCGGGAGCGTGGCTGGCGGAGAAAGTTGGGCAGGCCCGCCTTGGCCTGGGGCACCGCGAACTAAAAGGGTCGGGCCTACTCGAGGCGCTGGAAGTGCTGGCGCTTGGGATCACGGGCAAACAACTGCTCTGGCGCGCCCTCGGGGTGATCACCGAGTCGCATCCGGAGCTGGGCACGGAGGATTTCGAGGTGCTGGAACAACGCGCGCTCGCGCAGCGGGAAAAAGTGGAGCGGTTCCGGCTGGCCGCGGCGCGCGAGGCTTTCCGGATCGCTTCTTAGAAACGTGGCCTCAGCGCCGCCGCCGCCCGCGGGCGATCCCGCTGTGGGTGCGGCCGCCGAAGGCGCGCTTGCCCGGCAACGGCACCACCTCGGGCTCGAAAAGCGCGGTGTAAAGATAGGGAAAACCGTCAATCTTCAGTCGCGCGATGCGCTGGCCAATAAAGCGCTCGATTGATTGCAGGGCGGAAAGCTCCTCGCCGTTCATGAGGGTGAAAGCGTCGCCGACGTTCTGGGCCCGTCCCGTGCGCCCGATCCGGTGCACGTAGTCTTCCGGATGCTCGGGGACATCGTAATTGATCACATGGCTCACCCCGGCGACGTCGATCCCGCGCGCGGCAATATCGGTCGCGACCATGACCTCATACTTGCCGGACTTGAACCCTTCCAGCGCCTCCACGCGTTCACGCTGCGTCCGGTTCGAATGCAGGACCGCCACGGAGTGCTTGGCCTGTTTCAACTTCACCGCGATCTTGTCCGCGCCATGCTTCGTCCGGCAGAAGATGAGCGCGCTGTCGTAGTTCGTCCGTTCGAGCAAAGCCATCAGGAGGTCGAATTTTTGTTCGGCCGCCACCGGGTAGACGGCATGGGTGACGGTCTCCGCAGGCATGCGGCGCGCCCCGATTTCCACCGTTTCCGGATCGCGCAGGACGCCGGCCGCGAGACGCTCAATCTCGGGAGGAAGGGTCGCGGAGAAACAGCAGGGTCTGCCGGTCGGTCGAAATCTGGTTCACGATCCGGCGAACGTCAGGCAGGAAGCCCATGTCGAGCATGCGATCCACCTCGTCGAGGACCAGGATCGACACCTGGCGCAGGTTCATTGTCCCCTGCTCGAGATGGTCCAGCAGGCGGCCGGGCGTCGCCACCACAACGTCCACCCCGTTCTTGAGGTCTTCCCGCTGTTTGCCGTAACCGACACCGCCGTGAATTACCGTTACCTTTAACTCGGTAAACCGCCCGTAATCGCGGAAAGCGGTTTCCACCTGGGCGGCCAGCTCGCGGGTCGGCTCCAGGACCAGGCAGCGCAAGCGCCCCGTGCTCCGCCAGGAGGGTGAGAATGGGCAGGGCAAAAGCCGCCGTCTTGCCCGTGCCGGTCTGGGCGGTCCCGATCAGGTCCCGGCCGGAAAGAATGATCGGAAAAGCGCGAAGCTGGATCGGGGTCGGCTCGCTGAACCCCATCGCCTGGGTGCCGCGGACCACTTCAGGAGAAAGGCCAAAATCGTTGAAAGACACCGGGGGACGTTACGCGGAGAACGCCCCGGCACAATGGCCGGGAGACGACTCTGCGGGGCGCGGAGCGGGCCGCTTGGGTGGACCGGGCAAAGAGGGTATCGTGCCGCGTGCCGAAAGAGTTGCGCATCCTTGTCCTGGCCGACACGCACGATAAAATGCCACCGCGGCTGGAGGAACTGGCCGCGGGGGCGGACGAGATCTGGCACCTTGGGGATGTCTGCGCGCCGGCGTTACTCGATGAAATCGCGGCCGTGGGACCGCCCATGGAGGTTGTGCGCGGGAACTGTGACAGTTGCGCCGACTGGCCGCTGGTGCGCGACCTGCGGCGGCAGGGGCTCGCAATTCGATTGCAGCATATCCCGCCGGAGAAACCGCCGGCGGGAGTTGATCTGCTCCTGCACGGGCACACCCACGTGCCCCGTTACGAGCGGGTCGGATCGGTCCTGTTCCTGAATCCGGGCTGCGTGACCCGGCCGAATCGCGGCGCCCCGGCAAGCGCGGCGCACCTTCAGATTTCCGCGGCGGGCGAGGTGAAATGGAACCTGGTCAGCCTGCGCTGAAAAAGGCTCAGGCAACCCCGGCTGCTCGTCCGCCGCGGGAGAGCAGCCGTTGGCCGGGCCGTGCTGGCCCTAGCCGGGTTGCTGGGAGCTGCTGGCCTGCGCGACCTTGAAGACAGGAGCGCGTTCAAGCCGGGGGAGTGTGGTTGCCTGCATGGCCACCTGCCAGACCGTGACCACGGTGCAGATGAGGAAGAGACCGTAGATGGCCGCCTCGAAGAGGTTCCGGCCGGCTTCGGCTTGTTCCTCGTGGGCGAGGAGGCTGTAGGTGGAGGGGAGTTTGGGGGAGTTGATTGTGTTCATGGTGTTTGCTTGGGTTACGGCCTCTGTAAATGCACTCTTCGTGCCAACTTTCATGAAAGTCACAAACAACTACCATTCAGTTATTTACAAAATTGTGCGTCCCGCAAATGAAACAACCAAACGACGAGGCTGGGAATCGGATGTTCCATTTCTGGGACAGCGTAGCGTTGTCCGTACAGCAACAGGGGCTCGCCTCCGGGCGAGCCCCTGTGAAACGGGAACGAGGATCTACTTGGCGGCTTCGGTCTTCCGCGCCTTGGTCTTCCCGGCGGTCTCGGCGGCGGGCTTCGCCGCCTTCGCCTTTTTGCCGGTCTCCTCGACGGGAGCGGCTTCGGTGGAAACTTCGGCGTCGACCCATTCCAGGAAGGCAATGGGAGCGGAGTCGCTTTTGCGCTGGCCGAGCTTGATGATGCGGGTGTAACCGCCCTTTTCGGTCGGCGGTGCGGGGAGCGATCTTCTCGAAGAGATCCTTGACCGCCTCTTTTTGCCGGAGAACGGCGAGGGCGGTGCGGCGGGCGTGCAGAGAATTTTTCTTTCCGAGCGTGACCATTTTCTCCGCGAGCGGGCGGACCGCCTTGGCCTTGGCCAGGGTGGTCTTGATGCGTTGATGCTTGATCAGGCTGCAGACCTGGTTGGCCAGGAGCGCCTTTCGATGCTCGGCGGTGCGGCCGAGTTTGACGGTTTTCTTCTGGTGTCTCATGGAATTACTCCGCGGTGCCGTTCGAGGCGCCATTGGCGCTTTCAACCGCCATGGGCATGTCGACCAGACCCGGGTCGAACTTCATCCCGAGGCCGAGGCCCAGCTGCTGCAGCTTGTCCTTGATTTCGTTAAGCGATTTCTTGCCGAAGTTCCGGTATTTCAACATCTCGGCCTCGGTCTTCTGTGCGAGCTGGCCGACCGTGGTGATATTGGCGTTGTTCAGGCAGTTGGCGGCGCGCACGCTGAGTTCGATCTCGTTTACGCTCATGTTGAGAAGCTTCTTCAGCTTCATGTTCTCCTCGCTCACGCCGGCCGGGGTCTCGTCGAACTCGATCACGTTCTCGTTGAAGTTGACGAAAACATCGAGGTGATGGCGCAGGATGGCGGAGGATTGAAGGAGGGCGTCGTCCGGAGTGAGCCGGCCGTCGGTCCAGACCTCGAGGATCAGCTTGTCGTAATCGGTGCGCTGTCCGACGCGGGTGTTTTCCACTGCGTATTTCACCCGGGTGACGGGTGAGAAGATGGAATCGATCGGGATCAGGCCAATGGGCTGATCGGCCCGCTTGTTTTCGTCGCCGGTGGCAAAGCCGCGGCCGACGCGAACCTCGAGTTCGGCGTCAAAACGGTGCTTCTTGTCGAGGGTGCAGATGATCTGGTCGGGGTTGAGGACTTCGTAGCCCTGCGCGAGCTGGATATCGCCGCCGGTGATCTCGCCTTCCTTGTTCACCGAGAGGGAGAGTTTGCGGGGCTCATGGCCGTCGGCGGACTTGAACTTCAGGCGCTTGAGATTGAGGACGATGTCCGTGACATCCTCGACCACGTGCGGGAGGGTGGCGAACTCGTGCTGGGCCCCGGTGATTTTGACCGCGGTAATGGCGGCACCCTCGAGTGACGAGAGCAGGACGCGGCGTAGCGAGTTGCCGACGGTGTGGCCGTAGCCGGCCTCGAACGGTTCAGCGACAAACTTCGCGTAGGTTTCAGTGGCGGTGCTCTCCTCTTTGGTGAGCGTTTTCGGCATTTCGAATCGGCCGTAACGAACTGGCATATGCAAATTTTCGAATGTCGATTCCCGAATCTTCGATGGCAGACAAGCAAGGTCTGGCACGATCAAGCCTCGGGAACCTTAAATCGAAATTCCTTTCTCAGCACCGGGTTCCCCCTGGCGAGTGTGGTTTCCGTCAAGCAACGGCGACCCAGGGACCAACGGCGCAACTAGTAAAACTCGCTGCGGAACGGGGAATGAACATCAAAGCCGCCCTTTTGCAAGTCGGGCGGCTGGCCCCGTGCATTCAGGATTGCGGCAAAGGGCGACGCCAACGGGAAAGGAGGAGGAATCCTGCGGCGGAAAGCAGTCCGAGAAGCAGCGCTCCGAGCCAGACGGCGCGAAAACCGAGGGCGCCCGCGACCCAGCCGCCGAGGAGTGGCGCGAAGAAAAAGCCCGAGCTGAAGGCCATGGAAAGAACGCCCTGATAGCGGCCGCGCATGTGCACCGGGGCGCGATCCGCTGCAAGAGTCGCGGCCGCCGGGCTATAAATGATTTCGCCCAGGGTCCAAACCATCACGGCCACGGCATACCAGGGCACCGAGGAGGAAAGGCCGTGCAGCCCAAAGCCGATTCCGATGATGGCGGAGGCAAGCGCCAGAGTACGTATTTTGGAATGCCCTTGTATCCAGACGCCGGCGAACGGCTGCAGGAGGACGATCATGCCACCGTTGATCGCGATGAGGGCGCCAAAGGCCTGCGGCGATAAACCGTTTGCACGCATATCGAGCGGCAGGGTGGTGAATGACTGGAAGAAGACAAGACACAGGATCGTGACCAGGAGGCAAACCGCGAGGAAGTAACGGTCCCGCAGCACGGCCCCGGGGCTCGATTGCTCCTGTGCACGCCCCCCGCCGGGAGGCGGACGTGTCTCGGGCAGGGCACGCCAGACGATGAGACCGTAAAGAAAGGTGGTGGCCGCGTCCGCGGCGAAGAGCGCGAAGTAGCTTTTCGCGACAAGAACACCCCCCAGGATTGGCGCGATGGCGGCCCCGGCGTTAACGGCCCAATAAATCAGGCTGTAGGCACGCGGCCGGTCGGAGCTCGGGATAAGATCGGCCACGGTGGCGGAAACGGCGGGGCGATAGAGTTCATAAAGGAGTCCCGTCCCCAGGGCGGCAAGCGCGATCCCACTGATGCTTCGCATCAGGCCGAGGACCAGCATTGCCACCGCCCCGAGCATAAGAGCGGCCACCAGGGTTGGCCGCCGCCCAATCCGGTCGCTCAGGATGCCGCCGCCCGCCGCCGCAACGATGGCCCCCAGTCCGTAGCAGGAGAGCACAAGGCCCGTTTGCCCAAGGCTCAATCCGCGCGCCTCCGTCAGGTAGATGGCCAGGAAGACGAGCACGAATCCGCCCAGCCGGTTGATCAAGGTCCCAAAAAACAGGATCCAAAACGCGGGAGGAAGGCCGCGAACGACTTGAGGCAACGCTGCCACCGGGAAAAGCGACGAACAGCCTAACCCTCCACCGGGTGATCAGGCAGCTCGTTCTGATCGTCGGCCCGTCTCGGGAAATGAAGCGCAAGCAACTCGCCGCAGCGGGTGATTGCCTCCACCAGCGCCCCGGTGAAATCACCGCTGCGGAGTCTGTCGCGCATGCCCGCCACCAGCTCGTTCCAGTAGTCAGGCCCGCATTTTTCGTCCACCGCGAGGTCGCCGCAGACGGCGAACTTCTGCGGCCGCGGGGCGACGTAGATGAGGACGGCGTTCCGGTCGCGCGTCTTCTCCATGCCCATTTTCTGGAACTGGCGCTCCGCCGCCACCAGCGGCGCTTCGGTCGGATTCCCCCGGTCGACGTAGACCCGGATCTCGCCCGACGTCTTCTTTTCCGCCTCCGCAATGGCCTCCACGATGCGGTCGTGCGCCAATTTCCCCAGGAAATCCTCTGTCTTCATAAGATTTTTACCAGCTCGAGCCGGCGCCTCCCCCGCCAAAGCTGCCGCCGCCGCCGCTGAAGCTGCTGAACCCGCCACCGCCTGAGGACCAACCGCCGCCCGACCCGCTGGTCCATCCGCCCACAAATGGGCCCCCGGTCCCGGAATAGCTCCAGCCTTTCTTCGTCTTCTTCGCGGAGGCCCGGATGATCAGGATCAGGATGACCAGGAAAACAAACACCGTGAAAAGGGCAAAGGCCGGTGAACCTTCTTCACCTCCCCGTTCGCTCACCGTTTTCCCGGTTCCTTTGTACTCGCCCCGGGCCGCTTCCATGAGTGACGTCACGCCCACGGCGAGGCCGCCCGGGATGTCCCCACCCTTGAAGAGCGGCTTGATGCGGCGCTCGGTGATGTCGAAGGCGGTCACATCCGGAATGGCGCCCTCGAGACCGTAGCCGACCTGGATGAACATCTTGCGATCGTCGAGAAAGACGAAGAGAACGGCGCCGTTGCGTTTGTCCGCCTGTCCCACCTGCCAGGCATCGGCCACCCGCTCGGTGTAGGCGGCGATGTCGTCCTCGCTTTGCATTTTGCGGAAGACGGCCACGACGATCTGGTTGGAGGTTTCGCGTTCGAACTGCGCCAGTTGCTCGTTCAACTCCAGCGCCCGCTCGCTTCCCACCACGCCGGCGTAATCGTTGAAGTAACGCCCGGGCTTTCGGCGGAATCGTCTCCGCGGCGACCTCGGAAACGACCAGGCCCAGGAGACAGCCAAGGAGGAGCGACCGGGAGACCCCGGCGCGGAACGAGGACAGGCCGGCGCCACCGCCGCCGCTGTGGGAAAAGGCGCGCAAGGCCAGCGACTAAGGCGTCGCCACGGGCGCAGCCGTGGCCGCAGGCGCGGGGCTGGCCCCGAAGTTGAACTGCACGTTCGGCGCGATCTCGGCGCCCGGCGCGCTCTCAAAGTAAGGCCTGATCTGGAAGCCGAACAGCCCCGCCACCAGGTTGGTCGGGAAACGCTGCAGGGTGGTGTTGTAGTCGCGCACCACCGTGTTGAAATCGTTTCGCGCCACCGCGATCCGGTTCTCGGTTCCCTCCAGCTGCGCCTGCAGGTTCTGGAAGTTGGCGTTCGCCTTGATGTCGGGGTAGCGCTCGATCACGACAAGGAGGCGGGAAAGGGCGCCGCTGAGCGATTCCTGGGTCTGGGCGAAGCGTTGCAGCGTGGCCGGGTCAGTCGGCGCGGAATTCGGATCGATTTGCAGGTTGGTCACCTGCTGGCGTGCCTGGATCACGTCGGTCAGCGTCTGGCGTTCGAAGTTCGCCGCGCCCTGGACGGTGTTGACGAGGTTGGGGACGAGGTCAGCCCGGCGTTGATACTGGGTTTGCACCTGCGCCCATTTCTCGTTGGTACCCTGCCGCAGCGTCACCAGGCTGTTGTAACGGCTGGCGAGAAAGCCGCCGATGATGAGAAGAACAAGGAGAAGACCTCCGCAGCCGATGGCAAATTTACCCATAAAAAGTTTTCCGGATGTTTTACTGCCGGGAAGTCCTCCCGGTTCTGCCCGCATCGTTTCGCAACGGGGCGCACAAGTCAACGCCGCCGAGATGGCCGCGCTCCCGGCGGGGCCGCGGCCACGGTGCGGCATTTTACCTCCGGCGCACCGCGGGTAGATTGGCGGCCCTTGTGATTACGGAAGAACTCGTTCGCGACGCCCTTAAATCGGTGAAGTATCCCGGCTTTAGCCGGGACATCGTCTCGTTTGGGCTGGTCAAGCAGGTCCGGATCGAGGGTGGCGACGTCACCGTGCAGCTGGCCCTGGCCACGAATGAGCCGGCCATCCCGCAAACGATCAAGCGCGAGGGCGAAGCCGTCATGCGGGAAATTCCCGGGGTCTCGAAAGCCAGGGTTCTGATCGACGTGCAGGCGCCGCCGGCCGGGGCGGGTGCCGCCGGGACCATGGCGACACGGATTGAAGGCGTGGGGAACGTCATCGCCATCGCCAGCGGCAAGGGCGGGGTGGGCAAGTCCACCGTGGCGGCCAATCTCGCGGTGGCGCTCCAGCAGGAAGGCGCGCGCGTCGGGCTTTGTGACTGCGACATTTACGGGCCGAGCATTTCGCTGATGTTCGGCTCGCGCGAGCGACCGATGGCGACGGAGGAGAACCGGATCATCCCGATCGAGCAATATGGCCTGCGTCTGATGTCGATGGGGTTCCTCCTGGAGGACGCCTCCCCCGCCGTTCTGCGCGGGCCGATGGTGACCCGTTACACCCAGCAATTCCTGCGGCAGGTGGAATGGGGCGAACTCGATTTCCTCATCCTCGATCTCCCGCCCGGGACGGGGGACATCCAGTTGACCATTGTGCAGACGGTGGCCCTGGCCGGGGCGATCATCGTGACCACGCCGCAGGAAGTGGCGCTGATCGATGCGCGCAAGGCCGCGAGCATGTTTGAGAAGGTGAATGTGACGGTGCTCGGCCTGGTCGAGAACATGAGCTACTTCGTCGCGCCGGGCGACGGGACCCGCTACGATATTTTCGGCCGCGGCGGGGGCGAACGCGAGGCGAAGCGCCTGAAGGTTCCCTTCCTGGGCCAGATCCCGATCGATATTCCGACGCGGGAATCAGGCGATCGGGGCATGCCGATCACGGCGGAAGACGAAAACTCGCCGGTGGCGGCGGAATTCCGGAGCATTGCCGGAAAAATCCGCGCGCGTCTCGAGGGAGATGCGGCCAATGAATAAGGCACGGCCGATGCTTGTCCAAACTCCCGGCGGCGCGGGTTTTGATTGACCTGCGGGCGGATTTTATGGAAAACACGACACGCATGCCCTCTTCGCAAGAAGAACAGCCGCAGTTTGTTAAAAACTCCGTGTTGTACAAGGAGTTTCTCGCCGAACGGGAAGAGATCCTGAAGCATAAATGGATCGAGAGCGAGAAGGCCGGCACGGACATCGGTTTCGAGAAGGCGCTCCTCGACTGGATCGTCAAACACCGGTCGAACTGGCGCGACAAGCGAATGAAGGAGGTCCGGGCCGAGCCCAAGACCGGGAACTCCTGACCATTCGCTTCCTTTAAGGCGATCCCGCGAGGTCGCAAAGGAACCAGATGCCAACCTCGAAGACGAAAACTGCTTCGCCCTCCGCCCCGGTCATGGACGCGGACGCCATCCGCCGTGCCCTGCGCCGCATGGCGCACGAGATCATCGAGCGTAACGAGGCGCTGGACCGCGTGGTCCTGGCCGGGATTCCGTCACGAGGAGCCGAGGTCGCCCGTCGCATTGCCGCCTTTATCGCCGAGATCGAGAAGTCCGGTGTCAGCCTGGGCCTGATCGATGTTTCCATGCACCGGGACGACGTGGGCCGGCGCGACACTCTTCCGGTGGTGCAGCAGACCGCTCTCCCGCTGCCACTGGAGGAGAAGACGGTTATTATCGTGGACGATGTTTTTTACACCGGGCGCACCGCGCGCGCGGCCATGGACGCCCTCGCTTCTTTTGGCCGTCCGGCGCGCATCCAGCTCGCCGTGCTCATCGACCGGGGCCACCGCGAGCTTCCCATCCGCGCGGATTACGTAGGGAAGAATCTGCCCACCCATCCGGGCGAGAAGGTGCGGTTGCGTCTCCAGAACGTGGACGGGCAGGAGGACGCCGTCTGGCTGGTGCAGGAGGGTGAGACACGTGGCTGATCTCATGAAGAGGGAGATGCGCTGGAATCGGAAAGACCTTCTCGGGCTGCGTGAACTTTCACGAGAGGAGATCGAGTTCGTGCTCGAGACCGCGGACGCCTTCAAGCAGGTCGGCACTCGCGAGATCAAGAAAGTCCCGGCCCTGCGCGGCCGCACCCTGGTGAATTTCTTTGTCGAACCGAGCACGCGCACCCGCATCTCTTTCGAACTCGCGGCCCACCGCCTGAGCGCCGATGTGATCAACGTCTCGGCCGCCACCTCCAGCCTGACCAAGGGCGAAACGCTGCTCGACACCGCGCGCAACCTGCAGGCGCTGCACGCCGACATGATCGTCCTGCGTCACAGCTCCGCCGGGGCGGCGCAATTTTTGGCGGAACGACTGCAGGCGAGCGTGATCAATGCCGGGGATGGCGCGCACGAACATCCCACCCAGGGCCTGCTCGATCTCTACACCATGCGCGAGAAATGCGGACGAATCGAGGGACTGCATGTCGCCATCGTGGGCGACATCCTCTTCAGCCGGGTGGCCCGTTCCAACATTTTTGGCCTCACCAAACTGGGCGCGCGCGTGACCCTTGTCGGCCCAGGCACGCTGGTCCCGCGCGAGTTCGAGCGGCTCGGCGTCACAGTCTCGCACGATCTCGATGCCGTCCTGCCCACGGCCGACGTGGTTAACCTGCTCCGGATCCAGCACGAGCGGCAGCGCAAGGAATACTTCCCCGGTCTCGGTGAGTACATCCGTCTCTTTGGCCTGACCCGCGCGCGGGCGAAACTATTGCAACCGAACTGCATCATCATGCACCCGGGCCCGATCAATCGCGGGGTCGAGATCGACAGCGAGATCGCGGATGGCCCGCGCAGCGTCATCCTTGACCAGGTGACCAACGGCCTGGCCGTGCGCATGGCGGTTCTTTATCTCTGCGGCGGAATTTCCGGCTTATGAAGAGAGTGATGGTCGCGTGGTTCCTCCTCTTGCTGGCGCCCTTGCCGGGGGCCGCTCCGCTGCCGGCGGATTGGGAACCCGGAGTGGAGTTGGCGCGTGCGTGGATCACGGCTCAACTGGAGGAAGGTCCGCCGCAGCAGGCGATGAACCGGCTGACCGGCGCCCTGGCCGAACTGGCGGATGCGGAGATGGCGCTCCTGTATCTGCAATTGCACGCCCGCCTCGACGCTGCCGGCCGGAAGGCGTTGCGCTCGGAACAGACCCGGTGGATGCGGGAACGCGACCGGGTTGAGCAGGAAGCGATTCAAAGCGAAGGGGGATCACTCGCGGCCACGGAAGCGAACCTCGCCCGGGAATCTTTCACACGGCGGCGCAGCGCGGTCCTGAGCAGGCAGCTCGCCCATTTGGGAAAGGAAAAGGAATAACGTGAGCGCGATCCTGATCAAAGGCGGCCGGATCATCGACCCAGCCAATCAGCGTGATGAAATCGCCGACCTTCTCGTGGTCGACGGAACGATTGCCGATCCCGCCCAGCTTTCGACGCGAACACCGCCCCCGGCTGAAATCGATGCGAGGAACCTTGTCGTCAGTCCGGGGCTGATCGATCTGCATGTTCATCTGCGCGAGCCCGGCTTCGGGCACAAGGAGACGATCGAGAGCGGAACGCGGGCGGCCGCGGCCGGCGGGTTTACCACGGTGGTCTGCATGCCCAACACCTCGCCCGTGGCGGACGCGCCGAGCACGATCGGCTGGATCAGGGATCGGGCAAAGACCCAGGCGTGCGTGAACGTTCTGCCCACCGGCGCGCTCTCCCGGGGGCTGGCAGGAGAGGAACTCGCCCCGCTCGGTGCGCTGGCGCAGGCCGGGGTGGTGGCGTTTACCGATGACGGGCATTGCATCCAGAATCACGAGCTGATGCGGCGGGCGGTCGAGTACGCCCGCATGGTCGGGAGACCGGTTTTCGATCACTGCCAGGATTACAACCTGGTCGGCAACGGCGTGGTGCACGAGGGCTACTGGAGCCGGCTTCTGGGCCTCCCCGGCTGGCCGGCCGCGGGCGAGGAAATGATCGTCGCGCGCAACATCATCCTGGCCGAGCTCTGTGATCACCACATTCATTGCCAGCATCTCAGTGCCGCCGGGAGCGTGCGGCTCTTGCGCGAAGCGCGCGCCCGTGGCGTCAAGGTCAGCGGCGAAATTTGCCCGCATCACATTGCCCTGACCGATGAGGCCGTGCAGGGCTTCGATACCAACAGCAAGATGAATCCGCCCCTGCGCAGCGCCGCCGATGTCGCCGCGCTCCTCGAGGGCGTGGCGGACGGCACCATCACCATCCTCGCGAGTGATCATGCCCCCCATGCCCGTTTTGAAAAAGAGGTGGAGTTCGACCAGGCACCGTTCGGCATTCTCGGCCTGGAAACGGAGCTTGGTCTTTTCCTGACCGAACTGCTGCACCGGAAGAAGACGATTGGCCTGCCGCGCCTGCTCGAGATGTTCACCGTGGAACCGGCCCGCCTGCTCGGGCTCACTGCCGGCACCCTTTCGCCGGGCGCGCCCGCGGACATCACGCTGATCAACCCGGACCTGGAATGGAAAGTGGACGCGGACCGTTTCGAGTCGGCCTCGCGCAATACCCCGTTTGATGGGTGGGAGCTGCGGGGACGCGCCGTCCGAACGATCGTGGCGGGCGAAACCGTCTGGGCGCTTTGACGCCCTAGTTGGTAAAGCCGCCGGAGATGTAGCGTTCGAGCTGGTCGATCGTGGCGCTCTGCACCGAGATCAGGTGCTTGACGAGATCGCCGATGGAAATGACGCCGCAGATATCGCCCCCTTTGACCACGGGCAGGTGCCGGATCCGCTTTTCCGTCATGAAGCGGAGACAATCGTCGACCGATTGCTTGGGATCGACCGTGGTCAGGTCGCTCGACATGATCTCGCGGACGGTGGTTTCGCGAGAGCGTTTGCCCCGGAGCATGACCTTGCGGGTGTAATCACGCTCAGAGATGATGCCAACGAGGTTTGCGCTCTCGACCACGAGAAGTGCGCCCACATTTTTTTCCGCCATCATGGCGATGGCGTCGTAGACCGCCGTGTCGGGGGCGACGCTCCAGACTTCGGGGCCCTTCTGACGTAAAAGTGATTCGATCGAGCCGCCGACGTTCATACAGGAGCGACGCCCGCAGGCGACGTCATCTCCCAGCGTAGAGAAGCCGCCAGAACGGCGCAAAGGTTTTCTGGCGCGCGCGGCGCGGCTAGCGCAGGGCAGGCGCCGGCAGAAAATCGAACTCCGCCTGCTGCGGGCTCAACCCGGGCGCGGTCGGGGCCGCGAGCGAGAGGCGCAGCGAACGGAGAAACTGGGCGCCCCGGGCCAGGCGATCGGGATGGGCCCGGTAGGGAACCGGGAGGAGATGCGGGCGGCGATAACGGGTGGTGTAACTTTTCATGCGTGCAATTTGCCACCGGGGGTGAGACATTGACTGTCCTACACATGAAGATTTCCAAAAAAGTTTCGGGGCCGCTCCCGGCTCCCTCCGGCCGGGGCACCGCTTCGCGTCCCCCGCTCTACCGCATGATGCAGCTCCACTCGCAGTTGAAGGCGCGACGCTTTCCCAACTGCCGCAAGGTCGCGGCCGAGCTGGAGGTGTCGCCCAAGACGATCCAGCGCGACATCGATTTCATGCGCGACCAGCTCGGCCTGCCGATCGAGTATGATCCGCTGCGTTTCGGCTTCTATTACACCGAGCCGGTCTCCGCCTTTCCCAGCGTGGAAGTGTCCGAGGGCGAGGTGGCCGCGCTTTTCGTGGCGGAAAAGGCGCTGGCGCAATACCGGGGCACACCGTTCGAGAAGCCGCTCCACACGGCTTTCTCGAAGCTAACCGGCAGCCTGGCCGACCGGGTTTCGTTTTCCTGGGCCGACCTGGACGAGGCCATCTCCTTCCGCAGCGTCGGGGCGAGTGTGGCCGACCTGGAATTGTTTGAACTGGCGAGTCGCGCCGTCATGCGTTCGGTCGAGGTGGAGTTCGAATATCGCGGCCTGAAAAGCAGCCGCTTTGAACCGCGCGTGGCGCGTCCCTATCACCTCGCCTCCCTCGAGCACCAATGGTATCTCTTCGCGGAGGACGCGGACCGTCAGCAGTTGCGCACCTTCGCCCTGCCCCGTATCCGCCACCTGCGGCTGACGCCCCGCCGGTTTACGCGGCCGTCGGACTTTTCCATCTCACGGGTGCTGAGCGGAAGCTTCGGCGTTTTTGCCGGGGGACGGAAGAACCGGATCCGCCTTCATTTCGACGCCTTTGCCGGGCGCCTTGTGGCGGAACGCACCTGGCATGAATCGCAGCGCATCCGGCTGGAGAAGAACGGCGGCCTGATCCTGGAGATGCAACTGGGCGGCCTGGAGGAAATTGAGCGGTGGATCCTGAGCTGGGGTGCGCATGTCAAGGTGCTGGAGCCGGCGGAACTGGCGCGGCGGGTGCGGGAAACCGCCGCGGCCATCGTTAAAAGCTACGCCGAGAAATAGCAGCGCTTATCCGCGGGGGCCCGGACGCCTGCTCAAAACCCGAGGGCGGCGGAATCGCCTTTGCGCGGGTCGGCCGCGCCCAGGCGACGACCGGTTTGGGCATCGATGGCGATGGTTTCGGCATCGCCCTGATACTGGCCCTCGTAACTTTCGCGCTGCCTCACTTTGTGACCCAGCGCACGCAGTTTTTCCATGGTCTCGGGGGACATGCCGTAACGCTCATGCGTGATTTCGTCCGGCATCCACTGGTGATGGATGCGGGGCGCTTCGACCGCCGCCATCACCGGCATCCCGTGATCGATCACGTTGGTGATGACCTGCAGCACGGTGCTGATAATCGTCGGGCCGCCCGGGCTGCCCGTGACCAGTAAAAGTTTTCCCTCCCGAAAGACCATGGTGGGCGTCATGGAGGAAAGCGGACGCTTGCCCGGGGCGATGGCATTCTGTTCCCCCTGCAACAGGTCGTAGGCGTTCATCACGCCGACCTTGGCGGTGAAGTCGTCCATCTCGTTGTTCATCAGGATGCCGGTGCCGGGGATGGTGACCCCGCTGCCAAAGGCGCCGTTGAGCGTGTAAGTATTGGCCACCGCATTGCCGGCCGCGTCCACCGTCGAGAAATGCGTGGTCTCGTTTGCTTCCGCGGGCCGGCCCGCGGCCAGCCCTTTGCTGGGAGTAGCCTTGTCCGGGTCGAAATTTTTCATCAAGCCGGCGAGGTAACCGGGCGCGAGCAGGCCAGCCACGGGCACCTTGACGAAGGCGGGGTCGCCCGGGTGCTCCGTCCGGTCGCGGAAAGCGCGGCGCATTACCTCGGTAAAAAGGTGATATTTTTCGGCGCCGTTGTGCCCGAAACGGGAGACGGGAAAAGGCTCCAGCATCCCCAGCATTTGCAGGAGGGCGATCCCGCCGGAGCTCGGCAGTGGCATGGTGACGATTTCGTGGCCGCGATAACTCCCGCGCAGCGGCTCGCGTTCGACCACCTTGTAATCCTTCAGATCGGACAGAGTGATCGTGCCGCCGTTCTCCTTCATGGCTCCGGCGATCAGTTCCGCTGTTTTTCCCTCGTAAAACTCGCGCGGTCCTTCCTTCTGCAGCCGTGCGAGGGTGGCGGCCAGCTCCGGTTGTTTGAAAACGTCGCCGGGCTTCCAGAAGGCGCCCTCTTTCAGATAGAGACGGCGGGACTCGGTGAACGGTTCGAGCACTTTCGCGTGCTTGCGATAGCGTTCCGTCTCGTCCGCCGACACCGTGTGGCCGTTGGCCGCCAGCCGGCGCGCCGGCTCGATCACGTCGCGCCAGGAAACCTTGCCCGAGCCGAAGTTCTTCTGCGCGTGGGCGAACCCGGCCACCGTGCCGGGCACACCGCTGGCCCGCCAGCCAAGGGTCGAGGCGCCGGGCGAAACGTGGCCGTCGGGGCCAAGGAACATTTCCTTCCCGGCGGCGCGGGGCGCGGTCTCGCGGTAGTCGAGGGCGAGCTCGCGCCCGTCAGCGAGGTGGATGAGCATGAACCCTCCGCCCCCGAGGTTGCCGGAAAAAGGGTAGACCGCGGCGAGGGCAAAACCGGTGGCCACGGCAGCATCAATGGCGTTGCCGCCCTTTCTCAGGATCTCAACTCCGGCGGCTGAGGCCAGTTCGTGTCCGGAGACAACCATGGCTTCCCTGGTTTCAACTGCTGTCCGCTGGGCCAGGGCGGGCGCCAAGGGCAGGGCGCCCATCAGGAGACCAAGGGTAAAGCCGTCGCGCCAAAGACGACGTCGCGAGATGTTCCGTGCACGGGGCTCAGGTTGAGGACGCATCATCGTGGAAATATCCCGCCTGCTCCCACGGGGTGTAAATATCGCCCGGCACGTCTTTCAGCAGGTGTCTGCAGGGGCCGGCGCAGGCCACGCTCAGAGCACCACCGCGCGGTGACGTTCGAATTTTTCCTCGATCAGCTCGCGCACTTTTTCGGCCACCCTTGGGTTGTCGAGCCGTTGCACGACCTCATTGAGGAACCCGGAGACAAGAAGGTGGCGGGCCACCGGCAAGGAAATTCCGCGGGAGAGCAGGTAGAACATCTCGCTCTCGTCGATCTGCCCGGAGGTGGCGCCATGGCTGCACTTCACGTTATCGGCCAGGATCTCGAGTCCGGGCATGGAGTTGGCCTCGGCATCGTCGCTCAGCAGAAGGTTGCGAACCTTCTGGTAGGCGTCGGTGAAATGCGCGTGCGGTTCCACCCGGATCAGACCGCCGAAGGTGCAGCGGGCGCGGTCCTGGAGCGCGTTCTTGAAAAGGAGATCGCTGGTGGCGTGCGGCGAAACATGATCCTGCAGGGTGCGCGCGTCGAACTCCTGTTTGCCGTCGGCCACGGAGATGGCCAGCATGTCGCTGCGCGAATTTTCGCCGGCCAGCTTGCTCAGGCTCTCGAAACGCGACACGCGGCTGCCCAGGTTCAGGTTCAGGCTGGTCGCGACCGCATCGCGCTCGACCGTGGTGGTATTGAGCTGGAGGGCCACGACGTCGCGGCCCCAATCCTGGAAACAGGCGTAGGTGATCCGGGCGCCCGGGCCGGCGATCAGATCGTTTACCCCGCAGGAAAAGCCCGGCGTGCCCGGGGCGGCCGACCGGAAATGTTCGACCACCGTGACCCGGGCCATCTCATCCGCGACAAGCAGAAGGTGCGGGAAGACGGCGGAATTGGGGGCGTGCAGCCAATGGAAGATCTCGATGGGAACCTCGAGGGTGACCCCGCGCGGAACGTGGATAAAAACGCCGGAGCGCACCCGGGCCTCGTGCAGGGCGGCGAACCGGGCTCCGCCAAGAATCGCAGGCTCCGACATGAAATGGCGGCGGATAAGGTCTTCATGCTCAACCAGCGCCCGTTCGAGCGGCTGAACGATGACGCCCCGTTCGCCCAGGGAACCGGCATCGCGCTGGAGAAGGTGGTCGTCCCCGAAAACAAGCCGGGCCGCCGTCTCCTCGAGACCGACCGACCGATCAATCAATTCACCCGCGACCGCCGCCGCCGGTTTGGCCGCATCCTGCCAGGGAGCGAGATCAAAGGCGTCGACGTTGGAGAAGCGCCACGCCTGCTCCTTGCGCGCGGGGGCGGGAGTCGCCTCGAAACGCGCCCAGGCGGCCTGCTGCCGCTCGGCAAACCAGGCGGGCAAATGCGGAGCCGCCCCGGCCGGAGCCAGGATGGGATTGCTTTGCGGGCTCCGTTCCTCAGACATGGGTGGTTCAAGAACGGCTGTGTCGTTACTCATGGTTCGCTCCAGAGACGCAAACGGCGGCCGGGAGACCGCCGCGACCGTGCGTGCTTGTGGCGGCGGAAATTAGCCGACAGATCCCTCCATCTCAAGCTCGATCAGGCGCTTGAGCTCCACGCTGTATTCCATGGGGAATTGGCGGACGAGGTCGTTGACGAAACCATTCACGCTCAGGCTCATGGCCTGGGCCTCGGAGAGACCGCGCTGCTGCATGTAGAAGATCTGCTCCGCGCTGACCTGGCTGACGCTGGCCTCGTGCTGGACGGCGTTGCCGGTGCCGCGGACCGTGATTGCCGGGTAGGTGTCGGTCCGGCTGTTGGCGTTGATGAGAAGGGCATCGCACTCGGTGTTGTTCTTGCAGTTCTTCAGGTGCTTCGGGACATGCACCAGGCCGCGATAAGTGGCCCGTCCGGTCCCGATCGAGATCGATTTCGAAATGATGTTGGAAGTGGTTTCATCCGCGGCGTGCACCATCTTGGCGCCGGTATCCTGGTGCTGGCCGTCGCCGGCCAGCGCGATGGAAAGCACTTCGCCGCGGGCCTTGCGGCCTTTCATGACCACGCCCGGATATTTCATCGTCAGACGGGAACCGATGTTGCAATCGATCCATTTCACCTCGGCCTCTTCGTGGGCCAGGCCGCGTTTGGTCACCAGGTTGAAGACGTTGTTCGACCAGTTTTGCACCGTGATGTACTGGATCTTGGCGCCCTTCAGCGCGACCAGCTCCACCACCGCGCTGTGCAGGGTGGCGGTGTTGAACTTCGGCGCGGTGCACCCTTCCATGTAGGTCACTTCCGAGCCTTCGTCGGCGATGATCAGGGTCCGCTCGAACTGCCCGAAGTTCTCGGCGTTGATCCGGAAATAAGCCTGGAGCGGGTGCTTCACCTTCACCCCGGGCGGGACATAGATGAATGAACCCCCGCTGAAGACAGCCGAGTTCAGCGCGCTGAACTTGTTGTCGCCCGTCGGGATGACCTTGCCGAACCACTTCCGGAAAATCTCGGGGTGATTCTTCAGGCCCTCGGTCGAGCCGACAAAGATGACCCCTTGTTCGCCGACCGCGGCCTTGATGTTGGAATAGACCGCCTCGCTGTCGAACTGCGCCTCCACGCCCGCGAGGAATTTTCGTTCCTGCTCCGGGATGCCGAGCCGCTCGAAAGTCCGCTTCACGTCTTCCGGGACATCGTCCCAGCTCCGTTTCGGCTGGGTCCCGCTGCTCAGATAGTAGCGGATCTTGTCGAAAACGATGCTTTCCAGGTCCTTGCTCGCCCAATGCGTCGGCATCGGCTTGCTCAGAAAGGTGCGGTACCCGTTCAGCCGGAACTCGCGGACCCAGTCCGGGTCCTCCTTGATATTGGAAATGAAGTGGACCGTGTCCTCCGTCAGGCCGACGCCGGCGTCGTGCAAAGCCGGCACATCATAGCGAAAATCGCCCTTGTTCCGTTCAATCTCGAGGGGGGATGTCTGTGTCTTCATAATTTCAAGCCACCGCAGGTTCGCGCCGCTCTTCCCTGATCCAGTCGTAGCCTTTCTCTTCCAGCTCGAGGGCCAGTTCCTTGCCGCCGCTCCGGACGATACGCCCCTGGACCATGACGTGGACGTGATCGGGCACAATGTAGTTCAAGAGGCGCTGGTAGTGGGTGATCAGGAGGATGCCGAGGTTCGGGCCGCGCAGGGTGTTGACGCCGTTGGCCACGACCTTCAGGGCGTCGATGTCGAGGCCGCTGTCCGTCTCGTCGAGCACGGCGTATTTCGGCTCGAGCATGGCCAGCTGGAGAATCTCGTTCCGCTTCTTTTCCCCGCCGGAGAACCCTTCGTTGACCGAGCGCGAGGTGAAGGATCGGTCCATCTCGAGCAGGTCCATTTTCTCGTAAAGCTTCGCGTAATAATCCGTCGCCTCGAGCTCCTCCCCGTCCGGCAGCCGGGCCTGCACCGCGGCGCGGAGGAAATTGGCGATGGAAACGCCCGGAATTTCGCTGGGATACTGGAAGGCGAGGAAAATGCCCTGGCGCGCACGCTGGTCGGCCTCCAGTTCGAGAACGTTTTCGCCGTCCATCAGGACTTCGCCGCTGGTGACCGTGTAATCCGGGTGGCCGGCAATGATCTTGGCCAGGGTGCTCTTGCCGGAGCCGTTCGGCCCCATGATGGCGTGGACTTCCCCGCGGGGCACGGAAAGGGTCAGGCCGCGGATGATCTCCTGTTCGCCGATGGAGACATGGAGGTTATTGATAACGAGTTCGCTCATGTGGGAGCCAAAACATAGCCAGAAACCGCGGGGACGCGAGTGGCCACGGGGGATTCTTCGCGCTCGCATGGGAAGCCGGTCAGATGTAGCTGCTAGGACCGATTTATGGCCTGGAACGCAGCACAATTGCCCCGGAAACCGAACCTGGTCGTCTTTCTGCCCGACCAGCAGCGTTTTGACACCCTGGCGGCCTACGGCAACGATAAAGTCCACGCGCCAAACCTGAACCGCCTCGCGGCCGAGTCCGTGGTCTTTGAGCGCGCCTACGTCACCCAGCCCGTTTGCACCCCGTCGCGGGCTTCACTGATGTCGGGGCGCTGGCCTCACCAGACCGGCTGCACGCGAAACAACGAGGTGCTGGGGGCGGAGTTCCGGGGTTTGCCGGAGCTTCTGGACGACCCTGACTACACCGCCGCCTACTTCGGAAAATGGCATCTGGGCGACAATTCTTCCGCGCAACGGGGGTTCACCCAGTGGGTCTCGACGGAAAAGGTGAGCGACTACCAGCAATATCTGCTCGGGCAGGGCATCCAGCCCGATCGTTCCAACAAGACTTTTTCGCGGCGGAAGGTCAGCACCCTGCCGGCGGAACTTTCCAAGCCGCGGTTCCTGGAAGAACACGCGTGCGAGTTTATCCGGCAGCACCGGGACCGCCCCTTTATCCTCTTTGTCGCGTTTGTTGAGCCGCATTCGCCCTACAACGGGCCGTTGAACGACGAGCATGACGCGGCCGGGATTGAACTCGATCCCACGGCCGAGGCGCCTCCGCGGGAGGACATTCCCCTGCGATACCGCCTCATGCGCGAATGGCAGCGGACCGAGGCGATCGAGGGCCACGAGGAAGGGGCCAATGTTCTTTACTTCGGGCTGACGCGGGAAGATTACCGCGAGATTCGGCGCCGTTATTACGGCCTGATCACGCTGGTCGACCAGAGCATCGGCGGGATCCTGCGTTGCCTGGAGGAAACCGGCAACGCCGGGCGGACGATCGTGGTGCACACGAGCGACCACGGCGACATGCTGGGCGGCCATCATCTTTTCGGCAAAGAAGTCATGTTCGACCCTTCCGTGCGGGTGCCCTGGCTCCTGCGGTTGCCCGGTGAGCCGGGCCGGCGCGTCTCCCACCCGGTCAGTCACATCGATTTCCTTCCCACTCTGCTTGACCTGCTCGGCGGCGCGCCGGCGGACAATGTGTCGGCCGCAGCCTTCTTCCCCTGCTCAACGGTGAGGAAGAACCGTCTCGCCCTGCCTTTGTCGAGTGGTCACCCAACCGGATGAAGTTCGCGAGGGACTCGCAGGTGCCGAAGGAAGAGGCGAAAAAAGCGCTGGCGGAATCCACCCGGATGGTGGTAACGGCCGACGGCTGGAAGCTCAGTCTGCGTGACCGCGATCTGAACGAGCTTTACCAAGTGCACCGGGACCCATGGGAAACGGAAAACGTGATTGATCTCCCGGAGAACCGGGAAGTGGTGGCGCGGTTGACCGATGAGATCAAGCGCTGGCAGGTGGAGACGGGTGACCGGTCTGAAACTTTAGCGCCGCGCCATCCGCCGCTCCTCGCGGAGGCAAAAGCTCCGGAACATTCTGGACGCGCGGAAGCGCATCCCTCCGGAGGGACATGCTTCCGCATGTCCATCTTTGACGAGCTGAGCGAAAATCCGAAGCTTAGAGGCCGGCCGGATGTCGGGCCGTGAATCCTGAGGGATGGCGGTAATTGGGATACCAGCGGGGAGCCCACCGCCCGCGCCAGGCGTTAAACGGCGTGGTGTCGAGGCGAAGACCAGCGATCACGGCAAAGGTATGTCCGCGTCGCGCATAGACCGTGATCCATTTCCCGCGACCCGATTTGCCGTAAAGACGGAAACCGCTCGAAGGGATCGGGCTCTTCAGCAGGCCGGCCGCGCCGAGCGCGTAGGAAACCGTGCCGGAACAATCATAGGCGTTGTCGCGAAAGGAGCGATGACCTCCGCCGTAGCGGTATGGTTTGGAGCGGAGCTGGTTCGCCGCCCAGATGGCTCGTTTCACAGCCAAGGGCGCTTCGGCCGGCGCGTGGGCGATGCCGCCTTTTAGTTTGGCGGTGCGGCCCGGCACCACCGGCCCGGTGGAGGGAAAGGGGCCGGCACCCTGGAGCGGGGCGGTCGCGAGCAGAAGCAGGCCGAGGAAAAGGGGGAGATATCTCATTCCGGGGGGAAGGAAGCCGAAGTTGTGCCATGATTTTTCGGGTGCCGCCACGGAAAATTGCCTCGCGCAACCCGATTTCCCATGGTAGCGCCTAAAAGCCATGCAGCGTCCCCGGGTGAAGATGGAGTTTTTCATTTGCGACCAGTGCGGTCATCGCGCGCGGCTGGAAGCCTCCAAACGGCACTGGTGCGAAAATTGTCACCCGCGCCAGACAGTGGAGATGCGGAATGTGCGCGACAAGCGCAAGGCGCCCCCGCCCGCGCGCGCGGCCTGAGCGGGTCTCAGGCGGAGGCCTCGGCCAGCTCCTGGGCGGAGGAAGAGGCGAGGCGTTCTCCCGGCGCAAAGATCTCTATTTCACCGGAGAGGCCGGGGATAGTGCAGCGATCGACCAGGTCGAAATCATAAAATTCTGCCGCGAGCTGCCGCACCGAGGCGCTGACGAGGGGTGAACAACCTGTTGTCTTCGTCATCTCCTGCAGTTTCCAGGTCACGTTGACGGCGTCGCCGATGACGGTGAACTCCATCCGCTTCGGTGACCCGACATTGCCGACAATCGCGTCACCGTGGTTGATCGCGATGCCCACGGTCAGCTCGGGCCAGCCCCGTTTGCGCCAGTTCTGGTTCAGGCGCGCCAGCTCCCGTTCCATGTCGAGGGCCGCGTGCAAGGCGCTGACGGCGTCCTCGGAGAGCCCCGCGGTGTGCACGCTACCCCAAACGGCCATGACGGCATCGCCGATGAACTTGTCGATCGTTCCGCCATGACGAAAGACGCAGTCCACCATGGCGGTGAAATACTCGTTGAGCTGTCCGACGAGCACCTGGGGCTCACGGGCCGCGGCGATTCGGGAGAAACCGCGCACGTCGGAGAAAAGAATCGTGACCGGCTTGGAAACGCCGCCAAGGGCGCGCTCGTAAGAGCTGTCAGGGTTGAGCATGCGCTCGGCGACATCCGAGGAAACGTAGCGCTCGAGTGTGCGCAGCACTTTTCCTTTCTCGACCCGCTCGAAGGCGAAGTCTCCCACCAGCCCGAAGACGGTGGCGGCGTTCAGGCAGGCCAGGGGACCAATCAGCGGAATGTAGATGTCGAGATGGTCAAAGGCGTAGAGGGCAAAGCCGCCCGCGCCGGCGTTGAGCAGGATGAGCAGGAAGGGCCGGAGCCATGGGGAACGGACCAGCAGGGCCAGCACGACGGCAACCAAAGCGGCGCCGGTCGTCAATTGAATCACCGCCAGCAAGGGCAGTTCGCTGAGAAACTCCCCGTGGAACGCCGCGTTGAGCGCGTTCAGGTGAATCTCGGGCCCGGCCATGATGCCGAAGGGAGTGAGATGCTCGTCGTGCTGCCAGTTTCCTTCCGCTCCGATCAGGATGATCTTGTCGCGCAACGACTCGCCCGACTTGAAATTGTGCGTCCAGTACTCGGGGACGAAAATCTCGAAGATTGAGCGCGGAAGGAAACCCTGGCGCGGCGGCGCGGTAAACCGGAGCCCTCGCGCCTCGAGGCCCGCCGGCACCTTCTCTCCGAAACCCGCCTTGGTCAGGGCTTGCGCCGCGAGGGAGAGCATGACTTCGGAATCCGACGTGGGAGATCGCCCCTGCACCTGTTCGAAGGTCACCCGATACTGCGCGTTTCGGACCACATCGTCGGCGTCGGGCCAGAAGTTGGTGAAAGCCACGCGATCGTCCTGCTTATCCTGCGGAATCAACGTGTCGGTCGGCCGGGTGTGGCTTGCGCCGATGCGCTGAAATCCGCCGCTCCAGCTCGGGTCGACAAAGTTGCTGCCCACGACCACGCGGTCGCGGTAGCGCTCCAGCGCCGCACGGAAAAGAGGGTCGTCCGCCGTGGCGGAAGGAAAGGTGAGATCGAAAACAACCACCCGGGCTCCGGCCGCCATGAGGCGGTCGAGGATCAAAGCGTAGACTTCGCGCGGCCACGGGTAACGCTGGGTCATGAGGGAGAGCGCCCTCAGGCAGGTCGGATCGTCGATCTCGTAGAATTCCTGCAGGTCGGTCTCCTGCTCCAGGCCCACCGAATCGGAATCAATCGCCAGAAAAACGAGGTCAGGGTTGGGCGGCGTGGTCCGACCGGCCCGGACCACGGCATCCCGGTAGAGATGGCGGAGCTGGGTGTAGGCCTTCGGTTCGCGCACCTCCACGCCGATCGTCACCGCCAGAACGCCGACGGCGATGGCGCAGATCATGATTGTCCGCTTGAAGGGCATCGGGTGAAGCCAAGCCGGAAACGTGCCGGGTCCGGACGCGGATGGACGAGAGACGTAAAAACCTTGCGGAGAAGGATAAACGCCTGCTCTGGCATACCCGCTGCTGATGACCAGCAGGTGGCCGCCCCCCGGCATAGTCTCATTCTGCTTCTCCTTGTCGCGCTGGCCTTCCCGGCCCGCGCCCAGGAAGCGGTTTCCGCCCTCGACCGTGCGCGTTTAGTGCAAGGGCAAACCGGGCCCTCGCCGTCTCCGGCCGTGAACGCCGATGGCATGGTCATCCCGGTTGAGACCGAGGCGGGCGAGGCGGACGGAAGCTTTGGCGCCCAGCAGATTCTCAAGGAGGAGCCACGCCTGCCGACGTTTGCCATCGTGGGTGAGTCCACCCTCATCCATACCAGCAACGTCGCCCTGGCCGCCGCCGATGAGACGGATGATTTCCTCTGGGTAACCAACCTGAGCGCCAACTGGTTTCGGACCCTTGGACCCCAGTGGAATGTCACCGCCAACATCAGCGGCGCCTTCTTCCGCTATCACGAAACCACGGAGCTCGATTTCGAGAACCTGAGCGCGGGTGCCGGTCTGAACTGGACCCCCGCGGCTCTTCGCGGCGTCTCCTTCCTGGCCCGTTACGATTTCGTTGAACTTCTCGACTCACACAGCAACGAGATGCTGCGCGACCACGAGCTTTCCCTTGCCGCCCAGAAGGTCTTCTCCCTCGGCCGATCCCATGCCTTTTCCCTGGGCCTCGTCGGGATGGCCGGGTTCGCCCATCCTTCCGCGGCCCAGCGCGATCAGCTTTCCGCCTCTCTTAACTACCACCTCCGCCTGACCCGCTCGCTCGAGGCCGACCTTCTCTACCGTTACTCCTGGCTCTTCTACAACTCCGGCGGCCGCCAGGATCAGAACCATCTCGCCACGGTTTCCCTGCGCTATCTGATCTCCCGCAACCTTCAGGCGGGCCTCTTTTTCTCCTACGGGACGAATGATTCGAACCGGCTCGCCTTCGACTACGACGTCATGACCACGGGGCTGGGGATGGGGTTTAACTTCCGATTCTGAAGGCATTTAACGTTATGGAAATTATGGCAGCGGCACGCCTTCTGCTCCCCCACCGGGCGGAGATTCCCCTTATGAACTGTGTCCGCTATTTCCTCCCCGCTCTTTTTCTCACCGTCGGCGCTCTCACCGCCCACGCCGCCCCCCTTACCGAGGCGCGGGTCACCAAGGTGATCAACCAAGTGAACCTTGTGCAACCGGCCGGCATCCAGCCCGCCCGGGTGGATGACGTCATCAAGGATGATATCGGCCTGAAAACCGGCGTGAAATCGCGCTCCGAGATCCGCTTTCAGGACAACACCCTGACCCGCATCGGGCCTGAGACGTTCTTCAGTTTCAAGCCCGGCACTCGCGAGATGGCCCTGAAAGAGGGCACCATGCTGCTGCAGGTCCCGAAAGGCCTGGGCGGCGCGAAAATCCGGACCGCGGCCGTGACCGCTTCGATCACGGGGACGACGATCCTGCTCGAGTATCGTCCGGCCCGATCAATCAAGGTGCTGGTGCTGGAAGGCAGTCTCCGCCTTTCCATGAACGGTCGTTTCGGCGACTCCCTCCTTCTTACCCCGGGCAAGATGGTCATCATGCCGCCCAACGCCAAACGCATCCCGGATCCCGTGACGGTTGATTTGAAGACGGTGGTCACCACTTCGACGCTGGTGAACATGCCCGGGCCCGACGGAGCGGTGCCGCCCCTGCCCAGCATGCCGTTGATCAACGAGGAGATCGCCCGGCAGTCCGACGACAAGACTTCCGATTCTCTCGTCGATACCAATCTTGTCATCCTTGGACGCGGGACACAGGTCGTGATGGCAGAGGACGACCTGATGGAAACGATCAAGAAGCGCCACGACGTTGAACAGTTGTTCCCGGACGACTCACCGGCCGGGGGCGGGGGCGGTGGTGGTGCGACGCCGACAGCAACGCCGACCGCGACACCGACCGCGACACCGACCGCGACGCCGACTGCGACACCGACCGCGACACCGACCGCGACACCGACTGCGACACCGACCGCGACACCGACCGCGACACCGACCGCGACACCGACCGCGACACCAACCGCGACACCAACCGCGACACCAACCGCGACACCAACCGCGACACCAACCGCGACACCAACCGCGACACCAACCGCGACACCAACCGCGACGCCAACCGCGACGCCAACCGCCACGCCAACCGCCACGCCGACTCCCACCGTGCCGGGACCGACTCCCACACCGTTCGCCGGCGCGAGCGCAACGCCCAACCCCGCTCCAACCCCCAACGTGAATGCGGTGCCCTCTTCGACGCCTCCCCGGATCGCCTCAAGCGGCCCTTACATCATCAAGTCGGGAACGCTGATCGACACCTCGAAAGCCTCCCCCTCCATCACCACGGATGGGGTGACCGACTCCGGAATGTTCTTCCGCAGCACCGCGGCGACCGGTTCCGCCTCCAAGTTCCTTTTCGGAAGCACCTCCAGTTTTGATAACCGGATGGATTTCGACAACCAGTACAACCGCGACTTCTCCAGCAGCGGCGTTTACTCGTTCTCCGCCCTGGAGCTGGAGGGCAACCCCAGCTTCCTCACCCGCGCCGGCGCCAACCGCATCTCCCTCATCAGCCAGACGGACATCACCTCCTCGAACCTGGGCGGGACGGTGAATCTTAACGGGCTTGAGGGCCTCTTCCTCGGGACCGCGAACGGGTCGATCAGCCTGAGCGACCGCTTCACCTTCACCAAGGCGGACGGAAGTGCCTTCAAGCTCATTGAGCTCTATGCCCGGAACGGCAACGTCAACTTTGGCTCTTCCATGAACCTGAAGGACGCCAGCCTGCTCCTCGCCGCGGAGAAAAACGTCACGGTGGATGCGACCGCCAGCATTCTGGCGAGCTCCGCCTCGCTGACCGCCCTGGGCGATACCGTGATCAACGGCGCGATCTCGAGCCGTTTTGCGCAGGTCTACGCCGGCGGCCAGCTCGTGGTCAACGGAAGCATCAACGCCGAGGATCTCTTCGGCTACGGCAATTCAGCCACCATCAACGGTTCTCTCTCGGGCAAGGACCTTAACCTGCAGATCGGCGGGGACCTGAATCTCAGCAGCGCCGGCACGATCAACGCCTCGGACGACCTGACCATTGTCACGGGCGGGGCCATGAACCTGGCGGGGGCCACCTCGGAACTCGAGGACGCCACCAGCACGAGCAAAAAGTTCATCCTCACTGCCGGGACCGACATCAACGTCAGCGGCAAACTCACCGCCTCCTATGTCCTGGCCGCCTCGGGTCGCACGGCCAATATCAGCAATACCGTCACCGGAAAAACGGTGGGGTTCACCATGACCAACGATTTCAACATGACCGGCGCCGCGGCGCTGAATACGGACGACCTCTCCATCACCACCGGCGGCGGGATGAACCTGGGGGCGATCAACAATGGGTCCACCATGACCCTCTCTGCGGGAACCAATCCGATTCTTGTTAAACGGCGCCATCAATTTTAACGGACCGGTGACCACCAAGAACCTGGTCGCTTCGGGCACTGTCCTGAATGCAAACAACGCCATCGCGGGCGAGAAACTGACATTCAACGCTGGCCAGTCCTTTACCCTGGGCAGCGGGGCGAGCCTTTCCGCCACCGGGCCGGACAAAAACCTCACGATCAATTCGGCGGGCCTGATCAATCTGAACGGCGCCACCCGGGGCAACGTGGTGACCATCACCTCCGGGACTAACAGGGGAATCCCTGGCGCTTTGACGTTTAACGGGACAACCGAGGCTCTCTCCAGCCTGGTCGCGACCGGTCCCAGTGTCGCTTTCAACGGAAGCCTGAGCGGCAAGGACGCCACCTTTAACGCCGGCACTTCCTTCCGCGCGGGCAACGGCAGCGTCATTAATCTCGGCGGTAATGCCAGCGTGACCGCTTCTGATTCCATCATCCTGGACGGCACAATCACGACCGCGGGCTCTCTCGGTCTCAACGGGCTCGCCAACATCGTGGTCAACGGCGCCGTCAATAGTGCTGACGTCAACATCGCAGGCACCAACGTTACCCTGGCCGGTCCAATTTCCGCCCGCAATTTCACCGTCAATAACAAGGACGACCTGCTCCTTTCGGCCTCTGGCAACTTGCGCGCGACGGACTCCGTCAGCCTCACTGCGGTGAACAACGTGACCCTGAACGGCGCCGCCAGCGGGAAAAACTTTTCCATCACGGCAGGCAAGGACCTCACCACCAACGCCGCCATCCAAACGCCGGGTGCGTTCGTCGCCAACGTCAAAAACGCGACCGTGAACCAGGCGCTGCAGGCTGATCTGGCCACCTTCACCACCGGGACAAATTTTACCCTTGGGGCTACTGGCTCCATCTCGACCACCAAGGACATCGCCGTCACCTCTCTCAACGGCGACATCCTTCTCCGCGGGACTACCAATTCCGCCAAACTCACCCTGAGCGCCGCCAAGGGTAACGTGACCATGAACGATCGCGCGCAGACGCAGAGCATCGGCGTGTCCGGCAAGAAAGCCATCGTCGGGGGACCCCTCGAGTCCGCGGCCGACATGGTTTTCACCATGACTCAGGATTTTATCCTCAACGGCAGCGGCAGCCTCGGCGCCGGCGGCAATGTCACCATCTCGGGCCAGCGGATCACCCTCGATGGCGGAAGCAGTGGCAAAACCTTCAAGCTGACCGGGACAAAGGAACTGCTCATCAACGGGACGGTGAACAGCGCGGATTTCCAGGCCAACGCCGCGGGAGCGACAATCAATTCGGTTGTCACCAGCGGCAGGAACATCGGCCTCAGCCTCTCCGGCGACCTCGTGACCGGTGCGGCCAGCAATCTCTCGGCGGTGGAGGACATCCAGGCCAACACCACCGGTTCAGCCAGCCTTGCCGGTGGGATGAATGGACGCGACCTGAGCGTGAGCGCGACAGGGGATCTTCATGTCGCCACCAGCGCCAATCTGCAGGCCTCGCGCGCCCTCGTTCTCGCGGCGGCCGACACCCAGATCTTCGGCCGCCTTGTTGCCCCCACCCTCACGCTTACCGGAACCGACGCGCTTCTTTTTAATGCCAGCACGGCCTATCTCTCCGCCGATTATCTGACCCTGAACTCGAGCAACGGCGTCATCAGCCTGGCCTCCGCCAACGGCGGGGTGGCGGCGTCGACACCGCGCGGCTCAAGACCCTGAATATTAACTCAAACGGTCTCACGCTCCTGACCGACTTCTCCATCGCGCCCTCCGCCTCCAACATCACGGTGAAAGCCGGGGGCATCAACGCCGCCGCCTTCGATCTGGTCGGATTCGACAAGATCACCCTCACCAACGGCTCCTACGAAGGAGGCTCACTCTCGGTCAACACTCTCAAGTTCAATCTCAAGGGCGACCTGGTCCTTACTGGCAATCTGTACGCCCTCAAGGAGGCGACCACTCCCGGGCTCATCAGTGTCGGCGGCCTCATCGCCGGCGACAAGATCACCGCCACCAAAAGCATCTCGGCCGGTTCCTTGAGCGCAAAGCAGGTCACGGCCGGGACCGTGCTCTCCATCGGTTCGGGCGGGCTCCTCAGCGGCCCGGTGGCCGAGAGCAAGACGATCTCCGCGCCCAACATCAAGTGGACCGGCGGCATCAAGCTGGACGGCGCCTCCGGCACGGCCAGCAGCGCGCCGCAGCATGCCTCCAGCGTGACCTTCGTTACCAGCACCCTGAACTTTGATTCTGCCGGCACCGCCGTCCGGAGCGCCAGTCTCACCGGCGGAGATGCCTCCCCCTCCCGTGCCGAGGCCGGGGGAAATGGCGGCGAACTTAAGGCGGACACCGTGGGGGCCATCGCGGTCAACGTCCCTATCCTCGCCACGACCGGCCTGAACAGCACCGCCGGCATGACCGGTGGCCAGGGCGGCAAAGTCGAGCTCAAGTCCGACGACACCATCACGGTCGGATCGAAGATCGAAGTGTCGTCGAACGACGGAAATCGGCGCGATCAGCGACAAGGGCGGTACCATCACGCTGGAAAGCCGGAAAAAGACGGGCGTGGCCATCAACGTGACCAGCTCGGCCGAGCTGAACAGCCTCCTCGCGGCCACGGCCCGCGGTTCCGGCGGCTCCATCAAGATGACCTCGGCGGCGGCGCGGTGAACCTGAACGGCGCCAGGGTACAGGCGGACCGCGGAACCATCGACGTTCAGAACAACGGCGGCACCGGAACCGTCACCGTCAACAACTCCACCCTCAGCGCCGATGTCGTGAAGCTGAGCGCGGTCGGCCGCAATGGCGTCCTCAACGTGGGCAATTCCCAGCTCAGCGGCAATTCGCTCATCCGCCTCTACGCCGGCGGAAGCAGCGGCACGATCAACTTTACCGGCAACACCACCCTCAACGGCACGGCCGCAAAAACGATCGCGGCCAATACCGTCAACATCTTTAACAACGTGCAGGTGACGATCAACGGGAACCTGCCCGCGAACGTTTACACCAATAACCCGAACTACACCGGCTTCGGCGGGAACGGTTCCACCACCGGCACGTTCACCGGCATGGGAGCCACAACGAAATCCCTCAGCGCGCTGCCTCCCGGCGGTTAATCCATGGAATCATCCAAAGAGAACGAGATCGCGCGCCAGCAGGTGCCGGTCGCCGCCAGCGAATTGAACAACCTCCTGCAGGTTATCGCCGGCACGAGCGAGGTCATCGAAAACATCTGGGACGGCTCACCCGGCTCCGAAAAATACTTCGCCATGCTCCGCGCCAGTGTTGAGCGCGCCGCCGAGGTCACGAGCGAGCTGGTCCGCCAGGTCGGAGGCTGCGAAAAGAAGGTCCTCTTGCATCCTGATCTCGGCGCCCTTCTGCAAAGGCAGGAAGCGGAGCGCGCCCGCCAGCCCCGGGGCACCATCCTGGTGGTCGATGACGAGCCCATGACGCGGGAGCTCACCGCCCGCGTGCTGGACGGGGCCGGGTTTGCCGTGCGCGAGGCGGCCAACGGCTTCGAGTGCCTCGATCTTCTCGTGCAACAACCGGGTCAATACGACGCCGTGCTCCTCGACCTGACCATGCCGTTCCTCGACGGGGAAGAGACCTTTGATCGGATCCGGACGCTGGCCCCTGCCCTTCCCGTCATCCTCACGACCGGATTTATCGACGAGATCCGGCTCCAGGGAATGTTCGCCCGCGGCCTCTCGGCCTTCTTGCGGAAGCCGCTCCCGCCGGATGAGCTCGTCTCCCAGTTGACCTCGCTGCTCGAGATCGCGGGCGCGGGGCCAAAAAAGGCCGCTGACGGCATTATGACTGCTTCCCAGGGAGCCTGATGATTTCCTCCGCCCTCCAGGCCGTCGACCAATTTTACGGCAATCGCCTTTTTGAGGGGATTGAGCGCGGACTCCTCGACGAAATCGCGCCTGAGGTGCGTGTTATGCGCCTGGCCCCGGGCGAAGTGATCTTCAAGGAGGGGGACCCCGGCGACTCGCTTTACCTGGTGGGCGAAGGCTCGGTCAAGATTTCCAAGATCGGGCGCGGCGGGAACCAGGAGACCCTCGGGTTCATCCAGTCCAACAACTTTTTCGGCGAGATGGCCCTGCTGGACGGCCAGCCGCGCTCCGCCATGGCCACGGCGGCCGAACCAACCCTCCTGGGGGCGGTGACCGAAAGCACTTTCCAGCACATCCTCGAGCTGGCCCCGAGCCGGTTGCACATGAACTTCCTGCGCAGCGTCTCCGAGCGGCTCCGCGCGGTGAACTCGCACTTCATCACCGAGGTCATGCGCACGGAACGCCTCAGCCTCGTCGGGGCCATGGCCAGCTCCATCATTCACGACCTGAAGAACCCGATCTGCATTGTCCGCTGCTGCTCGGACCTGATCGCGGGGGAAACCCCGGATCCGCGTTTGCGCGAGCTGACCGGCATGATGGACACCGCGGTCGATGGCATGCTCGCCATGACGCAGGAGCTGCTCGATTACGCCCGCGGTTCCATGACGCTCTCGAAGCAGCGCGTCACCATCTGGCGCCTGCTCGACGACCTGAACCAGCAATCGCTGCGCCTGCTGCCGGGCCAGAACATCCAGTTTGCCAAGCGCATCAGTTACGACGGTGTTTTCGACATCGATCTGGCCCGGTTCACCCGGATGCTGGCCAACCTGATCAAGAACGCCCGGGAAGCCATGCCCCAGGGCGGCATTCTCACCATCACGGCCGACCGCGTTTACGACGAGGTGGCGCTGCGCATTACCGATACCGGCTGCGGCATCCCGCCCGAGATTCTGCCGAAACTTTTCGAGCCCTTTGTCACCCACGGCAAGGCCCACGGCACCGGTCTCGGCATGGCCATCGCCAAGTCAATCGTCGACGCCCACGAGGGCAAGATTTCCGTATGCAGCGTGCTGGGGAGCGGGACCACGGTCGATATCCGTCTGCCCGTGCCTGCCCCGGAGGCGACCCCGGCCGCGGCCTGAGCTCGGCATCCTCGTCTTCCACGCGACGTCAGAGCGTGGTCCCGGCAAAAGACGGTTGCACCCTTCCCCCGGCAAATCGACAATCGCCTGTCCACCATACCCCGTGGTGTAACGGTAACACAGCGCCCTTTGGAGGCGTTATTCATGGTTCGAATCCATGCGGGGTAGGGCGGCTCTTGGGCAGCAGGACTTCTTTTCGTCGCCCGGGCGAGATTGCGCGGGTTCTTCTGAATATCTCCCGGGCCCGGCGGTCTAAGAGGGAGTGGCGCGGGGTCTTTCGGCCCTCCCATCGCGCCCGAGACCGCAAATATGGAACGAAATTTTGGAAATTATCGAGTAATAACCGGATACGACGGAGAGCCCACTGTGCTCACCCGCGACGGGATCGGACTGACCGTGGAAGCCGAGCATCGCACCACCCATGACCCGGTTCTGCTCCGCCTGGTCCCGCTCGCCATGACGGACATCACTGCGGCGGCCGCGCCGGCCGCTGACGATGCGGGACGGCCGAATCATCCAAATATCGCCACGATCCTCGAGACCGGGACGGGTCGGGATTTTCATTATACCGCCATGGAGCGGCTGGAAGGCGAACCGCTCGATCGCTGGGTTTCCGTGCACGGACCGCTTCCGCCGGAAGCGGCCCTGCGCATTGCCAGGCAGGTGGTGCTCGCGCTTGGCGCCGGAGCTTTCCACGGTCTTTCCCACGCCGCGGTGCAACCAGCGAACATCATGCTGGTGCCGGGAGTGAACGACGAAGGTGAATGGCCCTTCATCAAGCTGCTCGGGTTCGGTCCCGGGCGGCTGCGGCCGGCCGAGGCCGACGCCGGTCCGGAGGAAGCCGCCCGCCTGGCCGCGTTCCAGTATGCCGCGCCCGAACAGCTTGACCGCGGGGAGACTGATTTTCAGTCGGCGGTTTACTCGCTTGGCTGCACCCTCTGGTTTCTTTTGACAGGTCATCCGCCTTTTCTCGGGTCGCCCGCGGCGGTGACGGCGCAGCAGATGATGGCGGAACCGCCGGTGGCGCAACTGGAGGCCATGCCGAAAGGGGTGCGCGAGCTTCTGGAGAAGATGCTGGCGAAAAACCCGGATGCGCGACCGCGTGATCCCGTGCTCCTGGCGAAAGAGATGGAGCGACACCTCACGCGGCTGCGCGGCCGCTCGTGGCTCCCCGGTTTCCTCGGCGGAGCCGCGGTCAGCGCGGCGACGGTCCCGCCGCCCGAGCCGGAACCGGTGGTCGCCGACCCGGTGGCGTCGTCCCGCGAAGCCCGGGCCTTCCGCAATCTCCTGCAACCGGCCGGATACGCCGTGGCCGCGCTTGCTCTAATTGTGCTGGCGAGCCTGGCCTGGCCCGCTTTCCAGCGCGCACTGGAAAATCGCCAGGCGCGCCAGGAAGCGGAATTGATCGGCGAACCCGTCGGCGTTCCGACACCGGGCGTGGGCGCAGCCGGTGGAACAATTGTCACCACGGCGAGTCCCGAACCGATGCAGGAGGTGTCACCCGCGGCGACCGCCTCGCCGGTGTTGGCGGACACCGAATCTTCCCCGGCGGCGGTGGTTGAGGAGACCACGACACCTGCGCCAGCCGTTTCGCCGACGGAACAGGTTGTCGCCGCGGCCACGCCCGCGCCGGTGGAAGCTGAGCCGCCCGCGGAGGGACCAGAAGAAGGAGACCTGACGGCCGAGTCGACCACGGAGATTCCTTCGGACGACACCACCTCCGGGGCGGACGAACCCCCGAAGGCCGTCGCTTCATCCCAGCCAAGCCGGGTTTCGCGCGAAAGAGAACACAGTCCCGTCGAAGCCGAAAATGACAGCGCGGAACAGTCGCCCGGCACGCACCCGCGCCCGTGAAGTTCGCCGGGCGCTCCCGGCTGAGATCGAGGAGGCGCGGATTCTGTCGCGCTCCCGCCGGCAGACAGTGCGCCGGAATTACAATGCCCGATTCGTCGGGGTAACTCCTCGGGGCGAATGGATTTTCGAGGCGCCTTCCGGGGAAATATTTGCCCAGCCACGACGGGTGCGCCGGGCTCTCCCGCCGGACGCCCTCTTCTATCCGCCGATCGATCTTTCCGGGATTCCGCAGGAATAGGCGGCTATAGGCCGATATCCTCGTTCCAGAGCGTGGGGTTTTGCTCGATCCAGCGGCGCATGGTCTCCACGCATTCCGGCAGATCGAGATCGATCACTTCAATGCCATGTTCGCGCATGAAGTCGGGCGCTCCGGCGAAGTTGCGGCTCTCGCCCACGATCACCTTTGCAATGCCAAACTGGACCGCGGCCCCGGCGCAGAGATGGCACGGCATCAGGGTGGAATAAAGAACCGCGCCGCGAAAACCGCCCGGCAACCGACCGGCCCGGCGCAGGCAATCGATCTCGGCATGCGTAATGGGGTCGCCCTCCTGCACCCGCCGGTTATGGCCGCGAGCCACGACGCGGCCATCCCGCGCGAGCGAACTCCCGATGGGGATGCCGCCTTCCGCCAGTCCGGCATGCATCTCTTCCACGGCTGCGCGCATCCCGTCGTCGAAGTCCATGCGAAGTCTTGTTAGAGCGACTGGAAGGCGCGGTCGAGAACCTCGAGCAGGAAATCGGCGTCCTGCTCGTGCACGCACATCGGCGGGGAAAATCGGATGGTCTGGCCGTGCAACCCGCCTTTGCCGAGCAGGAGCCCCATTTCCTTGGCCGTCTCGAGCACCTGCGCGCACTCGGCTTTGGCCGGCTCCTTGGTGGCGCGGTCCTTCACCAGCTCGATCCCGAGCATGAGTCCCTTGCCGCGGACATCGCCGATGATGTTGTGCTTTTTTTGCAGCCGATGCAGGCCCTCGAGGATCCGTCCGCCGATGCGGGCGCTGTTCTCCTGCAATTTCTCGCGGTCGATCACATCGAGCACGGCGCTGCCGATGGTGGAGACGATCGGGTTGCCTCCGAAGGTGTTGAAATGAACCCGTTGCGCCAGGGCGGCGGCGATCTTCGGCGTCGTCACCACCGCGCCCAGCGGCGCGCCGTTGCCGATGCCCTTGGCCATGGAGACAATGTCCGGGATGACGTCCTGGGTCTCGAACCCCCAGTAATGCGAACCGGTCCGGCCAAAGCCGGACTGCACTTCGTCGGCAATGCAGACACCGCCCGCCGCGCGGACATGTTCGTAGACATTTTTCAGGTAGCCATCCGGGAAAACGACGCAGCCGCCGACCCCCTGGATGGATTCGGCGATGAAGCCCGCGACCTGCCCCGGCGTGGCGTAATCGATCAGGCTCTTCACATCCGCCGCGTAATTTTTACCGGCCTCCGGGTTATCGCGTCCCCAGGCGCCGCGGAACGGATCGGGGGTGATGGCGTGGTGCACCCCGAAGCTGTGCGGAACATTGAACTTCCAGGTGTGATGCGCGGTCAGGCCCATGCCGGAGGCGTTTCCGCCGTGATAGGCGTTGCGCAGCGCGATCATGTCGTAGTTGCCGGTGAAAGCCCTGGCCATGAGCAGCGCGAGATCGTTTGCCTCCGAGCCGGAGTTGACGAAGTAACAGACCTTGAGGTCGCCCGGCATTTTCCCGGCCAGCTTGCGCGCGTACTCGGCCACGTTGGGATGCAGATAGATCGTGGTGGAATGCTGGAGCAGCTCGTTCTGGCGCGCGGGCCGCCTCGACCAGCTCGGGATGACAATGACCGACGCTGACCGTGACAATGCCGCCGAGGGCGTCGAGATAGCGTTTGCCGGATTCGTCCCAGACATACTGCATTTTGCCTTCCACGAGCATGATCGGCTTTTTGTAATAGAGAAAGATGCCGGGATTGAGGAATTCGCGGCGAAGCTTGAGCACTTCCTCGGCGGAAGGGCCGCGATAAGCCTGGGGTGAATGATCAAACGGCGGGAGTTCGGGATTTTGCATAAGGATCAGTGATGGGCGGAGCCCCGCACTTTCATGCCGATCCAGTAGACGGCAAGAGCGAGACCGAAACCGATAAACCAGGCGTAACTGTAAAGGGACATGAGGAACGGGCCGACTTGCGCGGGCGAGACGGCGCCGACCGTCCCGAGAAAACCGGGAACGCTCGGGAGAATGCCGGCCACCAGCGCGACCATTGCAACGAGGTTCCAGCCGCCCCGGTAGGAATAAACGCCGTCCGTCCGGTAGAGGTCATCGAGCTCGAGTCGGGTCCGCCGAATCAGAAAATAATCGCAGATGAGAATGCCGCCGATCGGTCCGAGGAGCGCGGAATAGCCGATGAGCCAGGTGAAAATGTAACCGGTTGGATCGGCCACCAATTTCCACGGCATCATGACGATGCCGATGACGCCGGTGATCAGGCCGCCGGTGCGCCGGCTGATGCGGCGGGGGGACAGATTGGAAAAAGAGATGGCGGGCGCGACCACGTTGGCGGCGAGATTGGTCGTGAGCGTGGCCAGGGTGAGGGCGAACATCGCCACCAGCATCAGCCCGACGTTGTCGAACCGGGACATCAGTTCAATCGGATCCCAGATGGTTTCGCCAAAGATGACCATGGTGGCGCTGGTCACGGCCACGCCGATGAAAGCGTAAAACGGCATGGTGGTGTTCAGGCCAAGGGCCTGGCCAAGGATCTGGTCGCGCTGGCTCCGCGCCATGCGGCTGAAATCCGGGATGTTCAGCGAGAGCGTCGCCCAGAACCCGACCATGCCGGTCAGGCCCGGGACAAAAAACTTCCAGAACTCGGCGGTGGTCTGGAAGCGTGACGGCTGCCGGAGCATGGGGCCGAAGCCGCCGGCCTTGAGATAAGCCCAGACGAGGAGCGCGACGCCGATGAGAAGAAGAAGGGGCGCGCCCCAGTCCTCCACCGCCCGGATGCTTTCCATGCCGCGCCAGAAGATCCAGACGTTGAGCGCCCAAAAGGAGAGAAAGCAGAGAAGTTGCGCGGCGTTGATCCCGAGCAAAGCGAGATCAGGCGTCTGCGCGAGCGCGGGCCAGGCAACCAGGGCGAGTTTGTAGATGGCCCAGCCGCCGATCCAGGTCTGGATCCCGAACCAGCCGCAGGCGACGATGGCGCGCAGGATGGCCGGGACATTGGCGCCATGCACGCCGAAGGAGGCCCGGGCAAACACCGGGAAGCTGATGCCGTATTTCGTGCCGGCATGGGCGTTCAGGACCATCGGGATCAGGACAATCAGGTTGCCGAGGAAAACGGTCAGGACCGCCTGCCACCAGTTCATCCCGCCGGAGATCAGGCCGGAGGCGAGCATGTAGGTGGGGATGCACACGCTCATCCCGACCCAGAGCGCGGCGATGTTCCACTTCGACCAGGTGCGCTGTGCGAGCGGCACCGGGGCAAGGTCCTCGTTCGAAAGCGAGTTCGTCGGATCGATGCGGGACGACGCCTGTTCCATCAAAAATGGGTCGGCTTGCGCTCAAGGAAACGCCCGCGCCCAAAGGCGCCGACGAACCGGCCGTCCCGGGCGGCGATTTCCCCCCGCACCGTGACCACATGCGGGCGACCGGCGATCTCCATTCCTTCGAATGAATTGTAATCAACGTTCATCAGGTGGTCCGCCGCCCTGATCGTGCCGTGGTAATCGGGATCGTAAACCACCAGGTCGGCGTCGCTCCCGACCTGAATAGCGCCTTTGCGCGGATAGAGACCAAAGAGACGCGCCGCCTCCGTGCTCGCGGCGGAGACAAAGGTGGAAAGGCTGAGTCGGCCGGTCTTGACGCCGTGCGTGTAGAAAAGGTTCACCCGGTCTTCGAGGGAAGGGATTCCGTTTGGAATCCGGGTGAAGTCCTGCAAACCCATGCGCTTTTGGTCGGCAAAATCGAAAGGGGCGTGGTCGGTCGCGATGGTGGCGATCGTTCTGTCCCGGAGACCTTCCCAGAGAACGTTATGGTTGGAACGGTCGCGCAGGGGCGGCGACATCACGCACTTGGCGCCCTCGAAATCCGGTTTCTCGGCATCCGTCCGGTCGAGCAGGAGATACTGGATCAGCGTCTCGACCGAGACGTTGACGCCTCGCTTCGCGCCGCGCACAGCTTCCTGGAGCGCTTCCAGGCAGCTCAGGTGGACGATGTAAACCGCCGCGCCGGTCATCTCGGCGAAAGTCATGAGATGATGCACGCCCTCGGCCTCGACCACCGGCGGCCGGCTCCAGTAATGGAATTCCGGGCCGGTTTTCCCCTCGCTCAGCAGTTTCTTCTGCAGCGCGAGCACGAGGTCCGCGTTTTCACAATGCGCCGTGGTGATGACGCCGAGCTTTTTCGCCAGCGCGAGGGTCCGGTAGAGTTCCTCATCGTTGACCCCGAAGGCGCCTTTGTAAGCGAGGAAGACCTTGAAACTGGCGACCCCGCGGCGAACGATTTCCGCGAGGTCATGTTCCGCCGCCTCATCGAAGCGGGTCACCCCCATGTGAAAGGAGAAATCGCAGGCGCTGTTGCCCTGCGCTTTGCCCAGCCAGAGTTCGAAGGCTTCCAGCGGCTTTTCGTCGCGCGACGGGCAGATCATCTCGATGAAGGTGGTGGTCCCGCCAACGAGAGCGGCCCGGCTGGCGGTCTCGTGGTTGTCCTTCGCCGCGGTCCCCATGAAAGGGAGATAAATGTGCACATGGGGATCGATGAACCCCGGGAAGACATACTTGCCGGCGGCATCGATCACCTCGCAGCCGGGCGGCGGCTCCAGGGCCGGCTCGATCCGGGAAATGATGTCGCCCTCGCAAAGAATGTCGGCGACGTACTGTTCGTCGGCCGTCACGATCTCGCCGCCTTTGATCAGGAGTGACATCGTGGTGGGCGCAGGGTTGGGGGCGGCCGGCTATTTCTCCGCCCAGATGCTGCCCTCGCCGTAGCTGAACCAGCGGCTGGTGGTGACCTTCTGCTGGGTAAAGAACTGCACCCCTTCCTTGCCCTGCATGTGGAGATCGCCAAAAAACGATTCGTCCCAGCCGTTGAAGGGGAACCAGGCCATGGAAGCGGGCACGCCGATGTTGATCCCGACCATGCCGGCCTTGATCCGGTGTTTGAACTCGCGCGCGGCTTTACCGGAACGCGTGAAGATCGAGGCGCCATTGCCGTAGGGAGAGCGGTTCACCGCCTCGATGGCCGAGTCGAGGTCTTCCATGCGCATGACGTTGAGGACCGGGCCAAAGATCTCCTCGCGTGCGACGGTCATGCCTTCGCGAACGCCATCGAGGACAGTGGCGCCGAGAAAGAAACCGTTCGCGTCCTTCACCTTGACGCCGCGGCCGTCGGCCACAACCCGCGCTCCCTCTTTTTCGCCGGCGGCGATCAGCTCCGCCACGCGGTCGCGATGCTGCGCGGTGATGACCGGGCCCATGTTCGGCTGCGCTTCGCGGTCAGTCGGGCCGACCTTGATGGCCCCGGCCAGGCGCACGATCTCCGGCAGCGCGGCGGAGGCGGCCTCGCCGATCATGACGGCGGTGGAACTGGCCATGCAGCGTTCGCCCGCGCAACCGAAGGCGCCCTCGATGACGCCGCGGCTCGAGTTTTCGACATCGGCGTCGGGCATGACAAAGACGAAATTCTTGGCGCCGCCGTTCGCCTGCACGCGTTTTCCGTGCTGCGTGCCGGTCTCGAAGATGTAGCGCGCGATGGGAGTCGAACCGACAAAGGAGATGGCGCGCACCTTCGGATGGCGGAGGAGCGCGTCGACGCATTCGCGGCCTCCGTGGACGATGTTGATCACGCCCGCGGGGAGGCCGGCTTTCTGGAGGAGCTGGATGATGCGGATGGCCGTGAGCGGCACCTTCTCGCTTGGCTTCAGGACAAAGGTGTTCCCGCACATGATCGCGACCGGGTACATCCAGAGCGGGACCATGGCCGGGAAATTGAACGGCGTGATCCCGACACAGACGCCCAGCGGTTGCCGGATGGTGTCGCAATCGATGCCGCGGGCGATGTTCTCGATTGATTCGCCGGTCAAAAGCGAGGGAATGCCGCAGGCAAACTCGACCATTTCCAGGCCGCGGCGGACGTCGCCGCGCGATTCCACCAGGGTCTTGCCATGCTCGCGCGGTGTTTAAGCGCACCAGTTCCTCGAAATGCTCCTCGAGCAGCATCTTGAACCGGAAAAACACCCGGGCGCGCTCGACCGGCGGTGTTTCCCACCAGCCGGGAAAGGCCGCGGGCGGCCGCTTCCACCGCCGCGTCAACCTGCTCCTGTCCGCAGGCGGGCACCTCGGCGATGACTTCGCCCGTTGAGGGATTGTGCACGGGAAATCCGGCGCCGCCCTCGATCTCCTCCCACTCGCCTCCGATGAAGAGAGGGCAGGGTGTGAGCGATTTGCCGCCGTTCCGCGTGATCTTCTCGGTCGGTAAGGTTGCGGACATTTTTTAAACTCCAAGCACCAACATCCAAACTTCAGGGAAGCCGCAAGCAAAAACCAGGCTCCGAAAATGATCGCTTCGTCTTCATTTGCGAAATATTGCCGCGAAGATCAAATGCAGTTCCTTCGCTTCCCGGAAAATGGACCGTGCCTCCGCGGCGAGGGTGGGTTCGGCCGCCGCAATGAGGCGGAGGAAGAATTTGGTTTCCTTGGCTTCTTTGACGCACCTCCCGATCGTGCAACGAAAATCCTTCTTCGAAACACTTTCACTCGCTTCGCAATAGTTTGCTCCCACGCTGGTGCCCGCACCGACAAGCTGACTGATCAATCGATCATTTGCCGGGCCCCGCGGGATTGTCCTGGCAAACCGCACAATCCATTCACCAAAGGCCGCCGTCCGTTCTTCCAGGTCGAATGGATGTCTTTCGTCGCCGTTCGGACCCGCCGTCTCCTGTGCCCTGGAAGCGACCGCGAAATTGTCGGCTTTTGAGTAACTGAAGACCGCACGGCGGCGGCCGTGCGACCTGGAATCCTGGGATTCGAGACGCGTTTGGGATTTGCGCAAGGCGGCTTGAAATTTGGAGCTTATCTGGCGGTTGGGGCTTGAGGCTTGGAGTTTCACCAGAGGTGTCAGTTTCGTCGCCAGGGCGTTTGACTGCTGCACGAAGGAGTCGCCGCTCCAGTCGCCATCCGCTTTCACCACTTCCTTTTGTTCCGCGGCCGCCTTTTGCGCGGCTTTGCGTTCGCCCTGCATCCGGACCAGCTCGGCGTGGGTGGTGAAGTAGTCGAGGCTCTTGCCTTTGAAATCGGAGAGGGTCTCGAACTTGTGTTTTTCCATGAAGGCGAGCAGCTCCTCGCACATCGGCTTCACGCATTCGTAGCCGAACTTCATCACGCCGGTGCAGACCTGGACCGTGTCGGACCCGAGCAGGATGAACTGCGCGGCGTCATTCCCGCTTTCGACGCCGCCGATCCCGGAGAGTGAACGCCCGGGGAATTCCTGCCGGATCATGGTGGCAATTTCCATCACCATGCGAAGCGCGATCGGTTTGACCGCCTTGGATGAATAGCCGCCGGGGGTGGTGAAACCTTCCACCGCCGGTTCCGGCCGGAGGGTGTCGAGGTTGACGCCCATGACGCTGCGAATGGTGTTGATGGCGGCGAGACCGGTGGCGCCGCCGCGCAAGGCGGCCCGGCTCGGGTCCTCGATGCGGGTGACGTTTGGCGTCATTTTTGCCCAGACCGGTTTTTTTGCGGCGCTCATGACCCAGCCGCAGACTTCCTCGAGGATTTCCGGCATCCTGCCCCATGGCCGCGCCCATCTTGCGCTCGGGCAACCCGTGCGGGCAGGAGAAGTTGCAGCTCGAAGGCGTCCACGCCGGCATCCTGGCAGCGCTCCACGATTTCGACCCAGGCGTCCTTGTTGTATTCCTCCATGATGGAGGCGATCAGGATGCCGTCGGGGAACTGGTCCTTGCACTTTTTGAATTCCTCGAGCCAGATCGAGAATTTGCGATCGCTGATCAGCTCGATGTTTTCCCAGCCGATCACCTCCTTGCCGTCGCCGGCATAAAGCTTGGCGTAGCGCGGGCTGACGTTGACCACCTTGGAGGAATCGAGGCTGACGGTCTTGGCGATAACGGCGCCCCAGCCTTCCTTGAAGGCCTTGTTGATGACGTTGAGGTTCGTCCCCGGCGGACCGGAACCGATGACAAAAGGATTGGGCAGTTTGAGGCCGTCGACAGTGGTGGCAAGGGTGGGCATGGCAGGGCGGGGTTTTTCGAGGAGCGACAGAATACCGTTCTCGCTCCCGCGGAATCGACTAAAATCTTCGGGGCCTCTTAGTTCCGGCCCGCGATCCAGGTGATTGTTTTGTCGGCCAGCTTGTCGAAGGCGCGCAGGGCCAGCTCGAGATGTTCTTCTTTGGTGTCCTCGATCTTGTTGTGGCTGAGGCCGTGCAGGCTTTGCACGAACATCATGATCGTGGGCACGCCGGCCCGCGCGACTTCGGCGGCGTCGTGCAAGGGGCCGGAAGGCAGACGATGCGGTTTCGCGCCGGTTTCCGCGATCGCTTCGTCGGCCCGCTTGATCAGGTCGTCGTGAAACAGGATCGGCTCGATCTGCCAGAGGCGTTCCCACTCGACGCTGACGTTTCCTTCCTGCGCGAATCGTTCGCTCGCGGCGCGGGCTTCCTTGAACATGCGGGCGAGGGCGGCGGCGTCGAGATGGCGCTGGTCGAGCGTGATTCGGCATTCCTCGGCCACGCTGGTGACGATGCCGGGCCGGGTGGTGCAGGAGCCGATGGTGCAAACACCGCCCTGGCTGCGCTCGGCGATGGCGTAAATCTCGGGGCTCATCCGGGCCGCGGCCAGGAAGGCGTCGCGGCGGCGATTCATCGGAGTGCTGCCGGAATGGGCGGCCTGGCCGCGGAAAGTGATGGCGTGGCGTTCAACCCCGAAGGTGCCCAGGACGGTGCCGAGCGGGAGATCGAGATCGAGCAGGACCGGTCCCTGTTCAATATGAAGTTCCTGGTAGGCCGCGGCGGTTTGGAGTTCCCGGCCGCATTCCTTCGCTTTCTCGAAATCGATCCCGACCTTTTGCAGAGCGTCCGGGAGCGTAATGCCGTCCCGGTCCCGAAGCGCCCGCGCTTCCGCCATGTCGAGGTGACCGGAACAGGCAGAGGAACCGAACAGGCTTTTGCCGAAGCGCGCGCCCTCTTCGTCCGCCCAGTCGACCAGGCGAACGCTCACCGCCGGCCGACCGCCCTGGTTGCGCAGCCGGCGGAGAATGGCGACACCCGCGAGCGTGTTGAGGCAGCCGTCGAGCCAGCCGCCGTTCGGAACCGAGTCGATGTGCCCCCCGATGAGGAGTGCTTTTCCTGCGTTTTCACCTGCCACGGTGGCCCAGAGATTGCCGGCTTCGTCCTGGTGCATCTCGTCGGCCAGCGGCTGGAGCAGACCCCGGAGCCAGTCGCGCGCGGCGACCCATGTTTCGGTGAAGGCGACCCGCTGCGCCCCGTTCTCGTCGCCGGTAAGGGCGCGCAACTCCTTTAGTTCCGCAATTGTCTGGTGTGGATCGAGCATGGGCGTGGTGTCCGGCGGCCGAGAATTCTGAAAAATCGGCGGCAGGATAGCAGGGCGGGCTTGCCAGCGGGAAATGAAAATGGCAGCAATGCCGCAGTCTTTTCCCGTCGCCCCCTCCCCCGAGTGACAAAACCACGCATGGCTTATCGCTTCCTCCCAGCGGCTCGCCTTTTCGTCCAGGCTCCTCTGCTGGGCCTTGTCCTTTCTTTGCTGGCCCCGGCACTGTCCGCGCAGGAAGCCTATCGCAATCCCCAGGCTTTGAAGCGCCTTTCCCTGGAGGAGCTGGTCGACCTCGAGATCACCTCGGCGTCGCGGCGGCCGGAACGCGCTTCGCAGGCGGCCACCGCCATTGATGTCGTGACCGGCGAAGAAATGCGCCGGGCCGGCGTGACCAACATTCCCGATGCGCTTCGTCTCGCCGCCGGGCTGCACGTGGCGCAGGTCAGCGGCAACACCTGGGCGATCTCGAGCCGTGGCTTCAACATCGCCATCGCCAACAAGATGCAGGTCCTGATGGATGGCCGGAATCTTTATACGCCCCTGTTCTCCGGCGTCTTCTGGGATGTGCAGCAGACGTTTTTGCCCGACCTCCAGCAGATCGAGGTGATTCGCGGGCCCGGCGCCACCCTCTGGGGAGCCAACGCGGTCAATGGCGTGATCAATATCACCACCAAAAGCGCGCGGGAGACCCAGGGCGGACTGGCCTGGGCCGGCGGCGGGATCGGCGAGGCCGAGTTTGGCGGGATCCGCTGGGGCGGCAAACTCGGGCCGGAAACATATTACCGGGTCTACTTTACCCAGCTCGACCGGGACAGCCTCAAGCTGGAGTGGAACGGGAGCGCCCGGGACGGCTCGAGTCTTTCGCAGGGCGGCTTTCGTCTCGACTCGCAGTTGACGGCCGACGACCTGCTCACGCTGCAAAGCGACGTCTATGGCGGGTGTTTCGGGCAGTTCACCGCGGCGGACATCGACGTCAATGGCGGCAACGTCCTCGGGCGCTGGACCCGCGAGCTCGGGCGGGACGAGAGCTTTTTCGTCCAAACCTATTACGACCGGACCTTCCGCGATGTGCCCGGGCTGGCCGCGGAGGAGCGCAACACCTTTGATGTGGAGTTTCAGCACCGGTTCTCGCCCGCTCCGCGGCACGACGTCATTTACGGGCTCAATTACCGGCTTTCCATCGATGAGATCGACAACACCAGCCCGGAGCTGGCTTTTCTGCCGGACCACGAGGAATCGCAGCTTTTGAGCGGCTACATCCAGGACGAATTTGCGCTCGTCCCGGAGCGGCTCTCGCTCATTGCCGGCACCAAGCTCGAGTACAACACCTTTAGCGGAGTCGAGGTCCAGCCGAGCGGCCGGTTCCTTTGGACGCCAGGCGGCAACCAGACCATCTGGGGCGCGATCTCGAGGGCGGTGCGAACACCCACGCGGGTGGACGAGGACGTGGTCCTGCCCAACCCGGCCACCGGGTTCCCGAGTTTTCTGCGGGGGAGCCGGAGTTTTGCTCCGGAGGAATTGATTGCCTACGAACTGGGCTACCGGATCCGGCCGAGCGGAGTGCTCTCCCTCGAGGCCGACATTTTCTTTCACGATTATTCGAACCTGCGCAGCGCCGAGCCCGACCCGGACGGAACCGGGGTGATCCTGCGGAACGGGCAGAAAGGCGAGTCGTGGGGCGGAACGGCCTCTGCGACCTGGCGGATTGCTTCCTGGTGGGAAGCGGAAGGGAGCGTGGCCCTGATCCAGACCGATGTGGACCGCGAATCCGGCAGCCAGGATTTTTCCGGGGGCACCGGGGAGGCGAACGATCCCAACGCCATTGTCATGGGACGTTCCTCCATGGACTTGCCGGGGCGCCTCGAACTGGACGCCATTATTCGTTATGTGGACGATCTGCCGGCGCCGGCCACGCCGGATTACCTCACGGTTGATGCCCGTCTCGGGTGGTGGGTCACCGATCGGCTGGAGGTGGCGCTGGTCGGGCGGAATCTACTTGATGATGTGCACCCGGAGATGCGGGGCGGCTCGATGACTTCCGACCGGAGTTTGCTGGCGGCACGCGAGGTTCGCCGGAGTCTTTATGGAACCATCCGATGGCAATTCTGAGAAGGTCGCTGCTTCTCGCTTTCCTCGGGCTGGCGGCCTGGGCGAGCCCGCTTCCGGCCAGCCCGGCTCCGCCCCCCGGCGAGGCCGAATACGCGGTCAAAGCCGTCTTTGTCTACAATTTCCTCCGTTTCATCGAATGGCCGCGGACGGCCTTCTCCTCGTCGGGCGACGCGCTGGTCATCGGGATCATCGGCGACGATCCCTTCGGCTCGCTATTGCTGGAAACGGTGAGGGGTGAAGTCCTGCGCGGCCGCCCCGTGCGGGTGGAACATTACCGGGCGGCGCGCGACATCGGGCCGTGTCATCTGCTTTATGTGCCCCGCCGCGAAACCAGCCGGCTCGACCAGATCATCGCGGCCACGGCCGGGCGTAACGTGGTCACCGTCGGTGAAGCGGACGACTTCATCGCGCGGGGCGGCATGATTGCGCTGACGACCGACCGCAACCGTGTCCGGCTGAGCCTGAGCCAGGAGAGTTTGCGGGCGGCCGGGCGTGGAAGTCAGTGCGAAGTTGCTTCGTGTCGCCGAATTCCGACGTTAGGGGATGATCGCCCTCCGGGATCTGCCGCTTCGGCGCAAGCTGCTGCTCGTCATTCTCCTGACGAGCAGCTTCGCGCTTCTCCTCATGGGCAGCGCGCTGATTACCTACGAGTTGGTCACCTTTCGCCGCACCCTGGTGAAGAACATGGGTGTTCTGGCCGAGATCATCGGCTCGAACAGCACGGCCGCCCTCGCCTTCCGCGAACCGCGCGATGCGCAGGAGGTGCTCTCGGCCCTGGCCGCGGAGGACCAGGTGCGCGCCGCCGCGATTTACGATGCGCAGGGGAATCTCTTCGCGCAGTTTCCCGCCGGGCTGACCCGGGCGAACTTCCCGGCGGAACCGCCCGAGCGCGACCACGTCTTCGAGCAGGACCGGCTCCTGCTTTCAGAGGCGATTCTGCTCGAAGGAAAACAACTGGGGACGATCTACCTCGAGGCTGACCTGGGCGCGATGTTCACCCGGATCAGCGTCTATGGCCTGCTCCTCCTCATCTCGGCCGCGGGCTCGGCCGTCGCCACCATCATCCTCTCCGCCACCCTGCAGCGCCGCATTTCCCATCCCATCCTTGAACTGGCCCGCGTGGCCAGCGCGGTCTCCGCCCGGCAGGATTACTCCGTGCGCGCGACCAAATACGGCGAGGACGAGATCGGACAGCTGACCGATGCGCTGAACCAAATGCTGACGGCGATCGGCGAACGGGACGCGGCGGTCACGGCCAGTGAGGAGCGGCTCCGCCTCGCCCTGGAAGGGTCGCAGACCGGGACATGGGACTGGAACCTTGTGACCGGTCGCATCACCTGGGACGATTACATGTATCCGCTCTTCGGACGGACCCGGGAACAGTTCGATGGCCGGCCCGAGACCTGGAAGAGCTTTATTCATCCGGACGACCGCGAGGACCTCGAGCGGCGCACCCGCGCCATCCTGCAGAAACGGGGCGACATCGATGTCACCTTCCGGGTGATCGACGCGGCCGGCGAGGTTCGCCACATGGCTTCACGCGGGCGTGTCTTCCGTGACGAAACCGGTCGCCCGGTCCGGATGAGCGGCGTCAACATGGACGTGACCAAGGCCAAGAAAGCCGAGGAGGAACTGAACACGGCGAAGGAGGCGGCGGAGGCGGCCAATCGTTCCAAGGACAATTTCCTGGCCGTGCTCAGCCACGAACTGCGGACGCCGCTGACCCCGGTGCTGGCCACGGTGAGCCTGCTCGAGAACGACAACCGCGTCCCGGAGGTGGTGCGGCGGGAAATCGACGTCATCCGGCGAAACATCGAGGTGGAGGCGCGCCTGATCGACGATCTGCTCGATGTAACCGGCATCGCGCGCGGCAAGGTCGAGTTGAACCGGCAGGTGGTCGATGTCCGGCCGCTCCTGGAACACGCCCTGCAACATTATTGCGGCGACCATGCGGCCCGGAAAAAGCTCGCGCTCTCCCTCCGGATCGATGCGACCGAGACGCACATCCTTGCCGACAGTTCACGCATGACCCAGGTCTTCTGGAACCTGATGCAGAACGCCTGCAAATTCACCCCGGAGTCTGGCTCGGTGACGGTGCGGGTCTTCAATGAACCGGACGCTGTTTCCCGCCCGGCCGCCGGCCCGGGCGGAACCCCTCCCGATCTCGTGGTGGAAGTGGCTGACACCGGGATCGGGATTCGCCCTGAGTTTATCTCGCGAATTTTTAACGCTTTTGAGCAGGGCGAAGAGTCGCGTGCGCGCACCTTCGGCGGGCTCGGGCTGGGCCTCGCCATCAGCCGGGCGCTGGTCGATCTTCATGGCGGCACCCTGGTCGCGACGAGCGAGGGGACGGGCAAAGGGACCCGGATGACGATTCGTTTGCAAACCGTCCGAGCACCCGCCACGGCGCCGGTTCTTCCGGTGGGACCGGCGGGCCCGGACCCGGCCATGCCTCCGCTGCGCATCCTCCTGGTGGAAGATCACGAAGACACCGCCGCCCAGCTCCGGCGCCTGCTGCAACGTGCCGGGCATACCGTGCTCTCCGCCTCCTCCGGGGCCGAAGCCCGCCGGCTCTTTGACGGGGAGATCGACCTGGTCATCAGCGATCTTGGGCTCCCTGACGGCAGCGGGCATGAACTCTTGCGCGAACTGACCGCGCGACGCCCGGTGCCGGCGATTGCGCTGAGCGGCTACGGCATGCGCGAGGACATCAACGCCAGCCTTGCCGCCGGCTTTTCCCGGCACCTGACCAAACCGGTCGGCTGGGAAGAACTGCGCACCGCGCTGGAGAAAGTCATGGGCGCGCCGGAACCGGCCTCGGCCTAGGGCGCGGCTGGCTGGAGCGGCCAGACCAGCGGGACGAGAAGAAGCGCGAGGATAAAAATCAGGACCGTGAGCACGCTGCCCACGCGCAAAAAGTCGGCGAAACGGTAGCGCCCGGCGCCATAGACCAGGATGCAGGAGGGCTCGAGCGGGGTGATAAAGGAACAGCTCGCCGCCAGCGCGATCATCATGGCAAAAGGCCGGGGATTGAGCTGCAACTGGTAGGCGGTCTGCAAGGCAATCGGGAGGATGACAATGGCCGCGGCCTGGTTCGACATCGGCTGGGTCAGGATCACGGTGATGACAAAGAAACCGCCGAGCAGAACCAGCGGGTGGGAGATGCCGCCCGCGTCGATGATCAGGCTGGAGAGATACTGGGCTGCGCCGGTTTGTTCCATGGCCACCCCGAGGCCGAGCATGCTCCCGATCAGGATGATCGCCTTCCATTCGAGGTCGCGGTAGGCCTCCTCCGGGGTGATGCAGCGGGTCACGAAGACAAGGAGCGCGCCGAGCATGACCGCGACCGGCAACGAGAGGACCTCGAAGGTGGCCAGGCCAAGGATGAAAACGAAGATGCCGATGGCGAGGGGCGCCCGGCTCGTGTTCGGCCGCGAAGAGGAGAGATCGCCCAGGATGCGGAAACTGGGGTCGCTCGCCGTTTCCTGGAGCCGCGCCTTGGGTCCCTGCACCAGGAGAACGTCACCGAGCTGGAGCGGCTCGGTGCTCAGGCGCCGGCTTAGCCGCTGCCCGTGGCGGTTGACCCCGAGCACCTGCAGACCGTAGCGCTCGCGGAATCGCTGGTTCCGCAGCGTGCTGTGGATCAAGGGCGAGGCGGGAAGAATGATCATTTCCACCATGCCGGTGTCCTTGTCCTCGAGATGCGGATCGGCCAGCTCGACGTCCGCTTTGATGTCGATCCCCGCGGTGTCCTTGATCTTGAGAATCTCGTCCGTGCTGCCCTGGACAAGGACGACATCGCCCTCCTTCAGGATGGTGTCAGCCCGGGGCGGGATGGAACGCGTCTTGTCGCGCGTGATCTTGAGCACTGTCAGGTCGAGGTCGCGTCCAAAGCCAGACTCGGCGATGGTCTGGCCGATCAGTTTGCTCTTCGGTAGAACGACGACTTCGCTCAGGTAGTCGCGCAACTGGCGCGCGCCACCTTCCACTTCCTCGCTGCTGAACCGGTCGGGGATGAGGCGCCTTCCGAGCGTCATCATGTAGGCCAGGCCGAGAAGAGTGATGGGGAGGCCCACCGGCGCCAGCTCGAACATTCCCATGGGCGGCAGATTGTATTGCGTCATCATGCCGCTCACGACCACGTTGGTGGAGGTGCCGATGAGCGTGATTGTGCCGGCCATGATGGTGGCAAAGGCGAGCGGCATCAGCAGCTTGGAGGGGCTGATGCGCGCGCGCCGGGCAATGCCAAAGATGACCGGGACGAAGAACGCCGTCGCCGCCGTGTTGCTCATAAAGGCGCTCAGGCCGGCCGCCGAGGTCATCACCACCGGTTGCAGGCGGCCGGGCGACTCACCGGTATGGCGCACAATGAAGCGGCCCACCAAATCCATCACCCCCGTACGCATGAGGGCCGCCGTCAGAATAAGCAGGCCGAGAATCATGATCACGGTGTCGCTTCCAAAGCCGGCAAAGGCGCGGTCGGGCGGGAGCAGTCCCGTCAGCACCATGGCGATCAGGAGACCGAGCGCGGTCACGTCCGCCTCGACCCATTCCGTGGCAAACAGGGTGAGCGCGACCAGGACAAAAAAGAAAAGCAGGCCGATCTCGAAAGTCATTCGTTACTCTTCGGTGCGAGCGGGTCTGCCGGTTGCCGGAATCAGAGCCAGCCCTTCCTTTTGAAAAACAAATAGGGCAGGACCGCGGAGATGACCATGAGAAGGAGAGCAAAGGGATAGCCTGCGGCCCAGGCCAGCTCCGGCATGTGAGCGAAGTTCATCCCATAAACACTGGCCACGAGCGTGGGCGGCAGGAAAATGACCGCGGCCAGCGAGACAATCTTGATGATGCGGTTCTGCTCGTTGTTGATCAGCCCCAGGGTGGCATCGAGCAGAAAGCCGACTTTCCCGGCAAGAAAGGTGGCGTGATCGCTCAGGGAACTCAGGTCGGCCACCACGGTTTTCAGGTGGGCCAGCGATTCCCGGGCGGTTCCGCCCTGGCCCTCCTTTTGGGCCTCCCGGAAGAACGTCATCAGGCGGGTGAAACTGACCATGCTCTCGCGCACGCGCGAGACCAGGTCGCTGTTTAATCCGATCCGCCGCAGGATCGCCACGAAATCAATCGGGCCGACTTTCCCCGGGATGCCGCTCTTCCGGTTGGCCTCGAAGATCTCCTCCGAGATCCGGTCCAGGCTCACGCCGACATTCTCCAGGATGTCCGCCACCCGCTCCACCACCGCGTCGATCAACCCGACCAGGTTGTCGTTCGCCGTGAGATAGCGCTCCGGATGGGCATCGCGCCGGGCACGGAACGCCTGGAAGGAGAGGGGCGATTCGTAGCGCAGGGTGACAAGGCGGTCGCGCATGAGAATGAAGGTGATGGCGGTGCTCTGCGGCCGTTCCACGTGCGCCTTCGTCAGCACGGTGCCGGTCATGTAAAGGATGTCGCCCTCCCGGTAGAGGCGGCTCGAGAGTTCGATTGCCTGCATCTCTTCCCGCGTGGGCACATTCAGCCCGAGGGTCGCCTCGAGGTCGCGTTCCTCCTCGCGCGTTGGTTCGCAGACGTCGATCCAGACGGCCCCTTCGCACAGGGCGGGACATTGCCCCAGCTCGGTCAGCTCGATTCCTTTTTCGCCGGGGCGGTGGAAGATAATCACGCGGGAGAGGTTGCCGTGTGCCGGCAGTGGGAGCAAGGCCGCGACGCGCCGCCGCCTTCTTCTTTTTCCGGGCGTCGCTGAACCTACTTCTCCTTTTCCTTGCCGGCCTCCAGCTTCGGCAGGTCAGGATCGCTCTCGAGTTTCCCCTCGAAAGCCCGCACAAACGCGTTCCGGAAAACGTTGAAGACCGTTTCCAGGACCGCCGGGGCCGGATTATCGAAATTGCCGGAGATTGGCACCTTGGTCCCGAACCGGTCGCGTGGATGATTGCGAATGATCCGGGTGATCCCGCCGACGATGCCCTGCCAGATGAAGTCGATCGGGTTTTCCGTGTCCTCCGTCGGGTCGAAGATGGCCATCTTGTCGAAGACCGGCTCGACGTAGCCGGTGAAACGGCCGTTGCGCGAACGCATCTCGGTGGCAAGGGCGAGGGTGCCGGCCTCGAAGGTGATCCCGGCATAAGCCTTGGCAAAGCGGTTGAACTCGGTCAGCGGAATTTTTTCCATCTCGAGCTGCAGGTCAAAGGTCGGTTTTTCCGCGTAGGGATCGATTTTGGCCTTCGCTTCCACTTCGCCCTGGCGCAAAGGACGCCCGGCGATCTCCAGCTCGGCTGCCAGGGTCTCCGACAGATCGCGGCTGTTGGTCAGGTTCGTCGCCACCATCCGGACGTTGTCGATCACCACGTCGATGTCGGGAGATTTGCCGTAGTCGCGATAATGGATCTCGCCGCCCGAGACCGTGGCCCGGTTGATCTTGAGCGGGAAAAGTTCGCGGATCTTTTCCGTCCAGGGCTGGTCGAGGCCGACCTGGGAGGTGGCCTCGCTGCGGCCCTTGACGAAATTGAGCTTCGGTTTCTCGAAATGAATTTCGCCGACGAAGGCGCCGTGCCAGAGAGCCTTCCATTCCACCGAGAGATCGACCGCGGGCCCGGAAAAGAAGGGGACCGGAACGTCGCCCGACGTTTTGACGATGTCGATGCCGTGGATGCTGTAGGCGCCGCGCCAGAGATGAATGTCGACCTCCCGGATCCGGCCGTCGTAATCCGGCAGCTCGTCCAATTTCCGGTTCACATAATCGCGCACCCAGAACGGGAGGAGGGCGCGCGCGATGATGAGCGCGACGACCACGAGAAGCAATGACCAGAGAAGCTTGGAACGCCAGGGCACTTTCATAATGACGACCGGCCGGGCACGTGAGGACCGGCGGTCATTGCCAAAAACGCACGGCGCGCCCCGGGCGGACGTCCCGGAGTCAATCGCTCCCGGGGAGCGGGAGGATGTCGAGCGCGGCCAGGCAGGCGCGGCCGAGGGGCAACCGGCGGGCGGCATCGCGCTCCGAGGCGATGTCGAGATTGAGGGCGAAGGCATGGATGCGGCCCTCCCGTTCCACCCAGCCAACCCACCAGCCGATTTGTTGTCCCCCATCACTTGGCCAATGCCAGCCGGTCTTGCCGTGCAGGGCCGCGTCGCCGATGCGCTCGAGCAGCGTGATCTCCCGGACGGCTTCCATGGTCTCCCGGCGCAGGGGAAGTTCGCCGCGCCCCAGTCGCCGGAGGAAACGGGTTTGTTCCAGCGCGGAAATGGCCAGCGGGCCTTCCAGCCAGAACTGGTCGACCACCGCCCCTGTCTCCCCGTTGCCATAGTCCAGTCGGCGCAGTTGCTCGCGCATGCGCTCCAGGCCGATGCGCCGCGCCAGTTCCCGGTAAACGGGCACGTTGGAGGCCTTGATCGCCGCGCGCAGGTTCATGTCCTTCTCCCACGATTTCAGGCGCTGCGGTCGGCCGCCATAGGGCAGAACTTCCTCCACGTCGCGGACGGCGCCCACCTCCAGACCGATCAACGAATTGGCAATCTTGAAGGTGGAAGCGGGCACGAAACGCTCGCTCGCCCGGGTCTCGTTCCAGACGATGGCGCGTGTCGTCCCGGGGATGAAGCAGGACAAACGTCCCGGTCACTCCCTCCTTTTTAAAGAGAGCGCCAAGGTCGGGCCGGCTGGTGATCTCCGTCGCCTGGAGCGCCGCCGGCAGGAACAGGAAAACCAGCCATCCCCTCATGCGCATAAGAGCAAACTAACGGCAGACCCGGGCGCATTCCAGTCTCGCCCGCCGGCGCCCGGCCGCCCTATCCTTGGCCATGAACACATTGCTCCTGGGACTTCTCGCCCTGGCGGCGTCGCCCTCGCCTTCGCCTGCCCCCGCCGCGCCGCCGCCCGCCGCCTGCACCGCCGCGGAATACCGGCAGTTCGATTTCTGGCTGGGGCGCTGGACCGTGAAAGACCAGCAGGGCAACGTCCTTGGCCGGAATGAAATAACCCGGCAGGCCAGCGGGTGCGCCCTGCGCGAACAGTGGGAAAGCGCCCGGGGCGGGCGCGGCCTGAGCGTCAACTTCTACGACGCGGCCACCGAAAAATGGCATCAATACTGGATGGGGGCCGACGGCGTCGCCCTGCGCCTGAAAGGCGGGCGCGAGGGCGATTCCATGATCCTTACCGGGGAAGGCGGCGGAGCCGAAAAGGATTGTCAATCGGATCACCTGGACGCCGCAGCCGGATGGCATCGTGCAGCAGCACTGGGAAATCTCGCCGGACGGCGGGAAAACCTGGAACACCAGTTTCCTTGGGCTCTATCACCCGGCCGGGCCCGAAAAATAGGCCGGCCGCAGCCGCGGCTTGGACCGAGGGTTATCTCCGGTAGAGCGCCAGCCGGCCCTCCGGGTTGTCCCGGCTTTTCTCTACTCCCGGCAGCTCCCGGGAAAGCAGAATTGGCGTGGCCCCGTTCTGCGGCGGAGCGACCAACCAGCGCGCCTCCCGCAGGAGGGCTTCGGTCGGCTCACCCGCCTGGTTGGTTTCGAGCAGGAACTGCAGGTTGTTATAACCGCTCCGCACGAAAACAATCTTACCGCCTCCCGTGACGGTGCGGATTTCCCGGGCGAACGCCTTTGTCTTTTCGCCCAAGGGATCACGCGCCGCCGAGCTGAACCAGACCGTTTCGGCCGCGAACCCGCAGACTAACGCGAACGCAAGCAGCACCGGCGCGATTGGCGGCAGCCCGATCCGCGACAGAATTCGTGTCAGCCACCAGGCGGCGAGGAGCGCCGCCGCGGGATAGGCCGGGAGGATGTAATCGGCCGTTTTGTCGGCCACCAGACTGAAGAATCCAAGCACCACCGCGAGCCAGAGCGCCGCCGGGGCGAGCGGATGCCGCCGGCCGCCGTGGCGGACCAGCACGATCACGCCCGCGATCGCCGCGAACGACCAGGGGACGAAGCGCTGCAGGAACCAAAGCGGGTTCTTGTAGAGATCGAGCAGGATGGTGAGCGGGCCGGCACTGGTGATGTCGGGATTGCCAAACGTTTTTCCCAGGCCGAAAAGCGGCGCGAGAATTTGTCCGCGGAAGAGGGTGTCGCGCAGGTGGTCGGGATGGAAAAAAGCGAGCGGAACCAGCCAGGCCAGGAAAAGACCCAGGGCCAGGGGAGCGCCCCAGCTCGCGTGAAGCCGGCGCAGGATTGACCAGCGTCCATGGAGCAGGCGCGCCGCGAGGACTACATAAACGAGCGGCACCAGCGCGGGCGGCCCCTTGGTCAGCGCGCCCAGCCCCAGGCAAAGCCAGAAAATGAGTGCCAGGTCCCGGCGTCGGTTGTTATCAGCCAGGAGGCGTGTGCCGCTGAGCCACGCGCCGGTCAGAAACGCCACCAGCACCGGATCGGGCCGCGCGTGGTAGATCATGTTGATATTGGCCGGGTTCCCGATCCAGGCCAGGGCCGTGACGGCGCCGAGGACGACGGAATTTTGCGCGTCGACTCCGGGCAGGCCGCGGGTGAAGAAGCGACCGGCGTAAAAGCAAAGCGCCACCGTGACCAGGCTGGCCAGGAGCATGGGAAATTTGACGGCGGGTTCATGCCAGAAACCGAGGCGAAGCAGCGGCGCCGCAGCCCAGTTCACCAGCGGTGGTTTGGTTGAGGGGTTCCCTTCCATGTCGCGGGGAAGGAGCCAGCGGCCATGCCGCGCGATGTCGGCGGTGTAAGCCACCGTGCGCGGTTGATCAAACCGGTGCATGGCGCTGGGACCGGCCAGGCGGGCGGAAAACGCCAGGAGAACCGCGGCCCCCAGCAGCAGCAGGCAGAGCGTGCGCGTCACCGGACGGTCTCCGGGTCCGGCTAGGCCGGGGTCGCGCTGGAAAAGCGCAAAACCTGACGAAGACGCGCCGGCAGCTGCGGAAGATTATGACGCTCGATGAGGAAGGTGATCACGCCGGTCAACTCCTTGAAAATGTAGTTCTTGTTTACCGCCCCCTGCAGATACTGCTCGCCGCTCGAGCCGCCGGTGCCGACGCGGACGCCGATCATGCGCCGCACCATCTGGAGATGCCGGTAGCGGAAGTTGGCCAGCTGTTCATCAATCTCGATCAGCGCGTTCAGGAGCTGGAACGGGAGCCGAAAGAGCGGTTCGTCGCGGTAAAGCATGATGAAGAGCGCGGTCCGCAAGGAGGCGGGTGAAAAATCGCCCGAGCCCTGCTCGAAAAAGATCTCGTCGAACCGGCGCAGCAGTTCCGTTTTCTCATCCCGCTCGGACAGGCTCTGCCCAAAAAGACTGCGGTAACGCGTCCAGAAAGCCGGCCGATCCCCCGCCTCTCCCCATTCCTTCCAGAAGGTTTCCTCGAAGAAGGGCGCGCGCGCGAGCCAGCGCTCGACCATCTGGAGGATTGAGGGCGAGGTTTCCGCCTCGGTGATCGCCTTGAGGTCCTCCTCCTGGAAGCCGCCGAGCTCGGAGTGCTTGTAGTAATCGGGCCGGAACCGATTTTCCATTTTCAGGCCGAGCCCGGCCTCGATCTCGCGGAACTGCCGGCTTTGGAAACCGGAAGCACCATGCAGATGTTCGCGAAACTCGAGGAAATCGAGCGGGGTCATCGTCTCGAGCACGTCGACCTGGTGGTTGAGCAGTTTCCAGATCTCGACCACGCGACGGAAGCGGTGCACCACCATGTTCATGTCCGGCCCGTCGTCATCCGCGGCCGGTTTGCTCAGGACCTCCCCGCAGGCCCGGACTTCATGCAGGATCTGTTTGAACCAGAGTTCGTAGGCCTGATGGATGATGATGAAGAGCATCTCGTCGTGCGCGAGCAGGTTTCCCTTTTCCAGCGAGAGCGGTTTCTGGAGCGAGAGAAGCTGCTCGATCGCGAGGTAATCGCCGTAATATTCCGGCTTTCGCCCGTGCGTGATCGGACACTCCATGGGCGCAGTCTCACGCATGGGCGCGCCTGGCGTCAATCGCCGCGGCAGACGCGCAAACGGATCCCCGGATGCGAATTCCCTTTACCCCTTGTGATGAACACGCTCCCGCCGAACCTGACCCAGTTCCTGCTCGATCAGCCCGACAGCGGCAATGATCTTCATATTGCCTCCGTCCGTCTGCGCAACGGTCGGGTTTATCGCGAGGTGGCGATTTATGCCTGCGCCATCGTGGCCGCGGTGCGGGGCCATCCCTTTGTGCCGTTCGACGGTAAGGATGTCGTCAGCCTGGAACTGACGAACAAGCGCTGGGGCCGGCGCCGCCGGCAACCGCAGCCGGCCTGAGGGTTTCCCGGCGATTGAGGAAGGCTCGATTTTCCTTCCGAAAATTTTTCCGACGGCATCTGAACCGTGGTCCCCTTCGAATGTCCATATAGAGACATGAAACTGCTTCTTTTCCTTCTTGCCCTCGCGGCGCTCTCGGGCCTCGAAGCCGCGGAAACCCCGGCGGCGGCCGGCGCGGAGCCTGCCGTGGCGCAAAAGATTTCGCGGAGCGAAGCGGAATGGCAGGCTGCCCTGAGCAAGGCCGAGTATCGCGTGCTCCGGGAGAAAGGGACCGAGATGCCCTTCACCAGCCCGCTCCTGCGTGAGAAACGGCCGGGCGTGTTCGTCTGCGCCGCCTGTGCCCTGCCTCTTTTTGCCAGCGAAACGAAATTCGAATCGGGCACCGGCTGGCCGAGTTTTTATGAGCCGCTCGTCCCCGCCCATGTGAGCACGGCGGATGACAGCAGCATGGGCATGCAGCGCAACGAAGTGCTGTGCGCGCGTTGCGGTTCCCACCTCGGGCACGTCTTCGACGATGGTCCGCAGCCCACCGGGTTGCGTTACTGCATCAATGGGGTCGCGCTCAAGTTTCAACCCCGCGGGCGTTAAGCGCGCTCCGATGGACCGGGTCTGATTTTTCTCGCCTTGCGGCAGGAGAACCCCTGCACTAAGGCGAACTCGTCGCATGGATGTCGCAAGCCAACAGGAGGCGGACAAGTCTCTCATCGCGCGCGTCGCCGGCGGCGACCAGGAGGCTTTCTCCGCGCTTTACGACCGGCTGCACCGGCCGCTCTATTCCATGATCCTGAAGATGATGGGCGACCCGACAGAGGCGGAGGACGCGTTGCAGGAGGTTTCCGTGCAGATCTGGAAGCGGGCGGCCAGTTACCAGGCCACCCAGAGCAGCGTCTTCAGCTGGGCCGTGATGATGACGCGGTCCCGCGTGATCGATCGTTTGCGCGCCCGGGGACGGCGCACCCGGCTGGTCGCGACCACGCCGCTTGAGGAAAGTGGTGCGGCCGAGATTGCGTCTGAGGTGCCGGATGCGGCGGATACCGCAGAGACCAGCGACGAAACCGCCCGGGCCCGGGCGGCCCTGCAAAAGCTGCCGCCGGATCAGCGGGCGGCCATTGAGCTGGCATTTTTTGGACACATGACTCACCTCGAAATAGCGGAACAATCCGGGGAACCCCTTGGCACGGTTAAAGCCAGGATTCGGCGGGGTCTGCTTAGAATGCGAGGCAGCCTGACATGATCACGGACGAACAACAGGACCAGGCCGCGCTCTACGCGCTCGATGCTCTCACGGGCGCCGAGCGGGTTGCCTTTGAGCGTGAACTGGCCGGCAGTCCGGAGTTGGCCACGCTGGTGCGCGATTTGCGGGAGGCCGCCGCCGGACTTGCCCTGACCGCGCCTGCCGTCGCGCCGGGTGGCGGGGTGAAAGCCCGCGTCATGGCGGAGATCGCGCAGACCGAGGGCGCCACCGGTAAAGTGGTGCCGTTCGAGGAGCGTGGAGCCGGTCGGGGCGCCGCGGCCATCTGGCTGCCCTGGGCCATTGCGGCAGGGCTCGCCATTTTCTGCGGGCTTCTCTGGCAGGACCGCGCCCAGATGGAAAAACGCCTCGCGGAGAAACCGCCCCAGCCGGCCGCCACGCCGGTGGTGGTGGAATCGCCCCAGGTGCTGGTGGCGCTTGGGCCGGTGCCCGATGGGCCGGCCGGGGCCCAGGCAGTGGTCGCCTGGGAGCCTTCGCGCCAGGCCGGCACGATCAAGATCAGCAATCTCCCGCCGGCGGCCGCGGGCCGTGATTACCAGCTTTGGGCGGTTGACGCCGCGCATCCCGAGCCGATCAGCGCGGGGGTGGTCAGGGTCGACGCGAACGGAGTGGCGCAGGTCCGGTTCCAGCCGGTCCAGGCTGCCAACCAGGTGAAAGCGTTTGCCATCAGCCTTGAGCGCGAAGGCGGCGTGCCGAAGAAAGAAGGGCCGATCCTCCTCGCGGGGAATATCTAGCGACGATTGGCGGATGGGCGGGGCTAAGGAAGGTCGGCGGTGCGTCGCGCCAGCGGATCTGGAGCAGGAGCAGGAGCAGAGCAGAGCAGAGCGGATGCGCCGGGACGGCGCGCACGTTAGAGCGTGACTCGCGGATGGGCGCTGATCTGCTTGGCGCGCGGTAGCGTCCGCTGTCCTCAGCGGATTCGGCAAACAGCGTCCTCACCAGACAACGATGAAATGGCGCATGGCGCCCTTTGCGTTTTGTGCTTTTTTTAGGGCCAGCCATTACCCCCGGGAAAATGGGCGGTCGGTGGCAGCTAAAACTATGTGCAGAACCAAGGGATTAATGGGCGGGGCAGGATTGAAGCATCTGTTTTTAACGCTGCTTGCGAGCGGTTTCGGGCTGGCTGGGCTCTCGGCGGCCACGTTGCCCGCCGGTTTCAGCGAGACGGCCCTGGCCACCAACCTGAGCGCCGCCACGGCCATGGCCATCGCGCCCGACGGCCGCATCTTTGTCTGCGAACAGGCGGGGACGCTGCGCGTGATCAAGAACGACGTGCTCCTCGCGACTCCGTTCGTCTCGCTCACGGTCAATTCCACCGGCGAACGCGGTCTGCTCGGGGTGGCCTTTGATCCGAATTTCGCGACGAACAAATACGTTTACCTCTATTACACCACCAGCACGCTGCCGGTGCACAACCGTGTCAGCCGTTTCACCGCCAACGGCGATGTCGCGGCGGCCGGGAGCGAGACCGTAATCGTCGACCTGGACAACCTGAGCGGCGCGACCAACCACAATGGCGGCGCCATTCATTTTGGGCATGACGGGAAGCTCTACATTGCCGTGGGCGACAACGCCGCCTCGACCAATTCCCAAACCCTGGCCAACCGCCACGGCAAGATGCTGCGCCTGAATGCCGACGGCACCATCCCGACGGACAATCCCTTCTACAACACCGCCACCGGAGCCAATCGCGCCATCTGGGCGCTCGGTTTGCGCAACCCCTATACTTTTACCTTCCAGCAAACCACCGGCCGCATGTTCATCAACGACGTGGGCGCATCCTCCTTCGAGGAGATCAACGATGGCATTGCCGGGTCGAATTACGGCTGGCCCGACGAGGAAGGCCCGCCGAGCGGCGCGCCCAACCCGGATTATCGTTATCCCCTCTTCTCCTATGGTCACGGCAACGGCACCACCGCCGGCCGTGCCATTACCGGAGGCGCCTTTTATAATCCGGTCACCCCGCAATTTCCCGACAGTTACCTCGGCAAGTATTTCTTCGCCGATTTCGTGAACGACTGGATCCGCCTGCTCGATCCGGCCACGAACACGGCGACGCTTTTTGCCACCAGCGCGAACGGTCCGGTTGACCTCCATGTCGGCCAGGTGGGCAGTCTCTATTATCTTTCCCGCGGGAATAACAATCTGATGCGGGTCCGCTACAGTCCGCAACCGGCGGCAGCCCTGAACATTTCCGTCCGCGCGCACATCGGCACGGGGGACAACGTTCTTATCGGCGGTTTCATCGTCGCGGGTGACGCCTACAAGCGCATCGTGGCCCGCGGCATCGGCCCGTCCCTCGACGGGTTCGTCACCGGCCCGCTGGCTGATCCTTTCCTCGAACTGCGTGATGCCAATGGCACCCTCCTGCAAAGCAACGACAACTGGATGACTTCACCGGACGCGGCCGAGATCCAGACGCTGGCGCTCGAGCCGGACCACGATCTCGAGTCCGCCCTTGCGGCCACGCTGACGCCCGGCAGTTACACCGCCATCGTCCGCGGCACCAGCGACGGCACCGGTGTAGGTTTGGTGGAGGGTTACGACGTCTCCCCGGGCGCGGAGGCGCGTCTCGCCAACATCAGCGGACGTTCCCTTGTGCAGACGGGCGACAACGTCATGATCGCCGGCTTTATCCTCGGCAGCGGCACGGAAGCGGCCTCGGTGGTCGTGCGCGGGCTCGGGCCTTCCACCGGCCTGGGCGGCGCACTGGCTGATCCCGTCCTTGAACTCCGCGATGGCAACGGCGTTTTCATCGCCGCGAATGACAACTGGCAGGATGACGCCGGGCAGGCCGCCGCCCTGACCGCGGCCGGACTGGCGCCCGCCAATGCCGCGGAGGCGGCCATTATCGTGGATCGCGGTCCCGGCCAATATACCGCCATCTTGCGCGGCAAGAACGACACCACCGGTCTCGGCCTTGGTCGAATTCTACACCATCCCGTAGCGAACGGCCGGTTACCGGTTTCAGGTCGTCGTCTCGGCCGGTTCCTCGTCCGGCTCCGGCTCGGCCGGGCTTTCTTCGAGACGTTCCTGGGCCTCGCCGAGCAGGTCGATCCGCTCGCCTGTCTTCTCGATCTCCACCACCAGCTCCCGCATTTCCCACTGGCCGGCTGACTTGTCGCCCACGGCGTAAATCTTCCCCTTCCCTTTCGGCCCGGAAATCGGGATCGCGATCTCGCTTCGGCCGGAAGCGTCGTTTGTCTCCGTCTTGCCGGAGACGAAGAAACCGACCTCCACCGGCGAACCGAGCGCCTCGACCACCGCCGGGTGCGTCTGCGCCGTCACGACGGAGTTCTGGTAGACGTCGGATTGTTTGATCATGCCGAAGACGAAGATAATGATGGCGAGCACGGCGGCGCCGATCAGTCCGGCAAAACCAAGGCAGCCGACGGGGAGAAACCATTTCCAGTTGCGGCTGAACCAGCCCCGCGGCGGCGGCGCGGGAGAGAACGACGGGGAGGCGGGCGGGGGCGGGAGGGAATTGCTCATTTGCCGTTGAGGGTATACCCCGCGTCAAGGCGTCCCCGGAACCCCATTTTCTTCGCTGGCCAGAAGTCGCGATTTCTGGTGAGTAGGACCATGTCGGAACGGCGGCGCTTCTTCCTCATCGAAGGGGGAGTCGTGCTCGCCCTCCTCCTCGTCATTGCCGGCGTCTGGCTGACGCAGATGAACCGGTGGAAAGGGGAACACTGGCAGGTTCCGATCACCTACCATGAGGATGGCGCGCAGGTGGATGTGCTCTGGCTCCTGGCCGGGATCCGGGCCGCGGAAGCGGGACACATCGGTTTTTTTCACCGGCTCACCATCCCGGAGCTGGGCGCGCCCGCCGGTGCGCGCTGGGATGATTTTCCCTGGACGGAGAAGGCCATCTTTCTCTTCCCGGGTTTGCTCGCGCGTTTCGTTGGGATTTTTCCGGCGCTGAACTTTTTTGCGATGCTGGCGCATCTCCTGGCGGGCGCGGCCTTCTACGCGGCGGCGCGGGCGATGGGCGCTGAACGCACCTGGGCGCTCCTGGGCGCGCTGGTCTTTGCCTGGGCCCGCTTCGCCTGGGCGCGGGAAGCGCACCATCTCAACGTGGCTTTCTTCTGGCACGTTCCGCTTGGCCTGCTGGTCTGCCGCTGGATCAGCACGGGGGACGGGTTGAGGCCGCGCACCCACGCATGGTGGATGGCGCTGGGCGTGGCCGCCGTCACCGGACTCCAGAACATTTATTACACGAATATTTTTGTGCAGCTGGCCTGGCTGGGCGCGGCCGCGCAGTGGCTTCGCCACGACTGGCGCCGGGCCTGGCCGGGCCTGGCCGTGGGCGGCACCGCCCTGGGCGTGACCGCGCTGATGAACCTGAACACGTTCCTGGCCTGGCTGGCCGAGGGCTTTAATCCGGGGGCGGTGGTTCGGTTTTACCAATGGATCGAATATTACGCGCTCAAGTTCACCGACCTTTTCGTTCCTCATCCCGGCCACCGCTTCTTCGGCGATGCCAGTCTGGAGTACTTCAAGCAAACCCTGGTGGTCGGAGAGATCCCGCCCGGCGCGTATCTGGGATTCATCGGGGTGGCGGCGTTCGTCTGGCTGGCCTGGGTGACGTTTCGGCGGCTCGCCCTGCGCTCGCCCGCGGGCGTGCCCCTGGAGGCTGCGCAAATCGGATGGATTTTCGCCTACAGCGTGGTCGGCGGCGTGAATGGTTTGCTCGGAGCGGCCGGCCTCCAGCTTTTTCGGGCGACGACCCGTTACAGCATTGTCATCCTTGCGCTGCTGCTCCTGTTTCTGTGCCGCCGGCTCACCCCGCTCTTTGCCGAACGCCAGCTGCAGGGCATGCTCCTGGCGGTCTGGCTGGTGCTCGTCGCCTGGGCCGACCAGACCCCGCCGGTCATGCCCGATGAGCGGATTGCTCAAATCGCGCGCACGATCTCATCTGACCGCGATTTTGCGCGCCAGCTCGAGGAGGCTCTGCCGTCCGGGGCGATGGTCTTCCAGCTCCCGGTCATCGATTTCCCCGAGCGCCATCTCGACGGTCTTTCCGGTTACGAGCATTTTCGCCCCTACTTTTTCTCCACCAAACTCCGCTATTCCTTCGGCACGGTGAAGGGACGAGCGAGCCAGGATTGGCCCAATGACCTGACGAAGCTCGGCCTGACGGACGCGATCGAGACGCTGGAAGGTTACGGTTTTTCCGCGCTCATGCTGAACCTGAAAGCTTTCCCCGGGAAAGGCCAGGAGATCGCCGATACCCTGAATCAACTGGGCCGCGGCCCGGTCCTGGTCAGCCCGGCCAACGACCTGCTGGCGCTGGTCCTGCGTCCCTCGGCGGAGCCGGAATTGCCGCAGCGCGCTCCTTCGCCAGCGCCCTCGCCCTAATGCGCCGATTTCGCTGAGGAAAGCGCGGGCGCAACCGCGTCCCAGGCAAAGAAATCGTCCACCCGCTTCGCGTCGCGATAGCGTGCGCCGTCCCCGGCGCATTTCTTTAAACGTCAGTCAACGTCGTAGGCCTCCACCAGCGCGAGACCGGTGGTGTTGCCCGCGCCCTCGAGAATCGCAGTGTACTGGCCGATGGGCAGGCTGATGAGGATGGCGGATTCGTTGTCGTTTCCCGGCGGAATGCCGGTGGCGAGGATCTCCAGGCGCTGTGTTTCTTTCCAATTGTTGTTTTGCGCCAGGATCATGCCGTCGCTGTTGACCACGCGCAGCGTCGGATCGCCCAGCGCCCCGGCCAGCCCGGAGGAGGGACCGATGCCGCGCAAAAGGAGACGTGAATTTCCCGTGCCGCCGGGGCCGCTGCCGCCGCCCACGATGACTCCGCCGATCATGACGCTCTCGCCCGTGAGCACCTGGCCGCGAGTGCTGAGGTTGGCGAGCTTCGCGGTGGCGTCGCCCAAGTCGTAGGTTTCAACCAGGGCAATCCCGGTTGCGCCGTTCTTTCCGCGGACAATCGCGGTGTACTGCCCCGGTGCCAGGGTGGTCAGGATCGCGGCTTCCCGGTCATCGCTTGGGGCCAGGCCGGTATTCTGGATGGCTGTCTCGTTGGTGTCGCGCCAGTCATCGTTGACCGCGATGGGGCCGCCGGGGCCGACCAGTTCGAGCGTCGGGTCCGGCAGGGCGTTTGCGATCCCGAAATTTGCCAGGGAAGGTCCGATTGCGCGGATGATGGCCTGTTTATTTCCGGTTCCCGTGATGATGAAGCCGCCGATCCCGGCATTGTCGCCGGTGCCGATCTCGAGCCGGGTCGAGATGTTGAGCGGCCGGGCTTGGTAAAGCGCGTCGTTCGGATTGGTCATGGCGGCGAACTCGCCCCCGTTGTTCTCCGTGTCGCCGTCCGCGTCGCCGGTCATGCCGCCGACCGTGGGCGTGTTGATCTGGGAAAGGGAGAGACGCGCGGCCTGCCAGCTTTCGTAGGTGGCCGTGGGGGCGATGCCCACGCGCACGACGAACGGATCGGGGTTGCCGGTGCGGGTGTCGATGTAAACCGGGACCGCCGGGATATTGTTGTTCACCGGCTCGGCCACGCCCAGGTAATCGCCCAGCATGTAGCCGCTCGCGGTCAGCGGCGCGAGCGAAGCATCCGTCACGGTGTCCGTCAGGCGGATGTTCGGCTGCCAGGTTGCGCCGCTGTCGAAGGATTGCGCCAGGTAGAGATGCACCAGCGTGTTCGAGCCCGGGTTGTCGCGCCGGTCGTAGAACACCACCGCGAGAGTCTGCCCGTCTGGCGAAGCCGCGATGGCTGGGTTGAAGACGCCGGTCGTGGGCGGGTTGTCCGAAATCGGCACGGGCGTGCTCCAGCTCGCGCCGGAGTTGGTCGATTTCGTGAACATAACCCGGGGTGCCCCGGCGAAGGTGGCCTGATAAACGACGTAGACACTGTTGGTGGTGCGGTCGCCGGTGGCGTTCGGCAGAAAAAGGGCGCTGCGAATGTTGGGCGGGTTGTAACGGGCCACGTTGGTGATGAAAACCGGCGCGCCAAAGGTGTTGCCGCCATTGGTCGAGTTCACCGTCTCGAGCCGCTCGTTCGGGTTGGCGTTGGTCCCGAAGTTCCAATAGGGGATGACGAGGTTGCCGTTCGGGAGGTAGACCGGCTGCGAGCCCTGCGCGTCCGTGGTCGAACCGTGCACGAAAGTCGCCGTGCTCCAGGTGTTCCCGTTGTCGTCGCTGTAGGTCCGCGTGATCGGCGACGTGTTCCCGATAAAAGAGGTAAAGGTGACCATGATGCGTCCGGCGGTGGTGGTCCCGGCAAAATTGTTCACCGCCATCCAGTTTTTATCCGGGAAGATGGTGCTGTTGGCCGGGGCGTAGACCAGGATTGGGTTGGTAAAAGAACGGCCCCCATCCTGCGAGCGGCTGAGCACGATCACGCCGGTGTCGAAGGCCTCGTCGGTCGCCGCCAGAGTGTTCAGGAAAACGTGCCCGGCGAGGTTGATCCGGACCACCGGGTCGGTCGCACGAAAATAGGTGCCTCCCTTGGCTGTGGTCAGGTTCGGAATCAGTTCGCGTGTCCAGGTCAGTCCGCCGTCATTGCTGATCGAGTAGCCGCAATCAACCGCGCCGCCGTCGGTAAAACGCCCTTCCTGGAACGTGGCTGCGAGAAAGTCGGGATGCGTCACCGAACGCTCAATGTGCGGCTCGGCTTGCGAGCGGATGGTGGAGGGGAGCTCGGGCGGATCGTCGCCCAGCCGGATGTTCATCCCCACGCGCGGATCAAGCTCGAGCATGAACTGGCGGTCCTGCACCCCGGCGCGCGTCCCGCCGGATGCCGCGGCGGACCGGGGCGGCGCCACCAGGTTTCCGTCGCGGTTCAGCAGCATGAGCGCCCCCGAGGAAAGACGCTCGAGAGGCAGCTCGCGCAGGCCCGCCGGCAGGCGCGACCGGTCGTTCGTCGGTTTCTCCTGCGCCGGCAAAGGCAGGGTCGCGGCGCACAGAAGAAGAAAAACCGCGAGGAACGATCGCATCGCAGAGTCTACTCGGCTCCCCTTCCTCCCACAACTTCACGGGCCTCCGCGTCGGCCCCTGTCTCCCACGGCACAGCATTGCACCCGGGCCGCCTCCGGCCTTAAAAGAAGGCGTGCACAAGATCAACATCGCGCATGTTCCCGAGGCCGAGCGCCGGTCTCCTTCCGGCAAATTTCATTCCTTTCGCCAGGACCTCTCCGTTGCGCTCGGCCGGAAGCCCGATTCGCTCGACCTCTCTGAGCGTCATCCTTTTGACCTCATGCGCGGGCGACTGCCGCCCGGCGCCTCCTTTTGTCCCTATCATGCCGAGTCAGCCCAATGGGAACTTTACCTTGTTCTGGCCGGGCGCGGCGTCGTCCGGCACCCGGGCGGACGAACCGAGGTGGAAACCGGAGACCTCTTTCTTTTTAAACCGGGCGAGGCCCACCAGCTCCTCAACGAATCGGGCGAGGATTTTCTCTATTATGTGGTGGCGGACAATCCGGTGGGCGATTCCTGCTACTACCCCGACAGCGGGAAGTGGTCGGTTTTCAAGGAGGGCGGTCCACCGGTGATCGTGCAGGGCACGGAGACCGATTACTTCGAGGGTGAGGATTAACCCCTGCGGTTGAGAGGTTTGTCCTGATCCCGGCAGAGAGATTGCGCTGGTCTTGGGCCGGGCGTCCTGTTAAGCCATGGGCTGCCCCATGAACATCACCCGCCTTCTCCTCGCCATTGTTGCCGGCGCGATTTTCATCTTCGCCAGCGATGCCATTGTCCACTCCATCTGGCTGCTGCCGGATTACACCGCCACCAAGGAAATCTGGCGTTCGGACGCCGAGATGACCGCGCGCCTGCCCTGGATGCTCGGCGCACAGTTGGTCTGCGCCCTGGCCTTCACCATGGTCTGGGCGCTTGGTTTTGCCGGGCGCTCGCTCGGCACAGGTGTGCTTTTCGGTTTCTGGATGGGCGTGTTCCAGGGCGTCTGGGCCCTGATGAACTTCGTCGTCCTGCCCATGCCGGGGGCTCTCGCCTCGAAATGGTTCGTCGCCGGGATCCTGCAAAGCATTCTCCTCGGACTGATCGTGGCCGCGATCTATCGGAGCGCTTCCGCCCCGCGCCCGACACCGGCCGCCTGAAATCTCCCTGGCCGAGAAAGCGCAAAATCGGCTTTTCGCGCTAGGCTGTTTCCATGTCCCCACGACATCTGCTCTGTATTCTTGCTCTTCTCCTGGCTGGTGCAGGGGCCGCGGCGGCCGCGCCGAAGACTCCCACCGCCGGTGAGTTGGAGGAACAGTTCCGCGAGATCTACGACCAGATCGCCCTCGCCATCCAGAATCTGGACAGCGTGAAGTTTCTCAGTTTCCTCGGGCCGAACTTCACCTACATCAGCGCCGACGGGACCGAGCGAAGCCGGGAGGAGATGATCGCACGGCATGAGCAGAACATGAAGACGACGCGTGAGGTGCGTTTCGTCAACGCGAAGATCGAGAGCATCATGCCGCTGGGGAACGGCGACGTCGCCGTGATCGTGACGCAGCGCTACAACCGCGACCAGGTCGCGCAGAACGAGCCGGGAAAACCGCGCAACGTCCAGACGGCGATCGTGCAGCGGGACATCTGGCACCAGGAATTGACCGGCTGGAAACTTGAGCGGACGGAGGAAATCCTGGCGGGCCCGGTGATGCTGGACGGCAAATGGGTGGCGCCGCCGTAAGAGCGAAAAAAACGTGCTTGACGCATCGACGAACGTCTATACGTTGAGGATGTGCCTGCGACTCCTGTTCAGTTTGGCAAGGCGATCGCCGACGCTACCCGCCAACGGATCATGCGTTACTGTTGCTGCCATTGGCGGCCGGTCACGGAAATTGCGCGCGAAGTGGGCGTGACCCAGCCGACGGCATCGCATCATCTCGCGGTCCTCAAGCGGGCCGGGCTGGTGCATCATCGCCAGGAAGGGAAGCTCGCTTTTTACACCATGAACCAGGCGGCGGTGGTGAACTGCTGCGGCAACCTTTTGCAGGCCTTTGCCCCGGAGGAGAAAGAGACCCAGCGGCTCCGGGGCCGCAAACGGCCCTGATTTTCAACCCCAACGCATCGATATCCATCGATGCACCACCACAAAAACCGAAACCAGAAAGGACATCAGCCATGAACAACCAGGAACAACCCGCCAAACTCCATCTCTCCCTCCGCGTCTCCGATCTTGAACGTTCGGTCGCGTTCTACCAGGCCTTCCTCGGCCTGCCCCCGCACAAGCGCCGCGCCGGTTACGCCAACTTCGATGCCGCCCAGCCCCCGGTGAAACTGGCCCTCATGGAAAAACCGGCGCAGACAGAGGCCGGCCCGCTCGATCATCTCGGCCTCCTCGTGGCCGATACCGCCGCCGTCACCGCGATCAGCGACCGCCTAAAGCAAGCCGGCCTCGCCCCGGAGGAGGAAATGAACACCACCTGCTGCCATGCCCGGCAGGACAAGATCTGGGTGCACGATCCCGACGGCGTGGCCTGGGAAGTCTATGCCGTGACCGACGACATGCTCGACCAGCCTGAACCGGCGGACTCCGCGAGCGTCATCTCCTGCTGCCGCTGAACCGGTGCCGCCCGCCCCGGCGAAGCGAACCTTCGCCGGGGCCTGGGCGAAAGTGCCAGGGACAGGACTCGAACCTGCACGTCTTGCGACACCAGATCCTAAGTCTGGCGCGTCTGCCAATTTCGCCACCCTGGCGGGATGACCCGGTAAAATGCCGGAATTCAGAACGAGCACAAATCATGCACCCACTCGGAGGGACGAGCTTCCGCTCGTCCAGGACGTCTCAAGCCTCCTTCGGCGCAGCCTCTTGCGTCGTTTTCTTTTTGGCCGCGGCTGCCGCCAGATTGGCATCCACGGCGGCCGCTTCCACCGGATGAATCTCGTGATAGTACCCGTTCGACTTTGCCAGCTCGCCTTTGCGGAGGAGCAGCGCATCGAAACGCTCCCGCGTGCTCAGCTCGAAAACCTTGTCCATCTTGATGGCTTCAAAAGGACAAACCTCCACGCAGATCTGGCAGCTCATGCAGACCGAGATGTCGATATCGAACACCTTCGGGTAAAACTGCGGTTTACCCATGTAGTCGGGCTTCTTGTCGTCGCTCTTGACGATGTAAATGCACTGCGGCGGACATTCCTTCTCGCAGATCTTGCAGGCCACGCAGCGCAGCCCCGCTTCACTCTCCTCCCCGTCAAAGACCAGGAAGGGAAAATTCCGGTAATTCTCGGGCAACGGCGCGCGCTCCTCCGGGTATTGCACCGTCGTCAGCCGATCCGGCTCGAAATAGCTGCCGACGAAATTCCGCATCGTCACCGCCATGCCGTTGAGAATGCCCGTCCCGATCATCGATCCTGAATGGAATATCAGATTGAATGGAAGGGCGAGAAGAAAGGGGCGCGTCCCTACTCGACCGGAGGCGTTCCTCAGAAGAGCCGTCGCATCTCAAGGCCCCCCAAGGCGAGGAAAAGAAGGAGGACAAGGCCGAGCACAAGGTTCGTTGGCAGCCGATTACGCCCGAGCGATGAACTCCAGCAGACTCTGTTGTTCAGGTGCAGCAGGGTGGCGGCGAGGAACGGGATAAAGAAACTTCCGATAATGGTAAAGGCGACCACGAGCAGGAGCGGCCGGTGCAGAAAGGCAAAGGGCATGGCCACGGCAGCCATGAAGACAAGGGCCACCCGGGACATCCGGCCTTTTTCAGCCTCGTCGGTCGGCGGTTTCGGTGCTCTCAGGAGCGGCCAGCAATCAGCAAAAATCTTCGGGACGGTTTGCCAGACTCCCATGAGGGAAGCGAGCACGGCGGCCCAGAAGCCGATGGAGTAAATGTAGAACCCCGCCGCGCCGGCCACCTTGGCCAGTTCGTCCGCCATTCGGGAGACGGCATCGCTGTCGCTGATCGTGATTCCGGCGGTGTGAAACACGCGCGTGGCAATCAACATGATGGCGCTGCCGAAAATGGCAGTGAAAAGGTAGGCGACGGCGAGGTCAAGGCGCACGCGTCCGAGGTTGGCGGGATGATCAGGTGTTTCCTCTCGGAGGAGGTAGCCATAGCTGATCAGGGTAAGCGACCCGCCGATCCCCCCAATGAGCGAAAGCACGTAAGGACCGCCCCCGGACGGGACGGCCGGCAGGAAAAGACCGCGCCAGACGCGGGATGGCTCGGGAAAAACAAGAATGCCGCACGCCACCACGCTGACAAACATGACGGCGATGAGCGGTTTCATGATGGCGGCGAAGCGTGCCGTCCGGGCCGTGTAAATAAATAAGAACACGATCGCACCCTGCGCCGCCGCGCCCCAGGCAAAGGACACGCGGCCGCCGGTGATGTTTTCAATGGCCAAGCCGCATCCGCTCAAGAGCGCTCCGCCCACGGCGATCGACCAAAGCACCAGGTAAACGAAAAAGAGTTTCAAGACCCACCGCGGCAAGTGGCGGGCCCAGCCTTCGACGATCGTGCTCCCGGTGGCCAGCTGCCACCGAGCCAGACCCTCCGTCAGGACGAACTTGAAGAACGCGCCAAGAACAAGCGCCCAGAGCAAGCGGGCGCCGTAGGTCGCGCCGCCGATCGTGGCGGAGATGACGTCGCTGGCGCCGATCCCGCACACCGCCATGATCAGGCCGGGTCCAATCAACCGCAGCTTCAAGTTCGCCGCGGGGCGGGGGCCTTCTTCGGCGTTGCGGACTGGAAAAGAGGCGGGCACCCGTTGGAGAGATTTATTTGTTGGTGGAACCTTGTCCCGCAGCCGGCTGCGGGTAGGCACGAAGAGCGCCGCGAGCTTGGGAAACGGCCAGATCAGGATAAGGTGCTGCGGGTGCCCCTGCCATCATGAAGAGCCTGCTTTTTTTCATCGTCCTCTTTCAGTCTGCGCTCACAGCCGCTGGCCAGGGAGCGGTCAAAACCGCGCCGGCGCCCGCTCCGCCCGCGGCCTCCCCGGCGCCGACGTCAGTGCCTGCGGCCACGCCTGAGCCGACGCCAATCCCGATGGCTGAAGTGGTCGGCCAGGCGGAGTTGGTTGAGACCACCCTGCAGGAAATGGAGGCCGCACCGGGAACGTTCGAGACCGTGCCCGGCCGCGACCTCGCCGAGGTTAACCGGGAAATCAGTGCGCGCCTTGCCGAGACCAGCCAGCTTTTGCAGCGTGGGGTGCTGCTCGAGACCCTGCGCGACCTTGATCTCCGCTGGGAACGGCTGGGCACGCAGCTCTCAGCCTGGTCAAACGATCTGGCCAGCCGGGCCGAGCTGATGGAGAAGGAGCTGGCGCTTCTGCCGCGTTTGCAGGCGACCTGGGCGAAGACCCTCGAACAGGCGCGGGCCGAAGGCGCTCCGCCGGAGATCCAGGCCCGGATTGAAAAGGTGCAGGCGGAAATCGCGGGGGCCGCGACGGCCCTGACGGGGGAACGTTCCGCCCTGCTCACTGAACAAAGCCGCGTGGCCGCGCAGGCGGAACGGGCGCAGACCGCGCTCGGTTCGGTGCGCGCCGCGCAGTCCGCCGCCGTGGGCGAACTCTTTGAGCGCGACAGTCCGCCGATCTGGAACGCCGCGTTTCGTGAGGAGACCCGTCGCGACCTGGCCGGGCGGACCCGTGATTCCTTTATCGCCCAGGCCGTGCAGTTGCGCGCCTTCGCGGAGCGGGAATGGCCCACCTTCATCACCCTGGCCCTCATTTTTGGCGCGCTGGCGCTGAGCCTTTTCTGGGTGAAACGGCAGGCGGCAAAATGGACCGACGACGACCCGGCCCTGCGCCGGGCCAACCGCGTTTTGCAGCTGCCCCTGGCCATGGCGGCGGTTCTTTCGCTGCTCGCCTGCCAGGCGCTTTTCGTCGAACCGCCCCGCCTCTTCTGGGTGATTCTTTCCCTGCTCGCGCTCTTCCCGGTGGTGGTCATTCTCCGCCGCCTGATTGCCCGGCACCTTTTCCCGATCCTGAATGCGCTGATCATTTTTTACCTGGTCGGCCAGGGCCGGAAACTGGTCGCCTCCCTGCCCGGGCTTTCCCGCCTGATCCTGCTCCTGGAGATGATCGGCGGCGCCCTGTTTCTTCTTTGGTACATCCGTTCCACCCGCCGGACGGCCGAGGCGGGCACGACCGCGCGCAAGGCGACCCGGGCCGGGGCGCGCCTCGGCCTTTTTCTTTTCGCGGCGGTCTTCATCAGCAACCTCCTCGGCTATTTCCGGCTCTCGAATTATCTTGCCGGCGGCGCCCTGGCCGCCGCCTACCTCGCGATTTTTCTTTATGCCGCGGCCGGCGTCCTCTCCGGGCTCGTCTTCTTCGCTCTCCAGGTGCGGCCCTTCGCCGCCTTCGGGGTGGTTCGCAAACATCGCCCACTCCTGCAACGGCGCCTGGCCCGGTTCATCCTCTTCGTCGCCGTTATTCTCTGGGGCGTTCTAACCCTCGACGCGTTTGCCCTGCGCGGCCCGCTTTTTCACCAGTTTCACGCCCTCGTTACGGCGGAAGTCAGCTTTCGTTCCCTCCATCTCTCCCTCGGTGCCATTCTCGCCTTCGTCCTCACCATCTGGCTGGCCTTCCAGGTTTCACGGTTCCTCCGGTTTCTTCTCGAGGAGGACGTTTACAGCCACTTTAACGTCAACACCGGCTCCTCCTACGCAGTCTCCACCCTCCTGCACTACGGCGTTCTCCTCGTCGGGTTCCTTCTCGCCATCGCTGCCATGGGCCTCGACATGACGAAGTTTACCGTCCTCGCCGGCGCGCTCGGCGTCGGCATCGGGTTCGGCCTCCAAAACATCGTCAACAATTTCGTCTCCGGCCTCATCCTGCTCTTTGAACAGCCGGTCAAGGTGGGCGATGTCGTGAAGGTGGACGCTTTCGTCGGCGTCATCCGCCGGATCGGCATCCGCGCCAGCGTTATCCGGCTCTTCGACAGCTCGGAGCTGATCGTGCCGAACGGGCAGCTCATCTCGGAGAAGGTGACAAACTGGACGCTCTCAAACCGGCAGCGCCGCATCGAGATTCCCGTGGGCGTGGCCTACGGCACGGAACCGCGACGCGTCATCGAGTTGCTCACCCGCGTGGCCGGTTCGCACCCCCTCGCGGCGCAGCAGCCGGCCCCGCAGACCATCATGTCCGGGTTTGGAGCCGATGCCCTCGAGTTCGAGGTCCGGCTCTGGACCGACGATTACGACCAGGGCCTCCAGATCAAAAGCGATGTGGCCGTCGCCATCACCGAGGCGCTCGCAGAGGCCGACATCGCCATCCCCTTCCCGCAACGCGACCTTCATCTGCAAAGCATCGACCCGGCCGTGGCCGACTCGCTCCGCGGAAACAAAGCGGACCGTCCTACCGGTCCACCTCGCCCATGACGATGTCGATCGAGCCGAGGATCACCATGACGTCTGCCACGGTGTGCCCGAGGCAGAGATCCTCCAGCACCGTCAGGTTGATGAAGCTCGGCGGGCGCACCCGGTAACGATAAGGGTTCGCGCCACCGTCGCTGATCAGGTAAAAGCCGAGCTCGCCTTTCGGCCCCTCGATGCGGCCATAGGCCTCGCCCGCCGGCGGTTTGAAAGCGCGGATCTTCACCTTCGGATTCTGCACCGGTCCCTCCGGCAGTTGCGCGAAGGCCTGCTCGAGAATGGCGAGGCTCTCCCGCATCTCCAGCACCCGCATCATCAGCCGATCGTAACAATCCCCATGGTCGCCCAGCGGCACCCGGAACTTGAACCGTGGATAAATCCCGTAACCATCCACCTTCCGCAGGTCGTAGTTCACTCCGCTGGCCCGCAGCATCGGGCCGGTGATGCCGGCGTTGATCGCCAGCTCGGGTGAAAGTTTTCCAACCTCCTGTGTGCGCGCGAGCAGGATCTCGTTCTCCACGATCAGCTTTTCGAACTCGTCGAGGAACCGCGGGAACGCCTCGGTCAGGCGGCGCGCGTGGGCGATCCAGGCCGGGCTGGGGTCGACCCGGCAGCCGCCGAAGCGCATGTAATCGCACATCATGCGCGAACCGGAGAGCGACTCGAAGAGATCGAGGATTTTTTCGCGCTCGCGGAAGGCGTACATGAGCGGAGTGCCCCACGCCCCCATGTCGCTTAGGAGAAAGCCGAGCAGCGAGGCATGGTTTTGCAGGCGGGTCAGCTCAGCCAGGATGACGCGCAGATATTCCGCCCGCTCCGGCACTTCGATCCCGGCCAGTTTCTCCACGCTGAGCGCGTAGGCCCAGTTGTTGGTCATGGAACAGAAGTAATCGAGTCGGTCGGTGTAAGGCATCGATCCGAGGTAACTGGTGTTTTCGCCGATCTTCTCGTGGTTGCGATGGAGATACCCGAAGACCGGCTTGAGCTTCCTCACGATCTCGCCCTCGAGCGCGACGTTCATCCGGAAAACGCCGTGGGTGGAGGGATGCTGCGGTCCCATCGAGATCTCAAGCAGTTCGCCCTCGAGCCGCGACGTCATTCGCGGCGGCGCTTCGGCCAGTTCGTGGAATCCGGTGGTCATTTCAGGAGAGAGTTGTGGTCCACAGATTTCGCAGATTTACACAGATTGAAAGAAGAGGCGGATGGCGGCGCGCTTCCGTCATCCCGAGTCGCGCAGACGACGAGGGACCTCGCGTGTGCAGAGAAAGCGCGGCGCCAGAGCGGGCGTGAGCGAAAGGACGTTCGTGAGGTCCTTCGCTTCGCTCAGGATGACGGGCGGGGAAACTACGCGAGGAGAACGTCCCCTCCCCACAATCTGTGTTCATCTGTGTAATCTGTGGACAAATCATCCGGCGCCCAGCTTCTCCGCCCCATCGCTTCCCGGACGCGCCGTTGACCGCGCCAGCACTTCGTCGTGCGGCGTCGGCTCATACTCGTAATCGTCCGGCTCCACGTAATCCTTCCGCATCGGATAATCCGCGAACTCATCCCACATCAGGATGCGACGCAGGTCGGGGTGCCCCTCAAACCGAATGCCATAAAGGTCGAAGATCTCCCGTTCCTGGAACTCGGCGCTGCGCCAGACCGGCGTCAGCGAGGGAAGGGTCGTGCCGGCCGCGCGATCGGCCGTGCGGAGCCGCAGCACCACCGGCCCCTGTTTCAGCGCCATGGAATAAAGATGGTAAACCGCTTCGAGGTAGCCCGGCACCTGTTCCTCCCGGGTTTCTTCCACCTCCTTCTCCTCGCCCTCGACCAGCTTCAACACCTTCACCTTCGTCTTGTTCACGCGATCCAGCCAATCGACCCCGGTCACATTGGAGCAATGATCAAGACGCAGCGCCGCGTCGTCCCGGAGAAACCGGGCCGCCGCCACCGCCTGTTCGTGCGCGAGCAGCAACGAAGGCTGCGCCGCCGGACCGGGATTGGGCACGATCTCAGCCTGCGCCCCCGGCACCGCCGCCTCCAACCGCGCCTTGATCTGTTCCAGTGATTCCATGGGGCTCGTTAACCTTGTCGACCCACCACCGGCGGCCGAAACAGGTCCGGATTGGCCGGCGGCTCGAGATCGTGCGCGCCAAATTCCGGCACCGGGAACTCACTCGGGTGCGCCGGATCGAGATGAACCGCCCGGCCCGCTCCGGTCAGCTTTTGTTCATCAATCTTCTTCTGCAGCTCCATGAAGGCGTGGAGCAGCGCCTCTGGGCGGGGCGGGCACCCGGGGATGTAGACGTCCACCGGGATGTAACGATCAATTCCCTTCAGGACGTTATAGCCCTGCTTGAAGGGGCCGCCGGAAATCGCGCAGGCTCCCATCGAGATGACGTATTTCGGGTCGGGCATCTGGTTGTAAAGACGCACAATCTGCGGCGCCATCTTCTTCGTCACCGTCCCGGCGACGATCATGAGGTCGGCCTGCCGCGGCGACGGCCGGAAGACTTCGCCGCCGAAGCGGGCCAGGTCGTACTTGGCCGCGGCGGTGGCGATCATCTCGATGGCGCAACAAGCCAGGCCGAACTGGAGCGGCCAGATCGAGTTTTTGCGCCCCCAGTTATACAGCTCCTGGGTCGACGTCACCCAGATGCCCTGCTTCTGCAGCTCGCTCCTAAGACCAGGATCGATCGGGTCACTCATGACGGGGAAGACGAATCAGGAAGGCAGGAAAGCAGGAAATCAATTTGGAAACCAGGAATCCAGGAATTAGGAAAAGAGGAAAACAGGAAAGGCGTATCTTTCTGAACCTTTCCTGGCTTCCTGGTTTCCAAATTAGCTCTCTTCTTCACTAGCGGGCGATTTCAAATCAGGGATGGAAAACGAACCTTATTCTCTTTTTCCTGCGTTCCTCTTTTCCTGATTCCCAATTCCTGGCTTCCTGGTTTCCAAATTGGTTCTCCTTTCGATCACCGCGACCAATTCAAGAGGCCTTTGCCCCAGGCCCAGACGAGGCCCTCGAGCAACAGGAGCAGGAAAATCAGAATGGCCAGGAAAGCGCCGAGGGGCAGGCCCGTGAAAGCGACCGCGAACGGCACCAGGAAAATGGCTTCCACGTCGAAGATCAGGAAGATGATGGCGTAAAGATAATATTGCGAACGGAACTGCACCTGCGCTTCTCCGGTTGATTCCACGCCGCACTCGTAGGTGGCATTCTTGCGCACGCCCGGCTTGGGCGGCTGGAGAAACCGGCGCCAAAGCCAGGCCAGACCGAGCGGCAGAACCGGGAAAACCAGCGCAACCCCGATGAAAATGACGAGAAAGAAATAAGGATCGGGCGTCATGGATAAAAAAGGGGAACGAGCCACCGTTTCGTTTTTATTTAATCGGACACCCGGAACACTGGCGACTTATTTTCGCCGGCTGAATCTCTTCCCTCTGGATCTGCGTCCATCTGTGGCTCCCGTTCCCCCTTACTGCCCGGCTTGGTCTCGGTCGGCGCGGCATGCTTCTGCCTTGCTTAACCAGGGTCATCCCGCTTTCCTCAAACGCGGATGAGCGCCGCCTCTCTCGACCAGATGTTTGTGTCGGCGAAACAATGGGTGCTCTCCCTCATGGCCGGTGCGCCCGGCTGGCTCCTGGCGCTGATCTCGAGTCTTCTCACCATTCTCTTCCTGCTCCACGTTTTCCTCGCCCTTTTCGCCCTGATGTCGCTCCTTGAGCGCAAAATCCTGGGCCGGATTCAGAACCGTTACGGCCCCAATCGGGTCGGGCCGTTCGGTCTCTTCCAGCCGGTGGCCGACGGCATCAAAATGTTGATCAAGGAGGACATCGTGCCGGCGCGCGCCGACCGGGTGGTGCATTTCCTCGCGCCGATCATGGTGGCGGCGCCGGCCATTCTTGCCCTTGGCGTCATTCCCTACGGGCGGAACATGACCCCCTTTGCGATCGATGGCGGGCTCCTTTTCTTTTTTGCCGTCGGTTCCACCACCGAGCTGGCCGTGTTCATGGCGGGCTGGGGGAGCAACAACAAGTTCTCCATGCTCGGCGCCATGCGGGCCATTGCCCAGATGGTGAGCTACGAGCTTCCGCTCATCCTCGCCGTGCTTCCGGTGGTCATGGTGGTGGGTGCCCTGGCCCCCGATGCCATCGTGGCCGCGCAGGGCGGTTACACCGGCGGAATCGTGCCCCGCTGGTTTGTTTTCACGCCCTGGGGCGCCGCCGCTTTTCTTCTTTTCTTTGTCTCCGGGTTGGTCGAGTCGAACCGGACACCGTTTGATGTCCCGGAAGGCGAATCGGAGATCGTGGCCGGGCACATGACCGAATATTCGGGGTTCAAGTATGCCACTTTCTTCATGGCGGAATATTTCGGGATGTTCGCCGTGAGCGGGCTGGCCGTGACCCTGTTCCTCGGAGGCTGGCAGGCGCCCATGGAGTTCCTTGCCGTGGTCCCCTCGTGGTGCTGGTTTTTTGCCAAGCTGGCCCTCCTGCTCTTCGTCTTCATCTGGGTGCGCGGCACGCTCCCCCGCACCCGGGTCGACCAGGTGATGAACTTTGCCTGGAAATTCATGCTCCCGATGGCTTTTGCCTGTCTCCTCGCAGCGGCCACCTGGCATTATGCCGGGCGCGGTCTGCGCGGCTGGCTCTGGTCGTTCGTTGTCATTGCCGCCTTGTACCTCCTGCTCTCCGCCGTGGCGGCGCCGCGCCGGCGGTTTGCGCGGCGCATCTACCGTTTTGCCGAGTGAACCTCATCGTTTTCACCTTCATCGCCGTTTTCACGCTCGCCGCCGCGCTCGCGGCCGCGACCCTGCCGCGCCTGATTCACGCCGCCCTCTCGCTGGCACTCGCCTTTGTCGGCCTGGCCGCCTTCTATTTCTTCCTCGGGGCTGAGTTCGTCGGGCTCGTCCAGGTCTTCGTCTACGTCGGCGCCGTCGCCATCCTGATCGTCTTCACCATCCTGCTGACCCGGCGCGAGGAAAGCGGGCGGCGCGGGCTGCCATGGATCGGTCTTCTCCTGGCGCTGGCTGTTTTTGGCGGCCTGGCCTGGGCCATCCTCCGAACGCCGGGCCTGACCGCAGCCCCGCCGGCCATGGAAGCGCTCACCGTGAGACAAATCGGTGAAACGCTCATGACTGCGTACATCTGGCCACTGCAATGCGTCGGCCTTCTCCTCACCGCGGCCCTGCTCGGCGCGCTTGTCCTCGTCATGGAGGAAAAATCGTGACCACATCCCGGGTAGGGTGGGCGTCTCGCCCGCCGGTTTCGGCATCCTGCCGAAACGATCTTCCTGCGCCGCGATGCATCCGAGCCTGCTCAAGTTCGCCAGGGCAGGGACGCCATTGCCAGTGGGCGAGACGCCCCCGATACCCGGGAACATGACCGCCACCCTCCAGCTCATCCTACTCGTTTCCGCCGCGCTTTTTTGCGTTGGGTTGCTCGCCGCTCTCAGCCGGCGCCACGCCATCTTCATCCTGATCGGGATTGAGCTGATGCTGGCCGCGGCCAACCTCAACTTCATTGCCTTCTGGCGGTTCGCCCCTTCTCCGCAGCCGCCCATCGGCGTGCTGGTCGCGATTTTTTCCATCGCCATCGCCGCGGCCGAGGCGGCCGTCGGTCTCGCTCTCGTCCTGGCCGTTTACCGGCATTACCGCACCACCAGCGTGGATCGGCTTGATCACCTGAAAGGATGACCACGATTTTCGGAACCGTGCGCGCCACCTGATGAATCCCTCCATCGTTTCCTCGCTCTGGCTGATCCCGGTCCTGCCATTGGCGGCGGCGCTCCTGATCCTGCTGTTGCCGCGCCCCTGGCGCCGGACCACGGTGGGGTTCGCTCTCGCGGGCCAGGCCGGAGCGCTCGTTCTTTCGCTGGTCGCGTTCCGCGAGACCCTTGTCGTGCCCGCCTCGCGTGCGGTGCATAACTTCACCTGGTTCACCTTTGGCGACCAGACGTTGCCGCTCGGCTGGATGCTTGATCCGCTGACCGCCGCCCTCCTGCTCATGATCACGGTGGTGAGCCTCTGCATCTTTCTCTTCAGCATCGGTTACATGGGTGGCGACCCGAACTTCACCCGCTTCTTCGCTTATCTCTCCTTTTTCACCGCAGCCATGCTCGGCGTGGTCGTGGCCAACAGCCTCCTTCTTCTTTTCATCTGCTGGGAATTGGTTGGGCTCGCCTCCTGGCTGCTGATCGGATTCTGGATCGAACGGCCGGCCGCGGCCGCCGCCGCCAAAAAAGCGTTCATTATCACGCGCCTTGGCGATGTCGGGTTCTTCCTCGGGTTGCTCTGGCTCTATCACCGGAGCGGCACCCTGCTTTTTTACGACAACGGCGCGGGCTGCCTCGAAGGGGCGTCGCTCATGGTCCTCGGCGGCAGCGCCACCGGGATCGCCCTCCTCATCTTTTGCGGGGCCGCCGGGAAATCCGGCCAGTTCCCGCTGCACACCTGGCTGCCGGACGCGATGGAAGGGCCGACGCCGGTGAGCGCCTTGATTCATGCCGCCACCATGGTGGCCGCGGGCGTTTTCCTGGTCGCGCGCGTTTACCCGCTTTTCCTCGTGGGCAGCGTCGGCAATGGCGTCACGACCTCGCTCACCGTGGTGGTCTGGGTGGGCGTGATCACCGGGCTGCTCGGCGCTCTCCTCGCCCTGGCGCAGTTCGATCTCAAGCGGGTCCTGGCCTATTCCACCATCTCGCAGCTTGGGCTCATGATGGTCTCGCTCGGGGTGGGCGGGGTCGCCGCCGGAATCATGCACCTGCTCGCGCATGGTTTCTTCAAGGCGCTGCTCTTTCTGGGCGCCGGCTCGGTTATTCACGGCAACCATCATGAACAGGACATCCGGAGGCTGGGCGGCCTGCGGCGGTTCATGCCGTGGACCTTTGCCGTTTACGCAATCGGCATGCTTGCCCTGAGCGGGTTTCCCCTTCTTTTCGCCGGCGCCTGGACCAAGGAGGAAATTCTGCACGCCACCGCGCTCTGGCCCGTTTCGCGTTGGCCCCATTATCTCATGATGGCCGGCGTGGTCCTGACCGCGCTTTACATGACGCGCCAGATGATCTTCGTCTTTTACGGCGACGCCCGCCGCGAGGAGAGCGTCCCGGAGGAAAGCCCATGGGTGATGCGCCTGCCGCTGCTTTTCCTGGCGGCGGCGACGGTGGCGCTGAGCGCGCTGCTCACCCCGGCTTGGCCCTGGCTGCACCACTATCTTCTCGGCGAACCGGTCCACTTTGAACCCGCCAATTTTTTTCAGCCAATGTTGTTCATCTCCATGGTGCTGGTGGCGCTCGGCCTGTTTCTCGGGATCTGGTTTTACCGGGGCTCGGGACGTGAGGACTGGCTGGAGGCCACGCAACCATGGCTTTTTCGCCCCTTGTCGCGGCGTTTCTGGATTGATGAACTTTATGCCGTCACGGTGGTGGCGGTCGCCCGGGGCGCCGCTCGCGCTGCGGACTGGCTCGACCGCTTTGTCTGGGGCGGTTTGGTCCGGCTGGTGGGCGGCGCCGGGCAGCTCGCCGGTGTGATCGGGAAAGGCGTGGACGATCACGCGATCAATGCGCGGGTGGACCATGGGAGCGAACTCACGCGCGGGCTGGGCCGGGTCATTTCGCGGCTGCACTCCGGCCGGGTGCAGGGTTATCTGGCCGGTCTGGTCTTCAGCGCGCTGGCGCTTCTTCTCCTCTACGCCTGGTGGCAATGATTACCGCGCTTATTCTTCTTCCGCTGCTCGGCGCGATTGGGATCGCGCTGCTCCCGGCCGCGCGGGCACGGCTGGCGACGTTCCTTGTCCAGGCGGGCTGCGTGGCCCTCGTCGCCGGTCTTTGCGCCCGGTTCGTTCCGGACGTGGTGGGTTTGCAACTGGTCGAACGCCGCCCCTGGATCCCGTCGCTCGGCGCCGAGTACCTCCTCGGGCTCGACGGCCTCAGCCTCCTGCTGGTCCTGCTCACCACGGTGATCCTGCCGTTTGCGCTCTGCGCGCACCACCAGGGCTCCCGCGGTTTTTTCTCCCTCATGCTCCTGCTCCAGGCCGGCCTCTACGGGACGTTCACCGCCCAGAATTTCGTGCTCTGGTTTCTTTTCTACGAACTGAGTTTGCTCCCGTCGTTTCTGCTCATCCGCCTCTGGGGTGGGGAAGCCAGCGAGCGCGCGTCGACCCGGTTCTTTCTCTACACTTTTCTTGGGAGCATCGCCATGCTCCTCGGCTTTCTCGGGGTGTATTATGTCGGCGGCACCTTCGAGTTTGCGGCGCTGCCGGCGCTTGGCCGGAGCGGTCTGCTCGAAGGTCCTGAAACGTGGTTCATCTTCGCCGGCATTTTCCTGGGACTCGCGGTCAAGGTGCCGATTTTTCCGTTTCACACCTGGCTGCCCGACGCCTACGCCGCCGCGCCCACCGGTGTGGCGATGGTGTTGACCGGCGCGCTTTCGAAGATGGGGGTCTACGGGTTCATCCGTCTGCTGTTGCCGCTTTTTCCCAGCCAGATCCAGGCGCTCGGGCCCTGGCTGATGGGGCTGGCGGTCTGCTCGATCCTCTTCGCGTCGCTGGCAGCGTGGGCGCAGACCGACCTCAAGCGAATGGTGGCCTACCTTTCGATCAACCATCTGGGGTACTGTCTGCTGGCTCTTTTCGCCGTGGGCGCGGCCGGGGCCGGGTTGGCCGCGGAAAGCCAGGCCGCCTTGAGCGGCGTGCTCGTGCAGATGGCGAGCCACGGCATCACCGCCGCCGCGCTCTTCTATTATGTGGGACTGCTCGAGCAACGCCGCGGCCGGCGCGGTCTCGCTGATTTCGGCGGGCTGATGCAGCGCGCACCGATTTTTTCGGGCTGGATGAGCGTAGCCATGTTTTCCTCGCTCGGTCTGCCCGGGTTGAACGGGTTTATCGGTGAATTTTTGATCTTCAAGGGAACCTTTGCCCTGGCTGCGCCCTTCGCCGCGACCGCGGCCTTTGGCCTTCTCATTACCGCGGTGGTGTTTCTGCGCGCGATGCAGGCGCTCTTCAGCGGGCCGGTCCCGGCAGGCGCGGAGACCTTTCCCGAAATGCGCCGCGGGGAAATGGCGGTGGTGGCGCCGGTGACCCTGCTCATGTTCGCCATCGGTCTCGCGCCGCAGTTTCTCCTGAACATTTTCAACGCCGCCGTGGTGCACCTCGCGCGGATCCTGACCTGAACGCATGATTGCCTGGACGATCTATCTTTCCTTTGCCGGGGCGCTGGCCGCCCTGCTTTTGCCGCGCCTCTGGGCCCGCTGGATCGCCCTGCTCGTCACCGGCGCCGGCGCCGTGCATCTCGCTCCTGGCGTTCTTCGGCCGGGACAAGCCCGGTCTTTTCCAAACGATCACGCGCCTCGAATGGGTGCCGTCGCTCGGGATGGAATATCATCTCGCGGCGGACGGCATCAGCCTGACCCTCTGTCTCGTCACCGGGCTCACGGCCGCCTGCGCCGTGCTCTTTTCCTGGGAAACGGACAGGCGCCAGAACGAGTTTTTCTTCTGGCTGTTGCTTGTGGTGGGCGGGTCCTTTGGCGTTTTCCTGAGCGCCGATCTTTTCCTTTTCTTCCTCTTCTACGAGGTCGTGATCATCCCCAAATTTTTCCTGATCGCGATCTGGGGCTCAACCAACCGCGAATACGGCGCCATGAAACTGACGCTTTATTCCTTTCTCGGAGGCGCGCTCGTCATGATCGGCCTCATGGCGATCTACGTCACCGCGGGAAAAGAGAGCGTGTCCACGGCGCTCGATCTTTCGCAACTGGCTCGCTATCCGATCGCAACCGAGGTGCAGACATGGGTTTTCCCGGTGCTGTTCCTCGGCTTTGCCATCCTCGCCGGCATCTGGCCGCTGCACACCTGGGCGCCGACCGGCCACGTGGCCGCGCCGACCGCGGGCTCCATGCTCCTGGCCGGAATTGTCATGAAGCTCGGGGCCTACGGCGCGCTGCGGGTGGCGATGAACCTGCTCCCGGCGGGTTATCACGCCTGGCGGGACGCCATCGTCTTCCTCGGCGTCCTGGGCATTGTCTATGCCGCGGCGGTGGCTCTCCGCCAGCGTGACCTTAAATTCGTCATCGGCTATTCGAGCGTCAGCCACATGGGCTTTGTCCTGCTTGGACTCGGCTCGGCCACCGCGCTCGGCGCAGGCGGCGCCGTCCTCCAGATGTTCTCGCATGGAATCATCGGCGCGCTCCTTTTCGCTTTGGCCGGCGCCATTTACCGGCGCACGCACACCCGGGACCTTGCGGAGCTGGCCCGGCTCCCGCTTGCGCGCCAGTTGCCTTTTCTCGCCTTTGCCTTTGCCGCCGCTTCCGCCGCTTCCATGGGCATTCCGGGATTCAGCGGGTTTGCCGCCGAGATCACCATCCTGCTGGGCGCATGGCAGAATTATCCCGTCGCCGTCGGCCTGACCGGCGCCGGCATGGTGCTGGTGGCGGCGTTTACCCTGCGTGCGCTCAAACTTTCCTTCTTCAGCCGCGAGACCGTTGAGGAGAACACCGCGGCTCCCGCCTTTTCTCCCGTGAGTTTCCCGGAAAAAATCGGGACGATCATCCTCCTGCTCGGCACGCTCGCCGCCGGTCTTTACCCAAAATTCCTTTTTGACCGCGTCATGCCCGCTCTCGAGGCGATGAACCTGTTCCGACCCGGCGCATGAACCCCGTGATCGCCACCATTTCCCTTTCATGTATCTAGAACTGCTGCTGCTCGCGGCCCCGGAAGCCATCCTGGCCCTGGCTGCCGTGCTTGTCCTGTCGCTCGGCCTGGCCGGGCCGCGGGGGGCGGCCTTTACCCCGCCGCTCGCGGCCCTCGGAATTGTGGCCGCCGCCTACGCTGTCGGGCGGCTCCCCGAAGAGGCGGTTCTTTTTGGCGGCATGCTCGTGCTCAGTCCGCTGGTTTCCTTGTTCAAGGTTATCTGTCTCGCGCTGGCGCTTTTTACCGTGGTCATGGCTCGCGACGAGGAGGTGCCGCGCAACCAGGCGGAGTTCCTCGCGCTCATTTTGCTGGGAACAATCGGTCTCCTTCTGCTCGTCGGAAGCGAGGAATTGCTCATGGTCTTCATCGGCCTCGAGCTGACCGGCCTCGCCCTCTATCTCATGACGGCGTTCGACAAGCGCGACCGCCATTCCGCGGAGGCCGGGTTGAAGTATTTCCTTTTTGGCAGCACCGCCAGCGCCTTCACCCTCTTTGGCCTCAGCCTGGTTTACGGCATGACCGGCAGCACCGGCTTCGACGCCATCGCCAGCCGATTTACGGAAACGCCGGCCCCGCTTCTTGCCGTCGGCCTGCTCATGACGCTGATCGGGTTCGCCTTCAAGATCGCGGCCGCCCCTTTCCATCTCTGGGTGGCTGATACCTACCAGGGCGCGCCGGTGCCGGCCGCCGCCTTCATTGCCTCCGGCTCCAAGGTGGCCGCGTTTGTCGTCCTGGGAAAACTTGTGCTTACCGCCTTCGGCCCGGCGATTGGAAACGCGGAGTGGGGAAGTTTTGCCCCGGGTTGGGCTCCGCTGCTGGCGCTGCTCGCGGCCGCCTCCATTATCGTGGGCAACCTCGTGGCGCTGGCCCAAAAAAATGTGCGCCGGCTTCTGGGCTATTCCGCGGTGGCCCATGCCGGTTACGCCCTGCTCGGGTTGGTGGCGGGGCGCGACGGCTTTGCCTCCACCCTGTTCTACACCACGATCTATGCCTTCACCCTTGTGGGTGCGTTTGGCGTGATCGCCCTCGTCCGACACGAGACCGGGGGCGACGATCTCGACAATTTCGCTGGCCTGCGCGCGCGTTCGCCGCTGCTTGCCGGGTGTTTCTGTTTTTTCCTCCTCTCGCTCGCCGGGCTGCCGCCCCTGGCCGGCTTTTTCGGGAAGTTTTATCTGTTCAGCGCGGCCCTGGCCGCCGGACCGGACCATGGGCTGCTCTGGCTGGTCGCCCTCGCCCTCCTGGGGAGCCTTGTTTCCCTCTATTATTATTTGGTGGTCATGAAACTTGTGCTGGTCAGCGACGCGCCCCTGCCAGCCCCGGGGGCAGCGCCGGCTTTCCTGCCGCGGGTCACCATTTCGATCCTGGCCGGGTTTGTTCTTTTCCTCGGGCTGCTCCCGGACCGGCTTGTCTCCCGGATCATCACCGCGCTTTTCTAATCTGGAGCGGAGAGGATTCTTGACTCCGTCCCCGGCCCGGAGGCAGACTTTCCGGGTGAAGAAGTGGTCTTTCGAGGCTGACTACCTTCAGGCCTGCAATTGCGACTACGGCTGCCCCTGCGAGTTTTCCGCGCCGCCCACGCCAGGTTTTTGTGAAGGCATGGGAGCCTGGCGCATCGAACGCGGCGAATACGACGGGGTTTCGCTCGATGGCCTGGGGCTTGGTTTCGCGGCCAAATGGCCGGGCGCGATCCACGAGGGAAACGGGACCGTCTGTTTGTTCATTGACGAAAAGGCCTCGCCGGAACAGCGGCAGGCGCTGATCAGCATCGGCAGCGGCGAAGCGGGCGGGCTTCCCTTTGAGATCCTTGCCGGCACCTTCACCACGCTGCTCGAGCCGAAGTTCGTTCCCTTCACCTTCAAGATGGACGGCGCCCGCAGTTCTGTCCGGGTGGGCGGCGAGCAGTTCAAGATATCACTCGAGCCGATCCGGAATCCGGTGACGAAGGAACCGGAGCAGGTGGCGGTGAACCACGGCACCGGATTCATTTTCCAGACGGCCGAGGCGCTCTCCGCCCGGGAAGGGGCGGTGGCGGTCGATCAGATGACCTTTTCCTATCCGGACAAGGCCGGGTTTGTCGCCCGCATCCGCTACCACAACTGAAGAATCCGGCCTGATGGACGCGGTGGCTGCGCTTTGCCGGCGCGACCGGCTTTTGATCGGTCTCGCCCTTGGCCTTTCCGCCGGGGCCGCCTGGATCTACACCGCCTACGAGGCGCGCCGCATGGATGTGTCCGGCGTCTGCGCCTGTCTCGGCATGAAGATGGGCGGGCCCGAACTTCAAGCGTGGCCGGCCACCACCCTCCTGCCTCTCTTCTTCATGTGGACGGTCATGATGGTGGCGATGATGCTGCCGAGCGCTGCCCCGATGATTTTGACCTTTGCCGCGGTGGCGCGAAAACGGCGGGCAGCGGCCCGGGCCTGCGCCGGCGCGGCGGTTTTCGCCGCGGGCTACGTCGTGGTCTGGAGCGTTTTCAGCCTGGCGGCGGCGGTTGCCCAATGGTTTCTGCACCGCGCCGCCCTGCTTTCACCGGGGATGGCGAGCAACAGCGCATTCTTTGGCGGTGCGCTCGTCCTCGCTGCTGGCCTGTTTCAATTCACGCCCTGGAAGCGGGCTTGTCTGGTGCGTTGCCAGGGCCCGCTCGAATTCATCATGAGCGGCTGGCGGGAAGGACGGGCCGGCGCTTTCGCCATGGGCCTGCGCCACGGCGCGTATTGTGCCGGCTGCTGCTGGGCCCTGATGGCGCTCCTCTTTGTCCTCGGCGTGATGAACGTCCTCTGGATCGCCGCGCTGACGCTCCTGGTCGCGGCGGAAAAAATGATGCCGCGCCTGCGCTGGCTTCGGCCGCTGACCGGCCTTCTCCTGACCGGCTGGGGTTTCTGGATCCTCAGCGGCTCCTAAAAGACCATGACCTGATAACCGGCGTCGATCAGCTGTTTGAAGCTGGGATGTCCCTTGAACTCATCGATGAGGGGGATCTTTGCCTCCTTCACCTTGTCAGTCACTTCATACGCGTTCGCGCAGTAGCTGCAGGCGCCCTCGATCTGTCCGCGCACCTTCTCGAAGAGATCATTGATATTTGTGGTCCTTCTTTGCGAAGGCCGCCGCGGCCATGGTCCCGGCCCCGTCGAAGATGATCTTCGCTTCGCCGCCGCTTTCCTGGGCGTACTCATAGGCTGCCATGAAAGCGTTTACGACACGGCCTAGGCTTTCCGGCGTATCGCCCGCCGCCAGGATGACAAAAGCTGATTTCGACATAAGAGATTTTCCTTTCGCTGACTCTCCCATGAAACGTCCGGGGACGTGGTCATGGATGCAAACGTCTCCCCGGCCATCCACGATTACCTTTCTGTCATGTTGCGCCTGACTCGCCGAAAATATCTTCGCCTCCTCGCCCTCGCCGGCGGCAGCCTGATCATCTCGCCTCGCCCGGTCTTCGCCGCCTCTCCCAAAACCGAACCTATGAAAACCAAAGCCGTTGTTCTCGACGTCATCGAGACTCTTTTCGACATCACGCCGCTTGAGCAGAAGCTGCAGGCGCTGGGTTTGCCGGAGGGTTCTCTTCAGGTCTGGTTCCCGCGCGTTTTGCGCGATGCTTTCGCTTTGCAGGTCATCGGCACCTACCGACCGTTTGGCGAGATCGCCACCGGGACGCTGGAGGTGCTTTTACTGGAGAACAATCTGCCCGCGGTGCCGGAAACGATGCAAAAGGTCATCAGCGCCTTTGCCTCCCTGCCGTTGCACGAGGATGTGAGGGAAGGAATTGAGTTCCTCCGGAAGAACAACGTCCGCGTGGCCTGTCTTACCAACGGCAGCGCCGACACCACCCGCCAGATGTTTCGGAACGCCGGGATCGAGGAAGCGATCGAGAAGTTCATTGCCATCGACGAGGTGAAACAATGGAAGCCGGCGGCGGCCGTTTATCACCACGCCGCCAGGACACTTGCGGTCTCGCCCGGCGAGCTGGCCCTTATCGCGGCCCACGGCTGGGACATTGCCGGGGCGGCCGGCGCCGGCCTGAAGACCGGTTATCTCGCGCGCAAACAACCGCGCGTCTCGCCCGCCATGCGCCAGCCGGATGTTTCCGGCCGATCGCTCGCCGAGGTGGCCGGGAAACTTCTTTAGCCGGGATATTCGTCCGATCCCTGCACCCAGGCGAAGGATTGCAGATCGATCATGTCACGCGGCCGCAAATCCCGCAGATCGCTTCGGAGCCGGCGGGCAAAATCGAGCAGGCTCGCGTAGGTGGCCCAGTTCGGGCGGGAACGGTAATCCAGGGCGAAGCCGCAGGCCCGCGCCGCCGCCCGGGTCACGTTTGGCTTCAGAAAGAAATGCCGGTCAGGCTGGGCCAGGAAACCCCAGACCGTGACAAGCGGCCAGGTCAGCACGCGTGTCTGGCGGCGGGGCAGGCGGGCCACCGTCTCCACCCAGGCGGTGAACCGGCTTTCCTCGTCCCCGCGACCATGCAAAAACTCGTAGAGACCGGTGGCGAAAAGCCGGGCCCCGGCGGCTGGTTTCACGGCGTCGCGCAGCGCCATTTTCTCGAAGGAAAAGATCATGCTGTGCCGCGCGCGTTGTTCGGTGCGCACGGCGCGCGCTGCGATCTCCCCATGTTTCCCCTCGGCGAGGAGCCGCCGGAACGTGTCGCGCCCGAGCGCCTCCTCCCAGCGTTCGTGGCTCTCCCATTTGTAGCCGCGTTCCCAGTCGAGGTAGGTCTCATCGCGAAAACCCCCGGGAAAATAACGCAGAAACTTTCTGCGGGCCGCTGCCATTCCCTTCAGACCGCTGTTCTTCACACTTTTGAAACGCGGGAGAGGGTCCTTCCTGGCCGGGTGCGTTAGATTTGGACAGAATCCGGGATTGGCCGACACTGGGCCATGCCCGACGAGACGGCACCCAGAGGCTGGTATCGCAGCATCGCCCTGGGGTGTGCTTCGCTCACGCTCGTTTTTGCCTGCCTGACTTTTATCGGCTGGATCTCGGGGCTGCCCCTGCTGGCGAGCGTGCGCGCCCGTTACATCCCGATGGCGCCGAGCACCGCGCTTTGCTTCACCCTCCTCGGGGTCGGGCTGATTCTTTTTGCACGCGGGATCACTCCCCGGCTCTTTCCACGATTGCTCGCCAGCGCCGTGTTGGTTGTCGGGCTGACCAAGCTGATTGAGTTCATGGGCGGTTATCACTTCGGGATCGACGCGTGGTTTGTGCGAAACCCGGAGATGTTCGGCGCCGTGCCCACCGGTCGGATGGCGCCGATGACGGCGCTGACGTTTCTTTTCAGCGGATTTGGTCTGCTGGCGCTCACCCTTCCGGCCGTCCGGCGATCAGCGGGTATCCTGGGTGCGCTTACCGTCGTCATCAGCGCGGTTGTCCTGGTCGGTTATTGGTACGGGACCCCGCTTCTTTATGGCGGCACCATCATTCCAGTCGCCCTCTCAACCGCGTGCGGGTTTTTTCTTTGCGGTCTCGCCTTGGTCGGGGCGGCCGGCCCATGGGCCTGGCCATTGCGCCGGTTCCTGGGCGATTCCACCAGCGCGCTGCTTTTGCGCGCTTTCATTCCGGTCGTCATCGCCGTGACCCTCCTCAGCGGGTGGATCGGTGTTTCCGTGATGGAACGGCTCCGGGTCAACCCGGCCCTCTACTCAGCCCTCAGCGCGCTCGCCTTTGTTTTCGTCTTCACCGCCATCGTCACCCAGGTCTCGCGCCTGGTGGGCGACCGCATTGACCGGGCCGAGGCGGCGCGCAACGCCGCCCAGGCGGAGTTGATCGCGCTTAACGCGCAACTCGAACAGCGCGTGGCCGAACGCACCCAGGAGTTGCGCGAAAAGAATCGGCAAATGGAGGAGGAACTGCAGATGGCGCGTGAACTCCAGGTCGCGCTCCTGCCCCAGCAATTCCCCGGCATTCCCCCCGGGGCCGCGCCTGACCAGAGCGCCCTGCGCTTTGTCAGTCTCTATTTCCCCACGGGTGATGTCAGTGGCGATTTCTTCAGCATTTTTCCTGTGGGCCGAAATGCCGCCGGCGTTCTGATCTGCGATGTCATGGGGCACGGGGTGCGTTCCGCTCTTGTTACCGGGATGATCCGGGGCCTGATCGACGAGCATTCCGAGCTGGCCCACGACCCGGGCAGGCTGCTGACCCGGATTAACAAGGCGCTCGCGGTGATTTTTAAGCAGGCCGGCACGACCATGTTCGCGACCTGTTTTTATGTCGTGGCCGACGTCGAGCGGGGCCAGCTTCATTTTGCCAATGCCGGGCATCCGACCGCGCTCCATCTTCGCCGGAGCCGTTCGCTCGTGGAACGGCTCGAGGGCAAGGACGCCCGCGGGCCGGCCATGGGAATCTTTGCCGGCGCTTCCTACGCCACCTGCACCCGGCCCATGGCCACGGGCGACCTTGTGATGCTTTTCACCGACGGACTTTTTGAGGTGGAAAATGCCACGGGAGCCTCGTTCGACGAGGCGCAACTCGAAGTCACGGTGGCGCGCCACGCGGCGCTGCCGCCCGAACAGTTTTTCGAGCAGGTCGTGACTGACATCCGCAGGTATTCGCAGAGCGAAAATTTCTCGGACGACGTTTGCATCGTCGGGATGCAGATCCAGCACACGGAATCCGCCGCTGGCCGCAGCATCGGCGTCCCTTCGCCTTCGTAAATGGCCGCCCGCCCGCAAGAGGTGGACCCGGGGCAGCGGTTCGCCGCGCTGCATAAACGGGGCGATCCCCTGATTCTTTTCAACATCTGGGACCCGGGCAGCGCCCGCATCGTGGCGGAGGCCGGTGCGCGCGCCCTTGCGACCGGAAGCTGGTCAGTCGCGGCCGCCTTCGGCTTCGCGGACGGCGAGAAGATTCCGCTCGAGCTTGTCCTGGAAAACGCCCGGCGCATTGTCGCGGCGGTGGAGCTGCCCGTTTCCATCGATTTCGAGGGCGCCTACGCGACGAGCCCCGCCGGCGTGGGCGGGAACACCAGGCGACTCTGCGACACCGGTGCGGTCGGTTGTAATTTCGAGGATGGGAAGATCGGCAGCGACGGGATCCACGCGACCGACGATCAGTGTGCCCGGATTGCCGCGATGCGCGCGGCGGCGGGAACTTCCTTTTTTATCAACGCGCGCACCGATCTTTTTCTTCAGGGAGGGGCGCCCGCGGAAGTCCTGATGGAAGAGGCGCTGGAGCGCGCCCGCGCCTATGCCGGCGCCGGGGCCAGCGGCTTTTTTGTTCCCGGACTGGCCGATCCCGTCCTGATCGGCCGGCTCTGCACCGCCTGCCCGTTGCCGGTAAACATCTACATGTCCGCGCAAACGCCCTCGGTGGCCGACCTGGCCCGGCTGGGGGTGGCGCGTCTCAGCCATGGGCCCGGGCCTTACCGCGAGATGATGGGCGCATTGCGTCAGGCGGCCCAAACGGTTTTCGGGACAGAATCCTAGCCGCCTGAATGGGTTTCAGGGTTTCTCCGGGGCAACTTCTGTTCCCTCCCGGGCAGTGCGTGCGGCGTAAAGGTCGCTTAACCGTTTTGTCACCGGCCCAACTTTGCCATCGCCGATCGCGCGACCATCAAGACGCGTCACGCCCGCCAGTTCGCCCATCGTGCCGGTGCAAAAAACCTCGTCCGCTTCGCGGAACTCCTCCGGTCGAAGGTTGGCTTCGCGGCAGGGAATATCGTGTTCCCGGCAGATCTCCAGGACGGTGGCCCGCGTGATCCCATCCGGGCAGGCCCGCACAAACGGGGTCGCGACCTCGCTTCCGCGAACAAGGAAAAGATGGGTCGCGTTTGTTTCCGCGACGAAGCCGCGCAGATCGAGCATGAGAGCGTCGTCCGCGCCCGCCTGGTTGGCCTCGACCTTGGCCAGGATGGAGTTAAGGAGGTTGGCGTGATGAATCCGCGGGTCGAGCACCTCGGGCGGTGGCCGGCGAATCCGGCTGGTCACCAGCGACAATCCTGTTTTCGCGTAGACGGGCGCCTTGTGTTCCGCGAGGACGATCAGCGTCGGCCCGTCCTGGTTGAGACGCGGATCCATCCCGGAGGTGATCTTTTTCCCGCGGGTCAGGGTAAGCCGGAGATGAACGCCGTCGAACATCCTGTTCGCCGCCAGGGTGCGCCTGATCTCTTCGATGATGGCGGCGTCGGCCGGGATCGCGGTGAAAGCGAGCGCTTCCGCGGAGGCCCGCAGCCGCGCGAGGTGCTCGGTCAGCTTGAAAATGCGTCCCCGATAAAGTCGGAGCCCTTCCCAAACGGCGTCGCCCCCCTGCACGGCGGAATCAAACGGACTGATCCCGGCCTTGTCACGATGGAGCAGTTCTCCATTTAGGTTGATGATCAGGTCGCGATTCCGCGGGTCGAATGTTTGCAGCATGATTTTAATGGAGCCGAAATTGGCGCAGCCGGTGGTAGATGGTCCGGCCCGCTTGCAGCACGCCATCGAGATGCGCAGGGATGACCGGCGCTTCCGCCCGCGGTTTGCGGAACCCGGTTGATTGTTCAACCTCGCCATACCAATGCTTCGCCCAGATTCCGTCAGTGGCGCGCAAACCGGGCGGCCAGGAAAGCATCGCTTCGCTGAACTCGACCCCGACCGCCGTGCACAGGAGTTGCAGGGTCCGCCGGGGTTCCTCCTGCACGTCACGCGCATCCACCACCGGCGGTGTTCTCCCGGTGGCGTCCCGGACAAACTCAAAGATCTCCTCCTGTTGGACGAAGCCGAGGTCGTCCAGGGTCGGTTCTTCGCGTTTTCGCAGGTAGGAGGCGATCACTTCGGCCGGGTCCCGGATCAGGAAGCAGTTGGAAACGGTCGCGAGCCAGGCCCGATCGATTCCGGGAAGGAAATGATGAGTCATCTGTTTCTGGTAGAAGATTCGGCAATTTTCCGGGAGCCCGCCGGTGAGCCTGGCCACTACCGCCTGCCAGTCCGTTTCGCCCTGCGCCATGACCTCCCCCGCCCGGGGGTGCCCGGCGCCGGTCCGGTGCAAATAAAAGGCGTAGAACGGCTCGTCCACCACCACGGTATCGGGCCGGTTGCCCCATGCGCGCATCATGGCGGTGGAAATGTTGCGCGGCCCGGACCACATCGCGAGGCGAACGGGATCAGCCGGGTCGGAAACCATGGCCGGGATCATGCGCCATCAAGCCTCTCCCTCCAAGTCCGGTTCCTTCCGCATTGGACGGGCGGGGCAGGGCGTTCGACCTTTCCGGCCCATGCCTGAATCAGCCGCCGCCTCTGTCGTGGCCAGCGCCAGCAACCTCGTCGTCCGTTACGGCACGACGCTGGTGCTCGATGGCGCAACCATCGCTTTTCACGCGGGCGAGCATGTCGGTCTGGTTGGTCGCAACGGTTCGGGCAAATCGACTTTTCTCGGGATCGCTGCCGGCGTGGCCCGCGCTGATGCCGGGGAGTTCACCCGCCAGCGCGATCTGGTTACCGGCTACATGCCGCAGCAATCAGGGCTGGATGACGCCGCCACGGTGCACGACAGCGTCCTCGGCGGGGCGCAGCGGATTCTCGATCTGATCGCGGAATACGAGCGCCTTCCGGGAGACAGCCCGCGCAGCGCGCTTCTCCTCGAGGAGATCACCCGGGTCGACGGCTGGAACCTCGAGCACCGGACCAGGTCGCTCATTACGAACCTGCATGCGCCGGAACCGGAACGCGTCGTGGGCACGCTATCCGGCGGGGAAAAACGCCGGGTCGCCCTGTGTCGCGCGCTCCTGGCCCGGCCGGATTTCCTTATCCTGGACGAGCCGACCAATCACCTCGATACCGGCTCGATCGAATGGCTGGAGGAATTTCTCGCGCGTTATGCCGGCACCTGTCTTTTCGTGACGCACGACCGTTACTTTCTCGACCGGGTCGCCACACGGATCGTTGAGCTCTCTCGCGGACGCTTTAATTCCTACGAGGGCAATTACACCGATTACCTGCTGGCCCGGGTCGAACGGCAGGCGGTCGAGGAGATGCAGGAGCAAAAACGGCAGAAGTTCCTCAAGCGCGAATTGCAATGGGTCCGCCGGGCGCCCCGGGCGCGCCGGACCAAGTCGGTCGATCGCGTCGAACGCTATTTTGAGATGGCCGCGCAGGAGGGCCCGGAAGCCGAGCTCGACGTGGAGCTGGTCATTCCCACGCCGCCGAAGCTGGCCAACCGCATTCTGGACCTGCGTGGCCTGAGCGTGGCCCAGGGCGGCCGCACCCTCTTCCGCGACCTTGATCTCAGCCTGGCTGCAGGCGAGCGACTTGGGATCGTTGGCCGCAACGGCGTCGGCAAGTCTTCCCTCCTCCAGGTGATCCTCGGTGAGCTGCCTCCCGCCACCGGCACGGTCGAGCGGGGCGCGCGCACCGAGATCAATTACGTCGATCAAAACCGGCTTCTGCTTGATGAGAACAAAACCGTCTGGGAGGAAGTCGGCACGGGCACCGAGAGCGTCACCCTGGGGAACGAACGGATCAGTCTGCGCGCCTACCTGCGGCGGTTCCTCTTCAGCGAGGATCGGATCAACACCAAGATCTCACACCTGAGCGGCGGTGAACGGAGCCGGGTTCTCCTCGCCAAAATCCTGAAGCGCGGCGGGAACGTCCTTATTCTCGATGAACCGACCAACGACCTTGACCTGGCCACGCTGCGTTTGCTCGAGGAAGCGCTGGTCGCCTTTGGCGGCTGCGTCATCGTCGTCAGTCACGACCGCTATTTTCTGAACCGCGTTTGCACCTCCATCCTCGCTTTCGAGGAGGATGGCAGGGTCGGCTACCACGTCGGCAACTACGATTACTACCTGGAGAAGCGCCTGGAACGCGCCCAGTCGGCGCCGTCTGCTTCCCCGGTCTCGGCCGACAAAACGGGCGCCATCCCTGGTCCGGGACGGGCGCGCAAGTTCACTTACAAGGAAAAGCGCGAATGGGAAACGATGGAGGCGCGGATTCTCGAAGCCGAGGGGGCTGTGACGGATCTGGAATCGATCCTTGCCGCGCCCGATTTTTACACCCGGCCGGCGGCGGAGATGAAGGAGTTCGAAACCCGGCTGAAAAGCGCGCGGGAGACGGTCGCAAAGCTTTACGCGCGCTGGCACGAACTCGAAAGGATTCAGGCTTGAACTCCGCCTCGGGCGCAATCTAACATCCCGCCTTTATTTTCAGGAGGATTCGCATGATCGCTTCATTGTTTTCCCGGTTTGCCTGGCTCTCGTTCATCCTGCTCCTGGCCATCCCGCCAGGATTGCAGGCGGAAAAGAAAGAGCGCACCGCCGAGGACATCTGCAGCAGCCGGCAGGTTGAAGTTTATGATGGTTGCCGCAAAGCCGGCGGCTCCGAATCGCATTGCTGGCAGTATTCGCGGCAGAAATACAAGGACTGCATGCGCGACCAGGAGAGCAAAAAGAAAACGCCCAGTCGTTCGGAAGTGGGCTCTGGGGCGAATGATCGTCCCGGAATCAAACCGGCGACCCCAAAAGTGCCGCGCAAGCCAGTTGATTCCGGCGCCGTGGGCCAGAACAACCTGGCTCCAGAGGACGTTGCGCCCGGCAATGCCGCCGCGAAATCGTCTTCAAAACGGGAAAGACGACGTTCAAAGGAGCGGTAGAGCATCGCTCGATGCCGATCGCTGGGCAGATTGATCTCCCGGGCGTTAATGATGCCCTGTAAGAGAGCGAATTAGCTGTTCGTCGGGGCGGAGGAAGCCTAAACCCCCCACTACTAATGAAGACACAACTGACAGTTACCCTCATCCTGGCCGGTGCGACCCTGGCGCTCGCGCAAACACCCACTCCCTCGGCCACGCCCGTCACCCGGACGACGCCCACCTCGACGAAGGCCACGCCCGTTCCCAGCGCAACGCCCTATACCGATCCGGCCAAAGCCTTCCACGATGCCACGACCCAGAGCATCCCCGCGGTCAGCAAATCGCTCGCCCAGCCGGCGAAGCCGCCCGTGACCCCCGTCCCCGTGACGACCTTCACCGTGATCCCGGCCAAACCGGCGGCCTCCGCTTCTCCGGCCGCCACCGCCTCCCCGGCCGCTTCGCCCAGCGCCACGCGGCGACAGTCGCGCAAAACCGTCCCCGACCAGGACTGATCCCGCCGCTTTTCCGTGTCCCGCCCGGTCGTCCGGGCGGGACGCTGGAGAAAAGCTGTTAGACGAGGGCGGGAGCCGGGCTACTCCTTCGGTATGGCCATGACTTTGCGCGCGGTCATTTTCGATCTGGACGGGATTCTGGCCGATTCCGAGCCGTGGTGGACGAAGATTGATGCCTCCCTTTTGGCTGAGCATGGCGTCACCTATCGCGGCGAACATCATCGCGACGTGCTGGGCGTGAACTACCGGCAGGCCATCGAGTTTTACCGGAAGACTTTTGCCATCTCCGCCTCGACGGAAGCGATGATGCAACGGCGCGGCGAGATCGCGGCCGGATTTTTCGCCGACCGCATCGGTCTCTTTCCCGGGGTGTCGGATGTTCTCGGCGAATTGCAGGCCATGGGTCTGCGCCTGGCCGTTGCGACCAGCTCGGTGGGTTCCTCCGCCCGGCCGTTCCTCGCTCGTCACGGTCTGACCCGATTCTTCGAGGTGATTGTGACCGGTGACGAAGTCGAGCGAGGCAAGCCGCATCCCGATATTTATCTGCGCGCCGCCGGCGCGCTCGATCTTCCCGCCGCGAAATGCCTTGTCATCGAGGACTCGCTCTCCGGCATTACGGCCGGCAAAGCAGCCGGTATGCGCGTGGTGGGAATCCCCGATACCCGCTTCGTCGACCTGCGTGATTATCAGGGGCGGGCCGACCATCTGCTCAGCGCCCTCGCTGAAATTCCCGGTGGCGTCCGCGATCTTCGTGAAAGCTGACATTGCGCCCGCCGGCAGGGCCAGACTCTGTCGGGCCCTGGAGAAGGCGCAGCTAGTCCTGCGAAGCGTAGGCCAGGCGGGCTTTGATCGCTTGACTTCGACGCCGTGACACCGGATGCCCTGCGCGATGAGCGTTGGTGCCAGGGCAGCTCTTTTGTTCGTTGCGTTGCTTCCGCTCCTGCCGGTGGCCCGGCTTCTTCTTGTCCCCGGCGTTCGGCAAAGGTTCCGCGGCTTTCCGTTCCTGCCTGTGGCGCTGGCGGGATCGCTCGTTGCACTAGCAGCCGTCATTCTCGCAGTGGTTTTTCTCAGCCCGTTCCTGCTCGTGCTCGCGGCCGGTTTTTCCGGCGGATGTTTCGTCGCCAACGCGATCGTCCGTCGCCCCGGCTATGGAAGAAAACGCGGTCTTCCCCCCGGCTCGCTCAGCTTTCTCGCGCCGGGACCGTGGAGCGATCCGGATTTCTATAAGAAACAGGCGGACCGCTTCGGTCCCGTTTTCAAATTTCCACACTTTACAGTTCCGGCCGTCGGCATCGTTGGCCTCGAGCGCATTGCTGATTTTTTGCGGTCCCATAACGAGGCGCTCTTCGTGCCGCCGGCTCCGTTCAACGACATCGTGCCGGGCGGCTTTGTCCGGTTTCTGGCCGGTGCCGCACACACGGAGATGGCCGGTTTCATGCGTTCCGCGCTCGCTCCGGAGGTGGTCGAGCATTACACAACTCAAATGGCGATCGAGGCGGAGAGTGCCCTCGTGGCGGTCGCAGCGGATGCACCGCTTCGTGAGTCGCTCGACCGCATGGTGTGCAACGTCATGATGCTCCTTTTTCTGGGACTGGGCGCCACGGAAACAGGCGCCCTGCTGAAGTTGTATCACGTCGCGGATTACCGCCGCCTCCACCGGGCCGGCAAGGCGCAGGCGCGCCGGGCCGTGACGGAGATCATCGCAAATATGAGGCGCGTGGCGCTGGACCATGGACGCGTTTCCTTCCTGGCCCGTCTCGCGGCCGATCAGCCCGAAGCCATCGCGCTCGACCGTGTTTTGGGAAATCTCGCCTATGCGCTTCACAGCAGTCGCATCGACGTGACCGATCTGCTTGTCTGGCTCACCGCGGTCGCCGGCACGAACCCGCGCTGGATGAAGGATCTGCGTGCCGCCATGGCGAGTGGCACGCCGGACGCTTTGCAACCTGGCGGACTCGCAGACCGAATGGTGCGCGAGACGCTTCGGTTGCATCAAAGCGAGTTCTTGATGCGTCGCACCAGCACGGCGATCGACTGGAATGGCTTCCGCATCCCGGCGGGCTGGCAGGTCAGGCTTTGTATCGCGGAAAGTCACCGCCTGGCGGAAGCGTTCGCTCGACCGGAACAGTTCGATCCCGACCGTTTCCTCTCCGCGCCTTCGCGGCCGACGTGCGTTCCGTTCGGATTCACACCGCACCGGTGTCCCGGCGACCATCTCACCCGGGCCATCGGCAGGCATTATCTGGGTTCCCTCGCGGGCACCTTCGACATTTCGGCGGCAGCGATCGAGCCATGGGAATTCTCCGGCTTTCACTGGCGCCCGCATGCGAAGATGAACATCGTCCTCCGTCGTGTGAACTGATGATGACCACGCCCGATCTGGCAGTCATCCTGGTCACAGATACGGCTCGCCGGATTGCGCCTGTCCTCGAATCGATCAGACAATCGGGAGCGCAATGTCGCCTCGAGATTATCGTGATTGCTCCCACCGGCACGATCTTCGATCCGGCCGACGGCCTGAGGATCATCGAGCGGGAAAGCATTTATCCACTGACTGAGGCGCGCGCCGCCGGCATTCGCGCCGCCTTGGCCCCGGCCGTTTTCATGGGCGAAACCCACTCGTTTCCACGCCCGGAAATGTTCGACCTGCTGGAGGCGGCTTTGCGCGCCGGAGCAACCATGGCCGTACCTGTTTTCGAGAACGAAAATCCGCCCGCTCTCGTCAGTTGGGCCGGTTTGATCAATGGTTACGCGTTCTGGCTCGCGGGTCAACCTGGCGGCCGGCTCGCGCGCGCCCCTCTCTTCAACGCGGCTTACGATCGCGCCTTTCTTTTGGGACTGGGTCATGAACTCGGCACAATTTTAGCGCAGGGCGAAGAGATGATGGCGCGGATTCGAGCCGCGCGCGGCGAAATCCGACTCGAACCGGCGGCGAGGATCGGGCACACCAATTTCGCGCAAACCGGGCCATGGCTGCGGCAACGCCTGGTTGCCGGACGCGTCATCGCTTCCGTCCGGAGCGAGCACTGGTCGCGTCTACGCAGAATCGCGTATGCCCTCGGCGCACCCTTGATTCCGGTGGTCCTGCTCCGTCGTTATCGCGACGCAGCGGCCCGGGTCATCAGCCAAAACGAACTCAGCCCGGCGTTATGGCCGGTGCTCACCTGCGGCCTGGCCAGCCAGGCCGCCGGCGAAATGCTCGGATACGCCTTCGGTCGAAGCCCCGCGGCCGAACGATGCTACGACACTTTCGAAGTTCAGCAGACCGATTACGTCTGATGGCGGGGTAAATGTTCCTTCGCCTCCGGGGAGCGCACACGCCCCTCGCAGTCTTCCGTCACTGCCCGCGGCTCTTTTTTTTCCCAGGCTCGACAGAGTCTCGCCCTGCCGGGGCGCCGCGCTACTCGTGCGGTCGCCAGTCGTGCGGCATGACCTGGCCGATCGAGGATCCCGGCTTGAACTCGACCGCCCATTGCACCGGAGGGATGACATCGCGCCCGTAGACGTAGCGAACCGTGCCGGTCTCGCGGTCGAGAGTGACCACCCCTTCTCCGTTCGCGAGCACTGTCATCTCGTAGCGTCCGTTATGTCCGCCCAGCATCTGCACGACCTGATACGTCAGCGAAGAAGCGCCCGCGACCACGCCGAGGAGAGAGGTAAGCAAAAGAGTCTTCATAAGCGGCGCTCATGATGGACAAGCCGGGCTGGGCGAGGCAAGCCCGGGGAACCACTTCTCTGGTAGGGCGAGACTCCGTCGAGCCTGGGAGCATGCGCCTGATGTAAACTTCGGCGTTTGGCTGGCAGGGACCGATCTGGTCCTCTCGGGCGGGCCTTGACTTTGACAGGTGTCCAACGCGAAATGAGCGCCCGATGACATCGTTGAAACGGCTTGTGGCCAGGGCTCCGGAAGGAACGGCGGTCCTCTTCTTTATCCAAATCTTTGCCACCCTTGGGTTCGCGGTTCTCTATTCGACCCTCGTTCTCTACGCGACCAAGCATCTGCAGCTCCCGGTCAGGATGGCGACGACACTCATGGGGGTTTTCGGAGCCTTCAACTACGGGCTGCATCTCTTTGGGGGTTACCTCGGTGGGCGGTTCCTTTCCAACCGGAACCTTTTCGTCGGCGGCATGGCCGCCCAGGCCGCCGGATGCGCCTGCATCGCTTTCGGCTCGCTCGCCATGTTCTACGTCGGCCTCGCCTTCTTCCTCACCGGCAGCGGACTCAACGTCACCTGCATCAACATGATGCTGACCCAGCGGTTTACCCCGGAGGATTCGCGCCGGGAAGCGGCCTTCCTCTGGAACTACGCCGGCATGAACGTCGGCTTCTTTGTTGGGTTCGCCGTCGCCGGCTATTTCCAGGGCACCGAGAACTACACGAGCCTCTTCATCTTTGCCACCCTCGGGAATCTCGTCGCGATCATCCTCGCCCTTGTCTCCTGGGGCACCCTGGCCGACCGGGACACGCCGTTGCTCGAGAGAAATCCCCGGCAGTTCCAGCTTCGTCTCGTGGCCGGCCTCGCCATCCTGGTCGGTCTGGTTCCGCTTGTCTGGTTCATGCTTCAGCGCCCGGAAGGAACTGAGACGCTTTTCAAGGGGATTTCGGCCGCGATGGCGCTCCTGCTGATCTATCTCACCCTGCGGCATCCCGACCGGCGGGAACGGCGAAACATGACAGCTTACCTGATCCTGACCCTCGGTTCGCTTGGGTTCTGGTCGCTCTACCAGATGGCGCCGAGCGGCCTGATGCTCTTCGCGGTCCACAACGTCGATCTTTTCATCGGCCGGATCGAGATCCAGCCGCAATGGATCCAGAACATCAACACGGTTTGCATCGTAATCGGCGGACCACTCCTCGCGGCGTGGTTCGCCCGGCTGCGGGCCCGCGGCTGGCGCATCGATATCCCGCAGCAGTTCGCCACCTCGCTGCTCCTCATGGCCCTCGGGTTTCTTATTCTTCCACTCGGGATCAAGCTGGCCGGGGGAGACGGCCGAAGCGCGTTTGGCTGGCTCTTCACCAGCTACGTCCTGCAAAGCGTGGGCGAGCTGCTGATCTCCCCGATCGGCTATGCCATGATCGGCAAGCTGGCCCCGCGGAAGTATCAGGGGATCATGATGGGAAGCTGGATGCTGGTCACCGGCCTGGCTTCGCTCTTCGCCGGTGATTTCTCCGGGATGATTCCGGAGCCGAAGGGGACCACCGCGGCCGCGACCAACGCGGAATACGCGCAGCTCTTCGGCGCGCTTGGCCTTGGCGCCCTCGTGGTCGGGGTGGCGCTGGTCGTCCTGATCCCGTTCCTCCGCCGGCTGATTACCGACAAGGCGGAAATGGAACCCGCCGCCCTGGAAACGACCACGGCCGTGCCGCGTTAATTGCTCTTTAAACGCCGCGCGGCCTGATCATCCAGCGCCGAACCTTAGGCGACGGGCGCGCGAATCCCCTTTATCAGCAGCCAGAGGCCCAGCCCCACCTCATAGACGAACATCGGCATCATGAAGGTGAGACCGAGAGTCGCCCTCAGCTCGGGGAAAACGATGGCGGCCAGCGTGACCAGGGCCAGGATGAGCGAGGCAAAGATGCCCCAGCCAGCGATGATTTTCGGAACGTAGCCCGACTTGAGGAAGAGCCAGGCAAAGATGGCGGAACCGAAGCCGAGCAGGATAAAGCCAACATTCATGGTCAGTCCCTGCGTGCCGAGGATCAGCCGGGCAAGCGATTGCAATTGGTCCGGGGCGAAGGTGTTGAGGTAGTCGGGCGGCTGGATCAGCCTCGCCGCCAGCATGGCGCAAACCGTGGAAGCGCAAAGCACCGCGTTCTCCGCCAGCCGAAAAAGAACGGCGAGCAGGGCTCCCTCCCGTTGTACCGGTCGAAGAATGACATAAAGTGTCCAGACCAGGACAATCACCGTGGTATAAACGAGAAGATCGCCAGCGATGGAGAGCCGGAAGAGGCGCATGTTCTCGAGGATATTCTGCGCCGTCCGGGCGGCGTCGCCGCCGGCCACGAGTCGGTCGCGCACCAGCACCTGTCCGAAGATGGCGACCGCCATTTGCACGAGGTAAAGCGCGCCCGCCAGCCGGGCGGCTTTGTGCTGCGCACTGGTGATTACAGGGTGATCGTTCATTTCAATCCCGGCCGGCCTGTTTCAGCCAGCGCGTTTCGTGCACTCCCTTCACCAGGAGCCAAAGACTGAGCACGAGCTCGCCGAGCGCGCCGGGCAGCATGTTATACGGTGCCAGAAGGCGGGCGAAGGGCGGCCAAAGAAAGGTGAGCCAGCCAATCCCGGCAAAGAGCATAAAGAGGCCGAGGAAACGGGGCAGGAAAGTCGAGCGCACAATCAGGAAGCCCACGGTCAAACAGTGGAGTCCAAAAAAAACAAGTCCGACATGGTTGTTGGCCTGCGCCCGAACCTGCTGGGAGAGCAGCGCCAGCCACTGCACCTGTTCCAGGCCCAGCGCATTCGCATAGGCAGCGTTTTTCAACAGGAGCAGAGGCACAAAATCGAGAAGGCAGACGATTGCCCCGACGGCGCATCCCGTGAGGCTGAAGAAAACGCCGAGGAGCGCGATGGTGCGATTGACTGGTTTCAGCAGTTGATAAACCAGCAGGGTCGCAGCGAGATAAAAAGCGCCGGAGACCAGCATGGCGCTGGTGCCGGCGCGGAAAAGCATCTCGTGCGCGAGAAGATTGGCGGCTGTTTCCGCCGCCTTGCCGGGGACAATCAACCTGGTCCCAACAAACAGGCCAAAGGCGCTCGCGACGAAGCAGAGCAACCAGCAGAGCCCGGCCAGCCGCGCTTTGGGGACCGGCGAGGGTGATGTCATGGCAGAAATACCGTCCGTCTTCGCTTTTGCACGACATCCGTTCCCGTGCCGGAAGTCAAGACGGGAGTCATGAATTGCGATTTTTGACGGTGCAGTTTTGCGCGCGCTCCCGTCCGCTCATCTCTTCATCACCTGGATGACATGACGACATTTATCTATGCGTTCTGCAAAGAAACCGCTAAACCCGCTGGGATGAAACCGACCCTGCCGTCATTGATCTGTGCCTCGCTCGTTCTGGGAGTGACCCTCTCACCCGCGCAAACACCCACGCCTTCGCCTGTTCCGTCGGGCACGCGTGCTCCCAACACCGAATACAGCGAGACGGTTAAACAGGACAAAACTACTTTAAGCTCCCCTACTCAGGCGGAAATTGATCGAGACTCTGCCACAAAAAATTTGGGTAACATCCCAAGGCCTCCCCAGAAACCGAGCCCGAGTCCAACGGCCACTCCCAAGGCTAGTGCCACCCCGGCGGCGAAGGCCACTCCAACGCCTTCCGCGACACCACGGCCTGGCGCGACCCGCCGGCCAACGATGACCGACAAGTAGGAATTCCCGCCAAGGGCTCTCTGCAGGAAGAAGGGGTCTCGCCGCCGTTGAAACGGCGAGACCCATTTTCCCGCATCGATGCGGCCCCGATGCTCCTCGCCCGGATCCTTGCGCGCCCAAGGAACCGCATCGTGGTGAATCTGCTCTTGTTTCACCTGCGGAACCGCTGTAATCGCCGGGAGAGTCCGGTCTTTACGGCGCCATGAAGAGTTTAAGGGGAGAAGAGCAGCCGGACTACGATGTCATCGTCGTGGGGGGAGGTCCGGCGGGTTGCGCCTTTGTCCGTTCGCTTCTCGCCGGGAAAACAAAGCAGCGGGTGCTCCTGCTCGATAAGGCGCGGTTCCCGCGCGATAAAATCTGCGGGGATGGTCTCACCTACCAGGCCATCCCGAGTTTGCGGGAAGTCTTTCCGGAGCTGGCGGCGTTGACGCCCTCCCGTTCGTTCACGGAGCTTCAGATCCTGCATTACCCGGGCGGCTGCCTCCGCCGCGAAGGCCGGACCCTCGACGTCGTTCCTCGGCTCGAGTTTGACCATGCGCTCTGGCAGGCCACGGTTGCGGCAGGCGCGGAGACCCTGGAGAACGCCTCCGTGACCGATCTCCTCATGGAGCGGGACCGGGTGCGCGGGGTGCATTTACAGACGGAGGAAGGAAAACGGACAGTCACCGCGCATCTGGTGGTGGGCGCGGATGGCAGCCGGAGCCTGGTGCGCCGCGCCACTGGTCCGACCGACGGCGACTACGTCATCCACGCCCTGCGCCAGTATGTCCGGGGCATCCCCGAGACCACGGAAGGCCTGATCTTCTTCTTCGATCTCGAGCATCGCGGTTACTTCTGGATTTTTCCGTTCGTCAAAGATGGCGAACGTTGCGCGAACATTGGTTACGGCAACACCACCAACAACCGAATCCTGCGCGAACGGTTCCGCCACTACTGCCAGACGCGGGAAGTCCGCGACTATTTGGGCGCGGGTCGTTTCGAGGGAACGGCCACTGGTTATCCGCTCAATCTCGCGAAGTTCAAATGGAACGGACGACTCACCCGCCGCCTCTGGGGTCCGGGGTATCTTTTGCTTGGGCGACGCCGCTTCGCTGATTCATCCGCTCTCCGGGGAAGGAATTTCCTTTGCCATCGATTCCGGCCGCATCGCCGCAGGCGTCTTGGGCGACGATCGCATCGCCCCGGACGACAAAGGCCGTGTCTATGAACGCCGGGTCCTGCGCCGGGTGCGCCCCTCGTTTCTTTCCGTGACGGCCTTTTGTGCGGTGGGCCTGCCGATGATGCTGCCGCGCGTCCTCGCTGACGGCCTGGTCGGTTCGGTGGGATTGATTCAGCGTCTTGGCCTCGGAATTCGGCCGCTTCGACCGCAACGAATCGCCCGCAGCATGCCGTCGGACCGTTCGGAGGGGTCTTAAGATCATGGCCGGGTTCAACCTGAAACGCGCGGAAACGCTGGCCGCCCTTTTCCTGACGGCGGTGGTGCTTGCTCTCCTGGCCGTGCAGGCCTGGCATGCCGGCGCGCTCTGGCGCGACGAATGCGACGCCCTGCAACTGGCGCGGATGCCCGGCGTGGCCGAGATGGTGACGAACGCGCAATACACTTCGTTTCCGCTGTTGTTCCCGACCATCGTGCGGGCTTACACCGCGCTCACGGGCACGAGCGATCTGGCCCTGCGCGTTTTCGGCTTTTTCGTAGGCGTCGCCCTCATCGGAGTCGCCTGGTTCCATTCCCGAACGCTTCGGCGCGATGTGCCCCTTGTGCTCCTGGCCCTGGCCGGCCTGAACTCGGTTTTCCTGACCACCGGCACTTCCATTCGTGGTTACGGCCTCGGCGGTGTCCTGATCATCCTCGCGTTTACCGTCACCGCAAAACTGATCACCGAACCGTCTCCCCAAAAACTGGCTGCGTCCTTCGCGGTTTATCTCGCCGGCATGCATTGCCTTTATTTTAACGGGGCGCTGGTCCCCGGAATTCTTCTGGCCGCGTTCGTAGTTCTTTTACGGCGGCGAAGGTTCAAGTGGGCCGCGCTCCTGGCCGGGGTCGGACTCGTCTGTGGGTTGTCCTACGTTCCCTATCTGCTCCGGGTTTTCCAGGGGACAAAGGACTACGCAATGGTGCTCACGGCGGAACCCACGGCTGCATCGCTCGGCCGACAGTTGCTCAATGCCGGGGGCGCGCCGGTGCCGGTCATGGCCTTCATTTGGGCGGGCGTGATTGTTTTCTCTCTTTTCGGAGCCTGGCGCTGGCGGGCCGGGAAAGGCGCCGACAAACCCGGGTCGGAGCGCGACCTGCTCGCGTTCGCCTTTCTCGCCATGGCCGGCACCAGCGCGATCTGCTTCGCTTTCATGTGGGTTTTGCAAAACGAACCGAACGCGCGCTACTTCCTCGCGCTGATTTGTTTGCTCGCCGCTGCCCTTGACCTCGCGGTCTCGGTGCTGCGCGACGGGCGCGGCGTTCGTGTCGCCCGGATGGTCTGCGCGCTCGGCCTGGCCGCCGTGCTGCCCATTTTTCTCTGGCCGGAAGTGACGGTGCGCCAGACGAACATCGATCGCCTTGCGCAAAAGCTGGAGGAAGCGGCAGTCCCGGGCGATCTCATCGTGGTCAATCCGTGGTCGCTGGGGATCTCTTTTCACCGCTATTATCAAGGCCCGGTCCGCTGGATCACGGTTCCGCCGCTGAGCGAGCATCGCATCAACCGTTACGATCTCCTGAAGGAAAGAATGAGCGCTTTTTTCCCCCTCGACGAACTGGAGCGCGAAATGAGAGCCACTTTGAAATCCGGACATCGCATCTGGATCGTGGGCGGAATGAATGTTCCGCCGGAAGGCAGGCGGCCGATGATGCTGACGCCGGCGCCGGACCCGGAGTTTGGCTGGAGTTTCAGCGCGTATCGGATGGCGTGGTCGGAACAACTCGGAAGCTTTATGCGGCGGCATGCCGTGCGCATGGAACTCGTGGCGTCGAAGAGTCCGGGCGTTCATGAACATGAAAACATCCCGCTCCTGCTGGCCTCCGAATGGCGTCCCTGATGGAACCACCAATGGTTGATCGACCGTCGACAAACGCTGTTCCGGCCACCATGCCAACCGTACATCCCGTGGACCCAGTTTCGGGCCCGGCTCGGCGAGATCGTGGTCTTACAGGGTGCGCCCTTCCTCGGGGTCGCCTTCTCCATGGGCGCCCTTGGCCTTGAAATGGCCGCGACGGTTCTGCTGTTTGCCGTCGCGAGTTTCCTCCTGGTGGCGCACGTCTTTGTCTTCAACGACTGGGCTGATGCGGCCCAGGGTCTCACGCCGGGGCCGCTCAATCCTCGCGCGTCCGAGAGCGTGCCCGGCGCGAGGTCCCTGTTGCTCTTCTCGCTGGTCTTGCTCGGGGCCGGCCTGTTGCTCTTTCTCTTCCTGTCGACCCAGACCCTGCTCCTTGCCGGCACCATTGCCGTCCTCGGAATGGTTTACTCCCATCCGTGGCTAAACGGGAAGGGGCGACCAGTTATCTCCTCCCTGATCCATTTTCTTGGCGGGTTGCTCCACTTTCTTCTCGGATATTCCCTTTTCGCCGCGGTGGACCAGCGGTCCGTGTTCCTGGGGCTATTTTTCGCCCTGACTTTTACCGCCGGCCATCTCAACCAGGAGGTGCGCGACTTTGATTACGATCGGGGAAACAGGGTGCGGACCAACGCGGTCTTCTTCGGCGCGCGCCTGACTTTCTTTGCCGGCCTGAGCCTGTTTACCCTTTGTTACGCCTACCTGGCTTCCCTGGCCTGGTCAGGCATTCTGCCGCGCCCGCTCGTGCTCCTGGCCGCCCTGTTCCTTCCCTTGCACCTCTATTGGTCGGTCCAGACCCTGCGGACGGGGCTCACGCCCGCCGGCATCCGCGCATTCCAGGCGCGGTATCGCGCTCTCTATGCGCTCATCGGCCTGTCCATGGTCGGCGCCCTGGTCCGGGACTGGTTCCCGCGTTGAAGAGACTCGGGAAGCGCCGGCTACCTTCCCCCGGCGTCCCCTCGAAAAAGAGCGCGATCGGTTAGAACTTGTAGTTCAGCCCAAGAAAGACGTTGTCCTGCTCGAGATCGATCTTGTGGCCGTATCCGGAGATGTCGCCTTCCGCCCCCTCCGTATCCGGATCGTCGTCCCGCAGAAGGGTGCTGCGCAGGGTGCGGCTGCCGCCAAAGACCCGGTTCCATTCCGCTTTCGCGGTCCAATGGCGGCCAATGGCATACTCGGCCCCGGCGCCCACCAGCGGGCTGATCCGGTTTTCCTCCTCATGCCACCGGTCGAACTGGGGCTGCATGGCGCTGTTGGCGAGCGTCTGGTCGTTTACGTAGTCGTAGTTCCAGTGACTGAGCGCACCGCCACCCTTGGCGAACAACAGCAGCCTGTTTTCCAGCAGGGTAAATCCGGCGCGCAGGGCAAACGTGCTGCCCCAGTCGTTCTCCGTCCCGAAATGCAGAATCTCGCGCGTGTCGGTAATCCGGAGGGTCTGATGGTCGTCCGATTGACCGTAGGTGCCGCTGACTTCCACGCCGATGACGAACCAGCGCGCCACCTGGCGGTTGTATCCGATTTGCAAACCGGCGAAGCCGACATCGAAATTTCCGTCCACATCGATTTCGCGCTGATCGTTGTCCGCCTCGTTCCAATGATAATCATTCATGCGCCAACCCGCCTGCACGCCGACGTAAAAGCCGGTCCAGTCAAAGAGTGGCGGCGGAGGAAGAGGCGCGACCTCCTTGGCGGTGGACTTGAACGGTTCCGGGCCGGCGATAACCGGAAGGGTAAACGAAAGGACAACAGCGGCGATCACGGCAAAACACTTCTTCATCGCCGCGATTTTATGCTCAGCGTAGATTATCGTGTCAACCTTTCTCCATCCGGGTAACGCCGGTTTCCCTAAATTTATTCCATGTCACCCGCTGCGCCGATTCATTCCCGGAGGGACCTGGACCCATGGAGCGGCACGATCCGGGCCGGCGTTTTCGCTCTCTGCCTGCTGGCGGTGACCCTCCTGGCCTACCAGCCCGCCTGGCATGGCCGCCCGATTTCGGATGATCTGCTTCATCTCCCGCGGGCGGAGGATCGTTCCGTGGAAGGTCTGGTCAATTTCTGGGTCAAGCCCAGCCTTTACCAGCAATACCATCCCCTGGTTGATTCGGTTTTTTGGCTGGGAGACCGCCTCTGGGGCTCGTCCATGCTGGGGCACCATCTCCTGAACATCAGCCTGCATGTGGGCGTCGCTCTCCTGCTGTTTGCCATCCTTCGCCGTCTGCAAATGCCGGGCGCGTGGCTGGCCGCGGCCCTGTTCGCCCTTCACCCGGTCCAGGTTGAGTCGGTCGCCTACCTGAACGAGCTCAAGAACATCCTCTCCGCCCTTTTCCTTTTCGCGGCGGTGCTGGCCTATCTGCGGTTTGATGAACTTCGAGACCGGAAGTTTTACGGTCTGGCCGCCCTTTTTGTCGTGGTCGGGTTGTTCGCCAAGACCGTGACCGGTTTTCTGCCGGCACTCATCCTGATTGCGCTCTGGTGGCGGCGCGGTCGGATCGAATGGCGGCGCGACGTTCGCCCGCTCCTCCCCTTTTTTCTCCTGGGCATCGCCGGGGCCGTCGCCACCGGCTGGATGGAACGCGAGTTTAGCGGGGCGAAAGGCCCGGGCTTCGATCTTTCACCGGTCGAGCGGATCCTCCTGGCGGGACAGGCCTTCTGGTTTTACCTGGCCAAGATTTTCTGGCCCGAACCGCTCATGATGATGTATCCGCGGTGGAACATCAGCGCCTCGTCCGCGTGGCAATATTTTTACCCAGCCGGCGCGCTCCTCCTGCTCACGAGCGTGTGGATGATCCGGCGAAAATGGCGCGGCGCCTTTGCCGGCTTGTTCCTCTTCACGCTTCTGCTGTTTCCGGTCCTCGGTTTTTTCGATGTCCGCATCTTTCTCTCGCGCTGGGTCGCCGACCATTTCCAATATCTTCCGATCATCGGGATCGTGGCCCCGCTCGCCGCCGTCGGTGCTACATATTTCGGGCGCGGGCCCGTCTGGCGACGGAACGTCGGGATCGGCTTGGGCGTGGTGGTCCTGGGTGCTCTGACGGCCCAAACCTGGCGGCACAGCGCCACCTTCAAGGATGCCGAGGCCTGTTATGCCGATTCGGCGTCGAAGAACCCGGGGTCATGGTTTGCCCAGGGCAACCTTGGGATCATCCGGCTGCGACAGGGAAAGCTGGACGAAGCCGAATGGCATCTCCGCAAAGTGCTCGAGATCGCGCTGAAACAACCGGTCACGCTCGCCGCGGTCCACCACAACCTTGGCCATATAGCGGAGAAAAAAGGCGAGTCGGAAAGGGCCTTGGAACATTTCGAGGAAAGCCTCGAACTCTGGCCAGACTTCCGGGCCCATAACTCGATCGGCGCAATCCGTTACCGACAGGGACGCCTCCGGGGAGCCGTGGCGAGTTACAAGCGAGCCCTGGCGATGCAGCCTTCGTCGCCGGTGGCGCAAACCAACCTCGCCTGGGTCTTGGCCACCGCGCCGGATGACTCGTTGAGGGACGGACCGCGCGCGCTCGGGCTGTCGCTCCGGGCAGACGAAATCTCCGGCGGGAGCGATCCTTTCTTCCTTCACACCCTGGCCGCCGCCCAGGCCGAAAATGGCCAGTTCTCGCAAGCGATCGCCACCGCCCGCCGCGCCCTGGAAGCGGCCGAAAAGCGCGGTCTGCGTTCATTGACTGACCAACTCCTCACCGAGATCGCCCTGTATGAGTTGGGCTTGCCCTATCGCGAGACCGTCGCCCTCCCAGGGGAACTCAACTACTAAAAAATCGCTTCGTTCGCTTTCAACCGAGCTTAGGCGCGGCACCAGTCTGAGGTCCACCGGGCAGCAACCCCCAGCCCAGAGGGGGAAGTAGTCTCTTCTTCAATTTCAGATGGAGCACCGAAGTTCGCCGCCGCCTTGCCGATCAACTCGTCGCCGCAACTCCTGCCGGACGCAGGACGTGCATCCCCAGCGCAGCGAACGCAACCGCGAGCACCACATCGCCTGCCACGAGCGCCCAGCTTACTTGCACGGCATGCCCGACGGGGAATAGCAGCCCGCCCAGCGCGAGCGTGACCGGCACCCATGATGCCGCAAGCCGGCTCCGCCAGAGACCGAACGCAAGCAAAAGCAACCCCATCGGAAACCCGATTCCCGGCGCCTGCGTCGTCAGCGGCATGACAGCTTGCGTGCGCAGAAAAGCGAGCGCGGCATCCTGCCCGCCGTTCTGTAGAGCGATTGCGGTCCGAAAATATGCCTGCATCCCGGCACCTGCCATTGTGCCTATCAGAACGACCACTCCGGCGACAGCGGCCAGCAGCGGCCGCGACCGGCTCACCGCGATCACCAGCCCCACCAGCGGGGGAACGAAACAAACAAAGGACAGCCAAAGCAGCACGGTCCACGAGATGGAATTAAAACTCCAAATCGCGATGCAATCGCCGACGAGCAACAATATCGGCGCCACCACTGCACCGATCCGCGCCACGCGCCACAGCATCGCGTCACCAGTCATCGACACGATGTCTACAGAAACCGGCGGCCAGAGACAAGCCTGACCCGCCGCGGGAAGTTCGTCGTCAGTGTCACGGCGCGCCTTGCCAAGTTGCAGGCTTTTGACGGAGCTTGGGCGCGTCGCCAATTTGAGACTTCCGGGCAGCAACCAGTCTCGTGAATGAGACCAACGATCGTCTCGGCCCGACGAAACCGCCGTGCGCGTCGGTTCCCGGAAGGGAGGGACAATCGTAAGCCGCTGACGATGTGATCTTCATCCGGGGACGCCTCCAAGCTTCGCCATTCCCGTTCTACCACCATACGAGCTGCGCGATCTTACCGTCTTTCGTCAGGGTGAAACTGAACCAAAGGTGCGCGTCGCCCACAACCGCGCGGTAGCGCAAGGTGTCGTTTTCCCCGGCGCGCTCCGTTTGCGAATAGGTCAGCGACTTCAACTCGCCGTGCGATGCCACCCACTCGCTTAATCCACTGCCGCTGGTCGTTTTCAGAAAGAGCTGCATCGCCGGTGTGAGGTGCTTCGGGTCGGGCTTTCCGCTCAAGACGGCGCGTAGCGCCTTCGTCAGCCGTTCGCTACGTTCGGGATTGGGATCGGTCGCCGACTGTGCGCGCGCCAGCGTCGGCTCGACCAGGCCGGCGATCTCAACCGGCAGATGATCCAAAATCCGGTCGCCATGATTTGTTAACACGATCACCGCCAGCCCTTCCTCCGGATATCGGCGAAAGGCAGAGGAAAACCCCGGCGTCCCGCCACTGTGAAAAACCGCGCGTTTGCCATGCTCCCAATCGACCACCCAGCCGAAGCCATAACTGAAGGGCGCGACCGGACTGCTGCTCACCCGGAGCGGCGTCCAAATCTGTTCCCAACTGGCTTTCCTCAGCAACTCCCCGCGATGCAAGCCTGCTTCCCAGCGCGCCATGTCGCCGATGTTCGAGACGATGGCGCCTGCCCCTTGCGCATTTTCTGAAAGCGCTGCGCGATTCTCAAACCGTCCCTCACGCCAGCCGTAACCCGCCGCGCGCTGGGGAATCACCGCGCGCGGATCGCTGCTCCGCGTCGCTTTCATCCCGAGTGGCGTGAAGATGCGATTGCGCAGAAATTCCCAATACGATTGTCCGCTCGCGCGCTCGACGATGTTGCCGAGCAAGAGATAGCCGCTGTTGCTGTAGGCCCACGTCTCCCCCGGGGCGAATTCCAGCTTTAGTCGCTTTCCGAGCAGACCCGTCATTTCGTCGAAACTTTCCGCCGCATGCGCCGCGACCGGCAGCCCCGGCACGGTGAGATACTCCTGGATGCCCGAAGAATGGTTGAGTAAATGGCGCACCGTGATCCCGCGCCACCCCGCTGGCAGTTGCGATAAATGCTTCGCAATGCTGTCGTCCAGGCCGACCTTGCCTTCCTCGACCAGCAACATCACTGCCGCGGCCGTAAATTGCTTCGTGACCGAGCCAAGCTCGAAAACCGTCTCCGCTGTCACCGGCGCGTTCATCTCCAGGTCCGCGCTGCCGTAACTGCGCGTTATAAGCACTTGTCCATCGCGCACCACCGCCAGCGCCAGCCCCGGCAGCCGCAGCTCGCGCATGCGCTCGCTCACATAATCATCGATCGCATCCCCCCGCGCCGACGAGCCCGCGACGAAGAGCATCACCGCCAAAAAGGTGTAACCGGCGCGCTCCACGCGACCGATTAGAACAAATATGCCGGCTTTGCCAAGCCGCGCCTACGCACCGCCTTCGCCCCAGGAGATCCTTTTTTATGGCGAGGCCGCGGCGCAGGCCGAGAACCGCGATTCCCCCGACTCCCGGTCTTTGACCTCTACAACCGGCCGAAAGCTTTCTGCGGCGCTTCGCTTATCGATTAAGCGTTATCGGGGAGAGCCGACGCGTTACTTCATCCGATCAAAAGTCTTCTGGAGAAGCTGGAGATCGCTCGGCTGGCCGAGCTTCTCTCGCGTCGTATCGACCCACTTCTTCTCGAGCGCGTTCTTGGTCGGGCGATCGTTTTGGTAGAAGACGCCGAAGACGCCGGGGAAGGGGAGCTGGGCGAGCTTGTAGGCGGCCAGCTCGTCGGTGACATCGTGACGAAGCTCGTCCTCGGGAGTGTTGTCCCACTTCTTTTCCTGGATGACCTCGAAGCTGCCGCCTTTGCGCGGATCGGCCGGGTCGAAAACGTCAGGATAAAACTCGACGCACTCGGATAAGCATTCGATGACGCTGAACCCGGGATGGTCCATGGCGCGCTCGATCATCTCCATCATGTGTTTCACCTGGGTGGCATGCGTGCGCGCGACGAAGGTGGCGCCGCTCGCGACCAGCTTCTTCATGGCGTTGACCGGCTGATCAATCGAGCCTTGCGGATCGGTCTTGCTCTTGAACCCGAGCGGCGAGGTGGGCGACGTCTGCTTCTTCGTCAGGCCGTAGACGAAGTTGTCCATGATGAAATAGGTGAGGTTGATGTTCTTGCGCGCCCCATGGTCGAGATGGTTGCCGCCGATGGAAAAACCGTCGCCGTCGCCGCCGAAAAGGAAAACATGGAGATCGGGCCGGGCCAGGCTGATCCCGGACGCGAGCGGAACGGCGCGACCATGGATGAAATGGGCGCCATGGCCGTTGACGAAATACGGGAACCGCGAGGAACAACCGATCCCGGCGAGGGTCACGATCTTCTCGTGCTCCACCTGCCGTTTCTCGAGCACCTTGTAATAGGAGGCGAGCACAGCGAAATCGCCGCAGCCCGGACACCAGGTCGGGTGATCGGCCGTGATCGCCTTCTTGGTTAATTTCTCCCGCGGCTGCTCCGCGGACGACGAGGGGACAAGGGTTTCAGTGCTCATAAGGAATCAGGAAAAAGGATTTAATTTGGAAACCATGAAGATGAATCAGGAAAGGAGGAACGCAGGAAAGGATTGAATTTGGAAACCAGGAAGCCAGGAAAATGAATTAGGAAAACAAGAAAGCAGGAAGAAGAGAGGGACTGGTGTTTGGGGACGAGCGTTTAAGAGCGTCTCTCTTCCTTTTCCTGTGTTCCTGCTTTCCTGATTCAAGTTCTGTTCTCCTCTTCCTGGATTCCTGGTTTCCAAATTCATTAATCAGGAAAACAAGAAAGCAGGAGAAAGCGGGAAGGTTTGAGATCGAATGTCCAAGAGCACTTCTCCTCACTTTCCTGTGTTCCTACTTTCCTGATTCAAAAGTTCTTTTCCATTTCCTGGATTTCCTGGCTTCCAAATTATCCTCATTTCTCCCGCTCGGTTTCGCGGGTTTCATTGCTGCCGGAGGAGGCGAGGATGGCTTCGGTGCCGGGCTTGGTCGGGGTGTTATCCTGGGCGCGGTCGCGCGCGGCTGACACCTTGGCTTCGGCGCGGCTGGTGGCGGCGGCGGTGCTCGGTGCCGGCGTGGTCCCGCGCGCTTCACCGAGGCGCGGCCGCATGGTCTCGCCCGCGGCGGCGTAATCTTCGCCCAGTGCGGCTAGAATCTCCTTTACGCGGAAGGTGAGCCCGTCCGTCTTGGTGAGGCCGCTGATCTTCGGTTCGCAATAGCGTGCCCGCAGGATGGTCGCGAGCTGACCGTAGCCGTAGACCCCCTGGTCGTTCATCTCTACCACAATGATCTTCTTGAACTTCGCCCAGATGGTTTCGAGGCCGTTCGGCAACGGATGGATATGCCGCAGATGAATCGCGGAGAGCGGGTGCCCGGCTATGCGCGCCTTTTTCACCGCGTCGTGGATCGGCCCGTAGGTTGAACCCCAGCCCACAAGCAGAAACTCGCCTTCCGGGTCGCCGTAAATTTCCGGGACCGGCAATTCCTCCGCCAGCTTCTGCAGTTTGACCCGGCGCTTGGCCGTCATGGCCATGTGCAATTTCGGGCTGCCGGTCGGGTGCCCCATTTCGTCGTGCTCGAGCCCGGTGACGAGCGGGTATTTGCCGTCGAGAATGCGGGTGCCGGGCGGCAGATGCTGCGTCACCTGGTCCAGCGGGTAAGGCTTGAACGTCTGGCGCGGCGAAAGATCCGGCTTCGGATCAAGCATCAGCTCGCCCAGGTTCGGTTCGTCGAACGCCTCGATCCGGGTGGCCAGCGAGGTGTCGCTCAGGACAAAGACCGGGGTGCTGTATTTGCGCGCGATGCGCGCCGCCTCGATCGCGATATAAAAGCAATCTTCCACCGTCTGGGCGGCGAGAACGACGCGCGGACTGTCGCCGTGTCCGCCGTAGATGGCCTGGTGAAGGTCGCTCTGTTCGACGTTGGTCGGAAGACCGGTGCTGGGGCCGCCCCGTTGCACGTTGATGATGATGAGCGGGATCTCGGCCATGGAAGCCCAGCCGATCGCCTCGGTCTTGAGCGAGATGCCCGGTCCGGCGCTGCCGGTGACCGCGAGGTTACCCGAATAAGAAAAACCGAGCGCGGTGGAAACCGCGCCGAGCTCGTCCTCCGACTGGACAAAGAGCCCGCCGTATTTTGGGAGTTCGCGCCGGAGAATTTCCATGACCGACGACCAGGGGGTGATGGGATAACCGGCGCCGTAACGGATGCCGCCGGCGATGAGGCCGTAGGCGAGCGCCTGGTTGCCGTCCATGGTGATCTGGGCCCGGCCATCCGTTCGCTGGATCTGCTCGAACTTGTACTGGTGACTGAGAACCTTGCCGACCGGATAAGCGTAACCGGCGGTGAAAGCCATGATGGCGGTGTTGACGATGCTCTCGTCTTTCCCGGCGAACTTCTCCTTGATCAGCGTCGCGAGCTTCTCGACGTCGAGGCTGAAAATCTTGGCGATCAACCCGAGGACGAAAATGTTTTTCCCCTTGTCCTTGGCCGTGCCGCCGAGCGCTTCCACGGTCAGGCCGGTGATCGGCACCCCGACATAAACGAAACGTTTGTCGTCGAGATCCGGCTCGACGTTATCGGAATCGTAAAGGAGCACGCCGCCTTCGCGCAGGAAGGAGACATGGTCCTGGTAACTGTGCTGGTAAAAGGCGACCAAGAAATCGGCTTCGTCGCCCGCGGAAAGGACTTCGCCGGTGCCGATGCGGACCTGGAAAATGGAAGGGCCACCGGAAATGGTGGAGGGAATCGTCATGTAGGTCATGACGTCCTGGTCGGAGCGGCCGGCCAGCCGGGCGAGAAAAGCGCCGGCGGTCTGGATGCCGTCCTGCGAATTGCCGGCGAGCCGGATGACGGCGTCGTCGATGTTTTCAGGGCGCAAATCGGCCCGTTCCGAGGCGGGCGCGCCGCCTTGAGACGCTAAAGGGGCGGCGGATCCCGCGCCGTTGCCGGCACCGGACCCGTCCCCGACTGAGGATGGAGTCACAGGGTCGATGCTGACAAATGTTGCGCCGATGAGCGAGTCTTTCTAGAAGAATCCTTGTGGCAGGAGGATCTCACGGGCATCAGCACGGCGGTGACGGCACCGGCAACCTGAAGCTGGCCTTTTTCCTGAATTTCGCCTTTACCCTGGTGGAGATCGCGGGCGGCCTCTGGACGAACAGCATCGCCATTCTCTCCGATGCCCTGCACGACGGGGGTGACTCCCTCTCGATTGGTCTTTCCTGGTATCTGCAAAAACGGGCGCGGCAGGATCCGAACGCCCTTTTCACCTACGGTTACCGGCGCTTTTCCGTGCTGGGCGCCCTCATCACCGGCCTGGTCCTGGTCGTCGGCCTGGGGATCATCGTCTGGCACGCGGTGGAGCGGATCATGACGCCGGCCCCGGTGCGGGTCCCGGGGATGATCGGGCTGGCCCTGCTCGGGATCGCGGTGAACGGGTTCGCCGCCTGGCGGACCCGGCGGGGCCGTTCGCTCAACGAAAAGATGGTGAGCTGGCATCTACTGGAGGATGTGCTCGGCTGGGGCGCGGTCCTGCTCGGGGCGGTGGCCATGGCAATCTGGGATCTGCCGGTGCTCGACCCGCTGCTTTCCATCGGCATCTCGCTCTTTGTGCTTTGGAACGTCGGACGCAACCTGCGAGGCGTGCTCGGCATCATCCTGCAGCGCGCGCCGGAAAGTTTTGATGCCGACATTTTCCAGAAACGGATCAACGCCCTGCCCGGCGTGGTCTCTTCACACCATGTGCATACCTGGACGCTCGACGGCGAACATCACGTCCTCTCGGCGCATATTGTCATGGCGGCGACCAGCGACCGAACGCAGATTGCCGAGGCCAAGCAACGATTGCGCGAGGAACTGGCCGGGGACGCGTTTGAGCATGTCACGATCGACGTGGAACTGGAGGGGGAAGAGTGTTTTGGATGCCACTGAGGGGGCAAAGGTAAGAAGTAAGAAGTAAGAAGGAAGAAGGGGGGCGCATGAGTTTTCAGGTGAAGCGGGGGGAGGAGATGGGGGAGGCGTTGCGTCGGCTTTGTCTGGGGCAGGTGCGGCGCGCGCTCGAAATTGCCACGGGGGAGCGGGAGACGGAGGGGTCGCCGGTGCACCAGACGCGCAAGCATCTCAAAAAGGCGCGGGCGGTTTTGCACCTGGTGGAAAAGGAGATTGGTCGCCGTGAATTTAAGCGGCTCGATCGCCGGCTGCGCGACACGGGGCGGCTGGTCTCGGAGGTGCGCGATGCCGAGGTGCGGTTGCAGACCGTGCGCGAGCTGCAGCAGGTCGGGAAGAAGAATGGCGGTTTTCGCAAGGTCGAGGAGACGCTCCTGCTCGATTTGCAGAATTTTCTCTCCGCTTTTGCCGAATGGCAGGTGGAAGCGATCCCGCGGCTCTGCCCGGTGCGCGAGGCGGTGGCCGGCTGGAGCCTGGAGAAGTTCGGCCCGAAACAATATGCCCGGTGCCTACAGACCACCTACAAATGCGGGCGGGAGGCGCTCGCGCGCGCCCAGGAAAAACCGACGGCCGAATGTTTCCATGAACTGCGCAAACAGGCGAAACGGCTCTGGTATCAGGTGCGGATCATCCGCCCGCATCATCCGGTGGTGCTGCGCAGGATATGCGACGAGATCAGGAACCTGACCGACATGCTGGGGAAAGCGCATGACCTGAGTTTTTTGGCGGAACGGGTGGAGAAACATCCGGAACCCGACTGGCAGGGCGAGCGCGGCGAATTGCTCGAGCTGGTCGCCCGGAGCGAAGGCGAGCTGCTCCAGGCGGCGACCGAGCTGGCCGGGCGCTTTTTTGCGGAGCGTCCGCGCGACTTTGGAAAACGCGTGGCGGGCTGGCTGGAAGGGCGCGACGAAGCGTCTTCCGTGGCGGAGGCGCTGCTCGAGACACCGCCGCCCGAGGCGGTGGAGATGGCGTCGAAGGAAAGCCCGCCGGTTTAACGCAAGGCTGGCCGGAACCCGGCGACGTGGTCGAGCGCCTCGGCGATGGCCGGCAGAAGCAGGGGAAGCGTTTCGCCGATTGCGCTCGGACGCCCGGGCAGGTTGATGATGAGACTTTGCCCGCGCACGCCGGCAACCGCGCGGGAAAGAATGGCGGTCTTGACCCGGGCATAACTTTGCGCGCGCATCAGCTCGCCGAACCCGGGCAGTTCCTTTTCCAGCACCGCCCGGGTCGCTTCCGGGGTGACATCACGCGGCGCCGGTCCCGTCCCCCCGGTGGTGACGATGAGCAGGCATTCCTCCTGATCGGCCAACCGGCGGAGCGCTTCCTCGATCAGTGCGCGGTCGTCCGGGAGGATGGCACGCGACCATTCCAGCGGTTCAGCGAAACATTCGCCGATGATGCGCTCGATCTCCGGGCCGCTGGCATCCTCGTAGACCCCGTTGCTTGCGCGGTCGCTCAGGGTAACGCGCGCGACTTTCATTCCTTGGTCTTCTCGAGCAACGAAATTTCGCGAAGCGACATCCCCTTGTCGACCGCCTTGCACATGTCGTAGAGCGTAAGGGCGGCGACGGCGACGGCGGTGAGCGCCTCCATCTCCACGCCCGTCTTGCCGGTGGTCTCGGCCACGGCCTCGATTTGGATGGCGTCGTCGGCGATGGCGAAGGAGACGTCGACATGCGTCAGCGGAAGCGGATGGCAAAGCGGGATGAGCGAACTGGTCTGCTTGGCCGCCTGGATCCCGGCGATCTTGGCCACGGTAAGGACATCTCCCTTGGGCAGGGCGCGTTCGCGCAGGAGCCGGATCGTTTCCGGCGCGCAGTGCAGGGAACCGCCGGCGCGGGCCCGGCGCTTCTGGTCGGCCTTGGCCCCGACATTGACCATGCGGGCACCGCCAGTCTCATCGAGATGGGAAAACCCTTCACTCATGGGCAGAGAGGAGAAAGGAAACCGGGCCTGCGGGCAACTTTTCCTGGCCGGATGGAAGGGGAAGAAGGGCGTTGGCCCCGGCGATGGTCATGACGTCTCCCGAGCTGACAAACGGGAGCGGGCTCAATTCCCAACCCGAGCCTTCCCGGGGCTCGGCCCGGCAGGGCCACCAGGTCTCGCGCTGGTCGGGCCGGCAGGTAAACTCGGCCGCAAGATTTCCCTGCGCGAGCACACGGGCGGGAGATTGACCGTGCCGCCGGCGCAGCGCGGGACGGACCAGGAGTTCGAGCACGACCCAATGCGACACGGGATTGCCGGGAATGGCAAACGCGAGCTGCGCTCCGCGCGTGGCGAAGATGGTCGGTTTGCCGGGGCGCAGGTTCACCTTGTCGAAAACAATTTCGAAACCCTGCCCGAGCAAAAACGATCGTGCCCGGTCACGGTCGCCCACGCTGGCCCCGCCGGAGATGAGCAGGAGATCGCACTCATCCGTGTGACGCCGCCATGAATCCGGCGTCGTGCCCCCTTTATCCTCGATCTCGTCCCCGGTCCGCTCCTGATGCCGGAGCAGGGCGTTGTTCTGCTCCAGGAAAGCGCGGACCAGGATGGAATTGGAATCACGGATCTGCGTGCCGGAGGGGGTTGTCTCCGGGGCGACCAGTTCGGCGCCGGTGGCGATATGCACGGTCCGCGCGCGGCGCGGCACCGGGAGAGTGGTCACGCCACACGACGCGGCTGCCGCCAGCGCAACGGGCGTCAAGGTGGCGCCGGTCGGGAGCACGATCGCGCCCCGCCGGCAGTTCTCGCCCTGGCGCCTGATGAATGCGGGCGCCTCATGCGGTTGCACACGGACATGATCCCCGTCGCGGGTCACTTCCTCCTGCATGATGACGCGGGTGGCTCTCGGCCGGAACCCGGGCGCCGGTGAAGATGCGGACGCATTCGCCCGGCGCGAGATGCAGTTCACGCGCGTCGCCCGCGCCGGCCTCATCGACGCAGCGAAAACCGGTGCTGCCGGCCGGCTCGCGCACGGCATATCCATCCATGGCCGAGCAATCAAACGGCGGCGAATCGAGGTCCGCCACGACCGCGCGCTGCACCACCCGTCCGCGCGCCTCGTCGAGGGAGACTTCCTCCGCCGGCAGGGTGACGGCGGCCTCGCAGACACGCGCAAAAGCCTCGGCGAGCGTGATCATGGCCGCAGTTTCCAAATCGGCACGTCCTCCTTCAAGCGGTCGAGGAACGCCGTGAGCAGGCCGAACGCTTCCGCGCGATGTTTTGCGGCCACGCGCACAAGGAGGGAAGTCTCGCCGGCCGGGACGTGGCCGACCCGGTGCACGACGGTGACGGCTTCACAGGGAAATTGCGGGGTGAGACCGCGCAGGATTCGCTCCATCTCCATTTCCGCCATCGGCTGGTAGGCCTCGTAATCGAGCCCGGCGATGGCGGCGCCCGCTTCCTCCGGCCGCACCACGCCGCGAAACTCGGCCAGCGCGCCGCAGCCGTCGGTCGCGATCGGCGCATCCCCTTCGCTGATCGCGCTCTGCGAAATCCGAATCGAAATCTTCATCCGCCGGAGACGGGAGGAATGAGCGCAACTTCATCGTGGCCGGCAAAGACCGCGTCCGCCCGCGCGAACTCATGATTGCGCGCGAGACGCGTCCCGGTGCGCGTGCCGGCGATGCCAGGAAACATTTTCTCAAGACGGCGCCAAAGTTCGTCGGCGTCGATCGGCTGCTCCACCGCGATTTCTGTCTCGGCGCAGCCGGTCTGGCGGCGGGTCTGGGCAAAGAAACGAACAATCATCCGCCGATCGCCGTCATGATCCGTCCCGGCTCGTAGGCCTCGCGAAAGGCGTGTGCCAGCGGCTTGGCGTGCAGCGCGATCAGGAGCCGGTCGCGCAGAAGGGCGCGATCAATCTGCGGCCGCAGCGCCGGTTTGAGATCGACCTCGCCGTGCTGCCCGAGACAGGGCCGGATCATGCCATCGGCGGTCAGGCGCATCTTGTTGCACGATTCGCAGAACTGGTGGTTGGTCAGCGCCCCGATGAAACCGACGGTGGCGCCGAGATCGGGCATCTCGTGGTAGATCGCGGGGCCGTGCCCGTGGCGGGCCAGCGAGGGGACAAGGCGGCTGCGGGTCTCGAGGAGGCGGCGGGCTTCCGCGATGGGAAAGAAATTTTTCTCGGTCAGGCGCGCGGACAGGCTCACCGGCATCAGCTCGATAAAGCGAAGAAGATAACCCTCGGCGGCGGCGAACTCGGCCAGCGGGAGAATTTGCGATTCGTTGATGCCGCGCATGAGAACGGCATTGAGCTTGATCTGCGGGATGCCGGCGTCCCGGGCCGCGGCCAGGCCGAGGAGCACGTCAGCGAGATCGCTCCCGGTGATCTGCCGGTAAATCGCGGGATCAAGGGCGTCGAGGCTGACGTTGACCGAGCGGACGCCGGCGCGGGCGAGTTCTTCGGCCACGGGCGCGAGCCGGGTGCCGTTGGTCGAGAGAGCCACCTCGGGGATGTCGGGCCGGGCGGCGAGATCGCGGATGAAAGAGACCGCGTCCTTGCGCACGAGCGGTTCGCCGCCGGTGATGCGGAATTTGCGCACCCCGAGGGCGGCGGCTGTTTCCGCCACCGCCATGATTTCCTCGTAACGAAGAATCTCGGCCCGCGGCATCCAGTCCGAAAACCCTTCCGGCAGGCAATAAAGGCAATGCTCATTGCACCGGTCGGTGATGGAAATGCGCAGGTAATCGATGGTGCGCGAGAAGGGGTCGATCATTTGGCGGTAAGAAGGAGTTTAGCAGCGGCGAGCGCGAGCACCAGACTGAGGAGCCGGAGAAGAAGAGGGACGTGAAAACGGCGGGAGCCGAGCCAGGAACCGGCGGCGCCGCCCACGAGGACAGCGCCGATCCACCAGGAAAACTGCGGCGGGAACTGGCGCGACGCGGGCGAGAGCGCGAGCAGGCCGGCCAGGGAGTTGACCAGGACAAAAGCGGCCGAGACGGCGGCCGCCGCCTTGGCGGTGGCGAGTCGCGACAGGACGAGCAGCGGGGAGAGAAAAATGCCGCCGCCGACCCCGGTCATGCCGGCGAGCAACCCAAGCAGGGCGCCGAGGGGAAGAGCCAGCGCGGGATGAATCCGGCGTTCCGCGGCTGAATCTGAAGATTTCCAGAAAAGAAGGCGGAGCGCCGCGAAAAGAAGAACCGCGCCGAGCAACAACCGGTAATGTCCGCTGGCCAGCGTGATGCGTCCCCCGACAAAGGCGAGCGGCACGGCGAGGAGCGCGAACGGCCAGAAGAGCCGCCACGAAAACCAACCGGCCCGCGCGAAATGAAGAAGCGCCAGACCGGAAACCGCGGCGTTCAGGACCAGGGCCGACGGGCGCATGAGGAGCGGGGCCACGCCGGCCAGCGCCATCACGGCCAGGTAAGCGGAGGCGCCGCCATGGCCGACGCTGGCGTAGAGAAAAGCCGCAGCCAGGAAAGCCGCGACGAGAATCCATTCCGGGCCGTTCATGAGGCAAGCCCAAGGCGGGCCGCTGAACCCGAGGCAAACTGGAAGCCGCTCAATCCGCCTTCCAGGTTCCGGGCCAGACCGAGGAATTGAAAGGCAATCCCGAGAAATTGCGGATGCAAAATGGTTTGCAGCCCGCGCCGCCCGGCTGGATCGAGCGAGTCGTAGACCGCGCGGCCCGGGTCGGAGGCGAGCAGTCCTGTGACGAAATGATGCTGATCAACAAAGCCGGCCAGGGACAGCCCTGTGCCCAGCCCGGCTTCGGCCAGGCTGGTCCATTCCACATGCGCGGTGATGTCAGTCTCGCCGATGCCCTCGAGCGGTGAAGGCATCACCTGGTGACGGGCATAGCAACGAAGCGTTCCCTCCCGGCGTTCCGGCGCAAAAAATTCGTTCCGGGACAGTCCGTAATCGGCGAGGAGAAGAAGGCCGCGCTCGAGCTTGGGAGCCAGCGCGGTCATCCAGGCAGGCGCGGCCAGGTTGATTTCGGTTTGGTAGGGACCGGTGGCCGGCAGCGGAAGCTTTTCCATGTGCGCCGGCAGCGCCGGGGAGGAAAGATTTTCGTCGCGCCAGACAAAGTCATCCTGCTCGACCGCGACATGGCGTTCCTGCCAGGCGGCTCCCTCCGCCTGATCGCGCCGGAGCAGATGCACAGGGAAGGCGTCCACGAGCTCGTTGGCGAAGAAAACGCCCGTAAACGGGGACAGTTGCTCGACCTCCGCCACCCATTGCACGCAGGGCGCGAAGCGCCGGAGCCTTTCGGCCTGGCGCTCCCGCAAAACGGGAAACGGTTCAATGATGCGGTAGGTCAGCGCGGCCAGGAAAGCGGGATGATCGGCGGCTGCGGCCTCGAGCACGTCGCGCGCGAATTGGCCGTCGTGCGCGCCCTGTTCCACGAGGGTGAACGGGGCCGGGCGCCCGAGTTGTTCCCAAATCTCCGCGAACTGGCCGCAGAGGAGCCGGCCAAAGACCGGGCCGCCGCTGACGCTGGTGAAGAAATCGCCGCGCCGGCCGATGAGGGCGCGCCCGGAACTGTAGTAACCGTGTTCCGGATGATAGAGCGCCTGCTCCATGAACCAGCGGAACGGCCGCGGGCCTTCCCGGCGGAGAATCCCGCGGAGGAAGTCGGTTAGAAGCGGTGAACCGGCACTTGAGTGCACAGGCATTTGGATTTTCGTTGGAACTGCACCTAAGTTGCGCGGCCGCACCAGCCGCCTTTTGCCCTCGGAAGCCAGTGTCCTACTTCGAACAAACTCCGCTTAAACGCTTTCGCCAGCGCTGGGTGGGCACCCCGCAATTTTACGCGGTCGCCGCGATGGTGGCTCTCGGGGTCATGGTGGGCGGGATTTACCTCTTCTATCTTGTGGGCGAACTGCGGGAGCACGCCGAGACCTACGACCTCAACCAGCTCGAGAAAATGGAATCGGCCAGTGTGATCCTGGACCGGAACGAAAAGATCTTCGGCCAGATCTACGTCGAAAACCGCGAGACCATTCCCTACGACCAGTTGCCGCGCGACCTGGTCAACGCGGTGGTCGCGATCGAGGACACGAAATTTTACACCCATAGTGGCTACGATTTTTTCGGGATTGTCCGGGCCGCGCTCAAGAACGTGACCTCGGGTTCGGTCCGCCAGGGGGCGAGCACGATCACCCAGCAGCTGGCGCGGAACAGCTTTTCCCTGCGGGAGAAAACCTTCCGGCGCAAACTGGTCGAGATCTTTCTGGCCCGCCGGATCGAGGAACATTTCGGCAAGCAGAAGATCATGGAGCTTTACCTGAACCGGATTTATTTCGGCGGCGGACTCTACGGAGCGGAAGCGGCCGCGCGCGGATATTTTGGCAAACCGGCGCAGGAAATGTCGTTGGCGGAATCAGCCACCCTCGCGGGCCTGCTCAAGAGCCCGAACAAGCTTTCGCCCTGGTCGAGTCTTTCCGCGTCGCGCGAGGCGCGCAACCTGGTCCTGAGCCGGATGCGCGAGCTGGGTTTCATCAGCCGCGGGGCGGCGGAGGCGGCGCAATCGCAGGATATCATCATCGGGAGCAAGCAAAGCGCGCGCGGCCAGACCTACGCGGTGGACCAGATCCGGCAGCAGGTCATCGCCGCGGTCGGCTGGGAACGGGCCATGAACGAGGGGTTCCGCATTCACACCACCATTGATGTGGAACTGCAAAAAGTGGCCGAAGACTCGCTCCGGGCCGCGCTGGCCGCGGCCGAGCAGACCGAGGGTTACTCGCACCAGACCTACGCCGATTACGCCGCCTCATTTAAGAAAGGCGCGAAAAAGCAGCACGCCGACCGGATTATCTGCAGGGCGCGGTCATTGCCCTCGATAACAGTACCGGCGGCATTCTTGCCCTCGTGGGCGGGCGCGATTTCGAGCACACCGAGTATGACCGGGCCCTGCAGGCGAAGCGGCCGGTCGGCACGGCCATGATGCCCTTTGTCTACGCGGCCGCCTTCGAGAAAGGGGCGTATCCCGGAACCGTGGTGCTCGATTCCGCGCTCGATAACCGGACGGTGATGATCGGCGGCACCACCGGCATCCTCGGGGAATGGGGACCGGAACGGCCGGACAACCGGTACGAAGGGCCGATCACCGCGCGCGAGGCGCTGGCCAAATCGAAAAACAGCGCGACCGTCCGGCTTGGGATGCAGCCGGGCGTGGAAGCCGTCCTGCAACTGGCGAGCAACGCCGGAATCAAGACGGCGCTGCGCCCCTTCCCGGCCACGTTTCTTGGCGCGAGCGAGTTCACCATCGCCGAGCTGGCCCTGGCCTACACGATTTTCCCGAATGGCGGCACCCGGCCCACCGCGACCCATCTTCTCACCCGCATCACGGACAAGGATGGCAACGTCGTCTGGCAGCCTCGCATCGACCGGAGCCGGCGGACGGTGCTCAAGCCCGAGATCGCCTATGAAGTGCATTCGTGCCTGGTCGACGCGCTGGAGCAGGGCACCGGGCGGGTCGCCTACGAAAAATACGGGCTCAAGAAAATGCCGGCCGCGGGCAAGACCGGCACCGCCTACGATTTCACCGATGTGCTTTTCGCCGGCTACGACAGCGCCCTCACCTGCGTGGTCTGGGCCGGGTTCGACAAGCCGCGCAAAATCTATCGCGGCGCTTTTGGCAGCGAGATCGCGTTGCCGGTCTGGACGGAGATCATGAACGCGTCGCTGACGCGGTATCCGCCGCGCGAGATCAAGATGCCGGGCGGCCTGGAACGGGTCGAGGTCTGCTCGAAGTCAGGCCTGCTCGCGACCGACAAATGTTTCGAAAGCACGCCGGCCGGAACACGTCGCACCACCTACCAGGAGATCGCGACGAGGGCGCAGCGCCCTGTTGATCCCTGCAACGTCCATGGGCCGCGCCGGCCGATCGCCAGGGATTTGCCGCAGGCGGAATGGCCGCGGGCCGCGCTGGCGGTCGACACCGAGCAGGTTTCGCCGGTGAACGTGAAAGGTCCCGCCTTGCTGGCCGACCGCGATCCGTGGGGAGCGGTGCGGTCGACCGAAGCGCCGCCGCCGGTGGCCACACCGACGCCGATGCCCGAGCCCGCCACGGTGACCGCCGCGGAAGAAGATTTGCCTGATCCCTCCAAGCCGGTGCTGCGGGCCGAGCCGGTCGGGCCCACGGCGGAGGAGCGCCTGGCGCCGACAGATGAGATTGAAGTGCGGCGCGCGGAGCCGAACGAACCGGTCGAGGTCAGAAAGGCTGAGGCGGTCGGGGCCGACGAGCGGCGGGAACGGATCCTGCCGGCTGAACCGGTGGAGGAACCGGAAGAAGAATGGTAGGCGCGACTGCGCGGCCGGCGAATTTTCGGCTGACCGTGCTGAACCCGGGCGGACGCGATCCGGCGCAGCAGTTTCCGGCCGGGGCGGGGGAAGCCGGGCCGGGGCATGCCCCGGTGAACTTTCATGCCTTTGCCGCCTGCACGAGCGGAAGTTTCCAGCGCGACATCCGGGCGGCCCTGGCCGAGAAGACGCCGGTGTTGCTCTTGTTGCGCGGCGACTTCAAGGAAGCGGAGCGCGCGCTGGCGGCTTTGAAGAAGGCGGGACGCGTCGTGGCGCTGGCCTTGAAGGAAACCGGCCTGCACCAGATTGCGCAGCAGCTTCGCCGGCCCGACCGCCTCCAGCGCTGGCAACGCCTGTTGCGCGCGGCGGACGGCTATGTCGCGACCACCCCGGAAGCGGCGGCGTTTGTGGAAAACTGTCTTCCGCAGGAAAAACGGGATCGGGTCGCCTTTATTCCCACGCCCTATCCGGTGAGTGACGACCGCTGGAACTTTTCGCGGCCGGCGCGGGAGCGCACCGGCATTCTTGTCGGCACGCGCGAATGGGAGGTGCCGAGCCGGAATCATCTGGCGGCGCTGGTGCTGGCGCGCGCGACCGGCGAACGGGTGACCGTTTTCAATTTCGACGGGCGCTCCGGGGCCAAGCTTCTCGCCGCGCTCGATTTTCCGGCAGACCGGCTGCGCGTCCTGACGCGGCGCTTCCGTTATGCCGATTACCTGCGCGAAGTGGGCCATCACAAGATCGTCGTGCAACTCGACAGCAGCTTCGTCCCGGGCCAGGTGGCGGGCGACGCGCTCCTGTGCCGGATGCCGTGCCTGGGCGGGAACGGCGCGGTGGACCGCATCGCCTTCCCTGATCTTTGCGCGCCGGCCCGGGCTCCCGGGGAACTGCTGGCGCTGGCAGTGCGGCTCCTGCAGGACGAAGCGTTTGCCGCGGAAACGGTGGCCGACTCACAGCGCCGGGCCAAGGCGGAGTTGTCCTTCGCCGCGGGCGCGGCCCGGCTCCGCGAATTTTTCAACCGGCTCGGGGCGTAGCGCGCGCGGTTTCGCGCCGGCTTAGCCGGGCAGGGTTTCGAGATAGAAATCCTCCAGGCGCCGCACCTGCGTCCTGTTCTCGAAATGTTCGCGCACGGTGGCCGCGCCTGCCGTCGCGATTTCAGCGAGGCGTTCCGGGTGCGGGACGGTCTCCAGGAGCACCCGGGCCAGTTCGGCGTGGTCCTGCTCGGGCACGAGCAGACCGCTGGTCCCGTCCTCGATCGCCTCCGGGATGCCGCCGTGCGTGGTGGCGAAAACCGGCAGGCCGCTGGCCATGGCCTCCAGCATGGAGTTGGGCACGCCTTCCTGGTTCCCATCGCTCCCCAGCTGGCTGGGATGAAGAAAGAGATGCGATTGCTCGAAGAGGTCGCGCAGATCCTTCTGGCGAAGCATCCCGGCAAAAGAGACCTTCTCCGCAATCCCCAGCTCGGCCGCCAGCGCCTGCAGCGAGGCCAACTGTGGACCGTCCCCGGCCACGGTGAACCGCGCCGCCGGATATTTTTCCGCGAACCGGGCAAAGGCGCGCAGACTTGTCTGCAATCCCTTTTTCTCGATCAACCGGCAGGCCTGCACCAGCCTCCAGGCGCCGTCGTCCGGCCAGGTCCGGGCCACGAAGGGATACTGGTCGAGAGGAATCCCGGTGCGATGGATCCGGATTTTTTCGCACGGGACAGCCGAGACGGACCAGGCCGTCGCGGAGCGAAGCGGAGCGGACAAGGACGAGCCGGGCGAGGTGCAGCATCTGCACGGTCGCGTAGCGATAAGCGGGCTTGTTCATGTCGACCATGACATCGGCGCCGTGGAAAGAGACCACGACAGGCCGGGGCCAGGTGCGCAGGAGCGGGAGCAGATGCACCGCGATGTGCCCAAAATAGATGTGGAGAAGGTCGGCCCCGGCCTGGCGCAGGAGCGCGAGGAGCGCGCTCTGCTCCGACTGCGAGATCTGCCAGGGCGCGTCCATGATATCGCGGAACCAGAGACGCCGGAGCCAGTGGGTGGGCGGGCGCGGCACGAGCGTGACCGCGCCGAAGGGAAACCGCTCCGGTTCCTCGCGTTTTCGGGCGATGACCACGGCGCGGAACCGCTCGAGCGCCGTGATCTGCCGGTAGATGTGAAGCATCTCCGGCTTGAGAAACGTCGCGCAATAACAGGCGACGACCGGCCGTTCCCGGGGGACGGCCGCTGGCACCGCACCGTCAGTCAAAATAGATGGTAAGGAAGCGGATGCCGTTCCATTTCCCGGTATACGGGTCGTACATGATGCTTTCCTCGGCGGTGCCGTAACGGGCGGGCGCGTTGGGGTTCAGCATCTGGAACGGGTTGCCGCCGCGCAGGCCGCGTGCGACCACGCCATTGACGTCGGCCCGGCGCATGACGGCGTTGCGCCGCTCCACCCGCTGCTGTTGCTCCCGGTCGACGGAACGGCTGAAGGAGGAATCGGCCCCGGAGGCGCCGAGGGGAAGGCCGAGCAGGAGGAGCAAAAGGAGATGTTTCATAGGTGGGCGGTCGAGGTTAAGGCGTTACGCTAAAACTTGCCCGGAGAATGCGCTCCACGCACAATCACCGGCGATGGACTACTTAGGGAAGGCGCGCCGCGTCGTCGAGATCGAAATTTCCGAGCTGCAACGGTTACGCGACCGTTTGGACGACAATTTCACCCGGGCGATCGAGGCCATCCGCGCCTCCCAGGAAGCGCGGGGCAAGATCGTCGTGGTCGGGGTCGGCAAATCGGGCAACATCGGGAAGAAGATCGCGGCCACCCTCACCAGCACCGGTTCGCCGGCCATGGTTCTCAGTTCCCTGAACGCCCTCCATGGCGACCTCGGCATGATGGCGGATGGCGACGTGGTCCTGGCGCTCAGCTCCAGCGGCGAGACCGAGGAAGTGCTGCGTGTCCTGCCGGCCATCGCGCGTTTTGACGTCAGGATCATCGCGCTCTGCGGCAACCCGAAATCGACCCTGGCCCAGGCGGCTGACATCACCCTCGATGTGAATGTGGAACAGGAAGCCTGCCCACTGAACCTGGCGCCCACCTCGAGCACGACGGTGATGCTCGCCCTCGGCGACGCGCTCGCCATGGTGCTGCTGGAGGCGCGCGGTTTTCGGAAGGAGGATTTTGCGAAGTTCCATCCGGGCGGCACCATCGGGCGCACCCTGCTTCTCCGGGTGCACCAGGTCATGCGTCCGCGCGAGGCCCTCGCCCTGGTCGCCCCGGAAGACGCCGATCAGCGCGGTGCTCGGGGCCATGACCACGGTGCGGGCCGGCGCGGCGGTGGTCGCGGGGGCCGACGGGGCTTTGCTGGGAATCTTTACGCACGGCGATTTTGCGCGGCATTTTCAAAGCGACCCGCGCATCGGCGAACGCCTCGTGGCCGACCTGATGACCCTGAACCCGGTCACGGTGCACCGGGACAGGCTGGCGGTGGAAGTGTTGAACCTGCTTCAGCGCCACCGGATTGACGACCTTGTCGTGGTGGACGATGCCAACATGCCGGTGGGCCTGGTGGATTCGCAGGACCTGACGCGGCTGAAACTGGTCTGAGCCTTGCCCGCTCCGCGCCGTCGTTTTTTAGACAGGATGAACAGGATTTTTGCAGGATTGAGGGACGGGGTGTGCCCCAAATGTGCCGGATCTGGCGGCGACGAAGGTTAGAAGGGACGGCCGCCGCTCAGGTTGCCTTCGATGTGGTTCCGGAGCGCGCGCAGCGTTTCGGGATCGCCCTCAAATAGATTCTCCGGGTAACGGACGTTCCGGACCATCTCGCGAAAGATGGGCCCGCTGCGGTACATGCTCGCGCCCAGCCCGGCGAGATATTGCAGCCGGAGATTCCCGTCGGTGTTGATCTCGGCGTCCTGCAACCATTCCCGCAGGTCAGCCCGGTTGCCGGCATAGGTGCCGAAAAGAGTGACGGCGGAGAGGATGCCGATCTCGCGCAGGGACTCGAACATTTCCGGATGGGCCGCGTCCTCGAGACGACGTTCGGCTTCATCGACCTGGATGGGCGCTCCCTCCAGTTGGCCGAAGAGCACCAGGTCGTAGCCCAGCCCGCCAATGGTGTTGGCAAAAATCGCGCCCTCGGGAAAAACCTCGAAGAAAGTGGCGATCTCGCTTTTCACCGAGGCCTCGGTGTTCTCGTAAAGCGGCACCCAGACCGTGACCACGCCGCCCGGCCGAAGATGTTGTTTTACCTCCTCGAAGAATTCGCGGGTATGCAGCGTGGCGGACCCCTTCACCCAGGCGTCGAGCGGGTCGGAAGTGATGGCGTCGAATTTCTCGTCGGTCGTGAGGAGATAATGGCGCGCATCATCGAGGTGAACGCTCACCTTCGGGTTGCTGATGACGTGAAAGTTATGGTCGCCGAAATAGCGCGAGGCGATCCGGGGAACGACCGGCTCGATCTCCGCGATGATCTCTTTTTTCACCCGGGGATCGATCGAGACGGCACCGGCGGTGACGCCGGCGCCGCAGCCAATGACGAGGACCTTCTCCGGGTTGCGCGGCGCCAGCGTGGTGATATGCCCGAGCATTCGTTGCAGGCGCATGTCGTGCGGGCGGCTGGAGGCCTGGGCCTTGCCGGCATTGTGATAAAAGACCACGCCTTCCGCCGTGCGGCTGACCGCGACCGAAGCCGTAACCCCTTCCTCGGCGTAGATCACCTCGCTTTGATGGCCGAAGACGGCGACGTAACGGCCGTAGGCGATCAGGAGCGCGGGTGGCGGCGGCACCGCCAGGACAAAAGTGGCGGCCAGGGTCGCCGCCGTGCCCTGCCAAAGCAGGCGCCCCGGCATTCCGTCCGGTCTGGCGCCGGCGAACCAGGCGGCGAAAGCCGCGACCGCGGCGAGGAGGATGAAGATTTGCTGGGCCACGCTGCTCCCGACCGTGCCGACGAGAACCAGGCCCGTGACGAGGGCGCCGAGCACGGCCCCGAGGGTGTTGGCGGCGTAGACCCCGCCGACGAGCCGTCCCGCATCCTGGCCGCGCCCGGCCAGCGCCCCGACCGCGAGGGGGAACGACATGCCCCAGAGAACGGCCGCCGGGAGAAGAGCGAAGAGGGTGCGCATGACATCGAGCTGGAATTTGAAGGCGTTCCCGGTGTTGAGCTGCGGGTTGACCGGCCAGAACGGCAGGGCCGCTCCGGTGGCATAAGCGCCCCAGGCGAGGGCGAGACAAAGACCAGCCTGGCACCAGCCCAGCGCCACGCTGCTGCTGGCCAGACCGCGCGCCAGGCGGGCGCCGATCCCGCTGCCGATCCCGAGGCCGGTGAGAAAAACCGCGAGGATCAGGGAGAAGGTGTAGGTGGTACCGCCATAAAGGAGAGCGAGCAGGCGCGTCCAGATCACTTCCGCGCCGAGTGCCGTGAATCCCGAGAGAGCGATGGCCAGGTAGATCAGGCGTGAGCCGGGCGGCTGGCCGGCGTGGGTGGGCGTTTCCTCGATGATCACGGGAGGCGCGGGCCGGGCGAGGAGAAAGGCCAGGCCCGCAACCAGAAGATTAAGACCGACCGCGACAAAGGCGGCCGTGGCCATGTTGAAAACGCGGAGCAGGTAAAAGCCGGCGAGCAGGCATCCGGCGACGGCGCCGGCGATGTTGCCGGCGTAAAAGAATCCAAGCCATTGCACGCCCCGGGGCGTTGCCCGGACCCACCGGGCGATGGCCGGGAGGGTGGCGCCCATGAGGAGCGTGGGGGGCAACAGGACCGCCGCGGCCACGAGCGCGCGCAGGAAAACGCTGGCGGGTCCGCTCCCCGCCACCGTGGTGTAAAGACGCCCGGCCATGGGCACCAGGTAAAGGGAAGCCAGGCCAAGAAGACCGATGCCCGCTTCCAGGAAAGCGTAAACCCGCAGCGGGTGATGGGCCGGTTTCAGGAAGCGGGGCAGCAAAAAACTTCCAAGGCACATGCCACCCATGAAGGTGCCGAGGAGCACGCCCACGGAGAGCGCCGAAGAACCGATGGAAAGCTGAAGGAGCTGCAGCCAGACCACCTCGTAAATGAGGGCGGCCGCGCCGGACCCGATAAACAGCAGCATGACCAGCGGGAGCGACCAGACGACCGCCCCGGGAGGACGCGGAACTGATTCTGCACCTGTCATCGGGCGGCAACGCTAGCCAAGGGCGCGCCTGAGAAAAGCGGTATCTGCCCCGTTTTCGCCGCCGGGCCGGCCTCTCCCTTGTCGGGGAGCGATAATTGAACGATCAGAATAGCCCCCCTTTTCGCATGCCAGACCCCGTCCAGCCACGCATTCCGTCAGCCACCTACCGGTTGCAGTTCAACAAGGAGTTTCACGTTCCGGGAGCGCGCAGGAATCGTGTCCTACCTGCACGACCTTGGTATCACCGACGTGTATGCGTCGCCGTATTTCCGCGCGGTGCGGGCAGCATGCATGGCTACGACGTCATCGATCACAACCAGCTGAATCGCGGAGATCGGTACGCCGGAGGATTTCGACGCGTGTGCGCGGAACTGCAGCGTCACGGGATGGGTTGATCGTCGATTTCGTGCCGAACCACATGGGCATCGGCGAGCCGACCAACTCTGGTGGATGGACGTGCTCGAGAACGGGCCGAGCTCGATTTACGCGCCGCTACTTCGACATTGACTTGCATCCGCTGAAGGGCGAACTCGACAACCGCGTGCTGCTGCCGATGCTGGGCGACCAATACGGGCGCGTGCTGGAGCGCGGCGAGCTGAAGCTGGCCTACGAGGGCGGCGCGTTTTGTCTCCATTACTTTGACAACCGTTCCCGATCACCCGCGGAGCTACGGGCAAATCCTGCAGGTCGTGCTCGAAATTCTTGGCGTATCCGCAGGGCGGAGATTCCACCGCTACGGTGAGCATCAAGACGCTGGTCACCCGTTTCCGAGCTCCAGAGCATCCGGACCGCGCTCGAGTACCTGCCGAAGCGCAGCGAGACGGACCCGAAACAATCGCCGAGCGGGCGCGCGAGAAAGAGATCGTCAAACGGCGTCTCGAGCGGCGCGCACGAGGCGCCGGCGTGCGCGACGGCCATGGAGCAGGCGGTCGAGAAGATCAACGGCACGGCCGGCGACCCGCGACGCTTTGATCTGCTCGCACGAGTGCTCGAACGCGCAAGCTTACCGTCTCTGCTTTCTGGCGGGTCGCGGCGGAGGAGATCAATTACCGGCGGTTCTTCGACGTCAACGACCTCGCCGCGATCCGGATGGAATTGCCCGAGGTCTTCGAGGCCACCCACGGCCTGCTCTTGCAACTGGTGGCGGAGGGCGCCATCACCGGATTGCGCATCGATCATCCGGACGGTCTTTATCGTCCACGCGAATATTTCGAGAAACTGCAGCAGCGTCTGTGCCGAGGTCAGGCAGCGGGAAGCCGGGGCCGGACGGCGCGTTCATTTACCTGCTGATCGAGAAGATCCTGAGCGGCCACGAGAAACTGCGCGCGGAATGGCCGGTGCACGGGACCACCGGATACGATTTCACGAACGACGCGGTCGGGCTGCTGGTGGACACTCGGCCGAGACGGACGATCAGCGGCGATCTTCAAGCGTTTCCTCGGGCACAACCTGCATTTCGGGCACCTGGTCTACGCGAAGAAGCGGCTGGTGATGCGGCTTTCCCTGGCCAACGACGTGAACGTGCTCGGGAGCATGCTCGATCGACTCTCGGAACAGAACCGCTGGTTCCGCGATTTCACCCTCGACGCGCTGAACCACGCGGTGCGCGAAATCATTGCCTGTTTCCCGGTCTACCGCACCTATCTCGCCCCGGGTCGGCCGGTCAGCGAGGAGGACAGGCTGGTGGTGGAGCGCGCGGTCAGCGTCGGCCAAACGCCGGAACCCGGCGCTGGAGGAATCGGTCTTCAATTTCCTGCGCGACGTCCTGTTGTTCCGTTTCCCGGAGACACCTGGATGACGAGGCGCGCGCGACCACGAACATTTGTGCTCAAGTTTCAACAGGCGACCGGGCCGATCATGGCCAAGGGTCTCGAGGACACGGCCTTCTATATCTACAACCGGCTGGTGGCGCTGAACGAGGTTGGGGGCGAACCCCAGCGTTTCGGATTGTCCCTCGCGGAGTTTCACGAGCGGAACGCAGACCGGCGCGGAGAAATGGCCGCACTCGCTCCTGACCACCTCCACGCACGACACCAAGCGGAGCGAGGATGTGCGGGCGCGCATGGCGGCGATCTCGGAGCAACCGCGTGCCTGGCGGAGCGGCCTGCAAAAATGGCGCACGCTCAACCGGCGCCACAAGACGCGCCTGGAGGAGGAGGAAGCGCCGGATGCGAACGAGGAATATCTCTTTTACCAGATTCTCCTCGGGACCTGGCCGCTGCAGGCGAACGGGGAACCGGCGCCGGAAGTGGACGGGAATTATATCGAGCGAATCCAGGCCTACATGGCGAAGGCGCTGAAGGAGGCCAAGCTCAACACGAGCTGGATCCAGCCCAATGAGGCCTGGGACAACGCGGTCGGCGAGTTCATCGCGAAAGCTGCTCGCCCCGGGATCGCGCAACAACTCGTTCCGCGCCTTTCTCCCGTTTGCCGGCGAGCTGGCGCGACTGGGGGCAATCAACTCACTCAGCGCAGACCATCCGGAAACTGACCGTGCCGGGCGTGCCCGATTTTTATCAGGGAACCGAAATCTGGGACGACAGCATGGTGGATCCCGACAATCGCCGGCCGGTGGACTACGAGCGGCGCCGCCAGATGCTGTCGGCCCTGGCGGGAGCGCGCCCGGCCGAGCTGCTCGAGAACTGGCCGGATGGGCGGATCAAGCTTTTGGCCACGACGCGCCTGCTCCATTTCCGGCGCGAGCATCCCGGGCTGTTTTGCAGCGGCAGTTACGAGGCGCTGACGGCTTCCGGCAGTCACGCCGACTCCGTGGTCGCTTACGCGCGCCGGCATGAAGGAAAAACGCTGATCGTGGTGACGCCGCGGCTTTCCTCGCGGGTCGGGTTTCCGCCCGTGGGCGAGCGCTGGCTGGAGACGGCGGTTGAACTGCCGCCGGACCTGGCCGGAGCGACATGGCGCGATCTTCACACCGGGCGCGTGTTTCAACAGGACGGCGCGCAGCTTGTTCTGGCCGAGGCGCTGGCCGATTTTCCGTTTGCCGCGCTGGCGACTCAGTAAGGGGAGTGCGCGCCGCGCGCAAAACGGTCGAAGAGCAGGAGAACGTTGTCGGCGAACCGGCCAAGATTGGCGCCGAGCTCGAGGCCGAAGTTGGCGAAGCTCACCTCCGTCGAGGCAATGATGAGCATGAAAACGAGCAGGAGCAGGTTCATCAGGTAGATAAGGACGAGGGAGAAAAAGGTCCCGTTCTCCGAGAGATCGCTCTGTTTCTTCGGGATCATCGAGCAGGTAAAGGTGAAGTGGAAAGCCCAGGTCACGCCGATCACCGCATAGAGCAGGCGGCCGTAAGGCTGCATCCCGGTGAACAGGCTGGCCACTCCATAGGCCGCGAGCGCCAGGATGCTGTAGATCGGGATGAAGTAGGGGGTGAGCGCAATCCAGAAATTGTTCCGGTCAGTCACGATATGTCCGCCTTCCCGGCTGACGCGAAACTGCGAGACCCGTCCGCCCATGAGCCAGACCCAGAGCGCGTGGGTCAGTTCGTGGCCGAAAACATAAAGGACCAGCGGACGGGGCAATCCAAAGAAGGCGATCAGCCAGAGAACGACGCCGAGGGAAAAGAACCAGAACTCTTCCCCCGCCCAGAGGCGCTGCGTCATGGTCGCCCGGGTGAAGACGGTGAAAAAGGTCTGGCTCAGGATCAGACAGATCGGGAGCAGGAAGAGGGCAACGATGAATTTGACCCATTTGGTCGGCACCATGAGCGGCTCCGGCCCGGGTGGTCGGCGCGTGGTTGGGACGACGTAGGGAGGGATCTTCACCCGGCCGCGCGGTTGGGGCCGAACTCGGGTGGACCTCTTGCGGGGGCTCATCAGAAGGCTGCCGGGTTCATGGGATCACGGGAGCTTAGGCAGAGGGAAACGAATTTGGAAACCAGGAACGCAGGAAGGGGAAGACTGGTGAGTTTTGGTGGTTTCCCACTTTCCGGATTCCTCTTGGTTTAGTGTAGGACGCGCTCCAGGGATTAGGGGAACGGGCGAGCCTCACGCTGAGGTCGCGGAGGGAGAAGAGCGAATTTGGAAACCAGGAACGCAGGAAGGGGACCACCGGTGAGTTTTCCTGGGTTCCTGCTTTCCTGATTCTTCTCCGTTTGGTGTAGGGCGCCCTACCGGGGTTGGCGGAACCGGGGAGCCTCACGCGGTGGGCGCGGAGGTCGCGGAGAGGGGAAGGGAATTTGGAAGCCAGGAACGCCAGCAAGGGGCGGTAAATTCCTTGGTTCCTGCTTTCCTGATTCGTTTTGCGCCTAGGCGCGGCCCATGTAGGTGCCGGTGCGGGTATCGATCTTGATCGTTTCGCCTTCGTTGATGAAGAGAGGAACGTTGACCGTTTTGCCGGTCTCGAGCAGGGCGGGCTTGGTCACGTTGCTGGCGGTGTCGCCGCGGAGGCCTTCGGGTGACTCGGTCACTTTCAGGCTGACGGAGGAAGGGAGCTCGACCTGGACGGCGCGCCCTTCGGCGTAAAGCACTTCCACGGGGAGATTTTCCACCAAATAACCCTGGGCCTCCTCGAGCAGGTTTTCCTGCAGGGTGACGGTCTCATAGGTCTGCGGGTCCATGAAATGGATGCCAGTGTTATCCTTGTAACTGAACTCGAGCGTCTTCCGCTCGATGTCGACCAGCTCCACCTTGTCGGTGCTGCCGAAGCGGACGTCGGCGCTTTTGCCGGTGTTGATGTAGCGGATGATGGCCTGGACGAAGGCGCGAAGGTTGCCCGGGGTGCGATGCTGGACGTCGAGGACGATGGCGGTGTTGCCATTGTATTTGATCGCCTGGCCTTTACGGAGGTCGTTTGCTGCTGCCATGGGTCGGGAAAAGTTGAGGTGAACGAACGGGTTCGAGGGGCGGATTCCTTACAACGACGCGGGCTCAAGCGCAAATCAGCGCTCACATCCGCTCCGGCACCTCGATCCCGAGAAGTTCCAGGCCCCGGTGCAGGATGCGGGCGGTGAGGGTGCAGAGGGCGAGCCGGGTGGCGCGCGCCGGTTCCTCCGCCTTCAGGACGGGGCAGGCCTCGTAAAAGGCGTGGAACTGGTTGGCCAGCTCAAAAAGGTAACTGGCCAGCAGGTTCGGCCGAAAATCGTTCAAAACGGCGGGCACCATCTCGGCAAACTGCGCCTGTTTCTTCGCCAGCATTTCCTCCGCCGGTTCCGTCAGCGAAACCTCCGCGGGCCTCGCCGGAACTTCGCCGGCCTTGCGGAAAATCGACTGGATCCGGACGTAGGCGTTCTGCAGGTAGGGCGCGGTGTTCCCTTGGAAGGAAAGCATCCGGTCCCAGGAAAAAACGTAGTCGGTCATACGGTATTGCGAGAGCTCGGCGTACTTGATGGCGCCGATCCCGAGGATGCGCGCGATCCTGGCCTTCTCGTCCGCGCTGAGTTCGGGACTTTTCTCCTCGACGATTTTGCGGGCGCGTTCCATGGCCTCGTCGAGCACATCGCTGAGGGAAACGCTTTCGCCCGAACGGGTCCGCATCAGTTTGCGGTTCTCCCCGAGGATGCTGCCAAAAGGGATGTGGCGAAAATCAGCCACGCGTCCTTCGCGCCGGGCGATCTCGAAGATCTGGCGGAAGTGCAGGGTCTGGGGCGCGCCCACCACGTACCAGAGGGTGTCGCGTCCAAGATCGTCGAGGCGGTAATCAATCGTGGCGACGTCGCTCGTGGCGTAATTGAAGCCGCCGTCGCGTTTTCGGATGATGCACGGTTTGTCGGCGAGATCGGGGATATCGCGAAAGAAGACCACCACGGCGCCTTCGCTCGGCTCGGCGATTCCTTTTTGCAGCAGGCGCTCGACCACGCCGGCGAGACGGTCGTTATAAAAGCTTTCCCCGCGCTGGATGTCGTAGTGAATGTCGAGGAGCGCGTAGGTGGCCTCGAATTCCCCGAGGGAGAGCTTTACGCATTCCTGCCAGATGGCGGTGTTCTCCGCTTCGCCGGCCTGCAATCGGACCAGCTCTTCCCGACAAACCTCGCGCACGGCCTCGTCGGCTGCGGCTTTCTCATTCGTCTCCTTGTAGATCCGCACCAGCTCCGCGATCGGGTCGCGGGCCAGGGCCTCGCGATCGAGCAGATGTTTCCAGCCGTGGATGACCATGCCGAACTGCGTGCCCCAGTCGCCGAGATGATTGTCGCGGATGACGTCGTGGCCGAGGAAGGCGGCGATGCGGGCCAGGGCGTCGCCGAGGGTATTGCTGCGGATGTGACCGATGTGCATCGGCTTGGCCACGTTGGGCGAACCGAAATCGATCACGATTCGGCGCGGGGCTTCCACGGGCGCGACACCGAGTCGGTCGTCCTGCAGGAGATCGAGCAGGCGCGCGCCGGCGGCCGCGGCCTTGATGGTGAAGTTGATGAAACCGGCCCCAGCGACCGAGGGCGCGGCCGCGCACAGATCCTCCACCTTGATTTGCGCCGCGATTTTTTCCGCGAGCTCGCGCGGGTTCTCCCGGCGCTGTTTGGCCAGGATCAGGGCGGCGTTCGACTGGTAATCGCCGAAGCGGCCATCGGCTGAGGGGGTGACATCGCCGGCTTCCGGCAGACCGAGGTCGCGGAGCGCATCAATGACCCGGCGGGCGAGTATCGCCTGAAACGTTTGCATGGCGGCGCGCGTCCCGCGTTATTTTTGCGTGTGATCGCGGAAGACCGCGAGGATCTCGTCGGCCGAGCCGGCCTCGGCAAGGCTGTCGCGCACGGTGCGGTCGTTCAGGAACTTGGCGATGGAGGCGAGAGTGCGGAGATGGGTCTGGAACTGGTTCTTCGGGACGACAAAAAGGACCACAAACCGGACCGGGGCGTTATCAAGGGCATCGAACTCGATCCCGGCGGAAGAGCGGCCGAAAGCGGCGATGACCTCGCTGATGCGATCGGAGGAAGCGTGCGGGATGGCGATGCCGAAGCCGATCCCGGTGCTCATGGTTTCTTCCCGTTGCTTGAGCGCGGCGAGGATGCTGTCGCGGTCCTCCGGCTTGATCTGTTGCCGCGCGGCGAGCAGATCGACCAGCTCGACGATGGCGGTCCAACGATCGGTCGCGCTCATCTCGGGGATGATCTGGTCGGCAGAAAGAAGACTGGCCAGCGACATGGGATGGAAACCGACCGAGAACAACCGGCGCGCCAAGTTTTACACGCTGACTTCCTCCGGACGCCGTCATCTCGCGCGCGAGACGGCAAACTGGGAACGCCTCTCGCAGGCCATCGGGAGCGTCATCCGCTTGAAGGAAGCCTCATGAGCGTCGCGCGCTGGTTTCGCATGGGCTCGCTCCGGCTGCGCTCATTTTTCCGTCGCAGCGCTGTGGAAAGGGAGTTGCACGAAGAACTGCGACATCATCTCGAGCAGGAAATCGAGCGCGGTCTGGCCGACGGCCTCGATTTGCCGGAGGCGCAGCGCCAGGCCGCGCTGGAACTGGGCGGCCTCGAGCAACGCAAGGAGGAGTGCCGCGAGGCGCGGGGTCTGCGCTGGCTGGAGGAATTTTTGCAGGATTCGCGTCATGGCCTGCGCCTCTTGCGCAAAAATCCCGGGTTTACCGCGGTGGTGGTGCTTGCGCTCGCGCTGGGTCTCGGGGTCAATACAGCCCTCTTTTCGCTCTACTCCCCTTGTGGGAGGGCAAGCTTATCGCGGCCCTTGGCCAAGACAAGGTGCGATTTCCCGGTTCCGCCCGCGGGTCACGAGCGGATTTTATGGTTCAACTGCCGGGAAAGCAGCCAGCGCACGCCAAGCATGTCGATCGTGGCCCGGAGGGCGCGATTGCCCAGCCCATACTTGCTCTGGCCAAACTGCCGCGGGCGATGGTTGACCGGCATCTCGACCAGCCGATAGCCGGCGCCCTTGATCAGGGCAGGAATGAACCGGTGCATCCCCTTGAAGGGAACAAGCGCGCCGGCGCATTCCCGCTTCATGGCCTTGAGGGTGCAGCCGGTGTCGCGCACGCCATCCCGGGTGAACCGGCTGCGCACCGCGTTGGCCACGCGGCTGGTGATCCGTTTCACCACCGTGTCCTTGCGCCGGGCGCGATAGCCGCAGACGAGGTCGGCCCCGCGCTCCACCTCCGCCACCAGCCCCGGGAATATCGGCCGGGTCGTTTTGCAGGTCGCCATCGATCAGCACGAGAATGCGCCCGCGCGCGGCCTGCAGCCCGGCATACATGGCCGCGCTTTGCCCCGCGTTTTTTTCAAATTGAAGGACGCGCACCCGGCCCCCGTCCTGGTTGATCCGCGCCACGGTCCCGTCCCGGCTGCCGTCATCGACAAAAACGATCTCGTAATCGAAGGCGCCGAGGGCCGACTCCAGTTCGCGCTGGAGGATGGGGACGTTCTCCTCCTCGTTATAGAGAGGGACCACGACGGAAACAGCGGGCATGCCGGAGCCATCGCTCATAACGGCAGGGTTTGGTAGTTCCGGCAGAGAAAAACCTGGAATTCGCGCAGGAGGCCGCCTCGCCGCCGGACGGTGATGGTGGCGACGCGCTCGACCGAGTTGAAGGCGGCCCGGATGTTGCGCGGCACATTCTCCTTTTTCCCGCCCGAATAAAAAGGGCGCTGCGTCCCGTGAACGGATTGATTCCATCCTGCTCGGTGTATGGGTCGCTCCCGGGCGGCGGAGTGGCCGCGGGGCCGGCGGCGGGTGCCGGCGCGTCGACAAACTGATCGTAGCGCGGCCAGAAGGAAAACTGGTTCCGGAGATCCTGCGTCTCGGGGATGAACACCGGCGGGTAGCCCGGGCCTTCCGCGCGCTTCTCCTCGAAATAGAAGGCGAACTCCGAGGCGCGATCGCGTTCATCGGCGATGAGAAACAGCTTTTCGCCCAGCCGTTCCTCCCACTCCCGCCGGACCTGCTCCACGGCCCGGGCGGAGATGCGCCAGCCCTGCACGCGGGCGCTGTTCTTTTGCGCGGCGCGCACGCCGGCGCGGCCGAGCCCGTCGAGATTCAGGAGAGCAACGCTCATGGCGAGGGCCAGCAGCACGGCGGCGATCGCGGTCCCGCGGAGGAACGCGCTTTGCTCGATTTTCTCCTGCCAGTAGGAGACGGCCAGGACGGCGAGGCTGGGAAAAGCGAGCGCGGTCCAGTTCATGGCGGCGGCCTGCCCGAAGCTGAGAAGGAAGTAGAAGACAAAGACCGGCGCGCCGAACCAGATGAGAAAGAGCACCTTGAGCTGCTGGCCGACGCGCGACCAGCGCCGGAAAACGGCCCAGGCGATCCCGGCGAAAAGGAGCGGCGAATAAACCAGGAAATGCTGGCCCAGAAAAACGAGCGCCTCGGCCGGCTGGAAACGCGGGCCTTCATCGAGCCCCCCGGTCGATTGCAGATGCGCGAGGGTGATCCAGGCGTGTTCCCGGTTCCACAGCAGCGGCGGGATCAGCGCCACCGCAAAACAGGCCAGGAGGGAAAAAAAGCCGGGCCGCCGGAGTTCCCGGCGCAGGCGGGGCGCCGCCGCCAGAACGAGAACGATGGAAACCAGCTCGAGCGCGTTGGTGTATTTGCAGAGGAACCCGGCGCCGACGAGCAAGCCGGTGAACGGCCACCACCAGCTCCAGGCGGGCGACTTCTCGGTGGCCCGCCAGAAGGCGAACATGGCCGCGACCCAGAAGAAAAGGGAAAGCGGATCGATTGTCATGACGATGCTGCCAAGGTTGAAGGCCGGGGTGACGTTCAATCCGAGCACGAGCCAGAGGGCGGCTTTCTCGTTCAGGAGGCGGCGCGCGAAATAAAAGAGGAGCAGGCTGGTGCCGGCGCCGAGGATCGGGCTCCAGAAGCGGACGCCAAACTCGGTGTCACCAAAGAGGGCGGTGCTGGCGGCGATGGCGAAGGCGACGCCCGGGCCTTTGCTGAAGTAGGCCGGCCCGAGCCGCTCCGACCACATCCAGTAATGCGCTTCGTCGCCGCTCAGGTTGGTTGTGCCAATGAGAAGAAGACGAAGCGCGGTCAGGGCCGCGAGAAAAAGCCAGACGGCGCGGGTGATGGTCATGGCAGGGGCGGGCAAAGGCGGGGGTGACGAGTCGGCCACGGCCGGGAGAAGAGAGGGACCGAGGCGGCGCCAAAGCAGGGCGAAAAGCAGGGCCACCGTGAAGGCGACCAGGGGCCCGAGAAAGAGGCTGGCCGCGACATCACCCGGCCAATGGGCCCCGAGATAAACGCGCGACCAGGCCACCAGCGCCGCCACGATGAAACCGATCCAGCCGCGTCGCGGATAAAAGAGGACGAGCAGGGTGGCGATGGCCGCGTTGTTCGTGGTGTGGCCGGAGGGAAACGAGACCGGGCGCCCCCGCCGGTCGCGCGGGCCGGAGGCGCGAATTTCGGGCGCGTGGAAGAGCGTCAGAATTTTCGGACGCACTTTTTGCAACTGCACCATGCGCACCACCTGGGATTGTTTCGGCCGCGGGCGGCCCACCGCTTCCTTGAGGAAATTGACCGTCAGTTCCGAAAAGCCGAGTGCGGCCACGGCGCAGAGGAGAAAGGCGCGGGCGCGAAACCCGCCGAGCAGGAGCATCCCCAGGCCGGCCAGGAGAAGGAACGGCAGCCAGATGGCCGAGTCGCTCAGGACGGCCATGAACAAATCAAGCGCCGGATGGGTCCAACGCTGGTTAATTGAAATAAAGAGCTCCTGCTCCATAGAGATTCGTCGCTTCGCGAAATGTGGGCGTTCCGGCGGAAGCTTAAAACCGAAAACTTTCCTTCCTGTGAAAAGACTCATCTTCCTTTTTGGCCTTTGCGCCGGCCTTGTTTCCGCCGGGGCGGAGGAACAACCGTCGGCCCGCGAGATCCTGGAGGGCGTTCGCTTCCAGCAATCGCTGCAGCAATTCGATCTGCAGGGGCAGTTGCGTGAGGAGAGCCTGGTGGTGCCGTTCCGGCTGACGCAGGAGGGACCGGTGGTGAAATACAGCTTCGTCAATCCGCCGGGCGCGCTGCTTTTGCGCCTGGGGGAAACGGAGTCGCGACTGGAGGAGCTTTCCTACGAGGGAGCCGACCGCATCTCGGGGGCGGGGTTCGATCGCGCGGTCCGCGGCACCTCGTTGAGCTACGAGGACCTGGCCTTGAAATTCCTTTACTGGCGCGAGGCACGGGTGGTGGGGGAGGAAACCGTCCGCACCCGGCGCTGTTGGAAGCTGGAGCTGCGCCCGCCCGACGCCCACTCGCAGTACGCGCGTGTATGGCTCTGGGTGGGACAGGCCGGGGGCGAGCTGATGCGGATGGAGGGCCATGACGAGGCGGGGCGGCTCCTGAAACGTTTCGAAGTTATTTCCGCGCAAAAAATTGACGGGCGCTGGTTTTTGAAGCAGATGCGCGTCGAAAAATTCGAGCCGGGCACGGGGAAAGTGGCAGCCCGGGCCTATCTCGAGATCAAGAAATAGCGGGCGGGGCGAGGAAATCGCAGGGCCGCGAGATGCGGCCAGCCCGATTACCGTGTATAACGTAAGAACTTTATGAAATTTCGTCTTCTTTTGGCGGCCCTCGCCGCGATATCCACCGTGAACACTCTGCCGGCGCAGAACGTCGGGCCGGTCAGTTCCGCCGTGATCGGCGATCGCACGGTTTATACCACCGGGCAGGTGGTGCTCGACCTGATGAATTTCTTCACCGATCCGGACGCGAACTTTGATGTCCGGATGACGACCACCTCGGGGGACATCGATCTTGACCTGTTTGAATCAGCCACGCCGCGCACGGTGGAGAATTTCCTGAAGTATGTGGATGAACGTCGTTATTTCCGGCAGGACCCGGTGATCAGCGCGCTGGCACCGAGCTTTGTCCATCGCTCGGTCCCGAATTTCATCATCCAGGGGGGCGGATTCATTGCCACCCGGCAAAGCTCCGCGCAGCCGAACCGGGTCACGCCGACGGCGGTGGACGGGATGCCGCCGATTCCGAATGAGCCGGGAGTGTCGAACACGCGCGGGACAATCGCGATGGCGAAGCTGGCGACCGACCCGAACAGCGCGACCAGCCAGTGGTTCATCAACCTGGCGAACAACGGGGGCACGCCGCCGAACGGGCTCGATTTTCAGAATGGGGGATTCACCGCCTTCGGGCAGGTGGTGAACAACGGGATGACGGTGGCGGACGCGATTGCGGGCTTGCCGCGCTACAATTTCGGCGGGGCCTTCACCGAGCTTCCGCTTTACAATCCGCCGAACGGGAACCTGAAGTTCGTCGACATGGTGACGCTGCCGCAGATTCGGCGTCCGCTGTCCTTTACCGCCTCCGATAACAACAGCGCGGTGGTGGACGCGCGGATCAGCGGGACCAAGCTGATCCTGCAGGGGTTGGCCGCGGGGAGCGCGCCGGTGACGGTGACCGCGACCGACCTGAATGGCGCGCAGACCATGCAGGTCTTCAACGCCAACGTGCAGGTGGGCCCGCCTCGTTTCGCGAATATCTCAACCCGGGCCGAGGTCGGCACCGGGGACAATGTGCTCATCGGCGGTTTCATCCTCGGAGGCAGCACCACTCCGCGCCGCCTGCTGATTCGCGGCCTCGGGCCGGCCCTGGCCGCGGCCGGGCTGAGCGGCACCCTGGTGAACCCGACACTCGAACTGCGCAATGGATCGGGCGGCCTTATTGATTCCAACGACGACTGGGGTTTCAGCAAGGATGAACAGGCCATCATCGATTCCGGGCTGGCGCCGGGCAACGCCGCCGAGTCGGCCATCGTGGCCACGCTGCCCTCGAGCAACGCCGGCACCAATTACACCGCCCTTATGCGCGGTGCGAGCAACGGCACCGGGCTTGGCCTGATCGAGATCTATGACCTCGATGCTTCGCCGGGCCCGCGGTTGCTGAACATCTCGACCCGTGGCCTCGTGGGCGAAGGCGACAAGGTGATGATTGGGGGACTGATTGTCTCGGGGAGCAGTTCGCAGAAGATCATCCTGCGCGGGCTCGGCCCGACGCTGGCCGCAGCCGGTGTCAGCGGGACCTTGAGCGATCCTTTTCTGCAATTGCGTGACGGGCAGGGGAACGTGCTCGAGTCGAACGACGACTGGGGCAACAGCCCGGATGCGGCGGAGCTGACGACCTCCGGGTTCGCCCCGGGCAACGCCAAGGAGGCGGCCTTTATCAACGTGCGACCGCCAGGCCAGTATACCTTTATCCTGAGCGGCGCCGGCAATGCGCCGACCGGCGTGGCGCTGGTGGAAGCCTACGCGGCCGACAACGACTAGGCTGAGCGTCCGCCGGCTTTCACGATCTCGGCGAAGCTGCGCGGATCAAGGCTGGCGCCGCCCACGAGCGCGCCGTCGATGTCCGGTTCCTCCATGAGGGCGCGGGCGTTGTCCGGTTTGACGCTGCCGCCGTACTGAATCCGGACTTTGGCGGCGATTTCCTCGCCCGCGATTTCGCCCAGGGTGTGGCGAATGAAGGAGTGCGCCTCCTGCGCCTGCGCGGTGGTGGCGGTTTTGCCGGTGCCGATGGCCCAGACCGGTTCGTAGGCAATGACCGTCTCGCTGATTTCTTTCGGACCGACCTCGGCCAGGCTGCCGCGCAACTGCAGGCCGAGAATTTTTTCCACGTTGCCGCGTTCCCGTTGTTCCAGGGTTTCGCCCACGCACAGGATCGGCTTGAGGGTGGCTTCGTGCGCCGCGCGCACTTTGCGGTTCACGATTTCATCGGTCTCGCCGAAGAGCTGCCGGCGTTCGCTGTGGCCGAGGACGACGTAACGCACAAAAAGATCACGCAACATGGCCGCGCTGATCTCGCCGGTGAAGGCGCCGCTCCGTTCCCAGTGCATGTTTTGCGCACCGACCTTGATGTTTTGCGCGTCGCCGAGAGCGTCGTTCACCTTGCCAATGGCGGTGAAGGGCGGCACCAGCACCACTTCCACATCCGAGGCCTCCCCGAGCTCGAGCAGGAACACCCGGACGAAGGAGGCCGCCTCCGCCGTGGTCATGTTCATCTTCCAATTGGCCGCAACGATCTTCTTTCTCATGGCTCCCTGTAAATTCTGTTGATTATTTGTCGGTCAACGCCGCCACGCCCGGCAACTCTTTGCCTTCGATCAATTCCAACGAGGCGCCGCCCCCAGTCGAAATGAAAGTCATTTTCTCCGCCAGACCGGCCTGGTGCACCGCGGTCACGGAATCGCCGCCGCCGATGATGGTGGTGGCGTCCGTTTGCGCAAGCGCCTGCGCGATCGCGTTGGTCCCCTGCGCAAACTCCGGGATCTCAAAAATGCCGACCGGCCCGTTCCACAGGATCGTTTTGGCGTGCGCGATCTCTTTCTCGAACAGCGCCACGCTCTCGCGTCCGATATCGACCGCCTGCCAGCCCTCCCCGATCCCGCTCTCGGCCGAGAGGCGGCTCGTGTTCTCCGTCTTCGCGCCCGCCTTGATCTCGCGTGTCTGGATCACGTCCACCGGCAACAGAAAGCGAACGCCCTTCTTCTTCGCGAGATCGAGCAGCTCGTTCGCCAGGCCCGTCTTATCCGCTTCCACGCGGCTGGCGCCGACCGGGATGCCCTGCGCCTTGAAAAAGGTGTTCGCCATGGCGCCGCCGATCAGGATGGTGTCGGCCTTTTCCAGGAGGGCCTTGATCACCCCGATTTTGTCCGAGACTTTCGAGCCGCCCATGATGACGAGGAACGGCTTGGCCGGCCGGTCCAGCTCGCCCTTGAGATATTTCAATTCCTTCTCCATGAGAAAACCCATGGCGCTTTTTCCGACAAATTTCGTGATCCCGGCGGTGGAAGCGTGTGCGCGGTGGGCCGCGCCGAAGGCGTCGTTCACGTAAAGATCGCCCAGCTTCGCGAGCGACTCGGCGAACATCGGATCGTTGGCCTCTTCCCCGGCGTAAAAGCGGACGTTCTCGAGCAGGGTGACATCGCCCTCCTTCATCTCGGCCACGATCTTCTCCGCGTCGGCGCCGATGCAATCGTGGCTGAAAGCAACGGGATGATCGATCAGGTCATGCAAATGCAGGCCGACCGGCCGAAGCGAATATTTCTCCACCGGCTGGCCCTTGGGCCGGCCGAAATGCGCCATCAGGATCGTCCTCGCGCCCTGCTCGCGTAGATGCCGGATGGTGGGGAGCGATTCGCGGATGCGGGTGTCGTCGGTCAGATGGACATGGTCGCCGTGCTCTTCGACCGGGACATTGAAATCGACGCGGACGAGGACGCGTTTTCCGCGCACATCCAGCTCGCGCAGGGTGAGTTTGTTCATGGTTGTTTCAGGACAGGATTAACAGGATGGACAGGATTGCGGAGGAGGTGAGAGGAGTCTGTTTTTTAATCCTGATCATCCTGTGAATCCTGTCTTTCATGGGGCGGGTTCGTCCTCGCGCAGGCGTTCGGCGTGCGGTGAAAAGCGCTTCAGGAGGCCCATGATCATTCGTACAATCGCGGCCAGCTCGCTTTCTGGCCCCGAAAATATTCTCCTGTTGGATGACGCAGCGGGCGACCAGGACATCAAGGCAAGCGGCACACTCGAGTGCCGAACCCCGCGCCATCTCGAGGAATCGACTCCGGTCGGCCTGCCGAGAACTTGCCGTTTCCTTCTGCAATATTGAGCGGGATGCTGGTGGAGGCGCGATCAAGCTGATCACGCGCGGCGATTCTCGGGAGGGTTTCAATCAACTTGCCGACCCACCCGCAGAATCGAACGGATGTCTGGTAAACTTCGAGTCGTTCGTGATCGAAGAGATAAATCGGCGTTGGCCTGGAAGCAGGATCAAGATCAGGAGCATGAGCAGGAGGATGAGGAGGCTTGGTGGACCCCGCGTCTTTTTCATGCTCTTGCTCTTAATCCTGATCTTGATCTCTCACTATTGCCCGCAATTCTCGCATCCCGAATACAGTGCGTCCTGAAGAACGCGGCGTTTTCGACCGGGAGCAGGAGCAAGATCAGGAGCATGCAGCAGGAGGAGGCGCAGATCCGCGCGTCTTTTTCATGCTCTTGCTCTTAATCCTGATCTTGATCTTCCCCATCTCCTACCCGGCTAGCATTCCCATCATCTGCACGCAGCGATTGCTGTAGCCCCACTCGTTGTCGTACCAGCCGACCACCTTCACGAACTTGTCGCCGAGGGCGAGGGTCAGCTTGGAATCGAAGATGCACGAGTGCGGGTTGCCCACGATGTCCTGCAGGACGAGCGGTTCGTCGGAGTATTCCAGCACGCCCTGGTAACTCTTGTCCGCGGCGGCGGCTTTGAAAGCGGCGTTGACCTCGTCCGCGGTGGCTTTGTTCTTCAGAATGGCGGTGAAATCGGTCACGGAACCGTCCGGGGTCGGGACGCGGAAGGCGCCGCCATTCAGTTTTCCTTTCAACTCGGGAATGACCTCGCCGATGGCCTTGGCCGCGCCGGTGCTCGACGGGACAATGTTAACCGCGGCGGCCCGGGCCCGGCGCAGGTCCTCGTGCGGGAGATCGAGGATGCGCTGGTCGTTGGTGTAGGAGTGGATCGTGCTCATGAACCCGGCTTCGACGCCGAACTTGTCGTTCAGCACCTTGGCCAGCGGTGCGAGACAGTTGGTCGTGCAGCTCGCGTTCGAAACGATGTGATGCTTCGCGGCATCGTAAAGGTTGTCATTGATCCCGACGCAGACCGTGATGTCGGGGTTCTTGGCCGGGGCGCTGATGAGCACCTTCTTCGCGCCGCCTTTGCTCAGGTGGACTTCCGCCTTGTCGCGCGCGGTAAAAAAGCCGGTCGATTCCAGGACAACGTCAACGCCGAGATCCTTCCATTTCAAGGCGCCGGGATCGCGCTCCTTGAAGATTCGGATTTTGTGGCCGTCCACGATCAGGTTCTCTTCGTCGTGCCCGATCTCGCCCTTGAATTTGCCATGGACGGAGTCCCACTTGAGCAGGTGGGCGAGGGTGGCGGTGTCGGTGAGGTCGTTGATCGCGCGGACTTTTTTCACGTCGCTCTGCGACATGGCGCGCAGGACGTTGCGCCCGATTCGTCCGAAGCCGTTGATGCCGTAATTAGCCATAAGAAGATTTGCGGTTGCCGAGTTTTGATTGTCGATTGCCGGGCGAAATGCGCTTCCGGCAACGGGTGAAGGGGGGAACGTAATTGACGAAAAGAGCGAGGCAATTGGGAACTGCGATGGCGCTTTGCCTGGGCCTGGGCCTCTCGGCGATGCCCGCGGCCGAGGGAGCGCCGAAACGCGATTCTGCCCGGATGAAACGGATCCTGGTCCTGGGCGACAGTCTTTCCGACGGGTTCACCCTGCCGCGCCGGCAGGCCTACCCGGCGTTGCTGGCGGAAAAACTGCGCGCGGCCGGACTTCGCTTCGAAGTGGTGAACGAGAGCGCGAGTGGCGACAACACCGCCGGCGGTCTGCGCCGGCTCGGGCGCCACCTGAAGCAGCCGGTCGACATCCTGGTCGTCCAGCTCGGGATCAACGACCTTTTCCAGGGTGTCCCACTCGAGACGATCCGCTCAAACCTGCAGGCGATCATCGAACAGACGCGCGCGGCCTCGCCGGGAGTGCGGATCGTGGTCGTGGGAATGCAGTTGCCGAATTACACGGAGGAAAACAACGTGACCGACGTTTGGCCGGATTTATGCCGGGCTGGCGCAGGAGAACGGGGCGGCGTTTGTGCCTTATTTGCTGGCCGGCGTGGCGGGCAACCCGGCCTATAGCCTGCCCGATCGGCTCCATCCCAACGCGGAGGGACAGAAAAAGCTGGCCGAGACCGTCTGGCAGGCGCTGGAACCGGTCGCGCGCGCAGTGGCGGGCGGGAAAAGCAGACAGGATTAACAGAAAGGGGCGGGCGCGAGAGGGTTTGTTGAATTACGCGAGGACCCAGTCGCGCCACGGGATCTGGTAGAGCAGGATGGCGACAAAGGCGGCGAGGTAACCGGCGGCGAAGCCGGGCCAGCGATCGCGAGCCAAAGCAAAACCCATCAGGCCAAGGATCCAGCCGAAACCATAAACCGGCGCTGGGAGATAAGTGGTGACGATAAAGAGAAGCAGCGCACTGTGCGCCAGCCGATCCGGTAAATTTCGGCGGAAAAGGAAAAGAACACCGATGGCGGACTGAATGACCACATCCCACCAGGTCATGATGAGGGAAGCCAGGTGGGCCCGGTCCGTGCCCGGGATCTCCAGCCGCTGATCGATCACCTCGGAGAACGGACTGCGAAAGAAGGCCATGCTCCGTTTGACCGCTTCCGGCACTTCCGGGTCGATCCCGATCAGCTTGCCGAAGGCGGTGAAGCGGGCGTCCAGGTAAAGAAAGAGCTCAAACATCTCGCCGGAACGATAGGTCGGCGAGGCGAGCTTCTGTCCCACCGCGAGGAGAAAGATGAAGCAGAGGAAAAAGCGGGCATTAACGGCAATGGCGCGGTGCTGATGGACCGGGTCGGCCACGAGATGGCAGAAGAAGAGGACCCAGAGCCAGTAAACCAGGAGGTATTTGTGGTTGTCCGCCGCCTGCCAGTCGAGAAAGACGACGACGCTGCCGGCGCCGGCCATGGCGAACCAGAAGAGCGCCCGGCGGAGGACAATCGGGTGGAGCAGGAAAACGAAAAAACAGAGCCAGCTCGCCATCTGGAAGAGCCAGTGCTGGAACCCGAAGATGATGGCGAGGAAGAGGCTCAGCAGCGAGACCGTGTGCACGGTGTCGAGCGCGCGCACAAACTCGACCAGGCGCTGCCAGAGGGCGCGCGGCGAAGGGGACGGGCTGGCGCGCAGGGACGGTGCTCATGGCGCTTCCCCGGAAATCTCGGCGGGGGAAAAACGAAAGGTCTCGGCAAGCGCGGAGCGGGCGATGCGCGTGGCGGGGTCGTAGGAAATTCTCCAGTACTCAACCACCACCTCCCATTTCCACGGCTCCGCCGGCGGTCGCCGGCCAAACGGGATCATCATGTGATACGATTCGCCGGCGCGCCCGGCGTTTTCGCCGCGGGCATCGATCCGGGCCACCGGCATCCGTTTGCTTCCGGCCACCCAATCCATCGCGGCGATGTCGCGGACGGCGAGGAGAAAGTCTGGCGCGGGTGGGATAATTGAGGGCGCGGCCGAGGAATTGCGTGTGCGAAGGCGCGAAGCGGGTCAGGGGATGCCGATTACCCACGGGGTCGACCACATAGATTTTCGTGTAACGGGTAGAGGTGTTGTCAGCTCCGGCGAACATCCCCATGCCGCCCCCTTTCCAGGTGGAAAGATCGTGCCAGTTGCTCAGATAGATCTGGCGCGTGGCGACGAGCAGGCTGACCACCGGCACGCAGAGGATGAGGGCCCAGCGCCAGGCCGGCGCCGAGGCGGTCGAAGCAAAGGATTCCATGGCGGACGAACAGTCTCGTTTAAACGCGGGCAAAAAAACAGCCGGGCTTGCGCCCGGCTGTTCACTCGTTGCAGAACGTGAGCGGCGTTTTTTAGCGGCCGCCGAACCGGTAGTTAACGCCGAGGCGGACCATCCAGAGATCGTCTTCCGCTTCCAGCCGCGAAGGACCGGCCGGGACCTGAGCGGCATCCCCATCGCCGAAGTTCGCGTAGAGCGATTCGAGCCGGAGGCTCCAATTGCACCCAATGGCGTACCCTCCGCGCCGCCACCGACGGTCCAGCCGAAGCGGAAATCTTCCGCGTCCCAAGTGTTGAGCTCCTCCGCCACGCCCAGCTCGAGCTCTTCTTCGTAGCGGGTCGAACGCTGGCCATCGGCAAAAGCCGCGCCGCCCGTGACGTAGATGAGGAGGTTTTGGACGGCGAACCCGGCGCGTCCGCGCACGGTCCCGAACCAATCCATCTCGCCGCTCTCGTGATAGAAATTGTTGTTTTCGCCAATATCGAGGCGGCGATTGTAAGTGTCGGCGTTGATCCAGGAGCCGTCCGCCTCCATGCCGAAGACAAAGGACCGAACCTGCCAGTTGTAACCGAGCTGGGCGCCGAGCGCGAAGGTGTCATCTTCGAGAGTGGAATCTGGCAGCGACAAACTGAAGTCAGCAAAGTCCCCCTTCAGGTCGGGCCGATACTCGTAATGGCTCCAGCCGCCGTGAATACCGGCGTAAAAGCCGCTCCAATCGCAAAGCGGAGCGGGCGGGGCCATGGGTTCGACCATGGTTTTGCTATCCATGGCCACATTGCTGCCGGCAAAGCTGGTGGCGGCAATCGCCGCGGCCCCCAAGCCAAGGGTAAGACACCAAGAGCGATAAGGTGAAAGGGAGGCGCGGAGCGCGGATAAGTTCATAAAAGCCGAGATTTTTTTATTTTGGCGATGGGGTCAAGGTTATTATCCCGGTTTGGGGTTGCCAGGCGGCACTGGATGGTTCTTTCACCGCTAAAGCAAGGCTTCGCGTTCCAGCGACCCCCGGAGCGACGTCGACCATACCCCCATCGGGATCAGACCGCCGGCTGTTGCTGGGTCAGGCAATGGAAGGCGCCGAGGCCCCAGATCAGTTCGACGGCGTCGATCGGGACGATGCGGCGGGTGGGGAATAGTTTGGTAAGAAGGGCGATGGCTTCCTGGTCGTTCCGGTGCCGGTAGATCGGGAGGAGGACCACGGTGTTGGCAATGTAAAAATTGGCGTAGCTCGCCGGCAGGGTCAGGTCTTCGCGCTCCATCCGGGGCGGCGCCTGGAGCGGGTGAATCGTGAGCGGTTGCCCGTCGATCCGGATCTCCTGCAAGCGCCGGAGGTTTTCCTGGAGGGGCGTGTAATTCGGACTGGCCTGGTCGTGTTCCACCAGCGCCACCACCGTCCGTTCATCAATGAACCGCGCCAGGTTATCGATGTGACCGTCGGTGTCGTCCCCTTCGGTCCCGGCCGCGAGCCAGAAGATGTCGCGCACACCAAGGTAATCACGCATTTGCTGCTCGATTTCCTTACGGCTCAGGCCCGGATTGCGGTTTGGGTTCAAGAGGCAGGATTCGGTGGTGAGAAGGGCGCCGGCGCCGTTGACCTCGATGGAACCGCCCTCGAGCACCATCGGATTGCGGTAAACCGGCAGGTGCAACGCCTCGGCGATGCGGGTCGGCACGACGTCATCAAGATCAAAGGGCGGATACTTGCCGCCCCAGGCGTTGTAGCCCCAGTCGACCGCCGCCAGCCGCGGTTCCTCCGCGCGCGTGAGAAAGATCGGGCCGTGATCGCGGCACCAGGGCTCGTTTGTCGGCACGGTGTAAAAGGTGAGGCATTCCGGCGCGATGCCCTCGAGCACGGCGCGCGCCTCGGCCTCGTGCGCGCCGTTGGTGACGTTGAGGCAGACCGGCTCCGATTCCACGAGTGCCTCGACCATGGCGCGGAAAGTCGGCATGACCCGGTCGTAGGCGTCGGGAAAACTGATCCCTTCGCGGCGCGGCCAGGAAAGCCAGGTGGCGGCGTGCGGTTCCCATTCCGCCGGCATCCGGTAACCGAGCGCGGCAGGAGTTTGCATGCGGGACCGATACCACGGGCCCCCATCTCGCGAAATGGCGTATAAAACAATTGACGGGCCGGTCGGCGGTTTCCCAGAATCCCCGGCGTCACTATGTTGACATCGCACCCCAACCGTCTTGGGGGAGTCGCCGGCGCCGGGCGCGCCGGTTCGCAATGCTTGATCTCTGAATCCGGAGGTTTCCTATGAAAATGCCTGTCGTGTGGAGAACCCCGGCGCGTGCGCGCGTCCGGATGCTAATGATCCCGCTGTTCCTGGCGAGTAGCGCGTTATCGCAAGCGCAAACGAGCACCTATTACCTGACCGCCGGGGACCAGGACTTGAATTTCGCCGTCGCGCACGGAGCGGTCGTCCATTCCTGGACCCAGCAGTATTCCGAGGAGTATCCGCTGGCTGTTTCAGGCGGGACGATTCGAACCACCGGGATCCGGAGCGGGCTGCCGGGCGGAGGATACCGACTGGACGGTTCGCCCCTAATGGCAAACTTTTCTCACAGCGTGACGGACGCCCGCTTTTTCGATGGCGCGACCGATGGGCGGCATAATTACTCGGTCGATTATGACACCGGCAACGTCTACCGCTTCGAGACCGACTGGAGCGGGGCTCAGCTTTTATTTACGGGGGCGGCCGGCGATTTGGGCATTACCTATGATGCTTCGGACCGCACTCTTTGGATTCTGAATTTTGATAGCGGAGAGGTGCGTCATCACACTCTCCAGGGCGCGCTCCTTGGCAGTTTCTCCACCGGTCTCCTGGATACCGGGGCTCTGGCGCTGGATCCCTCGGATGGCACGCTCTGGCTTACTTCACAGATCACGAAAGGGGTGCTCTATCAGTACCGATCGGCAGGGAAATTTCTCCCAGAGTGTGGACCCGGTCGAAACGGACAACATGAACTTTCTCGGCGGCGAGTTTCACGTTTCCGCGGGCTGCGCGCCGGTGCCGAAAGATACCATTGCCTGGTGGCGCGGAGAATTTAATGCCGATGACAGCGTTGGCGGCAATCACGGTTCGCTCATGGGCGCGACCGACTTTCTCCCCGGCTGGGTCGGCAACTTTTTCAGCTTCGATGGCGACGGCGATTTTGTCTTTGTCAGCAACAGCGCCTCCCTGAATCCTAAAGCCATCACGGTGGACGCCTGGGTGCGGGTCGTGGGCACGGTCTCTTCTTCGAGGGGCCTGGTGAGCAAAGCGAACCTTGATGGGAACCCGGATAATGATTCCTACAGCCTGTTTCTGGACCCCGGCGGGGTGCTTCGCTGGACAGTCTTCACGGCGAATGAACCCCTGGGCGTGGAGATCAGTGCCACCACCTCGGTGGCGGATGGAGCCTGGCATCATGTCGCCGCGACCTATGACGGAAGCAGCGTCATGCGCCTCTATCTCGATGGAGTGGAGGTCGAAACAGGAAACGCCACCGGCGATCTTCAGGAAAGCGCCACCCCGGTTTATCTGGGTGCGCTGATCACGGCCGGCCAGAACGGCGGTTACCTCGATGGCGCCCTGGATGAAGTGGAAATCATCGGACGGGAGTTGAGCGCGGCGGAGATCGCCGCGCTTTTCCAGGCCGGCACCGAGGGGAAATGCGAGTGCACCGAACCGCCGGCCGACATGGTGGCGTGGTGGCCGGGGGAAGGGACCCTGGCCGACATCCAGGGAGATAACCACGGGTTCCTCGTCGGCTCGATCACGTTCCCGGAGGGTCTGGTCAACCGCGCTTTTTCTTTCGACGGGAGCGGCTACGTCAGCATCGGGAATGATCCCGATTTGCGCTTCACCGGGAACGCCGTGTCGGTGGATGCCTGGATTTTTCCGACGCTCGATGGACAGACCGGCATCATTGCCGGCAAAACAGCATCGAGTTTCAACGATTACGTCATGCTGCTTAATGGCGGGAATCTGCTCGTAGGAGTAAAAACGGACAGCGTAGAGACCTTCGTGGGCAGCGCCACGCCGGTGGCGTTGAATACCTGGTCGCACGTGGCCATGACCTATGACGGCGCGAGCGTGACCGCCTATATCAACGGCCAGGTGGTGGCCACGGCAGCGGCGGACGGCCCTCTTGAGGGGACCAACTCCGAAGTGGCGATTGGCGGCCGTGGCGATAACGCGAATTTTGTCGGCCTGATCGACGAGGTGGAGATCTTCAACCGCGGCCTGAGCGCGACCGAGATTGCCGCCATTTATAAGGCCGGCAGCGCCGGCAAATGCCGCCCCTGCACCCCGCCGCCGCCGGACATGCTGAGCTGGTGGCCGGGCGATGGAAACGCGGATGACATCCAGGGGCCAAACGATGGAACCCTCGAGAGCGGCGCGAGTTTTGCCGTGGGGCATGTCGGCGGCGCCTTCCGTTTTGACGGGAACGACGATTATGTGGACCTGGGCGACATCAATCTGCCGGCCACCTTCACGATCGACGCCTGGATCAATCCCATCCTGCCTGCTTTCTACGCGGCGGTGGTGTCAGACTGGGAGGGAAATACTGACGGGAGCTATGAACTGGCGGTGGACCAGAACGGGGCCCTGTGGGGCTCGGTCAAAAATGAAAACGGGCCCGTGACGGTTTACAAGACCGCGGACGGGACGATTCAGCCCGGAATCTTCCAGCACGTCGCCATGACCTACGACGGCAGTGCGTCCGCCGGCCAGCGGATCCAGCTTTATGTGGATGGCGTCAGCCGTCCTGTTTCGCTCGTGGCGGACGCGGGAGGCACGCCTGCGACCACGGGCCCGACGGCAAAGATCGGAGCGGCGGGCGATCTCGAGTTTCCCTTCCAAGGCCTGGTTGATGAAGTGGAATTCTTTACCCGGGTCCTGACCGAATCGGAAATTGTGGCTCTTTATTTCGCGGGGTCCGGCGGGAAATGCCGCGCGCCGATCGTCCCGATCCGGCGCCAACTGGCAAACATCTCCACGCGCGCTTTTGTCGGCACGGGGGACAACGTGGCCATCGGCGGCCTGATCATTCGCGACGAGTCTACCATGAGCCGGACCCGGACGTTGCCGGGAACCAAGAGCGTTCTTATTCGCGGACTGGGCGGTTCGCTGCCGGTGACCGGCGCGCTGGATGACCCGTTCCTGCAGATCTTCGACTCCAGCGGGATGGAGATTGCCTCCAACGACAACTGGCAGGACTCCCAGGAGGCCGGGATCCAGGCGACCGGCCTGGCGCCGACGAACCCCATGGAAGCGGCCATTCTTCTCGAGTTGCCCACCGATTCCTCCTACACCGCCGTCCTGAGCGGGAAACAGGGAATGACCGGGATCGGCCTGATCGAAATCTATGATCTCGAGATCGAGAGCTTCGACCATCTTCTCAACCTTTCGTCACGCGGCTACGTCTCCACCGGCGACAATGTGCTCATCGGCGGTCTGATCGTTCGTGGCAACGATCCGAGTACGTGGTGGTGCGGGCCATCGGGCCGTCGCTGGCCAACTCCGGGGTGACCAATCCCCTGGCCGATCCCAATCTCACCCTGTATGACCAGAACGGCGTCGTGATGGCCTTTAACGATGACTGGATGAACTCGTCACAGGCGGCTCACATCACCTCGGTGGGATTCGCACCGACGGACAACAAGGAATCAGCGATCCTCTTCGTGCCTGCTCCCGGAGCCTACACCGCCATCATTCGCGGCGCGGGCGCCTCGGAAGGGGTGGGCCTGGTGGAGGTCTACCGGCTTTCCCCGCAGCCCTGATTTTCCTGAGAAAAGGGTGGAGGACGGCCGGGCCCGGCGATTCTGGCCTGTTCAAGGGCCAGGGTTTAAGGTTCCATGTTCGCCCCTTTGCCCATGGACAATTCCCTGCAAGAGCTGCGCCGGCGCCTGGATGAGACGGACCGGCACCTGGTCGAGACGCTGGCCGAGCGCCAGCGCCTGGTTGACGAAGTGGCGGCGTTGAAGAGCGATCCCAGCCTCCCGCTGCAGGATCCCAAACGCGAGCGCGAACTCCTCGAGAAGGTCACGGAACTGGCCCGCGCCAACCAGCTCGACACCTATTTCATCGAATCGCTTTACCGCCGCATCCTCGAGTATTCGGTTCGTTTCCAGGCAGCCCGGCAGAATCCCGGCGCACCCGGCACCCCGCTGGTCATCAGTTATCAGGGAGTCGAGGCGGCCTACAGTCACGCCGCCGCCCGGGCCTGTTTCGCGGCTTCACCGCGGGAAGTGCAGTACCACGGCTATCCTTCCTTCGCCGCCGCGCTCGGCGCGCTTGAGCGGGGCGAGGCGGAGCTGGCCTTTGTCCCGATCGAAAACTCCATCGTCGGTTCGATTGCCGAGACCTACGACCTGCTGAGCCGGGCTGATCTCCATCTCGTGGGCGAGGAAATTTACCGGGTCGAACACTGCCTGCTCGCAACGGAAGCGGTCCCGCTCGGCATGATCCGGCGGATTGCCTCGCATCCGCAGGCGCTCGGTCAATGCAGCACCTTTCTCGAGAGCCTGGAAGATTGCCGGGTCGAAATGGTCGAGGACACGGCCAGCGCCGCGCGCATGGTGGCGGAATCGGGCGATCTTTCCCGCGCGGCCATCGCCAGCGAGGAAGCAGCCACGCGTTACGGTCTCCAGGTCCTGAAACGGAACGTGGCCAACCAGAAGGAGAATTACACCCGCTTCGTGGTGGTCGCGCGGGAACCCCGCCCGGTCGACGCCCGTCTGCCGCACAAGACTTCGCTGCTCGTGACCATGGCGCACCAGCAGGGAGCGCTCGCGCGCGGGCTCGATGCCCTCTCCCGGCACGGCGTCAACCTGACCAAGCTCGAGTCGCGGCCGTCGCCCGAGCGCCCGTGGCAATATCTTTTTTATCTCGATCATGAGGGCGGCTTGCATGAGCCAAACGTGCAGGAGGCGCACGCCGAGCTGGCCGCCCTGGCCGAGGCGGTCCGCGTGCTCGGCAGTTATCCGCATGGACCACATGCCCGGGCGGGGCGAAGGGAAACGAATTCCCGCGGGGCTACCGGAAATCGTGTCTGCGCCCGCGGCGGAAACAGCGCCGATGGCCGCGAGCGCGAAGAGCGGCGGCAAAGGTTACCGGCTGGCCTCCCGCGCGCATCGCAAGGAGGACACCGTGATTGAGGTGGGCGGGATTCGCCTGGGCGGCACCGCACCGTTCGCCATCATTGCCGGTCCCTGCTCGGTGGAATCGCGCGAGCAGATTTTCGCCTGTGCCCGGGCCGCGCATGAAAGCGGGGTGAGCCTCTTCCGCGGCGGCTGTTTCAAGCCGCGCACGTCGCGTTACGATTTCCAGGGGCTCGGCTTTGAGGCGCTCGCGCTCCTCCGCGAAGCCGCCGCCGCCTACGGTCTTGCGGTGGTCACGGAAGTCCTGCAACCGGGCGATATCGAGGCCGTCGCGCGCGAGGCCGACATTCTCCAGATCGGCGCGCGCAACATGCAAAACTTCGCCCTGCTCAAGGCCGCCGGGAAAACGCGCATCCCGGTCCTGCTCAAGCGCGGCATGATGTCCTCGGTCGAGGAATGGCTGAACGCGGCCGAATACATCATGGGTGAGGGAAACATGCGCGTCATTCTCTGCGAGCGCGGCATCCGCACCTTCGAGACCGCCACCCGCAACACGCTCGATCTTTCCGCCGTGCCCGTCCTGCGCGAACGCACCCATCTCCCGGTCATCGTTGATCCGAGCCATGCCGCGGGTCGCCGCGAATGGGTCGCCGCCCTCGCCCGGGCCGCGCGCGCGGTCGGCGCGCACGGGGCCATGATCGAGTTTCATCCCGACCCGGCCACGGCGCTTTCCGATGGCGCGCAGTCGCTCGACCTGCCGCAGTTCGCCGCGGTCGCGCGCGAACTGCTCGGCGCCGCGTGATCGCGGTTTCCGTGAACCCTGCTATTTCTTTTCCATGATTTTTCGCCTGGCCCTGGTTTCGCTTCTTCTTGTTTCCCGAACGGCCATGGCGGCCGAGCCCTCCCCGGCGCCGGCGGTTTCATTGCTGGTCAAGGCCGGCCGGTTGGTCGACACCGCCGCGGGCGTGGTGCGCGAGAACCAGGGCATCCTGATCGAGGGCGACCGGATCAAGGCCGTGGGCGACCCGGCCGCCCTGGCAAAGGAACTGCCGCAGGGTGCGTCACACGATCGACCTTGGCGACGCCACTGTCCTGCCCGGTTTGATCGACTGCCACACGCATGTGACCAGCCAGCCGGGAAATTACTACGAGGATCTTTTTCGCCGCTCGCCCATCGATGTCGCGGTCACGGCGCATGTTTACGCCCGGCGCACGCTCGAGGCCGGCTTCACCACCATCCGCGATGTCGGCGCGAGCGAGTTTGTCGATATCGCGCTGCGCCGCGCGATTGATTCGGGAAAAATTCCCGGGCCGCGCGTTCTGTGTTCCGGACCGGCCATCGGTTCCACCGGCGGCCACGCCGACCTGAACGGATTTTCGCCCTACCTGCGCCTGGAAGAACTGGCGCCGTCGATCGCCGATGGCCCGGACGAAGTGCGCAAGCTGGTCCGGCGCAACGTCAAATATGGGGCCGACTGGATCAAGCTGATCGCCAGCGCCGGCGTTCTCTCGGAGGAGGAATCGGTCGGCGCGCCGCAGTATTCCATCGAGGAAATGAAAGCGGCGGTGGAGGAAGCGGCCCTCTCCGGGCACAAGGTCGCGGCGCACGCGCATGGCGCGGAAGCGATCAAGATGGCGGTGAAAGCCGGGGTGGCCTCGATCGAGCATGGCAGCCTGATCGATGACGAAGGGATTCGCCTGATGAAGGAGCGCGGCACCTGGCTGGTGGCCGACATTTACAACGACGACTACATCCTCGCGGAATTTTCGCGCCTGGGTTACCCGGACAAGATCATCGAGAAAGAGAGAAAAGTGGGCCGGTTGCAGCGCGAGAATTTTCGAAAAGCGGCGAAGGCCGGGATCAAGATCGCCTACGGCACCGACGCCGGCGTTTATCCGCATGGCGGAAACGGAAAACAATTCGTCAAGATGGTGGAATGGGGGCTCACGCCGATGCAGGCGATCCAGGCGGCCACCAGCCGCGCCGCCGAGCTGCTCGATCGCACGGGAACGGTGGGCGTCATCGCCCCCGGCCATTTTGCGGACCTGGTCGCGGTGAAAGGCGATCCGCTCACGAAGATTGCGCTGCTCGAGGAGGTCGGGTTCGTCATGAAAGGCGGCGCGATCTACAAGAACGGGCTCACGGCCGACCCGGTCGCGAAATTGGAATGACTCCTGCGCGGCGCGAAGGTCTGCACCTGCGTGGCGCCGGGGCCGAGGATCTTCCCGCGATCCTTGAATTGAGCGCGCGGCTTTACCAGGAGGATGGCGCCAAGCCGCTCGACCGCGACGCTTCCGCGAAGGCGCTGGAGCGGCTCCTGCGCGAACCGGAGCGCGGGGAAGCGTGGGTGGTCGAGGGGAATGAAGGTCTCGCCGGCTATTTCATTCTCACTTTCGGTTTCAGCCTCGAATACCAGGGCGTTGATGCGCTGCTCGATGAGATTTACGTCGAGCATCGGCGGCGGCGGAGCGGGATCGGGCGATGGATGTTGGAACGAGCCGCGGAAATCTGCCGGGAACGCGGGGTGCGCGCGCTTCATCTGGAGGTCGAGAAAACGAACGGGCCGGCGCAGGCCTTCTACGGCAGCGCCGGATTTGGCGACAGCACCCGGCTTTTTCTCACGAAATGGCTTTGAAGACGATTGTCACCGGGATGCACGGGACCGTGGCGCCGGTCCTGGCCGCGGTGCTGGCCGCGCAGGGTGACGAGGTTGTTCCCTGGGACCGCGAACGGGTGCCGGTGGATGATCCCGCGGCGGGCCGTCGTTTTCTCACCGGCGCCGACGTCGTCTTTCATCTCGCGACCGGCAGCGTGGAATGGGCGGAGACGATTGCGCGCATTTGCGCGGCCGAGGGCATCGGGTTGCTGTATGCAAGTTCGGTCGCCGTCTTTTCCTCCGCACAAGCGGGGCCGTTTGGCGTGGAGAGGAAACCGGAGCCGACAGACGATTATGGGCGATACAAACTGGCTTGCGAGGAACGGATCCTGGCGGCGTGTCCGGATGCGCGCGTGGCGCGACTGGGCTGGCAAATCGGGGACGTGCGCGGCTCGAACAATATGATTGAGTTTCTCTGGCGCGCGGCCGAGACGGAGGGGCGAATCGTGGCCGCGACCACCTGGATCCCCTCATGCGCTTTTCTCGCGGACACCGCGGAAGCGCTGCGGCGGCTGGCCACGGGTCCGTTCGCCGGCGGCGTCCACCACCTGGAAGGGAATCCCGGGCTCTCCTTTCACGAAATCGCGGAGAGATTGCGCCGACGTCACCAGGCCCCGTGGCGGATCGTCGCCGGGGACGAACCGGTCTGGGACCAGCGCTTGTCCGATGAGAGGATCAGCGTCGCCTCCATTGCCGGACGGCTGTAAACTTTCGCCGCCGTGAAACCTGAAAGGATTTTCGAGACGGTCCTGTATGCCGCGGACCTGGAGGCGGCTGCCCGATTTTACGAGGAAGTGCTGGGGCTCGAAGTCATCACGCGCAGCGAGCTCCTGGTTTCTTTCCGGTGCGGTCCATCGGTTCTTCTTCTCTTTGATCCCCGGCAAAGCGCGGCGGCCGGGCGGGACGTGCCTTCGCACGGAACAAAGGGATCCGGGCACGTGCGCTTTCGGCGCCAGCTGGCGACGAGATCCAGACGATGGAAGGAAAAACTGGCGGCGGCGGGCGTGCCGCTCGAGGCGGAAGTGGAGTGGGAACCGGGAAGCCGTTCGATCTACTTCCGCGACCCGGCCGGGAACAGCGTCGAGTTTGCGCCGGCCAGCCTTTGGGGCGGCGGCTGGAATTTTTGACGACTGGTCTCCGGCGCCGGTCAGGCGGCAAAAGTTCCGCGGCGCTGCTTTTGCGCGGCCAGCAGGCGCGGCAATTCAAGTGAGGCCGGCGAGACCGTCCGATCAACGAAACGCGCGGCCGCCTCTTTCAGTTCGCGCCAGCGATCCCAGTCGTGCTCGGGCGCGGACACGATGTGACGCAGCAGGCTGCGCCATTCCATGAGGGCGCGCTCGATGTCGCCGGAGCGAAGTGTTTCCGAGCTGATGCGATAGCGGCCGCCGGGACTGGCCACGATTTCGCGCACCACTTCCGCGGCGCCGGAGCCGTATTGCACGGGCACGCCCATCTCGAGGTAACCGGGATGATCGGCCCGGGAATAAACCCGCTGGCAAAGGGCGCCGAGCCGGCCGCCAAGCGGCGCGTCCTCCCCGGCAAAGCGCGGGCCGGCCCGGATGTTGGCGAGGTCGAAGACGAGGTCTTCGACCGGGTAGGTTTTCTCCTCCAGCGCGGCGGCGACCGCGAGGCCTTCGCCCGCCTGGAAGAAGGAGAAGATGACGCCGCGGCGCGTGGGGGTGCCCTCGGCCTCGACCAGCCCAAGGGTGCGCCAGGCGTAAGTCGGTGTGGCCTCGATCGGGACGCGCAAATCATGGTCGCGCTGGTCGCACGCGCGACAAACCATCGGCAGCGCCGCGCGCACCGGCGGATCCAGGAGCGGCCGGCCATGCTGGTCCAGGCGCGCCTCGACCATGATCCCCGAGAAATCGACGCGGGCGGAGATGGTGTCGCCGCGGGTGACCAGTTCGGCGAGCTCCCCTCCGCCGGTCCATTCAGGTAACCGCGGCGTGACCAGCTCCGCCAAGGTGTCCGGTGAGAAGACCGTGGGCTCGGCGGCGGCGGCCGATCCGCGCGGGTCCGCGCCCGGCGGTTTCAACGCCCGGCGCAACCATTTCACCGGCGTAAAGAGATTGTCGCCGGTGCGCGTCGCGAGCGGAATCTCGCGGCCATAGATGGCCTCGGCCCGGAGCCGGCAAAGATTTCCAAAGCCGCGCCCATCCAGCAGGCGGGGAAGAGTCAGGGCGCGGCGCCATTCTCCCTCCTCTTGCACCAGCGCCTCCCCGAGACGCGCCGTGGTCACCGGCGTTTCCGGTTCCCATTCATTCGCCGAACCGAGCATCTCCGTCATGCCGCGCCGGATGAAGCGCGCGCGCTCGGCTTCAACCATGAGTCCGCAAGGGCGCGGCCCGGTCGCGAGCGGATGTTCCACCCCAAGGGCGATCCGCTGCGGGCTGAAAAGCGAGGCGCTCAGGTCGACCGCGGCGCGGAACGGCTCTTCGCCGCGCGCAGCCGCCTCGTTCATGACGCTGAGCAGGCTCGGCCAGTCGACCGGGTTGGCGCGTTTCAGGCTCCTCGGCCGCGCATCGCCCAGACGCGGCAGGTCCGGCAGAAAAAGCACATGACCGGTGTCGTCGAGTCCGCGGCGCCCGGCTCTTCCGAACATCTGCAAGAGTTCATCCGCCTGCACCTGCTTCTGGAAGGCGCCGGCGAAATAACGGGTATCGGTGATCAGGACCGAGCGCATGGAAAAATTGATCCCGGCGGCGAGACCCATCGTGGCCACGACGACGTCGAGCTGGCCGGCCTTGGCCAGCGGCTCGATCAGGCCGGCCCGCGCGGCGTAACTCAAGCCGCTGTGATGATAGGCCACGCGGTTGCGCAGGAGACGCGCCAGCTTTTTTCCGGCCACCTGCTCCTGTTCCGGCGAGAGAGTAAGCGGATCGCGCACGGAAAGAGCCGTGCCGATCGCTTGCGCCATTTCCTCGCTGGCCCGGCGGCGCGGGGCAAAGAGGAGGACGGGCGCGAGATCCGCCCGAAGAGCCCGGCCGACGGTGCGCGCCCAGAAATGGCGGCCCTGCACGAAGTTGGATTCCGGCAGGGAACCGAGATCGACTTCCACCAGCGGCACCGGGCGTTCGGAGTGGGAGACAAGATGGACCTCGCGCCCGAGCCGGCGGAGCCACGCGACCACGTCCTGCGGGTTCCCCACACTCCCGCTCAGGAGAAGAAGCTGGGTCCTCGGCGGGGCCAGGGCGAGCGCCAGCTCATAATGCACGCCGCGCACCGGATCGGCGATCATCTGGTATTCGTCCACCACAAGCAGGGCCGGTCCTTCCCGGCGCAGGAAGCGTGTCCGCTGGGTCTCGAGTGTGGCCACGACCACGCGGGCGCCGGTGTTCAGGGCCAGGTCGCCCGTGGCAATGCCGACGTCCCAGCCGCGCCCGCGCCATTCCGCCAGCTTATCGTTGGCGAGGGCGCGGGTCGGGACAGTGAAAACCGCCTGCCCTTTCAGTGACGGGTAAAGCAGCTCGAAGATGTAGGTTTTGCCCGCGCCGGTGGGAGCCTGCACCACCACATCCTGCCCGGCCTGGAGGGCGCGCACGGCTTCCTGTTGCCAGAGGTCGGGCACGACCAGGTTGACCTCCAGCCCCTTCAACATCGGCGAACATCGCCCGGGAGAGCGGTCCCCTTCAACTCCCGCCCCGTTCTGCGTGCGAAAAAAGGACCGCCGCCGGAGGGGTCATTTGCGAATCCGGGAGCACAGATGTCGCGTAGGTTTGTTACCGCAAGAACGGGCAAACACGCTCGCATTTGTTGCCGCTCCAATTAGACTTCGCCTGTGCCGAAACAAGAGAGATCAACCTCCAAAGTCCCGACCGGGATCGCCGGTCTCGATGACATCCTTGGCGGCGGTTTTCCGCCGCGCCGCCTCTATCTGATCCAGGGAATGCCGGGAGCGGGCAAGACGACGCTGGCCCTGCAGTTTTTGCTCGAGGGCGCGAAGGGGGGCGAGAAGGTGCTCTACATCAGCCTCTCGGAGACGCGCGACGAGGTGGAGGAAGTGGCGCTCTCGCACGGCTGGTCGCTCAAGAACGTCGAGATTGTTGAACTTTCCGCGATCGACCAGCAGTTAAGCGCGCAGGCGCAGAACACCCTGTTCCATGCGGCCGAGGTGGAATTGACCGAGACCACCCGGCTGCTTCTGGACGCGGTGGAGAAGGTGAAACCGACGCGGGTGGCGTTTGATTCGCTCTCCGAGTTGCGACTGCTTTCGCACACGGCGCTGCGTTATCGCCGGCAGATTCTCGCCTTCAAGCAATTCTTTGCCGGGCGCAATTGCACCACCCTGCTGCTGGACGACAGCCACGAGGGGGGCGCCGACGCCCATGTGCTCAGCCTGGCGCACGGCGTCATCCGGCTGGAACAACTGGCGCCCGAGTATGGGGCCGAGCGACGCCGGTTGAACGTGCGCAAGATCCGCGGGAGCACCTATCGCGGCGGCAACCATGATTTTGTGATCGAGCGCGGCGGCCTGACGGTCTTCCCGCGCCTGGTGGCGGCGGAACATCACCGACATTTCCCGAGCGAGAATATCTCGAGCAACATCCCGGGGGTCGACACGCTCCTTGGGGGAGGCCTGGCCCGCGGCACCAGCACCCTTTTTTCCGGGCCGCCCGGCACGGGCAAATCGACCCTCGCGCTCAAGTTCGCGGTGGCGGCGGCGGAGCGGGGAGAAAAAGTTTCGCTCTACAGTTTCGACGAGAGCCTCGGCGTCCTGCATGCGCGGGCGCGCGGGCTCAACTTCGGGCTCGATAAAAGAATCGAGGACGGCACGTTCTCCGCGGTGCAGATCGATCCGGCCGAGCTTTCCCCGGGCGAACTTGCCTCCCGCATCCAGGGAGACGTGGAGCAGCGGGGCACCCGCGTCATCCTGCTCGACAGCCTGAACGGCTATCTCCAGTCGATGGGGGACGATCGTTCCCTTAACCTCCAGCTGCACGAATTGCTCACCTACCTGAATCAACTGGGCGTGGTCACCATGATGGTGGTCACCCCGGCCGGTCTCCTCGGCCAGATGCAGTCGCCCATCGACGTCACCTACCTGGCCGATACCGTGATTACCCACCGCTTTTTTGAGGCGCGCGGCGCGGTGCATCGCGCCATCTCCGTGATCAAAAAGCGCGTCGGCGCGCACGAGAAGACGATCCGCGAGCTTTTGATCGCCGAGGATGCCATCACGGTCGGGCCGCCGTTGAAGGAATTTCGTGGCGTGCTTACCGGCACCCCGAGTCTGCCTGAGGCCAGGGAAATTGCGCGACCGTCCGCGACGACCCGGGAAAAGCCGGCGAAGAAGGGCGGGAAGAAGCGCAGGCATGAAAAAAAGCGACGCGGCTGAGTCCTGTCCCGGCGTTATCGTGGTCGCCCCCACGGGGCAGGACGCCAGCCTGGCTGTTTCCGTCCTGGAGAAAGCCGGGATCACTTCCCATACCCGCCCCGACCTTGGGGCGCTGGCCTGCTGTCTCGGGCCGGAGACTGATGCCGTCATCCTCGCGCAGGAAGCCATTGTCCTCCCGGAGCTGCCTCTCTTTCTGGAAGCGCTGAAGAAGCAGCCGCCATGGTCGGATTTGCCCCTGATCATCCTGACCAGCAGCGCGGTGACCGACGAAGTCAGCACCCGCACCCTGGCCGTTTTCGGTTCGTCCGCCAACGTCACCCTGCTGGAGCGCCCTTTCGGCGGCGTGACCCTGGTCAGCACCGTTCAGGCCGTCCTGCGCGCGCGCCGCCGCCAACGCGAAGTGCGCGATTTGCTCGACCAGCGCGAGGCGGCCCTGGCCAGCATCAGCGACGCCTTTGTCGCCCTCGACCGCGAATGGCGCTACATCTACGCCAACGAGAGCGCGGCCCGGCTGGCCCATCTTTCCCGCGACGAAATGATCGGGCGCTGCATCTGGACGATGTATCCGGAGGCGGTCGGCGGAACCTTCTACACGCACGCGCATCGCGCGGTCGAAACCCAGCAGCCGCAGCATTTCGAGAAGTTTTACGAGCGCTGGAATTGCTGGATGGAAACCCGCATCTACCCGGCGGCCGACGGCGTGGTCGTGTTTCGCGCCGACATCAATGTGCGCAAGGAACAGGAACTGCGCATGGCCGAGGCCGACCGGAAATTGCAGGAGAACGAGCGCCTGCTTCGCCTGGCCATCGAGGCAACCAGCATTGGCACCTTCGATTTCCGGCCGCGCACGGGCGAGCTCTTCTGGTCCGACCGCTGTCGGGAGCTTTTTGGCCTGCCGCCGGAGGCGGAAATTTCCCACGATACGTTTTTGGCCGGTCTGCACCCGGACGATCGGGAGAGGACGGATGCGGCCGTGCAGGCGGCCTTGCGGCCCGGCGGGTCGGGCGATTTCGAAATCGAATATCGGGTGGTCGGGCTCGAGGACCGGCGGGAGCGGTGGATTGCGGCGAGCGGGCGAGCCGTTTTCGGGGAGGATGGCGAGGCGGATCGCTTTATCGGCACGGTGCTCGACATCACGGCGCGTCGCCGGGCTGAGGATGCGCTGCGCGAAAGCGAGCGCCTCTTCCGCGACATGGCCAACACCGCCCCGGCCCGGCTCTGGATCACCGAGCCTGATGGCGCCTGTTCGTTTCTCAGCCGCGGCTGGTACGAGTTCACCGGGCAGACAGAGGAGGAAAGCCTGGGGCTGGGTTGGACCAATGTCATCCATCCCGACGACCGGCCCCACGCTGCGGAGGTTTTCCTGGAGGCGAACCGGAAACGGGAGCCGTTCCAGCTCGATTACCGGCTGCGGCGGGCGGATGGCGAATACCGGTGGGCCATCGACGCGGGCCGGCCCCGGTTCGCGCCGGACGGCGAATTTCTCGGCTTTATCGGTTCGGTTATCGACGTGCACGAGCGCCGGGTGATCGAGGAGGCGCTGCGGCAGGGGGAAAAACAACTGCGCTTCGTCACCGACCATGCCATCACCGTTTTCCTCGCCCATTGCGACCGGGAAGGCCGTTACGTTTTTGTGAACGAACCGTACGCAAAACGATTCCGGCGCACGCCCGAGCAGGTGGTGGGACGGCACTTGCGCGAGGTGATTGGCGAGGCGGCCTTCGGGACGATCGCGCCCTACGTCGAGGCGGCCCTGCGCGGCGAGCGGGTGGAATTCGAGATCGAGGTTCCCTACGAGGAGGGGAATCGCTGGATGCACTGTACCTATGTCCCGGAAATGAAGGAGGCCGCGGTGCGCTCGTTCGTGGCGGTGATCCAGGACACGACCGAGCGGAAACTGAGCGAATTGGCCCTGGAAAAGGCGCGGCAGCAGGCGGAGGAGGCGAACCGGGCCAAGGACCAGTTCCTCGCCATGCTCTCGCACGAGCTGCGCACCCCGCTCACCCCGGTGCTCATGACCCTGGCCTCGCTCAGGCGCGAACCGGAGATCAGTGACGCCTTCCGGCGCGACCTTGAGGTCATGCAACGCAACATTGAGCTGGAACGCCTCCTGATTGATGACCTGCTCGATCTCACCCGCATCTCGCACGGCAAGTTCGAGCTGCACAATGATGCGGTCGATATTCACGCCGTGATCGAGAACGCCCTCGCCATCACCGCGGCGGAACTGGGCGAAAAGAACCACCGCCTGACCCGCCATTTCGACGCGAAGGAACATCATTGCTGGGCTGATGCCGCGCGTCTCCAGCAGGTTTGCTGGAACGTGCTCAAGAACGCTTTCAAGTTCACTCCCGCCGGGGGCGTCATCGAGATCCGCACCTTCAATGACGATGCTCACCGCATCATGGTCGAGATCACCGATTCCGGGGTCGGGATCGCCCCGGAATTGCAGCCGCGCATCTTCGATGCCTTTGAGCAGGGCGGGCGCCGGGTCACCAGCCAGTTCGGCGGCCTTGGCCTCGGTCTCGCCATTTCCAAGCGCGTCATCGACATGCATGGCGGCGAGATCGCCGTCCGCAGTGAAGGCGCCGGGAAAGGCGCCACCTTCACCATCACCCTCAAGGCCATGGAAACATCCCTGCTCGCGGGCCCGGTTTATTTCCCGGAGGAACGATCGCTCCAGCCGCAGCGGGTCGCCGTTCTCCTGGTGGAAGATCACCAGGACACGGCCCGGGTCATGCGCCGGATTCTCGAGGGGGCCGGTTACCTGGTGCAGAATGCCGGGACCGTGGCGGAGGCGCGGCAGCTCGCGGCGGAGCGTCCCTTTGATCTGGTCATCAGCGACGTCGGTTTGCCCGACGGCAGCGGGCTCGAGCTGATGCGCGGGCTGCGCGAGGCCGGAGGGCCGCCCGGGATCGCCCTGAGCGGGTTCGGCACCGAGGAGGATGTGGCCGCGAGCAAGGCCGCCGGGTTCAGCGAACACCTGACCAAACCGGTTGACTGGGAACGCTTGCGCCAGTCCATCGAAGACATCACCGCGCCCAGGCTTCGCACCGTCGCGTGAAGCGGGCGGGAAGAGTGATCCTCGCCGGCCTCTTGCTGGCAAGCCCGGTGCGCGGCGCCGCGGATTATTCCGCCGCGTTCCTTGTCCCGCCTGGCCGTTACCAGACGAACCATGGCTCCTCCCTCGCGGAGCTGGCCGGGGGCGACCTCCTCTGCACCTGGTATGCCGGGAGCCATGAATGCGCGCCGGACGTCCAGATCTACCTGAGCCGGTTCGACGCGAAAACGCGGCGGTGGAGCGAGCCCGCCGTGGCCGTGGCCCGCGGGGAAAAAGCCGAAGGCCGCTGGTTCCCGACCAAAAGCCTGGGCAACACCGCGCTTTACCGGGACCGTGAAAATGTTCTCTGGCTCTTTTATGCCGCCCTGCCTTTTGGCGGCTGGAGCACGGCGCGGGTCGACTACAAAACTTCCCGCGACGAGGGGCGGACATGGTCGGTCGCGCGCACGCTCGTGGGCGGTTTCGGCCGGCTGCCCCGCAACAGCCCGGTGCCGGTCGGTGAGGGGTTCATGGTGCCGCTTTACCGCGGGATCTGGAACAAGCGCGCTTTCACCTGCCTGGTCACGGCGGAAAATGGAGTGATCCTAGAAAAAAAGTTCGCTGATATCCCGGGGCGCCCCGCGTTCCAGGCTGCGCTGGTCCAGCCGCCGGGAGGCGATCTTGTCGCTTATCTCCGCAACCCGGAATGGGACGGCCTGCTCTTCTCCCGGTTTGATCGGGCGACGGGGAGCTGGTCGCCCGCGGAGCAACTCGCGCTGCCGAACCCGAACGCCGCGGTCGCGGCCGCGGCCACGCCCGCCGGGGAAACCCTGCTCGTCTTCAACAACAGCGCGGAGCGGCGCAACCCGATCTCGCTCGCTCTTTCGACCGATGGCCGGAACTTCGTCACCCTTTGGGACTTCGATCGCCGCAAGGATTCCGGGTTCTCTTATCCGGCCTTTCTGCGGGCCGCGGATGGGAGTTATCACGTGACCTATTCCTACCGGCGCGAGACCATCCGGCACATCCGGTTCTCCGAGGAATGGCTGGCGGAGCGGCGCCGGGCTGCCGGTCCGCGCTGAGCTTTGCAGTGGCGGGCGCGCCCGGAAAATTGCAGAATGGGCGGCATCATGCCCGAGGAACCGGCTTCCCCCTACGAAACGCACCTCGAGATTCTGTTTCCGCATCTGCAGGTGATCGACGTGGCCGAGATCGCGGAAGGAGTGAAACATCCCTGGTGGAACGGGACCCTCTGCCAGGTGAACGAATCGGTGGTTCGCCTCGGGGTGGTCGAGGGCCAGTATCACTGGCATAAACACGAGCAGCTGGATGAGTTCTTCTACGTGGTCTCGGGCCGGCTCCTGATCGACATGGAAGACCGGATGATCGATCTTCGCCCGCAGCAGTGTTTCGTCATCCCCAAGGGCGTCCGCCATCGTCCGCGCGCGCCGGAGCGCACGGTTATCCTGATGGTGGAAGGGGCCGACATCATTCCCACGGGCGACTAGTGCGGGGCGCCGGCGGCGGGCCCGGTGAATAGGGCGGGCCCCGGGTTCGTCAGAAGAGATTCCTGCCCGCCCATGCGCCCAACACCCTCCGTCTCTTTACCTTCCGGCCTCGTGGGTTAGGTTTCCCCTCCTGCTTATGAAAAAATATCTCCTCTTGATTGCGCTGTTTTTCGGGGTGGCTCCGTTCGCTTTTGCCGCTGATGAAGCCCCGGCCAAGGATGTTCGCGAATTTTACGACTGGTATGTCCGCACGGCCGTGCAGACCGAGGACATCCTCGGGACGCGCCGGCAGGAACTGAAGAAGTTCGTGACCGGGCGGCTCCTGCGCGAGATCGACGGCATGAAAAAGGGCGAGAGCCTGAGCGCCGACTACTTCCTGGCTGCCCAGGATATTGATCCCGACTGGGCCAAGAACGTCACCATCGAAAGCTCCAACATCAGCGAAGGTCGCGGCACCATGGACGTGACCCTGACCGGCGCAAAGATGAACACGAAGCTGCGGGTGTCGGTCGTGAAGAAGAAGCAGCGCTGGAAGGTGGACCGGGTCGAGAGCCGTTCATGAGGCGGTTTTCCCTCGTTCTTTTGCTGGGGCTGGCCGGGACCGCCACTGGCGCCGGCCACGGAAGCGCCCAGCTACGTCGGCGAATGGTCGAGCGGCCGGGGTGACCGTCTGGTCGTCACGGAGGAGACCGTCCAGTTCAACGACGACGAGCCGATCAAGTACAAGGACGTCACCGGCGACGAGGAAGAGGCCTCCTTTGAACTCGAGCTGCTGGGGGCGAAAAAGCCCAACGGCTTTGGCGGCAGTTTTGTCGTCCTGGCCCTGGAACCCGGCGAGGAAGAAGGGGCGGACGAGAAGATGAACATGACCGTCTACGAAAATCGGACGGACGCGGGGGAAGAGGACAAGATCACCGCGGCCGTGACCTGGGTGCGCGACAAGTAGCGTTTTCCCTTTCCTGACCGTCCGATTCCATTAACGTCGAGGCATCGTGCATTTCGACGAGCTGAAGCGCCTTTACGAGCAACCGCTTTTCGACCTGATTTCGCAGAGTCGCGCGGTGCACCTGCGACATTGGCGGGGCGAAGCTGTGCAGCGTTGCACGCTGCTGAGCATCAAGACCGGGGGCTGCAGCGAGGATTGCGGTTATTGCGCGCAGAGCGCCCATTATTCCACCGGGGTGGCGAAGGAGGACCTGTTGCCCGTGGAGGAGATTGTCCGCTCGGCGCAACAGGCGCGGGCGCAGGGCGCGACCCGTTTTTGCATGGGCGCGGCCTGGCGCGGGGTGCGCGAAGGCACGGAAAAATTCGAGCAGGTGCTCGAGACCGTGCGCGAAGTGGGCCGGCTCGGCATGGAAGTTTGCGTGACCCTTGGGCAGATCGGGCCGGGCGAAGCGCGCAAATTGCGCGAGGCGGGCGTGACCGCCTACAACCATAACCTCGACACTTCGCCGGAATATTACCCTGAGATTGTTTCCACCCACACGTTTGCCGACCGGCTGCGCACGATCGAGGCGGTGCAGGGGAGCGGGATGTCGGTCTGCTGCGGCGGGATTGTCGGGATGGGCGAAAGCGTGGAGGACCGGCTGCGCCTGGTCGAGGTGCTGAGCAACTTCGATCCCCAGCCGGAAAGCGTGCCGATCAACAGTTTGATGGCGATGCCGGGAACGCCCCTGGCCGGGCAGCCGCCGGTCGATATTTTCGAACTCGTGCGGCTGGTGGCGGTAACGCGCCTGGCCCTGCCGAAGGCCCGGGTCCGTCTCGCGGCCGGGCGCACCCGGATGACGCGGGAAGGCCAGGCCCTCTGCTTCTTTGCCGGGGCCAACTCCATCTTCTTCGGCGACAAACTTCTCACCGCCGCCAATCCCGGCGCCGACCAGGACACCGACCTGCTGCGCGAGCTGGGACTCGCGGTGGAAACCGATCCGGAACCAAAGGACGTGGAAATTCCGTCAGTGTTGGCTGCGGTCGAGCGGTAATTCGTGATTCGGATTGACGGCGGACACGCCAGTTTCTACCTTCGCGTCATGAAAATCACGTTCGCCGTCCTCATGAGTGTCGTTCTCCTGGCGGCGCAGGCTTTCGCCGTCCCGGGCGGGCCGCAATATGGTGGAAGTTCAATTCGGGTGACAGGAACGTATTCAGGAGTTTTGGTGCCAATTCCAACCGAACTGGACCCAGGCCCACCTCCCGTAACGCTGACTGATAACTCGCTTGCTCTATTCTCGCTCGTCATCAAGAGGGAGGGTCTTGCTACCGGACAATCAGTGACCTTCCGGAATGGTATCTTTTATCAAGGCACGATTGTGGCATCGGCTGATCCGGACTCTTCAAAATTGACAGGTATTCTTAACAGTGTTTACGAGGAGCGGGTGGCGCAGGACGAAGACACGACGTTCTTTTATCAATACGACGCCAACGGACAGTTCGTGAACGCGAAAATTGTGGCGAATCGCAATGTGACCAGTTCGGCGGCAAATCGTATCCGGGGCCGCGCTTCCCTCACCTACAGAACGAATGCGCCGGACCCGAATTGCGATCCCTTGAATCCTCCGCCTACTGGTTGCACCTCGGATCCCGCCGGGAATAGCGGCGGGCCGATCGAATATAAAGTTATCGGTTTCAAGCAATCAGAAACGAGTTAGAAGCTTGAGGCTGCTTCGAGCGGAGCGGGGAAAGCGTCTCGCCGGATTTACCCTCCTGGAGCTTGGCATGACGATTGCCATTATCGTCATCGTCGCCGCTCTGGGCATTCCGCTTGTAATGAAGTTGCGCGCGCGGGCGCAGCGGGTCCAATGCATGACCAACCTGCGCGGTCTCTACACCGGTGCAGAACTTTTCCTGCAGGAGAACCAACACTGGCCGCAAATTTCCGCAGGGTCCGGCGACGATGCCGACATGAGTGACTATGCTACGGGGTGGATGGCGGCATTGCAGCCGTTCGCCGTGGAACAAAAGACGTGGATTTGTCCGACGATCCAAAATCTCCTGGGTAACCCGGATATGGCGGCATCCCAGAACCTGAGAATTGATTATGTCGCCACCCCTTTTGACGACAAACCCACCACTCCTCACCGGTGGGCGCGACAACCTTGGTTCGCCGAGGTGGGGAATATGCACGGAAATGGCAACCTGATCATTTTCGCAGACGGCAGTATCAGTGACCTTAAGACGGTGGCGCAGAAGGCGCAGGGAAAATGAAGATTTCCCGAGGTTGAGGGAAAAAACCGTTGCGCGCGTAAATATTAGGCGTTGCAGGGAGGGAGTTTCCTGCCAAGATTGGCGGCCCTTTCCCCCAGAAAATGAAGATATATCCCAGCCAGCGTTTCGCGGCGCCCGCCTTCTTCCTGTCGTTCCTCTTTCTCTTTTCCGCCTGTCCGCTGCTTTCAGCGGCGGACTCCGTAAAACTAGGTGGGAAGGGGCGTCTCAAGGAAAACCCGCCGAAGAGGTTTATCGAAAATATTCCGCCGGCAAAAAAGCTCCCCCGGGCAAAGGATCGGGGCCGGACCATCCATCCTCTCAGCGTGGGTCCGCGAGTGGTAGGACCGACATGGACGGCGCTGGGTCCGTTCCCGATCCCGAATGGCCAGACGGAGGGAGGGCGACAAGATCCGGTGAGTGGACGGGTGACGGCGATTGCAGTGCATCCCGTCAATTCGAGCATCGTGTATGTCGGGACGGCCCAGGGCGGACTTTATCGGACACTGGACGCCGGTGGATCGTGGACACAGTTGATGGACGGAGTTTCGGCGGGGGCGATTGGAACACCGCTGGCGATCGGATCGGTTGCGATCGATCCAACCAATCCCGCGAATGTGATCGTGGGAACAGGGGAGGGAAATAATTCGGGCGACAGTTTCTTTGGGAATGGCCTTTATATCGTGACGCAGGCGGAAAGCTCCAGCCCGGTGATCCATGGTCCCTACAACCTGCGCGCCAGCGACAGCGCTGATATTTTCACCGGGCGTTCAATAGTCGGAATCGCCATTGATCCTGCGAATCATAACAACGCTTTTCTCACCACCGGCTCGGGGGTGGGCGGCCTTTTTGCCACGGCCTATTCGACTTTGCCGCCGCGAGGGCTTTATCGAACAACGAACCTTTTCGCCGGGGTTGATGGCACTGGCACTCCCGTCTTTTCCCGTTTGGACGTCGCGCCCTCTGAAACCAACGCCATCATGACCTCGGTGGTGATGGACCCTGCCAACGGCAACAATCTTGTTTGCGCTTTGTTCAGTCAAAACGGCACCAGCACCGGTGGGATTTATCGCAGCACGAATGCGCTGGCGCCGACGCCCACCTTCACCCGGACCAAAGCCCTGGGCGATTTTACCAACGTCAAGCTGGCTCTTGTGAACATCAGCGGAGCGGTCACGGTGTATGCGGTGACCGATGAGGGCGATCCCAATGGCCGCGTTTACCGCTCGGCCAATGGCGGCGCCTCCTTTGGATCGGCTTCGTCCGATCCGCTGGCGAACGGCTTTGCCACCCAGCAGGGGTTCTACGATCTGGCCGTGGCGATTGATCCGACAAACGCCAGCAAAGTCTACGTTGGCGGCAGCGTCGATGAGGGCGTCTTTATATACTCCGGCGATGCCGGCACGAGCTTCGCTTCGAGTATCGAGGGTCTCCACGTCGACGTGCACGCCATCGCGGTTGCGCCCTCAGCGCCTTCCATCATTTACCATGGTAACGATGGGGGCATTTGGCGTTCGACCGATGCCGGACAGAACTGGACCTCACTGAACAACTCCACTTTTAGCGCCACGCAATTTCAGGGGCTGGCGGTGCATCCGACGGATCGTTACTTCTCGCTCGGCGGCACCCAGGACAACGGCACCATTTTGTTGCGGGAGGACGGCAGTTTAACGCGTGCGGATTTCGGCGACGGCGGGGTGACTCTGATAGACCAAAACGCCACCGGCACGGTGGATGTAACGATGTACCACACATATTTCAACGTTAGTGGCGGGTTGATCGGCACCGGTCGCACTCTGGTCACGCCCTGTGCGACCGAAGGCGAGTGGTCCTTTCATGGAGTATTTTTCGGTGGAGTCTCGGGCCGTATTGCGATGGCTCCTCGGATACGTTGAATGGAATTGGGATCGACGACGATGTTGAGTTTTATGCTCCCCAAGCGTTGGGTCCGGGCAATCCGAACAGATCTGTACTTCGGGACGAACAGGCTTTATCGCTCAGTCGACCGCGCAAACACCTCCTCGATTGTTAGTCAGGTTTTCCAGCCCGGTCAGACCGTTACTGCAATTGCCATCTCTCCTCAGGATGACAATGTACGCCTCGTGGGATTGTCGAATGGCAAGGTTTTCGCGACCCTGAACGGTGGTGTGACGATGCTCCAGGTCGCCGGCGCCGGTGCCACCAACGGCACTGGCACCACCCCGGCGGCGCCGGTGGGAAGAATCGCCATCGATCCGAATAATCGCGATGTCGCTTACATTGCCTTTAACGGCTTCGGCACGCCTTCTGCGCCCATGGCTCACGTCTGGAAAACGGAGAATCTAGGCGGCCTGACCGATATCTGTGGCCAGGTGGAGTTCACCGCGGTGTCCACGGGGTTGCCCGATATCCCCGTCAATGCCATCGCCATTGATCCGGTCACGCTGGTTGGTTCCGCTTCCAGCGACGTCTACGTCGGCACGGATGCGGGAGTCTTTTTACTCACCCGACGGCGGGCAGACATGGGAATCGTACGGGAATGGGTTTCCCCATGTTGCTGTGTTCGGTCTCGAAATCCAGAACACCTCACGCATGGTGCGGGCGGCCACCCATGGGCGCGGGCTTTACGAAACCGTGACGGTCTCTCAAATTGCGCCCACCCCGACGCCGCTTCCCTCGGCTACGCCTTCGGCGACTCCCCCTGCTTACGGCACCATCTTGACTCCGTCGCCTTGTGTCCCATTGGCCGGGTCAACCGCCACCTTCACCTGGAATCGGGGCAACGCTGTTGCCTTTTGGTTTACCGTCGGTAGCGCGCCGGCCGGGACCGATTTTTATAATTCCGGCCAGACCGGCGGCAATTCCGCCACGGTTCAAAATCTCCCGACCGACGGCAGGGCGATTTACGTCCGTCTCTGGTCGAAGAGTGGCACTTCCTGGTATGTGCCGCCGCAGGATTACGTTTTCACTGCTCAACCGGGCGGCGTCGCTCCGCCCATTTTCGCGCCGCGGGGAGGCACCTATTCCAAGAGCGTTACGGTGAACATGGCCACGCCCACCCCTGGCGCCACCATCTTTTACACCACCGATGGTTCGGTTCCGACAGCCGATCCCGCGCTTCGTTTCCAAGGGCCGTTCACCCTTAAAGCGACCGCCACCGTTCGGGCGAAGGCTTTCAAGGAAGGCGTGCCGGAGAGCGCGATGACCTCGGTGGCCTACTCGGTTGGGCCTACCACAGAAGTAATTGCAGAGACAGGGTCGCCCCTTCCACCGGCAAACAGTGGATCAAGGAGTGGCAGACAAAAGCGCAAAGCTCCTTCCGGGCGCGAGCAGTAACTTCGCGAGAAATTCGGCTGGCTAATCCGGCGGCCTTTCTGCTAATTAAGCTCTATGTTCACGACGGCCAAGCTGTTGTGCACCGTGGCCCTGGCGATGCTGGCTGGGTGGTTTCTGCATAAGACACTGCCCGACCGCCCCAATCTCGCCCCCGAGGGGGTCTATTTTCTGATGCAGACGACCAGCATCTCGCATCAATACGGCGTGCATGGTGTGCCTTCGGGGACGGCCGTGACCTGTCTAAAGGATGATGGCGATGAAATGTCGGTGACGGATGGCGTCATGGAGTTTCGCGTCGCCCGCCATCGCCTCACAAACGATCTTGATCTGGCTGCGCGCATCCAGAATGCCGACGCGGATCGTCAGGCCCGGTTCCAAGCCGAGCGCGAACGGCATCTGGCCATCGTCAGTCGCCGTCTCGAAGCCGAGGGCAAGGAGCGCGAGCGCCGCGAAATTGAGCGGATGCGGCGCGCCAACGATCGGCCGGTTGTGTCCGCGTTAAACCGCGGCGCTTATGATCAGAAATCAAACGTGGCCAGCGCGCCCCGTGTCTATCACGTCGGCGCCAGCCGTTACTGGGTCGATATCAACGGCCGCGTCCACTACGTCACCTACTAGGGAGTGGTCGTTGGGCTCGCCTCGGGTTCCGCGGCCGGGGTCTCGACCTTGATCTGTTCCGGTGACATCACCGTGATCTGCGGTTTGCCTTTGTGCTCGGTCACTTTGCCGGTCACGCTGACCACGCTCCCTTTCATCTTCGCGGCCTCCGGGAATTTCTCCGCCGCGGTCACGGGAATAAAAGCGACAAAGGTTTCGTTCGGATGTTTTCCGCCGAAATTGAGGAAGGTGTTGCCCCCTTTCGCCTTGTAAACGTCCATCACCGTGTCTTTCACGGTCACTTCCTTGCCCAGGTGATCCTTCGCCTCGGCCGCGGTGCAGGTGACCGCTTCCTCCGCAAAAACCGGGGTCGCCAGCAGGGAACAAACCAGAAGAGCAAGAGCAGAACGTTTCATGAAGGAAACTCTGGCGGTTCCCGCCCCAAAAGTCGAGCCGCCGGATCAGCCCGTCACGGTGTCGGCGCGGTCGAAGCCCGCGGCACCAGATGTCGCTTCCCCATATATTCGACCGTGACGGTTTCCGCATCGCTCTTCACGACGGGCAGACGCAGCCCGCGCGGCAGGGTGGTCTCGCCGTATGGGATCTTGAGCGTGACCGGTTGCGTGATCGTGATGAACTGGGCCGCCACGGAAGGCGAGGGGGCGGCCGGCGGCGGCGTCCCGGGCGCGGCCCCGACCGCCGCTGTTCCATCCAGCACTTCGATCTTCAGGATGGGATGGATCTCCCAGGCGGTGCGCCGCCAGGGATTATGATAACCGTTCGCCGCGGTGCGCTCGATCCGCTCCCCGATGTCGGCCCGGCCATTATGGTCGTCGTCCCAGAGCAGGTAACCGGTTACGCGGACCCGGGCCGCCTTTTTCCCGGTCGGCTCATGGGTCAGGTCGGGCGCGCGAATAAACGCGGCAAGGTCCTGCAGCCGGATGCCGCTGCGAAACAACTCCGTCTGCGTGCGCGGCGCAATCTCTGCGATGATCGGCGTCGGATCGCCCACCCGTGGCGGATGGTCCTGTGGTTGCTCGAAAATCTCCAGGTGCCAGTCGTGAAAATCGACACTGCCGCAGTTGGTTGACTCGGGCGGACCGGAATAAGCCAGGACAAGGTAGCCGGTGAGCGAGACGATCTGTTTCTCGAGCGGCTCGAGCAACGCGCGTTGCGCCGCGCTGATCTCTTTGCGGCGTAATCCGCGCGTGGAGAGATCAACCGGGGCGACGTGCCGGAGAAACCCCGCGAAATCGAGATCTTTCACACCCGTTCCAGGCACAGGGACATAAGGACGATTCTTCTGACGATTGCGCTCGGCGCCGTCGGGCGTCTTGGCCGTGCCTTCCGGGCGATCAAGACAATCCCAGCCGGAAAGATCGAACTCTTTCAGCTCGCGATCCTCGGAGATGCGGGGCGGCGGCCGCTGCGCGGAAAGCGCGGGGGCAAGGAGCAGAAGGCAAAGAAGGAAGCGAAGCATGGCGAAAGGGCGGTCACATAGTGGCAGAGCCGGCAAATCAGGCAAGGTCGCCCGCGCGCCGGGCGCGGAATCAGGCAGGGACCGGGAAGACACCGGCAATCTCGTTGATCAGCCCCGGGCCGCGATAAACGAGGCCGGTATAAACCTGCACCAGTTGCGCGCCGGCCTCGATTTTCTCGCGCGCGGACTCCGCGTCCATGACGCCGCCGCTGGCCACGATCGGCAGCCTGGTGCGGGAACGGAGGAAGCGAATGAGCGTGGTCGATTTTTCGCGCAGCGGCGCGCCGCTCAAGCCGCCGGCCTGGTCGCGGTAACCCGCCGCGGTGATCGAAGAATGGTCGAGGGTGGTGTTGGTGGCAATCAAACCGGCGACGTCATGCGCTTCACACGCGGCCACGACCTGTTCCAGTTCGGCTTCGTTCAGGTCGGGCGCGATCTTGACCAGGATCGGCCGGGCCAGGAGCTGGTTTTCGTCACGGATCACCGCGAGCAGCTCGTTGAGTGCCGCTTCTTCCTGGAGGAGGCGGAGGCCGGGCGTGTTGGGTGAGCTGACGTTCAAGACCACGTAATTGGCGAGGGGCGCAAGTCGTTTGAACGAGTAGCGGTAATCGGCCGCTGCCTCCTCCACCGGCACAACCTTTGATTTCCCGATATTGATGCCGACGGGGATGGAGGGCCACCGCGATGTCACGCGCAGGCGACGGAGCCGGGCCGCGACCACGTCGGCGCCCTTGTTGTTGAACCCGAGTCGGTTGATGAGGGCCTGCTGCCGGGGATAACGAAAGATCCTGGGGGTGGGATTGCCTGGTTGCGCTTGTGCCGTGACCGTCCCGATCTCGACAAAGCCGAACCCGAGCGCGGCGAAGGCGGGTATTGCCAGGCCGTTCTTGTCGAAACCGGCGGCGAGACCGATCGGGTTCGGGAAAGTGAGACCGAAAAGCTGGACCGGACGGTCTGGCTGAGGGAAAGAGGCGCGCAGCGCGTGCAGGGTGGTTTCAAAACGGGCGGCAAAGCGGAGCGCGTTCAGGCCGACGTGATGGGCCGTCTCCGCCGGCAGGGCGAAGAAGAGGGGCCGCACACCGTAGCGGTAACAGGTCGGGGACACACTTCACCAAACCACACATTCGCTCGATGCAAACTTTTCGGGGGGAGACGGAAGGAAAACGAAGGTGTTGGTGCGCGCAGCCAGCGAGCCGTCATCCTGAGCGAAGAGAAGGACCTCGCGATTCCGGATGCGCGCCCGAAAGAGGGGAGAGTAGCGCCCAAAGTGCCGTCGCCCACACGTCGCGTGAGCGTGCGTTTTCGACTGGCGTGGGGGAGGTCCCTCGGCTGCGCCTCGGGATGACCGCGCGCGCGCGCGCGTGTTCCTGCGCTATTTACCGATGCAGAACTGGCCGAAAACGGAGTCGAGAATCTGTTCGTGGTCGACCACGCCAACGACCTCGCCGACGGCATCGAGCGCGGCGCGCAGATCGACCGCGGCGTACTCGAGCGAAAGGCCACCAGTCAGCGTTTCCTCGGCGCGCCCGCAGGCTTCACCGGCCCGCTCCAGACAACCGCGATGGCGCCGGTTGATCGTAACGCCGCTTTGCTCCCCAAACTTCCCGCCAGCCAGCCGCCGGGAAATGGTTTGCTCAAGCGCGTCAAACCCGTCGCCGGTCAGGCAGGAAAGCCGCACGCCCTCTGTTCCCGCCCAATCGGAGTGCTCCGGCAGATCGGATTTGTTGAGGACAAGAATCTCCTGCTCCGGCGACAACTCCGTCTGCCCGACCGGTCGCGGCGCGTTCCGGTCAACGATGCGCAGGGCCAGGTCAGCCTGGGCGAGCGACCGCCGGGTCCGATCCATCCCTTCGCGCTCAATCTCGTCAGCCGCCTCGCGCAAGCCGGCGGTGTCGAGCAGGCGCACCGGGAGACCGCCGAGGTTGATCTTTTCCTCGATCGTATCCCGGGTGGTTCCCGGTGTGGCGCTGACGATGGCCCGATCGAAACCGAGAAGCCGGTTGAGCAGGCTGGACTTGCCGGCGTTGGTCGCGCCGAAGATCACCACGCGCACGCCTTCGCGCAGGATCCGTCCGCGTTCCGCCGTCTGCAACAGACCCTCAATCGTCTCTGTGATTTCTGTCAGGCGGGCGCGCACCCCGTCCACTGTCTGCGAATCGATGTCTTCGTCAGGGAAATCGATCGTGGCCTCCACCTGAGCGATCAAATTCACCAGCCTGTCGCGGAGCGCGTGGATACTCGCGCCCAGCCGGCCTTCCAACTGCTCGCTGGCGGCGCGCAGGGCGAGGTCGGTCTGGGCCCGGATCAAATCGATGACCGCTTCCGCCTGGGTCAGGTCGATCTTGCCCGCGTGAAAGGCGCGCTCGGTGAACTCGCCGGGGCGGGCCGCGCGCGCCCCGGCGCGCAGGCAGCAGTCGAGGACGCGGGCTGTGACGAGCACGCCGCCGTGACAACTGATCTCGACCACGTCGTCGCCGGTATAACTGTGGGGAGCCCGGTGCACCGCGAGCATGACCTGGTCAACCCGGTCCCCGTTCTCGACGATCTCGCCGAGCCGTTGCGTGTGTGAGGGCATCTGGGACGGCGTTTCCGTTCCCCGAAACACCGCCTCCGCGATGGCGACCGCGTCCGGCCCCGCGAGGCGGACGAGCGCGATGGCGCCTTCCCCTGGCGGCGTTGAGACCGCCGCAATGGTGTCGTCAGGCATCGCGCGGCTGCACCACCTCGCGCAACGCCGCGAGGCAGCGCTGGTTTTGCTCCATGGTGCCGAGGGAAATCCGGACCCATTCCGGCAGATGATACCCCTTGAGCGCGCGCACAATGATCCGTCGCTTCAGGAGTTCGCGAAAAACGGCGTTGCCATCGCCAACGCGCACGAGGATGAAATTGGCCGCGCTGGGGATGAAGGGCAGCGAGAGCGCGGACAGCTCCTGCTCGAAAAAGCAGCGCCCTTCATCAGTGAGTTTCCTGGTGGCTTCCTGGTGTGCGCTGTCGTCCAGCGCCGCGAGAGCGCCGGCCTGTGCCGGACCATTGATATTGAACGGTTGCCGCGTTTTCTGGAGCACGGCGATCAGGTCACGCGGGGCCATGCCGAAACCGAGGCGAAGCGCCGCCAGTCCATACATCTTCGAAAAAGTGCGCAGGACGATAACCGGCCGCCCTTCCCGGACGAACTTCAGCGTGTCGGGCGGATTCTCGACATATTCGTAATAGGCCTCGTCGAAGACGACCACGACGTGGTCCGGCACGGCGGCCATGAACCGGTCGATCTCCTCCTGCGCGAGGAGGGAACCGGTGGGATTGTTCGGGTTCGCGATGAAAACGAGCCGGGTGCGCGGGGTGATCGCTGCCAGCATCGCCTCGAGATCATGCCGATGCTCGGGGCTGGGCGCCTCGATTGTCCGGGCGCCGAAGACCTTGGCCACCAGCTTGTAGGCCACAAAAGCGTGCTCGGAGGTGACGATTTCATCTTCTTCGCGCAGAAAAGCGTGCGCCAGGAACTCGATGATTTCGTTGGAACCGTTGCCGAAGATGAACTGGTCAGCCGGGAGCCCGAGTTTGCGGCTGAGCGCTTCCCGCAGGTAAAAAGCCCCGCCGTCGGGATAGAGGTGGAGGCAAGGCAAGGCGGCCGCGATGGCGGCAAGCGCGTGGGGGGAAGGGCCGAGCGGGTTTTCGTTCGAGGCCAGCTTGATGATCTCGTCCGCGCTCGCGCCCACTTCGCGGGCGGTTTCCTCGATCGGTTTGCCCGGCTCGTAGACGGCAAGATCGCGCAGCTGCGGATTGGCCATGTCCCAGATGGGTTTCATGCGGCCTGACTTTATCCGAAAGGCTTCGCCTCACAACGCGAGGAAAAAGCTGTTCTCGCGCCCGGCGCTGCCTGACGGTATCGCCCTATGAGCAGCCTGAGTATTTTCGCCGAGGTCACGGTGTTCGGCATCGCCTTTCACCCGTGGAAAGTGGTGGGCCTGAGCGGCAGCGTTGTTTTCGGCCTGCGGTTCCTGATCCAGTGGCTGGCCTCCGAACGCGCCCGCAAAAGCGTCATCCCCTTCGGCTTCTGGGAATGCAGCGCCCTTGGAAGCCTTCTCATGCTTAGTTACTTTGCCATTTACCAGCGGGATTCGGTCGGCGTCCTGAGCACGGCGATGCCGCTTCCGATTTACCTGCGCAATCTCTACTTCCGCTACACCCACCGGGAACCGAAACATCCCGGGAACGCCCCGCGCCCGGCGGAAGAGACGAAGCGCCGCGACTGAGCGCGGCGTTGCCCATCGCAAACGAGAGGCTTACCCTGCTCCCGGCGTGATCGATTCATCCCAGCTGATCTATCTCGATAACAATGCCACCACCCGGGTGGACCCTGCGGTCGTGGCGGAAATGCTGCCTTTCCTGGAGGACCAGTTTGCCAATCCCTCGAGCGGTTACCGGCTCGCGCGGGAGGCGCGCGAGGCGCTCGAACTGGCCCGGAGCCGCGTGGCCGGCCTGCTGGGCTGCGCCCCGGCTGAGATCATCTTCACCAGCAGCGGCACGGAATCAATCAACACCGCCCTGCGCTCCGCCCTCGCGCTCGACCCCGCCCGGCGGCATATCGTCACGACGGCGGTGGAACACAGCGCCGTTCTTCGCTGCGCCGAGGCGCTCGGTCCGGAACTCGGCGCCACCGTCACCAGGGTCGGCGTGAACGCGGCGGGCGAGCTCGACCTCGCCGAGCTCGAGCGCGCCATCACCCCGGCGACCGCGGTGGTCTCCGTCATGTGGGCCAACAACGAGACCGGCGTCATCTTTCCGGTCATGGAGGCGGCCGAACTGGCCCGGCGCAAAGGGGTGCTGTTCCATACCGACGCCGTCCAGGCGGCGGGCAAGCTCGGCCTGCAGTTGAGCGGCACGCCGATCAATTTTCTCTCGGTGGCCGCGCACAAATTTCATGGGCCGAAAGGCATCGGCGCGCTTTACGTGAGCGGCTCGACCCGGTTCCGTCCTCTCCTGTTCGGCGGCAGCCACGAGAACAAGCGCCGGGCCGGGACGGAGAACGTGGCCTCGATCGTCGGCATGGGAAAAGCCGCGGAGCTGGCGGCGGCAAAAGTGGAGGAAGAAAAAGGGAGGGTGCGGGAGATGCGCGACCGTTTCGAGGCCGCCCTGCGCGAAAAGATTTCCGGGGTGGAGATCAACGGCAGCACCCGGTCCCGCCTGCCGAACACGACCAACCTTGCCTTTGCCGGGGTCGATTCGGGAGCCCTGCTTCTCCTGCTCGACCAGGCCGGGGTCTGTTGTTCCGCTGCTTCCGCCTGCCGCACCGGCTCGCTCACGCCCTCGCACGTCCTCGCGGCGATGAAGCTCGGCGACGATCGCGCCCGCAACAGCGTGCGGTTCTCCTTCGGCCGTTTTAACAAGGAAACCGATCTCACCCACGGGCTTGACCGCGTCGTGGCCGCCGTGAAAAAAATCCGCGCGACCAGTCCGGTGCGTGAGACCGCGACCGCCTGACGGCACGATTAAAAGGGATGGCACGCAAAAGCGCCGCAGCCTCCGATTGGCTGAACCGGAAATACTGGAAGCTCACCCTGGGGGAATGGGTTTCGCTGACGCTGACCGTGCTGGGGTTGGTCGTGGTCTTCGCACTTCTATTTGTCCGGCGCCAGACGGTGGAGATCCGGCTGGAACACGGATTCACCGTGGAGGCGCCCGAGTTTTTTGGGTCGGCCCTGGCCATGAGTCATCCGGTGCCGATCGAGGGGAACAGGTTCGAGCTGCTGCAGAACGGGGACGAATATTTTCCGGCCATGCTCGAAGCCATCCGCGGCGCGAAGGAGACCGTCAACTTCGAGTCTTACATCATGAAGTCGGACGCCACCGGGCATCTTTTCCGGGATGCGCTCTGCGAACGCGCGCGGGCCGGGGTGGCCGTGCGCGTACTGCTCGACGGGATCGGCTCTGGCTGGTCGCTGGATAATTCCGATGTCCGGATGATGGAGGAAGCCGGATGCAAGTTCGCCTATTACCACCCGCTTTCCTCGTGGCGACTCGACCGGACCAACCGGCGTTCGCACCGGCGCGTGCTCGTGGTTGACGGAAAGGTCGGGTTCACCGGCGGGGCGGCTTTTTCCGACGAGTGGTCCGGGAACGCGCAGGACCCGGACCATTGGCGGGACACGCACGTGAAGATGGAGGGACCGGTGGTGGCGGCGCTCCAGGCCGCTTTCCAGGGACACTGGATCAAGAGTTACGGCGAAGCGCTGACCGGGGCGGGCCAATTCCCGGGCTTTGCCCCGCGTGGGCACGCAGAAGGCGCAGATCGTGACCTCCACCTCGTTTTCCTATGCGCCGATCCCCCTGGTGCAGGCCGCGGCTTTTTCCGCAGCCCTGAAGCGGATCTGGATTGCCAATCCCTATTGCACGCCGACCGACGACCAGGTGGAGCTGTTGGTGAAAGCGGTGGCGCGCGGCGTGGATGTCCGGTTGCTCCTGCCCGGCCCGCACAACGACCAGCCGTTGACGCAATCAGCCGGCCGCACCGCCTACGGCAAGCTGCTGGAGGGCGGTGTCCGGATCTATGAGTACCAGCCGACCATGATCCACTCGAAGACCATGGTGGTGGATGGACTCTTTTCCATGATCGGCTCCTCCAACCTTGATGCGCGCTCCTCTGAGATCAACGAGGAGCTGGACCTGGTGGTCTACGACGTGCAGGTTTCGGCCGGACCATGGAGGAGGTCTTTTGCCCGGGACCTGGAAAAGTCGCGCGAATACACCCTGGGCGAGTTTTACAACCGCTCGCTTCTCGAGCGGGCCACCGAGTTTCTCGCCATCCCGTTTCGTTCCCAGCTTTAACCCGTGCCGGGAAATGGCCTAGAAGAAGAACGTGGATCCCGCCGAGATCGCCAGTCTACGCACCGAGTATGCCGCGCGCGGCCTGCGCCGGGCCGATCTTGATCCCGACCCGGTAAAACAGTTCGCGCTCTGGTTCACCGCCGCGGTCGAGACGGGCCTGCGCGACGCCAACGCCATGACCCTGGCCACGATCGGACCCGGCGGCGCACCGGCTGCGCGGGTCGTCCTCCTCAAAGGTTTCAACGAGGACGGGTTCACCTTTTTCACCAACTACGAGAGCGACAAAGGCCGGCAGCTGGAGGAGAACCCCGCCTGCGCCGCCGTTTTTTTCTGGCCGCAACTGGAGCGGCAGGTCCGCCTCGAGGGCCGCGTCGCGCGCGTTTCGCGGGAGGAATCGGAACGTTATTTTCATGCCCGGCCCCGCGGCAGCCAGCTGGGCGCCTCCGTCTCCCGGCAGAGCCGGGTGATCAGGGACCGGGCCGTGCTCGAAGCGGAGCTGGAGAAGCTAACGGCGCAACACGAGGGGAACGAGGTTCCCCTCCCGTCGAACTGGGGCGGTTACCGGATCCTGCCGGACCGGGTCGAATTCTGGCAGGGACGCCCGAACCGGTTGCACGACCGTTTCCGTTACCGGCGTGACGCGGGGGAGGAATGGAGCATCGAACGCCTGGCGCCGTGAACCGGAATAACGACGAACGTTCCCGGTCCTGGGGCGAACGCGAACACCCGCGTTACTGGTGGCATCGCCTGCCCGGGATGAATTTTGTCCCGCCGATTTACTCCGATCTCAACGATGAGGAGTGGGAGATTGTGCGCGCCTGGTTTGATGAGACCGACCGGAGCGGCCAGATCGGCGAGTGCGTGGTGCCGCTGATCGCGCTCCTGCAGGGCCTGGTCACGGGAAACCGGCTGGCGCGGATCGTCCAGCTCGGCACGCATGCGGGGTACTCGTCGCTCCTGCTTGGGTTCATGCTCCGGCGCATGGGGGCGGCCCGGGGCCTGTTCACGCTCGAGATTGACCCGGAGCTGGGTGAACTGTCGCGCCGATGGCTGCAACGCGCCGGCCTCCAGGATTTCGTGCAGGTGGAGATGGTAAACTCGCGCGATTCCTCCGCGCCGGCGGAAGGCCGCGGCGTATCTCGGCGGCGCACCGGAACTGGTGATCATCGACAGCTCGCACGAGTACGGGCAGACGATGGAGGAACTGGCGCTCTGGTACCCGGCCCTCGAGGTGGGCGGACTGATGATGCTGCACGACGTGAGCGAGTTCGCGGTCGATTTCGACGTGACGCGGGAAGGCGGGGTGGGGAGAGCCTTTCGCGAATGGCGGCAGCAGCATCCCGAGGCGGAAACATTTCTGCTCAATGGCCGGTCCCGCGCGATGTCCCTGCCGCGGCCGCCTTACAAGGATGCCTGCGGGCTGGGCTTGATCCACAAGCCCGGGGTGCCGGCCTGACCGAAAATTTCGGTTTACGCGGGCCGCGGGAACGGGTGAGGTATGGGCCGCCATGGCTCTTGCGCATCTGACGGACGAACAAACCCGCACCTGGACCCGGGAACAAAAAGACCGCTGGTGGCTGGAGAACGTTTATCGCGGCGATCTGCCGCAGCTCACCCTGCGCTCGGGGCTGACCGGTTTTCTGCTCGGCGGGATTCTTTCCGCGACCAATCTCTATGTCGGCGGCAAGACCGGGGTCACTCTCGGGGTGGGGCTGACCTCGGTGATCCTCGCGTTTGCCCTTTACCGGGCGATGGCGCGCGTCGGTCTGGGCAAGGATTTCACCATCCTGGAGAACAACGCCATGCAATCGATCGCGACCGCGGCCGGCTACATGACCGTGCCGCTGATCTCGAGCCTGGCGGCCTACATGATGGTGACCAACATCATCGTGCCCTGGTGGCAGATGCTGGTCTGGATGTCGGTGATGTCGATCGTGGGCGTGCTGGTCGCTTTTCCGCTCAAACGCCGGTTCATCAACGAAGACCAGCTGCCCTTTCCCGGAGGGCCGCGCCTGTGGCGTGGTCCTGGACGCCCTTTATCACGGCGCGGCCGACGAAGGCATGTACAAGGCCAGGCTGCTCGGGATCACGGCCGGTCTCACCGGCCTTTACCAGTTTTTCATCAGCGACGGCCTGCAACGTCTGGCGCAGTTCCGGCTCCTGCGACTTGATCGCTGGCGGGGCTGGACCGAGCCCTGGACTTTTCACGAGCGGCTCGATGAATATTATTATGCTCTCGCGGCCAAGTGGGAGCTGGGCATCCCGAAGATTCTCGGGACCGATTTTCGCACGCTCGGTCTTCGCCTGACCCTCGACGCCGCCATGCTCGGCGTGGGCGGGCTCATGGGCATCCGCGTCGCCACCAGCGTGATGCTTGGCGCCGCGGTAAACTTCCTCGTCCTCGCTCCGATCATGATCGCCCGGGGCGACATCGTTGCGCGGACGGCGGCCGACGGGTCGATCGTGCCGCTGAACCGGGCGGAAATCGTGAACCAATGGTCCCTCTGGTGGGGCGTGACCATGATGGTGGTCGGTTCACTGATCGCGCTGGCCGGGAAGCCGGAAATTTTCACCAGCGTCTTCAAGAACCTTCGCCGCTCGGAGAAGGACAAGCCGAAGAACGGCGACGTCCTCAAGCACATCGAAGTCCCCCTCTGGATCTCCTATGTCGGCGTGCCCCTGGTGAGCGTGTTTGGCTGCTGGCTCACGCACATTTTCTTTGGCGTTCCCTTCTGGCTCGCCCTGCTTTCCCTGCCGCTGATCATTGTCCTGACCGTTATCTGCACGAACTCGATGGCGCTGACCTCGTGGACGCCGACGGGTTCGCTGAGCAAGATCACGCAGTTCACCATCGGGGCGATTGACCGGACCAACCCGGCTTCGAACCTCATCACCGCCGGGATGACGGCGGAGGTGGCCTCCAACGCCGGCAACCTCCTTTCCGATATCAAGCCGGGTTACATGCTCGGCGCGAAACCGCGCCAGCAGGCCATGGGTCATGTCATCGGCATTTTCGCGGGCGCGCTCGCGGCCACGCCGCTCTTCTTTGTTCTTTTCCTGCGCCCGGACGCGACGGGCGCGCTTTCCGCCGCGACCATCGCCTCGGAACAGTTTCCCATGCCGGCGGCCCTCCAGTGGAAAGGCGTGGCCGACCTTATCGCGCGGGGAATCTCCAGTTTGCCCACCTCCGCCGTGGTTTCCATGGCGGTGGCGGCGCTCTTCGCCGCGTTTATCGAGATCATGACCATCATCCGGCGGAAACCGTTCCCGCTTTCCTCGGTCTCAATCGGTCTCGGCGTCATCCTGCCGCCCGAGTACTGCTTCACCATGTGGCTGGGCGGCCTCTTTTTCTGGTGGCGCGGCCGCGGCCAGCAGCCCGGCACCCCCGGTCACCGTCTCTGGGTGGAAGGGCTGGAACCGATCTGCGCCGGCCTCATCGCCGGGGCCGCCCTGGTCGGGGTCGGGAACGCGCTGGTCAACGCGCTCGTGTTTTAAGCCGACGGTATGGAGGCCGGGTTTTCAACCCGGCGAAGAAAACGGGAAAATGCCGGGTTACAAACCCGGCCTCCGTAAGGTGGTGGACGGCCGCCTTGGTCGGGGTCGGGAACGCGCTGGTCAACGCGCTCGTGTTTTAAGCCGACGGTATGGAGGCCGGGTTTTCAACCGGCGAGAAAGGGAAGAAAAGGGAAAACTGCCGGGTTACAAACCCGGCCTCCGTAAGGTGTTGGACGTTCGGCGTTGGGCGTTCGACGTTCCGTTCCCGATGGAGCGCCTCCCGATCTACGAACTGGAAGACTCCATCGTCTCCGCACTTCGCCACAAACCGCGGCTGATCCTGCAGGCGCCGACCGGTTCCGGGAAATCGACCCAGGTGCCGCAAATCCTGCTCGACCACGGGGTGCCGGGAGCCGGTTCCATCGTGGTCCTGCAACCGCGGCGACTCGCGACCCGTCTGCTCGCGCAACGCGTGGCCGCCGAGCGGCGGGGCCGAATCGGGGCGGAGGTCGGTTATCAGATCCGGTTCGAGAATGTCACCTCGCGGGAGACGCGCATTCGGTTTGTCACCGAGGGCGTCCTGCTGCGCCAATTGATTGACGACCCGACCCTGCGCGAGGTGGGCGTCCTGATCTTCGACGAGTTTCACGAGCGGCATCTCTACGGCGACATCACCCTGGCCCGCGCCCTCGATCTCCAGGCCGGTGCGCGCCCCGATCTTCGGATCATCGTCATGTCCGCGACCCTGGAGACCGACCGGCTCGAGAAGTTTCTCGCGCCCTGTCCCATCCTCGCCTCGGCCGGGCGCCAGCACCCGGTCACCGTCGAGTATCTCGACCGGCCGGTGCGCGGCGATGACTACCCGGTCTGGGATCTGGCGCGCGGATGAACTGAGCCGGATCGCGCGCAGCACCAAGGGGGACGTCCTGGTTTTCATGCCGGGCAAATACGAGATCCAGCGCACCCTGGCCGCCATTTCCGCCTCGCCGGTTGGCGGGCAGTTTGTGGCCCTGCCGCTCTACGGCGAGCTGACCCCGGCGGAACAGGATGCCGCCCTGGCCCGGTATGAGAAGCGCAAGGCGATCGTCGCCACCAACGTGGCGGAAACTTCCCTGACGATCGAGGGGGTGCGGACCGTGATCGACAGCGGCCTGGCGCGGATCGCGCGGTTCGACGCCCGCCGGGGAATCAACACCCTCCTGGTGGAGAAGATCAGCCGGGCTGCGGCCGAGCAGCGGGCCGGCCGGGCGGGCCGGACCGCGCCGGGTCATTGCCTGCGGCTCTGGACGGAGCGAGAACATTTGGAACGCCCGGCCCAGGAACTTCCGGAGGTGAAACGGCTGGACCTCGCCGAGGTGGTCCTGACGCTCAAGGCGACGGGGGTGGAAGAGGTGGCCGCGTTCCGGTGGCTGGAGGCGCCCGAGGAACGGGCGCTGCGCCGGGCGGAGCAGCTCCTCTTCGACCTGGGCGCGGTGGCCCAGGGAAAAATCACCCCGCTTGGCCGCCGCATGCTGGCGTTCCCGGTGCATCCCCGTTACGCGCGGATGCTCCTCGCGGCGGAACAGGAAAAATGCGTGCGCGCGATTGCGCTGGTGGCGGCGCTGACCCAGGGACGAAATTTGTTGCGCCGGCTGGAGAGCAAACAGGCCCGCGAAGACCGCGAGGATCTTTTCGCGAGCGCAGGCACCTCCGACCTGTTCACCCTCATCCGCGCGTTTCGCTTCGCGGAGAAAAACAATTTCCAGCCGCAGCGTTGCGCAAAACTGGGGATCAACGCCGCGGCCGCGCGCGAGGCGGCGCAACTCTGGGAACAGTTTCTGCGCATTGCGCGGGAGCAGCGGTTGTCGGTGGAGGAAACGGAGACAGGGCCGGATGCCCTGGAGCGATGCACCCTGGCCGGGTTTCCCGGACCAGGTGGCGGTGCGGCTCGATCGCGGCACGCTCCGCTGCGCGCTGGTGCACGGACGGCGCGGGGTTCTGGCGCGTGAAAGCGCCGTGCGCGAAGCCGAACTGCTGGTCGCTTCCGAGATTCGCGAGATCGAGACGGGCGCGGGCGACCGCGAAGTTCTGCTCACCCTGGCCACGGCGATCAAGCCCGCCTGGCTTGAGGAGCTGGCGGGCTACGCCGAGGCCACGGAAACGGTCTTCGATCCCGGGCACGCGCCGGGTCACGGCGCGCGAACGCCTTCTTTTCCACGACCTGGTGCTGGCCGAGAAAATTTCGGAGAAGGTGAACCCGGCGAAAGCGGCGGCGCTGCTCGCCCGCGAAGTAACGGCCGGGAACCTGGTCCTGAAGAACTGGAACCACGAGGTGGAACAATGGATCGAGCGGCTCAACTTTGCCGCCACGCGATTCCCGGAGGCGCATCTGCCCGCGCTGGGCCCCTCCGACCGCGAGCTGCTTCTCGAACAAATCTGCCAGGGTGCAACCGGCTACAAGGAGATCAAAGAACGGCCGGTCTGGCCGACACTGCGGGCCTGGCTCAGCCCGGGCCAACTTGCAGGCGCTGGAGGAACTGGCTCCCGAGCGGGTCAAACTCCCCGGCGGGAGAATGGCCCGGGTGAGTTACCGGCCGGGTTTGCCCCCGACGGTGGCGGCGCGGATCCAGGACCTCTACGGCGTGGACCGAAGCCTGGCGCTGGGGCGTGGCCGGATCCCGTTGCGCCTGGAAATCCTGGCCCCAAATCATCGCCCGATCCAGGTAACGGAGGACCTGGGGGGTTTCTGGAAGGAGACCTACCCGAAACTGAAAAAGGAACTGCAGCGGCGGTATCCGAAACACGAGTGGCGCTAATTCGGTCGCGGGGGTCCGCGAGGCACGGTTTCCGCTATGGAAGAAGGCTCGAAAGCTTCTCCGTGAGTCCTGAAACCATAGATGCCCTGCTTACAGCCATGGTGCAGAGCCATGCCGGCGTGTCCGACCTGCTCTTCGCGGTCGGCAAGCCTCCCATGGTGGAGCAGCACGGCGCCCTGGAGGAGTTCCCGATCGATCCGCCCGGTTTTGTCCTCGGGCGAGGAGCACATCGACATGATCGGACGCCATGTCACCGCCGGGGAAGAGCGGCTGACCGGCGACCTGACCCGGGCGGGATCGTGCGACTGCAGTTATGCGCTCCCGGGCGTGGCCCGTTTTCGCGTGAATATTTTCCGGCAGAACGGGCGACCCTCCATCGTCATGCGCAAGCTGCAGACCGAGATCCCGACCCTCGAAGGCCTCGGGCTTCCCCCCATTTTCCAGGAAATGACCATGGAGAAGAATGGGATCATCTTCGTGACCGGCGCGACCGGGAGCGGCAAGACCACGACCCTGGCCGCCATCCTGAACGAGCTGAACCGGACCCAGCGGGTGCACATCCTGACCCTGGAGGATCCGATTGAATTTCTGCATCCGCACCAGGAAGCGCTCTTCAGCCAGCGTGAACTGGGCAAGGATTTCCCCGACTTCGCCACCGGGCTGCGCGCGGCGTTGCGGCAGGCGCCGAAAGCGATCCTCGTCGGTGAAATTCGTGACCGTGAGACGATGGAGATTGCCCTGACTGCGTCGGAGACGGGCCACATTGTCTTCACCACGATGCATACGATCAACGCGGGGCAGACGATCAACCGCATCCTCGGCATGTTCTCCAAGGACGAGGAACAGCAGGTTCGCCAGCGCCTGGCCGACACGGTCCGCTACGTGGTGAGCCAGCGGCTGGTGAACAAGAATGAGGGAGGCCGGCTCCTGGTGACCGAGATCATGGGGAGCAGCCTGCGCACCCGGGAGACGCTGCTCTACGGCGAGGGCGAGAACCGGACCTTCCATGAGATCATCGAGGCCGGCGGAACGATGGGCTGGCACAGTTTCGACCAGAACCTGCTCGACGCCTACAAGAAGGACCTGATCAGCGACGAGACGGCGCTGATCTACTGCGCGCACAAGAACAAGATGCGGCGCGACATCGACATGCTGAAGAAGCTTCGCTACCAGACTTTTGACGAACCTTCCGGGCTCCAACTGGACAGCCCGGTCCTGACTGCCTTTGGCTAAACGTGGAATGATGACGATGGAACGGAAGACAGACGATAAAAACGCGCAACCGGGGGCAACGCCGGAGTTTTGCGAGAAGCTGAGCGAAAAACTGCGCACCCCGTTAAACGCCATCATCGGATTCGCCGAGCTGCTTTCCCTCCGTCCGGCGAATTACCGCCATACCGGCGACGTGCAGCAGATTCTTCGTTCCGCGCGCGACCTGCTCCAGGTGATCGAGAGCGAACTGGGCGGCTCGGCCCCCGGGATGCGCATGCTCCCGGGAGGCGAGGAGGAAGCGCCGGCGTGCGACGTTCTCTACATTGAAGATGACATGGTGAACTTCACCCTCGTGGCCCGGATCCTGGAATTCCGACCGGAGCTGAAGGTTCTTCACGCCACCCACGGCGCTGCCGGACTCGAGATGGCGCGCAGCCTGCAGCCGAAGCTGATCCTCCTCGACCTGAACCTGCCGGACATGCATGGCTCCGACGTGCTCCAGGCGCTGCAACTGCAGGGCAGCACCCGGGACATCGCGGTCGTGGTGCTGAGCGCCGACGCCACCTCGAGCCAGATCGAGCGTCTTCTCGGGGCCGGTGCGCGCAACTACCTGACCAAGCCTTTCGATATCGACCCGTTTCTCGCCCTGGTCGATGAATACACCGCCCCCGCCGCGGCCGTGGCTGCGGCGTAACGCTCCCGTCGGCGCGGCGCCCTAGATTCCGCCGCGCATCCCGCGCGAGGTATCGCGGGGCGCGACCACATTGCTCACCTTGGAGAAGGCGGCCCGGGTGGCATGGCGTGCCTCGTCCCAGGGCAGGGCGGAGCCGGCCCGGTTGCGCTCGTAGTCCAGCGCCAGGTCGCCCTCAATATCTTCATAGCGCTGCCCGGCATACTTCAGCACGCCCTCGTAACCGGTCCGGTAGGCCGGCTCGAAATCCTCGAACGAGAATTTATCCGAGGAAGAGGGCTGATGATAATGGTGCTCCCGCCAGTAGCTTTCCTCATGCGTCGGGTGCATGGCCTCGGCCACGCCGCGGCCGCCAAAGGCGCCCGCCACGCCGCCCACGACCGCGCCAACCGCCGCCCCGAGCGGACCGCCCACGGCCGCCCCAATCGCGGCCCCGGCCACGCCGCCGCCCGCGGCCCCAAGCCCGGCACCCATCGGGTGTGAGCCCGGTTGTCCGGTGATGGGATCCCGATTCTCCCGATCCTGTTCTTTTGGTTTTTCTTCCATATATTCTCCTTTAACCCTCCCTCCTCCCTCGAAGACGTCGACCGGCCGGTCGCCGGAGGGCGAATCGAAGGACGCAAAGAGGCGCTGAGGTTCGAAACTAATATATGATTAATCCGAACGACGAAAACTTCATAAAAAACGATCCGCGGAGCGGGCTCTCCGGCGGCGAGCGGATGCCATCTGATTTTCAGGGCGAACATGCCGGCGATGTCATCTCCGGCGAAGGCCGGACCGGCCGGACGGCCTGGGACGAAACCCGGGATAAAATGGCGGTGGCACGTGAGCGAACCGAATTTTTCCTGCGGGAAAACCCGGTCCCGATGATCCTCGGTGCGCTGGCCGCGGGCCTCGCCATCGGCCTGGCCATTCGCTATTCCTCCCAGCATGAAGAAAAGAGTCTGGCCTCGCGCCTGCCGTTGGCGGACGCCGACTGGAGCTGGGTCTCGCTGCCATTTCTCTGGCCGTTCTTCAAATCGGTGAAACGGCGCTACGAGGACGGGGCGGACGCGCTCCGTGACGGGGTTGATCGGGTCAAGGACGTCGACGTCCGCCGCTACACCAAGCCGATGCGGAAGCGGTGGGAAGCCTGGACCAACTAGGCGCTCCCTTCTTCCGCCGCTTTTTCGGGCGGCCTGCCTGAAATCGCTCAGACTGCCATTGAACCGGCCGGTCTCCGCGTGGAAATTGGCGCCCTTATCATGGGCAATACTTCCCCCGCGGGCCGGCCGGGCTGGCAGCGCAATTCGTTTTTCCAATTTTTCGCCTCGGTCAAGCTGGCCGTGGTCCTGCTGGCGGTGCTCATCATCGCCAGCATCGTCGGCACCCTCTACGAATCGAGCTTTGATGCCAAAGTGGCGCGGGCCTACGTCTACGGCGCGCCCTGGTTCAACATCTGGCTGATCCTGCTCGCGACCAACCTGACGGTCTCCGCGCTTTCGCGCTGGCCCTGGCGGCGGCACCACGTGGCCTTTCTGATCACGCATCTCGGGATCATCACGCTCCTGGCAGGGTCGTTGATCGGTCGCGTCTGGGGCATTGAAGGCACCATCACCCTTTTTAAAGGGGATCCGCCGAGCAACCGCCTGTTGCTCGACCAGCATCAGCTGCGCGTGCGTGACACGGACAACATCACCAAGGGATATCCGGCCGAGTTTTTGAAACGGAAACCGACCCCGGAGGATCCGCGCGACCTCGGGACACTCGCTTCCGGTGCGCGGCTCAGCCTGGTCGATTACGCGGAGGAAATCGAGGGGCGCCTGCAGCCGCGTCCCGCGCGGGAGGGAACCGGGGTGCCGGCCGTGCACGTCCGCGTCGCCACCGCCATGATGGGGCAGAAACTGGAATCGTGGCTTCTCGCGGATGAAGGCCAGAACGCCCGCTTTGACATGGGGCTGGCGCGGATCGAGCTGAAACGCGGCCGGGCCGCCGGCGAAGATGGCCCGCAGGAGGCGAAGGCCGCCCCGCCCGCCACCGGCGAGACCGAGATCGAGGAATCGATTTTTGCCTTCCAAAAGGCGCCGGACCAGCAGGTCGGCCGGGTCGCGCGCGGCGGGAGCACAGGCGCGAAGGTCACGCTGACCGAACCGACCGGCGGAAACAAGGGGAGCCTGACGGTGGCGCTCAGCGGGAAGAGCTGGACGTTCGACGTGGCTGCCAACCTCGGGGAAAGCCACGGCGATCACCTGCACACGAAGGATCTTCCGCTGGAGGGCAGTCCCTTTGTGCTCCGGATCGAAAATTACTGGCCCGACTTCCGCATCGTGGAAGGAAAACCGTCGAGCGCGACGGCGCAGCCGAACAACCCCGCGGTGCTCGTCTCGCTGCGCGGGCGTGGCGTGCCGGTGCCGTCCGAAAAGGCGGACGATCCGCACGCGGCTGCGGCAGGCGAAAGCACCGGGGCGAACAGCCTGGTCCTGTTTGTGGCGGACGATGGCACCCTCAGCTACGAGCTCAGCTCGCGGGCCGGAGGAAAGAAAACCGGCGCCCTGGAGCGCAACCAGTCGCTCGCGACCGGCTGGGCTGACTGGACGCTGACCGTCGATGAGATGATGCCGCGGGCGGAACACTGGATGGAATTCCGGCCTTTGCCGGCCGGCCAGCCGCCCCGGGCCGAACGGCTGCCGGATGGCGTCAAGATTCGGGTGGAGCAGGAAGGAAAAACGCTGGAACAATGGGTCCCGGCAGGCTGGCAGATCATGGTCGCGACCGAACCGCAACCCATTCAGGTGAGCTACGGCTGGCGCAGCCTGCAGCTCCCGATCGGCCTGGAGCTGCTCGGCTTCGAGGTGACGCGGAACGAAGGGAGCGACAGCCCGGCCGGGTTTAAGAGCACCGTCCGGGTCACGGCCCTGGATGGTCGCACCGCGGTGGGACAATGCTGGATGAACAATCCCTTCAGTTTCCCTGACGATTGGTGGCGGCCATTCACCGGGCACACTTACAAGATGTCGCAGGCGTCGTGGAACCCGGATAACCTTGGCCAGAGCACCGTGCAGATTCTGCGTGACCCGGGCTGGTCGCTGAAGTGGATCGGGTCGCTCCTCATTTGCGTCGGCGTCTTCCTGTTGTTCTACGTAAAAAAATTCCGGCGCCAGAGCGCGGGCAGTCCGGTTACGCGCCCGGCCCGAGTGGAGAACCGGCCGGCGCCGGAACCGGCGACCGTGGGCAGCCGCTGACTTCGCCCCCCGGCCATGCAGTTAAAAGGGCTTCATCATCTGACCGCGGTCACGGCCGACGCGCCGGGCTGCATCGCCTTTTACACCGGGGTCATGGGGCTGCGGCTGGTCAAGAAAACGGTGAACCAGGATGACGTCTCGGCCTATCACCTTTTCTTCGCTGACGCCGCCGGCACGCCCGGGACCGACATCACTTTTTTCCACTGGCGCGCCCGGCGGGAGGAACGCGGGACCGGCAGTGTGGTGCGGACGGGGTTTCGCGTGGGGAGCAAGGAAAGTCTTGTTTGGTGGGAAGGGCGGTTGTCGGAGCACGGGGTGACGTTCTCGCAGAGGGCGCTGCGGGAGGGGCGCACCGCCATCGATTTCGAGGATCCGGAAGGGCAGCGTCTTTCGCTCACCGTCGATGAAGCGGGCACCGCCGTGCCCTGGCGGGGGAGTCCGGTGCCGGAGGAACATCAGGTGCGGGGCCTTGGCCCGGTCATTCTGAGTGTGCCTGACCTGGCCGCAATGGAACGCCTGCTCAGCGGAGTGTTGCAGATGGTTCGGACGCGTGAGGAGACCGGGCCGGACAACACGGTGGTCGCGGTCTGGCGCATGGAAGCCGAAGGGGCCGCCGGTGAAATTCAGCTTTTGGAAGAGAAGGAGGCCGGGCGCGCCCGGGCCGGCGCCGGCGGCGTGCATCATGTTGCCCTGCGTGTTCCGGACAAAGAGGCGCACGACTGGTGGCTGGAACATCTCGCGGAGAAGGGGGTGCGAACCAGCGGGGCCATCGATCGCTTCTATTTTCGCAGCCTTTACTTCCGCGAACCCAATGGGATTTTATTCGAGATCGCCACCGACGGTCCCGGTTTTGCCGTGGACGAGTCGGCGGAGAAACTGGGAGAGCGCCTGTCGCTGCCGCCGTTCCTGGAAGGAAGGCGCGCGGAGATTGAAGCCGGTCTTCCTCCGTTGGCGAAGCCTGACGTCGTGAAATGAAAATCATTCTTCTTGGTCTTGTTGCCGTTTCGTTTGCCACCTGCGGGGCGGAGGAGAAGAAGGCAGAGGCGCCGGCCGCGCGCGGCAACAGCTGGGGTCATTTCAGCGGCCCGATCCGGACACAGTGGGAAGAGGATGGCGTGCACATGGTCCTGTTGAACGAACTGCGCTACACCGATCCTGATGGCGAAGTCTGGGTGGCGCCGGCCGGTTCGCGCGTCAATGGCGCTTCCATCCCCCGTGCGCTCTGGTCGTTCATCGGGGGACCGTTTGAAGGGAAATACCGGAACGCCTCCGTCCTGCACGATGTGGCTTACACCGAGCAGACCAAGCCGTGGCGGAAAGTGGACCGCATGTTTTACAACGCGATGCGCTGCAGCGGGGTGAACGCCATCACGGCCAAGACCATGTATTACGCGCTCGTCCGTTACGGTCGCCATTGGGATCATCCGCGGGCGGCGCCGGTGCCGGCCGGGGAACGGCCGCCCGCCGTGCTGCCGGCGCAGCGTCCCACCACGGTGACGACGGAAGACGTGGATGAGGTCCAGCAATGGATCACGCGGACCCAGCCCGACCTCCGTGAAATTGAAGCCCGCGCCGCCAGCGGCCCGCCGTGATCGGCGCGACTAGTCTTTGACCACGGTCACGTTTTGGCCGCCGTCCCCGCCACCCCGGCTTGTTCGGGTCACGCCCGTCACGATGCCAAGGCCAAGCAGGATGACCGCGCCAATCAGGACCCAGATCGGCGGAACCCCGGCGGTCATGGCCGCCCAGGCAAGCCCCGCAATCAGGATCAGGTAACCGAGCATATAAATCATGAATCTCATGGCAGTGCCTCCGACCCCTATTCGGCGCCGGGCCCCCGGGCGGACTTGTTTCAATCCTTCAGGGCGACAAAACGGCCGTCGAATTCCGCCGCCGTCTCGCCTTCCTCCTCCACCACGACCCTGAGGGAAAGACGGGCTTTTCGGCCGCGCCGGAGGTCACGCTCAAATTCCTCGCTTCGGGCGGAGGTCAGGTCGAGACAGACTGCGCGGATTTCTTGGCGCACCGGTCGCAGGTATTTGATTGAGCTGGCTTGGACAACCACATGGGCGTCCGACCGATCGCGCAGCAGCGACCAGAGCGCCCCATAGCCGGCCAGGAGGGCCAGGGCGTTGATGCTGCCGCCAAAAGCCGTCCGGAGATGGTTTGAATTCAGGGCGACGGGAGCCGTGAGGGCGAACCCGCGGGGATCGTCCACCACGCGGAGACCCATGGTTTGCGTAAGCGGGATTTGCTCGTGCAGGAAACGTTCAACTTCGAGCTTGTCCGCCGCGGTCATGCAGGAGTGTGGCGCAGGGAAGCCCGCCGGCAAGCTCGTGACGGGGTCGCGAACGGAAAGCGCCGAAGGCAGAGACGGTTCGAAAACCGTCCCTGCAAAAGCGCGGCGCCGCGGCCTTAAAGGACCAGCGGCGGGGGACCAAACTGCCGATGGACCGGGCGGGCACAAACGACGTTCTCCGGGGAGAAGGCGGCGGAAGTGCCGAGGGCGCGATAACTGGTGTCGCGTCCCTGGAGGCTCGGGCCGGAGGCGGCACGGTATTCACCGAAACGCCAGGCGGCAGCGATCATAAGAATGCCACTGACCACGGTGGCCAGCAGGAATCCGATTACAAATGCCATAAATATCATAGAGCAAGGGGCGTGCCTGATCCCCGCTGCCAGGGTTGAAATCCGTTCCGGCCGAGGGAGATGGCCGTCACTCTCCCGCCTCCAAGGAGGAGGGCGAGAAGCGAAAGGCACGCGGAGCCCCGCCACGTCTGTGCGGGCCGGCGACCGGTCTGCGCTTCTGAAACAGCCGCGCTGTTACGAGCCTTGCGAAGGAGCCGTTGAGGGGCGCCCTTTGCTGGTGATCTTGGCGCTCCCCATAAAGGTGGCGTCATCGTCCACCACCAGGCGGGGCGCCTCGATATCGCCGTGCAGGGTGCACCCGGCACGAAGCTCGCAGCGTTCCGTCACGGTAATATTGCCCTCGACCATGCCCTGAACCACGACAGACTTGGTCTTGATATCACCTTTAACGTGCGCGTTTTTGCCCACGGTCAGGCGGCCGGCGGAATCGATCGTGCCTTCCACCTCGCAATCGATCTCCAGTTCATCGCGAAACTTGAGCGAGCCATTGATGGAAACCCCGCGCGAGAGAGAGGCGCGCCCGGCGGTTGGCTGGGCGGCTGGTCCCGCCCCGGCAGCGGCAGCGGGAGTCCCGGCCGGACGAGGTGCGGGCGGCGGAGTGGCAGGTTCGTTACGGCGATTGGGATTGAACATTTGCATAGGATCGAGGCCTTCGAGGCAGGACATGGTAGCCTCAACCCGGGGTCCTCTGCAACTGCTCATCCGGGGGAACACTTAGCCATGGGCGGCTGGCCGGGGAGAAGCGCCCGGGAAGGGGGCGCGCAAACTCTTCGACGCGCCGCCTCTCCTGCGTTAGGGAACGGCGTGAAGTATCCCGTGGCCGAACTGTTTTTCACCATCCAGGGCGAGGGCCACCTGCGCGGGTTCCAGCAGACTTTTATTCGGCTGGCGGGCTGCTCGGTCGGGTGCCCCGAGTGCGATACCGATTATTCGCGCAAGGAAACGCTGACCGCGGAAGAGATCGCCGAGCGCGCCGCGGCCCTGACCCCGGCCATGATCGATCCGTGGGCCTGGATCACGGGAGGCGAACCGACCGATCACGACCTGCTGCCGCTGCTGCGGGCGCTCCGGGCCAAACGTTTCTCCCTTGCGATCGCGACGAGCGGACAAAAGAGAGTGATTCCGCCGGTGGACTGGATTTCGGTCTCGCCTCACCGGACCGATTTCCTGCAGCGCTACGGGAACGAGATCAAGCTCGTGCCCGGCCTGAACGGGCTGAGTCTGCAGGACTGGGAGGAGCCGCTCCGGACCACCTCCTTCATGTATCGCTACGTGCAGCCGCTTTGGCGCGACGGGAACGAGGACCCCGATTCCCTTGCGCAATGCCTCGAGTTCATGAAGACCCATCCTGACTGGGCCCTTTCGCGGCAGGACCACAAGTACTGGCAGGTGCGGTGAGATTGCGGGCGGCGCCTGTGGAGCCCCCCCGTCATGCGACCTCGAGGAGTGGAGCCGGGGCAAGGGGATTGTTGCCACGGGAATGTGCTAATCAGACTCTGGGTGGAGCAGGAAATTCGAGATGGCCCGGTTGAGGATCGAATGCTTAAAGCATTCGATAGGGCGAAGCGCGTGTGAGCAGCAGCGACGATGAGATTGGAAACGAGCACGAGCACGAGCACGAGCACGAGCACGAGTAGGAGTAGGAGTAGGAGTGAGTGTTAGAGGAGCGGCAGTTGTTCCTGGGCGAGGGCGGCGGGGGCGAAGCGGACTCCCACGCCGATGAGCCGGACGGGTTTGCCGGTGCGCGCGAAGCCTTCCCCCAGCAGGAGCCGATAATTCTCCAGGGTCGGTTCCAGGCCGGCGCGATCGACCGTGGTCCGGGTGAAATCGTTGAACTTGAGTTTGAGGACGATCCCGGCGATGACACGGCCCGGTTCTTTCACGGCCAGTTCCGCCATCAGTTCCTCGAAAAGTTCAGGCAGCTTTTCCTCCGCCTCACGCAGCGTGGCGAGATCGCGCGAAAAGGTTTCCTCGTTGCTGAGCGATTTGCGCTCGCGGTCGGGCTCGACCGGCCGGTCGTCCAGACCGCGGCTGAGATCGAACAGTTCGTAACCGAACCGGCCAAAGCGCTCGATCAGTTCCGGGCGCCCGAGCCGCTGCAGGTCGGCGCAGGTGACAATTTTCAGGCGCTCGAGTTTTCGCCCGGTCACTTCGCCGATGCCCGGCAGTTTCCGGATCGGGAGAGGCGCCATGAATTCCGGCACAGCTTCCGGGGCGACCTCGCACTGGCCGTTCGGCTTGTTGAGATCGCTCGCGATCTTGGCCACGAGTTTGTTGGGCCCGATCCCGGCGGAGGCGGTCAGGCGCGTTTTCTGGAAGATGAGGCGGCGAATGACCTCGGCGAGCGGGCCGGGCGCGCCCGGATGAGCGGTGACATCGAGGTAGGCTTCATCGAGGGAGAGCGGCTCCACCAGGGGAGTGAAACGGTGGAGAACGGCGCGAATCACGGCCGATTCCCGGCGATAAACATCGAAGCGGGTAGGCACGATGATCAGCTGGGGACAACGCTGCAGGGCCATGAAGGTCGGCATGGCCGAGCGGACCCCAAAAGCGCGGGCCTCATAATTGCAGGTGGTCAGGACGCCCCGCCGGTCACGCGCGCCGCCGACGCCGACCGGTTTGCCCTTGAGCCGGGGTTGATCACGCACCTCGATGGCCGCGTAGAAGCAATCCATGTCGAGGTGAATGATGGCGCGAGGCGGGACCGGCATGGGGGCGACGAGCGAACCTTCGCACGAAAGCGCGGGGAGGACGACGCCCTCGCGCGTATTCCGTTCGTTCAGAGCCGGGCCGTCCGGCGGGCAATCCGCCGGAGGATGATCACCACGGCAATCATGGCGGCGAGGGCGAGCAGGGCGGCGCCGTATTCAAGCGGATGCCGGGGGCCGTCGAGCGTCTTTTTTCCAATGACCCCAAGGTAAACGAAGAGGGCGTTTCCGGGCAGCATCCCGACCATGGTCGCGGCGAGATAGCGCCAGAACTCGATCGCGGTCAGCCCATAAAGATAGTTGGTCAGGCCAAACGGCACCGGGCACATGCGAAGAAGCCCCACGATTTTCCAGCCTTCCCGCGCGATGGCGTCGTCGATGGCGCGGAAACGGGGATTCTTCTCGATCCGCCGGGCCAGTTTTCCGCGGGCGGTGGCGCGGATGATCAGGAAACCGCCGGCGGCGCCGAGGGCGATGCCGAGGTTGACGGCAAGAAGGCCGCCGAGCCAGCCGAAGGTGAAGCCGGCAAAGACCGAGAACGGCAGGCAGGGCATGAGGAGCAGGGCGGCCAGGCCATAAACCAGGCCGTAGATGAGGACGCCGAGGAAACCGAAGCCGGCCGCCCAGACCCGAAACGATTCAATCCACCCGAGGAGGGGGAACTGGCGCGCGGCCAGGAAGAGCCCGAGGAGCAGGAGGGCAAAAAGGAGCGGCCCGCGCCAGCGGGAAAAATCGAGCTTCATTCCGATTTCCGGCGATGGCCCACCATTTCCCCCTCGAAAGTGCGCGGATCGACCACAGTGAGCCGGCGGGCCACGGAGGGAGAGAAAAGTGCGCGATGCGGCAGATCGACCAGATGCTCGGCGATGAACCAGAGGTCTTCGTCCGTGGTCATCCATTGCCGCCGATCAAAGCGGGCCAGGTTCACCGGGCGGGAAAAACGCCGGAGGGTGCGCTGGCCGCGCAGGTTGAAATAGGTGTGGAAATAACTGAGGGCGAGTTCCCGCAGGGTGCGATAGACCGGGAGCCGATCCCGGCAGCCGGTGAAATTCGACTTGGCCACCGAACCCCAGTGCCCGCCGACGCGGTAGACCGCAAGGACATGGTCGGTGTCCTGGTCCGCCTCGAGATCGAGGATGAGGGGCGGATAACCGAGGACGCGCAGGGCGGCGGCGGCGAAGAGGGCCCCCTCGAGGCAATGGGCGGTTCGCTCGCGGAGCACCCGCCGGGGCGACCAGGCGGTGCCGGCGAGATGATACGGCATGCGATCGAGAAACTGCTGCACCCCGCGCGGTGTTTTCAAGGCGCGCAGCGAACGCAGTTCGGCCGGGGTAAAACCGGGCGCGATGCGTGAGGGTGAAAGAGGCCGCTTCGGCATCGGCGTCTCTCGCGGAGGAAAAGGTTTGCCGCAAGCCAGGGATGAAACCGGGCTGGCGCGGGAGCCGTCTGCCCGTAGATTGGGCGGCTTTGAAAAATCGCTGGTTCCCCCTCGCCATTCTCCTCCTCTGGCCCCTGCTTTCCCTCCCGGCGCAGGAACCGGAACGGGTTGATTCAGCGGGCCTGAACTTCCGTCAGTTCGGGCTGCTCGCGATCCAGGAAGGGGGCCGGCGCAAACCGGTGGACACTTTTGCGCGGGAGACGCTGGTCCGGATCACCGGCAAATCGAGCGTAAAAGCCGCCGGCCGGCGCTGGTCGGCGAGCGACTGGGCGCTCTCCATGCTGCTCGACACGCACAAGTGGCAGGAGGAACCGATGATCCTGGTCTCGCTCGGCGAATTAAAGGAGGCGCTCGGCCTGCCGGCGCAGCAACGCCGGTTCTCCTTCGCGCAGCTCAGCCCGTTGCCGGAGTTAAACCGACTGGCGAACGAGGCGCACGCGCTGCGCCAGGCGGACAAGCCGCTTTCGCGGCTGCAAAACGAGGTCATGAACGTGAGCGATCGCCTGATCCGGTTTGCCCGGATGCAGGAAGGGAGCGCTTTTCTGCTGGTCCCCGGGAAGGAGTCGGCGGTCCAACCCTGGGTGGTCCCACCGGCCTTCTCCACCTATTACACCGAGGCGCAGTTTGCGCCCGTGCAACCGCACCTCCAGGCCATGGCCCAGGCCTATACCCGGGGCGACAAGTTCAATTTTTCGCTCGCCTCGACCCGTCTGCGCGAAACTTTGCGGGCTCTAAGCCCGACGATCTATCCGGGCGAAGGCGAATTGCAGCGGGAATATTTCTACAATCATTTTGACGGGTTTTACCGCGCGGCCCTTGGCTACGGCCTGGCGCTGGTCTTCCTGGGCATCGCTTCGTTTCGCGGGCGGACCGGCTGGCTTCGGATGGCCGGAATCATCACCGCGGTGCTCGCCGTTGGTTTCCATGCCACCGCCATTGTCCTGCGCTGCCTTATCGCCGGGCGTCCTCCGGTGACAAACATGTATGAGTCCGTCATCTGGGTTTCGATCACGGTCTCGATCCTCGGGCTGCTCTTTTTCCTGCGTTATCGCACCACGATCTATCTTCTGGCGGCGTTGCCGGTTTCCCTCCTTTCGCTCCTCCTGGTGCACCAGATGCCGATTGCCATGCCCTCCAGCATCGATCCCCTGGTGCCGGTCCTGCGCGACAATTTCTGGCTCACGGTCCATGTGCTCACAATCACGCTCAGCTATGGCGCCTTTGCCCTGGCCATGGGTTTTGGGCACATCCTGCTTTGGCGTTACGCGCGCGATCCGGTCGCCGCCCGGGCGGACCAGCCGATGCACTTCTGGCTTTACCGCGTTCTGCAGCTGGGCGTTTTGCTGCTCGCCGCCGGGACAATTCTCGGTGGCGTCTGGGCAAACTATTCCTGGGGAAGATTCTGGGGCTGGGACCCGAAGGAAACATGGGCGCTGATCGCGCTGCTCTCCTATATCGTCACGCTGCACGGCCGCCTGGCCGGCTGGTGGACCCAGTTCGGGCTGGTGGTGGCGAGCGTGGTTTGTTTCCTGACCGTGCTCATGGCCTGGTATGGAGTGAATTTTGTCCTGGGCAAAGGGTTGCACAGTTACGGGTTCGGCATTGGCGGCGAAAATTACGTCGGCGCCTTTGTCCTGGCCGACCTGGCTTTCGTCGGCGTGGCCGTCTGGCGCTATCGGCGAAGCCGGAAAATGATGGGATCCGCGACTCCGGCGGCAATCCCGGGTGAAGGCGTCACCGCCGGGTGAGGTTGAGCATGGGCCAGTCCGTTTCCGTCACGCAAAGCACCAACGCCGTCCTCATGGTGCGGCCGCACGGTTTTTATCCGAACCCGGAGACCGCGGCGGACAACGCTTTCCAGGGAACGGTCCAGGCCGAAAATCGGGAGGAGACGTCGCGCCGGGCGCGCGGCGGAGTTTGATGCCGCGGTGAAAACTTTGCAGGAGGCGGGCGTGGTCGTTCATGTGGTGGACGACACGGCCACGCCGGAAAAGCCGGATGCGGTTTTCCCGAACAACTGGTTTTCGACGCATCATGACGGGCGGGTGGCGCTTTATCCGATGCAGGCGGCGGCGCGTCGCCTGGAACGGCGTCCCGATGTCATCGACGAGCTGCGACGCTATTTCGAGGTCACGGAGGTGGTGGATTATTCGAGCACGGAGGAACGGGGCGAACACCTGGAAGGAACAGGGAGCATGGTGCTCGACCATGAAAACAAGGTGGCTTACGCCTCTCTCTCGCAACGGACGCACCCGGCCGTGCTGCAGCAGTTTTGCCAGGACTTTGATTATGAGCCGGTGACGTTCCGGAGCGCGAGCCGGGATGGAAAACCGATCTATCACACGAACGTGATGATGTGCGTGGGCACGCATTTTGCCCTGCTCGGGGCCGAGACCATCCCGGACGAGGCCGAGCGGGTGGGCGTGCAGAATCTGCTCGAGTCGACCGGGAAGGAAGTGATTCTCCTGAGCGCGGCCCAGATTGGCGAGTTCGCCGGGAACGCGATCGAGTTGCATCACGCCGGCGAGAAACTGCTGGTCCTGTCGAAGCGGGCGGCGGCGGCGCTGTCACCGGCGCAGCGGGAAAAAATCCAGCACCACGCGAAACTGGTGGAGCTCCATCTGCCCACGATCGAGCTGGGCGGCGGCAGCGCGCGCTGCATGATCGCGACGATTCATCTTCCCCTGCGGAAGAATTGAACGGCGTACCCGCTCAGGCGGCGAGGCGTTTTTCGACGGCGGCGCAGATGACGTGCAGGAGGAGGATATGCGCCTCCTGAATCCGGGCGGTCTCGTCGTGTTCCACCACCAGTTCCACCTCGGCGAATCCGCGCGCCCGCCCGCCCTCTTTTCCAAGAAGGGCAATGGTGCGAAGCCCGGCAGCCTGGGCGGTCTCGAGCGCCCGAACAATGTTCGGTGAATTGCCGCTGGTGCTGATGGCCAGGAGAACATCGCCGGGCCGGCCAAGACCCGAGATCTGCCGGGCAAAAATCTCGTCAAACCCGTAATCGTTGCCCGCCGCGGTGAGGAGGCCGGCCTCGGCCGCGAGCGAGATGGCCGGGTAGGAAGGGCGATCGTCGACAAAGCGAACCACGAACTCCGTGGCAAAATGGGAGGCGTCCGCCGCGCTGCCGCCGTTCCCGCAAACCAGGATTTTGTGGTCCGCGCGCAAGGCTTCCTCAAGAACATCAATCGCGCGTGCCAGCGGGTCGCTCAGGCCGGACAGACTGGTAAAAACCCCGGTGGCCGAGGCAATGGTCTGCCGAAGAAGCTCCGCGACGCTATCCATGCCGGACTGTGTCACAGGGCGACGTGAAGCGGGAGGGGAAAATCAGCAGATGCCGGGAGTGTCCGCCGAAAGCGGCAACAGCTCGCAGGCTGCGTCCTTCGTGGGCTGGCGGGGGCACAAAGGGCGGTCGGAAATTGACAAGCGGTGCCTGCCGGGCACGAAAAACTCCGGTATACTGGGAAGGAGGAGGAAAACCTATGAAGGCACGAAGCATTCTTTTGCTGACCAGGGATCCCGCGTTGCGCGCGTTAGTGAGGGCGGGCGCCGGTGGGGCGACGGTGACAGTGCGGGAAGAAATCGATGAGGTGATCACGCGGCTCCGCACCCGACCGGATCTCGTGGTTCTCGATTTTCCCGAAGGCTGCCATGGGATGACGTTGCTGGCCGCGGTGCAGAGCTGCGGCGCGGGCATTCCCGTGATCGCGGTAACGGCGCGGGACCGATATCATGCCGCCGGCCTGGCCTATGCGGAAGGGGCGGCGGCCTGCCTGGCCCGACCGTTCCGCGCGGACGAGTTTGCCGCAGTGGTGGAGAGGCTGGGAGCTGCCAAGCCTCTCCTCGCGGCAGCCTGAACTCATGCTGGCCCCGCTTCTGCAGTTTGGACTGGCGGGCCTGGCCATTGTCGTAGCCGGGACGTTCCTCACCCGGGCGGCGGACACCATTGCCCGCCGCACCGGATGGGGCCGGCTCTTGGTCGGCGGTGTTTTTCTCGCCGGCGCCACTTCGCTGCCGGAGCTGAGCGTGGACCTCAGCGCCATTCGGCTTGGATTGCCCGACCTGGCCGTGGGCGACCTCTTTGGCAGTTGCCTGTTCAACCTGCTCATTCTCGCCGTGCTGGATCTGAGTCATCGCTCGCGCCGCCGCATGTTTTCGCATGCGGCGGCGGCACACGCTCTCTCCGCGACCATGACAATGACACTTTATGCCCTGGCGGGGATTGGTCTGCTCCTGGGCCCGCGTCTTTCCGGGATCGAGCCCGCCGGGATCGGCCTGGGGAGCGGCGCCGTGGCGGTGGCTTACCTGCTGGGATTGCGCCTCGTCTTTTATGATCAGCGGTCGGCGCTTGCCAGCGTGGCAGAGAAATCCTCCGAGGGGAAAGAAACGCTTGTGAAGGCCGTGGGGCTTTATCTCGTGGCCGGTGCCTCCATCTTCCTGGCTGCTCCTTTTCTCTCGAGCGCCGCCGGCGACCTCGCCGTGGCCTCCGGACTCGGGACGACCTTCATCGGGACGGCGGCGGTGGCCTTCTGCACCTCTCTGCCGGAGATCGTGACCAGTTACGCCGCGGTTCGTCTCGGGGCCTTTGACCTCGCCCTGGGAAACATCTTTGGGAGCAACGCCTTTAACATGCTCCTGCTCCTGCCGCTGGACCTCGCGCAAACCGGTCCGCTTCTGAGCATGGTCTCACCTCTCCACATTTTTACCTGCCTGGCCGCCATTCTTGTCACCGCCGTGGCCGTGATGGGGCAGCTTTATCACATGGAACGGCGCCGCGTCATCGTCGAACCGGACGCTCTCCTGATCATCGTGCTGGTGACAGGGGCCCTGTCCGCGCTCTACTGGCTGAGATAGGATGGTCTTGCGCCGATGAAAGTTGCCGTCTTCAGCAGCAAACCCTATGACCGCGAATTCCTCGAGGCGGCCGGGGGTGATCACCATGAGTTCCGGTTTCTCGAGCCGCGTCTCACCCTGGAAACCGTTTCCCTGGCTCGTGGATTCCCGGCCGTGTGTGTCTTTGTCAACGACCGCGTCGACGCCCCGGTGACGCAGGCGCTGGCCGAGGGCGGAACACGGCTGGTGGCGTTACGCTGTGCCGGCCATAACAATGTCGACCTGGCCGCGGCGACGCGAGACGGCCTGACTGTTGTGCGAGTAGCGGGTTACTCGCCCCACGCGGTCGCGGAGCACACGCTGGGGCTGGTCCTGGCGCTGAACCGGAAACTTTATCGCGCCTACAACCGGGTGCGGGAGGGAAACTTCGCCCTCGACGGCCTGCTGGGCTTCGATCTCCACGGGAAAACGGCGGGCATCATCGGGACCGGTCGCATCGGGGCGATCGTGGCCAGAATTTTTCTCGGGTTCGGCTGCCGCGTGCTCGCCTTCGATCCGGCGCCAAACCCGGACTGCGAGAAAGCCGGCGTCGATTACGTCGATTTGGATGGGCTGCTCCCGGCAGCTGACATCGTCACGCTGCATTGCCCGCTCACCCACTCGAACCGGCATCTGCTTGACGCCGAGGCCCTGCGGAAAATGCGGGCGGGCGCGATGCTGATCAACACCAGCCGGGGCGCGTTGCTCGACACCCCGGCAGTGATCGATGCGCTCAAGAAGGGCCGGCTCGGTTCGCTCGGGCTCGACGTTTATGAGGAGGAGAGCGATCTCTTTTTCGAGGATCGCTCCGGCCTGATCATCCCGGACGATGTTTTCAGTCGGCTCCTGACCTTTCCCAATGTCCTGATCACCGGCCACCAGGCGTTCTTTACGCGGGAAGCGCTCGAAAACATCGCCACGACGACGACACAAAACATCCTGGCTTTTGCCGCCGGCACCCTCTCGGGAAATGAGCTGCAACCCGAACCCTGAGATGAGAAATGAATGGGTGGCGCGGCGTGGTCAGAAGCGGGGAATTGGTCCGCGTGAAAAGTCTCGCCATCCGCGTCACGGTCCGGTGTCTTGAGCTTGAACCATGAAGAAGCGGCCCCAACGCAACCTTCCTGACCCGGCCGCGCGCGGGCGGCAGAAACTGGCGCTTCGCACCATTCTGGTCGCGACCGATTTCTCGGCAGCCTCACTGGAGGCGCTCCGTTACGCCCAGGCTCTGGCCAGTCAATTCAAGGCCATCTTGCACTTGATCCACGTGGTCGACCTGCGGCAGGTCGACCCGGAGCTGGCGCCCTGGGGCCTGACCGCAGCGGAACTGGAAGACAGGCTGCGGCGCCGGCTGCACGCCACCGCGCGTAAGGCCGCGCCCCCCATTCCGGCGAGCCGGTGCCATTTGCGGACTGGGAAAGCGTATCAAATGATCTGCCACGAGGCCCAGCGACGCGAGGCCGACCTGATTATCCTGGCCACCCAGGGGATCGCCCATGTGCGCGACGTCATTCTCGGAAGCACGGCGCAGCGCGTGGTGCGCGAGGCTTCCTGCCCCGTGCTGGTCGTGCGCGGCGAGAAGGAATTGCTCCCGAAGGTGAAAACGCCCGGGAAGCAGTGGCCTGTCCGGAACATCCTGGCCCCGGTCGATTTCTCCGAACAATCGGGCCTCGGCCTTGATTACGCGGTGCAGTTTTCGCGAGCGGCGGGGGCGCGCCTGACCTTGATGCATGTCATTTCCATCCCGCCCGGCAGCAGCAGCCCCCGTTATGTCCCGCACGATGTCAGTGCGCTCCGGGCGCGGGAACGTAGCGCTGCGCGCGTGCGCATGGATGAGCTGGTGCAGAGCATGGTCTTCGGCCGTGTCCCTTACCAGACCCTGATTGCCGAGGGGTCCGCCGCGTGGGCGGTGGTGGAAGCCGCGCAAAAGCGGAAAACCGATTTGATCATCATTTCAACCGACGGACGAAAAGGGGTGCGACGGATTTTTCTGGGAAGCACCGCGGAACAGGTCGTGCGGCATGGGCCCTGCCCGGTCCTGGTGGTCGGCCCGCCGGCGAAAACACCGCGCCGGAAAAAAGCGTCCGCGAAACGGAAGGAAAAGCAGCCGGCGGAAACAAAGCGGCGAGCGAAGACTAAACGTCCGCTGCGCGCGTCCACGAGACGGGCCGGGGCGACCCGCAAAAAGAAGGCGAAAAAATCGGGCGGAACCAGGCGCAAAACAAAGAGCGCCCGGAGATAAAGAACAGGCCCGCCAGCGGAGGCGGACCTGCAGATTGTTACGGTTGGTTTTGTCCGAAACGAGCTCGCGCCAGCGTTACAAGAATGTAAGGCGGGAAAGAATGGTGCGCGATACAGGGTTCGAACCTGTGACCCCTACCGTGTCAAGGTAGTGCTCTACCACTGAGCTAACCGCGCAAGCTGGGCCGGGCGGGAATTATCGCGCCGCGGAGGAAGTTCGCAAGCGCGGGAAGAAAAAAGCCCGGAAGCTCCGGGCGGGGAATCAGGCCGCGAGCTTGGCGGCGTCCTTGTGCCCAAGGATGCGCACCGTCTGCTGCAATTGCTCCACCTGGAGCGGCTTTTTCAGCACCGTGATCGGACCCTTGGCCAGGATGCGATCGAGCATCTCGCTGTCCGGATACCCGGTGATGATGATAATGGGCAGGTCCGGATCGGTCTCCTTGGCCGCGTCATAGACGTCGTCGGCCTCGCCGTCCGGCAGTTTCAGGTCGAGAAAGAGGAGATCGAACTTTTGCTTCTCCAGGGCGGCCAGGGCCTCTTTCACCGTGCCGACCACCACCCGGCTGAAGCCGATTTTTTTAAGGAAGAGCTTGAAAAGGTTCTGCAAACTCTCGTCGTCATCGACGACGAGGACGGTGGGCTGGCCGGACTTGTCCTCCTTGAGGATATCCTTGTCGAGCGCGTTCTTCTTGATGCGCCAGCGGCCCCCGATCTGAATGGCAGGAAGTTGGCCGCGCTGAACCAGATAATAGACGGTCGGAAGGGGAATCCGGAGATATTTCGCGGTTTCCTTGACCGTCAGGAGGTTATGCATGGCTGAGATTCAGCAGGTCGCCCGAAAGTCGGCAAGACATTTTTCGCACCCCTCAGCCTTATAGATTTCATAATTAAAGTCAACGACGCATCTTTTTGGGGTTTTTCCGGGCCTGCGCCGGGCGCCCGGCGAGGGCGGAGATGCGGGTAGACAAGGCGCGGCGTCCAGCCGACAGTGCGACCCTCTCGATGAGCGTCCTGTTCTTTAAGCGCTTTTTGCAACGTCCGTTTCAGGTCGCGTCCATCATTCCCAGTTCCAAGGCGCTGGTGGAACGGGTGGCCGGCAAGATGGACCTGAGCCGGCCGGCGGTGATTGCGGAGTTCGGCCCCGGCGAAGGGGTGCACTCGCGCGAGATCGCGCGCCGGATGCACCCGGAATCGCGTCTTTTCCTGTTTGAGCTTGATGCCGCCTTCTCGAAGGAACTGACCCGGCAGTTTGCGCATGATCCGCGGGTGGAGGTGCTGCATTGCGACGCGGCGCATCTCCGCGACGAGCTGCGCCGGCGTGGGATCGACAGCTGCGATTACATCCTTTCCGGCATCCCCTTCAGCATCCTGGAGATCGGAAAGAAGCGGGCCCTGCTGCGCGAAATCTGCGACGCGCTCCGCCCGGGCGGACGTTTCATCATTTACCAGGTGACCAACGAGCTGCGGCAGCACGCCACTCTTTTCGACCGGGCTGACTCCGAGTATTTTCTGCAGAATATTCCGCCGATGTTCATCACCGTCTTTCACAAGGACGCGAGCCGGAACGGCAGCAGCGGGCCCGGCCGCCAGCATGTGCCGGACGACCGGCGCGGGGTGTTTCCCTCCGAATCACGCGCATGAATCCCGGCGACTCTCGCACGGAGCGGGATTCGATGGGCGAGATGGTGGTGCCCGCCGAGGCGCTCTACGGCGCCTCGACCCAGCGCGCGGTCCTGAATTTTCCAGTAAGCGGCTATCGGTTTACCCGGCCGTTTTTGCGCGCGCTCGGGTTGGTGAAGTGGGCCGCGGCGCAGGCCAACCACGATCTCGGCCTGCTCGAGGCGCATCGCTCCGCCCTCATCGTCCAGGCGGCCGAGGAGATGGTGGAGGGAAAACTGGATGAGCATTTCCCGCTCGACATTTTCCAGACCGGCTCGGGCACGAGCACGAACACGAACGCGAACGAAGTCATCGCCAACCGGAGCTGCCAGCTCGACGGCAAGGCGATCGGCGCGCGCGACCCGGTGCACCCGAACGACCATGTGAACATGGGCCAGTCGAGCAACGACGTGATCCCCTCCGCCATGCACATCAGCGCGGCGGAACAGCTGCACGAATGTCTGGAACCGGCCCTGGCCCGGCTGGGCGACGCGCTTGAGGAAAAGGCGCAGGCGTTCGACCGGATCATCAAGATCGGCCGGACCCACCTGATGGACGCGACCCCGGTGCGCCTGGGTCAGGATTTCGGGGGCTGGGCCCGGCAGGTCCGCCTGGGGCAGGCCCGGGCCGCGCGCGCCCGCGAAGCCCTTTATGAACTGGCGCTGGGCGGCACCGCCGTGGGGACCGGGTTGAACCGGCCTCCTGAATTTCCGGCCCGGGTCATGCGCCACCTCGAGCAGCGCACCGGACTGCCGTTCCGGGAAGCGGCCAACCATTTTGAGGCGCAGGGCGGCAAGGACGCCGTGGTGGAGGCAAGTGGACAGCTCAAGACCATCGCGGTCAGTCTCTTCAAGATCGCCAATGACCTGCGCTGGCTGAGCAGCGGTCCCCGCTGCGGGATTGGCGAGATCCGGCTCCCGGCCACGCAACCCGGCAGCTCGATCATGCCGGGCAAGGTCAACCCCGTCATTTGCGAATCGACCATGATGGTCTGCGCGCAGGTGATCGGGAACGATGCCTGCATCACCTGGGGTGGAGCCAACGGCAACCTTGAGCTCAACGTCATGATGCCGGTGATGGCGCACAATCTTCTCGAGAGCATCCGCCTGCTGGCCAACGTCGCCGGCATTCTCTGCGATAAATGCGTAGGCGGGATCGAGGCGAACGAGGAACGCTGCCAGGAATTGGTGGAACTTTCCATGGCCATGGTCACCAGCCTCGCCCCCAGGATCGGGTATGATCGGGCGGCCGAGATCGCCAAGGAGAGCGCGAAAACCGGGCGCACCGTGCGCGAGCTTTGCCGGGAAAAAAAGGTGCTGCCGGAAGAGGAATTGAACGCGGCGCTTGATCCCTGGTCGATGACCGAGCCGGGCGGGGAAGGATCGGCCGGGGGCTAGCAGGTCGGCCGCCGTCGCTTATAGTTTTCCCGTGGTCGCCAATTTCAACAACCCGCAGTTTTCCGGGGGCGTGAACATCGCCATCAAGTGCCCCTACCATACCTACGAGGCCACCCTGGCCTTTTACCGGGACACCATCGGGTTGCCGTTGCTGGAGGAGGAACCGGAGGGAAGCGTTTTTCAGTTCGGCAACATCCGGCTCTGGCTCGACCGGGTCCCCAACCTGAGCCATCCCGATATCTGGCTGGAACTGCAGACCAACGACACCGAGGCGGCCGCTTCCTATTTAAAAGTGAACGGCGTTCCGCGCCGGGATGAAGTGGAGCAGTTGCGGGAGGATTTCGACGGGTTCTGGGTCTCGAGCCCGGCCGGCACGATCCACCTCGTGGTGGGCGACGAGGATTAGCTCTCCCTAGGCCGCCCGGCGCGAACGGACCGTCTCCGGTCCCGGCAGGAAGAGACCGTCAAACGAAGACTGGAAAGCGCCGCCGCCCGTTTCGCCGATGGCAAAACAGGGGCTGAGCTGGCGTTGATCGGCGCAGAAAACTTCGATCTCGGTCCGGTCGGTCTTTTGCAGGAGCGCCTGCACGGCCCCGGCGGCGAGAGCGGGGGTGTTGCAGTCGCGGCTGAGATGGCCCAGGACGATGCGCCGCACTTTTCCCGGGAGCAATTGCTCGATCACGCCGGCGGCGGCGACGTTGGAGAGATGGCCGTGGCGCGACATGATCCGCTGTTTCACCGGCCAGGGCCGATGCGGATCGGCCTGGAGCAGTTTTTCATCGTGGTTCGTCTCGATCACGAGGGTGTGCACTTCGCGCAGGCGTTCCACCAGCATCTTCGTCGGGTAACCAAGGTCGGTGATGAAACCGAGGCTGCTGCGCCCGGCATGAAAAGCGAACCCGACCGGATCCACCGCGTCGTGCGGCACGGGGAACGTTTGCACCGTGATATCGCAGATGGAAAATTCCGCGCCGGTCTGGAAGATGCGCCAGTTGCGGTGTTGGTCGAGCGTGCTCCCGCAGCGGATCGCCTCGGCCGTGAGGGCGTTGGTGTAGATCGGGACGTGGTGTTTCCGGCATAGCACCTCGAGCCCGCAGACATGGTCGCCATGCTCGTGGGTCAGGAGGACGCCATCGAGCTGGTCCGGCCTCAGCCCGCAAAGCTCGAGCCGCTGTGTCAGTTGCCGCGCGCTCAGTCCGCCGTCCACGAGGATGCGGCAATGCGACGTCTGGACCAGGGCGCTGTTTCCCGCGCTGCCGCTGCCGAGCGTGGTGAGGGAGAACATCGCCCTGTTTTAAACGAAGGCCGCGCCCGGCACAAACGGAAACGGCCCGGGCAGCAATTCCGCGGAAGAATAGCTTGCCGCCGGCCCCGGGAGCACGCAGCATCCGCCCATGAAAAATCCGGTTCTCCTTCTCCTTGCCCTTTGTCTTTTTGTTTTGCCCGCGCGCGCTGACGACGCCAGCCAGCGCAAGGCCGCCGAGGTGTTCCTCGTCACACTCGACATGGAGAAGATGTTGACCCAATCGATCGACCAGATGCTGGCGCTGCAGGTGCAATCCAATCCGCAGCTCGCTCCGCACCAGGAAAAGATCCGGGCCTTCCTGACCAAGCACATGGGCTGGGCCGCACTGAAGAACGACGTGATCAACCTCTACACGGCTGAGTTCACGGAGGCGGAACTGAACGAGATGAACAAGTTTTACCAGACGCCGACCGGCCGGAAGATGGTCGAGAAAATGCCGGTGCTCATGACCAAGGGGGCGCAACTGGGTCAGAGCCGCGTCCAGGCCAATCTCCCGGAACTCGAGTCGGCCATTACCGGTGGCGCCAAGAAAGAGGAAGCGCCGAAGAAAGCGCCCTGAGGTCAGGGAGCGGGCGGCGGGGCCGCTTCACCGGGAGCCGGGGGCGCATCCATGAGGGCAAGGACGCGCTCTTTTTTCGCGGCGTAATCGAGTGAACGAAAACGCCGGATCTCCTCGAGGCGGCGCAGGCCGTTGATGGTGTCGAGGTAACGGGTGTAACTTGAGGCGAGCCGGGTGGTCTCGAGGTAACGCCCCCGGAGCGTTTCATCGCAGTAGGCATTGGGCGTTTGCGCGGTGAAAAGATGAAACCGCAGCCAGCGGCGATCGGCCCGGGAAACCCGCTGGGTTTTCCGGAAGAAAGCGACGAAAAGAAGCAGGACGAGATAAGTGTCGACCCGCGCCTGCAGCTCGAGGTTGCGCGCAAAATCCTCGCCGGCGATCTCGCGCCGCCCGTTCTTGAACTCGATCGCCGCGTGCAGGGCATGGTTGATCTCCTCCACGAACATGATGAGCGAACGAATGTTCCGGTCGCTCAGGCCCAGCCGCGGATCGTGCCGCTCGAGCTGCTCGATCAGCCAGCGCGAATAGTAGATGCCGACGTAAAGCTGGTCGTCTGCCCGACGCAGGAAAGTCCGGGCCAGCTCGCTCAACTCCCGGGCCGAGGCGCCCGCGGCCCGGGTCAGCTGCCGGCAGCGGGCCTGGTCGATCAGGCAATCCTCGAGGTTGATCCCGACCTGCACATAGGTGCGCTCGAAAAGCCGCTGGATCTGGGAAAAAAGTGTTTCGTTGTTCATGGGCCCGTGAGCCGCGGGATGAAATCACCGTCCAGGTTGAGCAGTTCCTCCGAGAGCCGGTTCAGGGCCAGGCGGACCTCGCGAAACCGCGCCGCCAGCTCCTCGTAAACATCGTTCAGCTCACACCGGCGCGCGGTCGCGTGCGAGGCCACCAGGCCGTAGTTCGTCCGCCCGATCTCCTCGTAGAATTTCAGGTCAGGCGCGCCCCTTCGACTCCGGCATTCGGTGTTCTCGTGAAAAATGCCGGTGACAAAAAGGGCGTAGTTGCCCACGTGCACCCGGATGAGAAAGGCCTGCTCCGGGGTGGCCTGGCTGAGGGCAATGAGCAGGTCGGAGATGTACTGCCGGCCGCGTTCGTCGGCGATGAGCGGCACCCGCAGTTTGTTCACCCGCGAGAAAGTCTCGAGCAGGGAAGCGATGTAATCGCAAAGTTTGCGGTCGCGCACTCCGACCTTTTGCAGGACGTGCCGGGCCAGGACGTAAAAGTAAAATTGGGAGGAGATGGCGAGATGACTCGGGCCGGAAAGAATCGCCTCGACCAGGCGGGGATGATCCAGGATCTGGTCGCGGGTTTCGCCGTCGCCCAGCAGGTCAACTAGGGAAACCCGGTCCGACCGGGAACGCGCGAGGGCGCGCACGACAAAATCGAAATCCTCCGCGGTAAACCGCGCCCGACAATTCGCCTGAATCATCGAGGAGCAACCATGAGCATCAGCAGTGCCAAAGGCAAGCCCTGCGTTCACCACAGAGATCACAGAGGGCACAGAGAAGGTAGGGCGAGACTCTGTCGAGCCTGGGAGCAAGCCACGCCAGGCATTTCACCGCGGAGACGCAGAGGACGCTGAGGACGCAGAGGAAACCGGTGGAGAAGAAGGAGGCCGGTGCGATCGAATCGCCAATCGAGAATTCCCCGGCGGAAGGGGTGGGATTCGAACCCACGGTGAGTTTAACCCCACGCTCGATTTCGAGTCGAGTGCCTTAAACCGGACTCAGCCACCCTTCCTGGTTTGCCGGAGGAGGACCATCCAACAAGACGCCCGGAAATCAACCGCCGCGAGAGCGGCGAGATGCGGCTGCCTGACGACCGCAGCAGTACGACGCTGAAGTCTTGGCCGGAGGCTCCGTGCAGATTCAGAAAAGGGGCGGGCCAGGAACGGCCAAGGGCAACGGCAGGGGCGGGAAAGTCGGGAAAAAGGCGCCGGGAGCGAGACGCAAGAGAGAACCCGTGAACTCCCATGTGACTAATCCTGAACGGCCTACAGAGTTCGCCGCGCAGCTCCTGCCGCGGCCGGATCAGCCCCTGGGCAGCCGTTTCTAAAAACCGCCATTTTTTCGCAACGATTCTGGAAAAAATGTAACAATTTCTGGCTTGCCGCCCGGGCCGCCACTGCTGCATCTTGTGCGTCCGGCGGATGGCTCCCCAATAGCTTGTTGTTGGACGTTGTCCACAGGTTGTTGGCGGGGTTGTGCGCAGATCCCAGGCAGTTATCCACATTTTCAGCCCTCCCGACACCCATGATCCAACTTAAAGCCGGTCTCCAACCTTCCACCCTGACCAAGTCGACCAAGAAAAGCGCGCGGAGCAAAACGACCAGTTCGCGCCAGTCGAAGAAGAAAAGTAGCGGGCTCCGTTTCAAGCGGGTGTTCTCCTCGGGGAACGTGGCGCCGTTCGACCAGGTGGACTGGGAGGAGCGCACGGCCGAGATCACGGACGACAGCGGGAAAGTGATCTTCAAGCAGGAAAAGATCGAGGTGCCCAAGAGCTGGAGCCCGCTCGCGACCAAAATCGCCGTTTCCAAGTATTTCTACGGCGACATCGCCAACGGGACCGACCCGCACAAAGGCGGCCGGGAAACCTCCGTCCGGCAACTGATCCACCGGGTCACCCGCACCATCACCGATTGGGGCATAGCTGACGGTTATTTTGCCGACAGCGAGACGGCGGAGACCTTCTACGACGAGCTGACCTGGCTCTGCCTGAACCAGCATGGCGCCTTTAATTCGCCTGTCTGGTTCAACGTCGGCCTTTACCACCAATACGGGATCGGCCGCGACGCCGGCGCCGGGAACTACTATTACAACCGGTCCACCGGCCAGGCCGAGCGCGCCGCGAGCCAGTACGAATATCCGCAGGGAAGCGCCTGCTTCATCCAGTCGGTCCAGGACACCATGGAAGACATCATGCGCCTGGCCATGAGCGAGGCGATGCTCTTCAAATACGGCAGCGGCACCGGGAGCGATCTGTCCACCCTGCGCAGCACCCGGGAAAAACTGAGCGGCGGCGGCAAGCCGAGCGGCCCCCTTTCCTTTCTCAAGGTCTACGACCAGGTCGCGAACGTGGTGAAAAGCGGCGGGAAAACCCGGCGCGCCGCGAAGATGAACACCCTGAAGGACTGGCACCCCGACGTTGAGGAATTCATCGAGGCAAAACAGCGGGAAGAGCGCAAGGCCTGGGCGCTGATCGAGCAGGGCTATGACGGCAGTTACAATGGCGACGCCTACGGCTCGGTCATGTACCAGAACGAGAATTTGAGCCTGCGCGTGAGCGACGATTTCATGGAAGCGGCCGTGGAAGGGCGCGAATGGCAGACCCGCCGGGTGATCGACGGAAAACTGTGCGAGACCAAGGACGCGCGGACGCTCCTGCGCAAGATCGCGGAAGGGACGCATGTCTGCGGCGATCCCGGGATGCAGTTCGACAGCACCATCCACAAATGGCACACCTGCAAGGGCACGGCCCGGCAGAACTCGACCAATCCCTGCAGCGAGTATCTTTTTCTCGATAACACCGCCTGCAACCTGGCCTCGCTTAACCTGATGAAGTTCAAGGATGCCGAGGGCCACTTCGACGCGGAACGGTTCAAGGCCGCGGTGCGCATCTACATCACCGCGCAGGAGATCCTGGTCGACAACGCCAGTTACCCGATCAAGGAGATCGCGGAGAACTCGCACATTTTCCGGACGCTCGGGCTCGGCTACGCCAACCTCGGCTCGCTCATCATGAGCTACGGCTACGGTTACGATTCCGACGAGGCGCGCGCCCTCTGCGGCGCCATCACCGCGATCATGACGGGCGAATCCTACCACCAGAGTGCGGCCCTGGCCCGGGCCATGGGACCGTTTGCCGGCTACCGGGACGCGCGCTGCAGCGGGGTGGACAAGCCGGAAGCGAAGGACAACGTCGCCGCCATGCAGGAAGTGATCGAGCTGCATCGCGCGGCCACGGCGGAGATCGGCGCGAGCGAGGAGTTCGCCTTCCTGAAAGAGGAAGCCATTGCCAGTTGGGACCGGGCGGCCGCGCTCGGGAAACGGCACGGCTACCGGAACGCGCAGGTCACCGTGCTCGCCCCCACCGGCACGATCAGTTTCCTGATGGACTGCGACACCACCGGCATCGAGCCCGACATCGCCCTGGTGAAATACAAGCTCCTGGCCGGGGGCGGCATGCTCAAGATCGTGAACCAGACGGTCAAGCCGGCGCTGGAGAAGCTGGGCTACAATTCCGAGGAGGTGGAAGGAATCATCGCCCACATCGACGCTTTCGACACGATCGAGGACGTGCTCGACACCGACGGTTCCACCATTTCCTCCGGGTTAAGGAACGAGCACCTGCCGATTTTCGACTGCGCTTTCAAGCCGGCCAACGGCAAACGCAGCCTCGGTTACATGGGGCACCTGCGAATGATGGCGGCGGCCCAGCCGTTCCTGAGCGGCGCCATCTCCAAGACGGTCAACATGCCGGAAGCCGCGAGCGTGGACGAGATCATGCACACCTACATCGAGGGATGGAAACTCGGGCTGAAGGCGATTGCCATTTACCGCGACAACTCCAAGCGCTCGGCCCCGCTGAACGTGAAGAAAACGCGCGACATGGGCGGAACCGCCGGCGACCCGGCCCTCGACGCCGGGGTCAGCCGGGAGATGCTCGACCAGCGCATCCTCGAGCTGGAGGAAGAGATCGCCGCGCTGCGCGGGCGACCGGTGCGGCATCGCATGCCGGACACGCGCATGTCGTTGACGCACAAGTTCGAGATTGCCGGGCACGAAGGCTATATCACGGTGGGCCTCTACGAGGATGGCCAGCCGGGCGAGCTTTTCATCCAGATGGCCAAGGAAGGCAGCACGATTGGGGGCCTGATGGACACCGTCGCGACCCTGACCTCGCTCTCGCTCCAATACGGCGTGCCGCTGGAGAGCATGGTGAAGAAATTCGCCTACCAGCGGTTTGAGCCGAGCGGGTTCACCAAGAACCCCGATATCCGGAACGCGACCAGCATCACCGATTACGTTTTCCGCTGGCTCGGCTGCCAGTTCATCAAGGGCTACAAGGAGGCGACCTCGCCGCACCGCGGCCAGAGCGAGCTGCCGATGAAGGAAATTCCCGAGATGGAGAAGAAGGCGCTCAATCGTCCGGTGGCCGATCTTTCCCGGACCGCCGAGAAAGAGGTGCTCGACGTGGTCATGAACCACGCCCCGAACGAGGGGAAACCGAGCAACGGACATCTCGAGACGTATGCCGACCGGGTGAAGGAAGCGCTGGGCAACATGTTCATGGACGTGGCCTGCTCGCATTGCGGGAGCGACAAGGTGATCCGGGCCGGCGCCTGCGGGGTCTGCACCGAGTGCGGGACCAGCCAGGGTTGCAGCTAAGTTCAACGTCAATCGGGTGGGGGATGCGCCGGGGACGGCGCACGCTACAGCGTGGAAGAGCGGACAACGGTGGCGGAGCGTGGGCGCACGGTAGCGTCCGTTGTCCTCAGCGGATCCGGGGTGTTTCGCCCGAAGACAGTGGCGGTGCCCTCCCTGCCGCCGGACCGTCTCAGCGAGGAACCGTCGCGCCGGTTTTGACCGAACCGACCCAGTCGTTCACCCGGCCCTCGAGGACGTCGAGCGGGACCGCGCCCGAGAGAAGGACGACGTCGTGGAATTCGCGGAGGTCAAAGCGGTCGCCGAGCGTGCCGGTCGCGCGCGCGCGCAGTTCCTTGATCTTCATCTCGCCGATTTTGTAGGCCAGCGCCTGGCCCGGGTTGGTGATGTAACGGTCGATCTCGTTGACGATGTCGTTCTCCGCCTTGGCCGCGTTCTCCTTGAAATAATCGATGGCGCGCTGGCGATCCCATTTCATCTCGTGCAGGCCGGTGTCGACCACGAGGCGGACCGCCCGCCACATTTCGTAGGTGAGCTGCCCGAACTTGTCGTAGGGATCCTCGTAGAGTCCCATCTCTTCGCCGAGCGATTCCGCGTAGAGACCCCAGCCTTCCACGTAGGCGGTGTAACCGTAGCCGTAGCGGCGAAACTTCGGGATTTCCCCAAGTTCCTGAGCGAGCGCGATCTGGAAATGATGGCCGGGCACGGCCTCGTGGAGCGAAAGCGCCATCATCTCCCACTTGGGTCGCGTCTCCGGTTTGTAGAGATTGACGTAATATTGGCCGGCCCGTGAGCCGTCCGCCGCTGGCTGGTTGTAATAGGCCGTGGTGGTGTCGGGCGCGATGTTGGCCGGGATCGGGGTCACCCCGTAAGGCATGCGCGGCATGGTCTTGAAACATTTCACCAGCTCGGGGTCGATTCGCTTGGAAACCGCCCGGTAGGTTTCGAGGAGTTCCTCCGGCGTTTTGCAAAAGAACTGCGGATCGGTGCGGAGCTTGGTGAAAAATTCCGCCAGCGTCCCCTTGAACCCGACCTGCTCCTTGATTTTCTCCATCCCGGCGCGGATGCGGGCCACCTCGGTCAGGCCGCGCTGATGAATCTCCTCCGGGGTCAGGTTCGTGGTGGTAAACCGGGCGGCGAGATAGGAATAAAGATCCCCGCCGGCCGGCCATTGCCAGATGCCGGCTTTCTCCGGCGCGGCCGGCAAATACTCCTCCGTAAAATAGGTCTTCAGCTTCTTCATCGCGGGGACGATCCGCTGCGCGATCGCTTCGCGCCCGGCCCCGGCAAGGCGTTTCCGGTCGGCCTCGCTGATCTCGTCGGGGAACTTGCGGAAAGGGATGAAGAACGGACTGGTCTCCGGGTTCTCGACGATCTGCTTGTCTATCTGTGCCGGGACGCGCGCCAGAACTACGCGGGGCCAGACGATCTTCTCCTTCACTCCCTCCTGCAGAAGCGCGATGGTCTGGTCGACCAGGGTGGGAAGGGCCCGCAACCTCGCAAGCCAGTCCTCGTAATCTTTCACTGTCTGGAACCGGAGCTGTTCCCGCAGTTCGTCGGCGGTCTGCACGCCGCCCTGCTGGGCGATCGGGAGCAGTTCCTGGCGAAAACGAAACCCGGCAATGTCGTATTCCAGCTCCTTGCGATAGAGATCGTGGTTAAGCTGGTCCGCCGGGCTGAGTTTGGCCCGGTCAATCCCCTGCAGCCGCTCCAACGCCGCGCGCGTGTGCTCCTGGCGTTTTTGGACCGCTTCGAGGCTGACGTCGTTCCAGCGATCGTTCCAGCGCCGGTCACCGAGGGACGAGGCAAAGGTCGGATTTTGTTCCAGCGCATATTCCCATTCCGCCTCGAGGAAGGCGTGCAACGCCTTGGTCGCCGCCGGGTCCGCTTCCCCGCGCACGACGTGGCCAAGAAAAAAGGAAAGGGAGAGGGCAAGCAGAAGGGTTCTCATGAGGGGGAACAAGGTAGTCGGCAATGCCGCGCGGTCATCCCCGAAAACGCGGCCCCGGTGGACAGGCCAGCCGTGCTGACTAAGGTTCCCCACCGCCGACGGCGGGGTCACATTTTTTACTTATGGCAAAAACCGAGGCGGAAATTCAGCGCGAGAAAGAGATGCAGCAGGCGGAGGAACTTCTCTTCGCCGGGCGCCAGGAACTCGGTTTCGCGAAGGGCCTTTTTCTCGGAAAATTCATCGCCGACTGGACCATGCCGTATCCGCGCCTGCCTGCGGCCCAGCAAACGGAGCTGGACCAGGCCTTGAAGGAAGTGACCGCCTTTCTCGAGGCCGAGCTCGACCCGGTGGAGATCGACCGGACGGCGGACATTCCGCCGCACGTGGTGGAGGGCCTGGCCCGGACCGGTGTGCTCGGGATGACCGCGCCGAAAGAGTTCGGCGGCCGCGGATTCTCGCAGATGGCCTATTGCCGGGTCCTGGAGGAGATCGGGGCCCGCTGCGCCTCCACCTCCGTGTTCACCAACGCGCACCATTCCATCGGCATCCGCGCCTTGCTTCTTTTTGGGACGCGTGACCAGAAGGCGCGCTGGCTCCCGCCGCTCGTCTCGGGCGAAAAGCTCGCCGCCTTTGCCCTGACCGAGGAACAGGCGGGCTCCGATGCGGCCAATGTCCAGACGCAGGCGGTCCCGAGCGAGGATGGCAGTCATTATGTTCTGAACGGTGAAAAGCGTTACATCACCAACGCCTCCATCGCGCAGGTCCTGACCGTCATGGCGCGCACGCCTGTGCCGGACAAGCCGGGCAAAACCGCGATCACGGCCTTCCTGGTCACGCCCGACATGCCGGGGTTCACCATGCTGGAGCCGCGCATGCCGAAGCTCGGCATTCGCGGCACCGCCACCGGACGTTTTGCCCTGCGCAACGTCAGGGTGCCGAAGGAAAATGTGCTCGGCCCGATCGGCAAAGGCCTGCGGGTGGCCCTGACCGTGCTCGATTTCGGGCGGACCACGTTCGGCGCCTGTTGCACCGGCGCGGCGCGCACCTGCCTCCGTCTCGCGGTGGAACACGCCAACCAGCGCCGGCAGTTCAATAAAACCCTCGGCGATTTCGACCTCGTGAAACAGAAGATCGGGCGAATGGCCGCTGATCTTTACGCGATGGAGGCGATGACCTCGGTGACGGCGTCGCTCATCGACCGCGGCCTGGAGGATTACATGATCGAGACGGCGATGTTGAAGGTCTTCACGACCGAGCGCCTCTGGGATGCGGTCAACGACACTTTCCAGATTCATGGCGGCTCGGCTTACTTCGACGATTCGCCGCTTGGGCGCATGCTCCGCGACGCCCGGATCAACCAGATCGGCGAGGGGAGCAACGAAGTCCTGACCTCGTTTATCGCGCTGGTCGGGATGCGCGGACCGGGCATGGAATTCAAGGAGATCTACGACACCATGATGTCGCCCACGCGCGGCGGCGGTATCGGAAAAGCGTGGCAGGCGGGGATGGCCCGTCTTTCCTCGGTCAGGATCCCGGGCGTGCCGGTGGAAAGCGAAGAACTGCGCGGCCAGGCCGGCCAGCTTGGCCGCCTGATCTGGCGTTTCAACCTCGCGGTGAACAAGGCCCTGATCACCTACCGGGAGCCGATCCTCGACATGCAGCTGCTGCAGGAACGCATTGCCGGCGCGGCCATGGAGATGTTTGCCTCGGCCTGCGTGCTGAGCCGGCGCGACGCCGAGCTGAAAGCCGCGCACCGGAATGGGGGAAGCGCGCCGCGCGATGGCCAGGTGGCCGATCTTTTCCTGCGCCGTTCTTTCCGCCGGATCCGGACAATGCTCGCCGGGCTGGGCGAGAACGACGACGAGGCGCTGCTGGCCACGGCCGACGTCGTCCTCGGGAAATCGGCGGGACCGGGTCGGAACGGGGCCAGCGGGTAAGGTTTCCTGGGGAACGAGGGCGTGAATCGTGAGTCGTGAATGGTGAATCGTAGGGGCGGCTGGCTTCTCCGGTAGGGCGAGACTCCGTCGAGCCTGAGAGCACGCGCCGCCACCTGTGAAGCGAAGTCGCGACGAGGGCTAACTCCCGGCCCTTCGTCTTCCTCTGTGCCCTCTGCGGTAAATCTCCTGGTTCGCCTGCTCCCAGGCTCGACGGAGTCTCGCCCTACCTTTCCAGGAGGGAGTCGCCGGGGCGCTTTATGGCCCGGTTCTAGCTGTTTTTCCGCCGTATGCGCCACCCGCTGCTCAACCCCGCGGCCGCCGCTGATCGCCTGGATCTTCGCGGAAAACGCCTGCTTATCTTCATCGTCGCCTATAACGCCGAGAGCACCATCGAACAGGTTCTCCGGCGCATCCCGGCCTCGCTGCAGCAGGAGAATGTCGAGGTCCTGATCATCGACGATTCCTCGCGGGACAGCACTTTCTCCCGCGGACTTCGGTTTCAGGAGCGCCACGCTGCCTGCAAGATCACGGTCCTGCGCACCCCCTCAAACCAGGGCTACGGCGGCAACCAGAAACTCGGTTATCGCTACGCCATCGATCACGGCTTCGATATCGTCGCCCTGGTGCACGGGGACGGCCAGTATGCCCCGGAAAAACTCCCGGACCTGCTCCCGCCGCTCCTGCACGACCAGGCCGATGCGGTCTTTGGTTCGCGCATGATCGACAAGCGGGCCGCCCGGGCGGGCGGGATGCCGGCCTACAAGTGGATCGGCAACCAGATCCTGACCGCTTTCCAGAACCGGATGCTCGGGACCCGGCTCTCGGAGTTCCATACCGGCTACCGCCTTTACACCACCCGCGCCCTCAGGGAGGTCCCGTTCGAGCGGAACACCGGCGATTTCCATTTCGACACGGAGATCATCATCCAGTTCGTCCTGCGCAAGCTCCGGATCGCGGAACTCCCGATCCCGACCTTTTATGGCGACGAGGTTTGTCACGTCAACGGGATGAAATATGCCTGGGATGTCTTCCGTTCCACGGTCAAGGCGCGCCTTTGCGGGATTCATCTCTTTTACGACCGGAAATTTGACGTCAATCCCTCCACCGGCCCGCACAGCGACAAGCTCGGCTTTTGCTCCTCGCAAACTTTCGCGGTGGAGTCCTGCCCGGCCGGCCGACACGTGCTGCAGCTCGGGCTCGGGCACGCCAATGTCGCGGCGGAGCTGAGAGAGCGTCTTTGCAAGGTGGAGGCCATCGACTTTGCCGCGAACGAGATTGCGGGCGAGGGGGCCGCCCCTTCCGTCCCGGCCCCGCGCCTCCCCCGCGACCTGGGGCGCTACGATCACATCCTGCTGATGGACCTGATCGAGCACATGCACGATCCGGAAAGTTTCATGGACGAAATGCGCCGGCGCATGGAGGGCCGCCGGCCTGAGGTGATCCTGACCGCGGCCAACGTCGCCTTCTTTGTCACCCGAGGGATGCTCGCCTGCGGCCAGTTCAACTACAGCCGCAAAGGCATTCTCGGGCTGGGTCACCGGCGCCTCTTCACTTTCCGCTCGCTCCGCGCGCTCGTGGAACAGGCCGGCTACGAAGTGCTCGAGACCCGCGGCGTCCCGGCGCCGTTCCCGCTCGCGCTTGGCCACCATCGCGCCAGCCGCGCGCTTCTCTTTCTGAATCGTCTCCTGATCCGATTTTCGCGGTCGCTCTTCGCCTACCAGATCTGCCTGCGCGTCCGTCCGTTGCCGGAGTCCCGCCATCTGCTGCGGGAAACGATCGCCAGCAGCGCCTCGCTCCGCGAACGCGTCCTGGCCGAGGTGGCCTGAACAGGAACCGGCAGAACGTCACGACCCGGCCCCGCGCGTGCCAGAGGGCGGTTTTGGGCGTATGAGTCGGGAATGAAACGGGTTGCCCTGCTTTTCCCTATCTTCTGCCTGCTCGCCCGCCTCCAGGCCGCCGAACCCGCCGGGTTTGATGTCGCGGCAGGGGAACGCTTTGCCCGGCTCGCGCTCGATTGCGTGGCGAAGGAATATCCAAACAAGATCAGCCATGTCCTCCAAGGCGACGCGGACGCACGGCCGCCGCGCGAACTGACCCCGGCGTTCTACGGCTGCTACGACTGGCATTCCTCGGTGCATGGGCACTGGCTTTTGGTGCGTCTGGTTCGCACCTTCCCGGACGCGCCTTTTGCCGAGGAGGCGCGCGCTGCCCTGGCGCGAAGTCTGAGCAAAGAGAATCTGGAGAAGGAAGCCGCCTACCTGCGTGGCGCCGGCCGGAGCAGTTTTGAACGCCCCTACGGCCTTGCCTGGCTGATGCAGTTGAGCGCGGAACTCCGCGAATGGGACGATCCGCTGGGCCGGCGACTCCTGGCCAGTCTGCAGCCTTTGGAAAAAGCCGCGCACGAACGTCTCACACAATGGCTGCCGAAGCTTTCGCACCCGGTCCGGATCGGCGAACATAACCAGACGGCCTTCGCCCTTGGCCTGCTGCTGGATTACGCCCGAAGCCGGGAGGATGCCGGCCTGGTCACCCTGTTGACTGGCCGGATCAGGGATTTCTACCTGGCCGACCGGAACTGTCCCCTCTCTTACGAACCCTCGGGGGAAGATTTCCTTTCCCCATGCCTCGGGGAAGCCGATGCAGTGCGGCGCGTCCTCACCCCGGCGGAGTTTGCAAAGTGGCTGCGCGAGTTCCTTCCGCAAATCCCGGCGGGCGACGAAAAGGAATGGCTGCCGGTGGCGGTCTCGCCCGATCCGAGCGACCCGAAACTGGCGCATCTGGACGGCCTGAATCTCAGCCGGGCCTGGATGCTGGAGGGCATACGTGCAGGCCTGCCCGCGGAAGATCCGCGGCGCCAGGCTCTCGCGACGGCGGCGGCGGCCCATCGCCGGGCCGGACTGGCGGCGGTGACGGGCGAACACTACGAGGGGGGCCACTGGCTCGGGAGTTTCGCCGTCTACCTCGTCACGCAGCGCGGACTCGCCGCGCCCGCGTTGAAATAGAGGCGGCGTCAGCGTGTTTTGAGGATGTTCTGGGCCCGGAGCAATCCTTCGGTGACGAGTTCGTAGAGCGGATAATCGACGAACAGAATGGTGTACTGGCGGAACTCGAGCGCCGCGAGACCAAGGACTGCGACGACCAGGGCGACGACGCGGCCGCGCGGCAGGGCGGAACAAAGCGCGGCGATCAGGCCCAGGGCAAGAAGGCGCAGAGGGAAATCCCACATGTTGGCATAACGCAGGTTCATGGCGTAACGCAGGTTGCACATGATCAGGTAGCTGGTGGCGACGAAGACGGTGAGATAAAGCTCCGGCTTTTGCTCGCGCCGCAGCCGGAAGATCGCGGCCACGGCCAGGAGGACAACGACCGGACTGACCAGCATGAGATCAACGAGGTAACGGTGCCAGGGACCGTCTCCGGTGAGGAGGGCGTATTGCAGGTGATAATTTTTGCCGACGGAAAGGGTGTAGCTGGCGCGCATGGTCTCCAGGCCGCCGGCGAGGAAAACGAGGATGACCACGCCGAGGAGGGGACCGAGGAAAGTGGCGACGAGCAGCTCGCGTGTGACGGTGCCGAAACGAAGCCAGCGATTGGTCAGGAGCAAGACGCAGAGCGCAACAAAGACAAAGAATGAGTTTTCCTTGGTCAGGACGAGCAGGGAAAGCGCCACGGTGTAGCCCGCGAGGAACGGGAGCCGGCGGGGGTTCTGCAGATTTTCCCAGAGAAGCCAGAGAACGAGCAGGGCCCAGAAGGTGAAGAAACCGTCCACCAGGGCATGCTGCGACATGTGGAGCTGGGTGGGCGCCACCGCCACGAGCAGGGCGATCCCGAGGGCAAAGCGTTCGCCCTTGAGCCGCCACGCGAAAACGGTCGAGAGCAGCAGGGTAAGCATGCTGAAGAACGAAGCGACCGCATTCAGTGACGCCATGGCATCGGTGCCGAAGAGACAATGCCAGAGATAGGAGGTGCCGATGTAAAGGAAGCGCAGCGGCGGCAGGATGGAGCCGGTGAGGGTCTTCTGCACCTCGATGTAACGATCGACGATCGAAGGATAGTTCCCGAGCCCGACCTTGATCACGCTCTCGACATAATTGCGGTAAAGGCCTTCATCGAAGCCAAGCCGGTCCCACTTCGGCTCGGGATGCAGAAACTCGATTGCGGACAGGGGCGCGTCGGGGCTGTGGAAAAGACCGGGAGGCAATCGCAGAAAAAACCCAAGAACGAGAACCAGGGCCAGGGCGGCGGTCAGGGAACGCGAGGAGACGGGTGACATGCCCGCTAGCCTGTCGCAGGCGGGCGGGAAAAACAATGGCGCGCCTGCGTCCCGCGGCGGCAAAGTTCCTGCTCTGCCGTGGGGGATGAATTCACCCCGGCTGGTCGCGGTCATGCCCGTCTACAACGAGGAGGCCAACATTGCCTCCGTTGTTACCGAGTGGATGGAATGTCTGGGAAAGGCCTGCCCGGATTTCCAGCTCATTACCCTGAACGATGGCTCGCGTGATGCGACCGGGCCGGTCCTGGACGAACTGGCGGCACGGTTCGGCGCGCGTCTGCAGGTGGTGCACAAATCCAACTCCGGCCATGGCCGCACTTGCCGCCAAGGCTACGACCTGGCAGTGGCCGCGGGCGCAAAATGGATCTTCCAGCTCGACTCCGACGGGCAATGCGACCCGGCGTATTTTGCGGACATGTGGGAAGCCCGGCAGGACAGCGATTGCGTTTTCGGCTTTCGCCGGTCGCGCGGCGACGGCCTGGGCCGGTTGATCGTCTCACGCGGATGTCGTGCCCTGCTTTTTCTCGCCACCGGCACCTGGATGCGCGACGCCAACGTGCCTTATCGCCTGATGCGGGGAACGGTCCTGGCCCGCGCGCTCGAGGTGGTTCCGCCCGATTTCGATATTCAAAACATCGCCGTGACCTACGCCCTCTCGCAGCAACCGCGCCTGCGCTGGATCCATCACCCGATCCATTTCCGCGCGCGCCAGGGCGGCGAAAACAGCATCAACTTTCGCAAGATCGCGCGGATGGGTTTCCACATGCTGCGCGATTTTTCCCGGGTGCGCGCCCGCGAAAATTGGCTGGTGACGAACACGCGCCCGGCGCAGGCTGGAGCGCATTAAAGCCGCTCCTTCCATCTTTTCCGTGCGGGTGTGGGAATGGGCGCAGCGGGAGCGCAGCCTGCTGGTGGCCCTGCTCGCGCTGGCGGCGGTACTGGCCGCGCTGCGCGCTCATACCTATGGCGAAGCGCTCGAACGCGACATCACCACCTATGCGGTGATCGCGCATGAGCTACTCCAGGGCCGCCAGCTTTACACCGATCTTTGGGACCATAAGCCGCCCATTCTGCACGCCACTTTTGCCGCGGCGGAGATCTTCTCCAGCTACGGACCAGCTTCCATCTACCTGCTCAATGTCGGCTTCGGCGTCATCGTCCTCCTCGGCTGTTACCGCGCCGCGGCCTCGGCTTCCGGCAGCCGGAGCGCGGGGCTCCTGGCCGCCGCGATCTGGACCCTGGCCAGCGGTGATCTTTGGCTCGAAGGCAACCAGCCCAACACGGAACTTTTCCTCAACGGTTTCCTGACCTTCGCCTTTGCCCTCATGGTGAGCCGGCACGCTCATCCGCCCGGCTGGCGCCGGTTTTTCGCGGTCGGGGCCCTTTTCGCCATCGCCTCGCTCTACAAGCAGATCGTGGTCATCCATGCCGTGCTCATGGGGATTACCTGGTGCCTCCTGTCGTTCCCCCGGCGGCCGGGGCGTTTCCTCCTCGGCCTGATCGTGATTGGGTCAGCCGGGCTGCTCGCCTGGATCTTCATCTTCGGCTATTTCGCGATCACCGGGCGTCTTGCTCCGTTTATCGAGGCGGTCTTTACCTATAACCGGGCTTATTCGGGCAATATCCTGCACAACATCCAGCAGGCCTGGCGGGCCGAGCTGCCGCTGGGCGCCTTGCTTCTCCTCGGCCTGCTCGGCGCCTTCAGTTTGCTTGGTCTCGTCGCCGCCTTTATCCGGCGCGAATTTCGCAGCGGTCTTCTTCTCCTGAGCTGGGCGGGTTCGACCTATCTGGCCGTGGCCGCGACCGGTAAGTTCTTTCCTCATTATTTTCAGCTCTGGCTGCCGCTCCTGGCCATCGGGGCCGCCCTGGCCGTGGCCGGTCTCCCGGGCCGGGGAAAGTTTCCCGTCGGTCCGCGCCATCTAGCCACGGCCGGGCTGCTTGTCGCCCTGCTCTTCCTGGAAGCGCCCCTCTATCGCCTGCCCGCCCGCGAATGGTCCCGGCTCAAGTATGGCAACATTTTCAACGAGGCGCGGGATCTCGCGCGGCAACTGGACGCGTCCCTCCCGGAGGACGCGTTCCTTTATGAATGGGGCAACGAAACCGGGTTTTACTTTGAAACCCGGCGCACCCCGCCTTCCGGCGTGATTTTCAATTATCCAGTCCTGCTGGGACCGCTGATTCGTCCGCTCACCGGGCGTCTGCTACGCGAACTGCAACGCGCGCGTCCGGAAGTGATCATTCTGGAGGCCAAGGCCCGCGCCTTTACTCCGCCCGACCATCCATTCGTCCTTTGGTGCAACGCCCATTACCGCTTCATCCGCGCCACGCCCGAGGGGCACTTCGTGGTGCTGGCGCGCAAGGGCGGGAAGCTGGACCAAGCCCCGGTCTCAGCGCCGGCCGTTCCCTGATCGTTCGTCGATCTCGCGCGCGAGCGTCTCGAATTCAGGGAGCGATCGCAGCGCCTGCGCCCGCGTAAGCGCGGCCCGGGCCCCGTCGAAATCTCCGAGCGCGAGGCGGGCCTGTGCGAGCAGGTAATGGCTTTTGGGTTCCAGCGGAGCGACCGCCAGGGCCTGCTCGAAAAAGTCCGCGGCTTCGCCGGGTCTGTTTTCATCAAGGGCAAGCAGCCCAAGGTTGTTCAGCGCGCCTTTGTGCCGGGGCTCAAGCAAGAGGGTTTCCTGGTAGCGGGCGCGCGCGGCGGCGCGGTTTCCCTGGGCATGCCGGAGATTGCCGAGGGCAAAGTTTGATTCCGCGTTGTCGGGCACATAGGCGAGGGCGCGTTCCAGTTTCGTTTCCGCAAGGGGAAGGTTGCCGGCCGCGAGCGCCTGCCATCCGGAATTATAGGCGTCGAGCGCCCAGAGCGAAGGCTCGCGGGGCGCACGCGCCAGGAGCGCGGTAGCGGCAAAGAGAACGCCAAGATAAACCGCCGCGCGCGCCCAGGAGCGCTGCACCATGCTCTGCCAAAGAAGAAAAAGCCCGGCCGCGGCGAAAAGCAGCAGGCCGGGCACGGCGGCGAGCCGGTAGCGTTCGGTCACGAAGACCGGGAGGAGCGCCGCGAGGTGCAAAAGAACCGCGGCCATGATCCAGCGCGAACGCGGGAACGCCCGCAGGGCCATGAACCATTCCGGGCCAGGCCAGGATGGCCACAAGGCCAAAGGCCGGTCCCGGCCAAACGATGCCGTTCTCCCGGAAACTGGTGATGATGCTAAGATCATCATATTGAAAGGCGCTCCAGAAATTGAGGATCTTGCGCCCGAGCAGCCGCAGAAACGCCCCCGGCTCGGCCTGGATGTATTCCCTGGCCCTGGCCGACCAGTAGCGTGAAACTTCCGAACGCCGGAGAGGACGTCCCGCCGCGGTCTCGGCGGCGCTGATCGAGTCCTGCAGCATGGCCGCCTGGCCGGCGCGGAGACCGGGCGGGAACCGCGGGTAACCGCTGGCCTCCGGATTGTTGCCGATCCAGAAATTGATCCCGCTGTGCGCGGAAAGGAAAACCGGGTCGCGCGCCACGAAATAATTGTGGGCCCAGGCCGGTGAGGTGCCGAGGAGAAGCCCGGCCGCAAGGGCCAGGGCCGCCGCGAGCGGTCGCCACGCCCGGGCACCCGGGCGCGCGCGGAAGAAAAGCGCGGCGAAGAGAAGCGGAAGAAGGAAAAGAATGGTGGCGACGCCGGTGGCGGTGAGACCAATCAGCAGGCCGAGCGCGGCCGCGCCGGGCCAGCCGGGAGCATACGGGCGCCGGAGAACCGCCCAAACCACGAACCAAAAGACGAAGACCAGCCAGGCGGTGGGCATGAGGATGGCCGCGTAGACCTGGGCAGGAACGAAGAAGGCCCACCCGACCGCGGCGCTGGTCCCGATTACGCGGGCCGGGAAGAGGTCGGAACCTTCTCGAGCGAAAACGATTTCTGCCAGTTTCAGGATGAGCACTGCGGTCCCCGCCTCGAGACAGGCTTGGAGAAAGGCGGGCAGGAAAGGGGAATAACCGAAGAGCCCATAAAGGCCGGCGAGGAGCCAGGGGTAGCCGGGCAGCCCGTAAAAAGCGAGATGATCGGTCCAGGCGCCCCGGACGATGCGGAGCGCCCACTCGTTGTAGAAGAACATGTCGCCCCCTTGTGGAAGGAGGAAGGGCGAGGCGGTGAGTCGCAAAAGGACGAAAAGCCGCAGGCACAGCACGGCGGCAAAGAGATAAAGGGGGAGCCCGGGGGAATGCCGGGAAAAACGGCGGAGGAAATTCACCGGGAAAACGGGGAGACGGGGAAAGGGCTGGGGCGAGGGAAACGGAAGGACGACGCGAGCCGGGGCCCGCTGGCGCAGAGGTTTACGCGTTTTCTAGAAATTGTAATCACCCGACGCTTTGGCATCACGCCTGCTTCCTACACCTCCACATCCGTGATGGGTATCGCGGGTCGCAATCAAACAAACCAAGCAAACATACAGAAAGTAAGATCAAAATGTTAAACAAGTTTAACAAAAAGCGCGGGGGCTTCACCCTCGTTGAAATCATGATCGTTGTGGCGATCATCGCGCTGCTCGCAGCGATCGCGGTCCCCGGTTTCCTCCGGGCCCGCAAACGCTCGCAGGCCAGCCGTATCCTGAACGATCTCCGTCTGATCGACTCCGCAGTCGACCAGTATGCGATCGAGACCAACAAGACCACCGGCAACACGGTCGCCGTGGGTGACTGGACCAACTACCTGAAGAAGGGGACATCCCTCTACGAGACGGGCAAAGACCTCTTCGGGAACAGCTATGGCGCGCAGAGCGTCGATTCGCTGCCGAAAGCTCCGGCGGGCGCCTGGAACGCGCTCTCCGACGTGGCCGGCACCGACTTCTTCTCGCCCTACGGTCACCTCTAAGAGCTGACGATTCACACGCCTGTCGGCGGGCTCCGCCGGCAGGGAGTGAGTTGTGAGCCCACGAAGAGGAAAACTTCGGGGACTTGCTTCTCTGCCATCAAACAAACCTAGAAAGACCAAGAAGATGTTAAACAAGTTCAACAAAAAGCGCGGGGGCTTCACCCTCGTTGAAATCATGATCGTTGTGGCGATCATCGCGCTGCTCGCAGCGATCGCGGTCCCCGGTTTCCTCCGGGCCCGTAAGCGTTCGCAGGCCAGCCGTATCCTGAACGATCTCCGTTTGATCGACTCCGCGGTCGACCAGTATGCGATCGAGACCAACAAGACCACCGGCACGACCGTGGCCGTGGGTGACTGGACCAACTACCTGAAGAAGGGGACGACCCTTTACGAGACGGGCCAGGACATCTTCGGAAACAGCTACGGCGCGCAGAGCGTCGATTCGCTGCCGAAAGCTCCGGCGGGCGCCTGGAACGCGCTTTCCGACGTGGCCGGCACCGACTTCTTCTCGCCCTACGGTCATCACTAAGAACTGACGATTCACACGCCTGCCGGCGGGCTCCGCCGGCAGGGAGTGAGTTGTGAGAACAGGAACAGACAAAGCCGGCGGCTCGCACCTCAGGAATACAACTAACAAGAAAGAAAACGCACTATGTTGACTAAACTGAACAAAAAACGCGCCGGCTTTACGCTGGTGGAAATCATGATCGTCGTGGCGATCATCGCCCTGCTCGCGGCGATCGCGGTGCCCGGGTTTCTTCGTGCCCGCAAACGTTCCCAGGCCTCCAAGGTCCTGAACGATCTGCGCATGATTGATTCCGCGGTCGACCAATACGCCATCGAGACCGGGAAAAAGACCGGGGACACCGTGGCCGTGGTCGACTGGACCAACTACGTCAAGAAGGACAGCGTCCTCTTCGCGACGGGAGCTGATCTCTTCGGCGAGACCTACGGAGACCAGACGGTCGATTCCATTCCGAAAGTGCCGGCGAATACCTTCGCCGCTCTCTCCGACGTGGCCGACACCGGTTTCTGGTCGCCTTACGCCCCGTAAGGGATTCGTAAACTGAACAATGGGGAGCGTCCTTTCGCCTGCGGAAGGACGCTCTCCTGTTTAGCAGCTTCTCCAACCCCATGGCGCTCAACCCCGCCTCCGCCTCCCCGAAATCCGCCCGTGACCTCCGGGCCGGCCTGCGCTGGCTCATCGGCAGCTTCTGGGGCCGCTGCCTTCTCCTCGCCTTCTGCGGTTTTGTCGTGCGCCTGCCCGCCCTCTCCGGCGAGCTGCTCTGGGACGACCAGTATCTGGCCCGCGACAACCCCTTCATGAAGAGCCCGCTTCTGCTCCTGGAAGCCTTTCGCCATCATCTCTTCCTCGATTCCTTCTCCGGACATTATCGTCCGGTGCAGAACGCTTCCTTTGTCCTCGACTACTTTCTCTGGAACACGAACACCTTCGGTTTCCACCTGACCAACGTCCTGCTCCACCTTGGCAGCGGCCTGCTCCTCTTCGCCCTGCTCCGGAAGCTGCTGGTTCCCGCAGGGGCGGAGCCCGGGGCCGGCCCGGGGCCGGACCTGGTCGCCTTCCTGGTCGCGCTGCTCTGGCTGGTGCATCCAGTGCACAGCGCCGCGGTCGATTACATCTCGGGCCGGGCGGACAGCCTTTCCTTTCTCTTTGGCAGCGCCGCCTGGCTCATCGTTCTCCGGGCGAACGCGTGCGCCCGTGGGGAACTTCGCCTGGCGGGTTACCTGGCCGCCTTTCTCTGCGGTCTCCTCGCCCTTTGCTCGCGTGAGATCGCCTGCGTTTGGGTGATCATCTTCGCGGTGCACACCTGCTTCTTGCGCCCGCAGATTTCATGGCGCACCCGCCTGGCCGTTTTGGCCTGCGCTCTTCTCCTGCTCGGAACTTACGTTGGCCTCCGGCAACTCCCCGGCAGCCGTTCGGCCGAGAATGCTTCGCACGGCTGGACCGCGCCCACCCGCGCCGTGCTCGTCTTCCGCGCGCTCGGCGATTACGGCCGCCTCATGCTCTACCCGGCCAATCTTCACATGGAACGCACCGTGGTTGATCCGGCCAACTACCGGGGACACCAAAGCTGGCGCGGCTCGGTCCGGAGCGAATATCTCTCGCTCGGCGGTTTGCTCTGCGCCGGCCTCGCGGCCTGGGGCTGCGCCCGCCGCGGACGCGGACATTCCCTGCGCGTCCTTGGTGTCGTCTGGTTTCTGGCCGCGTTTTTCCCGATCTCGAACGTGGTCGATCTGAATGCCAGCGTGGCGGAACACTGGCTTTATCTTCCCAGTGTCGGGTTCCTTCTTTTCCTGGCCGGAGCCGCGCTCGATTTGCCGGTGCGTTATCACCGGCACGCCCTGGTGGTGGCGCTGGTCGCAGCGACCGGATTCGGCGCGCGCAGTTATGTGCGCAGCACCGACTGGGTCACGCCGGAGACATTTTACCAGCGAACACTGGCCGCCGGTGGCCGCAGCACCCGCGTGGCCGTCAACCTGGCCCAGATCTATGCCGCCCGCGGCGAGTATGGCCGGGCCGAGAAAATGTACCGGGAGGTGCTCCAGCTTCTGCCCGGTTATCCGATCGCGCGCAATAACCTGGCTGACGTTCTTTTTCGCCAGGGCAAGCGGGCTGAGGCGGAGAAAATTTTTGCCGAGTCCGCCCAGGCGGCGGAACAGGCGCGCAAGGATTATCCGCGCACCTGGATTGCCGCGCTAAACCTGGCTCACCTTCGCTTCAAGGAGAATCCGCGGGCCGCCCTTCCGGTGCTCGAGCGGGCGCGTCATGATTATCCCGGCATCTGGGAACTGGTCAGCTTTCAGGCCGAAGTGGTGCGGATGACCGAGGGGCCCGACGCGGCGCTCCGCCTGGTGGAAGAGTATGCCCGGAAAAACTGGTGGCACTATGGAGCGGCGGTCGCGCTGGGTCGAGTCTACGCGGAACAGGATGATATTCCGGCGGCGGAGAAGGCACTCCGGCACGCCAGCCGCCTTGATATTCACGAGGTGCAGGCCTTGAATTTGATGGCGGGGATGAAAGTGCGGCAGAACCGGCTCGAGGAGGCCCGTCGTCTCCAGGAACGTGCCGTTTCCCGGCAGCCGGATCAGCCGCGTCAGCTCCTGATTCTTTCCGATATCCTGGAACGGATGGGCCGGACGCAGGAGGCGCGGCTCGCCCTCGCCCGGGTGGGCGCACTGCGCGCCGCCGCCGAGTAGAGGCGGGCGATCATCGTTGCCGCTTTGCTTGGCGCTTCGGGCGGCGTAGCATCGCCTCCCCATGGCAGCCCGGATCCTTCACGAGAAAGCGGCTGATCGTCGTGTGCTGCGCGACAAGGTTTGCGCCATCCTCGGCTTCGGTTCGCAAGGCCGCGCCCAGGCGTTGAACCTGCGCGACAGCGGGCTCACCGTCGTGATTGGGCTCCCGCCGAAGAGCAGGTCACGGCGACCGGCGCGGCAGGAGGGCTTCCATGTCCTCTCCACGACGGAAGCGGTGCGGGCCGGCGAAGTCATTTTCCTGGCGCTGCCGGACACGCGGATGGAGAGCGTTTTCGCGGAGCAGATTCGGCCGGCCCTCCGGCCGGGGCAGACCCTGCTTTTTGCCCATGGCTTTGCCGTGACCTACGGCCTGGTCCGGGCGCCGCGCGGGGTTGATGTCGTGATGGTGGCGCCGAAAGGTCTCGGGCCGATGGTGCGGAGCGAGTTTGTTGCGGGGCGCGGTGTGCCCGGGTTGATCGCGGTGGGAAAAGGGAGCAGCGCCCGGGCCCGCCGGGTGGCGCTGGGCTGGGCGGCGGCGATCGGCTGCACCCGGGCGGGTGTGATCGAGACCACCTTCCGGGAAGAAACGGAAACTGACCTGTTCAGCGAGCAGGCGGTGTTGTGCGGCGGCGTCACCCGCCTGGTCCTGACCGGGTTTGAGACGCTGGTGGAGGCGGGTTACGCGCCGGAGCTGGCTTATTTTGAATGCCTGCACGAGCTGAAATTCATTGTCGACCTGATGCACGAACGGGGCGTGGCCGGAATGCGCGCGCGCATTTCCGAGACGGCGCTCTGGGGTGATCTCACGATCGGGCCAAGGGTGATTGATGCCTCTGTGCGCCGCCGGATGAATCGGATCCTGACGGAGATTCGGCAGGGAAAATTCGCGCGCGATTTGCTGCGGGAAACGCGGACTGGCGGAAAGAACCTGCGCCGTCTGCGCGAGGCCGCGGAGAAGCATCCGCTGGAACGAACGGGGAAGAGACTGCGGGCACAGCTCGGCTGGTCGAAGAAAAAGGGAGGCGCGCGGCGGGCGTAAACGCTCGCCGTAAACCGGCGCTCTCACCCGTGCCTTACCGGCCGGGCGCGCGCTGGACGATGATGACGGGCGAGGGCGTGGTCGGCGTGCCGAGGTAGCGCTCCTCCGGCACGGGGATGGCCGACGCAATGGTCATCACGTAGCGTTTTACTTTTCTGGGCTGCTGGGCCTGCTGCCCCCTGGCGGCGATCACGTTCTTGGACGGAGCCGCCACGTTCTTACTGACGTCCGCGGCCAGGGCCGGCCCGCCCCAGGCGAGCAGGACAACGACCGCGAGGGTCGAGAACGAGGGTCGCACCAGGGCACCCCTGCGTGTTCTCTTCATGGAAGAGATTTTGCCGGAAAAAACCGGCGCCGGCAATCCGATTCGGGCCGGGCGCGGCTCAGGGCCAGAGAAAATGCTCGAGGCGCAGCCTCTTCAGGCGGGCGGCAGCCTCCGCGCTGCGCGGGCCGGCGGCCCCGACCAGTTTCTCGTAGATGGCCGCAGCCGATTCCCATTTCTCCTGGCGTTCGAGGAGCTGCGCGGCATCAAACCCGGCCTTGTAATACCAGAAGAGTTCCGGGGCGCGCTCGGCGCGCAGGGGTTGTTCCAGCACTTCGTAGTAGGCTGCCAGCGCGGCCGCGGTCTCGCCCAGCTTGTCCAGGGCCAGCGCCTTTTTGTAGAGCGCCTGGTTTCGCCAGTGCGAGCCGGCCTGCGTGTCTGCGATGAGCCGCTCATAAAATTGGAGGGCGCGCCGGTAATCCTCCGGATTGGCCGTGCCGCGTTCAAAATGGACATCCCCGCTGCCGGTGAGCGCCTCGCGGCGATCGGCGGCCTTCCCGCTCTGCGCCAGAACCTGCTCGTAAAGCAGGAGGGCTTCGTCATTCTTCCCCAGCTTCCGCTCGATCATGGCCTGTTCGTTGCGCGCGGTCCATTGCAGCTCCCCCTGGCGGGCCGCCACTTCATTGAACAGGGACAGGGCCCGGTCGAGTGCATCCGGGCCCATGGTGGAACGGGCTGATTGCCCCGCAAAAAAGAGCGCCTTTTCCGCCAACGGATGCTGGGGATGCCGGCGCGCCAGGGTTTCAAACTGCGTCTGGGCATTCGCGAAATCCTGCTGGTCCCAATACAGCTCGGCCAGTTTCATCCGGACCTCAGGTGCGCGGGGCGATTCAGGAAACTCGCGCAGGAAATCCAGGGCCCGCGCCCGGACGGCGTTCTCCGAAGCTTCGGGGCGCGCCTCTTCCAGCCAAACCCGAAGAAAGGCGGCGTCTTCGCGGACGCGCGGGCCGGACCGGGCCGGGTCGAGCCGTTTAAGGAGCTGGCGCGCCTCGTTGATCCCGGGCGGCTGCCGATGGAAAGCGAGTTCCGCCAGGGCCAGCCAGGCCTCATCGATGCGGGCGTGATCGGGATGATCGCGGGTGAACCGGCGCAGCGCCTCCTCGGCCTTCGCCGTGTTTTTGGCCGCCAGCGAAAGGCCTTCTTCCAGAAGGAGGTCGCCTGCTTTTGCGTCCTTCTCGTTCGCGACCCGGCGATAAGCCTCCCGGAATTTTTCCGGCGCGTCGGCTTGCAGCCACGACAGGGCGGAATTGAAACGAGCGGCCTCGGCCCGGTCGCGCCCGGCGGCGGCGACGCCGGCGAAGGCTTCCGCGGCACCGGCGAAATCACCGGCCTGATAAATGGTGGCGGCGCGCAGCCATTCGATTTCATGGCGGAAAGCGGGTTCCGGCGAGAGACCGGCCGCGGCCTCGAGCAACTCGAGCGCCGCGGCGGGCTGGCCCTGCGCAGCCTGCAGGCGGGCGGCCCCGAGATACGCCACCGCCAGGGCGGGGTGCCTGAATCCTTCGCGTTGCATCTGTCGGAAAAGGGCGGCTGCCTCGGCCGGGCGCCCCGCCTTAAGTTCGGCCCGGGCCTGATACCATTGCGCGAAAGCGCGCCGCGGCTGTGCCGGATCACGAATCCAGCGGCGAAACTCGGTTCGCCACGGCTTGCGGGTGCCCTGATAGATTGTCTCGAGGCGGGCGAACAACTCGGGAAGGGCGCGATCGGCGGGGTGCGAATCGAGATAGGCTTCCAGAGTTTCCGCCGCGTCGGCCGGACTCTGCGTCCCGGCCAGCGCGTGGAGCGCAGCCAGGATCAATTCATGACTGGCTCCCTCCGGTTTCCGGAGGACGGCGCGAAAGGAAGCGATGGCGCGCGCCTTGTTGCCGTCGGCCGCGGCGACGCGGCCCCGCCAAAACCGGCGGGCCTTGCGTTCTGCGGGTGTTTTCGCCTCCACCGCCTCAAGGGTCGTGGTGGCTCCCGCCACATTATTTTTTTGGAGGAGAAGGTCCACGGAGCGGAAACGGGCCTCGGTGCCGAGGACAGGGTCATCAAGCAGCGCACGATAATTCGAGAGAGCGGCATCGCTCCGGCCCAAGGCGCGCTCCGCCTCGGCCAGCCCGAAGCGGGCGCGGGCGGAAAGCGTCGGATTTTTCGACGGGAGCACGGCGGCATAAGCCTGGGCCGACTCCGACCAGCGGCCAAGCGCGGCCAAAGCCTGCGCTTTGCCGAAGCTGGCCTCCGGATTGTTGCGCAGGAGGGGATCAGCCAGGAGCGGCAGCGCTTCCTGCGGGCGGCCGGCGGCGGTATGGGCCTCGGCCAGTCGCACGAGGATGGCGGCGCGGTCGGTCCCCGGTTTGCTCAAGAGCTCTTCCAACCGGGCGACGGCGACTTCGGGAACCCCTTCCCTGAGGGGCGCGATGGCCCGGGCGAGATCGTCGGCCGCCTGGGAAAGAGCGGGCGCGCCCGTGAAGAGAACGACGAGAAAAAGAGTTCTCACCTTTATTGCAGCAGCGGCCGCAGGTAACGGCCGGTGTAACTCCCGGAAATCGCGGCGATTTCCTCCGGGGTGCCCTGCCCGACAATGCGCCCGCCGCCCGAGCCCCCTTCCGGGCCGAGATCGATGATCCAGTCGGCGCATTTGATCATTTCGAGGTTGTGCTCAATGACCACGAGCGTGTTGCCGGCGTCGCGCAATTTCATGAGCACGCGCAAGAGCCGCTCGATATCGGCAAAATGCAGGCCCGTGGTGGGCTCGTCGAGGATATAGAGCGTGCGGCCGGTGGCTTTCTTGGCCAGCTCGGTCGCGAGTTTGATGCGCTGGGCTTCGCCGCCGGAGAGGGTGGTGCCGGCCTGGCCGAGCTGAAGATAGCCAAGACCGACATCGAGGAGCGCGTCGAGCCGGTCGGCCACGGCGGGCACATTGCGAAAAAAGCGCGCGGCCTCGTCCACCGTGAGGGCCAGCACATCGGCGATATTCTTCCCTTTGTAAGTGATCTCGAGGGTCTCCCGGTTGTAACGCTGTCCGCGGCAGACCTCGCACTCCACATAGACATCCGGGAGAAAATGCATCTCGATCTTGATCAGACCGCCCCCTTCGCAGTTCTCACAGCGGCCACCCTTGACGTTGAAACTGAAACGGCCGGCGTCGTAACCCCGCACCCGCGCGGCCGGCAACTGGCTGAAAAGCTCGCGGATCGGGGTGAAGGCTCCGGTGTAGGTGATCGGGTTCGAGCGCGGGGTCCGTCCAATGGCGCTCTGGTCGATCACGATGGCCTTGTCGATCTGTTCCAGGCCGATCAAGGAACGGAAGGCACCCGGTTTCTCCTTCGAGTTGTAAAAGTGGCGGAAAAGGGCGCGGCGCAGGATGTCGTCGACCAGCGTCGATTTGCCGCTGCCGGAGACGCCGGTCACACAGGTGAAACAGCCGAGCGGAAACATCACATCAATCTCCTTGAGATTGAACTCGCGGGCGCCGGTGACGGTGAGCCAGCCGGAGGCCTCGGTGCTGCGCGCCGCCGCCTGCGCCGAGCGGGCGGGGCGGACGCGCTGGCGGGGGATGGCAATGCGGGCGCGCCCGGAAAGATAGTCCGCCGTGGGCGAATTTTTCGCCTTCATCACCTCGGCCAGCGTGCCCTGGGCGACCAGTTCACCGCCGCGCGGGCCGGCGCCGGGACCGAGATCGATGATATGATCGGCCGCCCGGATCGTTTCCTCGTCGTGTTCCACCACCATGACCGAGTTCCCGAGATCGCGCAGGCGGCGGAGCGTGCCGATCAGGCGCGCGTTGTCGCGCTGGTGCAGACCGATGCTCGGTTCGTCGAGCACGTAAAGAACGCCGGCGAGCCCGGACCCGATCTGGGAGGCCAGCCGGATGCGCTGGGCTTCGCCCCCGGAGAGAGTGCCGCTCTCCCGATCGAGCGAGAGATAACCAAGCCCCACCTCGACGAGGAACCCGAGGCGGGAGGCGATTTCGCGCACCACCTCGTGGACGATGAGGCGTTGCGTGGCGCTCAGCCGAAGCCGCCCCACGAACTGCGCGGCCTGCTCAATCGTCATCTGGCTGAACTGATGAATGTTAATCTCGTTCCCATCCGTCTCGCTCACGGTGACGGCGAGAATCTCCGGCTTGAGCCTGGCTCCATGGCAGACCTGGCAGGGAACGCGGTTCATGAAGGCGCGAATCCGGTTGCGGGTGAACTCGCTCTCTGTTTCCTCGTAAAGCCGCTGCATCTGGGGAACGAGCCCCTCGAACGGCTTGAGCGACCGGCCGGCCTTCCCGTTGCCCCCCATGTTCATCTCGATGGCGCGGTCACCGGTCCCGAAGTAGAGGGCCTCGCGAAAATCGGCCGGGAGCTTTTCGAAGGGCGTCTCCTCATCGACGCGGAAATGCTTCACCAGCGCGCCCTGGAGCTGGCGATAATAAGCCTGCATGCGCCGGGTGCCGCGGCGCCAGGGCAGGATGGCGCCCTCGGCGAGCGATTTCTCCGGATCAGGCACCATCAGTTCCGCGTCACAGACGAGCTGGGTCCCGAGGCCGTGACAGGCGGGGCAGGCGCCGAGATGGCTATTAAAGGAAAAATGGCGCGGGGTCAGTTCGCCAAGGGAGAAATCGGTCCCGTTGGCGCTGTAGTCGGTGGAATAGCGCAGCTCTTCCCACGTCTCGGCGGCCCGGGGCTGGCGGAGGACAAGCAGGCGGCGTTCGCCCCATTTCAAGGCCGTTTCCACCGAATCGGCCAGCCGCGTGCGGATGCCTTCACGCACGACCAGACGGTCGACCACGGCCTCGATGGTGTGCCGGCTGGATTTGGCGAGGCGGATCGGCTCCGGCTGGCCGAGCTCCAGGATCTCGCCGTCGATCCGGAGACGAACAAATCCTTCGCGCCTGGCCTTCTCGATAACGTCGCGGAATTCGCCAGCCTGGTTTTGCACGAGCGGAGCCAGAAGAACGATGCGGGTCTCGGCCGGGTAATCCAGGATCTGGTCGACGATCTGCTGGGCGCTCTGGCGATGAACCGGCGCGCCCGTGGCGGGATCATGGGGCTGGCCGGCCGCAGAGAAGAGGATGCGGAGGTAATCGTAAATCTCCGTGGTCGTGGCGATGGTCGAGCGCGGATTGGCGCCGGCACTGCGCTGCTCGATGGCAATGGCGGGGGAAAGACCCTCGATGAAATCGACATCCGGCTTTTCCATCTTATCGAGGAATTGCCGGGCATAGGCGGAAAGGCTTTCCACGTAGCGCCGTTGCCCCTCGGCATAGAGGGTGTCGAAGGCCAGGGACGACTTCCCGGAACCGCTCAGGCCGGTGATCACCACCAGCTGGGCGCGCGGGATCTCCACGCTGATGTTCTTCAGATTGTGCTGGCGCGCCCCACTGATCTTGATAGTTTCGGCTGGCATCGGACGAAAAATGTCGAACCTGTCAGTCAATCACACTCGTCCGGCTTCGCCAGCGAAATCAGCCATTCATGAGTGACCCCGCCCCTACCATTTCCCGAGAGGAACTTGTCCAGCTCCAGCAGAAGTTCAGCGAGATCAAGCACTCGATCAATAACGCCCTGGCCGTCATGATGGCGCTTTCCGAGATGTCGCAGCGGCGTCCGGATTACGCGGAAAAGCTGGCCAGCACGGTGCTGACCAAGGCGCCGCAGATCGTTTCCAGCCTGCAGGAATTCACCCAGGCGCTGAACGAAAAGGCCGGCGGCCCCAAGCCCGAAGGTCTTTCCGGGACGATGAAGTAACCGGCCTGCGCCGGATTTTCTAGCGGGGGGAAGCGGCCGGGCTGGCCGCGGGACTCGCTGCCGCCGGAGCCGAAGCCGCCGTGGGCGCTGCCGTTGCGGGCGTCACGGAGACATTCGGGAGCACGGTTGCCCCCGGTGAGGCCGCAGCTGCGGGACTGGGCTGGGCCGGCACCACTGCCGCCGGCTGGTCCTTCATCAATTCGCGCCGAAGACCACTCCCGCCACGGCTTTGGCGCGCATAAAGAACGGCCAGCACGAGGGTGAGGACAAGAAAAATTCCGGCGAGCCAGCCGGTAATCCTGGTCAGGACATTGGTGGTCTGCGCGCCGAAAATGTTCTCCGTGACACCGCCACCGAAGGCGGCGCCCAGCCCCTCGCTTTTCGGCCGCTGCATCAGGATGACCAGCACCATGAGCAGGGCGACGAGGACGTAGATGGCCAGGAGAATATTGATCAGGATCGACATCGGGAGCGCCCAATATGGCGTGCCCCGCCGGTTTGTAAACCGGCGAGGACGGGCCGGGAAGAGAGGGTCCGCGGGGCTGTGGGCGAGGGGAAACTAGTTCCCCCCGGGAAGCGGGCCGGTGGTAACGGCGCCGCCAATCCCCTCGTCGCGCACATTTTGCTCCCGACGGCGGTCACGACGGCTCTGGGCGAACCGCAGCGAGCTTTCCGCGGCATCCGCGCGCCGGGCGATCGACGCCGGGCTGATTTTGGCCTGTTGCGCCAGTGCCGTCCAGGAACGGCCGGCTTTGCGCGCGGCCAGGAGACTGGAGAACGATTTGCTGTCCGCCCCGGCGATGGAATGGGCTACCAGGAGTTCGGCAAAGGTCAGGCCGGTGGCACGCGCCTCCGTCATGAGCTGCTGGGCCGGCACCTTGATCTGCTGAGCCACCGCCTCCGGCATCAGCGAGATTCCCTCCACCACCGTGCCGGCGCGGGAGTCGAGTTTCAAGAGTGAGGTCCGCAAGGCCGGATCTTCGCTCCGAAGGCGTCCGGCCAGGGCAGTCGAGGATTGGAGCCGGGGCCCGCTCTTAGTGTAACCGCGGCCAAGCAGGCTGCCGGTCGGAGCATCGCTCCAGTTGGATTCGCCGAAGGCGGTTCCGAGGGAGAAGAGAACAACAAGGGTGCAGAGGGATTTCAACATCATAATGGGGAGTCGGAGTATGCTCATTTCGCGACCGGCAACAAGCCTAATCACATCCCCCGCCTCCCTCGGTCCGGGGGGCCGCAGCCCTCGCGGGATGGTGCCGGCGGCGTCCAGGCAGGCCGGCCGTTTGGGTGAGCCGATGACGGGACTCGAACCCGTGACCTGCTGATTACGAATCAGCTGCTCTACCAGCTGAGCTACATCGGCGGAACCAAAGCGGCCCAAGATGGCATCCGTCGCCCCCAGCGGCAAGCGCTACGGCGGGCCGGCTTCCCGGGCGGGCAGGACGAACGTCTCGCCAATGTCGCGCAGGGCAATCCGCTCCGGGGTCTGCGCGAGGGCGGCGGTGAAACGCTCGATCGGCTCCCGGAAGGGCTCAAAGCTCAGCCGAAAAGTCTGGTGATGCACCGGCATGATGAAGCGGGCGCCGGCAGCCCCGGCCATGGCGATGGCCTGCTCCGGGGTGCAGTGCGCGCGAATCCAGGGCTGGTAGGCGCCGATCGACATGATGGCGAGATCATAAGGCCGGTCGTCACGGAGGGCGGCGAAGCTCTCCGTGAGGGCGCTGTCGCCGCCGAAGATGATGCGGGTGTCCCGGTGTTGCACCACGTAGCCGTTGTAACCGCGCCAGGTGTCGCGCCGGAGGCGGGCGCCCCAGTGGGCCACGGGGAAGGCGCGCACCCGCACCGGACCGGAGGGGGCCGCCAGCGTCGCCTCGTCGCCCCAATGCACCTCGTGCACCGAGCGAAAGGAAAGATCGTCGACGAGGTCCCGGACGCGGGAGGGAACGATCACGGCCGCGCCGCGCAGACGGCGCAGGGTGGGGCGATCAAGGTGATCAAAGTGCGCGTGGGAAAGCAGGACGAGATCGATCGGGGGAAGTTCGTCCACCCGCAGCGCCGGGGCGGTCAGCCGTTTCGGACCCAGGGTGAGGAAGGGGAGGCGGATGCCGATGCGCGGGAAAAGCACGGGATCGGTCAATATCCAAAAGCCAGACAGGTTCAGGAGCACGGTCGAGTGGCCCAGCCAGGAGGCGGTAACGCGGTCAGGCGACCAAAGGGCGGGTTCGGGACGCGCGGCCGCGGGAGCGACCGGGCGCCAGCTTTTCACCGTCCATTCGCGCCAAAGATGGCCCAGCCAGTTCACGACAGTTTTCGGGGAATTGCCGGAGCTGCTCATGCCGCCACGCACGGTGCGGCAAAATGCGGGGTTGCGCCTCCCCCATTTTTTCATCACCTTCCCTTTCCGAGGAAAAACTATGGCCGACGCCGCAAACAAATATCCGGAAAATATCGAGGGACAATTTTATGTCGATGACCAGTGCATCGACTGCGATCTCTGTCGCGAGACCGCCCCGGCGAATTTCAAACGGAACGACGACGGCGGGCATTCCTTTGTTTACAACCAGCCGACCAGTCCGGAAGAGGAAGCCCTCTGCAAGGAAGCGATGGAAGGCTGCCCGGTGGAAGCCATCGGGGCGGACGGCGGCTAGGCTCCTCCCTGCGCGATGCCCGCGCCTTCCTCTCCGCCGGTGGCGCTGACCGTCGCCGGTTCCGACAGCAGCGCCGGCGCCGGGCTGCAGGCCGACCTGAAAACATTTTCCGCCTTCGGAATCTACGGCGTGAGCGCGGTCACCTGCGTGGTGGCCGAGATCCCGGGAAAGGTCACGCGCATTGAAGCGATCGACCCGGACATGGTCCGCGCGCAGATTGAGGTTCTTTTTCAGGGGTTCCCGATTGGTGCGGCCAAAACCGGCATGCTTTACTCCGCGGAAACGGTGCGGGCGACCGCGGCCTGTTTCGCCGCCATGAAGCAGACGGGTCGTTCTCTCCCGCTCGTGGTCGACCCGGTGATGGTGGCGACGAGCGGTGACCCGTTGCTGCGACCGGATGCGGTCGCCGCCTATGAGCACGACCTCTTTCCCCTGGCGGCGGTGCTGACACCGAACCTGGACGAAGCGCGGGTGCTTCTCGGGGAGGAAATCTCCGACCTGAAAGCGATGCGCCGGGCGGGACCGGTCCTGGCGGCCAGGTACGGTGTGCCGGTTCTCCTGAAAGGCGGCCATCTACAGGGCGACGAGGCGATTGATCTGCTTTGCCGGCCGGATGCACCTCCCCTCGAATTATCCGCGCCTTTTACGCGGGGAGTGGGCACGCACGGAACCGGGTGCACCTACGCGGCCGGGATTGCGGCAGGGTTGGCGCGGGGATTTGATCTCGAAGCCGCCGTGCGCGGAGCCAAGACTTACGTCAGCAACGCCATTGCCCGGTTCCATGCCTGGGACGAGCAGACGGGCGCGGTGCACGCGCTCAATCATTCAACCAACTGATATAAACATCGGGAAGCGCACGGCTCTTGACCGAAAGGCAACGACGCGGTTCTGAGGACAACGCGCTCTTTCAAACGCCGGATTTCTCCGTCACCAAGGTCATTCCTTCCCAGACCTTTTGTTCGAGGGCCTGCCGGGCCGCAGCCGTTTCCGCCTGTTTCTTGCTGCGACCGGTGCCTTCGCCCAGCTTCTCGCCTTCCCAGAGCACCCGGACGGAAAAGGTCTTCTCGTGCTCGGGTCCGCTTTGGGAGATGACCTCGTAAATGGGACTGGTCGGGGAAATGGCCTGGAGCAATTCCTGCAGTTCGCCTTTCGGGTTGATGTCGACCGGTTCCTCCTTCAGGCGCGCCAGATCGCCGGCCATCTGCTCGAGGATGAAACGGCGGGCCGTGGCGAAATCACTGTCGAGATAAAGGGCGCCGATCAGCGCCTCGTAGCTGTCGGCCAGGGTGGAGGCGCGGTGACGGCCGCCGCTCACCTCCTCGCCCCGCCCCAGCATGAGGCAGTTGCCCAGGTCGAGCTGCGCCGCGTGCCGCTTCAAACTGTCACGCGAGACCAGGCGCGAGCGCAGCTTGGTCAGGTGCCCCTCGGGCGCGCCCTGGAAATGACCGTAGAGATATTCGGTGATGGCGAGCTGCAGGACGGCGTCGCCGAGAAACTCTAGGCGCTGATTGTCGAAATGGCGACGCTCGGTCTCGTGACCAAGGCTGGCGTGCGTGAGCGCTTCGGCCAGCAACAGCGGGTTGCGAAACTTGTGTCCGATTCGTTCTTCCAGCGGATTCACGGCAAAGGAAATCATAGCCGAAACGGGCGGGGATGGCCAGACGACAAGGCTCGCGCGTTGCGTGGGCGGCCAGGTGATATTTACGGCGTGGAAGAAAAAGCGCCGATGTCGCGCCGATAAAACGCGCCTTCGAAGCGAATCTCGGCGACCGCGGCGTAGGCCTGCGCGCGCGCCTCGGCGGCGGTCTTGCCCAGCGCGGTCACCGCGAGCACGCGTCCACCGGCCGTGACGATTTTATCGCCCTCGTGCCTGGTCCCGGCATGAAAAACGAGCACATCAGGCAGCGCCGCGGCCTGGTCGAGACCGGTGATGGTCTTGCCCGTTTCGTATTTGCCGGGATAACCGCCGGAGGCCATGACCACGGTAACGGCGGCGCGCGCATCCCAGGCCGGACGTTGCGCGGCCAGTTTGCCGTCGAGGGTCGCCTCAAGCAGCGGCAGAAGATCCGATTGCAGGCGTGGGAGGATCACCTGGGTTTCCGGATCGCCGAACCGGCAGTTGAACTCGAGGACGTGCGGACCGTCGGCCGTTACCATCAGCCCGGGGAAAAGCAGACCGCGAAAGACGATCCCGCGCTCCTGCAAACCGCGCAGCAGCGGCCGCATGATCTCCGTTTCGAAACGTTCCTGCAAACCGGCGTCCCACGCTTCGGCCGGGCTGACCGCCCCCATGCCGCCGGTGTTGGGGCCGGTGTTGCCGTCGTGGGCCCGCTTATGGTCGCGCGCCGCCGCCAGCATGAGAAATTCTTCGCCGCAGACGAGCGCGTGCAGGGAACATTCCCATCCGCGCAAAAATTCCTCGAGGACAAGGCGGCGCCCGGCTTCCCCGAACTGGTCCTTTTCCATCGCGGCCGAGACGGTCTCCTCCGCCGTTGCCCGGTTGTCCGCGATGATAACGCCCTTGCCCAACGCGAGTCCGTCCGCTTTCAGGACCAGCGGATAAGAGGCGCCCGCGCAGAATTGCCGGGCCGCGTCCGCGTCGGAAAACGTTTCCGCCCGGGCGGTGGGAACGCCGCGCGCCTGCATCAGCTCCTTGGCGAATATCTTCGAGGCCTCGAGCCGGGCGGCGCTTCGGCTGGGGCCGAAGACGCGCAGGCCTTCGGCCTCGAATTCATCCACGATCCCGGCGGCCAGCGGGTCGTCCGGGCCGACCACGGCAAGATCGATCCGGCGTTCGCGGGCAAACTGGCGCAGCCCGGCGAGGTCGGCTGCCGGAATGTTCACGTTCTCCGCCAGAGCCGCCGTGCCGGCATTGCCCGGAGCGCAGAAGATTTTCTTCACGGCGGGAGATTGCGCGAGCTTCCAGACGAGCGCGTGCTCGCGGCCGCCGCCGCCCACGACCAGGATGTTCACGAAAAACGTTCTCCGGCTGGCATCGGCCAAGGTTCCGTGCGGAGGGCGAGACTGCAACAGGTGCGGGTTTCCGCGCCGCGACCGTCGCGCTAAGGTGCATCGCCATGCCGGAATCACGGATTTTTTTGCTTTCGCCCGCGTATGCCGGCGGGGAGCGCGCCCGGCTGATGCTCCGGCCGGAGGCAAAATTTCCATTGGCAGCGCGCCTGCGCAGCGCGGAGGGGGTGACCCTGGCGGAAGCGTTTACCTTCCTGAGCGGCCTTTATTTTCGCGGGAAGATGGCCTACGCCGAGGCCTTTGCCGGGCCGGCGGGCCAGGTGTTGGTGATCACGCCGAATCGCGGTCTGCTCCCGGCGCACACAATGATCACGCTGGCTGACCTCAGGAGTTTCGGGCAGGTCGACATCGCGGCGGATGACCCGCGTTATCGGCGTCCCTTGCAGCGGGACCTGCGAAAACTGGCGGCGGAAACCGCGGCCGGGACCGAGATTGTCCTGCTCGGGAGCATTGCCACGGGAAAGTATGTCGATCTCCTGCTCGAGACCTTTGGCGAACGCTTGAAATTTCCGGCCGAGTTCGTCGGGCGCGGGGACATGAGCCGTGGCGGTCTCCTGCTGCGCTGCGCGGTCGACCGGACCGAGCTGGCATACATCTGCGTGGCCGGGGCGGTGCGAAAGGGAAGACGGCCGCCGAAACTGACGCCGCGCCGCTACCCCAAGTGAGTCTCCCGCTTAAACCGCCGTATCCCCCGATGGAGGCGCGCTCCGTCGAGGAAATCCCGGCCGGCGACCAGTGGCAATACGAGCCGAAGTGGGACGGTTTTCGCTGTCTCGTCTTTCGCGATGGTAACGACATTTTCCTGCAGTCGAAGGCCGGCCAGCCGCTGGCGCGTTACTTCCCGGACGCGGCCGCAGCCCTGCTGGAATTGCCGGCCAAACGATTCGTCCTCGACGGCGAACTGGTCATTCCGATCGGTTCCGCCTTTTCCTTCGACGAACTGCAACTGCGGCTGCATCCCGCGGCCAGTCGGGTCAGGAAACTGGCGGAGGCGCACCCGGCCCTCTTCATCGCCTTTGACCTGCTGGTCAGCGCGACCGGGAAATCACTCGTGGGCGAGCCGCTGCGAAAACGCCGGGTGGCGCTGGAAAAATTTGCCGGCGGATTTGGAAAAAAGGGGCCGGTGCGACTTTCGCCGGCCACGACCGACCCGCGTCGCGCGCAGAAGTGGTTCGCGAAAGTGGGCGGGAACCTTGATGGCCTCATGGCCAAGAACCGGGAGGCGGCCTATGCCTCGGGCGAACGCACCGCCATGGTCAAGATCAAGCAGATCCGGAGCGCCGACTGTGTGATCGGCGGGTTTCGGTATGCCACCGGTGCGCGGGTCATCGGGTCGCTTCTCCTTGGCCTCTACGACGACGAGGGCCTGCTGCATCACGTCGGCTTTTCTTCCGCCTTCAAAGCCAGCGAACGGCGGGAGTTGACGAAAAAATTCGAAGCTCTGCGCGGGAAGTCCGCCTTCACGGGTAATGCCCCGGGCGGTCCAAGTCGCTGGAGCACGGCGCGCTCCGGTGAATGGGAAGCGGTCCGGCCGACCGAGGTGGTGGAGATCGCCTACGACCATTTCACGGGGGATCGGTTTCGCCACGGAACGCGCATCCTGCGCTGGCGGCGGGAGAAAGCGCCGGCCCAGTGCACCATGGACCAGGTCCAGCACCGGGAAGGACGGTCGCTCGCGTTACTTTAGAACAAGGCTAGTCCGGGTTGAGCTCGAAGTTGATGTTCACCTCGTAGGGCGCCGCAAGGCCCGGCGGCAGCGGATCGACCCGTGGCACCCGCGCAGCCACGGCTGAGACCGATTCGTCGACCACGACGTTGCCGGAGGAACGGGCAATGCGGAAAGCGGAAACGCGGCCGTCTTTTTCAATGCGCAGGCGGACCAGGGTGGAAAGGCGGGCGCCCGCGGGAATCGAGGTGGTCGGCTGCGACCAGGCACTGAAGAAACGGTCGTGCAACATGCCGCGATAAAGCGCGAGGGCCGACTTTGCTCCCGCGCCGCCCGAACCCTGCCCGGTGGTGCCGCGGCCCGTGCCGGCGGCGGAAGGAGCGGGCGCGGCGGGCGCCTCCGCCTCTTTGGTGGCTTCGGCCTCGGGCGAAGGCGTGGCTGTCGGCCGGGGTGAGGCTTTCTTTGCGGGAGTTGGCGAAGGTTTCGGGGTGGATTTGGGCTTTGGGGTCGCGCTCTTTTTCTTCACCGGCGTTGGCTTGGGCGTGGCCTTTGTTTTTGGTTTCGGCGTGCGCGTCGGGGCCGGCGTGGAAGTGGGCTTGGGCGTGGGCCGCGGTGTGGCGGTGGGCGCCGGGGTGGCGGGCGTGGGCGTTGGCTCCGGGGTGGGCGCGGGGAGTTCGATCTGATCAAGGCTGGGCGTGGCCGAGGGCGAAGGGGTGGCCTCGGGTGTGGGTGCGGGGGCGGAGGCGGCGGCCGGAGCGACGGCGGCGAGGGAAGCGGCCCCCTGCAGCCAGGTCACTTCCTGCGGAACCGCGCGGCGAGGCTGGTCGCCCCAGCGGGCTAGCCCGATGAAGACGGCGGCATGCGCCGCAGCGACGAGGGTGACGTTGCGCCAGAAAACAAGGCGACGCCGATTCACGGGGCGGTTTCGGCCGTGGTGGTGGCGATCCCCACCTTGGCGACCCCGGCTTGGGCGACGGCATCCATGACGTTGACCAGTTTTTGCACGGGAAGCGCGCGATCAGGCCGGATGACCACGGCCACCTCCGGGTTGGACTGGCGGATAGCGGCGAGGCGCGCGACGAGGATGTCGGTGGTAACCGCCTCCTCCTGCAATCGGAGAACGCCATCGCGGTCGAGAGAGACGATCTGGACCCCGGCGGGATCAAGCGGCGCGCCCGGGGCGGCGCTGCGGGGGATCTGGAGGTTGGCGCTGCTTTCAAAGAGCGGCGTGGTGATGATGAAGATGATGAGGAGAACGAAAGCGAGATCGAGCAACGGCGTGATGTTGATCTCCGAGAGCGTGGTCAGTCCGGATCGCTGGGCGTAACGGCGCATGGTCAACGGCCCTCGAAGTGGACCGGCGCGGTGTGATCCACGTATTTGTGCTGAAACTCGGAGGCCAGCTCGGCCGCGAAGTTATCCATCTCGACGATCATGCCGCGGATGCTGGTAACGAGATAGTTGTAACCGAACATGGCGGGAATGGCGACGAGCAGGGCGGTCACGGTGGTGATCAGCGCACCCGAGACGCCGGGCGCCATGGCGGTAAGATTCGGCGAACCGGCCACGGCCACGTCGGTGAAGGTGTCCATGACGCCCCAGACCGTGCCGAGCAACCCGAGAAAAGGCGCGCCGCTCACGGCCGAGGCGAGCAGGATCATCTGCGACTCGAGCTGGAGGGCGGTCTCGCCGACGGCGCGTTCCATGGCGGCGCTGACCGCGCTCATCTGCGCCGGGGTGATGCGCTCGGCCTCGCCAAGGCGGGCCCGAAAAGTCTCATCCACCTCGGGCGAACCAAGCAGGTGAAAGGACATCTCCTCGCAGCCGGCCCGGTAGACATTATAGAGCGGGGCGCCGGGGAACCGGGCGTTCTGCTCGAAAAGGCGCAGGGGCTGGCGGTCCTTTTTGAACTCCGCCCGGAAACGCGCGGTTTGTTTCCGGGCAAACTGGACCACGCGCATTTTCGTGATCATGACCGACCAGGAAAAAATCGAGCCGAGGCAAAGCGCGAGCAGGATCAGTTTCCCGGCGATGGTGGAATGCTCGAAGGCAAAGGTCAGACCGCCGGCGGCGAAGAGCGTGAGCATTGATTACGGTTGTAAAGGAGCGGTCAGGGAAAATCAAAGAACCGAGTGGCCTGGGCGTCTGATCGCCAGGCAAACGCCCTCCGCGCGCGGTGGCCCTGATCATTCCAGGTGCTTCCGGAAAAAAGCGACCGCGCGCCGGCCGGCATCCTCCTGCGCCGCCCGGCTGAGGACGTGTCCTTCCCCGGGATAAATCGTGATCGCGAAAGGAAGATCCAGCCGGGTGGCAAGCGTTTCCAGTTCGCGGGCGCGGGCCACGGGAATCCGTTCGTCCTGTTCGCCGTGAAGAATGAGCAGGGGCGGCAGCCGCGTGATCGGGGAAAGCCGTGCCGACCGGATGCCGCCGGCCAGCTCCGCCACGGCGTGGAGCCGGGGATCCTCCGCTCCCTGCGCCAGCGCAAGATAGGCGCCGAGGGAATAGCCGAAGCAGCCAATCTTCCGACCTTCCATTCCGGGCTGGGCGGCGACGTGAGTGATGGCGTCGGCCAGGGTGGCCTGCCAGGCCCCGAAGTTTTCCTCAATGCTCGCGCCCCGGGCAAAGAGGGTGCCGGTGCGATCAAAATAATGGAGGGCAACCGCGGTCAGGCCGTTTTCCGCGAGGGTTCGCGCGAGGCGGCGAATGGCCGGCCCATCGAGGAACCAGCCGCCGGCGCCGTGGAGAAGAATCACGACCGGTGGGCGGTCCCGTCCGACCGGGGTAAAACGATCGAGACGGACACGGCGATCTCCGCTCGAGAAGGTTTCGCTGGAGTGATCGACGGCGAACGGGCGGGCTTCGGCAGAAGTCATGCAGACGAGAAGAAAGGCGCAAACCGCCGCCGCGGACCGGCGCATTGCTATTGGAAACGCGGCGCGCGCCAGGGATGGCGAAACCCGTAGTTGATGAAGGCGAGGCCGATCAGGATGAGGAAAAAGGAGAAGAATTGTCCGCGGGTAAAGGCGCCGATCATCTCGGCGTCCGGTTCCCGGAGATACTCGACGAGGATGCGGAAGAGGGCGTAGACGACAAAGAAGACGCCGGTAAGGACGCCGTTCGGGACACGGGTGCGCGTGCGCATGAACCAGAGAAGAAGAAAGAGAACCAGGCCCTCGAGCAACGCCTCGTAAAGCTGTGACGGATGCCGCGGCGTCAGGATCGGACGGAGCGCCTCCACCAGCTCGGGTCGGCCGGGCAGAACATCGATGATGGCGGCCGGGCTGGTCAGAGCCGGGTCGATCTCCCGGGCAGCGGCGACGGCGCGCCGGGCGACCTCCACGTTGACGGGCTCGAGCATTTCCTTCGGGAACTGGACCGCCCAGGGCCAGGTGCTGGCGCGACCATAAAGCTCGCCGTTGATGAAATTCGCCAGGCGGCCGAAGAAAAGCCCGATCGGCGCGGCCACGACCAGATTGTCGCCGAGGTTGGTCCAGGAAAGCCGGTAACGCCGGGCGTAAAAGAGGGTGAAGAGGACGATACCAATCATGCCGCCATGGCTCGACATGCCTCCCTCCCAGACCCGCAGGATGGAAAGCGGTTCCTGCAGCATCTCGGGGCGGTAAAAGAGGACGTAACCGAGCCGGCCGCCGAGCATGACGCCGAAGAGCGCGGCCCAGGTGATGAAATCGCCCACCTGGGAAACGCTCAGCTCGGCGTAACGCTTGCGCGCCAGCCAGCGCATGACGAAATAGCCGGAGACAAAAGCCAGGACGTAGGCCATGCCATACCAGCGCGGGCCGTAGCCCTCCGCGATCTCGACGATCAGCGGGTCGAAGCGGTGAACGTAATAGGCGGCGGTGTTCACGCGATCAACCGTTCCCCCGCCGGTGTGGCGCGTCCCTGGGCCAGCGTTTCCCGCAGGAACGGCGCGGTCCGGCTGAGTCGGTGCGCCGCCACTTCCTCCGGCGTGCCGGTGGCGACGATCTCGCCGCCGTCGCGCCCGGCCTCAGGCCCGATGTCGACGACGTAGTCCGCCTCCGCGATCACGCTCAGGTTATGCTCGATCACGATGACAGTGTTGCCTTCGTCGACCAATCGGTGAAGCACATTCAGCAGCAATTCAATATCCGCCATGTGCAGCCCGATGGTCGGTTCCTCGAGCAGATAAAGGGTCGACTTGGGCTTGCGCATCTTGCGCAACCGCTCGTGCTGGGCGCGCCCGATCCCGCGGGTAAGTTCCGCCGCCAGCTTGAGCCGTTGCGCTTCGCCTCCGCTGAGGGTCGGGCTGGGCTGGCCGAGCTTGAGGTAACCGAGCCCGGTCTCGTGCAGGAGCGAAAGCGGCCGCGCGATCTTCGGGTTGGCGGCAAAGAAAACCGAGGCTTCCTCGATCGTCATCTCCATGACGTCGCCGATGCTTTTTTCGCGGTAAAGCACCTCGAGGGTCTGGGCGTTGTAGCGTTTGCCCCCGCAATCCTCGCACGGGACATAGCTCGCTCGGGAGAAAGGCCATCTCCATCTTGATCACGCCCTGCCCGCTGCAGGTCTCGCAGCGGCCTCCTTCCGTGTTGAAGGAAAAACGGCTGGCGCTGTAGCCGCGCACCCGGGAGACCGGCAGTTGCGCGTAGAGATTTCGAATCTCGTCAAAAACCTTGATGTAGGTGGCGGGAGTGGAGCGGGAGGTTTTGCCGATGGGCGACTGGTCGACCTCGTAGACCGCTTCGAAAAATTCCGCGCCGCGTACGGTGAGGCGCCCATCCCGGTTAGGGTGGGCATCTTGCCCGCCGGTTTTGGCATCTTGCCGAAACAAGCTTTCCTGCCGGGTTGAAGCTTGCGAACGCGAGACGCGTTCGCCGGCGGGCAGGATGCCCACCCTACCCGAGCGTCCTTCTTTCACCGCCGGGAGAAGGACCGAGCGCATCAAGGTGCTCTTGCCGCTTCCGGAAATGCCGGTGATGACGGAGAGTCGGTTGACGGGAAAACGCACGTCCACTTTCTTTAGGTTGTTTGCGGTCGCGCCGCGGATCTCGATCCACTCTTCGACCTCGCCTAACGAGCGCCGAATCTTCCGCATCGGATGGCACAGCGGCGAGCGCAGGCAGCGCCCGGTCTCGGAATTCTGCACGCGCGCGATGTCGTGAAGCGTGCCCTGCGCGACCACCTCGCCGCCATGGCTGCCCGCGCGCGGCCCGAGGTCAATGATATGGCCGGCGCGCCGCATGGTTTCCTCGTCGTGCTCGACGATGACGAGCGAATTTCCCTTCGCGCGAAGCGCCTCGAGCGTGTCGAGGAGGCGCACGTTATCGCGCGGATGCAGGCCGATGGTGGGCTCGTCGAGGACATAGAGGACGCCGCGCAGGTTCGAGCCGAGCTGCGCCGCCAAACGAATGCGCTGCGATTCGCCGCCGCTCAGCGTCTTGGCGGAACGGGCCAGCGAGAGATAACCGAGGCCGACGTTCTCCATGAACTCGAGTCGCTGCCGGATCTCAGGCAGGAGCTCGGCCGCGATGGTCTTGTGCGTGCCGCGAAATCGCAGGCGCCCGGCGCGTTCCAGCGCCTCGGAGGCGGAGAGCCGGGTGAAATCACCGATGGTCTGGTCGTGCACGCGCACGTGCCGGGCCACCGCGTTCAGGCGGGAACCATGGCAGGCCGGGCAGGTCTGCGCCTCTTCCTCCTCGATCCCCTCGAATTCGCGATCGGCCGCGAGTTCATTCTCCAGGACCGATTCGCCCGACTCGCCCGCGCCGGTCTGGAGCGAGCGATTCCAAATTTCGCCGAAGCCGCCGCATTCCTCGCACGCGCCGTGCGGTGAATTGAAGGAAAAAAGGCGCGGATCAAGTTCCTCGAAGGCGCGGCCGCAGCCGGGACAGCTCATCTCCGAGCTCATCACCGTGAGATGCTGGCGGCCGTCGAGGAGATGGGCCGTGCCGCGGCCGATCTCGAGGGCGCGCTGCGTCAGGTTGCGCGCCTTGAGGATGCGCCGGGCGTCGATCGTGCCGACAACGACATCGATGGTGTGCTCCTTGAAGCGCTCCAGTTTCCGGAACTGTTCCACCGGGACGAGCTGGCCATCGACAAAGAGAGTGTCGAACCCCTGGCGCTCCGCCCAGCGCGCCACGTCGGTGTGGAAACCCTTGCGCGCTTTCACGAGCGGGGCCAGGACCTTGAGCGGGCCCCGTTTTGCCGCCAGTTCCACCTGGCGCACGATCGCGGCCACGCTCTGCTTCTCGACCGGCAGTTCGCAGTCAGGGCAGAACTGCGTGCCGGTCTTGGCAAAAAGGAGGCGCAGGAAGTGATAAACCTCGGTCACGGTGGCCACGGTCGATTTGCCGCCGCCGCGGGTGACGCGCTGCTCGATCGCGACACTGGGCGGCAGGCCTTCCACGAGATCGACCTCCGGTTTTTCCAGTTGCTCGACAAATTGCCGGGCGTAGGGCGACATGCTGTCGAGAAAACGGCGCTGGCCTTCGGCAAAGAAGATGTCGAAGGCGAGGGTGGACTTTCCCGAACCGCTCAGCCCGGTGATGATGACCATCTCGTCCCGCGGAATGTCGACCGAGATGTTCTTCAGGTTATGCTCTCGCGCACCGTGGACCCGGATGGCGTTTTTCCCGGGTAGGGTGGGCATCCTGCCCGCCGCGGCCGGCATCTTGCCGGACGGGACTTCCGCGACGCGCAGGGCGGGCTCGTCATCTTCGAGAGGATCAGAAGCATATCGCCGCGAGACGCGGCGATCGGCGGGCGGGACGCCCACCCTACCCGGGAAGGAGAGGATCTCGCGCAGGAAACGTCCGGTGTGCGATGCCTCCACTTTCGCCACGGCCTCCGGCGTTCCGGTCGCGACCACTTCCCCGCCCTCGAGGCCCGCCTCCGGGCCGAGGTCGATGACCCAGTCGGCGCACTTGATCACCTCGAGGTTATGCTCGATCACCACCACGCTGTTGCCGCGCTCGACCAGGCGCTGGAAAACTTTCTCCAGCAGGGCCACGTCATCGAAATGGAGGCCGGTGGTCGGTTCATCAAAAATAAAGAGGTGCCCCGCGTCTTCGCTGGCCGTCTCGTTGAGATACCCGACCAGCTTGAGCCGTTGCGCTTCGCCCCCGGAAAGGGTGTTGAGCGGCTGGCCCAGGCGCAGATAGCCGAGGCCCACTTCGTCCAGCACCGCGAGGTGGCGGCAGATGGATTTCTCCTCGCCCAGCCCGGCAAAAAAACGGATGGCCTCGCTCACCGTCAGCTCGAGGACGTCGTGGATCGATTTTTCCTCCACGCGCACCCGGAGCACATGCGGCTGAAAACGCCGGCCTTCGCATTCGGCGCAGCGCACATAGAGGTCGCTCAGGAATTGCATCTCGATCTTTTCGTAGCCTGTCCCGCTGCAGCGCTCGCAGCGTCCGCTCCCGGAGTTGAAGGAAAAGGCGGAGGCGGTCAGGCCCTGCGACTGCGCTTCCGGCTGGGCCGCGAAGAGTTCGCGCACCCGGTCGTAGAGCCCGAGATAAAGCACCGGGGTCGAGCGAGGCGTCCGCGCCAGGGCCGACTGGTCCACCATGATAACGCGGTCCAGGCGATGGGCGCCGGTCAGGCTTTTGCAGGCGCCCGGCTCCTGCTCGGTCGTTTCGCCCTTGGCGCGAAGCAGGTTCCGATAAATGACGTCGTGCACCAAAGTCGATTTGCCCGAGCCGGAAACGCCGGTGACGCAGGTGAACACGCCCAGCGGCAGATCGACGCTGATCTTCTTCAGGTTATGCTCGCGCGCCCCGGTGATCTTAATCACGGAAGAAAATTTGCGGCGCGACTTTGGAATAGGGACTGATTTCTTCCCGGTGAGATAATCGCGGGTGAGAGAGTTTTCGCGGGTAGGGTGGGCATCCTGCCCGCCGGTTTCGGCGTCTCGCCGAAATGATCTTTCGACAGGCCGACCGGCTCCTTCCACAGGAGTTCGTGAACGCGGGACGCGTTCACCGGTGGGCGGGACGCCCACCCGACCCGAGAGGAAATCTTCCAGCGTTCCGTTGAAGACCAGATCGCCGCCGGCTTCTCCGCGACCGGGGCCGATGTCGAGCAGGTGGTCCGAAGCGCGGATGACCTGTTCCTCGTGCTCGACCACCAGGACCGTGTTTCCCTTGTCACGCAGATCGTGCATCACCTGGACGAGGCGCGAGACGTCGCGCGGGTGCAGGCCAACGGTTGGTTCGTCCAGGACGAAGAGCGTGTTGACCAGTGAAGCGCCGAGGCAGGTGGTGAGGTTGACCCGCTGAACTTCGCCGCCGCTCAGGGTGCGAGTGGAACGATCAAGGGTCAGGTAACCGAGGCCAACGTGGCAGAGATAATTGAGCCGGGCGGTGATTTCGCGCAGCAGGGTGCCGGCGGTGCTGTCGTTGGCCGGCAGGGTGAGCGCAGCCAGGAGGGCGCGGGCCCGGGCAACCGGCAGGGCCGCGAAAGCGGGCAGGGTCAGGGAGTTCGCCTCCTTCTCCGGCACGAGCCGATAATTGAGGGTGGCCGGCTGGAAACGGCCGCCGTGGCAGGCGGGGCAGATGGTGTAGGCGCGGTAACGGCTGAGGAGCACGCGCACGTGCATTTTGTAGGTCTTGCTCTCGAGCCACTTGAAAAATCCGCGGACGCCGTACCAGCGATCGGTTTCGTAATCCTCCTCGCTGTATTCGCCCGCGCCTTTCTCGCCCTGGATGACGAAGTCCTGGTCGGCCTGCGGCAGTTCCTCGAACGGGCAGTTGACGTCAATCTCCTCGCGGGCACAGGCGCGGAGGAGGTCTTTCTGCGATTCGCCCATCTCTTCGCCGCGGAAAACGCGCACGGCCCCTTCGCGCAGCGAGAGGGAACGATCGGGAATGGCGCGATTGAGATCGATCGCAATGGTGCGTCCGAAACCGCGGCATTCCGGGCAGGCGCCGAGCGGGCTGTTGAAGCTGAAAAGACCGGGCGTAGGCGGGCGGATATCGAGGTCGCAATGCGCGCAATGCCAGCCGGTGCTGTAGGGGTGGTCCGGTTGCGGTGTTCCATCATCGGACAGGCCAATCACATTGATGCGGTCCTTGCCGAAGCGCAGCGCGGTCTCGAGCGCTTCCACGAGACGCGCCCGGTTTTCCTCCACGAGCGTGATCCGGTCCTGGATCACCTGCACGCGCGCGCCGAGGCGGCCGACCTTTTTGGCGGTGTCGGCGCGGATGACTTCACCGTTCAACCAGATGCGGAGGTAACCCTGCTGCTGGATGAACTGGAAGAACTCCTTCGGATCCGTTTTTGGCGGGACAGAGACCCAAAAGGTGATGAGCACGGTCTGGGGCGGGTGGGCATCCTGCCCGCCGGTTTCGGCATCCTGACGAGATGATCTTTTGGAAGTTCGTGAACGCGGGACGCGTTCACCGGCGGGCGGGACGCCCACCCTACCCGGGGCGCCGCCGAAGTGGCGCAGCACTTCCCCGGCGATCGATTGCGCCGTCTCGGGTCGGATTTCGCGTTCGCAGCCCGGACAGAAAGCGCGCGCCAGGCGGGGCCAGAGCAGCTTCAGGAAATCGTTGATCTCCGTCATGGTCCCGACGGTGGAGCGGGACGATTTCACCGGGTTGGACTGCTCGATGGCGATGGCGGGGGGAATGCCGCGGATCTCGTCCACGCGCGGCTTGTCCATGCGATCGAGGAACTGGCGCATGTAGGGCGAGAAAGTCTCGACATAACGGCGCTGGCCCTCGGCGTAGATGGTGTCGAAGGCGAGGGAGGATTTGCCGGAACCGCTCGGGCCGGTGATGACGGTCATCCGGCCCAGGGGAAGATCGAGATCGATCCCCTTCAGGTTGTTCTGGCGGGCCCCGCGAATCTCAATGAAATCGGGCGCTGCCGACGGCTCCGCGCGGGTTTTTCCAGGTTTCTTCGGAGCCACCGGAGAGTATCCGGGAAGCGCCCGGCGAACGCAACCGGACAGCCCGGCGGCCATGCAGGAAAACGCCAGGGCAGCAGGGGAAAACCCCGCGGCAAAACGCCTCAGGCGCCGGCGAACCGCTTCTCGAGCCGGGCGCGCTGGGCGAGCAGCTCCTCGGGAAGATCCTGGCCGAGCGTCTGGAAGAACTCGCCTTGCGCGTCGAGTTCCTTTTTCCATTCCGCTGGCTTGATCGAGAAGAGCTCGCGCATGGTCTCGCGCGTGATCTCGAGACCCTCGAGATCGAAATCCTCCGGGCGGGGAATGAAACCAATCTCGGTCTCGGCTGCGCCGCCCCGACCTTCCACGCGGTCGATAATCCAGTTCAGCACGCGCATGTTTTCGCCGAAGCCCGGCCAGAGGAATTTGCCGTCCTCGCCTTTGCGGAACCAGTTCACGTGAAAGATGAGGGGCTGCGCCTTGATCCGCGGCCCCATCTCGAGCCAGTGCTGAAAGTAGCGGCCCATGTTGTAACCGCAGAAGGGGAGCATCGCCATCGGATCACGCCGGACCTGTCCCATCCCGCCGACCGCCGCCGCCGTCATCTCCGAACCCATGGTCGCGCCGACGTAAACGCCGTGCGCCCAATCGCGTGCCTGGAAGACAAGGGGCATGGTGTCGCTTCGGCGGCCGCCAAAGATGATGGCGCTGATCGGCACGCCGCCGGCCTTCTCGACGTTGGCGTCGAGGGCGGGATTGTTCCTTTGCGGCACGGCGAACCGGCTGTTCGGGTGCGCGGCTTTTTCCGGCGAGGCCGGTGTCCAGTCGTTCCCTTTCCAGTCGATCGCGTGCGCGGGCGGTTCCCCATCCTTCCCTTCCCACCAGACATCGCCGTCGTCGGTCAGGGCCACATTGGTGTAAAGCGTGTCGTGCTCGATCGCTTTCATCGCGTTCGGGTTCGACTTGTAACTGGTGCCCGGGACGACGCCGAAGTAGCCGTTCTCGGGATTGACGGCATAGAGACGGCCGTCGTCGCCGATCTGCATCCAGGCGATGTCGTCGCCCACGGTGGTGACCTTCCAGCCCTTGAATCGGGCGGGAGGAATCATCATGGCGAAATTGGTTTTGCCGCAGGCGCTGGGGAAGGCGGCGGCGACGTAATGTCTTTTCCCCCTCCGGCGATTCCACCCCGAGGATGAGCATGTGCTCGGCCAGCCAGCCCTGCTTCCGCGCCAGGTAGGAGCCGATGCGCAAGGCCAGGCACTTCTTGGAAAGAAGAACATTCCCGCCGTAACCGGAGCCGACCGAAATGATCGCGTTGTCCTGCGGGAAATGGCAAATCAGGCGGCGTGTCGGGTCCAGCTCGAGGAGGGAATGCGTTCCGCGATTCCATTCCGTCTCCGGTTTGGCCTCGAGCAGGTCGAGCGCCACCTGCCCCATGCGGGCCATGATCCGCATGCTCAGGACAACGTAGATGGAATCGGTGATCTCAAACCCGACCTTGGTCAGCGGCGACCCGGGCGGCCCCATGATGTAGGGAATGACGAAGAGGGTTCGACCCCGCATCGCGCCCTTGAGCATCTCGTTCAACCGGGTGTAGGTCTCGCCCGGGTCGGCCCAGTGGTTGGTCGGGCCGGCTTCCTCCTTTGTCGGGGTGCAGATGAGAGTGAACTGTTCCACCCGGGCGACGTCGTTCGGATGGGAGCGGTGCAGGTAGGACCGCGGTTTTTTCTCCTGGTCAAGCTGGAGCAGGGTGCCCTGGAGGCAGGCCTCTCCCAGGAGGTAATCGTTTTCCTTCTCCGAGCCGTCGCACCAGAAAATGTTGTCGGGATTGGTCAGGGCCTCCACCTCGTGCACCCAGTCGAGGACTTCCTGGAAGGTGAACTTTTTGTCGCCGATTCCGGCGGGCGGCGAGATGGCAGGCGCAAGGTTGGTCATAGGCGAAGCGGCCGGAGGGGCAGCCGAAGGGAGCACAATTCTCCCTGCTTTAACGGGAAGGCCAAGTGATTTTTCCGGCGCGCCACCGCGGCGTCGCTTCTTGCGTTGCAGAGGGACGCGCCGTTTATTGGACCATGTTCGGGGTCACCACCTCGGAGGATTACCAGCCGGTGGCGTGGGTCGGCCGGTATCCCCTCCACGTCACCACGCTGCTGGTGGCGGTCCATGTCGCCTGCATGGTGGTGGCGGCGCTGGTCCTCGCTTTTGGCGGCGGCGCCTTTCTCAGTGCGCTTGTTTTCGACAATGCCGAGGTCATCGGAGCCGGCCATTTCTGGCAGCTGTTGACCTATGCCTTCGTCCATCCGCCTTATCCCGCGACGGCGTTGCTCTGGTTCGCAGTGGAGATGTACATACTCTTTGTCTTTGGCCGCGAGGTGGAACGTTTTCTCGGGCGGAAAGCTTTCATCACTCTCTATCTTCTCCTCCTGTTCGTACCCGTTTTTCTGCTCCTGCTCGCGTCGCCCTTCGCCCGTTTTGGCCTGGGCGGTTCCAGCGCGATTCATTTCGGCGCGTTTGTCGCCTTTGCCACCATTTATCCCTCGGTCGAACTGCTGCTGCGCCTCCAGGCCCGCTGGATTGCCGCGATCCTCGCCGGCATCGGCACCCTGGCCGCTCTCGCCGGGCACGATTGGTCCACTCTCCTCGTGCTTTGGAGCAGTATCGGCGTCGCCTGGCTTTTCGTCCGCCAGCGCGGGCTCGGCTTGGAGCCGGCCTGGTTCACCCGGGTCCGGGAAACGTTGCGGCCCCGGCCGAAGTTCAAGGTGGTGCCGAAAACCCCGGCCCGTCCCTCGGTCGCCACCGGAGACGATGTGCACGAATCAATTGACCCGATTCTCGAGAAGATATCGAAGTCGGGCATTGGAAGCCTGAGCGCGGGCGAACGGCAGGCGCTGGACCGGGCGCGAGCGCGCCTGATGAAAGAGAAATAGGGCGGCGCGGCGCGCCTACTCGAGCTGGAGCGAGGCTTCCCGCATTCGTTCCACGATGGCCGCGGGATCGGTCACGGTGAGCAGAGCCTCCCGCATTTCCTCGCGACGCAGGAGACGGGCGAGGGCGCCGATGCAGACCAGGTAATCCTGGATTCGTTTTTGGGGCACGGCGACGACGAAGACGAGCCGGACCTGGCGATGGCCGGCGCCGTAGTTGAGGCCGGCGGCGCTGCGTCCGAACCCGAGCGCGAGCTCCTCGACCAGGTTGGTCCGGGCGTGATGGAAGGCGACCTCGTGATCGAGGATGGTGGAATTGATGCGGTCGCGCGCGAGGACGGCGTGGATGAAACTCTCGGATTCGGTCACGCTCCCGGCCGCGGCCATGGCGGCGACGATCTCGCGCACGGCCTCGTCCGCGGCGGTGGCGCGCAGGTCCAGGAGAAAATGTTTCTCGTCGAGAAGATCTGAGAGGAGAGTGGGCATGCGCGCGGGATTGCTTGGAATCCGGCCGAAACGCAGTTATCCAATTAGCGCGCTACCCGTGGCAACAGAAAACGACATCCAGCACGCGAACGAGGAGACGACCGTCTCCCTTCAGCGCAGCATTTACGACCCGGGCTACGTCAACGCCATGTCGCACTTTTACCGGGGCGAACTGGGGCGCATCATGGTCTGGCGGCAGCGCCTCGACATCACCACCAACTGGGCCATCACCAGCAGCACGGCCATCATCACGATCGCGTTCTCCACCCGCGACGTCCCGCACATCATCTTCTTTTTCAACATCGCGATCGTCTGGGCCATGCTCTGGATCGAGGCCCGGCGCTACCGCTTTTACGATGCTTTCCGCGCCCGCGTCCGCATGCTCGAGGCCCATTTCCTCGTCCCCATGGTGATGGAGAATCGGCAAATGTTGCAGGGCGAATGGAAAAAGCTGGTCTGCGAGGATCTGATCCTGCCCTCGTTCAAGATCTCCAAGCTGGAGGCGGTTGGGCGCCGTTTGAAAAGAAATTACGTTTTCATTTTCATCCTCATCATGGTGGCGTGGATCACCAAGATTTTCCTGCACGCCGGCGCGCCGGTCGAGAACGTGGCCGGCTTTTACCAGGCTCTCCGCGTTGGCCAGATCCCGAGCTGGCTCGTCGGCCTGATCCTGCTCGGCACCCTCGCCTCGGTCATCGCCATCGCGATTTACGTCGGGAAAAAGACCACCGGCGAGATCTCCGAGTTCGGCACCCACCGTTCGCTCTGGCGTTTGTGAGCGACGCTTTTCACAAACTGCGCGAGGTGGTGGCCCATCTCCGCTCGCCGGAGGGTTGTCCGTGGGACCGCGAGCAGACCAATGCTTCGCTCCTCGGCGCGCTCCTCGAGGAAACCTACGAGGTGGTCAGCGCCGTCGCGTGCCGGGGACGACCCGAACCTGCGCGAGGAACTGGGCGACCTGCTGCTGGTTGTGCTCATGCACGCCCAGATCGCCGCGGAGGAAAAACGGTTCACCCTTGATGAGGTCATGCGGGAGATCACCGACAAGCTCGTCCGGCGGCATCCGCACGTCTTCGCGGAGAGCGACGCGGCTGACTCGAAGTCCGTGCTGCGCCAATGGGAACAGATCAAGCTGAAGGAAAAAAAGAGCGGGCCGGGCGGTTTTCTCGGCGGCCTGCCCGGCGGCGTTGCCCGCCCTGATGCGGGCGCAAAAGGCGCAGGCCAAGGCGGCGCGCGTCCAGTTCGACTGGCCGGACCTCGACGGGGTGATGGCGAAGGTGGACGAGGAACTGGCGGAGACGAAGGAAGCCCTGACGGCGGGCGAGCCCGGCGCGGTCGCGGAAGAGATTGGCGATCTTCTTTTTGCCGTGGTCAATCTGGCGCGCAAAAGCGGGCTCGAGGCCGAGGCGGTCCTCCAGGCGGCGACCGACAAATTTGTCCGGCGCTTTGCCGAGATGGAAAAGACGCTGGCGGAAGAAGGGGGAACGCTGGGGGAAGCCGGGTTGGCCGAGCTGGATGCCATCTGGAACAGGCACAAGGCGTCGCGAGCGGCGCAGGCATGAGCGCCGGGGCCACCGTTTCACTTGTCGTCCCGACCCTGAACGAGGCGGAAAACGTGGAGCCGCTTCTGCGCCGCGTTCTCGCCACCGGCGCGCCGCTGCACGAGATCGTCTTTGTGGATGACGGGTCGCGCGATGGGACGCGCGAACGGGTCCGCAGCCTGGTGGCTTCCGTGCCGGTGCGACTGGTGGCGCGCGACCAGCCCACGCTTGGCCTGGCCGGGGCGGTGGTGGCGGGAGCGCGCGCGGCGACCGGCCAGATCGTGGCCCTGATGGACGCCGACCTGAGTCATCCGCCCGAAAAGCTGCCGGAACTGGTCGGACCGATTCTGCGCGGGGAAGCGGACCTCGTCATCGGGAGCCGTTATGTTCCCGGCGGGACCACGCCGGGCTGGCCGCTCTGGCGGCGGATCATGTCGCGCGCGGGGGGACTAGTTTCCTATCCGCTGACGTCGGTGCACGATTCCGGCTCGGGCTTTTTCGCCATCTGGCGGGAACGCTTGCTTGAGTTCGCGCCCGACGGCTCGGGGTTCAAGGCGGTCTTCCAGATCCTGCTCGAGGCGGAGGGGCGTCTGCGGGTGCGCGAGATTCCGATCGCCTTTCGCGACCGGGAACGCGGTTCCTCCAAGATGAGCTTCAAAGTCGCGCTGCTCTTCGCCTGGCAATGGTTCGGCGCGGTCGGGCGACGACTGCGGAAACGGCTTGGCTGCGAACGGCTAGGGATTTTTCGCGATTGGCGGCGGGCGGCGCTGGTGCCACTCGGTGCTTTGTTCGTAGGCGAAGGCGAGCTGGAGCAGGCGCCCTTCGTCCAGGGGCCGGCCCATGAGCTGGAGGCCGATCGGCAGGGTGACGTTTTCTTCCGGCGTGGCGAATCCGCAGGGAAGACTGAGCCCGCAAAGACCGGCGAGGTTGGCCGCGTTGGTGAAGAGGTCGCCGAGATAAAGCTGGAGCGGATCGGACCGATGCCGGCCGAGTTTGTAGGCGGGCGCCGGGGCGGTCGGGGATAAAAGGGCGTCCACCCGGGTAAACGCCTCGGCGAAATCGCGCCGGAGCAACTGCTGCACCTTCTGCGCCCGCGAATAATAGGCGTCGTAATAGCCGGAGCTGAGCACAAAGGTGCCGAGCAGGATGCGCCGTTTCACTTCGGGCCCGAACCCTTCCGCGCGGGTGCGCGTGTAATGCTCGAGCAGGTTCGACGTTTCGGCGGCGCGATGACCGTAACGGACACCGTCAAAGCGGGCGAGGTTGGCGGACGCTTCCGCGGTGGCCAGGATGTAATAGGCGGCGATGGCGTAACGGGTGTGCGGGATCGAGACTTCCACGATCTCGGCGCCCAGACGCTCGAATTGCCGGACTGCTTCCTCGACCGCGCGTTTGACCTCGGCGTCCACTTCGCCGGCCTCGAGGTATTCCCGGGGAAGCCCAAGGCGCATGCCCTTGATGTCGCGCCCGAGATAAGCGGCGTAATCGGGGACCTCGTCCGGCAGGCTGGTGCTGTCGAGCGGGTCGTGCCCTGCGATCGCCCCGAGGATGAGCGCGGCGTCGCGCACGGAACCGGTCGATCGGCCCGATCTGGTCGAGGGACGAGGCGAAGGCGACCGCGCCGTAGCGGGAGACGCGGCCGTAGGAGGGTTTGACGCCGACCAGGCCGCAAAACGCGGCCGGCTGGCGGATGGAGCCGCCGGTGTCGGTCCCGAGCGCGCCGTAAGCGATGTCGGCGCAAACCGCGGCGGCCGATCCGCCGCTGGAACCACCGGGCACGCGGGAGAGATCCCACGGATTGGCGGTGGGACGAACGATCGAGTTCTCGGTCGTGGAACCCATGGCAAACTCGTCGAGATTGGTTTTGCCGAGGGGAATGGCGCCGGCCGCCCGCAGGCGTTTTACCACGGTGGCGTCGTAGGGGGCGCGGTAACCGGACAACATGCGCGAGGCGCAGGTGCAAGGCTGGCCGGCGACACTGATGTTATCCTTGAGGGCAATGGGGACGCCGCCGAGGGGAAGAGAGACGTCGGCCTTGTCCGCTTCCGCGAGGGCCTGGTCGAAATCGAGCGATAGATAGGCGCCGATGGCCGGGTCAACCGCCTCGATCCGGGTGCGCAACGCGGCGACCACTTCGCGGGGCGAAACCTCGCGTTGCCGCAATTTTTCGCGCAGATCGGAGAGGGAAAGCGCGGGCAGTTCAGCCGCGGTCATTCCACCACCTTCGGGACAAGGAAAAGGTGATCGTCGTGCTTGGGCGCCTGGCCGAGCGCTTCCTCCGGGGATAAACCGGGCCGGGATTCATCAGGCCGGACGACATTGAAAAGTGAATGGGCCTCGGCGGTGGGCGCGACCGTCGCGACATCGACCTCATCGAGCCGCGCCGCGTAATGGAGGACTTTCTGGAGCTGCGCCTGGAAAGCGGCGGCCTCTTCCGGGGAAAGTTCGAGGCGCGCGAGATGGGCGACGTGCGCGATGTTGAGATCTTCGGCTTTCACGGCAGCGCGGCCGGTTCAGAACCGGAAATGAGTCAGAAGCCAGATGACCAGGGCGGCGAGGGCGAGGGCAAGGACAAGAAAGAGAACGCGACCTTCGCGCCGTTCCTTGCGGAGCGAGCCGCGGCGGGGGGCGGCCCAGTCGCTATCGTAACGTTTGTCCTGCGGGGTAAGGGAGACGTCGAGGCGGCGACCGCCGGCGCTGGCCCGTTCGAGGAGTTCTTCGCGCTGGCGCCGCTGTTGTTCCTGCGCGAGGCGGGGCGCCTCCTCGATCATGCGCTGGAGCTTCTGCATCTCGTCGCGCAGGGCATCGGCGCGGCGGGCGAGATCCTGCTGCTGCTGGTTAAGCGGGGTGGCTGATTTCGCGGCCCGGCGACGCATGAGCGATCAGGGAGTGGTGGAAGCCATCCAGAGATAGATCGCGAGCGCGATGAAACCGAAAGTGATGAGCGGGAGCGAGAGGGCGAGACCGATCTGCATCCAGTGCATGAAAGAGTTGCCGCCGAAGCCTTCCGCCTCGGGAGCCACTTCCGGCAGGGCGACGTCGCCCTCTTCCTCGTGCCCGCCGGCGGCCTGGAGCCGGCTGCGCTGCTGGCTGAACTCGGCCCGGGCATCGTCCACCGTGCTGAGCGCGCGCGAGAGTTCCTTGTGCAGGTCCGACGGGTTCCACGATTTGGGATCGATGTTCTCGAGGAGATGCAGGTGCTGGGTAAAGCTTTCGTGGGTGGCCTTGATCTGCTCGAGTTTCGTTTGCGTGTTGTAACCTTCGCGTTCGAGGACCACGAGCGAGCGGGTCAGCTTGTCCGTCAGGTCGGCGCGCCCCTTCTCGAGTTCCACCTGGCGCCGGCTCAGTTCCTCAAGCTCACGCTTTTGTTTCTCGATCTGCTCCTGCTGGGATTTCAGTTCCTCGAGCTGGAGACGGGCCTTCTGCACCTGGGAATCGAGCAGCTCGGGCGACATGCGGTCTTCGTCGCTTAGTTCCAGCATTTGTTCGATCGGGCGGATTCGTTCAGGCATGGCAAGGAAACGCGAACGACCGCGCTGCATTTGTTTCCTGCATCATCGGCGGCGTCCGCTGCGAGGATAGTAACGACCGGGTTCGATAAATCCACCAATTTTACGAGACAACTTTCGTGCGCGAAACGCGCGGCGGGTTCAACGTCCCGGCATCATTTCGAGCAACCAGCCCTTGAAATATTCCGTCTCGGGAATGGTCGGGAGCACGGGATGATCGGGCGCCTGGTCAAAGCGTTCGAGACGGCGGGCGGAGCGGCGCGCATCGACGAGGGCGTCCCGGATCAGGTCGCCGAAGACTTCGTGGCCGACGTGATGCGAACAGGAAAAAGTGGCGAGCAATCCGTCCTTCGCGAGAAGCTGGAAGGCGCGCAGGTGAAGTTCGCGGTAGCCACGGATGGCATCCTTGAGGCCGCCTTTCGCCTTGGTGAACGAGGGAGGATCGAGAATGATCAGGTCAAACTCCGCGCCGGCCCGGGCCGCGCCCCGGAGAAACTGGAAAACGTCGCGTTCCTCCCAGCGCACGGTGAGCTGGTTGCGGGAAGCGTGTTCCTGCGCGGCGGCCAGGCCTTCGCCGCTCGCTTCCACCGCAGTCACATCCGCGGCGCCGGCGGCGGCGCAGGCGAGGGCAAAGGCGCCCTGGTTGCTGAAACAATCGAGCACGCGCCGGCCCTTGGCGTGCCGGGCGACCGCCGGGTAATGGGGCGCCTGGTCGAGGTAAAAACCGGTCTTTTGCGCCTGGAGCAGATCGACGGCGAAGGTCACCCCGGCCAGCTCGAACTCCGCGACGCCGGGAGCGGCGCCGGCGAGAAGGCCGCTTTGCAATTCGAGCCCCTCCAGTTTGCGCACCGGGGCATCGTTCCGCTCGATGATGGTTTCGGCGCTGAACGTCTCGCGCAGGGCTTCGACGATGAGATCCTTCCGCTGGTCCATTGCGAGGGTGAGCGTCTGCAAAACGAAGACGTCGCCGTAACGATCAACGATCACGCCCGGCAAACCGTCGCTTTCGCTCCAGACCAGGCGGCAAAGAGCCAGGTTCAGCCCGCGCCGTTCCCGATATTCGCGGGCCTGGGCCAGGCGCCGCTGGAAAAAATCGGCATCGAGCCCCTGTTTGCGGCGGGAAAAACGGCGGGCCGTGATTTGCGATTTGCTGTTGTAGATGGCGCTGCCGAGAAGATGATCGCGTCCATCCTTGAGCGAGATGACGTCGCCATCGGCGGGCGCGCCAAAAACTTTCAGGATCTCGCTGCTATAGACCCAGTCGTGCCCATGCAGGATGCGCGCGCGAGGTTTGACGACGAGACCGCCCATGCAGGGAAGGGTGGATGCGGAAGGGCGGTTTGGGAATGGAGAAACTTTGGCCGGACTCGACGAGCGGCCGGAAAAGCCTCACCTTTGCCGGCATGGCGCCGCTTTCCGCGATCGAACTTCCGGGAATCCCGAAGCTGCGCAGCGGCAAGGTGCGTGAGGTCTTCGATCTCGGGGACGAGCTGCTCTTTGTCGCGACCGACCGGCTTTCCGCCTTTGACGTTATCCTGCCCGACCCGATTCCGGGGAAAGGCGCGGTCTTGAACCAGATCTCGGCCTTTTGGTTCCGGAAGTTCGATTTCCTGAAGAACCATCTGCTGAGCGAGCGCTGGACCGATTTTCCCGCCCGCTTGCAACCGTTTCGCGAGATGCTGGAGGGCCGCTCGATGCTGGTGCGAAAAACCGAACCGCTGGCGATTGAATGCGTGGTGCGCGGTTACCTGGCCGGGTCCGGCTGGAAGGATTACCAGGAATCCGGCGCGGTCTGCGGGCACCGGCTGCCGGCCGGGTTAACCCTGGCGGCGCGGCTGCCCGAGCCGATTTTTTCGCCGGCGACAAAGAGCGAGTCGGGCCACGATTTGAACATCGACTGGGAGCAGGCCTGCGCGATCGTGGGCGAAAAAGTGGCGGCCGAGGCGCGCGAGAAGAGTTTGCGGATTTACGAGGCGGGGCGGGTCCACGCGGCGGAGTGCGGCATTATCGTGGCCGACACCAAGTTCGAGTTTGGCCTGCGCGACGGGGAACTGCTGCTCATCGACGAATGTCTGACGCCCGATTCCTCGCGTTTCTGGCCGGCCGACCGGTATGTGGCCGGGCAGAGCCCGCCCAGCTTCGACAAGCAGTTTGTGCGCGATTACCTCGAGACGCTCGACTGGGACAAGACCGCGCCCGGGCCGACGCTGCCGACGGAGATCATCGAGAAGACCTCAGCGAAATACCGGGAAGCGTTTCGGCGTTTGACCGGGGAAGAGGTTTTGGGGGCTTAGGGGGAGGGGAGATTACGTTACGAGTACGAGTAAGAGCACGAGTAGGAGTGGGCGCATTCCGCTGCGCTCCCGCCATTCACCATTTCACCTCCGCCGCCCCCTTGGTAGGGCGAGACTCCGTCGAGCCTGAGATCGTCCTGGGAAAGCAGGAAGACGAACGGAATGTTCGCCTGCCCGGCCTTTTTCCTCAGTTCCTGCGTCCCTGATTCGATTTTTCGCGCAGCAGGGCCGTGTAAAAGGGGAAGAGCTCGGCTTTCATGACGCCGGCCTGGACGGCGGGATCGCCGGTCATGATTTCGCGGGCCCGTTTTTCGTCCGCAACTTCGACCACGATGATGCCGAACGCGGTGGCCTCCTCGTTCAGGGTCCGGCCGGCGACGATGACTTCGCCCGCCTCGGTTAGTTTTTTCAGGCGCTCGAAATGGGCCTGCACCGCGGCGTTATCCTCCGGCGTCCAGGCGCTCTCCGGGGCGCCGGCGAGCCGGTCGTTCAGCTTGAGCATGATGATGAACTGTTTGCGCGCGACCGGTTCCGCGGCCGGGGCTGACCAGGCCAGGAGACAAAGGGCGGCAAAGCAGAAGGCGAGGGAGCGCATGAGAGCTATTTGAGGAGATCAGCCACGAGTGATTTTTCCTCTTTCAGCTCCGCGACGGAAGCGTCAATTTTTCCGCGGCTGAATTCGTTCACCGGAACATCCTGGACGATCTCCCATTTGCCGCCGGAGGCCCGGACGGGGAAGGAGGAGATGAGGCCTTTCTCGACGCCGTAGCTGCCGTCGGAACAGACACAAACGCTATGCCAATCGCCGGAAGGCGTGTCGGTGGTGAGGGAAACGACCGTGTCGATGGCGGCATTGGCGGCGGACCCGGCGGAAGAAAGGCCGCGCGCCTTGATGATGGCGGCGCCGCGCTGTTGCACCGTCTGGATGAACGATTCCTTCAGCCATGTCTCGTCGCTAATGACCTTGTCGGCCGACTTCCCGCCGATCCGTGGCATTGTAGAAGTCGGGATATTGCGTGGCGGAATGGTTGCCCCAGATGGTGATGTTCGTGACCTCGGTGACGTCGACGCCGGCTTTGGCGGCGAGCTGGGCCTTGGCCCGGTTTTCGTCGAGCCGGGTCATGGCGAACCAGCGGTCGGGCGGGATGGACTTGGCGTTGTTCATGGCGATGAGGCAATTGGTGTTGCAGGGGTTGCCGACCACGAGGACGCGCACATCGGAGGCGGCGTTCTTCTCGATGGCCTGGCCCTGGCCGATGAAGATCTTGCCGTTGATCCCGAGGAGATCCTTGCGTTCCATGCCGGCCTTGCGCGGCACGCTGCCGACGAGCAGGGCCCAGTTGACGCCGCGGAAACCTTCATCGAGGTCGGCGGTGGCCACGACGTTCTTGAGGAGCGGGAACGCGCAGTCGTTCAGTTCCATGACCACGCCATTGAGGGCCTCGAGGGCGGGCTGGATCTCGATCAGATGCAGGGCGACCGGTTGTTTCGGCCCGAAAAGGGCGCCGGAAGCGATGCGGAAGAGGAGCGAATAGCCGATCTGCCCGGCGGCGCCGGTGACTGCGACAGTGATCGGAGAAGTCATAGGTCCCGACTCTCCACCCTCAGGTTCCCGCGCTCAACTTCTTCCGGCGGCTAGAGACGATCGGTTTCCTCGAGCAACTGCTGGAGGAGACGGGTGTGGCGATGGACCGTGCGATTGGTCCGCAGCTGCGGGACGGTCAGGTGGAGGCGCCGGGTCCAGTTGGATGCGGTGGCGGTCCCCGGGACGTTGAAACGATCGCGGCGCCCGAGCAGGTCGGTGATCATGAGGACGCTGATCCAGGAGTTGCACTGCATAAGGGCGCGCATGATGGCCGGGTAAAAATCGCGGTCGAAATCGGGCGGCTGGCTCAGGCCGGAGATGCCGGCGAATTGCGCGATCCGGTTCAGATCCTCGCGCGCCTGCGCGGTGGTGGCGGTTTCCACCTCGAACGCTTCGTGCCAGAGGGCCCGGATCGGCTTGTGATCGTGGGTGGCGTAGGTGGCAAGGGAGAGGCGCTGATATTCGTTCCCGGGCACGACCCGGCCGTCCTGATGCGTTTCCCACTGGGGAATCTTGAACCCGGCAATGTCGAGCGCCGTGAGGTTCGGGCGGACGTAAGGCGGGACGGTGCCGAGATCCTCGCCGACAAGGCGGGTGGCGCCAGCTTCCTCGAGGACAACGCGCAGATATTCCTCGCCTTCACGGCGGTTCAGTTCGGCGTTCTCCGGATTGCCATCGTCGCGCGGCGCGAAATGCGGGATGCGCCCCTCGGTGCGCGCGGTCATCTCCTCCCAGGTCAGCGGCAGAAAGTCGGGGTTGTGCCGGGGCCGCCAGGGGAAAGCGTAGATGCGGTAGAAACCGAGGACGTGATCGATGCGGAAGACATGGAAACTGTTTTTCACGCCGCGGATACGCTGGCGCCACCAGCGGAAACCGCGCTCGCGCATCTTCGGCCAGTTATAGAGCGGGATGCCCCAGTTCTGCCCCCATTTCTGGGTAAAGGCGTCGTCCTTGAAATAGGGCTCCGGCGGAGCGCCGCCCGACCAATCCAGAAGGAAGCGGTCGGGACCGGCGTAGACGTCGGCGCTGTAATAGCTGACGCCAAAGGGGATGTCGCCCATGAGAGCGACGTTGCGGTCCTGGGCGTAATGCTTGAGCGCGGCCCATTGCCCGTGGGCGATCCATTGTACATAACGGAAGAATTGCAGGCGCCGGTCGAAAAGGGCGCGGGCGGCGGGGGCAAGGGCGCGATACCAGGCGCGGGCCGCCCCCATCTCGCGCCGGTCCTCCGGCCATTCGTCCCAGGCCTCGCTCCCGTTGTTCTCCTCCATGAGGGCGCGAAAGAAAACGTAGTCCTCCAGCCAGCCGGATTCTGTGAGGCAAAACTCCTCGAAAAGCCGGACGTGAAGGGCGTCGTGCTGGGCGCGCTCGGAGAAGGCGACAAAAGCGCGTTCGAGGAGCTGGCGTTTCAAGGCGCGCACCGCGGGATAATTGACATCGCCCTTGCGGAGGGCGGCGAGATCGACCTGGTCGACGATCTCGTGATAGGCCTCAGGGGAAAGGTCCTCGGGCGAGTTGGGCGCGAGATAAAGGGTGGTGGGCTCGAGCGCGACGGAGCTGATGGCGTTGTAGGGGCTGTTGTCGCCCCCGGTCTCGTTGATCGGGAGCAACTGCACGAGCCGGAAACCGATGCCGGCGGCCCAATCGATGAACTGGCGCAGAGCGTTGACGTCGCCGATCCCGAGATCGTTCGGGGTGCGCAGGGCAAAAAGCGGCGTAAGAACGCCGGCGATGCGGTTATCGGGAGAAAGGTTCACGGAGAAAATGACGACTGACGAATGACAAATGACGAAATAATTATCAAAGGACCAAGGAGAAAAGGGCGGACTTTGCGCCTTCGGCATTCGTCCTTCCTTCGGACTTCGTCATTCGCTCCTTCGTCATTTCTTATTGATTTGCCAGTCTTCGAGGAGGTCGGTGGGGATTTCCTTCAGGAAACGCGAGGGGCGCTGGAACATGTCGCCATAGCCGGCGTTCAGGCGAAGGTGCGGGTAGGTCAGGTAGAGTTCGTCGCGGGCGCGGGTGACGGCGACATAAAAGAGGCGGCGTTCCTCCTCGAGGGCGTCGCGCGTCTCGAGTGAACGGCTGCTTGGGAACATGCCGTCGGTCAGCCAGATGACGAAGACGGCGTGGTATTCCAGGCCCTTGGCCTGGTGGACGGAGGAAAGGTTGACCGCCTCGGTCTCGCCGCCGGCGTTCGCAGCCGGCTCGGCGTCGACGTTGCTGATAAGCGCGAGCTGGGAGAGAAATTCGTTCACATCGCGGAACTGGCGGGCGAAGGCGGCGAGCTGGTTCAGGTCTTCGCGCCGGAGCTCGTAGTTGCTGAAATTGGCCTTGGCGTAATCGTCGTAAACCGCTTCCACGATGGAGGTGATCATCTCCGCGGGGGAGGTGGGCGTGCCGCCGGGCGCGATCTCGTCGAGGGTGTGCGCCAGTTGTTCCCAGGATTTGCGGCTGCGGGCGCCGACGCCGAGGCTGCGCAAACGGTCGCCAAAATCGGTCACGGCCGCGTTTTCCTCGAGTTTTTTCTCCCAGCCGCGCCAGAGGTTGTCGGCGCCCTTGTTCCCCACCCCGGGCAGGAGCCTGACCATGCGTTTGAAGGCGACCTCATCGCGCGGGTTGGCCACGAAACGGACAAAAGCGGCCACGTCCTTGACGTGGGCCTGCTCGAAAAAGCGAATGCCGCTGGTGATCTGGTAGGGAATGCCGCGCCGGGAGAACTCGAGCTGGAGGTCGACGGCGTGATAGTGGGCGCGATAGAGCACCGCGATGTCGTTGAGATCGACGCCTTCGTCGCGCATCTCGAGGATGCGCTGGGCCACGAACTGCGCCTGCTCGCTGCCGTCCTGCAGGGCGACGAGGGCGGGTTTGATCTCGCGGGTGGGGCGGGTGGCGCTGAGCTGCTTGCGAAACTGGCGGACGTTGGGCGCGATGGCGGCGTTGGCCACCTCGAGGATCTCGGGCACGCTCCGGTAATTCAGCTCGATCTTGAAAACCTGCGCCCCGGGATAGCGCTGCGGGAACTCGAGGATGTTCTGGAAATTGGCGCCGCGCCACGAATAGATCGACTGCGCGTCGTCGCCCACGACCATGAGGTTGCGGTGCTCGCGCGCGAGCTCGTCGATGAAATCGGCCTGGATCTTGTTCGTGTCCTGGTATTCGTCCACGAGGATGAACTGGAACTGGCGCCGGTAGATCTCCGCGATGTGGGGATGTTCCTTCAGCATCCGGAGCGTTTTCTCGAGGAGATCATCGAAGTCCATCGAGTTCGACCGCCTTCTTTTTGCGCTCGTAGCGGGCGTGCACATCCTTGATCTGCTCGAGCAGGGGCAGGAAGTAGGGAAACTTTTCCGCGAGCAACTCCTCCATGGGACGCTCCGTGTTGATGGCGAAACTGAAGAGGTCGACCAGGACGTCGCCCTTGGGGAAACGGACTTCCTTTGGGTTGATCCCGGCCGCGGCCACCACGGTGTCGACCAGATCCTTCTGGTCTTCCCGGTCCATGATGGTGAAAGAGCTGGCATAACCGAGGGCGCTGCCGTGGCGCCGGAGCATGCGGTTGCCGATGGAATGGAAGGTGCCGCCCCAGATGCCGCTGGCGTCGAGGGGGAGCAGGGCGGCCACGCGGTCGAGCATCTGGCGCGCGGCCTTGTTGGTGAAGGTGAGGAGGAGGATGTTGCGCGGGTCGACGCCGTTCTCGAGGAGATAAGCGACGCGATAGGTGAGGGTGCGGGTCTTGCCCGAGCCGGCGCCGGCGATGACGAGCTGCGGGCCGGGGGGCGCGGTCACGGCGGCGTGTTGCTGCTCGTTCAACTCGGCGGCGTAATCGATCCTGATCCCGCGGTCGGCCTGGGGTCGGTGCAGGGTGTATTCGCGGGGCATGGGAGAAGTATCTTTAGTGGCGGACGTGAACCGCTGCAATTTCCTGAGGGGTGCGGCCCCAGCCGGGGCTTGCCGGGGCGGAGACGGAACCTAAGCTGGGGCATGCGCGTGCTGGCCATTGACGCCTCCCTGCGGAGCACCGGGGTGGCGATCGTCGACGGGAACGGGACCTCCCCGCGGGCGCTGCACTTTGGCACGATCCAGAACCACGCGAAGTTGAAATCCTCCTCCTGTTTGGTGGCGATCCGCGATCGCCTGGCGGAGTTGATCCAGGAATTCGAGCCGGACTGCTGCGCGATGGAGGCGGTGATTTATGTGCAAAGCCATCGCACGGCCATTCTGCTGGGGGCGGCGCGGGGCGCGGCCATGCTGGCGGCGGCGGAACGCGGGCTGCCGGTATTCGAGTATGCGCCGACGCGGGTGAAACAGAGTGCGGTCGGCCGGGGCGGCGCGGGCAAGGCGCAGGTGGCTTTCATGGTGCGCGCGCTGCTTGGCCTGACGGAAACGCCGAGCGCGGATGCGGCGGACGCGCTCGCGATCGGGCTGGCCCATTTGCGGGCGCAGGAAGCGGTGCGGGCGGGAATGCCGGCGGGAGCGCAGATATGAGCGGTCTGGAAACGCGATGGCTCGGGCGCGTGGCCTACGCCGAGGCGCTGGCTCTGCAGGAAGAACTGGTGGCGGCAAAACGGGCGGAGCCGGGCCGCCCGGACGAGCTGTTGCTGCTCGAGCATGATCCGGTTTACACGATTGGACGCACCCCGGACCGTTCCAGCCTGCTTGGCGCGGCTCATTTGCCGCATCCGCTTTTTCCGGTGAACCGCGGCGGGCAGGCGACCTATCATGGGCCCGGGCAGCTTGTCGGTTATCCGATCATCGATCTCCGGCGGTGCGGTCAGGATCTGCATCGTTATCTGCGCTGGCTGGAGGAATTGCTGTGCGAGGCGCTGCGCGGGCAGGGGGTCGCGGCCGGGGTGCGCGAGGGCCTGACCGGCGTGTGGGTCGGGCGGCGCAAGATCGCCTCCATCGGCGTGGGGGTGCGGCACTGGATCACGATGCACGGGTTTGCCCTGAACGTGGGCGGCGATCTCTCGGCCTTTGCCCAGATCGTGCCCTGCGGGATCAGTGACGTGGTCATGACCTCGCTGGAAGAGGAAACGGGAAAGACGTTTACGGTGGCGGAAATGGCCGGCAGCATGTCGGCCTTGGCGACAGGGCGAATCCACGCCTTGCGCACGACAAAGGAGGCGGCACTGACATGAAAACAATCCCGGTGGAAGACGGCGCGGTGGACGTGATTGGGAAGGCGCAGCGCGGGCTGGGCATTTCCGACGGTCAACTGGCGGAGAAAGCGCGGGTGAAATCAGACCAGGTCCGGAAGATCCGGCGGGGGAGAGCTCGACGAAATGATGCTTTGGCGCATCGCGCCGGTGCTGAACCTGGCCGGGCGGGCCCTGGTGGCCCTGGCGGAGGGAAACTACGCGCCGCCGCCGGTCCGGCCGCCGGACGGGTTCGCCATGTTCAACACGCCTTTTGACGACATGACGGTGAACGCGTTCCTGGTCTGGGATCCGAAGACGCGGGCGGCCGTGGCTTTCGATACCGGGGCGGACTGCACCGAGATGCTGGCGACAATCAAGGCCCAGAACCTCGAGGTCCGCCTGATTCTTCTGACGCACGCGCACCGGGACCACGTGGCCGACCTCGGACGGCTGCGGGACGCGACCGGTGCACCGGTCCATATTTCGTCGCGCGAAATGGTGCCGGGGGCGGAGGGGATCGAGGAAGGGCGCGAGTTTGAAGTCGGGCCGTTGCGCATTCAATCTTTGCTGACCTGGGGACATTCCCGCGGCGGCATGACCTATTTTATCCGCGGCCTGGGAAAACAACCGTTGGCCGTGGTGGGCGATGCTGTCTTCGCCGGCTCCATGGGGGGCGGCGCGGTTTCCTACCGGGACGCGCTGGAAACCAACCTTGAAAAGATCATGACTCTGCCGGGCGAGACGATCATCTGCCCGGGGCACGGGCCGCTCACGACCGTGGCGCACGAGAAGGCGAACAACCCGTTTTTTGCAGCGCAAAAAGAGAAGGAAGAATGAAGGAAGACGGGACCGGCATGAACATCGGCGGTGGTGGGGGTGGGACGGATGGGCGCGAACATGGCGCGCAGGTTGCGGGAGCGCGGCCGGCACGTTACCGCCGTTTATGATGTAAACCGGAAGGCGGCTACGGACCTGGCGCAGGAGATCGGCGCGTCCGCCAGCCCGACTCTCCCCGAGGTCACGGCGGCGGCGGACGTCATCATCACGGTGGTGACGGATGACCGGGCGATGCGCGGCATTTTTTCCGACCCCGCCGGGAACCTTCTCCTCAATGCGCGCGGCCGGTTGTTCATCAACTGCGCAACCGTTTCACCGCGGGTCCATGAAGAGATGGAGAAGCTGGTGGAGGAGCACGGGGCGTCCGCGCTGGAGGCGTGCATGGCCTCGAGCATCACGCAGGCGCGCGAGGGATCGCTTTACCTGATGTGCGGCGGCCGGCGCGAAGTGTTCGACCGGGCCGAGCCGCTCCTGCGCGACCTCGGCTCGACCATCCGATACATCGGGAAGGCGGGAGACGCCGCCCGGGTCAAGGCCCTGGTGAACATGGTGATGAACATCAACACGGCCGGGCTCGCCGAGGGGCTCGGTCTGGGCACCGCCCTTGGCCTCGATCTCAACATGCTGCGCGAGGTTTTTGCGCAGACCGGGGCCGCGTCCCGCGTGCTCGAGACCGACGGCGAGGATATGCAGAAACGCGATCACGCCTGTTTTTTCTCGGCGGCGCACGCGGCCAAGGACAGCGGGATTGCCCTCGCCCTGGCGGAGGAGGCCGGCCTGACTCTGCCGCTGGCCCGCGCCACGAGGGAGCAGGACCGATCGCCTGGTGCGGGAAGGCCTGGGCGAGCTGGATAAATCAGGCATCGCCGAACTCACTTTCCCGGGTCGGGCCGGGGCGGGTGGAGGTCAGGCGTGATGCCGCCAGCCGGCGGTCCTGTCGGGAATCGTGGCCAAATTTGAAGGCTTGGGGCCGTGCGCCCTTTGCGAGCGCGGGAGACTCCTGACACGGCATCACCTGGTGCCCCGGGCCCGGCACCACAACAAAAGAAACAAGCGCCTCTTTGACCGGGCGACGGTTCGGCAGGTGGTTGGTCTTTGCCGTCCGTGTCATTCGCAGATTCACCATTTCCTGACGGAGAAGGAACTGGAGCGCGGCTATGAAACGGTGGAGCGCTTGCGGTCGCATCCCGGGCTGGCACGGTTCATCGCCTGGATCAGGACCAAGCCGCCCGGCTTCAAGCCGGCCGTGAAAATGGCGCGGGCACCGCGGGCGGGCGGGCGGTAACGTCCGGCGGGCGTAAATTGGCGTATAGTAATGCCGGCCCGCTGGCCGGCAGAAAAATGAAAACAGTCTGGAGAGTATTCGCCTATCTGAAGCGTTACCCGGCGATTGCGCTGGGGACGCTGGCCTGTGCCATTGCCAGCACCATGATGGTGATCGTCTTTCCGGCGGTAACGAAGCTGGTGGTGGACGAGGTGCTGCATCAAAACCGGCCGGACCGGCTCATGCCCCTGATCTGGCTGGCGGCGGGAGCGTTTGTCCTGCAACACGGGCTGAACGCGATCCGGATCATCCTGAACAACACCTTTGAACAGCGGGTCATCTTCGATCTGCGCAGCGATCTTTACTCGCACATCCAGCAGTTGCCGTTGCGCTGGTTCGACAACCGGGCCACCGGCGATGTCATGACGCGCGTGATCGAGGACGTGGCCGCGGTGGAACGCGTCCTGATCGATGGCGTGGAGCAGGGGCTGGTCGCCCTGCTCCAGGTGGTGATCGTCCTCTCCGTGATGTTTTATGTCTCCGCGCAACTGGCCTTGATCGGCCTTTCGCCGCTCCCGCTGCTGGTGGCCGGGACGATGCTTTACACCCTGACGGCGCACCGGCGCTACCGGGCGCAGCGCAAGGCCGCCTCGGCCATGAACTCGCTCCTGCACGACAACCTTGCCGGCGTGCGCCAGATCAAGAGTTTCGTGCGGGAATCGGCCGAGCATCTGCGGTTCAACGCCGTGAGCGACCAGCTCCGGCGGGCCACTCTCACGGTCATGCGCGTCTGGGCCGTCTATCACCCGTCGATGTACCTTTTCGGCTCGCTCGGCATTCTCGCGGTGGTGGCGGTGGGCGCGCGCATGGTCCTCGCCGGGACCATGCAACTGGGCGACCTGGTGGCGTTCCTGATGCTGACCGGCTTTCTCTACGAGCCGATCGGGAAATTGCATCAATTGAACCAACTGCTGCAGGCCGGACGTGCCGCCGGTGAACGGGTCTTCGATATCCTCGACGCGGTGGTTGAGCCCGGCCTGGAGCACGATTCCGCCGTCAAGCCGACCCGCGGTGAGATCGAATTTCGTGAGGTCAACTTTTCCTACGGCGAAGGGCTGGCCGCCCTTTCCGGAATCAGCCTGAAAGCGCGTCCCGGGGAGACCATCGCGCTGGTGGGAACGACCGGGGCGGGCAAATCGACCCTGGTCAATCTGCTGACGCGGTTTTACGAGTTCGACGGGGGCGAGATCCTGGTGGATGGCCGGCCTTTGCGCGAGTACGGCAAGCGCCAGCTCCGGGAGGCCATTGGCGTGGTCACGCAGGAAAGTTTCCTCTTCAACGGCACCATCCGCGAGAACCTCCTCATGGGGCGCCCGGGCGCGTCGGACGGGGAGCTCTGGGAAGCCATCGATGCGGCCAATGCCCGGGCCTTTATTGAGCGTCTTCCCGAAGGCTTGAGCAGCCGGGTGGGCGAACGCGGGGTCAAGTTGAGCGTGGGGGAAAAGCAGCGGCTCTCGATTGCGCGCGCTTTGCTGAAGGATCCGCCGATCCTGATTTTGGATGAGGCCACCGCCAGCGTGGACACCGCGACCGAGCGCCTGATTCAGGAAGCGCTCGAGCACCTGATGTTTCACCGGACCTCGATTGTGATTGCGCACCGGCTTTCCACGATCGTGAAGGCCGACCAGATCCTGCTCCTGGAACGGGGCGAGATCGTGGAACGGGGCACGCACGAGGAGCTGCTCGCGCTGGAAGGGCGTTATGCCCGGCTCTGCGAACAGAGCCTGCTGGAGGCGGCGCCGGAAGAAGGAACGGTGTTTCTGCGCGACTAGCGGCCGGTGGTCTGGGCGAGAAGTTCCTCGTAGCGCTCGAGGAGATCGCGGTAACGCTCCTCCACCTGGACAAGGGCGCGCCGTTCTTCCCGCAGCGTCTGCTCGAGGCTGCTGATGCGCTCGTGCAGATCGATCGACATGCTGGTCGCCTCCGGGCCGGTGTCTGTCTCCCCGGCGTTCTCGCCGGGAGCGCGCCGTTCCTTGCGGAAGAGCGCGGGCAATTCGTTGATCTGTTGGCGGGCGCCGTCGCAGGAGTTGATGATCCAGGTTTCGCCGTTGATCTCACCGAGGCGAAGGAAATGCTCGATCGCGCCCAGGGTGGTCGGGCCATAGTACTGGTCGCTCGTGATCTCCACGAGCCAGTCCATCTGCAGCTCGGGCAGCATGGGGGCCTTGATCCAGGCTTCCTGATCGGCGGAAAGCAGGTCGTGCGGCGCGATCTGGGCGGCGGAGGCCCAGTGCTCGAGTTGCGCAAACGTCAGCGGCCCGAAGATGCCGCCATCCTCGTGCTTGCGCAGAAACCATTGCCTGGCCTGCGGCGCCTCCATTACTCGGCCGGGGAAGGGGACGGGCTGCCCGTGGCCGGCCCCGGAATCTGGATGGTCTGGCCGGCCTGCAGTTTGCGGCCATCCTCGATCTGGTTGTGACGCTGCAGATCTTCCACGCCCACCTTGTAGGTGCGGGCAATCGAAGTGAGGGTCTCGCCGCGCGCCACCGTGTGGGCGGTTCCGCCCGGGCGTCGGCGTGGCCGCGGTCGTCGCCGTCGCCGCCGCGGCGGGGGTGGCGGCGGAGATATCCTCCCCGATCATCACCCCCGGTTTGGAAAGCTGCTGCTCCATCTTGAGGAGTTGCTGCGAAAGCGCGTCGATCTTCAGGTGCAGTTCGTCCACCCGCCGCGAGAGCGCCTCCAACTTCGCCGCCTCGGAGTCCGTCGCCGGTGTCTGGGCTCCTCCTCCCGCGGCCAGTAAAAAGGTCAAGGTTCCCGCCGCCAATACCGCCCCGATCTGTTTCATGGCGGGATGTTGGCATTCCCGGCCCGCGCAGGCAAGCATGCGGGCGTGCCTCCCTGCCGGGTTGCGTTTCCGCAATTTCGCCCGAACCTTTTTTCCATGCCTGAGCGCACGCAAAAGCCGGTGGTGCCCTGGGGCCCGAAACCGGGCGACGAGGGCGGACCCAAGTCGCCCGAGGTCTCGCGGCCCGACACGAAGGATTTGCTGAAAAAGATGCGCAAGGTCGATCCGAACCAGTCAAAGCGGTATCGCCAGCGGACGGGCCAGTAGATGGAAATCCCTTTCCGGGCCGGCTCCGAGCCTTCCGATTTTGCCGGTCTCCTGCGTCGGCAGGGCCTGCTGCCGGCCGCCGCCACCGGGCCGGGGCCGAACGGACCAGCGGCGGAAATGGCCGCCGCGCAAACGCAGGCCACCACCATTCTCGCCTTCAAGTTCGCCGGCGGCGTGCTGGTCGCGGGCGACCGCCGTGCCACCGCCGGCAACACCGTGGTCTACGACCGGGCGGACAAGGTGCTGGAGATCGATCGTCATTCGCTCATGGCCATCGCCGGCGTTCCGGCCACGGCCTGGGAGATGGCGCGGGTCCTCGAGCATTCCCTGCAGTTTTTCCGGCGAACTCAGCTCCAGGAAATGAGCGTGGACGGCAAGGTGCGCGCGCTGTCCAAGCTTCTCCGGGACAATTTCGGATTCGTCCTCCAGGGGATCGGCGTGGTCGCCCCCATCTTCGCCACTTACGACGCCAAGTCCGACCCCGCGGCGCGGCTTTATTTTTACGATGCCATGGGGGCGCAGTTCGAGGTGACGGAGTATGCCGCGACCGGCTCCGGCTCGCCCGCCGTCCGCGGCATCCTGCATTTCGAAAACAACTGGGGCCGGAAACCGCTGCGGAAACTGAACGAGGAGGAAGCCGTCACCCTCGCATTGCGGGCGCTGGATACCGCGGCGGAATCAGACACCGCCACCGGCGGGGTCGATCGCAGCGGGAAAATCTTTCCGGTGATCAAGATCGTCTCGCAGGAAGGCATCACCGGACTGTCCGACGCGAAGATCAGCAAACTCTACCGGCGGAGCGTGGCATGATCGAAGAACCGTACCGGTGGGTGGAGGCGGTCGCGAACCGGCGCGAGTATATCGAGACGCAACTGGCCGGCGGCAATCCGCTCGTCGCGCTGGGCTATGACGGCGGCATCCTGTTTTTTACCGCGGGCGGCGCGCAGCAGAAAATTTTCGAGGTTTATGACCGGATTGCGCTGGGGGCGATCGGGCACCCCGGCGATGTGGAGCGGCTCCGGCTGACGGCAATTGAGCTGGCCAGCACCGAAGGGTTCACCCGCTCGGCGGCGGACGTGTCGTTGCGCCGGCTGGCGTATTATTCACTGAGCCCGGTTTTGAAGGCGGCCTTTGAGCAAATTTACGGCGCGCCTTTCCTGGCCCGCCTGCTTTTTGCGGAGCTGGGGCGCGAGGCCGGCGACGATCTCTTTCTCACCCTGGAATACGACGGCTCGATCACGCCGGCAGGGGTGTCGACCAGCCGGGGGGCGCGGGATCACGCCGTGCTGGCGGGAACCGCCGCGGCCGCGGAAAAGATGGCCGAGTGGCTGGCCGGCAAAACGGGGAACAGCCGAAGAACCCTCGCGACCGCACTGGAACTGGCCGGGACGGCCTGCGCGGTGGGCCGCATGCCGCTGGAAGCGGACGGGGAGATGCCGACCGCGGAGGAGATCAAGGCCTTTCGGCAGAAGGAAGGGAAACGGATCGCGATCGAGGCGGCGGTGCTGGAGAGAGACGCGGCCGCGGCGATTTGTTATCGAACGCTGGAGCCAGGCGAGATAAGATCGCGGGCGGAGTAGGTTTTTTCCGTCATGGCTGCAGAACGTTCATTTCGCCGGCAGTGGAATACCCTGGCGCCGTGGGCGGGGCTGGGGCTGATGCTTCTTTCGCTTGTCTGGCTGGAGTGGGAGCGGAATCGCTGGGCCTCGCCGGCATCTGCCGCGCGGGCCACCACCCTCGAGCCGTTCGGCACCGTGGTCCTGGATGCCGGCCACGGCGGCGAGGATACCGGCGCGAAAATCGAGGAGGTCATGGAAAAGGAACTGACCCTCGACGTGGCGCAACGGGTGGGCCGCCGTTTGCGTGATCACGGTGTGCGCGTGGTGCAGACGCGGGAGAAAGACGCGTTCATTTCCCTGGCCGCCCGGGCCCACGTGGCCAACCGCGAAAAGCGGGCGATCTTTGTCAGCATCCACTTTAACGAGGGCGGGAAGCGCCCGGCCGCGACCGGGATTGAGACCTTTTATGCGGAACGCCAGGCCGTGGAGCAGCCGTTGTTTGCGAGCTGGCTGCCGTTTCTTCAGCCCGCGTCGCTGGAGTCGGGCAACCCGCAGAGCCAGAGCCTGGCCGCTTTCGTGCAGCAAGCGCTGGTGCGCGGGACACAGGCGGTCGATCGCGGCGTCAAGACCGAGCAGTTTTATGTGATCCGCAATGTGCACCATCCGGCGGTGCTGGTGGAAGGGGGCTTTATCAGCAACAAAACCGAGGTGCAGCAATTGCAGGATGAAAAATACCGGGAACAAATGGCGGCTGCGATCACGGAGGGAATCCTGCGTTACCGGGAGGCCCTGCCCAAGGGCGGCGCCACCATGGCGGCGATGTCGCGCCTTCCTGAATAAGGACGTGATGAAGGCGTCCAAACCGGACATCCCATGAAAACGTTCACCCTGGCGCTGTTCATTTTTTCCATCCTGGCCGTGCGCGCGTGGGCCGACGCCGACCTCGCGGCGGCGCAAAGGAGCCTGAAGGAGCAGGGCTTCTACTACGGGGAGGCGACGGGGGAAAAGAATGCCGATACGAGCGCTGCCCTGCGCCGCTTCCAGATTCGGAACGGCCTCGAGGTGACCGGGGAATTGAACGAGGAAACAAAACGATTGCTGAAGACGGCGCGGGCCACCCCGTCGCCGGGGCCGGGCACCTCCGGGCCGGTGGAGGAAGAAGAGGCCGGGGAAGAGGAGGACACGGAGCCGCCCCGGAATGATGTTGGTCCCTCCCGCGGGCAGGTTCGGCCGCTCCCTGAGCAGGAGGAGGAGGATTTCGCCGGGCCGCCTCCCGGGCGGACTCTGCGCGGCGGCGCGATTTTCCAGGACACGCCTTACGACCTGGCGCCGCCCCCGCTCCAGCAACAGGTGGTGGCCGACGTGCAATTCCAGCTCATGCGGAAACGGCTTTACCGCAGCGGAGTGGACGGCGTTTTTGGGCCGGACACCGAATTTGCCCTGCGGGCGTTCCAGGCGGAGACCGGGCTGGCGGTGACCGGCCGGATCGACATGGACACGCTCGCGGCGTTGCAGTTGCTGCCGAACCAGCGCGGGAACTACCGCGGGCCGCGTCGGGTTTATCCGGCGCGCCGTCCGCCGGTGATCCTGCGCGGCGAATGGATCCGGTAAAAAGCCGGAGCTAGCGTTTGGGGTTGGTCTGGAACGACTGCAGCTCGGCGAAAACGGTGCCGACGAAGATCTGGCCCTCCACCCGCAGGAGCATGCGGTTGGCATCGTCCGAGATCCAGGCGGTGGCGCGTTTGAATTTTTTGTGCGGCTCCAGGGCGCGCTTCTTGTTTATCTTCTGGAGCTGGAGGTCGACCTTGATGGCGTCGAAACTGCCGGCCCGGACGCGGAGACGCTCGCGCCCGACGACTGTGACCGTGGCGAGATAGGCGGAGGTGGCGGGGTAAACCACAACGCGGGTGGTGCTGCCCGGGGCCAGGGTCTGGCTGCGGACGAAAAGCAGGGAGGAAAAGAGATCGTGCGCTCCCGGGAAGCTGAAGGTGCGCGTTTTCGCGGAATCCTTTCCATTGACGGTTTCGACCCGGGCGCTGACCACGCCGGCGCGATTAAAGGAAAGATCGGTCAGGAGCCGTTTGCCGCGGAGGTTCTCCACCTGGCGAATCGTGAGCGGGGCGAGGGCGTCGCGTTCCACTGCCGCCTCGTAGGTGGCGTCCATGCGCCAAAGGGCGCGGGCGAGCCCGACGGTGCCGCCCTTCGCGGAGAGCTGGAGGCGGTCTGTCCCCGTCCGCCGGAGTTGCAGGTCCGCCGTGGCGGCGGTCAGGCCGCTCCAGCCGAAACGATACTGGGCGGAGAGGGACGGCGGGGCGGGGAATGGACCTTTTTTTGCGGTAACGCGGTTCTCCCAGTCGGCCGCGGCGAAAGCCGGGGCGGCGGCGAAGAGCAGAAGCAGGAGCCAGGGCATGGCCGGGTGGACGCGGGGCTGCCCGGTGCCGGCGGCGTGTTCCCTCAAGAGTTTGTGCTTCCTGCCCATGGAAAAAAAAGAGCACACGCGGAACGCGTGTGCTCCTTTTTTGAAGAGGTTTCGTTACTTTTTCGGCGTCGCGGCGGGCGCGGCCTGGGCGGGGGCCGCAGCGGCGGGGGCGGGCGCGCGGCCCGGCTTATTCAGGACGGCGATGACGTCGTTGGTGAAATCGTAGTTATCGCGGGCATACATGACGAGCGGGACGCCATTGAGGCTCATGCCGGACTTGTCGAAGACGAGGTCGAGATTGCCGGCCTTGACCTTCTCCATGACGACATCGGTGATTTCCTTGACGATGCCCTCGCGCATGCGGAGGGCCTGCTCCTGGAGCTGGCGCTCGCGGGTCTGACGGAACTCGTTGATCTCGCGTTCCATGTTCTTGATGCTGCCGATTTTCTCATCGCGCTCCTTGGCCTTCTGCGACTTGGCGTCGGCGCTGAGGGCCGGGGCCTCGAGCTGCTGGTTCAGCTTGTTGATCTCGTCGAGAGCCTTTTTGTAGGACTCGGCGCGCTCATCGTACTCCTTTTTCGCGGAATTCTTGGCTTCGTTGATCTTGGTCTCGGCGTCCTTGGTCTTGGTGTATTCCTTGAAGGCGCGGTTCATATCGACCGTCCCGACTTTAAGCGGGGCCTGCGCCTGCAGGGTAAAGGGCAGGGCAATCAGGGCGATGACAATAACGGAGAGGAGCTTTTTCATAAACAGGGTAAACAGGTAGTCGGAGAGCGATTAGACCGCAACCCCCGGGGTTCGTTCAAAATTGGTAGCCGACGTTGAAGTTAAATTTACCGGAGGTGTCGTTCCCGGCCGCCTCGAGGGGAATGCCGTAGTCGATCCGGATTGGCCCGATGGGGAGGTCAAGCCGGAGACCGATGCCGACGTCGGAGGCATAGTCGTCCGGGTTGAAGTCGAGGGCGTTGACGTTGACGAAGCCGGCATCGTAAAAGACGGCGGCGCGGATCTTGTTAATGACCGGGGCGGTCAACTCCACCGTGGTGCGGGCCAGGGTCTTGCCGCCCAGCGGTTCACCCTTGCGGTCCTTCGGACCGACGTCGCGGAATTCAAAGCCGCGGAGGTTGTTGGAGCCGCCAAGGAAAAGGCGGTCGAAGATCGGCACGCGGTCGCCGTCGCCCCAGGTATCGACCGTGGCGACCTCGGCGTTGATGAGGAAGATAAGATCAAAGGGGAGGCTGAAGTATTGTGAGGCCTCGATGTTTCCGCCCAGGATCTGGGTATCGCCGCCGAGGAAACCGCCGGCGATGAAAGGCGTGACGGTGATGCGCTGGCCGCGGTGGGTCAGGAACGGATTATCACGAGTGTCGAAGATGAAGGTGCTCGCGATGTTGCTCTTCACGCGGGAGCCCTTTTCCCGCTGGATCAGGTCGGTCGCGGTCACGCTGACATTGTAGATCTCGAGATTCTCGATGCTGTAAGTGGTGCTGAGCGCCGTGAAGGTGGAGAGACTCTTGCGCGCGGTGAGGGAACCGCCATAGGTCCGCTGATCGTAGACGGAGCTGAGGAAGGTGGCTTCACGGAAGAAGGCTTCGCCCCCGAGCGAAAGGCGCTGGTCGAGGAAATAGGGCTCCGTCAGGGAGACAATGAAATCACGCCGTTCCGTGCCGGCCTGGATGCGCATGCGGAACTTCTGGCCCGCGCCGGTGAAATTGGGCCAGTTCATGACGTCGAAGTTGCCCTGCGACAGCTCGACGAAACCGACAATGCTGTCGATCGTGCTGAAGCCGGCGCCGAAGTTGAGCGAGCCGGTCCGTTTTTCCTCCACCTGCACGGTCAGTTCGCGGCGTCCGGGCACCCCGGTCTCGGCCGGGAACATGTCGACCTTGGAGAAATAGCCAAGGTTCTCGAGGCGCTTCTGGCTGACGTCGACCCGGACGGTGTTATAGACATCGCCGGGGGTGATGAGGATTTCACGGCGGATGACCTTGTCCTTGGTCCGGGTGTTGCCGACGATGTTGATGCGATCGACAAAGGCGCGTTCGCCTTCCTGGATGTTATAGGTGACATCGATCTGGCCGGGGGCGGAAGCGACCGACTGGGGGACGATCTCGAGATCGACATAACCGCCCATGCCGTAGCCTTCGGCGAGCCGTTTGCCATCCTCGCGCAGGCCCTTGGGCGAGTAGGTATCGCCTTCCTTCATTTTCAGCACCGCGCGGAGCCGTTTGTCATCGCTCACCTTGTAGCCGGTGAAACGGACCTGGCCGACCTTGTACTGGATGCCTTCGTTCACCACGACCACGAGGGTCATCTTGCCGTTGCGTTTCTCGCGGCGGACATCCTTGATCTCGACGTCGATGTAGCCGTTTTCCTGGTAGAACTCGCGCACGGCATCGAGATCCGTCTGGAGCTGGGTCTGGTCGAGCCGGCCGGATTTGTCGAGGAAGGAGATGAGCGTCTTGCTCTTGGTCTTCATCTTTCGCCGGAGCGAAAAGTCGCTGAAGTTGTCGTTCCCCTCGAAATGGATGCGGCTGACCACGCCTTTGCCCCCCTCGTCGATGGTGTAGACGGCCCGGGTGGTGCCCTTGGTCTGGTCGGTCTGAAGCTCGTAACTGACGGTGGCGTCGTTGTAACCGATGCGGCGATAGAGATCGATAATGGCCTGGCGACCCTCCTCGAGGGCATCCTCCTTGAGCGGGGCGCCGGTTTTCACCGCTTTCATGGCGCGCCGGATCTTGCTCGGCTTGACGTCCTCGGCGCCGGCGATCTCGATTTCGTTGATGACCGACCGGCTTTGCACGACCACGAGGACCTTGATGCCGGCGCCATCCTGCTGGCCGAAGATGCGGACGTTCTGCACCTGACCGCTGGCGTAAAGAGTGCGGATATCCTGTTCAACCACCGTCTGCGAATAGGGTTCGCCCACCTTGGTGCGCATCTGGGAAAGAATGCGGCCCCGGCTCAGGGTCTGCGGCCCGGCATACTGCACCTCGATCGAGGTGACCGGCGGGCCGGACTGGGCCTGGAGCGGTGTGCCGTCCGGCGCCAGGAGTGCGAGCAGGGCCAGGGTGGAGACGACGAGACGGCGATGGAGACTGTTATTCATACAAAAAATGGGCGCGGCCCGACGAAATGGCCACAGCAAGGCGTATTAGATGAGGAAGGGAGGGTGCGTCGTCAAGGAGCTATTTCAAGCGGTGCGGCGGGAGGAAACCCCATTCCCGGCCCTAATTCAAGAGTTGATACCAATTATTGCGCCGGTGCGGGGCATACCCGGCCTCCCGGATGAGGGCCTCAATCTGGTCGGCCCGCAGGCGAAACGAGGTCCCAGCACTGCTGACCACGTTCTCCTCCATCATGACGGAACCGAAGTCGTTGGCGCCGAACTTGAGCGCGACCTGCCCGAGTTCCGGGCCCTGCGTGACCCATGAGCTCTGGATGTTCTCGATGTTATCCAGAAAAATGCGGGCGAGCGCCTGCATTCGGAGATACTCGGCCGAGCCGGTCTTCTGGGCCACCCGGAGAACGGTGTTCTCCGGCTGAAAGGTCCAGCAAATGAAAGCGGTGAAACCGCCGCTGCGATCCTGCTGGTCGCGCAGGCGCTGCAGATGTTCGATGCGGTCCTCCACCGTTTCGACGTGACCAAACATCATGGTGGCGCTCGATTTCAATCCCAGTTCGTGCGCCACCTGCATGACCTCGAGCCATTGGTCAGTCCCGCACTTGAGCGGGGCAATGCGCTGGCGCACCCGGTCCACCAAAATCTCGCCCCCGCCGCCGGGGATGGAACCAAGCCCCGCTTCCTGGAATCGCGCGATCACCTCCCGCAACGGCATCTGAAAAACCCCGGCGAAATGCTGAAACTCGGGCGGGCTAAACCCATGGATATTGATCCCGGGAAAATTCCGCCGGATGTGCTGGAGCAGATCGATGTACCAGGAGAAGGGGAGATCGGGATGGTGCCCGCCCTGCATCAGGATCTGCACGCCGCCGGCGGCGGAAAGTTCCGCCAGTTTTTGGTCGATCTCCTCGAAGCTGAGGACGTAATGATCGGCATCCTTCTGCGTCCGGTAAAACGCGCAGAACTTGCAGTAAACATTGCAAACGTTGGTGTAGTTGATGTTGCGATCGATGATGTAGGTCACGACCGCGTCATCGCCCTTGGCGAGGCGACGGCGGGCGTCGGCCAGGGCGCCGATTTCCGCGAGCGGTCGCTGGTAAAGCGCCAGCGCCTCGGCGCCGTCAATGCGCGCGCCGGCAAGGACCTTTTCGGCCAGGGCGTCGTCCCTCAGTGCCACCATGCAGGGACCTTAAACGAAAGGGCGGGGCTCCGCACCTTTTCGGCGCCTCAGGGCGCCCGCTCCAGGACCCGGGTGGCACCCGAGGTATCCTGCAGGGTGAGACGGTCGCCCTCGACACTGTACCGGTAGACATAGGTGGCGAACCGCGTTTGCACCTTGAGCCGGTCGTTGTCGCCGAAGGAGTACTGGCCGGGATCGGTTCCCACGATGACGCGCCCCTTTGGCCCGAATTCGTAAACGAGCGTGGCGCCCTCCCCGGTGGTGCGCCAGCGTCCCTGCAGGCGGTCAGCCGGCTTATCGCAGGCGGCCGTCAGGGCGAGGACCGCGGCGCAGAGCAGGACGAGGAGGATCTTCCCCCGCCCGGACGGGAACGCGGCCGCGGCTCGGCCTGTTCTCCGCTCCATCCGTGGCATTGGTCTCTCCTAGGCCTCCGAGGCGGGTGCCTGGCCGGCGCGACCCCAGGTCAGGGCCACCGCCTTGAACGAGCTGATGACGTCGTCCGGTCCCTTTTCCTTGAAGAAGGATTCGTAAAAGCCGGGCCCGAGTTCCCAGCAATCGCCCTTGTAATAGTCGTCCCGGTAAAAACGCCAGATACCGCTGACGATGATGAGCGAGGAGATGCGGTCGTTCCAGAAGTCGCCCAGGTAGAGAAAGGAGAGGTTGGTCCGGGCCGTGGCGCCTTTGAACCCGATATGGTCATAAATGATCACTTCCGGCATCGGCGGCACTTCGCGGAGCACGTCGTTCGATTCGATTTCGACGGCAGAAGCGTGGTAGGAAAGCGGTCCGACCTTCCATTTCGTGTCAATGACAGCGCCGTTATCGGGCGACAATTCGGTTTTCAGTGTTTGTCTCATAAGCGGCATAGTTTGATGATTTGAACAGAGCGCAATTCCGCTGTCGAGCGAGAGATTTCTCGACCGGGCCTCGGCCCCGGGTCAGCCGCGGCCGATCTAGATCCGGTGCTCGCGGCTGTCGGAGCGGAGCCGGATCGTTTTCGTCTGCAGATCGTGCGTCGCGCGGATGAACCGCACGGTCTTGCTCTTGGCCCGCATCAGGACGGAATAAGTGATGGCGGTCTGCCCCTGGGCGCGCACGCCGCGCAGGAGTGCGCTGTCACTGATGCCGGTGGCGCAAAAGACGATGTTTTTGCCCACGGCGAGGTCGTCGGCGGTGTAGATGCGCTCGAGATCCTTCTCGAGCCCTTCCGCGACCAGTTGCTGGCGCTCCTTGTCGTCACGCGGCCACATCCGGCACTGCATTTCGCCGCCGAGACATTTGACCCCCGCGGCGGCGAGGACGGCTTCGGGTGAGCCCCCGATGCCCATGTAAAGGTCGATCCCGCTCTCGGGCAGGGCCGGGGCCATGGCCGCGGCAATGTCGCCGTCGCTGATCATGCGCAGGGAGGCGCCGGCGCGCCGGATATCCTCGACGATGTCCTGGTGCCGGGGCCGGTCGAGCATCATGACGGCGAGATCCTGCACCCGTTTGTCGAGCGCGCGCGCGACGATGGCGAGCGTCTCGGCCACGGGCGCCTCGAGGTGAAGCGAATCGCCCCGTTTTTGCATGTAGCTGGTCACGCGCGGCCCGTAGGCGAGCTTGCGCATGTAAAAGGCGGGAATGTCGCGCAGGGCGACCTCGACATCGGCGGCGGGGCTGGCCGCGGCGATACAACTGATGGAGTTGGGGGCGCCCTTGGAAATGTTGGTCGTGCCGTCGATCGGGTCGAGCGCGATGTGGAACGGGGGCGACCCGGGCAGCCAGGTGCCGAGCTGTTCCCCTTTGAAGATGCCAGGGGCGTCGTCCTTGATCCCTTCGCCGATGACCACTTCGCCGCAAATGTTCATGAGGTCGAACATCCCGCGGATGGCGTCGCAGGCGGCGGCGTCGGCCGCCTCCTTGTCGCCGCGCCCGAGCCAGCGCAGGGAATTGAGCGCGGCGGCCTCGGTCGCCCGGACAAAGTCGAACTCAATAATGCGTTCGATGTCGGGATAATTTTGCTTCGGCAGGCGTGGCATGCGGCGAGGGGCTACTTTCGACGGCCCCTTCGCGGCTGACAAGCGCTCTTCGCGCCGCCGCCGCCGCGTGATTTTTTTGCACTGGCCAGTCGCAATTTTCCGGAAGATGGCGGAAACTGCGCGCCGCCATGGAATGGTTATCCGATCCGCAGGCCTGGATTGGCCTGCTTACGCTGACGATGCTCGAGATCGTCCTCGGCATCGACAACGTCATTTTCCTTTCCATTCTTTCCGGGCGCCTGCCCCTCTCCCAGCAGAAGAAGGCGCGCCAGATCGGGCTTTTCCTGGCCATGATCATGCGCATCCTGCTGCTCCTCTCGCTTTCGTGGATCATGGGCCTGACCCGGCCGCTCTTCACCGTGCTCGCCTTTGAAGTCACCGGGCGCGCCATCATCCTCGTCCTCGGCGGCCTTTTCCTTATCGCCAAGAGCACGCACGAGATTCACAACAAACTGGAGGGGCCCGGCGACGACACCAAGTCCCGGATCGCTCCCTCGTTCCAGTCGGTCCTCATCCAGATCATCCTGCTCGACATCGTTTTCTCGCTCGATTCCGTCATCACCGCGGTCGGCATGGTCGAGCAGGTCACGGTCATGATCATCGCGGTGGTCATTGCCGTGGCGGCCATGATGATCTTCGCCGAGAGCGTGAGCAGCTTTGTCGAGCGTCATCCCACGATCAAGATGCTGGCGCTCAGCTTCCTTCTGCTCATCGGCGTCAACCTCATCGCCGAAGGTCTCGGCTTCCATATCCCGAAGGGCTACACCTATTTCTCCATGGGCTTCGCTGTCTTCGTGGAAATGCTGAACCTCAAGCTCCGGAAGAAATCCGAGCCGGTGAAACTGCGCAACCCGCCGCCGGTCATCTGACCGGGCCGCTTTTTTCGGCGCCGTCATGAAGCGCGCGGGTCTTGGGCCGGGGGGAAGCAATCTTTCCCTCATGATCCCGACCTTTCATTGCGCGCGCTATCTCCGGGACACCCTGGAATCGCTCCGCCGGCAGCCGCCCGGCACGCTTGACCAGGCGGAGATCGTGGTGGTCGACGACGCTTCCACCGAGGATGACCCGGCGGCGGTGGTTCGCGAGTTCGCGCCGGCGGTGCGTTTTCATCGGCACGAACGGAACATGGGGCAGTGCGCGAACTTCAACGCCTGCCTCGCCCTGGCCGGGCGGCCCTGGATCCAGATTTTGCACGGGGACGATTACATGCTCCCCGGCGCTTATGCCGGATTCGAAAGCGCGCTGGCGGAAGATCCGGAGGCGCTGGCGGTGTTTGGGCGCGTCCAGATTGTCACGGCGGAAAACCGGATCCTCGGCGAGTCCCCGGCGCTCGGGCCGGAAAGCCAGGGCCGGCTCCGCTACGATCCGATGATGTGGCGACGCAACCCGGTGTATCCCGGGGCGGTTCTTTTGCACCGCTCGGTATTCGATCTGGCGGGCCAATTTTGATTGTTCCTTTGGGCACGTGGCCGACTGGAACTATTGGTGGCGACTGGCCCGGACAGGGCGGTGCCGCTACACGCAGGCCGTGCTGGCGGCTTATCGTGAACACGCGGCCAGCCACAGCTCATCGCTGATCCGTTCCGGCGGCAACGTGGCCGACGGCCTGAAACAGATCGCGGCGCTGGTGGCGTCGCTCGAGGGGGGAAGTAAGGATGCCCAGGCCGATTTTTACGAGGGGGTTTATGAAACCGTCTCGGCCCAGTGCGCGCGGTTCGTGGGCGATCGCGCGGCCTTTGCGGACAACTGGCGGAAGTGGCGAGCAATTCCCGCGCGCTTTTCGCCGGCGTCGCCGCCGGGAAATGGCGCGGCTGCGGTGGCGACACTGGCAGCGGCTGCTGTTCCGCGACGGCCAACAATAGGACAAGCGGAGTTAGTCCCTCGGTTCCGCGGGGGGATCGGGGGCGATGCCGCCGGAGGTGATGCCGTGCGGCGGGACCGTATCGGTGGGGGCGGCGGTGGGGCGGGCGGGGACCGGCCGGCGCTCGATGCGCGTGGAAAGAAACATGGCCGTGAAAAGAAGAGCGGCCGCGAGGAACCAGGGCGCCCCGGGGAAATGCCAGGCCGACTCGGGATTGATGAAAAAGGCGAAGGTGAAGGCAAAAAGACCGGGGCCAAGGAGGACGGCGACCGAGCGAAGGCTGCTGATGGCGCCCTGCAATTCGCCCTGTTCGCTCTCGCTCACGCGGTGGGTCATCATTCCCTGTGCGGCCGGGCCGGACATTCCCCAGATGGAGATGACCGGGACCGAGGCCATGAAAACGCCACCCTGGCGGGCGAGCCCCGCCACCATCATGCCAATCGCGCCGAAGAACTGGCCGGCGTAAAGCGTTCGCCGTTCGCCGATCCGCGCGACAATGATCCGGACGAGGAACCCGGAGATGATCACTGACATGACCCCGACGAGGGCGAGCGAGGTGCCGACCATGCCGGTGCTCCAGGCATAACGGTAGATGGCGTAGAGCGCCCAGATTTCGAAGACTTCGTGGGCCAGAAAACCGAGGAACTGGATGATGGTGATCTGGAAAAGCTCGGGGTGCGAGCGGAGCAGGACCAGGGCGCCGACCGGGTTGGCCCGGCGCAGGGTGAACGGCCGGCGTTTCTCGCGCGCGAGCGACTCCGGGACGACGAGATAGCCGTAAACGGCGTTGAGCAGGGAGAGCACGCCCGCAACCCAGAACGGGAGCCGCGGATCCCACTGTCCGAGGAAGCCGCCCGCGGCCGGGCCGATGATGAAGCCGACCCCGAAAGCGGCGCCGATCATGCCGAAAGCGCCTGCCCGTTTTTCCGGCGCGACCACATCGCTGATGTAAGCCATGGCGGTGCTGACGCTGGCGGCGCAAACGCCGGCCAGGGCGCGTCCGAGGAGCAGCCAGCCGAGGGTGGGGGCGAGCGCCATGACGAAGTAATCGAGACCGAGGCCGACATTGGAAAGAATGATGACCGGTCGCCGGCCGAAGCGGTCGGAGAGAACGCCGAGCACCGGCGAGAAAACGAACTGCATCAGGGCGAAGATGGTGCCGAAAATGCCGATCCATTTGGCGGCGTCGGAGGCGTCGCCTCCGAGGAAATTGAGGACCAGCTTGGGGAGCACCGGCACGATGATTCCCAGCGCCAGCATGTCGAGCATGACGGTGACGAGGATGAAGGCGACGGCCGGGCGATTTTTCACGCGACCGCATCACACATGAGGATGGGCCCGGGCGCAAATGGAGCCTTGCGGCAAACCGGGGAGCCGGCGAGACGCGAACCCTTTGTATGAGGCATAAACTTTTCCCCCTCGTTGTTCTCCTGCTGGGCGCCCTCTTTTTCTCGGCCATGGCGCCGCGTCCGCCGCGGACCGAGAACCGGCACAAGCTGATCTATCGGGTCACCGACGTGCAGGTGCGCGAGCTTCGCACCTCGCCGCCCCGTCTCCAGATCACCGCGCGCGGCCGGACCCGCACCGGCGGCTGGAGCGACCCGGAGCTGCGCGGCCCGCGTCCGCGGGCAAACGGCGTTTACGAGTTTCGTTTTGTGGCGCAACCGCCGGAAGGAATGAGCACCCAGGCGCTCACCCCGATCCGGGCGACCGTCACCATCCCCCGCCCGCCAAACTACCGCGGCGTCCGAATCATCTCCGCCTCCAACTCAAAAACGAATCGCTAAGGCGCGCCATGCCGAGAGATGAGGAGATGGCGATTGCGACTTCCTCTGCGCGCCGCCCGCAGCGCCCGGCGAAAAATATCGGCCTTAATCGCGCGGCGCACGTATTCGCTGCTCGTTACCCCTTCCGCTTTCGCCATCTTTTCGAGCCCGCGCCTCAACTCTTTCGGAAGACTGATCGTAACCGTCTCTCTCATGTGTAAGACATCTTAACACACCAACCGCAGATGAATCAACCCCCGGGGGGTTCAACCGGGATTTCTGAGCCACAGATCAACACAGATCAACACAGATAAAGGAAATCCTGGGTGTCGGATCCGTGTTTCATCAGTGTCAATCCGTGGCCAACCTCCGCCTCTCCCCGGATTTCAACGCCCGCACAACGCGTCGCGTCACGCGCGGCCGGTTCGTCTGCTTCGCCAGATCGCGCCGCTCGCGTTTACCTGCTCGAGGTCGCTCGCGTAAAGGCCGGTCCATTTTCGCCGGGCGATCACCTCTGCTTCTGGCCGTCTGATTTCTGACTTCCGATTTTCACTCCTCGTGCCCGTAGCGCTTTTCGCCGGCCTTGATGGCGACGGAGAGATCGTTTCCTTCCGGCGGGAGCGGGCAGGTGGCGTAGGGACTGAAGGCGCACGGTGGGTTCTCCGCTTTATTGAAGTCCAGCGTGGTCTGGCCGTTGACCAACTTGTCGGCATCGAGGAATCGGCCCGCGCCGTAGGTTTCGCTCTCGTTGGTGGCGTCGCGGAAGATGAGGAAGAGCGAGCCGTCGTCGTTCAGGACGGGCTGCAATGAGTATTCCTTCCCTTGCAGGGTGAAGCGCAGGCGGCCCGGGCTTTTCATCTTGAAGTGTCCGCCGAGCACGTTTGGAACCATCACATCCTTGGGCTCCGGGTAGGCGTCGAGCTGCGCCGAAACGCGGTAGCTCTCGTCCACCGGAAACCAGTTCAAGCCCTTGAACGCCAAGCGCGCCTTGCTCTGGCTGTCCTTCAGCCGGATGCCGAAACGATCCTCGCGCCGGATCAAATAGAACATCTGGCTCCCGACGCGAATCTCCGTCGGCTTCCCTTTCTCGTCGGAAACGAGATCGATCGTCGAAACCGGTTTGCCATCGGACGTGGCCGCGACGCCGCCCGCCACCTTCAAGGTCGCGACCCCGTTCCGGAACTCGATTTCTCCAAACCTGCCCTGCTTGAAATTATCCGTCAGCTGCACGTCGAACTGCTTGCCGGCGCCCACGGTGTTCACGCCCTCCTTCAGCCAAAACAATCCCGCCAACGAGAGCCAGCCGGTCTCCTTCCTGAGATTGATTTCCCGATCGTTGCGCCATTTCTCGATGGCCTCGACGTAGTCCGATTGCGCGAGCGCTGAGGCAAGCGAAACGAGAACGAGCGCAAGACAAAGTGTCTTTTTCATCGGTGCCCTTTATGCCCCGGAGAACTTCGTTTGGCGAGCACGCCGCCAATCCGCCCAGAACACAGGCCTTGGGCCGGACGTCCTTTTCCCCATCAAAGAATCTGCGTAAATCTGCGTAATCTGTGGACAGACAAAAAACGCCGCCGGATTGCTCCGGCGGCGTTATTTTTGAATCACTCAGCTAGGGGCTAGTAGCGGTAGTGCTCGGGCTTGTAGGGGCCTTCCACAGGCACGCCGAGGTATTCGGCTTGTTTCGGGCTGAGCCTGGTCAGTTTCACGCCGATTTTTTCGAGGTGCAGGCGGGCGACTTCTTCGTCGAGTTTCTTCGGCCTGAAGACGGTCTTGTTTCGCGGGCTTTCACCTGTCATCCTTTTCTCTATGGAAATCGTCTTCAGCGTCACTCAGGAGTCCGACGGCGGATTTGTGGGAGAGTGCCTTTCGCATGACATTTTTACGCAGGGCGATTCCTGGGATCAGCTTCGGGCAAACGTCAGGGAAGCGGTGGCCGCGTATTTCTTCGATCAGCCGAAACCTTCCGCCATTCGTCTGCACCTGGTGCGAGATGAAGTGGTGGCGGTGGCATGAAGCTGCCGCGCGATCTTAGCGGAGCGGATCTGATCAAAGTGCTGTGCAAGCACTTTGATTACCGGCGTGTTAATCAAGAGGGGAGCCACGTGATTCTTGAAACCAGTGAACCGCGGCAGCATCGGATTTCGATCCCAGAACACACTGCGCTTCGCGTTGGAACTTTGAATGGAATCGTTCGGGCAGTTGCTGCGGCCAAGGGCGTGGAGAAGAGCGCAATCGTGAGTCGCTTCTAGCAAATCCTTGCACTAATCGCGTGGATTCTTGTCGGGCTCTCAAGGAAATAGCGGTGGAGCCCCGGCTCCACACGTACACAGCGGATGCTTCGTCAGAAATCTGCGAAAATCTGTGCAATCTGCGGACGGACCAACAAAAACGCCGCCGGATTGCTCCGGCGGCGTTATTTTTGAATCACTCAGCTAGGGACTAGTAGCGGTAGTGCTCGGGCTTGTAGGGGCCTTCCACCGGCACGCCGAGGTATTCGGCTTGTTTCGCGCGTGAGCTTGGTCAGCTTGACGCCGATCTTTTCGAGGTGCAGGCGGGCGACTTCTTCGTCGAGCTTCTTCGGCAGGATGTAGACGCCGGGTTTGTATTTGTCCTTGCCCGCCCAGAGATCGAGCTGGGCGAGGACCTGGTTCGAGAAGCTGTTCGACATGACGAACGACGGGTGGCCGGTGGCGCAACCGAGGTTCACCAGGCGGCCTTCGGCGAGCATGAAGATCTCGTGGCCGTCTTCGAAGGTGTACTTGTCGACCTGCGGCTTGATCGTTGAGACGCTTGACGCCTTTCGCGGTGTTGAGGCGGTCGACCTGAATCTCGTTGTCGAAGTGGCCGATGTTACAAACGACGGCCTGGTTCTTCATCTTCTGCATGTGCTCGAGGGTGATGATGTCGACGTTGCCGGTGGTGGTGACGTAGATGTCGCCGCGGCCGAGGGTCTCCTCGATCGTGGTGACTTCGAAACCTTCCATCGCGGCCTGCAGCGCGTTGATCGGATCGATCTCGGTGACGATGACGCGGGCGCCCTGGCCGCGGAGCGATTGCGCGCTGCCTTTGCCGACATCGCCGTAGCCGCAGACGACCGCGACTTTGCCGGAGATCATGACGTCGAGCGCGCGATTGAGCGCGTCGACGAGCGAATGGCGGCAGCCGTAGAGGTTGTCGAACTTCGACTTCGTGGCGGTGTCGTTCACGTTGATCGCGGGAACGAGGAGCTTGCCCTTCTTGCAGCATGTGATAGAGGCGATGCACGCCGGTGGTGGTCTCTTCCGAGACGCCGCGCCATTCCTTGACCACTTCGTGCCAGCGGAACGGGTTCTCGTTCTTGATTTCCTTGAGCGCGTCCTTGATCACCTTCTCTTCGTGATTGGAGGAGTCGCTGTTCACCCAATCGCTGCCTTCTTCGAGCTCGTAGCCTTTGTGGATGAAGAGGGTGACGTCGCCGCCGTCATCGACGACGAGCTGCGGGCCTTTGCCGTCGGGGAAGGAGAGCGCCTGGTTGGTGCACCACCAGTATTCCTCGAGCGTCTCGCCTTTCCAGGCGAAGACGGGCACGCCGGACTTCGCGATCGCGGCGGCGGCGTGGTCCTGGGTGGAGAAAATGTTGCAGCTGGCCCAGCGCACATCGGCGCCGAGATCGACCAGCGTCTCGATCAAGACCGCGGTCTGGATCGTCATGTGGAGCGAGCCGGTGATGCGGACATCCTTGAGCGGCTTGTCGGCGGCGTATTTTTTGCGGATCGACATGAGGCCGGGCATTTCCTGCTCGGCGATGTCGATCTCGCGGCGGCCGTAATCGGCGAGTGAGATGTCGGCGACTTTGTAGTCGTGCTGTTTGGTGGTTTTGGGATCTGTCGTGGTGGTGGGCATAGCTTTAAGTATTAGGTGTTAAGTTTTAAGTGGGCGCGTGCTTGTGGCGCGCTTAAGCAGCGCGCGACGCAGTCCCTCGAGCATCGCGGAGAGTTCCCGTGATTCTTTGACGAGTGCGTCGAAAGCGGATTTCGTGATCAGGCCGAGCTTGCGCGCAATGTAGAGCTGCGTGCGCAGCTCCCCGCACGAGCCTTTGGAAATATTTAGAAAATGCGCGAAATCCTTCGTGCTGCCGCGTTCAGAGCCTTCGGCAATGTTCGACGGAATCGAGAGTCCCGCCCGTTGGATTTGATCGCGCAGGGTAAACTCCTTGCAGGCACCAAACGCTCGGAAGACCTCAACGGAGAGCCGGCAACCGCGTTGCCAGACTTCCAAGTCTTCGAAAGATTGATAAGCCATTCTTAAAACCTAAAGCTTAAGACTTAAAGCTAGCGCGCCGCGGCTTTCAGCTCCTCAGCCTTATCGGTGCGTTCCCAGGTGATCTCGGGATCGTCCTTGCCGAAGTGGCCGTAGTTGGTGGTCTTGAGGTAAATCGGGCGGAGCAGGTCGAGCTGCTCGACGATGTCGGCCGGCTTGAAGGAGAAGACTTTCTTGACGGCTTTCTCGATGATCTCTTCGTCGACGGTGTTCGTGAGGAAGGTGTTGATGTGCACGCTGACCGGCTGCGGATGGCCGATGGCGTAGGCGAACTGGACTTCGCAACGCCGCGCGAGCCCGGCCGCGACGACGTTCTTCGCCACCCAGCGACCCATGTAGGCGGCGCTGCGGTCGACCTTGCTCGGGTCCTTCCCGGAGAACGCGCCGCCGCCGTGACGGCCCATGCCGCCGTAACTATCGACGATGATCTTGCGCCCGGTCAGGCCGGTGTCGCCCTGCGGTCCGCCGACGACGAACCGCCCGGTCGGATTGATGAGAAACTCAGTCGTGCCATTCGATCATCGAGCCGCGGGAGCACCTTGCGAATGACTTCTTCGATGCAGAATTCTTTGATCTCCGGGTGCTTCACGTCGGCCGCGTGCTGGGTGGAAATGACCACATTCGAGATGCCGACCGGCTTGTTGTTCTTCGTAAACGACGGAGACCTGCGACTTCGCATCGGGCCGCAGCCAGGCGCACCTTGCCGCTCTTGCGGATGCGGGTCAACTCGCGGCCGAGGCGATGCGCAAACATGATCGGCGCCGGCATCAGCTCGGGCGTCTCGTCGCAGGCAAAGCCAAACATCAAACCCTGGTCGCCGGCGCCCTGCTCGGCGTGTCCCTTGCCTTCCGCGGCGGTCTGCATCGACGCCCTGCGACGATGTCGGCGCTCTGGTTCGTGATGATGTTCTGGATGTCGATCTTGTCGGCGTGAAAAACGTCGTCGTCATTCACGTAACCGATCTCGCGCACGGCATCGCGCACGATGCTGTCGATCGGAATGATCGATCTCGAGCGCTTTGCCCTGCGGCAGATTGGGGATGGTGATTTCACCGCCGACGATGACGGTGTGGCTCTTGGCGAAGGTCTCGCAGGCGACGCGCGCGGTCTTATCCTGGGCGAGGCAGGCGTCGAGGATGGCGTCGGAGATGGTGTCGCAAACCTTGTCGGGATGACCTTCGCCGACGGACTCAGAGGAAAAAATAAAACGACGGGACATAGAAAAGCGGGTTCGGGGTTCGGGGTTCAGGATTCAGACAAGAGGGTGCAGCGGGTCTGAACCCTGGCACCTTTTCGGACATATTGACCAATCATGATACGTAGATGTATCGTCTGCAACCCCGATGTCGTCAACGCTCGATCTCCTCCGCCTCCTGGCCGATCCCATCCGGTTGCGACTCCTCCTTCTCCTCGAGCAGGAGGAACTCTCCGTGGCCGAGCTCCAGGAGATCATGCGCATGGGCCAGTCGCGCATCTCCAGTCATCTCGCCCAGTTGAAACGCGCCCGCGTTGTGGCCGATCGGCGCGCGGGCAAGAACGTCTATTATGGTTTGAGCGCGACGGGGAACGGCAGCCGCGCCCGGGTGCATGACCTTCTCCGGTCCCTGGCGCCGGAAGTTCCGGAAACGGCGGATGACCGGACCGCGCTGAAGCTGGCCCTGCGCAAAAGACAGGACAAAGCGCGCGCCTATTTCGACCAGTTGGCGGGCCGGTTTGGCCGTTCCTATGTGCCCGGGCGTTCCTGGGAGGCGCTGGCCCATACCCTGTTTCATCTTTTGCCGCCGCTGACCGTGGCCGATCTCGGGGCGGGGGAAGGGACCCTCTCGCAGCTTCTGGCCCCGACCGCGCGGAAGGTGATCGCGATCGATAATTCGCCGAAGATGGTTGAGTTCGGCGCCGCCCTGGCCCGGGAACACGGTTTCCGGAATCTCGAGTATCGCCTGGGCGACATCGAGGAACCGCCGATTGCCAAAAGCTCGATCGACCTGGCTGTTTTCAGCCAGGCGTTGCACCATGCGGTCAAGCCGGAGCGGGCCCTGGCCGCGGCCCATCGCATCCTGCGCCGGGGCGGGCGCGTCATCATTCTTGATCTCCTGGCGCACCAGTTCGCCCGGGCGCGCGAGCTTTATGCCGACCACTGGCTCGGCTTCAGCGAAGTGCAGTTGCATCGCTGGCTGGAGGAGGCCGGGTTCCGCGAGATCGAGGTCACCATTGTTTCGCGCGAAAAAAAGAGTCCGTATTTTCAGACTGTGTTTGCCGGTGGCGTGAAGTAGGTCGGCGTTCGGGCGAACCGGGCGGCCGCAGGTTTTTTCCCGGCAGGCATGCGGCCGTGCTGCTTAATTGGCGGGATGCGCGCCTCGACCGGCTTTGTTCTTTTTCTTCTCCTTCTTCGCGCGGCCGGCGCCTGGGAGGTGACCGCTTCGCGTCAGCATCCCACGAGCTCGGCGGTGGTGGAGCGCGTGTCGCTCGAAATGGCGGAGGGATCCGACGGCCGGAGCGCCCGGCTCCAGTTGGCTCTTTTCGATGCGGGGAAGGCCACCTTGCGGTTCCTTGATCAACCGGCCGAGCCGCGTTCCTCCGTGGCGGAGGTGTTGCAGAGAAACAACTGCGTGGCCGGGACAAACGGCGGCTACTTCGACCCTGATCATGGACTGATCGGGATGCTGCGCAGCCGCGGCCGGACCGTGGCGCCGTGGCGGAAGGCGCGGCTCCTGAGCGGGGTCATCGCGGTCTCGCCCGGGAAAGTGGAATTGCTGCGCCTGGGGAAAGCGCCGGCTCGGCCGAAGTGGATCGAGGCGCGCCAGAGCGGTCCTTTTCTGGTCGAGCGGGGGCGGCCGGTGGCCGGGCTGGAGAAGACCCGCCGCGCGCGGCGCACCTTCATCGCCACGAACAACAAACGCGGCGTGGCGCTCGGCTATTGCTCGGGCGTCACCCTGGCGGAGCTGGCGGAAATCCTGGCGGCCCTGGATGGCCGGGAATTCGCGGTGGAACGCGCCCTGAACCTGGATGGCGGTTCCTCCAGCGCCTTCTGGAGCACGAGCGCGGAGGGCGAACCGTTCTCCATCAGCGGATATAAGATGGTGCGCGATGTCGTCGGCATCGTGGAGAAATAGAGCCGGGACCGCTCCGGCCTTGACGCTGGCCGCGGCGGGGGCTCTCGTCCCCAGACCATGCGCATCTTTGGCAGTTTCGTGGTGGACGGGAAAACGGAGTATGGCGAGGTGTGCGGGGAGACGGTGCACCTCTTGCGCGAACCGTTCTGGCTTTCGCAGGAACGCAGCGGGCGGGAGGTGCCGCGGGCGCAGGTGCGGCCCGGCGTGCCGGTGGCGCCTTCCAAGGTGATCGCGGTCGGCCTCAACTACGCCGATCACATCGCGGAAATGAAGCGGACCCCGCTGGGCACCCCGCTGGTCTGGTTCAAGGCGCCGACCTCCCTCCTGCCGCACGAAGGCACGATCGAGATCGCCTTTCCCGGGCACCAGACCGATTTCGAGGTGGAACTGGCGGTGGTGATCGGGAAACAGGGACGCGACCTCGCCCGGGACCGGGCGCTGGAGCACGTGTTCGGCTATACCGTGGCCGAGGACATCAGCGACCGCGACCTGCAGAAGAGTGAGAAACAGTTTGGCCGCTGCAAATCGTTCGACACCTACACCCCGGTGGGACCGTTTGTTTACACCGAGGTCGATGTTTCCGACCTGCCCATTTCCCTGCGCCAGAATGGTGAGGTGAAACAGGAGGCGCGCACCAGCCAGATGATTTATTCCGTGGCGGAGATTGTCGCTTTTGCCAGCGAAGCGCTCACGTTGCTCCCGGGCGACCTGATCCTCACCGGGACACCTTCGGGGGTGGGACCGATCGGGAAGGGTGACATCCTGGAGGCGCGGGTGGGCGACTGGCCGCCCCTGCGCAACGTGGTCAACGCCCGGGCCTGAAAGCAGGGGGCGCGCGTTTATCCGTTCGGATGTTTTTTGTCAACAGCCGCGGCGAATTCCGCGCAAAAATAGGGCGATCACGCAATTAGAAGCATTTGCGTTACATCCCGTTACGGGTGTTGATTCGATTCCCTGTTGCGAACTTTTGATTGGAGTCTCGCGTAAAAAGGTGAAAAGTTTTACTCGACTGTAACAAGCTTCGTCTGAATAGAATATTCCCTACTACTGAACTGGAGCCGGATAACATCCTCATCTGATTTATGAAAAAAACGCTAACCGCCTGCCTTATCTCTACCGCCGTCGCGCTGAGCGCGTTCGCGCAAGCACCGACGACTTCACCTGCTGCGGCCACTTCGCCGGCGGGCGTAGCGACCTCTCCGGCCGCGCCGACTGATCCCGCGACGGCCCCGGCGACCACGCAACAGCCGCTTCAGCCCGGCCAGCAGCCCATTCAGCCGGCCCAGCCCGGTCAGCAGCCGATTCCGCCTGCGCAGCCCGGCATGACCGCTCCCGGCGGTCCTGGCGTCCCGCCGGGCGGCGATCCGGCCATGCCCGGGGCCGCGCCCGGCGCGCCCGGAATGCCTGGGGCTCCCGGTGCTCCTGGAGCGGTGCAGCAGCCCGGCATGATGACCCCGGCGGCACCGGCGGCGACCGCGGCAGCTTCCCCGGCGGCGGAGCCGGTGAAGAAGGAGGAACACGGTTTCTTCAGCGCGAACAATCTGCTCGAGAAATTCGAGGAAGGCGGCTGGATCATGTGGCCGATCCTGATCACCTCGATCACGGCGATCGCGGTGGTGCTGGAACGCATCGGTTGGTGGCTGATGCGCTGGACGCGCCGCGATCCCAAGCGCATTGAGAAAGTGTTTACCGCCATTGAAACGGGCGACGTCGCGGAGGCTTCGCGTCTTTCCCGCGGATCGCGCGATCCCGTCCTGCGCATGATCTGGAACGGGTTGAACCACCAGCATGCCTCGCTCCAGGGCGCCCTGCAGGTGGCGGCGGGCATTGAGATCAAGCGGGCCGGCCGGTTCCTGGTCGTGATGGACACGCTTGTGACCCTGGCCCCGCTGCTTGGTCTGCTCGGCACCATCACCGGTCTGATGCGTTCGTTCGCCTTCCTTGGCGACGACGAACTGGCGGTGACTGCGGTCACCGGCGGTATTGCGGAAGCGCTTATCGCGACGGCGGCCGGTCTCGGCATCGCCATCTTTGCGTTGATTCCGTTTAACTTTTTCACCTCCCGTGTGTCTAACCTGGAGTTCGAGCTGCAGACCGCGGCGACCAACCTCGAGGTGATGCTCGAGGCGAACGCGAAGGCGAAGCGGGAAGTGGAAATGCAGTCGAGATAAGCCGCAGAAAAAAAGGGAACCAAAGGCATGAACGTCAGCTCACCGTTGCCGCACAAGAAGGCGCGCATCGAGATCATCCCGCTGATCGACATCATGTTCTTCCTGCTCGCGAGCTTCATGATGGTCAGCCTCAGCCAGGTGCACATGAAGGGCATCAAGGTTGATCTGCCCCTCGGCCGTTCCGGTGAAGTCCAGAACAAGAAGGATTACGTCAGTCTCTCGGTTGATCGCGACGGCTACTTCTATTTCGACAAGGAGCCGATCCCTTATGAAGCGGTGACGCCAAAGCTGGCCCAGATCTACGCGCAAACTCCGGAAGCCAAGGTTTTCGTCCGGGGCGACCGCGAAGCGCTGCATGGCAACGTTACGCGCCTGCTCGACCTGATTCGCGCCTCCGGTTTCACCAAGATCGCCTTTGAAATCAAGAGCGACGTCTCCGCGCCGCTCCCGGGAACCACCTCGCAGTAGCACCATGGCCAAGCCACAACTCTACAAGCCGATGCCGAAATGGCATGTCGGGGCCGCATTTGGCGCCGCCGTCCTGCTCCATTTCATGGCGGTCGTCGTCGCCGGCATCCGGCCGGATGAAGAGATCACCGACCTGACCGACATTCCAGAGGCCGTCGCGGAAGTCACTTTTGAGCAGCAGGATCAGCCGCCCGAGCCCGAGCCGCCGCCGGATGAGCCCGAGCCGCCGCCGCCACCGCCCCCCACCGCGGAGCAGCCTGAGTTTGTCGAGGAAGAGGCCACCCCTCCGCCGAAGCCGCGGACACCTTCCAACAAGCCACCCCCACCGATTTCACGGCCGCGTCCACCCGGCCCCACGGGTCCGGTCTCGATGTCCACCGCCAGGGTTTCGGCCATCTCTTCGCCGCGTCCGGAGTATCCCTACGCCGCGCGCAAGAACCGTATCACCGGCAGCGGCGTCTGCCTGATGACGGTGAATCCGTCGACCGGCGCGGTCACGAGCGCGGTCATGGCGCAGAGCACCGGCAGCTCGGTCCTGGATAACGCCGCCACCTCCGCCTTTCAAGCGTTGGCGCTTCAAGCCCAACACGGTGACCAAGGTCAGGACGCCAATCACCTTCACCATGTCCGGCGCGCAATTCTAAAGGGGATCATGCCATGAGAATGAAGTCACCCATCCCGCACAAGAAGGCGCGCATCGAGATCATTCCGTTGATCGACATCATGTTCTTCCTCCTTGCGAGCTTCATGATGGTCAGCCTTAGCCAGACGCATATGAAGGGCATCCGGGTTAATATTCCCGCGCCGGGGCAGGCGGTGCAGCAGCCGCCGGTGAAGGACTATTTGACCTTGCGGGTGACACCGGGAAACCAGACCTACATCGACAATCAGCCCGTGCTGGACGAGCAGGTTCTGCCGACGCTTTTCCAATTCCGCCAGAACCTCGGGGAAGCGGCCAAGGTCTCGATCAGCGCCGATCAGCAGGCTTTGCACGGCGATGTCATCACGCTGCTCGATCGCGTGCGCTCCGCCGGCATCACCAAGATCGGTTACCAGATCAAGGCGCCGCCCCCGGTCGCCCAATAGTCGCCGCGCCGGACCGCAGACGGCTTACCGGCGGCTTCTCTCCAGCCAGGCGCGCAGTTTTTCCGCGGCCTTTGCCCGGTGGCTGATCCGGTTTTTCTCCGTGGCGGAGAACTCCGCCAGGGACCGGGTTTCCCCGGCCGGAACAAAGACCGGATCGTAGCCGAAGCCGCTCTCACCGCGCCGCCCGGTGGCGATGGCCCCTTCGAGGAGGCCGTCCAGCGTCACGAGAAGGTGCCCTTCTTCGGCTACTGCAAGAACGCACCGAAAACGGGCGGAACGATCTTCTTCTCCCTCCAGGGCGGCGAGCAACCGGGCGACATTGTCCGCGTCGGTGGCGGTGGCACCGGCGTAGCGTGCGGAGAAAACGCCGGGCGCCCCTCCCAACGCGTCAACTTCCAGGCCGGAGTCGTCGGCCAGAACAAGCCCGGGCTGGTCTCGGGCCAGGGCCAGGGCCTTGAGAATCGCGTTTTCCTCCAGGGTCGCCCCGGTCTCCTCGGGCATGGAAAAACCCGGCACAGCCGAAAGATCGCGTAACTCCACCGCGTCCCCCAGGAGCGCCCTCAACTCGCGGGTCTTGTGCGGATTGCCCGTGGCCAGGGTCAGCGTCATCGGCTGACCCCGCGGAAAAGAACGAAAAATTTCATTTTCCTTCCGAGCCATCCTGCGTTCCTGATTGTTCGCGCATGAGCGAACGCCGCAAACCTTATCCTTTCGACGAAATCGATGCGCGCTGGCAGGCGCGCTGGGAGGCGGAGGGAACGTTCCGCGCCCTCAATCCCGGGGAGCCGGGTTTCGACGCGACCCGGCCGAAGTATTACGTGCTCGACATGTTTCCTTATCCGAGTGGCGCCGGTCTTCACGTCGGGCATCCGGAAGGCTACACCGCGACCGACATCGTGGCGCGCTACAAACGCATGCGCGGTTTCAACGTCCTGCATCCGATGGGCTGGGACGCCTTTGGCCTGCCGGCCGAGCAGTATGCCATCAAGACCGGGCAGCATCCGGCCATCACCACCCGGGCCAACATTGCGAAGTTCAAGGGCCAGTTGAAGCGGCTGGGATTCTCCTACGACTGGAGCCGCGAGGTCAGCACGGCGGAGCCGGATTTTTATCGTTGGACGCAATGGATTTTTCTCCAGCTTTATCATTCCTGGTTCAACCCGGCCACGCGCAAGGCCGAGCCAATCGACACTTACGACGGGGATGATCCGGACGGGGTGCGCCTCGCCTATGTCGCGGATGTGCCGGTGAACTGGTGCCCGGAGCTCGGGACCGTCCTCGCCAACGAGGAGGTGATCGACGGCAAAAGCGAGGTGGGTGGATTTCCGGTGGTGCGCCGGCCGATGCGGCAATGGATGCTGCGGATCACCGCCTATGGGGATCGCCTCGCGGAGGAGCTGGAGCCGCTCGATTGGCCGGCCGGGATCAAGTTGCTGCAGCAGAACTGGATTGGCCGGAGTGAAGGCGCAGTCATCAGGTTTTCCGGGTTCAGTGTCCAGGGTTCAGGGGAAAGGTCTGAAGCCCGCACCCTGGACCCTGATCAGTTCATCGAGGTTTTCACCACCCGTCCCGACACGATCTACGGGGCCACGTATCTGGTGCTCGCGCCGGAACATCCCCTGGTGGAACAACTGACCTCCGCGGAATGCCGGGGCGATGTCGCCCGGTATCGGGCTGAGGTGGCCGCGAAATCCGATCTCGAGCGGACCGATCTGGCGAAGGAAAAGAGCGGGGTTTTCCTCGGGGCCTGCGCGATCAACCCGGTGAACCAGGAGAAGATTCCGATCTGGATCGCGGATTACGTTTTGATGGGTTACGGCACCGGGGCCATTATGGCCGTGCCCGCGCACGACGAGCGGGATTTCGAATTCGCGTGTCAATTCGATCTTCCGATTCGTCGGGTCGTTGCGGAGCACGGGGTTTCTAAGGAGCACGGCTTTTCAAGCCGTGAAGACGAGGACCGGGTTGAAAACCCGGGCTCCGAAAGGGGGTTCCTCGATCCACGCGAAGAGATCGAGATCCATCGACGAAACCTTCCGCATTGGCAGCAGGCCCAAAGCCTCTACTTCCTCACCTGGCGTCTGGCCGACAGCCTGCCGCAACCGAAGCTCGCGGAGCTGCGGGAGGATCGTGAACGCTGGCTGGCAAGCCACCCGGAGCCATGGACGGCCGAACAGGAGAACGAGTTCTACGAGCGTTTTGGCGCGCGGCTGGATGAGTGGCTGGACGCGGGCGCAGGCAGCTGCGTGCTGGCCCGCCCGGAATGTGCGCAGATCGTTGTCGAGGCGTTACGGTTTTTTGAGGGCCAGCGTTACGAATTGCATGCGTTCTGCGTGATGCCCAATCACGTGCATGTGCTGGTTCGCCTGCATGAAAACGAGACGCTTCCGGCCGTGGTTCACAGCTGGAAGCGGCATTCGGCCCTGGAGATCAATAAGAGGATCGGTCAAAGCGGATCGCTTTGGCAGGAGGAATATTTTGATCGGCTGGTGCGGTCGCAGGAACATTACGATTTTCTCAAGCAGGTACATCGCGATGAACCCGGAGAAAGCCGGATTGTCCGGCAAGGACGTACCGGTTTGGGAGCGCGACTTTAGGAGCACGGCTTTTCAAGCCGTGAAGACCGGGTTGAAAACCCGGGCTCCGTTGAAAACCCGGGCTCCGTATTTAGCGGCGACGGGGTCGCGATCAATTCGCCGCTGATCGACGGGCTGCCGACGGCGGAGGCGCAACAAAAGATCATCGGGTGGCTGGAAGAGCAGGGCCGGGGGCGGCGCGACGTCCGTTACAAGCTGCGCGACTGGCTTTTTTCCCGGCAGCGTTACTGGGGCGAACCGTTCCCGATCATCTGGGAAGAGGGGAGGCACCGCGCCCTTCCGGCGGACGATCTGCCGCTCTCGCCGCCGCCCCTAGACGATTTCAAGCCCACCGGCTCGGGCGAACCGCCGCTGGCGCGAGCCCGTGACTGGATCCGCCATTCCGAGAAGGCGACCCGGGAAACCAACACCATGCCGCAATGGGCGGGATCGTGCTGGTATTACCTGCGCTTTTGCGATCCGCGAAACGAGGACCGATTCGTGGGCGTCGAAGCCGAACGCTACTGGATGGGGGGCGAGGGGGCGGCCGGAGTGGATCTTTACATTGGCGGGACGGAGCACGCGGTTTTGCACCTGCTCTATGCCCGGTTCTGGCACAAGGTGCTCTACGATCTCGGCCATCTCTCGAAGGCGGAACCGTTCCAGCGGCTGGTCAACCAGGGCATGATCCTGGGCGAGGACAATCGCAAGATGTCGAAGCGCTGGGGCAACGTGGTCGATCCCGATGATGTCGTGCGCGAACACGGCGCCGATGCCTTTCGCTGCTACGAGATGTTCATGGGGCCGCTCGAACAGATGAAGCCCTGGAGCATGAAGGGGGTGGAAGGCGTCTCGCGCTTCCTTGCCCGGGTCTGGCGGCTTTTCATGGAGGAGAACCAGGCCGGTGACTGGGTGCTTTCCGACGCTTTGGACGAAGGTTCACCGGAGCCGGCGCAGCGCCGGGTGGTGCACGCCACGATCAAAAAGGTGACGGAGGATATCGAGACCCTTTCCTTTAACACCGCCATTGCGCAGATGATGCAGTTCGTAAACGCCTTTACGGGCGCCGAGAAGCGGCCGGTTGGCTCCCTGCGCACGCTCCTGGTTCTTCTGAATCCCTTCGCTCCGCATCTCACCTCCGACCTTTGGGAACGACTGGCCGAACGCTTCGGCGATGCGGGCGCCATCACCGATCAGCGCTGGCCGGAGTTTGATCCCGCCTGCCTGGTCGAGGATGAGGTCGAGGTCATCCTGCAGGTGAATGGCAAGCTGCGTGACCGCATCCGGCTGCCGCTGGCCGTCGGGGAGGAAGATTACCGGCAGGCCGCGCTGGCCAACCCCAAGGTGCGCGAATGGGTTGAGGGCAAGGGCAAAACCGCCCGCAAGGTCGTGGTCGTCCCGAAAAAGCTTGTGAATATCGTGACGGATTGAGTCACTGATTTGTTATGTGGAAAGAATTCAAGGAATTCGCCATCAAGGGCAACGCCCTTGATCTGGCGGTTGGTGTCATCATTGGCGCCGCCTTCGGCGGCATTGTTTCCTCGCTCGTCAAAGATCTCATCACGCCGGTGATTGGCCTGCTCACGGGCGGACTCGATTTCTCCAACATGTTCATTGTCTTGAAGGACGCCCCCGGGGGCGGTTCGTTTTCCACCCCGGCAGAGGCGGAAAAGCTCGGGGCCATCACCTGGAACTACGGGAACTTCCTCACCCTCGTGATCAATTTCATCATCGTGGCCTTCGCCATTTTTCTCCTGGTACGCGGCATTAACCGGATGAAGAAACCGAAGCCGAACGCACCGGCGGTGGTGAAGGATTGTCCGGCCTGCACCAAGTCGATTCCGATCAAGGCGAAACGCTGCCCGGAATGCACCGAGGAGCTGGGCTCGACCGCGGCCGCCTAGGCGGCTTTTCTCGATACTTCCAGGATCCGGCGGGGCGAGCAGAGCCAGACGCGGCTTTCCTCCGTCTGTTTCCAGGCCGCCCCGGCCGCCCAGGGCGAAAAGGCGGGCAGGATCCAGCAATCGCCTTCCTGGACAAACGCCGGCAACTTCAAGCGCAGCCCCGCCCCGTCGCTCAGGCTGGCGGCCGGGTGATGATGCCCGATGATGCGCGTCCGGCCGTTGGCCGCGGCCGCGCAATGCCCATGGTGAAAATGGAACCCGGGTGTTTCGTAGTGCGAGACCAGCGGAACCGCGCCGCCCAGGTGGCGGTCGTGATTGCCGGCCACGACGATCACCTCGGTTTTCTGCCGCAAATGCTCGAGCAGACGGCAGACGTCCGGGAGAGCGGTGCGATCGTGCACCAGGTCGCCGACAATGATAAGCCGTTCCGGGACAAATGTTTCCAGGAGAGAATCGAGCTGGGTCTCCACCGAGGCCATGCCCCAGACCGGGGTGAGCCAGCCGGCTGCCCGCTGACTCAGTTCAAACCCGTAATGTAGGTCGGCCACCGCCAGCCAACGCTCTTTTTCATGGAAAAGCGCCAGTCGGCCGTCCAGCAGGACCTCGGGCGCAACACGGGTCTGGGCGGCGGGAAATACGGGGGTCATGTCGCGGCGGGGCCGGAAATTATGGCTTGCGCCTCCCGGGTTCAACCGCTACTTGACCGCCATCGTGCAAAAGTCGACCCCCCTGCGACTTGCGCTCTGTCTGGGCGCAATCGTCGTTTTCTCCAGTTGTGCCACGCAGGTATCGCCCCCGGTGGCGCAGAAGCAATCCACCCACCGGGTGACCAAGGTGCGGACAACCGCCTACACCCACTCCGAGCGGGGCGGGGGCGGGCCGCGCAATGCCCTTGGCCGCCGGCTTTCCGGCAGTCGCGTCATCAGCGCCGCGTCGGACTGGTCCCGCTATCCGCTGGGAACGAAGTTTCGGGTTCTGCAAACGAACGAGATTTACCAGATCGACGACTACGGCGGCGCCCTTGTGGGAACGAACACGATTGATCTCTACAAGACGTCGAAGGTGGGGATGCGGCGCTGGGGTGTTCGCCACGTTGATATCGAGATCCTGGAATGGGGCTCGGAGACCGAAAGTCTCAAGGTGCTGACCCCGCGGCGCCGGCACGCCAAGGTCCGGCGCATGGTCGTCGCTCTGCAGGAAAAACAGCGCCGGGGACCCCGCGCGACCAACGCCACTCTTTGACATCGCGGCGCGCAGCGCCGAAATCTCGCCGGATGAAAGTCTTTGTGGCCGGCGGCGCGGGATACATTGGGAGCGTCTGCACGCAACTGCTCCTCGATGAAGGGAACGAGGTTGTCGTCTTTGACAACCTTTCCGAGGGTCATCGCGGGGCGATTGACCCGCGGGCCGAGTTTATCGAGGGCGACCTGGGCGATCGCGACGGGCTCGAGGCGATCCTGGCCCGGACCGAGCCGGAAGCCGTGATGCATTTCGCCGCCAGCGCGCTGGTGGGCGAATCGATGACGAACCCCTCGAAGTATTTCCGAAACAACGTCACCAACGGGATCAACCTGCTCGACGGCATGGTCGCCACGGGGGTGCGGCGGCTCGTCTTCTCCTCCACCTGCGCGACCTTTGGCCCGCCCGAGCGGGTCCCGATCGATGAATCGCTGCCGCAGCGCCCGATCAATCCCTATGGCGAATCCAAGCTGGCCTTCGAGCGTGTCCTGCGTTGGTACGACCAGATCCACGAGCTGCGTTTCGTGGCCCTGCGTTATTTCAACGCCGCGGGCGCGACGGACAGGTTCGGGGAGGATCACCGGGTTGAGACCCACCTGATCCCCAATGTGCTCAAGGTCGCGCTCGGCCAGAAGGAACGGGTGGAAATCTACGGGACCGATTACGAGACGCCGGATGGCACCTGCATCCGGGATTACATCCACATTCTCGATCTCTCCCGGGCGCATCTTCTCGCCCTGCAATCGCCCCGGAGTGAATTTTACAATCTCGGCACGGGCGGCGGCACCAGCGTCCGCGAAGTGATCGAGGCCTGCCGGAAGGTGACGGGGCGCGAGATCCCGGTAACGGAGCAACCGCGCCGGCCGGGCGATCCGCCCCGGCTGATTGCCTCCTCCGCCCGCATCAAGAGCGAGCTGGGATGGTCGCCGCAGTTCCAGGAGATCGGGACCATCATCGAAAGCGCCTGGCGCTGGCACGAGCGTTTCCCGCGCGGCTACGCGGATTAAACGAAAAGCGCCCGCGGAAACTCGTTCCGCGGGCGCCTTCTTTTCCCTCGCCGGCCTCAGCCGGCGCCAAACTCAGACTACGGCTTGGTAACCGTCGTGGTCGTGGTGGTCTTCTTCTCCTCCACCACCGGCACGACCGGGGCCGCTTCCGTCGTGGTCGTGGTCGTCTTTTCCACGGTCACGGGGCGTTCCAGGACGACCTTGCGCACGATCATGCGGTCGCCTTCCTGCACGTAATAGACCTTGGCCGGCATTTCCGGGCGGATCTCGTTCCAGGCCACAGTCCGGCCGCTCGGGTCGACCACGGTCGTTTCCTTGGAGTAATAGTAACGGTTCGGCTCCGCGCCGGCGGTGGCGCTGAAGGTGAAGTAGTCGCCGCTCGGGGCCACATTCACGAAGGAACCGGCGCTCGTGGTGGTCGAGACGCTGGTCGAGACGCCACCGGTGCCGACCGTGGTGGTCGTGCTCGTTTGCGCGTTCAGGCCGGTCAGGGCCAGCGCGCAGGCGGCACCGGCTCCGAGGGTTTTTGCTAATGTCATGTGTTTCATATTTGTCCTTTGTTGTAGTTAAACGGATGCTTTCCGCCGTGAATCTCTCGGACTCTCCGCAGGGGCGGATTATTCAACGGCATCCTCAATTCGCAGGAGAACGCGCCCGCGGCTGCCTGCCGGTTCCCCATCGTTCCTGATGCAGACGCTGCCCGGATTTCGCGATTTCCTGCCGGCTGACTGTGCCCGGCGGAACTACCTCTTTGACCAATGGCGCCGGACTGCGGCGGGCTACGGCTTTGTCGAGTGGGACGGCCCGATTCTGGAGCCGACGGCGCTTTACCAAAAAAAGAGCGGGCCGGAGATCGTCCACCAGCTTTTTAATTTCACCGACAAGGGGGAACGGGAGGTGGCGATGCGGCCGGAGCTGACGCCGACGCTGGCGCGCGTGGTGGCCGCGAATGACCGCCAGTTCAAGAAACCGCTCAAGTGGTTCGCCATCGCCCAGTGTTTTCGATACGAAAAACAGCAGCGCGGACGGTTGCGCGAGCATTTCCAGCTCAACTGCGACCTCATCGGCGAGCCGGGCCCGGCCGCGGACGCCGAGATGATCGCCCTGGCGGTCGACGTCGTGCGCGCCTTTGGGTTCAGCGCCAATGAGTTTGTGGTGCGCGTGAGCGACCGCGCGTTCTGGACCGATTTTCTGCGCGAGCAGGCCGTTCCCGAGGAGCGGTGGCCGGAGGTGCTCCAGATCATCGACAAAAGTGAACGGGAACCGCGGGCAAAAACGGCCGAGCGGCTGGGGCAACCCCTCGCGGAGAAGGTTTTCGCCGTGATCGAGAATCCACCGGCCCATCCCGGCCTGGAGCAGTTGCGGGCGGACCTGGCCGCGCGCGGGCTGGCTGATTACGTGGCCATCGATCTCGGGATCGTGCGGGGCCTGGCCTATTATACGGGGGTGGTGTTCGAGGTCTTTGACCGGGCGGGCAAACTGCGGGCCATCGCCGGGGGTGGGCGCTATGACAACCTCATCCACCAGCTGAGCGACGGCGCGGTGAACCTGCCGGCGCTCGGTTTTGCCATCGGAGACGTCGTCCTGGGGGACCTGATCGAGAACACCACGGGTCCGTGCGAGCAGATGAAGCGGGCGCTGGCCCAGGGAGGCGGGACCGACCTTTTCCTCGTGGTGGCAAAGGAAGAGCGGCGCGCCGATGCGCTCCGGCAGTTGCAGGATCTGCGTGATGCCGGTTTCCGGGCGGATTATGCGCTGGGCGCGACCAAAGTCGGGAAGCAGTTCCAACTGGCCGAACAGGCCGGCGCCCGCCTCGCGTTGATTTATGGCGACGAATGGCCGCAGGTCGGGGTCAAGACCCTCGGCACGGGCGCGCAGGAACTCGTCGCGCAGGAAGAGCTGCTTGCGCACCTCACGCAATCCTCCAGTGTGTCCCCCCGGGCGCGGGATTGAACCGGGCCTTTTTCGCCATGGAAAAATACCGGACCCATCATTGCAACCAGCTGCGCCGTGAAGACGTCGGCGGAGAAGCCACCCTCGCCGGGTGGGTGGACGCCACCCGGGACCACGGCGGCGTCATCTTCATCGACCTGCGCGATCGCGAGGGGCTGACGCAGGTGGTTTTTCGCCCCGAGGAGAATGCCGAGGTGGCGGCGCAATCGCACCAGTTGCGCAGTGAAGACGTGATCCAGGTGACGGGCCGCATCGCGCCTCGCCTGGCCGGGACGGAAAATTCGAAACTGGCCACGGGTGAAATCGAGGTGGTGGCCCGGGCACTGACAGTCCTGAACCGGGCCGAGCATCTGCCCTTTCAGCTCGACGCCGAGTTGAGCAACGAGGATCTCGAACTGACCTGGCGCTTTTTCGACCTGCGCCGTCCGCGCCTGGCCGGCAATCTCCGCACCCGGCATCGGGTGACCAAGGCGGCACGCGATTATCTCGACACCCAGGGGTTCGTGGAGATCGAGACCCCGATCCTTTCCAAGAGCACCCCCGAAGGCGCGCGAGACTTCCTGGTTCCGAGCCGGCTCGCGCCCGGCCGGTTTTACGCCCTGCCGCAGGCGCCGCAGCAGTATAAACAGCTGCTCATGGTGGCCGGCGTGGAAAAATATTTCCAAATCGCAAAGTGCTTTCGCGACGAGGACCTGCGGGCCGACCGGCAGCCTGAGTTCACCCAGATCGACATCGAGTCCTCCTTTGTCCGCCCGGACGACATCTACGCGCTGACCGAGGGGATGCTGGCGTCGGTTTTCCGGGCCGCCCGCGGCCTCGAGATTCCGACGCCGTTCCCGCGCGTGACCTACCGCGAGGCGGTCGGCACCTGGGGCAGCGACAAACCCGACCGCCGTTTTGGGATGCAACTGGTTGACCTGACAGAGGACTTCCGGGAGAGCGCCTTCAAGGTCTTCCGGGGCGCGATTGAGAGCGGCGGGGTGGTCAAGGCGATCAACGCGAAAGATTTTGCCAGTTTGACCATTGGCCAGACGGATGACCTGACCGCGATGGCGAAAGCTTTCGGGGCGAAAGGTCTCGCCTTTATCAAGGTCGAGCAGGGCGAATGGAAATCGCCGATCGTGAAATTTTTCTCGGCGGAAGAGCGGGCCACCCTGCAGGCAAAACTCGAAGTGGCCGAAGGCGACCTTATCCTCTTTGCCGCCGACAAGTGGGAGGTGGCCTGCGAGGTCCTTGGCCGGCTCCGGCTGCGCGTGGCCGAGTACCAGAAGCTCACGGCCGGTTCCGATCAGCTCGATTTTCTCTGGGTGACCGAATTTCCCCTCCTCCAGCAGGACGCGGGGTCGGGGAAATGGAACGCGGTCCATCATCCCTTTACCCGCCCGGCTGCGGAGGATCTGCCGCTGCTGGCGGAGAAGCGGTTCGGGGAAGTGCGGGCCGAGGCCTACGACGTGGTCCTGAACGGGGTGGAAATTGGCGGCGGCAGCATCCGGATTCACGAGCCCGGGCTGCAGGCGGAGATGTTCGACGTTCTCGGGATCAGCCCGGAGGAACAGCAAACCCAGTTTGGCCATCTCCTGCGCGCCTTTCGCCTGGGGACACCGCCGCACGGCGGGATTGCCCTCGGGCTGGACCGCCTCGTCATGCTGATCTGCGGCGAGGAATCAATCCGCGACGTGATGGCCTTCCCGAAGAACAATCGCGGGCAGGAATTGATGACGCAATCGCCCGCCACCGTTGACCCGCGGCAATTGCGCGACCTCGGCCTGAAGCTGCACGAGAAAAGCTAGACCGGCGGACCCGGGGGCGGCTCGTTGCGCACGTGGGCCTCGGCCGCTTCGATCTGCGCCTTCGGGGTGGGGAAAAGGACGCTCAGGGTGAAGGTCACGCTGCAGCCGACCAGGACGAACCAGGGCCAGGAAATTCTCGGCCACCAGCCCGGCATGAAATAACCGAACTGCCAGTGCACCGGGACGACATCGCCGCGGAACAACGCGAGCAGGTCGAGCGCGGGAATGGAGACACGGCAAAGAATGAGCACCGAGGTGATGCCGATGGCCATGGCGATGACGTTCATCCCGTCGCGCCCGCGCCGCTTGGTCAGCATCCCGAGCAGGAACACCGCCAGGAGGGCGCCGTAGGTGTAGCCGAGAATCCCGATGGCAATCGGAATGATGGTCAGCTTCGCGTCCTGCAGGACGGCATTGGCCGCCATCGTGGCCACGATGATCATCAGGACGCCGAAGACGGCCGTGGAAATCCGGGCGGCGCGAATGGCCTGCCGGTCAGTCGCGTTCCGGTTGAAATACGGGAGATAAAAATCCTTCGTGAAACTGGTCGCGAGCGCGTTCAAGGCGGCCGAGGTCGATCCCATCATGGTGGCAAAGACGCCCGCGATGATCAGACCCCGGAAGACCACCGGCATCTCGTGCACGATGTAGTGCCCAAAGATTTCGTTGTCGGCCGCCGGCAGCGTTTTCCCCGGGACCACGCCGTAATAAACGGAAAGCAGAATGCCGACGCTGAGAAAGGCGACCACGATCGGCACGTCCATGATGCCGCTGAGAATGAGGGAAAGGCGCGACTTGTGATGATCGGGCGCGGTCAGCATCCGCTGCACCATGTCCTGGTCGGTCCCGTGCGTGGCCATGGTCAGGAGGGTGGAGGCGATAAAGGCCGCGAAGAGGGTGTAAGGTTCCTCCAGCATCGCTTTCAGGGCCGGGCCGAAGGCCAGGCTCGCGTCCCAGCCGGTCTGGACGAACTTGATCTGGTCGAGCCCGCCGAGGTTTTCCTTCACCGTCTCGAAGCCGCCCGGGATGTTTTTCAGCAGGAGAATGATGGCGAAAATGACCGAGCTGAACATGAGGATGGCCTGGATCAGATCGGTCCAGACCACGGCCTTGATCCCGCCGACCGCGGTATAAATCGTGGTGATGACGGTGACGAAGATAATGCCCCAGACGTAGGTGTTGAGGTTGACCGGCAGCTCGGGGAAAAGGTAACGCCAGACCACGACCATGATGGCGCCGCCGAGATAAAGGCGGACCCCGATGCCGAGGACGCGGGTGAAAAGGAAAATGCCGCTGGCCATGTTCTTGGTCGCGGTGCCGAAGCGGACGGTGAGGAACTCGTAGACGCTCTGGACGCGGTAATCGTAGTAGGGCTTGATGAAGGTGTAGGCGATGATGACGCGGGCGAGGATGGTGCCGATGACCAGCTGGCCGTAGAAATAGGCGCGGGTCTTGAAGCCCTCGGCCGGGGTGCCGAGAAAAGTGGCGGCGCTGGTCTCGGCCGCGATGATCGAGGCGAGCACCGCCCACCAGGGGATGGAGCGGGCTCCGAGCGAGAAGTCCTGGAGATCGCGGTTGCGCCGCCCGGCGTAGAGGCCGATGGCGACGATTCCGAAGAAATAAAGGAGCAGAACAAAGCCGTCGATCAGGAGTCGCGTATCCATCTGCGCGGTATTAAGCCATGGATGAATCGCGGGAAACACGCATTTTTCAAGCGCGCCGCGGCGGACCCTCCTTCATATTGGAATTACCCTGATGAAGCTGGAGGAAATGGCCGTGCCGAATTTCGATCTCGCCCTCACCGTGGGGTCCGGCCAGGTCTTCCACTGGCAGGCCGCCGGCGGCGGCTTCGCCGGGTGCATCGGCGACCGCCCGGTCTATGTGGAGCAGCGGGGCGACCGACCTGGTCATGTCGGCCGGCAGCGCGGTCGCCGTGTCCCGCTATTTTGCGCTCGATCATTCCCTGGACAAAATCTGCCGCACGTTTCCGGCGGACGATACCATGGCAGCGGCGCGCAAATTCTGCCGCGGTCTGCGCATCATTCGCCAGCCCGTCTGGGAATGCCTCGCCAGCTTCATCTGTTCCTCCGTGAAACAGGTGGCGCACATCCGGCAGATGACGGCGGCCCTGCGCCAGCGCTTCGGGGTGCGCCGGCCGCTGGACCGGCTCGACCTGTTTGTTTTTCCCTCGGCCGACGCGGTCGCCCGCTGCAGCGAGGCGGACCTGCGCGGCTGCGGGCTCGGGTATCGCGCGGGCAACCTGCTCGCCACCGCGCGGCTGGTGGTGGAAGGGCGGGCCAATCTCGCGGCCTGGCGGGCGCTGCCCGACGAGGAACTGCACAACCGCCTGCGGGAACTGCCCGGCGTCGGACCGAAAGTGGCCAACTGCGTGCAGCTTTTCGCCTACGAACGGTTGCGCGCCTTTCCCATCGACGTCTGGATCGAGCGCGTCCTGCGCAGCCGCTATTTCCCGCGCCGCCGCAAGTTCAAGCCGGGTGAGCTGCGCGATTTCAGCGCCAGTTACTTCGGGCCGTACGGCGGGTATGCGCAGCAGTATCTTTTTCATTATGCCCGGCTTGGGGCCCGCGCCGCGGTGCGGCCGGCCCGGTCGCGGCGGCCACCGGCCCCGGCGGCCTAGTTGTCACCGGAGAACCGCTGGCCTATCTTCCGCCGCTGAACTCGCGCAGAAATTGCTCAAGCAGATAGCGCCGCCACGCCGTTCCTGCGCCGGCAGCGTTTCTCCTCACCATGCGAACAACGAGCGATACCCGGAAGGTGGTTTGGGCGGTGCTTGCCTCCGTCGGCGTCCACCTGCTCGTGGCCGTCTCGCTCGCGGCCTTCTCCAACCTGACCGCGCCGCTGCCGGAGGTGCTGGATGAGCCGGTGGAACTGACCATCATCGACACCAGTCCTGCGGCACCGGAACTGGCGGCCGCGCCCGCGAGCACTCCATTCAAGGACATCGACGAGTCCAAGCGCTCCGAGGAAGCGCCGCGCGAAGCTCTTTTCGAAGCGAACGCGAACAGCCTCGCCGCTAGCGAGCTGCCGGATCGCGGCGACGCGCCGCTGCCGACGCAGGATGGCCGGGAACAGCCCGCGCTCGAGACGGAAACCCAGCGGCAGGCGCTTGAGCTGGCCGGGGCGGAACCCCGTCAGGCCCAGCCGCCCCCGGGCCCGAGCGCGACCCCTCCGCCTACGCCGCCACCCGTCGCGACGCCTGCTCCCACGCCGGAAGCCACGGCCACGCCACCCCCGGTGACCCCCACGCCCACGCCGGCGGTGACCCCGACGCCGATGGTGGAACAACTGGCGATGCTGACGGCCACGCCTCCGCCGGCGGAAACGCCACCTGAAGCGTTACCGACGCCCATCATTCCCAACCTGGAAGCGGTGCCGCCCACCCTGCGTCCCCGCCCGGCCTCGCCCCGGTCGGCCTATCGTGAAATGAAGGAGAAAACGCGCATTTCCGGGCAGGTCGGCCGCCGCGGCGCCGCCACGGTGGACGCGGCAGAAACGCCTCTCGGCCGCTACAAGAAGACCGTGGTCGATGCGATTGGAAAACGCTGGTATAAGGCCATGAACGACCGGATCGACCTGGTCAGCATTGGCACCGCCGTGGTGGAGGGCGAAGTGGATGCCGACGGGCAGATCCGGAATCTTCGGGTCATCTCGAATGATTCCAACGAAGCCTTCGCCAACATTTGCCTGGAGGCCTTTCAGCAGGCGGCCATCCCGGACATCCCGCCCGAGTTGATTAACACCCTTCCCAACGGGCGTCTTCCCATCGATATCTCCTTTACGACTTACGCGAATCGGTAACCTTTCTCGCGCGCATGCCTGACTCCATCCAGAAAGCCTACGTATTTTTTGTCCAGGGCGGCCTTTTCATGTGGCCGCTCCTGGCCTGCTCGATCATCGCCGTCACCACCATCATCCTGCGGGGGATGGCGTTGCGCCGGAAAAAAGTCCTGCCGCTGGTGATTGAAAGCGAGATCGAGCGTCTCACCGCCGGCGGCAGTGCGGAGCGGCTTTGGAAAATCGTGCAGCATGACGACTCGGCCCTGGCCCGCATCGTGCGGGTGGCCCTGCGCCAGTTGCGGGCGCCCCGCGCGGAAACGGTGGAGGCGGTGGAAACCCGCGCTCGCCACGAGATGGTGGTGCTCGAGCGTGGGCTCATGTCGCTCGAGATTATTACCGGCATCGCGCCGCTCCTTGGCCTTATCGGCGCGGTTTCCGGCCTGGTCCGCGTTTTTTCCGCCCTGGGCATCAGCACCGGCTCGGCCAACACCCAGGCCATCGCCCTCGGCATCGCCGAGGCGCTCAACGCCACGGTCTTTGGCCTCTCCATCGCCGTGCCCACCCTGGTCGCCTTCAGTTATTTCTCCAAGAAAATCGAGGTCATGTCGGTCGAGATGGAGACCCTCGTGGTCGACCTGATCAGCAAATGTTACTACGGCAGGGTGAGCGATTCCGGGTCGCTCCGTCCCTCGGCGCCCGTCGCTCGCGCGCCGGTGGCCTAGCGTTTCCGCACGATGAAGTTTGCCGTCCGTAAACGCCGGGCCCCGTCGATCATCATCGTCTCGCTCGTCGATATCCTGACCATCCTGCTCATCTTTTTCGTGGTCTCGACCACCTTCAAGAAGGACCAGCCGGAGGTGCAGATCAATCTGCCCGAGTCGAAGACCGCCACGAGCCAGCCGGCCGAGCTTGAGCACGCCCTCGTCAGCGTCGATGCCAACGACGAGGTCAAGGTCGATGGGGAGGTCGTGGCGGTGGAGAACCTGGAGGCGATCATCCGCGGCCTGCCCGAGAAACGGCGCGCCCTCCTGGCCCTGCAGGCCGACAAGAAGGCTTCCTTCGGCACCATCATCAAGGTGATGGACGCGCTGAAACTGGCCGGCGTGCGCAACCTGCCGGCCTTCACCCAGGCCGACAAATGAAGCTCCCGATCCGGAAATATGGCGATCCGGTGCTGCGGGCCAAGGGTCGGCCGGTCGGGCCGGTGAATGAGACCGTGCGCGCGCTGGCGGCCAACATGCTCGAGACCATGGAGGCGGCGCACGGCGTCGGCCTGGCCGCGCAACAGGTGGGCGAGGCCTTGCAGCTCACCGTGATCGATGTTTCGCAGGTGGAAGACCGTCCCAGCACGCTCAAGGTGGACGGCCGCGAGGTGGATCCGGCCGCGGCCATGCCGCTGGTCCTGGTCGATCCCTTGCTCGAACTGCACCCGGGCACCGCGCTCGGCACCGAAGGCTGCCTCAGCTTTCCCGAGGTCACCGCCGAGATCGAACGCGCGGAGACCGTGACGGTGACGGCGCGCGACCTGGAGGGGAACACCCTGCGCCTCGAGGCTGGGGGGCTGCTGGCGCGGGCCTTGCAGCACGAGATCGATCATCTCAACGGCATCCTCTTCATCGACCGGATGAACTCGGCGGCCAAGGCCACCCTGCAGGGGCGGCTGAAACGGCTGCGCAAGGAATGGGCCGCGGCCTGAGGGCCGGCCTCAGAGAAGCTTGTAGTCGATCGTGATGGTGCGGAAGGCGTTGCGGTCGCGCACCGCGGAAAAATAGAAAAGCTCGAGCATGGTGGAACCGGCAATCCACTGGTAACCCACCAGGGTCTGGACCACTTCCGTGTCGGTGTCGCGGACGCGCGAGACCAGCTTGCCGGTGCCAAAGCGGTCGTCGAAGTAACGGCGGATCTGGCCCATGCGGTCGGCATACTTCTCCACGCTCCATTGCGGATAGGTGTAATGCAGCTCGATCCCGGCCAGCTTCCCGTTACGGAAAGTGAAGAGCGACTGGCTCAGGCCGGGCTGGACCAGGCCTTCCACCGTCCAGACCTCGCGGGTCAGCTTGCGCTCACGCGAGGTGATGCGCGCCCCGTTCACCTTGCCGAGGACCTTTTCGACCGCGATCGATTCCTGGTTCCACTGGAAGCCAAATGGAGGGACCACGTCCTCGGCCGCGACCGCGGAACCGGTCATGGCCGCCAGGGCCAGGCAGAGAAGGAAAAATTTACTCGAGCACGACATTGAAGACGGTGTAGCGCCGGGCGAGGGGTTTAAGGACTTGCTGCGCGGCCATTTGATGGCGGGGATCGGTTTCGTAACGCTCGAGAGCGTCGCGGTTCCGGAAGGTTATTATGACAGCGAGATCGAAGTTTTGTTCAACCCCGGGCCGCCGCACCGGGAGGGAACCTCCCACCTGCACCGCTTCCACGCCCCGGATTCGCTGGAAAGCGCGCGACGCGTTGACCAGGGCCGCGCGGTCGCCGGCCTTTTCCGGATGCTTCAGCCAGACCAGCACCACGTGGACGAGCCCCGGAGCTTCACTTCTTTTTCCCATCGTGGTGCACGAGCCGAGCAACGCCGCGCCGGCCAGAATCAGGAAAGCGCGGCCGGCAAAGGCACGCATTTTTCGGGTTTGGTCGGTCATGAACAAGGTCGAGTCAGCCGGCCAAAGCGTCGGACGGATGGGCAAGAATGACTCACGCGCACCTTTTCGGTCAACCGTCTCGAAGCGCTGTCGAGGGAGATTCACGCACAGTTTCAGGGTCGATTTTTCGTCAAGATTTTTCTCGGCGCGTTCACAAAATAAACTTCCGATTTTTTCTTGTCGGCCATGGGGTCGGTTTTTAATCTCCAAGCCGCTGCGGCAGTGAACTTCCTGCATGTGAATAACATGTGAATAGACGAGGGGCCACTGCAGGAGCGACCCACCAACCATGGAACACTGCCTGCCTTCCTGCGCCGCCCTTCTCTCTCCACGCTTTGTCGCGTTCCTTTCCTCTTTCCCGGGGCGCGCCGCCTGTTTTCCCTCGTATATCCCGTTTTTTTCCCGTCAGCGGCCGGCGGTCGCGCCGGAAAGCACGCCCCGAATTTTTCCCGAGCCGGTGACCGGACGGCGTCATTTTCCCTCTGGGGAGAGAGGCTGCGGGGCGATTTAGCGCTGTTAACAACTCCACATGGACGAGAAGTTTGCACAACAATGGCAGCGCCTGTCGACGGCGTTAAAACCCCAGGTCAGCCCCGACACTTACAAGCGCTGGTTTTCGGCGGTGCAGATCACGGGCGCGACCGATGACAGCCTGACGTTTTGCGTGCCGAACAACATTTACCAGTTCTGGATCGAGAGTAACCACATGCAGGCTCTGCAGTCGGCGATCGTGACCGCCTTTGGCGCGCCGCGGCACGTCAGGTTCGCGGTCAAGGGAAGTGACGGGACCGAACAGGCCTCAGCCGTGGTGGTGGAGGAAAGGGAAGATCCTGCGCCGGCGCCGGGCAAACCCGCGGTGCTCCCGGCCGGATTGAACCCGCGCAACACCTTTGATTCCTTTGTCGTCGGGCCGACGAACGAGATCGCGCACGCGGCCAGCCTGGCGGTGGCGCAGTCGCCCTCCCGCACCTACAACCCGCTTTTCATCTACGGCGGCGTGGGACTGGGCAAGACCCACCTCATGCAGGCCATCGGCCAGTTCGTCCTCTCGAAAAAGAAGAACGCCCGGGTGATGTATCTCTCGAGCGAACTTTTCATCAACGAATTCATCGACGCCATCCAGCACAGCACGCTGGTGAAGTTCCGGAAACGCTACCGCCAGGCCGACCTGCTCCTGATCGATGATATCCAGTTCCTCGGCGGGAAGGAGCGCTCGCAGGAGGAGTTCTTCCACACTTTCAACGCTCTCTTTGATGGCCATAAGCAGATCGTTCTCTCGAGCGACCGGCCTGCTTCCGAGATCGCCAACCTCGAGCACCGCCTCGTTTCCCGTTTCGAGTGGGGCCTCACGGCCGAGCTGCAGCCGCCCGACATCGAGACCCGCCTGGCCATTCTCCGCAAGAAAGCGCGCGCCCTGCAGATCACGTTGCGCGACGAGATCTTCGATTTCCTGGCCACCCGCATCCGGACCAACGTCCGCCGGCTCGAGGGCGCGCTCATGCGCGTGGCTTCCTTTGCCTCCCTCAGCGGGAAGGAACTGACCAATGAAGTGGTCGAGCACCTGCTCAAGGACATCCTCCAGGAGGAGGCCCGTCATGCCGTCACGATCGAGCAGATCCAGCGGCGCGTGGCCGAGCACTTCGACGTGCGCCTGGCCGACATGACGAGCAAGCGGCGCCCGGCCAACATCGCCTTTCCCCGCCAGGTCGCGATGTATCTGGCCCGGGAGCTGACCAAGGCCTCGCTCAACGAGATTGGTGACGCTTTCGGGGGGCGCGACCATGGCACCGTCCTCCATGCCTGCAAACTGGTGAAACGCCGGATGAGCGAGGAGGACAGCGTCCGGCAGACCATCTCGTTCATCGACAGCGCCCTGGCCCGCTAGCCGTGGGGGGTTGCCAGGCCGCGCACACAAGATCGAGAATACGGTTGCCGAACAAAATGCGAAGCCTTACATCTTAGTCGCTTTCGCCGCCGGACATGAAATTTAGCGTTACCAAAGAGAAACTTCTCGAGGGCCTCCAGCAGGTCCAGAACGTCGTCAGCACCCGGACCACGCTGCCGATTCTTTCCAACGTCCTTTTGCAGGCGAACGGCAACGTCGTTCACCTGACCACGACCGATCTCGACGTCGGCGTCCGTGGCAGCTTTGAGGCGCAGGTGGACAAGGAAGGCTCGACCACCCTGCCGGCGCGCCGGTTGTTCACCATCATCCGCGAGCTCCCTTCGAGCGAGATCCAGGTGGATGTCGACGGCAAGAACGCCGCCTCCATCCGGAGCGGCCAGAGCTTCTTCAAGATCCTCGGCCTGCCGGAAGAGGAGTTTCCGCCCCTGCCGAAGTTCGAGGATGCCAAGGTGGTCACCATCCGGCAAAAGGAGCTGCGCGACGGCCTGCGCAAAACCTCCTACGCCATCTCCACGGACGAGACCCGCTACGTCCTCAACGGCGTCCTTTTCTCCTTCAAGGAAAACAAGCTCACCCTCGTGGCGACGGACGGCCGCCGGCTCGCCATGGTCGACATCGAGCTGGAGTTCCCGCGCAGCCACGAGGCCGACATCATTGTCCCGACCAAGGCCGTCACCGAACTGTCGCGCCTTCTGGCCGACGATGGCGAGGTCAAGGTCAGCGTCGGGTCCGGCCAGATTGCCTTTGATCTCAACAACACCCTGCTCGTTTCCAAACTGATCGAAGGCAATTACCCGAACTACAAGCAGGTCATCCCCTCCGAGGCCAAGGAACGGGTCACGCTCGAGCGCGAGACCTTCCTGAACTCGCTCCGCCGCGTTTCCCTCCTGGCCAGCGACAAGTCGAACTCGATCAAGCTCAACTTCAGCAAGAACAACATCGACATCACCGCCAATACGCCCGAGGTGGGCGAGGCCAAGGAATCGCTCCCGGTGATCTACAAAGGACGCGAGTTCTCCATCGCCTTTAACCCCGAATTTCTCATGGCGCCGCTGCGCAACCTGACCGAGGACGAAGTCTTCCTCGACCTGATTGATGAGATGAGCCCGGGCGTGCTCAAGATCCAGACGCCGTTCCTTTACGTCCTGATGCCGATGCGCATCAGTTCGTAGACCGCCTCTTTCACCCGCTCGAGTCCGAGCCTTTCCATCTTTCCGTCAGGCGCGGCCAGGACGGTCACCCCGGGATTGGCCGGCGCCCAGATGGCCGGGTCAGTCGGCCCGAACAGGAGAAGACAGCGCGCGCCCGCCGCCGCTGCCAGATGCGAGATGCCGCTGTCGTGCCCGAGAAAGAACGCATTCTCCAGCAGCGCCGCCAGCACCGGAAGCGGCTGGTGGCAGGCGGACACGACGCGATCACCCGGAAGGGACGCGCAAGAGGGTCGCGATCTCGCTTTCCTCCGCTTCGCCCCCCACCAGGAGCAGGCGCCCCGCGGTAAATTTCAGCAGATGTTCGGCCAGCTGGATCCAGCAAGACAACGGCCAGTTTTTCCCGCGGCTGCCACTGCCCGGATGCAGGGCGACCAACGATTCGCCGCCGCCGGTCACAATCCTCCGTGCCGCCGCGCGGTCGGCCTCGTCCGGGAAAAGACGGGCTGCCGGGTCTGGCAAGGTCAGGCCGAGCGCGCGCAGCGGTGCCGCCAAATGTGCGGCGGCATGTTCCGGGACCCCAACGTTTCCTTCCTTTGCCGCCACCCCAGGTCCCTGGCCCGTGAGCAACTGCTTCACGCCTGCCCGGCGGAGGTTGTCTGCGAAGACCCCGTCCGCATCCGGGAGATAACTCAGGACAAGGTCGAAACGGCGGAAATGTCCCACCCATGCCGGGTCCAGCTCGCTTCCCGCCACGAAGAAAGTGGCCAGCCGGCCCTCCTCCAGTGACCGTGCCGCCCGGGCGTAAAAGCGGCCGACGGCGAGGCAGGCCACGCGGGGATGGGCCACCAATTCCAGCGTGGCCTCGGGAAAGGCATCACGCAGCAGGCGCAACGCCGGCAGCGTCAGGATGAAATCGCCGATGGCGCCGCCGCGCAGTACGAGGAGGCGATCGATCCGCGTCCCGGGCGTCACTCAATAAATGGTCAGGGCCAGCCCGAGCAAAACCAGACCATAGGCCGCGGCGCCGCTATGCAGGAGCCGCCAGCGGGCGTCGGACCGCGTGGACCACGCGAGGCCGTCCCGCATCAGATACGGCATCATAACGTAGAAGAGTCCTTTGGTGATGATGACGTAGGCGAGGACGGTCACGAAAAGCCGGCTCGGCTCAATGCGCAGAAACGCCGCCTCGAGGAGCGGTTCCGCCGCCAGCAGATAAAGGATGCCAAGGGCGCGCACGGCCAAAAATTCGTCGACGAACCGCAGCACCAGCACGTAGGCGACCGGCAGAAGAAAGAGAAGAGGGCGGCGAAAACCGGAGAACTCGCCCATCTGCATGGTGTAGAGAAGCCAGAAGGCCCAGAGCCCACCGAGCGTCAGCAGGATCGCGCCGGTGGTGCGCGAGCGCGGGAATGAGGTCATCCAGCGCCGGGAGGCCTCGCTTTGGACGAGGCAGAAGAGGCTCGGGACGAGGAGAAAGAGGCCCGCAAGATAGCCGGCGGTTTGCAGCGAGAGATCGTAGATCATGCGGCCGGTCAGGGTTGCACGAGCGGACGGCCATACAAGCTGAAACCGCTGGCCTCCTCGATCTGGACCGGGAAAAGCCGTCCCGCGAGCGCATCGGGACCCTCGAAGATGGCAATCTTGTTGGTGCGGGTCCGGCCCATGAGCCGGGCGCGATTGTGCCGGCTCGGGCCCTCGCAGAGAACCTCAGGCGCCTGTCCCACGAGAGAGGCGTTGCTGCGCTGGGCGGAAGCGTCCACCACGGCCAGCAGGTCCCGGTTGCGTTCCTCCTTCACCTTTTCCTCCACCTGGTCCGGCATCAGGGCGGCCGGGGTTTCGCGCCGCGGTGAATAACGAAAGATGAAAGCGTTGTCGAAACCGATCCGCTCCACCAGTTCGCGGGTGAGCAGGTAGTCGGCTGCGGTCTCCCCGGGAAAACCGACAATGACGTCGGTGGTCAGCGCAATCCCAGGGCGGGCCGCGCGGAGCCGCTCGACCAGGGCGAGATATTTCTCGGCCGTGTAGGTGCGATGCATCGCCTTCAGGATCCGGTTCGAGCCGGACTGGAGCGGAAGATGAACGTGCTCGGCCAGTTTCGGCAGCTCGGCCAGGGCCCGGACGAGATCGTCGCGAAAGCCGATGGGGTGGGGCGAGGTGAAACGGATCCGCTCGATTCCCTCGACCGTGTGGACCGCCTCGAGCAGCTGCACGAAGGGCGAGCGGTCGCCGATCTTTGGAAACTCGTGCCGGCCGTAGAGGTTGACGATCTGCCCGAGCAGGGTGACTTCGCGCACGCCCTGGGCGGCCAGCCCGCGCACTTCCGCCACAATTTCGTCGATCGTGCGGCTGCGCTCGCTCCCGCGTGTGCGCGGAACGATGCAAAAAGTGCAGTGCATGTTGCATCCCTGCATGATGGAGACAAAGGCCGTGGCCTGCCGGGCGGCCACGGACTGCTCCCGGATAGTGCCCTGCGACCCGGCCTCCTCCTCCGTGTCCACAATGGTGTAGCGCGGATCGTCGTCGCTTTGCCGGCTGAGCTTGCGCTCGAGAAGCTCCTCCACGTAATCGGCCACGCGGTGAAACTTCTGGGTGCCGACCACGAGATCGACATGGCTGAGCCCCTGAAGCAGTTCCTTTCCGCGCGCCTGCGCCATGCAGCCCAGATAGCCAAAGACAACCTCCGGCCGCCGCTTCGCGATCTGGCCGAGCATGCCCATTTTCCCGATGGCCTTCTGGTCCGCCATGTCGCGCACGCTGCAGGTGTTCAGGAGGACGACATCGGCCTCCGCCTCGGTCGCGGCCCGCTCGTAGCCCCGCTCGAGGAGCGAGTGGGCGACCTGTTCCGAGTCGCGCTCGTTCATCTGGCAGCCGTAGGTCTTGATGTAGAATCGGGGCATGGGCGGCGGAAACCATACACGCGCTCACGGCCGTGTCATCGCGCCCTCACAACCCCTTTAAGCTAATTTTCTTCCCGTTCGTCCTTTCTGCGCTTAAATGCCGACGCCATGGATAAGACACCGGCTATCGGGATAATCGGCGGGAGCGGGCTTTACCAGATGGAGGGAGTGGTTGATCCCTCGGAGCAAACGGTGGAAACGCCCTTTGGCGCCCCCTCCGACGCGATCATGGGGGGCACCCTCTCCGGTCGCCCCGTCTATTTCCTGCCCCGGCACGGGCGCGGCCACCGGATCCTCCCGCATGAGCTGAATCATCGGGCCAACATCTGGGCGCTGCGCTCGCTCAACGTCCGCTGGATCATCTGCGTCACCGCCGTAGGCAGTCTCCAGGAAAAATACGCGCCTCGCGACGTCCTCCTGCCGTCGCAGTTCTACGACCGGACCAGCCAGCGCGCCGACCACACTTTCTTCGGACGGGGCATTGCCGCGCACATCGGATTTGCCGACCCGATCAGCCCGAGCCTGCGCAACCTCCTGGCGGAATCGGCGCGCACCCTGGAAATCAAGGTCCACAACGGCGGAACCTACGTGAACATGGATGGGCCCGCGTTTTCCACCCGGGCGGAATCGGAACTTAATCGCCGGCACGGCTTCGATGTCATCGGCATGACCAACCTCCCCGAGGCCAAGCTGGCGCGCGAGGCGGAGATCGCCCTTGCGACCATGGCCATGATTACCGACTACGACTGCTGGAAGGTGGAGGAGGAGGCGGTCTCCGCCCAGGCGGTGATCGGCCACCTCATGGCCAATGCCGAGACGGCCAAAAAGATCCTGACGGAGGTGATCCCGCAGATCCCGGAAACGCCGGACTGGCCGGAGCACCGGGCCCTCGACAGTGCCCTGGTGACCGACCGGAAACTATGGCCGGCGGAGACGGTGGAGCGGCTTCGGCCGATCCTGGGGCGGTTTGGCCCGGGATAAGGGCGAATTTCGCTGTTTTGGGTCGCATTTTTGATTTAGCAAAAAACGTACTTGCCACTCCGAAATAAAATATAGTAATTATAAAGACCGTCGGATAACCCATTTCGAGGAGATACAACACACGATGATTGCGAAACTGATGCTTTGCCTGCTGACCGCGGTTGCCCTGAGCTCCTGCTCGACCACGCGCACCGCGAAAGAAGGAACCCTTGAACAGCGCATGCTGGCGCAGGTGGAAGCCCGCGAAGGTTCCGAAACCGAGCCGATGCCGCCGGCGGAAGGCCCCGAGGGGGACATTCCCGCGGAAGGCCCGAACGACCCGGTGCGCAACCCCGGCGTAGTTCCTTCTCCGCTCCTGCGGAACTCGGCTGCCTCCAGCCTGTAACTTACTTTCTTCCCGGAGAGGTCCGCGCGATAGCCTCGGCTAACGCGCGGATTTTCTTTTCCTCGTGCGCCGCCGTGAGGGTGATGCGTAAACGGGCCATGCCCCGCGCCACCGTCGGGTAGCGAATCGCCGGGACGAGAAAACCTTCCGTGCGCAAGCTGCGCCCGAGGTCGAGCGCCGCCTGTTCGTCGCCCACGATCCAGGGATGGATCGCGCTGCCTTCATCGGCGGCGCGGGCGGGCGGCCCGGGCACGATCGAACGATAGAGCGCGATGTTCTGCCAGAGTTTCCGCCGGAGTTCGTCGCCGGTTTCCGAACCGACCAGCTCGAGCGCGGCGGTGGCGGCGGCGGCCAGCGCCGGGGGCGGTGCGGTGGAGAAGACAAAGGCGCGGGCGCGATTGATCAGCCACTCGATCAGGGGGCGCGACCCGCAGATGTAACCGCCGGCGACCCCGAGCGCCTTGCTCAACGTGCCCATCTGCACATCGACCTCCTTTTCCAGTCCCTCATGGGCGGCCAGGCCGCGTCCATGCGGGCCGATCACGCCGACGGCGTGGGCCTCGTCGAGGAGGAGCATGGCGCCGAACCGGTTCTTCAGTTCGATCAGCGGTGAGAGCGGAGCGCGGTCGCCATCCATCGAAAAGACCGACTCGGTGATGACAAGGAGCCGGGCCTCGGGCCGCTCGCGTTTGGCCCATTCCAGGTGGCTCTCCAGTTTGCCGAGGTGGTTGTGCGGAAAAACGCGCAGGGTCGCGCCGCTAAGGCGGGCGCCATCGATCAGGCAGGCATGACTGAGCTTGTCGAGGAGGATGACATCGTTCTTGGTGACGAGGGCCGGGATGGTCCCAAGGGCCGCGGCGTAGCCGCTGTTGAAGGTGAGGGCGGCGGCAGTGCCTTTCCAGCGGGCCAGCGTTTGTTCGAGACGAACGTGCGGCGACTGGGTGCCGCTGACGAGGCGGGCGGCCCCGGCGCCGACACCGAACTCGCCGATGGCGGCGACGGCGGCTTCGCGCAGGCGGGCATCGCCGGCGAGCCCGAGGTAATCGTTCGAGGAAAAATTGGCGAGGCGCTGGCCGACGAACTCGACCTCGGGGCCCTGCGCGCTGCCCATTTCGCGGAGGTTCCGGTAGAGCGACCGGCTCCGGAGCGCCTGCAGTTGCTCCTGGAACAGATCACTCATGAGAGGCGGGCCGCACTACAACCAGATACCCCAGGCGAGCAGGGCGGCCGAATCCTTCCAAATGCTGGCTTTGCTGTTGCCGAGGACAACCGCGATGACTTCGCGGCCGCCCGGGCGGGTGGCGCTGGAGATGAGACAATAACCGGCGGCGTTGGTGTAACCCGTCTTCATCCCGTTGCAGTAGGCGAACCGGCGCAGGACCTTGTTGGTGTTCTCCAGTTCCCGGGTGCGGCCGTTGGCGAAACGGAAAACCATCTTGGGCATTTTCACGATCGAGCGAATGGTGGGGTTGGCATAGGCCGCCCGCGCAATCCGGGCAAGATCGCGCGCGGTGGAATATTGGCCCGGCGAGGGGAGCCCGTTCGGGTTGACGAAATTCGAATTGAAGGCGCCCAGCTCGCGGGCGCGCCGGTTCATGGCCGCGGCAAAGCGATCAACGCTGCCGGAATGATCGCGCGCCAGGCAGCGGGCCACATCGTTGGAACTTTTCACCAGGAGCGCGCGCAGCAGTTCAAGGCGGCGATAGCTGTCGCCCGCCTTGATGTAGAGCTTCGAGGGCTCGGCGTAGGTGTCGGTCGGATGCACCACCACGCGTTCATCGAGGTAACCGCGCTCGGCCACGAGCAGGCCGGTGAGCAGTTTTTGCGTGCTCGCGGCCGGCCGCAGCTCGTCGGCATTTTTCTCGTAGAGCACTTCGCCGGTGGTGGCGTCGACCACGATGACGGCCGCGGCGCGGGTGGAGGGAGCGCGGCCAGGATCGGAAGGCCGGGGCGGCGGCGTCGGCTCGGTCAGGACCGGCTCGGCCCGCCGGACGGTGGGTTTCTTTGATTTCTTCGTCGCGGCCTCGGCGCTGCCGAGGCCGAGCGCGAGGACGAGAAGCCAGCGCAGCGAAAAAAGAAAAAGGCGGGGGAAGGAAAACACGATAAAACCTATTTGTGCTCAGCCCGGAAGATCAAGCGGCGGAATTCTCGCCGCGCTGGATCAGTTCCACTTCGTAGCCTTCCGGCGCGTCGATGAAGGCAATCGCGCCCCCTTTTCCGTTCGGGTGGGGCCCGTCGGAGAGAGGATAACCCTTGGCCGCGGCGTGCCGGGCGAATTCGTCCATGTCCTCGACCAGGAAAGCGAGGTGGGTCAGGTCAGGCCCGACCACGACCGGCCCGCTGGCGTCGTATTTACAGAGCTCGATTTCCTCCTCACTGCCGGGTGCGCGCAGAAAAACAAGCTGGGAACCGCGCCCCGAGGTATGGCGCCGAATTTCCTCGAGACCGAGCACCTCCTTGTAAAACGAGACCGTCTTCTCGAGGTCGGTCACCCGGTAGCGCGTGTGCAGGAGCTTTTTCACCATGAATGATCTGTCGCCGCGATTGCCGTTTCGTTCAACCTTCGCCGGCGCCGTGGCCGGGTGGGAACCAGGGAAGGACTCCGTCGTCCCGGGGCGAGAAAGGCGGGGAACTGCTAGTTTCGGCGCCGCTATTGTGATTCTGTAAGCGCGATGAAACTCGTCCTTGCCGCGACCGGCGCCAGCGGCACCATCTATTTTCAGCGGCTGCTCCAGGCGATCGACCCGGCGGCGCACGAGGTGCACGTCATCATGAGCACCCACGCGCGCCAGGTCGCGGCGGAGGAAGTGGACGGGTTCGCCATCCCCGCGGGATTTCACGAACATCCCGAGCGTGACCTCAATGTCCCTTATGTCAGCGGTTCCTCCCGGTTTGATGCCATGGTCATTGTTCCCTGTTCCATGGCCACGCTCGGCCGCATCGCCACCGGCACGGGGGACACGGCCCTGCTGCGGGCGGCCGACGTTTTCCTGAAGGAACGGCGCCGCTTGATCGTGGTGGCGCGCGAAACGCCCTGGAGCCTGATCCATGCGCGCAACGTCGTGGCGCTGCTCGAGGCGGGGGCGACGGTTCTGCCCGCGATCCCTTCCTTCTATTCGCGGCCGCAGTCCGTCAACGATGTCGTGGACACGGTGGTCTGGCGGATCCTCGACCAGCTTGGGCTGCCCGCGCCCCGTGCTTTTCGCTGGAAAAATTCAACCTCGCCCGGCGCGTGAAGATCGAAGGCCGGTCTGCCCGCTGGCTGGTGGCCCTCGGCTACTGGCTGATCCGGGGGCTTGCGCGCACGCTTCGCGTCGAGCTGGATGATCGCGCCGGGGTGCGGAATGTGCCGCAGACTCGCGCCTACATTGGCGCTCTCTGGCATAACCGCCTTCTGGTGGCGCCGCTGGTGCTTCGCCGCTTCGTGCCGCAGCGCCGGGGCGCGGCCCTGATCAGCCCGAGCCGGGACGGTGCCCTGATCGCCGACCTGGTGGAACGTTTCGGGTTCGACGTGGTCCGCGGCTCCAGTTCGCGCAAGGGGGCCACCGCCATGTTGCAGCTGGCCGATACCCTCGCCGCCGGGCGCGACGTCGTTTTCACCCCGGACGGTCCGCGCGGTCCCGTCTACGAGATGGGGCCGGGAATCATCCTCCTCGCGCAAAAGTCGGGCGCGGCCGTGATCCCGATCGGCATCGAATACTCGAGCTGCTGGCGCCTGGGCTCGTGGGACGGATTCATGATTCCGCGCCCGTTCTCGCGTGTCCGGGTGGTTTTTGCCGAGCCGCACGCCGTCCGGCCGAGCGCGACGGACGAGCAATTCGAGCAGGAACGTCTGCGGCTGCAGAACACGCTCCTGGCCCTGACCGAACGCCGCTGATTGGGCGTTGACCGCGGTGGTATTCCCGCGTCAGCTTCGCGATCAAGATGGCGCGTTTGATTGATGGCCGGGAAATCGCGGAGAAGGTCTACGCCGGTCTGCGGCAGGAAGTCGCCCGGCTCTCGGCGCGGGGGCATCAACCCGGCCTGGCCGTGGTCCTGGTGGGCGACGACCCGGCCTCGCGGTCCTATGTGCGAGCCAAGGACAGGATGTGCCGGGAGCTTGGGCTGCACTCGGTCAAGCTCGAGCTGCCGGCTGAGACCACCCAGGCCGCGCTGCTGGCGCGCATCGAGGAATTGAATCGCGACGACAAGATTCATGGCATCCTCGTGCAGTCGCCCCCGCCGCGGCATATTGACGAGGTTGCGATCGTGCGCGCCCTCGATCCGCGCAAGGACGTGGATGGGTTTCATCCCGCGAATGTGGCCCGGCTGGCGCTGGGCGATCCGGCCGGCTTTGTTCCCTGCACCCCGCTCGGCTGCCAGCGCCTGCTCCTCGAGAGCGGCGTGGAGACCGCGGGCGCCCACGTCGTTGTGCTCGGACGCAGCATGATCGTCGGCAAACCGCTCGCCCTTCTTCTCATGCAAAAAGGGCCGGGGGGCGACGCCACCGTGACCGTGGCGCACTCGCGCACGCGAAATCTTCCCGAGATCACCGCCTCCGCTGATATCCTCGTCGCGGCCATTGGCCAGGCCGGTTTTGTCCGGGCCGAACATGTGCGCGAGGGAGCGGTCGTGCTCGATGTCGGGATCAACCGGGTCAGCGACGCGACGGCGCCGAAAGGCCATCGCCTTGTCGGAGATGTCGCCTTCGAGGAAGTGAGCGCAAAAGCGTCGGCGATCACGCCGGTTCCCGGGGGGGTCGGCCCGATGACCATCGCCATGCTGATGAGCAACACGGTCAAGGCCTGCCGCGCCTTCGCCGGGGAGTGAGCCTGAAGATTTCGCTGGCGCCGCAGGCGGTTTGGCTGTGCATTTATCCGCTATGACGAAGGTTGTTTTGACCGGCCTGGCCTTGTCCTTCCTCCTGGCCGCGTCTCTTCCGGCGCAGGAAACGACCCTTTCTCTCGGCCACGCTCGCGGTTCAACCAGCCTGCTCGCCGTAAGCCAGCCCGGACGCACGGTGGCCGACCTTTACGGCGGGCTTTCATCGCTGGCTCTCGCCAGTAATCGCGCATTCTCTTTCCCAGTTTCCCTGGCCTGGATGGCAGCGCCCGCGCCCTACGCCCTGCCGGAAGTCACGGCGGTCGACCCGGTGCCGGAGGCGGGCGATTTCAAATCGGTCACCGATCGGGAGGTGGAAAGCGGCGCGGTTTTGACCGAGACCGACCGTGTTTACTCCCGGGGGGAGGTCGGTGTTCTCTACGGTCGTTCCATCGGCAGCAAGTTCGACCGGGAAGTGAAGGCGGGCTATATCCTGGGCGAAGTCGGCAACGAGAAGTTCAGCATCAGCGTCGGGGTCGGTTACGAGGAATCGACCGGCCGCGGCCCCCGTTTTCGCCCGCGCTGAAGCGGAGCCCCGGTATCTAGCGGCGCGCCGCCGCGCTAACGGGCGGGTGCGGCGGTGACACGGGCCAGCAGCGATTGCAGCAGGCGGTTCCGCAGCGGCCGCGCGTTGAAAAAGAACGAGGCGGTGCGCGGATAGAGCACGGAGAAACGCGCCAGCTTATTGATCCAGAGGCGACCCTGGTAGATGGCGCGATGGCTTTCGAGGAACTGTTGCGCGGCCCCGTTTTTCTCCCCGGCCTTCATCCGCCGGATGGCCGTGGCTGCCAATTCGCCGGAACGAAGGGCATAAAAAATTCCTTCGCCCGTGAAGGGCTCCACCACGCGCGCTGCGTCTCCCACGAGAAAAAGCCCCTCGTGCACCGGGGAAATGGGGGCGCGGCTCAGCGGCGTGATGGTTCTCCACGGGTGATCGTCCGCCAGATGAAATTCCCGGTGCGCCCAGGCTTTGAGGGCGGCGGCATGGCGCGGACGTCCGACGAGGCAGAGATTCAATTCACGCTCGTTCACCGGCGCCTGACCGGAGTAACCCCAGGGGAGCAGTTGCAGCACCACCCGTTGTCCGAAGGCGGGCGGAAGGGGAACGTGAGTCTGCCAGCCGAGCCGTTCCCGGGTCATGCGCGGGAGCAGCCCGCAAAGCCGGGCCACGGTCGAGTTTCGTCCGTCGGCCGCGACCAGATGACGGGCGGCGAACTTTCCCTGGTTCGTTGCGATCTCCCAATGATCGGACGATCGGGCCACAGCCGTGACGCTCGTTTCTGTGAGGAGTTCGGCCCCCAGGGCGCCGGCCCGGGCGAGAAGCAGTGCGTCGAGCAGACTGCGTTTCACGGCGATTTCACCGGTTGGCCCGGGCGGAAGCGGCAGCTCGGCCGGTTCGCCACGGACCGGGACAAAGCGGACGGTGCTGAGCCGGGCGTGGGGGAGCGCGCGGACGCGCGCGGAAAGATCGAGCCGGTCCAGCACCGGCCAGACCGACGGATTAAGGCAATCGCCGCAGACCTTTTCGCGCGGAAATTTTTCCCGTTCGACGAGAAGGGTGCGGAGGCCGGCCGCGGCGGAAAACGCGGCGCAACTGCTGCCGGCGGGACCGCCCCCGACGACGAGGACATCATAGAGTGTGCTCATCGGCGCCCAGCCGTCGACGGGGGTGAAGAAATCGTGAGGCGGGCCGGGCTGCGTATCGTCATACAAGTATGAGCTGGTCCATTCCTGTCGCTTGCATCGCCGGCATTGTCGTCCGCATTCACGTTACGAGGGACGCTTTCATCTCATGCAACAATCGGCCTGCCCGGCGGTCCCGGTGCTGGAGGGGATGAAGCGGTTGGTGGGACTTCAAACCCCCAAGAACGTGACCGAGCTGATGATGATCAGTTCGGCACTCGCGCGGCGCCGGACAGCCTGAGCGCGCCGCGGGCCGGTGCGAGGTTGCATTTGGCGGCCGGGGTGCGGACGTTTCCCGCGCCCGTATGCCCGTCCCCGCCCGCCAGGAAAAACCGGATCTCGCCCGGAAGGTGCACGAGGTTCCGCACAAGCCCGGTGTTTATCTCATGCGTGACCGATTCAATCGCGTCATCTACGTGGGGAAGGCGCGGGACCTCCGCAAGCGGGTCGGCTCTTATTTCATGCCTTCGCGGATGGCCCAGGCCGACCTGAAGACGCGGGCCCTGCTGGAGGCGGTCTGGGATTTCGAGACGCACACGGTGCAGAGCGAAGCGGAATCGCTTTTGCTTGAGGGGCGGTTGATCAAGGAATATCGCCCGCGCTACAACGTTTCCTTCCGCGACGACAAACGCTTCCTGCTGGTGAAAGTCGATCTGCAGGAGGAATGGCCCGCGTTTCCGCCTGGCCCGTTTCAAAAAGGACGACAGGGCGCGTTACTTCGGCCCTTACGCCCACGCGGGGGCCCTGCGGCAGACGCTTTCCTTCATGCGCAAACGCTTTGGGGTTTTGACCTTCGGCCGCGGTTCACCCACCGCGCGGGAGCTGAAGTCGTCCACCTACCAGGTCCCGATGCGCCTGGGAGAAACGACCGCGGAGCAGTACCGCGAACGGGTCGATCAGGCGTGTGATTTCCTCGAAGGCCACTCACGCGAAATGATCGGGTCGCTCGAGGAGGAGATGCGCAAGGCGGCGGAAAAGCTCGACTTCGAGAAGGCGGCCGACCTGCGCAACATGCTGGAGGATCTCAAGCGCACGACGAAACCGATGCGACGCTTCACCCGCCACTCCCTCCCGAGCACGATCGATCCGGAGGCGGACGTGCGCGGCCTGGCCGATGCACTCCAGTTGCCGGACCGGCCGGTGGTGATGGAATGTTTCGACATCTCCAATATTTCCACCACGCATGTCGTGGCCTCGATGGTCTCTTTCCGGAACGGTGTTCCGGACAAGAACAATTACCGGCGCTACCGGATCCGGTCGGTGGAAGGTCAGGACGACTTTGCCAGCATGGCCGAGGTGGTCCGCCGCCGTTATGCGCGCGTCCTCCTGCAGGCGCGCGCGGAAAACCCGGGCGCGGCGGAGTTTTCGCAGGAAAACCCGGCGGAAGCGCTGGCCCGCGCCGCGCGCGAGGACAAGTTTGTCGCCGTCCGGCTGCCCGACCTTGTCATTGTCGATGGCGGGAAAGGGCAGCTCTCCTCGGCCTGCCGGGAGCTGCAACGGCTCGGTTTGCATGATCTCCCGATCATTGGTCTGGCCAAGGAGTACGAGGAAATCTACCGGCCGGGCCGGGCGCTGCCGCTGGTCCTGCCGCCGGATTCCGGGGCGCTGCGGCTATTGCAGCGGATCCGGGACGAGGCCCACCGGTTTGCCAACACCTATCATCAGTTGTTGATGAAAAAACGAATCGGCGAGAGTGTGCTGGATGATTGCCCTGGGGTAAGCCAGAACCGCAAGAACCTGCTGTTGCGGCAGTTTGGCTCGGTCAGCCGCCTGCGCAAGGCGAGCGTGGAGCAGATTGCGTCGACCGAGGGGATTGGACCGAAACTGGCCGAGGAAGTGCACCGTTTTTTACAGCGTCATAAATGAAAGATCGATTTCTCATTCTCTCTTTTCTGGTCCTGGCCTGCGCTGGCGTCCCGGGGCAGGGCCGCGCGCAGGAAGGGGAGCCCGCGGCCTCGGTCGGCCCGGCGGAGGAGATTGTGCCGACCTACGAGACGCAGAAGCACGCCCGCACCTATGTGCTGGATATTCCGGCACCGCGGGGCCAGATCGTCGACCGGAACGGCGAGCCGCTGGCCCAGAACAAACTCAGCTACAACCTGGCCGTGACCTATCCGGCCCCGCTCGAGTTCACCGACGCACAGGCGATCGCCTATGCGCGGGACAAGATCGCCCGCGCGCGCCGGGTCGTTGGCCGCGACTTCAAGGTCTCCGACAGCGCGATCCTGCGGCATTACAAGAACCGCGGCATTCTTCCCTTTGAGATTGCGCAGAATCTCAATGAAAAGGAAGTGGCGGCGGCGAAGGAACTTCCCGAGGGCACGGTGCTGCGCCCGGTTTACATCCGGGTCTATCCGCGCGGCGCCATGGCTGGCCCGGTCATCGGCTACACCGGGCGCACCGGCCGGCCCGCCGACGGCATCATCGAGAACCACGAAACTCTCTGGCCGGAAACCGAGGGGCGGGAGGGCCTGGAGCTGACTTTCGACGACATGCTTACCGGGCGCCACGGCGAGTACAACATCACTTTCGACAAGGATGGGAATAAGACCTCGGAGAAGATCGTGAAGCCGCCGGTGCCCGGTCACACCGTGGTGACCACGCTTGATGTCCGTCTGCAGGAACTGGCGGAGAAGGCGCTGGCAGAGAAAGCCAAGCGAGGCGCCATCGTCATCACCGATCCGAACACGGGCGACATCCTGGCCCTGGCCTCCTGGCCCACCTTCGATCCCAACGTGTTCATCCCCTCCATCTCGGAGGCAAAATTCAAGGAACTGCAGGATGATCCGGACATCCCGCTTCTGCCGCGGGCCTATCGCTCGGCCTACCCGCCCGGCTCGGTCTTCAAGGTCGCGGTCGGACTGGCCGCGCTCGAGACCGGCCTGGTCCGCGCGGATGACCTTTACCAGTGTTACCCCTCGATGCAGATCGGCAATACCACCATGCGGAACTGGAAAAAGGTCGACCGGGGCCCGTTGAATTTTGTCCAGGCCATGACGGAATCGTGCGACACCTGGTTTTATCAGGTTGGCATTCGCATCGGCGCCGATCCCATCATTGACTGGTCCCTGCGTCTTGGTTTCGGGGCGCGCTGTGGCATTCCCCTGCGGGGAGAGGCGGAAGGCCGGGTGCCGACGGATCAATACATGAGGGCCGCGCACGGTCGAAAACTTCTCAACGGCGACATTGCCAATCTCTCCATCGGGCAGGGCGACTGCGAGACCACCCCGCTGCAAATGGCGCAGGCCATGGGCATCATCGCCAACAAGGGGACCTTCTACCAAACGCGACTGGTGCAGCAGGTGCAATCGGTCGAGAACGAAGTGGTCACGGCCTACCAGGTGCGGGCCAAGAAAACCCTCGGGTCATCGGCGCTTTCCATGGACCTGGTCCACCTGGGCATGATCAACGTGGTCAACGGTCCCTCGGGCACCGGCCACTCGGCCAGCATGGACAACGTGGAGGTCGCGGGAAAAACCGGCACGGCCCAGTGGGGACCAAAGACAAAAGAGCGGACGGCCGCGTGGTTTGCCGGTTTCCTGCCGGCGAGCGAGCCGCGTTTCGCTTTCGCTGCTGTCTATGAAGGCGCGGTCGGCGCCGATGTCCACGGCGGCACGCATGCCGCCCCGATGATCGCGCAGGTCTTCAAGGAGGTTTACAAGAGCAACGGGAAACGTTCGCGGCGCGCCGTCCCGGCGGAGCCTGCAGAAACGCCCGAAGAGGAGATCGACCGCTCGAACTAGCCCGCCGCGGTCAGGCGGACGCCGCCGCGGCCGGCTCCATCATCGTCCCCTTGAATTTCGGTTCTTCGGCGGGCAGCCCGAAATTGGCGGCATAAAGCTCGTCGATCCGGGCGAGATCCTCGGCGGTCAGGGGAGGACACTCCGGCGCGCCGGCGAATTCCACCAGCTGTGCCTCCTCGTAGATGTTGGGCAGGGTCGAAGCCACGCGCTCATCGGCCAGGAGCCACTGCAGGGCGGCCTGGCCGAGCGTGCGCTCGCTGGTCTCGAGAAAACGGAGCTGGTCAATTTTTTTAATGCCGTTCAGCAGCCAGCTGCGCGGCCGATGATTGCGATGATCGTTCGGCGGGAAGACGGTGTCCTCGGTGTATTTTCCTTCGAGCATGCCGGAGGAGTGCGTCACCCGGATGAGAAACATGGTGTCGCGTTCCGCCGCCGCGGCGGCCTCGTGCAAAGCGCGCCCGGGATGCTGCTCGAGCACATTATAGATGTGCTGGACGCTGGCGAAAGCCCGTTCGCGGATGCAGTTGATCCCCTCGTAGAGCCAGCCAACGGCCGGTCCGAGGGCAATGCCGTAATGCCGGATCTTTCCGCTCTCCTGCAAGCGCTCGAGTGTGGTCCAGACCGCGTCGTCGTAGACCTGTTCCATCCGGACATTGTGCAGCTGGAGGAGGTCGATCCGGTCGGTCTTCAGCCGCCGCAGCGCGGCATCGGTCGCGCGTCCGAGCGCTTCCGGAGAAAAATCCTGCGGGATTTCGCGCTGGCCGCGCCCGCGCGTGTCGCCGTGCGTGACAAAATCGTAGCCGATTTTGGTGGCGATCACGATTTCGTCCCGCTGGTTGGGGAAGGCCTTGGCGATGAGTTCCTCGCTCAGGCCGTTGCCGTAGGTATCGGCCGCGTCGAAGAGGGTGATCCCGAGGTCAAAAGCCCGGTGCATCAGGGCCACGGCCTCGCCCTCGGTAAAGTTCCCCCACCACCCGGTCGAGATGGTCCAGAGCCCGAACCCCACCTCGCTCACGGTCAGGTCCGTGTTTTTGTAGGTGCGAAATTTCATCGTGCCACAGGTTCGCTTGCAGGAAGCACCCCGTCAAAGCACTGGCGCCCGGCGGATTTGCCGACACAGTGAACCATGGATTTCCGCGGGGCAGGGCTTCTGGTGGTCGGGCACGGCTCGACCGTCAACGCCGATTCCAGCGCGCCGACCCTGGCGCACGCGCGCGAGATCCGGCGGCGCAATCTGTTTGGGGAAGTTCGCTGCGCCTTCTGGAAGGAGGAGCCGAGCCTGCGCGACGCGCGCGAGTATTTCCGGGAAAGGGCCTTGTCCGAAGTCTACGTGGTGCCCAATTTCATCAGCGAAGGATATTTCACCCAGACCGTGATTCCGCGCGAACTGGAGCTGGCGGGCGCCGGTCACGGAGAAGGCGCACCAGGTCTGGAAATATGCCGAGCCGGTGGGGAATCACCCGCTCATGACCCGGCTTCTGCTCGCCCGCGCGCGCGCCGTGGCGCCCGGCGTCCCGGAAGCCGAGACCTCGCTCCTGATTGTCGGCCATGGCACTTCGCTGAACGACAACAGCGCGGTGGCGGCAAAAGAGCAGGCCCGGCGCCTGGCGGCGGAAGGCGACTACGCCAGCGTGCAGGGCGTTTACATGGAGGAGCCGCCCCTGGTCTCCGATTGGGTGAAGTTGACCCGGACGAAGCACGTGGTGGTGGTGCCGTTCTTCATCGCGGACGGTCTCCACAGTTTCGAAGACATCCCGGTGCTGCTCGGGATGGAGACGGAGCCGGCCGGGCTCGGCCAGCCTGAACAACGTTTTCCGGCGCAACCCTGTCTCCCTGCACGGTCGCCAGCTTTATTATGCCAGCGCCATTGGCACCGATCCCGGCGTGGCCGATGTCATCATCGAGCTGGCGGCGGCCCTCCGGGAAAAGACCGGTGATCTCTGCTCGCCTGCCTGAGTTTTTGAGCGAAGTTAAAGGCCCTCCCATGGAAAAATATCGTGAAGTCCTGCAGGAACTCGGCGCCATGGTTGTGACCGGCACGGTCGGGCCAAACGAATTGAAAGAGCTGGTGGAAAAGATCAGGGCCGCGCGAAACTATCGTTGGGTCGGGCTTTATACCGTCTCCCGGGGAGAGTTCATCATCTGCGCGGCCACGGGCACGCAACCGCCCACCTATCCCCGTTTTCCCGTCACGCAGGGCCTGGCCGGGGCCGCACTCGAGTCGCGCGAAACCATCGTGGTGGCCGACGTGCAGAGCGACCCGCGCTACCTGCCCACCTTCTGCAACACCCGCTCGGAGGTGATCGTCCCGGTCTGTAACGATTCCAAGAAGGTGGTCGGAATCCTTGATGCCGAGAGCGAAAAGACCGGGGCTTTCGGCAAGGAAGACAAGGAATTCCTGGAGGCGGCGGCCGCGCTCCTGGCCCACCCGCTCTCCTGAGCCCGGGGACGGCGGACCATGCCGGGCCAGTCCGAGAAGAACCTCGCCTTGTGCCTGGAGGATGGCCGCGGACGGATGGGAGAGATCGCCATTCTTCCCGCGGGTCCCGGGCTGTTTTTGCTCTGTCATCGTGACGATGTGGGCCGCGCAGGATTGCGACAAGAATCGGGACCGGAAGCGGCCGCCTCCCTCGCCCGCCTGGATGACGAGGGCAAATTCCGGCCGTTGAAGACGGCGCCCAACCTTGCCCATGGCTGGCAGCTGCAGGTGCGAGGTCTCTCGGAGCTGGCGCTGGCGCTTGATTATTTTTATCCCGGGCGTCTCGCCGCCTTCGACTCTTTCACCGCCGGGCGCCTGAAGCCGACCTCTCTCCGCGAGACGCTGGAACGCCAGACCGGGATGTATCGGGTGGCGGCCCGGATTTCCGACGAGGCGGCGAACACGCTGGTGGCGCGGATCTGCCGCTCGGAGGGCGGTTGTCTCCGCACCATTCTTTGGCCCCGGGACCGGGCCGGGACGCCGGCCAGCTCCTTATTGCCGGCGCAAAAATACGATCCTTTGCACGACCAGACGGGCCGTGATGAAACGTGTCTGCCTCTCCTCTGCCAGGAGGCCTGCGCCCTCCTCGTGGCCGCGGCCCGGACGACGGTGAAAGAAACGAAATGATCATCCGGGCGCGCGCGGTGGTGACAATGGCGGGCCCGGTCATCCCCGGCGGCGCCGTGCGGGTGGAGGGAGAGCAGATCGCGGCGGTGAGTCACGATCTGGTGGCGAAGGAGGGAGAGGAAACGGTTGAACTCGAAGACTGCGCCCTTCTGCCCGGCCTGGTCAACGCGCACTGTCACTTCGATTACACCATGCTGCGCGGGAAGATCGCGCGTCCCTCGTCGTTCACGGCCTGGGTGCGCGAGATCAATGAATGGCGGAGCCGGTTGAGCGAGAGCGATTACCAGCCGGCCGTGGCAGAGGGGATGACCGAGGCCGCCGCCTTCGGCACCACCAGCGTCCTGAACCTGACGGGACATCCCGCGCTGCGCGACACCGGTTTTACCGAGCCGCTCCGCATCTGGTGGGGCGCGGAATTGATCGATGTACGCGCACCTGCCGGCCTTGACGCCCTCGTGGAGAAATGGCGCGGCCGGCCCCGCAGCGCCCTCGCGCCGCATGCGCTCTACACTGCCTCGCCCGCGCTTATTCGGCGCTGTCTCGAATACGCCCGTGAAGACGATTTTCTTTTAACGATGCATCTCGCCGAGTCGCGGGATGAAATGAAAATGTTTCGCGACCAGGGAGGGCCCGCTCTTTGAACTCGTGCAGGCGCTCGGACGGCCGATGGAGGATTGCGAAGGAGAGAGTCCCGTGCAAACGCTCGCCCGGCTGGTCACCCTGGATCATCGCTGGATCCTGGCCCACGTGAATGAGCTGGCCCCGGACGACCTTGCGACGCTGGGTGGCGAAGACGCGCCGTACGTCGTGCACTGCCCGCGCAGTCACGCCTATTTTGGGCATTCGTCCTTCCCGCTCGAGGAGCTGCGTGAGGCCGGCGCCCGGATTTGCCTCGGGACTGACAGCCTGGCGAGCAACACCGATTTCAGCATGCTGGCGGAAATGCGGGCCCTGCGGAAAACACACCCCGGGCTGCCCCCGGAAGATCTTTTCCGGTTCGCCACGAGCAACGGCGCCGCCGCGCTGGGCCAGGGCCATCGCCTCGGCCGGATCGCCCCCGGGCTTTCTCGCCGATCTCATCGCCGTCCCGCTCCCAACCCGGAAGGAAACCGATTGGTTCGAGGGAATCCTCGCGCACGAAGGTGCCGTCCCGTGGCGCATGCTCGGCGGCCAGGTGGCCGGCGCTCCTGCCTGAGCCCCTCTCATTTCCGCTTTCCTTCTCTCAATTTTGCGATATTCTCCGCGCTGCGAATATGGCGAAGATCATCATCATCGACGACGAGCCGGCCATGGTCGAAGTCATCGTGACGCTTTGTCGCGAAAAAGGGCATCAGGTTTTCCCGTTTAACTCCGCGACCAAGGCGGTGGAGCAGCTCGACTCGATCCAGCCGCAGGTGGTGATCACCGACATCAAAATGGAAACGATGAGCGGGTTCGATGTCCTGCGTCACGTGCGGGAACATCATCGCCAGACCTCGGTGATCCTGATCACGGCCTTTGCCTCAGTCGACACCGCGATCGAGGCGATGAAGATGGGCGCCTACGGCTACGTGCCCAAGCCGTTCAAGATCGACGAGCTGCAGATGACGGTGCAGCGGGCCCTCGATTACCAGGCGGCGGTTCGGGAAAACACCTATCTGCGGAAGGAACTCAAGAACCGTTACCGCCTCGAGAACATCGTCGGCACGAGCCGGAAGATGCAGCTCGTTTACAACCTGATCAACAAGGTGGCCGACACCGACAGCACGGTTTTAATCCAGGGGGAGAGCGGCACCGGCAAGGAGCTGGTCGCGCGGGGCCTGCATTTCAACAGCAACCGGCAGCATCATCCCTTTGTCGCCATCAACTGCAGCGCCCTCCCGGAAAACCTGCTCGAGTCCGAGTTGTTCGGCCACAAAAAGGGCGCGTTTACCGGCGCCGTTTCCGACAAGCGCGGGCTCTTCGAGGAGGCAAACCTCGGCACGATTTTTCTTGATGAGGTGAACTCGATGGCGCCGCCCCTGCAGACCAAACTTCTGCGCGTCCTCCAGGAACGCGAGGTGCGCCGGGTGGGCGACAACAAGAGCATCGCGGTGAACGTGCGCGTGGTGGGCGCCACCAACGAAGTGCTGCAGGGCAAGATCAAGGAAGGCACCTTTCGCGAGGACCTTTACTATCGCCTGGCCGTGATCCCGATCGAGATCCCGCCGCTGCGCGACCGGCTCGAGGACGTGCCCCTGCTGGTAAACCATTTTCTGCAGAAAAATGCCGCCGCCGCCGGGGGCGAGCCGAAGAAAATCGACCCGGCTGCCGTCGATTGCCTTTGCCATTACGACTACCCGGGCAATGTGCGCGAGCTGGAGAACGCCATCGAACGGGCCTGCGCCTTGTGCGACAACGACAGCATTCTCTCGAGCGACCTGCCGCCGCAGATCGTTTCCTTTGCCCAGGATGAAAAAGGGGAAAAGGCCGTGGCCGCCATGCCGGTGGGACAAAGCCTGGACGAGTTCGTCCAGCAGCAGGAGCGGACCTACATCGAGGCGACTTTGAACCACTGCAATGGTTCGCGCGAAAAGGCGGCCAGCATGCTCGGCATCAGCATGGCCACGCTCTATCGCAAGCTGGAGCCGAAGAGCAAAAAGTAGCGGGCTTTCCTAGCCGCGCTTGCTGAAGATCCGGATCTGCTCCGCTTCCTTCTGGAGGGCGTCGAGCCGCTGCAGGGTATCCTGCTGTTTTTTGAGCAGCTCGAGATTGGCTGCTTTCACCGCCTCGAGGGCGCGCACCGCGTTCTCACCCGCCTGCGCGGCGGCCGGCGTCACCGCCACCGGGGCCGGGGAAGCCGCCTGGACCACGGGAATCTGAGCCATGCCTGAGACGGCGGCTGTGATAAGGAGAAGCAGGGTAAGAAAGAGTTTCATAAAAGGTTATTTGCCGCTGCGGCTGGCGTAGATGCGGGCCTGGCGCACGGTTTCCTCCAGGGTGGCGAGGCGTTCGTCGATGGCGGTCTGGTTTTGCTGAAGGAGAAGCTGTTGCGCCTGGATCTCGCGGACCAGTGCGGCCAGCTTTTGCTCGTCGGCGGAAGGCGCGGGCGCCTGGCCGCGCAGCGGGCCGGCAAGCGTCAGGAGGAAAAGGGCGCCAAAAGCGAAGGTCCGGGTCATGCCGCGTAAAGAGCAAGTCGTGTTCCCGCCGGGAAGGGTCTGCTTTGCAACGTCCGCGGCGTGAAAATTGCTTGCTTCATCCCGCACAGGGCCTAGCCTCGCAGGTTATGGCCGGCCAAGGGATGCATCAGTCGCAAAACCTATCCCTGCAGCAGGTCCTGGCGCCCCAGCTCCAGCAAAGCCTCCTCATCCTGCAGGCGCCTCTCCTCGAACTGCGCAACCTGGTGCAGCAGGAAATGGAGACCAATCCGGTCCTCGAAGAACTGGCCACCGATCCCGAGGCCCCCGAGGAACAAAAGCCGGCCGCCAGCGACGAGGAGTTCAAGGAGGAGTTCGACCGGCTGGCCAAACTCGACAACGAATGGCGCGATTACATGGCGCAGTCGAGCAGCTACAGCGGCCGCTCACAGGAGGACGAGGAAAAGCGGCAGTTCTTCTTCGACTCCATCGCCACGCAGGAGACCCTGCAGCAGCACCTCATGGGACAGTTGAACCAGACGGTGCTCAACGCCGGGGATCGCAAAACGGCCGAGCTGATCATCGGCAATATCGACGACAACGGCTTCCTCCAGGCGACCCCGGAGGAAATGTCCATGAACACCGGCATCGCCCAGGACGATTTCGAGACGATGCTGACCCTCATCCAGAGTTTTCACCCGCCGGGCGTGGGCGCGCGCGACCTGCGCGAGTGCCTCCTCATCCAGTTGAAGCGCGAAGGCAGACAGACCGCGCTCGAGTACAAGATCATCAGCGAACACATGCAGGACCTCGGGAAACGACGCTTTCCCGAGATCGCCCGCCGCATGGGCATCAGCGTCGAGCAGGTGCAGAAGTGCGCCAACAACATCGCCCAGCTCGATCCGCGCCCCGGCGCCATCTTCGCCCAGGCGCCGCAGAATTACGTCCTGCCCGACGTCACCGTGGAAAAAGTGAACGACCAGTACCAGGTCATCCTCAACGGCGAACAAATTCCCCACCTGCGCATCAGCAACACCTACAAGGACATCATGTCCCAGGACGGGAATGGCAACGAGGTGAAGGATTACATCCGCGACAAGATCCGGAGCGGGAAATTCCTGATCAAGTCGATCCACCAGCGCCAGCAGACGATTTCAAACATCGCCCACCAGATCGTCGACCGGCAGCGCGAGTTTTTCGATCACGGCACGGCCCATCTCAAGCCGATGACGATGGTGCAGATCGCGGACGCCGTGGGGGTGCACGAGACCACCGTAAGCCGGGCCATCTCCGGCAAATACATGGCCACGCCCCAGGGCGTTTTCGAGATGAAATATTTCTTCACCCCGGGCTACCAGACCGCCACGGGTGAAAGCATGAGCAACACGAGCGTGAAGGAGGCGATCCTCGACCTGGTCAAGGACGAGGACCCGAGCTCGCCCCTGAGCGACAAGGAGATTGTCGAGATTCTGAGCGAGCGGGGCATCCCCATCGCCCGGCGCACCGTGGCCAAGTACCGCACGGAACTGAACATCCTGCCGAGCAACATGCGGCGGCAGGTACCAGCTGCGTTCTTGCCACCCGCGCCCGCCTGGTGAAGCATGCGGGAATGAATGCCGCCCTGCGCGCCGCCGTGCTCGCCGAATGGCGCGGTCTGCCGGAGAAACCGCGCGTGCCCGATCGCTGGCAGTCGCCGGCGGATCTCCTCCCCAGGCTGATGCAAAAGCTCGGGCTGGCCGAGCGCCTCCACGAGACGGAGGTCATGGAGGCGTGGAGCGGAATCGTCGGCCCTTTCATTGCCGCCCATTCCGCCCCCGTGGCGATGCGGGACGGGGTCCTGATCGTGCGGGTCCTGCAGCCGGCCCTGCACTATGAGCTGGAGCAGATTTCCAAGCCCCAGATCCTGAAGAAGTTAAAGCAGAGATTCGGGACAAAAGTGGTCCGCGACCTCCGGTTCCGGGTCGGCTAAGCGATTTTGCTTGTTCGCCGTCCCGGAGAGGCGCAAAACGGGTGTCTATGAAGACTGCACCTCGCACGGTAAAAATCGCAGCGCTCACGGGAGCCGCCCTGGCGGTCATCTCCTTGGGCGTTCTCCACGGCGAAACATCGAATGAAGATGGGGCCGCTGAACCCGACCGCCATTACGTCCTGAAGATTAAGAAGCAGAAGGAGTTCAAGAAGGACGAAGCGGCCTTCGATGACGCCCTAAGCAAGCTCAGCACCGACGCTGTCTATCAGCTGCGGGTCAAGGATGACAAAGGCAAGGAGAAGGAGAAAAAGAGCGGCAAAACCAGCGCGCGCGGCGATCTGACCACGACTTCCCGGGTGGCGGTCAAGATGGAAGGTTTCACCGCCATCGGGCGCCACGTGACGCAGCAGGTCTCGAGCAACAGCACGGCGGACATGAAGCTCGTGCTCGACCAGCTCCAATAGCGCGCCCTGGGCGGAGAACGGAAACGTGACGCGAAAAGAGTGTCTCCTGGCACTCTTTTTCGCCTTCCATTTTCTCTGCCTCATTGCCGTTTGCGCCCGCGAGACGCTTGGGCTTGTCGGGCGTGATCTGACCATTCTGCCGGCGCGCCGTTGCCGCGGGCGCGCGGAAGATCGAGGAGGCCCTCCCGGGAAAAGACCGGGCGGGCCTCCTGCGCCCGGTTCTCCTTTCCTACCTGCACCTCGCGGGCATCGAGCGCGGCTACGGCTATTTTGCCCCGAACGTCCCGGAACCGTTGCGGCTGGTTTTCGAGATTCGCTATCCGGATGACCAGGTCGTCCTGGAACTTCCCCGCGTCCATTCGTCGGCCGCCGGCCTGCGCGTGGCGGGGTTGCTCGACGAAATTGGCCGCACGCCCTCCGCCGATCTGCGCGAGTATCTCGTCCGGAAAATGGCGCAGGCCGCCTGGCGCGATCATCCGGAGGCCACCAGCATGCGGGCTTTGCTCGGCGTTCGCCCGCAGGAGCGACCCGGCGCGCCGGACGGGCCGTTCGAGATCATTTTCAGCTACGATTTCGCTCCGCGGGATGACGGGAACTGATTTCGCGGGCATGAGCTTCGTCTCCCGGGTGCGCACTTTTCTGTTCCCGACGCAATCGACCGCCTGGATGACGCTGCTCCGGCTTGGGCTGGGTCTGGTTCTTTTTCTTTATGTGCTTTCCCTGCGAAACGATTGGCTGGTATTGGTCGGGGACAAGGCTGATGGCCTGATCGGTCGCGGCCTGGGAGAAGCGCTGCTTTCCTTGCAGACACCCCTGGTTCCACGGCTGGACTGGCTGGTGCAGGCGGGCACAACGCTTGGACTCGCCGAGGATCATCTTCTCGGCGCTGCATGGTGGCTTTTGCTGCTGGCGGCGCTCGGCCTTTGCGCGGGATTGTATCTCCGCGTAACCGCGGTGGCGGCGTGGCTGCTTCATCTGGCCACGGCCAAGAGCCTCGGGTTCCTGGCCTACGGGCTCGATAGTTTCCTCACCATCGGCCTTTTTTATCTCGCGCTGGCGCCCTGGCCGGACCGGTATTCGCTCGATTACATCTGGCGGCGTCGGCCTTTGCGCGATGCCGCTGTTTCCGGATTCTTTCAGCGCCTGCTGCAGGTCCATCTTTGCCTGATCTATTTTTTCAGCGGCCTTTCCAAGTGTCTGGGAGCCGACTGGTGGAACGGACTCAATCTCTGGCGCGCCCTGACCAGGCCTCCTTTCAACCAGGTGCCGCCGGAGATGCTCGTTCCGTTGGCGGATTTGCTGCCCGTCCTCGGTGTGGGGATCTGCCTGGTGGAACTCGGCTACATCGTGTTGATCTGGCCGGCCCGGACCCGGCGACTCTGGTTGTGCCTGGTTCTGGCCATGCACGCGATGATCGCGTTCGGCATGGGCATGTATCTTTTCGGGCTCGTCATGGTGGTCTTGAACCTCGCCGCGTTCGGACCGGGAACGCTCCTCCGTCCGGCGCGACGGACTGGCTCGGCCGGAAAGTTGCCTTCGCGTTCTGCCTGAGAGTAATTCTCGACGGCCGAGGGGGGACTTGGAAAGATGGCTCCACGGACGAATTCCCTCAATTATCCTATGTCCGGTGAGCCCAAGCCAGATCTCCCGCTGGAGATCGCGCATCTTCTCCTGCTCGATATCGTGGGTTACTCGCGCCTGCTTGGGAACGAGCAGGTCGAGACGCTTGACCGGCTGCAACGAATTGTCCGCGGCGGCGATTGTTTCCGAAAGGCGGAGAGCGCCGGGAAACTGATCCGCCTGCCCACCGGCGACGGCATGGCGCTTCTTTTCTTCGATAACCCGGAGCAGCCGGTCCGTTGCGCGCTCGAGATCGCGGACAAGTTGCGGGACGATGGGAAGATCAAGGTGCGGATGGGGCTTCACAGCGGTCCGGTCAACCTGATCACCGACGTAAATGATCGCTCCAACGCGGCCGGCCCCGGCATCAACATCGCCCAGCGGGTCATGGATTGCGGCGATGCGGGTCACATCCTGCTCTCACGGCGCCTGGCCGATGATCTGGCGCACTATGCGAACTGGCAGCCGTATCTGCAGGATATCGGCGCATGCGAAGTGAAGCACGGAGTCCGCATCGACCTGGTCAACCTGCACAAGGACGGCCTGGGAAACCCCACCCTCCCCGAAAAATTACGGCGTCGCCGCTGGGGAAAAAAGGCACAGGTCATCCGCCCGGTGCGCGAATCGCCCTGGCCGCGGGTCCTGGTGGGCGGGGCGCTCCTGCTGGCCGCGCTCGCTCTTGTCAGCATCCTGATGGTTCTGCGGGAGCCCTCGCCGCGGCTGCCTGCGGCGGTGACCACCGGCTCGCCCGCCCTGCCGGTTTCCGAGAAGAGCATCGCCGTGCTGCCCTTCGAGAACCTGGACGACGACCCGGAAACCATGCGGCTGCACGAGGGGATGCACGATGAGATCCTGACCGACCTGGCGAAGGTGGCGGGGCTCAAGGTGATCAGCCGCACCTCGGTGATGCAGTACAAGACCGGGGTGCGCAACCTCCGCGAGATCGCCCGCCAACTGGGGGTGGCCTACGTGCTCGAGGGAGCGGTGCGCTCGGCCGGCGACCGCGTGCGCGTGAGCACCCAACTGATCGACGCCCGCACCGACACGCAGATCTGGGCCGAGCGTTACGAGGGCAAAGTCGCGGATATTTTCACGCTCGAGACGCAGTTGGCGGAGAAAATTGTCAACCAGCTCAAGGCCCGGCTTTCCCCTGAGGAAAAGGCGGCCATCCAGGAAAAGCCCACGGACAACCTGGCCGCCTATGATCTTTACCTGCGCGCCACCGGGTTCATTGACCGGTGGTTCCTCGATGCCCGGGGAACGGAGAACCTTTTCGAGGCCACGCGCCTGCTCGACCGCGCAGTCAGCCGGGACCGCGACTTTTTCCCGGCCTACTGCCTGCTCGCGCACGCGCATGACCTGATTTATTCCCTTGGCCTCGATCACACGCCGGAACGCCTGGAACTGGCCGAGGCGGCGATCAAGTCGGCCCGGCGAATCCGTCCGGGCGCGGGCGAGGTGCACCTGGCCCAGGCCGAGCACTTCTATTTCGGCTACGGGAATTATGCCGCCGCCCGGGGCGAGCTGGAGCTGGCCCAGAAAAAACTTCCGAACAACTCGCTGCCCCATCTCTGGATTGCCTCGATCGATCGCCGGCAAAGCCGCTGGGACGAGGCCATCCAAAACTTCGAGCGCGCGCTCGAGCTCGATCCCCGCAACGTCCACATCCTGCGGCAGCTCGCCCTGACCTACGGGCTGCGGGGACGTTTCCCGGAAATGGCGGCCACGCTCGATCGCGCGCTCGAGGTGGATCCTGGCAATACCGGCATCCGCCTGGAACGCGCGGCGGTCGAGTTCGACTGGAAAGCCGACCCCGCGCCACTGCGGACGATCGTGGAGGAAACCTTGAAGCGTGAGCCGTCATTAGCCGCCGCCATCGCCGACTCGTGGATTTTTGTCGCGCTGGCGCAGCGGGATGCCGGGAGCGCGCGCCGCGCGATGGAAGTTTTACCGGTCGACGGATGCCGCGACGATACGCTCGCCTTCCCGCAAACCTGGTGCGAGGCCTGGGTGGCCCGGGTGGCCGGGGAGGAAGACGAGGCGCGGCGACTCCTGGAGGAGGCGCGCCGCGAGGTCGAGGCGATGGTGACACGCCAGCCCGATTACCCCGAGGCCCTTGGCATGCTGGGGATGATCGACGCGCTGCTCGGGCGAAAAAAAGAAGCGCTGGTCCATGCCCGGCGCGCAGTCGAGTTGATGCCGGTGAGCCGCGATTCCATCGTCGGCGCGCAATTTCTGCGGAACCTCGCCCTGGTCCATGCCTGGACCGGAGAAACGGATGCGGCCATCGAACAGCTCGCGGCGGCCCTGCGGGTTCCGACCTACCTGAGCTACGGTCATCTGCGGCTGCACCCTTACTGGGATTCCCTGCGGGAAGATCCGCGCTTCGACAAAATGGTCGGGGCGCTGGCTCCGCAGTAGAACATGCGGCTGGGCGCGGGCATACTGTGGCGAAATGAAACCCGAGAAAATTACCGGCGACCGAATCAGAATTGCCGGGCTGACTCTGACCGCGCACCTTGGCGTGCCGGAGGAGGAGCGCGCGTCGCCGCAGGAGCTTGTTCTGCACCTGACTTTCTGGCCGGCCCGATCCTTCGGGGACCTGGCAGACGACATCGCGAACACGGTGGATTACGCCGAGGTGGCCGGGGAAGTGCGCCGCTTCGTGGCCGGGCGTCGGGACAAACTGCTCGAAACGCTTGCGGAAGCGACCGCCCGGCACCTGCTGGAGCGGTTCCCGCTTGAGCGGGTGGAACTGGAACTGCGCAAATTCGTTCTGCCGGGAAGCGCGCACGTCGCGGTCTTCCTCGAGCGGTCCGCCGGGTGAAGAAGGCAAAAGTCGGCATTCGCTTTTCGGCGCGAGGTTCATAACCTTCGACCGTGTCCCTGCCCTCGGAGAGTGAAACAAATCCACAGCGCGGCTGGCGCGTGCTCGGGACCGAGCCGCATTTCGAGAGTCCTCATCTGCAGGTGGTGACGGAACGGATCGCCAGTCCGGCACGCCCCGAAGGCCGGCCCTGGACGGTGGTGCACCGGAAGCCGGCGGTGGTGGTGGCCCCGATGACGGCGGATCATCGCCTGGTGCTGATCCGGCAGGAACGGGTGGCGATCCGGGAGGCGATCTGGGAGGTGCCGGCGGGACAGGTGGACGAACTTTGCGACACCGGTTCCTTCCGCGAGGTCGCCCTCCGGGAGTTACGGGAGGAAACCGGCTACGAGCTGGCGGAGGGCGGGAGTCTGACCTTTCTCGGCGATTTCTTCTCCTCCGCCGGTTTCACGGACGAACGCGCCTTTCTTTTTCTGGCCCGCCCGGTCCGGCCGTCGCCGGGGGGCGCGGCGCACGAGCAGGGTGAGGCCATCATCGACTGCCGTGAATTTTCTCTTCCCGAAGTCTCGGCCATGGTCGCCGACGGTGAAATTCGGGATGCAAACACCCTTAGCATCTTTGCGCGGCTTATGGCCCGCGGAGAGATTGTCGCCGGCACCTGACCATGGCTCTGCGCAACATGTTCAAGTTCCGGGAAGCGCCTGGTGGCGAAGCGACCAAGCCGTTCATGGAGCACCTCGAGGACCTGCGTTGGACCGTGGTCAAGATGGCGATCGCCCTCGCGGCGGCCATGGCGTTGTGCCTCGTTTTCCGTTCCAGCCTGACCCATCTCATTCAGGCGCCGCTCGACGTCCTTGGAACAAACACGCCGTTGCGCTCGCTCGGCATCACCGATTCGATGACGATTTCCTTCTCGCTCGCCTTTTATGCCGGGATCGTGGTGGCCTTTCCCGTCCTGCTTTATTTCGCGGCGGAGTTTGTCCTGCCGGCCCTGACCGCGCTGGAGAAACGGGTGGTCCTTCCGGGCGTCCTGGTGAGTTTTCTGCTCTTCGCGGCCGGGGTGCTCTTCTGTTATCACTTTCTGCTGCCGAAGACGATCGCCTTCTTTTTCCATGATGCGCGCTCGCTCGGCTGGATCCCGGAATGGACGGTGCGCGAGTATTATTCGTTCGTGACCCGTTTCACCATCGGGTTCGGCCTCGCCTTTGAACTCCCGGTGGTGGTCCTCGCCATGGTCCGTCTTGGCGTGATCAGCCATGCCCTCATGGCGCGCACCAGGCCGTATGCGATTGTTTTGATCGTGATCCTGGCCGCCCTGATCACGCCGACTCCGGATGTCCTGACCCTGATGGCCATGGCCATCCCGATGTATTTCCTTTACGAGAGCTGCATCTGGATCGCCTGGTTCATGCGGCCGCGCCTCGTCCCCGCGGCCGACCGGAAGGAGGACGCGCCATGACCTTTGAAATTCTTTTTCAAGTCTTTGCCTTTGTCCTCGGCGCCTCCATCGGGTCGTTTTTGAACGTCTGCATCTACCGGATGCCGCGCGACCTCTCGGTAAACGAACCGCGCCGCTCATTTTGTCCGGCTTGTCGTGCGCCGATCCCATGGCACCGGAATATTCCCCTGCTGAGCTGGCTGCTTTTGCGGGGACGCTGCGCTTCCTGCGGCGCTCCCATCGCCTTCCGTTATTTTCTGGTCGAGCTCCTGACCGGTCTCCTTTTTCTCGCCGCCTGGATGGCTTTTCCGCCCGCGGTGGCGATCTGCTATTGGGTTTTCCTCGCGCTCGTGCTGGTCGCGACCTTTGTCGACTTCGAGCATTTCATCATCCCCGACGAGATATCGCTGGGCGGGGCGGCCGCGGGCGTGGTGGCGAGCCTGCTCGTGCCCGAGTTGATGAGGCAAACGGATCGCCTCGCGGCGCTTGGTCATTCCCTTGGCGCGGCCGTGCTGGGGTATTTTCTTCTCTGGGGCGTGCTTGAGGCCGGCAAGCTCGTCTTCGGCAAGAAGCGCATCCGCCTCGACGCTCCTGTTCCCTTTTCCTGGATCCGGGAGGGCCAGGACGCCCGCTTCGCGGTGGGGGAGGAGACGGGGCTCTGGAGCGATCATTTCAGCCGCGAATCAGATGTGATGACCATGCAGTGCGACCGCGTCATGCTCGACGCGCGCGACCTGGGAGCGGCGACCCTGCGCCTGCGCTACGATCGTCTTTTTGTCGCCGGGGACGAGTTTGCCCTCGATCAGGTGAACCGGATCACGGGCACGGTGCGGGAACTTCAAATCCCGCGGGAGGCGATGGGGCGCGGCGACCTGAAGTTCCTTGCCTGCATCGGGGCCTTTCTCGGATGGCGCGCCGTGCTCTTCAGCGTTTTTGCCGGGTCGCTCCTCGGCTCGGTCCTGGGCCTGGCGGCGTTGCTCTCCGGGGGGCGGGCGTGGTCAACCAAGCTTCCATTCGGTCCCTATCTGGCGGCGGGCGCCCTGATCTGGATGTTCTTCGGCGACGCGCTGGTGGAATGGTATCTCGCGTTGCTTTATCCCGCGGATCTTTAGGACGCCGGTCGCAACTGGTCCGCCGGCGGGAGAACGCAGGAATAACCCTGCGCCTGCAACAACTGCAGGGTCCGCTCCAGGCAGCGCGGCGCCAGGCTGCTCTCCCCCGGCCCATGTGTGCCCTCGTGAAGAAGAATGATCGCGCCGGGAAAAAGACGGCGGGTGACGGCCTGAGCCACTTTCTCCGGGTCGCGCCGGACGGTGTCATGGCCGCGGGCCGACCACCCGATCAACCGGAGGCCGCGCCGGTCCAGGAGGGGATGGAGCAGAAAGTTTTTGAGCCCGGCCGGCGCCCGGAAAAGTTGATTCGTCGCGCCGAAGGCCCGGAGGAGATTTTCGGTCCGGTCGAGTTCCTGCCGAATCCTCGACCGGGTGGCGCACCAAAAGGAGAAGCTGGGGTGCGACCAGGTGTGATTGGCGAGCTGATGCCCCCGCCGGAGGATTTCCTGCGCGAGAGCGGGGTGTGCCTCGGCACGGCGGCCGATGACAAAGAAGGTGGCCCTCGCCCCGTAACGATCAAGAAGATCCAGGAAGGCCTCCGTATGTCCGGGCCACGGGCCATCATCCAGGGTGAGCCAGACCTCGCGTCGCGGCGTATCAAAGCGCGTGACCACCGTGCCCCACCATTGTGAGAGCGGGTTGAGCGTGGGGTAGAGAAGGAGCAGGTGGGAAAGGAAAAGGGGGAGCAGGCCGAAAAGGAGGGAATGCGGGAGAACGAAAAGCGTCCAGACGGGCGCGAGCACCGCCGGGGTCAAAAGCGCGATCCGAAGCCAGCGCCTATTCCGCATCCCCATTGATCCCCCAGAGCGCGAGAACAAGGGCCGCGCCCAAATTCAAGGCCACCGCGGCCAGCCAGACGACCCCGAACCAGCGCATCCAGGAAGGAGCGAGCACCAGATCAACGGCGAGAAGGCTCATGACGAACCCAAACAGGACGCTTTGCACGCGATGGCTGGGCAGATCGGTCAGGCCCAGGTGACGAAGCCGGCCCGCCACCCAGGCGTTCAAATGGATCAGAAGCGGCCAGGTCAGCCAGACCGGGATAACAAGCAAAGGCAGCCAGATCAACTCATGGAGTTCCAATTGGCCGAAGAGGCGGTGGACGAAAAAGAAAAAGGTAAGGGCGAACATGAAATACCCGGGGAAGTGCGCCTCGCGCCAGTCGTCTTCCGAACGGACCGCCGCGCCCCGGCGGAGATAAAGCCAAAGCCGGCGCAGGGCGAAGTAGCCTCCGGGGGAATCGTTAGCCGGAATGGTTTCCATCGGCGGAAAAGAGCGGGACGAAAGCGAACCACTGGTTTGGGAATTCGCGGATAACGCGCTGCAGCTCCGCGGCCCAGCGGGCCACGGCGGCGGCAATTTGCTCGTCCCGCGGACCCTCGGCCCGGCTCAGGCGGATCGGGGGAAGGGCCAGAATGCGATAACAGCGGTAACCGGTGCGCAGGGTAAAAAGCGGATAGATCGGGGTCTCCGTGACGAAGGCCAGGGCAAAGGGGCCGCTGGGAACACGGAACGGCCGGCCAAAGAGGATCGTCTCGCTGCTGGGCATGCCGGCGGGCGCACGGTCTCCCTGAATGGAAACGACTTCGCCGCCGCGCAAGGCGGCCAGAAGATCAAAGGAAAGCATGCTGTCCGTGTTGTAATCGACCTTGACCGCCTGGTCGGCGGAGTGCTCGAGCGCTTCCTGGGTGTGGCGGGCGCTTTCCTGGTCCAATTCCGGTGCCCGAACGACGCGGAGCGAACGTCCGAACTTGCGGGTAAAAATGGCAGCTCCCAGATCGTAGTTCCCCATGTGCGCGGTCAGGACGATGGCGGCGGGCACCGCCGCGAGCGCCTGGAGATGTTCGCTTCCGTCCAATTCGTAGGTGAAAGAGCGGCGAAACTGCCGATAAAAAGAGGCGTCGCCCAGCCCGGCGGCATAATTGTAAAAAGTCCGCCAGGCCCGGAGCAGGGGAAAGGGAGTGCGATAAATCGCACGAAGATTTGCCAGGAGGGCGCGTCGCGGTGGAGCGGCGAAAAGAAGGAAGAACGACGTCATGAAGGCGAGGTTCAGGGGCTTGAGGAAGAACGGAACCTCGGCGGCCGCCCAGTCGAGATAATGACGCCAGAAAACTCCCTCCGCCGCGAGGCGCCGCCAGCGCCGGGGTGTCGCCGGCGCACCGGTCCCTGCGGTCGCGTTCAAACCTCGCAGGCCTGGGCACGGGCGGCGGGGTCGCGCCTCCCGGCTTCCCCGGGCGCGGGATCGGCCGTGAAAAATGCGGCCAGTTCCGCGCGCCACCAGCGCAGGAGACCCTTGCGCACGAGCTTGAACACCCGCCGGTCCGGCACAAAACCGTCGTAAAGCTCGCGCCATCCCTCGTTCCGCAGACCATAAGTGCCATGGGCCAGTCGCTGGCGCGCGAGCGCCGCCAGCCGCCGGTTGTAAAGACTCATGAGGGCCGTGACCACCCGTCCCGGCACGCCTTCGAAGGGCAGGCTCATGAACGCCTTCTCCGGGTCCGCATAAGCGGGCTGGACCAGACCGGCAATGTAAAGACCAACATCGAGGAGAAGCGCGGCAGACATCAGCTCGGCGTCTCCCATGTAGTAGTACTTGTCCCGGTAAAGCGTTTCGAACCAGCTCCGGTAGGTCACCGGGTATTGTTCGTTGTAATAGGAAAGAGCGGCCCCGACATCTTCACCCTGAAACTGGCGGGCGATCAGGCCGGCGACGTAATTGCTCGTGTAGGAGCAAAAATCGAGGCCGGGGCTGTAAAGCGGATCGATGAACCCGGCGGCGTCCCCGACGACGGCCCATCCGTCTCCGCAGACTTTTTCGCTGTAATAAGGGAGCCCGGAAAAAGCCCGCACGTCGTGTTCCACCGCGGCGGCTTCGGCGAAAATTGTCGCCCCGACCGGGTGCGAGCGCAGGTGGGTCAGCAGACGCGCGGGCAGGTTTTCTCCTTCGGGCAGTTGAAAAATACGGCGGTCGTAAACAAGGCCGGCCGAGACGTCGCCCCCTTTCAGCGGGATGATCCAGCACCACCAGCCCAGGCCCATGAGATGGTTTGTCGCCCAGGATCGCCCGGTGCGGCAGGCGTTGGCATAGTCCGGAAATTTCTCCCGCCAATCGTAGCTGTCCCAGTCCTTCACCCCGGTGAAGCGCGCCCAGACGGCGCTGGTCGGATGATCGGTGTTGGCCCGGAAATGGCCGAGCCGGCGGGGGAGAAGCGCGGCGCGGCCGCTGGCGTCCACGATCCAGCGGCAGGAAACCGTTTCCTCGACGCCTTCCCTCTCGAATTTCACGGTCTGGCCCGCGCTGCCGCCGAGATCAAAGCCGGTTACCTTCGCCGGACGGGCCAGGTCGCATCCCGCCGCCACCGCCTGCTCGAGCAGGTGCTGATCGAGCGTCGAGCGGTCCACCTGAAAGGTCGGGAGCCGCGATTGATATTTGCCACCCAGCTCCACGCAATCGTCAAAGGCCTGGTCCGGGCGACGCGCAAACCACATCCGCAAACCCTGCTTGGTCAGCTGGTGATGCCCGAGATAGTTGGTCAGGCCGAGGATACGGGTCATGAAACAACTGCTGACCTCGGTGGTGGATTCGCCGACTTTGCGGTCGAACTGCCGTGATTTTTCGAGCAGGAGCACCCGCGCTCCCGGCGCCTTGCGCTTGAGCACCATGGCGGTGGCGGCGCCCGAGAAAGCGCCCCCGATGATGACGGCATCGTAATCGAAAGGCATTGAGGCTGATCTTCGTGTGCCGCACCGGCAAAGGCAACCGGTTCCGTCCTTTGCCCCGCGCTAAAACCGTGCGTGCGCGCCGCCACGCGCTTAGGCTGGGCGATGATCTTCACCAATGGGCGCGTGGTGCTGCCGGACGGCGTCCGGGAAGATCTCGAGGTCGAAGTGGCGGGAGAACGCATTGTCGCCCTTTCAAGGCGAGGGTCGGCGCGACCGGGTGAAACCATTCACGATCTTGCCGGAGATTTCCTGGTGCCTGGTTTTATCGATCTTCACCTGCACGGCGGCGCGGGGCGCGACACCATGGAAGCCGTCCCCGAGGCCTTTCGCGCCATTTGCGATTTTCACGCCGCCGGCGGCACGACCTCCCTGCTCCTGACCACGGCTTCGGCGCCGCTCCCCACGATCCGACAAACCGTGGCCGCGGTGCGCGCTGCGCGAACCGCCCTGCCGCAGGTGGCCGGCGTTCACCTCGAGGGACCGTTTCTTTCCCCGCGGAAACCGGGAGCGCAGCGACTAGACTGTTTTCTCGAACCAACCCCGGCGCTGGTGGAGGAAATTCTGGAAGACGCCGATCTGCTCAGGATCGTGACCCTGGCTCCGGAACTCCCGGGAGCGCTTGAGGCCATCCGCGAGATGACCCGGCGCGGTGTGCGGGTGAGCGGCGGGCACAGCGACGCTTCCGCATCCGTGGTGGCGCAGGCCTGGGAGGCGGGACTGCGCCAAACCACCCATACCTTTAATTGCATGTCCACGACCCACCGGCGCGGGATCTATCGCGAAGGGGGGCTCCTCGAATTTGCCCTCGGCGAACCGGGCCTCGTTTGTGAAGTGATCGCCGATGGGCACCATGTGCGGCCGGAATTGTTGCGCGTCCTTTATCGTGCCAAAGGGCCTGACCATATCTGTCTCATCACCGACGCCACCGCCGGGGCTGGGCTTGCGCAGGGGAGCGCGTTCTCGCTGGCCGGCCGCGACTGCGTGGTGGACGACGGGGTCTGCAAACTGGCAGACGGATCGGCCCTGGCCGGGAGCGCGGCGCGCATGATCGATTGTGTGCGCACCATGAAAGAGGCCACGGAGGCTCCGCTGGAGGAAATCGTTCGGATGGCCTCGACCAACCCTGCGCGTGTTCTTGGACTGGAGGCCGAGAAAGGGCGGATTGCGGTCGGGTTGCAGGCCGACCTGGTTGTGCTGGACCCGGCGCTTGAGGTAAAAAGAACCTACCTGGCCGGCGCCCTTCTCTCTACAGGGAGGTAAGGAAACGCGCCGCCTCGAGGGCGGCCCCGGGCCGGCTTTGCGCCCGAATATTCGCGGCCCATTCCTGCCAGAGCGCGGCGCCATCGGCAAAGGCCGCTTCCACCGCGGCCACCACTTCGTCGTCGGACCCGGCCACCCGGCCCGAGCGGGTCTGCTCAATCAGGCGAGCGTTCCCTTCTTCCTGCCCCGGCACCACCTGGTTGATGATGAGAGGGCAACCAGCGGCAATCGTTTCCTGCACCGTGGCTCCACCCGCCTTGCTGATCAGCAGATGGCTGCGCCGCATCAGGCGCGGCATTTCATCGCTCCAGCCGACGACTTCAAAGGCCAGACCCGACTCCGCCCGCGTCTGCTCGAGCCGGGCGCGAAGGGTTTCATCCCGGCCGGAGGTGACGGTCAGTTCCGTGTTGGGCAACGCCGCCAGGCGCCGCACCAGATCGGGCGCGGTCGATTTTCCAGAACTGATCATGAGGAGGATCCGGCGTGGCGCGTCCGCCGCTTCGGGCGCGGCAGTTTCTTCCTCGGCGAACCGGGGGTTCACCGGAAAACCAAAGTCGCGCAGTTTTTCTTCCGGCACGCTCGCTGCCCGCATGACATCCGCGGTGAGGGCGTTCGGCACGAAAAAATAATCGGCGGCCGCGCGATGCCAGATGGCGTTGACCGTGAGCGAGTCGGTCACCACGACCACGCGCCGGGCCCCGCCGCTGCCGGAGTCCCCGAGGATTTCCGCCAGCATGTAGGGATAAGCCGGGTAAACGCAGACGATGACGTCGGGCCGGAACCGGGCCAGCAAGGCGGCGAGCCGGTTGCGCGCCCAAAAAAACATCCGCAGATCAAAAGTCTGCCGGCGATCGAGCCACTGGTAAAAGGCCGACCATTGGACCGGCCAATGGTTGATCACGGCGAGATAAAGGCGCCGGGTCCATTCGTTGGCAATGCCGTAGGTCTCGGCGAAAAGATCGTGCATCTCGACCTCGGCCGCCGCCGGGCCCAGCCGGGCCAGGGCATCGCGCAGGCCGCGCGCGGCCGCGTTATGACCTTCGCCGAATCCGGCCGTGAGGATCAGGATGCGTTTCACCATGGGGAGGGGGGCCGCGGCCGGCGAGAGTGTAATGGCAATTTAGAGGCGGCAAAGTAAACTTCCGCGGAATGATGCGACGACTCGGCTTTGGCTGGAAGGTGACGCGCCGTCTTGTGGTCGAAACTTTTTTCGACGACACGACCGGTCTGGCGGCGCAAATGGCCTACCAGCTCCTCTTTGCCGTGGCCCCGGGTCTTCTCTTTCTCTGGCACCTGCTCAGCCTTTTCGGGACCGACCCGGAAAAGCTGCACCAGATGTTTGAGCTGCTGAAAAGTTTTCTTCCGCCGGACCCGCGGATGCACGCGATCCTGGATGCCACCATGGCGAGCGTGGTCGTGACGGGCACCGGCGGTCTCCTGGCCAATCTCGGAATATTTCTCGGGATGCTGCTGGGCATGCTCTTCATCTCGACGGTTTCCCACGCGCTGAGCCGGACGCACGGGATCCGGGAGGACCGAAACTGGTGGTCCAAGTACATCATCTCCTTTTTTCTGCTCTTCTGGTTTGGACTGACCCTGCTGATCTGCTTCAACTTCGTGGTTTTCGGCGAGACCCTCGCCGGCATGGCGGAGGTGACGTTCCAGCTCAATTTTCCTCTGCAGGAATGGGTCCTTGCCCTCAGTCTTCCCTTTACCGCCCTGCTCCTGATCGGTCTGGCTCTTGGTCTTTACCTGCTCACGCCCGAGAATTATCTCACCGCCCGGCAAGCCCTGCCCGGCGCGATTTTCTTCGCCCTCGGCTGGATCGTGGTGACGAAACTCTTCCAATATTATGTGGCGGAGTATGACCGCTACAACCCGACCTATCTTGCGCTCGCCTCGGTCATTGTCCTGCTGACCTGGATGTACCTCACCTGTCTGCTTCTTTTGCTGGGCGGTAAACTCAACGCCATCCTGCGCCGGGAACGGGAAAGACGGGGCGTCCCGGCAGAGGCCGCGGCGGAGCCCGCTTGAAGCGGCCCGCTCCGCCGCTACCCTTCCGCATTGTGGCGCGCTTCCGCCTTTCCCTCGCGATCGCGCTTTTGCCCGGTCTCCTGTTCCTGCCCACGGCCTCGGGCCAGGAAACTGCCTCCAGCCCGACGGTGAAGAAGGCGGTGGCGGCGAAGCCCTCTCCCACCCCGGCGAAAAAGAAGGCCGCCGGCGCCTCCAAGTCGCCCACGCCAACACCGAAGAAGTCGACGTCGCCGGCGAAAAGCGCAAAGAAGAGCAGCCCGACGCCGTCAAAGAAAACCGCTCCTTCGAAAAAAGCAGCTTCGAAGAAGTCGACCACGAAGAAATCGAGTTCGGCGAGCAGCGCGAAAAAGAAAAAGACCAGCGGCGGGAAAAAGACCTCTTCATCGTCCGGGAAGAAGAAGAGCGGGAGTGGTGCCACCACCTCGAAAACCAAAAAGACGAAGGGCAAGTCGGCCAAAGGGAAAACAACGCCGGCTCCGGTGCGCAAGGCGGTCGCGAGTCGAGCCGCCACTGCCTGCTCCCGCGCCGCCTGGGTCCAGCGCGCCGGCGCAGACCTTCCAGGGCGGAGCGGCCGATATCACGGTCGAAAAATCGGGTCTCGAAGAGGACCAGGGATATCTGCCGCCTCCCTCCCCGCCGCCGCGCCGCGGTTTCTGGTCGCTCTTCAGCCGGCGCGAACCCGCCTACCGCTACCGTTACCTGACCAGCGCGGTCATCGAAGCCATTCGGCGCGCGCCCGTGCGACGCGGACGCTGGAAGCTGGTGGTGGTGCACAACAGCGGCAGTCGCCAGGGGAACGCGCGCATTTTTGAGTATTACCACCGCCGCGTCCGAAAGATGCGCAATGGCATGGCCTACCATTTTGTGGTCGGGAACGGGACCTCCACCGGCAACGGGCAGATTGAGATCGGCGATCGCTGGCGGCGCCAGATCAACGGCGGCCACGTGCACAGCGATTATCTGAACAACATCGGACTAGGCATCTGCCTGGTGGGCGATTTCAACCGTGATCAGCCGACCCAAGCCCAGCTCGCGGCGACCGAGGAGTTGATTCGTTACCTGCGCGAACGCTGTGGCAAAAGCGAAGGGCGCATCCTCGCGGTGCGGCCGCATAAAGCGGTCAATCCGCCACGCTGGTCAACCGATTGCCCCGGGGACGATTTTCCCTATGGCTGGCTGGGCCGTTTCCGCTAGGCAAGGCACGCCCGGCGCGGAGAAAACGGGGAAATGGCGTCTCGCCCTGCCGCCCGCCCGTAGCGTAGTTATAAGTCATGTTCACCAAAGTTGATTATCCCTTTCTCATCGCCACTTTCATCAGTTTCATTTTCAGCATTGCCCTGTGGTTCCTGGTCAACCGGGATTACGGTCTTTTCGTGGGGCTCTGGGTCCCGAGCATTCTCGCCCTCTGGGTGGGCGTGCGCGTGGTCCTTCTCGCCCAGGCGCAGGAACTTCGGCGAAAACCCTGACCATGGATTACCTCATCGCCATTTTTCTTCTGGGCCTGATCGTGACCTTTGTGGTGGTGGTCGGGCTCGCCCGGGCGGCTGAAATGGCGCGGGAACAGTCCTCGCGTCGTCTCGAGATCGATCCTCTGCCCGCGGAGTGGCGGGACGTGGTCAGCCCGGACAAGCCGGCGGCCTGACGGCCCGCGAAACAGCAAAAAGACACGCGCTTTTTTCCGGAACCATTGCGCCGGGCAGGCGCGTAGAGCATAGAACCGCTCGCACATGACACCGGTAAAAATCTGGCTTGGCTTTCCTTATCCGCTTGGCGCCACCTGGCTCGGCCACGGCGTTAATTTCGCGCTATTTTCCCACGCGGCCACTTCGGTCGATCTCTGCCTTTTTGATTCGGTGGATGCGCCGCAGGAAAACATCCGCATCCCGATGACGGAGCACACCGACCAGGTGTGGCATGTCTTCCTGCCCGATGTCCGCCCCGGCCAGCTCTACGGCTACCGGGTGACCGGCCCCTACGATCCGGAGCGGGGCATGCGCTTCAACAGTTCAAAACTGCTGCTGGATCCGTATGCGAAGGCGATTGCGGGTGAGATCAACTGGGCGGACGACATGTTTGGTTACGTCGTGGGCGGCCCGCACGAGGATCTCGCGCGCGATTTCCGGAACGACGCCTGGGGCATGCCGAAGTCGGTGGTGATTGATAATGCCTTTGACTGGGGCGACGACAAGCTTCCGCGCATCCCGCTGCATCAATCCGTCATTTACGAGACGCACGTGAAGGGTTTCACCAAGCTCTGCCCGGAAGTGCCGGCGGAGATCAGGGGGACCTATGCCGGGCTGGGGAGTCCCGCGGCGATCGAGTATTTCAAGAAGCTTGGGGTGACGGCGGTCGAGTTGCTGCCGGTGCACGCGCACGTGGACGACAAGGTGCTGATCGACCGCGGCCTGACGAATTACTGGGGCTACAACACCATAGGGTTCTTTGCGCCGCAGGCCGATTATGCCGCCAGTGACGAGCGGGGCGGGCAGGTGACGGAGTTCAAAACCATGGTGCGGAACCTGCACGCCGCCGGGCTCGAGGTGATTCTCGACGTCGTCTACAACCATACCGCGGAGGGAAATCATCTCGGGCCGACCCTCTGCTTTCGGGGGATCGATAATCACGCCTATTACCGGCTCTCGCCGCAGGATCCGCGGTTTTACATGGATTTTACCGGGACGGGGAACACCCTGAACCTGCTCAATTCGCGTACCCTGCAGATGGTGATGGATTCCCTGCGCTATTGGGTCCTGGAAATGCACGTGGACGGGTTCCGGTTCGACCTGGCCTCGACCCTGGCCCGGGACCATCAGGGAGTGAACAAGCTGCACGCTTTCTTCGAGATCATTCACCAGGATCCCGTCCTCTCGCAGACGAAACTGATCGCGGAGCCGTGGGACGTGGGCGAGGGCGGTTACCAGGTCGGCAATTTTCCCGTGCTCTGGGCGGAATGGAACGGAAAATACCGGGACGCGATACGCAGTTTCTGGAAGGGGGACGAGGGTCGTATCGGCGAAGTGGCCTATCGCCTGACCGGGAGTCCCGATCTCTACCAGCACAGTGGCCGCCGGCCGTATGCGAGCGTGAACTTCATCACCGCGCACGATGGTTTCACCCTGAACGATCTCGTGAGTTACAACGACAAGCACAACGAGGCCAATGGCGAGGGGAATAACGACGGCGACAACAACAACCATTCGTGGAACTGCGGCGAAGAGGGGCCTACGGATGACCCCGAGATCAAACAGCTCCGGGCGCAGCAGCGGCGCAATTTTCTCACCACCCTCTTTCTCTCGCAGGGCGTGCCGATGCTGACGGCAGGCGATGAGTTCGCCCGGACGCAGGACGGGAACAACAACGCCTACTGCCAGGACAACGAACTGAGCTGGCTGAGCTGGGAACGAACGGAGGAACAGGAGCAGCTCCTCCAGTTTACCCGGCAGTTGATTGCTTTTCGCCGCGATCATCCGGTCTTTCGCCGGCCGAAATTTTTCCAGGGACGCCGAATCCGCGGCTCGGAGATCAAGGATGTAATGTGGTTCAACCCGGGCGGGAACGAAATGACCGACGAGGAGTGGACATCGCCTTTTGTCCGCAGCCTCGGCATGCTCCTGAGCGGTGATTCGATCGACGTGCTCGAGCTTCGAGGGCACCCCGATCCGTGATGAAACCTTTCTTCTTCTTATCAACGCCCATTACGAGCCGGTGCCCTTTCGCCTCCCGGGCCAGGAGGGACTCGTCTGGGATCTGATCCTCGACACCGTGACGGAATCCGGTTTTCTGCCGGAACCGTCTCATCTGCCCTCGGGGGACGATGCGGAAGTCGGCGGCCGGGCGGTCTGCCTGCTCCGTCTGAGCGCGGGCGCGCAGTCCCAGGCGCGGCAGGAGTCGTGGAAGAAGCGTGAGGTGCGGTTGCCGCACAATGGCGGCGAACCGGAAAAGAAAAAGCGGAAATAGCGCGTGGGCCGCGGTGGCCGGAAAAAGTCGCAGGCGCAAAGACGTTGCCAGATGCGATTTTTGGTTGGTGATTGTGGCATCACCCGTGCGGCTGTGGCGCGCGCGTCTGTGAAAAAAGATTATGACACCAACTTCACTGATTGTGGTGGCTGACCGTGGCAGCCTGAAAGCCTACAAAGTAAACGAAACGCCCAACCGCGGGCCCTCGCTCCAGATGGTCAAGGCGTTCGATATCACCGACGCGCACGGGCGTTACAACGAAAAGCTGACGGACCAGGCCGGCCGTTTTCCGAGCGCGCCGGGGGCAAACGGGGGGCATCATATGAACGCGATGGCGGAGCGGCAGGGCATCGAGAGCGAGATCGACCGGCGGATCCTGAAGGACCTGGCGGAAAACATCGGCCGGATCGTCGAGGATGAGAAACCGCAGGGCTGGTCGTTTGCCGCCCCGTCGGCCATTCATGCAGCCATCGTCGACCTGATCCCGGCGGCAGCGCGCAATCGGATTGTCGAACACGTCCATTCAGACCTGGTCAAGATCGAGCCGAGCAAGCTCTCATCGCATTTTCGCTCGCTCCAGCCGCTGTGAGCGGGACGAAAAAGTTGGTCGGGAAGGGGAATCAGCTAGGTTAAGGCGCATGCAACTGCCTGTGAACGTGACCTACCGCGGTGTCGAAAAAACGGAAGACATCGATCAGCTCATCCGGACCAAGGCGGCCCGCCTCGACCGCTTTTGTGACCACGTCAGTCGGTGCGACGTGGCGGTGGAGCGTCCCAACCAAGCGCAGCATTCCGGCAACCCGTTTCGGGTGCGGGTGGACGTGACGGTGCCGCCGGGGCACGAGCTGGTGGCGGACGAGAGGCAAAACGAGCACGAAATGCACGAACCGTTGAGCAAGGTGATCAACGACGCTTTCAAGAACATGGAGCGGCAGGTGAAGGAGCTCGCCGAACGCCAGCGGCATGAGGTGAAGACGCATGCCGAGCCGCGCGCGCTCATCGCCAAGCTTTTCGCCGATTACGGCTTCATCACCGGATTCATGGGGACCGATGTCTACTTCCATCGCAATGCCGTGGTCGGCATGTCCTTCGAGGAACTGAAGGTCGGGATGGAGGTGCGCTACGACGAGTCCCATGGCGAAATGGGGCCGCAGGCCAGCACCGTCCACGTGGTCAACACCGGCGGGCCGCGCATCTAGGCGCGGGGCTTATCCTCGCCCTCGGTTACAAGCGGGGCCGGGGCCGTCCGGCGGTGAAGAAGAGGGCGACGGCCAGAAGGGCCACGATCGCGAAGGCGGGATGGTCGCGGAGAAACCCCGGGAAGCTCATGGCGGCGGGACCGGCCGGTCCATGCGTGTGGAGGAAGTGGATGAAGGCGGCGGCAAGGTCGAGGCCGAGCGCGGCCACGGCGAGCAGCTTTCGCCAATTCCGCTCGGAGTGGAAGGTGGTCCAGCGCCGCAGGGCGAAGACGACGACACCCAGGGAGAGCGCACCGATGGCGCCGGCCAGCAAAACGGAGTGAAGCGTGTCCATGACGTGCGGGGCCGGGAGCCCGTGGGGGTGGGGCCTGGTTAAGCGGGCGCCCCGCTGAGTCCGCCGGGGAGCGGCGGGTTCACATCGGGCGCGACCACGACCTGTTTCGGCGGCTTCTCCGCCGGCATGGTCTTGCCAGAAGTAGGCGGCGGTCCCGGCGGCGGGTTCAGCAATCGCCCGTGCTCGATGATTTCCTTGATCTGCGCACCGTCGAGAGTCTCGTACTCGAGCAGCGCCTTCGCAATCGCCTCGAGGTGTGTCCGGTGCTCGGTCAGCACCTCCGTGGCCTTGGTGTAGGCGTCGTCGAGCAGCTTTCGCACTTCGCGGTCGATCTCCTCCGCGGTGGCCTCGCTGTAATCGCGCGCCCGGGAAATATCGCGCCCGAGGAAGACGTAATCCTCATGCTCGCCGTACTCGACCATGCCCATTTTTTCGCTCATGCCCCATTCGCAGACCATGCGACGGGCCACGTTGGTCGCCATCTTGATGTCGCCGCTGGCGCCGTTGGTGACGTCGCCGAAGATGATCTCTTCCGCGACGCGGCCGCCCATTTTCACGGCGAGGCTGGCCAGCAGCTCATTTTTGCGGTTGGTGTACTTGTCTTCCTCCGGGAGCCACATGGTGGAGCCGAGCGAGGGACCGCGCGGGATGATGGTGACCTTGTGCAGCGGCTCCGTGTGCGGCAGCAGCTCGAGCAGGAGGGCGTGCCCGGCCTCGTGGTAGGCGGTGTTCGTTTTCTCCTTCTCGCTCAGGGCCAGGCTGCGGCGTTCCTTGCCCCAGCGGACCTTGTCGCGGGCTTCTTCGAGCTCGCGCAGGGTGATGCCCTTGAGGCCGCGGCGCGCCGCCAGCAGGGCGGCCTCGTTGATGACGTTGGCCAGTTCCGCGCCCGAGTAGCCGGGCGTGCCACGCGCGACCACGGCAAGATCAACGCCCTCGGCCAGCTTCACTTTTTTGGAGTGCACGCGCAGGATTTCCTCGCGCCCCTTCACGTCCGGCAAATTCACCGTGATCTGGCGATCAAACCGGCCGGGGCGCAGCAATGCCGGGTCGAGCACGTCAGGACGGTTCGTCGCGGCGATGATGATGACGCCTTCCTGGGTGTCGAAACCGTCCATCTCGACCAGCAGCGCGTTCAGGGTCTGTTCGCGCTCGTCGTGCCCGCCGCCGACCCCATGGCCGCGATGGCGGCCGACCGCGTCGATCTCGTCGATGAAAATGATGCAGGGGGCCGATTTCTTGCCCTGCTCAAACATGTCGCGCACGCGGCTGGCGCCGACGCCGACAAACATCTCCACGAAGTCGGAGCCGCTGATGGAGAAGAAAGGCACATCGGCTTCGCCGGCGATGGCGCGGGCCAGGAGCGTCTTGCCCGTGCCGGGGGGGCCGACCAGGAGAACGCCCTTGGGGATGCGGCCGCCGAGTTTTTGGAATTTTTTCGGGTCACGCAGGAACTCGACCAGTTCCTGGACCTCGTCCTTGGCCTCCTCGACGCCGGCGACATCACGGAAGGTGATCTTGTTTTTGTCGCGGGCGAGCATGCGCGCCTTCGATTTGCCGAAGTTGAGCGCTCCCTTGCCGGCCATCCGGATCTGCTGCCGGAAAAGGAAGTAGAGCACGAGAAGGAAGAGCGCGATGGGCAGGAAGCTCATCAGGGTCTGGGTGATGACGCTGGTGGACTCGACGATGATGTTTGGCTGGATGCCGGCGCTGGCGAGACGTTCCTCGAGGTCGGAGGTGAAATTGAGGTAAACCACGGTGCGGAAAGGCACCTGCTGGGAGGGGGCGGAACTGCTCCCCTGCTTGATGTATTCGCCGCGCAAGGACTGGACCGGGCGGCCTTCCTCGACCACGAGCTGGAGCGGCTTGGCCGGATCGTTGACGATCTGCTTGTTCTCCAGCAGCTCGAGGAAACGGTTGTAAGGCAGAACCTCCTGGTTGACCGAGCCACTGTTGCGGACGAGCAGGGCAAGCGCGAAAAGGCCGATGGCGATGGCGACAAGGATGACGCCGCGCCAGTTGAAACTGGGCTCGGAGCCGCGGGGCCGGTTCTCTTTCGGGGAATTACGATCGGGTGATGCCATGGCAGTTGGGGCCCGGTAACGGGCGAGTCGGAAACGCTAACATGCGGGGTTTGCCATTGCAAAGAGCAGGGGGCGCGCCGGAGAGGGGCTGCGGGCGAAGTTCGTGGCGGTGGCGCAGGTGGCCCCTTCGTTGCCGGGAGAGCCCGCATGCGGTAACCTTGCCTGCCCTGATCCATGACTGAGCTGGTCACAACCGTCGCCGACAGAATCGACCGCGCTGTGCAGAAGGTGACGCCGCTGGCGTACCGCTTTCGTCGCACGGGCCGGCGCCTGCTTCGGCGCGCCTTGCGCAAACCGCGGAGCGTCTCCGAGAGCCCGAATCTGCTCCCTCTCCTGATCCAGGTGCTGGCCGGATTTTCCAAGGCGGATGGCGTCCTGCTGGAGGAGGAGATCGACTCGAGCCTCGGGTTCCTGCGGTATGACTACCCGGAGGCGGTTTACTCCGAGCTGCGCAAGCTTTTCCGGCAGGCGCTCTACGAGCAGCAGGATCTTTCCGCGATGGCGCAAAAGCTGGCCACGCAATTGAGCGCCGACCGCAAGATCATGCTCGGCGTGCAGCTTTACGACCTGATTTCCCAGGCCGGACTGAAGCAGGAACAGGTCGTCCAGTTCTACTCTTTCATGTCGCAGCTCGGCATGGCGGCGCAGGCGATCGACATCGTCTACCAGCTGAATGCCTCCGAGGAATCCGATCCCTCGATCTACCAAAGGGGCGCGTCCCCGCTCGAGTCGATCTCCTTCGGGCCGAATGGAGCCGCCGATGTCCTGGTCAAGTCGTTGCAGGGAAACGACCGGCTCCTCGCCTTCCGGTATCACGACCTGATCCTGCTCAAGAACTACAGTGACCAGCCTGTTTCCGTGCGGGGCCGTCCGCTGGCCCGCGGCGGCTTTTGCCGGATCTATCCCGGCCAGCGCATCCTCGTGGGCGACCAGGTCCTGACCTACCAGGAACTCGCGGCCTATTTCAACGCCAAGAAGAACGTTTCGCTCCCGCAGATCTTCGTGCGGGTGAACCGCGACGCGGACGAGGTGGAACTGGAGCGCTCACGCTCGCGCGAGAGTTCCCTCGAGGTGACCTTTGGCCTGAAGGTCAAAGTGAAAGCGCTGCGGCCGGTGGCGGCCAGCCTCAACGGCATCGAGCTGCGCTCGGGCCGCGAGGTCGAAGCCACCCTCGACGACCGGATCATCTTCAAGAGCGGCAGCGAAATGGACCTGCTCGATCTCCGGCGGCGCGCCCGCGCCCTCGGCGGCCGTTTCCAGCTCAAGGCCAGCAAGTCCGAGTATCTGGTTTCCAACAATCCGAGCCTGCTCGGCGAGGACGACATTTTGCTTTCGCCGGGAACGAGCGGCGACGTCCTGCTCAAGATCTCGTGCGACTACGATCAGCGCATCGGGGTGCTGGAAGTGGTCGAGGCCGACCGGCCCATCATGGTGGGGGAGAATTCGGTGCGCACCTCCGCCCCACTCGCGGATGGCGACACCATCCGGATCGATGTCGGCCAGTTTCTTCGCTGCAACTTTTCCGAGCGGATCATCGAGGAGGAGCGGAACATCATCCGCAGCCTGGAGCTGAATGACATCAGCCACCGGTTTTCCAACAACGAGCTGGGTCTCGACAGCATTTCCATGGCCTTGAGCCGCGGGGAAATGGTCTGCGTCATGGGCGCGAGCGGCTCGGGCAAAAGCACGCTCCTGAAGGTGGTCGGCGGGCAATTGCAGCCCAGCGGCGGCCAGGTCCTCCTGAACGGACAGTCGCTTTATGGCAATCTCGACGATCTGAAGCGTTACATCAGCTACATCCCGCAGGAGGACGCCTTCGACGAGCACCTGACCATCGCGGAGAACCTCCATTTCGCGGCCGCCATCCGCTCGCCCCACCTTTCCCGCCGCGATCGGAACCGGCGTCTCGACAGCAAGCTGATCGAGCTGGGCTTGAGCGAACGCCGCGACAGCATTGTCGGCAGCCCGGTCAAGAAAACGCTCAGCGGCGGCGAGCGAAAACGGCTCAATATCGGCCTCGACATGATCGGCTCCTCCGACATCTACCTGTTTGACGAGCCGACCTCAGGTCTTTCCTCGAAGGATTCCGAGCACGTCATCGAGATCATCCGCGGGATGGCGCACAACAAGATTGTTATCGTCGTCATTCACCAGCCGAGCTCAAAACTCTTCCAGATGTTTCACAAGGCGGTCCTGCTCGACAAGGGCGGGCGGCTGGTCTTCTTCGGCACCCCCACGGAGATGCTGCGCTATTTCGCGGAGGCGGAGCATCAGCACCAGTTCGGCGCGGACCTCGGGGCCTGCCCCGCCTGTGGCACGACCCGCCCCGAGTTCATTTTTGACGTGCTGGAGACGCCCTTGCGCGATCTCAGCGGCGACATCATCTATGAGGAGAACAATCGCGGGCAACTGGTCCCGGCCCGCCGTTATTCCCCCGAGTTCTGGCGCGACAAATACGAGGCCTTCCGGCTGATCCAGGATGTGAAGCAGGTCTCGCTCCGGCGCGAGAGCACCATGACGCAGGCGCCGGCGCCGGCGCCGAGGAAGCGGCGGCTCAGTTCCGTGCGCTGGCACGACGAGTGGACGCAATTCCGCACGCTCATGCGGCGGGCTTTCATGAGCAAGCTGCGCAACCGGGCCAACCTCGGCATCACCATCGGGGTTGCCCCGGTCCTGGCGCTGCTCATCGCCACCATCCTGCGCTATTCCGACAGCGGGAGATACGACTTTGCCTCGGCCTACCATATCCCGACCTATCTTTTTCTTGCCTTGATCGTGGCCATGTTCCTCGGGCTGACGAACAGCGCGGACGATATCATCCGCGACCGGCCGGTCCTGAACCGGGAACGCAACCTGAATGTGCGTCTGTCCTATTACGTCATCGCGAAAACCGTTTCCCTGGCGGTCTTTGCCCTGGCCCAGTGCGTTCTCTTTGTCCTGATCGGCAATTATCTCCTGCAGATCCGCGGCATGTTCTGGATCGATCTGGCCATCATGTTCCTCACGGCCATGAGCGGCGTCTCGCTCGGCCTCCTGGTCTCCTCACTCGTGGCCGACCCGAAAACGGCGGCCAACATCGTCCCCCTGGTCCTGATTCCGCAGATCATCATGGGCGGCGCGCTGATCAAGTACGAGGACATGAACCGCAACCTCGCGCTCATCTACACCTTTTCGCGCTGGTTCTCCGAAAACCCGACGGAAGAACAGGGTAAAAAGATGAGCAGCCGGCTGGAGGTGCCGTTGGTCTGCCAGTTCATCGCCATGCGCTGGTCCTACGAGGAAATGATCGTGGCCCATGCCAAGTTAAACCCCCTGACCCGCCGGCAGGAACGGGCCCAGCGCGAAATCGACCGGATTGCCTCCGATAACCAGCTCCGCCGGGAGCAGGCCCAGCGCCTTGACGATCTGAAGGGTATCCTCGCCATCCTCTTCGGTCTGGAGGCGCAATCGGGTCGGCAAATCGAACCATATCTTGTCACCATCGACCGGATTCTCGACGGCGAACGGGCCTTTGATCGCCAGCTTTTCGAGGAGGCGGTCGGGCCGGTTTCGGCGGAGCGCCTCTACGTGAACCAGAAGATCTCCGACCTGATCTCGAATGCGGAGATGGAGCAGAAGGATTATCGCCGCGGCGGGGAACCGAACGTTTTCTTCGGGAGCGAGAAGACCTACTCGCTTGGGACGTGGTTCGGGAAGGAACGGACCTTCAAGATCGGAATCTTCACCTTCAACACTTTCGTCCTCCTCGGGTCCGTGCTCGGGCCGCTTGTTCTGCTGCAGTACGTCCTGCGCCGCCAGCTCGAGGTCCGCCGCAGTTGATGACAAGGGCCGCCGGGCGCGTTACATCTGTGACCGTGCCAAGAAAAAAGACCGCCTCACCCGTCCGGCTGATCGTCGCCGCAAGCGAGACCGATCCGGACATGCTTTACGCGACCCGCCTCTTTGTGCCGGATCCCTTCATCTTTTTGGAACAAAAAGGGCGCCGCACGATTGTCCTGAGCGACCTCGAGATTGATCGCGGCCGGCGGCAGGCGGAGGTCGACCAGGTGCTGCCCTACTCGCGCTTCGAAAGCGAAGTGCAGGGATCGGCCCGGAAGGCACCGCCCTACGTGGAAGTGCTGGCTCATTTCCTCCAAAGCCGGGGTATCCGGTCCGCCCTGGTCCCTTCCACTTTTCCGCTGGGGTTCGCTCAGCGGCTGCAGCGGCGGAATATCCGGCTGCGGGCGGTCGACGGCCTCTTCTGGCCGGAACGGGAGACCAAGACGGCGGAGGAACAGAAGCTGATGCGGCGCGCCCTGATCATCACCGAGACCGGCATGGCCCGCGGGATCGAGGTGCTGCGCCGGTCCCGCATCGGGCGCGGTCGCCGGCTGACCTGGCAGGGCAAAACGCTGACCTCCGAGATTCTCCGGGCCGAGATCGATTCCGCCGTGCTGCGGGCCGGTGGATTGCCGGCCAACACCATTGTGGCCGGGGGCGACCAGGCGTGCGATCCCCATGAAAGAGGCTCGGGGCCGCTCAAGGCGAATTCGCTCATCATCCTGGATGTGTTCCCCCGCGATGCCGCCACCGGTTACTATGGCGACCTCACCCGCACGGTGGTGCGGGGACGCGCGAGCGAGGAGCAGCGCGCGCTCTGGGAGACCGTGCGCCGCGGCCAGGAACTCGGCCTGAAAAAAATGAAGCCGGGTGTCGACGGCCTCGCCTTGCACCATGAGATCAAGGACTTCTTCACCCGCGAGGGTTATCCCACGCGGGTGAGCCAGGGCCGCCAGACCGGGTTTTTCCACGGGACGGGCCACGGTCTCGGGCTCGAGATCCATGAGTACCCGCGCTTTCAGAAAACCGTTTTCAAGGAAGGGCAGACCCTCACCGTGGAACCGGGCCTGTATTATCCCGGGCTGGGCGGTGTTCGCCTGGAAGATGTGGTGGTGCTGACGAAAACCGGCATCCGCCTGCTTTCGCGCCTCGAAAAATTTCTCGAGGTGTAGGTTTGGGCGTCAGCCGGCTGGTGGATGAACGAATCAGCGCCTCGGCGGTCTAAGAGGGCAGGAGAAACAGAAGAATTATGTACCCGATAGGACTTGGTGGAGGAATTGGCAGCTGGATGCTTCTTATTGGCGTCCCGCTCATTGTCGGCCTCTGGGCGCAGATGCGCGTGAGCGGCGCTTTCAAGAAATGGGGCGAAGTGCGGGCCAGCTCCAACATCACCGGTGCCGAGGCGGCTCGGGATATTCTGCGCGCGGCGCAGATCCACGATGTCGAGGTGGTGGAGACCAACGATTTCCTGGGCGATCACTATGATCCCTCAAAGAAGCGTCTGTGCCTTTCCACGAACGTCTATCATACGCCCTCAGTGGCGGCGCTGGGGATTGCGGCGCACGAGAGCGGCCACGCCATCCAGCATGCCAAGGCCTACGCGCCTCTGAAATGGCGGATGGCCATTGTGCCCCTGACCCAGGTTTCCTCGCAGCTGCTTCCTTTTGTCATTTTTGGCGGCATTTTCTTCCAGATTACCGGCCTGATCACGCTGGGGATTTATTGTTACCTCATCATCCTGGGATTCCAGCTCATCACCCTCCCGGTGGAGTTTGACGCCTCGCGCCGGGCCAAGGTGATCCTCTCCGAGATGGGGATGGTGCAGGCGGGGCACGAGGCTTCCGGCGTCAGCAAGGTCTTGAATGCCGCCGCCCTTACCTACGTGGCGGCCTTCATCGCCGCCCTCGGCAACCTGATCTACCTTATTTTATTGCGGGACCGCCGGGGCTGATGGCGATGGGTGAATCACTGGCCGTGCCTGTAACTGGACGACTTTCCGGATTGTTGTCGTCCGGGCTCTCCTCGCGTGCTAAAGCTGGGCGCAAGGTGATGGATCAGCCGCGGACCGATGACGACCAGGAGTTGGTGGCGCGCGCTCAGGAGGGCGACGCCTCCGCCTTTGACCAGCTGGTGATCAAGTATACCCCCCGGCTTTACGGGCTGGTCTACAACATGACCTCGAACCACGAGGACACGAACGACCTGCTGCAGGACGTGTTTTCGAAGGCCTACAAGTCAATCCGCGGGTTCCGGGGCAAATCCTCCTTTTACACCTGGATTCACTCGATCGCGGTGAACATGACACTTAATTTCCTGAAAAAGCGGGGGCGGCGCTTTCACCTGAGCCTGGATGACGTGGACGGCAGCGTCCACAACGACAAGGAGTTCCTTGAGCTGACCGCCACCAGCAGTCCGGTCCGCGAGGCCGACCTGTCCGAACTGCAGCGAAGATTGAACGAGGCCATGATGAAATTGTCTGATGAACACAGAGCGGTCGTCACCATGTTCCACATTCAGGGCATGCCCCATGCAGAAATCAGTAAAATATTACGCGTCTCCGAGGGTACGGTACGGTCCCGGCTCTTTTACGCGAACCGGCAATTGCAGAATTATCTGGACGAGTTCCGGAAGAATCCTGTTGCCTAGACAGACCGGCTCAAACCCCCATGGATAATCTCGACCAGGAAATCGGAAAATTGCTGCGGCTCAAAAAATTTGAGCAGCCGCCGCCGGGCTACTTCGATAATTTCATTCACGAGTTTCATCGCCGCCAGCGCGATGAACTGCTGCGGCAGCCGCTCTGGCGCCTCGCCCTGCAGCGGGCGCAGGACTTCATGCTGAACCTGAATGTTCCTTCGCTCACTTCCTATCCGGTGGCCGCGGCGGCCGTTCTGATCTGTGCCGCCGTTCTGACCCTGAAGGTCTACCAGGCCCCGGAAACCAACGGACTGGCACAGTTTGAGGCCGCTGCCATCGAGACGACCGCGCCGGAGACGGCCAATTGGAGCCTCCATAGTCCCGTGGCCACCCGCGATTTCCGCACCCCGGTTTTCCGCAGCGTGACGGAGTCCCCTCAAACTCAACGGACCGCGCCGCCGCGGTATGTGCTGGATAGTCCTCCCGTGAGTTATGAGTCGGCGTCGTTCAGGTTCTAGCCTGTTCCGGTCAGGCCAGCCCGGTTTCGTTTTCATGTTCAGGACGCTTTTCCTGTCCCCTTTGCTCGCGGCTTCGCTCGCGGCCCAGGAGACCTCCCCCGCATCGCCCCCGGCCGGCCCGGTGGCGGCTTCCATCAGCCAGGAGGTCAAGGGCATCTTTGCCCGGCACGCCCGCGCCGTGGTCAAGATCAAGGCCATCGACAAACATGGCGAGCTTTCCGGGACCGGATTCTTCGTTGATCCCACCGGGACGCTCTACACCGCCTACTCGGTGGGTGGAGACGCCGAAAGTTTCAGCGTGGAGATGGATGGGAAAACCTACCCGGCGCAACAACTCGTGGCCGATGTGCGCAGCGGGCTCGCCATTCTCAAGATCGATGCCACCACCCAGGCTCTGCCGATTGGAAGATCCTCGCAGCTGGAGATCGCCACCCCGGTGGTCACGATCGGGTTTCCTCTCGACCTGCCGCAGACGCCCAGCTTTGGCATGGTGGCCGGGTTCGACCGCAAGTATCGCGGCCGCTATTTTGCCACCACGCATCTCCGGGTAAACCTGCCCACGCAGCGGGGCGAAGCGGGGGCTCCGCTCCTGAATTTCCGCGGTGAAGTGGTCGGGATGGTGGTGAGCAGCCTCGAGAACGCCTCCTCCTGTTATGTTCTGCCGATCGACGCCGCGGAGAAAATCCGGGGCGATTATGTTCGTTTTGGGGAGGTCCGCCATGGCTGGGTCGGCATCAACGTGGGTGAGGCGCCTGAGCGGGTGGAACAATCCCGCGCGCAGATGACCGCGATCATGCCGGAAACGCCCGCGGCCGAGTCGGGCGCGCAGATGGGCGATATTCTTCTGCAGGTGGGCAACGTCGAAGTCCGCGAACCGGAGGATGTGATTGACGCCTCTTTCTTTATCACCGCCGGCGAAACCGTGCCGGTGACCGTGCGGCGTGGCGAAGAGAAACTGACCTTTGATGTTGAGGCGAGCTGGCATCCGGCGGCGCGCAGCGCGGTGACCGCCTCCTCGCTTTCCCCGCAGCAGGCGCTCCCCCTGCGGCTGCAGTCCCGCCCGAGCGCGGCGGAACGCACCCCCTGACGGTTCAGGTGTTCAGCAGGGCGCGGAAGGCCGCCTCGTCGAGCACGCGCACGCCCAGCTTCCCTGCCTTCTCCAGCTTGCTGCCCGCCTCCTCCCCCGCGAGCAGATAGGTGGTTTTTTTACTCACGCTGCCGGTGACCTTGCCGCCGCGGGACAGAATCATCTCGGCCATTTCCTCGCGGGGCTGGCTGAGCGTCCCGGTGATCACCCAGGTCGTTCCGTTAAAACCTTCCTGCTCGAGCCGCACGCTTCTTCTCCGGCGGCGGGGAGACGCCCGCTTCGCGGAGGTGCCGGATCAACTTGCGATTGGCGGCTTCCTGGAAAAAGCGGTGGATGCTGGCGGCAACGACCTCGCCCACGTCGGGCACGCGCAGCAATTCCTCGATCGTGCAATCGAGCAGCCGGTCGATGGTGGAAAAATGGGAGGCAAGGGCGCGGGCGGCGCTGGTCCCAACGTGCAGGATGCCAAGGCCGAAAATAAGGCGCCAGAGAGGGCGCGTTTTGCTGGCGGCAATGGCCTCGAGAAGATTGGCAATGCTCTTCTCTCCCATGCGCTCGAGCGTGCCGAGCTGTTCCGCCGTCAGGGCATAGATGTCGCTGAGTTCGCGGACGAGGCCCTGCGTGGTCAGCTGTTCGACCATCGCCTCGCCGAGACCCTCGATGTCCATGGCGCCGCGCGAAGCGAAATGTTCGATGCGGCGCTTCAACTGCGCCGGGCATTCCGCGTTGACGCAGCGCACGGCCACCTGTTCCGCGTCCCGCACCACGTCGCTCCCGCAGACCGGGCACTGGGAAGGCATGCGGAACTTTTTTTCCTTTCCGGTGCGCAGATCCGTCCGCACTCCCACGATGGCAGGGATGACCTCACCCGCCTTCTCCAGTTGCACGAGGTCGCCCAGACGGATGTCTTTGCGGCCGATCTCCTCCTCGTTATGCAGGGTGGCGCGGGCGACGGTGCTGCCGCCCACCACCACCGGCTCCAGGACCGCCACCGGGGTGAGCACCCCGGTCCGGCCGACCTGGATCAGGATGTCGAGCAGGCGGGTTTCGACCTGCTCGCTTTCATATTTGTAGGCAATGGCCCAGCGGGGCGACTTGGCCGTGAAACCGAGGGCCTCCCGCTGCGCAAAGAGATCAACTTTCACCACGGCTCCGTCCGTCTGGTAACGAAACCGGCCGCGCACCCGGTCGAGTTCGCGGATCGCCTCGAGAATCTCCTCGGTGTTGGTGGCCGGCCACCAGCGTTCCGCCGGGGGCAGGCCCAGCTTTTCAAGCAGGGGAAAAACCTCGGCCTGGCGACTGAGCCGGGCCCCTTCGAGGGCGCCGGTCCCGTAGCAGACAAGGCCCAGCGGTCTCTGCGCGACCATGGCGGGATCAAGCTGCTTCAGGGAACCGGCGGCCGCGTTCCGGGGGTTCGCGAAAGGCGGCAGGACCTTCCGCGGCGCGGGCTTCGTTCAACCTGCGCGAAGCCGGCCTTTTCCATGAAGACCTCGCCCCGGACCTCGAGCAATGCCGGGGCCGGCCCGGAAAGCGTCGCCGGTACCTGGCGCAGGGTGCGAATATTCTGGGTGATATCGTCGCCGATGGTCCCGTCCCCGCGCGTGGCCGCGTGCACGAGCTTCCCTTTTTCATACAGCAGGGAGACAGCCACGCCGTCGATCTTGGGTTCGATGAGGACCGGGATCTCGGTCTCTGGGAGAAGACGCTGCAGGCGGGTGTAGAAGTTTATCACCTCCTCCTCCGAGTAGGTGTTATCGAGGCTCAGCATCGGGACCCGGTGCTGCACCTGGGAAAATGATTTCAGCGGTCTGCCGCCGACCCGGCGGGTGGGGGAGGTGGCCGACTCGAATTGCGGGAACGCCTTCTCGAGATCGAGCAGCTCTGCGTGGAGGGCGTCGTAGGCGCGATCGCTGATGACCGGGGCGGCCTCTTCGTAATAGCGGCGGTTGTGTTCCTCCAGCGCCCGCCGGAGCTCACTGATTTTTTTCTTCGCGGCCGCGGCGGAAAGAGCCATGGGAGATTCTAGGTGGGCGGCGTCGTCTGCCAAGCGCTCTGCAAAAGCGCGGTGAAAGGTTATCTTGCCGGTGCCATGGAACGCATTCTCGGGGTGGAAGGTGGTGGGACCAAGACCGCCTGGATCGTGGCCGAAGCGCAGGAGAACGGCGTCATCGCGGAGAAGGGACACGGCAGGCTGCCGCCCTCGAATCTTCGCCTGACGTCGCCGGAAAGGTTGCGCCAGATCCTGGCCGAGTTGCCGCGGGAGGTGGAGCGCGTCGGTTTGTTTCTGGCCGGCTGTGTCACGCCGGAGGACCACCGGCAGCTCGAGTTGCTGGCGAAATCGTTGTGGCCGAAGGCCCGGGTGACCGTGGGCAGCGACCGGGATTCCGGCCTGGCGGCGGCCCTGGGAACAGCCGACGGCATTGCGGTGAACGCCGGGACCGGGGCGTCCGTGACGGGGCGGGCCGGAACTCGCACGGAGAAGGCCGGCGGCTGGGGGCACATCCTGGGCGATACCGGCGGCGGTTACTTTGTCGGTCTGCAGGCCTTGCGGCTCATTCTGCGCGCTTACGACCTGCACCGGGGCGAAGGCGCCTTTGCGGGCAGAATCCTGAACGCTCTTTGCCTGAACTCGCTGGATGACCTGGTGCGCTGGGCGCAAACAGCGGATAAGATGGAAATCGCGGCGCTGAGCCCGACTGTTTTCGAAGCGGCGCTGGCGGGCGATTTGCCGGTGCAGGAAATCATCGCCACGGGCGCGCGCACGCTGGCGGAATACACCGCGGCGGTCGCGCATCGTCTGGCCCTGAAGGCGCCGGCGGTGCGATGGCAGGGAGGTCTGTTCGAACGCCAGCCGTTTTATGTCGAGGCCTTTTCCCACGCCTTGCGCGAGCTGTTGCCTGAGGCCGACGTTCAGTCGGCTCCGGAACCGCCCGAGCTGGGCGCGCTGCGCCTGGCCGCGGCGGGCGATGAAATTCTCACGGGTTCGATCGCACCAATCCGGGCGCGGCCGCCGGGGGTCGAGTCGGAGCCCGGTCTGGCCGAATCGCCCACGGAAAGCGCGAATCCGCGATCGTCAGAGCTGGAAGGGATGAGCCCACGGGAGATGGTTGATCTGTTTGTGCGCGAAGAGGCCGGGGTCGCCGCGGCCCTGCACGACTGTCGAGAGGAACTGGCGGAGGCGCTTGAGCTGATCGCCGGGGCGCTGGGCCGGGGCGGGCGTTTGTTTTACGTGGGAGCAGGAACGAGCGGGCGCCTGGGTGTGCTCGATGCCAGCGAGATTCCCCCGACGTTCGGGACGGAACCCGACCTGGTGCAGGGCATCATTGCCGGGGGCGTCCGCGCTCTTTATCGCAGTGTGGAGGGGGCGGAGGATGAGCGCAGTGGCGGGGTCCTGGCCTTGAAGGAACGGAACGTGGGCCCACGGGACGTCGTCTGCGGCGTGACCGCAAGTGGACGAACGCCGTTCGTTCTCGGCGCGCTCGAGTTTGCCCGGAGCATCGGCGCCGGGACGATCCTGCTCACCTGTCGTCCCGGCGGTGCGCCGGTTGGTCAAGCTGCGCAGATCGCGATCAATCTCGCCACGGGACCGGAGATCGTCACCGGCTCAACGCGGCTGAAGGCCGGGAGCGCCACCAAGGTGGCTTTGAATATCCTCAGCACGGGCGCGATGGCCCGCCTCGGCAAGGTGCGCGGAAACATGATGATCGACCTGGTGCCCTCGAACACAAAACTGCGCGCCCGGGCGATCCGCACCGTGGCCGGCCTGCGTGGTTGCAGCCTCGACGAAGCCGCCGGGCGCCTTGAGAAGGCAGGCTGGAAGCTGCGCGCGGCGCTCGACGATGAAGGTTCCGCCGGGTCTACCGATTCGAAGCCAGGACGATAAGCGGGACACTGCGCCAGGCCGCGGCGGTGGTCCGGGTCTGGAGGCGTGCCGTTGCTGCCGGGGCAGTTCTGACCGGGCGGGAGACCGTGGCGGTCCTGTTCGAGGACTTACCCGTCGCTTTTTTGCGGGTGGTCGCCAGGCGCGCGGTGGCAGGCCGGCCCGATTTTTTTGCAGCCAGGCGGGTGACGGTTTCCTTCTTCACGGCGGCCGTGGGCTTGTGGCCCCGGTGATCGCTGAGCGGAGTGATTGTGCCCGGATCGCCGTAATAAAGACGGGGCAGCGGGGTGGGCGGGCAGCAGGGTTCCGGCAGGGGGGCATCAATCACCTGCTTGTCGCCGTGCTTGCCTGCGTAGGAACCGGTGGGGGGCGGCTGGAGATCGTTGAAATAATCGCCGGGCTGATAGCGGGAGTAGACCTCGCGCGTCACCATCTGGCTGCGCAGGACACCGTCGCGACCGCGCAGGACAAAATTATAGATGCCCTCGATGCCGTAACTCAGGCAGGCGGAGAGGGGTCGGAACTCCTTGCGCACCACGGTTCCATCGTGGGCGCAGGCGAGAAAGATGGGGAAGAGCGGAAGCCAGAGGAGTCGGGTGAGACGGTTCATCGTCGTCCATTTTTAGGGAGGAACGAAAGGAGAGGCCAGCAATTAGTGCTTTTTTTGGAAATATCGACATCTCTTGACGAAAAAAAATAAAAAGTGCATAAGCGCGACCAGCCAGCGGCTTGCGAAGTCGTTGGTAACCTCAACAAAAGGAAACATATGCTCTGGACTATCTTCGTCATTCTTCTCGTGCTCTGGGCCCTCGGCTGGCTCGGTTTTGGCGTGCTGGGGAACTTTATCCACATCCTCCTCGTCATCGCTCTCGTCGTTCTGATTATTAACTTGATCCAAGGTCGACGGCCCCTCTAAAAGGGCACCCGGAAAGACCATCCCTTATGAAACCAGTCGGTATTATCGGCGTCATCCTGATCGCCATCGGCATCGTTGCCCTCGCCTATGGCGGCTACACCAGCTTTACCACGAAGGAAAACGTGGCCAAGCTCGGGCCGCTGGAGATCAACAAGGAGAACGAGCACAAGATTCCGATCGGCCCGGTCGTGGGCGGCCTCTGCCTGGTCGGCGGTATCGTCCTGGTGGTGGCCGGCCGCAAAGGCTGACCTGGCCCGCGCTTCAGGCGGCGGCTGACTCCGGCCGGAAAGAGAGGAGAAGAGTGCGGGCCACGCTTTCCTGCTCGGGAAAGGGTTGCGCCCCCGGGAGTTGTTCCTGCCAGATTGCGGGGTAGGAGGAGCGCTCCGCCTCGTCAAAACCCATGGACCAGCCGGTGAATTCGCGGCGGCCGGACGGGCCGCTCATGACCAGGTGGACCCACTTGTGCCGGGGATCGTGCGCGATGATCTCGAAGCGGGCTCGCACGACCTCTTCGTCCCCTTCAAGCAATTGCATGAATTGGCCGTCCCGAAAGAGAAGCATGCCCGTGATCTCCAGCCGCTCGTTGTTGCGGCGGCTTTGTTCCAGGAGCGCCAGCAAATCGCCCGGATAAAAAGGCCGCGCCGCGGTGCTTCGGTAGATCAGCTGGAAGATCATGTTAAGAGGGGAACGTAACGGCCGGTGCCGCTGCGTGCCAATATTTGATCCCGCCTAGCCGTCCGCTTTCAAGACAGCAAAGGTCTTCGTGCCCTTGCGGTCGAGATAAAGCAGGACGCCTTTCCGCGGGTCGGCCTTGTTCAGGGCCGCGCGAAAGCTTTTCAGGTCGGTCACCGGCTGCCCGTCAATCTCGGTGATGACATCCTCCCGCTGAATGTCCTGGCGCGAGGCCAGGCTGTTGTCGTCCACCCCGGTGACGATGACGCCCTGGTCGGTGTTCAGCTTCAGGCGGTCCGCCACCTCCTTTGTCAGTTCCTGCACCTGGACGCCGAACTTGTTCGTCTCCGGCGGATCATCCGGGGCGGGGGCCGAGGGGACGTTGGCGGCGCGGCTGACCTGGCCCGGCAGTTCGCCTGTGGTAATCGGGATCTTCACCGTCTTCCCCTTGCGCCAGACGGTCAGCTCCACCTTCTGGCCGATTTCCTTGCGCAGGATCTCGCGCTGCAGGGCCGTGTCGGAATCCACGGTCTTGCCGTCCACCGCGGTGATGACGTCAAACGGGCGCAGTTCGCTCTTGTAGGCGGGCGCGTCGGCTTCAATGGTGCGGACGACCACGCCGTTCTCCAGGCCCTTGAAGAGATCGCGGATGCTCGAGTCCTGCCCAAGAGTCTCGATGCGGATGCCGAGCCAGGGCCGGAGGATTTTCTTCCCGGCCATGAGCTGCTGCCCGATTTCGTTGACCTGATTGATGGGAATGGCGAAGCCGAGGCCGCGGTTCAGCCCGTTGATCAGGGTGTTCATGCCGATGACGTTGCCGTCGATATCGCACAGCGGCCCGCCGCTGTTGCCCGGATTAATGGAAGCGTCCGTCTGGATAAAATCGGTGATGGCATAGCCGCCTGATTCAAAGAGACGGTTCCGGCCTTTGCCGCTGATGACGCCGTAGGTAAAGGTGTAATCGAGCTTGTAGGGGGCGCCGATGGCGAAGGCAAACTGCCCGACCCGGACCGATTCGCTGTTGCCGATCTGCGCCACCGGGAGGTTGTCGGCCTCGACCTTGATCACGGCGATATCGGTTTTTTCATCCGTGCCCACCACTTTGGCCTCGAATTCACGGCCGTCCTTCAGCTTCACCCGCACCTTGTTCGCGCCGTCGAGGACGTGGTTGTTGGTGTAGATGTAGCCGTCCGCCCGGACGATAAAGCCGGAGCCTTCGCTTTCAGCCGGTCCGAAGTTGCGCGGCAGTCGCCGCCGATTGCCATCCTCCTCCTCCGGTTGGCCCCGGAAAAAAAGATCCTCGAGAGAGGGCGCCTCCCCGGCCTCCTTTGAGACCTCGATCACGACCACGGCCGGGGCCACGATATCGTAGACCCGGGCGAAGGCGTTACTGAGCTGGTGCAGCACATCTTTCCCGGCTTCCGCGGCGGCAGGTTCCACTGCAGGAGTGGGGGCCGATTCCACCGGGCTGGTGGACTGGGCCCAGGCGGAGCCAAGGGGGAGGAGGGCAAGGGAGAAAAGCAGGAGGAGGGGGCGCATGGTAGAAACCTTGGACACGCTGAAACCTGCATCGTTCAAGCCGGTGCGTCCACCCCGGGAAGGCAACCGCGCGGGTCTTCCCGTGCGTAAGGTTCGCGTGCCGTTGACACGATAGTTAACAGCCTTAAGTTTTTCTTCCACAAATCGAATAATGGTGAATCTCACCGCAGGGAACAGCGAGGGCAGACAGTTTATTTCGCACGCACCGGGATACTTCCCGGAGGTGCCGGCGGAGCAGTGGAATGACTGGAAGTGGCAGCTGAAGAATCGCGTCACGTCGCTGCCGCAATTGGAACGTCATCTGCAGCTTTCTGCCGAAGAGCGCGCCGGCGTGCTGCTCTCCGGCGACAAGCTGGCCCTGGCCATCACTCCCGCATTTCTTCAACCTGATCGAGCCCAATAATCCGGATTGCCCGATCCGCCGCCAGGTCATTCCCCGGATCGAGGAAACCTGGACGTCGCCCTACGAAATGGCGGACCCCTGCGGCGAGGATTCGCACATGCCGGTCCCGGGCCTGGTCCATCGCTATCCGGACCGGGTGCTCTTCCTGGTGACCGACCGCTGCGCCAGCTACTGCCGCTACTGCACCCGCAGCCGCGTGGTGAGCGGCGTGGGCGAGCAGGAACTGCACACGGAATTCGAGGCCGCCTTCCGTTATCTCGAGGAACACACCGAGGTTCGCGACGTGCTGCTTTCGCGGCGGCGACGCCCTGCTCTTCAGCGACGGCAAAGCTGGAGAAAATCCTCAGCCGCCTGCGGGCGATCCCGCACATCGAGTTTCTGCGCATCGGCACGCGCGTGCCGATTTTCCTGCCGCAGCGGATCACGCCGGAGCTCTGCGCGATGCTGCAGAAGTATCATCCGCTCTGGATGAGCGTGCACGTGAACCATCCGCGCGAGCTCACCACGGAGGTGAAGGAGGCGCTGGAACGCCTGGCCAACCACGGCATCCCGCTCGGCAACCAGAGCGTGCTCCTGCGCGGCGTGAACGACGACCTGGAGACGATGAAGACGCTCGTGCACAAGCTGCTCATGTGCCGGGTGCGTCCCTATTACCTCTACCAGTGCGATCTGATCACCGGCTCATCCCACCTGCGCGCCTCGGTCGCGAAGGGCGTGGAAATCATCGAGGGGCTGCGCGGCCACACCACCGGCTACGGCGTGCCGCAGTTCGTCATCGATGCCCCCGGCGGCGGCGGCAAGGTCCCGGTCAATCCGGATTACGTGCTTTATCACGACAACGAGAAAATCGTCATCCGGAACTACGAGGGCAAAATCTTCGAGTATCCGGAAACGGCCGGGGACGCCCAGGTCCAGTTCGCGCCGCAGCGCGAGTATCACGACGAATATCTTTACTCCTGATTCCATCCCACCGGGCCGGGCAGGGGATGCGAACCTTCAGAAGTAGCTGAGCCAGGCATCACGCCGGCGCTGCTTCAGCGCCGCGAACCATTGGCACAAGGGCAGGAGCAGCAGGACCACGCCAATCCAGCAGGCGTAAACGATTGGAAGAGTGTAGCCGTAACCCGGCGGATAAAGCGCCGCCGCCTCCGGGCCCCAGAATGGAGGCGTCTGGAGAAGACCCGCGGCGTGGCCGTGCCGCATCAGGGAAAGGAGAAGCGCCAGCCCGTGGATCAGCGGGAGGTGCAACAGGTAAAAGAAGAGCGGCACCCGCCCGAAAATAATGAAGGGCCGGGTCCAGCGCCCCTGCGCTCCGTCAAAAAACGCCAGGAAAAGCAGCGCCGGTCCCAGCGTCATCAGCAGATAAAGGAGTGAAGGCGGATATTTTGCGCAGTCGAGGAAGGAGAACAGGGTGAAGATCCAATCCTTTTGGGACGTCCATGGCCGGGGATCACCGTAGAGATTCGACGCGCGCAGGAGGACGAAAGCCACCGTCAGGAGCAGGCCGAGCTGGAGGAGCGTGCGGCGCCGCGCGACCCGGTCGCGCTGGAAGACCGGGCCCAGCGCGTAACCTGCGGCCATGACTCCCACCCAGGGCACGAGGGGATAGGCGATGAAAAGCAATCCCCAGGAGCCCAGGGGAATCGGGCCTCCCTCATGCAGGATTTGCCAAAGCCAGCCCAGCGAACCGAACGCCCCGGCCCCCAGGCCGTCGAAAAGATTGTGCCCTGCGACGAGCAGGAGACCGAACAGGGCAATGGCCGGGAGCGGCAGGTAAACCAGGCCCGCCATGATCACCATCGACCAGCCCAGCGCCCAGATGACCTGCCCGGCCAGGTTCTGCGGATCGAACCGGAACATCCAGCCGAGGTGGACCAGGGTCAGTTCAAGGACCACCAGCCAGAGGCCGCGTGTGCCGAGAAACCACGCCACCTCATTTGTTGTTCGGCCGCGTCCCCGGGAAAGGTAAGCCCCGGTGCCGGCGAGCAGAAAGAACACCGGCGCGCAGAAATGCGTGATCCAGCGGGTCAGGAAAATCGCGGGCGTCGTTCGGGCGAGATCGGTCGGCTCAAAGAGGAGAACGGCGGCGCTCAGATAATCGCGCGCATGATCGAGCGCCATCAGGACCATGATCGCGCCGCGCAGCAGATCGAGCGAGTCGAGACGAGGCCGGGCCCCGGCTGGGGTGACCGGGATGGGAGAGGGATTGACCCTGCCGGGCGGGCCTGCAGCTTCCGGGCGCACTGGCCTGCTTATTGCGCAGGCCGGGAGGCGGCCGTCAATTCTTTCGTGCCCGCGTCCCGGCCGGAGGGTGGGCCCGGCCCTGTTCCAGTTCGAGCAGGAGCCGTTTGCGCCAGACGCCGCCGCCATACCCGCTAAGGGTGCCGTCCTTCGCGATGACGCGATGGCACGGGATGAGAATGCAGATGCGGTTGGTGCCGTTGGCCCGCGCGACCGCGCGCACCGCCTGCCGATTCCCGAGCCGTTCCGCGATCGCCTCGTAGCTGGCGGTCTCGCCGCTTGGGATCCGGCGCAATTCGCGCCAGACCTCTTCCTGGAAGGGCGTGCCGCGCAGCGAAACCGGGACACTGAATTTCTTCAGGCGCCCTTTGAAATAGGCGGAGAGCTCCGCGCGGAGGGTGCGCAGGATCTCGTTGTCGCCGGGAATCACTTCCACGCCGTAAAGCCGCCGCATCTCCCCGTAGCTCCGCTCGAGCCCCCGGCGGTCGGCAAATTCCAGCAGGCAGACGGACTCCTCATCCGCCGCCGCCACCATCGGCCCGAGCGGCGTCTCGATCATGGCCGCGCGAAGGCAGGTTCCTTTGCTGGCGGCGCGCGGGGCCTTGCCAAAGGTGCGGGCGAAGGCATCGCCGAACCCGCTGTGCGACTGGAAACCGGTCCCCAGGATCACATCCTCGAGCGGCGAACCGTTGCGCAGCTGGGTGAAGGCCGAGGAGAGACGCAGGCCGCGGCACCAGCCCGCGAAAGTCATGCCATAATGCTGCTGGAACCACCGGCGCACCCGTTCCGGGGTCAGATTCATCGCGCGCAGGTCGCTCGCCTTCAAGGGGCGTTCGGGGGCGGCGTTCACCCGCTCCATGAGCTGGGCAATCCAGGCGGGCGGACGGCCCCCGGCCAGTTCCGGCTGACAACGTTTGCACGGGCGATAACCGGCGCGAATCGCTTCGCCCAGCACGGGAAAAAATTCGATGTGCTCGCGTTTCGGACGCGAAGGACACGAAGGCTTGCAGAAGATGCCGGTGGTTTTGACCGCGGTGAAGAAGACGCCGTCGTAACTCGCATCGCGCGTGCGCCAGGCGCGCTCCATCTCGGCCGGGGGAACCAACGTCAGTTCGCTCATGCCGGCACTCTAACACTGGCCGCAACCGAAAAAACGACGCGGAATTCCAGCAGGACCGCAGGCGCGCAAAAACGGGCTCTCGTCCCGGCCCGCCGCAATTTTCTCAGGGAAAACCGTACGAACGACCGGCGATTTTGCGCAAAAATCTTTTTTCTTTTGCCAAGGTGATTCCCATTCATAGAGTCAACGCGTTGCTTTCCCTGAGAAAAACAACGCTTTAACCGGTTTTTGTTCTGAACACCTCACGTCCTTTCGCCATCTCGACTACGTTTATAGGTTGGTGCTCGCCGGTTTTGGAAACCCGCGGTCGCTGACCCGTTTATGGCGAACTTTTTTCCGCGCTGGACGAATTGGCTGCCGCTCAAGCTGCTCGTCTGCGCGGTCGTGCTCGTGACCGCCCTGACCGGGGCGACGTGGTATTACGTGACCCCGAAATATACCCGGGTCGGTTACGAGCCGATCCAGCCGGTGCCGTTCCCGCATGACCTGCATGTGACCCAGCTGGGGATGGACTGCCGCTACTGCCATAGTTTTGTCGACGTGGCCGCGCATTCGAACCTGCCCACGACCCAGACCTGCATGGCCTGCCATACTCAGGTGCAGAAGGAGAATCCGAAGCTGGAGCCGCTGCGTGAAAGCTGGAAGACGGGCGAGCCGATCTCCTGGGTCTGGATCCATCGTTCGCCTGATTACGTCTATTACAACCACGCCGCGCATGTGAACCGCGGGATCAGCTGCGCCAGCTGTCACGGGCAGGTCAACCACATGGAAGTGGTCCGGCACGACAAGCCGCACAGCATGGGCTGGTGTCTCGAGTGTCACCGCAAACCGGAGGACCATCTCCGTCCGATGGACCAGGTTTATAATCTCGATTGGAAACCGTCGGACGTGAAACCGGCCGAGTTCGTGGCCGAGTACGGTCAGCCCAGCGGCGTGACCGAGGATTGGTCGAAGAAGGAAAAACTGACCCAGCGGGAGATTGGCCAGGTCTTAAAGGAGAAGTGGAACGTGCAGCCGCCCCTGAACTGCCAGGGCTGCCACCGCTAAACGACATGAAGCGCGTCTTTTCACATCCGCCCGAGGAACAGCAGGGCCGCCGTTACTGGCGCAGCGTGGGCGAACTTTCCGACACGCCCGAGTTTCGTTCGTGGCTGGAGCGCGAGTTCCCGGCTGGCGCCGCCCAGCTCAACGGCGACGAGTGGTCGCGGCGCGGGTTCCTCAAGCTCATGGGCGCCTCCATGGCCCTCGCGGGATTTGGTTTCACCAGTTGCCGCCGTCCCGAGGCGCACCTTGTTCCCTTTACCAAGACGCCCGAGTGGGCCATCCCGGGCAAGGCTCTCTATTATGCCACCGCCATGCCGCGCCGCGCCGGGGCCATGCCGCTGATCGTGACCACGGTTGATGGCCGGCCGATCAAGGTGGAGGGCAACCCGCTTCATCCCTCCAGCGGCGGCGCGACCGATGCCTTTGCCCAGGCTTCGGTTCTCGACCTCTACGATCCCACGCGGACAAAGCAGTATCTCCATCACGGCAAGAAGACTGACCGCGCCACTTTCGAGAAATATCTCAACGAACTTTCCGCGAAACTCGGCGCTGATGGCGGAGCCGGTCTCGCCTTCCTCGTCGAGGAAACGCATTCACCCACGCGCGAACGGCTCCGGGCCGAACTGGAGACCAGGTTCCCGCGCATGCGCTGGTGCGTTTATGATCCGCTCCTGAGCGAAGCGCAAAACTTCGGCACCCAGATCAGTTTCGGCGACAACAGCCGCCTGATCCCGCGCTTCGAGTCGGCCGACGTGGTCCTCGCGCTCGACAGCGATTTTCTCGATTGCGGCCAGGGCGATCTCTCCGCCATTCGCGGGTTCACTTCGCGGCGCCGGGTGGGCGGTCCGAAGGATTCCATGAACCGGCTTTACGTGGTGGAAAACCGGTTTTCCCTCACGGGGGCCATGGCCGACCATCGGCTGCGGCTGCCCGCCAGCCAGATCCCGGCCTTCACCCACGCGCTGGCGATGAAGATCGCGGGCGCCACGCAGGACACCGGCCTTGGGGCGACCCTGGCCACCCTGAAAGCGCCGGAAGGCAAGCTGCCGTGGGAGGCAAAGTGGCTCGACGAAATGGCGGCCGACCTGATGGCCAAACCGGGCGCGAGCCTTGTCCTGGCCGGGCCGCACCAGCCGGTGGTGGTGCAGCTCATGGTCTACGGGATCAACTCGGCCCTGAAGAACGTCGGCACCACCCTGATGGTGAAGGAGATTCGCCGGAACGCCCGGACCAACAGCATCCTGCAACTGGCCAACGAAATGGCGGCCGGCCGGATCAAACAACTCTTTATCCTGGGCGGCGACCCGGTTTACAACGCGCCCCGCGCTTTGGCCGCCGAGGCCGGGTCCAAGGGGCAGGTGGACTGGGCGCATCTCCAGAAGAAGGTGCCGGAAGTGGTGCGCCTCGGGTATCACCGCGATGCCACCACCGAGATGAGCCAGTGGCAGGTGCCGATGACGCATTATCTCGAGAGCTGGGGCGATGCGCTCACGCACGACGGTTCCTACGTGGCGATCCAGCCGATGATCCTGCCGATTTACGACGGCATGTCGGAACTCGACCTCATCAACGGCCTCCTTGGCCGTCCGCCGGTGGAAGGTCCCGAACTGGTCCAGGAAACCTTTCGCGCGCAGGTGCCCGTCGGCGGCATGGCGGGCGCGGGCGCCTGGCACAAATTTCTCCGGGACGGATTTGCCGCCGGCGTGGGGGCAAAAGACCGCACCGCCACCTTTAATGGCAACACCGCGGGTGGCGTGGCCCACACGCTTTGGGCTCCGACCCCCGCGCCCACGGCGGAGTCGCCCGAGATCGTTTTCGTGGGCAGCTACGCCATTGATGACGGCCGCTATATAAATAACGGCTGGTTGCAGGAACTTCCTGATCCCATCACCAAGCTCACCTGGGACAACGCCGCCATGATGAGCCCCGCCCTCGCGAAGTCGCTCGGGGTGGCCACGGGCGACCTGATCGAGATCACCGTCACGGAGAAGACGACTGATGCGCAGGGGCAAAAAAACCGGCGGCAGCTCGTCATCGCCGCCCTGGTCGCGCCGGGCCATGTCGACAATTCCATCACCATCCCGCTCGGTTATGGCCGCTCCGTCGGCCAGCATGGCGCGCTTCCCTACGCCGGGGCCGAGATCTCCGAGCACGGACCGGCCGGCGACAGTTCCGGGTTCAACGGCTATTACCTGCGGACCGCTTCCAACCCGCATTTCATCACCGTGGATGGCCGCGGCATCGAGAGCATCAAGGTCGGAAAAGTGGGCCGGAAGTATCCGCTTTCCATCACCCAGGACCATTGGAGCATCGAGGGACGCGGCCTCGTGCGCGAGGCCACGGTCGAGCAGTTCCGCAAGGATCCCGGGTTCGTTAAAAAAGTCGCGGGCGACGATCATCTCCCGGCCAAGCTGCCGAGCTTGTATCGCAATCCGCCCCTCGACGCCCAGCATCAGTGGGGCATGGCGGTGGACCTGAACGTTTGCACCGGCTGCAGCTCCTGCGTGGTCGCCTGCCAGGCCGAGAACAACATCCCGATCGTCGGCAAACTCCAGGTTTCGCACAGCCGTGCGATGCATTGGCTGCGCATCGACCGCTATTTCGCCAGCGCCCAGCCCTACAACGCCGACCGGGGCGAATACCCGACCGACCCCGAGATGGTGCACCAGCCGATGATGTGCCAGCACTGCGAAAACGCGCCCTGCGAAACGGTCTGCCCGGTCAACGCCACCGTGCACAGCGAGGACGGCCTCAACGTCATGGCCTACAACCGCTGCATCGGCACCCGGTATTGCGCCAACAACTGCCCCTTCAAGGTCCGCCGCTTCAACTATTTCGATTACAACCAGCGGCCGGTTGGCAAAAAGAAGATCGCCGGCGAGTTCGGCGTCTACCAGGAATACCTCGGCCCGCTCACCGACAAGGGCACGCCCGATACGATCAAGATGCGGGCCAACCCCAACGTCACCGTGCGCATGCGCGGCGTCATGGAGAAATGCACCTACTGCGTGCAGCGCATCCAGGAGGCCAAGATCGCCGCCCAGGTCCGGGCCGGCGCTTCCCCGAACACGCGCATCCCGGCCGATGCTTTCACTTCCGCCTGCGCCCAGGCCTGCCCGACCAACGCGATTGTCTTTGGCGACATCGCCAACCCCGAAAGCCAGGTCTCCAAGATCAAGGAACAGGAACGCAATTACCGCCTCCTCGAGTATCTCAACGTCAAGACCCGCACCAGTTACCTGGCGCGCCTGCGCAACCCGAACCCGAAAATGCCGGACGCGCACAAGTCCGCCCAGGCCAGCGCCGACGCCATGCACGGCGCCGGGCACAAGAACGGGCACGGGGCGGGGCATGGGACCGGACACGCGGATTACGAGGGAATTGATTTTCAGGGGCACAACCCCGGCACGCTCAACCCGCAGGCCACGCCGGACATGAAGTCCGGGCCCAGCATCGAGGACAAGCACTAGCGGCCATGGCAAACGCGAACGAAGGAATCACAGCGCCGGAAGTGATCAGGGCGGAGGCCTCATCGTCCGTCGAGCAGCCGCTCGCCCACGTGCCGCTGGTCCTGAACAACCGGAACTTCAACTGGATTACCCAGCGCATTTCCGGGGTGGTGGAGGAAGCCGCGCCCCGCTGGTGGTGGGTCGCCTTTGCCTGCACCTCGCTCCTCGCCGCCATCGGCCTCTTCTGTCTCGGCTACCAGATCTCCACCGGGGTCGGCACCTGGGGCCTGAACCATCCCGTCGGCTGGGCCTGGGACATCACCAACTTCGTTTTCTGGATCGGTATCGGTCACGCCGGCACCCTGATCTCCGCCATTCTCTTCCTCCTCCGCCAGAAATGGCGCACCTCCATCAACCGCGCCGCCGAGGCCATGACGCTCTTCGCCGTCATTTGCGCCGCCATTTTCCCCGGCGTCCACGTCGGCCGTGTCTGGATGGCCTGGTTCCTTGCCCCGGTGCCGAACGCCAACGCCATCTGGCCGAACTTCCGCAGCCCGCTTCTCTGGGACGTTTTCGCCGTCTCGACCTATTTCACCGTCTCGGTCCTCTTCTGGTACACCGGCCTGATCCCCGACCTCGGCACCCTGCGCGACCGGGCGACCTCGAAGATCAAGAAGATGCTCTATGGCGTCTTCGCGCTCGGCTGGCGCGGGTCCAACCGCAACTGGCGGCATTACGAGATGGCCTACCTGCTCCTGGCCGGTCTTTCCACGCCGCTCGTGCTCTCCGTGCACAGCGTCGTTTCCTTCGACTTCGCCACCTCGGTCCTGCCCACCTGGCACACCACCATCTTCCCGCCCTATTTCGTCGCCGGCGCCATTTTCGGCGGCTTCGCCATGGTGCTCACGCTGATGATCCCGGCCCGCGCGATCTACAAGCTGCACGACGTCATCACCATCCAGCACATCGACAAGATGGCGAAGATCATCCTGCTCACCGGCTCGATCGTCAGCTACGCCTACGCCATGGAGTTCTTTGTCGCCTGGTACAGCGGCAACCAATATGAGCGTTACGCTTTCGTGAACCGCATCCTCGGGCCCTACTGGTGGTACTGGTGGGTCGGCATGCTTTTCTGCAACGCCCTCGCGCCCCAGCTTTTCTGGTTCAAGAAATTCCGGGCCAACATCTACGTGGTCTACTTCGTCTGCATGTGCGTGAACGCCGGCATGTGGTTCGAGCGTTTCATCATCATCGTGGGCGGCCTGCACCGCGACTTTCTTCCCAGCTCCTGGGCCATGTTTTATCCCACCTGGGTCGATATCTGGACGTTTGCCGGCACCTTCGGCATCTTCCTTTCGCTCTTCCTCCTTTTCATTCGCTACCTCCCGATGATCGCGATGTCGGAGGTGAAAATTGTCCTGCCGGAGGCTGATCCCCACCACGTCTCCCCGCTCCAGCATCATGTGGTCCAGGCCGGCGGAAAGGAGCGCACCTCATGAGGACGCCGCGCGGCAACAAGGTTTATGGGATGGGCGCGGAATACGCGAGCCCAAGCGCCCTCTACGAGGCGGCCAAGCAGGTGCGCGACGCCGGGTTCAAGCGCTGGGACGTGCACTCGCCCTTTCCCATCCACGGCATGGACGACGCCATGGGCCTCGGAAAATCGTGGCTCAGCGCCGCGGTGCTGGCCGGCGGTGTCACCGGGTTTCTCACCGCGGCCACGCTGACCTTTGGACCTTCCTCGTTCATCTATCCGCTCATCGTGCACGGCAAACCGCGTGACTTCTTCACCGTGCCGGCTTTTTTCCCGATCATGTTCGAGCTCACCGTGCTCCTGGCGGCTTTCTCCGCCTTTTTCGCCATGCTCATCATGAACGGTTTGCCCCGGTGGTACCATCCAGTCTTTAACTGGAAACGCTTTGAGCGCGCCACCAACGACGGCTTTTTCCTCGTCATCGAGGCGCGCGACCCCCGCTTCACCGAGGCCGAGACCCGGCGGCTCCTCGAGCAGACCGGCGGGCAACACGTCACCCTGATTCACGAAGACTGATATGCTCCGCGGCTTTTTCCTCATCCTTCTCCTGATCGGCGTCGCTCTTGTCGCCGCCCTCGGCTTTCGCGGGCAAAAGAGCACCGAGCCGCCCATCGAGATTTTCCCGGACATGGACCGGCAGCCGAAAGTGCGGCCGCAGGCGCCCCTCTCCTTTTTCCCCGACGGTCGCGGCAGCCGGGCCGCCGGTCCCGGGCACCGTCCCGATCGGATACGACATGCCGCGTCCGCAGTCTTCGCCTGGCGAGGACCAGGCGGCCCTGGCAGCCGTTGCCGGCCCTGCATTTCAGCAGCAACCCGGATTATTACGACACCGGGAAGATGGGCGAGAACTGGGGCACGGGCCTCCCGGTGGCGGTGACGCCGGAACTGATGGAGCGCGGCCGCGAACGTTTCATGATCAACTGCGCGGTCTGCCACGGAGCCAATGGCGCCGGCAATGGCATCGCCAAGCAATACGGCCTCGCCACCATTGTCACCTTGCAGGACCAGCGCATCCGCAACATGTCCGACGGGGAGATTTTCAACACCATCACCCACGGGAAGGGCACCATGCTGGCCTACGGCGGAAATGTCCTGGTGCACGACCGCTGGGCCATCATCGCCTATCTGCGGGCGCTGCAGCGCAGCCAGAATGCGACTCTTGGCGATGTGCCGGAGGAGAAACGCGCGGAGCTGGAAAAGAAATGAGCGAACGAACACACGCCTTGCCCAGGCCCGAGGGCGAACATTTCGAGGCGGGCCGCTTCTCCGGCTTGAAAGCTCTCATGGGCGCGCTCGCCGTGGTCGGCGTGGTCGGCAGCCTCATCGGCGCGGTCCTGGCCCCGGTCCAGTTTGGCTATTCCTGGCTCTTCGGGTTCACCTATTTCTTTACCATCCTCTGCGGCTGCTTTTTCTGGATCGTGGTCCACCACGCGGTCGACGCGAACTGGTCGGTGGTCGTGCGGCGCCAGCTCGAGAACATCGTCTCCCTCTTCCCGCTTCTCGCCCTCTTCTTCGTTCCGCTCCTCATCTTTCGCGAGCAAATCTGGGGCTGGATGACCATCCCGCCCGGGGCCGACACCCTCCTCGACAGCAAACGGCTTTATCTGAACTGGGGATTCTTCCTCGGCGCGCGCCATCTTCTATTTCGCCTTCTTCTGCCTCGCGGGCTGGCTTTTCCGCCGTTACTCCGTCCGGCAGGACCGGGACGGCAACCCCGCCTTCACTCTCACCATGCGGAGGCTGGCCTTTATTTCGCTCCCGCTCTTCGGGCTGTCGCTCAGCTTTGCCGCGATCGATTGGCTGAGCGGCCTGAACTACAAATGGTTCTCCACCATGTGGGGCGTCTACATCTTCGCCGGCGCCGCCGGCAGCTCGATGTCCCTCCTCGTGCTCATCATCACGGCGCTGCGCAAGGCCGGTTACCTCGAGGGGATCGTGAACCTCGAGCATTACCACACCATGGGGAAGTGGATGCTCGCCTTCTCCGTTTTCTGGGCCTACATCGGCTTCAGCCAGTACATGCTCATCTGGTACGCCAACATCCCGGAGGAGACGGAGTACTTCATCCTGCGCAACATCGAGAGTTGGTGGATCCTCAGCACCCTGCTCGTCATCGGGCGGTTCTTTGTTCCCTTCGGCATCCTCCTCCTGCGCTCGATCAAAAAGCAGCCCACCCGGCTCTCGGTCATGGCCGGCTGGATCCTTTTCATGCAGCTGCTCGACATCTACATCATCATCCTGCCCGAGCTGCACCGGACCGGTTTTCATCCCAGCATTCTCGATCTCCTGCCCATCCTCGGCATTGGCGGCACGCTGGCCTTCTTTTTCCTGCGCATCCTCCCGCGCACCTCGCTCTTTCCCGTGCGCGATCCGCGCCTGATCGAGTCGCTCAACATGCAGAACTAGCGGACCATGGACCTGGAAAAAACCACGCCGCTTAACCAGCCCCAGCCGTTCTTCAAGACCTGGCTCGGGATGGTGCTGCTCTTCAGCATCTTCGGTCTCTTTGTCCTTGTCCTGCTCGCCGCCATTCCGCGCGGCGATCGCTACGAAGGGAAGCGGGCCGAGGCGCGGCTCGAGAAACTGAAACAATTGCACGCTGAGATCGATCCCACTCTGGCCGAATATGCCTGGGTCGATCAGGAAAAGGGCGTCGTCCGCATCCCGATCGAGCGGGCCATGGAACTCTCTGCCGCCGAGCTGGCGGGCCAGTCGCCCAAGGCGGCCGGTCCCATTGCCCTGCCGGCGCCCGCTCCGGCACCCGCCGTTTCCCCGTCCGCCGATGCCACCGCCGTCCCGGCGTCCGCCGCGGGAGCCGCGCCGGCTGCCACGACCGCTCCAGCGGCCGGCACTTCACCCGCCCCCGGTGCGGGAGCCACCCCGTCCCCGGCCGCACCGGCCGCAGGCCAATCTCCCGCAACACCGGTCGCACCCGCGGGGGCCGCCAGCCCGACGCCGGCGCCTGACTCGCAAAAAGGACCCGACTCGATGGGCCGGGCCCAGCCGGCCGGCGCCGCCAACCCGCCTTCCGCGCCCCCGGGAACACAGCCTGGGCCGAACGCCACTCCCGCCGCGACTCCGCTGCGCGGCACCGCGGAACCGAACCCGGGTCAGGTCCCGCTGCCCAAGCCGACGGCCACCACCGCCGGAACACCCATTCCTGTGCAAGGAGCCACGCCGTAACCAACATGATGCCGACGGAACCCAGCAACGATCAGGATCTCTCGATCAGCGAGAAGGTGAGCAGCCGCGATGTCGAGGCGGTGGAACGCGCCTTGATCGACGCCTCCACCCGCCTGCCGGTCCTGATGTTCTACAGCTCGGCCGTGATCTGGCTGCTTCTCGGGACTTTGCTGGCGCTCCTCGTGGCTGTGAAATCGACCATGCCGGATCTGCTGGCCCAGTTCGGTCCGCTCACCTGGGGCCGTCTCCGGCCCGCCCACACCAACGCCATGATGTACGGCTGGGCCTCCATGGCCGGCATGGGCACCGCCATCTGGCTCATGGCCCGCCTTTGCCGTACCACCCTGCGCCATCCGCTTCTCCTGGTCGCCGGCGGTGCCTTCTGGAATCTCGGCGTCGTCATCGGGGTGATCGCCATCCTCGCCGGCGCGAGCACCGGCTATCAATGGCTCGAGTTCCCCGGTTATTCCGCCATCATCCTTTTTGTCGCCTACACCATGATCGTGACCTGGGCGGTCCTGATGTTCCGCTTCCGCCGCTCCAGCCACATTTATGTGACGCAATGGTACCTGCTGGCTGCCTTCCTCTGGTTCCCGTGGCTTTACGGCGCCGCTCAGGTCATGCTCTTCGTCACCCCAGTCCAGGGCGTCATGCAGGCGGCCGTGAACTGGTGGTATGGCAACAACCTCATGTTCCTCTGGTTTGGCGCCATCGGTCTGGGCACCGCCTATTACATGATCCCCAAGGTGATCGGGCGTCCCATCTACAGCTATCATTTGGCCGCCATCGGTTTCTGGACTTACGCCCTCTTTGCCAGCTGGACCGGCATGCAGCGGCTGGTCGACGGGCCGTTCCCGGCCTGGATGGTCACCGCCAGCATCGCGGCCATGATCCTCTCCATTATCCCCGTGGCCACCGTCGGCCTGAATCATCACATGACCATGCGCGGCCATTTTCCGCTCATGCGCTACAGTCCCACGCTGCGCTTTACCGTCTTTGGCGCGATCGCCTACACCGCTTTCAGCGTGGTCGGCATCCTGATCTCGCTTCGTTCCGCCGCCGCCTATGTCCATTTCACGCAGGCCAGCGTCGCCTACTCGCACATGGGTCTGTATGCCTTCTTCACCATGATCATGTTCGGCTCGATGTATTACATCGTCCCGCGCCTGGTCGGCCGGGAATGGCGTTATGCCGCCATGATCAAGCTCCATTTCTGGTCGTCCGCCTACGGCATCGGTCTCATGGTGACCATGCTGCTCGTGGGTGGCCTCATGCAGGGCATCGCCCTCAATAATCCGGGGCTTTCCTTCATCGAAAGCACCCAGTCGGTCCTGCCTTACCTGCGCGGCCGCAGCCTGGCCGGGCTTCTCCTCGCGGTCTCCCACTTCGTCTTCGCCTATCATTTCGGCCTGATGCTCTTCGGCCTCGGCCGCACCGGCCAGCGTCCCGACTTTCCTGAACCCGGTGGAGGAAGAACTCGCGGAGGCAAAACTATGAAGGGCTGGACCGGACTTTTCCTCGGCATCCTCGGCACCTTTGCCTTTTCCTGGCTCGGCCTCGCTCTCGTCCCGACGCTCCAGATCGGGCAGCTCGAGCCGCAAATGGAGGAGGATGGCACCGACACTTATCCCATGCCGCTCTCCGGCATGGCGGAGCGCGGCCGCGAAATCTACGTGGCCAACGGCTGCGTCTACTGCCATACCCAGCAGGTTCGGGCCGACTACGCCGGTTCGGATATCAGCCCGCAAATGGGGCACGCGTCGGAGCGCTCCCCGCGATTACATCTTCGAGCGGCCCGCTCTCCTCGGTAAACTTCGGACCGGGCCCGACCTCGCCAACGTCGGCCATCGCGCCCCTCCGCAGGACGAGGAAGGAGCCGATCCGGCCGCCACCTACAGCACCACTTCCGGCGCGCCTGTTCCCGGCGAAACGGTCCCCGCTGTGGCCGGCGCCCTGCCCGGCAGCACGCCGCCCGTGGTGCCGCCCGCCGCGCCCGAAACCATGCCTCCTTCCGCCACCTCCTCCGGTCCGCCCGCACAGACCGCCGCCGCCCAGGCTCAGCCCTCGCCCACTCCCGCCCAGCCGCGCCGGGCAAGGTCACGCCGATCGTCCAGGGCACGCCCCTTCCCTACACCGAGCCCTGGCATCACCGGCATCTCTACTCGCCGCGCAGCATCACCCGCGATTCCACCATGCCGGCTTTCCGTTTTCTTTATCGCAAACAACGGATCGGCGCCGGACCCGCCCATGATGCCCTCTTCCTCGCCCGCCAGGAAATGCCCGAACCGGGTTGGGAAATTATCCCGACGTATGACGCCAAATGTCTCGTCGCCTACATTATGGCCCTGAACCAGACGCATCCGTTGAAGGAAGTGAAATCGGTCACCCCGCCTTCGCCGCCCCCGCCGGGCGAACAGACGAAATGAACGAGCAGCATCCAGACAGGCAGGCCCGCCAGGGCATGGATTACGGCGAAACCGAGGACGTTCAGGAGGTCCACGCCTCGATCCAGCGCGAAAAGCTGGAGCCGCGCGTCGGCCTGGAGCCGCTCTCCCTCTGGCTCATCGCCGTCTACGGCCTCGCCGTCTTTCTCGGTGGCGCCTATCTCGGCCGGTTCGCCGGCAATTTCTCCGGCGACGGCCTCGACCCGCTCGGCGGTGCGCCCGCGCCAGGCCCGTGCCACCACCGGTGGCGGCGGTGCGGACGCCGTGGTCGAACTCACCCCGGCGGAGCGCGGCAAAAAAATCTACTCACAGAACTGCGCCACCTGCCACCAGGCCAACGGCGGGGGGCAGGCCGGGATCTATCCTCCGCTGAGCCAGTCGGAATGGGTCACCGGCAGCACCAAGCGTCTTGGCATGATCCTGCTCAAGGGTCTGCAGGGTCCGCTCACGGTAAAGGGGCAGCAATATGGCAGCGCGGTCATGCAGCCCTGGGAAAAGACGTTGAACGACCAGAAGATCGCCGACGTTCTCACCTACATTCGCGCGGAATGGGGGAACAACGCCGGCCCCGTGGCGGCGGAAGGCATCTCCGCCCTGCGCAAGGAACTGGCCGGCCGCGCCGAAGCTTACACCGAACCTGAGCTCAAGGCGGTGCCCGAGGACGCAGCGCTGCCCGGCGGAGCGCCCCCCGCCCCCGCCGGGGATGCCGCCCCCACGCCCGGGGCCGCGCCTCCACCCGGACAGTGACCTCCGGCGAGTTGCTCACGTCCCGGCACCGGGGGACGACCGTAGTATTCTCGCATGGTTGAGCACAAGGACCTGGGCGATCCGCGGCAGCGCGAGGTCATCGTCGTCGGAGGCGGTCTCGCCGGCCTTTCCGCCGCCATTTATCTCGGCCGGGCCCAGCGCGATACCCTGGTGATCGATTCCGGGCGTTCCATGGCGGTCTGGGAACCGGAGGTGGAAAATTACCTCGGCTTTTCGAAGGGCGTCTCCGGCGAGGAACTGCTCCGGCAGGGAAAAAAACAGGCGAAGAAACATGAGGTCGAGTTCGCCGACGACGAAATCAAATCGGCGCGGCAGGATGGGGAGGAGTTCGTTCTTCAGGGAGGGTCCCGGACTTATCGCGCCCGCCGTCTTCTTCTCGCCACCGGCATCTTTCATCTGCCGCCGGAAATTCCGGGCGTGAAGGAGTGTCTCGGGCACAGCATGTTTTTTTGCAAGGACTGCGACGGCTACCGCGTCCGCGGGAAACGGATCGTGATCTGCGGCGCCAACAACGAGGCGGTCGATTACGCGCTCGGGATGCTCCTCTACTCTTCCTGCGTCATCGTCGCCACCAACGGCGAGACCACTTCCTGGGACGACGCGCATGGGGCGCTCCTCGAGGAATACAAGATCCCGGTGGAGCGGGAACGGATCACCGACGTGGAACATCGGCGCCGCCGGATTCTCGCGCTCGTCCTGGCCAACGGCGATCGCGTCGCGACCGACTATCTTTTCACCACGCGGGGCGACATTTTTCACACCGGCCTGGCCGAGCAACTGGGGGCCGGGCTCGATGAAGAGGGGCAGATCAAGGTCGATCACTGCCTGCGCACCTCCGTGCCCCGCTTGTATGCCGCCGGCTGCGTCACTCCCGCCAATTGCCAGATGATCATCGCGGCCGGGCAGGGGGCCGCCGCGGCCCAGGCCATCAACCGCGACCTTTTCGAGGAGAACATCCGTTCCCATTCGCTCCGCCTCTTCCGCGAGGCGCAATTGCGCACGGAACAAACGCGCCCGGAGGAGGAAAAGGGGACGCCCGGCGCGGCCGCGGCGGAGACCCGGGAACACCCGACGGCCTCATGTTAAAAAAGCTCCCGGAGGCATCATTTTCACCCTGAAATCACCAATTCCTACTTTGCAAAGATTGCTTCCCTCCGGATATTGAACCGCTAACTTTTTTCGCAATGGACGCCACCACCCACGCCGCTCCGCCGCCCTCTCACGATCCCCACGCGCATGACCACGGTCATGACCATCACGAGCTCGGTTTTTGGCGGAAATACATCTTCTCGACCGACCACAAGGTCATCGGCATCCAGTACGGCCTGCTGGGCCTCGTTTTTCTCTTTTTCGGCTTCTGTCTCATGATGCTGATGCGCTGGCAGCTGGCTTACCCCGGCCAGCCGCTCCCCGTCATCGGTCCTTTCCTGAACTGGATGTGGGAGGGGAGCATGCCCAACGGGGTCATGACGCCCGATTTCTACAATTCCCTCGGGGCCATGCACGGCACCATCATGATCTTTCTCGGGATTGTCCCGCTCGCCTTCGCCGCGTTCGGCAATTTCGTGGTCCCGCTCCAGATCGGCGCGCCCGACATGACCTTCCCGAAGATCAATGCCGCCAGTTTCTGGGTCTTTGCCGTCGGCGGCGTGATCATGCTCTTCAGCTTTTTCGTTCCCGGCGGCGCGGCCAAGAGCGGCTGGACTTCCTACTCGCCGCTGGCCGTGATTTCCGATACCGGTCCCGGGCACTACATCTTCCTGAACGGCCAGACGCTCTGGCTCATCGGTTTGATTTTCCTCATCACCTCGTCGCTGCTCGGCTCGGTCAACTTCATCACCACCATCATCCAGCTCCGGGCCAAGGGCATGACCTGGATGCGGCTCCCGTTCTTCGTCTGGGCGCAGTTCGTCACCGCCTTTCTCCTCCTGCTCGCCTTCCCGCCCCTCGAAGCCGCCGCGGTCATGCAGCTGATGGACCGCGCTGCCGGGACCAGCTTCTTCCTGCCCACCGGCCTGGTCGTCAACGGCGCGCCCGCCGCCATCAGCGGCGGCGGCAGCCCGCTGCTCTGGCAGCACCTCTTCTGGTTCCTCGGCCACCCGGAGGTCTACGTGCTCATCCTCCCCGCCATGGGCATCGTCGCCGAGGTCATTGCCAACAACACCCGCAAGCCGCTCTGGGGTTACAAGTCACTCGTCTTCGCCGCCCTTGTCCTCGGCTTTCTCTCCTTCATCGTCTGGGCCCATCACATGTATCTCACCGGCATGGGCACGGTCGTCAGCGCCTTCTTCCAGACCACCACCCTGATCATTTCGATCCCGTCGGTCATCATCCTGACGCGCCTTCTTCATTTCGCTCTGGGGCGGTTCCATCCGTTTCAACACCCCGATGCTCTTTGCCACCGCCTTTCTTCCCATGTTCGGCATCGGCGGCCTCACCGGTCTCCCGCTCGCCTTCAATTCCGCCGACCTTTACCTGCACGACACCTATTACGTCATCGCCCACTTCCATTACATCGTCGCGCCCGGGACCATCTTCGGTCTTTTCGCCGGTGTCTATTACTGGTTCCCGAAGGTGACCGGGCGACATAATGAACGAGTTCTGGGGGAAGGTCCATTTCTGGCCCTCGCTCATCTGTATGAACCTGATTTTCCTGCCGATGTTCCTCCAGGGCATGCTGAGCATGCACCGCCGCTGGTACGACGGCGGGCAGGGCTGGGAACTCGCCAGCGAGAAGGTCTGGGGTCTGACCGGTTTCGAATGGAACAAGCCGATGTCCATCGCGGCCTGGACGCTCGCGCTGGCGCAGCTCCCTTTCATCATCAACTTCTTCTACAGCATCTGGCGCGGCAAAAAGGTGGGTGACAATCCGTGGGAGGCGACCACGCTGGAATGGGCCGCGCCCTCGCCGCCGCCCCACGGCAACTTCACGGTCGAGCCGGTGGCGCACCGCGGTCCCTACGAATACAGCCTGCCGGGCCGGAAACGCGATTTCACCATGCAGATGCGAGCCGATCCGCGACAGCGATCGCGCCGCCTACGCTGCCGCCGCCGGAGGCCACTAGCGATGGAAATTCCCTACACGGTCACCGCCCGGCCCGACACCGGCCTGTGGAACGCCAAGATCGGCATCTGGCTTTTCCTTGCCTCGGAAGTGATGCTCTTCGGCGGGCTCTTCTCCTCCTATATCTTCCTTCGGCTCGACTCGCCCCCGGGTCACTGGCCCCACGGCCTGCTCAACGTCCCGGTCGGGACAATGAACACCGCCATCCTGATTCTTTCCTCCGTCACGGTCGTGCTGGCCTGGGCGGCGCTGAAGATGCGGCAGTTCACCAAGTACAAGATCTACATGGGGGTCACGATCCTCTGCGGCATCATCTTCCTGGTGGTGAAGCTGGTGGTGGAATGGCCCGAGAAGTTCCATCACTTCGGCGCCTTCATCAAAACCGAGGCGCTCGCCGAAGTACGAACAATACCTCGGGAACAATCAGCTCCGGGAGAAAGGGCCTGCCGCCCCGGGTCGAAATCACCGGTCATCTGCATAACGAGGCGGCCCTGCACGATCCGCAGGTGAAGGAGTTCGAGATCGCGGTCGACCCGGTCTTCGCCGACCCGACCAATCCCGAGCTTGATCGCCCTCACTTCCTGCCGCGCAAGCACACGGACAAGATCGTGCACGTCGCCAGGGAGGATGTGCAGCACTTCGGCATGTTCGTGCCCGCGCACAGCACCTATTTCGCGACCTACTTCACCATCACCGGTCTGCACGGCCTCCACGTCCTCGGCGGGGTCATCGTTTTCCTCTACTTCTGGCTCCCGGTCGGGACGAAGCTCTACCGGCAGAACCCGGAGCACCTGGCCAACCGGGTCGAGGTCTCGGGACTCTTCTGGCACTTCGTCGACCTGGTCTGGATCTTTGTCTTCCCGCTCTTCTACCTCCTTTGATCATGGACGAACACACTCACGCTCCCGTTCCAGGCGCCGCCGCAGCGGAGGCACACGACGATCATCACGATGTCAGCAAGCACGTCCGCAAGTACCTCATGGTCGGCGCGCTCCTGCTCATCTTCACCATCATCACCGTGGCCCTCTCCTACGTTGATCTCGGGTCGATGAAGGCGAACGTCGCCGTCGGCATGCTCGTGGCCACCTTCAAGGCCGGCCTGGTCGCCGCCATCTTCATGCACCTTTCCGCGGAGCGAAAAATGGTCTACCGCATCCTGCTTTTCACCGTTGCCTTTGTGCTCGCCCTTTTCTGGCTGACTTATCTCGCCTGGTACGACCCGATTGTGCACTGATGACCCTTAAAGGTTTCCATATCGTCTTTATTGTTTTCTCGACCCTGCTCGCCCTCGGTTGCGGGGCCTGGTGTCTCTGGGTCAACATGGTCGTGGGCGCCCCGGTCTATCTCGCCGGCGCCATCGGGTCGTTCCTCGCCGCCGTGGCCCTGGTCGTTTATGGCGTCTGGTTCTACCGGAAAATGAAGCGGCTGCGCCTGATCACATGAACGGGCGCACTCTTTCTCTCATTCTTCTCTTGGGCGCGGTCTTTGCCGGGGAGGCGCTCGCCTGCGCGGTCTGCTCCGGCGCGCCGGAATCGACGTCGTCCCAGAACATGGCCGTGGCGATCTGGTTCCTGCTCGGCGCGGTCATGGCCGTCCTCGGCGGCGTGGGCCTCTTCGGCGTTCATCTCTGGCGGCACAGCCGCACTCCGCTCGAGCCGCACCAGGAACTGACGCAGGAGGATCTGGCAAAATATGAATAGTCTGGCCCTGATTAACGAGTTTCTCGGTCTGCCCCCGAACGCCTCGGACCACGGTTATCAGATCGATCATTTCATCGAGTTCAGCCATTGGTTCATGGCCGCGCTCTTCGTCGGCTGGTCCGCCTTCTTCGTCTACGTCCTGATCCGCTTTCGCCGGCGCCGGAATCCCGTGGCCAATTATGCCGGGGTCAAGAGCGGCATCTCCACCCACCTCGAGTTCGCGGTCGTCCTGATCGAGGCCGTCCTTCTCATCGGCTTTGCCATCCCGCTCTGGGCCAAGCGGGTGAACGAATTTCCCGACACCGCCGACGCGCTCGTGGTTCACGCCATCGGCCAGCAGTTCATCTGGAATTATCATCTGCCGGGTCCGGACGGCATCTTTGGCCGGCGCGACATCAATCTCGTTTCCACCGCCAATTCCATCGGCCTGGATTCACGCGATCCGGCCTCGAAGGATGACCTCGTGGTCGTGGGCGAGCTTCATATTCCCGTGAATCGCCCCGTGATCATCGAGCTCTCCTCCAAGGACGTGATCCATAATTTCGCCCTGCCGCACATGCGCATCGCGCAGGACGCCGTTCCCGGACAGATCATTCCGATGTGGTTTACCCCGATCAAGACGGGCTCCTATGAAGTGGTTTGCGGCCAGCTCTGCGGTCTCGGCCATTATTCCATGAAGGGCCTCGTCGTTGTCGATACGGAGGAGAATTTTCAGGCCTGGCTGAAGGAGCAGGCCGAACTGGCCGGCAATACCGTGGCCCCGGCGCCGCTTGACCGCCCCCCCGGCGAACCCTCCCCGGCTCCCGACCAGGGCAGCGTCCCGCCGCCCGGCGTCACTTCTCCGGTCAGCTCGCCCGCGGCCCAACCCCCCGCCGGCGGATAGATGAGGGCGCGGCCTTGACCGGCCGCCTCAAGGGATGCGAGCACATAACGCCACCCCGACTCCCTGGCTGCGCCGCTTTGCCTGGTTCACCGCCGTTTGCACGCTGGTGCTCATCGCCAGCGGCGGTCTTGTCACGAGCAAGGGCGTCGGTCTCGCCGTGCCCGACTGGCCCACCACCTTCGGTTACAACATGTTTCTCTTTCCCGTCTCCGGCTGGGTCGGCGGCGTTTTTTATGAGCATTCGCACCGCCTCATTGCCTCCGGGGTCGGATTTCTCGACCCTGATCCTGGCCCTCTGGCTCTGGCTGGCCGAGCCGCGGCGCTGGCTTCGCAACCTGGGTCTGGTCGCGGTCGGGGCGGTCATCTTCCAGGGAGTCCTCGGCGGGTTGCGGGTGACGATGCTGAAAGATGAGATCGGAATCTTCCACGCGCTTCTCGCCCAGGCGTTTCTTGGTCTGCTTGTCTTTATCGCCCTCGCCCTTTCCCGCGCCTGGCGGCGCGACGGAGCTCTGTCCCGGTTTCAGCCGCGCCTCCGTGCCCTTGCCCTGACCGCGGCGCTGACCACGGCCCTGATCTACGGCACGCTCGGGCTGGGCGCGACTATGCGGCATCAGCACAAAGACCTGGCCATCCTCGATTTTCCCACCGCTTATGGCCAATGGATTCCCGAGACCGGGCGCGGAGCGGCTGGCCGCGATCAACCAGTGGCGCGAGGCCCGCGCATTCACCACGGTGACACCGGCGCAGATCTGGCTCCAGATGGCTCATCGGGCCATGGCGCTCCTCATCGCACTTGGCGTCGTGCGCGTCTTTCTTCTGACCCGCGGTTTGCCCGGCACGGCCAGACCTCTGCGTCGCCTCGCCCTGGCCTGGGTTGTTCTCGTTGGAATCCAGATCGTCCTTGGCGCCTGGACCATCTGGAGCAACAAGGCGGCTGATGTGGCCACGGCGCACGTCGCCGTCGGCGCGCTTCTCCTCGGCTGCGGGGTGGCCCTGACCGCGCTGGCGTGGCGGCGGGAGAACGATGTCCCTGCGGTCGCGGAATCTCTCCCCCACATGGAAGAGGCCTCGGCGTGAAGGCACTCCTGAATGTCTCGCCGCTGGAAGAGGGCGCTTTGCGGGAAACGGCCACGGCCCGCCCCGTGGCCGATTTCGCGGAGCTGATCAAAGCCCGGCTGACCCTGCTGGTTCTGCTGACCACCACCGTCGGGTTTTATCTTGGCGCCGACGGGACCGTTTGGTTACGCCGCACTTTTCCATGCCGTCTTCGGCACAGCCCTGGCCGCGGCCGGCGCCGCCGCCCTGAACCAATGGTGGGAACGACGGCACGACGCGCTCATGCTGCGGACGAGGCTTCGCCCCATCCCGGCCGGCAGGATGAGTCCGCGGGACGCGCTCCTGGTGGGAAATTTCCTTGGGCTGAGCGGGGTGATTTATCTCGGGCTCGCCTGCAACTGGCTGAGCGCCCTGCTCGCGCTCGCCACCATCGTCATCTATATCCTGGCCTACACGCCGCTGAAGCGGGTGAGCACCCTGAACACGCTGGTGGGAGCGATCCCGGGTGCGATCCCGCCCCTGATCGGGTGGGCCGCGGCCAGCGGAAGCCTGAGCTGGCCGGCCGCCACTCTCTTCGGCATCCTGTTCTGCTGGCAGATGCCGCATTTCTACGCCATCGCCTGGATGTATCGGGAGGATTACGAGCGGGCCGGGTTTCGCATGCTCTCGGGCAGTGATGGCGACGGACGCCGAAGCGGGCGGCAGAGCGTGCTCTTTGCCCTGCTCGTGACCGCGGCGAGCCTTTTGCCGGTGTTAGCCGGGCTCAACGGCGCAGGCATGCTGCTCGTTGGCATCGTCGCCGGTCTCGTCTTCACCGGAATGGCGGTCGCTTTCGCCCGGCAGCGCAGCATCACGGCCGCACGGCGTCTGTTCATTGCCTCGATCATCTATCTGCCGGTCATTCTCATCGCCCTGGTGATCACCAAGCGATGACGGAGCCCACGCCCATCCCTTCCACCGGCACGAACAGGCGTTCCCTGGCCTGGAAACTGACGCTTCTCCTGATTCCGCTCCTGACCGCGGCCGGGCTGTTCGCTCTGCGTCAGGCGCAGGTCCGGCAGCTGGCCAGCCGGGATCTGCCCGCGCTCGGGCAGGCGCCCTCCTTTGCCCTCACCAATCAGTTTGGCGAGCCTTTCGGCAGCAGCGATCTGGAAGGGAAAATCTGGATCGCCGATTTCATTTTCACCAATTGCCGCGGACCCTGCCCCCTCATCAGCAGTCGCATGGCCGACCTGCAAAAGCCTTTGCGGGAAACCGGCGTCAACCTCGTCACCTTCACAGTCGATCCGGCGAACGACACGCCGGCGGTGTTGCGCGATTACGCGCAGCGGCTGGAGGCCGACCCGGCGCGCTGGACTTTTCTGACCGGGCCCGAGGCCGCCATCTACAACATCTCGCGTCATGGCTTTAAACTCGCGCTCGATCCCGGCACCACGGAGGGACCGGTCCACACCACGCGCCTGGTCCTGGTGGACCGGAAAGGGACTGTGCGCGGGTATTATGACGCCCTGGCCCCGGACACGGTGACCAAGCTCCTTGCCGATGCCTCGCAGCTCCTGCGGGAACAGCCCGGGGCCGCGAACTAGCCGACCGGCGGCGGCCCGGTGGGCCCTTCCTCGCAGACGAGCTGGAGATAATCGCGGTATTCGCCCTTGGGCAGCCGGTCGACCAGGCGGGCCAGCTCGCTTTCGGAAATGAAATCCATGCGGAAGGCCACCTCTTCAAGACAGGCGATCTTGAGGCCCTGCCGGTGCTCGATGGTGGCGATGTAATTGCTGGCTTCCAGCAGGCTGGCCTGGGTGCCGGTGTCGAGCCAGGCCATCCCGCGGCTGAGCAGCTTCACGCTCAACTCGTTCTGCCGCAGATAGGTCAGGTTCAGATCCGTGATCTCCAGCTCGCCCCGCGCGGAAGGCTTGAGCGCGCGGCAATAATCGACCACCCGGTCGTCATAAACATAGAGGCCGGGCACCGCATAATGGCTCTTCGGCCGGGCCGGTTTTTCCTCCAGGCTGATGACTTTGCCCGCGCGATCGAACTCCACCACGCCATAGCGCTCCGGATCGCGCACCTGGTAACCGAAAACGCACGCTCCCCGCTCGAGCGCGAGCGCTTCCCGGTAGAAATCGAGTTTTCCGTAGAAAATGTTGTCGCCCAGAATGAGGGAAGCCCCGGCGCCGTCCAGGAAATCGGCCCCGATCAGGAAAGCCTGCGCGATCCCCTCCGGCTTCGCCTGCTCGGCATATTCCAGGCGGAGGCCGAGCCGGGAGCCATCGCCAAGATAATCGCGGATGACCGGGACATCCTTCGGCGTGGAGATGATCAGGATTTCGCGCAGACCGCCCAGCATCAGGGTGGCCAGCGGATAACAGATCATCGGTTTGTCGTAAACCGGCAGGAGCTGCTTGCAGACGATCGTCGTCAGCGGAAAAAGGCGGGTGCCGGCGCCGCCGGCGAGAAGGATGGCTTTTTTGTTCATGGGAGCCGGTCGGGCGCTGTCACATTCCTGCCAGAGTTTGGCGGGCGGTCAACTGGCCGGTCTCGGCGACGGGGCATTTTTGCCGGCCGCGACGAGTCGTTCCCAGAGCGGTTCAATGGTCGTTTCGATGAGAAAATTTGTCTCCAGCCGGATGCGGCCGGCCTCGCCCAGCCTGGCCCGCTCCGCGGGATCGTGGGCCAGGCGCGCCAGGGCCGCGCTCAAGGCCGCGACCTGGCCCGGTTCCACCAGCAGGCCCGTTTCTTCGGAAACGACCAGCTCCGGGATACCCGCCACCGTGGTCGAGACAACCGGCCGGCCGAGCGCCATGGCCTCGGCGATGACCGTCGGGAACACGTCACTCGCGCCGTGGCTGTCCACCGTGGCGGCAAGGACGAAAATGTCGCACGCGCCCAGTGTCTCGAGCACATACTCCTGCGTTCGCTCCCCGGTCAGGCGCACGTGGCCGGCAAGGTCATGCGCCGCCACCAGCGCCTGCAATTCTTCCCGGAGCGGCCCGTCCCCCACAATCTCGCAGGAAAAAGCGAGACCGCTCCGCTTCAGCTCCGCGCAGGCCCGGATCAGGACGTCGAACCCCTTGAACTCCACCAGGCGCCCGACACTCACGAGCCGGAGGGCTGATTCTTCCCTCTCCTCCCGCGCGACCGGACGCGGCAGCTTGGCGCGGTCAAGGCCATTGGGGATGTGCACGATCTTCTGCGCCGACTCCGGGCAGCGCCGCGCCAGGAGCGCGCGGCTGAATTCCGTCTCGGCCGCGACGAATTCGGCGGCCGCGCAAATTTCCCGAAGCAGCTCATCGTTCCCAAGGTCGCGCATGAAGTCCTGGCCGTGCGCGGTGACGCTGAAAGAAAGACCGGAGAGGGCCTGGACAAAAAGGGCGGTATGCGCGGCGCGGTTGGTAAAATGGACGTGAAAATGCGCCACGTTTTCGCGCCGGAAAAGATCGTCGAAAAAGAGGGCGTTTCGGGCGCGCAAAGCCGCCTTGTAGTCCGGCCCGTATTGCCGTTCATGCCGGGCCACCAGCTCCGCCGGCCAGCGTCCCTCCTTCCGGGCCTTCCGCGCCATGGCCTCGAGCACCTCTTTCCCGGGGGCGTAATGGACCGGGGCGCGCAGCCGGGAGAGATAGCCGTGGCGCAGCGGCGTCTTGGGGGGATAAAGCGAGGCGACCACCAGGGCGGCGCCGCGGCGCTCCAGCTCCAGCATCTCGGCGTCGCAGAAGGTCTGGGAAAGGACCGGGTAGCGGGAGTAGAGATAACCGAGGCGGGGAACGCCCGGGGGCCCGCTCGATCCGCCTGGTGCTGCCCTCTTCAAGCTGAAGGCGGGAAGATCGGCGCGGTCAGCTGAACCGGACGTCCTTGCCCGGATCCATCTCGAAATCGAGGGTCAGCGCTTCCGTCGTGTTCGGCTTGATCACTTCCTCCATGAATTTCACCTGGATGGGGTCTTCCCGGTAGATCTCGTATTTGTCCATCGACTCAAAATCGATCGCGATGAAAAAGGGCCAGGGCAGTTCCGGGTTGATTCGTTTGCCGCACTTGATGCTGAGGACCTCGGGAATCTTGAGCAGATGCATCCGCGTATTCATCATCATCTCTTCGACGCGCGCGGGAGTGACCTCCGGCTTCAACTTATAAAGCACGATGTGATGAACCATGGGGGATTAAGGATTAGGCAGGGGCAAGTCTTGGCGCAAGCGGGAAAGGAGGCGGAATCTGGCTCACATCGACTCCGGGGGAAAGGGGCGGAGGGCTATCTTTTCCAGTCCAGCGCGCCCTTCTTCAACGCATAGACATACCCGACCATGAGAATGCTCACGAAACTGAGCATGCTCCAGAAGATGGTGGTCCCTTCCACGATGGCTTCCCGGTAGACCACGGCCCACGGGTACATGAAGACAATCTCAAGGTCGAAAAGGATAAAGAGCATTGCCACGAGGTAAAACTTCACGCTGAACCGGGGCTGCGCCTCGCCTTCCGGCACCATGCCGCATTCGTAGGCGCTGTCCTTTGTGGGCGTGCGCCGTCCGGCTTTGCCGAGCACAACGCTGATCAGCAAAGCCGAGACGGCGAAGCCGAGCGCCACCACCATCTGCAGCAGGATCGGGAGATATTCCTTGATCATCTGCGGATGCGCGAAAGCGGGAAAGAGCGTTACTTGGCCGCGACCGCGACGCGCGGCGCCGGGATATGCCCGTTCTGGGGTGCGATCGCCTGCGCCAGCGCGGAGGGAAGACCCTTGTACTTCTTGCCATTCTTTTTCACCGCACCCCGGGCGACGAGGTTTTGCAGCTTTTCGTAGGCGCGCAGACGAAGCATTTCTTCACCGCCGCTGGCCGCGTTCCGGGCCCGGAGATTCTCATGCACAATGTCGAAGAGTTGCTTAAACTCGAACGACGAACGCCGGGAAAGAACCGCCACCAGTTCCTCGGTCACGAGGTCGGGGACGCGACGCGAGAATGCGTTTTTCTTGAGAATAGCCATAGGGCGGGAACGATACCATGTTCGGGCTGTTTGGCATGCATATTTTTTGGCCACACCGGCCCTCAAAGCGGGACACTCTGTCGCTTTACGGAGGCGTCGGAGTGGGCGTCGGTGGCAAGGGAGCAGGAGAAGCCTGGGCGGGTGACTGACCTGATGGAAAGGGTTGGCGCGGTGTGAGTTGCTCCATGATGGCCGCGGCGCCGCCCGCGGCGATAATCGCAACCGCCGCCCCTTGGAACAGTGTAATTGGGCCGACGGAGGCGGTGACGTAGCCGTCCTTCTCGTAGCGCTGGGAAAGGGTGATCGGCGTGAGGTATTGAGCCACCATTTCCGCCTCCGGCAGCTTGGAAAGATCGACCGATTCGCTCAAGGCCGGAACGAAAGCCGCGCTCATGAGAAGGAAGGGCCGGATGGTCGCATCGAGACGCCGGTAAAAGAGCGCGGGATCGATGAAAACGAAGCTGGTGTCAGGTTTTGAGACAGTGCGCTCGGCCGCGCGGAAAAGGGCGGTCGAGGTCAGCCGCTCACCGGACGGGGCGAGCATGTTTTCCACCGTGCGCCGGTCCTGGGCCATGACCAGCATGCGGTCGGAAAGAGCGATGGTGGGGGCGAGGGCAATCGGCCCCGCGGAGAGGTTGCGGGAATAAAAGGTGGTCTTCTCTTTCTCCTCCTTGCGCCAGGGCAGTTCCGGGTTGCGCGAGGTGATCCGGGAGAGGATCGCTTCCGCCCGCTCCCGGTTTTTTACCGGCACGGTCACGACGAAACCGGGCCAGGGCAGGCCGGTCTGCCATTCGCCGAGCAGGCTGGCCTCGGCCGAGAACGCTTCCTTCCATTCCGCCGCGCTCAGGCCGAGTGAAGAGAACGCCTCGAGCACCCCGCTGAGGAACCGGGAAGGTATGGGAAGCGTGCGCAGCCCGGAGGCGGCGCCCTTGTCTTCGAGGTTCAAAAGACTGGTCGCCAGCAGGAACGTGTCCGCCGATGCCATCGGCAGGGCCACCCGCTGCAGCTTGCGGCCGGCCTGCGCCTTTGGCCTTCCGACGAACAGGGTCTCGCGCATGCGCCGATCCTCGAACTCGAGGGCGGCGGCGACGGCGCGCAGATCGGTCGGACCCGTCTTCGGGGCGAAGCGCGCGAGCAGGTGATCGGCGCGCGCATAAGCCAGCCAGGCGTAACGCCGCGGCATGTGGCGGAGAGCCGCCTGGAAATCGTTGTCCACCGCCAGGGTGGTGCTCTGGTCCACCGTGCGGCCGTCCACGCGATCGAGCATGCGCTGGATTTGCGGGAGATCGTTGGAAAGGAAAAACCAGTCGCCAGCGTAAACGGTCGCGAGCAGATCGGCTCCCTCTCCGCGCGTCACCTCGATCTTGTGCTTCTCGTAATCGATCGTCTCGACCGGCGGGGCGCCGAGCCGGCGGCGGAGCGGGTCTCGGAACGAGGCGACGAACTGCTCCACCTCCGCGCGATCGCCGGTGAAACGAAAACCGGCGGCAAACCGCGGCTCCTCCTTGTCCCAGGCGATGAGCGCGGCGAAAACGGCCTGGAGCCCGAGCTGGTCGAGCCGTCCCAGGGCGGCCCGGAGCTCCCCTGGTCGCGTCGAGCGCTCGAGCGGCCGGGCCAGGAACTGTTGCATGGCCGGTTCACGCCAGAGCCGGTAAAGATCGGTCTGCCGCCAGCCGTCACGCGCCTCCTTGAAATCGGGCAGGTAAACCAGGGCAATGGTGTCGCGCGGGAGCAGGGTGGTGATGGCCTTGGTCGAGTGGGCCTGCGATCCCTGGAGGGAAAACCACACCGCGGCGATGACGATGGCCGTGAGGGCGGCAAGGAAAAGAAGTCGTCTCATCAGGCGCGCAATCTAAGCCGGATGCGTCGGTCGCAAAATGGCGCCCGGCTTTTCTTCAGGCCCGGGGATGGAACTTGTGGTGCACCGCCTTGAGCCGTTGCTGGTCCACGTGGGTATAGACCTGCGTGGTCGAGATGTCGGCGTGGCCCAGCATTTCCTGGATGATGCGGAGGTCGGCGCCGTTCCCGAGGAGATGGGTGGCAAAACTGTGGCGGAGCAGGTGCGGGTAGATGTTTTTCTCCAGGCCGGACCGGCGGGCGCATTCCTTCACGATTTGCCAGATCCGGGCCGTGCTCAGCCTGCTGCCGCGCGCGGAAAGAAAGATTTCGCTCCCGCTGCGGGGCCGGACCAGGTCGGGGCGCTCGCCGGTGAGATAATCGTGCAGGGCGGCGCAGGCGCGCCGGCCCACCGGCACGAGGCGCGTCTTGCTGCCTTTGCCGGTCACGCGCAGCATCCGCTCTTCCGCGTTGAAATTCTCCAGGCGCGCCCCGGCCAGCTCGGCGATGCGGAGCCCGCTCGCGTAGAGCAGCTCGAGGATGGCGCGGTTGCGGCGGCCCAGAGGCTGGGAGGAATCGGCGCTTTCCATGAGCTGTTCCACCTGCAGCTCGTTCAACGTTTCCGGGAGGTAACGCTCGAGGCGGGGCAGGGCCAGGGCTTCGGTGCAATCGCGCGGAATTTCGCCGCGCGCGGCGAGGTGCCGGAAGAAAATTTTCAGGGCGACCGCCACCAGCTTGATGGAGGAAGCGGCCAGGCCGGCCTGTTTCCGTTCCCCGAGATATTCGCTCACCAGGGCGAGGGTGACATCGCGCGGCCGCGTCACTTCGCGGCGCTGGGCGGCCCACTGCGCGAATTCCGTGAGGGAACGCCGGGTTGAATCCTGGTAGTTGCGGGAGAGGCCGCGTTCGACCGCGAGATGGCGAATAAAGGCGTCGATCTGCTTCTCCACCACGGCAGATTCCCCGAAAAGGGGGCCCACGGCAATCTCCGGTCGCGATTGACAATTGAACGCGCGGTGGCCGAACATGACTAACAAACCATGAGCCTCGACCTGAGCACTCTCTTAAAGGACTGGCCGCATGAACCGGGCGCGATCAAAGTTCGCAAGATCCTGGGCGTGGATGGCCGCGAGAAACTGCAGCTCCGCATCGACCTGGGCGTGCTGCAGATGGAAATGCAGGGGCGCCCGGACGGGCAGCGCCCGCATAACGCGGAGTCGCTTCTGGTTTATCATCAGCGCCGGGCGGCCCGGGCGGAGGCGCGTGGGGACGACTACGAGCTGACGCCGGAGCAATGCAGCGAGCTGCAACAGGAGGGGATCCAGTATTACCATCGTTACCTGAGCCTGTTCCAGTTGAACGATTTTCCGGCGGTGATCCGCGACACCCAGCGGAACCTCGACCTGTTTGATTTCGTGGCGGAGCACAGCAGCCGCGAGGATCTGGCGGCGGGATTCCAGCAGTTCCGGCCGTATGTGCTCATGATGAACACGCGGGCCAAGGCCTCGATCCTCCTGGGGGACGGGCGCTTTGCCGAGGCGATGAAAGAGATCGAGAAAGGGCGCGACACCATTCAGGAATTCTTCACTGAATCGAACTTCCCGGAGCTGGCGCAGAAAAGCTCCGAACTGGCTTTCCTCGAGGAATGGCTGCAGGAAGTGAGCGCGAAACGCCCGCTGAGCCGGCTGGAAATAATGGAGCGCGAGATGGAACAGGCCATCGCCGGCGAGCTCTACGAGCGCGCCGCCGAGCTGCGCGACGCCATCAAGGTCCTGAAAGCCGACGAACGCAGCGCCTGAGGGCTGGCTCCGCTATTGCGGTTGGCCGGTGGAAAAGGTCAGCCGGACCGGCCAGAGCGGAATGCGCTGCGCGCTGGCGAAGCCGATGTTCTGCGTGTTGTTCAGCTCGAACTCGTAGACCGACGACGGTTTGAAGTCATAAGCCAGGGTGAAGGTCTTGCCGTCGGTCGAATACTGAAACGGCGCCTTGCTCAGGTCGACCGGCTTCTTGTTTTCCGTCATGATCAACCCGTGCTTCTTGGAAGCCATGGGTCGATCAAAAACGACCGTAAGCGATTTCAAGCGGGCTGGGTCAATCGCCTGCGTGTCATGCGCCGGCAGCGTAGAAACCGCCCGCGGTGCCGCCAACTCCGGCGGCGGAGCACCGGTCGTTTGGAAGACGAGAAAAAACGGCGGAGCTGACAAGCCCTGATCATTCTGGAAACCGACTCCAGGGATATTCTTTTCGTTCAGGGCGAAAACATAGATTCGGCCGGGCTGAAGATTGGCCTTGAGACTGAAGGTCTTCCGGTCGGGGCTCATCATCGAATCGAGATCGACCTCCCCCACGACGCTGCTGCGACCGAGCCATGCGGTATAGGCAGGACTCATCCTTTGGTCGAAGGTGATGGCGATCCGGTCCTGCGACGCCGGAGCGTCGATCTGCCAGGGCTTGGGCATGGTCTCGACGACCTTGGGTGCAGCCGCCGTAGTCTGCTGAGCAACAGTAAGGCCGGTGCTGGCAAGGAGGAGAAAGAGCGCTGAACAAGTAATTTTCATTCCGTGACGGCCCTTTGCGCAACGATCCGATAACTCGAACCGGATGTTTTTATTACGGTGGAGCTTCCGACCACGGCCGGAGGAGCAAAGGTGGGAAGTCGTTCGACGAACGCTTCCGCCAGATACTCGGCGAACTTTTCATTGTCTGTCGCGATTCCGTCCTTGTTCAAATCCTTGATGGCCTGCCCGACGTAGAGCACGCGGAAAACGTTGCCCCGCGTGGTAATGGAGTCGCTGATCTTTCGGAATGGCTCCTCCACCTGCATATCCGTTCCATAATCGCGTTTCCACTCGCTGGGATTGGTGGGAGTCCCGCGCAGAAGACTATAAACCACCGTGCTGCGCTGGCGTCCGTTCCCGCTCGTGGTGGGAGGTGTCATGCTGTTTTGATTGATGTGACGGCTCAGGACCGAGGCGACCTCCCCAATGGTAAAGAAAGGGCGACGGGGAGTATTATCGATGGGGGAATTTCCCGAAGTGCCGGGGCCGCCGGAAGCCGCCGGCGCAAATTCGATTCGTCGTGCGGCGAGTCCGGTACTGAGAGTCTCGGAGGCGGAAACGCTAAGGGTGCTGCCGCCAATATTGGCGCCGGTTCCATCCCTAACCGGGCCAACGGGCGTGGCCAGCATGAGCGCATTGAAGGGTCCTTGTATGACCGCTCCTGCCGTGTTTCGGACATGCGTCTGACTGTTCAGGTTAATGCCGCCAGAGCGAGTCGTTTCGCTGCGCGTGGTGAAAATGTCGGCGAGAAGATAATCCTGTGGTTGAAGGCTGGGATTCGACTGCGCGGCGGCGGAGGAACCGCGCCGGGCCTGCACCGAGGGAATCACATTTGCGTCCACCGTGCTCTCCGGACGCCCGGCATATTGGAAATACACAGTACGCCATGGGTACTCGCAGTTGGAGATCAATCCGAGTTCGCCAACGCTCAGGAGCGGGCCGTTTCGAAAGAACAAAAGGGGCCGATTGCCGATGTAATCGTACCAATCCACCGCATATGCGCGGGAGTCGATCTCCGCCTTGTCGTCGCTGGTCGCGAATCGGTTGGTGTCGGTTCGGGTCAGGTTGTACATCCGCCGGGTGGGAATCTGGGGACGATATCTCGGGTCCCCGTAGGAAATGGGAACGACCGTTCCGCTCGGTCCGACCACGCCCTCATAAGAGGCATTAATGGAAGTGGTCGCCAGCGGTTTGGTCGGGTTCTCCAGAAAATCGTTGGGTGCTGTGCCGCCGCTGTTGTAGTAGCGGGCCTGCAAGTCACGCAGCGCGATCTTGACCACGTCGAGGCGCTCATCACCTGGCCCCAGCATCTCCACCTCGAGCAAACCAGCCTCCAGCTGTGTGGGCGAGCCTCCGCTGACATACGACACTTGCTGCGAGAAGATTGCCTGCGAGACAAAGGTCTTAACGCCGGCCACGCCGCTGGCTGAGTTATCTCCGCCGGCTGGGATGACCCCGTTGGCAAGGGTGCTGCTGCCGACAGTAAGCTCAAAGGTTTGCGCCTCTCGATCGAGAACAACCGCGCCATTTTTGACGATGACCGGAATCCCCTTGACCCGGATTTTGCTGACATGATCTCCCAGCGTGAGATCCGAATTGAACATGTTGAGAAAGTTGAAGCGGATGGTGGTGCTGATGACTGCCTGTCCGGGCGCCGCCGGCGAAGTGTGCGCGGCGGTATAGATCACGTCGACTTCAACAAGGTAGGGTATTCGCTCGATGCCAATAACCGGAACTCCGCCGATGTCCCCGAGATCCGTGGGCGTGTTGTCGCCGTCGATGTAATCCACAATGTTGGCGGCAAACTGGAGCCGCAGCCGCGGATCGCCGTAAACCTGGTGCGATTGCAGGGAGGAGAGGTTCGTTGTCCCGGTCCAGGCATCGGCCATCCAGTCAGCGATCTGCTGGGCCGCGCCGGCCTTGGCGGAATTATTGGCCGCGGCGGACGCAACCACCTGGTTCAGGTTCATCCGCTGCCAGCCACGCGCCGTCGTGTTGTCATCGCGCGAGTGGACCGTGATGAGATGAACGTAGTCGACCAGGCTGGGCGCGGCGCCCGCAACCTCCCACTGCGGCACCAGGCCGATCGTGGCCTTGCTGGCAAAACGGGCGCCGGAAGCGCCTGCGGCCGCGAGCGTGGCAGCGGCGCCGGAACGCGCCGTTGAAGTGAGAACGCCGGTCGGGTCAACTTCCTCGACCTGTGTCGCAGGCGTCGTGGGCGCCGGCGTCGTCAGGTCATTCGGTCGCGCGCTGGATACATTTCCTGCGACATCGACGTTCACCTTCATGCTTTCGTCTTCAATGAAGAAGGCATAGCGGCCGGTCAATTCCCCGGCTGAATTGCGAACATTGACCCACTGACCATAGGCCGGAGGAGGCGACCCGGTCAGCCCCGGGGCCACGAGCCGCCCGTTCGCGTTCGACCCCACACGGACGATCTCGTTGAAATCGAAACTGTTCGCGGCGGTCAGTCCAGGATCGGGGATGCCCCAGCTTGCCGGGCTGCCGCTTGCCGTCACCGTGGCTGGAGTCGGCCTTGGATCCGCCCCGGGGCCGCTGCCTCCGGTGGCAAGCGAGACGAGCGCATCGCCGATCCCGTTGGTCAGGGTCAGGAAATCATCGGCATTCGGCGGACGATAGAGTTCGGTCCTGATCGGCGTGGCGGCCGGGCTTGCGGTCGGCGCCGGCATCGCCGTGATGTAATTGCCGTAGCGGGTGTGTTCCTGGAGGAGATGCGTGGCCGCGGAAAGACCCGACTCGGCCATCATCTTTGCCCGCAACCGGTTGGCGTAGACGTTTGAGGAGGCACGGTCGCCGCGGGTGTTGCCAAGATACGCCACCACCACCACGGCCAGGAGCGCGAGGAGAAGCAGTGTGATGGCGAGCGCCACGCCCGCACGAGAAACGTTTTTTTGCGTCCGCATCAGGGCAGCCAGATCTCGGTGGAAAATTCTCGTGCCGCTTCCAGCAAAGTCTGGGTATGGGCGGGCGTCCCGGCGGTCAAAACCTGGAGCCGGCCCGCGGTGGTGTCGTCCACCGCGCGAAGCCGGATGACGACTCGCTTCGGGGCGCGTCCCTGCGTCTGCGAGTCCCACGGGGAAATAATGGTATGCCCATCGACGTCGAAAGCGCGCACCTCGAAATCGACGATGCCCTGAGCGATCGGATGCCAGAGCGGCGCGCTGGTCGATGGGTTCGTGTAGGTATAGCCTCCGATCTGATAACGGCTCCCCGATGCGGGAGCCCAGGCGTCGGCGCTTGGGAAGAAAGCGCGCTCCAGTTCAAGGGTCTCGACGTTGAGGCGGTAGGCAAAAACGCAAAGATCCCCATTCTGCAAATTGGGATAGGGGCCGACGAAGAAACAGTTCTCCTTTTCATGGTTCGTGGTGGCGTAGGCGGCGCCGGCGCCCAACTGTGGCGAGTTTTCCAGAAATTGCAGGCGGCCTGGAATGGCCCGCGCGCCTTTCAGTTCGTCGCCGATGCGCAGAAGGACCTGCCGGGCGACCTGGAAAGTGTCGATTCGATTTCGCCCCTGCCGCCACATGCCCAGCGCGGCCGAGACTGCGCTCGCCAGCAGCACCACAAGGATCACGGTAATGGTGAGCGCAATCAGCAACTCCACCAGGGTGAAAGCTCTCGTCTTCATGAGGCGGGAAGATTCATCAAGGTGGTGAAACGATAGACCGTTTGATTGTTGTCAGGTGCCGCGGCGGGAAACCGCACCTCGGCGTTGAAAACCCGGTCAGCCGGAGCGGGCGCAGCGGGGGTGACGATGTTCACGCGAAACTCGTAGGCCGCTCCCTGCCCGACTGCGGAGCTCTTACTTGTCCCCAGGTCCCTCAGTTGATTGTTGAAGAAACGGGTCTGGTAGACCGTGGGGAAGGTCGCGGCGGGAAGGGAGCGCAGGCGCGCAAATTCGTTGGCGGCCAGTTGCGCCGCCATGGTTTCATCACGCGCAGATTTGTTTGTCTCGTTGCCGACCACCAGCAGTCCGAGCAGCGCGAGCACGGAAAAGCTGACCACGCCGAGGGCGAGGACAACCTCAATCAGGGAAAAGCCGCGGTTGAAGTGCTTCACCTGAGAATGGCGCCGCCCGTGAGCGGATCGATTTCGATGCGCCGGACCAGGCTGGCATTCTTTGCCACCACGGTGGCGCCGGCAACCACGGCATCGCGAATGATCACGGGGTGCGGTGTTGCCGCCGGATCAAGGCTGGTGCTGCCATTGGCGAGGAACTCCAGCGTCGGCGGCGGGTCAAACGCCACTCCATCGGGGAACCGCACCGTCTTGCTTCTCGTCTCCCAATTTCCGGTGGCCCGGTTCAGGACGGAGACCTGGTAGGTTTGTGGCGTCGCCACGATGCGCGTGTGCGTGCGGCTGGAAATGGCGCTCAGGCGAGCCGTTTCCAGGTCGGACAAAAACTGGCGGGTCGCGCCGTCGACCGCGCGGGCGGTGGTCGGCGTCAGCGCCGGCAGGAGCAACCCCAGCGCGATGGCGATGATGGCCATGACCACCATGACCTCGATGAGGGTGAAAGCGGCGGCGCGGGGCGCGGTTTGACGACGGACAGGGCAGGTCACGGGCGGGTGGCTACTTTACCTGATTTTGGCCGGCTGTAAGCCCTGAAAGTTCAGGTGGCCGGTCTTTTTTTGGGTCGTCGCCGGAGCCGGCGCGCTCACCGGTTCCCCGTGAAAATCGGGCGACCCTGGGCGATTTACCGTGGCGGCCGACCTTAGGGGCACACTTCTAGCTTTTAGTGGCCACGCTGTGCTGGAACACACGTTATCCGACGAGGAACATAGTCAGATTCTGCAGACGATCGAGATGTTTGAGGTCATCACTCAAACACAACCCGACGACTATCAGTCTCTCGAGATCCTGAAGGAGGCCTATCACAAGGTCGGCCGGCAGGAGGAATATCTGCGGGTCTCGCGCAAGCTGGCCGAGGCCTATTACAACGTCGGTTCCTATTCCCTCGCCCTGCAGGAATGCGAGGCCATGCTCCTGAAAGAGCCGAACGCTCCCGAGATCCTCGCCATGCTGGGCGAAATCGAGTCCCGGCTCCAGGCCGCCGGCCACTCCATCTCGGCCACGCCCGGCCCCAAGACCGGTCTGATGGTGCAGCATAATTACGACGCCAACGGTTCGCTTCTTGAGCCGGGCGGCCGCGGCTCCAACCGCTCCCACGACCTCCAGGACCGGGGCGACGATCAGCTGGCCAAGTTTCTTATCGTGCAACAGCTTGCCCCCGAGGACGAAGTCTCCAAGGCGCTCGACACCACCAAACACCTGAACAAGGACCTGAGTGGGCAGGCCATGGCCGCCTCGCTCCTGGAAAAAGTCTGCCGCCAGGACACCGATCGCCTCGACCGGATCCTCTCGGCCGTGATCGACCGGACCAAGTTCTCCTATGTGCCCCTCGAGTATTACGACGTCGATCGCCAGCTCGCGCGCATGCTCCCGGATCATCTCACTCTTGGGCGCCTCTTTATCCCTTTCGACCTGATCAGCCGCACCGTCATGGTGGCCTGCTGCAATCCTTTTGACGTGGAGGGCCGCGAGGCCGTCCAGCAGTCGCTTGATTACACGGTCTCGTGGTACCTGGCCCGCCCGGGCGCCATCGTGAAGTCGCTCCAGGATATCTACCGCCTGGAATCGCGTGCCTAAACCCGGAAGACCATGAGAAGCAAATCTTTCGGAGAACGCATCGCCGACGTCCTGATCGAGGACGGTCTCCTCCTGCCGAACCAGCTCGAGGAAGCGATCGGCATCCAGCAGAGCGAGGGCGGCCGACTGCTCAAGATCCTGACCGACAAGCATTTTGTCACCGAGCAGGACATGGTCTTCAGCATGGGCCGTTGCCTGAACACGGCCCCGATCAATCTCTGCAAGCTGCATGTCCCCGAGGACGTGCTGTCGCTCGTGCCCCGGGAAATGGCGAAGACGAACAAGCTCGTCCCCATTGCCCGCCTCGACGGCAAGCTCTTCGTGGCCATGGCCGACCCGACCAACGTCCTCGCGATCGACGACGTAAAGCGCCGGGTCCAGATGGAAGTGGTGCCGATGATCGCGACCGAGCGCGCGGTCACCGATGCCCTGTCCGGGGCGCACGGCGGCGGCGCCAACATGCAGGACATGCTCAAGCAGGTGGCCGACGAGGTCGGCAGCGACGGCGTCGAAGTGGAGAACGCCGGCCGGGAGGAGATCGACATCGACCGCCTGGCCGCCGGCACGGAAGAGGCCCCGGTGATCAAGATCGTCAACCTGATCCTGGTCCAGGCGATCAAGGAAAAGGCGTCCGACATCCACATCGAGCCCTTCCAGCGCTCCCTCAAGCTGCGCTACCGCATCGATGGCGAACTGATCGCGGCGGAATCCCCGCCCAAGGGTCTGCAACTGGCCATCACCTCCCGCATCAAGATTCTGGCCGGCCTGAACATCGCCGAGCGCCGCATCCCGCAGGATGGCCGTTTTCGCATCAAGGTCCTGGGCAAGGAAGTCGACCTGCGTATCTCCATTCTGCCCACGGCCTACGGCGAGAAGATCGTTATCCGTATTTTGGACAAGTCGGCGCTCACCGGCAGCATCGACCAGATGGGGATGGACGAGGGGACTGTGGCCAAGTTCAAGGCCGCGATCGACGCCCCGCACGGGATGATCCTTGTGACCGGTCCCACCGGTTCCGGCAAAACGACCACGCTTTATTCCGTCCTGCAGGAACTGAACAGTCCGCAGTATAACATCGTCACGGTCGAGGACCCGATCGAGTACGAGCTGACCGGTATCAACCAGGTGGCGGTGCGCAACGACATCGGCCTCGATTTCGCTTCCGCCCTTCGCTCCATTCTGCGTCAGGATCCGGACATCGTCATGGTCGGTGAAATTCGTGACAACGAGACCGCCGACATCGCGGTGAAAGCGGCTTTGACCGGTCACCAGGTCCTTTCCACCCTGCACACCAATGACGCCGCCGGCGCCATCACCCGTCTCGACGACATGGGCATCGAGCCGTTCCTGATCTCGAGCTCGATCATCCTGACCTGCGCCCAGCGTCTTGTCCGCCGCATCTGCACGAACTGCCGTGAAGAGTTCCAGCCTGGGCCGGAGATCATGGAACGCCTCGGGCTGCAGTCGAACGCCGACCAGATTTTTTACCAGGGCAGCGGCTGCGACCGTTGCAAGAACCGGGGCTATCTCGGGCGCGCCGCCATCATCGAGGCGCTGCCGGTGAGCGAGTCCGTCCGCCGTCTCATCATTAAGCGGGCGTCCGCCACGGTGATCAAGAACCAGGCCGTGACCGAGGGAATGAAAACCCTCCGCATGGTCGGCATCGACAAGGCCATGGAAGGGGTCACCACGCTCGAGGAAATCTGGCGCGTGACCGCGGAGGACCATTAGGATGACGATCCCCTTTCTGCATCTCTTCAAGCGCGGCCCGAAGACCGCGGCGGCCGTGGCGGAGCCTCCGCCGCCGCTCGTGGCGACCAAGCCGGAAAGCGAACGGCTGAGCAAGACCGTCCTCCCCAGCGCGGTTCGTCCTCCCGGCGAAAACGGCGAAGGGCGCGCCCAGGAATCACGCGGCATTCCGCCGGCCGTGGCCCTCGCGCTCGAGCCGCGGGTGGAGCGCGTTCTCTCCCTTCCGCTCTCCGAGATACATCCCCTTTTCCCGGAAGGCGTGGCCAAGCCCATCGAAAGTCTCGACCGGAAACGGCCGGTCCTGTTCAAGGCCGCGGAAGTCGAGAAGGGAATGGCCGCGGGCAAACCGGAAGCCTCCCTCGCCAGTATCCACCGGCAGATGCCCGAAGTTTTCCTGCGCACGATCGCGCCGACCGACCCGACCATGATCGTGCTGCCGTTCCAGAAAGTGCTGGAGGCGTTCTCGCACATGAAGATCCGGCGCGACCAGGTCCGCGACCAGATGGTGCCGCAGGTGGAAACACCCTTCCTGAATGTGACCCTCGAGGACAACAAACGTTTCGGGCTGCCGAACGAGCCGATCGAGACCTCGGACATGCCGCCGGTCTGCCTCGAGCCGGCCACGGCCGAGTCGATTGCCAAGGCACAACCGGAGTCGGCCGCCGCCGCCCTCAAGGTGAAGGCACCCAGCGTTCCCGCCGCCCCGCGCCGCGTTTCGCTGGTCGATCCTCCGGCCGCCCCCACGCGCATCGCTTTCCAAATTCCACCGAACGGGACGGGCGTGTCCGCCCCCGAGATAGTTCCAGCCTCGAGCGGGCCGTCCGTCCCAACGGTGGATTCAAAAGCGGCCGCCGGCGGTCCGGCGCGCATTCCCTTCAAGATCGCGGCGCCGAGCGAGGCGGCGCGCCCGCGCGCCGACGCAGCCGGGCCCGCGCCCGTCGCCCTGACCCCGGCGCCGAAGGACGACCGCAAGATCACCCTCAGCCTGCGCGCGGTGCTGGAGAATCTGCTCGAGTTCCAGCGCAAAGGTGATCCCGGCACGGTGCCGGCCGAAGCCAGGTTTGAGATCGGTCTCGCCCTGGTCGAGCCGCAACTGGTGACTGGAAAGATCTCGGTTTCCCCGGAAGTTTTCGCTGCGGGATTGCCTGCCGAATACCGGGAATATTTTGTCGCGGAGGACAATTCCGCCCCGGTCATGCTCCCGTTGCAGGAAGTCCTGATCAATCTCCCCTCGGCCACGCTGAAAATGCGCGACGACCAGGAGGAATCGGTCCAGGGCGAGACCTTTGCCACCCCGTTCTCGGCCGCGGCCGAAGAGGATGCGAAGCGGTTCAGCGGTGGCGGTGCTCCCGCTGCGCCCGCGCCGAAGGTGGAGAAGCCGAGCCTGCCCGCGGCACCCGCGCCCGTTCCTCCCGCCCGGGAAACGCCGCCGATGCTGACGGCTTCGCCGACCCAGCCGGTCGTCGCGAAAGAACCGGCTCTGCCCGTCCTGGCGGAAAAGAAGCCGTCGACCGAGCCCGTCCCCAAGGCCACGCCCGCCCCGGCGCCGAAAACCGAGGGCCTGGACGCCAAGGCAGTGGTGGCGAAAGCGAGCGGGCTGGCCGGGGTGAAAGCCTGCGCGATCTCCTTTGCGGACGGCCTGAGCCTGGCGGGCAACCTGCCCGACGAACTGGAGGCGGAAGGACTTTGCGCGATGGCACCAACGCTGCTCCAGAAGGTCGCCACCCATATGGTCGCGACCCGTTTCGGAGAATTTCAGGCGATGACGCTGCACGGCGCGTCCTCGACCGTCAGCTTTTTCATGCACGGAAACATCTGCCTCGCCGCCCTGCATGCCGCCGGTGAACTCGCGACGGGAATCCGCGAGGAGCTCGCCACCATGGTGAAGGAATTATCCGCGATCTACTCGCAACCGGAGACTGCTCATGTCCATCATTAACTACGCGAGCCGCGAAATTCAGTTCAAGATCGTCTATTACGGTCCGGCGCTGTGCGGCAAGACCACCAACCTCGGTTACATTCACCAGCGCATCAGCCCGGAAAACCGGGGCGACCTTGTGTCTCTGGCCACCGCGGCCGACCGCACCCTTTTCTTCGATTTCCTGCCGCTGAACGCGGTCGTGATCAAGGGGTTCGTGACCAAGTTCCAGCTCTATACCGTGCCGGGCCAGGTCATCTATAACGCCACCCGCCAGCTCGTGCTCCGGAGCGTGGACGGGATTGTCTTCGTGGCCGATTCGCAGTGGGAAAAGATGGAGGAGAACGTCGAGAGCTTCAAGAATCTCGAGGACAACCTGGCCAAGCAGAACGTCTCGATCGACGATATTCCCTACGTCCTCCAGTACAACAAACGCGATCTCCCGAACATCGCGCCGGTCAATTACATGGAGTACGTGCTGAACAACCGGAAACGGCGGGTGCAGAGTTTCGAGGTGGTTTCGAGCACGGGCCAGAATGTTTTCGCCGCGCTCAATGCGGTCTCGCAGGTGCTCCTGCACAAGTTCAGCAAGCAGGGGGAGGCCGCCAGCGGTCCGCCCCGGGCGGAAAGCGGGACCAGGCAGGGGGCCGGCGTATGAACGCGATTCCCTGTCTGACCATCGAGGATGTCGCCACGCTCGACGGCGTCCTCGGCGATTTCCTGAAGAAAGCGGAGGCGGAACTGACGGTCGTGATCGACCGGGGCGGCAACGTCATCTCCCAGTTTGGCGACATGACGGTGATGGACGTGACCATCATTGCTGCGCTCGCGGCGGGTTCGTTTGCCGCGACCAAGGAACTGGCCCGCCGGATCGGCGAGGTGGAGTTCAACGCTCTTTACCACCAGGGAAACGGCAATCACATCTTCATGAACTCGGTCGACGACGACACGATCATGATCACGGTCTTTGGCCGGCGCACCACCGTGGGCCTGGTCCGGTTTTACTCTTCCTCCGCCGCGCAGAACGTGGCGCAGCTCCTGAAGACGCTCGCGGCCAACGGCGGCGGACATGGCTTCAAGTTCGATGCCAGCGACATCGAAGGCGCGCCGATCTTCGCCGACACGAAATAAGGTCGCGGAAGAAACCGCCGGGAAGAGCGGGGCTCAGCCCTCGAACTTCGAAACGATGAGGGTGGCGTTATGCCCGCCGAACCCGAAGGAATTGTTCACCGCCACGCGAATCGCACGCTCTTTCGCCACGTGTGGCGTGTAATCGAGGTCGCATTGCTCGTCCGGGTTATCGAGGTTGATCGTCGGCGGCACCACGCCGTGCTTGATCGCAAGGGCGCAGGCGGCCATCTCGACCGCGCCGGCGCCGCCGAGAAGATGGCCCGTCATGGACTTGGTTGAGCTGATGCTGAGCCCGTTTTTGGCGTGCTCGCCGAAGACGGTCTTGATCGCCTTGGTCTCAGCCACGTCGCCCAGTCCCGTGGAAGTGGCGTGCGCGTTCACGTAATCAACCTCGGTCGGGTTGATGTGGGCATGGTCGAGCGCGATTTTCATGGCCCGGGCCGCGCCGCCGCCATCGGGAGGAGGCGCCGTCATGTGATAGGCATCGGAGGAAAGGCCGTAGCCGTTCAGCTCGCAATAGATTTGCGCGCCGCGGGCCCGGGCGTGTTCGAGTTCCTCCACCACGACCACCCCGGCGCCTTCGCCCATGACAAAACCGTCGCGGTCGCGGTCCCAGGGCCGGGAAGCTTTTTCCGGCTCGTCGTTGCGGGTGCTGAGAGCTTTCATGGCGCTGAACCCGGCGAGGCCGATCGGGATGATGGAGGCCTCCGAGCCGCCGGCGAGGAAAATGTCGGCATCGCCGAATTTGATCATGCGCCACGATTCCCCGATGGCGTTGTTGGAAGTGGCGCAGGCCGTGACGATGCACATGTTCGGCCCTTCCAGCCCGTATTCCATCGAGATCAGCCCGCTGGCCATGTTGCTGATCAGCATGGGAATGGTGAAGGCGGAGACACGCTGCGGTCCCTTGTTCATGAGCGTGGTGTGCTGGTCCTCGAGCGTTTTCAGGCCGCCGATGCCGCTGCTGACGAGAACGCCGAAGCGGTCCCGCCGGACCTTGTCCATTTCCACGCCGCTGTCCTGCAGGGCCAGCTTGGCCGCGGCCATGCCGAACTGGGCGAACCGATCGGTGCGCCGGACATCCTTGGGGTTCTTGAAATAGAGAGCCGGATTGAAGTCGCGCACCTGCCCGCCGATGCGGCAGTCGTACTGTGAGGTGTCGAAGGCGTCGATCGGGCGGATGCCGCTGACGCCGTTGGCGATGCTGTGCCAGAACTGGGCGAGATCGTTGCCCACGGGCGTGATGACGCCCATGCCGGTGATGACGACTCTGCGGTTCCTGGTGTTCACGGCGAGGCCAAGGTTCAATGCTCGGGGCGCAAATTCAATGAACAAAAGCAGGTCGCCCGGCGCCCCGGCCGGGACCCGCGTTTCCTCTCCTAGCGGGTGCCCATCCCCACGCTCTGCACGGTCTGAAAGAGTTTCCCCTCCGTCTTGATCGAGGGAGCGATGATGATTTCCGTCTGCTGGAACTCGGGCAGGTCGCGGGCGCCCACGTTCCCCATGCAGGTGGTGATGGCGCCGACCAGGTTCTGGCTGCCGTCGTCCACCTCGGCCGGGCCGAAGAGAATCTGCTTGAGCGACCCGGTGGCCCCCACCTTGATGCGGGTGCCGCGGGGAAGATTGGCGTGCGGGGTGGCCATGCCCCAGTGATAGCCCTGTCCCGGGGCCTCGTGCGCCTTGGCAAAGGCGCTCCCGACCATGACCGCGTCCGCGCCGCAGGCGAGCGCCTTGCAGACGTCGCCGCCCTTGCTCATGCCGCCGTCGGTGATGATCGGCACGTAGCGCGAGGTCTTCTTGAAATAGGCGTCGCGCGCGGCGGCGCAATCCACCGTGGCCGTGACCTGGGGCACGCCCAGGCCAAGAACGCCGCGCGAAGTGCAGGCGGCGCCGGGACCCACCCCGATGAGGACGGCGGCGGGGCCGCATTCCATGATCTCGAAGGTCACGTCATAGCCGACCGTGTTGCCGACAATGACCGGGATGCGCATTTCCCGGCAGAATTTGGCGAGGTCGAGCGACTTGTACTCCGAGGAGATGTGTTTCACGGTCGAGACCGTGCTTTGCACCACGAAGACATCCGCCCCCGCTTCCTGCGCGATGGCGCCGAACTCGTCGGCCCGCTGCGGGATGGAACTGACCGCGGCCACGCCGCCGGCGTCCTTGATCTGGCGGATGCGGGCGGCGATGAGATCCGGCTGGACCGGTTCCAGGTAAATCTTCTGGAGCAGGGCGGTGATCTCGGCCTTGTCCGCCTCGACCACTTTTTGCAGCACTTCCTGCGGGTTTTTGTAGCGGGTCTGCACGCCCTCGAGATTGAGGACGGCGAGGCCGCCGAGCTGGCTCATGGCAATGGCGAAACGGACGTCGACCACGCCATCCATGGCGCTGGCCAGGATCGGGATCTTGAGCTGGAGCGGGTCGCCCGTTTTGCGGGGGATCCGGAAGGTCGTGTTGACCTCGTTCGGGTTAATCGTGATGCGCCCGGGGACGAGGGCAATCTCGTCGAAGCCATAGCTGACCCGCGCCTTTCTGTTTCGTCCGATCCACATTCCCATCTTAAATTCGCTCCAGTTTTAAACGTTCGTTCAGGCTCCCGCACCGTGGACACCGCGGAAGCAATTCCGGCGACCGATCTTCAAACTCGAGTGCGCAGATGACGCAGCGCAATCGGTAGCGAAGAGCCCGGCGTTCGTGCCGCCGTCGGTTCCACTCGTCGAATATCCAGAGGAGGAAAACCGCCGCAAGGAAAAGGAAAAGGTAAACCGCCACCAGCAGCGAAAGGCTGACCGGAATCATGGTTTCCCCACCGGTGGCGCGGCGGGCAGGGCCGGCTGGAGGTCGTTGCCCCAGAGGAAAACCGCTTCCGACCAGATGAGCGTTTCCCGGCCCGGCGCGGACGCGGGCAGGCGAAGCCCGACGAGGAGCGCCCGGGCCTGTTCGTCGAGGGCGGCGTCGCCGGAGGATTCCTCCCGAAAGATGTGGCGGATGATCCCATGGTTATCAAAGGCGAAGCGGAAGCGGGCGTTGGCCGGCGTGCCCGGGTGCGCGCTGGCAAAAACGCGACCGGCTGGGCGGCGCTCTCCGCCGGCTTCCGGTCCGAGCAGAATGGAGGTGGGGCCGGCGACCGGCGCGGGCGCACGGGAAAGCGAAGGGCGCGGCACCGGGCCCGGCGGGAAGGGATCGGGGCGGGCGCTGGCCGGGGCGGCGCCGTATTCCGGGAGTTGCAGCGACGGGATACGGCCCGCGTAGGAGGGTTGATGCGCCGGGGAGGGGAGAGCAAAGGCCTTCTGCCCGGGCGGCCGCAGGGTGGTGGAAGCAAGCGCCGGATCCTCCGCTTCGAGCCAGCGAAGAAAGGCGCGGCCTTCCTCCGTGTTCCCGTCGATCACCTGCAGCCGGGCCGGCGCGGGCAGGAGCGGCATGGCCGGCGGATAGGAAATGCGGAAGAGATAAAAACAGAAGGCGTGGGCCGCGAGCGAGCCGGCCAGGAAAAGAAGAACGACGCCCCAGGGTCGCCGCGGATGGTCCCAGCGGAAGATCGTTTCCGGCCGGGGCGTGGAAGCGGGCGCATTCACGGCGGGGTGGTGGCGAGGGAAACCGAGGAGATCCCGCGCGAGAGGACGAGGTTGCTGATGCGCATCACTTCCTCGTAGGGGACAAGGCGATCCGCCTTGATCACGACCGGCCGGCCGGCCTGGCGGGTCTCCTCGAGCATGCGTTGGAGCTGTTCGGTGGTGACGCGCTGGTCGCGAAAGTAAATTGCCGCGGGCGCGCCGCCGGTGATCGAAATGATTTCCTGGTTGGGCTGCGGGGCGAGCAGGAAGGAGGAAACCGGGGCGGCTACCGCAATGCCGGGCTGGAGAAGGAAGTTCGAGGAGAGAAGCAGGAAGGCGATGAGCAGGAAAAGGATGTCGATCAGCGGGACCAGCAGGAGCCAGCCGAAATGAATCTGGCTTGTGCGTTCGATTTTCACGCGCCCCGGAATTATTTTTCCCCGTCACGCACCCGCGGCGCGGGCGTAAAGGAGATGATGTCCGTGGGATGATCGCGTTCCGTGAGCAGATGCACCACCTCGATTCCGGCGCGTTCCATGTCGTGCATCATCCGGTTCACGCGCGCGGAAAGATAATTGTAGGCCACGAAGGTGGGCGTGGCCACGACCAGGCCGGCCGCGGTCGAGAGCAGGCTCCGGTAGATCCCGCCGGAAAGCTCGGTCACGGTGGCGTAACCGCCGCGCGCCATGATGGTGCTGAAGGCGTCGATCATGCCCGAGACGGTTCCGAGGAGCCCGAGCAACGGCGTGAGAAACGCCAGGGTCGCCAGGACGCTCAAGTAACGTTCCAGCCGCGGCACTTCCAGTTGCCCCGCTTCCTGCACAATCTCACGCAGTTCTCCTCGCGGCGCCTCGTGATGGATGATGGCGGCGTGGATCACCCGCGCCACCGGGCCCGGCGTTCCGGCCGACTCGTGCAGCGCCTCGGCAAAATTCCGGCGCCGAAGCAGGTTGGCCAGACCCTGCAAAAACTCGCCCACATGGATGGAGGCGCGATGAAAATAGAAAAGGCGCTCGGCAAAGATTGCGACCGAGATGACGCTGCAGGCCAGGATCGGCCACATCAGCAGACCGCCCTTCTGGATGTAATCAAGCATCCGAAAAGTTTCTAGCCCCCTTTCCCCCGGGGAGCAAGCCGCGAAGCGGGCGGGCTAGCGGCGACCACCCGGCCGGGGCGAGCCCGCCGCCCCTTTCGCCGGCGCCGGGGACCCCCCGGTCGGCCGGCCGTTGCCGTCGAACGAGGCGTAGCCGGCCGGTTTGCCCGCCGCGTCGTAGCGGTAAACAATCCGCCCGATCAACTTCTCCTCCGGGGTAAACTGCTTCTCCTCCTCGAGCTGACCGGCGCTATTATACTTGTAGACCGTTTTGAAGCGGAGCTGGCCGTCGCGGCCAAAGACTTCCCCGGCGGCGAACCGGCCCGCGGCGTCGAGCCGATAGACAATGCGGCCGCGCAACCCGCCGTTCGGTTCGGTGGTGGTGGCGGTGGTCTTGAACGCCACCGGGTCGGTCTCGTAGGTCGTTTTTGAACCGTCGGTGTTCATGGTGACGGTGACCCGCATGACGTTGGCGGGGGCGGCGTAGGGGAGTTGCGCGGGGAGCGGCGCGACGGCGAGGGCAAAGAGGGGGAGGAGAGCGAGAGGGAAACGCATGGGGTGAGGGGAAAGTAAGGGGGGCGCGAGGGGGCGCAAATAGTGAGGAAATAGTGTTGACCACAGGTGGCGCTGGTGGTTAAAAGTGGGCCGAAGTGGAGTAAAATGGTCCAACAACCCACCGGCGCATGGCTTCCGATACTTTTTCTACCTTTTCCTACGCCGGCGAATTTCGTCACGCCATCGACGAAAAAAACCGGATCACCATCCCCGCGCGCTGGCGCCGGGGCGAGAGCGAGGAATTCATCATCCTGCCCGAGCCCCAGCAGCAATATCTCGTCCTTATGCCGACGGAGGAATTCAACCGGGTGAGCGCGGCGGTGGAAAGCGAACCCTCGGTCCCGGCGCGGGAACGCCGGGTGTTTCTGCGCCAGTTGCACTCGCACGCGCAGCATGGCTCCTCCGACCGGCAGGGGCGGCTGGTCCTGCCGGAGGATCTTTGCCGCAAACTCAATCTCAAGGGGGAGGTCGCCCTCATCGGCGGCCGCGGACGTTTTGAAATCTGGAACCTGACGCGCTGGAAACGAGCGGCGGAGGAGGAGACCGCGACCTACCGGCATGTTGCCAACCTGGTGGGCCTCTAGCAGACCGCGGCCATGAACGCTTTACTATGGGAACGGCCGGTCTGGTTCGCGACCGGTCCGCTGGAAATCGAGGAGACGCCTGCCGAAGTGGAAGATTTCATTTATCACCGACCGGTTTTGGTGCACGAGGCGATCGAGCTGCTGGCGCCGCGGCCGGGCTCGGTCATCCTCGACGGCACGCTCGGCGGCGGCGGTCACACCGAGGCGATCCTGCGCACCGGGGCCGACGTGGTCGCGCTCGACCAGGATCCCGACGCCATTGCCTTTGCCGCGGAACGCCTGGAGGAGTTCGGCCGCCGCGTGACCCTGCGGCAGGCCAATTTCAAGGAGGCCGACACGGTGCTGGACGAACTCGGCCTGGCCCGGGTGGATGGTGTCCTCCTTGATCTCGGGGTTTCCTCGCGCCAGCTCGAAAACGCGGACCGGGGCTTCAGCATCATGCGCAACGGGCCGCTCGACATGCGGATGGATCCGCGCGCCGACCTGAGCGCCGCCGACATCGTCAATGGCTACAGCGAGGAGGAGCTGACGCGCGTGCTGCGTGAGTATGGCGAGGAACCGGCGGCCCGGCGCATTGCCAGCCAGTTGGTGAAGCTGCGCAAGGCGGCGCCGTTCCGCGAGACCGTGCAACTGGCCAAGGCGGTGGAGAAGATTGTCTGGCGGCATGGGCGGCGGCATCCGGCGACGCAGGTTTTTCAGGCGCTGCGCATGGAAGTGAACGACGAGCTGGGCGCGCTGCGCACCGGCCTGGAAGTGCTGCTGGAACGCCTCGAGATCGGGGGCCGCATCGCGGTCATCTCCTTTCATTCGCTGGAGGATCGACTGGTGAAAAATTTCCTGCGCGATCGCAGCCGCGAATTTTTGGACCGGCCGGAGTGGCCCGAGCCGCAGCCAAATCCCGACTACCGGGTGCGCCTGGTCACAGGCAAGCCGGTGGAGCCGGGTGAACAGGAACAGCGCCAGAATCCCCGGGCGCGGAGCGCCCGCCTGCGGGTGGCGGAGAAAATCCGATGAGCCGAAGCCGCCGCCAGCCCGTCAACAGCATGGACGCCGCCGCCCTTGTCCGCTGGGTCCTGATCACCGCCTTCCTGGCCATGACCGGCCTGGTCTATGTCTACCTGACCGTGCAGCTTTACGGGCTGGGCGACCAGAAGAAGGCCCTGGAAAACGAACTGGCCAGCCTGCGCAGCCAGAACGACGTCGCCAGCGTGCAGATCGCGGCCCTGACCTCCCGTTCCGCCCTGCAGCGGCGGCTGAAGGAGGGTTACCTCAAGATGGTGCCGATTCCGGAGTCGAGCATTGTCCGGCTTGGCCCGAAAATGCAGGGCGCGGGCGAGGATGAAATTCAACCCGTGGCCAACCAGCGACCTGGACGATGAAATGGAACGGCCGGACACGTTGCGCCCTGGTTTGCCTCGCCTTCACGGCGCTCTTCAGCCTTTTCTCCTTCCGCCTGGTTTATCTCCAGCTCGTTAAACACGAGGAATTTGCCGGGCGGGCGGCGGAGAAACACGTCTACAAGCAGACGATCTATGCCGACCGCGGCGCGATCGTGGACGCGAACAACGAGGTGCTCGCGCACAACGTGCCGGGGGCCACGGTGGTGGCGGACGCCACCCACATCAACGATGCCCCGGCCGTGGCCGCCCTCGTGAGCGAAGCCCTCGAATTGCCGGCCGCGGAAGTGGCGGAAAAATTCCGGACCGACCGGCGCTACATCGTCCTGCAGCGCGAAGTGCCGCAGGCGGTGGCGACGGCGTTGCGGCAAAAACTGCGCGAGCGAAACCTGCGCGGCATCTACTTCGAGCGGGATTCCACCCGTGTTTACCCGAACGGCTCCATGCTTTGCCACACCATCGGGTTCACCGACTTTCATCATCGCGGCATCCAGGGGGTGGAAGCCTCCATGGAGCAGTACCTGCACGGGCACGATGGTTACCGCTTCATCGAGCATAACCGGGCCGGGCAGGAAATTGTCCTTTACCGCGGACAGGAACGGGCGCCGCGCCACGGCTACAAGGTGCAGCTCACGATCGATCTCAATCTCCAGAACATCGTGGAGAACGAGATCGACGCCGCCGTGCGCCAGTATCGCCCGGAGAAAGCAACCATCATTCTGATGCGCCCGCAGACCGGGGAGATCCTGGCCATGGCCAACCGGCCGCATTACGATCTGAACAAGCGGTCCACCGCAAAGCCCGAGCAGAAAAAGAACCGGGCCATCATCGACATGATGGAACCGGGTTCCACCTTCAAGATCGTGACCGCGGCGGCGGCCCTGAACGAGCGCAAGGTCCGGCCCGACAACTATATCTTCTGCGAAAACGGCCGCTGGCTCTATGGCGGGCGCGCCCTGCACGATCACCATGGCTACGGGTCCCTGAGCGTGCGCGACGTCCTGATCAAGTCGAGCAACATCGGGGCGGCCAAGCTGGCCCTGACCGTGGGCGAACAGAAGTTTTACGAATACATCCGCCGCTTCGGCTTCGGCGAACGGACCGGGATCGAGCTTCCCGGCGAGATCCAGGGAATCGTGCGTCCGCCGCAAAGCTGGAGCAAGATCTCGATCACGCGCATCCCGATGGGCCACGAGGTGGGGGTGACCCCGCTGCAGATGACGGTGGCGATGGCGGCCATTGCCAATGGCGGAAAGCTGATGACCCCCCGGCTGGTCAAGTCGATCACCGACAATGAGGGCAAGGTCGTGAGCGAATTCAAACCGACCGAACTGCGCCAGGTGATCACGGAACAGACCGCGCGCGAGATCAACCTCGCCCTGCGCGACGTCGTCAGCACCCGGGGCACGGCCCAGGAGGCGATGGTGCCCGGGTTTCTTGTCGCGGGCAAGACCGGCACGGCGCAAAAGGCGGGGAAAGGGGGCTACGTGCCGGGCAAATACATTGTTTCGTTCTCCGGTTTCATGCCGGCCAATCGTCCGGAAATCGTCGCCCTGGTGGTGCTGGACGACGCCAAAACCGACAAACCCGAGTTGAATTATGGCGGCACGGTGGCGGCGCCGATCTTTGCCCGGATCGCGGAGAAAGCGGCCCGCTACCTTGACCTTGAACCCGACGAGCAATTGCTGGCCAAACAGATGACAGCACGAGTGGCCTCAGCTACGGAACAGCGTTGAGCCCTTTGCGCCCGCCCGCTTCATTTTCCGCCCCATGCAACTTAAAAGCCTCCTTCCTGCCATCACACCTCGCGAAGTCCTCGGCCCGCTTGATCGCGAAGTGGAAAGCATCGCGTATGACTCGCGGCGAGTGCAGAGGAACGCCCTCTTCGTTGCCTTGTCTGGCGAGAAAACCGACGGCCACCAGTTCATCGAGCAGGCCGTCGAAAAGGGCGCCTCGGTGATTGTCACCACCCGCCCCGAACCCCGCGCCCGCGCCACCTGCATCGTCGTCGACGACACCCGCGCGGCCCTGGCCGACCTGTCCGGTCGCTTTTACCGGCTCCCGGTCAAGCGCCTCAAGATGGCGGCGGTCACCGGGACCAACGGCAAGACCACCACCACCTTTCTCCTCAAGCACATTTGCACGGAAGCCGGGCTCCGCTGCGGGCTCATCGGAACGGTGCGTTACGAGGTGGGCGACCGCCTTCTCCCGGCCGTTCGCACGACCCCGGAATCCCTCGAGCTGCAGGAACTCCTCTCGCAGATGGTCAACGCCGGCTGCAAGGCGGTGGCGATGGAGGTTTCCTCCCATGCCCTCGCCCAGGATCGCGTCCGCGGCCTCGAGTGGGACGTGGCCATCTTCACCAACCTGACCCAGGACCATCTCGATTTTCATGGCTCGATGGAGAAATATTTCGAGGCCAAGGCCAGCCTCTTTCTTTCGCTCGGCCGGCAAACCCTGAAGAAGAAAACCGCCGCGGTGGTCAACCTCGACGACCGCTACGGGGAACAGCTCGTGCGCCGGCTCAAGGGCGAGAACATTCCCGTGATCACCTACGGCCTGGGCGTCCACGCCGATTTTCGCGCCTCCAGTTATCGCATGGAATTCGGCGGCACCTCCTACCAGCTCGATGCCCGCGGCCGCAATTTCCTGGTGCGCGTGCCGTTGATCGGGCGCTTTAACGTGGCCAACTCCATGGCCGCGCTGGCGGCGGCGAGCGCGCTCGGCATCAACGTGCGCGACGCGGTCCTCAGCCTTGGCAAATCGCCGCAGGTACCGGGCCGCCTCGAGATGGTGCCGGCGCGCCGGCAGTTCCAGGTCTTCGTTGATTACGCCCACACCGATGACGCCCTGCTCAATGTCCTGAAAACGCTGCGCGAGCTGGCGCCGCGCCGTCTTCTCGTCGTCTTCGGCGCCGGCGGCGACCGCGACAAACAGAAGCGGCCCCTTATGGGCGCGGTGGCCGATACGCACGCTGATTTCAGCATCATCACCTCCGACAATCCGCGGAAGGAAAATCCGGAGGCGATCATGGACGCGGTCGCGCAAGGCTTCCGGAGCGATCGCTTTGAGAAGGTGGTGGACCGGACCGAGGCGATCACCCGCGCGATTGCCCTGGCCCAGCCGCGCGACATTGTCCTCATCGCGGGCAAAGGCCACGAGAACTACCAGGAATTCGCCGACCACACCGTCCCGTTCGACGATATGCAGGTGGCCCGGCGCGCGCTCGAGAATCGTCCCCTGGAATTATAATGGAACCGACTTCACTGGAACAAATTGGCGGGTTCGCCGGAGCGAAATGGTCCCGCGGCGGGGCGGAAACTGTTACACGCATCAGCACCGACTCGCGCACCCTGCAGCCGGGCGACCTTTTCCTGGCCTTGCGCGGGGAGAACTTCGACGGTCACCGCTTCCTCGAGCAGGCGGTCGAGCGCGGGGCGGCCGGATTGGTGGTCGCGGCCGACTGGCGGGGAGAGGAACCCGCGGTGCCGGTCCTGCGCGTGCCCGATACCCTTGTGGCCTACCAGGAGATCGCGGCGAAGTATCGCGCCACGCTTTCCCTGCACGTCATCGCCATCACCGGGAGCAACGGCAAAACGAGCACGAAGGATTTTGTCGCCGCCGTCCTCGGCCGGCGTTTCCGGGTCACCAAGACCCAGGGAAATTTCAACAACCATGTCGGCCTGCCGCGGACCATGCTGGAGGCGGGGCGGGAGGATGAGGTCGCGGTCTGGGAACTGGGGATGAATCATCCGGGCGAGATCGCGGCCCTGGCGCGGCTGGCGCAGCCGGAGATCGGGATCATCACCAACATCGGCATTGCCCACATCGAATTCATGGGCAGCCAGGAGGCGATTGCGCAGGAGAAAGGCGCGCTGGCCGAAGCGATCGGGCCTGCCGGGACGGTCATTCTCAACGGCGACGATCCTTTCAGCGAGGGGATCGCCGCCCGGACGCAGGCCCGCGTGGTCCTGGCCGGAATCAACCAGGGCTCGGTGCGCGCGGTGGAGGTTTCCCAAAGCGCGGCCGGCTCCGAGTTCACCGTGATGGAGCGGGCGCACCGCTGCCGGACGCAGCTCCCGGTGCCGGGACTGCACATGGTGCAGAACGCGCTCCTGGCCGTGGCCGCCGGGCGTTCCTTTGCCATGACGCTGGAAGAATGCGCGGCCGGGCTGGCCTCGGCGCCGCTGACCAAGGCGCGCCTGCAGGTGCGCGAAGTCCAGGGCGTGCAGTTCATCGACGACAGCTACAACGCCAATCCCGACTCCATGAAAGCGGCCCTGCGGACGCTGGTGGAATTGGAGACGGACGGCCGGCGCGTGGCCGTGCTGGGCGCGATGGGCGAGCTCGGAACCGAATCCGGACGCGGACATCGTGAAGTGGGCGAGACCGCCGCGACCCTGCGCATCGACCGCCTCGTCGCGGTCGGCGATATCGGCGCGCAGATCGGCGAAGCGGCCCGCCGGGCCGGGCTGGCCGACGTTTGTCTCGCGGGCACGCCCGCGGAAGCGGCGGCGCTGCTGCGCGACACCGTGGTGCCCGGCGATCTTGTCCTGGTGAAGGGCAGTCGTTCCGCGCGCATGGAAGAGGTGCTGGAGGAATTCGGCCGGCTGGCCCCGGCCGAGGAGGTGGCGCGATGATGTATTACCTCCATCTGCTGAGCGACGAGCTCATCGGCTTCAACGTCTTTTCCTATGTCACTTTCCGCTCGGTCGCCGCGGCCGTGACCGCCTTTGTCATCTCCCTCGCCTTCGGTGGTTTTGTCATCCGCAAGCTGATCTCGCTCAAGGTGGGCCAGCCGATCCGGACCAAGGAGGAAGTGCGCCGGCTGGCCGAGCTGCACGGCAGCAAGGCCGGGACGCCCACCATGGGCGGGGTGCTCATCATCGGCGCCGTCCTCGTTTCGAGCCTGGCCTGGGCGCGCCCCGACAATCGTTTCGTCTGGCTCGCGCTCTTCAGCATGGTCTATCTCGGCGTGCTCGGGTTTGCCGATGATTACCTGAAGGTCACGAAGAAAAAATCGGACGGCATCAGCGGCCGCGTGAAACTGATTTTCCAGCTCGGCCTGGCCGCCCTGGTCACGGCCGTGTTCCTGACCAGCCCGCTCCTGGAGGTGCAGGCGCGTTCGCTTTATGTGCCGTTTTTCAAGACGCCCATGATCACGAACATGGGCGCGTTCACCTTTCTCTTCTTCTCGCTTGTGATTGTCGGCTCCTCCAACGCGGTCAACCTGACCGACGGGCTGGACGGGCTGGCCATCGGCTGCACCGTCACGGTGGCCTTCACCTACGCGCTCCTGACGTATGCCGCGGGCAACTTCAAGATCGCGGAATATCTCCAGGTCCCGTTCTATCCCTTCACCGGTGAGCTGACCGTGATCTGCGCCGCCTTGATCGGGGCCGGCCTCGGGTTTCTCTGGTTCAACTGTTACCCGGCCAAGATGTTCATGGGTGACACCGGCTCGCTCGCCATCGGCGGCCTCATGGGCGTGGTCGCGATCTGCTGCAAACAGGAGCTTCTCCTGTCCGTCGTGGGCGGCGTCTTCGTGATCGAGGCCACCTCGGTGATCCTGCAGGTCCTGAGTTTCAAGCTGACCGGGAAACGGCTTTTTGCGATGTCGCCCATTCACCACCACTTCGAGCTGACCGGCTGGAAGGAGAACACCGTCATTGTCCGCTTCTGGATTCTCTCGGCCGTTTTCGCCCTGCTCGGCCTGGCCACGCTGAAACTCCGATGAGCGCGCGTTACCAGGGAAAAAAAGCGGCGGTGCTCGGGGCCGGTCTCAGCGGAACGGCCGCGGCCCATTTGCTCCGTGCGGAAGGGGCAACGGTGACGGTGCTCGACAGCGCCGAGGAGTCGCGCCTCTTGCAGTCCAGCCTCGCTTCACTCCGGAGCGACGGCATCGAGGTGGTCTGCGGTTCGGCCGCCGACGCCGACTCCGCCTCCTACGACCTGGTCGTGCTCAGCCCGGGGATTGACCCGGTCTCGCCCCTGGCCCGGAATTTTTCCGCCCGCGGCACCGAGATGATCGGCGAGCTGGAACTGGCCTGGCGTTCCTGCACCAAACCGGTGGTGGCGATCACCGGGACCAATGGCAAGACCACCACCACCGAGTTGCTGGCGCAGATGTTGAACGCCTGCGGCCAGCGCACCATCGCCTGCGGAAACATCGGCGAGCCCTTCTCCGAGGTCGTGCGCGAACAGGAAAAATTCGATCTCCTCACGGTGGAGGTCAGCTCGTTCCAGCTCGAGACGATCCGCAGTTTCCGCCCGGCCATCAGCGTCTGGCTGAACTTTGCCCCGGACCATCTTGATCGTTATCCCTCCCTCGCGGCCTATCGCAGCGCCAAGCTGCGCATTTTCGAAAACCAGACCGGGGAGGATGTCGCGGTGGTCAACGCCATCGACGATCTGCCCGCGCTGGCCCCGCGCAAGGTCACGTTCAGCGCCTACTCCCACCAGGCTGATTTTCGGTTGGAGGAAGGCGCGATCATTCATCGCGGCGAGATTTTGCTGCGGCTGGCCGAGACGAGGCTGCGGGGGCTGCATAACATCGAGAACCTGATGGCCACCCTCGCGGTCGGCATGGCCCGCGGACTTTCCCCGGCCGAGATGGTGCCGTCGCTCAGCACCTACGAGCCCCGGCCCCACCGTTGCGAGATGGTGCGCGAGGTCGGCGGCGTGGAGTGGATCAACGATTCCAAAGCGACCAACCTCGCCGCGCTGGAGAAGGCCCTCCTCGCCCAGGGGAAACCGGTCGTCCTCGTGGCCGGCGGCAAGGACAAGGGTTTCGATTTCGCGCCGGTCCGGGCCGCGCTCGCCGGCAAGGTCCGCCAGGCCGTGCTTCTCGGCGAGATGGCCGGGAGCATCGCCCAGGACTGGGAGGGAACCGTCCCGTGCGAAATCGCCTCCAGCCTGGCTGACGCGGTGGAGCGGGCGCACCGCGTGGCCCGTCCCGGCGAAGTGGTTCTCTTTTCCCCGGGCACCTCCTCTTTCGACATGTTCAAGAGCTACGCCGACCGCGGCGATCAGTTCCGTGCCCTTGTCCAGGCTCTCCCCAAATGAAAATACCAAAACTCCCCAAACTGCTGCGCAAGAAACTCCGCGCCTCCACCGCGCGCCGTTCCATCTCGTTCCCGAAAGACATGGAGTTCGAGGAAATGTCCGAGCCCAACATGAAGCTTTCCCGCGCGATCCTGATCGTTCTCGTGCTCCATGTCGTGGCCGTGGCCGGCATCCTGGCCTTTAACACGATCAAGAATCGCGGCGGCGACACCACGGCCGCCGTCTGTGAGCGCGCCCGCTTCGCCCGCGGAGACGGCACCGGCGACGGACGCGCCCGCATCGGCGGGGGCGAAGGAAGACCTGGTCGCGGTGCGCCCGGCGACCAAAGTGGAGAAAAGCGGGAAGGAAGTGCGGCGCGCCGAACCGGCCGGGGGCCGTGCGGCGACGTCCGGCAAGACCTACGTCGTGGTCAAGGGCGACAACCCGGTGAAGATCGCGCGCAAGCTCGGTGTCTCCTACGACGCGCTCCTTGAGGTGAACAAGATTGATGACCCGCGAAAACTCCAGATCGGGCAGAAACTGCTGGTACCGGCAAAATCGGGACGGTAACTGATGCATCGCAAGAGCGCCTATCTTCTCGTCCTCGCCGTTCTGGCCCTGCTCGTCATCGGCATCGTCATGCTCTTCAGCACGAGCGCCTTTGCCCGGGACAGTCGCGGAGACGTGTATTTTTTCATCAGGCGCCAGTCGATCTGGCTGGGGATTGGATTTGTCATCTGCCTCGTGACCGCGGCGGTGGATTATCATTTCTGGCAGCGGACGTGGTGGCTCTGGTTCGGCCTCGCTTTGGCGGCGCTGGCGCTTTGTTTTGCCCCCGGCATCGGCATGCGGATCAACGGCTCAAACCGCTGGATCGGCGGCGGCGGTTTCACTTTCCAGCCGTCGGAGCTGGCCAAGCTGGCGGTGATCTTTTTCCTGGCCTGGTGGTTCACCCGGTTTGAGAAGCAGAGCGGCGAGCTGGTGCGCGGTTTTCTCGCGCCGTTGCTGGTGGTGGCTCTCCCGCTGTTGCTCATCGTCCTGGAGGTCGATCTCGGCACAACCGCGCTCGTCGGGGCCACCGCCTTCGTGGTCATGTTCCTCGCCGGGACGAACCCGGTTCTGCTCGGCGGCGTGGCCCTGAGCGGCGTGGCCGGTCTCCTCTTTGTCGCCACGCAGATGACCGAGCGAATGGGACGCCTGGTGGCGTTCATGGACCCGGAGAAATTCAAGGAGGATGCCGGTCTCCAGCAGATGCAGGCGCTGCTGGCCTGGGGAAGCGGCGGCCTGGAAGGTCTCGGTCTCGGCAATGGCCGGCAGAAGATGCTCTATCTGCCCTACGCCCACACGGACTTCATTTTTCCCATCGTGGGTGAGGAACTGGGACTGCGCTTCAGTCTCCTCGTGGTTTTTCTCTTCGTCGTCATCATTGTCTGCGGCACCCTGATCGCCCTGCACGCCAAGGATCGCTTTGGTCTCCTTCTCGCCGGCGGCGTGGTCTCGTTGGTCGCTCTCCAGGCCGCGGTCAACATCGGCGTCACCACCTCGCTCCTGCCGAACAAGGGTTTGCCGCTCCCCTTTATCAGTTACGGCGGCTCCAACCTCGTGGCCTGTCTTTTCGGCGTGGGCCTGCTCCTGAGCGTTTATCGCCAGGGCGTGCTCGAGCCGGCTTCCCGCCGCCGCGTCACCATGCAGGTCCGGGCCACCCCAAGAATATGAGCAGGAAAGGAAAAACCCACTGCTCATGAATGCTGTCATCGCCTGCGGTGGCACGGGCGGCCACCTCTTTCCCGGCCTGGCCGTGGCGGAAGTTCTGCGCGGCCGCGGCCACGAGGTCATGCTCTTCATTTCCGAAAAGGAAATCGATACCCTGGCCGCTTCCGCCCACGGACATTTCCGGTTCGAGAAACTGCCCTCGATCGGTCTGCCCTCGCCCTTTTCCCCCGCGATCCTCGCCTTCTTCCGGCGCTTCGCCCACAGCCTCGCGCTTTGCCGCGGCATCTATCGCCAGTTCAAACCGCATGTGGTCCTCGGCATGGGCGGATTCACCTCCACCGCACCGGTCCTGGCCGGGCGTCTCCGCGGCATCCCGACTTTCATTCACGAATCAAACGCCATCCCGGGCAAGGCGAACAAGGTCACCGCCCGCCTGGTCCGCGCGGTCTTGCTCGGCTTCAAGGAATGCGCGCCGTTTTTTCCGCGGGTTCGGACGGAAGTAACCGGAACGCCGATCCGTCCCGACTTGCAGCCCATGGAGCGCGCCGCCGCCCGGAATCGTCTCGGCCTTTCGCCCGACCTGCCCACCGTTCTTGTCATGGGCGGCAGCCAGGGAGCCAGCGGCCTGAACCAGGCAATGATCCGGGCTTTGCCGGCGCTGAAAAGCCGTCCACTCCAGGTGATGCATCTCACCGGCGGTCGTGACGAACGCCTGGTGGCCGACAATTACCGGCGCGAAAACGTGCCGGCCTGGGTCGCGCCCTTTCATCATCGCATGGAGGAACTTTACAGCGCGGCCGACCTGGCCGTGGCCCGGTCCGGCGCGGCCAGCCTGGCGGAGATTGCGGCCTTCTCGCTCCCGGCTGTCCTGGTGCCGTTCCCCTACGCCGCGGATGATCACCAGACGCGCAACGCCGAGATCTTTGTGCAGTCGGGGGCGGCCCGGCTGCTCCCGGAAAGCAGCATCACGGGCGACCTGCTGGGACGCACCGTGGCCGACCTGCTCGGGGACGCCGTTTCCTTGCAGGGAATGGCTGCGGCCGCGGCCAAGCATGCGCCCCGCGAGGCCGCCCGGGCTGTGGCCGACACGATGGAACGTTACGCGGAGGTGAAGGCGTGAGCGCGACCGTGCAGGCGGAACTCGCGCGGATGCTGACGCAGGAACAGCATCATGTGCATTTGATCGGCGTGGCCGGGAGCGGCATGAGCGGGATCGCGGCGCTGCTGCTCGAGCTGGGACACACCGTGAGCGGATCCGACAAGGTGCAAACGCTCGAGATTGAGCGGTTGGAACAGCTTGGACTCCGGTTCCATCGGGCTCACCGGGCGGAAGACGCCGCCGGCGCCGAGCTCATCGTTTTTTCCTCGGCCATCCGGGACGACAACCCAATCCTGGCCGCGGCGCGGGGCAGCGGTCAGACGGCCATCCGGCGGGCCGAAGCTCTGGCCGCGATCATGCGCGGCAAACGCGGGGTGATCGTCGCCGGGATGCACGGCAAGACCACCACCTCGGCCATGCTTGCCCATGTCCTGCGCGGGGGCGGCCTGCATCCCTCCCATTATGTCGGCGCGGAAATTCCCATCCTCGGTTCGAACGCGCACTGGGACCGCCGTGGCGAATATTTTGTCGCTGAGGGCGACGAAAGCGACGGGACCCTCCGGCTTTTCCGGCCGGAACACGCGCTCATCCTCAACATCGAGGAGGAGCACCTTGATTTTTATGCCGATCTCTCCGCGATCGAGGCGGTCTTTCGGCAGTTGCTCGAGCAAACGGAAGGGAAGACGTTTTATTGCGCGGACGACGCGCACGCGGCGCGTCTTTGCCGGGAACGTTCCGGAGCGGCCGTCTCCTTCGGGTTCGGCGAGCCGGCCGACTACCGCGGGGTGGATATTGAGCTGCGGGATTTTGCCTCCGTCTTTTGCGTGCACCAGCGCGGCCGGAAACTGGGCGAGGCCACCCTGAGCGTCCCCGGGCGTCATAATGTGAGCAACGCGCTCGGGGTCATCGCCGTGGCCACGGAGCTGGGCGTGCCCTTTGAAAAGATCGCGGCCTCGCTGGCGCAATTTCGGCATGCCCGCCGGCGTTTTGAGATCAAGTATCAGAGCGAGCGTTTCATGCTCGTGGACGATTACGCGCATCATCCGACGGAAATTCGGGCCACCCTGGCGACGGCGCGCACGGCGGGCCGCAGCCGGGTGCTCGCCATGTTCCAGCCGCATCGCTATTCACGGACCAAGGCGCTGCGGAAGGAGTTTGGGCAGTGTTTTGGTGATGCCGACCGGCTGGTGGTGACGGATGTCTATCCGGCGAGCGAACGTCCCATTGAGGGAATCACCGGGCAGACCATCGTCGATGAAGTGGCCGCCGGGGGGCATGCCGGGGTGGTTTACCAGCCGCGGCTCGACCGGTTGCACTGGGAAATGGGGAACATGCTCGCGAGCGGCGACCTCGTCCTGAGCCTCGGTGCCGGCAACATCCACGAACAGCTGGCCATCCTCGCCGGCGACCTCGTGGTGGCCGAGCGGCTCAAGGAAATCGTGGGGGAAGAGGGCGAGGTGCGCCTGTATGAGCCGCTGGCCCGCCATACCACGCTGCGCGTTGGCGGGCCGGCCCAGTTCTGGGTGGAGCCGCGCGATGAGTCCGCTTTTGCCGGGGTGATCCGGTTTTGCCGCGCCGAAAAGCTTCCGCTGTTTGTCATCGGCCGGGGCTCCAACCTCCTGGTGCGCGATGGCGGGATCCGCGGCGTGGTCGTGCATCCCTCGGGCGGGGAGTTCGACCGCGTGGAAGTTTCCCAGGGCACCATCACCGCCGGCGTGGGAGCCAAGCTGAAACAGGTCGCCTATGCCGGGAAAAGCGCAGGGATTGGCGGACTGGAGTGGATGGAAGGGATCCCGGGCGAAGTGGGCGGCGGGCTGCGGATGAACGCCGGCGCCATGGGCGCGCAGACATTTGATAACGTCGAGAGCGTCCGCTTTCTCGACGCGGAGGGGAATCCTCATACGAAGAAGGCCGCGGAGATGGAGGTGCACTATCGCCATGTCCCCTCGCTCGAGAACAAGCTACGCCGTCTCGGCCGTTTTCACCGGTCCGCCCGCGCCGGTGGAGGAGATTTCGCGCCGGCTCGAGGAATCGCAGGAGAAACGGCGCACTTCGCAACCGGCCGCCCGCAGCGCCGGCTGCATTTTCAAAAATCCGAAGGAATGCCCGGCCGGCCGCCTGGTGGACGAGCTGGGATTGAAGAACCTGCGCGTCGGCAACGCCCGCGTCTCCGAGGTGCACGGCAATTTCATGGTCAACGATGGCGGCGCGACCGCGGCGGAGATGCTGGCCCTGATCGACCAGGTGCAGTCGGTGGCGCGGGAGAAACGGGGAATCGAACTGGAGACGGAAGTGCAAATCGTGGGGGAACCGGCATGAGCAGCGAACGAAAACTTCCTTCCCGGGTGGCGGTGCTCATGGGCGGACCGAGCGCCGAGCGCGAAGTTTCCCTGGCCACGGGTCGCGGGGTGGCGAAGGCGTTGCGCGCCCTCGAACTGGACGTGACCGAGGTCGACGTGAAAGGCCCCGATTTCGAGCTGCCGGCCGGAACGGAGCTGGCCTTCATCGCTTTGCACGGCACTTTCGGCGAGGACGGCGAAGTCCAGCGGCTGCTGGAGGAGCGCGGGGTCGCCTACACCGGCGAAGGGATCGAAGGCAGCCGCATCGCCTTTGACAAAATTCTTTCCAAGGAACGGTTTGATGCCGGTGACGTCCCGACGCCCGCCTGGGAGGTGATCGGACCCGGCGAACGGCCCGCGATGACGCTGCCGTTCGTGGTCAAGGCGCCGCGCCAGGGTTCGACCGTCGGCGTTTACATCGTCAAGACGCCGGAGGAAGTCGACGCTGCCCTTGCCGGCGCGTCGGAGTATGACCAGCGCATCCTGGTGGAAAAGTTCATGCCGGGCCGCGAGCTGACGGTCGGCGTGCTGGGCGACCTGGCCCTGCCGATCCTCGAGATCATCCCGAAAGGCGGCTTCTACGATTTCAACAACAAGTATCCCTTCCTGAACCCGACCGGGGGCGGTGGCGCGCAGCACGTTTGTCCCGCGGAAGTGCCGGAACGTCTCGGGGAGGAAATTCGCGCCCTGGCGGTGCGGGCCCATCGCGCCCTCGGCCTGCAGGTTTATTCGCGGGTCGATTTCATCCTCCCGGAGGATGGGCGGCCCACCGTCCTGGAGTTGAACACGATTCCCGGGATGACGGAGTCGAGCCTGTTGCCGGAAGCCGCCGGGGTGGCCGGGATTGGTTACCCGGAGCTTTGTGCGCGGATCATCAGGCTTTCCCTGGAAGCGAGGTCGGCCAAATGAAAGCGACCAACCGGCGGGTCAACGTGCGCAACCAGCGGGTTTCCAACAGCCGGCAGCGCCGCCAGCAGAACATTCTCGAGGTGAAAGTGCGGTCGCGCACCGCGACCCAGCATCGCAACCGCCGGATCATGGTGGGACTCTCGAAGATCGTTCTCCTCCTCGCGCTCGGCGGCGGACTTTACCTCGGGGGTTCCCATGCCGCCCGCACCCTGTTTTTCGAGAACCCGGATTACCGGCTCGAGACCATCACGGTCTTCACCGACGGAACCCTGGCGCGCGAACAGATCCTTCGCGCGGCCGCGCTCGAGGAAGGGGTCAACATTTTCCGGGTCAACCTTTCCGCGGTGCACGACCGCCTGCAGGAATTGCCGCAGGTGGACGAGGTGGAAGTGGTCCGGCGGATGCCGCGGGAGATCGACATTCGAATCATCGAGCGCAAACCGGTCGCCTGGATCACCTCGGAGCAGGAGTTCTCCGACCCGTTCACTTCCGGGCGCGCCTTCCTGGTCGACGCCCGCGGCGTGCTCATGCGGCAAAAGAAACTTCTCCCGGAGTATCTCGGTCTCCCGGTCATTCTCGGCTGCAAAAGCCAGGCGCTCGAGGCGGGCCGGGTGGTTGATTCCTTCGACGCGCGCGCTGCCCTCGAGCTTCTGCGCCTGGGCACGGGCAGTTTCATGCAGACCCGTTTCCAGATCCGGCAGATCGACCTTTCGCGCGGTTACTGCCTGGTCGTGACCGACCGGAACGGCTCCAGGATCACCTTCGGTTTCGACCAGCTCGAGCGGCAGATCGAGCGCCTCGAGCGTTTTCTTGTGCATGCCGACGACAACCGGCAGGAGATCGCCACGGTCAACCTGATGGTGCAGCGCAACATTCCCGTCACCTTTGCCCCGACCGCGGTCGAGGTCATCAACGCCACGGTCGATCCCGTCGGCCAGAGCACGGTCGGGCCGCGGGTCATGAAGGCCATTCCCGTGGCGGGACAAACGCCGCCGCCGTCTCAGCAAAAATTCCGCCCGCTACGAACCGGATTTGCCGGTCCGCCGGGCCATTCCAGTCAAACCGCAGCAACGAAAGGATAGAAAAAATGGCGAGTAGCGATCTGATGGTCGGCCTTGAGATAGGCACCTCCAAGATTTGTGTCGTGGTCGGGGAAAGCCGGCCGGACGGCACGGTCAAGATCCTGGGGGTGGGGCAGGCGCCATCACGGGGTGTGCGCAAAGGGGAAATCGTCGATTTCGAGACGGCCATGAAATGCGTGCACGAGGCCGTGGTGGACGCCGAACAGAAGAGCGACGTCATGATCCGGAGCGTTTACATCGGCCTGACCGGCGCCCATATCCAGAGTTTCAATAACCGGGGCACGGTGGTCCTGCCCGAGGACCGCGACGAGATCGAGGAACAGGACATCGAGGATGTGAAGCTGAACGCCCGCGAGGTCAGCATCCCGGCCCAGAACGCCTTTCTCCATTCCATCATCCAGCATTACCACGTGGATGGGCAGGAAGGCGTCCTCAGCCCGGTTGGTCTGCTCGGCGAAAAGCTGGAGGCCGACTTCCACATCATCCATGGAGTGCGCACGCGCATCCAGAACACGATCCGTTGTGTGAAGGAACTGCCCCTCGAGGTCGAGGACGTCGTTTTCAGTCCGTTGGCGGCCGCGCAGGTGGTCCTGACCCAGCAGCAAAAGAACCTGGGCGCGCTCGTCATCGACATGGGCGGCGGCACCACCGACTACATCCTCTATGTGGATGGCGCGGTGAAGCAGAGCGGCGTCCTCGCCGTCGGCGGCGACCATATCACCAACGATATTTCCATGGGACTGCGCATCCCGATGACGCGGGCGGAAAAGCTCAAGCTCGAGGAAGGCAGCGCCATCCTCGGCAACTGTCTCCCGGGCGAAACGGTCATCCTGAAGGACGACTCCGGTTTCGCCGGCAAGGAGGTGGAGCGCGAGACCCTCAACACCATCATCCATCTGCGCCTGCGCGAGACCTTCGAACTGCTCAAGCGCCGGCTGGAGGAGGAAAATTTCCTGAACTACATCGGCGAGGGAATCTTCATCACCGGCGGGTGCAGCCATCTTTCCGGGATCGACCATCTCGCCGGGGAGGTTTTTGACCTGCCCGCGCGGGTCTCCCACGCCCAGACCATGTCGGGTCTGACCTCCGCTTTCGAGAACCCCCAGTTCTCCGCCGCCATTGGGCTGATCAAATACGCCCAGGCCGTCCAGGTCGACCGTCCGCGCAGCGGCCGGTTGACCCGGATGATCCGCGGACTTCTCAGTAGCATGCGCTAACAACGAAAAGAGAAACCAAACCATGATCCAACTCAGCCGAAACTACAGTCTCCCCGAGCGGGGCGATGAATCCATCCCGATCAAGGTCGTCGGCATCGGCGGCGCCGGCTCCAACGCCCTCGACCGGGTGGTGCTCGACGGCCTCGAGCGGGCCGATCTCATTGTCATGAACACCGACGCGCAGGCGCTGGCAAGCTCGGTCGCCGCGACCAAGGTGCAGCTCGGCCGCTCGGTCACGCGCGGCCTCGGCACCGGGGGCGATCCTGAGCTGGGGTTCAATGCGGCGCACGAATCCGCCGAGGAAATCCGGCGCGCCCTTACTGACGCGCGCATGATCTTCATCTGCGCGGGGCTCGGCGGCGGCACCGGTTCAGGCGCCGCCCCGGTGATCGCGCAACTCGCGCGGGAAACGGGAGCGCTCGTGGTCACCTTCGCCACGCTTCCCTTCGGGTTTGAGGGCAAACGGCGCGCGGCCCAGGCCGCCATCGCCCTCAGCGGCCTGCGCGAGCAGTCCGATGCGGTCATCTGTTTCGAGAACGACCGTCTGGGCGACATGGTCGCGCCCAAGGCCGGCATTCATCAGGCCTTCGCCGCGGCCGATATCACCATCAGCCAGAGCGTGCGCTCAATCGTCAACCTCATCCAGCGCCCCGGGCTGATCCGGATCGGGTTCGACGACCTGCTCTCCGCGCTGCGCGCGCCCAACGGGCGCTGCCTTTTCGGGTTCGGCGAATCCGATTCGGACAACCGGGCGCACGAAGCGCTGGCACTTGCCTTGAAGAATCCGCTGATGGACAAGGGGCGCATGCTCGAGAATGCCGCCACCCTGCTGGTGCAGATTGCCGGCGGCCCGGGCGTGACCCTTTCCGAGGTCGAAATCCTGATGCAGGAATTGAACCGGCACGTGAGCGAGCACACCCAGATCCTCTTCGGGACGGCGGTGGACAGCCGCATGGGCAATCGCCTGAGCGTGACCCTGATCAGTTCGCTCATGGCGGAGGGAACGATTGTGCACTCACCTAACGAGATCTGGCGGCCGGCCCTGGCCAAGGTGCCGAAGGAACCGCCCATCTGGGAACAGCAACCCGTGGCGCCGCCGGCGCCGGCTCCCGAGACTATTCCGATGGAGCCTGCCGCCGCGGACGTGATCGAGTGTTCCACGGATTCCTTCCTCCCGCCGGAACCCGCAGCCGAGAACGAGCCTACGGCCGATCTGCCGCCGGAAGAGGCTGCGCCCGCCCGGCCGCCGCGAAAGAAGATCATGACGCCGAAGATTTTCGCGCCGCCCCCGCCGGCCCCGCCGGCAGAGCCAGAGCCGGCTATGGAACAGGCGCCGGTGACAGCGAAAGAGGCGAAGAAGGTGGTGGCGAAACAGGAAGTGCTGCAATTCGAGCCGATCACCCGGGGCCGCTTTGAGAAAAGCGAGCCCACCATCGTGGAAGGGCAGGACCTCGACGTCCCCACTTTCCTCCGCAAAAACGTGCGGGTGAAATAGGGTCCGGCGCGAGCGCGGTTATTTCCCGGCCAGGTCGAGGACCGCGGCCGTCATGGCCATGATTCCGGTGCGGATGGTCGGCTCCGGGAGCGGCGCGAATTTGCTCGAGTGCAGACTGGGAAGCGCGGGCCCGCCCGGTTTTTGGCTCTCGGCAAATTTGGCCGGGTCAACCGCGCCGACCCAGAAGATGCAGGCCGGGATGCTGTGGTCGGCCAGGCTAAAGGCGCTGAAATCTTCACCGCCCATGACCGGCTCAACCATTTTCACGTTGTCGGGGCCAAGGGTTTTCTTCCAGACCTCGATCAGCCGCTGGGTCAGTTTGGGGTCGTTGAAAGTGGCGTCGGTGGACTGACCCTTTTCCGGTTCCACGGTGGGAGCGCGGTCCTCGGGGATGCCGGCGGCCAGGGCGATTCCCTTGGTGATGCGCTCGATGGCCTGGAGCGTTTGCGCTCTCACCTCGGGTTTGTAGGTGCGCACGGTCAGCTGCAATTTCACCTCGTCGGAAATGATGTTGTGCTTGGTGCCGCCATGGATCGAGCCCACGGTCACGACCACCGGCTCGAGCGGGCTGACCTCCCGGCTGTCGATGGTTTGCAGTGCAAGCACCGTCTGCGCCGCCACCACCACCGGGTCCTTCGTCAGGTGCGGGTAGGCCCCATGGCCGCCGATGCCGCGCACGGTGATGTTGATCGTGTCGACATTGGCCAGGGCGTAGCCTTCGGCGAGCCCGATGGTGCCGGCCGGGAGCGCCGCGTTGTCATGCAACGCCAGGGCGAAGTCGGGCTTCGGGAAACGTCCGTAGAGGTTGTCGGCCAGCATCGCTTTGGCGCCCGCCCCGATTTCCTCCGCCGGCTGGGCCACGAAAAGGAGCGTCCCTTTCCATTGATCTTTCATCTTCGCCAGGGTCCGGGCGGTCCCGATGAAGGCGGCCATGTGAATATCGTGGCCGCAGGCGTGCATGATCGGAGCGGTCTTGCCGTCAGGCGTCTGCCCGGTCGCCTTGCTCGCGTAGGGAAGCCCGGTTTCCTCGGGCATCGGGAGCGCGTCCATGTCGGCCCGCACGAGCACGGTCGGGCCCGCGCCGTTTTTCATCACGCCCACGACGCCGTAGCCGGTGAGTCCGGGCTCCTCGTATTTCCCGATCTTCTCCGTCACTTCGCACCCGAGCGCGCGAAGTTCCTTGGCGATCAGCTCGGCTGTTTTGGCTTCCTGCGTGGAAAGCTCGGGGTTGGCGTGCAGATGTTTGTAGATGCCAAGGAGCGACGGCATCTCCGCTTCAATCAGCGGCTTCTGTTTCTGGGCCAGGGCGGAGAAGGAAAAAAGAACCAGGAAAAGGCCGACAGGAAGGCGAATGCTCATGGGGCGCCACCATAACGGCGGAAGCCGCGCGAGGGAATCCCCAGTTTTATGCCTTTCCTGCGGCCCTAATCCGCTTTCAGTTGCGGCGTGGCTTTCGAGGATAACAAGCTGCTCTTTGGCGCCGACCCGGCGGAACGGATCGTGGCGGTGGAGCTCGGGGAGACCGGCACGATCAACGTTTATCGCCGGCTCGCCGGGGGCGAGACCCGGCGGGAAACCGAGCCGTTTCAGCCGTTTGTCTGGGCCGATGGCGATGTCTCCGACCTCGGCCTGGCGGAGGCGGAGAAGCTCGAGGGCGACCTGCGCTATAACTGGCTCGTCTCCGCCGGCAGCTGGAAGGAGCTGATCGCGCTCCGGAATGGCCTGAAGCAGGCCGGCCGCGGCTTCTTTGCCCTGAGCGATCCGGTGCAACATTATCTCACCCGGACCGGGCGCACCCTATTCAAGGGGCTCGAGTTCGCCGAACTGAAGCGGCTTCAGGTCAGCGTCCTCAGCGCCACCGGTGAAACCGAACTGGCGGTGGCGGCGCAGGAACCGCTCGCGGCCATCGTTCTCTCCGATCAGACCGGTTGGGAGGAGCTGATCACGATCGAGGCCGCGGCCCCGGAAGAATCGGAGAAGGCGGCCTTGAAACGACTGACCGCCATCGTCCGGGAGCGCGACCCGGACACCATCGAAGGGCACGATCTTTTTCGTTTCGATCTGCCGTTGCTGGTGGCGCGGGCGCGCAAGGCCAAGGTCAAGCTCGACTGGGGCCGCAGCGGCGGTTTTTTGCGGTCCCGCCCGTCGCGCCTCCAGATCGCGGAGAAGACGATCGATTACCCGAAGTTCACGGTCGATGGGCGCCACTTTGTTGACACCTTCCTCCTGGCGCATTTTTACGACGTGGGCATGAGGGCCCTCGCCGGCTTCGAGCGGACGGAGGTGGCTCGGCATTTCGGGTTTTGCGCCGCGCCCGAGATCTCGGCGCTGACAGGGAAGCCACTGCAGCGGGCCTACGGGAAGGGTGAAGAGATCTTTCGGGAACGGGCCTTCTGCGGCGTGCGGGAAACGCGCGCGTTGGTGGAACTGCTCAGCCCGAGTTATTTCATCCAGGCGCAGATTTTTCCCTACAATTACCAGGACGTCATCGTCCGCGGAAACGCCACCCGTATCAACGCCCTATTCCTCCGGGAGTATCTGCGCCGGCGCCATTCCATTCCGGAGATGCCGATGGTGCGCGGGTTCGAGGGCGGCTACACCGCGGTGTTCTTCACCGGGGTGGCGCGCGACGTCTGGCATTGCGACATCGCCTCCCTTTACCCGTCCATCATGCTCCAGTTTGATTGCCTGCCCGCGAGCGACCGGCTGCAGATGTTCCGGAGCCTGCTCACGGATCTGCGCACCTTCAGGCTCGAAGCCAAGGCGAGCATGCGCGAGGCCGAGAAAGCGAAGGAGGAGGGCAGCCGCCAGCATTTCCACGCGCTGCAAAACACCTTCAAGATCCTGATCAACAGCTTTTACGGTTACCTCGGCTTCGCCCAGGGACATTTTGCCGATTTCGATGCGGCCGCGCGCGTCACGGAGATCGGGCGCGACCTGCTTAAGAAGATGATTGCCTGGCTCGAGGCGGAAGGGGCGCAGGTGATCGAGGTCGATACCGACGGCATCTATTTTGTCCCGCCCTCGGGCCGGAAGGGCTCGATCGAGTCGCTGCAAAAAGGCCTGGCCGGCGAACTGCCGCCCGGGATCGAGGTGGAGTTCGACGAACAGTTCGAGGCCATGTTCAGCTACAAGGCAAAGAATTACGCGCTCCTGACGAAGGAAGGCGAGGTCATCATCAAGGGGGGCGCGCTCAAATCGCGCGGCCTGGAAAAGTTCCAGCGCGTTTTCCTCGAGGAAATGATCCGGTTGATCATGCAGGGGAAGGCGGGGGAGATCCCGGCCTTGCAGGCGGATTACGAGAAACGCATCCGGGAAGGGAGCATGCCGATCGAGATGCTGATGAAAACCGACACCCTGCAGGATTCGCTGGAGAAATACCGGCAGAAGATTGCCGGCTCGGCGCGAAACCGGGCCGCGGCCTACGAGCTGGCCCTGGCCAGCGGCCGCGCCTACAAGCCGGGCGACCAGGTCAGCTATTACATCAAGGCGACGCCGAAGAAGGTGGCCGCCTACGAAGCCGCGCGGCTGGCCGGCGATTTTGACCCGCAGAACCGCGACGAGAACGTCGACTACTACCTCGGCAAGCTGGCCGAGCTGGTGAAGAAGTTCAGCGGCATCACGGCCGAAACCAGCTCAGCGCAGGCGACTCTCAAGCTTTAAGGGGAGAGGTTGGCGCGATCGCGCCCCGCGCTCCGCGACGTTCAACGAGCGGAGCGATCTGATCGGAACAAAAAAATCGGCTCTGCTCCAGCTCGCCCCGACGACTACTCGCACCGGAGCGAGAGGGCCGGGTCGATCCGGGCGGCGCGGCGGGCGGGGAGGTATCCCGAGAGGAGAGCCACCGCGAGAAGGAAAACGGGTACCGCGGTGAACGTCAGCGGATCATGCGGCGCGATGCCAAAAAGGATGGAACCGAGGAAGCGGGAGAGAAGGAAAGCGGCCAGAAGACCGGCGGTCACCCCCGCGGCCGCCAGGCGCAGGGTGTTTCCCAGAAGAAGGCGCACCACACTGCCGTAGGTGGCGCCGAGGGCGATCCGGATGCCAATTTCCCGGGAACGTTGTGTCACGAGGTAAGCGATAACGCCGTAAACGCCAAGAGAAGCCAGAAGCAGGGCGAAGCCCGAAACAATCCCGATGAGCCAGGTGCGAAAACGCGGCTGGGCCACGGAGCCGGCAATCAACGTTTCCATCGCGCGGGTTTCGACGACCATGTCGGGATCCAGCGTGTGCAGAGAGGAGCGGAGCAACGGCGCCAGGGCCACGGGCGTTTCCGTGCGCACAATGTAATGCAAGCCGCGCCCGACAAATTCAATCACGTCGGCCGGAACCTGTGGATAGGGCACGTAGATTTCCGCCTCCGGCGCCGCTTCCAGTTGAGCGTGCTTGATGTTGCCGGAGATCCCCACGATCTCGAGCCAGGCCCCGGCGTAGCGGATCCGGCGCCCGAGCGGATCTCGGTCCGGCCAAAAGCGTTGGGCAAAGGAATGATTAACAATGGCGACCCCGGGCGCCTCCTCCTTGTCGGTCTGCTTAAAATCGCGCCCTTGCCGGAGAGGAATGCCAAGGGTGCTGAAGTAGCCGGGGCTGACCGGGCGGATTTGCGCATTGAGCTGATCGCCGGGCGCGATGGGATGGCCTTCAACCTCGAAGCTGTTCCCCCAACTATTGCCCGCGAAAGGGAGATGCGTGGCCAGTGCCGTCGCGCCGGCCGCCGGCAGAGCGCGCAGCTTATCCAGGGAACTCTGGTAGAGATCGATCATGGCCGCTCTGTCGGCGTAGCGCTCCTTGGGCAGGTAAACCTCGGCGGTAATGACATTACGCGGCTGGAATCCCGGGCTGGTTGCGAGAAGGGCCAGAAAGCTTCGAAGCATCAGCCCGCAGGAAACCAGCAGCACGCAGGCGAGCGCGACTTCCACAAAAACAAGAAGTTGGCGGGTGCGCTCCGCCCTGCGCGACGTGGTGGATCGCGTCGTGCCCTTGCACGCCTCGAAAGTGTTGGCGGGAAGATGCCAGGCCGGACCCACCCCAAAAAGAATGGCGCTGCCGGCGGAAAGGGTCGCCGCCAGGAGAAGGCACCATCCATCCACGCGCGCCTGGGCCAACTGGGGAAGATTGGTCGCAGAGAACAACTGCAGGAGATCAAGGCCGGCCATGGCGAGAGCCAGACCGAGCGCTCCTCCACCCAGAGCGAGCAGGCCGGCCTCGGTAAGGAGCTGGCCCACAAGTCGACCGTGGCTGGCGCCAAGGGCGCTGCGGAGGGCCATTTCGCCCCGCCGCGCGTGAGCGCGTGCCAGCATGAGATTGGCCACATTGGCGCAGGCGATCAGCAGGAGCAGCCCGGCCGCGCCCAGGAGGATGAGCAACGGCCGCTCGAGATCGCCCAGGATCATTTTTTGCAAACTGACCGGATAAAAATTTCTGACCGTGTCATCCCCCGGCGCGTTTACCCTCGAACCGAGCAACTCCGTTTCGGCCCGGAGTTCCTCCGGGGTGACGCCGGGCCGTAAACGTCCGACGACCCGGAGAAAGTGAGCGTCGAGATGCTCCTGAAAGGCCGGCGTCTCGAGAACGGCTGGGACCCAGACGCTCGTCTGGCGGCCGGGGAAATCGAACCGCTCCGGCATGACGCCCACGATGGTGTGACTCTCGCCATCAAGGAGCAGCTCCGTGCCGGGAACATCACGACTCCCTCCAAGCCGGTCGCGCCAGAAGGCGTAACTGACGAGCGCGACCCGTTCGCGGCCGGGCTTGCCTTCTTCCTCCGAGAAGGCGCGTCCGAGGAAAGGCCGCGTGCCGAGGGTGGAGAAAAAAGAGGGAGTGACCCGGAGCGCGGGAGCGAGGTAGGGCTCGCCGCGGCCGGTGACGGTGTAGCTGGTGCCGGTCAGGGCCGCGAGGCTGGCAAAAGCCCGCGTTTCCTGTCGCCAGATTTGAAACTCGCGGGGCGAAAATGAAACCCGCTTTTCGAGGGGAAGATCCTGCCAAAGCATCTGGAGGCGGTCGCCCTGGGGGAAAGGCGGCCCCTGCAGCAGGAGGGAGTTTACGATGGAGAAGACGAGGAGCGTGCTGCCGAGGCCGAGCCCGAGAACGAGCAAAACCGAAAAGGAAAACAAGGGTGCCCGGCTCAGAGTGCGAAAGGCGAAGCGCAGATCACGCCAGCGGTTTTCGAGGAAATATCCCATGCGGGCCTGGCGCACCTGTTCCCTCGCCTGCTCCATGCCGCCGACTTCCATGAGCGCCTCCCGCCGCGCTTCCGCGGGCGAAGACCCGTCACGAATTTTCGCGGCGGTCGCCAGTTCGACATAGGAGTTCACCTCCTCGTGAAGATCCTGCTCAACCATGCGGCGGCGGACGAGGTTGCGCAGAAGGCTGAGAAGGCGGGGCAGAAAAGTCACGCGTTGCAGGTGTGGGTGGAAACGGTCGGGATCATCAGATGGCCCGGAGCGCCTGCCCGATCGCGAGCGAGATCCGTTGCCAGTCCGCCGTTTCGGTCTCGAGCTGTCGGCGTCCGGCGCGGGTGAGGGTGTAAAATTTGGCCCGGCGGTTGTTTTCCGATTCGCCCCACTTCGAGGTCAGCCAGCCGGCCTCTTCCATCCGGTGCAGGGCCGGGAAGAGCGAGCCTGGCTTGACCACAAAAGTTCCCTGGGTGATCTGGCGGATTCGATCGGAAACGCCGAGGCCATGACGAGGCTGGGGGGAAAGGGCCTGGAGGACGAGGAGATCGAGGGTTCCCTGGAGGAGACCGGTGGGCGACGGCTGTTTCATATAGTTGTTCTATAGGAGAATGCGGTTCTCCTATAGAATGTCAATAGGAACTTCAGCGCGGCCGCGCGGCACTCGTTTCCCGCAGCCGGCGCGCTTCCTCGCGCACCTCGCGGAGAGCGGCCATCAGGCCGGCGGAAGCCGCGGGCGGCGCCGTCGGGCGAGGGCGTTGGCGCTCTTCCACGTCTCCCAACCCGGCGTCCTTGAGCCGCCGGACCCGTTCGTTGATCAGGTCGCGAATCTGGGCGGCGTTATCCACGCCGCGGAACCGGACGCCATGCGAGCCCTCCTTTTCGTCATCGCTCTTCTTCCCGGCGCCCCCGCCGGCGGTATCGACCTGGAGGTCGGCGATGCGAAAGAGGCGCTGCAACGGTCCCTGCGAGATCGAGATGTTCTGGATGTTGGCAAAGGTAATGGTCATCTCGCGCACGTGGGTCACGCCTTCCCGCACGCGGAGGCTGCGATCGGTCGCGAGGTAGTAGCGCTTTTCAAAGTCCAGCCGCAGCAGCGCCAAAGCCCAGAAACGCTGGAGCAGGATGAGACCAAGCAGGAAAAGGGGCGGGCCCGGGATGAAATTCGGTGAGAAATCATCCACTGAGCGCAGGAATCTTCCGAAGATGGGAACCGCGCTCATGGGGGCAATGGCGATAACGGCGATCACCGTGCGGAGCAGCCAGGTCACCAGCAGGTACCAATAGAACCGGGGAGAAGCCTGGAACACGCGGGCCGAAGCGTCGTCCCCGGGCGGCGGTGCCGGCGGTCCGGGGATGCGCAGGAGCTGTTCCGCGCCCTCGCGGTAAAGGCGAAAGATCATGGAGCGGCCGGCGGGGCAAGATTCTGGCGCACCTGGCGCAGCTCATCGCGAATGCCGTGCAGGAGTTCCACCATCTCCCGGTCCCCCGGTCCGGCCGTTTCCTCGGGGGCGACCGCCGGTTGGCTCCCGGTCTCGAGCCCGCGCGCGCCGCGCATGCGCGAATAGAGAAAGTCGCGGATGGCTTCGAAATTCTTGAAGCCTTCAATCACCATCTCGGCGCCGCTGGCCCCGGAAGCGGTCTGGATCTGAAGGTCGGCCAGGCCGAACCAGCGCTGGATGATGCCGGAATGGAGATGGATGTCCTGGATGCGCGCGTAGGTCAGGTTGACCTCGCGGCGGGAGAGAACGCCCACGCGCATGTGCACGCCTTCCTCGTCGAACTTGTAACGCAGCGTGCGATAGCGAAAGAAGAGCCAGGGCAGGAAAAAAATAACGCCGGGACCGGTGAGCAGCGCCCGGAGCAGGTAAACCTTCATCAGGTCGGGGTCGGGCCGTTCCAGGGCAAAAATACCGGGCGCGTTCATTGGCCGGCATTCTGCGCGGTCCCGCGCGGAAAGTGAAAGAGGAATCGCGGCCGGCCGAGGCCGCGTTTTCCGGCTCTTCTTTTCTTGCGGCGGGAAGCAAGGAGGCGGAAATAACCCGGCATGAAGCCTGTTCTTTTTTGCGTCGCTCTTCTTTCCTTTCTCCCGGGCCCGATTTTCGGGGCCGAAGCCGATCTCGCACCGGTCAAGGCGAAGGTGGCGGAGCAGCACGACGCGAACATCCAGCGGCTGCAGGACTGGGTTAAACAAATTTCCATCGCGGCGGAGGATCGCGGGTTCCCCGAGGGCGCCGAGCACATGATCAAGCTGCTCAAGGAAGCGGGCTTCCAGAAAGCGGAACAGGTGAAGACATCGGGCAAGCCGGGCGTGTTCGCCACGCTCGATGCCGGCGCGCCGAAGACCGTCGGGATCTATTTCATGTACGACGTGAAGCAGGTTGATCCCTCCGAATGGTCGTCGCCGCCGTGGGAAGCGCAGCTGGTGGACAAGCCCGGGTTCGGCAAGGTGATGATGGGCCGCGGGGCGGTGAACCAAAAAGGCCCGCAGTCGGCCCTCCTCGCGGCGCTGCACGCGCTCAAGGCCGCTGGGAAGAAATCGCCGGTGAACCTGGTGTTCGTGGCCGAGGGAGAGGAAGAGATCGGGTCGCCCAATTTCCCGGAAGTGGTGCGCCAACCGGAGGTGCAGGCGGCCCTGGCGAAGACCATCGGCGTTTTCATGCCCTCGGCGACGCAGGGTCCCGATGGCGCGGTCACGGTCAACCTCGGGGCCAAGGGGGTCATCGAGGTGGAACTGACCGCCAGCGGTGAGAAATGGGGGCGCGGACCGAAAAAGACGGTGCATTCCTCGAACAAGGCGCGTCTCGACAGCCCGGTCTGGCACCTGGTGAAGGCGTTGAACACCCTGGTCTCGGAGGATGGCAACGAGCCGGCCATTGAGGGCCTGACGACAAAGGTCCGGCCGATGACCGCGGAGGAGAAGCAAATGGTGGCGGAAGGCGCCAAACGCCAGAACGAAGCGGACGTGAAAAAGTCGCTGGGAGTGGAAAAATGGGCGCGTGACGCCGACTTCGCGGGCTCGCTCGAGCGTTTGGTCTCTGCGCCGACGGTGAACATCGAGGGCATTTACGGCGGCTACACCGGGCCCGGGGGAATGACCATCCTGCCGCACAAGGCCTCGGCCAAGCTCGATCTGCGGCTGGTGCCCGAGATGAAGGCGGAGGAAGCCTTTGCCGCGCTCAAGGCGCACCTGGCAAAGAAGGGCTATGGCGATATCGAGGTGAAAATGACGGGCGGCTACGATCCGAACAGCACGCCGGCGGACGCGCCGCTGATCAAGGCGGCGGTGGCGGTTTACAAAAAGGCCGGGCTCGATCCGCTGCTCTGGCCGCGCAGTGCGGGCTCATGGCCCGGATACGTTTTCACCGGCGAACCGCTCAACCTGGCGGCCGGCCATTTTGGCCTTGGGCACGGCGGGGGCGCGCACGCGCCGGACGAATATTACCTGATCGAATCGACCAACCCGAAGATCCAGGGATACGACGGGGCGGTCATGTCATTCGTCGAGTTCCTGCACGAGCTGGCCAAATAACGGCGTCCGGCCCGGCTCGGAGGCGCCCCGGTCAAGCGCGGATCAGCCCCGCGGCTGGCAAAGGCAGGAATTGTTGATCTTGATGTCGGCCTTGGCCCAGACGTTCTGGAACTGGCGGCTGACCTGCCCGGCTTCCTTCGCCTTGTTCTTCTGGCCGCGGAGCGCCTCGCTCAGGCCGTAGAGCGACCAGCCGTTGCCGGGTAACCGTTTCAAGTCTTCCCGGTAAACATCCTCCGCTTCCGTAAACCGTTCCTGCCGCAAGAGGGTGGCGCCGATGACGTGCCGCAGGGGAATCATCCAGCCGGGCGGCTCATCATACTTGAGCGCGTCCTCCAGTTTGAGGCCTTCCCGCAGCGCGGCCAGGCCGGGCTCCGTTTTCTTCTCCGCGAGGAGGATTTCGCCCTCGAGCATTCGCTCCGCCACCGCGAGCACGGCCGCGCACGGATTGTTCCCCAGATAATGCTCATCCGGCACCTTCGTTTGCGCCGCGCGGAAGAGGGCCTGCTCGGCGCGCGCCTTCCCCGGTTCACCCTTGGCGGCAAGGGCGGTGGCCCGGGCGGCATGGTGAAAGGCCCGGGTAAACGGCATGTGATCGGGGTAATTGACCGGCTCGGCAAGAATATCGTCCCAGCGCCCAAACCGCACCAGGACCTCCAGCGGCATGGCCACAAACCCCTCGGTCATGGCGGCATTCTCTTTCAGGTAATCAGCCGGGATCTCCTCCACCAGCCGACGGATATGCCGAAGGGCGAGTTCGCGTTGGCCGGTCATGAGCGCGGCGTAGGCGAGCATGTGTCGGTTGTGCGCGGCGTAAATCGGCACCATCCCCGTGGCCTTGGCCGAGAGCTGCCGGTAGGAACGGTCGGCGTTGACCGCCTTTTCGTTGGTGGCGATGGCCTCGTGCCAGCGGCCGCGCCGAATGTCGATGTGCGACGGCATGTGCACGTTGTGAGCCAGGCCCGGTTGCAGGTCGCGCAGGCGCGCCGCCGCGGCATCGGCACGCTCCGGGTTGGGCGAGGCTTCCACCGCATGGATGTAAAGATGGTTGGCGAACGGGTGCCGCGGATTGAGTTTCATGACCGTTTCCAGGGTGGCCAGCACCTCGTCGGTCCCGGGTTGCGCCTGGCCTTCCGGGGTCCACTGGTCCCAGGGTCGCAGGTTCATGAGGGCTTCGGCGAAGAAGACCCCCACGTCGGCGTCGTCCGGGTATTTTTGCCAGAGCGTCCGCATCGCCTCGGAGTAAGCCTGGTCGAGCAGGGCGCGGTCTTCCGGCGGCGGATTGGCGTAGCGCCGGGCCTGGGCCTCGATCAGGTCACGTTCCACCGGGGTGGCGGAGGAATCAGCATGGGCCCGGGCCAGCTCGATATGTTTCCAGGCCCGGGCGGCCGCTTCCGGGGGCACCAGCGGGAAATTGATGTGCGGGCCGCTGGCAAGGGCAATCCCCCAATGGGCCATGGCGCAGGCGGGATCGAGGCGGACCGCCTCCTCGAAGGAACGGATGGCGGCGCTGTGGTTGAATCCGTGCAGGAAGGCCAGGCCCTGGTTGAAATAGCGCTGCGCCTCCCGCGAATCGGTCGTGACTTTGCGCGCATAAGCTCCAAGGCCCTCATAGAGAGGCTCTTTCCCGGGGAGCCAGGCAGAGGAAACAAGAAAAATGGACAGAGTCCAGGCCGCCACCTTCTTCATGTAACCGGCCAGAATACCCGGAACCGGGCGACCAGGGCAAGCCGGTAAAATACCCCACCCGGGGAACATACTTTTCGAGCAAAAAAACGGTTGCGTCTCGCTCTCATAACCGCGATAAGGAGCGCTCCGAATGCGAGTAACTACCCCCCTAGCTATCGTTTGCGGTTCTCTGCTCCTGTTTTTGGCGCCTCTCGCGGAGGCCGCCAGCCGTGTGGTGCCGACAACCAGCAAGAAAAAGCCCGTCGCGGCTCGTTTTGTCTTCAAGGACCAGAGTGGCCGGGTCGTCTCGGCGCCGATTGTGGAGAGATACCATGGCCGGAAGATTGCCCGCCCGGTGGCGCGGGTTGATCGCCGGATCGATCCCCGCCTCATGCGCGCGGCCACCATCGCCCAGGAAAGGGCCCATGCCCGGTCCAAGTCGCGTTGCTGGCGCTACGTCAAGGAGGCGCTGATCGCCGCCGGCGTGGTCAATTCCCGCCCGAAGACCGCCTACGCCAAGCAGGCGGCTGATGAACTGGTGCGCGATTTCGGCTTCAAACGGCTGCCCATTCGCGACCCTTACGCCGCCCCCGTCGGCTCGGTCCTGGTCTACGGTTCGCGCCGCGCAGCCGGGCACATCGAGTTTCGCACCCCGACCGGTTTTGTGAGCGATTTCCGCTCGCCCAAGCCATCGCGCCGGCCGCTCATTGCCGTCCTGACCAAGGCCTGATCCCGGTTTAGCCGGCTCGCGGGCCAGCCGGGGCCCCCAGGCTTTATAAAATTTTCCGGCGAATACGAAAACCGCTTGTCATAATGGCACGCGGCTTGCATAAACAGGGCTCGTGCGTCGCATTTTTCCTCTCCTGCTTCTTTCTCTCCTCCTGGGCCTGGCCCAGGGCACGAACGCCGCCGGGCTCAAGCCCTCGAAGAGCCGCTTCTATTATGAGGTTCGGCCGGGCCAGATTCGATCGGCCCACATCATCCGGACTTACCGCCGGGTGCCGGTGGTGCGTCCCCCGGCCCGGGTGGACCGAAGCATCGATCCGCGCCTCTTCAAGGCGGCCACGATTGCGCAGGAGCGCGCCAATGCCCGGACCAAGGCCCGCTGCTGGCAATATGTGAAGCAGGCCCTGCTCGCCGCCGGTGTGGTCGATTATTACCCGAAAACGAACTACGCCTACCAGGCCGCGACCGAGCTGGTGCAGAAGCATGGCTTCAAGAAACTTTCGGTGCGTGATCCCTACTCCGCCCCGCTCGGGTCGGTCCTCGTTTATGGCAAGGGCAGTGGCGGCGCCGGCCACGTGGAAATTCGGACCCGGAACGGATTCGTCAGCGACTACAAAAGCAAGTGGCGCTGCAAATATCCGCTCATCGGCGTCTACGCCAAGACCGGGTAGCCGGTCGCGGTCCCATCCCGGTGCAGCGCGAGATGCTGCTCCGCAATTCGGTCCAGGTCCGACAGCCAGGAGACCTGCTGGAATTTTTCGCGCAGTTGTTTGCTCTCGGGCAACCCCTTGGAATAGGCCATGAGCCGGGCCCGGAGTGAGCGCATCGCCTTCTCTTCCTCCCCCCAGGCCGCCACGGTGGCTTCGCAGTGGCGACGAATGAGCGCCCACTTTTCCTCGAGGGCAGGCGGCGGCGGCAGGGTGCCGTCGGCCAGGAACGATTTGATCTCGCGGAAAATCCAGGGGGCGGTCATGGCCGCCCGCCCGATCATGATGCCGGCAATTTTGGTTTGATCGCGGCGTTTTTTCACGTCGGCCGCGCTGAAGATGTCGCCATTGCCGATCACAGGCACGGAGACCGACTCGGCCACTTCCCCGATCACGTCCCAGTCGGCCGCCCCGGAATAACCCTGGGAGCGGGTGCGGCCGTGCACGGCCACCGCGGCAATGCCGCACTCTTCCAGGATGCGGGCGACGCGCGGCGCGTTCACGCTCTGCTCGTCCCAGCCAATCCGGATTTTGGCGCTGACTGGGACAGGGGCGACGGCTTTGACCACGGCGCCGGCCACGGCTGCGAGGGTCGGGCAATCCTTGAGCAGGGCCGAGCCGCCATTCTTGGAAACCACCTTGTTCACCGGGCAACCGAAATTGATGTCGATGAAATCAGGGCGAACCCAGTCGACCACCGCGCGGGCGGCCTCGGCCATGTGGCCGGGGTCGCCGCCGAAGAGCTGGACGCCCAGCGGCCGTTCGATCTCGTCGAAGTCGAGGTATTCGCGGGTCCGGTCGTTGCGGCGGAAAACGCCTTCCGACGAGACGAATTCGGTCACGAGAACATCGGCGCCGAATTCGCGGCAGATCTGGCGGAAGATCTTGTCGGTCACGCCGGCCATGGGGGCGAGATAAAGCGGGAAGCTGCCGCTGGCGCTGAACCAGGGCAGAAGGGGCGGTTTCATGAGGAGACGGCCTCGCTCAGGAGGCCGGAGACTTCGCGCTGCACGCTTTCCACCTCGTCGAGGCGCAGCTGGACGTCGGGCACGAGGAAGACATCGCCCGTTTTGCCCTGCTCATAGACGAGGACGCGGCGGCCCTCGGTCTCATCCGTCTTGATCTGCTTGAGGATGCGTTTTCGCTCGAGCATGACGGCGAGGACGTAGCAGGCCCGGGCATTTTTCTCCGCGCCTTCGGCCAGGAGCCGCCGGAGCAGTTCCTCCGCGTTCTCGCGCGGCAGGGCCTCGGGCGGCGCGGGCGGGGGCGGTTCGTAGCGCGTCTTCCAGAAGCTGAATGGGCGGATGTTCTCGTTCCGGGCCGCCCAGGCCTCCTCGCTCAGGTCTTCCCGCCGGAATCCCTCTCCCTCGCGGAAAAGGAGGGTGTAGAAAAATTCGCCCTCGACAAAGGGACGCCCGGTCACGGCGCAGCTTTCGGCGCGGTGCTTGATCGGCCAGTCGTGCGCGAGCGGGTTCATGGGCTGACCATAACCCGGCTGGCGGCCGGTTTAAACTGCGGCCAATCGCGGTTCGTGCTCCGGAGGTAGAGCAGATAAAGGCCGAGGAGGGTGAAAATCACGTTGGGCGCCCAGGCCGCCGTCCAGGCCGGGATGCGATGTCCCTCGCCCAGGGCGAGGAAGAAGAAGCCGAGAAAATTCATCGCGAAAACCAGGAGAATGGCCGCGCCCACGCTGGAAAGGACGCCGCGACGGGAAAAACCGATGGCGAGCGGCCCGGCAATGAAAACGACGATAAGGCACGACCAGGGGAGGGCGAACCGGTAATGGAGATGCGTGCGGTAAGGGGCGAGCAAAGGCTGCGGGAAATCGGCGTTGAACCGGAGATATTGCCGCAGCTCCGGGACGCTGAGCGACTCGGCCTTCAGGTGCGCGCTCATGAGCCGGAAAGGCGTTTCGCTCCATTCGCGCAGGAGCAACGAGGGAAAAACCTCCTCGCCTGTGATGCTGCCGGCCTCGTCATACTCGACCTTTTTGCCGAGCTGGAGTTCCCATTCCCTGGTCTCCGGCCGATAAAAGGCGCGGGTGGCAAAATAGGCGCGCACGATGTTGTCCTGCGCGTCCTGTTGCAGGATTTGCAGGCTGCTGAACTCGTTTCCGCCCGGCTTGTAATGCTGGATGAACCAGGTCCGATGATCGCTCCGGTTCCGGAAGATCTGCGCCCTCAGTCCGACCTGGTCGCGTCGGCTGGGGGCGGCATCGAGAAAATCGCGGCGGACGTTCTCGGCCTGGGGCGCGAGGGAATAGTTCAGCACGCCGCTGACCACGGTGCTGACAAGGCCGGCCGCGAAGAGGGGCAGCAGGATCCGCGGAACGCTGATGCCGGCCGCGAGCATGGAAACGATCTCGTTGGCGCGCGACATCTTCCCGAGGCTGAAAAGGAGGGCCAGGAGAAGGGAGACCGGGAGCAGGACGACGATAATCTGCGGGGCTTGCAGGAGATAATATTGCGCGATGCGGCCGGGCGGCAGACGTTGCTCGAGGATGTTCGAGATGCTTTCGCTCAGGTCAAAAATCAGCCAGATCGAAATGAAGCTGATGATGCAGTAGAGGTAGGCCTGCAGGAATTGTCGTAAAACGTATCGGTCGAGCAATCTCATCGGCGGCGCGCACTTTTCCCCGCGGCGGACCTCGTCCCTCACGGTGCCGGCTATTTTGGCGGCGTCAGCGGTTCGGCACAAGGGCCGGCCGGTGGAATCTCGGCAACCGCCGGATCACGATCTCGTCGATCCCGAGCCCGTAAACGTTGCCCGCCAGCGTCATCTCAGAGTCCTGGAAGAGATCATCCACAGATGAACACAGATTTTCACAGATGGGGAAATCGACGGCCATCTTAATCAGGGTCTATCTGTGGCGAAACTCTCCGCTTTGGAATCGTGGGCATCGCCGCCGGGTCGCGACCTGATCCTTCTCAGGTCATCAAAAACGCAAAAAAAAGGACCGACCCCTTTTGCCCGGCCACTGTTAACTACGGGCGCGCCGGTATAACATTCCTTCGCCGGAACCGAGCACGACTGAGCCGATACGGCGAACCGATGGGAGCATGACAATTCCAGAATGCCGTTCAGGTGGCTTCTCGCCTGACTCCGACCCCCACGGGAAGAAAAGGTAGTCGCCTTCAAGGATAACATCCGCTGATTCGGCCTTGAACCGAGGCTTCGCGGCCGGTTCGACACCTATTGGAGTTGCCGTTCTGGCGGTCGCGAGAGCGACTCGCCTAGAAGCTCCAGAAAGCGTGGCTCTTTCGTGTCGGATCTTCCACCAACCCCTATCGCGGCTCCCAATCAGTGAACATCTCTACATCCAACATAGGATTGATACCAAGATCGACTCCATTTTTGTGGGCGAACGAAACGATCTCGTCGCAGAATCGTTCGGATGGCAAGACGAACCGCGGAGGACGATTACTCCAGCGTACGCTTTTGTCGCTGGGAACAAGGGCTAGGGCGTTCTTAAGTTCTGATACTCCGCACTTGCCCTTCCATTTACTCCAGAAGTCGTGAGTCACATGGCTCTTCTCACTCCTCGGGACCAGCAGAAAACAGATGGTCCCGTCTCGCCCTTTCCAAGTGAGTAATGACAATTCGTCCTGGTAATGCGCGGGAATGACAGTTTCGGCGGGCTCAAAGAGATACTTACCCACCGCGATTCCCATCGCGAAGACGAGAACAATGAGGGACGCATATAAAACGGTCGCCCGGTTAAAGCTCATTTGAGATCAACGACCAAAGACGAAAAGGGAGACAAATGCGAAATGTCGTGGTTCATCTCGTTGGGTCGATCCCAAGCCCGTAGACGTTGCCCGCCAGCTCAGAGTCCTTGAGGAGATCATCCACAGGTGAACACAGTTTTCACAAATGGGGAAATCAACAGCGATCCCAATCTGTGTAAATCTGTGGCGAACATTCTCCGCTTTGGGAGCGTAGGCATCGCGGCCGGTCCCTTTTGCTGTCCGTTGCCTGCCAGCGTCCCCCCGTGTCATAATCGCCAATCGGTTTCTCACCGTCGAACCAAAACCAGGTAGCAACGCCGTTAAGCACGCGCCGCACCGTCCGCTCCAGCGCGCCGTAATACAGTTGGTAAGTGTCAGTTCCGCCTGCATCGTGTGAACGAACGGCGCTTTGTGCTCAGCTCCTACTTTTCACTTGAGAGTTGGGCGACAAGTGAGCCGTCACCACCGGCGGAGAAGTCGCTGAACCCGAGAGCCTCCAAGGTCTCTTCTGCTCCTTTCCGAGCAATCCTTCCGATAACTCTCAGCTCATCACACTCCGGGTAATGAATAAAGATGTTCTCGATAAACTCGGCCGCCGAAACATCGTTTGTCTCCTCATCTTGGAGAGTAAAAGTGGTAATGTACAAATTCACTCGTACAATACTCTGTGCTCGGCCAGAAACGCTTCACAAAGCCGGTATTAAGATCGGATTCAACCACCCAGACATGGCCTTCATGATGATATTTGCGAATGGCCGGGCCGACCTCCTTGTCTAGGATAACGAACACCTTCATCGAGTTACCTGTCCTGAAGCCCCTGGGTTTTTCAGCAGTCTTTCACCGCGGCCCAAAGCTCCATAAGGTTTCCATCCCTTCGAGACGCCGCCAATCGTCTTTACCGTGGTCAATTCAATCGGGCGCAGTTGCACTCAGGAAGCTTTCTGGGTTTACCCCTGCTAATCCGATATCGTCTAAATCTAGATCAAAGTTTTTCGCCTGGGCATGCATCAAAGTCAGGATGTCGTGATAGGCAGAAAGTCGACCATGCTCAAAAAGTGAACCTTGTTTGGCCTTCTGTTTAGCCACCGTGGCCTTCTCTGCCACCAACATGTTAAAGTCGCGGAGTAACAGCCGATAATGATTCATCAGTTTGAGCCACAGTCTTGGTTTTGCTAAGTAATGCCGGCTGATCTCGATCAGGTCATGGGTACCAACGCTATTCCGTTCCAAACGTAAGTCGTAACGGCTGTGATTTCACAATGCCCTCCCACATTGGGATCCGCGACCTCCTGAAGTATTCCAGAATCGGATGCTCCCGGGAATCATATACGTATTGGAAGTTGTAGGTCCCGCTTTGCGGCAGGAGCACGTCTCCCAGCGGAAAGGACAATATGATACCCCCAGCAGTTCGACGGACGCCTACAGGGATCCGGCGAACGCAGGATTCTCCCGACTTCAAGACCACTGCATCACGACTCCATACGCCGGTGTCCAAAACGGTGTGGCCGATCTTGCGCGTCGAAAGTTTCTTTTTGCCACTTGCGGCAGAAATCCGGAACGCGCCAGCAGGATATACTTCGGGTTGCGGCAATATCCGTATTGTGTCCGAAGAAGCATTTCTCAAATGAATCGACAAACGGATTGAATCTCCGGTTTGATAACGCGCTTTATCTGCCTTCAGGGTCACGTCGAGCGGAGCCGCATCCAACCGGATCATGCCGAGTAAGACCGTCACGGCGATAAAACGAGAGATCATGGCCAGCCGACTCAGGACATCCTAACTGTAGAGGTCCCAGATGGCGCCGCCAGGCAGATTGAGTTCAATCCGACAGATCCGGCTCAGGTCATCAAAAATGCGAAAATGGGGCCGACCCCCTTCTCCAACACCTCGTCGTCTCATTGGGGTCGATACAAAAGGACCGAGTTACTGCGGATCACAGAGCCAGTACCCGTCTTGGGTTCAAGAATGATGTGAAACTCGAATAAATCTCCTGGTTGAGTATCGACCGTCGTAGCAACAGTCGTCTTTGCTGCCCCACCCGGTTTCAGCTTGTAATCGCGGATAGTGTGCGTGCCGATTATGTGGTCGGTATCTTCTCTCTTGGGGCGACGATTGGAAACATCAGTCGAGGCCCAGACCAATTTATAGCTCCCTTGAGGCGATCCTGCCGAAACTTCTTTGGAACTGTTGTTAAAGAGATAAGCGTCGAACGTGATGTGTCCGGTGGCGGGCACGATCAACTTTCGGGGCACAACAATTAACTCTAGTTCTCCCGCATTAAGACCAGACGAGCTTCCTAGAAGGACGCCAAAGGCAACTATTAACGAGATGTTTTTTCGTCCCATGGCTTTGGAATCTGGGGGTAGAGCCAAGGAATTCCTTCCGAACCTGAGCGTCCCTTCTTGAGGATATCGTCCCAGCGTTTTCCCGGCTTATGCTCTTCAAACTTATTTGCGCGGATCGCGATCTCGTCGATCCCGAGCCGGTAGACGTTGCCCGCCAGCGTCATCTCCGAGTTCAGGAAGAGATCATCCACAGATGGACACAGATTTTCACAGATGGGAAAATCACAGGCGATCCCAATCTGTGTAAATCTGTGGCGAACATTTTCCGTGGAGCGATCGAGCAGTGATATCCGAGGCGACGCCGCAGGATAAGTCACCACCTCATGGTCAGGCATCTTGGAACAAGATATCCATTAGTGTCCTGGATCACGAACTGAGTCTCGCTGCCGGATTGTCCCTCGCATAAAGCCGGTGATCGCGCAGAATAGCAGGGATGAAAACGGTGGGAGCCGGGCGGGCATGATCGCCCTGAAGGAATCGATCGAGAGCGACTTCGTCGAGCGCGTCCGCACCATTTTTTCCGAGGAAGGTCTCCTCTCCAAGGCGAAGAATTTCGAGTATCGCCGGGAACAGCAGGAAATGGCGGTGGCGGTGGCGCGCGTGCTCGAGGAGGAACGGCATCTCGTGGTGGAAGCGGGCACCGGCGTCGGCAAATCGATCGCCTACCTGATTCCGGCGATTCTTTACGCCCGGGAACGCTCGCGCAAGGCCGTCATCTCCACCCACACGATCAACCTCCAGGAACAGCTCATCGGGAAAGACATTCCCATCCTGAAGAAGGTGCTCCCGGTCGAGTTCACCGCCGCGCTCATGAAAGGCCGGCAGAATTATCTCTGTCCGCGCCGGCTCGAGCGCGCGCGCCAGGCCGCCGCCGAGCTTTTCACCACCTCGGAACAGGCGGAACTCGATCAGCTCGCCCTCTGGGCGGCACGAACCACCGACGGTTCCCTGAGCGATCTGCCGGTGGAGCCCGACCCGAAAGTCTGGGCGCAGGTGTGCAGCGAGGCGCACATCTGCACGGCCAAAAACTGCGGGCAGGGGAGCGACTGTTTCTACCAGCAGATGCGCAAGCGCCTCCTCGCCGCCGACGTCATTGTCGTCAATCACACTCTCCTCTTCATGCTCCTCGGGAGCGTGGACGAGCAGGAGGAACGCGAGAGCGGGTTCCTTTTCCCAAATGATTTCCTCATCTTCGACGAGGCCCACACGGTCGAGGGAGTGGCTTCGCGCCAGATCGGGATCGGCGTGGCGCAGTACGGCCTGCGCGGCGCGGTGCAACGGCTTTACAATCCGAAAACGCGCAAGGGTCTCTTCACCGTCACGCGCGACGCCGCGGGCGTGACCATGGCGGCCGAGCTGCTCGACGACATCGATCTCTTTTTCAGCCGGGTGGAGGAACGCGCCGGCTTTCGCAAGGGACGCGAACAACGCATCCGGCAGCCCGGCCTGGTGCCCGACACCCTGAGCCCGCGTCTGCTCGGAATCCAGGCGCGGCTCATCGAGATCGTGCGCAAACACGAGGACGAGTTTCTCAAGGCCGAACTCCAGGAAATGGGGCGCCGGTTGCGGGAGGCGCGCGACGCGCTCGTCATTTTCCTCGAGCAGGCCGCCGCCGGCCACGTCTACTGGGTCGAGCGCACCGGCAAGCTCGGACAGTTCCTTTCCCTGAACGCCGCCCCGGTCGACATCGCGCCGGTCCTGCGCCGAATGCTCTTCCGCGAGAACTGCTGCTGCGTCATGACCAGCGCCACCCTGGCGGTGGGGCGGGCCGACCTGGCCTATTTCCGGGAACGTATCGGCGCGACCGAGGCCGAGCCGCGCCAGCTCGGCAGCCCGTTTGATTTCGAGCGGCAGATGAAGGTTTTCGTGGTGCAGAAAATGCCCGACCCGCGGCACGAGCGTTACCAGGAGGAGCTGGCGCGCTGGGTGGGAAAATTCGTGGAGGATACGGGCGGGCGCGCCTTTGTGCTTTTTACCAGTTATCGCGGGATGCAGGAACTGGCCGAAAAGATGGGCGATTTTTTCGAGGAGAAAGGGCTGAATCTCCTGGTGCAGGGGCAGGGCGCGCCGCGCGGCCGATTGCTGGAACAGTTCAAGACCACGCCGCGCAGTGTCCTTTTCGGCACGGACAGCTTCTGGATGGGGGTCGATGTCCCGGGCGAAGCCCTTTCCAATGTCATCATCACGCGGCTCCCGTTTGCCGTGCCCGATCATCCCCTGATTGAGGCGAAGCTGGAACTGGTGGAGGAGCGGGGGGGCGACCCGTTCACCGAGTTTTCGCTGCCGGAAGCGATCTTGAAATTTCGGCAGGGGGTGGGGCGCCTGATCCGGACCCGGAGCGACGAAGGGATCGTGGTGATTCTGGATAACAGGGTGGTCTCAAAGCCGTATGGGCGCTCGTTCATGAAAGCATTGCCGAAATGTCCGGTGCAGATTATCTAAATATGTTCACTTGAACATAACTGCGTCTTGCCTCATTTTCTTCCCGTGAAGCGGTCTCTGCTTTTTTTGCTCCCGGTTTTCCTGGCCGGATTATTGGTCGGCCGCTTTCTTCTTCCCTCCGAGCCCTCCCGCCCGGCCGTGGCCAGGCCGGCTGTGCCTCTCCCGGGTTCCCCGCCGCCTTCCCGGCCCGAGCCGACTTCCCTGCCGGCGAACGGGACCGGCGCGGCCCCGGCAAAGCCCCTGAAGGAAGGGGCGAGCAGCGGCGATTTGATTGCCAGTCTGCGCCAGGCCCTGGCGCGGCCGGGGAAACGCCATGCCTACGCTGCGTTCAGTCGGATCGCCGACGCGATCACGCCGGAAAACATCCAGGAAGTGCTCGCCTTCGCGCAGGCCCTGCCGCAGCAGCAGGAGAGGAACATGCTGATGCCGATGCTGGTGGCGCGCTGGGCGGAGTTCGACCCCACGGGGGCCATTGCCTTTGCGCAGGGTTTGCCGCCGGGCCCGGCGCGGAACTGGGCCACCGCCAGTGCCGTGAGCGGCTGGGCCGAGAACGATATTTCCGCGGCCACCTCCTGGGTGCAACAGCTCCCGGCCGGGCCGCCGCGCGACCAGGCCATGCAGAATATCGTGAACAGCCTGGCGGAGCGAGATCCGGAGGCGGCGCTGGGATTCCTGGAGAACCTGCCGGCGGGCCGGGCGCGGCAGGGTTTGTACTGGCCGGTGTTTGCGCGCTGGACCGCGACCGACCCGGTGGCGGCGGCGGAGCGCGCGGCCGGGCTGCCGGCGGGGGCCAGCCGCAATAATGCCTTGCAGGTGGTGGCGAGCAACTGGGCCAACCAGGATCCCGAGGCGGCCTACGACTGGGCCAGCGCGCTGCCGGCGGGCCAGGGCCGCAGCAGCGCGCTGCAGAACATCGTGGCGAACTGGGCCGGGCGTGATCCGGAACGGGCGGCGGCGCTGGTGGAAGCCATGCCGCCGGGGAACGTGCGCGACCAATCGATCAACAACGTGGCCCGGCAGTGGGCGCAGGGCGACGCCCGGGCCGCGCTCGCCTGGGCGGAGCGACTGCCGGCGGGCGAAGCGCAGCAGAACGCGTTGCGCGCGACCCTGACGGCCTGGGTGCAGGCGGAACCTTCCGCCGCGGCCGGTTACATCGAGGCCATGCCCCCGGGCAAAATGAAGGAGGAAGCCATCGGGGCGGTGGCGGTGCAGATGGCGAACACCGACGTGCAGGAGGCGATCAACTGGGCCGAGAAACTTCCGTCCGGCCCGGCCCGCCAGAACGCCTACGCCAGCGTGCTCTCGAACTGGGGGGAATCGGACCCGAAAGCGGCGGCGGAGTTCGCCGCGCAACTGAGCGACGCCGACCACCGCAAAACGCTCCTGGAAAATCTTTCGCGGCAATGGTCGAACCTCGACCCGGCCGGGGCGCTGGCCTGGGCCAACGCGCAGAGCGACGCGCGGGTGCGCGACCTTGTGTCTGCCCGGCATTATTTCCACCCTGGCCCAGACGGATCCCTCGGCGGCGGGCGGGCTGGTGGCGCGTCTGCCCGCCGGCGAACCCCAGGCGAGCGCCGCCGGCGCCATTGCCATGCAATGGGCGGGGCAGGATCCCGCCGCGGCCGCGCGCTGGGCGCTTTCGCTCAACGGTCCCGCGCAGGAACGCGCAGTCGAGAACGTGGTCACACGCTGGTCGCAGAGCGATCTCCACGCCGCCGGGGCCTGGCTCGGCGGGATGGCCGGAGGTTCTTCGCGCGACACCGCCGTCACGGCTTTTGCCCGCCGCATCGCCCAGACCGATGCCGCGGCCGCGCTGCAATGGGCCGAGACCATCGGTCACGAGGAGAAACGACTTTCCCAGATGGAATCGCTCGCGGGCAACTGGATGAAGTCGGACCCGGCCCAGGCCCGCGCCTGGATCAGCGGTTCCTCCCTGCCCGCCGAAAGCAAACGCCGCCTGCTCGAGCCACGGTGAAGAGACGCCGCCATGACGACAAAAGGGGGGCGCAGGAAAAAGGGCGAAGCGGCGCGCGAGGCGGCGGCGGTCATTGCCTTGCTGCACCGCTGGGGTCTGCACACCGTGGGACAGTTCGCCGCGCTGAAGCGGGACGAGGTGAGCGACCGGCTCGGGCCGGCGGCGGTCCGGCTCTGGGAACGCGCCTGCGGCCGGACCACCCGGGTGCTCCGTTTGGTGCGGCCGCCGGAATCATTCCGCGAAAGCCACGAATTCGAGCAGGAGATCGAGACGGTGGAGCCGCTCCTTTTCATTCTGCGCCGGTTCCTCGAGCAACTGATGGCGCGCCTGGGCGGTCTCCATGTCGTGGTGGGCGAACTGGAATTGCAGCTCCGGTTTGCGGATAAATCGGTCTACGATCATCTCTTCAAGGTTCCGGAACCGACCGGCAGCGTGGAAGTCCTCTTCCGGATGCTGCACGCGCACCTGGAGGATTTTAAATCGGAGCACCCGATCACGGCCGTCTCGCTCGAGGCCCGTCCGGTGGCGCCGGCACCACAGCAATTCGGCCTTTTCGAGACCACCCTGCGGCGGCCGGGCCAGTTATACGAAACGCTGGCGCGCCTGACCGGTTTGCTCGGCGCCGACCGGGTGGGCACGCCGGTTCCGCGCGATACTCATCGGCCGGATGCGTTTGCCATGAGGCCGTTTTCCTGGACCACTCCGGACGACCCGGGCCCGGCCGAAAAAGAAAATGAGGAACCATGGCCGGCCTCCTGCGCCCTGCGGCGGTTTCGCCGGCCGGTGCCGGCCACGGTGATCATGGAGAACGCGCAACCGCGGTGGCTGCGGCAGGGTGCGGGGCAGAAGATGATCCGGGATCGGCGCGGTCCCTATCCTTTCTCGGGCGATTGGTGGGACCGGGAAGCCTGGGACCGGGTGGAATGGGATTTCGCGCTGGCCGACGGGACCATCTGGCGATGTCACCGGGAGCCGGACGGCCGGTGGCTGGTGGACGGCCTTTACGACTAGGTGAGCGCGCCATGGCCTACGTGGAACTTCATGCCTGCAGCGCCTTCAGTTTTCTCCAGGGCGCCTCTTTTCCCGAGCACCTGGCGGAGAGGGCGGGGGCGCAGGGCTTGCCGGCCCTGGCCTTGCTGGACCGGAACGGCGTTTACGGGGCGCAGCGTTTTTCGGTGGCGGCGCGCGAGCAGGGCGTGCGACCGATCGTCGGCGCGGAGCTGACCATGGAAGACGGCAGCGTTCTGCCGTTGCTCGTGAAAAGCCGCACGGGCTACGCGAATCTGTGTTTGCTCCTGACGGAAGCGCATCTCCGCAGCGAGGTGAAAGGCGAGTGCGCGGTGCAGTGGAGCGAGCTCCCCAAGTTTAGCGAAGGGCTGGTCGCGCTCTCGGGTAGGGTGGGCGTCCCGCCCGCCGGTTTCGGCGTCTCGCCGAAACGATCTTTCTCCCAAAGTTCGCGAACGCGAGACGCGTTCGCCGGCGGGCGGGACGCCCACCCTACCCGAGAGGTTGCTTCCCATACTCAGCGCTTAATCGACGCCTTCGGCCGCGAAAATGTTTACGTGGAATTGCAACGGCATTTCCTGCGCGGCGAGGAAAGGACCAATCGCGCGCTGGTCGATCTGGCGGCGCAGTTCCGGCTGCCGCTCCTGGCCACGAACGGCGTGCAATACGCCGCGCCGCCCGGGCGCGAGGTGCTCGATGTTTTCACCTGCATCCGCGAGCACACTCATCTCGACGCCGCCGGCAGGCTGCTGACGCAAAACGCCGAGCGCCACGTGAAGAGCGATGGCGAGATGCGCGCGCTCTTTCGCGATTTGCCGGAGGCGATCACGAACACCGAGCGCCTCGCGGAGAGGCTCGAGTTTTCCCTCGAGAACATCGGCTACAGCTTCCCGGATTTTCCCGTGCCGGCAGGGCACGACATGAACTCGTTCCTGCGCACGATCACCCTTTTTGGGGCGCAACAGCGCTACGCCGCCATCAGCACCGCGGTGAAACGAAAACTGGAGGAGGAACTCTCTCTCATCATCCGGCTCGGCTTTTCCGGCTATTTTCTGATCGTCTGGGACATCGTCAATTTCTGCCGGGAGAACAATATCATGGTGCAGGGGCGCGGCAGCGCCGCGAACAGCGCGGTCTGCTATTGCCTCGGCATCACCCCGGTCGATCCGGTGAGCAACCATCTCGTCTTTGAGCGGTTCCTGAGCGAAGGCCGCAAAGGCTGGCCCGACATCGACCTCGACCTGCCGAGCGGGGACCGCCGCGAGCGCGTCATCCAGGAGGTCTACCGGCGCTACGGCAAACAGGGCGCGGCCATGACGGCCAACGTCATCACCTACCGGGGGCGCAGCGCCGCGCGCGAAATTGGCAAGGCCCTCAATCTGCCGGCGAACGTGCTCGACCGATTTTCGCATCTCTTCGCCAACGGCGATTTTCCACACACGCTCGATCTTTCCGCGCAGATCGAGCAGGCCGGTCTTCCCGCGACCCACCCGCGGTTGCCGGCTTTTATCTCCCTTTATCGCGCGGTCTACGGGCTCCCGCGTCACCTCGGCCAGCATTCCGGCGGGATGATCATCTGCCAGGACAAGCTGAGTTCGTTTGTCCCGCTGGAGAACGCCTCCATGCCGGGACGGGTGGTGGCGCAATGGGACAAGGATGATTGCGAGGATCTTGGCATCATCAAGGTCGACCTCCTCGGGCTCGGCATGATGGCGGTCATGCAGGACACCTTTGAACTTTGCCGGGAACGGGGCCGCCCGCTGGACCTGGCTCATCTGCCCAAGGATGACGAGGCCACCTTCGAGATGATGTGCCGGGCCGACACCATCGGTGTCTTCCAGATCGAAAGCCGCGCGCAGATGGCGACGTTGCCGCGGTTAAAGCCAAAGTGCTTTTACGATGTGGTGATCGAAGTGGCCATCATCCGGCCGGGACCGATCCAGGGCGACATGGTGCATCCTTACCTGGCCCGCCGGGCCGGGCGCGAGCCGGTGACCTATTTCGACGAGCGGCTCAAACCTGTCCTGGGCCGGACCCTCGGCGTGCCCCTTTTCCAGGAGCAGCTCCTCAAGATCGCCATGATCATGGCCGATTTTTCCGGGAGCGAGGCGGAGGAACTGCGGCGGGCCCTGAGTTTTCACCGGTCCCAGGAACGGATGAGCAGGGTGACCGTGAAACTGCGCGAGGCGATGCAGCGGAAGAAGGTGGCGCCGGAGATCATCGAGAAGATCCTGCAGGCGATTTCCTCCTTCGCGGTTTACGGTTTCCCGGAGTCGCACGCGATCAGCTTTGCCATTCTGGCCTACGGCAGCGCCTATTTGAAGACGCACCGGGCCTCGGAATTTTACGCCAGCCTGCTCAACAACCAGCCGATGGGTTTCTATGCCCCGGCCACCATCGTCAAGGATGGCCTGCGGCATGGCCTCAGGTTTCTGCCGGTCTGCGCGGTCGAATCCGCCTGGCGCTGCCAGGTGGTGGATGACACCACCATCCGGCTCGGGCTTTGCCAGGTGCAGGGGTTGCGCCAGGAACATGGCGAGGCCCTGGTGCGCTCGCGCCCCGGCGTCTCTTCCCTGGATGAGCTGAAGCGGAAAGTGGAACTGACCCGCGAGGAATGGCGCACCCTGGCGGAGGCCGGCGCGCTCAACCATTTCGCGGCCCATCGCCGCGCGGCCCTCTGGCGCGTGGAGGAACTGCCGCCCGAGCCGCTGTTCGACGGCGTCCCACAGGGTCCGCTCCAGACGGAAATGCCGCTGGCCCCGATGACGTTGCCGGAGCGAGTCAGGGCTGATTACACCACGCAAAACCTCACCACCGGGCCGCATCCGATGAAGCTTCTGCGCGCGCGCCTGCCGGAGGCGTGGTGCGCGGCGGAGTTAACGCAGGCCCGCCATGGCCAGACCATCCAGATCGCCGGGAATGTCATCTGCCGCCAGCGGCCGGGAACGGCCCGGGGGTTCGTTTTTATCAGCCTGGAAGATGAGACCGGCGTCGCCAATGCCATTGTCACCCCGGACATGTTTGAGCGGCAGCGTCTTCTCATCACGGAAGAGACGTTCCTCATCATCGAGGGCACGGTGCAAAATTCCGACGGCGTGGTCCTGATCAAGGCAGGGAAGATCCTCCCCCTGCTTCAGGAGGGACTGGTGGGAAGCAGTTCCCACGATTTCCATTAGGCGGGCGGCCTGCGAAGGTCCCGGCGCGCAAGCCGGCCGTCCGGTCTAGTGACAGCCGCAGCCCGAGCCGCAGCCGTGGGAGCCGACCGAGCCGACGGAGGGCCCGGCTGATCCGCCGGGAATGAGAATACCGGAGCCGCCGGTGATGACGCGCCGGACCGGCTCGCCGGTTTCCGGATCGGTCCGGAGCGGTTCGTCCTTCATGCTTTGCACGACTTCAAACCGTCGCACCGGTTTTTTCGGGTCGGTGGTTTCGTAGAGGTAGGTCATACGCTATTCGCCTGTGCGCGATTCCTTTTTTGGTTCGGCCGGTTCCTGCTCCGGCTGGTCGGACTCGATCCATTCGGTGTGAAAACTGCCGGGCCGGTCGGTGCGCTCGTAGGTATGGGCGCCAAAAAAATCGCGCTGGGCCTGGAGGAGATTGGAAGGCAGGCGGGCCTGCCGGTAGCTGTCGAAATAAGCCAGGGAGGCGCTGAAGGCCGGCGTGGCCACGCCATGCCGGATCGCCGTGGTCACCGCCTTTCGCCAGTCGGCCTGCGTCCGGGCGATGATCCCGGTGAAATACGAATCCAGCAGCAGATTGGGGAGGTCGGCGTTGCGCTCGTAGGCTTCCCGGATGCGATCGAGGAAACGGGCCCGGATAATGCAGCCGCCCCGCCAGATGGTGGCGATGTCCCCAAGATTGAGTTCCCATTTGAACTCCCGGCCCGCGGCGCGCAGCAATTCCATTCCCTGCGCGTAGGAGACAATCTTGGAGGCGTAAAGCGCGTCGCGAATTGCTTCCACCAGCCCCTCTTCCGGTTCCTTCTCCCCCGCGTTTTTCTCGAGCCCCGGCAGAACCCGGGAGGCCGCCACCCGCTCTTCCTTTCGGGATGAAAGCACGCGCGCTTCCACTGCCGCGTTGATCGTGGAGATCACGACCGATTGCCGGATGGCCGACTGCAAGGTCCAGATGCCGGTGCCCTTTTGTCCGGCCTTGTCCAGGATCACGTCCACCAGCGGTTGTCCGGTCTCCGGGTCCTCCTTGCGAAAGATCTGCGCCGTGATGTCGATCAGGTAACTATCAAGTTCCCCCCGGTTCCACTCCTCGAAGATCCTGGCCAGCGCGGGCGGTTTGAGCCCGAGCACCTCCTTGAGCGTGGCGTAGGCCTCGCAGATGAGCTGCATGTCGCCGTATTCGATGCCGTTGTGCACCATCTTGACGTAATGCCCGGCGCCATCGGGCCCCATGTAGCGGCAGCACGGTTCGCCGTCGACCACGGCGGCGATCTTGCGAAAAATCGGGGAGACAATCTCCCAGGCTTCCCGGGAGCCGCCCGGCATCATTGAGGGACCCTTCAAGGCGCCCTCTTCGCCGCCGGAAACGCCGCAGCCCACGAAATGAATGCCGGCGGCCTCGAGTTCGCGAAAGCGACGCTGGGTGTCGGTGAAAAGCGAATTCCCGCCGTCGATGATGACGTCGCCCTTCTCGAGCAGGGGGGTGAGCTGGGCGATGACGGCATCCACCGGTGCACCGGCCTTGACCATGATCATGGCCCGGCGCGGCCGCGCCAGCGCGCCGACAAACTCCTCCATCGTGGTGGCGGGCACGATGTTCTTCCCGCGGGCCCGTCCGGCGGCGAACTTTTCCGTGACCGCGGTGGTGCGGTTGAAAACGGCCACCCGGAAGCCCTTTGATTCCATGTTGAGAACAAGGTTCTCGCCCATGACGGCGAGGCCGATCAGGCCAATATCACATTGCTTAGAGCTCATTTTCGGGTTCTTCTTGATGTCCGGGAGGCGCGTCACAGCAGACTCCATCCTGGGCAGGAGTATGGCAATTTTCTTTTAGCCGGATGAACTGGGCGAATCGTCTTACCATGAGCCGGCTCTTTCTGACCGTGCTCTTTGTCCTGGCCCTGAACTCACCGTGGGCCTACGGCCGGACCATCGCCCTGATTCTTTTCATCATCGCCGGGATCACCGACTTTTTTGACGGGGAGATTGCGCGCCGTTACGCCACGGTGACGAACTTCGGCAAGCTGATGGATCCGCTGGTGGACAAGATCATGGTGGCAGCCGCTTTTATCTGCCTGGTGCCGTTCAAGGCAATCCCGGCGTGGGCGGCCACCGTGGTGGTCTCGCGCGAGTTTTTGATCACGGGCCTGCGGCTCCTGGCGAGCGCCCAGGGACGGGTCCTGCCGGCGGAACGGCTCGGCAAGCACAAGACTTCGTGGCAGATGGTCACGATCATCTTCTTCCTTGCCCTGATGACGGTGATCGAGCTCGGCTACGCCGGCCAGGGAACGCCCTGGTGGCGCGAAGCGTGGTACACCGCCGGCCCGACCCTTATCTGGATCGTCGTTGTTTTGACGCTCTATTCCGGGCTCCGGTACGTCTGGCGCCATCGCGAGTTGATCGCGCAGAACTGACGGGAGAAGTCCGCCGGTTAGAAGAAGCTCTGCGGGACCTCAACGCGGTCGCCCGGCTGAAGCTGGACATCCTTGGAGGGATCGCGCCGAAACTGGCGGACGTCGTAAATGGTGACGTCATCGCCGCGCAGAAGACGCACCCGTTTCTGGTCGGCAAAATCGTTGAATCCCCCCGCGGCGTTGATGGCCGTGAGCAGGGTCATGTCCTCCGTGAAAGGGATGCGCGACGGGCTGCGCACGGCGCCGCCGATGTTGACGAAGCGGGCGGTCGGCTGCATCACGATGGTGATGGTGGGATTGGTGTAGATCTTCTCGGAGCGATAGGCGCCCTCGATGGCGGAGGAAAGCTGGGCCGGGGTCAGCCCCTGGGCGCGGACCTTGTTGATGAAAGGCAGGTTGATGGAGCCGCTGGTGTCGACCGTGTAGGTGTTGTTCACCTGCGCCTGTTCCTCGGCCGGGACACCGCTGACCTTGAGCTCGACCGGGTCACCGACACGAAGCACGGCCTGCCCGAGCGCACCCGGGAGCGCGGCGAGGAGCAGGAGGAGAGAAAGGAGAAGGCGTGGCGGCATTAGTATTCTTCGGGCTCGGAAGCCCCGTTGCTGGCGGTGGCCGGCGCGGCTTTCCGGCGGGAAGCGCGGGCGGTCCCGCCGTCGCGCGTCTGGTAGTAGCCGTAGTAGTTTGTGTAGTAGTAGTAATTCTGGTCGTGCTTCAGGTCGACGTTGTTCAGGATCACGCCGAGGAGCGAGCCGCCCACGCTTTGCACCGCCTGCTTGACCCGGGTGAGCATGGCGCGCGGGAACCGGCGATGCTGCACCACCATGATGGTGTAGTCGACCTCGCTCGCCAGGACGGAGGCGTCGCTCACCCCCAGGATCGGGGGTGAATCGAAAAAGACGATGTCATACGCCAGTTTCAGTTCCGCAATCATGTCGGACATCCGCTGCGAGTTCAGGATGCCGACCGCGTCCGCCGGGAGCACGCCGCTGGGAAGCAGGGAAAGATTCTCGACCGTTGGTGGGGAGAATGACGTCGGTCAGCGAAATATCGGTGGTCAGGTAGTTGGTCAAGCCGACCTGGTTGCTGACCTCGAAAATGGAGTGCTGGGTTGGGCGCCGGAGATCGGCGTCGACGATGAGGGTGGAATAACCGCCCTGGGCGGAGATGAAGGCAAGGTTGGCGATGGAAGTTGATTTGCCTTCGCCGGGCCCGCCGCTAACGAGGGAGAAGGTGTTGGCCTCGGGACTCTTGCGGTTGAATTCGATGTTAGTGCGCAGGATCCGGTAGGCTTCGGCGTCGGGCGTGTCCCCGGGCTCGCGGTGCAGGATCTTGATGTTCTTGGGGATGATGGCGAGGACCGGAACCCCGAGATGGTTCTCGACGTCCTCCATCGTTTTCACACTGGTGTCGAGATACTCGATGAAGAAGGCGAGGCCGAGGCCGATGACGAGGCCGACGAGCGCGCCAAGGGCGAGATTAAGCGTAACGCGCGGACGAGCGGGATAGCTGGGCGGCTCGGCCACCTGTTTCACGCTCACGGCCTGACGAGGCATGGCCAGCTCCATGGCCTGGCTCTGCGAGCGCATGCGCACCCCGTCGAGGAGCGTCTTTTCCTTGATGTAGGTGTTCTTGGCCCGGGTGTAATCGGCGCTGGCATTCTTGCCGGAGAGCTGGCGCTGGTTGATTTCCTCGAGACGCTTCTTGAGCTGGTCGCGGGTGGTCTCGGCGGTGGAGAGGTTTTTCTCCAGGGCGCTGCGGATGATCCCGACCTGTTCCTCGAGCTGCTGCGTGTAGACATCCTTGGTTGCGCGGAGCGCCTTCACCCGCGGATGGTTCTCGCCCAGGCCGGAGTTGAGCAGGAGAGCTTCCTGCGCCACCGCGTCCTGGTAATTGGGCAGGATTTTCTGAATCGTCGGATCGTCGATCTTGAGCGTCGGCATCATCCGCATGAGGTCTTCGCCCTTGAGCTGCTCGATCTGCTCCAGCTTGGTGCGCAGGACGGCCACGTTCGTCTCGGCGTCGTTCAGCTCCGTCTCCTGCTTCAGGACAATCGAGTTCACGGGAGACTGCGCGTCCTCGGTTCCTTCGGGGTTGAGGTCGATGATTCCTTCCTGGTCGCGAATACGCGCCACCTCCGTGGCCGCTTCCTCCACCTTCCGTTGCTGTTTCACGACCTCCTCGTTCATGGTCGAGACGGCGCGATTGAGAATCTCCTTCTCTTCCAGGACGCGCGTATCCTGGTAGACCTCGACGATCTTGTTCGCGATCTCGGCGGCCTCCTGCGGATTCTGGTTCAGCACGCTGATCTGGAGCAGGGCGGTGTTGCGCACCTCATCCACGTCGAGCATGCCGCGCAGGCGGAGGTAGGCCTGCTCCCGGGTGGGGCGCTGGCCATCCCGGGCCCAGCGATCCTGCAGCTTGAGCGACTCGATCACCGGGTAAAGAATGCCGGTGCGCTGAATGATCTGGTAAACCGTCGGCGCGAGCTGCGGATCGTAGGCCGGCTGGTTGGGGTCGCCCCCGCTGAAGATGCGGGGATTGGCCGCGGTCGATTTGACCTCGATAAAGACGGAAGACTGGTAAAGCCGCGGCTGGAAATAGGTCACGACCGCGGCGGTGATGACAACCAGCAGAAACGCCAGAAGAATGAGAATCCAGCGCACGCGGATGACGCGCCAGTAATCTAGGAAATGGAGTTTTACTTCTTCTGTTTGCGGCATGGAAACTCCCGGCGTCGGGCAGCGAATGTATGCAGAAAGCTCTGCTAAGCAAAAAGCCGGCCTAACCCTCGATCCCTAGAACGTCGCGACCGCTCCCAGCCAGTAGCGGTTGCGCGTGTATTCACGAAAGAGAACGTCCGACCAGATGTCGGTGTGGTGGTAGCCGCCCTCGATGGCAAAATTCCGGTTGAACGCGTAGCGGGCCGAGAGCGTCAGGTCGATCGCGTCCTCCTCGAAGTCGCTGACCCCAAACAGGGTCTGATCGTTGGTGTCGTGCTGATAAAAAGCCCCCAGGGCCGTGCTGATGCGGGCCGTCCAGTTGTGGCGGACCGAAAGGCCGGTGCGGTAGGTCGTGCGTCCAAGGGCCTCGGCGAAATCGGGCTGCTCGAGCGCGTAGCGGTTCAGCCACGAGAGCGAGGTGTTCTGGCCCAGGGCATAGGTCAGGGTCGCCTCGGCATAGGGATGGGTCCGGCCGCCCCCGGTATAACCGTCAGTCGGATCGTTCATGTCGTAGCGCCGGAACTCCACGCCCGCCCGGAGCGAGGCGTTGAAACGCGGGTTGAAACTGTGGTCGAACCCGGCCAGCGCGTAATGCGACATGGAATCACGCGAGTCGCCGTCGTGATAATCGACCATGCCATAACGGTATTCCGCCACCACCGTGGTGGTGGGCCAGATCAGGTAGCGGAATTCGTTTCCGATCGTGTGTTCATACCGGTCCTCAAAACTGGAGATGACGCGGTCGTCGTACCAGATGCCGCCAAAGGTGTAACTGGTCGCGGTGGAGAAACGCGGGGTCCACATGTAGGCCGCAGTGAACTTGTCCACCGTGTAAAAGAAATCACGACTGCGCGTGGCGATGCCCAGTCCGGTCGTAAGCGCGGCAAAATCAGGGGCCGACTGGTAGGTCAGGTAGACCGAAGCCGACAGGGTCAGGCGGGCGGAGGCCCGGTGGGTCAGGTTAAACCCGAGGAACGCGTTGACATCGTATTCGTCATCGCTCCCGAAACCGCTTTCCCCTGCGTCCCAATAATAGGTGAAGCCGGCGCCGCTGCGGAGGCTCAGCTTCGTCCGGGGACTCCCGAAATCGTATTCCAGCCCGAGCGACACGTTGCTGAAGAACGACTCCTCCTCATCCGTGGTCGTGGAGTAGACGTTGTCGTCGTAACCGCCGCGGATCGTCGCAGTGATCTTGAAAGGGAAGGATTGAAAATTGCCCGTGCCGGGATCCTCCACCGCTGCGGAAGTCTCGGTGGTCGTGCTCAGTTCCTGCTCGCCCGCGCGGAGACTGGGCGAGAGAAGCAGGGCGGCAAAAAGCGACAGGACGAACGCAACGCGTGTTATCTGAAATATCATGCCCCTTATAATTTCCCAATATCGAAAGTTTGTACCGCTTTTGGTCAACGCCACGCGAGGGGAGGTTAGATGCCTCCGTCTTGCTCGGCAATCATTTTCTCTCTCTAGCGGAAGGAGGTAACGCCCTGGCCGGGCCGCCCTTTTCGGGTCTGAGGGCCCCGTTTTTCCGTTGGGCCAGATGGGCCTCGTAGTAACGGCGGACCGAGTCCGAGCGCGGGTCCAGCGACCGGGCCAGTTCGTAAAAAGGGGTCGCTTCCTCATGTCGCCCGAGGCGGTCGAGGACAAAGCCGACGTCGATGGCGTAGGTGGCGTCGCGGGGGGCCAGCTCGAGGGCGCGCCGGAAGGGTGGGAGCGCAGCCTCGTAGAACGAACGCGCCATGGTTTCGTCGGCGAGCGCCTCCGCCTGGCGCTGGTGGGCGGTCCCGAGATAGTCGAAGAACAGGGGATTTCGCGTTTCCTGGGCGAGGGCGCGGCGCGCATAATAGGCGGCGCGGACCGGCTGCTGGTCGCGCAGGGAGGTCCGGGCCAGCTCTCCTTCGCGTTCCACCGGGAAATGGCGCCAGGCCAGAAAAAGAAGCAGGAGCCCGAGAAGCGCGGGAAGGCCGGCCCAGGCCGGGTGCCACCGGCCGCGCCGCTCGCGTGAGCGAAAAACGCCGTCGTTGGCCAGAACGCCGAAAACGAAGGCGAGGAGGAGGACGTTGGCCGCGATGTGCAGGTTAAAGTCGAAGACCGAATGGACGAGATAGGTGGCCGTGGCCGCGAGGGCCCCGATGTTGAGCGCCATGGCGTTGCTGAGCAGGGCGGGAGCGATGGCCAGGCGGTCGGGTCCGAGGCGTTGAAAATTTTTGAGGCCCCGCCGCAGGTGGAACCCGAGGAAGACCAGGCAGGTCACGGCGCCCGCGAGGCCGTATTCAGCCAGGAGCTGGACATAATCGTTATGCGCGTAGACCGGATCGCGCTGCACGCGTTCGCTCCGAAACTGGCGGCCGTAGAAGAGGTAGGTGCCGCTGCCGGTGCCCCAGACCGGCTGCAGCTTCCATTGTTCGACGCCGGCGCGCCAGAGGTCGAGCCGGACATTCTCGGCGTCGAAGGTGGTCCCGGCGCGCTGACGCAAAACTTCGCTGCTGCGGAGACTGATGAAAACAAGCGTGCCCGCCACCACCACGAGCGCTGCCCCGGAGAGGGCGAGTCGCCAGAAAAGGGCTCCGCCGGCCTCGCGGAGAAGTCGGAGGCTGAGCAGGCCAAAAACGGCCAGGCCGGCCAGGGCGCTCAGGTAACCGCCGCGGCTTCCGGTCAGAAGGAGACCGGCAAAGGCCACGGCCACGGCGTAACCGAGAAGAAGCTTGCTCCAGGCCGGCCAACGGCTCCAACAGACGACGCTAAGGCCCATGAGGGCGATGACCTCGAGCAGCCCGGCGAGGTGGTTCGGGCAGATGTAGAAACCACTGGCGCGCCGGCCGTAATCGAACCGTTGCAAAAAATGGATCGGCATGAAGTTGTTGCCGTCGCGAAACTGAAGGGCGCCCACGCCCACGTGAGCCAGCCCGAGGAAGAGAAGGCCCGCGAGCAACCAGAGCCGCTGGCGCGCGCTGACCAGCACTCCTGCGACGAGGAAGTAGACCACCAGTCCGGCGAGGACCGACCAAAGATCGGCTCGCGCCAGGTAAATCACCGGCGAGGTGAGGGCGCGGGTCGCGATGTAGCCGAAAAAGAGAAGGGTGGCCCAGAGACAAAGCGAGTCGGGCGGCGGACGTTTTTTCGCCAGGGCCAGCAGGGAGAGCACGCCGGCCAGGCCGACCACGGCGTAGACCGGCAGGGCGAAGACCGCCCGGGTGCCGCCGATCAGCGCCTGGCCCAGGGCGAGGGCGGCGCCGAGCAGCAGCAGGCAGACAACCTCCGCCGCGGTGCCGAGGATGGTTCCAGCCCGGTGGGGCTCAGCCGCTGGATTCGTCATGCTCTGGGCTCGCGGTTCGGAAAAGCGAAAGGCCGTTGCGACCTTTTCTCGCAACGGCCTTCACCGAGTGACTTTCGCTCTACGGATTGGTCACTGGGGTCACCTGGCACGGGCCCAGGGTCGCGCCCGGATCGTCCCGCAGGATTTCCTCCGCCTTGTCGGGCGTGACAAAAACGGTCTCTCCATTGCGGCAGACCGCCACGAGATTGGTCGAGCCGCCGCCACCGCCGCCGATCGATCCCGGGGGCGGGTTCTGATTGCCTGGCGTCTGCCCGAACCGGCCGTCGTCGGCAGTCGCGCCAAAAGCGTCAGTGCAACCGGGAGCAAAATCAGCGGCCCAGCCGGTCAGCGCGGCGGCCTCCTTCGGGAAGAGATTGGTCAGGGCATCAAGAATTTCATCGAGCAGGTTGCAATCGTCCGACCCGAGGCAGCGGTAGGCTGTTTCCAGGATATCCTTTTTGAGTTCCGGGCGGGCCTCGGCCGCGGCGCGGACGATCTGCGGGGCGGAAGCTTTCCAGCGTTTGACCGCCTGGCAGACGGCGTCGAGCAGCTGTTCCTTGGTCGCGTTCGCCACCGTCTTCCCGATCGGGGTGAGGTAGGTTTCGATCATCGCGAGGGGCTTGGGTGTTTCCTCCGCCTGGCTGGTGCTCGACCAGAACCCGGCGCCCAGTGCGATGATGGAAAGAAAGGCCGCGGCGGCGCGCAGAGTGAAATTCCCGGAAATAGTGTTCATAAAGCTCCCCTTGGTTCTGCCGAAATTACATCGGCTTGTAAGCCTTCCCTGGCCTTCCCGTCAACACAATTAGCGTGGAGAGGAGAGCGGGTGAAGGGAATCGAACCCTCGTCAGTAGCTTGGAAGGCTACAGCTTTACCATTAAGCTACACCCGCGACCGAGCGCTAACGTGCCGCGCCGCCCGGGCGCTGCCAAGCGGTTTTTGCGCCGTCCCGGCCCGCGGCCGCTTGCTATTTTGCCATCCGCCGCTAGCTAAAAGCCCATGCCCCGTCCTGGTCTGCTCGCCGCCCTCGCGCTCTGCACGTTCCTGCCGACCCTCGCGCAGGCTGATCTCACCATTGTGCAGAAAGCGGAAGGGGCCGGTCCCTTCTCCAACATGACCATCAAGATCAAGGGCACCAAGGTGCGGATGGAGGCGCCCCCGCAGCCGACGGCCATCATCGACAGCGCCAGCGGCGACATTCTTTACCTGAAAAACGACACCCGCGAGGTGGTCCGGATTTCCGGCGCCCAGACCAAGGCGCTGGCCGGCGTGCTCGAGGCCGCGACCAGCCCCGCCCCCCGACCCAAGCTCACGGCGACCGGACGGACCGAGACCATCGACGGGCATGAGACCGCGGAATACACCTACGAAAGTCCCTCTTTCAAGGCCACCTACTGGATCGCGAAGGATTTTCCAAATGCTCGCGAGATCATCCGCCAGCTTTCCTCCGCCACCCCCGGGAACGTGCCGCAGGGAGCGCTGGGGATTCCGGATTTTCGCGATTTCCCGGGGCTCCCGTTGCGCACGAAAGTCAAAATGGGCGCGCAGGAAATGACGACCACAATCGTCTCGGTGAGCCAGGAACCGCTGGACGAGACGGAGTTTACCGTCCCGGCGAATTACAAGGAAATGAAGATGCCCGACATCCTCGGCGGCAAAAAACCGGGACAGTCTGGCGGCAAAACGTCGCCGGCGCCGCGCCGTCCCTGACCGGGTCCATGAGCGGGGTGGTTGTTCCGCGTCTGCTCCTGGCCTCGGCTTCGCCCCGGCGGAGCGAGCTGCTGCGCGCGGCCGGCTACGATTTTCGGGTGGCTCTTTCGTCCATCTCGGAGTCGAGCGCGGGCGACCTCACCATCCGGGAGGTGACCACGCTCAATGCCACCCGCAAATGCCTCGATATCGCCCGGGTTAATCCCGAGGCGGTCGTTCTCGGCGCCGACACCCTCGTGGCCCTGGAGGAGGAGGTGATCGGGAAACCGCGTGACCTGGAGGATGCCCGCGCGATCCTGCGTCGGTTGAGCGGCCGCACCCACATCGTCTGTTCCGCGGTTCATCTGGCGCACCGGTGGAAGCGCAGCTTTGTCGCCTTCCACGAGGTGACCCGCGTGACGTTTCAACGGCTGGATGATGACCGCATCACGGAATATTTCCGCGTGGTCAATCCACTCGACAAGGCGGGGGCCTATGCCGCGCAGGATGACGCTGGCCGGATCATCCGGAAAATCGACGGCTCCTTCAGCAACGTGGTCGGTCTGCCCATGGAAAAAACGCGGGAGGCGCTCGCCCTTTTTGGGATCACTCCGCGCTGAGGCGGCTGGCCCGGTGGCAGACCTCGAGCTTGTTGCCGCTGGGGTCCTCGAAGAAGACGGCGTAGTAGCCGGGGGAATATTCCCGGCAGAGTTCGGGTCCTTCGATGGTCTGGGCGCCGGCTTCCCGGATCGTTTGCGCGATCCGGTCCACCTCTTCCCGGCTTTCCGCCCAGAAGGCGATCCGGTTCGCGCCGGGCTGATGCGTCGGGTCCTCGGTGAAGCCAAAAAAGACGCCCGCGGCCCCGTCCGGCCCGGCCTCGAAGGCGCCCCATTCGTCGCCGCTGGCGTCATGGGTCAGCCCGACCGCGGGCAGCAGTCGGGCATAAAATTTCTGCGCGGCGGCACGATCGTGCACGCGCAGGTCGATGTGATCAAAAATTCGTTTGCTCATGGAGCACTGTAGGAATTTTCGGGAGCGGCAACAAATCCTTCGCCTCCGTCGGCTTCCGGATAGAATGAGCGTCGTGACGATCCGACCATTCCGGGCGGGCGCGCTGCTGGTGGCAGCCGCGCTGGCGCTGGCCGCCTGTGAGCGGCGGGGCGAATCTGTCTCCGGCACCGTTGAGGTCGATGAGGTGCATGTTGCCTCGCGCGCGGGCGGCCGCGTCGAGAAGGTCTTCGCGCGCGAAGGGGAACAGCTCGCCGCCGGCGCGCCGATCGTGAAATTGGAGGCGGCGGAACTGCCGGCGCAGCTGGACCTTGCCCGGGCGCAGGTGGAGGCGGCCCTGCGCGAGGTCGAGTCACAGAAAGCGCAGCTCGAGTTTCTCCGCGGCGATACCCGCCGCCAGCAGGAACTGCTGCGCAATCGCACCGTTTCGCCGAGCGAAGCGGAACGGGCGGCCAGCCTGGCCAACGCCCAGGAAAAATCGGTGGAAGCCTCGGAGATGCGGGTGGCGCAGGCCAAGGCGAACCTGGCCGAGATTGAGACCCGCCTGCGCGAGATGACGGTGCTCTCGCCCGGGCCGGCCATTCTCGAGGTGCTCAGTGTGAAGGTGGGCGATGTCCTCCCGCCCAACCGCGAGGTGGCCACTCTCATTCTCCCCGAATATCTCTGGGTGCGCGTTTACGTGCCGCAGCCCTGGCTCGGGCACATCCGCATCGGCGACAAGGTCCGGGTGCGCGTCGACGCCTTTCCCGAACGCGACTTTGGCGGTGTGGTGGAACAGGTCAGCCGGCAGGCCGAGTTCACCCCGCGCAACGTGCAGACCGTGGAAGACAGGGTCCGCCAGGTTTTTGCCGTCAAGGTCCGGCTGGAGAATGGAGAAAAACTCCGCGCGGGCATGGCTGCCGATGTCGAATTTCCCGGCGTCCCGGAGTCGTTGCGGTGAGAGGCGCCCGTCTCGTTTAAGCGATGGAGGCGATGATCGAAGCCGAGGGCCTGACGCGGCGGTTCGGTGATTTCACCGCGGTCGATGACGTCAGTTTTTCGGTGGGAAAGGGGAGCATCTTCGGCTTTCTCGGCCCGAACGGTTCCGGGAAATCGACCGTCATCCGGATGCTCTGCGGCATCCTCGAGCCGACCGGCGGCACCGGTCGGATCGCCGGCCACGATATCCGGCGGGAGACGGAGGCGATCAAGGATTTGATCGGTTACATGTCGCAGAAGTTTTCCCTCTACGATGAGCTGACGGTGGGCGAGAACCTGACCTTTTCCGGGAAGCTCTACGGCCTGCGCGAGCGGGCTTTGCGGGCGCGGCGCGACGAACTGATCGCCCTGACGCATCTGGAACCGTATCTTGGGCGGCGCGCGGCGCTGCTCTCGGGCGGCTGGCGACAGCGGCTGGCCATGGCCTGCGCCCTGATGCACGAGCCGACCGTGCTTTTCCTCGATGAACCGACCGCCGGGATCGATCCCGTGGCCCGCCGGGAACTGTGGGACCTGCTGTTCGAGTTCGCCGGGCGCGGCATGACGCTTTTCGTCACGACCCATTACATGGATGAGGCCGAACGCTGCTCGCACGTCGGCTACATCCACATGAGCAAACTGGTTGTTTGCGGCGAACCCGACGACCTCAAGCGGCTGCCGGAGGTGAACCCGCCGGGAGCGCGTCGCCTCGATATCACCTGCGAGCATGTTACCCGGGCGTTGCAGACGATGCGGGCGGCGCCGGGGATTCTTTCGGCCACCGTTTTTGGGCAGTCGATGCACCTGCTGGTGGAGGAACAGCTCTCAAACGAGGCGATCGCGGCGCGCCTGCGGGAGGTCGGCATCGCGGAGACCGACATGCGCGAGATCGGGCCGTCGCTGGAGGATGTCTTCGTGGCCCTGACCGCGCGCTACGGGGAAGCGAGAAGGGCGGCTGCCTGATGAAACGCCCGTTCCGCGGCCTCAGCGCCATTCTTTTCAAGGAGTTCATCACCGTGGCCCGGGACCCGATGACCCTCTTTTTCATGCTGTTCCCGCCGATGATCCAGATGGTGGCCTTCGGGTTTGCGCTCGATAACGACGTCCGCCACATGGGCCTGGCGGTGCTGAACGAGGACCGGACGGCGGAGAGCCGCCGCTTCATCGACCGGCTGGTGAACACCGAGACTTTTCGCCAGGTGGCGGAGGTGGGAAGCGTGGAGGAGCTGGCCAGCCAGTTGCGGCAGGGGCGGGCTTACGCCGGGCTCCAGATCCCGCCTGATTTTGCGCGTGACCTGCGCTCCGGCCGCCCGACGCAGGTGCAGCTGCTCATCGACGGTTCGAATTCGACCACGGCGCAGCAGGCGCTCAACACCGGCCTCGGTGTGGCCCTGCGACAATCGGTCGAGATGCTCATGCGCGAGAGCGGGCGCGCCGCCGTTCCCGTGGAGATCCGGCCGCAGCTCCTCTACAACCCGACCATGCGCAGCCCGAACTTTTTCGTGCCCGGCGTCATCGGGGTGGTCCTGCAGATCGGGACCGTCTTTGCCACCGCCATGGCGTTGGTGCGCGAACGGGAACGCGGCACCCTGGAACAACTGCTGGTCAGCCCGGTCAGCCGCTGGGGTCTGATGCTGGGCAAACTCATTCCCTATCTTTGCATCGGCATGCTCATCGCCTTTCTGCTCTTTGCGGTCATGCGTTTCATCTTCGCGGTGCCGATTGCGGGCAGCGTTCTCATGATGCTGGGGAGCACGCTTATTTATGTCTTCGCGCTGCTGAGCCTCGGGCTGCTCGTCGGCACCAAGGCGGGCAACCAGATGCAGGCCTTGCAGATCTCGATGGTTTTCGTTTTGCCCAGTGTCTTCTTTTCCGGGTTTATCTTTCCGCGCGAGACCATGCCCTGGATCTTCTACGCCCTCGGGTCCATCATCCCGACCACCCATTTCATCGCCCTCATGCGGGCCATCATTCTGCGCGGCGCCGAGTTTGCGGAATACTGGCGGTCGCTTGCGATTCTTACCGGCATGGCCGTCTCCCTCTTCTTTTTGTGTTCGCTCCGGTTTCGCCGCAAGCTCGGATGAAAACAGTTCTTCGGCCTGTCGCCTTCGGCCTTGTCGCGGCTCTCCTGGCCGGCATCATGGCCTGGACCATGATGATCCGGATGCCAGGGCGGAGTTTTCGTGGGAGTCCGCCGCCGCTGACCCCGGACGAGGTGCAGCTGCGGGACGAGCTCGAAAGCCATGTCCGGATGCTCGGTGAAACCATCGGTGAACGGAACCTCCCGCATCATAGCCGGCTGGTGGCCGCGGCCGATTACATCGAGCAAACCTTTCGCGAGGCGGGGCTCGCGGTGCGCCGCGAGGGTTATGCCGTCCGAGGGGTTCACTCCGATAATATCGAGGCCTCCATCCCGGGATCGGCCGAGGTGGTGGTGGTGGGAGCCCATTACGATTCGGTTTATGGTTCGCCCGGGGCCAATGACAACGGGAGCGGCGTGGCGGCCCTTCTCGCCCTGGCTCGCAAATTTGCCGGGCAGAAGCCGGCGCGCACCCTTCGTTTTGTCGCTTTCACCAACGAAGAGCCGCCCTATTTTCAGACCGCGGATATGGGGAGCATGGTTTACGCGAAGAACTGCCGGCAGCGGGGCGATCGCGTCGTGGCAATGCTGAGCCTGGAGACGATCGGCTATTTCTCGAGCGGGAAAGGGTCGCAGGTTTATCCGCTGCCCGGCCTTTCCCTGGCCTATCCCACCCGCGGAAACTTCATTGGGTTCGTCTCCAACCCGGGCTCGCGTCATCTTCTGCGGCAGGTGATGCAGGTCTTCCGCCGGCATGCCACCATCGGGAGCGAAGGGGCAGCGCTTCCCGCCGCCGTGCCGGGGATTGGCTGGTCCGACCAGTGGGCCTTTTGGCAGCATGGTTATCCCGGGGTGATGGTGACCGACACGGCCCCGTTCCGTTACCCGCATTATCACGAGCGATCAGACACGCCCGGGCAGCTTGATTATGAATCGATGGCGCGGGTGGTTTCCGCGCTCGAGAAGGTGGTGGCCGAGCTTGCCGATGTCCCCGGGTCGCCCTGACACGGAGCCGGGCGTGGCCTGGCCCCGCCGGCTCTGGACCATCGGCCACAGCACGCGGAGCGGGGAGGAGTTCGTCGCCGTCCTGCGGGCCCATAAGATTGAAGCCGTCGTGGATGTTCGGCTTCACCCGGGTTCGAAGCGATATCCGCACTTCAACTCCGAGGCGCTGGCGACTCTCCTGACGGCGCAGCACATCGCCTATCTGCCGCTGCGGGCGCTGGGCGGGCGGCGCCGACCGCGGCCGGACTCCCGCAACACGGCGTGGCGAAACGAATCTTTCCGCGGATACGCCGATTACATGGAGACGCCCGAATTCGAGGCGGCGGCGAGGGCCCTGGCGGAGCGGGCCGGCGTCATGCCGACGGCGGTGATGTGTGCGGAGGCGGTCTGGTGGCGGTGTCACCGCGGTTTGATCGCCGATTATTTCAAGGCCCGCGGGACGGAGGTCTGCCACCTTTTCGACCTCAGGAAAAGCGAACCGCATCCGTTCACGGGCGCGGCTCGCCTGGTGGATGGCCGACTTGATTACACGGGCGAGGAGACGCTCTTTTAGCCGCCGGGCGTCAAACCGCCCACGTTCGGGAGCCCGGCGCCGAGGCCGGAGACACCACCGGCGGCACCGCTTAAACCGGACATTTCGCCGCCACCCAGCCCGGGAAGACCGTCCGAGATGCCCTGCATCGAGGCGCCGGCATCGTTGACCACGCCATTCACGCGATCGTTCACACCGCCAGCCGCCTGGTCGACTGTCCGGCGGGCGCCGCGGGCCGTGCGCCGCGCCGTCGTGGCCGTGTCATCCACCGTGTAGGTGACGCGCTCGGGGATAAGACGCCCCATGACATGTCGCACCCGCGTCACGGTGCGTTGCGCCGTTTTCACGGTCTGCGGGATGGCGTTGGTCGGGTTTGAAGGAATGGCGGGGTTGTTCACCGCCGGGCTGCTGGCGCCACGGCCACCGCCATCACGCTGGGATGAACCGCGGCCGGCCACCACGGACCGGCGGCTGTTCGACGACGCGCGCGTGACTTTGCGTGCCGGCCGATCCAAAGCGGCGGGAAGGCCGGTAACCGCGTCCGGCCGGGATTCCGGCGGCCGCAAGGCGGTGGCGCGTTCGGGAACGAGTGCGGGAAACGGGACAGCGCGCGCCTCATACCGATCACGCGGCCAGAGCGAGAATTTTCCGGCGCGATCGCTGGGGTTGAAAAATTTGTAGGAGCAGTAAAGACCGCAACCTCCGGTCAGGAGGAGAACGCCGACGATCAGGATGACCCGATCCATCCGGCGTCGGCGCGAATCAGGATCCTCCGTGGGGGCATACCCGGGATTGTCGGCGGGAACGCCAGCCGAATCGGCCGCGGAGGCGGGGGGAGTTCGGGAAAATGGTCGGAAAAACTTATCTCGGGCATGGGAGGCGCGCCCAAGGTGGGCGCCTCCTTATGAAGCACGATATATTCCAGTGAAACGGGGGATCGCACGGGGGAGAGCGAGGGGGGTGAGGGTGACGCGAGCGGGCATGTTCTATCGAAAAAGCAAAAGGGGCGCAACGTTAAACGCTGCGCCCCTTTGTTAAACTGGCTGGCTGAGGTTCTTAGAACCGGAACTTGGCCGAGATCGTCACCGGGATGGCGAGGCGATAGCCTTCATTATTGACCGATTCCAAGTCGAGACCAAAAGGCGCCCCTCCTTCTGAAAAATCGTTCAAGTCGTCGTCATCGTCGCACAACTCCATGTAATAGCGGAGACCGATGTCCGCCGTGATGGAGAAGCGTTCCGTGACCTTGAACTCGGCGCCAAACAGACCGGCAACCGTGCCGACCACGCTGGCGCTATAAAAGTCGATGTCCAAAGCGCCCAGGCCGCCCTCGACCTCATCGCCAATGAAGGGGTTAAGCACCCAGACATTTGCGTCGATCTGCTCGACATAGGTCGCACCACCCTGCACCGAGATGTAGGGACGGATCCGCGATTCCGGCTGGAAGAAGAAGAAGCGGGCGCCAATCTCGCCCCCGTAAGCGTCATAGTCGTCGAAACGACTGACAAAATCGAAGCGGAGATCGCCCCCCGGGAAGGGAAAGCCGCCGTCGTCCTCATCGAAATCGATCGTCAGGGAGCTGCCGCTCAAAGTGTTCGCATCGGCGTGGGTGTATTTGAAGAGGAGGAACACTTCCCAATAATCATTGATCCGGTAACCCAGCTCCGCGTTGATGCGGATCAGGTCGTCGTAGGCATCGTGGAAGTCGCGGTTGCGAATGTGCAGGTTGCCCGAGCCATCCGGACCTTTCCCGGGGATGAAGATACCGCCAGGGGCGGTCGCGGCGTTAAATGGGAGGACGTTGTTGAAGTCTTCGTCCACCCCGTTCACGAACGCAGAATCGAGATCGAAGTCAGTGCCGGCACCAAGGCTGAAATACCAGCGGGGTTGCGGGGCGGCCTGCTCCAGAATGGGCGGGTTTTTGTCGGGGCCTTTGGCGTCGAGGATTTCCTTGTCAGCGAAAGCCGGGAAGCCGGTAGCCAGCAGCAGTGCTGCGGCCGAGCCGTGAATAAATCGGTTAAGGTAGGTTGAGGTGTTCACAAGGTGCCGTTTTTCGCGCCCCGGAACCCTGCTGTCGAGAAGAAAAATGGTGGTTTTTTTACGTGCCCACCGTGGAAGGCGGGCGTGAAACCGCTCAGATTCACCCGCCCGGTCGTCCCGGAGGTCCCGCGGCCCGCGGGAAGATGGGTTGGGTGGGACTCGAACCCACAACCAACGCCTTAAAAGGGCGCTGCTCTACCATTGAGCTACCAACCCGAAGCGCCCAACGTGCCGTAAACCTTTTCTTCCAGCAAGAGCCAAGAGCGACCGTGGGCGATGCCGCTTAATCGGGCGGCAGCTCCGCCTCCAGGTCCCGAAGGGACCCGCCGGGACGTCGCAGCTCGAAAACCTGCAGACCGGCCTGCCGGGCCGCGGCCCAGTCGCGTTCCGGATCGTCTCCCACATGAAGAATTTCGCCCAGCGGAATTCCCGCGCATTCCGCGGCCCGCTGGAAGATCCGCGGGTCGGGCTTGTCCGCCCCCAGCTCACTTGAAACAAAGACGCCGCGAAAAAATTTCGAGAGACCGAGCCGTTCCAGGATGATTCGGAGCCGGCCGTCGAAATTCGAGACGACATAAAGCGGGAGACGCTCCTGCAGGCGCTCCACGACCTCTCTCGTCTCCGGGAACGGCTCCCAGACCCCGGCCTCGGCAAAATGTTCGTAGGCCGTCTCGAAAAAACTGTCGCGATCCAGTTCGGACAACCGGTGTGGGACCTGGGCCAGGACGCGCTCCACCACCTCACGCCACCAGCCTTTGTCGTCGTCCTCACGCGGGCCTTCCGTCACCGGTCGCGGCGGCATGGCCGGGAAAACGGCGGCAAAGGCCTGGTCGAGCGCCTGTGCGTCAAGTTCCGCACCCACCTGTCGGCCAGCCAGGGCGTAGTGGTGGCCCACGCCGAGCGGCAGATGAAAGAGCGTGCCGACGGCGTCAAAAAAAAGGGCGCGAGGCGGCGGGGATTGTTTCATGGACTCCTTTTCCTTTCCACAGACGCGCACGGTGGACAACCTCTCCTCTTCAGCGGATGGATGCGGATGCTGCCCGTCGAGCACCACGACCCGGTCAACGCCTGCATCCTCGCGGTTTCCGAGGACAAAATCGAGGGGTTCGTCCGCGAACCTTTTGCCCTGATCGCGGAGCGTTCCGGGGTGGACGAGGAAACGGTGCGGGCGCGGATCGAGGCGATGTTGCGTGCGGGCACGGTCCGGCGCGTGCGGCAGACCCTGCTTGCGACCAACCTGGCGCAGGGCGCGTTGGTGGCGTGGAAAGTGTCGCCGGAAGAGATCGATGCCGCCTTTGATTTCATGTCGCAGCGCGACCCGTTTTCCGGGCACGTCGTCCTGCGTTCGACCGATACGGCTACCGCCGGGTCGGACTACAAGCTCTGGACCACGCTCAAGGTGCCGCAGGGGTTTTCGCTCCAGGCCCATTGCGAGAGACTCCAGGGCATCGTCGGCGCGGAACGTTTTCGGATCATGCCCGCGAAAGGGATCTTTGCGCTCGGGGTTGGGCATGTTCGCCGGAAGGAAATCCCGCCGGGGAGCCGGGCCGATCACCCCGCGCAGATGGTGCCCGTGCAGGTGGCCGAGTTAAATGAGCGCGAGTGGGAGGTGCTGGTGGCCTTGAAGCGCGAATTTGCGCCGGAGGAAATCCGGCCCAACCCGTGGGCGGCCCGGGCGCGAGAAGCGGGGATGGATCTCGATGAGTTTTGCGCCGTGGCGGAGAGCCTGGCCCGGCGCAAGATCGTCGGCCGTTTTTCCACTTTCCTCGAGCATGTGAAACCGTCCGCCACCGGCGTGCGGGTGACGCGGTTCAACGCTCTTTTTCATTGGGCGGTGCCGCCCGGGCGGGAACTGGAGGCGGGCGGCGAGGTGGGCCGGCACCACATCCTGACCCACTGCTATTGGCGTGAGGCCGGCCCCGAGTTCCGCGACGTCAACATCATGGCGGTGGCGCATGGGACGGAGAAAGCGCGCTTGCTCGAGCATAAACGGGCGATCGACGAGCATCTCGAGGTTTGCCGGATCCCGGTGAGCTACACCAACGTGTTCTGGGGCGGCCGCAGCGAGATCAAGCCTTCGGAGATCGCCCCGCAGATTTATCGTGAATGGAGCGCGCAAGAGCACGCGCTCGCGTCAGGGCAAGCGACGTCCTGAAGTGGGGCGATGGATTTTCGCGGCAGCGTCATCCTGAACCGCGCAGACGGTGAAGGACCCCACGGTTCCCGGTGGACGTGCGAAAAAGAGAAGAGCAACGCCTCCAGTGCCACCGCCGCCGGTTCGCGTGAGCGTGCGTCCTCGACTGGCGTAGGGGAGGTCCCTCGGCTGCGCCTCGGGATGACGGAAAGAAAGAGCGAGCGAGCGGCCTGATCACAGTTGGCGCGGCGCTCCCTTTCGCTAACGTGAACCCGGTGAAGCTGCTTCTCGTTGACGGTCATTACTACGTTTACCGTTCGTTCTTCGCGATCCAGAACCTCTCCAATTCACGCGGCGAACCGACCAACGCCATCTTCGGCTTCACCAAGACGCTGCGCCTGATGCTGAAACATCTTCAGCCCGATCTCGGGGCGATTTTTTGGGATCAAGGTCTGCCGCAGAAACGGGTTGAGCTGCAGCCGGCCTACAAGGAAACGCGCAAGGAAATGCCGGCTCCGATGGTGCCGCAGCTCGATTTTATCCGGCGCATGATGCCGGAAATGGGTTTTCGGAACATTGCCCTGCCGAACACGGAAGCCGACGACCTGATGGGATGCTACGCCCTGGCCGCCAGCCGCCGCGGAATCGAGACCGTGCTGGCCACGAACGACAAGGACCTTTTTCAACTGGTTGGTCCGACGGTGAAAGTCTACAGCACGGCCAAGGCCGACCTCGCCTCGCCCAAGGACGGGTTTCGCCCTGCTGGGTGAACCCGAGGTGAAGGCCAAATGGGACGTGCCGCCGGAGCGGATCGGCGATGTCCTCGCCCTGGCCGGTGATTCGGTCGACAACATTCCCGGCGTCGGGATTGGCCGGAAAGCCGCGGCCAAGCTCCTGAACGAGCACGGCAGCCTGGACGAACTCCTGGCCAACCTCGACCGGATCAAGAGCGAAAAGACCCGCGAGAAACTGCGCGCCGCGCAGGAGCAAATCCGGCAGAACCGCCGGATGGTTGCGCTTGATTGTGAGACCCCGCTCCCGGTGCCAATCGACGACCTTCGCATCACGCCTGATTATCCGCGCCTGCTCGAGACGCTGGAGAAATGCGAGTTCAAGTCCCTCCTGCAGGAAGTCCGGGACGAGTCAGCCCGGGTGGCCCGCCCGGCGCAGGCGGAGTTTTCCCTTTAGGGGGTCTGCCCCGCGGGGCGCCTCTCCGGTAGGGCGACGCTCCGCGGAGCCTGGGAGCACGCGCCGCAGCTTGGTGGCGGGGCCACGCCCTCTCCCAGGCTCGACAGAGTCTCGCCCTACCGGGGGGGAGAGTGGCGTGAATGGTGGAGTCGTAAATGGTGAATCGTGTATGCGTGCGCCTCTTCGGTAGGGCGACGCTCCGCGGAGCCTGGGAGCACGCGCCGCCATCACTTCAGACGCTCTCTGCCCTCTGGAACATTTTCTTCCCTTGCCTAGGAATCCTGTCCCTCCTGTTAATCCTGTCTTCTGAGAGCCATTGGCTCTTCCCCCAGGCTCGACGGAGTCTCGCCCTACCGGGGACCCTGAGCGGGCCCCCCCGAAAAAACCCTGAAAATTGTTATGAAAAATTCGAACGGGGTGCCGGGCGGGCTGTCAAATGAGTCAGGTTAAGGCGATTCGGGTAGCTGCACGTTCAAAGTATTTGTTGTTTCTCCTTGGCGTGCGCTGCCCGAATCTTTTTTTTGCCCTCGACCTTCCCCTAACTCGGACATTGTCAGGCCCCTCCGGTTAATGTTTGAGTGAAGTGCTCATGGAGCAGCCCTCGCTTTACGGAATCCGCGGCTATCTAATCGACGCCCCGGAGCTGGGCGCCCTCCGGAGCTGGCGCAACGGCGCCATGGTGGTGGAGAACGGCCGCATCACCGAGGTCGGGTTTTACGATGATCTCCGCCGGCTGCCCCGTGATCGCCCGGTGGAATGGATCGACCGTGGTCCGGTGGCGATTTTCCCGGGACTGATCGATTGTCACACCCATCTCCCGCAATACCCGGTGGTGGCGCGGGGCGAGAGCGACCTGCTTCCCTGGCTGCGTCAGCACATTTTCCCGGTGGAAAAGGAATTCAGCGCCCCCAAGGCACGGGAGGAGGCGCCGCAGTTCTTCCGCGAACTGGCCCGGCACGGCACCACCACCGCGATGGTTTACGCCGCCATTTACGAGGAAAGCTGCGAGGTGGCGTTCGAGGCCGCGAAGGAGAGCGGACTCCGTGTCATCCTCGGCAAGATGATGATGGACCTCGGGTCCTACGGCACGCTCCAACCCAAGAAAATCCTCTCCGTCTCGCTCATGGAAAGCGAGCGACTCTGCAAAAAATGGCACGGAGCGGCCGACGGCCGGCTCGAGTACGCCTTCAGTCCGCGGTTTGCCGTGACCTGCTCGGAAAAACTGATGCGGAGCGCGGCGGAGGCGGCCCTCAGTCTGGGCGTTTATCTCCAGACCCACCTCGCGGAAAACCGGGAGGAGATCGAGAAGGTGCATCATCTTTACATGTGGGCGCGCGACTACACCCACGTCTACGAGAAGTGCGGCCTGCTCACGCCGAAGACGATGCTGGGCCATTGCATTCACCTGAACCCGCGTGAGATCGGGGCCATCGCCGCCGCGCAATCGAGCGTGGCGCATTGCCCCACCTCCAATTTCTTCCTCGGGAGCGGTCTGATGAAGCTCGACCAACTGCTCCGGGCCGGCATCGCCGTCGGCCTCGGCTCCGACGTGGCCGCCGGGCCCGAGCTCGACATGTGGCAGGTGATGCGTTCCGCCATCGATGCGCAAAAGGCGCGCTCTTTCTACGAGCCGAACCTTGCCACCCTGCGTCCCGCCGGGGCCCTGCACCTCGCCACCGCCGGGGGAGCACGCGCCCTTGGCAAGCTCGACCGGATTGGCACCCTCGATCCCGGCAAGGAAGCTGACTTTATCGTGGTCGATCTGCCGCCGCTCCTGCCTTACCGGGAAAACAATACCGAGCCGTTGAAGAATCTTTCCGCGGAAGACGTGGTGGCCCTTTGCATTTATCGCGCGCGTCCCCGCGCCATGCTGGAGACCTACGTGCGCGGCGCCTGTGTCTACCGGGCCCCGCGCGTGCGCGCATGAAACGACAGGGCACCGCCGGAATCGTCTCGGCGGCCTTGGCCGAGGATGTGGGGCCGGGCGACATCACGAGCGAGTTTTTTGTCGCCGCGACGCGGCGGGCGGAGGCGCGGATTGTGGCGCGCGAACGCGCCGTGGTTGCCGGCACCGCCGTGGCTGAGGAAGTCTTTCGGCAGGCCGACCCCGGGCTTGCTGTGCGGATCACCGCGGGGGAGGGCACCGTGGTGGAGGCGGGGGGCGTGGTCTTGGAGATCACCGGCGCGGCCCGTTCCATCCTGACCGCAGAACGTGTGGCCCTGAATTTTCTGCAGCGGCTGAGCGGCATCGCCACCCTGACCCGCCAATATGTTGACGCGGTCGGCGGGCATCCCGCGCAGATTCTCGACACCCGCAAAACCACGCCCGGCCTTCGCCCGCTCGAAAAGGCGGCGGTGGTGGCCGGGGGCGGGGTGAATCACCGGCATGGCCTCCATGACATGGCCCTGGTGAAGGATAATCATCTCGCCGCGGGCGCGACCGCCGGGATCCTGGCCGAGACCATCCAGCGTCTGCGCGAAGCTCACCCCGACGTGCGGGTGGAGGTGGAAGCCGACGAACTGCGCCAGGTGCGCGAGTTTCTGAAGGTGAAAGGGATCGACGTGATCCTGCTCGATAACATGAAACCGGCCCAGCTTCGCCGCGCCATCGCCATGGGGCGCGGCCGGGTGAAGTTCGAGGCCAGCGGCGGTGTCACCCTCAAGACCGTGCAACGAATCGCCGCCACCGGAGTCGATTACATCTCTGTGGGCGCCCTTACGCATTCGGCGCGCGCGATCGATTTTTCGCTCGAGTTGACCCATGCCGCAGATTGATCCGGCCGGCCAGGTGCCGGACCCTTTGGATGCGGCGTTCATCCGGGACCGGCTCGGGGCAAGACGTCTCGGGCGCGAGATCGTGGTGCTGGAGGAAGTCCGCTCGACCAACGATCACCTGCTGCAACTGGCCGGCCCGCAGGTGGCGGAGGGGGTGGTCGTGATGGCCGAGCATCAGACGGCCGGACGCGGCCAGCACGGCCGGCGCTGGGAATCGGCGCGCGGCGAAGGCATTTATCTCTCGGTTTTGCTCCGGCCCGGGATTCCGGTGGAGGAATCGTCGCGTTTGACTGCCTGGGCGGCGCAGGCGGTCGCGCGCGTGGTGGGGCATTTTCTTCGCCGCTCTCCCGTGGTGAAGCCTCCGAATGATGTTCATATCGACGGGGCCAAGATTGCCGGGGTGCTCGTGGAGATGCGGGCCCAGGGGAGGAGTTACCTCGCGATTCTGGGCATCGGCCTGAACGTCAATCAACGAGCGTTCCCGGAAGACCTGGGCCAGTCGGCCACCTCGCTGCGGAAAGCCGCCGGCTGCGTTTTTGATCGGAACGAGGTGACGGCGGAACTGCTGGCTGAGCTTGATCGAACCTACCCGGCGGTGAGAGCGGGGGATGGTGAAGAGGGGCGTGAATCGTGAATGGTGAATGGTGAATAGCCTGCGAGGCAGGCCTCTTCGGTAGGGCGACGCTCTGCGGAGCCTGGGAGCACGCGCTCGCATCTTGGTAGCGTGGCCACGCCTTCTCCAAGGCTCGACAGAGTCTCGCCCTACCGGGGAACGCGGCGCAAATCCTGTTCGATCTGTCTCATCAATAACCTTCTGCGTGTCCTCTGTGCCCTCTGCGGTCTCTGTGGTGAATTTTCCCGGCAAGGCCGCCCCACCGGGGCAGCTCAGACAAAGTCGGATGTGCGCCGGGCCAAACGCGCTTAGATACTGCGCATGCCAGAGGGTTGGACGTTGCTGGTGCAGGAAAAGGAATACGGACCCGTTTCGTTCGAGACTTTGCTGGAATGGAAACGCGAGGGCCGGGTTTTGCCCGACAACCCCGTCCGCCGCGACCCGGACGATGACTGGAGCACCGCGGCGGAGATCCCGGGTTTGTTCGGGCCACCGCCGTTGCCGCCGCCGGTTGAACCAACACCGATCCATCATCGGACCGTGGGCGAGATCCTGCTGGAAACAGTCCGGCTTTACCGGAAAGGATTCTTTTTCTTCGTTTTTCTCGCGTTCCTGTTCGAGATCCCGGCGTTTTTGCTCCGGATCTCGATTGGCCGATTCCGGTTGCCCCGGGTGGAGCCCGGCGGCCGGATTGTCTCAGGAGAAACGCTTCCGCCGGAGGCGCTCTGGACCCTGGGCGGGCTGGTGGTGCTTCTTCTGCTCGCCTGGGCCTTTTACATCGCCGGCCTGCAGCGCGTCGTAGCCACGCTGGCGCGCGGTGACCGTCCGCGTTTTCGCAGCATCGTGGCGGGGGCGGCCCGGTTCTGGCCGCGCGTGCTCGGTCTCTGCCTGATGGTTTCCGGCGCCTACATGTTCTGGAGCGTGCTTCCGCTCCTCATCATTTTCTCCATCCTGACGCAGCCGCCCACGCTCGCCACGATCTTCCTGGCCCTGGCTCTGCTCGCCTTGCAGGCCTACATGACCGGTCGCCTTTTCATCAACTTCCTCTTCTGGCAACAGTGCGCCGTGCTGGAGGACCGCCGGGGCGTGTTCGCCATCCGGGAGAGCCGGGACCTGGCCCGGAACCGTGTCCGGCTCGATTTTCGGCAACGGCCGATCTTTCGGGGCGCGCTCCTGGTTTCGCTCTGGCTGCTGGTGCTCCTGATCGCCGGGACCATGGTGGAAATGCCCTTTGTCCTGGCCCGGTTCGGCCTCATCACCGACATGGGGCAGGCCATGGCGGAGATCGAAAAGATGGCGCAGAACCCGGTAACCGATTCGCTCATGTTCTGGAGTTACGTCGCCTCGGGGGCGGTCAGCGCGGTGATCAAACCGCTGCTCGGCATCGCGTTTGCCGTGCTCTACTTTGATGCGCGTTCGGATTTTCCTGCAGCCGACCGTTGATCTAAGGTGAGGGAATGGAGGCGTTAAACACACTTTTCGCGAACAACAAAGCCTGGGCGGCGCGGATGCTGGAGCGCGACCCGGAATTTTTTGCGCGGCTTTCGCGCCAGCAATCGCCCGCCTACCTCTGGATCGGCTGTTCCGACAGCCGGGTGCCGGCGAACGAGATCGTGGGATTGCTTCCCGGCGAACTCTTTGTCCATCGCAACGTCGCCAATGTGGTGGTGCACACCGATTTGAACTGCCTTTCCGTGATGCAATACGCCATCGACGTGCTCAAGGTGCGGCACGTGATCGTTTGCGGGCATTACGGCTGCGGCGGCGTCCGCGCGGCCTTGCGCGCCGACCGGGTCGGCCTGGTCGACAACTGGCTGCGGCATGTGCAGGACGTGCGCGACAAGCACGCCGGGAACCTCGGGACCATCGCCGAGGAAGACGAGGCGGCCGACCGGCTCTGCGAGCTGAACGTGATCGAGCAGGTGGTCAACGTCTGTGAAACCACCATCGTGCTGGATGCCTGGGCGCGCGGCCAGGCGCTCTCGGTGCATGGCCTGATCTACGGAATCGGCGACGGCCTCCTGCGCGACCTCGGCGCGTCGGTCAACGGAGCCGGCGAGGTGGAGAAGGCGCGCGTCGCCGCCGGTCAACGGTTTGCTGATTGAGGAGTGAAGCTGTTGGTCTCGCGGGTGACGGCGGCGTTCTGAATCAGCGCAGTTCCATCACCAGTTCCTCGACGCCGTCCTCGCCCTTCTCTTCCCGGGCGACCTGGAACCCGCATTTCTGCAGGACCCGGACCGAAGCGAAATTATGCCTGGCGACGTGCGCATAAAGTGGTCGCGCGTTAATGCTGGCCACGAACTGTGACAAGGCCGCGCTGGCAATTCCTTTGCCCCAATGGGCTTTCCCGATCCAGTAGCCGATGTTCGGTTCTCCCTCCGCTTCCCAGAGGACGATGTTCCCGGCCACGGCGTCGTCCGCCATGATGGTCTTCAGCAGCCCGGTTTCGTTCTGCATGATCCTGCCCCAGTGAACCATGAAAGCGTCGCGGTCGCGGCTGGGAAACGCCGCCATCCGGGTCGCCTCCGGATCAAGCTGATGCTCAAAGAAAATCGGCAGATCCGTCTCGGTCACCGCGCGGAGAGTGACAATCATCTTTCAGGTCTCCCGAAACGGTTATCGACGCGAGAAAGGTCGAAGGAAGCGAATCTGCCGCGGCACGCTGAGACCCGGCGAGAGGTTACCTTAACGTGAGATAGGGGAGGAGGCCGTGGCGGCCGCCTTCGCGACCGAAACCGCTTTCCTTGTAACCGCCGAAGGGGCTGGTCGGGTCAAACTTGTTGTAGGTGTTCGCCCAGACCACGCCGGCCCGGAGCTTGTTCACGATCTTGAAGATCTTTGAGCCTTTATCGGTCCAGACGCCCGCGCTCAGCCCATACGGGGTGTTGTTCGCGCGTTCCAGCGCTTCCTCCGGCGTCCGGAAAGTCATCACGCTCAGGACCGGTCCAAAAATTTCCTCCTGCGCGATCCGGTGGGAAGCGGTCACCCCGGTGAAAAAGCTCGGCGGATACCAGTAGCCTTTCTCCGGCAAACGACAGCGCGGTTGCACCAGTTCCGCGCCCTGTTTCAGGCCGCTCTCGACCAGTTCCTCGATCTTCTCGAGCTGCATCCGGGAGTTGATCGCGCCGATGTCGGTGTTTTTGTCGAGCGGATCGCCCACGCGCAGGGTGGCGATGCGATCGCGCAATTTCCGGATCACCTGCGGGAAAACGCCTTCCTGCACGAGCAAGCGCGACCCGGCGCAGCAGACGTGCCCCTGGTTGAAATAGATGCCGCTGATGATTCCCTCCACCGCCTGGTCGAGCGGGGCATCGTCGAAGATGATGTTGGCCGCCTTGCCGCCGAGCTCGAGGGTCAGCTTCTTTTTCGTCCCGGCCACGGCCTGGGTGAGGAGTTTGCCCACCTGGGTGGAGCCGGTGAACGCGATCTTGTTCACGTCGTCATGCTCAACCAGCGCTTTGCCGGTCGCGCCGGCGCCGGTGACGATGTTGACCACGCCATCGGGCAGGCCGGCCTCGGCGAAAATCTCGGCCAGGTGCAGGGCGGTGATGCTGGTGGTCTCGGCCGGCTTGAGCACGCAGGTGTTTCCCGCGGCCAGGGCGGGCGCCAGTTTCCAGGCCGCCATCAGGAGCGGAAAATTCCAGGGGATGATCTGGCCGGCGACGCCGAGCGGCTGCGGGGTGCGTCCGGGGAAGGCGTACTGGAGCTTGTCGGCCCAGCCCGCGTAGTAGAAGAAATGGGCCGCGACCAGCGGCAGATCGACGTCGCGCGATTCCTTGATGGTCTTGCCGCCATCCATCGTCTCCATGATGGCGAGCTCGCGCGATCGTTCCTGGATGAGGCGGGCGATGCGGTAAAGGTATTTGCCGCGTTCGCGCCCGGGCATTTTGCTCCAGACCTTGCTGTAGGCGGTGCGGGCGGCCTTGACCGCCTGGTCGACGTCGTGGGCGTCGGCCTCGGCGATCTCGGCCAGTTTTTTCTCCGTGGCCGGATTGATCGAGGCAAAATATTTGCCGGAGTGCGGGGCGACGAACTCGCCGTTGATGTAGAGCGGATAGCGCTTCTTTAGCTGGATGTAGTCGTTGGCCTCGGGGGCGGGCGCGTAGTTCCACTTCTCGCCGAAGCTCAGCCGGCGATCTTTCGGGGCGAGCGCGAGGCGCGTATCGTGGTGGCCATTCTCGCGCGGGAGGACCACGAGATCGGAACTGCGCGACGATGATTTCTTACGGCGAGCCATGATGCTCTTTATAGGCGGTCAGGGCGGTATCGCACGAGAAATTTAGGAAGCCAGAGGAGGATTGAATCAGGAAAACAGGAAAGGGGGTGGAAAACGTGAATGGTGAACGGTGATCAGCGTTCGCTCGCGTGACAGCGCGGTAGCGTGCGCCGTCCCCGGCGCATCGGGATCGAGCAGGAGCAAGCTTAGGAGCGGGTGCGGGCTTAAAAGCTGAGACGAACGCCGCCGCTGATGCTGTTGCTGTCGTAATTGCCCCGGCCGAACTGCCCGTCGTAGTGGACGTAGGTCGCCACGCGGTCGTTCCAGAGCAGGCTGGCACCGGCACTGACGAGCGCGCTGTCCCGTCCGACGTGCGGCCCCCAGACGGTGAAATCGCTGCCGGCGCCGGAAGCAAATTCCGCCTGGATGGCATGGGACTGTTCGCCGAACTCGTGTTGCCAGGCTGCCCGAATCTCGGGCCGCAGGATCGCGCCGCCCATCTTTACATCATGAGAAAGCCGGAATCCGAGCGTGCTCCGAACCGAGCTTTCATCCTGTTCCGGGAAGTGCAGGGGCGCGAGGGACCCCTCCTCGGTGAAATTGTCGAGATCGATGTAGGTATACTGGAAGGTGGCGGTGGGCCCAAAGCGCAGGCTCCCGCATTTCCAGTCGTAGCCGGCCCCGATCAACCCGTTGAACTCGGCGGCGTCCGTCTCGCCATGGGCATCGCCCAGGAGGGCCGCGCGGCGGATGTCGTAAGTATTCCAGCCGCCGCTTCCGGCGACATCGAGGTAGAACCCATTCTGGTGATAGGTGGCGAAGAGCCCAAGCTTCACACTGTCGGCCTCGATATCGCCGTCGTTGACGAGATCCACCGTGCTGTGGGCGTAGGTGCCGTTGAGACCGACCGCGAAGTTTTCGGTGAGCCGGTAGTCGAGCCCAAGCGTCAGGCCCCCGGTCGCGATCTCATAGCCGGACGCATTAAAATCATTGTTTCCCACGTCCACGAATTGACCGGTGCCGGTGATAAAGACGCCCCAGCGGTTTTGGGGAGAGGGGACAAAGGCGGGCGCCGGATTCTTATCGAGGAGCGTCTTTCCATCGGCGGCTTTGCGGTAGCCCTGCGGTTCCGACATTTGGTAGCCGCTGGCGCTGAAACCGGTGGAGCCTGCGCGGATATCATCCATGCGACGCTGCAGGTTCAGTGATTGCACGCCGGCGTATGAAAACCCGATTTCGTAAAGCGAAGCCAGCTCCTCCGGGGCGATCAGGTCGTAGGCAAACGGAAGGTTCGCGACGGGCTCAAAATTGAGAACGGCAAAGAGATCGTCGGCGCGCGGATCGCCCACAGCGTCGTTGAGATTATCGGCCACCGCCTGTTGATTCGGTGTCAGCCCGCCGACATCGAACGAGCCCTGCACGAAAACGATGCGCACATCGTTCGGATCGTAAACGACGGTGGGCTGCACCACGCCGCTGAAGGAACTGCTGTCGACCGCGGCAAACTGCGTTCCGTTAAGGCCGCCCATGCCGTGCTCAGGATGGTCATGCTGTCGCCGGGCTGTGGACTGTAGTTGTTGAAGCGAACGACCTGAAGCGTTCCGTCCAGAAAGGCGGACCCAGCCTGGAGCAGATCAAAATTGCCCGGGGTCACGCCGGCGATCTCGATCCGCAGGGTCCCGGCGGAGCTTTGCGTGTAAACGCCATTGACCGTGAAGGTGCCGGGGGAGAGGCCGGGACTGACCACGCCGCCGTTGAGCACATCGCCATTGAGGGTGCCGGTGCCGCCGAGCAGTCCGCCGGCGTTCACATTTGTCTGGGGAGTGATGACTGAGCCGGTAATCAGAAGGCTTCCACCGTCGATCTCCATAGTGCCACCGAACACGCTCGGGCCGGACATGGTGATGGCCCCGGCATTAATCTTTGTGATTCCGCCCGGGCCAGCATAGCCACCGCTGAAAGTTGAGGAAAAACCATTGGAATCGAAAACGACGCCGCCCGCCGCCAGGCTGGCGTTGTTCGAGAAGGTCATATTGGCGATCGTGCGCAAGGTGCCGCCGTCAAACGTTAGCGGCCCGGCAATGATCGGATTCAGGCCCACCTCAAGCGTGCCGGTATCCCAGACGGTGATGGGTCCATTGATGGTTCCGCCGGTCTGAACGCGCAGCAATCCGGTGCCCTGAGCGCCCATTGGATCCCCGCCGATGTAGAGGCTGGACGCTGTCCAGGTCGATCCCATCCCGCTGACATCGGCGGTGCCATTGCCGCCCGGGTTTGCGCCGATCAGGGAGACGCCGCTCGTGACCGCGCCACCGTTGGTGATCTCCATCAGGCCGGTCCCCGAGGCGCCAACCAGGAAGGTGCCATTGTTGGTCCAGGTGGACCCGAGGCCGTCGATGGTGGCGGTGCCATCCGAGTCCGCGTTGGATCCGATCTGGCCAAAAGTATTCGAAACCATGCCCCCACTGTGGAGGTGCAGCGCGCCCAGGCCGCCTTCGCCCACCTTGAGTCCTTCGGAGCTGGTCCAGACACCGGCGGCGGCGACGTTCACGGTCCCGCTGGACATGGCATCCCGGGCGATGGTGCCGGCGGTGTTGGAAACCGTCCCACCATCAGTGATATTCAGGGCGCCAACTCCGCCGAGGCCAACCGACAGGTTTTCGCTCATCGTCCAGGTGGAACCCATCCCGTCGACATTGACCGTTCCGGTGTTGCCGGGAGTGCCTTCGCTGTTGGCGATCTGTCCAGTGGTACTGCCGACCTTGCCCCCGTCCTCGATATTCAACGTGCCGGTGCCGGCAACCGCGACCTGCATGAGGCCGCTCGTCCACTCAGAGCCCGCACCGGTGACCGTCACCATGCCGACGGCGTCGTCAGCGTTTCCCAGATATGCGCCAGAACTGGCGGTATTGGCGGTGCCGCCACTCTCGATAAGAACGGTTCCATGGCCTCCGTTGTCGCCCACGCCCAGCGCGGCGTAGGTGAAGGTCGCACCATTGCTGATGGTCAGGCTTCCCATGCCGAAATCGCCGACCACGGCGCCTGCCGCGAACATTCCCTGGCTCAATTTCGAGCCCGCGCCATCGACCGTCGCCGTCCCGGTGGAACTAGTATGATGTCCGATCCTGAGACTGTCGGCGGTGACGACGGCGCCCGCAGAAATATCGAATGTGCCCACGCCGTGTTCCCCAATACTTAAATTCAGACTTACATTGAGCGTTCCGAGCGGACCGGTTACGGTGACCGATCCCGACTCGCCGGGCGCATTCCCGAGGTTCAGCCGGCGGGCCGCCGCGCCCGCCGCATTAATCTGGGCGGTGCCGCCATTAGTGATTTCGGCGTCGATCATCGAGGAGGGAACCCCCGCTGACCAATTTCCCGCGTTAAACCAATCGCCGGTGCCGTCGGTCCAGAGAGTCTGGGCCGACAACGTGACCAGGGAGAGAAAGAGAACGCTTACCCCACAAGAGATTTTCTTGAACATAATGGCACCTGTTTCGCTGCTTTTGGGCGCCGGGGGGCTTGCGTCCCACGAGGCGTTCTACGCGCCGGTCGACCGGTTGTCGAAACAAAAGGGAGGGTCGGCTTCGTCCCTGCAAAACCGATCAAATGAACCGCGATCTAAGGGAGGGTAAGGAGAGATCAGGTAAACTCGAGCAGGAGCAAGATCAGGATTAAGAGCAAGAGCAGGAGGGAGCGACGTCCATCCTCCATCCTCGATTCTTTACCCTCGTTTTATGCCCCCCTACTACGGGAGGGAGAAGTAATCCGGGCCCTGGTAATTGCCGTCCGCCAGCTTGGCGATCTGCATGAGGACGTCGTTGACGAGGGTGCTGGCGCCGAAACGGAAAAGATCGGGCGTGAGCCAGTCGTCCCCGAGCGTTTCCTTTACCATGACGAGGTAGGCGAGCGATTGCTTGGCGGTGCGGATGCCGCCGGCCGGTTTCATTCCGATGCGGATGCCGGTCTCGTAGAAATAATCGCGGATGGCCTCCAGCATGACGAGGGTGACCGGCATGGTGGCGGCGGGGTTGATCTTGCCGGTGGAGGTCTTGATGAAGTCGGCGCCGTTGCGCATGGCGATGTCGCTGGCGCGGCGGACGTTGTCGTAGGTCTGAAGCTCGCCGGTCTCAAGGATGACCTTGAGGTGGGCTTCGCCGCAGGCTTCCCGGGTGGCGGCAATTTCATCAGCGACGCGCTCATAATCGCCGGCGAGGAAGCGGCCGCGGTCGATGACCATGTCGATCTCATCGGCGCCATCGCGCGCGGCGCTGCGCACTTCCTCGAGCTTGAGCCGAAGCGGCATGAGGCCGGAGGGGAAGGCGGTGGCGACCGAGGCGACCTTGACGCCGGATTCGCCGAGGAATTTTTTGGCGACGCGGACGAAATTCGGATAGACGCAGACCGCGGCGCAGGGGGGCACGTCATAGCGGGGATCGATCGGCTGCATCGCCTTGCGGCAGAGGAACGCCACTTTTCCGGGCGTGTCTTTTCCTTCCAGAGTGGTCAGGTCCATCATGGAGATGGCCAGTTTCAGTCCCTGGAGCTTGGCCGCGGTCTTGATGCTCCGTTTGGTGAAAGCCTGGGCGCGTTCCTCGACCATGACCTGGTCGATGGTGGAGGATTCGCGGCGGCTGCTGGAGCGGCCGGAGCCGTTGCGGGCAAGAGTCTTCATGAAAGGGAGGGAAGAGTGTCAGGCCTGGGGCGGTTTGTCGAGAGAGCGGTGAGGGGAGGAGGGGAGGGGAAGGCGTGAATCGTGAGTAGTGAATGGTGAATCGTCGGAGGTCGGCCGGGATCGATCAGACAACGCTGTAGCGTGCGCCGTCCCCGGCGCATTGGGGCAGGGGCGGGATCAGGAGCAAGATCAAGAGCAGGAGCAGGAGTGGACGCGCCGGCGAGGGCGCGTCGGGGTTACAGTTTTTTGCTCAGCGGCTCATCATCGAGCGAGGCCTGCTCGCCCTGGCGCTGGCGGCGGCCGGCCTCGGCCATGAGGACGGGTGAAGCCGGAATCCGGTCGAGGATGATGGCGTTATCCGCGCCGTAGCGCCCGAACGCGAGCACGCCGGTGGGGCATTGCTGGACGCAGGCGGAACAGCGAACGCACTCCGGGTCCTCCAGGGGCACGCCCTTGTTGGCAAAGTTCATCACGTCGATTCCCTGGTGGCAAACCGAGGTGCAGACATTGCAGGAAATGCATTTCTTTTTGTCGGCGAAGATCCGGTAACGCGAGAAGCGCGTGTAGATATGCATCAGGGCCGCAAGCGGGCAGGCGAACCGGCACCAGACCCGCCCGCTGAAGTGCCAGTAGAAGCCAACCCCGATGATCCCGGCCCAAAGGAGGTCGACGAACCAGACGTAATTGAAGAAGGGAAGGCCGGTGAAGAGATAGTTGAAGGCCGTGCCGAACACCGAGCCGGGGAAGATCCAGGCAAGCGAACGCGCCAGGAGAAGCAGAAAGGCCAGGGCAAGAAACACCTGGCCGACCATGTTGAACCGGTTCCAGAACGGACCGTGCGGCATTTTCGCCCGGTGCGCGTCGCCCATGGTCTCGGCGAGCGCGCCGCAGGAACAGATCCAGCCGCAATAAGCGCCCTTGCCCCAGCGCCAGATGATGAGCGGGATGAGGACAAACGTCTGCAGGAAGGAAAGGGCGAGCCAGGCCCAGAGCGGTTGCTCGGTGAAGACATTCCAGAAAAAGAGCGGCCAGGCCAGAATCAGGCCAAAAGCGCGCCAGTATTCGCGCCCGGCGCCGTAATCGACCTGTGGAAAAAGCGCGTCCGCTGCGGTTTTCCCGAATCCCTGGTCAAACCAGCCGTTATACCCGGCCCAGGGCAGCAGGAGATAAGGCAGGAGGAAAAGCGGAATAATCTGGAACGCCATCAGCGTCCAGGTTTGCACGGTGACGTAAGGAGTTTTGCGCCGGTGAATGCGCTTAAGGCCGAAAAGCGCGACGCAAAGGCAGTAGGCGAGGGAGTAATAAAAACCGGGTTCGCCCACCGCGAGCCGCAGGGTGCCGAGGAGATTTTGCGGATCGGAAAACGCGGCCCCAAGGCCGGCCCACCAATCCGGGACATTGAACGGAAACCAGCTGTTTCGTTTGAAGGTCTCGTAGACCCCGAGGTAAACGCCCCCTTTTTTCCAGTGATAAACAAAGACGCAGGCCAGCAGGATCAGGGCAAAGCTGGTGATGCGGGCGGCACCCCAGTCGCCGCGCACCTGCAAACCGCTCCGCCGGAAAAACTCGAGGGGCGGCTCGCGCCCGATCATGGCAAAGACGGCATCGTTCTCGATCTCCGTTTCTTTTCCGTCCTCTGTCTTGAGTGTAACCTTGTCGGGCGTGATCGCCGTGACGTTCGTGCCCAGGGCCAGGGTGATGGAACCGGCCGCGGCGGTGGTGTTCAACCCCCGGGTGAAGGCTGGGGCGGAGCGTTCCGAGCTGGGACATTCGACTTCCGCGCCGCAGGTCGGGTCGCGCTCGAGTTGTTCCAGTTTTTCGATGTTCCCCGGCTTCGGCCGCGAGAACTCTTTCTTGCGATAGCTGAGCGTGACCCGGGCGCCGGCGCCGGCCAGGGCGATGGCGGATTCGAGCGCGCTGTCGCCCCCGCCCACCACGAGCACATTTCTCCCTTCGAAATCCTTCGGGTCGTGCAAACGGTTCGCGACCTTGTCGAGTTCCTCGCCGGGCACGCCCAGTTTACGATGATTGCCGCTGCGGCCGATGGCGATGATAACCCGCTTCGCTCGGGTGGTTTTTCCTTCCTCGTCGTGATGCAGGACAATCTCGCCTCCTTGTTTTTCCAGGCGGACGATCCGGGCCTCCGTCAGCTCAATGCCCGCCTCCTCGCGCTGTCGCTCCATTTCCTCGAGGAGCGCTTCCTTCACGTCGGCTTGAAAATGGAGGCCGCCCTCGAGTTCGAGATCGGTGGGATAGGTGTAGATCGGCTTCTTCTTCGGGAAATTAACCACGGTGGAGAAGGCCCGCGCCGCCTCGAAGATGGCGAAGTTTAATCCGGCCTTGCTCGCCTCGATCGCGGCGCTGACCCCGGCGACGCCGCCGCCGATGATGGCGAGGTCAACCGTGCCGTTGGTTCCAGAGGAGTCCTTCCTGCCCGCAAAATCAGGCTCGGCCAGGATGGCGTGCACCGCCTCCGCGCCGGTCTTGGAGGAAAATTTGAGGAGGGGAATGCCGGTGAGGTCGCCGACAATGCGGATGCCCGGGATGTTGGTGACGCCCTTCTCGCCAGAGAGGGGCAATTGCTCCACGGTGCCGGCCGGCCACTGCGTATGCAGCCAGCGCGTGTAGCGTTTGATCGCGGAGAACACCATGGAGTTACGCCGTGCGGGCGTAACCGGATTCTCCCTCCGATACGCCCGGCGCGCGACGGAAATCGACGCGGGCCGGGCGGACGGAGCGATGTTCGGATCAGCGGGGCTCGATGCCGAAAGGCGACCAGAAGTCGGTCGGAGCGACGTCGCTCAGTGAGTCGAAAGTGACATAGCAGACGCGAATCTGGCCGGCCTCGTCTGAGATGGTGGCGCCCCCGAGGGTGGCCATTTCGTGGCCGTGAATATCGAGACCGTTGCTGGTGTGCAGGCGTGAGCCCGGCTTCACGTAGGCGATCAAATCATTCCAGCCAAAGGCGTCGCCGGTCTTTTTGTTCCTTTCGATGGCGTACTGCTGGATGGCGGCATCGAGGATGCGAAGATCCTCGAGAATGTAGGTGGCCTGCGCGCGTTTCCGGGCCCGCATGAAGCTGGGGACGGCGATGGCGGCAAGCAGGGCGATGATCGCGACCACGATCATGATCTCAACAAGAGTAAAACCGGCTAAGGAGGAGCGTGTTTTCATTTTGGACGCTTTCTTCAAGCAGGCCACGTGCCTCCGGAATGGTTTCGCGGGATTTTAGAAGAGGGCGACGCCGGTCACCTCGATCTCGACCGAGGCGCTTCGGCCGCGGTTGTCCACCGCGGTCACCAGATGTTTGCCGACAGGCGCCCTCCAGGAAAGCGGATGGCCGGGCCCGGCGCGGCCGAGCGCGGTTTTGTCGGCGAACCATTGCACGTGCGAGCTGTCGGCTTCGATCTCGGCGGTGAGCGCGATGCCGTCGCGGACGGCGTCCGGAAGATATATGGCGCCTGGCTTGGGCGAGGTGATGCGCGGGGGCCGGCCCTGGCGGGAGGACTGCTCGATCTCGCGGCTGGCTGCGATCGCGCTTCGCCGGGGCAGCCCGGTGCGGGAAAAATGATGGAGGAGCTCGGATGGCCAGGATTCGAGGGCAGGGGGCGCGTCCGCCAGGAGCGTGCCGGCGTCCGGGCGATGCACTTCGCAGGGCGCGATGGGCGAGACGCCCGGGATAAACCAGCCGGGGCGTTGATGGCGGCAGGCGGGTCCGGGCAGGGAGCCGGAGACGGCGCAGAATTCCACCCGGCGCAGGTTGGCCCCGGTCGGCGGCAAAAGGGGACGGGACCCCGCGCGCTCGGCCGCGCGAAGGGAATGGACCATGCGGAAAAGAAGCGGGGCGGCGCAGGTCCCGCCGACGAAAGCGGGGTTGGGCCGGCCATCGAAATTTCCGACCCAGACCGCAAGCACGTAGCGGTCGAAGACGGCCACCGTCCAGGCATCACGAAATCCATTCGAGGTTCCCGTTTTCCAGGCGACATCAGCGGGACCGGCGAGGCCGGCGAGCGGCGTCTGCGTGAGCATATCGAGGGTGAGAAAAGCGGCTTCCGCGCTGAAAAGGCGCCGCCCGCGCTGGGGGGAAGGCGCCGGGAGCAGGCGCCGCAGCGGCTGCAATTCCCCGCCCCGGGCCAGTGCGGTGTAGAGAAGAACGAGCTCCTCCATGGTGACCTCGCCGCCACCCAGCGGAAGGGTGGGCCCATAAAATTGTTCCGCGCGCGGCAGGCGCACCCCCGCGCGAAGCAAGAAGCCGTGGAACGTTTCCCCCCGAAGAGCCGAGACCAGGGTCACGGCCGGAACATTGCGGCTGCGGGTGAGCGCCTCGGTCGCGGAGACCGGGCCGCAGTAATCCCGGTCGAAGTTGTCGGGATTGTAATCGGAGAAAGTGCGGGGCGTGTCGACCAGGAGGGAAAGGGGATGAATCAGCCCCTGATCAAGCGCGAGGGCGTAGATGAATGGCTTAAGGGCCGAGCCGGGTGAGCGCCGGCTTCGGGTGCCATCGACCTGGCCCTGGATGGACGTCTGGTCGAACGCGGCCGACCCGACCTGGGCCAGCACTTCCATCTTTTCGAAATCGACCAGGAGCGCGGCGGCGTTGCGCACCCCGGCGGGTGCGTGCGCGCGGAGATGCCGGCGAATTTCCGTTTCGAGCAGCCGTTGCCGGGAGGCAGAGAGCGTGCTGCGCAGGGCGGACGCCCGTTTCTCCCGGGCAAGAAGATGGCGCACGAAATGGGGAGCGAGGGCCGGCGCAGACGCGCGGGCCCTGGCACTAAAGGCCAGGGAGCCGAGCTGCGCCGTTTCCGGCGCCACTTTCTGCAGGAGCCGGTGCTGGGCGCGATCAAGCGCGCGGTTGGCCTTGTCCGACCGGGGACTGCGCGCGGTCGGGCTCTGCGGAATCACACTGAGCGCGACGGCCTCGTAGAGCGTGAGCCGGTCGGGCGTCTTGTTGAAATAGAGAATGCTGGCGGCGCCGACTCCCTCAACGTTGCGGCCATAGGGAGCAAGGTTGAGGTAGGCCTGGAGGATTTCGCGCTTGGTGTAATGCCGTTCGAGCTGAAGCGCGTAAACCATCTGGGCCAGTTTTCCGCGGGTGTTGCGCGTGTGCAGGCCGTGGCGCAAGCGGGCCAGTTGCATGGTCACGGTGGATGCGCCGGAACCAGCCTCACCCCGGCGGCAGAGGAGTTGCCAGAGAGAGCGCCCCACGGCGAAGGGATTGATCCCGGGATGATAATGGAACCAGCGGTCCTCATGCGTGAGGGTCGCGGTGATCAACTCCGGCGAGATTTGCTCCAGCGGCGTCCAGACCCGGTATTTGTCGTCGGCGGCAAGGGTGAGAGCCAATCTTTCGCCCTCCCGATCGAAGACCTGTCGGGAGAACGTGACCCCTTCGAGGAGGGGCGGTTTCGGCAGCAAGGCGTACCAAGTGGCCGCGCCGAGGATTAGGAGGCTGCCCAGCGCCACCACGACGGGTCGTTTCATTCCGTGACCACAATCTTTCCGGCGGAGCTGCGGCCGTGCACGCCCGGTTCATACATCGATTCCACGAGCGCGGGCGGCACGACGAATTCGCCCCGGCAGGTTGCCTTGATCTGGAAGGTGATCGTCCGGGCGGACCGCCCGACCGCGGTGAAGAGGACCGCCCGATCCTCTCGCAACTCCACATGCTCGCACCCGGCGAGATCAGCGCGCAGCGATCCTTCCACCACTTCGAATCCGCCGGGGAGAAGATGCACCAGGGCGGCATTGGTCACCATGGCGCGGTCGAGGCTGCGCAGATGGATCCGGACCGTGATTGGGTCGCCGAGCCGGGCGGTTGCAGGCATTTCGCGGGTGATCTCAATTCCGTTCACCGCAGAATCCGGGGGCACCACGCGGTCGTAACCGGTCTCCACCACTTGAAAGTAGGAGGGGCGGCCATGGTTCTGCGCGCGAAAACGAAGAGCGACCGCGCCCGGTGAAAACGGCGCGCGCTTGAGCTGCGACCCTTCCGCGGCCAGCGGAACGGATCTCGCCGGCGCGGTTGACCTCCGCGAGCGCAAGCGCAGGAGGGCGGGCCGCCACCAGGCGCGAATATTCTTTCAGCGCCACCACCGCATAAGCGGCGGAGAGAGTATTGAAGTGTCCCTCACCGATCGGTGCGGTGATGCTTTCCAGTTCCTTCGGGGTCAACGCCCGCATCCGTTCCGGGAAATGCCGGGCAAGGACCGCGACATACTGCGCGTTCATGCCGAGCGACTGGTAAAAATCCGAATCCAGCGCGCCCGGTTCGGATCGCATCCGATAGGCCGCGATCAGTTTCTCCGCGGCCGCGGTTTCCTGCAGGAGACTGAGCGCGCCCGCGAGGTAAACGCCGGCAAGGTCCTTCTCCCATTGCCGCGAGAACCGGCGCTCGAGGGTGTCGCGCAGGTTCAGGATGTAATTGGTGGTGATGACGTTCTCACGCGTCAGGAGCCAGATGGCGTAGGCGACGGTGCGCGCCTCGGGCAGATCGCGCGGCTCCAGTGCCGCCATCCGCACGAGATGGCCGAGGCCGCTTCGGAACACGTCCGCGGGCGGCGGGAAACCGGCAGCTTTCGCCTCCAGCAGGAAGTGCATCACATAAACGGAAACAAAATCGACGCCGTGGTTTCGTTCCGCCCGCCAGTAACCGAAACCGCCCTGGTCGCTCTGGCGGCTGCGAAGGAGATTAAAGGTCCGCTCGAGCTGGGCGCTGACTTCCTTGCGATTCAGTCCGAAATCGACTTCATCCTGGAGAACCAGCCGGCAAAAGGCTGCGCTGGTGACCTGCTCGGCGCAGCCGTGGGGATATTCGCTGAGATATTGGTCGAGCCCGCGTGCCAGCCCGAGGGGAAGGGCGGAGAGCGCCGCCTCCGTCCGCCGGTTTTCCGCCATGAGCTCGCGCGTCACCGGGACGTCCTTCGTTTCGCCGGTGAAACTTCCGCCGCGCACCCGCGTGGTCAGCGGCACCGCGGGACGGACACTCATGGTCGCGCGTACGGTTGATTCCTCAGCGGCAGTGGAGGCGCGAAAAGTGAGGGTGGCCGAGCCGGGTTTGTCGGTCGCGCGCAGAATGAAGCGCACCGTTTCTTCGCCGCCCCGGGCGAGCGACATCTGCCGGGAGGCGTCCGAGACAATCTCGAGGTGTTTCGAGGTGGTGAGAGCCAGGGTGGTCTCGGCGGCTTCCTCCGCCGCCACGGTGACGCCGATTTCAAAGCGGTCGCCCGGCGCGGCGAACGTCGGAACACCCGGAGTGACGACGAAAGGCCCGCGCACGAGCGTGTCCTTTTGGGCGGCGGCGGTGGCGGTGGGAGAATAGGCCACGGCCATGAGACGCAGGGTGCCGTTGAAATAATCCGGCACCTCGTAGGTGACGGTCCGTTCCGTGGCGTCGGCCTCGACCACGCCCGACCAGAAGACGACCGGCTGTTCCGTCACCCGCCGGAAAGGGTTCAGGTGCCGCGAGGCGCCATCGCCGCCGCCAAAGGCCGAGGCGCGGAGAAGGGAGAACTCCGGCATGATCAAATCAACAATCTGGGAGGTCTCGACGAGCAGGCCCTGCTTGCGAAAGAAATGGCCGAGCGGATCGGGCGTCTTGAAATCGGTCACCTGCAGGATGCCCTCGTCCACCGCGAAAAGAACAATCTTCGCGGGACGATCGGTCCGGTAACGAATTGCGAGGGGCTGTCCGGGCCGCACCTGGGCGTCGGCGGCAATCTCGAGGACGAGTTGCCGTTGCTCGCGGTTGGCCGTGAAGGGCGCCACCGCGCAGGAGAGCGGGTTCATGAAAATCTCCTTCGAGTCGAGCGCGCGCACGAACGAGACATTGACGTAACCGGTGCCCTCGAATTCCGCCGGGATCCGGATGCGCTGGAGCGAACTCGTCTTGTCGGTGGTGAACCATTGCTGCGCATAGACGCGCTCGCGTTCAATCGTGATCAACCCGCTCCCGGTGTAGGGCGCGGTGATGCTTACCTCGATCTCTTCGCCGGCCGCGAAGTTTTCGCGGGACAGTTTTACCTCCAGTTCGGCGTTGCGTTCTAATGACCGGGCCACGGCGCCGCGGCCGACCACGCTGAAGGCGAGGCGGCTGATCCGGCTGCCCGCGGCGTCGCGCAGCTCGACGAGGAAATTGCCCGGCCGCGCCGTCGGCAGCGGAAAAGTGGCGCCGGTGGCGGGGATGCCGAATTCCTGGGAACTGACCGCGCGTTCCTTGAGCACGGAATCGTAGGCAAAGCTGCCGTTGTCGCGCCGGCGCAGGACGGAAACGTAAACCTGCTCGATAATATTGAGCTGGAGCGGGGCGAGCTCGATCTGGCGGAGCTGGCGATTGAGGGCCACGAAGTGCAACGCGCGCGGTTCATCCGCCCGGATGTAGGTCACGTCGCCATCCGGCTTGCAGCCGACCACATGGGCGAGCGAGGAGACGAGCGCCCGGCTGGTCGTGGCCACGCTGCGGCCGTTGTCCGCCTCGAACCCTTCCACCTGAAGAGCCAGCGAGTAGGTGGCGTCGGCAAATCGCTCCAGGCCGAGATCGATCGTGGCCTGCCCGGCGTCGTCGGTTTTCGTGTCGCCGAGCGAGACGGTCTCGAAGCGCGGTGCCGGGCGTTCCCGGGTGTTGTCGAAGAAGACGTAACCGGGAAATTCCCTGAACTGGAAAGCGGCGGGAGCGAGATCCATCCGCGCGGTGATCCGCCGGGCCGGCGCGGCCGTGCCGTAAAGATTGCGCAGCTCCACGCGGGTCTGCACCCCTTCCGGCGCGATCCAGCCGCCGGAGGCGTCGGCGGAAAGCGTCGAGGTGATTTTCATCCGGTCAGGTTGGAATTCCTTCACGTGGAAGACGGTGGAGCCGAGGAGCAGCTGGCGCCGGCCGCGCTGGACGAGGTAAACCGAGGCGGTGTGGATCCCGGAGGCCGAGGCATGAACCGTTTGGTGCCCGAGCTCAGTCAGGCCCGCCTCGGGCAGGGTGATTTTTTCCAGCCGCACGACCTGGCCCCGCGGATCGACGATTTCCACCTCGAGCGGCAGGCCGGCCGGGGCGGGCAGCCAGTCGCGCCGCTTCACGATCAGACCAAGATGAACGTTGTCGCCCGGGCGATAAACGCCGCGCTCGGTGAAAAGAAAGGCATCAAGCTCTTCCCCGGAGACGCTTTCCACGCCCCCGATGTCGAAGCGCGAGAGATTTACCTGCCGGTCGGACCGGTCGTAGGGAAGAAAGGCGACATCCTCGCCGAGACGCGCGACGAACGCGACCGGCGTGCGCTCGCGTTCCATTCCCCGGGTGGACGGAAACGAAACCCGGCCCTCCGGCCCGGTCCGGGCGGTGGCGAGCGGGATGCCGTTCTTCCCCAGCAACTCGATCTGCACATCGGCCAGCGGCGTTCCTTTCCTGAGCGAGAGCACAAAAACCTCGCGGCTTTCGTCTGCGTTCTTTTTCGCCAGCAAACCAAGGTCGGTCACGAGAAGGAACCGGCCGTCCTGGCAACCCCTGATCGGTTTGTCCCGGGCGGTGTCCCAGCCGCGGACCTTGAGGAAGAAGAGGCCGCGCTCGTGCACGCCGGGCTGCAGGTGCGGGCTGAAATCGAAGGCCGAGTAATTGAGCTGGAACTGATTGGCCAGGGCGACCGGCTGCCGTTCGGAGATGAGGCGCGCGATGTTTTCCTCGTCGAAAAGCCCGGAGACAAAGTCCGGATGCTGGAACCGGCCTTCCGTCTGGCTGACCAGGTGGTTGATCTGGTTGACCCCGACGCGGGCGATCTCGAAATCGATCGCCGCGACCCCGCGCGATTGGATCGAGATTTTGCGCTCGCCTGATAGCGCGAGAATTCCGCCTTCGCCCTGAATGATCACCTCGCGGGGGAACGGCGGCACGGGCAGAACCTCGTCGTAATCCCGGGCGAGCTGGAAGTCGCCGAGGGCGCGCGCGCCGCGGTTGATCTTCACGTAGAGATCGCCCTCCTGCTCGTGCTGGAAGCGGAAGGTGTGAATCTTCGAAGCCTCTTCCGCGGAGGGAACAGGGGTGAGGTCGATCGCCGTGGCGCGGGCCAGGGTTTGGGCATCGATCTCACGCGGGCTTTTCCAACGGCGCGCGTTCTCCCCGCCCTCCTCGGGGTCGTCACCGGCCTCGTCTCCCTCGTCCTCGTGCGGGGAGGCGGGACGTGCCGGCAGCGCCATCAGGCGCAGGTCCCGGGCCATCTCCTCCGAGCGCGCGAGCGCCGTGGTGGTGATGACCAGGATCTGCTGCGGTTCCCCTTCTTTGGTGCGGACGATTTGCGCGGCGGCGGATTCGATCTTGAAGAAACTGAAGAGGTCCGGCACGCGCACCTTGCCCTCGACCGCTCCCTCCGTGGCGCTGTTCCCTCCGCGGTCGGGCACGCCGGCGGCCAGCGTGAGTTTCATGAAATCTTCGCGTTCCGGCAGGGTGAGCGGCGCGCTGCGGAGATAAACCAGGCGATCGTGCAGCCCGTAGGTGACGGTAAACGGCTGATCGACCCCGCGCCCGATCAGGTGCAGGCGCAGCCGCTTTTCGACGCCCGCCCGGTCAACCGGATGGGTGAACTCCAGGGTGGCCGTGACCTGTTTTGTGATCGGGTTGGTCAGGTCCTGGTAGAACTCGATCTCCGTGAGCCTGCCGGAAAGCGCCGGCGTGGTTGTCTCGACGACGTCGCGCTCGAGCCGAATGTGCGGGGCCACCGTGGCGGGCGTAAGCCGGACGCGGTAGCGCGTTCCCGGGAGCCAGTCGCGCGCGGGAACAAAGGAGAGCTGCCGATCGCTGGTCCACCTCCATTTGCCCTCCGTTTTCGGCTCGAGCTGCACCGAGACGTCTTTTTCGCGCGCCCCGAGGGGCATGGCGGATTCTGAGAAAGAAAGGTGGAGAGGTGCCGGCTGAAGATCCTGGGCGAGCTTTGTCACCGGGATCGGCGCCACGGTGATCGCGACCCGTTGGGGCCTGGGCCGGGACTGATACCAGCGCCAGCCGCCCCAGCCGCCGGCGGCCAGAGCGCAGACGAGCAGCGCGAGGAGGAGGGAACGAAGCCGATGCCGCCTGATGGTCCGGCGCAGCTGGCTTCCCCATGGGGGCGGTTCCCAGGAAAGATGGCCGAGGCTCGTGACGATCAGGCGGCGAAAGAATGACATTCCGTGAATACGGGGCGAGCCGGCCCATTCTTTCAGCGATCTTTCTTTTCCCCCGTCGCCGCTCCTCCGCTATAAGGGCCGTTGTGCAGCGTGATCAGCTTTTGGCGACCCGCCGAAGTCTTGTCGACCGTCTGGGCGACTGGCGGGACGAGAAGAACTGGCAGGATTTCTTCGACACCTACTGGAGGCTGATCTACGGCGTCGCGCGCAAGGCGGGCCTGGGCGATGCCGAGGCGCAGGATGTTGTGCAGGAGACCCTCATTACTGTGGCCAAGAAAGCGGAAAATCTGCGCTACGATCCGGCGGCGGGCTCGTTCAAGGCCTGGCTCCTGCAGGTGACGCGCTGGCGCATTGTCGATCAGGTGCGGAAACGGCCGCGGGAAGGGGGAGCGGTGGCGGCCCCCGACGACAGCCGACGAACGGCGGTGCTGGAGCGCGCGCCGGATCCGGCCGGGTTCGACCTCGAGGCGGCCTGGGAAACGGAATGGCAGGAGCATTTGCTCGAGGCTGCGCTCGGGCGGGTGAAGCGGCAGGCGGACGCAAAACAGTTTCAGATCTTCGATTGTTACGTGGTGAAAGCGTGGCCGGCGCAAAAGGTGGCGAAGGAGCTGAGGGTGAACCTCGGGCAGGTCTACCTGGCGAAGCACCGCCTGGGGGGTTTGCTGAAAAAGGAATTGAAAAAGCTCGAATTGCCGCCCGGCTAGGGCCGCCCGGTGGCCGATTCAACTTCCCGTGCAAAACGTCGACGCCCCCGCTCCGCCGATCATCCCGGACCACGAGGTCCTGCGCGTGATCGGGCGGGGTTCCTACGGCGAGATCTGGCTGGCGCGCAGCCTGATCGGTTCGCTGCGCGCGGTGAAAGTGGTGCACCGGAGCACCTTTGATAGCGATCGTGCCTTCAACCGCGAGTTCGAGGGCATGTCGAGCTTCGAGCCGATCTCGCGCTCGCACGACGGCTTCGTCGATATCCTGCATGTGGGCCGCAGCGCGACCTTCTTCTACTACATCATGGAACTGGCGGACGACGTTTCGGGCCGCCGCCCGTTCGCGCCGGAGGATTATGCGCCGAAAACCCTGCGGGCCGAGCTGCTGGCGCGCGGACGCATCCCGGTGAAGGAAAGCATCGAGATCGGGCTCTCGGTGGCCACGGCGCTGGTGGAATTGCACCGGCATCGCCTGAGCCACCGCGATATCAAGGCCAGCAACATCATTTTCGTCGAGGGCCGGCCAAAGCTGGCCGATATCGGGTTGGTCGCCGCGAGCGGACAAAACTCGTTTGTGGGGACGGAGGGTTACGTGCCGCCGGAAGGCCCGGGCACGCCGACGGCCGATGTCTACAGCCTCGGGAAAGTGCTCTACGAGATTAGCATGGGAAAAGACCGGCTCGATTTTCCCGCGGTCGCGACCGGCCTCGGCGCACTCGCGGACAAGGTGGAGCTGATCCAGTTGAACGAAGTGCTCCTGAAGGCGTGTGCCGCGGACAAGGCGAAGCGCTACGCGACGGCGGAAGCCCTGCGCGATGATCTGGCGCGATTGCAGGAAGGGCGTCCGCCGCTCCGCCGTCGGCCGCGCCGGCTGCTGCCGTTTACGGTGCTATTTCTTCTGCTGGGAATGGCCGGGTGGGCCTGGTGGAGTTTTCGGGCTGCGCCGGACCTTTCCCCGGGGCCGGTCACCGCGATGGTCACGACCGCGCCACCCGGCGCGATGGTGATGCTGGGGGACAAGGTCAGGCACAGCCCGGCGACCTTCCCCGATCTCGAGCCGGGAACATATTTGATGCGGGTGATGTTGGCCGGGTTCGAGCCGGTGGAAAGGAAGGTCGAGCTCAGGACGGATCAGCAGCTTCCCACCATCGCGCTGACGCGAAGCAACGGTTCGCTCCTCCTCGAAAGCGACCCGGCTGGCGCCTCGTTTGTCTTGAGACAGGGGGACGCGCTGGTGCGGGAGGGCACGACGCCGGTCACGTTGAGCGATCTGCCGACCGGGGAGTACGAGGTCGCTGTGGTCGACCAGGGGCGGGAGCTCAGGCAGCCGGTGCAGATCGTGCGCAACCAGCTTTCGAGCAAGCGCGTGGTCTTCAGCGCGGGCGCGCTGAACGTGACCAGCGACCCGCCGGGCGCGGAAATTTCGCTCGACGGCAGGGCGATGGGCCGGACGCCGCTCCGGCTCGAAACGCTCGCGGGAGATCATCGGCTGACGGCGACCGTGCCCGGCTGGCCGCCCCAGCAGAGAGAGGTGAAGGTGGAACCGAGGGGCGAAACCGCCGCCGCCTTTGAGTTCAGTCATGGCAGCGTGAAGATCACGAGCGCCCCGGGCGGCGCTGCGGTCTACGCCGGGGAAACGGAGCTGGGCCGGACGCCGCTGCTCCTCGAAGAAGTGAAGCCGGGCACGGTGCGCTACGAGGTTCGCCTCCCCGGCTTTCGTCCCGAGACGATTGAAGGCACGGTCGCACCGAACGAGCAATCGTTCCTCGCGGCCCGGCTCGAACAACTGCTCAGCCCCGAGCCGGGCCAGCCCTGGCGCAACAGCCTCGGCATGACCTTTGTCACCGTAGGCGCCGTTCGTTTTTCCATCTGGGAAACGCGGGTGCGCGACTACGAGGCTTTTTGTGTCGCGACCGGGCGCGAGATGCCAACGCTCGACATTGCGCAGACGCCTGATCATCCGGTCGTGAAAGTCAGCCACGCGGACGCGCTGGCTTTTTGTGAATGGCTGACGCAGAAGGAGCTGCGCGAAAGGCTGATCGAAGAATCACAGCGTTACCGGCTGCCGACCGATCTGGAATGGAGCGTGGCCGCCGGTCTGACGGAGGAAAAAGGGGGCACGCCGGAGGAACGCGACGGCAAAATAAAAGGAATTTTCCCGTGGGGCAAGGCGTGGCCGCCGCCGGCCGGCGTGGGCAATTTCAACGACCAGGCGTGGGCGCGTCCGCCGGCGGCTCGCGACGGTTTTGGGCAGACGGCGCCGGTGGGCAGTTTCGCCGCGAACGAGCATGGGTTGTTTGATCTTGCCGGGAACGTTTGGGAATGGTGCGCGGAGGGTTACAAGGGCAGCGGGAAGAGCCGGGACTGGGGGGTGCTGCGCGGGGGCTCGTGGGCCAACAGCGGTCGCGGCGAGCTGCAAGTCTCCTACCGCAACGTGGTGGATCGTGATGAGCGGGATGTGATCTATGGTTTTCGCTGCGTGCTGGCGTCGGAGCCGTGAGCGGCGGAGGAGCGGAAGCGCTGCAGCGTGCGCTGTCCTCAGCGCATCGGGGAAAATTGCTGGGGGAAGGAGGCGGGGAGGATCAGGAGCAAGATCATGAGCAGGAGCAGGAGGGTGACCCTGTAGCGTGCGCTCTCCTCAGCGCATCGGGAGCGGGGGAGTGATTACGATTACGAGCACGAGCACTGATTACGAGGGGGAGGGTAGCGCTTCGGCCAGCAGTTCGGCCATGTGTTTTGGGTGGATCGGAGTCATGTGTTCGATCTGGTGGCGGCAACTGGTGCCGGACGCCACCACCACGCTGGCCGGCGGCTGGTCTTCCATTTTTTTGACCAGGTCGGCCCCGACCGCGAGGGAGAGTTCATATTTCGATGCCAGCGCGCCAAAGGCGCCGGCCATGCCGCAGCAGCCGGTATCAAGCAGGGTCGCCTCGCGGCCGGGCAGCCGTTCCGCCAGCCGTTTCATGAACCCTGTCTTGACGAGCGACTTCGCGTGACAATGGGCGTGAATGGAAACGCTCTGCGTCGCCGGGGACAAAACGAAGCGCCCCGGGTTCGCGGCCCAGGAGGTCGTCGATGAATTGCTCGAAAAGAAAACAGCGCGGCGCCACCTGGTCGAATCCGGGCAGACTTAGTTCCCGGTAATCCTCCACGAACATCGAGTAGCATGAAGGTTCGAGAAAAAGCACGGGCACCGGCGGCGCGCTTTGCGCCAGCAGCTTCAGGTTGTGCCGGCCGAGATGCTCGGCGTGATCAAGGTTTCCCTGGCTGAAAGCCGGGCGCCCGCAGCATTTCCGTCCGCGCGGCAAAAGGACGCGATAGCCGAGCGCCTCGAGCACCTGCACGGCGGCCTGCCCGATGTTGGGCTCGTGATAGCGGACAAAGGTGTCGTCCCAGAGAATGATCTCGCCGCGGGAAGCGGCTGCGGGCTTGGGGCGGCGCCGAAACCAGGTATCAAAGCGCTCTCGCGCATAGGGCGGCAACGGCCGGCGATCGCTCAGGCCCAGCGTCGCCGCCATGAGGGCGCGGAGCGGCTCGAACTCGAGCGCGGCATTGGCCAGACGCGGGGTGAACGTCCCGAGCCGGCCGAGCAGGTCGACGTGGCTGAGGAGGCGTTCGCGCAGGGTCAGGCCATCGCGCCGGATGCGCGCATGGTTCAGCTCGGCCTTGAGCAGGGCGAGATTGACGTTGGACGGGCATTCCACCGTGCAGGCCTTGCAGCTCAGGCAATTGTTGAGGGCTTCCTCGAGTTCATGGGCGCGCAGCGGATCGTGACCTTCCACGCGCAGCTCGAGCGCGGCGCGAATGGCATTGGCGCGTCCGCGCGTCGACATGTATTCCTCGCCCGTGGCGAGAAAGGTGGGGCACATCGTGGGCATGTCCTTGCGACAACCGCCGCAGCCGTTGCACTGCTCCAGGTTTCCCGCGAACGAATGATCCTTGAAGGCAAAGGCCAGGCGCGGCTCGAAGGGCAGCCCGGTCTCGCGGTAAGCATGCGTGCGCAGGTGCCGATCGATCCGGAATTCGCCGTTCCCCAGCATTTTGCCGGGATTGAACAGGTTCGCCGGATCGAAAGTCCGTTTGATCTCGCGCATGAGGTCGAGCAGCGTTTCGCCCACCTGCGCGGCCATGTATTCCGTGCGGGCGATGCCGACGCCGTGCTCGGCCGAGAGCGACCCCTTGAACTGGCGCACCAGGGCGGCGGTCTCGTCGGCGATGCGCCGGAACTTGGCCAGGTCTTCGCGGTTGTGCAGGTTCAGCACCGGCCGCACGTGGAGCAGGCCGGTGGCGGCGTGCCCATAGTAACAGCAGTCGAGTCCAAGTGGTTCAATGATCGACTGCAAACCGGCCACGTAGGCGGGCAGGTCTTCCGGGCGCACAGCCGCGTCCTCGATGAAGGCCGCCGGTTTGGCGTCGCCCACCATGCCGGTGAGAAGGGTCAGGCCTGATTTGCGCAGCGACCAGACCAGGTTCATCTCGCCGGGATCGCGCAGGGTCTTGCGGCGGAGCCCAAGCTGGCGCTGCTCCAGTTGCGCCAGGCGCTCCTCGACGTTGTCATCGTAGAACTCGACGATCAGGATTGCCTCGCAGGGCCGGGCATCGAGCTCGAGCAGGTCGCGCGCGGCCTGGAAATGCAACTGGCCCCGGGTCTGGTCGAACAAGACACGGTCGATGTGCTCAATCGCCGCCGGTTGCAGGTCGAGAATTTCCACCGTGGCCTGCATCGCTTCCGCCACCGAAGCGAAGAAAACGAGGCCGAGCGCCTTCTCCCGCGGCAGCGGCACGATGCGCACCTCCGCGGAGAAGATGGCGGAGAGCGTGCCTTCACTGCCGGAGATAAGCCGGTTGAGATTGCGCGGCTCGCGCGCAAAGCGTTCCAGGCCGTAACCCGTCCAGTGTTTCTTCATCCCGGGCGGCATACGTCGCGCGATTTCGTCCTGGTGCCGGGCGACGAGGCCGGCCAGGCGCTCCCGCTGTTCGGCGAGGCCATCGTGTCCTTCGCCCACCTGGAGCACGCGGCCGTCCCCGAGGACAAGTTCCACCGAGACCACGTGGTCGGAGGTGGTTCCATAGATCGGGCAGCGGGCCCCGGAGGAATCGTTCGCGATCATCCCGGCCAGGGTCGCGCGCGAGCTGGTCGCGACATCGGGCCCGAAGGCGAACCCATGCGGCCGGAGAAAACCGTTCAACTGGTCGAGGACCACGCCCGGCTCGACGCGCACGGTCCGTTTCTCGAGGTCGAGCCCGCTGATGCCGCGGTTGAACCGCGAAAACTCCACCACGAGCCCTTCGCCGATCGCGCCGCCGGCCAGTCCGCTGCCGGCCCCGCGCGGAATCACCGGCACCCCGGCTTCGGCAGCGGCCGTGATGACGGAGGCAGCCTGCCCGGCGCTGCGTGGGAAGGCGACGCCGCCGGGTTCGATCTGGTAGATCGAGGCGTCCGTGGCGTAGAGCTGGCGGGTCAGGTTATCAAAGGAAACGTCGCAATCGGCCGCCTGCAGGGTCCGTCTCTGGGCGTCGCTCAACATGGCCGCTTAACATCGCCATCGGCGGCGCCCTGCACAACAGCCCGGCGCGTCAGGCGGAGGGCTCGCCCGCGGCGGCGAGCGCTTCCCACTCGCGCGTCACGCGTTCCATCTCCTCTTTCACCGCGGAAAGTTCGCGGTTGAGCTGGATGGCATTGCCGCCGGCCTCGTAGGTCTCCGGTTTTTCCAGTTCGGCGGCCAGTTCCTTCTGCCGGCCTTCCAGCGAAAGAATATGCATCTCGAGCTCCTGCACTTTGCGGGCGTGGTCGCGTTTTGCCTTCGCCTCGGCTTTGCGCTGCTCCGCCTCGGCCCGGCGTTGCTCGCGGATCTCGCGCAAACCCATAGCCGGTTTTCGGTCTGCCCCTGCGGAAGCCGCGGCTTCCGGCTGCAGGTTCTGCAAGGTCTCGCCGCTGGTCAGCGCGGCCCGGGCGGAGGTGGCCCGGGTTTTATCAAGATAGTAGTCGTAATCGCCCGCGTAAGGCGTGAGCTCGCCCGCGCTGATGTGCAGAACGCTGCGGGCAATGGCGCGGATGAAATAAACGTCGTGGCTGATGAAAACGAGCGTCCCTTCATACTGGCTGAGCGCCCCGACGAGGGCGTCGATGCTGCCGATGTCGAGATGGGTGGTCGGTTCGTCCATCAGGAGCAGGTTTGGCGGGTCGAGGAGCAGTTTCACCAGGGCCACGCGCGTCTTCTCGCCGCCGCTCAGGACGCCGATCGGCTTGAAGACGTCGTCGCCGCGGAAAAGAAAGGAACCGAGAACGGTCCGGGCCACCTGTTCCGAGACCGGGTTGGGCATGTCGCGCACAGCATCGAGCACCGTCTGCCGCGAATCGAACATCTCCGCCCGGTGCTGCGAGAAATAGCCGACCTTCACATTGTGCCCGAGCTCGCGCTGGCCGCGCGCCGGCGGCAGCAGGCCGGCCAGCAACTTGAGCAGGGTCGATTTGCCGGCGCCGTTCGGTCCGACCAGGACGGTCCGCTCTCCCCGCTCGGCCACGAAGTTCAGCCCGCGGTAAACCACCAGATCGCCATAGGAAAAATCGATTTCCTCCAGCCGGACCACGCGCTGCCCGCTCCGCGGCGGCTGGGGAAAACGGAAACTGACTGTTTTCTCGCGCGCGACCGGCGCCTCGATTTTATCCATCCGCTCGATCTGCTTGAGCTTGCTCTGGGCCTGCGAGGCCTTGCTCGCCTTGGCCCGGAAACGGTCGGCAAAGGCCTGGAGCGAGGCGATCTCGCGCTGCTGGTTTTTGTAGGCGGCCAGGTGCTGTTCCTCCCGCGCGGCCTTCTGCTCGAGATAGCTGTCCCAGTTCCCGCGGTAGCGCTGAAACCGCCGATGCGCGATCTCCACGATGGAACCGACGAGCTGGTTCAGGAACTCGCGATCGTGCGAGATCATCAGGATCGCGCCGGGATAATTCTTCAGGTAATTCTGAAACCAGCCGAGCGAATCAAGGTCGAGGTGATTGGTCGGCTCATCGAGCAGGAGCAGGTCCGGTTCCTGGACGAGGAGGCGGGCCAGGTGCGCGCGCATGATCCAGCCGCCGCTCATGGTCCGGGCCGCCCGGTTGAAATCGTTCTCACGAAAAGCCAGGCCGGCCAGGATCCGTTTGGCCTTTGGCTCGGTTTCCCAGGGCGAATGTTCCGGCGCCTCGCGGCAGGCCAGTTGCAGGACGGTTTCCTCGCCCGCGGGTGCGTTCTCCTGCGGCAGGAACCCAACCGTGGCCGACTTCTCCACGCTGATTTTCCCGAGGTCGGGAGAGGCCTCCCCGAGGATCAGCGAAAAGAGGGTCGATTTGCCCGCGCCGTTCGGTCCGACGAGGCCAATGCGGTCGCCCAGGTTCACCTGGAGCGACGCTTCCTCGAAAAGGACGCGGCCGCCGAAACTTTTCGTTACTTGAGAAATGGTCAGCATCGGGAGGGCGCCCAATGTCGCGAGATGAGACGGAGGCGCAAACACGCGGCTTGCCGTTTCCCGCCGGCCTGACAAAGTCCGACCGCGATGCAGAAAATTGTTTCATTGGTTTTAATGATGGCGGCGACGACAGGCGGATTGCGAGCGGAGGAGGTTGAGTGGTCGCCCGACGCCAACATGGACGGCCAGCTTTTCCCCTCGCTGATCATCGCCACGGCGACGGTGCGGCCGGGCGATGACGAGGAGGAGGAAGAGAATCCGGAGGTTCTCGGAGATGCCTATGCCGCGGCTGGCATTTCCATAACCGCGCCCGAGGATGACGCGGAGATCACTGTGACCCTGAAAGAGAACGCGCTCATGAACCAGAGCAGCTGGCGCGGCGTGCTGCCGACCGGCGGGACGGAATATTACGTGGCGCCTCGCATTTCCTACAAGTTCGACCAGCTGCGCAAAGTGCATCAGCAGGTCCCGCTGGACATCACCTTTCGCGTCACCGCGGACGGCGAGGAGCTTGGGGAAAAGTCGCACACGATCACGGTCCGCTCGGTGAACGATTGTCCGTTTGGCGTGGCCGATTCGGAGGAGACGATTGAGGAAACCGACGAGGAGGAGGAGGGCGAGACGGAGGAGGCCAACGAGGAGGAAGCGGCCGGTTACACCGATCTCGGGTGGATGTTTGCCGCTTATGTCAATGAAAGCAGCCCGATCGTGGACAAGATCCTGAAGGAGGCGCTCGCCACGAAGATCGTGAACAGTTTTGGCGGTTACCAGGGCGATGAGGCCAATGTCCTGCGCGAGGTGCTGGCCGTCTGGACGGCGCTGCAGAACCGGGGAATCAAGTACAGCAGCATCACCACCACGGCCGGCGCGTCAGAGCTGGTTTACAGCCAGCATGTCCGGTTTGTGGACGAATCGCTGGCGAACGAGCAGGCCAACTGCGTTGACGGCAGCGTCCTGCTCGCCTCGGTCCTGCGCAAGATCGGCCTCCGCACTTTTCTGGTCACGGTCCCGGGCCATATGTACATGGGCTTTTATCTGAACGGGAAAGAAGGGGACCGGCTTGCCCTGGAAACGACCATCATCGGGGCGCGGCTCGACGAGAAGGCATCAATGGAAGTGGAAGCGCTCCGGGACTTTGAAAAGACGCTCGACCCAAAGGTGGCGCAGGGCGCCGGCTGGAAATCGTTCGCGGCCGCCCTTCAGGCCGGGACGGCGAACCTGGCCGAGAACGCGGAAAAATTTGAGGGAGAAAACGATCCGCAGCACCAAATCACCGAGATCGACGAGGCCCGAAAAGAGGGCATTATGCCGATCTCGCACCTGAAATCAGAGTGAAGGTGCGTGCCTGGAGGGATTCGAACCCCCAACCTGCTGATCCGAAGTCAGCTGCTCTATCCGGTTGAGCTACAGACACCCGTCGGCCAGGCGACGGGAATGTCGAAGGCCGAGGCGGGAATGCAAGAAGCGGCCCGGTGCGCGCCTGCTCAGGAAGAGCGCGGGCGGCGCAGGGCGAAAAACGGCTGGAAGGAATCCCTGGCGTCTTTGAGCTCGGAAAGAAGGCGCGCCAACCGGCCGGTCTCCGGTTCGGCGGGAGGCGTGTGCGGGCGAAAGACGAATCGGCCCGTCCGGGCAAACCCTTGCGAGGTGCGCCCGACGGCGAGTGGAAGAGCAGAGTAGCCTTTTCGCTTCATGGGTTCCCCGTTGATTCGGACGGCGCCCGCCGAACGGACGGGTGGCCTAGGGGGTGGCGCCCGGCCCCGGTTGCACCTGCAGGGTAAACGGGGCGAATTTGCTCTCCCCGCCGATTTGGACCTGGGCAAAAAGGCGGAGCAAACCGGGTTTATCGGGCTGGAGATGGAACTTTAGTTCGCCCTGGCCGCGGTCGGTCGGCTGGGTCGGTTCGGGACCCATCGGGTGGATGTGCGCGATTGATTCATTGTCCTCCGTGAATCCGACGAGGTGCGCGAACGTGCCCATGATCGGCTCGAGCGCGGCGAAGACCTGGCCCTCGGCGGTCTTGATCGTCAGGACCCCGGTGGAGGCCACCCCAACCTGCGGCGGCTTGTCGAAGGTGAGACTGTATTCCAGGCCCTCGATGGTTGTTTTCATTGTTACCTCGCGGGCCGTGACAGCCCCGGGGGAACCGGCAACGGAAAGATCTGTCCGGACATATTCCTGGCGATTAGTCGCGCCCGGGAGGACATCGGCCCAGAGACGATACGGTCCCGGTTTCCTCGGCGTAAACTCGAAGACAAACTCGCCCGGCACGCTGGTGGGCCGGGGATGCTCGTGGTGATAATCGAGCAGGCTTCGGTCAATGATAAGGAGGTGAAGTTTCTCCGTATGCGCCTCGACCAGATCCGCGGGCGTGACCGGTTTCCCAGCCTTGTCCTTCAGGGTCAAAGTCACTTTGACCTTTTTCCCCGGTGCCGGCGGGCTGTCAGCGATGGCACTCATTTCGAGCGTGGGGGCGACGGGACCATGGACGACGCCGGATTCCGTCACACTGCGCAGCCGCGGCTTGAGGAGCATGCCGCATTTCGGACAATCACCCGGCTGCTCGCCGATGAAGTCCTTCATGTCGCAGACATAGACCACGAACCCCGCCGGGGGCTGCATCTCCGCGGCAGCATACTGCGCCGCGACGAGCTTGATGGCCGCGTTGAGCTTGGACAATTCCGCGGCGGTGCGCGGGTGATCGTTCGCATCGGAAGCGGCGTGCACGGCGGTGGCGATGGAAAGGGCCTGGCGCAGGGCCGCCTCGAGGCGCTTCGCTTTGTCGCCGGTCACCGTCGGGCTATGGGTCTGCAGATAGCGGAGGGCGGCGCTCAGCCTTTCCTCCGCGGCATGAACCACCGCGCCCAGGGTGCGCGCATCGACTGCCGACTGAATTTCGGAGAGCGAGGCATGCACAATGCCCCAGGCCTCGTTGTTGCTCGCGGGAACAACGGCGGCCGTTTCGTGGTGCTGGTGGGGTTCCCCGGCCTCATGCGCATGCGGCGAACCGGTCTGATGCTCGTGCCGGTCGCCGGCGTGGGAATGTTCCTGGGCCTCAATCGAGGCGCCAAAAGCGAACAGGAGAAAAAGGCAAAGTCTGGTCATTACAGGTTTCAACGAGATTCCCGAAACAATCCCTCAGGCCGTCGCCGCCGCCGGACGCGGCTCGACCGGGCGCGGCGGATCGGCCGCGAGCGCCCGCGCGACCGCCCGGCCGCCGAAACGCCAGAAAACCAGCGGCGTAACAATGAAATCGAGCAGCGTGCTGGAAAAAATCCCGCAGAAAATCACCACGGCGACCGGGTGCAGGATTTCGCGCCCGGGGGCGTCGGCCACCACGATGAGGGGAAGCAGGGCGAACCCCGCGGTCAGGGCGGTCATCAGGACCGGGACGAGGCGTTCCTGTGTCCCGCGCACGATCATCTCGCGGGTGAACCGTTCCCCTTCCTCCCGCATGAGATGGAGGTAATGGGAGATCATCATGATGCCGTTGCGCGAGGCGATTCCGGTTAGGGTGATAAAGCCGACAAGGGTGGCGATCGACATGGTGCCTCCCATGAGCCAGACCCCCGTGATCGAGCCGATCAGGGCCATGGGAATATTGAGCATGATCTGGAGAGCGAACATGGTGCTGCGGAAATAGGCGTAGAGGACAAGGAAGATGGCGCAGAGCGAGATGATGCTGAGAGCCCCGATCAGGCGCGAGGCGGCGGCCTGGCTCTCGAATTGTCCGCCGTAGGTGATGTAGTAGCCCGGCGGCAGCGCGATTTCGCTCGCGATCTTTTGCTGCAGTTCCCGGACGACGCTGTCGAGGTCACGCCCGGCGACGTTGGCCGCGACGTAGATCCGGCGTTGCACGTTCTCGCGGTTGATTTGGTTCGGGCCTTTGGCCTGCTCGATCCGGGCCAGGAAATTAAGCGGGACAAGGACGCCGTTCTCCGAGTCGATCGGCACCTGGCCAAGGGCGTCGAGATCGTCGCGAGCCTCGTCCCTGAGCCGCAGAACCACGGCAAAGGTCCGGCTGCCCTCGAGGACCTGGGAAACGACGCGGCCCTGCATGGCGATCTCGGCATCCTGCGCGACCTCCCCGGCGGTGACGCCGTACTTGCGCGCCTGTTCCCGGTCGATCCGCACATGGAGCTGAGGGACGAGCACCTGTTTCTCCGCCACCACGTCAACCATGCCGGGAATCGATTTCATGACCTTCTCGACCTCGGTGGCCTTGTCCCGGAGAACGGAAAGGTTCTCGCCAAAAACTTTTACTGCCACCTGCGCACGGACTCCGGAGAGCATGTGGTCGATGCGATGTGAAATCGGCTGGCCGATGCTGATGGCGATCCCCGGGATCTGGTCGAGGCGCGCCCGAATATCACCCAAAATTTCATCGCGGGATCGGCTGCTTTCGCGCAGCTCGGCGTCGATCTCGCCGTAGTGCACGCCCTCGGCGTGTTCATCCAGCTCGGCCCGCCCAACCCGGCGCCCCGTGCCCTTGATCTCGGGGACCTGGAGAACAAGTCGCTCGGCCATGACGCCGATCCGGTTGGACTCAGCCAGGGACGTACCCGGCGGGGTGAAAACGTTGATGGTCAGGCTGCCCTCGTTGAAAGGGGGCAGGAATTCGCGGCCGAAGAAGGGCACCGTGGCCAGGGCGGCGAGAAGAAGAACCGCGAAGAGGGCGAGAACCAGATTCGAGCGCCTGAAGCCAAAGGCCAGGACCCGCGTCTCCAGGCGCTTGATGAAACGCACAAGGGCGGAGTCGCGCGCATGCGCCATCCGCTTCATCTTCGGGAGCAGGTAGGAACAGAGCGCCGGCGTCAGGGTGAGGGAAACGAAAAGCGAGGCGACGATGCTGGTGATGTAGGCAATGCCGAGCGGCGCGAAGATCCGGCCTTCAATTCCGCCCAGGGCAAAAAGGGGCACAAAGACGAGGACCACGATAACGGTGGCGACCACGATGGAATTTCGGACTTCGCTCGAGGCGCGATAAACGACCTCGAGGGCAGGGCGCGGCTGGGCCAGCTGCCGGTTCTCGCGCAGGCGGCGGAAGACGTTCTCCACATCGACAATGGCGTCATCAACCAGCTCGCCGATGGCGACGGCGAGGCCGCCGAGGGTCATGGTGTTGATCGAGATGTCGAACTGGCGGAAGACCAGCGCGGTCACGAGGAGAGAGACCGGGATCGCCGTCAGGGTGATGAGGGTGGTGCGGAAATTGAGCAGGAAGAGGAAGAGCACCACCGCCACGATGAGAGCGCCGTCGCGGAGGGCTTCCTCGACGTTGCCGATGGCGTTCCGGATAAAGGTGCTCTGGCGAAAGATGTTCCCATGGATTTTGACGGCCTCGGGCAGGCCGCGCTGAATGGCGGCCAGTTCCCGTTCGATCCGCTCGGTCAGTTCCACCGTATCGACGCCAGGCTGCTTTTGGACCGAGAGAATCACGGCCGGCCGGCCGTTGACGCCCGCATCACCACGCCGGGCAATGGGACCGCCCAGCCTCACCTCCGCCACATCGGCGAGGGTGGGTGAAAGCTCGCGCGCGTCCGCCGTGGGCACAATTGACCCCGCCAGATCCTCCAGGGTCTGCACGCGCCCAAGCAGCCGGATCATCGTCTCGGTGTTGGGCCCGAGGAGGAAACCGCCGGTGGAATTCACGTTGGCTGCGCGCACCGCCTCCTCCACCTGGTGCAGGGTGATGCCGAAATGGCGCATCTTGAACGGATCGAGCAGCACCTGAAATTGCTTTTGCATCCCGCCGATGACCGTGATCTGCGCGATGCCGGACAGGGAAAGCAGACGCTGCCGCACCTGCCAATCGGCGATCGAGCGCAGCTCCATCGCGTCCACCTTCGGATTGTCGCTTGTGAGGCCGACGAGCATGATCTCGCCCATGATCGAGGCAATCGGCGCGAGGACAGGCTTGATCCCCTCCGGCAGGGTCGCGGAGACCTGCTGGAGACGTTCCGTCACCACCTGGCGCGCGAGGTAGATGTCCCAGTCGAAACCGAACTCGACGAAGACGATGCTGAGGCCGGCGCTGGAGACCGAGCGGACGCGTTCCACCCCCGAGGCGCCGTTCATGGCGCTTTCGATCGGGAAGGTGACAAGTGATTCCGCTTCCTCCGGGGCCAGTCCGCCGGCCTCGGTGAAGATCGTCACCGTGGGGCGGTTCAGGTCGGGAAAGACGTCAATCGGCAGGGTGCTGGCGACGTAGCCGCAATACGCCGTAAGCAGCGCCGCGCCGGCCACGACGAGGAGCCGGTTCCGGAGGGAAAACTCGATCAGCCGGTCGAACATCAGTTCTCGAGACCGGGTGCGGGGGAACGCCGGAGCAGCCAGCCGAAAAGCAAAGCGCCGGCGGCGAAACCGCCGATCGCCCAGGCCCACGGTGGTGCGTGGGAATGTTCGGCGCCGCCCTCCTCCCCGTGCTCGTGCCCGTGTTCATCTTCCGCGGCGGCCGGGGCCGCGGTCGCGAACTGGATCTGGTAGCCGCCCTGCGTCACCACCTGTTCGCCCGGCAGGACGCCCTCGAGAATCTCGGCCCGGTCGCCCGTGCGCAGACCGAGCACCACCGCCCGCCGCTCGAAGGCACTGCCGTTCCGGATAAAAACGAAAAAGTTGCCCATCTCCCCGAGGAGCGCCCGCTCCGGTACGGAGAGCACCTCCTGCGCTTCGCCCAGACCGAGCAAGACGGTTGCCTGCATGTTTGGGCGAAGCATCAGTTCCGGGTTCTCGAGCAGAACAAAAACCTCGAAGACGCGGCTCTCCCGGGCCATGCCGACATCAAGTCGCTGGACGCGACCTTCGAAAATCCGGTCGCCGAAAACATCGAGCCGCACCCGGGCCGGTTGCCCGGTCTGGATCTGGGTGAGTTCGCTCCGCTCAAAACTCATGGCCCGGGCCAGCACTTCGCGATGGTCGGCCACTTCCATCAGGGTGGTTTCGGGCGTGAGCATCTGGCCGAGACTGGCATCCTGGCGCACGACCTGGCCATCGATGGGCGACTTTATCACCACTTCGGGATTACCGACCAAGAGAGGCTGGAACCGGAGCAGCGGCTGGTCTTTTACCACCCGGTCGCCGAGCTTGGCCAGGATCTCGACGACGCGCCCTTCGGCGCGGGGTGAAATTTTGGCGTGACGCTCAGGCAGGCCCTCAATGCGAGCCGGCATGGCCAGGGTCGCCTGCAAGGGGGCCAGTTGCGCCTCCTCCGTCTGGACGTCGAGGTTGCGAATCGTCTCTTCGGTCAGGGTAATGGGCCCCGTGCCGGTTGGTTCCGCGGCGAGATCGGCACTGTGATCGTGTCCCTCATGCGCGGTCAGCCGCGCTGGCGCGGCGAGCCCGAGGAGAATGATGAAGATGAAAAGCTGGCGCATTATTTTCCTCCGGCAGGCGAACGAACGGTGACTTCCTCGATCTTGCCGCCGATCAGGCGCTCGAGTTCCAGCCGCGCCTGCAGCGCATCAAGCGCATGGGCAAAGCCTTGTTCCTGGTTTTCCACCAGGCTTTTCTGGACCTCGAAAAGCTGGAGTGCGGAAACCTGCCCGGCCCGGAATTGCGCCAGGGTCGCCTGGTATGCCTCGCGGTAGGCCGGGAGAACCTCGGTGCGAAAGGCGACGGCACGCCGTTGCCGGGCCAGTGCCTCCGCGCGCCGGGATTCAATGAGCCGATCGAGCGTGACGCGGTCCAGTGCCGCCAGGTCGCGTTCGGCGGCCGCCAGTTCGCCCCGGGCGCGAACAACGGCGCCCTCGTTACGGTCCCAGATCGGGAGTCGACCGGCGACGGTGAAGCCGATCTCCGATTCACGCCGTTCGCCGTTGCGGCTGTAAATAATCCCGGGCGCGATTTCGGGGTAGATGCCATCGGCCCGGGCCACCTGCACTGCCCGGACGGCGGCGGCCCGGCGCGCTTCCGCCAGTTGCCTCAGGCCGGCCCGGGTCTCGGCGAATGCGCTCAGCGCAAACGTGTCCGGGATGGGCGAAAGGGAGACGGGCGCCACGCGCAAGGTCCGGGAGAACAGACCGGTCGCGCGCTGCAACTCGATCCGGGCTGTGGTCAGCTCGGCCCGCGTCGCGGCCAGGTCGGCGGCGAAGCGCCGCTCTTCCGCGGTGAAAATGCTTTGTTGCGCCTGGCTGCTCTGGCCCGCCTCCAGTTGCCCGGTGAGAATGTCAAGGACCGTGCGGGCTTCTCCCGACGCTCCTTGCAGAAGGCCGACGCGCTCCTGCAGGGCCCAGACTCGATAATAGAGGCGGGCGGTCTCGTTGAGAATCCGGAGCAGCTCGGCCTGCTGCTCGAGGCCGGCCGCGCTCCGCAACGCCGCCGCATAGGTGGAACGCAATCCAAAATCGGAGGGCCGCAGTGTGTTCTCGAGTTCCGCCTCGAAAAAGTGACCGCGCCCTGCGGGTTCGCTGGCGCGGGCGTTGGTGATCTTGAACTCAGGATTCTTTTTCGCCTCGATTTCGAGGGCCGTCCCAAGTTTGTCCGCGAGGCGGGCGTCGAGATTCGCGATCTCCGGGTTGTGTCGCAGCGAAAGCCTGAGCGCTTCGTCCAGCGTGAGGGCCGGTGCCCGGACGGCCACGGCCGGGAAAAGCAGGAGCAGGAGGAGAAACCGGCAGCGCATCGTTTCCTTGAACGATGCCGGGGCGGGGTTCCCTCAAAAACCGGCCTGGTCCAGCCATTCCCGCAGACGCTGCCGGGCGCGGTAAATGCGCACCTCGACCGCCTTGGCGGTGGTCTGGAGGATCTCGGCGCATTCCTGGTGGCTCCGCTGTTCCATCGCGGAGAGAATCAAGGCGGCCCGCAGGTCGTGCGGCAGCTGCGCCACCCCCCGGGCGACCGCGGCCAGTTTCTCCCTTTGGGCGGCCTGATCACGCGGCGAGGGGGCGGGTGAGACCGGATCAAGCGGGTATTCTCCGGGACCAGACGGCTCAAGCGGGTCGGTCCGGGCGGCCTCGCGGACCCGGCGACTCCGGGCATGGTCGCGGCAGAGATTGAGCGCGATCTGGTGCAGCCAGGTGGTGAACCGGGCGCGCGGTTTGAACCGGCCGATCGCAAAATAGGCCCGGACGAACGCCTCCTGCGCGAGTTCGACGGCGTCGGCCTCGTTGCCCACGTAGCGAAGAATAAACCGGAAGAGCGGGTCGCGGTGCCGCGCCATCAGCTCGTCCAGCGCGGAATCGTCGCCGGCCTGCAAGGCGCGCACCAGCGCGAGATCAGCGTCCGGCGGGGCGGCGGTCATCGCGCATGATCCACCTCATAGAGCGCGTTTGCAGTCAGATTCAGGAGTTTTTGATACTGGGCGGCGGACAAGACCGGCTTCATCTCGAAGACGTGGCGCAGCGTGGCCTGTTGCAGGTTTCCCTGTGCCTGGTGGATTTTTTCCATGGCCGCCTCGACTCGCGGCGAAGCCTTCCCCTCGGCCAGGATCGCTTCCGCCAGTTCCATGTTGGCCAGCCGGATCGATTCCATGGCGTCGCGGCGTTGCCGGTCGAAACGTTCCTCGATGGGGGCGAGCGCCTGTTCCTGTTCCGCGGTCAACCCGAGCTGCGCGTGAATCCAGGCGTGGGCCTCATCGTGCGGCTGATGTTTTTCGCGTTCGACCAGGCGGAGGGTGATCCAGCAGGCGGCGGCCGCGACCAGCGCCACCGCCACGAGCAAAGCCACCGCCGGGCCGAGCCGCTTCATAGGCGCCCGGAAAGCAGGGTGGCGGGCAGGGCCGGCGAATCTGCGCGGAAAACGCCCAGCTCGAGCGCGGCATTGGCCTTGTCCCGGGGGCCGGGGCCCGCCAGACGGGCCGAACCGATGCCCAGCAGGAGCGCCGCACAGAGACAGGCGGCCACCGTGCGCGGCTCGGACAAAAAGAAGGTAAGCCAGCCCCATCCCGCCGGCTCGGCCTCACGGCGCTGCCGGATCTCGCGCCAGACGTTTGGGGCGAAAGTCGCGGGGAGAGCGGCTCCCCGGCCCAGTTGCCGCAGCGATTCGTTCAGGTCGGCTTCGTTCATCACCTCAGCATAAACGAGGCGGGAACGAAAAACCCTCGCAACTTTTGCGGGGCGCTGCGCCTCAGGCCGCGAGCAGGTCGACTTCGTCCGCCGCGGCGATGATCTCGCACCCGGCCAGGATCTTTTCCAGCGGCGAACACTCGGCCAGCGCATCGTTGGAGGCGATCTGCTGCCAGAAATCGGCCGTGAAAGGCGCGGGAACAAAGGAGAGCAATGGATTCATGCGAGCCTTTTAGCAGCGCGCGTGCCATCTCCCCGCGCCGGCGGATCGTCGGAGGTAAGATGAGGGGCGGATTGGCCGGTCTCCGTGGCGAAAGAGCGAGGGTGGCGCCGGGGCCGCCCCGGGAAGGAAAGGGGTGGCCAACGGGACTCGAACCCGCAACAGCCAGAATCACAATCTGGAGCTCTACCATTGAGCTATGGCCACCGTCTTGAAGAGCCTCGGACACTAGTTTTGCCCCGCCGTTTTGCAATGGGAAAGCTCTCCGCGCGCTCCGTGGCACGCTGGCCGCTCTTCGAAGGAATGGCAGCCGGCGATTGCAACTCCGCCCTCGTCGGTTATCATCGCTTTCAGCTTCCCCATGAACAGATTCGGTCTCGTTTTCCTCACCGGAATCACCTTTTTTTCGCCCCCGGCCTCCAGGCGCAGGGGGAGGACCCGAGCGAGGTCTTTCTCAAGGCCTACATGACGGCCCAGCAGGGCGAGAAACTTGAGAACGAGAACCAGTTTGGGCCCGCGCTGACCAAGTTCCGTTTTGCCGGCAGTCTCCTGGAAGAGTTGCGCAAGAAACATGGCGACTGGCAGCCCGCGATCGTCGAGTACCGCAGCCGCAAGATCAGCGAGAGCATCCTGCGGGTGGAAGGGAAGCTGGGCACCCAGAAGGACCTGGCCGTGACCGCCCAGCCGGCGCCCGCCCCGGCGGCGGCACAAGGGGTGGCGTCGCCCAGTGATATTACCTCCCCGCCGCTTCCGCGCGCCGCCGGATCGGCCGAGCCAAATGTCGAACTCGTGCCGTCCCGTCCGGCCGAAGTGCGTCCGCCGGTGGCCGAGTCGCGCCCGGCCGCCACCCCGCCGCCGGTGGCGCAGATTCCCGTGGCCACGCCCGCGCCGGTGAATGAGGCGGCGATCAAGGAAGCGACGCGCCAGTTGCAGACAAAGGTGGACGAGCTGCAGGCGGAGTTGCAGAAATCGCGCACGGAATTGAACACGGCGCAGAAGGAGCGCGAGTCAGCGGCGGGCAGGCTGGCGGAAACCAATTCAAAGCTGGAGACGGCGCAGAAGGAGCTGGAGAAAACGCGGGGGGCTGAAAGGGTCGTGCGCGATGAACTGGCCCGGGCGCAGGGCACCCTGCAAAAGCTGGAGGCGGCCGGGAAGGACGAAAGCAAAGCGCAGGCGGCCTTGCGCGATGAGATCACGCAGTTGAAACAGGCGCTGGCGACCGCGGAGGCTTCCAAGTCGGCCGCGGAAAAGGAGCGGCTCGCCGCGGCGGACAAGCTGACCGAGGCCGGCAAGGAGGTCGCGGCCATGAAGCTGGAGCGTGACGCCGCCATCGCGCAATTGCAGGGCTCCAGGGACGCCGTCGAGCGGGTGCAGGTCCTGATCACTGAGAACAGTGGCCTGAAACAGAAACTGGCCGACGCGGAAAAGACGATGCGGGAAATTGGCGAGGGCGCGCCGGAGAAGGAAAAGGAACTGGTGGAAGTGAAACGCCAGCTCGAGGAGCTGCGCCAGCAGCTGGCCGTCAGCCAGAAACAGAACCAGGACTTCGAGCTGACGGTGGCGGAACTCCGTTCCCAGCTTGATACCACCGCGGCCGAACTGGAAACCGCCCGGCTCAAGGGCGCCAGCTCGGAAGAAACCGCGCGGCTGGTCAAGGAGAACGAACTGCTGCGGGGCATCGTCATGCGTGAGCGCCAGCAGGAAGCCCGGCGCGAGCAGGCCAAGAAGCTGATGCTGGCCGAGCTCGACAAGCTGCAGGTAAAATCCGAGGTGCTCGATCAACAGGTCGAGCTGCTCGCTTCGCCGATCACCAAGCTGAGCGACGAGGAACTGGCCCTCCTGCGCCAGCCGGTCGTGACCATTTCCGACAGCAACCCGGTCGGGGTGACAGCGAGCTTCGCCGTGGCCAAGAACACCACCGATCTTCCGGCGGCACCGGATCCGTCAGGCGCCGCCCCCGCGCCGGCCGTGCCGGGCCCGAACGTGGAAACCTCCATCCCCGGGGTGCCGGCCGACCTCGTCCCGGTGGCGCGCGAGGCCAAGCAGAACTTTGATCGCGGCAAGTTTCGCAACGCCGAGCGCCAGTACCAGGAGATCCTGGCCAAGGCGCCGAACAATCTTTACGCGCTCTCCAATCTTGGCGTGGTTCTGTTCCGCACCGGCAAACTGAAGGCCGCTGAGCTGACCCTGAAGAAGGCGATCGCGCTTGCGCCCAAGGATGAGTTTTCGCACACGACGCTGGGCATCGTTTATTATCGCCAGGCCAAATTTGATGATGCGCTCAATGCGCTGACCCGCGCCCTGGCCATCAACCCGCAGAGCGCCACCGCCCACAATTACCTTGGCATCACCGCCAGCCAGAAAGGGTGGCAGGAGGCGGCCGAGAAGGAAATGCTCGAGGCGATCAAGGTGAACCCCGATTACGCCGATGCGCATTTCAACCTCGCGGTCATCTATGCCACGGGCGATCCGCCGGCCAAGGAACTGGCCAAGCAGCATTACGCCAGGGCCACCTCGCTCGGGGCCGAGGCTGATCCGTCGCTCGAGAAGCTGATCCGCTGATTGGCTGATTGCTGATTGCGTTGCGGCGGCGGATGCCGGGCGGCGTGCGAGACGTGAGGGTCGACTCGAATCTGGGGGTTTCGATTGCTCTCAGGCTCGACGGAGTCTCGCCCTACCTTGGCGGCCTGGTCTCAAATCATTTCGGCGAGCTCGGACGAATCCGAGTAGGATGATGAGCATGAGCATTTAATCCGTGGGGAACTCCCAAGGATAACAGCTCGTGTGATTTCTGATGCTAAAGGTTTTTCTCACGGCCAACTGGCGCTATCTCGCCATGCTCAACTACCGGGTCGATCCCGACCTGCTGCGTCCGCTGGTCCCGGCCGGCACGGAGCTCGATTTTTACCAGGGCGAGACCTACGTCAGCGTGGTCGGGTTCCTTTTTCTCGATACCCGGGTCATGGGCATCCCGATCCCGTTGCATCGCGATTTTGAGGAGGTGAACCTGCGCTTTTACGTCCGGCGCCGGAGCGCCGACACCTGGCGGCGCGGTGTGGCCTTTATCCGCGAACTGGTTCCGAAGCGCGCCATTGCGGTCACCGCCCGTGTTTGTTACGGCGAGCCCTACCTTGCGGTGCCGATGCGCCACGAAATCGAGCACAAGGAGGGGAAACTCGCCGTCGAATACGGCTGGCGTCGCCGGACGAAGTGGGAATCGCTTCGGCTGACCGCGGAAGGCGAGGCGCAGGGTTCGGCCCAGGATTCCCACGAGGAGTTCATCACGGAACATTACTGGGGCTACACCGCGCGCGGCAGCGAGTGCAGCGAATACCGGGTGGAACACCCGCGCTGGAAACTTTGGACGGCCACCAGCTGGGAGTTCAAGGCCGATGTGGCCGCGCTTTACGGCGAAAAATTTGTCGAGACTTTGGCGGCGGAGCCGGTCTCCGCCTTTATCGCCGAGGGCTCACACGTGCAGGTCTTCCGCCGGTCGAGCGAGGACGACCCGATCCTGCGCGAAGGCGCTCATCCGCTCCGCCCGGTGCCGTAGGGCTTTCGCGGCGGGGAGCCTTCCCGAATCCCGCTCGCGACCTTCCAGCAATGGGCTTCTCTATTTTCGGTTCTTCGAAACCAGTTCGCGCAGGACAAACGGGAGAATGCCGCCGTGGCGGTAATAATCGATCTCGATCGGGGTATCGATCCGGAGCCTGACCGGGACCGATTCCTTGCGGCCATCCTGCCGCTCGATTTCGAGCTGAACGGTGGCGCCCGGTTCGATGGTTTCGGAGAGACCGGTCACGCAGTAAGTCTCCGAGCCGTCGAGCCCGAGGGTTTGCGCGCTGGTTCCCTCGGCGAACTGGAGCGGGAGCACGCCCATCCCGACAAGGTTCGAGCGGTGGATGCGCTCGAAGCTCGCCGCGACCACGGCTTTCACCCCGAGCAGGCGGGTCCCTTTCGCCGCCCAGTCCCGGCTCGAGCCGGTGCCGTACTCGTGCCCGGCCAGAATAACGAGCGGAACCTTCTCCGCCTGATACTTCATGGCGGCGTCGTAAATCGACATCTCCTCCGGCTTGCCTTTCCCGTGATATTTCGTCACGCCGCCCTCGGTCCCCGGAACCATCAAATTTTTGATCCGAACATTGGCAAAGGTGCCGCGCGTCATGACGAGGTCGTTGCCGCGCCGGCTGCCGTAGCTGTTGAAATCGGTCGGCTCGATCCCGCGTGACTTCAGATAGTGCCCAGCCGGCGAAGTCGACTTGATTGCGCCCGCGGGCGAGATGTGATCGGTCGTGACGGAATCACCGAAGATGCCGAGCGGCCGCGCCCCGCGAATGTTCTCGATCCGGCCCGGTTCCATCCCGAAATCCTGGAAAAAGGGCGGTTCGTGGATGTAATCGCTCTTCTCGTCCCACTCGTAGATTTCGCCGGTGCTCGACGGAATCTCATTCCATTTTGGATTCTGCGCGCTGAAATCGCGGTAAAGCCGGCGGAACACCTCCGGGGTAAGCGCCTTCTCCATGGTGTCGCGGATCTCCTTGAGCGAGGGCCAGAGGTCGCGCAGGTAGACGTCGTTTCCGTCGCGGTCGCGTCCGAGCGGGTCTTTGGAAAGATCGAGGTCGACCCGGCCGGCGAGCGCAAAGGCGACCACCAGCGGTGGTGACATGAGGAAGTTGGCCTTGATGTTCTGATGCACCCGCGCCTCGAAGTTGCGGTTGCCGGAGAGCACGGAAGCCGCCACGAGGTCGTTCTCGTTGATCGCTTTCTCGATCGTCGGGTCGAGCGGCCCGGAGTTTCCGATGCAGGTGGTGCAGCCGTAGCCGACGGTGTTGAACCCGAGCTGGTCGAGGAAGGGCTGAAGCCCTGTTTTGTCGAGGTAATCGGTCACCACCCGCGAGCCCGGGGCGAGCGAGGTTTTGACCGAGGGGTCCACGCGCATGCCGCGCTCGACCGCTTTTTTCGCGAGCAAACCGGAAGCCAGCATCACGCTCGGGTTGCTTGTGTTGGTGCAGCTGGTGATGGCGGCGATGAGCACGCTGCCGTGACCGACGGCCGAGTGGCCGTCGTGAAATTCGGCCGCGTTCGTGGCCGCCAGCATGTCGGCCGGGGTGGAAGTGGGGCGATTGGTCACCATTTCACGGTCACCCGGGGTCTCGCCAATCTCGGTGCCGCCGTCGGCCTTCATGCCCTCGCCGGTGTCGGTCGGGCTCTCGACACTGGCTTCCTCCAGCTCGGTCTCGGTCGGATGGGCGTCGCCATTGAGATCCACCGGGATGCGAAGTTTCAACAAGTCGAGCGACTTGCCGTAGCCGCCCTCCTTCACCGGTTTGGCAAAGAGTTCGCGGAATTTGTCGCCCAGCCGGGGCAGGTTGATACGGTCCTGCGGCCGTTTCGGGCCGGCCACGCTCGGCTGCACCTCCCCGAGATCGAGCTCGAGGTCGATGCTGTAGTCGATCTCGCCCCGGCGCGGGATGCCGAACATTTTTTGCGCCTTGAAATAATTCTCGAAGGCCGCGCACTGCTCGTCGGTCCGCCCGGTGGCCCGCAGGTAGGCGACCGATTCGGCGTCGACCGGGAAAAAGCCCATGGTGGCGCCGTACTCGGGCGACATGTTGCCGATGGTGGCGCGATCGGCCACCGGCAGCGAGGCGGTGCCTTCGCCATAGAACTCGACGAATTTTCCGACCACCTTCTGCGCCCGCAGCATCTCCGTGATGTGCAGCGCCAGATCGGTCGCGGTGACCCCTTCGCGCAACGCGCCGGTCATGTGCACGCCGACCACTTCCGGAGTGAGAAAATAAACCGGCTGCCCGAGCATCCCGGCTTCGGCCTCGATCCCGCCGACGCCCCAGCCGACCACGCCGAGGCCATTGATCATGGTGGTGTGCGAATCAGTTCCGACGAGAGTGTCCGGGTAAAAGAGCGAGGCGGAATCATCAGGGATGGGTGAGTGGAGAACGCCCTTGGCGAGATACTCGAGATTGACCTGGTGAACGATGCCGATGCCGGGAGGAACGAGCCCAAACGTCCTGAAAGCCTGCTGGCCCCATTTGAGGAACTGGTAGCGCTCCCGGTTGCGCTTGAACTCCATCTCCATGTTCAGGCGCAGGGCGGCGGCGGACCCGGCAAAATCAACCTGGACCGAGTGATCGACCACCAGGTCGACCGGGACCAGCGGTTCGATGATCTTCGGATCGGCCCCGAGGCGTTGCACCGCGCTGCGCATGGCGGCCAGGTCGACCACCAGCGGGACCCCGGTGAAATCCTGCAGGACGATTCGCGCGACCACGAACGGGATTTCCTCGTTGGCCGGTTTTTTTGCCTTCCAGTTGGCCAGGGTCTCGACATCCTTGCGCCGGACCTTCCGCCCGTCGCAATTGCGCAGGACCGACTCGAGCACAATGCGGATGCTGACCGGGAGCCGCGAGATCGGCCCCACCCCCTGCTGCTCGAGCGCGGGGAGCGAATGGAACCGGCCTTCGCGTCCATGGCCGGCGTCGAACTTTTGCAGGGTTTTGAACTCGTTGGTCATGTGCAGTCTCCGGTTTGTGAAATTATCCCAGTTCAGCCAGGCGCGCCTTGATCTTTTCGAAGTCGGGCAGGTTGCGCGCGTCGTCGTCGGAAACCGCCTCCTGGATAAGACCGTCGCGGTCGATGACGAAGACGGAACGCTTGGCCACGCCGCCCATCGGCAGACCGAACTGCGGGAGATAGGAATCGTAGGCGACCCCGTAGGCGCGGGCGACGGCATGCTCGTAGTCGCTCAGGAGCGTCAGGGTGATCCCTTCCTTCTGCGCCCAGGCCTCCTGCGCAAAGGGATTGTCCCCGCTGATCCCATAGACCGTGGCGTGCAATTTCTCGTAATCGGCCAGGCTGCGGCTCACCGCGCACATCTCCGCCGTGCAGGTGTCGGTGAAAATCATGGGGAAAAACAGGAGCACCGTGTGCCTCCGGCCGAAGTTTGCGCTGAGCGTGATTTCCCGCGCGCCGGCGGCCGTCTTGGTCGGGAGCGTGAAATCGGGAGCTTTGGTTCCGGGCGGGAGTGGCATGAGGAAGAACGGTCAGTATAGAAACTGAGCGGATCGGGTCAAAAGGCTTCCCAAACGGCAAGACCCGTCACAAAGATCGGCATGGACCTTTTCTGGTGGCTGGTGGCGATTGTCCTTATGGCCGTGGGCCTCCTCGGCACCGTCCTGCCGATGGTGCCCGGGACGGTCATCATCCTCGCTGCCGCCATCCTGCACCGGATCATGGTCGGGCCGGAGAAGGGGATCGGGTGGGTCACGCTGGGCGGACTGGTCGCGCTCACCGCCATTTCCTATGGGATCGATTTCTGCGCGGGATATTTCGGCGCGAAGCGATTCGGGGCGACCCGCTGGGGCTTGTTCGGTGCCCTGGCCGGCGCGGTGGTCGGCGTTTTCTTCGGGTTCATCGGGATCTTCATCGGACCGATCGTCGGCGCGGTGGCGGGCGAATTCCTGGCCGGGAAACGGGCGGTGGCGGCGGGGCGCGCGGCCTGGGGGACATTGCTGGGCAACCTGGGTGGACTGCTGGCGAAGCTGGCGGTGGCGCTGGGGATGATCAGCTGGTTCCTCCTGGCGGCGGCGGGCCCGGTCTGAAAAAAAGGGCTTGCCGGGGTTTGGGCTTTGTATTACAAAGTGAACCATGATTGAGCCGGGCAAGGCCGAGGAACATTTGCGCCTGATCCGTCACCTGATGGAGCGGGCCACGATTTATCGGGCCATCTCGGCCCCCACTGCCCTTTTCGGCGGCGGCCTTGCCACCGCGGTGGCGCTCTGGTTCCTCCTGACCGCGCCGGGGGATGGCTCCACCTTTGGCCTCGAGCAAAGTGTGCGTGGGTTCACCCTGATCTGGATGATCGTTCTGGTGGCCACGCTTTGCGTCAACACCTGGTACATCGCGCGAAAGGCGCATCGGGAAAAAACCGCGCTTCTCTCGCCGGGGTTGAGGCTGGCCATTCGCTGCGCCATCCCGCCGGTTGGCTCTGCCGCGATTCTGACCCTGTTCATCCTGCGCGACGAGGGAGCGGCCGCGATGTCTTTGCTGGTGGCGGCGATCTGGATTCTTTTTTACGGCCTGGCGCTGCTGGCGACCTCCACCTTCGCTCCCCGCTCCCTGGTTCTTCTCGGAGCCGCCTTTGTGGTGGCCGGCCTGGTGACGCTGCTCATGGTCTTCGGGCTCTGGCAGCCCCCTTTGCGCCGGCCGGCCATGCTGGCCATGGGACTGACCTTTGGGATTTTCCATCTCGTCTACGCCGCCTGCGCCTGGCCGCGCCCGGGCGGGGAAATCGAGCCGAACGAATGAGGATCGATGCCGGACTTCGACAAGCTGGACAAGGCCATTCACGAGAAGGGGCGGCTCTCGATCATGACGCTGCTGGCGTCGCGACCGGCCTGGTCGTTCCAGGATTTGAAACACGAGTTGAAGATGAGCGACGGCAATCTGGTCACGCACCTGCGGACGCTGCACAAGGCGGGGCTGGTGGCGGTGACGAAAGAGGTGCGGGAACGGCCGCAGACGAGTTATGCGCTGACGGGGAAAGGGAAAAAGGCGTTCCGGGAATACCTGGAAGTGCTGGAGGAGATTGTGCGGGCGGGGCGAAGATGATTTTTTGTGCCCACAAGCTTTGTATCACAAAGTAAGATGACGGCGAATTCTCCGAAACTGACGGCTCGGTCTCTCGTCCCCGACCTCCTCCGGGCCGATCAGGCGGGGCTCGCGCACTGGCTGGCACAACGCCGGGCTCCCTGGATTCTGACGCTCCTGATCCTTCTCGGGTCCGGCATTTATGGCGCCTCCCTTGGACTCTGGCGCGCGCCCGCTCAGGCCCTCTTCACCGGGATCAAGTTCCCTCTTTTGATTTTTCTCACCTGCGCGGGTAGCGCGCTGCTCAATGGCATGTTGTCGCAATTGCTGGGCAGCCGGCTGTCGTTTCGCCAGACCACGGTGGCCATCCTGGGAAGCTTCGGCATCGCTTCGCTTATCCTCGCGGGGGCGACCCCGGTGGCTCTCTTTGTCCTGCAGAACACGCCGCCGCTGGGCGCCCCCGAGGCACGCTCGGCCCATGCCGTGATCCTGCTGACCCATGTGTTCCTGATCGCCTGCGCCGGCGTGACGGCCAATCGCCGGCTTTATCTTTATCTGGTCGCGCGGGAAGGCCGCGCCGTGGCCCGGCGGCTTTTCTGGAGCTGGACGGGGGCCAACTTTCTTCTCGGAAGCCAGCTGGCCTGGGTGCTTCGCCCTTTCATCGGCAGTCCGCAATTGCCGGTGCAATTCCTCCGCGATGAACCGCTGCGGGGCAGCTTCTATGAGGCCGTCTGGTATTCCTTCGCCCGTCTCTTTCTCTGAAAACAACAAACACCAACGACCATGAACAACACCAAACCACCACCACTACCATCCTCACCGCAGTTATCCTTTGAGCCAATGCCCGGGGCGCCGACCCCCGGCGCGATCCTGGAAGCCATCCTGAAACATCCCGGGCGCGTCCTGCACGAAATCTCGGGAGACCGACGGGTCATCCTGGCGACCGTTCTTCTGGGACTGGCCCTCGCCGGGTTTGCCCTTTACGGCATCGTGGCCGGCAGCCTTGCGGGTGGCAATCAGCTCTGGATCGCGCCGGCCAAGCTTGTCCTGGGTTGCCTCCTCTCCATGCTGATCTGTCTGCCCAGCCTCTATATTTTCACCGCTCTCGATGGGATGGAGGCAAGAATCGGAACGGTCTGCGGCGCGCTCTTAGCCGCCGTCTGTCTCAGCGCCATGCTGCTCATCGGGTTTGCGCCCGTCGCGTGGATCTTCTCGCAATCAACGGATTCGGTGGCGTTCATGGGGGCGCTTCACCTGCTCTTCTGGACCATCGGCATTCTTTTCGGCTTCCGGCTGCTTCGGGCCGGGGTGCGCTTCCTCGGGGGCAGCGGCGGGGCCCACCTCTCCATCTGGTGCGTGGTCTTCTTTCTTGTCTGCCTCCAGATGACCACCACCTTGCGGCCCATCCTGGGCCGGTCGCCGCACTTCCTGCCCGCGGGAAAGAAATTCTTCCTCGCGCACTGGTCGGAAATCATGACGGGCCGCCCGGAGGGCGCCGCTGCCCCATCGTCCCCTTACTGAGGAAACCGCATGAAATCACAGCAATGGCTCGCCTATTTTCAGCTGAACAAACGGGAACGGCCGGAACCGAAATGGAACGCACCGAGCACCCTCCCGCGGACAACGCAGCTGACCCTGGCCCGTTCCCTATCCCACTTCCAATTGGGCGAAACCGGTGAAGGAACCTTTCTTCTTCGGGGCGCGCAACGCGAGGCGCCGGCGGACAAAGCTTATCACGAAGCGCTCGCCCTTTTCGTGGCGGAGGAAAACGAGCACGCCCGCCTGCTCGAGCGGCTGGTGGTGCGTTATGGCGGTCGAACGATCCGGCAACACTGGACCCACGGGCTTTTCCGGCTGGTCCGGCATGCGCTCGGGTTCAAGTTCGAGATCCAGCTCCTGGTCACGGCCGAGCTGGTGGGCACGGCCTATTATCGGCTCCTGCGCGCCCGCACGATCGATTCCGTGCTGGACGAAACCTGTTTGCTCCTGCTCCGGGACGAGGCGCGTCACCTGCAGTTCCACGCCGAGTGGCTCGGGGAGTATCTGGGCCGCCTGCTGCCGCTGGAGCGTTCGGCCTGGGCCGGGCAATTCCAGGCGCTTTTTGCCGCGGCCACCCGGGTGGCCTGGGTGGATCACCGCTCCGCCCTGAGCGTCTCGGGCTCGAACCGGGAGGAGTTTTGCCGGGAGGCGCGCCGGGAGTGCATCTCGTTTTTGCGCCAGCTCGACCTCAACGTGGCGGCCGCCATCCCGGCCCTGCGCGGGGCGTTGCCCGCGGGCGCCGGGTAGACCGGTTTCACCACGGCGGTTTTGTGCTAGCTTCTCCGCGATGGCAGATGATCGCCGGCCGACCGCAAGGTTTGCCGGAGGAAAGTCCGAACACCATACGGCAGCATGCCGCGTGAAAAACGCGGGCATTGTTCGCGCAAGCGGGCGATGACGGAAAGTGTCACAGAAAAAAGACCGCCGGTTCTTTGGCAACAAGGTGCAGGCAAGGGTGAAAAGGCGAGGTAAGAGCTCACCGCTCGCGGAGCGATCCGCGAGGCACGAAAAACCCCATGCGGTGCAAGACAAAACAGGGGAAGAGCAGCCGGCTCGACCACCGTCCCGGAGCAATCCGGGATCATCCCCGGGTTTGGTCGCACCACGGCCGCTGGGCTGCCGGTCAAAGGGACCGGCGTTCCGGCACCGGGCGTTCCGTGAAAGCGGGGCGAGATAAATGATCATCCTCCCGGAGCGATCCGGGGGACAGAATTCGGCTTATCGCCGTCACAATCGAAGGGCGTCCCGGGAACGGGGCGCCCTTCGCCTTTACGGAAGGCGCGCTCGAACCGATGCTCCGCCCGTGACCGCTCCCGTTTCCGCTTCCGTCGGCCGGACCGATTGGCGCATCCCGGCGGCCTGGCTGACCCTTTGCGTGGTCTGGAGCTCCACCTGGCTTGCGATCAAGTGGGGCCTGGAGGATCTGCCGCCGGTTTCATTTGCCGGCATCCGTTTTGTGGTCGCGGTGATCGCGCTGGTGGCGATCTCGGCCGGGCGGGTGCCCTTGCTGCCGCGCAACCGGGCGGACTGGGTGCTGCTGGCCTACACGGGCGTCCTCATGTTTGCCCTCAACTACGGCCTGCTTTTCTGGGGCGAACTGCATGTTTCCTCGGGCCTGGCCGCGGTGCTGCAGACCATGATCCCGATTTTCGGAATGATCTTTGCCCACTGGCTGCTGCCGGACGAGCCGATCGTCTGGCGGAAGTTTGCCGGGGCCGCGGTGGCCATCGGCGGGGTGGTGCTGATCTGCGCGCGCCTTTTCGAGTTCCACGGGTTGCTTTCCTTCCTCGGTGGCGTGGGCATTGTCCTGGGTGGCGCGGCCGCCGCTTTCTCCAATGTTGTGCTCAAGCGGCAAAGGATGCAGCTGGCTCCGGGAATGATGGCGGCCTGGCAAATGGTCTTCGGCGCCATCCCGCTCCTCGGGCTTGGCTTTTTCCTGGAAGGGAATCCGCTTTCCTTTGCCTGGACGCCGCTGGCGGTGGGTTGTCTGCTTTACCTGGCGGTGATCGGCTCCTCGCTCACCTTTCTCCTCCTCTACTGGCTGATGCCGCGCATGTCGGTGATCAACCTCCAGACCATCTCGCTGATCACGCCGCCCGGCGCGATTGCCCTGGGCTGGGCGCTGGGAGGCGAGCGTTTTTCCCTTCTCATGCTGGTGGGCGCGGCCCTGGTCCTGGGCGGGGTCGCGATCATCTTTTGGCGCAAATCGGAGACGGCCGGGGCGCGGGAGACGCCGCCGCGGCTGGCGGTCCCGCCCGGATGAGAGCGCGCTAGCCGAGACAATCGTCGAGACAGCGGAGGAGGTGGGAGACCGTGGCCACGGTTTCGTCGCCCATGTTCGAAAGCCGGAAGGTCTTGCCCTTCAATTTGCCGTAGCCGCCGTCGATCACGAGATGATGGCGTTCCCGCAGCGTCCGCACCAATGCAGCCACGTCGATCTCCCGGTCGTTGCGCACGCAGGTCAGCGTGACCGAGCGAAAACCTTCCGCGGCAAAAAAGCCAAAGCCGCGCGCCTCCACCCAGTCGTGCACCAACCGGTTGGTTTCCCGATGCCGGGCATGACGCGAGTCGAGCCCTTCCGCGAAAATATCGTCGAGCTGGGATTGCAGGGCGTGAATGTGGCCGATGCTCGGGGTGCTCGGCGTCATGTTCTCCTCCTGTTGCCGGCGGAACTCGAGGAAATCGAAATAATAGCCGCGTCCCGGCGTCGTCTCCGCGCGGGCAAGGGCCTTCTGCGAGACACTGAAAAGGGAAAGACCGGGGGGAAGAGCGAGCGCTTTCTGGCTGCCGGTGAGGAGCACGTCGAGTCCGAGGCGATCCATCCCGATCTCCACCGCGGAGAGCGAGGAAACGGCGTCGACCACGAGGAGAACCTCGGGGAAATCGCGCGCCACCGCCGCCAGTTCCTCCAGGGGATTCATTACGCCGGTGGAAGTCTCATTATGGATCAGCGCAACCGTGTCGAACCGCCCGGTGGCGAGCGCGCGGCGAAGCGCTTCCGGCGGGATGGGCTGGCCCCACTCCACCTGCAACGGTTCCGCCTCGAGGCCGCAGCGCCGGGCCACCTCGAGCCATTTGTCGGAGAAGGCTCCGCACATGCAGCAAAGAACGCGGGTGCGAACGAGGTTGCGCAGGGCGGCCTCCATCACGCCCCAGGCCGAGGAGGTGGAAAGAAAGACGGGCTGGCGTGTTCCGAAAAGTTCCTGCAGCCGCGGGTGGATCGCGGCGTAAAGGGCTTTAAACCCGGCGCTGCGATGTCCGATCATCGGCCGGGCAAACGCGGCCAGCGTCTTCTCCGAGACTTCAACCGGGCCGGGCAGGAAGAGTTTGTCGTGCGTCGGCACGCGCGGAAAATAGCAGGATGGCGCGCGGGCGCGAACCGCTAATCGAGCACGAAGGAGATGTCGCCGCTGCGCTCGATGCGGGCCAGCCGCACCTTTTTCAGGTCGTCCACCCCCTGCAAGCGCATGTCCTCCTCGATGTCGTTCTTGGAAACGTGCTGCCGGAGCATGACGTCCTCGCGGTACTTGCCGTTCTCCACCAGGACGTGCGGCCTTCCCTTGACGTAAAAGCCAAAGAAATCGGTGGCGTAGGCGGTGAGGGCGAAGAGGCGATGTAAAAAGACCAGGGCGGCGGCGGCCAGCAGGGTGGGAAGAAAAGCGGCGCTGCCATTGATGGCGCGGGACATGACCGAGCCGACGATGATGAGCAGGACCATGTCGAAAGGTGTCTTGCGCGCCAGGGTGCGCTTGTGTCCGAGGCGGATGAGGATGAGGGCGGCGAGAAAAACGAGGAGTCCGCGCAGAGTCATCTGCACGATGTCGAGATCCGTCGGGGGGACATCGATGCCCAGGGCCCCGTGGAGGAAACTGAGGAAGTCGTTCATACCCTGACTATCGGCTGGCGGGCGGGGACCGGGCGCATGCTTTGGCGGAGCGTCACCAATCCGCCGGGGGCCAGAGATGCGTTTTGTCTTGGAATCCCCGAACCAAAGGAGGAATCGATGCCACAGGGAGACAAAGATAAATACACGAAAAAACAAAAGCGGAAGGCGAAGCATATCGCCGAGGGTTACCAGGAGCGCGGGACCAGGAAGAAGGAAGCGAAACGCCGCGCCTGGGCCACGGTGAACGCCATGTCCGGCGGCGGGAAGAAATCCGGCAGCGGCCACGGCAAAAAGGAAAACAAAAAGCCCGCCCGCAAAGGCGGCAGGAAAGGCGGGCGTAAAAGTGGCGGCAAAAAGAAGGGCGGCCGGAAGAAAAGCTGACCGCGAGGCGCGGGGGCGAAGCCCGCGGGCGGCGCCCCGGCGCAACGCGGACCTCGACGGAAACGCGCCGGACAAGAACGAGACGGCGCTTCTCCTGATCGACGTCATCAACGACCTCGATTTTCCCGAGGCCCGGCGGATGCTGCCGGCGGCGGAGCGGATGGCCCTGCGCCTGGCCCGCCTGAAGAAGCGCGCCCGGGCGGCCGGGGTGCCCGTGATCTATGTGAACGACAATTTCGGGCGCTGGCAGTCCGATTTTCGGCGCATCGTGGAACACTGCTCCTCCGCAGAGTCCCGCGGGCGCGGCATCACCCGGCAGCTCGCCCCGGATGAGGAAGATTACTTTGTTCTCAAACCGAAACATTCCGGGTTCTTCTCGAGCACGCTGGAGACGCTCCTCCGTTATCTCGGGTGTGAAACCCTGGTCCTCACCGGAATTGCCGGAAACTTTTGCGTCCTCTTCACGGCCAACGATGCCTACATGCGCGACTACAACCTCATCATCCCGGAGGATTGCTGTGTCTCGAACTCGGAAAAGGAAAACCGGCAGGCCCTCGGCCTGATGAGAAACTTTCTCAAGGCGAAGACGCCGCCCTCGCGCTGCGTCCGCTTCAAGCCCGCGCGCTAATCGAACCGGCCGCGCCCGGTTTCCTGCTGGAGCTCGTCAATCCGGCGAGAGGCCTCGGCCTTCGAGAGCGTCTCATCGAACTCGACCCCGGCCTCGCGGCAGAGAGTCTGCAGATAGGAGCGCTGCGGACCGGTCATTGATTCCTGCCCGGTGGTCCACTGGGAGGGATCCTTTTCCGGGTTGCGACCCGCCAGGGTTTCGTCTTTCGCGTTCGTGCAAGGGAATCGTCTGCCCCGGGGGGACTGGCCTCACCCCGGCACGGCAGCGGCTTGCGCGGCCATCCATCGCGTGCCATAACATCCCTCCGCGTCCGGACCCCTTTTTTCCATGACTGACCACGAGACTTCCAATCCCTCCCCGTTGCTTGATGCCGGGATGTTCTGGGAACGCAACAAATCCCCGATCCTGGCCGTCCTGGCCGTGCTGGTTCTGGCCGGCCTCGGATACGGCGGTTATCAACTTTACCAGGAATACCGTGGCGCCTCCGCGGCCAGGGCTTTGGCCGGCGCCCAGCTCCCGGCTGATTACCTCCGGGTGATGGATGATTATGCCGGGACCGGCCCGGCGGCCAACGCCCACCTGCTGCTGGCGGAACGGCAGCGCGAGGAGAAAAAATTCGCCGACTCGAACGCCACGCTCGAAAAATTCCTCGAACGTTACCCGGAACACCAGTTCACCTCGACCGCCCGCCTGGGTCTTGCGGCCAACCTCGATGCCATGGGCGAAACGGAAAAGGCACTCGCCGCCCTGCAACGTCTCACGAGCGAGCACCCCCAGGATTTCAATACGCCCGTTGCTCTTCTGACCCAGGTGCAGCTCCTGCGCGCCCTCGGGCGTCTGGAGGAAGCGCGCCGCGTGACCGAGACCATTCTTTCCCAGCATGCCGACAGCCTGGTCGCGAATGAAGCCAGACGGCAGTTGCGAACCCTGCCGCCACCGACCGCGCCGGCGAAGCCCGCGGCGACGGCACCGGTGACAGGAACTCCCGCGGCCACGCCGCCGCGGCGCCGGTGCAGCCGGCGCAATCTCCGTAGAAGGACGCTTTCGCCGCAGGCGAAAGAAAGATGGCGGAACAGAGTTCCGCTCCGGAAAAAGTCAGCGGGAAGCGCTGCTTCTAGCGCTTCGAGAACTGGAAGCGCTTGCGAGCGCCGGGTTGTCCCGACTTCTTGCGCTCTTTCATCCGCGGGTCGCGGCTGAGGAATCCTTCGCTCTTGAGCGTGCCGCGCAGTTCGCCATCCACCTGGAGGAGGGCGCGGGCAATGGCGAGGCGGGTGGCACCGGCCTGGCCGGTCGCGCCGCCACCGCTGGTGTTCACCGAAAGATCGTAGGAGCTGGCCAGCTTCACCGACTGCAACGGTTCCAGGACCGTGTTCTGCAGCGGGACCGTCGGAAAATACTCCTCAAAAGAGCGCCCGTTGACGTCGATTTTGCCGTTGCCGGCGGTCATGCGAATGCGCGCGACGGAGGTTTTGCGGCGACCGGTGGCGATGAATTCCTGTGTCTGGGCCATGGGGATTCTAGAATTGGACCGCGGCAGGCTGCTGCGCGGCATGCGGGTGAAGGTCACCCTTGTAGACTTTGAGTTTGCGGTAAACGGAACGGCCCAGGCGGTTGTGCGGGATCATGCCGCGGATGGCACGTTCCACCAGCAGCTCGGGATGGCGTTCGCGGCGGGCGCGCACATTCTCGCTCTTGTGTCCGCCGACGAATCCGGAAAAGCTCATGTAGGTCTTCTGATCCTCTTTTTTGCCCGTGAGCCGGACCTTGTCGGCATTGATCACGACCACGAAATCGCCGGTGTCGACGTGCGGTGTGTAGACCGCTTTTTCTTTGCCCCGGAGGAGATTGGCGGCTTTAACGGCGACGCGGCCGAGGACCTGGTCCCTGGCGTCGATGATCCACCACTTGCGTTGGATCTCGGTGGCTTTGGCGGAGAACGTCTTCATGAAGGTGCGGAAAGGCGTGGAAAGTAGAGGGGGTACGGCGGGGTGTCAAACGCCGGGGAGAGGTTTTCCGCGTGGGCTGATGGGGGGCGGCGCTGGCACCCGACCTGCTTATAATTTCCATAATGAGCCGCCTCCCGTTGACCGCGCTTTTCGCGCTTCTTTTCCCGATTGCCCTCTCCGCAGCCACCCCGGAAGAGGTGGTGCGCGAACTGAACCTGGCCCGGACCAATCCCCAGCTTTACGCCACTTTTGCCGAGGAATTGCTGCCTCGCTTCCAGGGAAATCTGTTCCTCCGCCCCGGCCGGGTCCCGGTCCGGACCAAGGAAGGGCGCGGCGCGGTCGAGGAGGCCGTGCGCTTCCTGCACCGGGCCGCCCCGGTCGGTCCGCTCGCTGTCTCGGAAGGAATGGCGCGGGCCGCGGCGGATCATTGCGCGGCCCAGGCTGGGGGAGCGGTCGGTCACGGCCGGACCGGTTCCCGCCTGGGGCGCTACGGCACGTGGACCGGCCTGTGGGGTGAAAACATTGCCTATGGGAAAAACAGCGCGCGGGAGATTGTGCTGGCCCTGATCATTGACGACGGGCTGCGCCATCGGAAACATCGCGCCAATATTTTCAATCCGCGCTTTGCCGTGGTGGGCGTCGGTTACGGCGGGCACGCCCGTTACGGCAGCGTCTGCACGATGGACTTTGCGGGCGGTTACGCCGAGGGCGCGACCGGCTGGCGCGCGCTGGTGGCGAGAAACTAGGTCACAGCCAAGTCGATTCCCCGCTGGCGCGGGGGCGTTCCTGCGTTTATTGCTCTCGCCGCATGTCGAACGCTCCCAAGACCGCGATCACGCCCCGGCGTGAAGAGGATTTTCCCGAATGGTATCAACAGGTGATCCGGGCGGCGGAACTGGCGGAAGCGTCGGATGTGCGCGGCTGCATGGTGATTCGCCCGTGGGGCTACGGCATCTGGGAGAACATGCAGCGGCAGCTCGACGCCATGTTCAAGGCGACGGGGCACCGGAACGCCTATTTCCCGCTCTTTATCCCGCTGAGCTACCTGCAAAAGGAGGCGGACCACGTGGAAGGGTTCGCCAAGGAATGCGCGGTCGTGACCCATCACCGGCTGGAGCTTGATGCCGAGGGCCGGATGCGGCCGGCGCCGGCCGCGGAATTGACCGAGCCGCTCGTGATCCGGCCGACAAGCGAGACCATCATCGGGGCGAGCTACGCGAAATGGGTGCAATCCTACCGGGACCTTCCCATCCTGATCAACCAATGGGCCAACGTGGTGCGCTGGGAGATGCGCCCGCGCATTTTCCTGCGCACGACCGAGTTTCTCTGGCAGGAGGGCCACACCGTGCACGAGACCGAAACGGAAGCGCGCGAGGAGACGCAGCGCATGCTCGAGGTCTACGAGACGTTTGTGCGCGACCACCTCGCCGTGCCGGTCTTCAGCGGGGAAAAATCGGAGAGCGAGCGCTTCCCGGGCGCGGTCCAGACGCTCTGCATCGAGGCCATGGTGCAGGATCGCAAGGCGATCCAGGCCGGCACCTCGCATTTTCTCGGCCAGAATTTTTCGCGCGGGAGCGGGATCCAGTTCCAGAACCGCGACGGGAAACAGGAATTCGGCTGGACCACGAGCTGGGGCGTGAGCACGCGGCTCATCGGGACCATGATCATGGCCCATTCCGACGACGACGGACTGGTCCTGCCGCCGCGGATCGCCCCGACCCACGTGGTCATCATTCCGATCACGCCGAAGGAGGAAAGCCGGGCGGCGGTGCTGGAAGCGGCGGCGAAGCTGGCGGCCCGGCTGCGGGCGCAGTCGTTCCACGGTGCGCCGATCGAGGTGGAACTGGACCAGCGCGACCTGGGCGGCGGCGTGAAGAACTGGGAATGGATCAAGAAGGGGGTGCCGGTGCGAATCGAGATCGGGCCGCGCGACCTGGAGTCGGGCAAGTTCGCCGTGAGCCGCCGCGATCAACCGGTCAAGAGCAAGGAGTTCCTGGAGGAAAACGAGGTCGTCGGCGGCATGGCCGGGCTGCTCGATGGCATCCAGCAGGCGCTCCTGGAGCGGGCGCGGCGTTTCCGCGACGAACACACGCGCGTGATCGATTCCAAGGAAGAGTTTTATCAGTTCTTTACGCCCGCGAAGAAGGAGAAGCCGGAGATCCATGGCGGCTTTGCCCTGGCGCACTGGAACGGGGCGCGCGCGGTCGAGGAACAGATCAAGAACGACCTCAAGGTGACGATTCGCTGCATCCCGGGCGGGGCCACGGGGGAACCGGGCCGCTGTCCTTTCACCGGCGAACCGAGCCGGCAGCGCGTAGTCTGGGCCAAGTCCTACTAGCGGGCCGGTTGACGCCCGAACGCAGTCCCGTTTATTCCCTCCCATGGCCGCTGACCTCAAACTTTACAGCCGTGAATGGTGTTCCTGGTGCATCGATGCCAAGGAATACCTGGCGGAACGCGGCTATAAATTCACCGAGATCGACGTCGGGCAGGACCGCGAGGCCTACCGCGAAATGGTGGAGCTGTCCGAGCAGACCTACGTGCCGACCCTGGCCGCAGGGGACGAGGTCCTGGCCAACTTCGACACCGATCAGCTGGAGGCGTTTTTGCGCGAGCATCGGATCGAGCCCTAGATGTTGTTCGGACTCTTCCTCACGCTCGGGGTGGCGGTTCTCAGTGTCGCCCTGCGCAGTTACCAGGCGGCCTGGGCGCAGAAAGTCGGGGCCCTGGGCATTCTCACGGCCACCTTTCTGGGCGTTTTCTTCGTCACCGACAGCTGGCTCCTCGGCTTGTTGGCGGCCTTGAGCTGGCTCTTTCTGCCCTGGCTGGAAATCCTCACCCGGATCCGGGCGTTGAGGCTGCCGAAGGAGAAAGCGCTTCGGCCCAAGAGCCCGCCGGCGCACGAGGTTTTCCCGACCCTGGACGAGATCTCGCAGGAGATCGAAAACGAGGGGTTCCGGCACGTGAGCGATTCAGGCTGGGACTGGGAGGACTACCGGCAATTCTTCCGGCTTTACTACCGGGAGGAAGACCGGGCCCAGGCCACCATTTGCCTGAACGAGCAGCACGATCTCTCTTTTTATTACCTGCGCATCTCCTCGCGGGCGCGTGATGGCCAGGTTTGGACGACCTGGAATTATCCGCTCTCCTACGGCCTGAAACTCACCCCGCAGTACCGGATCAATCGGCAAAAGCCCGACCAGTCCTTCTGGCAGCTCTACCAGAGCCACAAGGAATTCTTGCGGAAGAACCAGGTCCAGGTCGAGGCGATCGAAGCGCTGGATAACGACCGCATCCAGGCCGAGATGGAGAACGATTTGCGCGCGCAGATTGCCCACAACCTGGACGAAGGCGTCCTGACCCAGACGCCCGCGGGCGAAGTGAAATACTCGTGGCGCGGGATGGTCTATCTCTGGTGCCAGTTCCTGCTGGACCTGGTGCGGCTCTAAGCCGGGCGCCTTGTCATCCTGAGCGAAGCGAAGGACCCCACGAACGTTTTGAGAGCGAGGATGTGGTTTTGTGAATGGGAAGCGCCCTGGCGGGATGCCCCTTTTCCAGGGAATTGGCCGCTGATTAACGCTTGTGGGGTCCCTCGCGTGCGCTCGGGATGACGGAAGGGGAAGCGCCGCCGCTTAATCGGCCTGAGCCCGGCTCCTCAGACTTTCATCACTTCGGCTTCCTTGCGCTCGAAGTGGTCGTCGATCGACTTGACGTATTTGTCGGTCAGCTTCTGGATGTCGGCTTCGGTATCGCGGAGGCCATCCTCGGTCAGGTCGCCGGAGGTCTTGGCCTTTTTCGCCTCGTCAATCGCGGTCCGGCGATTCGAGCGGACGCGCACGCGGGCTTCCTCCGCCATCTGCTTGAGGGATTTGACGAGGTCGCGCCGGCGTTCCTCGGAGAGCTCGGGCACGGGAAGGCGGATGATCTTGCCGTCCACCGCGGGGGTAATGCCGATCTTCGACTCCTTGAGCGCCTTTTCGATGACCTGGACCATGCTGGCATCGAACGGCTGGACGACGAGGAGACGCGGCTCCGGCGTGGTGATGAGCGCGAGCTGCTTCAGTTTCATGGCCGAGCCATAGGCGTCGACGTCGACGTTCTCCACCAGGGCCGGGGAGGCCTTGCCGGTGCGGACGGCGGCAAACTCGTGCACCATGTAGTCGACGCTTTTTTCCATCGACACTTCCGCCTCCAGTAAGATTTCTTCAGGGCTCATCGCTAGAGTTCATAACCTGCGGGAGGAACGGCGCAACTACTCCGTGACCAGGGTGCCCGGATTGTTCCCGCAAATGATGTCGCGCAGGATCCCTTTCTTGTTCATGTCGAACACGACGATGGGAATCTTGTTATCCATGCAAAGGCTGAAAGCGGTGGAATCCATTACCTGCAGCCGTTTCGTCAGCGCCTCGGTGTAGGTGAGGCGTTCGTAACGTTTGGCATTCGGGTTCTTCGCCGGGTCGGAATCGTAGACGCCGTCCACCTTGGTGCCCTTGAGGATGGCGTTGGCGCCAATCTCGCTTGCCCGGAGCGCAGCCGTCGTGTCGGTCGAGAAATAGGGGTTGCCGGTGCCGGCGACGAAAATGACCACGCGCCCGAGCTCGAGGTGGCGGATGGCCCGTCGCAGGATAAAGGGCTCGGCCACGTTTTTCATTTCAATCGCCGTTTGCACCCGCACGGTCAGGCCCGCCTGCTCGAGCGCGCTTTGCAGGGCCAGGCCGTTGATGACGGTGGCGAGCATGCCCATGTAATCGGCCGTGGTGCGGTCCATCCCGCGATGCGACGCGGCCAGGCCGCGCCAGATGTTGCCGCCACCGATCACAATCGAAATCTGCACGCCCAGTTCCACCGCCTGGCGGACCGGTTCCGCAATTTCCCGGACGATCTGGGGCGAGATGGTTTCCCGGCCGCCCGGTTCGCGCAGCGCTTCCCCGCTCAGTTTGAGCACAATGCGCTGGTAGACTGGGGTGGCGGCGGCGCTCGACATGGCGCGAATGATGAACCAGAAGGGAGGCCCCTTGGCAAAGGAAAACTCAGGGCGCGCCCGGCGCCGCGAGGCGGGCGGCAGCCAGCCAGGGGGCGCCACGGAGAAGGTCAGGGACCGGCATCCGCTTCCTTCCCTCCAGTTGCACCTCGGTCAGGACCAGGTCTCCCACCCGCAGGGAACCGTCCGGGGCGGCCAGACCGGGACCCGGGGCCGCGCCGGGTTCGAGGCGGGCTCGAAAGATTTTCAGTTTCACCGGCGGCCGGCCCTCGGCCTCGATGGTGGTGAAGGCGCCGGGCCAGGGGTTCCAGGCGCGGATTTTCCGCTCAATCGAAGCGGGCTCTTCGTTCCAGTCGATCCGGCCATCCTCGCGGCTCAGTTTCCCGGCGTAAGTGGCCAGCTCGTTCTGCTGCGGCTGGCGCGGCGCCTGGCCCGCCTCGAGCAGATCAAGCGCCTGCAGGAGGAGAGGGGGTGCGAGGTCAGCGAGCCGGTCGTGCAGCGAGCCGCCCGTTTCGTCCGGGCGCGATTGCCAGGCGTTCCTGGAGCAGGATGTCCCCGGTGTCGAGACCTTCATCCATGAACATGACCGTGATTCCGGTCTCGGCGTCGCCGGCGCCGATGGCGGCCTGAATGCAGGAAGCGCCGCGATGCCGCGGCAGGAGCGAGGCGTGCAGGTTCAGGCAGCCGAGCGGGGGGATCTTCAGGACGGACGGAGGGAGAATCTGTCCATAGGCCATAACGACGATGGCTTCGGGATTTCGTTCCCGGATCCAGGCGACGGCTTCCTCGTTTCGAATTTTCTCCGGTTGCAGCAGGGGGGCCACGCCGGCGGCACGGGCGGCCTCCTTGATGGGCGGCTCGGTCAATGCCTGGGCGCGGCCGGCCGGCCGGTCCGGCTGGGTGACAAGACCGCAAAGCTCGTGGCGCGACTGGGCGAGAGCATGGAAGGAGGGCACACCGATCGCGCCGGTGCCGAGGAAAAGGATCCGCATGGGCGGAAACCTACAATGAGCCGGGCGCGGGGACACGCCGGCGCGGGCGCGGCGCGGCCATGGCCTGGGCCATCAATTTCTCGCCCGCGGTAACCTCGCGTGAGCCGACGGAGGCCGCGCAGCCGGTGCAGAGATAGTCGTAAATTTCCTTGTCGGGCAGGACGAGAAGAAGCCGTTCCCGCACGGGCATGGCCGCCTGGCACTTGCCGCAATAGAGGCTGGAGGCGGTGAAATTCTCAAACTGCGGCTGGCTCATGCTGCCCGTTCTTCATCCCGTTGACGCTCATGAGGATTTCGAGGAGCACGCGGGCGGGCGGCTGCGTGGCGTCGACCACGGTGGTGCGCCCGGGTCCGTAATGGCCCAGCACCGGTTTCGATTCGGTCTCGTAAATGGCGAGCCGCTTGTGGATCACCTCCTCGTTGGCGTCATCCAGGCGGTTGTCCTTCAGGGCCCGCTTTTTCAGGCGGACATAAAGCTGTTCCCGGTCGGGGCAGGAAAGATGGAAGACTTTCTCGACGTCGATGAGTTCGTCCATGATCCGCGCCTGCCCGACGTTCCGGGGAATCCCGTCGAGCACGAGGGTGTCGATGTCCGGCTTGAAGGTGTGGGCGTCGACGGCGGCGTCGATGCGGGCCTTCCAAAGTTCCACCGTGATTTCGTCGGGCACGAGCTGGCCGCGGCTCGAGTAGTCGAGGAAGGCGCGGCCGACCTTGGTGCGGGTGTCGATGGCGCGAAAAACGTCACCGCAGGCGCAGTGAAAAAAGCGGGGAATGCTGCCCGAGCGTTTTTCCCTGGGTGCCTTTGCCGCTCCCGGGCGGTCCAAAGAGGAGGTAGGTCTTGTATTTCATGGGCGTCCTGTTTTATCGCCGTCGCAACCGCCGGAACGGGGTCTTACATGCTGATCGCACCCCGGACCCGGTCTGGCCCTGCGCTTCAGGCGCCGATCGGGTCGACGTTGACCCGGCGGCCGGCCCGATCGAAGCGCACCGCGCCGTCGACCAGGGCAAAAATGGTGTAATCGCGCCCGAGACCGACGTTCTTGCCCGGGACGAACTTGGTCCCGCGCTGCCGCACAATGATGTTGCCGGCCACGACCTCCTGGCTGCCGAATTTTTTCACGCCCAGCCGCTTGCTGACGCTGTCGCGGCCGTTCTTAACACTTCCCTGTCCTTTTTTATGGGCCATAAAACTATTCCTTGGTCTTGCGCGCGCGGGCCGGCTTGCTGCCGCCGAGGTCGATGCTGGTGATCTTGACCCGGGTCAGCTTGCGGCGATGACCGACGGTGCGGTGATAGCCTTTTCGCCGGCGATACTTGAAGGCGATGACCTTCTTGTCCTTGCGCTGCTCCACGATTTCCCCCGTGACGGTGGCTCCCTCAACCAGCGGCGTGCCATGGGTCACGTTCTCGCCGTCGCCGAGCATGAGGACATCGGCGAAGACGCCTTCCTTGCCGTTTTCGCCGTTCAGGAAATCGACATCAATGATATCGCCTTCTGCGACGCGATACTGTCTGCCACCGGTTTTGATAATTGCGTAAGCCATACTAAAAAGAGGTCCCTTTTTCTGGGGAAAAGGACGGGGAAATTCACACGGAAGGCGCCGCTTGGCAAATGGAAACCTGAGTCCGCGACCGCCTGGCCTTGTCGGCTTCCGCAGGGGCGACCAGGAGGACGATTTCCCCCTTGGGCGGGTGGGCCTGGTAATGGGCCAGGAGCTCCGCCGCGGTGCCCCGCCGGTATTCCTCGAATTTTTTGGTCAGCTCGCGGGCCACGCAAAGGCGGCGGTCCGGCATGATGACCTCGCAGGCGGCGAGTGTCTTGATGAGCCGATGCGGCGACTCGAAGAAAATCACGGTTTCGTCCGCCGCGGCGGCGGCGCGAAGATCGCGTTCCCTCCCGCCGCTTTTTACCGGGAGAAAGCCGCGAAAGGCGAAGCGTTCCATGGGAAACCCCGAACCGACGAGGGCGGTCAGGATGGCGGAGGCGCCGGGGATGACGGTGAGGGGCAGGGCTCGCTCGACGCAGGCGCGGATGAGCCGGCCCCCTGGATCGGACAGGCCGGGCATGCCGGCATCGGTGATGAGGGCGACATTTTCGCCGGCGGCCAGGCGTTCGACCAGCTGTGCGGTCCGCATGGCCTCGTTGTGCTCATGGAAACTGACCATGGGACGGGAAAGACCGAGATGCCGGAGAAGAAGCCCGGAATGCCGGGTGTCTTCCGCCGCGATGACGTCCGCTTCCCTCAGGGTATCGATGGCCCGCTGGGAAATATCGGCCAGGTTGCCGATCGGGGTGCTGACCACATGAAGCATCCACGACTTTAGGCGTGCCGCCGGTGCGGACAAGGCTCTCTCCGCTGGGCCGCCCTGGCCGGTTGATCCTGCGTGCGTGGCTGCGTCTCACCCGGTATGGTCGGAAGGAATCGGCCGCCGGGAGAACGGAGCCGGGAGCCGTATGCAGCCCCGGACCATTTCCGGGCAACACCGGTTTCATGACCATGCGAATTCCGAGATGGCTGCGTTTCCTGGCGTTGGTTGTTCTCGGCGTGGTCTTATTCATGGGCATCCTTTTTTCATGGCAGCACGCGCTGCTCTATCATCCCCGCGGTTACGGAGCGGCGGAGTCGCGGCTGCTGGAGGAGAGCAAGGGGATCCGACTCGAGTTTGTCACCAATGCCGGACGCCAGAGCGCCTTTTTTGTGCCGGCGCGCGACCGGTCGGAGGGCGCGCCGATCTGGGTGATGTTCAGCGGGAACGCCTCCACCGCCCTCGACTGGCTCCACCTCGTCCGGGCCGAGGCCTTGCGCTCGCAGGCCTTCCTGCTGGTGGATTATCCGGGATACGGATTTTCAGAAGGCCGGGCCGGCCGCGAAAACACGCGGGCGGCGGCGGCGGGAGCGGTGGCCGCGCTGGAGAAACATCTCGGGATTGATTCCCGGGCCATGGCCCTGAACGCGGCCGGGCAATCGCTGGGGGCGGCGGCCGCTCTTGATTTTGCCACCCGGCATCCGGTGCGGCGGATCCTGCTCATCGCCCCCTTCACCAGCCTGCGCGAGGTGGCGGCCCACCTTTTTGCGCGCCCTTTCGGCTGGCTGGTGGCGGAAAACTTCGACAACCGGGCCCGGCTGGCGGAGCTGGCCCGGGCGCCGTCGCCGCCGACGATCATTATTTTTCACGGCACCGAAGATGAGCTGATCCCTCTGGCGATGAGCCGTTCCCTGGCGAATGGCCAGAGCGGGATGGTCACCCTGGTGGAAATTCCGGGGGCCGGGCACAACGATGTCGTGCCAGCCGCGATCGAGCCGATTCTGCGCTGGCTGAGCGGAAACGAAGCGCCGTTAAAAAAACTCGGGGAGCCGAGATAAGCAGCCGTCAGCCCCGGAATTCCGGGCGCGAAGGCGGGGTGGATTCGGGCGCGAAGCCGTGGCGCATGATGTTTTCCGTGACCACGCGGGGCACGACGAAGTTGAGCAGGTAATCGCCGCCTCCGGCCTTGGTCCCGCCGCCGCTCATCTTGAAACCGCCAAAGGGATGACGCCCGACGACGGCGCCGGTGCAGGAGCGGTTGATATAAACGTTGCCAGCGACGAGCGCCGCCTTGACCCGCTCGATATTGGCGGGACTGCGCGAGAAAAAGCCGGCGGTGAGGGCGTACTGCGTGCCGTTAGCCACCTCGATTGCCTCGTCCAGGTCGCGCACCTTGATGACGCTGAGGACCGGGCCAAAGATTTCCTGTTGGGCCAGCTTCATCTCGGGCCGGACATCGGTGAAGATGGTCGGCGGGATGTAATACCCTTGGGAGGGGATGTCGGCGGCCTGGTAGGCGAGGGTGGCCTCCGATTTGCCTTCCTCGATCGTCTTGAGGATGCGGCGATAGGCGGTTTCGTCGATGACCGGTCCGACGGTGATGCCCGGTTCCTCCGGGTTGCCCACGCGGAGGCTGGCGGTGGCGGCGATCAGCCGCTCGACAACGCGATCGTAATTTTCCTCCAGCACGATGAGCCGGGAACAGGCGGAACATTTCTGGCCCTGGTAACCGAAGGCGCTGTAAACCGTGTCGACGATCGTTTCGTCGAGGTCGGCGTCCGAGTCGACAATGACCGCGTTTTTTCCGCCCATCTCGCAGACAACGCGCTTGAGCTCGAGCTGGCCGGCCCGCGTTTTTCCCGCGCTCTCCCAGATGTTCAGGCCGACCTCGCGTGAACCGGTGAAGGCGATCAAGTCGATCCCGGGGTGATCGACGAGATGCGGCCCCGACCACGGCGCCGTCCCCCGCCAGGAAATTGAGCACGCCGGGAGGCAGACCGGCTTCCTCGAACATTTCCATGAGGAGCGCGCCGCAGACGGCGGATTGCTCGGCCGGCTTCATGATGACGGTGTTGCCCGTGACCAGCGCGGCCGAGACCATGCCGCAAAGAATGGCGACGGGGAAATTCCAGGGAGCAATGACCAGGGCGACGCCGCGCGGCCAGTAGTGCTGGTAGCTCTCCTCGCCGGGCACATGCTGGGTCAGGCTGGGCCGGCCCATCAGGCGCATTTGCTGGGCATAAAAGAGGCAGAAATCCATCGCCTCGCGGATGTCGCCGTCGGCTTCCGCCCAAGGCTTGCCCACTTCAAAGACCTCGAGGGCGCAAAGCTCGAAACGGCGGCGTTCCATGACGGCGGCGACGCGTTCGAGAAGCTGTGCGCGTTTTTCGAACGGGGTGGCACGCCAGCGCGGCCAGGCGGCACGGGCCGCGGCCACGGCGCGCTCCGCTTCCTTGAGCCCGCCGGCGGCGACCTCGCCGACAACCTCGGAAGGCTGCCCGGGGTTCACGGAGGGGAGATATTCGCCGGGAGAAAGTTTTTCGCCGCCGATCACGAGCGGATATTTTTTGCCGAAGCGGTTTCGAACCTCGCGCAGGGCCGTGCGCATCTGTTCCTGGTTTTGCGGGTGGACGAAGTTGATCATGGGCGCGTTTTCGTAGGTGTCGCCGGCGAGCGTTTCGCGGCTGGCGCCGTTGCGGCTCCCGTTATGTTCCCGCGCGGCGGGATGAAGGGCATCGGCACCGTTATCCGAGGAGCGGATCAGCTCATTCGGGTCGCGCAGGAGCTGAACGGCGGAGGCGTTCTCGGAAAATTTGGCGCGCAGGAACCCCTCGTTCGAGGTGTTTTCGAGGAGGCGTCGGACGAGGTAGGCCATGCCGGGGAGCAGCTCGCCCACCGGGCAGTATTCGCGCACCCGGTAACCCATCTCGACGAGCGCGCGTTTAATCGGGCCGGCCATGCCGTAAAGGAGCTGGAACTCGAACCGGCTTTTCTCGAGGCCGAGCTCGGCCGCGAGAGCCTGGGCGTAGGCAATGGAACGGACGTTGTGGGAACCGAAGGCGGCGGTGACGATCTCCTCGTTCTCGAGCAACACGCGGGTGCAGGCCTCGAAGCAGGCGTCGCTTTCCGGTTTCTGCAGGAAGACCGGGCAGGGCCAGCCGTTCTGTCCGGCCCTGATCTTCTCGTAATCCCAGTAGGCCCCCTTGACGAGGCGAACGGTGAAACGCGTGCCGCGCTGGCGGCCCCAGGCGACCAGGTCGCGCAGGTCGCGCTCGGCGTCGCGCAGGTAGGCCTGGATGACGATGCCGGCGTGCGGCCAGTCGCGAAATTCGTCCTCGGCGAAGAGGGTGCGGAACAGCTCGAGCGTCGAGTTTTTGTGCGCGTAGCTTTCCATGTCGAAATTGACAAAGGCGCCGAGGTCGCGTGCGCGCCGGAGGAGGGGACGAAGCCGGGGAGCGAGGTGCGCGATGGCGTCAGCCGGGTCGGCCGGGTTCATCTGGGAGTAAAGGGCTGAGATCTTGATGGAAAGATTGACCACCGGAAAAAGCTCGGCGTGGCGCCCGAGGGGGTCGGACCAGCCGCGCGTTTCCGCCGCGAGCGTCTCGAGGAGTTCATAGCAACGGGCGGCGTATTCCTCCGTTTCCTTTTCGCTCACGACCGCTTCGCCGAGGAGGTCGACGGTGAAGCCGATGTTCTGGGCCCGGCGTTGCCGCAGCGTTTTGATCACGTCGCGTCCGTCCCGGCCGGCGATGAACTGGCGCGCCATCCCGCTGACGTTCTTGCGCAGGACAAAGGCGCTCAGCCACGGCACGATTTTGGCCGCGCGCACGCCGGTCTTCACGATCGGCGCGAAGCCGTCCTTCATGTCGGCAAAATATTCGTCCAGATGCTGGACGATGTCGCCGGAACGGCGGAGCGAGGCGAGGACGTCGACAAAGCGGAACATCTGCACCTTGAAATGCTCGTCCTTCATGGAGAGCGCCATCATCCGCTGGTAAAAGCCGGCCTTGCTGAAAATCGACTCCGGGTGGCGGTCGACCAGGTCGAAAATTTGTTCGCCGCGCCGCTCCACCTCCGCCTGCAGATGACTCATGACAGATAGTAATCGGGGCTGCGCACTTCGCCAACCGTGGCGAGATACGTCCGGGCATTCTGGAAATAATAAGAAGGAATTTAACGTGAAAGACGGTCAAATCCCGCGGGTCGTCCGAATCATCCTTGGACCGCGCAGTGAATCGAGGGCACGGCCGGGAAGGGTGCAGACAACTGCAGGGGAACCTCTTTCCGTCCCGCGGGAACGGCAATTCCCGTCGCCCCGGTCTGCTGGCGTGTTCGCATATAGGGTTAGGGAAGCAGAAGATTTGCCTGGTGCGCGCCGGAGGCCGATCGGCTCGGCGTCGCCAGGCAAATCGTTTCGCCAGGTTCCGCGTTTGCGGAGAAGAGCCGGCGCGCTTACGGAGGCAGGCGCATGAAGGAACGCTTCGAGCTGGCCAGCGATAACACCGCGGGGATCTGTCCCGAGGCCTGGGAAAAACTGCGCGAGGCCAACGCAGGCGAGTGTTCCTCCTACGGGGAAGACCGCTGGACCACGGAGCTCTGCCGGCTGGTGCGCGAAATTTTCGAGCGGGACTGCGAGGTCTTCCTCGTCTTCAACGGCACCGCGGCGAACTCTCTCGCGCTGGCCCAGCTGGCGCGTCCGTTTCACAGCATTCTTTGTCATGAGTTCGCCCATATCGAGTGCGACGAATGTGGCGCGCCGGAATTTTTCAGCGGCGGTTCCAAGGTGATCCCGGTGCCGGGTGCGCTCGGGAAACTGGACCTGGGCCGCCTGGAGGAAGCGCGGAAGCGGCAACGAGAGCTGCATTCGCCCCGGCCGGGCGTTCTCAGTATCACGCAATCGACCGAGCTCGGAACCGTCTACACCGAGGAAGAGCTGGGGGCCCTGGCCGATTACGCCCGCCAGAAAAACCTGCGGGTGCAGATGGACGGGGCCCGCTTCGCCAACGCCTGCGCTGCGCTGGGCTGCGCCCCCGGCCGCCTCGTGGCGGGTGTGGATGTGCTCTGTTTTGGCGGGACCAAGAACGGCACCGCCGCAGGCGACCTGGTGGTTTTCTTCGAGCGCGCGCTGGCAGAGGAATTTGATTATCGCGCCAAGCAGGCAGGCCAGCTGGCCTCCAAGATGCGTTTTATGGCGGCGCCCTGGGTCGGTCTGCTCGAGAACAACGTCTGGCTGAAGAACGCGGCCCACGCCAATGCCATGGCCCGCCGGCTGGCGGAGGGGGTGCGCGGCCTTTCCCATGCGCCAATCGTGTTCCCGGTCGAGGCAAGCGCCCTCTTTCTTCGTCTTGAGGAACGGGTGGCGGAGGCGCTGCGGGCCCGGGGCTGGCATTTCTACAAGTTCATTGAACCTGATGTCTACCGGGTGATGTGCTCCTGGGCCGTGACCGCGGAGGTGGTCGACCAATTCGTTGCCGATTTGAAGGCGGTCGAATAAGAGGCGGCCCGGCGCGTCGGATGGTTGCCTTATGAAGCGCGAATGCTCTATTGCCTCCGGGATGAAACGCGGCGGATCAATCCTGGCAGCAGCCCTTCTCCTGAGCGGTTGTGAAACCGCGCGGACGGTGGGGCAGCGCGCCTTTCACGTCATCGACACGCCCAACCGCTACATCCGCGAAAGACTGGCGTCGGATGACGACCGGGTCGTGACCCAAACCACGACCACCACCACATACGACACCGATTATGTTCCGCCGCCGCCCCCGTCCGACCGTCGCCTGACGGAACGGGACGCGCCTCCTCGCCGCCAGCCGAGCCCATCGCGCCGGACGCCGGCTTCCCCTCCGCGATCTTCCTCCGCGCCGGCCACGACTTCCCTGCCGTATGCCAAACCGGTGCCGGGCAAGGCGGGCTACGTCTTTAGCCCGTATGATCCCAAGGGGGGTTATGTCGATGTGACCGGGTACTCTCCCGGGAGCAAGGTGAAGGATCCCTACACCGGGAAAATATTCCTGGTGCCCTGAGCGCCTGATTTCCCCCGTTCCCCCGGTGATTCCCCGATCTTCGGCGCGCCTGCGCCGCACGGTTGAGAATTGGCCATATTCGTGGCCCCGATCCGGGTGTCTTGACGGGTTGCAGGGGGATTTTTCGCCCGGGTGGCTCCCTGCGCGGAGGCCGGCGGGAACAAAATTATCCGGGGAACCCTCCCGGGTGCGCACGGCACCTGCTTATGGAAATTATATGAGTTTTCCCGGCCTGATCTGGAGCGCCCTCGCCGCGCTGCCCTTCCGCAAGGCGTTCTTTTTCGCCACCGCCCTCCTTTGTCTGTTCCCCGCCCCCGGGCACGCCTACGTGACCAGTGGTTACGCCTGGCCCAGCAATACCGTGCTCACGTTTCAGATGGGCCTGGGCCAGGCCGGCCGCACCCTGCAGGATGGCAACACCTCCTGGGACGCCGCGGTCACGCCCGCCCTGGATGAGTGGAATGTGCGGATCCAGCGCCTCCGCATGGTGGGCTCGACCAATACCAACCCGCCTGTCTCTTCCGGCGACCGGGTCAATTCCGTGGTCTTTTCCAGCACGGTCTTCGGCCAATCCTTTGGGCGGGGCACCCTCGCCGTGACCTACTATCGGATGCAGGGCTCGTCGCTCATCGAGGCGGACATTCTTTTCAACACGGCACAGAGTTTCGATTCCTACCGTGGCCGGCTGCAATTCGGCAGCAATGGTTATGCGATCGCCGATATTCGGCGCGTTTTCCTGCATGAGGTCGGGCACGGAATCGGGCTGAACCATCCCGATGACCGCGGCCAGAACGTGGATGCCGTCATGAACTCGGTCGTGAGCGACCGGGCTTACCTGGCCCAGGACGACATCAACGGCGCCCAGAACATTTATGGAGTGGCGGCGCCTACGCCCACCCCCACGCCTTCGCCTACTCCGGTGCCCGGACGTCTGGTGAACCTCTCGACCCGCGTCAAGGCCGGCACGGGTGACAACGTGCTCATTGGGGGCTTCATCGTTTCCGGTTCCGCCCCGAAGAAAATCATGCTGCGCGGGATTGGACCGTCCCTCGCGGCCGCCGGGATTTCCGGAGCCCTGGCCGATCCCACCATGGAATTGAAGAACGCGGCCGGCGCCACCATGCTCTCGAACGACGACTGGGCGCAGGGTGCGCAGGCGGCCGAGATCAGCGCCAGCGGGCTCGCCCCGACCCATCCTTCGGAGTCGGCCATTGTCGCCACCCTGGCCGAGGGGAGTTACACGGTGATCCTGCGCGGAGCGAACAGCGGCGTGGGCGTGGCCCTGGTGGAGGCCTACGAGATGTCCAACCCCGAGACGAAGCTCGCAAACGTCTCCACCCGCGCGGAAGTCGGGACCGGGGACGACGCGATCATTGGCGGCTTTATTGTGCAAGGCGCCGGGGCCCGGGCGGTGGTGGTCCGGGCCGTGGGTCCGTCATTGAGCGATTACGGCGTGGCGGGCGCCCTGGCGGATCCGACCATGGAACTGCGGGATGGCGCCGGCAACCTGGTGACTTCGAATGACGACTGGGCCGACCATCCTCAGGCGAGCCAGGTTTCCGCCAGAGGTCTTTCGCCGGCGCGCGCCCGGGAGGCGGCCATCTACGCTTCGCTCGGTGCGGGGAATTTCACCGTGATTGTGCGGGGGTATAACGGGGGGCGCGGGGTTGGGCTGGTGGAAGTTTTTGAAGTGCCCTAAAAGGGGCGAAACGGGCGGCTTATTTACCTAAAAATCGTAAACTTATCTGATTGAGTTCCAAAACGAATCGTCTACTGTTTCCCCACTGTTCCCCATGAAAAATATTCGCCCGCTCGTCCTCATCTGCTCCCTTCTCGGCGCGACCGCGCTTCAGGCCACCACGGTCATCCCGCCCAAATTCGAAGAATTGGTTGATAACGCCCAGCTGATCTTCGAAGGCACCGTGTCCGAAGTGAAATCGGAGTGGGCCGGCGAAGGCGCCCAGCGCCGCATCGTCAGCTTTGTCACCTTCAAAGTGAAGGACACGCTCAAGGGCGAAGCCGGTTCCAGCTACACCATGCGGATGCTGGGCGGCACGGTTGACGGCCAGACGCTGGAAGTGACCGACGGGCCGAAGTTCAAGGTGGGTGATCGCGACGTTGTTTTCGTGGAGAACAACGGCTCGCAGTTCATTCCCCTGGTCGGAATCATGCACGGCCGTTTTCGCGTGGAGCTCGACAAGGTGACCGGCCGCGAGGTGGTCGCCCTGAACAGCGGCGCGCCGCTCACCGACGTCACCGCCTTGGGACAGCAGGATCCGACAGGCCATGGCGCCGGTCGCGCCTCGGTCACGGGGCGTCCCGCGGTTTCGCTGCAGGAGTTCAAGAGATACGATCAAGAGCACTCTTGCCACCGCGGCCGATCGCCAGAAGAACCTGGAATAAATCGTGCCCCGGCGCGTTGCGGCCCTGGCCGCGCTTCTCCTTTTTTGCGGGCTCCCGGAAGGCCGCAGCTATTCGTTCATCTTCCCGGCCCCGGGTTCATGGAGTCCCGGCACGCTCACCGTCCGCATCCAAATGGGACCGTACAACAAGACAGTCACCGGCGTAACCCTCGCGGCCGGCACGAAGAAGCTGAATGCCCCAAGCAATTCGTTCACGCAGGGTGACGTGGGCAAAACGGTCGCTGGGCCCCGGCATGTTCTCGACCTCCAAGATCGTTTCGGTCACGGGGACCAACGAGGCGACGCTGAACTTTCCCGGCTCGGTTGCGATCAACAACGGATCCGTCGTGCTCCAAAGCGTCCTGCTTGATGGCAGCCGTTCCTGGAACGACTCGGTCGCCAACACCTTCGCCATCTGGAACGAGCACATGGCCAATTTCCAGGTGAACTGGAATTTCGCCCCGATCACGACGCCGGCGGGCGATCTGGACGGCGTCACTTCGGTCCAGTTCAACAGCCAGGTCTACCAGCAGCATTTCGGCTCTTCCACCCTCGCCGTCGCCCTGGTGAACAACGACAGCAACAACCGGATCATCGAGTCGGACATCATTTTCAATTCCGCCGTGCGCTGGCAATCCGCCACCGGCAACAGCGGTGACCCGACCAGGACCGACCTTCACCGCGTGGCCCTGCATGAAGTCGGACATCTTCTTGGGCTCGATCACCCGGACCAGGATGGCCAGAACGTGGAAGCGGTCATGAACGCCTTTGTCGACGGCACTTTCACTCTGATGCTGGATGACGTGGCCGGGGCCAAGGCGTTGTACGGCGCGCGCGCTGGCGCTCCCCAGGCCGCGGGCGACGGTCGTTACACCGGCGCCGGGCGCCTCGCCAACATCTCCACCCGCGGTCGTGTCGGCACGGGCGAAAGCGTCATGATCGGCGGATTCATTGTCCAGGGCGGCGGGACCAAGCGGGTTCTTATCCGGGTCCTCGGACCGTCCACCGGCCTCAATGGCGTCCTGGAGAATCCCGTGCTGGAACTGCGCAACGGTGCCGGCGGACTGATCCGGAGCAACGACAACTGGCGGGATACTCAGGAGACCGAGATCACGAATGCCGGGTTTGCCCCGTCCCATGATCAGGAGTCCGCCATGATCGTGACGGTCCCGGCCAACGACAGCGCCTACACCGCCATCGTTCGTGGCAGCAACGAAACGACCGGCATTGCGCTCGTTGAAGTTTACGATCTGGATGCGGGCGACCCCGCCAGCCCCAAGCTCGCCAACATTTCCACCCGCGGCTTTGTCGGCACGGGCGACGATGTCCTGATCGGCGGACTGATCAATTTCGGCCCGCAGCCCAAGGGGGTGATCATTCGCGCCCTCGGCCGGTCAACCGGCGTCGCCGGGGCTTTGGCTGATCCGGTGCTCGAGTTGCGCAATGGCAACGGCGATCTGGTGCGCAGCAACGATGATTATCTTAATGATATCCTGACCCAGCAGTATGGCTTCGCGCCGACCGGCACCGGCGAGGCCGCGCTGGGAGGGTTTCTCGTCCCGGGAAACCATACTGCGATCGTGCGGGGCAAGAACAACGCCACTGGCATTGCCCTGATCGAAGTCTACGGCGTCGAATAATTCGGCCCGCCCTCCTGGTTGAACGGAGGCGACCCCGGCGGGGTCAAATTGCTCTCACCCCTGCTGGTGGTATTGCCTTGTATGAAACTTTCCCGACGCTTTTCGCTTCTCCTCCTGGCATTCTGCCTGGGCATCGGAAGCGTCCCCGGGAGTTTGGCGCAGACTTACCAGGGCCGGCAACTGGTCCAGGCGGAACTGGTGGCCGACACCACCGCGGTAACCCCGGGCAAACCGTTTACCGTCGGGCTGCTCTTGCGAATGGAAAAGGGGTGGCACACCTACTGGCAGTACCCCGGCGACTCCGGTCTGCCCACCGAGATCAACCTAAAGCTGCCGCCAGGGTGGGAGGCCGGGCCGGTGCAATGGCCCATACCGCAGCGCCTGGTCGAGCCGGGTGACATCCGGATTTACGGATACCACGACGAGGTGCTTCTCACCCAGCAGGTCACGCCCCCGGCCGACCTGCAGGGCGAATCGGTCACGCTGCAGGCGGAACCGAAATGGCTCGTTTGCGAGCGGATCTGCATTCCGGGAGACGCCAGCCTGTCCCTTGTTCTGCCCAATGGCGAGGGCGCGCCTGCCCGGAAAGAGTTGTTCGAGCGCCAGCAGCGCGAGCTTCCGCAAGCCTGGCCGGGCGAGGAAACCGTGCGGGCAAACTGGCGGCGCGTGACCAAGACGGAACTGGAACTCCGCCTCCAAAGCGAGGCGCTGAAAGCTCATCCCTATGTGGATTTTTATCCGAATCCGCCGGGCGCAAGTGTCGTGGGACATCCCGAACGCCAGACCGGCGAAGCGGGTGAAATCGTCTTTCGCATTCCGCTGGAGGGAAATGACCTCAACCAGATGGCTGGGCTGGTGGTCTTTGGCGCGAGTGACCACGAACAACGGAATGCCTGGCGGCTGGAGACAGGTGCGTCCGCGCCGAGTGCGGCGCCGGCAGGTTCGGATTCCGCGGTGACGGCGGCGGTTCCGCTGAGCTCGCGGCAGCTTTTGCGGTTTCTCGTCCTGGGTTTCCTCGGCGGAATGATTCTCAACCTGATGCCCTGCGTGCTGCCCGTGATTTCGCTGAAGATCTTCGGCTTTATTCAACAGGCCGGGCAGAGCCGCGCTCGCATTCTCCGGAGCGGACTGGCTTTCTCCGCGGGGGTTTTTGCCTGGTTTTTGGGTTTGGCCCTGCTCCTGGTGGCGATGAAGGCAGCCGGGCGTGATCTCACCTGGGGCGCGTTCCAGTTCACCAATCCCTATTTTGTCCTGGGCTTGGGCGCGATCGTGCTCGTCTTTGCGCTCAACCTTCTTGGCGTTTTTGAGATCACCCTGCCGGAGTCGGCCAGCCGCGGCCTGCTCGGCTGGACCAACCGGGAGGGCGAGGCCGGCTCCTTTTTCCAGGGTGTCTTCGCCACCGTGCTGGCCACGCCCTGCACGGCTCCCTTCCTTGGAACCGCGCTCGGCTTCGCCTTCACCCAATCGAGCTTCGTCATCCTGGCCATGTTTGCCGCCATCGCGGCGGGGATGAGCGCGCCTTACCTGCTGCTCACGGCCCAGCCCGCCTGGCTGCGTTTCCTGCCGAAACCCGGGCCCTGGATGGTGCGGGTGAAAGAGCTGATGGGTTTTATTCTCCTGGCCACGCTTCTTTTTCTCCTCTCCGTGCTCGGCGCGCAACGGGGTGCCGGCGCCATCGTCTGGAGCGGCGCTTTCCTGCTCGTGCTGGGTCTCGTCTGCTGGATGAAGGGCGCGTTCCTCACCGCGACCGTTTCCCGCACGACCCGAATTTTCGTGACCCTGCTGATGCTGGTCCTGCTCGCTGCCGGCGGATTTTTCTTCATCGGGACAAAGTTCAACGCCCCGGTGGCGATGCAGGAGGGGACGCCGGGGGATGGCTGGGTCGCCTTTTCCCCGGCGCGTCTGGCCTCCGAACTGGAAAAGGGGAACGCGGTCTTCCTCGATTTCACGGCGGCCTGGTGCGTGACCTGCAAATTCAATGAAGCCACCGTGCTTGAGAGCACGGAGGTCAGGGACGCCTTCACCCGCAGCGGGATCATCAAGATGAAGGCGGACTGGACCAACGCCGATCCGGAGATCACGCGGGTTCTGAAACAGTTTGGCCGGCCGGGTGTCCCGCTTTACGTTTTGTATCCGCCCGGCCAGCCGGAGCAGCCCTTCATTTTCCCCGAGCTTTTGACGAAAAAAATCGTCCTGAACCAGATCCAAAACATCGCCCCGCGCGTAGCCTCCGAGTAACCATGAAAAACATCATTGCACTTCTTTCACTCCTTGCCGTCTCGGCCGCCCTGGCCGCCGACAAAACCGCTCCGGCGTTCTCGCTTCCGGACACCGCGGGGAAAACGCACAATCTTTCCGACTTCAAGGGCAAGTACGTGGTCCTGGAATGGTTCAACCCGGAGTGTCCTTTTGTGAAAAAGCATTATGGCCAGGGAGACATGCAAAAGCTCCAGAAGGAGTTCGCCGGCAAGGACGTTGTCTGGCTCCTGATTGATTCCTCCGCTCCCGGGCTCGAGGGCCATCTCTCGGCCGACGAGGGCAAGGCGCAAATGGAGGAATGGAAGATTAACGCGACGGCGCTGCTGCTCGATCCCGAAGGCAAGGTGGGCCGGCTCTATGACGCCAAGACCACGCCGCACATGTTCGTGATCAATCCCGAGGGGAAGATCATTTTCGAAGGCGGCATTGATGACAAGCGTTCCACCGACCAGGGCGACATCGCTTCCTCGAAGAATTATGTCCGGGCGGCGCTGGATGAGGCCATGGCTGGCCAGCCCGTCAGCACTCCCACGGCCGCGCCCTACGGCTGCTCGGTGAAATACAAGAAATAGCGAATCGTCAGGACGACTTCGCGTAGAGTCGCGCCACGACGCGGACCGCCGGCATGGGCAAAAGCCGAACCGCGGACATGGCGATTTGCATCAGGAATCCGGGAATGACGACCGGCCGGTCGGCGGCGGCCGCCTGCAGGGCGTCGCGCACGACGTTTTCCGCCGAGACATAGGCGAGTTCCGGTCCGAGACGTGCCGGCACGTCCCGGCGTTTGGCCACGGAGGTGAACTCCGTGTGCACCGGCCCCGGGCAAAGGGCGGTGATCCGCACCCCGGTTCCTCGCAGTTCCGCCCGGATTCCCTCGGAGAAACTGCTCACGTAAGCCTTTGTCGCCGCGTAGACGGCGAACCCGGCGATCGGAAGATAGGCGGCGCAGGAACTGACGTTGATGATGGTTCCAGCCCGCCGCTCGACCATCCCGGGCAGAACGGCGCGGGTCAGGAGGGTCAGCGCCACCATGTTGACCATGACGATGTCGCGAATGCGCCCGGCGTCACTGTTGTGCAGCGGGCCGATGTCGCCCAGCCCGGCGTTGTTGATCAGGAGATCGGGCTGGAATTCCCGGCGCTCGAGTTCAGCGGCGAGTTCCAGAATGGCGCCGTCCCGGGCAAGGTCGATGCTCAGGCAGTGGACCTTGAGTGCGGGATGCTGCGAGGCCAGTTGCGCGCGCAACTCCTCGAGGCGTTCGGAGCGGCGGGCGACCAGGAGAAGCTGCGCCGCTTCCGGGGCAAGCTGGCGGGCAAATTCGCGGCCAAGACCGGCGGAAGCCCCGGTGATGAGGGCCGAGCAACCGGGAAAAAGGGGGCGGGTCATCCGGCGCGCAGGAGCGGCGCGAGCGCGGCCCAGACCACATCGGCGATCAATTTATGGCCGTCCGCAGTCGGATGAATCAGGTCGGACTGGTTGAGCGCGCGGACTCCGCCGACGCCCTCGAGGAGAAAAGGAATGAGCAGGGCGTCATTTTCCCGCGCCAGTTCCGGATAAATCTGCTGAAAACCTTCGGCGTACTCGCGGCCAAGATTCGGGGGGATGCGCATGCCGGCGAGGACAATCTTCGCCCCGGGATATCGGGATCTGGTCTTGTCGATGATGCCCTGGAGATTCTTTTTCAGAGCGTCCAGCGGCAGGCCGCGCAGACCATCGTTGCCTCCCAGTTCGATCACGAGGACGTCAATCGGCTCCTGCAAAAGCCAGTCGATTCGGCGCAGGCCGCCGGCACTGGTATCGCCGCCCACCCCGGCGTTGACCACCTCGTAGGGGAGGTTGGCCGCGCGTACTTTCTCCGCCAGCACCGCCGGGTAAGCCTCGTTTTTATTCAGCCCGTGGCCGGAGGTGATGCTGTCGCCCAGGATGACCAGGCGGCGCGGGCGGTCCTCCGGCGCGGCGGAGGCCAGGGCAACCAGGGAGACCAGGACGAAACAGAATACAGGAAACCTTTTTCTCATGCGCGACGAATCAACTTCGCGTAAGCAAACCGCATCGCTTCGCATCGTCAATGAGCCAGCCCCCGATTCTCACCCTCGACCGCGTCCGCAAAACCTACCGCACGGCGGCGGGCGAGCTGACGGTGCTGCGCGACATCACCTTCGCCCTCGCGGCCGGCTCCACCTGCGCCATCCTTGGTCCCTCCGGGAGCGGAAAGAGCACTCTCCTCGGTTTGTGCGCCGGACTCGATGACCCGAGCGACGGGACCATTCTGCTCGACGGCATCGATCTCGGGCGCGCGAATGAAGACGAGCGTGCCCGCCTGCGGAATCGGCTCGTCGGGTTCGTCTTTCAAAGTTTCCAACTGATCCCGACTTTGACCGCGCTGGAGAACGTGGCCGTGCCGCTGGAGTTGCGCGGTGACCGCACGGCTCGAAAGCGCGCGGAGGAATTGCTCGGCCGGGTCGGCCTGGGCGCGCGCACGGGGCATTACCCGGCGCAGCTTTCGGGCGGTGAGCAACAGCGCGTGGCCCTCGCCCGGGCCTTCATCAATCAGCCCAGGATTCTCTTCGCGGATGAACCGACCGGCAACCTGGACGCAGAAACGAGCGCAGGCGTCATCAAGGTGATGCTTGAGTTGAACGAGCACGCCGGAACCGCGCTTGTCCTCGTGACCCACGATCCCGAGGTGGCGGGGCTCACCGGGCGCACCATCCGCTTGCGCGGTGGAGCCATGATCTAGCAACGTGTCCGGCCTTTTCATTCTGCAAATGGCGTGGCGGGACAGCCGCGCCAGCCGACGCCGGCTGCTTCTCTTTGCGCTCTGCATTTCCGTCGGGGTTGCTGCCCTTGTCACGCTCGACTCGTTCCGGGCCAGCCTTGCGGAGGCGATCAACGGGCAGGCCCGGACCCTTCTTGGCGCCGATCTGGTGGTGGAAACGAACCGCCCGTTTACGCCGTCGGAGGAAACGCAGTTCGCCGAGTTTGGGCCCCGCCAGGCCCGGGAGACACGCTTCACCAGCATGCTCGTCTTTCCGCGCGGGGCGGGCACACGGCTGGTGCAGGTGCGCGGGCTTGAAGGCGATTTTCCTTTCTACGGGGAGATGGAAACTCGTCCGCCGGGAAGTCTTTCCCTCCTGCGAGGGGGCGGCCGCATCCTCGTTGACCAGAGTCTTCTCTTTCAGTTTGGAACAAAGATCGGCGACCGGGTGCGCCTGGGCGAAGCGGAATTTGAGGTCGCCGGGGCCCTGCTGCGCATACCCGGCGACGCCTCCGCCGGGGCGGGCTTTGCTCCCCGCGTTTTTCTTGCTGCTTCCGATGTGGCCGCCACCCGGCTCGTCCAGCCCGGCAGCCTGGTGCGGTATCTGGCCTACATCGGTTTTGCCGGGGGCGTCAATGCGGAGGCCCGCGCCGCCGAACTGGAATTGCGGCTGCAGGCGCAGGGCTTCGAGGTGGACACCGTGGCCGAACGGCAGCGCGCCATCGGGCGCGCCCTGGAGAATGTCTATCGCTTTCTCAGCCTGATCGGTTTTGTCTCGCTCCTGCTGGGTGCGCTCGGGGTCGCCAGCGGCATCAGCATGCATCTGCGGCAGAAAACCCGGACGAGTGCCATTCTCCGCTGCCTTGGGGCCACGCGCCTGACCACCCTCGCGGTCTATCTTTTGCAGGCGGCCGGCATCGGCGTGGCCGGGGCGCTCGTGGGAGGTCTCCTGGGACTGGCGGCGCAGCAGGTGTTGCCGGTGGCCGCGCGTTCTTTCCTGCCGGTCGAGATCTCCTCCCGCGTGATGCTCTGGCCGGTGGCGCGCGGTGCCTTCATCGGCTTCGCCTTCTGCCTCCTCTTTTCCCTGCCGCCGCTGCTTCGCTTTCGCCGGGTGGCGCCTTTGCAGGCACTGCGGCGCGCAGGGGATGGGGGAGCGGCCCGGGACCCGGCGATCTGGGCGGCGTGGCTCTGCCTGGCCGGAGCCGTAACTCTTTTTTCCATCTCACAGGCCCAAACCGTCTGGCAGGGGCTGATCTATGCCGGCGCCCTGGCGCTGGTCCTCGGATTGCTCTCGGGCTGGGCACGGCTGCTCATCGGTTTCGCGCGGCGCCTCATCTCTCCACGAGCTCCCTATGTGTTGCGGCAGGGACTATCCAATCTTTACCGGCCGCACAACCGGACGCTGCTCCTGACCGTTTCCCTCGGCCTGGCCACCTTCCTCCTGGTCAGTCTTCAGCTCACCCGGGATGTGCTCCTCGCGCAATTCCAGTCGATCGACGACCGCGGCCAGCCGAACATTTTTCTCTTCGATATCCAGCCGGACCAAAAAGAGCCGGTGGGAACGCTGGTGCGCGAACTCGAGTTCCCCGTCCTGCAGGAAGCGCCGATCGTGACCATGCGCCTCAGTTCGATCAAGGGGAGGCCGGTCAGCGAGATCCTGGCTGACCCGGCGCGCAAGATCCCCGAATGGCAGTTGGAGCGCGAGTACCGGTCGACCTTTCGCGATCACCTCACGGGAACCGAGAAGATCACGGCGGGCGCCTGGATCGGCCGCGTCACCTACCAGGCCGGCGACGTCGTGCCCATCTCGCTCGACCGTGAGCTGGCGCGGGACTGGAACGCCGCCGTGGGCGACGAATTGGTCTTCGATGTCCAGGGTGTGCCGGTCCGGACGCGGATTGCCAGCCTGCGCGAGATCGATTGGCGCCGTTTCCAGACAAATTTCTTCGTCGTCTTCCCGGCTGGTGTCCTGGAAAGTGCGCCCGGTTTCCATGTCCTCGTCAGCCGGGTCCCGGATGCTGCGGCCTCGGCGCGTCTGCAGGGCGCGGTCGTGGCCCGCTTCCCCAATGTCTCGGCCATCGACCTGGCCGCGGTCATCCGGACGGTCGATTCCATCCTCAGCAAAGTTGCCATGGCCGTGCGCGTGGTCTCGCTCTTCACGGTGATCGCCGGCCTGGCGGTGGCGGCCAGTGTCCTTTGGAGCGGGCGCTACCAACGGGTCGAGGAGAGTGTGCTCCTGCGCACGCTGGGAGCAACGCGCCGGCAGATCTGGCTCATTCTCGCGGCCGAGTATCTCTTCCTTGGGCTGTTCGCCGGGCTGGCCGGGGTCGGCCTCGCCGCGGTGGCGAGCTGGGGACTGGCCTTCTTTGTCTTTGAACTCACCTACGCCCCCTCGGCGTTGGTGCTGGGTGTGGGCGGCGCGGTCGCCACCCTCCTGACGGTTGGCGTCGGGCTCCTGGCCAGCCGCGGGGTCGGAAATGTTCCGCCGCTCGTTATTCTGCGGGCGGAGTCCGCCTGACGGCCGCGCTGGCGGTACGCTCTCCCCGCAGCGCGGCCAGCTCCCGCTGGGTCAGGGGACGCCACTGGCCGGGGGCCACGCCGGCGAGAGTGAGAGGACCGAGACGTATCCGCACCAGTCGTTTTGCCTCATAGCCGAGCGCGTGCAGCATCCGGCGAATCTGTCGGTTGAGTCCCTGGGTCAGGACAAGACGAAGCTTGAAAGGGCCAAGCTGCTGCACCCGCAGAGCGAATGCGCGCTGATCATCGAGGTTGATGCCGCGCACCAGTTTTTGGGAGAGCGACGGGTCCCACGGCCGGTCGAGGATGACTTCATATTCCTTCTCGATCTTGTGCCGCGGATGCGTGAGTCGCTGGGCCAGGTCGCCGTCATTGGTCAGGAGAAGAAGGCCTTCGCTGGCCGCGTCGAGACGGCCCACGTGAAATACGCGCGGGAACCTGGCCGGGAGCAGCGCAAAAATCGTCCGGGTGGCGCGTGGATCTTCCCGGGTGGAAACGTAACCGCGCGGCTTGTGCATGATCAGATGTCGTGGCGGGTCAAGCCGCACCAGTTTTCCGCGAACTTTGACATGGTCCTCGGCGGCCGGTTGCACGCTGAAATCGGTGCAAACCCGGCCGTTGATGGTGACGGCGCCGGAGGCGATCAGTTCGTCGCAATCGCGCCGGGAAGCGATGCCAGCGGCGGCGAGGTAGCGGTTCAGGCGCACCGGAAAAGAGGTCCCGGCGATGCCGGCGCGACGTTCCTAGACGTCCGGCTTGGTCTTGGGCAGGCCCATGACCTTGGAGCCGTCCTTGAACTGGCCGCGCTTCTTCAGCAACTCAACGCGTTCGAAACGCTTGAGGACGTTGCGCTTGGCGGTGATGGTGCTGGCGCCTTTAAGACTGCGATGCTGCGACATAGTATGCTCCGTGATTCCTGCGAAAGTGAGCGGGGACAGTAGCGTCAACCCCGGTTATTTCAAATGAATATCGCGCCCCGCCGTTTCCAGCCCCAGCCCCTGTTCAACGCCCGCCTGCTCCTTTTCCTGCTTGGCTTTGCCGCTGTCTGCGCGGCGCTGCTCTGGCTGCAGAAGGCGGATTGGTGGGTGTTGCGCTGGACGCTGCAGCAGCGTTTTCCCGGGATTGAGTGGATCGAGACGGAGGAACTGGCGCGGTGGCTGGAGGGCCCCGAGCAGCCCAAGCCGCTTTTGCTGGACGTTCGCACGGCCGAAGAGTTCGCCGTCAGCCATCTGCCCGGGGCGCGGCGGATCGAACCAGGGAGCGACCCGGCCGAGACTTTGGCCGGGGTGGAGAAAGAGACCGCGATCGTGACCTACTGCGCGGTGGGATATCGCTCGGGCGAGATGGTCCGGCGTTTGCAGGCGCTTGGTTTCGCCAATGTGCGCAACCTGGACGGCTCGATTTTCGCGTGGGCCAATGAAGGCCGGCCGCTGGTGCGGGAGGGTCGCCCGGTCTCCCAAGTCCACCCCTACGGCGGCTTCTGGACCCGTTTCCTCGACGAAGATCGCCGGGCGCCGTTGCCGCCCTAGAGTTTGTTCGTCAGGACCACGTAGGTGCCGCAGGTCGCCACCTGACGGAAGACATGAAACCGGTCCACCAAAGTCTCCTGCCAGTGGGGCACGCGCTGCCGTTCAATGATCAGGTAAACTCCGTCGGGCTCTCCCCATTTTTCGAGCACGCCCCGTTCCGAGACATAACGATCGGTGCCCACCTTGCCGCGAAGGGAAGGTGGCAGCGGTTCCGGCGGCTGGTCGATCAGGAGAAACTTGCGGTCGAGATAAAAAACCAGGCTGCTCCCGACGTGGAGCGCCCCTTCATACATGATTTCGTCCCCGGGCTCGGCGTGGGTGTTCAGGTAGCGCGCGGCCTTGGCCAGGGAGAAATAGGGCGCCATTTTTGCCACTCCCTCGATCATGGCCAGGCCAATCGGGACCATGGCAATGGAGATGGTGATGACGGCGGCGCGCTTGCGCTCTTTCAGGACAAGGAAGATGGCGAGAAGACCTGCCACACCCAGGGAAACCGCGGAAAGGATCAGGAGCCAGCGCAGGTCGAGCCATTGTGAATTCGGCACATCGCGCAGGGTGTTCCAGGCGGTGGAACGCTCGGCCGTCTTGCCCCATTCCTCGTCGCTGACGCGCAGCAGGCGGGGCAGCCCGGCGGCCAGCGCCGCGAGCAGGGTGCCGAGGGCGACCAGCACCGCGGAGCACGCGAGCTGGACCTTGTCGGAGATCCGTTCCCAGGCGGTGGCGGCCCAGAGGGCGAAGGCGGGCCACATGGACATCGAGTAGTAATCCTGGCGCTGGCCGATGAAAAGGAGCGGCAGGAAAACCACCGCCATCCAGCAGAGGGGCACCGCGTCGCCGAAATCGATCTCGCGCGGGCGGATCACCTTGCGCCACGCATAAATGGCCTCCGGGACGATGACGAAACCCCATGGGAACCACCAGAAGAGATGAAGCAGGAGAAACTGCCAGCGCGGGACATCGTCGAAACTGTCGGTGGCATCCTCCTGGCCCGCGAGATGGCCCATCCATTCGGTGCCGGTGACGTACTGGATGAAACCGGGAAAACGAAGCTCGCCCCAGACATGCCAGGGAGCGACGAGAAGAAGAAAAAGAGCGAGATGGTGCCAGCGCAGCAGTCCGCGGAAGCGCAGCCGGGCCTCGCGATACGGGAGGGCGAGGACGAGGAAGATCGCGGCGGGATAAAGCAGGCCGTGCAATCCCTTGGCCAGGCAGGCGAACGCCGCGGCCGTCCAGGCGCCGGCAAACCAGAGCTGTCGCCATCGCCGAGCCTGGTAGCCGGCAATGCCGCAAAAGACGGCGGCCGTGACGCAGGCCGTGAAAACCGGTTCCGGCATGATGATGCGGTTGAGGAGGAACTGTACCGGCGGAACACAGGTAGATGACGCCCGCGAGAAACCCCTGCCAATGATTCTTCAGGCGTTCCCCGATCAGGAAGACGAGCGCCACGGTAGCCACGGTGGCGAGGGACATGGGGAGCCGGGCGGCCGCTTCGTTGACCCCGAACAGCTTGTAGCTCGCCAGCGTCATCCAATAAACCAGCGGCGGTTTTTGCAGGCGCGGAATGCCGTTGTTGGAGGGCATGAGCCAGTCGTTTCGCTCCAGCATTTCGCGCGCAGCTCCGGCGTACTGCCCGTCGGTTTCGTTGTAAAGATCACCCCAGCCTGCGGTCGCGACATGCAGCAGAATCGAGACGGCCAGCAAGGTGCCAAAGAGGGCATGGCGCACCGGCGGCGGCGGCAGCGCGCGCGGTTCCAGCATGATCTCGTGGGGCCGCAATATCGGAATGCTCGTGGTCATGGCTCAGGCAGCCGCGCTGTTATCCGCTCCGCGAAATTTTTCCCACGTTTCCGGCAGGCGCAGGAGTTTCCCCGCCGGCATTTCGATCAGGGCCAGCATCTGGCGGCACTCCGCGATCACGCTTTCGTCCGCCGGGCGGAGAATGCGGAAGCCGCACCAGAAACGCACCCGCTCCAGCCGGTCGAGCCAGCCGTGCACCACCAGCCTGTCCGCCAGTTTCGCCGGCTTGCGGTAATCGATCTCGGTCCGCACGACCACGGGGTAGCGGCCGCTGGTTGCCATCTCGGCCAGGCCCAGGCCAAGCTGGCCGGCGAGAAGAGTGCGCGCCGTCTCGATAAACCGCAGGTAGGCGATGTTGTGCACCACCGCCGCACAGTCGGTGTCGAAAAACATCACCTGCACCTCGGTCTCGATGCGCGGTTGCAACTCCTCTTCGGACATGGGCCTGATGATTCCAAAGGCCCGGGTTAAAGCAAAAGGATTTGTCGCCTATTTCGATTCCGCGGCCAGGAGCGCGCGAACGGCCGCGCTCACCTCCGGCGCGGTCACGGCCTTCATGCAGCGAAAATCGATCGGACATTCGCGCAGAAAACAGGGGCTGCACTCGACATGATGCCGCAGGACCGTGTGCCCGCCGCCCATCGGCCCGGTCAGGCGCGGCTCGGTCGAGCCGAAGATGGCCACGGTCGGCACACCCAGCAGGGCCGCGAGGTGCATGGTGCCGGTGTCGTTGGTCAGGAGCACCCGGCAACTTTGCAGGTGCTCGATCAATTCACCAAGCGTGGTCCGTCCCGCGAGGTTGGTGATCCGGCCGCGGGCGAGCCCGGCAATCTTTTCCGCCACCGGTCGGTCCCGCGCGGTGCCGAAAATCATCCACTCAGCGTCGCTTTCCGCCGAGAGGGTGGAAACAACGTCGGCGAAGCGCTCCGGCAGCCAGCGTTTGGCCGGACCGTACTCGGCCCCGGGACACAATCCGATCCGGGCAGGACCGGCGGCCGCCGGCGGGGGAGAGGCCGGGGCGAACAAATCAGCCGCCCCGGTCGGCGCGCCCAGTCGGTGCACCATGCGAAGATAACGGTCCGCCTGGTGCCGCGGCGGCCCGGGCAATTCCCGTTCACGGATGATCTGATTCAGGAACAGCCGGCGATGGTGGCCGCGTTGTCCGGCGCGGCGGGGCACCCCGGCGAGCCAGCTTTCCAGCGCCGCGCGCAGGGAATTGGGGAACAAAATCGCGACATCAAACGGTCCGCGCGAACGCAGCAAACGGGCGGCCCCGAACAGGCTTCGTTCCGGCAGCGGCACGATCTCGTCAACCGCGTCGACGAGCCGCCAGACGTCCGCAATCCGGGCCGGGACGGCCACGGTGACGTGAGCATCAGGCCGGCCGCGTTTGATGGCGCGCACGGCTGGCACCGCCATGACAGCGTCGCCGAGCCAGTTGGGTGACCGGACCAGGATCCGGAAAGGCTTGAGCTTTTCCATCCCGTTGGGCAGATGAAGGCCGCGCTTGTAGCGGGAGAGAAGAAACTCGGGCTTGGGCGTTTTCCAGCGGTTGTGCACCCAGAACCAATCCTCCGGCGCCCGCCGAATCTGTTGTTCGATCACGCTGCTCATGCGCGCGGTCAGCGTCTCGACGGAATCTCCTTTTTCATTGATGGGGTCGGTGAAAACCATGCGCCAGCGCGCCGATCCTTCCGCGTAGACGGCGGCCGCGATGACGGCGGCGCCGGTTCGTCGCGCGAGCAGGGCGGGGAGCGGCGTGGTGGAGGCGAGCCGGCCGAAGAACGGCATCCAGATCCCGTGGTCGCCGGCATGCTGGTCGCTCAGGATGCCGACGCCACCCCCGTCGCGCAGCAGGCCGATGGTGCCCTGGAAACCTTCGCTGCGGTCAAACAGCTCCAGGCCGGTGCGTGCGCGCATGGCGCGGATGTGGCGGTCGAGATAAGGATTACGCAGTTTTTGGAAGACCGTGCTGGCGCGGATGTAACCAAAGAAATGGGGCATGGTCTGCGCGAACAATTCCCAGTTGCTCAGGTGGCTCAGGATGAGCACCACGGGCCGCCCGCTCCGGAAGCAACGGTGCATCGCCTCGACATTCTCCACCGTGACGTGCGCGAGAATCTGTTCCGGCGTGAGCGAGGGAAACTTGAGCCCGCAAATGACGTTGGCGACCAGGCGGCGGAAATGCCGCCGGGCGATCTCGCGCTGTTCCTCCGCGCTTTTTTCCCCGGCAAAGGCCAGGCGCAAATTGTCGCGGGCGAGCTGCCGATAGGAGGGCAGGGCCAGCCAGATGACGAACCCCAGCGCGGAGCCGGCCGCGTAAAGCCAGCGCAGAGGCAGGGCCCGGGCCAGGGCGGAGGCCGCGCGATAAAGCAGGTAAACTCCGTAATCGAGCATGATGTCCCGCACCGAGGTCGCGGGCCGCACCGTAATTTTGGCTGCTTCCCGCTTCAATCTTTATAATGTCAGCCGAGCCCGCCGCTTTGGAGAAGCCTGCGGGCGCGCGCATGGATGCTAAACCCGACCAACGGCAGGAGGAACTGCGGCGCCTGCAGCAGCAGGCCCGGGTGCGGAAATCCGAGCTGGAGGAAGCCGCGGCGCACATCGCCGGCCTGGAGACGCGTCTGCTCGAGCTGAAGAAGGCGAAAATCGAGGTGGCGCGGCTGCGCGCCGCCGGGCGGGGCCGCGCCCGCTGGTGGAAACGCCTGTTCGGCCGGGCCGCCCCGGAGGCCGACCGTCCGGCGCCCCCGGAGATTGCCGCCTACCAGGCCTGGCTGCAACGGCATCGCCCCGGCCCGGAACGTCTCGAGGAGATGCGCCAGGAGGCCGCCCTTTTCCCGTTCCGGCCGCTCCTCAGCATCGTGACCCCGGTGCACAACACGCCCGGCGCGCTTCTCCGGGAAACGGCCGCTTCGGTCATGGCCCAGGTTTACCCGCGCTGGGAATGGATCGTGGTCGATGACGGCTCCAGCGACGACGGCACGGCGGAGGCCCTGGCCGGCCTCGACGATCCGCGCATCCGCCAGGAGCGCCTTGCTCAAAGCGGCGGGATCAGCACCGCCACCAACCGTGCCCTCGCCGAGGCGCAGGGCGAATGGGTCGCCTTCCTCGATCATGACGACCTGCTGGAACCGGATGCGCTTTTCCGCGTGGTCGAGCTGCTCCAGCGTGAGCGGGGCGCGGACCTTCTCTATTCCGACGAGGACAAGCTGGGGGCGCACGGTCTCGAATCACCGATGCTGAAGCCCGACTGGTCGCCCGACTATTTTCTTTCCTACAATTACATCGCGCATCTTCTCGTGGTCCGCCGCGCGCTCCTCGAGGAAGTGGGCGGTTTGCGCGAGGGATTTGAAGGGGCGCAGGACTACGATCTCTGCCTGCGCCTGAGCGAGAAGACCGGCCGCATTCACCATCTGCCGCACGTGCTCTATCACTGGCGGCGGCGCGAAGGCTCCACCTCGAACAACATCAGGCACAAACCGGGCGCGCTCGAGGCCGGCCAGCGCGCCCTTCGGGAACATCTCGAGCGCACACGCGTCGCGGGCCATGTCGCGATTGACTGGTCCACGCACGCTTACCGCGTCCGGCGCGAAATTCCCGTGGAAACGCGGGCGGCGGTGATCGTGCATGCCGATGAGGCGCCGGGCGAGGTCGAGGGTTTTCTCGCGGGCTTGCGCGGCCGGAGCGGGCCGGTCCCGTTTGAGGTGATTGTGACCGGCTCCGCGGCGGTGCTGGATCGGCTGAACCTGGCCGGGCACGGTCAGACGGCGGCGGCCCTTCCTTTTGCCGGTCCAAAGGCGGGGGCGTTCAACCTCGCGGTCGACCGATGCGCCGCTTCGCTCCTGCTTTTTTGTTCGGCGCTGGTTCGCCCGCTCGACGAGGAATGGCTTTTTCACATGGCCGAGCAGGCCACGCGGCCCGAGGTGGGAGCGGTCGGCGCCCGGCTCCTTACGCCGGGCGGGGAAATTCACCATGCCGGCGTGGTCTTTTCCGTCGGGACCGGCGTTGATCATGCCTTTCGCGGCTTTCCGGCGGCCGCGCCCGGTGCGGCCCGGCAGGCGCGCATCACCCGCAATTACAGCGCGGTCAGCGGCGACTGTCTGCTGACGCGCCGCGATGTTTTTCGTTCGGTGCGCGGATTTGACGGGGAAATGGGGGCCTGGGCCGACCTTGATTACTGTCTGCGACTCCGGCAGGCCGGCCATCTGGTGGTCTCCACGCCGTTTGCCCGCCTGACCCACCTGCGCCCCGAGGCGCCGCGGCCCGACGAGGAAATGCTGGCGCGAATGCGGGTCCGTTGGCGTTCGGTTTGGGAACGCGATCCGTATTACCATCCAAATCTCTCTCGCGAGCGGGCCGATTTTTCGTTAGGCAACTGAACGATGAGCGATTCGAATCTCTGGCGGGGACTGGGCAGCGCGGCGCAAAAGGCCCTGCGCACGCGCGATTATGCAAAACGGGATCTGGCCCGGCAGATCGCGGAGGATGGGGTGGAAGCATCGCTTCTCGCCGCGGCCGACCGCGACGATCCGGTCATCAGCCAGGCCTGGATCCCCGGCGTGGAGATTTTTTCGCGCGCGGTCCATCCGCAGCGTCACCGCGGGTTCTTCGGCGAATTCGCCCGGCGCGACGAGGGCGTCCTCGGCCGCATCGGGCTCTGGCCGCGGCAATGGGCCACGGCGCGCATGTACGCGCAGACGGCCAAGGGTTTCCACGTGCATCCACCCGCCATCCCGGCCGACACCGAACCGGCCAAATGGTTTGCGCGCCTCTTTCCGGCGCACGGTGAGGATTATTCGCTGCGCCCTTACGACGAGGAACAATGGGACGCCATGTTCTTTGTCCAGGGCAGTGTCGAGATGATCCTGCGCGATGTCCGCGCCGGCCTGCCGCCGCGCACCATGCGGTTCCTGGTCGAAGGCGACAACCATCGCGGGCCCAACAACGTCGGCGTGGTCATCCCGGCTGGCGTGGCGCACGCCCTGCGCGCCGAGTCTTCCGAGGATGTCATCATGGTCTACGGCACCTCCACCGCCTTCCGGCCCGAGTTCGAGGGCAGGATCGCCAGCGAAGTCGAAACCGCCGGGCTGCCGGCGGAATGGCAGGCTTTCCTCCAGGCCTGACACGGGACCATGCCCCGGCAGTTTGACCCGGCGGAGCCGGAATTGATGGACCGTCCGCAGCCGGTCACCCCCGAACTGCGGGCGGACCTGCGGAACCTGCGCAGCCTGAACCGGCATTTCGGCAGCCACGCCCTCGTGCAGAAATTCCTTGGCCGCTGGATCGTGCCGGGCGCGCCCGGCACGGTGCTCGATGTCGCCACCGGCTCCGGGGACATTCCGCGGCTGATCGCCGGCCACGCCCGGCGGGTGGGGGCGCCGGTTGCCATCACCGCGATCGACCGGCAGAGCTCGACCCTGGAAATTGCGCGGACGGAGAGCGCGGCCTGGCCTGAGATCACGTTTGTGGAGGCGGACGCCCTGGCCTGGACGCCGGTCGAGCCGTACGATTTCGTGTTCTGCTCGCTCGCGCTTCATCATTTTTCCGAGGCGGATGCGGTTGGCCTGCTCCGGCGCATGGCCGGCTGGTTTCGGAAAGGTCTTCTTGTGGCCGACCTCCGCCGCGGCCCTCTGGCCAGCGCCGGCGTCTTTCTCCTGACGCATACCTTTTACCGCGAAGAGATGACGCGGGTGGACGCCCGCCTTTCCGCCCGCCGTGCCTTTTCGTTTCCCGAGCTGGGACAACTGGCGCGGCAGGCTGGTTGGCGCGAGTTTGGCCACCGGCGATTCCGTTTTGCGCGCCAGGCAATCTGGATGGAAAAGAAGAACGCCGGGAGCAGACCATGAAAATTTGCACCCGCAGCAGCGAAGCCATGGCCCTGGTGCGATCGGGCGGGAGCCGCCCCCGTGTCCTTGTCCCGACCATGGGAGCTCTGCATCGCGGTCACCTGGAATTGTTGCAGCAGGGCCGGTCGGCCGCCGGCCCGGAGGGCGAACTGGTGGCCAGCATTTTTGTGAATCCGCTCCAGTTTGAGCCGGGGGCGGACCTGGAGCGTTATCCGCGGCCGGAGGAAGAGGACGAGAAGCTTTGCCGCGAGGCCGGGGTTGACCTTCTTTTCCGTCCCGGTCCTTCGGAGATGTATGCCCCTGATCGTTCGGTCTACGTGGAAGAGGTTTCCCTTTCGCAGACGCTTTGTGGCCGTTCGCGCCCGGGCCATTTCCGCGGGGTCTGCACGGTCGTGACCAAGCTGTTTCACATCCTGGCTCCCGAGATCGCGATCTTTGGCGAGAAAGATTTCCAGCAGCTGGCCATTATTCGTCGCCTCGTGCGCGACCTTGATTTTCCCATCGAGATCATCGGCGTGCCGACCGTGCGCGAGGCGGACGGTCTCGCCTGCAGCTCGCGGAATCAGTATCTGACCACGGCGGAACGCGCCCAGGCGCCGATTCTGCGCCAGGCTTTGCTGGACGCGGCCAAGGCCGCGCGGGCCGGCGAGACCAGCCCCGCGAAAATCCTCGAGGTGGCTCAGGCCCGCCTTGCGCAGGCCGACCTCGCCCGGCTGGACTACCTCGAGCTGGTGGATGGCGAAACGCTGCAACCGGCCGCCGCGGCCGGCCCGGGAGTTGTCCTGGCCGTGGCCGCCTTCTTTGGGAAGACCCGCCTGATCGACAACATCCGGATCTGATGAAGGAATTCGATTTTATCGTGATCGGGAGCGGGATTGCCGGGCTGAGCTTTGCCCTCAAGGCCGCGAGGGCGGGCTCGGTCGCGGTGGTGACGAAAAGGAAAGGGGCGGACACGAACACGGCCTGGGCGCAGGGCGGGGTGGCCTGCGTCACGAGCGAGGAGGATTCCTTTGAGCTTCATATCCGCGACACGCTCGCCGCCGGGGCGGGCCTTTGCGACGAGGAAGTGGTGCGGACCGTGGTCACGGAAGGTCCGGCTCGCCTGGCCGAGCTGGTGGAGATGGGGATGAAGTTCGATCGCCGGGAGGTTGACCGGGAATTTGACCTTGGGCGGGAGGGCGGCCACTCAAAGCGCCGCATCCTGCATGTGCGCGACGTCACCGGCGCCGAGATCGAGGGAACACTTTTGCGCCAGGTGCGGGCCCATCCGCGCATCGAACTGTTGGAGCACCACATGGCGGTCGATCTAATCACGGCGGGCAAGCTCGGTTTTGCCACGGAAGACCGGTGCCTTGGCCTTTATGTCCTGGACGAAGACGCGCAAAAAGTTGAGACCCTTCGGTCCGACCGGGTCCTGATCGCCACCGGCGGTTGCGGCAAGGTGTATCTCTATTCCACCAACCCGGACGTGGCCACCGGCGATGGCGTGGCCATCGCCTGGCGCGCGGGCGCCGTCATCGCCAACATGGAATTCGTCCAGTTCCATCCCACCTGTCTCTTTCACGCCCAGGCCAAGTCTTTCCTGATCTCCGAGGCGGTCCGCGGGGAGGGGGGCATCCTCCGCAACACCCGCGGCGAGGATTTCATGCCGCGCTATCATCCGCAGGGCTCACTCGCGCCGCGCGACATCGTGGCCCGCGCCATCGACGCCGAAATCAAACGCGCGGGGACACAGTGCGTTTTCCTCGATATCACCGCAAAATCACCGGAGTTTCTGCAGGAACGCTTTCCCCACATCTACGAGACCTGCCTCCGGTTTGGGATCGACATGACGAAACAGCCCATCCCGGTGGTGCCCGCGGCGCATTACCAGTGCGGTGGCATCCGGACCGATGTCAACGGCGCCACCACGCTTCCCGGCCTTTACGCCGCGGGCGAGGCGGCCTGCACCGGCCTCCATGGCGCGAACCGCCTGGCCAGCAACTCGCTCCTGGAAGGCCTCGTCATGGCCCACCGCGCCAGCCAGGCCATGATCAGCGCGCCGCCCCCCTCCCGGACGGGCCGGTCCCTGGTCCTGCCGGAATGGAAATCGGGCGACGCCTCCGACGTGGACGAACTGGTGGTGATTTATCACAACTGGGACGAAATCCGCCGCCTGATGTGGGATTACGTCGGGATTGTGCGGACGGAACGCCGGTTGCAGCGCGCCGCCTCCCGCCTGCGCAACCTGCAGAGGGAGATCCGGGAGTTTTACTGGAATTTCAAGGTCACGGTGGACCTGCTGGAAACGCGCAATCTGGCCACGGTGGCGGCCCTGATCGTTGATTCGGCCCTGAGCCGGAAGGAGAGCCGGGGGCTCCATTTCACCCTCGATCATCCCCGGTTAAAGGACGATGCCGAGGACACCCTCTTGGCCCGCCATTGATGGAACAGTCCCTGCTAAATAGTCCGGGGCATGGAACCGAGAGGTGAAAAAGGGCGGGAAATTCTTGCCAGACGCGGGAAATCCCGGTAAGAATTGCGGGTTTTCAGCATGAGGAAATTTTACGCAAGTTGTTTGCTCTTGGGCATAAGCGCGTCGTGGGCCTTCGCCCAGTCGCCTTATGAGAGCAGTGCCGATTTCGCAAAGTATGCGATGAAACTGCGCGAACAGGCCCTGCTGAAGGTGGAACCGCAGGTCTTCGTCCCGACCACTTCGCGCGCCACGACCACCCGTTTCCCCTGGAAAACAAATATTATCACAACCGTTTTCTGGATCGGCGAGCTGCCGACCCAAAACAACCCGGTGCCGAACACCAAGAGTTCCTGGGACGCCAACTGGGTGGGGAACTACGGCGGCTACGATAATCCGAACCCGGGAGCGCGCCGCAACTACATCCCGGCCAATTTTACCCCGCGGCAAAATCCTTTTTACGTGGCCCTGCCCTACAACGACGTCTCGCATGGGCGTTTCAAGCCCGAGGCGCGGCTGGTCATTCCCTGGTTTAAGGAGGAGTTCGTGCAGGAAGGCCGTTCCGTCTGCAAAGGGCGCTGGCTGGCCATCCGCAAGGGGAACCGGGTTTGCTACGCGCAATGGGAGGATTGCGGCCCGTTCCGCACCGATCATTTCCAATACGTTTTCCAGAACGAACGGCCGAAGCCGAACCTGAACAAGGGGGCCGGGCTGGATGTTTCGCCTGCGGTGCGCGATTTCCTCCGGTTGCAGAGCACGGACGTGACGGACTGGCAGTTTGTGAACGTGCGGGATGTGCCGCCTGGTCCCTGGCGGAACTTCGGCGACAACAACAACTTCGTGATCGCCCGCCGTGCAGCCGAGTCGCGCCTGGTGAAAGAACAGCAGCAGCAGCAGGCGGGGGCGAGCGCCCGGACCGCCAAATAGCGATCCCTATTTCGTCTCGCCGCGCGCGAGCCGGAGATGGAGGTCGCCCACCTTTTCCTCCAGCTCGGTGGTGCGCTGCAGGATCGGCTCGAGGGCCTTGCGCTGCGCAAAGTAAAACGCCTCCAGCGGTTCAAACGCGGTCCGGATCTCCTTGTAAAAAAGGTCGATCGAATGATTCAGCTTTTCCTCGATCGTCTCCAGCAGATGCGCCCGGCGCTCATCGAGCTGTTTTCCGTAGGCGGTGAGGATCTTTTTCCGGCGGCCGAAGGCCACGGCGGAGCCGAAAACCAGGGCTGAACCGGCAAGGATGCCCGTGACGTCCGCCACGGCCGCGCTGGTCATCCAGGTCACCACCGCGACCAGCCCGCCTGCGGCGGCCACGCCGGCCGGGACACGCAGCCAGGTCGCGGTCTCGGTCAGCATTTCCGCCAGCTGCTCATTGGCGCGGTCGCCCGCGGCGCGTTCCACCAGGCTGAGCTGGACGGCCTGCAGGAGTTCGCGCCGTTGCCGGGCAAAGTCCGGAATGGTCCGCGGGACCTTGCTGCGGGCATCGGAGGCGAACTGCGACTCGATCATTTCCTGCAACTGCGGCCAAAGCCCCCGCAGGTCCGTCTCGAGCAGCTGCACCGCGTTCTCCACCTGCGGCTGGATCGAGTCCTTCAGCCGCGTCTCGACGTCGTGCTGAAATTCCGCCTGCCAGTCGCCGCGGGTGAAGACGAGGCGCCAGGTGCGCCAGAAGGAGAGGCGTTCCTCGAGCAGTTCCATGGCCTGGTTCGCGTAGGAACGGCTGGCTTGCTCCACCCCGCGCAGGAAACCGGCCACCTGCCGCAGGGTCTGCTGTTTTCGCCCCTCGAGCACGCTTTCAATCCGGCCGAGGTTGGCCTGGTCGCGCTCGATCAATTCAAAGGAACCCCGCACTTCCGTCGCCATCTCGCCCAGGATCACCCGGGCCGAGCCGACGATGGACTGCAGCTTCATCATGCGCGCCCCCTCGGAATCCACCACGGAATTGATCTGGGCTTCGAGGGGGGCGAAGCCGCTCTCCTCCCAGAGGCGTTCCTTGTCCAGCCCGCTGGTCTTGGCCAGGAGGGCCTTCTTGGCCGAGACGGCAAAGATCGGCGGGGTAAACCCGATGCGCTGCATCGCCGTCTCCTGCAGGTGCCGCTGCACGATCGTGATCTCGGCCGGGTCACGCAGGTCGGCCTGCTGCAGGACAAAGACAATGTGCTTGAGCCATTTCTTCTGCACGAAACGCAGCAGCTCCCAGGCGGATTGCGTCCAGGGATTCGTCACGGAAAAAACGAACAGAACGAGGTCGGCCCGGGGCACGAAATCCTCCGTGATTGTCTGGTGCTCCGCCACCATCGTGTTGGTGCCCGGCGTATCGACAATGTTGAAGTCGCGCAAGAACTCGATCGGCTCGTAGCGCTCGGTCAGCCGGGGCGAGATCTCCACCGTTTTTGATTTCTCGGCATACTTGAAGACATAAACCCGGTCGGTCGCCGGGAGGACATCGGCCCGGGCAAATTCCTGGCCGAAGAGGGCGTTCAGGAGCGACGATTTGCCGGCCTTGACCTCGCCCACCACCACAAAGAGAAGTGGCTCCCGGGCGTCGGTCAGCAGCCCCTGGACGGTGTCGAGGGTGGCGGACTCGCGGCGCAGCTCGGAAGCGAGCCGGAGGAGGCTGCCCAGCGCAGTCTCCAGCTCGGTGCGGAGCTGGAGATAATGGTCGGCAATCATGTCGCCCTGCTAAAGGCCCGGCCTGACGGGGGAGGTGCCGGGGGGGCGGCGGCTGCGGCCGGTTCCGCCTTGGGTACGGGTGAAACAGGCACGGCCTTGGGCGGCGCCGGTTGTTCCATCGCGAGCAGTTCCGAGACGGTGACAAATTTGAATCCCTTGGACTCGAGCTGGCTCAGGGTCGCCGACATCGCCTCCACGCTGGGCGGATGGATGTCGTGCACCAGGATGATTGAGCCCTGCCGGGTGCCGTTGACGATGCGGCTCGTGACCACGCCTGCGCCCGGACGGCGCCAGTCCAGCGGATCGACATCCCAGAGAATGGTGGAGTAGCCGAACTCCTCGTGGAACCACCGCTTTTGCCGGGTCGTGATCGAGCCGTAGGGGGGCCGCATCAGGGTGGGTCGAAGCCCGGTCGCCGCCTTGATGGCGTCGTCGGTTTTTTTCAACTGCTGGCGCACCGCCTCATCGCTCATCTTGCCCAGATTCGGGTGGGACCAGGAATGGTTCGCCACCTCGTGCCCTTCGCGGGCCATGCGGCGCACGATCGCCGGGTATTCCGCGGCGTTTTGTCCGACGACAAAGAAGGTCGCCTTGGCCTTGTGCCGCGCCAGCAGGTCCAGCAGTTTCGGGGTCAGGGTCGCGTGCGGTCCGTCGTCAAAGGTGAGGGCGATGAAAGGACCGCCAACATGGACCGAATTGTAGGTGTAAAGCCGGGGAGTGGGAGCCGCCGGGGCGGCCGGGGCGGCAACGCTGGGCGAGGGGGTCGCGGTCGGCGTGGGGCTTACCTGCGCGGAAACGGAAAGAACCGGGAGCAGGAAAAGAAGCGTGGGGATGAGGAAAAATGCGCGCAACGTGGGTTATGTAGCAGAGTGCTTTCCATGCGCAAGATAGGCGGCTCTGTGAAAATTTCACCGCAGAAAACGGCAAAATAAGCCGCTGCTGGCAGTCATTCTGCTCCCTAGGGGACGGGGCGCACGGTCGGGTCCTCCGGGCCGGCCCGCGCGCTCCCACCCCAAAATGAAGATTCTCCTTGTTGAAGATCACCAGGACAGCCGGCGCAATCTGCGGCGGCTGCTCGAGCTGCGCGGGCACGAGGTGCTCGGGGTGGGCTCGGCCGAGGAAGCCGAGGCGGCCCTGGCCCAGGAGAGCTTCCCCTTCCTGATCCTGGACTGGATGCTGCCTGGCAAAAGCGGGGTCGAGCTTTGCCGCGCCGTGCGCGCGCAGGAGAACGGGGATGAGATGTTCATCCTCCTGGTGACGGCGCGAATCGATACCGCGGACCTGGAAGCGGCCCTGGCTGCGGGGGCCAACGATTATCTGACCAAGCCGCTCGACCTCGGCCTGCTCAACGTCCGTCTTTCCGTGGCCGAGCGACAGATCAAGGAATTGCTCGAGCGCAACCAGGCCCGGGCGGCCCTGCAGGAATCCGAGCGGACGATGCGCAACGTCCTGGAGAACACCACCGACGGATTTTTCGCGCTCGATTACGAGTGGAAGTTTACCTATCTCAACGCGGTCGCCGAATCGCTCCTGCGGCGGCGGCGCGAGTCGCTCCTGGGCGGAACCCTCTGGCGGGAGTTCCCCGAAATCCGGGGCACCATCTACGAGGCCAATTATCGCCGGGTCATGGCGGAGCAGGAGCCGCTCGAATTCGAGGCGGCCGATCCCACAGGGCAGGGCTGGGTGGAGGTTCATGCCTATCCCAGCGCCGGCGGCGTCTCGGTTTTCTTCCGCGATATCACCGAGCGAAAACGCAACGAGGAGGAGCGCCTGACCACGAGCAAGCTCGAGTCGCTCGGCACTCTTGCGGGCGGGATCGCGCACGACCTGAACAACATTCTCACCGTCATTTCCGGCAACATCGGGCTGGCGCAGATCGAGGCCCCGGCGGAGTCGCCGAACCTGATCAACTTCCTGGCCAAGGCCGGCCAGGCGGCCCAGCACGCGGCCCATCTCTCCAGCCAGCTCCTGACCTTTTCGAAGGGGGGCGCCCCGCTCAAGAAGGTGGTGGAACTGGGACGCCTGCTGGAGCGGGCGACCGAGCTTTCCCTTTACGGTTCAAACCTGCGCGCGGACATCGAGGTGCCGGCGGATCTTTGGAAAGCCGAGGTGGACGCCTCCCAGATCGAGCAGGTGGTGGGCTCGCTTGTGATGAACGCGCGCGACGCCATGCCGCACGGCGGACTCCTGCGGCTCCAGGCCCGCAACGTGGAAACGCAGGACGATGCGCAGACGCCGCTCCCGGCCGGGCGCTACATCAAGGTGACCGTGAGCGACCGGGGGGCCGGTGTGCCCGACGAACTGGCCAGCAAGATTTTCGATCCCTATTTCACCACCAAGCCGACCGGCAGCGGACTCGGTCTCGCCATCAGTTATTCCATCATCAAAAAGCATGGCGGCCTGCTGCACCTGGAATCTTCCGCCTCGCGCGGGGCCGTTTTTGCGTTTTATCTGCCGGCCACGGAGGCGCGCCGCGAACGCGGCCCGGGCACGCCCGTCGAGAAGACCTTCTTCCTCAACAATAATCGCGTCCTGGTGATGGACGATGAGCCGGCCATCCGCGACCTGACCTCGCAGCTCCTCAGCACGCTCGGTTACGAGGTGACGGCGGTGCCGGACGGGCAGGAAGCGATCAAGAGTTACGAGCACGCCCTCCAGCGGGGCGAAGCCTTCCAGGCCGTCATCCTCGACGCGACCATTCGCGGCGGGATGGGGGGCGTGGCCACGATCGAGCGTCTCCGCGGCATCGATCCCGAGGTGACTGCGATCATCTGCAGCGGTTACTCGGACGAAGCCGCGCTCTCCGAGTTCCTGGCCTTCGGTTTTCGCAGCGCCCTGCCGAAGCCGTTTACCCGCGGTGACCTGGCCGACGCCCTGCAGCGGGCCTTCAACAGCCCGCGACCCTGAACGGCATCCGGCGCGTGCCTAGCCTTTGCGGATCTTTTCCAGCTCCGCGATGAAGGCTTCGGCGCCGCCTTCCATGTAGCCCAGCTCGCCGACCTTTTTCCCGTCCGCATCCAGCACCAGGACGGTTGGGAATCCCTCGATGCCGTAATCGGCCGCCAGCTTCTCGTTCTGGACCTTGACCGCGTCCGTCTGCGTTTTCCGGCGCGGGAAATCGATCTCGACCAAAACAAGGTTTTGCTCGGCGTATTTTTTGAATTCGTTTTTGGAGAAAACTTCCTTGCTCAGTTTGATGCACCAGCCGCACCAGTCCGAGCCGGTAAAGTCCACCAGCATCAGCTTGTCACCGCTGCGGGCGGCGGCTTTGGCCTTCGCGAAATCGGTCATCCAGCCCGAGTCGCCGGCGAAGAGGGGGGAGGCACAGGAGAGCGCCAGGAGAAGGGCAAGGGCACGCAATGTTTTCACCCCGGACTTTCGGCGAGGGCGGGAAAACTGCAACCGGGCAGAAAAAAACCGGTTCGCACGCGTGCGCGGGCACACGGGCGAGACCGGTCTTTAAACTTGTTTGGGGAGCCGGTTACTTCATGTGCTGGTTCACCAGCTTGGTCATCTCGAACATCGTGACCTGGCTCTTGCCATTGAACACGGCGCGCATGTTGTCGTCCGCGTTGATGAGAGTTCTCTGTTTCTTGTCCTGCAGGCCGTTCTTCTTGATGTAGTCCCAGACTTTCTTGGTGATCTCGGAGCGCGGTATCGGTTTGCTGCCGACGACGGCGGCGAGCTTGTCATCCGGCTGCATGGGCTTCATGAAAGCGGCGTTCGGCTTGCGTTTGGAAGGGGCTTTTTGGGCTGTGGATTTCGGCATAGGCAGGTGATTAATCCCAAGGCCAGCGCAGGGCAATCTAATTTTTTCGGGCCCTGCCCGGGAAATCAGGCGTTTCGGCGCACCACCACCGCGGCCACGTCATCGGCCAACGGCTCTCCCTGGACGCTCGATCCCGTGTGCGACATGACGTGGTGGAGGAGGGTTTGGGCCGAGGAAAAAGGCTGGTCCAGCAGGCCCCCGAGGTGCTCCGGGCCGAGGCGCCGCCGGTCCTCCGCGTCGGTCCCGTAAAGACCGTCGGTGTAGAGCAGGAAACCGTCGCCCGGTTCCAGGGAAAATTCCTCCTCGGTGAACGCCGCCTTTTCCACCAGGCCCAGGGGCGGGGCCGACGAATAGATCATTTCCGCCGGCTTTTTCCCCCGCGCCAGGAGCAGGGGGGGATGTCCCGCGCCCGTGACCGATCCGGCGCCGGTCGCGGGATCAAGTGCCACGCACATCGCGGTCATAAAGGAACGCGCCCCGAAAATCGCGCGGAAATCGGCGTTGACCGCCTGCATGATCCGCGCCGGCCGGGTGTGCTCGACCGAGCCGTGGTGAAAAAGGAGCTTGGCCAGGGTGGTAAGGAGCGCCGCGGAAGCGCCGTGCCCGGTGGCATCGGCGATCCAAAAAAGCGTGCGACCGTCGGTCAGGCGCAGCCAGCCGTAAATGTCGCCCCCGACCTGGATGACCGGCCGGTAAAGCGCCGCCACCTCCCAATTGCGGAGGGAGGGCGGTTTTTGGGGAATGAGCGACTGCTGGGTCAACCGGGCCGCCGCCAGGTCGGCCTCGAGACTGCGGCGCCACGCCTCCAGTTCGTTGTTCTGCGTTTGCAACTGGTGCCGCATCAGGCGCAGTCGCCGGTGGGTCTCGATCCGGGCCCGCAGCACCGCGGCGTTGATCGGTTTGGTCACAAAATCGTCCGCACCCGCCTCCAGGCAGAGAACTTCGCTCTCCTCGCCGCCATGACCGGTCAGCATGATGACCGGGAGCTGCGCCACGGAAGGGTCCGGGTCGCGCCGGATGGAGCGCAGAACCTCCGCGCCGTTCAGGCCGGGCAGCTCGAAATCGAGCAGGATGAGCGAAGGCAGATGTTCACGGACCGCCGCCAGAACCTTCCCGCCGTCGGCGCATTCGCGGCAGGCAAATTTGGCCTCGCGCAGGATGCGCTGCAAAAGGCGGCGGCTGGTGGCGTCATCGTCCACCACCAGGATATGATCGTTCTCGCCGCCGGGCATGGTTCATTGATAAATCGAAACTGGGGCGCGCGAAACAGGTATCCTTGCGCCCCGGCGGGATGGTCGCGCGAGGATTTAACGATTGTCAGCGCTGCCACCATGAATTAGAACGGGGGAGAGACCGTCCCTATCTTTTATGAAATTGTCCCTCATCCTTGCTCTGCTGTCCGCTTTGATCCTCACTTCGTGCGTGGAGCTGGATGAGCCGCCGCGGCGGACCACGCAGCGCGGACCGGGCCGGGTCTCGACCACCCGCACCACCACGACCCAGTATCCGCCGGCCCCGCAGCCTTTCGATCCGGCCGCGGCCGCCACGGAGCCGACGCCGGCGACGACCGACCCCCTGGTGCAGGATAGTCCCACCCCGGCGCCCACGGCGGCGCCGACCGCCGCGACCAAGGGCGATCTCCCTTATGGCATCCCGGTGCCGAGCAAACCCGGCTTTGTCACCAGCCCGTATGCTCCGAACGAGGGCTATGTCGACGTGCGCGGATTCCCGCCCGGGACCGAGGTTAAAGATCCCTACACGAACAAGATCTTTCTCGTTCCCTGATCGGTTCTTCTTCACTCTGATCCCGCCCGCTTCCCGGCGGGAGAGGCTGGACAACCCGGAACAATATCCGATGCTGTGCGGCGCGCCGCCCGGTCGGGCAAACGTCACCGCCGGCGCGATTTTCCATGGAATTCCGCGTTAAAAGAGCACCCCGCATCGACGCGGAAATCACCGTCCCGGGCGACAAGAGCATCTCCCACCGCGCCATCATCATCGCGTCGCTTTCCAATGGCGTTTGCGTCCTGCGCGGGTTTCTCCCGAGCGAAGATTGCATGAATACGGTGCAGGCGATGCGCGCCCTCGGGGTCCGCATCGAGCAACCCGAGCCGGACATGCTCGTGGTCCATGGCAACCGACGGCTGCTGAAGGCGCCGGCCGGCCCGATCGATTGCGGCAATTCCGCCACCACCATGCGTCTGCTCGCCGGCCTGCTCGCCGGGCAGAAATTCGAGTCGCGGCTCGTGGGCGACGCCTCGCTTTCCCACCGGCCGATGGATCGCATCATCACCCCCCTGCAGCAGATGGGCGCCCACATCGTGGCCGAAGGCCCCCACGGGAGCGCGCCTCTCCGGATCAAGGGCGCTCCGCTCCACGGCATCAGCTACCAGAACCCCGTGGCCAGCGCGCAGGTCAAGGGCGCCCTGCTTCTCGCGGGTCTTTTCGCCAAGGGCAAGACCACCGTAACCGAACCGCTCGCGACCCGGAATCACACCGAGCTCATGCTTCGCTATTTTCTCGTCCGGACGGTGGAGGATGACAACGGCGGCATCAGCGTCTTCGGCGACCAGGTCCCGGAGTCGCGCGATTTCACGATCCCCGGCGACATCTCTTCCGCCGCGTTCTGGCTGGCCGCGGCCGCGGCCCAGCCCGGCGGCCACCTGCTCGTGCGCAATGTCGGCCTGAACGACACCCGCACCGCCGTCCTCGGTGTGCTCGTGCGCATGGGCGCGCAGGTCCGCGAGGCCATCGAGGAAGTGGATCAGTTCGAGCCGGTCGGCGTCGTGGAAGTGACCGGTGCGCCCCTGAAAGGGACCGTCATTCAGGGCAAGGAGGTGCCCCAGCTGGTGGATGAACTTCCCATCCTGGCCGTGGCCGGGGCGGTTGCCAGTGGCACCACCGTGATCCGCCAGGCCCAGGAACTTCGGGTGAAGGAAACGGACCGGATCGCGGCCATCGCCCACAACCTTCGCATGATGGGCGCCCAGGTCATTGAGCTGAGCGACGGCCTCGAGATCCACGGGCGGGGCGCGCTCCGGGCCGCCCGCGTGGCCAGCTTCGGCGATCACCGCATCGCCATGGCCTTTGCCGTCGCCGGAATGTTCGCCGATGGCGAGACCGTGGTGCAGGATGTCGACTGCGTTCAAACTTCCTACCCGGAGTTCCAGGAGACGATGGAGGAATTTTTGAATCCCAAACGCACTGCCAGCACCCCGGTGATCGGCTCGCTTTCGCCGGTGCGTCCCGACGACGACTAAAAGGAGGGGCGCGGCGCGGGCTGGCCTCGCCGCGGGACCCGGCTACTCTTTGCAACCTGTGAGCAGTCACCATGTCATCGCCATTGACGGCCCGGCCGCCTCGGGCAAGAGCAGCGTCGCCCGCGAGCTGGCCCGGCGCCTCGGCTATGCCTATGTCAATTCCGGCGCCATGTACCGGGCCGTGACCTGGCATGTCCTGGAACAAAAAGCCGCGCCCGGCTCCAGCGACGAAATTTCCGCCCTGCTCGCGCGCACCCGGCTCACCTGCGATCTGGTCGAGAACGAATCGCGCATCCTGATCGACGAGATCGATCCCGAGCCGTTCCTGCGCGAGGACCGGGTGAACCACAATGTCTCCCTCGTCAGCAGCGTGCCGCTGGTGCGCGATTTCCTCGTGCGCGAAATGCACCGCTACGCCGAGGGCCGCAACGTGGTCATGGAGGGTCGCGACATCGGGTCGGTCGTTTTCCCGGAAACGCCCTACAAGTTTTACATCGATGCCTCCCCGGATGTGCGCATGCAGCGGCGGGCCGCGCAGGGGCAGGTCGACCAGATTGCCGCGCGCGACCGGGCGGATTCGTCCCGGCGCGCCTCGCCGCTCATCATCGCGGAGGATGCGCACGTCATCGACAGTTCGCACCTGACGATTGACGGCGTTGTGGGCGAGATCCTTGGACGGCTGAAGCTCAAGGGTTTGGTGGTTCCGCCCGCGACCCCCGCCTGATTTTTCCACCGGTGAATCCAACCTACTGGGTCTGCTACAACTTCTCCAAGCTCATCGCGAAAGTCCTCTTTCGCTTTCGGGCCATTCACCAGGAACGGCTCATCGAGTCGGGCCCCGCCATCTTCGCCATGAACCACGAGAGCTATCTCGACCCGCCGTTTGCCGGGATCGGGGTCACGCGCGCGGTTTATTTTCTGGCGCGAAAAAGTCTGCTCAACCTGCCCCTGCTCGGGTGGCTTCTTCCCCGGCTTAATGTCATTCCGGTGGACCAGGAGGGAGGCGACCGCAGCGCTCTCAAGATTCTGATTCGCCTGCTTAAGGCCGGGCATTGCACCGTGGTATTTCCCGAGGGCGGCCGGACCCTGGATGGCAACCTGCAACCGGCCCAGCCCGGGCTCGGTCTTATCGTCGCCCGGACGCTGGCCCCGGTCGTGCCCATGCGCATTTTCGGGGCGCGCCAGGCCTGGCCGCGCGGCAGCAGCCGCATTCGCTTGTCGCGGATCACGGTGGTGGTGGGCGAGCCGATTTATTTTACGCCGGAGGATGTCGCCCCGGGCGGCAAGGAAACTTACCAGCGCATCAGCCAGCGGGTGATGGACGCGATCGCCGCCATTCGCCTCGAAGAATAATGGAAAAAATCTCACGCGGCAGCCTTGCCTTGATGGCCTTGATCCTGGCGGTGTTTCTGCTGCTGGCCGTGATCCTGAACTGGCAACGCTGGCACGAGGGTCGGCTGGAGGAGTTTTCGATCTCAACCCCGTCGCCCACCGTTGCGCCCTCCTCTTCCGCCACGCCGGGCGAGATCTCCGGCACGCCTTCTCCAGAGGGCGGAGGCGAATAGGGCACGGGTCGCGCGCCGGCCGGCGCATTTTCGCTAATTTCGAATAACAGAGGGGCGAGATGGTCTAAACTGGACCATGAACAAGCTCTTCCGCCTGAGTCTGCTCGGCGCCTTCCTCCTTCTGGGCGCGTGCACCGAGGAACAATCCGACGAAATACGCCGCGCCGAGGTCGAGCGCGAAGTGCAGCAACGCCTCGCGGCCGAACGTGAGGCCGACGAGCTGGCCCGGCGGCAGGAGGAACTTGAAGCGCGCGAGCAGGAACTCCAGGAAAAGGAACTGGCCGCCGCTGCGCCTACGGCCACGCCGCGCGCCCCGCGCGGTGGCCGCCGGCAGACGGACGAACCGCGCCGTTCCGCCGGGGGCCGCGCGGACGCCTCCTCTTACAACACTTTCTACCGGAAACTTGAACCGCACGGCGCCTGGTTTGAGACCGACAATTACGGGTATGTCTGGCAGCCGGCCGAGGCCGAAAGCGCCAGCAACTGGCGCCCTTACACCAACGGCCGCTGGGTTTATACCGACGCCGGCTGGACCTGGGCCTCGGATGAACCGTATGGCTGGGCCACCTATCACTATGGACGCTGGACCCGCCTCCGCGGCGTTGGCTGGGTCTGGGTTCCGGGTGACCAATGGGCCCCCGCCTGGGTCTCCTGGCGCACGAGCGATGATTATGTCGGCTGGGCCCCATTGCCCCCCGAGGCTCGCTTTGAGCGCGGCCGCGGCATTCAGCGCTGGGCCGACAGTTACTACGAGATCGGGCCCGACCAGTATGTCTTTGTTCCCGTCGACCAGATGGGGGCGGACGAAGTCCGGCGCTCCGTGGTACCGCGGGAACGCAACGTCACCATCATCAACAACACCGTGAACGTGACCAATATCACCTACCAGAACACGGTGGTGGTGAACCAGGGGCCGGATTTCGAAAATATCCGCCGCCGGAGCCGGCGCCCGATCGAGCGGATGCGGCTGGAGCGCCAGACCACCTTCAACGAGGCGCAGCCCCGTCCGATTCTCCGCGGCGAAGTGATTGCCATGCCGGCGCCCGAGATCATTCCCATGGGCGAACCGGTCCGCCCGCCCACCGTGCGGCAGCGCCTTGCCACGGCCACGGTTGACCTTGGCTGGGCCGCCATGCAGGAAGGCGGCGAGCAGAAAAAGCTGCGCCGCAAAATGAAGGCCGAAGCCACCCCGCCGCCTGATGCGCCGCCGCCGAGTTTCGAGAAGCCTGTGGAAGCGGCCGCGCCTGCGCCGGCGACATCTCCCGCGGGCGAGACCAGCCCCGCCGCGACAGCGGCCCCTGCCGCCACGGCGACACCGGCCGAATCACCGGCACCGGCTGCTTCGCCCATCCGTTCCCCTCGTGGTGAGCGGAACACGACCCCGACACCCGCCGCAACCGCCAGCCCCGCAGTGACACCGGTTTCGGCCGCCACCGCGGAACCGGCGGCCACACCTTCCCCGGCCGCGACCACCAGTCCGGCGGCAACGGCCGAGCCGTCGCCGACTGGGCGCCGGGGTGGCCGTGATCGCGGCGCCGTCAATCCGTCGCCATCCGTGACGCCGGTCGCCACGGCGACCCTGCCACCGGCAACCCCGTCGCCGTCCCCCGCGCCCGCGGTGACCTCGACGCCGTCCGCGGAGAGTGCCGAAGACGGAGACGCTTCCGGGGCCAACGCGCCGGACGGAGGCGCGGCCATTCGCGATCGGGTGGATCGGGCTGCGACGGAACAACAACAGCCTTTCCAGGCGGAACAAGCCCGCGAAGCCGGGAGCACCCGTGTGCTCGACAGCGGTGCGCCCACCCCGCCGCCGCGCACGGAAACATTGGACCCGAGTCCAACGCCTGACGCGGCTGCGGAAACCTCGGACGACGACGCGAAAGCGGAGAAAAAACGCGCCAAAAAAGAGCGAAAGGAAAAGAAAAAGAAGAAGGGCGCTGAATCGGACGACGCCGACGAAGAGGAAGGTGAATCACCGGCGGAGTCCCCATCGCCTGCCGAGGGCGAGTAAGCGGTCCGCTCAGGCCGCGGGCAGGGCGAACCCCTGCGCGGCCGCCAGTTTGCGGGCGTGCTCCAGGGTGTCGATGGCGTCCACCCCTTTGTCGGTGCGAATCGCCTTGATCCGCGGGAACCGCAGGGCCAGGCCGCTGGCGTGTCGCGGGCTCGGCTGGATGGAGTCGAACGCCACTTCGAGGACCACGTTTGGTTTCACCCGGCGGTAACGCCCCCGGTTTTCAATCGTGTTCTTTTTGAAGTGCGCGGTCAGCTCGGCGATCTCCACGTCGGTCAGGCCGCTGTAAGCCTTGCCGATGGTGAGCAGCTCGCCCGTCTTCTCGTCGCGCACGGCGAAGGTGTAATCGCTTAGGACGTGATTTCGTTTCCCGTGGCCCAGCTCCGCCGCGACCACCACGACGTCGAGCGTGGCCAGCTCCTTCTTGAGCTTGAACCAGAAGAGGCCCCGCCGGCCGGGCGAATAGAAACTGGCGGCGTCTTTCACCATCAGTCCTTCGTTCGCGCGTTCGCGAGCCGCGGCAAAGGCCGCTTCGATCTCCACCGCGGAAGTCGCGGGCGAAACCTCCGCCACCTGAAAGGGCGACGACAGCTCCAGGCGGCGTAACGCCTCGCGGCGTTCGCTCAACGGAACGCGGAGCAGGGACCGCCCGTCCTGGTAAAGCAGGTCGAAGGCAACAAAAGCCACCGGCACGCTCGCCGAGGTCTCCGAGAATAGGTCGGCTCCCTCCGTCCTGCGCCCGAGCCGTTTTTGCAGGTCGAAGAAGGTCAGGCGCTCGCCTTTCTCGTAGGCGATGATCTCGCCGTCCAGGATCAGGTCGCCCTCGAGCCCGGCCGCCGCCGCGGCCAGGTCGCCGAACTGCCCGGTGATCCGTCGCAGGTCGCGCGAAAAAATTTCGACCCGTTCCTTGCTGCGGTGCAGTTGCGCCCGGATCCCGTCAAACTTGTCCTCCACGTAAACCACCGGGGACGTCGTCCCGTCGCGGAACCGTTCCCAGATCGCTTCCGCGGTCGGTTCCGGGCTGGCCAGCATGCATTTGATCGGGCGGAAGAGCGAAAGTTCCGCCTGGTGCAGCGCCTTTTGCGCGGCCAGGAGCGCCGTTTTGCCGATGTCACCCAGGAGCATGTGGGCTTCCTTTACCTCCTCGAGTTCCGCCTCGAAGGCTGCCGCGATCGCCTCTTCCACCAGCCCTTCCCGCAACCCGATGCGCAGGTCGCCGGTGAGAATCTTGACCACATACTGGCCTTCCCGCGCGGACAGGCGGGCCAGTTGTTGCGCCAGCAGCTCAGCCTTGGCCACCGGTCCCCGCGTTTGTTGCAGGGCTTCGAAAAGGGCGTGCGAAGCCGCGATGGAAAATGGTTCCGGTGTTGTCCGGTTCTCCAGCGCCTCGAACGCGGTCTTGCCGGCGTCCCCATGGCTGCTGGCCAGCCGCCGAAACTCGGGTTCGCTCAGGCCCGCAGCGCGCAAAAGAGCGCGGTAGACCACGGACCAGCCCACCTGCAACGTGCGCGGATCACTCTGCGCAAAGGCTTTCCCGGTGAGATAAATGGTGATGACCGGGAGCTGGTCCGGTGTCAGGCCGCGGAGGTACTCGGCCAGGAGCCTGATCTTCTCCAGCTTGGCCGGGGTCGCCCCGATCCGTTGGCCCAGCTCGGCAAAGTCGCGAAACTCGGAGGCCACTTCCGCGGGAGTCTCGCGCACCCTCGCCACCGGCGCCGGGTTTGCCACCGCGCCGAGGGTCAGCTCGAGCTGGTTGTCGCCCGTGAGCGCCCAGGCCTCGAGACCGCGGTCGCGCAGGTCGCGCGCGAATTCGGCCGCGAACCCGTGCAGGGTCAGGACCCGCCGCGGTTGCACCAGCTCCACGTAGCGGATGAGATCGGGGTAGTCGGCATGGTCGGAGAGCGCAAAAGCGGCATCGGCCTGGTAACGGTAAATCGCCCCGGGATCGACCGCCCAACCGCTGATCATGGCCACGCGTTTCCGCGGGATTTTCTCCAGCATGCGCGAACGGTTTGCGCTCGGCGGACAGATCAGCACGTGCCCGTCGATCTTGTCCGCGGCGTAGCGGTCGTATCGCGCAAAAGGCCTGACCGAACTGCTCGTAGATGCGCGTCATGCGATGAACCGCGCCATGCAGCATCGGTCGGAGGCCGGCCTGGCCGAGCGCGCAGAGAATTTCCTGCGCCTTGCCGAGCGAGTAACCGAGCAGCACCGGCGTGATGCCCTCCTCCAGCGCTTCCCGGCAAAAGGTCACGATCTCGCGCACCACTTCCTCGGTGGGCGGGAACCGGTAGCGCGGCAGGCCAAAGGTCGTCTCCATGATGAGGGTGTCGGCCCGGCGCCATTCCGCCGGCTCGGCCGAGAGCCCGGGGCGCAGCTTGAAGTCGCCCGTGTAAAGGACGGAGCCCGCGTCCGTCTCGCCGAAAAACTGGGCCGACCCAAAAATGTGGCCGGCCGGGAGAAGCGTCACCTCCAGGCCGGGCCAGGACCGCGTTTCGCCGAAAGCCAGGACATGCTCGCGGCGCTCGCCCGGCAACCGTGCCTGCATCAGGCGCGAGGTTCGCTCGGAAACGATGATCTCGCGGTGGGCCGCGATATGGTCGCTGTGCGCGTGCGAGACAAAGGCGAGTTCCCGGGCGTCCCATGGATCCAGCCAGAGATCATGTTTCGGGAGATGAATGCCCCGCTCAAACCGAACGTCGATCACGCCGGAGATTACGCCTGGAAAGTCGTGCCGGAAACCGCGAACCAGACGCGTTGACAGGGCGCGCGCGAACCGGTTTGATTGCCCCCATGGTGAAATTCGCGGCCCTGGCGGTCTTTCTCGCGGCGTGGACGGCCTCCCTGCCGGCCGCGGAAAAGCCGCGGGCGCAGGTCCTGGTCACGGTGGACAAGGTTCCGACCGCGCTGGATCCAGCCTTCGAATTCCGGAAAACCAAGATTTTTCACCTGACCGACCAGCGGCAGGGGTTCGAGACCGCGGCCAGTCTTTCCCGGGCGGGCAAGGCCACCAAACCGACCCGCGGGAGCAAGGACGAGGGGACCGACGCCTCCATTGCCTTTGAGAAGCAATACCGGCTTTTCGGCGCGGTCACGGATTACGACCGGCGGCAGCGCTTCGGCACCTACTTCGATTTTTTCTGGCGGTCGCGCCGTGAAGGGGAGGTGACCGTGCGCCTGGAATACCGGCAGGAGAAGACGCGCTCGCTTTTGCAGGCGCGCGAGGTGCGCTACCCGGACGGGCGGGGGAGCCACAAAACCGAGTTTGCCCTCATCGGGGACGATTATCAGGATGAAGGGCGGGTCATCGCCTGGCGCTGCCTTCTCCTTGCCGACGGTCGGATCGTGGCCGAGGAACGATCCTATCTCTGGAGGTAAAACAAGCGCCTGCCCATGAGTCATTTATTTCAGCAGGCGCCCCCCGGAACCCCCCAGCGAGGTTTGACACTCCAGAGGGCGATCTTATAGTTTTTCTCAAGTCGTGCAGTCGTCGATTCAAGTGGGCGTCAATGGCCCGGCCGTCTGGGTCAGGGTGGAAGGACGGGGGAGTTTCCTGAACAGCGGGAATTTGAAGGAGTTTGCCCGCGAGATGGTCAACCGCGGCTACCGCGAATTTTTCGTCGACCTGAAGAACTGCGCCATGATGGATTCCACTTTCATGGGGACGATGGCGGGGGTGGCCCTGCGCCTGAAGGAGATCGGCGATGGACACGTTCACGTGGTGCACTGCGGCCCGCGCAGCCGTGATCTTCTTTCCGGCCTCGGACTCGACCAGATTTTCAGCATTGATTCCAACGGGACCACCGCGCCGCGCTGCGAATCGCTGGCCGGGTCGGCCGGGGAAAAGCCGGCCGCGGGGGGAAGCGGCAACGCCGAGGCCCGGACGATGCTGGACGCCCACGAAGCGCTTTGCGAAGCCGCGCCCGAGAACCTGACGCGCTTCAAGGACGTCCTTGATTACCTGAAACAGGACCTGCAAAAGGAAACGGCGGCCAAATAAGCGTCCGCACCTGACGCCATGGGGACCACCGTTCTTTTCGGTTTGCTGGTGGCGTCTCTCCTGGGCTGGGCCATCACCGCCCGCCTGCTCTGGCGGCGCATCCGCAGCGTCGAGCGTTCCAAGGAGGAGCTGCAGGTTGAGGAAACGCTCGTCTTCGATTTTCTGCACGGTCTCGGCGAAGCCTTCCGCGAGACGATTCGCCCGGGCGATCTGCATCGGTTGATCGTGGAAGGGGCCACCCGCATCCTCGACGCCCACGGCGGCACGCTTTACGTGGTGGACCGGACCGGCACCCGCCTTGTCCCCGCCTTCGTTTCCAAGGGCTGCCCGCCGCTGATCGAGGTGCCCGATCACATCCTGCAACAGGCGGCGGTGACCCCTGTGGCCCTCGACAGCTACCTGCGCATGCGCACCATCGGGGCCGACGAAGGCTTGATCGGTCGGTCGTGGTCCTCCGGCCAGCCTGTCCTGCTGGAGGATCTCGCCGCCGCGCCCGAGCTGGCCAAGCTCCGCCACACCTCGCTGGGCGCCTCCTCGGTCATGGTCACGCCGCTCCTTTACGGCCGGCAAAGCCTGGGCGCGCTGGCCCTCGGCAACGGTCCCATGAGCGCCCCTTTCACCCAGAGCGACTTCGTCGTTTTCAAGTCGATCTCGGAGCAATCGGCCTTTGCCCTCTACAACGCCATCATCTACTCGGAGGCGAACGAGAAGAAGCGGCTCGACCACGACCTCGAGATCGCGCGCGACATCCAGCGCATCCTCCTCCCCTCCGAGCCGCCGAAGATCGACGGCTTCGAGATCAACGGCCTGAACATTGCCGCCCGCCAGGTCAGCGGCGATTATTTCGATTACCTGGAGGTCGACCCGGACCGCCTGGGCGTGGCCATTGCCGACGTCTCGGGCAAGGGCGTGCCGGCGTCGCTCATCATGGCCATTTGCCGCAGCGTCCTGCGCAGCCAGGCCCCGGGGAACGCCTCGCCCGCGCAGGTCCTCCAGCGGGTCAACCGCCAGCTCTATCCCGACATCCGGGAGGACATGTTCATCAGCATGGCCTACGCCATCCTTGATCATCGCCGGCACACCATCACCCTGACCCGCGCGGGGCACGACGCCCCGCTGCTTTACAAGCGCAAGACGCGCACGGTCGAGCCGCTCAAGCCCCCCGGGATGGTCCTCGGAATTGACAGCGGGGACGTGTTCGATAGGATCACCAAGGATTTTTCGGTCGAGCTCGAACGCGATGATTGTCTCGTCTTTTACACGGACGGCATCACGGAAGCGCTCGACGCGAACGGGGACGAATTTGGTCCCGAACGCATGATGCAATCGGTTCGGGCCAGCGCCGGCGAGGGAGCCACCGCGGTTATCAATCGTCTTGTTGAAGACGTGCGGGCCTTTGTCGGTTCCCATCCACAAAGCGATGACATCACCGTCATCGCCATACGCAGAACATGAAACCTTCCGACCAGACCGAAACAGACCAGGAACCAATCGAGAACGAACAGCCCGAGGGCGAGGAGGATATCAACGCCACCCTCCAGGCCGACCTTGACCGTTTTCGCGACCTTGCCCTGCGCAGCCAGGCCGACTTCGAGAACTACAAAAAGCGCACCGCGCGCGAGAAGGAGGAGGCGATCAAGTACGCCAACACTTCGCTCCTTGAACGGCTCGTGGCCATCATCGACAACTTTGAGCTCGGGCTTTCCGCGGCCAGGGATGAAGGCGAAAACTCGCCCATTTATTCCGGCATGAGCATGGTCCGCAAACAGCTCGACGATTTCCTGGCCGACAACGGCCTGAAACCGATCGAGGCCGAAGGTCAGCCGTTCGATCCCAACCAGCACGAGGCCATCGCGCGCGAACCGAGCGGCGACGTTCCCGAGGGCGTGGTTTTGCGCCAGACCCGGCGCGGCTACCGTTTCAAGGACCGCCTGCTCCGGCCCTCCAGCGTAGTCGTCTCCAGCGGGCCCGCCGCCTAGGAGAGAAACGCGGGATTCCCTCACGTCCCCGTTGCATCCGAGAGACTGAAGCATGGCCAAGGCAAGCAAACGCGATTATTACGAAGTTCTCGATGTCCCGCGCGAGGCCGGGCCGGAGGAGATCAAGCGTTCCTATCGCAAGGCCGCGGTCAAGAATCACCCCGATAAAAACCCGGACGATCCGCACGCGGAGGAACGGTTCAAGGAGCTGGGCGAAGCGTACGACGTCCTGATGGACCCGGAGAAGCGGGCCGCCTACGACCGCTACGGCCATGCCGCTTTTGCGCAGGGGACCGCCGGGTTTGGCCGCGGCGGCGGGTTTCACGATCCGTTTGATATCTTTCGCGAGGTCTTTGGCGCGGCCGGCGGCGGCGGCGCCGGCATCTTCGAATCGTTCTTTGGCGGCGGCGGGCCTGATCGTGAGGGACGGCAACGCGGTTCAGACCTGCGTTACGACATGCAGATCACGCTCGAGGAGGCGGCTTTCGGGGTGGAGAAGGAGATCGAGGTGCGCAAGCTCGATGCCTGCGGCGAATGCGACGGGTCCGGGGCCGAGAGCGGATCGCGCACGATCAATTGTCCCACCTGCGCCGGCCGCGGCCAGGTGATCAGTTCCCGCGGCTTTTTCCAGGTCTCTCAGACCTGCCCCCGCTGCCGGGGCGCCGGGCAGATCGTCGAGAAACCGTGCCACGTCTGCGGCGGGGAAGGCCGGGTCGAGAACTCTTCGCGGATCAAGCTCAAGATCCCCGCGGGGATCGCCGATGGCTCGCGTCTTCGCTCCACCGGCAACGGGGAGGCTGGGATCCGGGGCGGCGGCCAGGGGGATCTTTATGTCGTCATCCACGTCCGGGAGCACACGGTGTTTCAGCGCGAGGAGGACAACCTTTACTGCGAGGTGCCGATCTCCTTTGCCATTGCCGCGCTCGGGGGCGAGGTCCCGGTCCCGACCCTGCAGGGCAAGGCGAACGTGAAGGTGCCGGCGGGGACCCAGACCGGCCAGGTTTTCAAGCTGCGCGGCAAAGGCGTGATCAACGTGAACGGGCGCGAAAAGGGCGATCTCTTCGCCCGGGTGCTGGTGGAAGTGCCGACCCGGCTCAACTCCGAGCAGAAAAAGAAGCTGGAGGAATTCGCCGAGCTCTGCGGGGAGGACAACACTCCGCTGCACAAAAGTTTCTTCGACCGCGCCAAAGAGTTCTTTAAGGAGAAAAACTGACTTCGTTTTCTTTTTTTACCGCAGAGGCGCGGAGGACGCAGAGGCGGGTTGGGGAGAAGGGTGAAGGCTGAGGGAAGCAGGCAGAATACTGGGAACCAAATTCATTCGCCTTCCTGCTTTCCTATTTCCTGATTCATTCCTCTTCCTGGCTTCCTGGTTTCCAAATTTAAACCACAGAGACGCAGAGATCGCAGAGAGGACGGGGGAAGTTGAAGGCTGAAGTAAGAAGGCAGAAATTGTTCGGGACCAAAAGTAATTCCCGTCCCTCTTCCTGCTTTCCTATTTCCTGATTCATTTTTCTTCCTGGCTTCCAAATTCATTCCCTTTCCCGCTTTCCTATTTCCTAATTCATTCTTTACCAGCCGATGCGTTGGATGCTGCGCAGATGATCGAAGTGGGTGTCGCGGCTCACGATCGGCAGACGATGTTCCCGGGCGAGCGCGGCGATCCAGGCGTCGTTGGCGGGGATGGGCGTGCCGGTCTCGTGAAGCTCCCGGCGAATAACGGCATAATGGATGGCCGTTTCCTCGGTCACGGGAAGGATCCGAAACAAAGCGGCTTCCCGCTCCAGCCAGCCCTCATACTCGGCGCGGTGCCGTGAGGCGGAGATGCCGTAACGGTACTCCCCCAGAACAATCACCGGGAGGCAAAGCTCGACCACATCGCGCACGACGCTCTCCAGCCCTCGATCCTGATCCAAAAGGGCGGAAAGAGCGTTGGTATCGAGGATCATTGGCGGTCTTCCGCCTCGATCTGCTCGAACTCCTCGGCGATGGCCTTTTCAATCTTGCGGCGTTCCGACCGGAGATGTTTTAACGCGCCGAAGGCTTTTCGCCAGCGCGGGTCCGCGACCCGGGACTTGGAGGATAGACCCAGCCGGCTGAGCCGGAGCTCAAGGGCTTCGGTCAGGAGCTGTTTGAGGGAGAGTCCCTCTTTGAGCGCCGCGTTCTTCGCGCGCCGCAGCAGGGAATCCGGCAATTCCACGGTCGTCTTGATGGGACCCATATTCCCATATTGCGACCTCTTTTCAAGGTTTTAAACCACAGAGACGCAGAGATCGCAGAGGAAGGCTGGGGAGAAAACAAATCAGGAAAGCAGGAAATAAGGAATTCCTGAGCGCTCTGCTTTAGACCTTCATCAGTTCCTATTTTCCTGATTCAATTCCTCCTTCCTCGCTTCGTGGTTTCCAAATTCTAAACCACAGAGACGCAGAGGACACAGAGCGGCTGGGGAGAAGGCTGCAGAAGTAAGAAGGCGGAAGTAGTGGAGCCAAATTACCCATACCCCTTCCTGCTTTCCTATTTCCTGATTCATTCCTCTTGGCTTCCTGGTTTCCAAATTTAAACCACAGAGACGCAGAGGACGCAGAGGGCGGCTGGGGAGAAGGCTGAAGGCAGAGTAAGAAGGCAGAGATAGTACAGAACCGATCTCATTCCTTGCCTTTCCTGCTTTCCTATTTCCTGATTTACCCTTCCTGGATTCCTAATTCTTCTTCTCCACTCTTGTTTTCTTAATTCATAATTCTTCCTTCTTACTTTTCCGATGCATCGTTTCTATCTTCCGCCTGAGCAATGGGATCCGGCCTCGCCGCGGTTGACCGGGGCGGAGGCGCACCATTGCCGGGATGTGCTTCGCGGCGCGGCGGGGCAGAAGGTGGTGCTCTTTAACGGGCGCGGCCGGGAAATGACCGCGGAGATCGCGGAGGTCGGGCGCGGGGAAGTGAAGCTGACGAAGCTGCACGAGGCGGAGACCCCGCCGTTGCGCTGCCGGATCACCCTGGCCCAGGCCATCCCGAAGGGGAAGAATATGGATCTCATCGTCCAGAAAGCGGTCGAGATCGGTGCGAGCGAGATCGTCCCGATCATCTCCGACCGCACCATTGTCCGGCTTGACCCTGAGGAAGCGGCCGGGAAACAGGCGAAATGGCAGGGGATCGCGATCGAAGCGGCCAAGCAATGCGGTCAGAACTGGCTGCCGCAGGTGCGCTCTCCGGTGCGCCTGAAGGAGTTTTTTGCCGGGACCGGGAAAGCGCCCGGGCTGGCCTTGATCGGGTCGCTCCAGCCGGGGGCGCGTCATTTGAAGGAAGTGCTGCGCGAGGTGGAGGAACGCGGGGGCGCCCGGCCAACGGAGGCGCTCATGTGCATCGGGCCGGAGGGCGACTTTACCCCGGCGGAAGTGGCCTTGGCGCTGGGGCACGGCTGCCAGCCGATCACCCTGGGCCCGATCATTCTGCGGGTGGAAACCGCCGCGATCTACTGCCTGAGCGTGCTTTCCTACGAGCTGCTCTAGGGTTTATTTACCGCAGAGGCGCAGAGGGCGCGGAGGGGGGAGGGTGAGGGGCGTGAATGGTGAATTGTGAATGGTGAATCGTCGGTCGGCTCTCGAAGCATCCCCTGCGACCACTGAGGTTAAATTTGGAAACCAGGAAGCCAGGAACGAATCAGGAAAAGAGGAAATCAGGAACGAAGAGAATTGAAGGATCCTCCACTCCCTCCTCTGTGCTCTCTGCGACCTCTGTGGTTAAATTTGGAAAACCAGGAAGAGGGAATGAATCAGGAAATAGGAAAGCAGGAAAGGGAAGGGATGAGTTTGGTTCCAAACTATTTCTGCCTTCTTACTTCCGCCTTCATCCTTTCCCGCAGTCCCCCCTCTGCGTCCTCTGCGCCTCTGCGGTAAGATCAGAAAGCGAAGTTCAAACCGGCCCGGACCATGCCGAAGTTGTCGTCTGGGCCGTCGATCACGTTCCAGCTAAAGTCGCTGATCAGGCCGATGCGCTCGGTCACGCGCATTTCGAGTCCGCCGCCAAACTGGCCGACCAGTTCCGTTTCGGAGTCGGTGCTGCGGGTTTCGACTTCGAGGAAGGCGGGGAATTCCAGGACGGTGCGTTCGCCGCCGCCGAAGATGGCGCCGCCGCCGACGAAGAGGTAGGGCGCGAAGCGCGAACAACCGATCGGGTAACGCAGGGTGAACGTCCCGAGAAGACCACCCACCAGGCGTTCGTCATAGCTGGTGCGGCTGTCGAACCCGAGAAACCCATCGACATTCGCGTATTGACGGCGGCTGCTGAGGACGAATCCCTCGAGGCCCACGCCGAAGTAGCGGTGAAAGAAATATTTGAGGTCAATGCCGCCGCCCCAGGCATCGTCGGATTCGAGATAGCGGTCGCCTTCGATGGTGGAGAACATCAGCATGCCCTCCTCCTCGATGCGTTCCGCATCGTTCCCCGGGAAAGCGTAGGTGCCCCAGAGGGAGACGTTCCATTCCCGGTCGCGGTACCAGGGCGGGCAGGGAGCGGGAGCGGTCGCAACTTCCTTGATGTTCTTTGAGTAGGATTCCGTTCCGGCCATCGAGGTGGTCAGGGCCAAGAACAGGGCAACACCGTAGAGGACGAAAGTTCTCATGGCCCTTGTTAGCGAAGCCGCCGATCCCGGTCAAGGAGATGTGGGCGACGCTGAAAGCCGCCCGGGGAGAGGCCCAGGGCGACGAGGGGAAGGCCGACCCGGTCGGTTTAACCGCGCAGGCGTCGGCGGGCGGAGCGTGCCCCAAAGCCGAGGAGTCCGATCCCGAGGAGGGCCCAGGTGGAAGGCTCGGGGATAAGCTGGACCGAGCCGAAGCCCTGCAGGGTAAAGTTATCGATCGCGATGGTGTCGCGGCTCCCGGAGCCAGTGGAGCCCGACAGCGCCACCACCCGGAAAAAGATGCTCGATTGTCCGTTCAGAGAGGTTCCGAAATCGAGCGGGGTATAGGTAAGGGTGGTGGTGCCGAAGAGGCCGGGATCGTTGTAGGTCCCGAGGGTTGTGAATGAGGCGGGATTGGTCCCGATTCCATACTGAATCGCGAAAGGGGTGGAACGGGTCTGCACGCTTAACATCATCAAGTCGAGCGACAGGCTGGTGACGGTGGCGCCCACCGTCCCAAAATTGAGGTTAAAGGCCGCGCCCGGGTCGCCAAAGCTGCCGCTCTGGCGCAGCCCCAGTGCCCGATTGGTGGAAGCGTCCTGTTGTGCCTGGGTGGCGGTGGAGAGTAGGCCGGCCGCGGACGCGACATTGCGGAAATTACCCGCGCCATCACCCCAGGTGGTTTTGGCGCTGACAAATGTGGCTCCCGGGGTGCCAACGGTTGTGGCGCTCGCGTTAATGGAGAGCGACCAGGCTGTCGGCAGGCCGCTTTCGATTGTGTTGAAGTTCTGGCTGTAGATCGTCGTTTGGGCCTGGACGTGTCCGGCGGCGATAAACCCGGGAGCGAGGAAAGCCCCCTCGAGATCGATGGTTTCCCGCGCTTTATAATCTCCGAAACCGATCACCCGCCCGTCGTCCACCGCCACGCTGGCCGGATGGATCTCGCCGCTGAAGACATTGATCAGGCGCGCGTTCTTGAAGAGCAACTCCGCCGGCTCTTCGCCGCGGGCCACGCTCAGTTTATGCTGGAGTTGTCTCATCGATTTGCCATCCCCGGTTGGCCGGCGGGCACGGGATCATAGCCGCGAGTTAACGCGCTTGGCCAGCGGGATAAACCACCGGACGCGGAACGGGTTTGTCGGACTCTGACCGCTCTTGCTTACTCCCGGAAAAAATAGGCTCTGCGCGTAGAGGGGACACGTGCGACCCGAACGAACAGATCGGTCCCCTTTCGGTAGGATATTGTTCCCGACATCATCCAGACGAACGCGTTCTCTGGTATCCCCAGTTGCTCCCGTATCGAAGAACGCCTTGATGTCGTTTGGACTGTCTCCACCTCGATTGATTCATAAAGAAGCTCCACGCGGGGCGCCCCCATGGTCCGCAAAGCTTCACAAACCACCTCCGAACAACCAATTGCGACAGAGGCGCCTTTCACCATGCGCGACAAAGACGCCGCAGAGACAAGCCCGTACATCATGAGCAAATCATGAAAATGAGCGACGTAGGGCACCCCCAGTCGGCCGGCGAAGGCGGCAATATCCGCCATATGGACAGTGTTTAGATGCCATAAGTCCGGCCGAAACGCGTTGTGAACACTCTTCACATGCAGCCAAAAGAGAAACTTCCAGAGGCGTGGTGACGACGCCGCGATCCGCTGGCTCAAATGACGCTTGCTTCGCCCCAAGGGGTGGGTGAAAACGCGGATCGACGGGGAGATATTCGCGAGAGCAGACCCCGCCACTGGGGCGTAAAGAGCAACCTCAAACCCATTTTTGCCGAGGGCTTCAATCAACCGGATGAGCATATGCTCAGCTCCGCTCATTCCGGCGAAGGGAGTGAAAAATAGTATTTTTTTAGACAAGGGAGAAGAATGTTAGCGGAGAACCCGCAGTCAGCACGAGCATCATAACTGAACCGACCACCCCCTCCTCGCACCACGCAGGCGTCGGATGAATTATGAATTCAGACCCCATGTTGAACAGCAGCGCTTTCATCCTAAGCTGTTCGACGGTCGATCTCCGGCCGGGATTCGATATGGAAAACACGGAAGCCGCGCAGAGGTGGTCGCCAGCTTGGTTAGCGAAAAACCTTCGGGGCCGCTTCACCCTGGCCCGTTCCCGCCGAGCGTTCATTCGAATCGTCCGAAATAAGCGTGTTCTCGAAATCGGAGGACCGAGTTCACTTTTTGGGCGCAATGGGACTTTTCCGGTATATCGCTACGCTCGTTCTCTTGATAACTGCAATTTCACGGATTCGACTCTTTGGGAGAGTGGGCTACGAGATGGAGGAACCTTCGAGTTTGATGAAAATAAATCCGCAGGCACGCAGTATCTCCGCGAGGCCACCGATTTATCTGGGATGTGCGACAATTGCTATGATGCGATTCTCTCTTCTCACACGCTCGAACACCTCGCAAATCCCATCAGAGCCATTCACGAGTGGCGACGCGTTTTGCGCCCTGGGGGGACACTCGCCGTTATTGTGCCGTGCCGGGTTACATCTTTCGATCGTTACAGAACGGTGACTACCATAGAGCACTTGCGCAGTGACTTCTCCCATAATACGCCGGAGGACGACCAGACCCATGTTGAAGAGATTCTACAATTCCACGATTTAACGCGCGACCCCGGCGCCGGATCGCGAGAAGCATTTATTGCACGAGCGCGGGAAAACGCGCGCTTTCGTGCCCTTCACCACCACGTCTTTGATGAACCGTTGCTTGGAGAGCTTCTGAAAGAGGGCGGTTTCAACGTGACTCACTTGTGGACCATTTTTCAAACGCATCACATCGCTTTTGGTCAGAAGAGCCGCCTCTGAGGGACCATCAATTGACAAGAATGGGCGTTGAAGCTCCTGCTTTAGAGGGAGCCGGTCCCGACTCAGGGAACATGGCTGCCGTGGTCATAACGTTCAACCCTGATGGCATGGTGTTGCAGCGACTACTTAATCTTCGTCAGCAGGTTCGCTGTTTGGTCATTGTTGATAATGGCTCGCGCCGAACAGACCATCTCGACCCTTTTCAGTCCGATTCAGGGGTCAGGATTCTCGCAAATTCCGATAACTTCGGCGTAGCAAAGGCCTTGAACCAAGGAGTTCGGGTACTGGACATGGGTTTCGAGTGGATCCTCACCATGGATCAAGATTCGGAGACGTTGCCCGAACTGGTTCCGGCGGCCCAGCGGGCCTACGCAGCATTTCCTTACCGTCATCTCCTTTCCGTTATCGGCGCTGATTATAACAGCCCCTTTCATCATCTCGTGGTCGAGCAGGATCGTGATGATCTTCCCTATCGAATTGTCAAAACCGTCATTACTTCGGGAGCTCTTCTCCGCAGATCCATTTTCGAGCAGCTGGGAGGATTTCGCGACGAACTGTTTATCGATAGCGTGGACGACGAATATTGTTTGCGCGCCCAAGCTCGCGGCTTCCATGTAATCCAGGCTAAATCTTTTGGGATCTCTCACAAAATCGGCGAACCCTACGTATTCCATTTTTTAGGTCGTCGTCGCAGCACCTCCAATCACAGCCCGATGCGGCGATATTACATGGCTCGGAATCGACTGCTTCTTTCGATACGCTTTGCGTTTACCGAACCACGTTGGGTCCTTCGCGTGACCAAAGCGCAAGTTCGGGATCTCATTTTTATCGCCTTGTTCGAACGCGCTAAGCGCGCAAAACTTTACGCCAGCCTCCTTGGAGTGCGTGATGCCCTGTTCGGAGCCATGGGACGCTTGGACGAAAGCCGCCTTATCCCAGATAATTCTCGAAGCCCTTAAACACGCCCAGCTATGTCACGCATCGTCACCTATTTTCACGGTGAGAGTTCATGAGCGCCTTGTAACGGTCGTCGCTCGGTCCACCCGGGGTCTTTCGACGATAACACCGCGATGCGTCCCTACAAATTCGAAGGCCGCGCTTGTGGAACTGGGCGATGCCCTGCGCGGACGCTCGGGGAGGATACCGCCAGAAACAGCGAAAGAGTTCAATGGCCCCTGACCTGACAATCATCATCGTCAGCTGGAATACGCAGGACCTGCTCTCCGCGTGCCTGAACTCTCTCTTCAGCGGGTCGGACCCCACCAAGATGAAGGTTCTTGTCGTGGATAATGGCTCGCACGATGGCAGCGTTGAATGGTTTGCTCTTCCTTCCCAACGGTTACACTGATCGTCAATGAGCAGAACCGGGGCTTTGCCGCAGCAAACAATCAAGCCATTCGGTGCGCCACAGCGCCCTTCATCGTCCTGCTGAACTCGGATACTGAAGTCCGGAACGACGCCCTGGAGCGGATGCGAGATTTTCTGGTCGGCAATCCGAAAGCAGGCGCCGTGGGGCCTCGCCTCGACCATCGTGGAGCGGGCCTGGACATCCTCGGGGCCGGACACGCTCCTACATTGCGGCGCACCATCAACCATTGGCTTTTCCTGGCGCGTCTCTTTCCCCGGTGGCATTTTTTCGAAGGAATCTACCTTTACGCCGGACATCACGACCGCGATCTCCGCGAGGTCGAGTGGCTCTCCGGCGCTTGCATGATGGTGCGAAGTGAGGCCATTGACCAGGTGGGGCTGCTGACCGAGCGCTGGTTCATGTATGCGGAGGACCAGGAATGGTCGCTCCGTTTCCGCGCCGGCGGCTGGAAACTCTTTCATCTTCCCTCCGCCATCGTCGTCCATCACCACGGCGGCAGTGCTGAGGGAAACGTCTCTTCGCTCCCTCTGACCGCCAGCCGTGATCTTTTCATCAATTTAACAACCCCAGCCGCCTCGCTCTCTTCCTCCACGATTTTGTCCGGGCGATCGGACTGGCCTTGCGCTCCCTCCTTCTCTTTCTCGGCGCACTCTTTCAGAGAAAGGCAAAGCAGCGAGCAGGTCTGAGCCGATCGCGGCAGTTCTTCCATTATGCCGTCATGAGCTTCCGTTGGTGCCTCACAGGATGCCCGGTTGACACCCGGTAGACCGAAACGAACACTTCCCTGTGTCTGAGAAGGTTAAGAGTCTGATCGTTGCAATCCTTGGCCTGCTCGTAGCGGTCATTCTTGCGTCTCTTCGTGGGGACGCGCTGTGGCTGGTCCCGGTGATCTTCGCGGGCGGCGTCATCCTGCTTGGAGCCTATTCATTCCTCCTCAAAGGGAGGTGCCCATCGACGCGCTTGTCCTTGGTTTTCTCCTGATCGGCTACTTTATCGGGAATCGCGGCTTCGCCCAGCTGCGTCTTGGCCCCGGTCCCCTTTTCGTCGGGGAAGTGGGCCTGGCCATTTCTCTCGCCCTGATGGGTGTGCGACATGGCCACCAAGCGGCAGTCGCCGATTCCGAATTTCCCTCTCTCCTACGCGATCAGTGCCTTCCTGGGTTACGGTCTGCTCCGTCTGTTTTTCGATCTGTTCTTTAAGACCAGTGGCGGCAGCGCGATCGACACCCTGCGTGATTCCGCCATCGCGTATTACGCGTTCTTCTTTTTTGTCGCTTATCGCATCGGTTCGACGGAGGAAGGGCAGAGGTTCTTGAGGAAGTGCCTTCTCCTCAGCGCCTGGATTCTGCTCCCCGTCATGTTCCTGACACTGCTGGCGCCCAGCCTTCTCTATTCTGTGCGGCTGGGAAACGTGCCCATCTTCTTCCAAAAGGGGATCTTCTCGTCGGTTTCCTTGATCTGCTCCGCGCTCTATCTTTATTTTTATCCGACCTCCGGGATCCTGCGAGCCGCCAACGTCCTGGTGGCGATTGTTTTTGCCGGGAGCATCCTGTTCCTCTTCTCCCGCGCCGTCTTTCTCGGCATGATGCTCGCTTTCGGCCTGCTCATGCTGGCCAGAAGGCCCGGGCTTCCTGCCAGCGTCGGTCTTTCGGCCGTACTGGCCGGGCTCACGCTGCTCTTTCTTAATTTTGCCGGGCTCAATACAGGCTCTGGCCTCGCAACCAAAGCAGCGGACAAGGTGCAGTCGATCGTCGACATCTCCGGGTCGGGCAGTTATCGGGGCGGAGTTCGGAGAAGTGTCGGCGGACAACAACCGGTTCCGGACCACTTGGTGGCAGGCGGTAATCGAGGAGACCCTGACCGGCAACCCCGTTTTCGGTTTGGGGTTCGGCTACAATTTGGCCGACGAGTTTGTTCGCCGCTATTTCGCCAACAGAGGTGACGGCTTTACGACGCGAAGTCCGCACAGCATCTGGTTGACCATCTTCGGGCGCCTTGGCTTTGTCGGCCTGATCCTGTTTACGGCCGTTATCTTCCTTATAGCACGCGAGGCTTTCCTGACGGCGCGCGCTGTTGCTGCAGGGCGGCTTCCCCAGAGTGTCCTGGCTCCCTGGGCTTCGATGTTCGTTCTCTTGGGAGCCGCCAGTTTCGGCGTGGTCCTGGAGGGTCCGATGGGAGGCATCACGTTCTGGAGCTTTGTCGGCGTTGGGACTTCAGCGGTGGCCGGCAAGCTTCGGAACGTTTCCCCCGAACCCGCCTCGCTGCATCGTTCGTCCACTCAGTCAATTTTGCGCCCCATCGCCTCGCGATAGACCGTTGCGGTTTCTTTCGCACATTTTTCCCAGGAGAATTTGGCGCGCAAAACGCTGGCGATCTGCCGCACGTCCGAAAGCTCAAGGGCAAGCACGGCTTTGAGAGCCGCTTCGAAGGATCCAGACGTGTTTTCGTGAAACGCTCCGGTCGACCCTTGGAGAACTTCCTCCACGGCCGTCCCTGCTCGGTAGACCACCGGGGTGAAAACCCCATAAGCCTCCAGCGCAGGCAATCCGAAGCCCTCGATTTCTGAGGGGAAGAGCAGCGCTCTTGCCTTGCTCATCAGTCGCATCAATTCCCCTTTGGACGCCGGTGCCGATAGATCGATGTTTGGCAGGGCCGTCGCCAGGGAAAGGCTTTCCGCATCCATCCGGCCGACCAATCGCAGCCTTGGCAGGTCTCGTCCGGTTCCCAGAATTTCCTTCCACCAGCGCAACAGCTGCGCGGTTTTCTTGTGCGGTTCCGGAGAGGCCAGATGAATCACCATGTCTTCTTTCGTCTCACCTGTGGAATCGTGGCTCCAATCGGCTCCCAGGTAGATCACCCTGATCGCAGGCTCCGGTATTCCTCGCTCAGAACAAAAGCAGGTGATCTGGCGTGCGGCGTTTTTCGAGACTGTGATGATCGTCGGCGCGCGCCTCAGGGTTAACTCGAACCTGGAAAGCCAGTAGGCGTAGGCCAGTTTCGATCGGTGAGTCGGATAAAAGCGGGCGTAAAACGGCAGAATGGCATCATGCACCGTGGCGACGCATAAAGGGGCGGCTAGGAAGCCTCGGTAGAAATCCCTTTGGATAATGCCAAAGATCAACGCTGCCGCGAAAGAACAGGGGATGACATTCATCGGCAAGGAGACGTCCGGCAGGATTGCTGGTCCGGAACGGCAATAGCCGGGTCCCCGCGGCCTCTGGCAGGGAAATTGCCGACGGAGAGGTCGCAACTAAAATTTCCACATCGGTGTACCGAGCAAGCGCAGTAGCCAGTTCCTCGGTGTAGCGAGTGATGCCTCGCGTCCGGTCCTTCTCCGGATGCTGGTCGGCGCAGTAGAAACAAACTCTCACGTCACGATCAGCTGACACCGGTCATCCGGCCTTACCGCGCGGCGGCATACAAAACCAGCGCGCTCAGAAGGCCGGTCAGGTAGCTCGTTCGATCCGTCAGCGCGAAAAGGACAGGATCCTGCGGCACTTCCCCCCGGTTCGCCTTGAACCAAAGCCGGGCGATCCAGTAAAGGAGCAAGGGACAAAGCAGCAGGAGCAGCGAAGGACGCTGATACAGGATCCTCACTTCAGGGCTCATGACGTACAGGACCATGACCAAGACCGAGAGCATTCCGGCGGCGATTCCAAAGGCCCGGACGGGCTCCAAATCGGTCGCGACATACCCGCGGCCCATTACCGGCATCACATCATTTTCCGCCACCAGGCGGAGCTCTGATACCTCTTGACCATGGCGAGGCCGAAGAAGAAGAAGACGGAGAACGCCAGCAGCCAGTCGGAGACCCCGATACCCGTGGCCGCCCCGCCCCCGAGGAGGCGAAGGGTGTAAAAGCAGGCCAGAATGACCACGTCGAGCATGACGACGCGCTTCAGCCAGGTCGAATACGCGAAATTGCTGACGAGGTAGATTCCAGCGATGAGAAGGAAGCCCGGCCCCGTAAGAGCGCCCACTGCCAGGCCAGCGAGCAAAAGCAGCGAGGCCAGGGCGGCGGCCGCCGGGATGCTCACCTGTCCCGCCGCGAGTGGCCGGTTCCGCTTCGTCGCATGTCCACGGTCCGATTCCAGATCCAGCATGTCATTCCAAAGATAAACACTGGAGGCGAGGAGGCTGAAACTGATGAAGGCCAGGATTCCCGCAAGAACAACTGGGAAATCGGCCATCCGATGCGCGGTAACGATCGGAACCAGGACGAGAAGATTCTTCGCCCACTGATGGGGACGACAGGCCCGAAACAAGGCCTCGGCCGGACGCGTCGATTTCGGAAAGGTTTTCGTCACGGGAATGATGCTCTTTACCCCCGCGATAAACCGGGCGCTATCGGAAATCACCACCGCCCGGCGGGCCGACCGCCAGACATGAAGATCGGCGCGCGAATCCCCGGCATAATCAAATTGCGCTTTTCCGAACCTGTCCTCGAGAATCCGCGCTTTGGCAGGTCCTTTAAGATTCACTGCGCCATCGCTGCCCAGGACCTCGTCAAACAGTTGCAGGTGTTCCTGAATCAAGTGCGCAAGGTGCCTGTCGGTCGCCGTAACGAGAACGAGGCGCCGGCCACGCGCGCGCTCGGCTCGCAAATATTCCAAGAGGTCAGCGCGGAAAGGGAGACGAGCGACGTCGATCGCCTGCTCCGTCAACCGCCGCTTGAGGCTGGCTCGTCCCTGCCAGAGCCAAAGGGGCACCCGTAGCAGGGAAGAAGGCGCCCGCAGGGCAAGGAGGAGGAGAGATTCGTAGAGCAGATCGGTCCGCAGAAGCGTGTCGTCGAGATCAACACAGAGCGGGGCTTCAGAAGAACCGTTGCCGGCCGGAGCTTGCATTCGCGGAATTTTGGGAGAGCTAGGTTAACCGCATGTCAGGCCCATTAAAGCTCCTGCTCCTGGCGATTGCCACACTCATAGTTAGCGCCTTCGCCATTTCGAACCAGAGCTTCTGGATAGACGAGGGTGCCGCCGGAATGAAGGCGATCCAACCTTCAGTGGTCGACTGGTGGCATGCGCTGCGGGTGGAGGGCCATTCAAATCTTCAACTCCTGCCGCACCTTTTCTACCTGTGGGGCTGGGAAAAACTTTTCGGAGCAAGCGAAGTTTCTCTTCGAACGGCCAACGTCCCGCTCCTTTTCGCCGGCCTGGCGGCGGCCCTTTGGGCGCTGCAAGGTCGGCCGAGGATGCAATTCTGGTTCACCGCTCTTGCGCTGACCAACGCGTTCACCTGGTACTACCTTTCGGAAGCCCGTCCTTATATTCTCCTTTTTGCCGCCTCCTGCGTTGCCCTCGCCGGACTCATTCGGCTGGTCGAGGAGGTCAATGCCGGTAACCGGACGCTTGCTCCATTGGCGGTATCCTTTCTGGGACTTTTCCTCGTTGCCGCCACCAGTCTGGTGGCCGTGCCGTGGACAGTGGGATGGCTCGCCGGGGTCGCCGTGCTGCTTGGCCGTGAGAATTTTTTCCGGCTGCTCCGCGACAATCTTCCGATCGTCCTGGGCTTCCTCGCTGCCATGACGGCCCTGGCCGTTTATTATGGCTGGACCATCCAGCTGGGCGCACGGGCCTCGGCCATTGCCACGACCAACATCGCGAATCTCTTCTTTGTTCTTTACGAGCAGCTGGGGCTCGCGGGCTTCGGGCCGGGTCGAACCCAGATGCGCGTGAACGTTGCCGGTGCCCTCGCAAAGCATGCCCTGCCCCTGGCTCTGGGAGTTTTCGCCCTGATCATCATTGCCTGGCAAGCCTGGCGATCGCTGCCTGCGACTTGGTGGAGAAGTCGTCAGGCCCTGGCTGTTCTCCTGGGCGTTCTCCTTCCCTTGGGGCTCGTGATGCTTGCGGGGAACATTTCACACGTCCGGATCCTTGGGCGTCACCTCATGCCGTTGTTCCCTTTCGTCCTTTTTGCCCTGGCTTTGGGCATGCGCCAGTTGGGGACAAAGAACGGACGGTGGGCGCGCGTTGCACTCTCTCCGTCCTTCCGGCAGTTTTCCTCGCTTCCGCCCTCGAAGTGCGCTTTGCCGCAAGACACGCGCGGGACGATTATCGTGGTGCGTCTGAAATGATCCACCGAGCCCTCTCCAAGGGTGCGCGTATCTGGTGGATGGCAGACCGGAGCACCGGCCTCTTTTACGGGTTGCCGCTCGACCAACCGTCCAGTCCGGTCCTGACCCCATCGCCTACGCGCCTTTCGCGGTTGCCTAAACCCGACATGATCGTTCTTTCGAAGGGAGACATCTACGATCCTGAAGGGAAAACGGTCCGTTACGCCGCGGAACATGGCCTGGTGCAAACGCACGCACTGCACGCTTTCCGAATCTTCGAAACCAGATAGTCCCGATATGCTCAAAACTTTCCTCCTGGCTTTGCATCGTCCGATCTATCAAAGGCGTCTCGAGGTTCTGGTCAGGACGATCTCTCCCCACCTGCAAGCCGGCGACCACGTTCTGGATGTCGGTTGCGGGGTCGGAGCCCTCGGCGCGGGCCTATTGAACGCGAATCCGCAAAAGGACCTTGTTGTTCATGGCCTGGAGAAACACAGACGGGGCGGTGAGCCAATCAAGGTCATGCCCTACGAGGGAACACGGTTTCCCTTCGACGATCGCTCTTACGACGTCGTCATCCTGGCAGATGTCCTCCATCATGAGGAATCTTCCGACGATCTTTTGAAGGAGTGTCTTCGGGTCTCCCGCAGGTTGGTAGTCATCAAAGACCACCAGATAAGTGGTCCCCTGGCCTACCAACGAATTTGCCTCATCGACTGGGCGGCGAACGCGCCTCACGGAGTGCCCTGCCTTTTTCGATATCGGACTGCGCGCGAATGGACTGAGGTCCTCGACCGCCTGAAACTTCAGCCGGTTTTGCGGCTGGACCGGATGAACCTGTACCCTCCCGGCATTAATCTCCTCTTCGGCCGCGCGCTGCAATTCCTCGCCATCGCAAGAGTCGGCGCGGGGTAGCTATTCCGCGAGATCTCTAAGCACGCGGCTGCGGGGGCGAAGTTTTAGCTACTGCAGCAGATGAAACCGCCGCCCCAGGAGATGAGATTGTTGGATAAAGTTTCTCGATGAAATCGCGGATCATCTCGTCGGTCGCCTTTTCCGAGCGGCCGAAGCGGACCAGGCCTTCGGTGACCTCGGCTCCCACCGTGATGTAGGCCCAGCGCTGGTTGTAACCGTGCAGGACGCGATCCTTGATGTCGATGAAGGTGCGTTCGAAATGCGAGGCGGTCACCTCGTCGTGCCCGACAAACCAGTAGTAGCTCAGGTTGTAGATCGGGACCATCGTCCCCACCTTCGTCGGGATCTGCCGCACGTTGTGCAGCCGCGTCACCTGCAGTTTGCCGTCGGTAACGGGCACGGCCACCTTCCGCGAATCCGCCACGGTCCAGCCTTGCGCCGGCAGACAGCGCTCGGGCCGATGAATGCTGTTGTCGAGATCGTTCCCCGACATGACGATGGAGACGTAGACCGAATTGCCCAGGCCATCGGTATAAAGCTTGCGGGCAAACTGCGTGTCCGCCGCGAGGGTGTCGCGCTCGCGCTGGGTGATCTCCTGGTCGACCCCGTACCATTTGCCCACATACTCGGGCAGCTCCAGCCGGATGCCCGCCGGCTGCGAACCCACGGTCTTCGGCAGGAAAAAGACGGACCCGAGGCCAACCCCCAGGACGACGAGAAGCAGGAGGAGACGGCTAGTAGTCATACACCACCGCCTCCTTCTCCTTGAGCGCGCCCCGGCGGAAGATCCGCCGGTAGTTCAGGTTTAACAGCTTGTGAAATCCGAGCATGCACGCGAGCGCGATCGGGAAAAAGATCAGCTGGCTCGACCAATCGTGATAAACGCCGCCGGCGAAGGTCGGGAACCCGAGCTTGCCCAGGACGATGATGGTGAAGACGCGCCCGGCATTTCCGACCACCGCGAAAAGGATCGAGGCGGCGAGCAGCGCCATCTTCTTCCAAAGCTTCGGTTCCCGCAGGTGGGCGTAAATCGCCGTGATCATGATCATGGCGATCAGGGAGCGGATGCCGCTGCACCCTTCCGCGATCTCGAAGCCCCATTCGTTTGAGATCGGCCGGATCGAGGTCCCGACCGTGTAAATGCCAATGCCGAAAATGTTACTGAGGAATTTGACGAACCCGATGATCAGAAATTGCAGGCGGAAGGTGGTCTGCTCGAGCGCCCCCATCGGGATCATGAAAACGAGCAGACCGATCGGGAACATGAGAATGCGCGCAATCTCCCGGCCCCAGACATAGAGAACGATGCCGAAGACCAGGACCGGCAGGCCGAGCAGGGCCACGCGGGGCTGAAGCGCGCGGGCGGCGACGACATACGACGCCAAGCCGAGCCCGATAAAGAACAGGCCCAGATTGCTCCCTTTGACCGGAGCCGCCTTGATCTTGTCGCGGTGATACCAAACCAGGAACAGGACCACGAGCGGGATGATCTTGCTGTGCTCCTGGTTGTACTGGGGAAGAAATCGGAGCCACGCCCAGGTCAACACCGGCTGGGTGGCGTTGGCGTAAAGGGGGAGGAATCCGAAGAAATAAGTGAGCGCGGCGAGCGCGGCGGCCAAAAGAAAGGCCGAAGCGGGATTGCGCGCACTCCAGATCCCCAGGGCCTTCAAATAGCCGCCGGCCTCAATGGCGTGTCCTTTTATGCCGCCGGGGGATGACATGACTGGAACGGTAGAGCGAACCGTCAAACTCGCAACGAAGGAGTCGCCGGAATGTCGTAACGGCGGAGGCCAAGGAGCTGGGCGGCGGTGCGCAGGATGAAGAGCGGGTTGAGGACGAGATAGCGGTGCCAGAGGCGACGCGGCTCCTGGGTCAGCCGGAAAAGCCATTCCAGCCCGGCCCGCATCATCCAGCGCGGGGCCTGGCGCACCCGGCCGCTCAGGAAATCGAACCCGGCCCCGATCCCGATGAAAATTTTGGCCTCGGTCAGGAGCGGACAGTATTCGTCCATGAAATATTCCTGCTTGGGCGAGCTGATCCCCACCCAGACGAAATCAGGCCGGGCCGCGCGCACTTTCCCGGACAGGTCGCGCCGTTCCTCGTCGTTCAGCGGCCGGAAAGGCGGGGTGAACGTCCCCGCCACCACCAGTTGCGGAAAGCGCGCCTGGAGGTTGCGCGCGAGTTCCTCGGCCACGCCCGGTTTGCCCCCGTAGAAAAAATGGCGGAACCCGGGCCCCTGCGAGTGCTCACACAGGTTCAGGAGGAGGTCGGGACCGTAAACGCGATCCACCTCAGGGAAACCATGCCAGCGCCCGAGCCAGACGAGCGGCATGCCATCGGGCGTCGAGAGGAGCGAACCGGCAAAGATGCGGCGAAGTTTTTCATCGGGCACCGCCTCGCTCACGGTGTGGACGTTGTTGATCGTGACATACCCGCGCCGGCCTTCGCGAACCGCGGCAAAAAGATGTTCCCGCGCTTTGGTCTGGTTCAGGGCGGAAATGCCCACCCCGAGGACGTTGAAACGCGGAATCTCCTCCATGCGGCGGCAATTCTACCACGAAACCCCAAGTCGCGTCCCCGGCGTTTTGTCACTTGCCTGAAACGTTCCCTGCGACGAAATCGGTGCTGGAACCTTGCTCTCCGGCGCGCCGCGCCGGAAGACGGGCCCTCCCCTTATCTCATTGTGCGCAAATTCCTGATCATCGGTGCCGGGTTCGGCGGTGCGGTCCTGGCCCGGGAACTGGTCAGCCGTTGCGAATGCCAGGTGGAAGTCCTGGATGAACGTCCCCACCTCGCGGGAAACTGTCACACCGAGCGGGATGACCGGAGTGGCGTGATGGTGCACAAGTACGGGCCGCACATCTTCAACACGAACCATCAGGACGTCTGGGATTACGTGAATCGGTTCGTCCCGATCATGCCCTGGATCAATCGGGTCAAGGCGCAGACGGCGCGCGGCGTTTTCTCGCTCCCGATCAATCTCCATACGATCAACCAGTTCTACGGCCAGACTTTCTCGCCCGCGGAGGCGCGCGCCTTCCTCGCCCAGCAAAGCGACACCACCATCGGCGAGCCGGCCAACTTCGAGGAACAAGCCTTGAAATTCATCGGGCGCGAACTCTACGAAGCCTTTTTTTACGGCTACACGCGCAAGCAATGGGGCTGCGAACCGCGCGAACTGCCCGCTTCCATCTTGAAACGCCTTCCGGTCCGGTTCAGTTACGACGACAACTATTACAACTCGGCCCACCAGGGCATCCCGCGGGACGGCTACAGCGAAATCGTGCGCCGAATCCTGGATCACCCCGGCATCACTCTCCGGTTGAAGACCCGCTGGGAACCGAACGGCCACGACAAAGCCGACCACGTTTTTTATTCCGGGCCGCTCGACGCTTTCTTCGGCTGCAAACTTGGGCGGCTGAGCTATCGGACGGTCACCTTTGAACAGATCGATGCGGAAGGTGATCTCCAGGGCAACGCGGTGATCAATTACACCGATCTGCAGGTGCCGTTCACCCGCATCCATGAGCACAAGCATTTCGCACCCTGGGAAAAACACGAACGAACGATCGCGTTCCGCGAGTTCAGCAAGGAGACCGGCGCCGACGACGTCCCTTACTATCCGAAACGTTTGGAGCCCGACCTGACCCTCCTGGAGAAGTACCGCGAGCTGGCCGTGCAGACCCCGGGCGTTTCGTTCCTCGGGCGCCTTGGCACCTATCGCTATCTCGACATGGACCAGGTCATCGGCGAGTCGCTCGACTTCGCGGAGATTTGCCTGCAGGCGCTCGGGGCGAACCAGCCAATCCCGGCCTTTTCCCCGGCGCCGCCCCGCCCGAAATAGGATGGCGCCGCTCCCGTCCCGCATGATGATTCAACCGCGGCCGAACCGGCGTCGCCGCGTGCCTCTTCTGCTCGCGACGATGGTCTCCTTCTTCGCGGCAGTGGAAGGATCCCGGGCGGAAGAGCCGACGTTTTACGAAGGGGTCACGGTCTCCTGCCAGACCTGGGGGATCGAGTGGCAAAGCCCGGCGATGGAATCGTCGCTCGATGAGCTGAAGGCGCTGGGCGTAAACGCAATCTCGATTCATCCCTACGCCCGGATCGAGAACGACGGGCGACTGCGCTGGCCCGGGAGCGACCACGACCGCCACATCCGCCAGCCGCTGCGCTGGGCGCGCGACCGGGGAATTTCGGTGATGCTCATCCCGCACATTGCCTACTGGGGCACGCAATGGCTCTGGCGCGGCGAGATCGATTTCAAGACGAAGGCGGAATGGGACGCCTTCTTTGCGGAATACCGGCGCTGGATCGTGGAGATGGCGGTGATCGCGGAGGAAGAGAAGGCACCGCTTTTTTGCGTCGGGCTCGAGTATACCCACGCCCAGAAATTTGAGGAGGACTGGCGTGCGATCATCGCGGCGGTCCGCGCGGTTTATCATGGGCGGATCACGTATGGCGCGAACTGGAACGAGTTCGAGCAGGTTCCGTGGTGGGACGCGGTCGATTACCTCGGCGTGCTGGCTTACTTTCCGCTGACCAAAACGAAGAACCCGTCGCAGGCGGAACTGGACCGGGCCTGGGCGGAGCGGATGGAGATCCTGCGACGTTTTTCGAAACAGCAGGGCAACAAGAAATTCGTTTTCGTGGAGATCGGCTATAACGAGAACGCGCGCGCCGCGGCTGAGCCCTGGTCGTTCAAAACGGGTGGACCGCACGCCGAGGAAGTGCAGGCGCGCTGCGTCGAGGCTGCTCTCCGCACCGCCGACCGGTCGCGCGACGTTCTCGCGGGCATGTTCTGGTGGAAATGGTTCCCGCAGGCGCCGACGGCGGCAGAGCAAAACTTTCGACTGCAAACCCCGCGCTTGAAAGAGGTGCTCGCCAAATACTGGGGAGAACGGCCTGCGGCCGGCGCGGGCGGTGGCCGCTAGCGCCGCGTGGTTGGACGCGCGGAAGCGCCTCCCTCCGGAGGGACATGCTTCCGCATGTCCACCTCCTGCCGCGACGGTCTGCCCAGGTTCCCGCTAGACTTTGCGCCCGAACTTTTTCTCCAGCTCCGCGTGCGAGATCTGGATCATGGTCGGACGCCCGTGCGGGCAGCAATAGGGCAGTTCGCACTCGAGCAGATCGCCGATGAGCTTTTCCAGCTCGGGATAACGGAGCGGATCATTCGCTTTCACGGCGTGGCGACAGACGGTTTTCGCGATCATGTCCTCGCCAAGTCGCATGGGCGACGACGAGCTGGCGCTCGTTTTCAGCTCGTCGATCACGTGGCGCATGAACTGGACCGGATCGGTCACGTGCAGGAAAGCGGGCAGGCTGTCGATCTTGAAGGAGTTGGCGCCGAACGGCTCGATGCCGATGCCCATTTTCTGCAGGGTTTCAGCGTTGCGCTCCACCCAGGCGGCGTCCCGCGGCGGGAGTTCAAAGGTCTGGGCGAGGAGCAGCCGCTGTGATGGAACCCCCTGCTCCTCCAGGCGGCGCCGCAGTTCCTCAAAGAGAATCCGCTCGTGCGCGGCGTGCTGGTCGACCAGGACAAGCCCATTGGCGTTTTCCATCAAGACATAGAGCTTGTTGAGAACGCCGATGATCTGAAACCGTCCATCGTGCGCCGGGGTCGCCGGCGCCGCACCGGGCTCAGGGGGCGGCTCGGGGCGTTGCATGCGCGGCGAGGCGAAGGAGGGAGCCGCCAGCCCGCTGAGATCGGGCTCGGGCACCGGCGCGGCCGGGAAAGGTGTGGCGCCGGGAAGAGCGACCGGGGCCATCGCTGCCGGTGGGGGCAAAGAGACGTCCGGGCCAGCCGGCGCGGGCCGGAACTGCTCCTGCCAGTCGCGCCGCCCCTCCTCGAGCGTGCGTTGCAGGGCGTTGACGACCGCTTCCCGGACAGAAGAAGGATCGCGGAAACGGACTTCGCGCTTGGCCGGGTGAACGTTGACATCGACCGCGGCGGGATCGAGCTCGACGAAAAGGAAGCAAACCGGGAACTGGCCTTTCATGAGCGCGGTGTGATAACCCTCGCGCAAGGCGGCGTGCAGCACCGGGCTTTCCACGGCGCGGCCATTGACGAAGACATATTGCAGCGCGCGGGTCTGGCGGCTGACGCCGGCCTCCCCGATCATGCCGCGCACCCGGACTGGGCCGTTCCCCTCCGGCACATCGAGAAGACGTCCCGCCAGCTCGGCCCCATGCAGATCACGGACCCGGGCGCGCAGATCCGTCGTGGGCGGAAGCTGGAAGACGACCGTCTCATCGCGGACATAGGCGAAGGCGACGCCGGGATGGCCGATCGCCTGGAGATGGAGCTGATGCTCGACGTTGCGCGCCTCCGTGTTTTCCGTCCGGAGAAACTTGCGACGAGCGGGCAGGTTATAGAAGAGAGAGCGCACCTCCACCTGCGTGCCCGGGGCCTCGCCGCCGTCGCGCACAGTCTCGATTCGACCGCCCTGGACAATGATCTCCGTCCCGGCCACGGCCTCCGGTTCCCGGGTGGAAAGGCGGAAACGGGAGACGCTGGCGATGCTCGGAAGCGCTTCCCCGCGGAAGCCGAGGGTGGAAATGGCGGCGAGATCCTCCGCCCGGCTGATTTTGCTGGTGGCATGGCGTTCGAGCGAAAGGAGCGCGTCGTCCCGGTCCATGCCGCACCCGTCGTCGATCACGCGCACGAGTGCGTTGCCCCCGCGCCGGATCATGACCTCGATCGAGCGCGCCCCGGCATCGAGGCTGTTCTCGACCAGCTCCTTGACCACCGAGGCGGGCCGTTCCACCACTTCGCCCGCGGCGACCTGGCTGGCCAGGGTCTCGGACATGAGGCGGATGCGCGGCATGAGAGGATGGTCGGCTGTCGATTTCCGAAAATCGAATGCAAAACGATGACCGCCCCTTTTCACCGGGGAGATGGGAGATTGATGCAATCGGACCCTGCTCCCCAAGCCATCCTGTGAATCCTGTCCAAGAAACGACAGGCTCCCCCGGGGGATTATAGGATGCCCGTCTCAGCCAGCCACCGCGATCACCTTTAACTCAATCGCGATCGGCGTCGGCAGCGCCCTCACCTCCACCGTGGTCCGCGTCGGATTGGGTTTGCCTTCCCCGGCGAAATATCCGGGATAGATCCGGTTAAAAATCGGAAAATCCTTCTTCATGTCGGTCAGGAAAACCGTCACATCCACGATGTCGTTCCAGCCCGCTCCCGCGTCTTCCAGGACGAGCCGGACGTTCTCAAACACGGCATGGCACTGTTTCTCGATGTCGTAGCTGATGACATTGCGCTCCGCATCCAGGGTGACGCCGGGAATCTCCTGGCTCCCACGCACCCGCGGTCCGATCCCGGAAAGAAAGAGAAGGTTGCCCACGCGCTTCGCGTGCGGAAATGCGCCCACAGGCTCCGCCGCGCGCGCGCTTTCGAAAGATTCGCTCATGTTGTCGTCCGCAGATTTCGCAGATTAACCCAGATTAGCATCCGATGTTCTCCACTCAATCATCTGGAAAAATAATTCCTGTTTAGCCACCCGCGATGGCGCCGAGAATGATGAACGGCTCCCTTCCATCTGCGATCGACCCGGGAAGAACAGTATCGATCGGTTTATGCGAAACATCCTCTTCGCAGGCAAAGAAGCGCAGCATGGGCCGACGCTTAAGCGTGCCGTGGTCGCGGATCGTCCCGCGCAGCATCGGATATTTCGCCTCCAGCGCGTCGAGTAAGCCGCCCACCGTCGCGGGGCCCTTAACCTCCAGTTCCACCTCATCCCCCACCCGCGCGAGGGTCCGGAGATGATGCGGGAGGGCGATGCGGATCATGAGGGAAAGCTTGAAGCTTCAACATCCAAGGTCCAGAGAAACTTCAAGCATCAAACATCATACCACCTTGGGCGAAGACCCTTGGAGCTTGGAACATGGGGCTTCTGTGCCTGGACCTTGGAATTTGGAGCTTTCACTTAGCGCAACGTCTGCACCTCCACCGACAGCACCGGCGGCAAATCGCGCACGATCGCCTTCCACGTATCGCCGCCATTTGCCGAGCAATAAACCTGGCCGCCTGTTGTTCCGAAATACACTCCGCAATCGTCCAGCGTATCCACGCACATCGCATCGCGCAGGACATTGACGTAGCAATCCTTCTGCGGCAGCCCGTGGGTCAGCGCTTCCCAATCGCCTCCGCCGCTCTTGCTCCGGTAGACCCGCAGCTTGCCCTCGAGCGGAAAATGCTCGGAGTCGCTCTTGATCGGCACCACGTAAATTGTCTCCGGCTCGTGCGCATGCACGTCGATCGGGAACCCGAAATCCGTCGGCAAATTGTCGCTTACCTCGCTCCACTGATCGCCCGCGTTATCGCTTCGCATCACGTCCCAATGCTTTTGCATGAAGAGCGTCTCCGGTCGCGACGGATGAAACGCGATCCGATGCACGCAATGCCCCACCTCCGCATCCGGATCGGGCATGAACTGCGAAACCAGACCGCGATTGATCGGCTTCCAGGTTTGCCCCGCATCATCGCTCCTAAACGCGCCCGCCGCCGAGATGGCCACATAAAGCCGGCGCGGATTCGTCGGATCGATCAGGATCGTGTGCAGACACATCCCGCCCGCGCCCGGCTGCCACTGCGGGCCGGTGTCATGTTTGCGCAACCCGGATAATTCCGCCCACGTCACGCCGCCATCCTTCGACTCAAAAAGCCCCGCGTCCTCCACCCCGGCGTAAACATGATCCGGATCGCCCGGCGACGGCTCGAGGTGCCAGACCCGCTTGAACTCCCACGGATGCTGGGTCCCGTCGTACCACATGTGCGTCCCGGGCACGCCCTCGTAAACGAACTTGTTGCTCTCCCCCTTCGGCATCCCTTCGGGCGTCTGTTCCATCCCCCCGCCCGGCGTCGTCCAGGTTTTCCCGCCATCGTCCGAGCGCTGAATAATCTGCCCAAACCAGGCGCTCGACTGCGAGGCGTAAATGCGGTTGGGCTCCAACGGCGACCCCTTCAAATGATACATTTCCCATCCGGCAAAGTGCGGGCCGTCCACCGTCCAGTTCTCCCGCTTCCCGTCCGCCGCAAGAATGAACGCGCCTTTGCGCGTCCCCACCAAAAGCCGAACGCTGCTCATGCGTTACTAACTACCGGGCAAACCGATTGGCCGGAAGAGCAAAACACCCGGGACCCGCAAAACCTTCACGCCTCCGGCGGTCGGGCCTCCCCCGCTCCTTCGAACTTGAGCAGATCGCCCGGCTGGCAACCGAGCGCTTCACACAAGGCCTCGAGGGTCGTGAAGCGGATGGCGCGGGCCTTGCCTGTCTTGAGAATGGAAAGGTTGGCCAGGGTGATGCCGACCCGCTCCGAGAGTTCGGTCAGGGTCATGCGCCGGGCGTAAAGCAAATCGTCGAGTTTGACGGCAATGGCCACGGTTACACCGTCCCTTCCAGTTCTTCGCGCATCCGGGCGCCCTCGGCGAAAACGCGGGCGAGAACGAAGACGAGAAGCACAGCCACCCAGCCGCTGGAGGAGAAGCCGGCATCCACCTGGAATGGGTGCTCCCGGGTGGAGACGCTCTCCGCGATCCAGCCGATGATGAGGCTGAGAAGCTGAAGGAGGAGCAGCGCCCAGGCGATGGTCTGGAGCCGGGCGGCGTTCAGGCTGATGAACGGCTGGCGCGCCCTCACGCTCTCCACCATGTCGAGCAGACGGCGAAGAATGATGTAATAAAGCGGCACGCAGACGAGGCCAAGCACCGCGACCATTTGCATGCCGCGAAACATCGATTCGGCGACGTCGAGCGAGGCCATGATCCGGCCCGGCGAGACGACACTGAAACCAAGGAGGCCAAGAATGGCGACGCCCTGGAGCACATTGAGCACAAGGAGGATGCGCAGGGTGATCCGGGAGATGGTCAGGGTCGCCGAACCGGGCTGTCGTTGAGAGGCTGGGTCATTCATATGTCTTAACAATATGCGTCATATTGATAAACAACAAGTCTTTTATTGTTAATCGTGTTCTGAGGGCCGTCTGGCTCCCAGCGCCCAATTCCTCCAGCCAGCCCGCTTAGCCGCCGGTCCCGGCAAATCGGGCCCGCGATCGCGCCTGCGCCTTCTCGGCCTCCACCGCGCGATCGCGCGGAGGCGCGTTCGTCTCCAGTGCCTCGAGCAGCTCGTGCGCGACCCGCGTCACTTCCTCGACGGCCCGCTCGAAAGGCTCCTCGTTGATCCGCGACGGCTTGGTGAAACCGCTCAGCTTGCGCACAAACTGCAGGGCCGAGGCGCGAATCTCCGCTTCCGTCGCGGGCGGCTCGAAATTATGCAGCGTCTTGATGTTTCGACACATGGCAACCTCCTCCTATCGGGCAATAATAGATCTAACCACGGCGCCCCGCCATCCCGCCGACTTAAAAAACCCCGCAGCGTACCGTCGTCCCACGGGTGCGTCCCCAACACGCCCTCGTAAACCAACTTGTGACTCTTCCCTTCAGCGTGCCGTCGCTTCTCAGCATCGCGCTGGAACAAGCTCGCGGTTTGTGGCTGACTTCCCTGATGCATGTCATCACGCGCAAACGCTTGAACGACTTTGCGAAACAGCATCCCGAAGCGTTGAGCGCGCTGGCGCAGTGGTATCGGCTGATGAAACGCGGCCGATTTCGCAGCTTTGTCCATCTGCGCGAAACTTTCCCGAGCGCCGATCTCGTGGGAAAACTCACTGTCTTCAATATCGGCGGCAACAAAGTACGCCTCATCGCCGCCCTTCACTATAACCGCGGGAAGGTATATATTCGTGCCGTCCTCACTCACCCGGAATACGACACCGGAGCCTGGAAACGATGACCGATACCCTGAAAGCGACACTCGCCCACTGGCCCGAACTCTCGCAGTCGGTCTTCGTCCCGCACACCGAGTTGGAATACCAGAGACTCGTTGTCCTGCTCGATCAACTCGTGGACGAAGTCGGAAACGATGATTCGCACCCGCTCGCCTCGCTTATGGAAATTGTCGGCCTGCTCATCGAGAAATACGAGGACGAGCAGGTGCCGCAGTTGGAAGACTTAAATGCCGTGCGGGAAGACCCTCCGGTCTCGTAAACTCCAGCCGACCTGCGGCCGAGCCTGAGCCGCGTGGCGCCTGCCGGCGAATGCGTCCACCTTTTGTCCTTACTCGGCGGCGGTCTGTGACGGCCGAATTGGCGCGAGATTATGGACGTCGACACATCGCCACGTCCTGAAGGGAACCTACCGGGCGATACAGATATTTTTCGGTTCGGTGAAAAAGTGCAGCGCTTCGTTGCCCCCTTCGCGGCCGACGCCGCTCGCCTTCATTCCGCCAAAGGGGACGCGAAGGTCGCGCACGAGCCAGCAGTTCACCCAGACGGTCCCAGTGTGGATCTGCTCGGCGACGCGATGGGCCCGTCCGAGGTTTTGTGTCCAGACGCTCGAGGCGAGGCCGTATTCGGTGTCGTTGGCATACGCGATGACTTCGTCTTCGCGCTCAAACGGCGTGATGGAAACGACCGGCCCGAAGATTTCTTCGCGATTCGTGCGGCAGGCGACGGGAAGGTCAGTCAGAACGGTCGGCGGAAAGAAATAGCCATCGGCACAACGGTCGTTCGGCGGGTTCGGGCTCTTGCCGCCCAAGGCAATCCGGCCACCCTCCTTCTGCGCGAGGTCGACGTAGAACTTCACCTTTTCCAGCTGTGTTTGCGAGACGATCGCGCCCTGCTCGGTCTTTTCCTCCAGGGGGTCGCCTTGTTTGAGCTGGCCGGCCTTCTCGACGAAGCGCCTGACGAACTCATCGTAAATCGGCCGCTCGACGAAAACGCGTGAGCCGCAAAGACAGACCTGCCCCTGATTGGCAAACGACGATCTCAGGCTGCCGTTGATCGCCGCCTCGAGGTCGGCATCGGCAAAGATGATGTTGGGATTCTTTCCCCCGAGTTCGAGCGAGACTTTCTTGAACATCGGCGCGCATGTCTCGGCCACTTTTTTCCCGGTCACCGTGCCACCGGTAAACGAGATCGTGCCGATCTTCGGGTGCGCGGTGATGGCTTGCCCGACGTTCGGCCCGGTGCCGTGGACGATGTTGAGCACGCCGGGTGGCAGCCCGGCTTCACGACAAATCTCGCAGAGCAAATACGCGGTCATCGGCGTCAGCTCACTCGGTTTGGCGACCGCGGTGTTCCCGCAGGCGATGGCCGGCGCAATTTTCCAGCTCAAGAGGTAGAGCGGCAGATTCCATGGCGAGATGAGGCCCACGATCCCGCGCGGCTGGCGCAGGGTGTAGTTGAACGCCACACCGTCGGTGACGTGCGCCTCGTTCTCGGTGTGCAGGATGGCGGTGGCGAAAAAGCGAAAATTCGAAGCCGCCCGCGGAATGTCGAGGCTGCGCGCGAGCGCGAGCGGTTTGCCGGTATCGATCGACTCCGCGCGCGCGAGCTTTTCCAGGTCGCGCTCGATCAGCTCGGCGATGCGCAGCAAAATGCGCGATCGATCCGCCGCCGGCGTGCGCGCCCAATCGGGAAACGCCTTCTCCGCCGCCGCGACCGCCTTCTCCACATCGTTCGCGTCGCCATCCGGCACCTGCGAGTAAACCTTTCCCGTGGCCGGCTCGATGTTGCCAAGATATTTGCCCCCTGAGGGCGCAACGAATTCGCCGCCGATGAAGTTCTGGATGGACGGAAGATCGCTCACGCTGCCGGAGTATACATAATTGCGCGGGGCCGGAGGCGCTTTTTCGGGTCAGGCGGCTGGCCGGCGCAATTCTTCCATGATGGCCGCCGCCGCCTTTCGGCTCGCGCCTTCCTCGCCCAACTGCGCCACCACCGCATCAAAGTCTTGTCGCATGGCGGCGCGGGCGTGCTCGCTGTAAATCAGGGTGAGCGCACTTTCCGCGAGCAGACGGGGATCGGCCTTCCCCTGGATGAACTCCGGCACAATCTCGCGTCCAGCAATGACGTTGGGCATCCCCAGATGAGGCACCTGGACCAGAAGTCGGGCCGCGAGATAAGTCAGCGGCGACACCTTGTAGACGAGCAGGAAGGGAAGCCGGTGCAAGGCCGCCTCGAGCGTGGCGGTGCCGGAGGCAATCAAACCGATATGTGCGCGACGCATCAGCTCTCTCCCCTCACCCGTCCGGATGGTCACCCGGTCAGGCGCGAGCTTCGTGCCGGCCAAAAGCTCCTGCGCCATCTCCGCCATCCCGGCCGAGGCAGCCGCGATCTCGAAACGGGTGGCCGGCCGGGCCGCCAGGAGATGCGCCGCCGCTTCCAGCAGGACCGGCAGTATTTTGCTGACCTCCCTTTTTCGACTGCCCGGAAAAAGGGCGACCAGGTCACGGTCGCGCGTCTCCGGCGCTGGTGGCGGCACGGCCGTTTCCGTCATCGGGTGGCCCACAAAGATGGCCCGCAACCCCGACTGCTGGTATAGCGCGGCTTCGAACGGAAAGATGCAGAGCATCAGGTCGAGATATCCCGCCATGCGCCCGATGCGTCCGCGATGCCAGGCCCAGACCTGCGGACTGATGTAATAAATGATGCGCAACGCGGGATGGCGCGCGCGCAGGGTGCGGGCCAGACGGAGATTGAAACCGGGATAATCGATCAGGACCACCGCGTCCGGCGCGGCGCGGTCGATCTCGCGCAGGACCTCCTGGAACTGGGCGCGAAACCAGCCGTACTTCTTGAGCACTTCCCAGAGCCCGACCACCGCAGCCTCGCCGATCCAATCGTGGATTCCGTCACCAGCCAGGGCGCGCAGACGCGGCCCGCCGCGGCCGGCGAATTCCAGGGCGGGATCGGCTGCCCGCAGCGCCTCCAGGAGGGCGGCGCCGTGGTTATCACCGCTGGCTTCACCCGCAACAAAGTAAAGCTTCATGTCTTTCCTGGGTTCCGTCGTGAGACGCGAGGAAGCCCGCCGTTTGCATTCCCGGACATGCGGAAGCATGTCCCTCCGGCGACGCGCTTCTGCGCGTCCAATGCGCGCGTTTACCATCGCAGCTTGTTCAGTTCTCCCTGGAACGGCCAGGTGCGCTCATTTTCCACGAGTGAGTGCCGCACTGGGTTGCCGCAGACATACTTCCATTTCTCGTCGTAGCTTTCTCTGCGGCGGAGTTGGCGATCCCAGTGATGACGTTGCCATACACGCCCGCCGGTCCCTCCTAATTGCCGCGTGACGATGGACTTCCAGTATTGCATCCATCTCTCAAGTGACGATCCTCCGGCCAAATCAGCGGGCGCGCAGAAAAAATGCACATGGTCCGGCATGATGACATATCGCCCAACCAGCCATTGATTCGCCTGGCGCCAGGCTTCGACGATTGCCTCGTGGGCGCCGGGTGAAGCCAGAATCTTCCGCCGCCGGCTGGTGCAGGCGGTAACAAAAACGATGATTGAACGTCCATGCCTTTCCGCCGGAGGAAGGTGCAGCGGATGGCGACGGGAGGAGAGTGGACGCGCGGAAGCGCGTCCCTCCGCGTCCAGTTGTTCCGGGCAGGCGATCATGGCCCAAAGGGCGTTTCGCCGATTCGTTCGGTGATTCGCACCGCCAGCTCCAGCGCGGCGGTGGCTTGGAACCCCGAGACTTTCGGCTGGCGCCCGGTGGCGGCGCACTCAACGAACGAGGCAAGCTGGCCGCGCAACGGCTCATCCCGCTCAATCGGCACCTTTTCCCGCGTGATTCCGGTGCCAGTCCGGCGATAAATCTCGCCCGTCTGGTTCTGGTAATCGAGCGAGAGGTAGGCGTCCTCCTGGAAAACGCGGATCTTGCGCATCTTTTCCGGGCTGATCCGGCTGGAGGTGATGTTGGCGACGCAGCCATTCTCAAACCGGAGACGCGCGTTGGCGATATCCTCGCTCCGGCTCAGGACCGGGACGCCAACCGCGTCAATGTTCTGCACGGGCGACCGCACCAGGTGGAGGATGATCTCGAGATCGTGAATCATGAGATCGAGGACCACGCTGATATCGGTGCTGCGGTCCGGGTAGGGCGAAAGCCGGTGCGCCTCGATGAAGCGGGGATGCGTGAGCCGCTCCTCGAGGGCGCCCAGGACCGGGTTGAACCGTTCCACGTGACCGACCTGGAGAACGACGTTGCGCTCCGCGGCCAGGGCGGCCAGTTCGCTGGCGTGCGCCGTGTTCTCCGTGATCGGTTTCTCGATGAGCAAATGCTTCCCGAGCCCCAGCAGCGTTTTTGCGATCTCGTAATGCGTCGCCGTGGGCGTGGCAATGGAAACCGCGTCGACCTGCGCCGCGAATTCCTCCAGGGTGGCCGCGGCCCGGACCTTGTGCTTACCGGCCACCTTCTCCGCGATGCGCCTGTCCGTGTCGTGCACCGCGGTGAACTCCGCCTGGGGCAGGGCGCCGTAAAGGCGGGCATGATTGGCGCCAATGTGGCCGACACCAACGACGCCAACGCGCGGACGGTTCATCGGGGGGGCGCCTCGCCGGCGGTGATGTGTTCGCGGAACCAGCGATAAGTGCTTTCGATTCCTTCACGCAACCCGATCCGCGGGTTCCAACCGAGCCCGCGCAGTTTCGTGACGTCGAGCAGTTTTCGCGGGGTGCCGTCGGGTTTCGAGCGGTCCCAGACCAGCTCGCCCTCGAATCCGACCACCTGGCAGACAAGCTCGGCCAGTTCGCGGATGGAGATGTCCTCCCCGCAGCCGACATTCACGATCTCCGGCGAATCGTAGCGCTCCAGCAGATAAAGACAGGCATCGGCCAGGTCGTCCACGTGCAGAAATTCACGCCGCGGTTCGCCCGAACCCCAGACCACCAGCTCGCGCGCGCCCGTTTCTTTTGCCTCGTGCGCCTTGCGGATGAGCGCAGGCATGACGTGGGAGGAGACAAGGTCGAAATTGTCGTGCGGCCCGTAAAGGTTCGTCGGCATGGCCGAGATAAAATTGGAGTTGTATTCTCGCGCGTAAGACTGGCAAAGCTTGATCCCGGCGATCTTGGCCACGGCGTAGGCGTCGTTGGTCGGCTCAAGCGCGCCGGTGAGAAGCGCGCTCTCCGGGATCGGCTGGGGTGCAAACTTCGGGTAAATGCAGGAGCTGCCGAGAAAGAGCAGCTTCTCCACCCCGGTGGCGTGCGCGGAACTGATGACGCTGTTCTGGATGGCCAGGTTTTCCAGCATGAACTCGACCGGGAAGTCGTTGTTCGCCTTGATCCCGCCCACCCGCGCCGCGGCCAGGAGAACGTGGGACGGTTTCTCCTTCTCGAAAAACTGGCGCACCGCCCGCTCCTCGCGCAGGTCCACCTCGGCCCGCCCCCGCGTGACAATGTCGGTGAAGCCCTGCCGCTGCAGGGCTCGGACGAGCGCGCGGCCGACCAGACCGCGATGCCCCGCGACAAAGATCCTCGCTGATTTTTTCATTTTCGACGGTTTAGCATTTTCTTTTCCGCTCACTTAAGCAATCGTCGCCTCGTGCCCAAGGCCGAACAACGTCTCGCAGTTCAGAAAACCTACAAGCTGCTTATCGGGGGAAAATTCGTCCGGGGCGAGAACGGACGCGTCATGCCCGCCCTGCGGGAGAACGGCGAACTGATCGCCCAATACTGCCGGGCCTCGCGCAAGGATTTCCGCGATGCCGTAACGGCGGCGCGGGCGGCTTTCGGCGGCTGGTCCAAACAAAGTGCCTATTTGCGCGGCCAGATCCTTTACCGCGCGGCCGAAATGCTCGAGATGCGCCGGGCCGAGCTGGCCGACGAACTTTTCCGGGCCGGCGCCACCATCCGGCAGGCGGACGAGGAGACCTCGCTGGCGGTGGATCGGCTGGTCCATTTCGCCGGGTGGACGGACAAGTTCTCCCAGGTTTTCGGAAGCGTGAATCCCGTGGCCAGTTCCCATTTCAATTTCACCACGCCCGAGCCCACCGGCGTCGTGATCATCCTTTGCCCGGACGAACCCGCCCTGCTCGGGCTGGTCTCGCTCCTCGCGCCCGTCATTCTTTCCGGCAACACGGCCATCCTCCTGCCTTCGTCCGCGAAACCGCTTCCCGCCCTCACCTTTTCCGAGGTGCTCGCCACAAGCGATCTCCCCGGCGGCGTGGTCAACGTCCTCGCCGGCGACCGGACGGAGCTGGCCCCGCATTTTGCCAGTCACATGGACGTGAACGCCATCGTGGACGGCGCGGGCGATGACGCCGTCAGCCGAAAATTGCAGACCGGCGGCGAGTTCAACGTGAAACGTTATTTCCGGCGGGAACTTGCCGCGAACGACTGGCGCGGAGAGGCCGGGCAGGATCCCTACTGGATCCTCGAGACCGTGGAAATGAAAACGGCCTGGCACCCGATCGGGCTCTGATGCGGGGTCCCTGACCGTGCGAGCGCTTTTGCTCGTGCTCGACAGCGTCGGGATCGGACACGCGCCGGACGCCGCGGCCTATGGCGACGAGGGTGCCAACACGCTCGGCCACATTCTCGAGGCGGAGCCCGGCCTCGCCCTGCCGAACCTCGTTTCGCTCGGCCTCCCGGAACTGGTGCCCGGTCTTGCCGCCGCGCCGCCCTACCGCGCCTCCTATGGGCGGATGCGGGAACGATCGCCGGGCAAGGACACCACCACCGGGCACTGGGAGCTGGCCGGCGTGGTCCTCGCGGAACCGTTTGCCGTCCATGAACGCTTTCCCGATGAACTGGTGCGGGAGATCGAACAGTCTGCCGGAGTCACTTTCCTCGGCAACTTTGCGCGCAGTGGCACCGCCGTGCTCGAGGAACTCGGCCCGGAACATCTGCGCACCGGGTCGCCCATCCTCTACACCTCGGCTGATTCCGTCCTGCAGATCGCCGCGCACGAGGAGATCATTTCGCCCCCGCGCCTTTACGAGATCTGCGAAGCGGCTCGTGTGGTCGCGGACCGTTACCTGATCGGGCGCGTCATCGCCCGGCCCTTCACGGGAGCCCCGGGTTCGTTCCGGCGCACCGCCCGCCGCCACGATTTTTCCCTGAAACCACCCCGCACAATTCTGGAGGCCCTGGCGGAGAAGCTGCTGCCTGTGATCGGTATCGGGAAAATTGGAGACATCTTTGCGGGGCGCGGCCTCACGGAATCGCACCCCACCGCTTCGAACGGCGAAGGCATGCAGCGCATCAGCGAACTCTGGCAACAGACCGCGCGCGGCCTGCTTTTCGCCAACCTGGTCGACTTCGACATGCTTTTCGGGCACCGCCGCGATGTGGCCGGCTACGCCGGGGCGCTGCAGGAATTTGACCGCTGGCTCGGTTCCTTCCTCGAGCTGATCCGGCCGGACGACCTGGTCCTGATCACGGCCGACCACGGCAACGATCCCACCTTTCGCGGGACCGACCATACCCGCGAGCAGGTCCCGATCTTCCTTTTGCCGGGCGCATCGCGGGACCTGGGCGAGCGCGCGACCTTTGCCGATGTGGCCGCGACCCTGGCGGATTACTTTCAAACCGAGTGGCCGGTGGGAACGAGCCTGCTGGCATCCTGAGGAAGGCGGAGTTTACTAAAGGCAATGCACGTCCCGACCATCATCGAACGAAAACGAAACGGCGAAGAGCTCAGCGGGGACGAAATCGAGTTTCTCGTCACGGGTTTCACCAACGACGAGATTCCCGATTACCAGATGAGCGCGTGGGCCATGGCGGTGCTCTGGCGGGGCATGTCGCCGGCGGAGACGCGGCACCTGACCGAGCAGATGATGAACAGCGGCCGGGTCCTGCGTTATCCCAAGGGGGCGCCGCCGCGGGTGGACAAGCATTCCACCGGGGGGATCGGCGACAAGGTTTCGCTCGTGCTGGCGCCCCTCCTGGCCTGCGCGGAAGTCTGGGTCCCGATGATCTCGGGCCGGGGCCTCGGCATCACCGGCGGCACGCTCGACAAGCTGGAGAGCATTCCGGGTTTCAACGTGCATCTCGACGAAAAACGCGCCCTGGCGCAGTTGAAGAGCATCGGCCTCTGCATGATCGGCCAGACGTCGGACATCTGCCCGGCGGACAAGAAGCTCTATGCCTTGCGCGACGTGACCGGGACCGTGCCGTCGCAGGCGCTGATCGTGGCCAGCATCATGAGCAAGAAACTCGCGGAGAGTCTGGATCGTCTGGTGCTGGATGTGAAATTCGGCCGCGGGGCCTTCATGAAAACGCGGGCGGAAGCGAAGAAACTGGCGCAAGCCATGACCACGGTGGGCCGGGAGATGGGTGTGGAAGTGTCGCACCTGCTCACCCCAATGGATGAACCCCTTGGCCATGCCGTGGGCAACGCGTTGGAGGTGGCGGAAAGCGTGCACGTGCTCCAGGGGGGCGGACCGCCGGATGTCATCGAGCTGGTGCTCGACCTGGCGGAGAAGGTGGCGCCGGTTCCGCGCAAAAAGCTGGCCGCATGGCTCAAGGACGGCACCGCCTGGAAAAAATTTGTCGCGCTGGTTTATGCGCAGGATGGCGATGCCACCACCCTGGAAAAAATGGCGGAAATGCACCGCGCGCCCGTGCTCCGGCCTTTGCCCGCCCGCAAATCGGGAAAAATCCGACGCATGGACGCGGAACTGATCGGCCGAGCCGCCCTTTTTCTCGGCGCCGGCCGGCGCGAGGCCTCGGACGAGATCGATCCCGCGGTCGGCTTCTCCGAAATTCGGAAAGTGGGGCAGAAGGTGGAGAAAAGCGATCCGCTGCTCTTTGTCCACGCCCGCACCGAGCAGAGCTTCGCCTCCGTCCTGCCCTTGCTGGAGAAAGCGGTCGCCATCGAATGAGCACGGCCGACTGCGCCCGGGCCGGTGCCGTTGGTTTGGTGCTCCTGTGGCTGGGTGTGCCCCTCGCCCGCGGGGCCAGCCCGACCCCCGAGCCATCCCGTGCGGCTCCCGTGCAAACCCTGATCCCATGGCTCCTGGAGGAGGATGCGGCCCTGCGCGGCATCCCGTTCCGCGACGTCATTCTCGCGACAACCGGCCGCAAGATCATCCCTTTCAAGGCAGACGATCCGGTTGACCAGCGGGTGTTGAAGGAACTGGGACGGGCGCTCGACGAAACCCTGCGACGGCTGAACACCGCCGATCACCCGGTGCAAAAGGTCCCGCGCATCAACGAAGTGAGCAGTCATTTCGAGGAAATGCTGCAAACGCTGCTCAACGAAACGCCGGGCCTGAACTGTGAATTCCCCCGGACAATGGCGGGGCGCGGTCAGCGCTCCGGTTATCCGGATCTCCGCGTGGTCGAGAAAACCTCCGGCCGCGTTTATTACCTCGATCCGAAGCTCTACGCGGCCGGCAGCCGCGAAAGCAGTTTCCGCACATTTTATTTCCAGCCACGCGCGGCCTCCGGAAAGGTGCGCGAGGATGCGGTGCATCTGGTCGTGGGAATTGAGCATGAGAGCGAAGAACGGAAGGGCTGGCGCTTCACCGGCTGGACCCTGGTCGATCTGGCGCATTTCAAGGTGCAGCTGAAAGCCGAGTTCCAGGGCAGCAACGAAGATCTTTACCGGCCGGAAGCAATCCTCGGGACGGGCAAACCATGAAGCGCCGGATCATTCTTTTGCTCGCGCTCCTCGCCGGAAGCGCCGTCTGGGCCGGGGCTGCCGCCGGGGACGCCCGGCACTTTGCCGCGGAAGCAAGGAAAGCCTATGAGCGCAAGGATTACGCGCTTTTCGTCCGGCACCTCGAGACCGCGCTCCAGCTTCGGCCAAATCATCCCGCCTATATTTACAATCTGGCCGCCGGTCATGCGCTCCTCGGCCACACCGTGGTGGCGGTCGACGCGCTTGCCGTCGCCGCCAAGATGGGACTGGCTTACCCAAAGATCGAGGCCGACCCGGACTTCGCCGGGATCAGCGGCACCCCTGAATTCAAGACCGTGGTGCGCGAGCTGGCTGTGAACCTTGAGCCGCTGGTCCGCAGCGAGGTGGCGTTTACCGTGCCGGAAAAGGGGCTCGTCCCGGAAGGCGTGGCTTACCACGCCAAAGAGCAGCGCTTTTTTCTGAGCAGCGTTTACCAGCGCAAAATCCTCGCCCTCGACCGCGACGGGCGGGTCACGCCTTTCTCGGCTCCGCAAGATTCACTCTGGAGCGTCCTCGGGATGAAGGTGGACGAAGAACGCGGAATTCTCTGGGCCTGCATTGCGGCGCATCCCCAGATGAAGGGATTGCGGCCGGACGAAAACGGACAGGCCGGCCTGGTAAAGTACGACCTAGCCACCGGCAAAATGATCGGCCGAATGCTGATTGCGGAGAAGCTGCGCAAACATCTGCTGGGCGATCTCGTGATCGCCGCCGAACGGGGATGTGTATGCCACCGACAGCCTTTCGCCCGTCATCTACCGGGTCGCGCAGGGCGACGATAAAATCCTGCCCTTCCTGTCCGGCGAACCGTTCCTGAACCTGCAGGGCATTGCGCTCGCTCCCGGGGGTGACCGGCTTTTCGTGGCCGATTATGCCCAGGGTATTTTTGCGATCGACCTGCGGACAAAGAAGGTGACGAAAATGAGCACCCGACCCAACACGGTCCTCCTCGGCATCGATGGACTTTACGCCGTGGGCCAAACCCTGGTCGCGGTCCAGAACGGCATTACGCCGAACCGCGTCATCCGGCTCAGCCTGGGCGAAGACCACTCGTCGATCGCCTGGACCGAGGTGCTGGAAGCCAATAATCCGATGTTCGACGAACCGGCCCTGGGCGTTGTCGTTGGGGGCAGCCTTTATTTTGTCGCGAACAGCCAATGGCGTCTGGTCGATGAGAAGGGCAGCCAGGCGGCCCCCGAAGAATTGCAGGACGCGGTCATCCTGAAGCTGCCCTTGTAACCGGTCCCTGGCTTCCTTCCTGCCGGGCGCGAAAGATTTTTCGCGCGGATTCGCCCGGGCCGTCGTCTAGGCTTTGGATCAACGCTGATGGACAGAACTGAACACGACCTTTTCCAGGCTGCCCTGCGCGGTGATCGCGACGCTTTCGAAATGGTCATCCGTTCACACAGCCGCCAGCTTTTTGCCATCGCCTACGGCATTCTGCAGAACCGCGAGGAAGCAGAGGACGCAGTGCAGGATGCGCTGGTCAAGGCCTGGAAATCGCGCTGGCGCGTGCGCGACCCGGAAAAACTTCCGGCCTGGCTGGGCACCATCACCCGGCACCGGGCACGCGACCTGGCCCGGAGCCGCGGGCGCCGAAGCACGCCGGAAAATCTCGAGGCCGTGATCGACCATTTCGCCGCCGCCAGTCCGGCCACGGAGGAAAGGGAACAGGCGGTCCGCCTCGCGCTGGGCCGCCTGCCCGAGCTGCATCGCTCCGCTCTCGCTCTTCGTTATTTCGAGAAGATGGACTACGCCGCGATCGAGCGGGCGCTCGACCTCAGCAACGGCGCGTTGCGCGGCATTCTCGGGCGCGCCCTGCGCACTTTGCGGGAGGAACTTCGACCGGCCCTGGCCGAACTCAGATGAACAACAGCATTCACGAAAACATTGACCAGTGGCTCGCGGCCGATGCGCACGGCGAGCTGGCCCCGGAGGAAGCGGCCCGTCTGCAGGAGCACCTGGCGGAATGCGCCGCCTGCGGTCAGGCCCAGCAGGAGATACAAACCATGAACACTATTCTTGAAGAGACTCTCGCGGAGGAAGCGCCGGATCCGAACCTCGAACAGCGGATGGTCACCGGTTTCCGAAACCGGGTTTCGGAGAAACGGAGCCTGATCGACCTCGCGGGCAGCCTTCTCCGCACCCGTCCGGCCCAGCTCGCGACCGCCGCCATCCTCCTGCTCGGCCTGGTGCAGGTGGGCAGAGTCGTGACCGGTGAGAACAGGGGAAAGACGCCCTTGGGAGAAGTCGCGGCCGCCTTCAGCGAGACCGGGAGCGGCAACCTCGCCCCCCGCGCCATGAAACAGCGGCGCGGCGTCCTCGGCGAGCCGCCGGCCGCAGCGCCCCCGCCGCCACCGGTTGCGCCCCATCAGGCGCACGATTTCGCCGATACGCCGGCAGAAGCGGCGGGACGCATGGAAGAACTGGGCGAGGTCGGCGCCGACGCCGCGGTCGCCTCACGCGAAATGGCCAAGGCGGAGATCGCGCCCGACTCGCCGCGTCCCGGGACGCCGGCCGCGGCCCTGCCGAACGAGTCCCGGAAACTTATCCGAAGCGCGCAGGTGCAGTTGGAAGTGCTGAAATTCGAGGACGCCGTCGCCAGGATCGCCGGCTTCGCCCAGGAAGATCGCGGCTTTATCGCCACCAGTACGCTCGGAGAAGCTCGCCAACGGCAAGCTGCAGGGAACCGTCGTGGTCCGGGTCTTGCCCGCAAACCTCGACTCGTTTCTGCAGAAACTCCGTGGGCTCGGGGAACTGAAGAACCAGACCCTCGGGAGCGAGGACGTGACCAAAGCCTACCTCGATACCGACGCCCGGATGCGGAACGCAAAACGGATGGAGGAACGCCTGCTCGAGCTGCTCGGGAAAACCCAGGGGAAAGTCGGCGACCTGCTCCAGGTGGAAAAGGAACTCGCCCGGGTCCGCCAGGAGATCGAGCAAATGCAGGGCGAATTGAAATACTGGGACGCCCTCGTCACCTACGCCACGGTCACCATCCAACTGGCGGAGAAAGACCTCGATGAGCCCGCCGCGTTTCTGCTCCGGCGCACGGCCAATCTCGCCCTCTTCGCTCCCGACGTGGAAAAGACCTTTGCCGAGGTCAAGGCCGCCGCCACCGGCGACAAGGTCCAGATTGTGAACTCAAATCTCGACCGTGATTATTCCGGCCGGGTCACCGCGCAGGTTTCCCTCCTTCTCGCCCCGGAGATCGCCGACGAGACCATCACGCGTCTCAAGGCGCTGGGCCGGGTCCAGCGATTTGACGATCAGACGGAGCGTATTGCCCAGGGCGGATCGGATCGTGGCAACGCGGCCGAGAGCAAGGTGGAACGCGACAAGGTCGCCCTGAACATTTCCATTACCCGCGACGAACAGGAGCCTTCCGTGCAGCAAACCAGCCTGCGCCTGCTCACCCGGAACGTGACTGACCGGGTCGCCGACCTGAAGAAATCGGCGGCGCGATTCAACGCCGAGATTCGCAGTTCCACCTTCAGTCGCGGCGCGAACGGCGAGGAAGTGGCCCGGGTCACCCTGCGGGTGCCGCTGAAGGATTACCCGGGCTTGATCAGCTCGTTCGACGACCTCGGCAAGGTGAAGGACCTCACCGTGCAGCGGCAGGATCTTCCGGGCCGGCCTGACTCGGAATCGGCGCCGGCTGATGTCAGCATCCAGATTTACAGCCAGGGAGACATCGTCGGGGAGGAGACAGGCCTGCTCGCCACCATCCGCCGCACTCTGGCCCAGGGTGCCTCGGCCTTGATGTGGAGTGTGCGCATGATCGGCGTAGCCCTCGCCTTCTTCGCTCCGTGGGTGGCCGCGCTCGCCGGGGTCTTCTTTCTCGTCCGGATCATCCGCCGGCGGCGGCAGGGCAAGTAGGCCTCCGACGGGCGGCCGTACGCCATCGCGTTTGTTCACCTCCAATCCTGTTCAATCCTGTAAATCCTGTCTGTTTCCTTCCCCTGCTCCCCTCAGTGCCCTCTGCGGTCTCTGTGGTAAATTTTTGACGTGCTCGCAGGCTCGACAGAGTCTCGCCCTACCGGGGGGAGCGCGCGCCAGATCTCGGAGCGCAGAAGACCGCCGACGCTCTCCTGTAACGCGTGCCGCTTCAGACCAGTCTGCCGCAGCGCCTTCGCGTAATCGGGCAGCGTCCGTGCCTGCAACCCGGTGGTGCACCGGAAAAAGAAATACATGAGGCTCAGCAGGCCTCCCGCCGCGAAGCGCCACACCCGCGGCCTCTCGGGGAGAGCGAACTCCGTCACCAGCCATTCTCCATCTGGCCGCAGCGCCCGGCGAAGAAGCGGCACCACCGCTCCCAGCTCCATGCCGGTGAAACAGTCGAGGAAGAAATTTGTGACCACGAGATCATACTCCGCCGTCGGGGGCGTCCACCCGGGCAGCCGGGCCTGAATGAAATCCACCGCAGCACCGGGAGGCACCCGGGTCCGGGCCAGACGCAGCATGCCTTCGCTGGCATCGACGCAATCGATCCGGGCCGTGGGAAAGCGAAGCAGCAGCCTCCGCAGAAAACGGCCGTCCCCCTCGCCCACCAGCAGCACCCGCGCGGGCCCGGCGAGCATCGGCAGCAGGGCGGTGCGGGCGCGTTGCAGCGCGCCGCCGAAGACCGCCCGCTCGAGGAGGGCGTAGACCGGCGCGAGGCGGTCGCAGTTCATCCCCAAAGAACGAAAAGAGGGGTCAAAAGCACGAGATCCGCCGCGGCGGTGCGCCGATCGGTCTCGAGCCCCGGCAAAAGGTTCAGGGCGAGCAGGAGAAGCGCGGCCCCTGCGAGCGCGACGAAAAGGACCAGCGGCACCCCCGTGAAAAGCAGAACGACTGCGCCGGCCAGGGTCGCGCCACCGCTCAACAGCGGCAGCGCGGTCAAACCGTAAGGCGAGGTCGCGATGGAACTTCGCCCCTGCGCGCGGTCCAGTCCTTCTTCCCAACGGGCAATGCTGAGACAGTTCGTCAGGCAAAGCAGAGCGAAACAGGCCGCGGCCGCCGCCAGCGACGGCGAACGAGCGAGGACGGGACCGACCCCCGCACAGGTCCCGGCGGCAAAGAGCAACGCGATCGTCGCTTCCTTCAACGGAAACCGCTGCCAGAGCGTCGGAGCGAATTGATTCGCCAGCAGGTAAAGGAGCGAAAGCAGGCCGATCACTCCACCGGTCACCAGAAGACCGCGGTCCAGCAGAGGAAGAAGAGAGAGAAGAACAAGACCGACGCTGCCGAGGGCGACGAGAAAGACGCGGGGATGGTCGAGACAGAACTGCTGCCGGCGTGAACGGGGCGCGTCTGCCGGCAGCCTGCCTGCATCGGCCCAGCGGTCGCCCAGATAAATGAGCCAGGCCGCGGCGAACAAGGCCGCGCGGGCGGCCCAGCCGGGAGCAACCTCCGCGGCCTCCGCGAACAGCGCCTGCCACGTCACCGCCACGAGGGGCGCATCAAGGCAGAGGAAATTGAGCCAAAGAAGCGGGTCCTTTTTCGGGAAAGCGTCTTGATGCGGCCGCGCGCGGGCGTACGTTAGGGGTGCCCCCCGCCCGCTCCCGCGTGCCGGCAAATAAAGAGACCGATGAGCCTTCAACCTTTCAGCCTAACCAATGCGGCGGTGCAGTCGCTGCCAAAACATCTGCTCCAATTCGCGGTCGATCAGCGTTACGACGATTACACCCCGGTCGACCATGCCGTCTGGCGTTTTATCATGCGCCAGAACGCCTTTTTCCTGAAGGAATACGCGCACAAGGTCTATTTCAAGGGTCTGCTCGAAACCGGCATCTCCTTCGACCGCATCCCGCGCATCGAGGAGATGAACGACATCCTCGGCCGCATCGGCTGGGGGGCGGTGGCGGTGGATGGGTTCATCCCGCCGGCCGCCTTCATGGAGTTCCAGGCTTACAAGGTTCTCGTCATTGCCTGCGACATGCGGCAGATCCATCACATTGAATACACGCCCGCGCCCGACATCGTGCACGAGGCGGCCGGGCACGCGCCGATCATTGTCGACCGCGAATATTCCGATTACCTCCAGCGTTTCGGCGAAGTGGGCGCGAGAGCGATGCAGTCGCGCAAGGATTTCGAGCTCTACGAGGCCATCCGGCATCTTTCCATCCTGAAAGAACTGCCGAATTCCGACCCCAAAGAGCTGGAAAAAGCCACCCGCGAGGTGGAAGAGCGCCAGAAAAACCTCGGGGAACCTTCCGAGATGGCGCTCCTCTCGCGTCTGCACTGGTGGACGGTCGAATACGGCCTGATCGGGACGCTGGAGAAACCGAAAATCTATGGCGCGGGCCTCCTTTCCTCGATCGGCGAATCTGTTTCCTGCCTGGAACCCGAGGTCAAAAAACTCTGGTATTCGATCGAGGCGGCTCAGACCCCGTTCGATATCACGACGAAACAGCCGCAGCTCTTCGTCTGCCGCGATTTCAAGCACCTGAGCACCGTCCTCGAGGAATTCGCCGCCACCATGGCCTTCCAGGTCGGCGGACTGGAGGGAGTCAACAAGGCGATCGAAAGCCGGAACACCGCGACCTGCCAGTATTCCTCCGGGCTGCAGGTGAGCGGCACCTTCACCCAGGTCCTCCCCGGGGAGAAGGGCGAACCCATTTATCTCCGGACGACCGGACCGACCGCGCTGGCGTGGGAGAACAAACAGCTCGAAGGGCACGGAAGCGATTACCATGCGAAAGGCTTCGGCGCGCCCGTGGGCGGCTGGCGGAACATCAGCGTGCCGCCGGAAAACCTGACGGACGACCAGTTGCAGAGCATCGGCATCGCCGCCGGGATGAAAGCGACGATCAACTTCGTCAGCGGCGTCGTGGTCGCGGGCAAGGTGGAACGAATCGTGCGCGAAGACGGGCGTTTGCTCCTGCTGACTTTTTCGAACTGCTCGGTGCGGCTGGGCGACCGCGTCCTGTTCGACCCGGACTGGGGGACCTTCGACATGGCGGTGGGCGAACGCATCACCTCCGTCTTCAACGGCGCGGCCGACAAGGACACCTACAACCAGGTCGCGCTCGTCCCGAAAGAGCGCACGATCAAGGTGCCGTCCGATGCCCGGCGGAAGAAGCTCGAGAGCCTTTACCAGCAGGTGCGCGACATTCGCGCCCGCAAGGTCGGCTACGAGCGCCTCGGCGAGATCTGGGAAACCCAGCAGGCCGAGCATCCGGATGACTGGCTTCTCTCGATGGAGATTTTCGAGATCCTCGACGAGGCGGGCGAGCAAAACGAGCTAAAGCAGAAGATCGTCACTTTCCTCAACCAAAGAAAAGCGGAGGACAAGGCGAAGGCGACGGTGATCGAGTGGGGTTTCCGCCTGGTGACCTATCACAAAACCGGTCTGCAGACCGCTTCCTCCTAGGCCATGGTCACGGCCGGCGCGCTGGTTGTCTGGTTCATCGCCGCCGTCCTGGCTGCGGCCGTCTTCTTCAGCCGTTTCGAAGCGCGGCGCACCCGGGAAAAGTTTATGCGCCAGCTCCTGAGCGTGGATCCGAAACGGCGGGAACAGATCCTGAGCCGGTTGAGCCCGAAGCTGCAGTCGGAATTGCGCGGTGAACTTTCCGCCCGCGGCCGCTACGAGTAGACGTCGCGCCTAAAGGGCGCCCGCCGTCGCCGAAAGAGTGATATTCTCGACCGTGGTCGTCTCGGGCTGCGCCAGGGCAAAAGACACAGCCCCGGCGATCTCCTCGGCCCGCATCATCTTTTCGCGCGGCCATTCCCCCTCCACCCCCTCCCAGATTTCGGTGTCGGTCGCGGCGGGGTAGATGTTGATCACCCGCACCCCCCGCGGCCGGAACTCCTCCCGGACCGCCTGCGAGAAACCCTCGAGGGCAAACTTGCTTGCGCAATAACCGCTCCAGCCCGGAAACCCGGTCCGGGCGGCGATGGAAAGAATGTTGACCACGCTTCCGCCGCGCGGAATCCGGTCGGCCAGCTTCTGGGTGAGAAGGAACGGCGCGGTCACGTTCACGGCCAGGCTGCGCTGCCATTCCGCGAGCGAGATCTCCGCGAGCGGTTTCACCACGGCGAGGCCGGCGTTGTTGATCAGGACGTCAAGTTTTTCGCCGCCCAGGGCGGCGACCAAACCCTCCACCCCTTCCGGGGTGGCGAGGTCAGCCGGGGCAACGCGGGCGGTGGCGCCGCGCTCTTCCACACCCGCGCGGACCTCGGCCAGCGCCTTCTCATCGCGCCCATGGAGAATGATCGTCGTCTGGGGCGCCGCCAATCTCAGGGCGATGGCCCGTCCGATGCCGCGGCTGGCGCCGGTGACAAGATAACGTTTCATGAACGCCGCAGGGTAAACCGGTTATTGGCGGTTTCCCAGAGCCGCAAGCGGACCAGCTGGTCGTCCAAACGACCGTTCACCTTCTCCCAGAGGGCGCGCACGATGTTCTCGCCCGTGGAGGGATGGTCCCGGAATTCATCGGTCTCGAGGTCGAGGTGCCGGTCTTCCCATGGCGCCACCGCCTCGGCCAGACCCTGCTGCAACCGGTCGAAGGATGAGACCGTCCCCGTGCGTTCATCATAGGGACCGCGGATTGTCGCCTCGGCCACATAGGTGTGCCCATGCCCCAGCTCGTTGTTGCACTTGTCGTAAAGCGTTCGGTTCTCTTCCTCCGTCAACGCGGAGGAATGCAGCCGATGCGCCGCGCTGAAGGAACGCCGGAGCCCCAGCAGCGTCTCGCCCTCCGGCCAGGCTTCCGCGAAAAAATCGTCACGCTCATGCAAACGAACGCCGCACACGGGCAGGTCCCCGGACAGCGTTTCGCGCAGCCAGCGCGCGAGCGACTCAGTTGTGATTGGCCGGCCACGTAACGCCGGCACTTCCTGGTTCAGGTTCTTGTGATCGAGAAGATCGCGCTGTTCCAGCAGGGTCTTCTCCACCGCTGAGACCGGCGGGAAGGTGTCGCGAAAGGTGATCCGGGCCCGGTAATGATGACCGTGCCCGGCGGGCGAGGCCGCCGCGCCGAAAAGCTGTTCGTTCTCCTCCTGGGAAAGATGGGGCGACATCGTCTGGCGCGCGGCCGAGAACTCGAACCAATGGTTGGCCTCGGTCGCGCCCGAGGCGTAAACGGTGGCGGACCGGTAACGGTTTTCGCGCAGGTGCACCGCCGTCAGCTCCGCCTTGATCCCGGCAAAAGCCGGCAGCGCCTCCTGCAGGAGCTGGCGCGCGATATTTTCCGCCGTGGGCGCGGCCTCGCGAAACGCCGGGTGATCGGCGTTCAGGAATTTGTGGTCGAAACGCTCGTCCACGATGGCGGCGGCGCGGCGTTTGATCTCGCTGATGTTCACCAGCATCCCCGTCTTTTCGTCCACCGTGCCGGTGAGGACGAACCAGGCGACATAATTCCGGCCGGTGCCGTAGCGGGCCGCGCTCTCCGCCCCGAAATCGACCCGGTTCTGCGCCGCCGTCCGCCCGGGGAGAGCCAGCCGGCGGGAAGCGCAAAACTCGAGGCGCTTGCTGACGGTCAGGAGCATGCGCGCTCCTAGCCCTTGAGCAGCGAGAGAAACTCCGACCGCGTCCGGGCGTCCTCCTTGAACGATCCGAGGAGGCAGGAGGTGGTCATGGTGGAATTCTGTTTTTCCACCCCGCGCATCATCATGCAAAGATGTTTCGCCTCGATGACCACGGCGACGCCGTCGGGGTGGAGGGTGGTCATGATGGCGTCGGCGATCTGGGTGGTCAGCTGTTCCTGGATCTGCAGGCGACGCGCAAAGACATCCACGATCCGGGCCACCTTGGAGAGACCGATCACCTTGCCGTTCGGGATGTAGGCGACATGCGCCTTGCCGACGAAGGGCAGGAGATGGTGTTCGCACATCGAATAAAGCTCGATGTCCTTCACCAGGACGATCTCGCTCGCGTCGGAATCGAAGATCGCCTGGTTGACGATCTCCTCGACGCTTTGCCGGTAACCCTGGGTCAGGAACTCGAAGGAGCGGGCCGCGCGTTCCGGTGTCTTGAGCAGTCCCTGGCGCGCCGGGTCTTCGCCGATGGCCTCGAGGATCTCGCCAAAGGAGGAGGTCAGCTCCTCCAGCTTGCCGGGCTTGAGCCGGTTGGGCTCGCGCGTGAGCCGTTCCTCGATCTCGAACTCTGAGTGGCCGTCGCGTTTCAAGCGTTAATCCAGCCAGCTCAGCGGATACTTCTCGTCGTCCAGCTTCAAGGCCTGCTCGGTCAGCTCGAGCGTGTGCTCGGTGTCGAACATGACGGCGAGTTCCTCCGTGCGGGTGGCATCCTTGCTCGCCATGATGGTGCCCGGATGCGGCCCGTGCGGAATGCCGCGCGGATGCAGCGTCATGGAGCCGGCCTCGATGCCCTTGCGCGAGCCGAAATTGCCGCGCACGTAAAAGAGGACCTCGTCGGCCTCGACGTTGTCGTGCACCCACGGGATTTTCACCGCCTCCGGGTGATAATCGAGCATGCGCGGGGCGAACGTGCAGACGACATAGCCGCGGATCTCAAAGGTCTGATGGATCGGCGGCGGCTGATGCACCGTCCCGGTAATCGGCTCAAAATCCTGCGCGTTGAAGGTGAAGGGATAAACAAACCCGTCCCAGCCCACGATGTCGAAGGGATGATGGGCATGCACCACGCGGGTCCAGCGCGGACCGTCCTTCACCAGCACGGCCACATCCTCGTCCTTGTCGATCGTGAGAATCTCGGTCGGGCCGTGGAAATCGCGCTCGGAATAGGGCGAGCCCATGCGGATCTGGCCGTCATGATTCAGATAACGCCGCGGAATCCGGACCGGGCCGTTCGACTCGAGGATGAGATAGTCCTCCTCCTCCACCTTGTCCGGGAACGAGCCGATAGGTGATGCCGCGCGGGATGACGATGTAATCCTCCGCCCGATAACGCAGTTTGCCGAAGGGGGACTCGAGCGTGCCGGCGCCCTTGAAGACGAAGATGATCTCGTCGGCCCCGCCGTTCCGGTAATACTCGTACTCGCCGTAGGTCTTGGCCGGCTTGTGCCGGTAGGCGATCATGTCCTGGTTGAAGAGCATTGGGATGCGCCCGGTATAAAGATCGCCCTGCCGCGGGACATTCGCCGCCTTGAGATGATGATGGCGGAGCGGAGCGTTCGCGACCTTCTTCAGCTCCTCGCACTTGAGGAGTTCCACGCTGCGAACGCGGGTGGGCGGCCGCAGGTGATACATGATGGAGTAGGCCTCGTTGAAGCCTTCCGTCGTGATGACGTGCTCGTAATAGATCCCCTCGTTCTTGTAGCCGGGCCCGGCCCCGTTGCGATGAAACCAGACGTGATGTTTGCGCGGGATCTCCCCGAGTTTCTGATAATGCGGCATTTGCTACTCCTTAAAGGTTCCCACGGGCGTCCTGTTCCTTCTCCAGCGCCTCGAAAAGCGCCTTGAAATTACCCTTCCCAAAACTCTTTGCCCCTTTGCGCTGAATGATCTCGAAGAACAGGGTGGGCCGGTCTTCCACCGGTTTGGTGAAGATCTGCAGCAAATAGCCCTCCTCATCGCGGTCCACCAGGATACCGAGCTGGCGCAGAGGCTTCAGGTCCTCGTCGATCTTGCCCACGCGGTCGAGCACCGTCTCGTAATAGCTGTCCGGGATATTCAGGAACTCCACCCCGCGGTTTTGCAGGTCGCTCACCGTCTCGATGATGTTGTTGGTCGCCAGGGCGCAATGCTGCACCCCTTCGCCCCCGTAGAAGTCGAGATACTCCTCCACCTGCGACTTCTTTTTCCCCTCGGCCGGCTCGTTGATCGGAAACTTCACAAAGCCGTTTCCATTGCTCATGACCTTGCTCATGAGCGCGGAGTACTCGGTCGAGATATCCTTGTCGTCGAAGGTGAGGATGTTGCGGAAGCCCATGACCTCCTCGTAAAACTTCACCCACGGGTTCATCTGGTTCCAGCCGACGTTGCCGACGCAATGGTCGACATAGAGGAGGCCGGTTTCCGGCGGATTGTATTTCGATTCCCACTTCCGGAAGCCGGGCATGAAGACGCCCTTGTAATCCCCGCGCTCGATGAAGAGATGGACCGTGTCGCCGTAGGTGTGGATGCCGCTCATGACCACGCGGCCGTTCTCGTCTTCCAGCGTCTTGGGCTCGAGATAGCTTTTTCCGCCCCGTTTGGTCGTTTCCTTCCAGGCCGAGGTGGCGTCGTCCACGCGCAGGGCCAGCACTTTGACGCCGTCGCCATGCCGGTGAATGTGGTCCGCGATCGGGCCATCCGGGCGCAGCGGCGTGGTCAACATGAAGGTCAGTTTGTTTTGCCGGATGACATAGCTGGCCCGGTCCTTCACGCCGGTTTCGGGTCCGGCATAAGCCAGGCTCTGGAAACCAAAGGCGGTCTTGTAGTAATGGGCCGCCTGTTTGGCATTGCCGACGTAGAACTCCACGTAATCAGTGCCCTGCAACGGGAGGAAATCCTGGTCCGGCTGGTGCTCCGCCTTCATGCGGTCGGCCACGCTTTGTTTCTTTGGTTCGGCTACGGTTGTGCTCATAAGGGAGTCCTCTCTGGTGAACGACCGTGGCGACCGCCACGGATGCCTCCGGAATATAGGTTCGACCCTTTCCCCTCGCAAGGCGCCCTTGCCCGGGAACAGCCCCCGCCCCCGGGCCGCGCCTCCGTTGCATTCGGAGCGAAAAAGGCGACAAGTCAGCCCCATGCAGCTTTCTCTCCGCTTGTTCATCGTCCTCGTTCTCACCTCTTTCGCCGTGGCCGCGGAACCAGCCCGCCCCGGAAAAGATGGTCCACGACCTCTACAAGTCGTTCCTCGCCGACACCCTCTGGGTGCATGAGGAGGAACTGGCGCGTTACCTGGCGACCGACCTGCTGGAGCTGATCAAAAAGGCCGTGGCCGCGGAAGAAGTCATGGAAAATCCCTTTGTGCCCGGCAACGACTACGACGAGGCCGAAGTGGCCCGGACCCTCAAGGTTCAGGAAGTCTCCGGCCCGCCCACGCCGGTTTACACCGCCACCTTCACCAACTTCGGCGAAGCACATTCCGTCACCTACACCTTCAAGCAGGAGAAGGAGGAATGGCGCATCACCGAGATCGCCAGCGACGGTTCCTCCTACCGGGAACGCCTCGCGGAAGAGCCCGACGCAGAAGAGACGGCGGAATAGGTCACGCCGGCCGTGCCGCCGGTTCCCTGTGACCTTAAAACGCGAAGCCGAAGCTGAAGTGGAAGGCGCCTTCGCTTTCGCCGAGCTTCGGATTCGGGTTGACCGCGTAGTCGGCGCGGATGGGCCCGATGGGAAGCTGGTAACGCAGACCGGTGCCGACGCCGTAGCGCATGTCATCGAAGCCGATATCAGTCACGTCGGGCTGGAGGTTGCCGGCATCGATGAAGACGGCGCCGTGCAGTTCGCCGTAGATCGGGAAGGTGTATTCGGCGTTGAAAACGGAGTAAAACTCGCCGCCGATTGGGAGCAGCTTGCGGTCGCGCGGGCCGAGCTCGCGTTCCGGGAAGCTGCGCACGGTGGTGCTGCCGCCGTTGAAAAATCGTTCATCGATGGGGATGGCGTTCGCGCCAAAGTTTGAAAGCGGCTGAATCATTCCCACGCGCGCGCCCACGGCGATGCCGGAATTCTCAAACCACTTCTGGAAGCCGCTTTTCTCCACATCCTCGACCAGGTTGACGTTCTTCACCGGCGGACTGAAGGGGAGATAGTAGGTTGCGCGCGCGGTCGTGCGCACATAATCGATCTCGCTCCCGATGGCGGAAAGAGCGACGTCAAAGGTGTGATCGACGACCAAGCCGCGCGGCGCGACCAGAGGCGCCTCGCGAAAATCGAGGCTTTGGGTGAACCCGATGCTGTTCACCTGGTATCGCCTTTGTCCAAGAAACTTCGACTCGATGGTGGCGTTGATGATGTCAACGTAACGGGCCTGAAGGACGAGGCCGGCCTCGTAATATTTGCCGAATTTGCGCGAGAGCTCACCGCGAACGCCGATCTCGAACTTCTCATAACCCTCGAATTGATAGGTCAGCGCGCCGAGCCGGAGGCGCAGCTTTACGTCGGTGGTGAAGAGATAAGGATCCTCGAAAATAATCTCGCCCTTGTAACCGCGCTGTGAGATTTCGGCCGAAGTGGTGACGGGACGTCCATAACCAAAAAGGTTTCGGTCGCGATATTGCGCTCCGAGAATGTATCCGGCGAAAGTGCCGTAGCCGACGGAGACACCGGCCTCCTTGGCCTTGGCCTCCTCCGCGGTGATGTCCAGCCGGAGGGTTTTGTCGCCGACCGGCACCGGGTTGATTTGCAGGATGTTAAAGAGACCGGTCCGCATGAGGGTGCGGAACCGCTGGTCGATCTCCTTGGGATCGTAGACATCACCCTCGAGTTCATCGAAGCGATTCTCGAGGTAGCTCGGGCGCAACCGTTTCAAACCGGTCACCCGCACATCGCCAAAGTGATAAACGGCGCCGGGCTCCAGGGTGACGCGCACGGGAACGCGGCCCCCCGGAGCGCGTTCCGGAAATCCGGCGGCATCCACGTTGGCATTATAATATCCGCGCTGCTTGAGATAACCCTGGAGACGACGGGGAATATCGGCCACCCGTGCGGCGGTGTACGGTTCCGCCACCAGATCGAGAATCTCGCTCAGGAGTTGCTCCTCGGGGACCGGGGCGGGCCCGATGAAAGAGATCTTTCCAAAGGTGTAGCGGCGTCCCTCGTGGATCGGGATGGTCACCTGCACCCGGGTCCCATCGCCCTTTTCGGTAAAGATGGGGGCATCAATCATGGCATCGAGAAACCCTTCCGCGACATAAAGGCGCCGAACCAGTTCCACGCCTTCCTCGAGATCGCCGGGAACAAACGGCAGCGTGGGCTGCGCCTTGGATTCGCGTTCCCTGATCGGGCCGACGACATATTCGAAGAGTTTCTCGTGCGGAATGACCGAATTTCCGACGAAACGGATTTCGCCGATGGTCATCAGCGGGCCTTCCTGCACCGTCAGGCGAAGTTTGCTGCCCGGCAGAATGGCATAGGTCACGTTGACCTTGGAATGACCGTGCTTGCGATAAAAGAGCTCGAGAAAAAAGGCGGTGTCGTCCGCGCGCGGCGCGGTCAGCCCGAGCTGCTCGATCGAGGTCAGTTGTTCCTTGAGATGATCGCGCAAAACCTTGTCGGCGAAGGAATCGGCCCCGACGATTTCGAGGTTGGACTGTTGCGCCACCTTCTTTTTCTGTTTGGTCACCGCGCGCTCGGCTTCCTCCTTCTCTTCCATCCGCTGTGCCTCCACCGCGGCACGGACCGGCCCGCCCAGAAGGGCGAGAGGCAAAAGAAGCAGGAGCAGCGGTTTCATTACCGGAAACGGATAAGGTATTTCACCATGCCGCGAAAGTCTCCTTCCACGCCAATATCGCCGATAAGGACGAAATTGCGGTTGACGCGGTAACGCGCCGTGGCGGTTTGCTGGCCGGTCCGCGGGTCGACCCGGCCGACGTCGAGATCGAGACGATCGAGCACGGAGGTGGTGCTGGCCTGCTGCGTGTCGCCCTTTTTGAAAATTTTCCGATAAAGCTGCTGGAGAAGGAGCATGGCGGCGCGGCCGGCCAGGACATTGCTGTTCCCGAGGAGTTCCTCGCGGGTGGTGCCGGTGGCGAGAAGGGAAATGATTTCCTCCTGCGGCAGGGGCGGTTCGCTGCTGAAGACGGCTTCGGGCGCCAGCGCCGTGCCATAGACGTAAACGCGCACGGTGTAGTCACGAATGACCGATGTGCCCTGCAATTCGATCGAGGGGTTGAGAATGTCGTCGGGTTTAAAGTAGATGGAGCCCTGGTTGATCTCGAGCCGGCTGAACGGCAGCGTGGCCTCGAGGTTCTCCAGCCGCACGGTCCCCTGGAGCGCAGGCTCTGCGCCTGTGCCCGTCAATTTCATGTCCACGATCGCGCCGCCCTGCGCCAGGTTCCCGCGAATGGAGAACGGTTCCTTGGTCCGGATGATGACATCAAAAGTCCAGTCGCGCAGCGGCGGGTTGGGGAAGGCGAACTCCGGCGCGGCCGCGGGCGGCTGCGGACGCGGCGGCGGACGCCCCGGCAGCCCGATGGGAATCAGGTCGATGTTCTTGAGGAAATGGCTGTTGGTCAGCGCCACTTCGCCGACCACGTTCACGCTGTTGAGCGGCCCCTCGAACGTCAGCGTGGCGTCGGTGCGCGCGGTCAGGTCGTCGTTGCGCGCCACCAGGATGCTGTCGGCCTTCAAGGCCAGGTCAAAGACCGGCTCGGTCAGCGTCGGGAAACGCACCTGGCCGGAAAGGGTGAACGGCCCGCCGGCCAGCTCGCCCTTGAAGGTCTGGAAGGTGAGGGTGTCCCCGTCGAAAACAAGGCGCGCATCAAAATTCGAGACGGAAGGAAGGGTGGCGTTGGCCATGCGCGCGACGTTGATGTGCATCTCGGCCGATCCGCGCAGGGTCGGGTTCCGAACGGTGCCGGTGACATCGAGATTGAAGGCCATGTCGCCATCCACGCGCTGAAGAGCCGGGACGAACTGGCGGACGAAGTTCATGGAACTGCGCGGCATCTTTACGCTCGCCGACAGCGGGATGTTGTCGGGCAGGCTGCGCCGTTGAATGGTCTCGGCCACGTTCATCGGCAGCCGCGCCTCCAGCGTCACCGGCTCGATGCGCGCCTGCACCAGTTTGCCATCGACCGCCAGCTGGTTGTCCTCGAGCCGCGCCTGGATGTCGAAGGTGGCCGGCTGAAGATCGTCGTATTGTTCCGAGCGCAGCCCGGCAAACTTGAGATCAAGCGAGGCCCGGAGATCCGAGAGCGGGCCGCTCGCCTCGAGCACGATCGTGGCGGCGCCCTTCACCGGCGCCTCCTTCCCGAAATCCTGGAAAAGCTTTTCGATGTCGAGGTTCTCCGACTGGAAGGAAATGGAGACGTCGCCGTCGTCGCGCAGGAGCGGCCGATCCGTGCCGATGTTCTGCCAGACGAGGGGGACCGAGGCGTAGCCGACGGCATATTTCGACTCGCCCTGGTAAACCTGCGCCTCCGAGAGCTCGAGGGCATTGTCGCGCGTGGCCATGGAGGCCTGGAACATCATCTCGTCGCTCGAGGCAAAGATGATCGGCACGTTCAACGCTTCGGGAGTGTAGGCCGCCTCGATCTTCGCTTTCAGGTTGCGGAGATCGCCGTAGCGCCCTCCCTCGAGTTCGAGCTTCAGCTCGCCGCTGTCCTCAAACTTCGCCCCGATCCCCTTCCCCGCCCAGTTGATCTCAAGCGCACCGGCCAACTCCGCCTTGTTCCCCAGCGCGCGCAGCACCGGCTCGAAGCGGGAAAGATCATCCACATCAACCAGCAGACGGCCCTCGTAGGGAAACGGCTTCTCCGCCTTCACCTGGCCCGAGGCAATGATGTAGCCCTGCTCGTGCAAACGCGCGGTCAGGTCGTTCAGGTAAAGGGTCCCGGCCCCGGTCGTTCCCTGCGCGGTGAACTGTTCGATCGTCAGCTTCCGCATCTCCAGGTTTGAACCCAGGAGATTGAAATAGCCGTCGCCCAGGCCTTCGCGGAAATCTGCCGCCACCCGCGCATCGATCGCACCCGTGACCCGGTCCGGCGAATCGTCCACCCAGAACTCGCCGAGACTCGGCGCGCTCACGGCAAGATCGATCGTGCCCGGCTGTGAGGCGGCCCGGGCGAAATCCCGGGGAAGAACGTAGGTGCCCGCAAGCGTCACCCGGTTCGCCCCGCGCACGGCCAGAAGCTGCTCGACCGAGACATTCTCGCCGCGACTCCTGATCCGGCCTTCGACCGAATCGACCGCATAGGCGCGGGCGCGCAACCCGGTCGCGTCAACGCTGATCTCGGAGGTGAGGTTGGTGTAATACGGTTCCTCCGCCCCGGGCTGCGGCATTTTGCGGGCCGCTTCCACCTTTAAGAGCAGCCGTTGCACCGAGCCCTCCCCGAAATCAATCGGTCCGCCGGCCACCACCACATCCACGCGCAGCGTTTCGTCCTCGACCTTTACCTGGCCGTTGATCTCGGCGCTGCCCGTCACTGGCTGCGGCAGCCTCGCGGTCACTTCGCCCAGATCAGGCAGAACGCCGCGAAGCTGGATGTTCGCCGGCGCCCGTCCGAACCCGGAGAGCTTCTCCGGAAGTTCCGCGCTGCCCTGCAGGATGAGATTGTTGCTCCCCTGGCTCAGGGTCACGTTCGAGATGCTGGCCTGGCCATCCGCCGCGCTGAGGTCAACCACGGCACGGTCAAAGGTTGCGCCCGCCACCTCCAGGTTTCGAATTTCTCCCGCAATGGCACCCGACCAGGTCTCCGGCCGATCAATCCGGCCGCGGCCTTTCACGGAAAGACGGTCCACTTCGCCGGCCACGCCCGTGTCTTCCCGGCCGAAGGAACGCCCGACCTGCGCCAACGAAGTGTTTTGCACGTTGAAATCGACCGTGGTCTCGGCGCCACCGCCTTTCTCGCCCAGGGCAATGCTCCCGCCGACCCTTCCGCCGCCGACGAGGCCGTCGAACTTCACATCGAGCTTCCCTTCATCGACGCGCGACGCGTCCAGATTGACGAGGTCGAGGCGGGTGCCGTCGTCGAGAACGAGGTTTCGCAGGACGAGATTGCGGTTCTCGTAGGAAGTCGTGGCCGTGACGTTCTGCCAGCTTTTGCCGTTGGCGAGCTGGAGCAGGGCCACCCGCAATTCGCCCGGCTGACGCGGGTGGAGATCGAGAAAAAGATTGCCCAGGATGAAATCGTGCGGGTCCGCCTTCAGGCGCAGGCTCACATCGGAGAGGAGCAACCGGCGCGGGAAAACGGCGGGCAGGCTGAACTTGGTCTCCTCCTTTTTCTTCAGCTCGGGAGAAGGCGGCGCCTTGGCCGGGTCGAGCACCGCGGTGACGTCGCGGGCCTCGATGGTCTGGAGCAGGCCGGACATCCCCTCGGTGGCGAAGCCCCAAAGGCTGTAATCCACCCGGAGCATTCCGGCCTCGAGCATCTGGACCGCGGACGGGCCGGTGGCGGTGGCGCGGACGTTGCGCAAGGTGACATCGCCCAGCATCGATCCTTCGAGCCGGAATTGGACCTTGAGGTTCTGTTTCTCGGCGACCGAGATCAGGACCCGGCGAGCCACCGTTTGCAGGAGCGGCCGGTGCAGGATGGCGGCAAGCAAAAGGAGGGCGAGCAGGGCCCAGCCGGCCCAATGCCACCATCGCCGCGTCTTTTTTGCCGGGATTTCATCCTGCACGTCCAGACAGAGTAGGGCCGAGCCTCCAAAGCGCAACCGTCGCCCCCTCGTAAAACCCGCCGTTTTCCCCGGGAAAATCGAACGCGTCGGGCCTTGGCGCGTTTGCCGTTTGGTGAGAGTCTCCCACCATGGTCTCCACCCTGGCAGAGAAAGCCTCCGGATCCATCGACCGGCTCTTGCGCCCGCTTCAGGCCTTCTTGCGCCTGGAAGCGGCGGGCGGACTGACGCTCATGGCGGCGGCGGCGGTGGCCATGGTGGTGGCCAACTCGCCCGTCGCCGCGACTTACGAAGCGCTGCTCAACCTCCCCTTTGAGATCCGGGTGGGCACCTTCAGCCTCGCGAAGCCGCTTCTGCTTTGGATCAACGACGGGCTCATGGCGGTCTTCTTTTTCCTCGTCGGGATGGAACTGAAACGCGAGATGCTCCAGGGCCATCTCTCCAGCCTGCGCCGGGCCAGTCTGCCGGCCTTCGCCGCCATCGGCGGGATGGTCGCGCCCGCGGGCATTTACGCCGCGCTCAACTGGGGCAACGCCAGCGCCATGCGCGGATGGGCCATCCCGACCGCGACCGATATCGCCTTTGCCCTCGGTGTTTTGATTCTGCTGGGGAAACGGGTGCCGACGGCCTTGAAAGCCTTCCTTCTGAGCGTGGCGATCTTTGACGACCTCGGCGCCATTGCCGTCATCGCCATTTTTTACACGGGCGATCTTTCCACCATGAGCCTCAGCTTCGCCGGCTTCTTCCTCGCCGGTCTCGCCCTCCTGAACGCGCTGAACGTGCAGCGGCCCGCCGCCTATATCCTTCTCGGCATCCCGCTCTGGGTGGCGGTGCTCAAGTCGGGAGTGCATGCCACCCTCGCCGGCGTCGTCCTGGCCATGTTCATCCCGATCCGGGGCGCGAGCGGTCCTGAAGGCGAGCCTGGGGCGAAATCGGTCCTGGCCAACCTCGAGCACACCCTGCATCCATGGGTTGCCTTCGGCGTCCTGCCCGTCTTCGCTTTCGCCAACGCGGGCGTCTCGCTCGCCGGCTTTTCCTTGAATGACATTATGCACCCGGTGCCGCTCGGCATTGTCGCCGGTCTCTTTCTCGGGAAACAGATCGGGATCATGGGTTTCTCCTGGCTGGCCACGCGTCTGCGCCTGGCCGCGCTGCCGGAAGGAGTCGGGTGGGGCAAACTTTACGGCACCTCCCTTCTTTGCGGGATCGGGTTCACCATGAGTCTGTTCATCGCCTCGCTCGCCTTTGCGCAGGGCCGCGACGCTTCCTACTTCGGCCTGGAACGCCTCGGGGTTCTGCTCGGGACGCTGGTGTCCGGCGTTTTCGGCTATCTCATTCTGCGCTGGCGCCTGGCAAAACCGTCGCCAGCGGGCGAAGAAGATGGCGAGATCAGCCTGGGAGGTAGTGATGATTGAGAGTTTCCTTGGGGCGGTGAAACCGGTGGCGGAGCTTTGTGCCGCCAGTCTCGAGATCGTCGGCATTTGCCTCATCGCTCTCGTCGCCTTCACGGCGCTGGTGGCAGCGGGCGCCGGCTTCCTCCGCCGGCGCGACAATGACGCGGTTTACCAGCTGCTCCGGCAACGCCTTGGTCGCGGCATTCTTCTCGGACTGGAGTTCCTCGTCGCGGCCGATATCATCCACACCGTCGCGGTCGAGCTGACCTTCAAGACGGTCAGCGTCCTCGCGATCATTGTCGTGATCCGGACCTTCCTCAGCTTCACCATGGAACTCGAGCTGACCGGCCGGTGGCCCTGGCAGGGAAAGGAGCGATGAAGGCGCGGGCTTTACACAAAACACAGACTATGAAAACAGCCTTCGTTTCCCTGATCGTCGCCGCCCTCTTCTGCGGCTCAATCGGAACCGCGACCGCGCAGCAATCTCTCCCCGCCAGATCTGCGAGCCCCATAAAAGCGAAGCCAAAGACTTCACCAACCCCTCGCCCCAAGGTGGGGAAGATGTCGAACCCCGAAGCGGAGGTCCCGCCAAGGGTGGGAATGACGAAGGCCGAGGCGCTCGCCCGTTATGGTCCCCCTAAGCGGAAGACGATGAGCGAAGAGGGCGAGACCTGGGTGTATCTTCTGAACATGGGAGAAGTGATCGGAAAATCGTTCATTCCTTTCAACTTCAAGCCGACCATCGTCCGGACCGGAGTTTTGATCTTTGGCGAGAATGGGCGCGTGAAAAAATTCAATTGGGACACCCCAACCGACGGGTGAAGATGGCCTGCCGCCCGGCCGCCGAAAAACTGCACTTAGCGATTGCTTCGAAATGCGTCCCGCGTGACGATTTCCCTGATGATTTCTCCGGAGAAATGGTTCGATTACCTCGAGGGCAAGCTGCCCGAGGCGGAAAAGAAGGAGCTGGACGATCGCCTCGAGGCCAACACCGTCCTGCAGCGCGAACTGGCCGCCGCGCGCGAGCTCCACGCCGCGCGGCAGAAAAAGCCGGACCGCGACGTGCGCGAAGTGGTGGCGCCCGCGCAGGTCAACCAGCCTGAGAACACGGAGGAGGCGCGCCGGGGCGCTTTGCTTAGCGCAAAGTTCGGCATCTGGTTCATTGCGCTCGTTTTCGTGAATGTCGCCGTGGGCGTCTGGTTCATCGCCGTGCGCCAGAAGAAGCAGGTGGATGCCCCGCAAAAAGAGGCCGCCATCCGCGAGCAACTTGCCCGGTCCATCCAGAACACGGCCGCGACCGCTCTCCCCCCTCCCACTTTCGAGGCTTCCGACATCACAATCGAGGCGCCGCAGGCGCGCCACGAGGAAATTGCCGCGAAGATCATGACGGCTGCAAACGAGCTGGGTGGTTCTGCGGCCAAGGCGCTCGCCGACGACAGGGGCTTTTCCGTCCTCGCCGATATTCCGCCTGATTTTATCCACGAGTTCCAGTTGCGCCTGGTGCCGCTGGGCGGACCCGACCCGGGACCGAAGCCGCCCGCGCCCCCGGCTGGGACGGCAGCGAAGAAAATCCTCCAGGTTCGCCTGCAGGACCCGGCCGCAAAGCCGGCAGCCCCGTAACCGGCCGGCCTCGCTCTCCGGGATTTCTGCCCGCCCGACGATGATTGCCGTCTGCTTTGCGCTTTCATCCGAGAGCCGTGATTTTTCCCGGATTGTCGCCGCTTCCCCTTCGCTGCGGGAACGCGTTTTCATTCTTCACACCGGCGTCGGCGCAGCCGCCACGGAAGCGCGTTTCGGTCAGGGTTTGGAGGGCCGGGAGGTGCACGCTGTCATCAGTGCCGGCTTTGCCGGTGCGCTCGACTCGTGGCTTCCGGTGGGACACCTTCTCCTGGCGGAGAATTTTTCCGATTCCTTTCTTCTCGCCGCCGCGGCCCGCGCGCTTTCCTCCGCCGAAGTTGCCGTGGGGAAATTGCACACCGCCGAATTGATCGTCTCCGGCGCGGACGAGCGGCAACAGCTCGCCCTCAGCACCGGCGCTTCCGCGGTGGATATGGAAACCGCCGTGATCGCGCGGCTTTGTCAGGCTCGCGATCTTCCGCTGCTCTCCCTGCGCGCCATCAGCGACACGCCGGCCGAGCCGTTCCCGGCACCGCCGTCGGTGCTCTTCTCCATCGCGCGCCAGCGCACCGAACCGGGACGTCTCCTCGCCCATCTTCTGCGTCACCCAACATCCATCCCGCGGCTGGTTCGGTTTGGAAGCCGCATCGCGGCGGTTCGCCGCAAACTTACGGGCGCGCTCCTGACGCTGGTGGAGGCGCCGGGTCTGGCGAAATAAGCGCATCAGCCGGCTCGACGTGCACCAGGACGTCGGCGATGCGCGGGTCCGTCGCTGAATGGCGTCGGTCACGGCATGGGCGATCTCGTGTCCCTCCCGCACGGTGATCTCCTCCGCCACGGCGATGTGCAGATCGACATAAAAATAGACGCCCATTTTGCGCACGAGACATTTTTCGAGGGAAAGAACGCCGGGAACACCGTGGGCCGCCGTCGCGATCAGCCGGGGGAGTTCACCCCGGGGCGCCGTGTCCATGATCTCCTGCAGCGCCGGGGCTAGCAGACGAAACCCATTGAAGGCAATCAACCCGCAGGCGAAGAGCGCGGCCCAATCGTCCGCCGCTTCCCAGCCAGGGCCGCCGAGGAGGGCAATGGAGATGCCGATGAAAGCCGCCACCGAAGTGACCGCGTCCAGCCGGTGATGCACGGCGTCGGTCTGCAGAGCGAGGCTGTTGAAGGCGCGCCCGACGCGAATAACGCCGCGATAGAGCATTTCCTTGATCACGACGATCACCACCAGGACCAGGAGGGTGAACGGAGCGGGTGGCCCCTGCGGATGCACGATCTCCTCGACGCTCTGCGTGGCCAGCGCGATGGCCGCCCCGAGGACACCGGCCGCCACGACGGCGGAGGCAATCGGTTCGGCTTTGCCGTGCCCGTAGGGATGGGTCTCATCCGGCGGCCGCGCCGCCACCTTGAGACCGAGCCAGATGACGATGGATCCGCTGACGTCGAGCACCGACTCGATCCCGTCGGCGATCAGCGCATAGGAATTGCCGACCACGCCGGCGATGATCTTGCCGGCGGCGAGGATGACGTTGATGCCGAGGCCAAGCAGGGCAAAGCGCGCGCCGGTTTGCAGATTGCCCGCGGTTCCCTGCGCTGTAGGCTGGCTCTCCATGGGGAACAGAGATATTCGCGCCGCCGTTTACAAAACGCACGGAAAACCATCCGAGGTCCTCGAGGTGGAAACGCGACCATGGCCGGAGCCCGGTCCCGGCGAGGCGGTGGTCGAAATGGAAGCGGCGCCGATCAACCCGGCCGACCTGAACGCCATCGAGGGCAAGTATCCCGTGCGGCCCGAGCTGCCCGCCACCCCGGGCTTCGAGGGTTGCGGGGTGGTCCGTGAGACCGGGCGCGGGGTCGAAGGCCTCGCTCCGGGGACCCGCGTGATTCTTCCCCACAACATCGGCACCTGGCGGGAAGCCCTCGCGGTGCCCGCCCACGATCTCGTGGCTGTGCCTTCCGAGATCGAGGTGGAACAGGCCGCCATGCTCAAGATCAACCCGATCACCGCCTGGCGGATGTTGCACGACTTCGTGGAGCTGCGCCCGGGCGATTGGCTGATCCAGAATGCCGCCAACTCCGGCGCCGGCCAGGCCGTCATCCAGATTGCCAAAGACCGCGGGTTCCGGACGATCAACGTTGTCCGCCGCGCGGAGGTGAAGGCGGAACTCGAGGCCCTGGGCGCCGACGTCGTCCTGGTCGACAGCGAAACGCTGCGGGACGAGGTCAAAAGCGCGACCGGGGGCGAGCCGGTCCGGCTGGGCTTGAACGCGGTGGGCGGCGACAGCGCGCTCCGCCTCGCGAACTGTCTCGCGCCCAAGGCGACGCTGGTGACCTTCGGCGCCATGAGCTTGCAGCCGTTGAAAATCCCGAACGGCCTTCTGATTTTCAAAAACCTGATCCTGACCGGTTTTTGGGTAAACCAATGGTACGACCGGGCGACGCCCGCGCAGCGGGAGGAGACGTTCGCGCCCCTTTTTGCCCTGGCTCGGAAGGGGAAGCTACGGGTGGCGGTGGCCCGGAGTTATCCGCTGACGGAGGCACACACAGCCGTGGCCCATGCGGCGCAGGGAGAGCGCGAGGGCAAAGTGCTCTTTCGATTCGGCGAGAGTTGACACTTTTCCGCGCCTACTGCCGTCGCGGAACCCGGATTGCCTCCAGGGAAGCGCCTCAGCCAGAGCGGGACCCTTGATCGGGCAACGCTTTGGACGCGCGGAAGCGCGTCCCTCCGGAGGGACATGCTTCGCATGTCCGGGCTCTGCCGCAGATGATAGATCGCCGGAGGAAATTACAACCGGGAGATGATCGCCCTTGAAATTGACCCCCTATGCTTCAGTCCGAGTTCCTGTGGCCCGTGCTCCTTGGGACGCCCAATCTCCGACACCCACACTCAGATCTAGTGAATAAAGGCTGCTCTCCTGGTTTGGCGAATATTATCATTGCCGTGAACGGCGAGGGTTGAGCAACCGGGTGGGCTATTGAGTCTCGGGCCGTTCCTCCTGGTTCGAAGCGCGTCCGCCAGCTCACGCCGTTCGCCGGCAGGAAAATATTCCCTCCCGCAAGAGCGCGAGGGAAAGTGTCCGAAAAATTGGCGCGGGGACCGCGCTATGAGGCGTTGCTGGCGGTGTCGGGGGCCGGGGCGGTCTCCGCCGCACCTTTCCGCTTCATCAGCGTGATCTGCTTGATCCGGGCGGAATCGTTTGGGCTCCAGGTGGCGACGTCGGGATCGTCCTTGAAGGCGTTGTGGACGATGCGGCGCTCGTAGGAATTCATCGGTTCGAGCTGGAGGGACCGCCCGGTGGCCCGGACCCGCTCAGCCAGCTCGCGCACCCGTTGGATGATGCGGTCCTCGCGCATGGAGCGGTAATGCTCGCAATCGACCACCACCTTGGGCGCGTCCTTGTCCTTGGTCTGCAAAACACGGTTGAGGAGAAACTGGATGGCTTCCAGCGTCTCACCGTCGCGCCCGATGACCCGCCGGCTTTCCTCGGTATAAATCTGGAGCACGATGTTGCCAGCCTCGTTCTGCGTTTCCTCGATTTCGACCACGAAACCGAGGTAACCGAGCATGGTGTCGAGCAGTTCCTTCGGGGTCATCGTTTCCGTTTCTGTTTGCCGGCCGGCACCACCTTTTCCAGCGTGGGCATCGGCTGGTTTCTATTCTGGTACAGCTGCAGAATCGTCAACAGGTTCTGCGCGGTGTAATACAATGACAGCGCCGAGGCAAAGTTATAGCAGAAAATGACGAAGATCACCGGCATGAACATCATGATGCGCTGCTGGGTCTTATCCCCCGTCTTGGGCGTGACCTGGAACATCCAGACGTTGGTCAGGGCCATGAGGAGCGGCAGGATGTTGATCGGCCAGCCCAGGACCGGGAGGTAACCGACGGTGTCCGGCTGGGAAAGGTCGCCGACCCAGAGGAAACTGGCGTTCCGCAGCTCCACCGCCTGGCGCAGCATGGTGAAGAGGCCGAAGAAAATCGGAAGCTGAATCAGCATGGGGAGGCACCCCGCCACGGGGTTGATCCCGTAATCCTTATAGAGCTTCATCACCTCCTGGTTCATCCGGGTGGGATCGTCCTTATGCTTCTCTTTCAGCTCCTGCATTTTGGGAGCGAGCGCGGCCATGCGGCGCATGGAACGGTTGGCCTTGTTTTGCAGGGGCCAGAGGACGGCCTTGACGATGGTGGTGAGGAGCAGGATCGCGATGGCGTAGTTGCCGACCCACCCGTGCAGCAGGTTCATCAGGTTCAGCAGCGCCTGGCTGAAGAGTTTGAAGATGCCGAAGTCCATGATCTCGGCCTCGTCGCTCTTCAGCTGGGCCAGGCGGTTGTAGAGCTTCGGCCCGGCGTAAATCTGCACGCTCACGGTGCTGGCCTGCCCGGGCGCCAGGGTGAACCCCGCCATCCGCATGGCGGCCTGGATGCCGTGCGCGGGCGCGTTCCCGTCGGCGGCGGGCAGATCAAAACGCCGCGCCCAGATTCCGGTCAGCTTCGCGTTCTGCGGCGTGACCAGGGTGACAAAGAACTGGTTGCTTACCGCGGCCCAGTCGGCCTGCGCAAAAGTCGTCTCGAAAACGTCGCGGGCCGGGCGCCGCTCGATCCCCACCAGCGGATAGGTCGCGGGATCAAACCAGGTGACGTCGGTGTGCTCGGGCGAACCTTCAATGGTCCAGGTCACCCGGGTGTAAGTGGGGTAATCGTTCTTGTGCCCGGGCCGTGCCGAGCCGAGAGCGATAAAATAGCCGGGATCGACCTGCGGTGTGCCCCCTTCGTTGCGGAATTCCACCTCCATGGTGGCAATGAAATTGTCCTTGCCCGTCGGCGGTGGCAGCGAAAAGCGTTTGGTCACCTTCAGCCCGGCGGCGTTCTTCCGTTCGTAGACCACGCTGCCCTCGCCCGGCCGCACGGCGGTAAACTCCGGCAACTGCGGGCTGCCCGGCTGCGCCAGGATGGCGCCGATCGGGATGTCGCCCACGGCGTTCAGGACCACCGGCCCGCCATTTTCCGCGCGATGATTGGGCAGTACCACCTCACTGATGCCGCCGCCCCGGTTGGTCAGGCGCAGCTCCATGTCCTCGTTGCGCAGGACCTCGAATTTCTCCTCGAACTTTTCCTCGACCTCGACCGGGCTGGGCGCGGGCGCGGCTGCGATCTTGCGGGGCCGGCGTGGCCGGGGCGGTGGTCGGTGCACCCGTGGGGGCCGGGCTGGCCGGAACAGCCACCGGCGCGGGCGGCAATTGCCGCATCATGTGGAACTGCCAGCCGACCAGGCCGAGGACACAAAGGGTAACGACAATCCAGGCTTTCCTGTCCATGGGGTAAAGAGCGGGTTACCGGCAGGCGAGATGATCGCAGCCGACGTCGGCTGCCGGCCCGGATGGCCGTGGCACCGGATCATATCCCTGGCCGCCCCAGGGCTGGCAGCGCCCAAGTCGTTTCAGCCCAAGCCAGCTGCCGCGGGCAGCTCCCCAGACCTCGACCGCCTCCAGACAATAGGCGGAACAGGTCGGTTCAAAACGGCAACCGCCGCCGGGACCGGCCAGAAAAGTGAGCACGGGCGAGAGTGTCCATTGGTAGGCACGGATCGCAATTTTGATGAGCTGGCGCATCAGGGCGCTAGAATAGAAGCGCGCCCTGCGAGGCGCAACCACTCATCTTCCAGCGCGGCGTAGGTCGCTTCCGCCGCCTCGCTTCGGGCGATGGTCACGATCCAAAGCCCCGCCCGCAGCCGGTCCTGGTGCCGCCGCACGATCTCGCGCAACCGGCGCCGGACGCGGTTGCGCGCCACCGCCCCGCCGACCCGTTTGCTGGTGACGAACCCGGCCCGAAACCGTTCCTCGCCCTCGGCCGGGCGACAGCCCAGCATCATCAGCCGACCACGCTCGGTCCGGCCTTCCAGCCGGACCCGCGCGAAATCCGCCGTGCGGATCAAACGCCGGGACCGGGGCAGCGTCCCGCCCGGCGCGGGCCGGTTTTCGCCCTTGACCGTCATCGGATTTTCACGACGCGCGTACAGCAAAAATCTTCCCCCGGGAATGAACCCGGCGGAAGATTTTGCGTTGCGTTGAAGTTTTCCTTACGGAGTCGGCGCGGTGGTCGCGTCGGCCGGGCTCGCGTCCATCGCGGGCGTCATCGCCGGAGCGGTGTCCATCGCGGGCGTCATGGCCGGGGCGGTGTCCATGGCCGGGGTCATCGTGGCCGCCGGGGTCATGGTCGGTGGTGGTGGTCGTGGTGTCGACCGCCGTGTCCGCCGGAGTCGGCGAGACCGCGTCACCCGCGGGAGCGCTGACGTCGGTTTTTTGTTCGCACGCGGCTAAAAGCGCGGCACTGGCGAGAATACAGATATATTTCTTCATAGGTAATGGTTGAGTTGCCCACATTGGGCTATTGGCTGAATCGCAGCAAGTGAAGAATTTGGACTTCTTCTTTGGCCCGGGCTGGCCCCCCTTTAGAAGGCGGGCTCGAATTTCAGCCCGTGGGCCTCGGCCACGGCGTCAATCGTCAGGCGGCCCTCCCGGGTGTTGATCCCCCCGGTCAGGGCCGGCTGCATCTCGCAGGCCTTTTTCAGCCCGTGCTCGGCCAGCAGTTCCACGTAGCGATGGGTGGCATTGGTCAGGGCCTGCGTCGCCGTGCGGGCGTAGGCCCCCGGCATGTTCGCCACGCAATAGTGAATCACACCCTCTTCCACGAAGGTCGGCTCGCGGTGGGTGGTCGGCCGCGAAGTCTCGGCGCAACCCCCCTGGTCAATCGCAATGTCCACCAGCACGCTGTTCGGCTTCATCTGCCGCAGCATCTCCCGCGTCACCAGCTTCGGCGCCTTCGCTCCCGGCACCAGAACCGCGCCAATGAGCAGGTCCACCGTGGAGACCAGGTCGAGCAGGTTCGCTTCGCTCGAATAAAGAGTGTTCGCCTGCGGCATCGTCATATCGAGAAAACGCATCCGGTCGAGGTCCACCTCGAGAATGGTGACATCCGCGCCCAGCCCCACGGCCATGCGGGCCGCGTGCACGCCCGAGGTGCCGCCGCCGATCACCACCACTTTCCCCGGCATGACCCCGGGGACGCCCCCCAGAAGGACGCCGTTGCCCCCGTTGAACTTCGCGAGATAGAACGCTCCCATGGTCACCGACATGCGGCCCGCGATCTCGCTCATCGGCTCCAGCAACGGCAGCCGGTTGTTCACCTGGATCGTTTCGTAGGCCACGGCCGTGACCCCCGACTTCAAAAGCGCCTCGGTCAGCGGTTTGCTCGCCGCGAGATGCAGGTAGGTGAAAAGAATCTGGCCCTGGCGGAGCAGGCCGTACTCGGCCGGGAGCGGTTCCTTGACCTTCACCACCATCTCGGCCTCGCCAAAGACATCGGTCGCCTTCTCCACGATGCGCGCCCCGCAGCGCACATATTCCTCGTCGGTGTATCCGGAGCCGCTGCCAGCCCCTTTTTGCACCAGGACGGTGTGGCCGCGGCGGGTCAGGAGAAAAGCCGAGGCGGGAACAAGACCGACCCGATGTTCCTGCTCCTTGATCTCACTGGGAACACCGATAATCACGCAGAGAGAGATAGAACAGTCCCGACCGCTGACAAGCGAAATCGCGGACCTAGTTCAGAGGAAGGATCGTCCGGCGCCGCCGCCAGCATCTTGTACCACGGTCCCAGGCTCCGCATGATTTCGAACCAAAGCGTCGGCAGGCCCTCGCGCGAGAGGACCGAGCGCGTCGGCTTGCGGACCACCCACGAATTCTGGCGCATCTCCGCCTCGAGCTGCCCCGCGCTCCAGCCCGCGTAGCCGACAAAGGCGCAGATCGAAAGCGCATCCTCTTCCGCGCGATCCTCGGCCTCGTCCAGGTTCAGGTTATGATTCAGTTTCAGGCGCGTTGCCCCTTCCCATTCCAGGGAGGCGAAAATCAACTGGTCACGCGCGACCGGCCCGCCCAGGAACACCGGCACTTCGTTCAGCGCGTCCGGCGCCGGCTCGCTCACCAGCTCCGAAACCTGGCGGTCCAAGGGCCGGTTCAGAATGACCCCGAGCGCCCCATCATCCGGGTCATGCGCCGAGATCAAAAGAACGCTGCGCCGAAAATTCGGGTCGCGCAGATCCGGATGCGCCACCAGGAGCGATCCGGTCAGGTTCTTTTGGCGTCCTCGCATAGTGTTATCCTAGTATAATACGCGGGCCGCCAGCCAGCAGGATTCCTCAATCCCCCGCGCCGGCCGGCCGCAGCATCCGCCCGGACAATTCCCAGACCGGGCCTTCCGGCAGATTTTCCAGCCAGTCCATCGCGGTGGCCGTGACCAGTTTTTGCGCGCGGTCGGGCAGGGCGGTGAGAAGACGATTCCGCCGGGCGCGATCGAGTTCGCCGAAAATGTCATCGAGCAGGAGCAGGGGGGTCCGGTTCGTTTCCTCAAAGACGCGGGCCTGGGCGATCTTCAGGGCCAGCGCCACGGTTCTTTGCTGGCCCTCGGAGGCAAACTGCGGGGCCGCCATTTCATCGACGAGCAGCTCGAGGTCGTCGCGGTGGGGACCGACCTGCGTTTGTCGCAGCCGCGTTTCCTCGCCGCGCGATTGTTCAAGTTCACCGGCAAAATCAGGGCCGCTCCCCGGCAGGTAGCGGAGGGCGAACCGCTCCGGCGCGCCCGCAATTTCGCCATGCGCGGCCGCGGCCAACGGCGCCAGCCGGGCCACCAGGCCGGCGCGCAGCGTCAGCAACTCGCTGCCCGCCTCCACCAGCGGCCCGTCATACGCGGCCAGCTCGCGCGGGCGCGGCGCGGATTGGCGGAGGAGCGCGTTGCGCGAGCGCAAGGCCCGTTCATAACGCCGCAGGATCGGGCGATAACGCGCTTCCAGCTGGCTGCCGAGAAAATCGAGATAACGCCGGCGCCCTTCCGAACCGCCGCGCACCAGGTCGATGTCGCTGTTGGCAAAGGAAACCACCCGCGCCAGCTCCAGGTAATCAGCCGTGCCTCGCTGTTCCACGCCATCGAGCAGGAGCCGCCGGCGCAGCGGCCGGTAACGGAATTCGACCGCGTGGCCGTCCGCGCAACCGGCCAGGGCGAAAAAAGGGGCCTCTTTGCGGACTAGCGGGGCCAGGGAAGCGCTTCGTTGCGACTGCAGCCGCAGGAGCACACAGGCGGCCTCCAGGATTGAAGTCTTCCCCTGCCCGTTGGCGCCGACAAAGAAGTTGAAGCCGGGCGCAAACTCGACCGCGAGGCTCTCAAAGCAGCGGAATTGGCGAAGATTGAGCTGGCTGATCATGCAAAAAAAAGCGCGGAACCGGCCCCGCGCCGCCGCCAAACTGCGACAGGGGGGGCCCTGAAACAAATCAGGCCGAATGATTTTTGTTGCTACCGCTGTTCTCCTCGGGTATTCGACACGCTGTTTTCCAGATTGTTCTGGGGGGAACAGCCGCCCTTCGCGTCCTCACGGGCGCGGGGGGCGGTACTTTCCGGCTGCATCCCCGGCCAAAGTGGCCGACTGGTCCCCATGAGCTTACCGGATCCGCCGCGCCGCTCCGTCTGGCCCCTGGCGCTTGTCCTCATCGCCCTGATCATCGGGGCGGTAGTCTTCGCCATCTTCCTGCGCCTGGAAAGCTGGCCCGCGCGCACGGCCGCCCGCACCACCGCCGAACTGGAACGTCTCGGGCGCGACCTGCGCGACGGCTTTGTTCAGGTCACCCGGCTGCAACCGCGCATCACCGTGCACGACCGCGTGGTCTTCGAGCAAACCACCGCCGCGGCCGAGCTCATCACGGCGTCGCGCGCCACCGAGATCGAGCATGACTTCACCCATACCTGGGCGGGGAGCACCAAGCGCCTGCGCCTGCGCGGCCGCTTCAAGGTCAAGGCCGGTTTTGATCTGCGCGAAAACTTCTCCGTGACGGTGGAGGAAGAGGCCATCCGGGTGCAGGTGCCGCCGGCGCGGATTCTCGGGCTCGACCAGGAAGCGCTCGAGGTGCTCGAGTTCGAAAGCGGTTTTTGGAACCGGATCTCCGCGGCGGATTTGGAAAAAGAAATCACCGCGCTCGGTCAGCTGGCCCGCGAAAAAGCCGAGGCGGCGGGCCTGCCCCGCGAGGCGGAGGCCGCGTTGCAAAAGCAGTTGGAGGAGAAATTGCAGCCGGCGCGCCCCATGCGCGTCCTCTTCGGCGCGCGACCGCCGGCTGGGTAAGGCCGCTTTTGTCGCTTCCCGACCCCGGCAATTGAGGCTAAAAGGAGCCGCGATGCGCCTTGGCCGACGTCTTCTCCTCTTTCTGCTCTTCCTCGCCCTCCTGGCCGGAGTTCTCTTCGCGCTCTCGCCCTACCTCATCGGCGCCGGCCTGCGGCTTTATGCCGGCTACCAGTCGCGCCACCAGGGCCTGCGCATTCAATTGGGCCGCATCAGCGCCCCCTATTTTCGACCGGTCGAGATCGAGAACATCCGCATCCGCAGCGAACAGGCCTGCACCTACGAGGTCGATTTCACAATCGAGCGCGCGCAGTTCTCGCTCGATTGGCTCGCCTTCTTTCGCAAACGGGGCGAGCAGCCGCTGCAATATCTGACCCTGCTCAAGCCGGGCGGCGAAATTCGGCGGCGCGCCGGGGTGGGCGAACGCTGCCAGTTCGACTGGGAGATGATTCACAGCCTGCTCCCGGCCGGGTTCACCCTGCAGGATCTTCGTCTGCGGGTGGTGGACGACTCCACCGAGGTGCTCCTGGAAGGGGTCAATCTCACGGCCAGCCAGTACGATGCGGGCCATTTCAGCGCCGGCACCGTGGCGATCACCTCGCCCCTGTTCAAACAGCGGTTCACCGGCATCTCGGGTCCCGCTTCCTGGGAAAACCAGCGCCTGACCCTGGCGGCCCTGCGTCTCGGCCGCGATCTGCAGCTCGAAACCATCAGCGGCGATCTTTCGCAGCTTGGGCAAAGCCGGGTCCGGTTCGAAATTCACCTCGACGCTTTTGGCGGCGAAGTGCGCGCCAGCGTTTCCCGCCAGCAACCGGAGGAAAAGGTGACCTGGGACATTGCCGGATCGGCCGCGAACGTCTCCTTCGCCGAACTGCTCAAGACCATCGGCCTGCGCGAGCCGGCCGCCGGAACGTTGCGTGCCTCCAAGTTCACCTTTCGCGGCGACGTCAGGGATCTGGCCAACGCCACCGGCTCCATTTGGATGGAGGTGAACGCCCTGAGCTGGCGGGCCCGGCGGGCCGAGGTGCTCATGCTCGGCGCCTCGCTCTACAACCGCGAGATCCACGTGGCCCAGCTTTATCTCAAGCAACGCAGCAACGAACTCACCCTCAGCGGCGAATACGCCCTGCCCACCGACCTCTCCATGTGGCTCCAGCCGAGTTTTCGCAGCGACATCTCGGCCACGGTCAATGACCTCGGCGAATTCGCCGAGCTGGTCGGTCTCCCGGCCAAAAACTTTGCCGGCACCCTGCGCATCGAGGGTTCCATGCGCGAGCAGCTCCGCGACATGGCCGGCACCATCAGCATCCGCGGAGAATCGCTCAAGCTTTTCGGCGCGCCCGTGGCCAGCCTGCGCGCCCGCCTCAGCATCGACGGCGCCGAACTCACCCTGACCGCGCTCGAAGCCCGCAACCTGCGCGACTCCGTGGACGCGCGCGGCCGCATCGACTTCGCCGCGCCGCGCCAGCGCTACACCGCCGAACTTTCCGGCCAGATCGAATCGCTCACGCCCTATGCGGGCGCGTTCCCGCCCGATTGGCCCGTGGGCGCGCCGAAAGGTTCCCTTCGCTTCACCTGGCACGGCAACGGCACTGCCGGCGAGCACAAGGGTGATTTCCGTCTCTCCGGCGCCGGCCTGGCCGCCGCCTCCCTTCCCGGACTTCCTCCCCTCGCGGCCGAGGTCGATGCCGTTTACGACCCCGCCCGGCTCGAGTTGCGTCGGATCGAACTAAAAAGCGACCGCCACACGCTCACCGCCCAGGCCGCCATGGCCGGTCGCGAAATGACGATCGAACGCCTCGAGCTTCGCGATGACGACGCCGCCCTGCCGGCGCGAGGCACGGTCCGGTTCGAGGAGAACAATCGCGCCCTGGCCGAATTCGTGCCCCTCGCCCCGCTGCCCGCCGCCGGATTGCAGACCGAAGACTGCCTCGCCGCGCTCGACCTCACCCCGGCCGCGCCGCTCGCGGGCGGACCGGCGCCGGGCGCCCTGGAAAAAATCAGCCTGAGCGGGACCTGGTTCGCCGATGACTGGACCGCCACGCTGGTGCCGCAGGGCAGCGGGAGCGCCACAGTCACTCCGAGCACCGTGCGGATTTGCTGGTTTCAGGAGGGAACCACCGCCCGCCTCTACGCCCCGCCGCTTCCCGACGAAGCCGAACCCGAGGCTCCCGAGCCTGCGGCCACACCCTGAGCGGTCCGCTCCAGCCAAGGCGCCAGCTTTAGGCGCAATTCCTCCGTCAGCGCCACCCGGACCTCGGCCCCGGCATCGAGCACCACCGGCGTGCCCCGGCCGCGATCAATCAGGAGCGTCACCGGACAGGAACCCGGCGAGCCGGCAAGAAGTTCCCGCACCGTGCAAAGATCCGCGCGCGTCGCCGACGGTCCAAAGCGCAGGGTGATGGCGCCGCCGTGGCCATTCCCCTTCCCGGCCGTGGGCGCCGGACGAGCGCCCGCCGCGTCGGGCGTGAGAAGCTTGATCTTCTGCGCTGTGGCGCGCACCGAATCGTCGCGCTTGTCCACCGTGCCCTGGATGGCGAAGACCGCGCCCACGGTCAGTTTGTCGGCCACCTTCGAGTAGACCTCGTTCCAAAGGACGATCTCGAGCGTCCCGGTGAGATCCTCGACAAAGGCGACCCCAAAGGGTTTGCCTTCGCGCTTGGTGAATTTTTTGTCGAGCTGGGCCAGCGCTCCCGCGATCCGGAAGACCGCCCGGTCCGGCAGCTCGCCCATCTCGGCGATGTTCTGGTATTTCCCCGCTGCAAGCGCGCCCGCGTAGGCATCCAGCGGATGCCCCGTGACATAAAACCCGAGCAGCTCCTTTTCGTAGGTCATCTTCTCCCGCTCGCTCCAGGGCTCGAAATCGGCCGCGATCGACGCCCGCGCCGGCACGATCGGGTCGTCGCCGAACAGCGAGGCCTGCCCCGCCGCGCGGTCGCGATGGGCGGAGGAAGCCGCCGCCATCGCCTCGTCGATGCAGGCAAAAAGCGCCGCGCGCTCGCGTCCGACAAAGTCGAAGGCGCCGCATTTCACCAGGCTCTCGAGCATCTTCCGGTTGGCCACGCGTGAATCGAGCCGCCCGCAGAAATCCTCCAGCGACGAAAAACTCCCGTGGGCCGCCCGCTCGGCAATGGCCGCCTCCATCGCGCCTTCGCCGACATTCTTGATCGCAGCCAGGCCGTAACGGATGCCCCGCGCCCCCTCGTGCGGGGCCGGGGTGAACTTCAGGCCGCTCTCGTTCACGTCAGGCGGCAAAATCGGGATGCCCATGCGCTTACATTCCCCCACGAAAACGGCAATCTTGTCGGTGTTATTGATCTCGTTGCTGAGCAGGCCGGCCATGAACTCGACCGGAAAATTCGCCTTCAGGTAGGCGGTCTGGTAGCTGATCAGGCCATAGGCCGCGCTGTGGCTCTTGTTGAACCCATACCCGGCAAATTTCTCCAGCAGGTCAAAGATCGCGTTCGCCTTCTTCTCCGCGATGCTGTTCGTCCGCGCGCACCCCTCGATGAAGCGCTCGCGTTCCTTCGCCATCTTTTCCCGGTCTTTCTTGCCCATGGCGCGCCGGAGCAGGTCGGCTTGTCCGAGCGAGTAACCGGCCAGCCGGCTGGCCGCGGCCATGACCTGTTCCTGGTAGATCATGACGCCGTAGGTCTCGGCGCAAATCTCCTCCAGGAGCGGATGCTCGTAGCGAATTTTTGCGAGCCCTTTCTTCCGCTTGATGAAATCGGGAATCAGTTCCATCGGTCCCGGCCGGTAAAGCGCGATCAGGGCGATGATGTCCTCGATCCGTTTCACCTCGAACTGCTTGGAGACGCTCGTCATCCCGCCCGATTCCATCTGGAAAATGCCGATGGTCTCGCCGCGGTTGAAGAGTTCGAACGCCTTGGCGTCGTCGAACGGGATCTTGCTGATCGCGAAATCGGGGTGCTCCCGCCGGATCAGTGTCACCGCATCCTCGATCACGGTGAGGGTTTTCAACCCGAGGAAATCCATCTTGAGCAGCCCGAGGTCGTTCAACGGGTTCATCGGGAACTGGCTCACCACGTCGGTCCCGCGGGTGTCGCGAGAGAGCGGGACGTACTCGGAAAGGTCGCGGTCGCCGATGACCACCCCCGCGGCGTGCACCCCGGCGTTGCGCGAGAGTCCTTCGAGGACGGTGGCGTAATCCCAAAGCTGTTTCGTGGCCGGCTCGGTCTCGATCGCCTTCTTCAGCTCCGGCACTTTCTCGGCCGCCGAGGAAAGCGTGATGTTCAGTTCGTTCGGAATCATTCGCGCCAGCCGGTCAGCCTCGCCGTAGCTCAGGCCAATGACCCGGCCGACATCGCGGACCACGCTTTTCGCCTTCAGTTTCCCGAAGGTGATGATCTGCGAGACCCGCCGCTCCCCGTATTTGCGCCGGACGTACTCGAGCACCTCGCCGCGGCGCGACTCGCAGAAATCCACGTCGATATCAGGCGGGGAAATGCGTTCCGGGTTCATGAACCGCTCGAACAGCAGGTTGAACCGCAGCGGATCCACGTCGGTGATGCCGAGGACATAGGCCACCATGGAACCGGCGGCCGAGCCGCGCCCGGGCCCCACCGGGATGCCGCGCTGCTTGGCGAAATGGATGAAGTCCCAGACGATCAGGAAGTAGCTCACGAAACCGGTCCGCTCGAGCACGTCCACCTCGTAATCGAGCCGCTCGATCAGCTTCGGATCACTTGTCGCCCGCTCCCCGAAGCGGTCGTGCAGCCCCCGGTAGCAAAGCTCCCGCAAATAGGCTTCCCGGGTCTTCCCTTCCGGCGCCGGGTAATCGGGATACTTCGATTTGCCGAACTCCAGCTCGACCCGGCAGCGGTCCGCGATCTCCAGGGTGTTCTCGATCGCCCCCTTCTCATGCCCGAAAAGCGCCCGCATTTCCGCGGCCGACTTGAAATACAGCTCCTCCGGGTAACGCATGCGCCGCTCGTCCTGCACCATTTTCCCGGTCCCGATGCAGATCATGACGTCGTGCGCCTCGTGATGACTGCGTTCCAGGAAATGGACGTCGTTCGCCGCCACCAAACCGAGCCCGAACTCCCGGGCCAGGCCGGGCAGGACGGCGTTGCACTTCTGTTGCGCCTCGATCCCGTGATCGTGCAACTCCAGGAAAAAATTCTCGGCCCCGAGGATGTCGCGAAACTCGGCCGCGCTCTGGCGCGCCTTGGCCATGTTATCCGACTGGATCGCCATGTTGATCTCGCCCTTGAGACAGGCGCTCATGCCGATCAAGCCCTGGGCATGTTTCGCCAGCAGTTCCTTGTCGATGCGCGGGCGGTAATGAAACCCGTCCAGGTGCGCGATCGAGACCAGTTTGACCAGGTTGCCATAGCCGACGGCGTCCCGGGCCAGGAGGGTGAAATGGTAGGCGGCATCGCGCATCGACGAGGGCCGGTCCTTGATCGAACCGGGCGCCATGTAGGCCTCGCAACCGATGATCGGCCGGATCCCCGCGGCCGTCGCCGCCTGGTAAAATTCGATCGCGCCGTAAAGGTTGCCATGGTCGGTAATGGCGACCGCCGGCATCTCGAAATCGGCCGCTTTTTTCATCAGCTCCTTCATCCGGATCGCCCCGTCGAGGAGCGAATACTCCGTGTGCAGGTGGAGATGGACAAAAGAATCGCGGGACATCCAAAGGCAGTATAAACGGGCCGGCCGATACGCAACATCTTGCGCTTCGGGGGGCGCAAAATTTCGGGTTTGCAATGCCGGCGCGCGGTTGGTAAGGAAGCGCGTGCCGCGACCAGCCACGGAAACCGGACCCGGGAGGGGCCGCTCCGCCTAAAACGCATGAAAAAACTCGAAGCCATCATCAAGCCGTTCAAACTCGAGGAGGTCAAGGAAGCCCTGGCCGAACTGGGGATCGAAGGGATGACCGTGACGGAAGTGAAAGGCTTTGGGCGCCAGAAAGGCCACACCGAGATCTATCGCGGCAGCGAATACACCGTCGATTTCCTGCCCAAGGTCAAGGTCGAGGTGGTCCTGGCGGACGACCTGGTCGAGCGCGCCGTGAGCGAGGTCGTGCGCGCGGCCAAGACCGGCAAGATCGGCGACGGCAAGGTTTTTGTGCTGCAAGTGGAGCATGCGGTGCGCATTCGCACCGAGGAAATCGGCGAAAAAGCAGTCTAGCGATTTGCCCGACTCCCTTCTCTCCCCGCCTGTCAAAGCCGGCGGCGCCGCCTCCCTTTTTTCCGGCGCCCAAGCACTTTCTTCACCACCTCAACCCCTGCCCCGCTCTCATCCCTCATGGCCAAAGAAATAAAATCCGCTTCCGACGTCACCAAGATGATCAAGGAGAACGAAGTCAAACTCATCGACTTCAAGTTCACCGACCTGCCCGGCGCCTGGCAGCATTTCACCACCACCCTCACCGAGTACAACGAGGAGATCTTCACCGAGGGCCTCGGCTTCGACGGCTCCAGCATCCGCGGCTGGCGCGCCATCAATGCCAGCGACATGCTCGTCATCCCCGACCCGACCACGGCCTGGATCGACGTCTTTAACGCCGAGAAAACGCTCTCGCTCATCTGCACCATCGTCGACCCGATCACGCGCGAGCCTTACGACCGTGATCCCCGCGGCGTCGCCGAAAAAGCCGAGGCCTACCTCAAGAGCACCGGGATCGCCGACACCGCCAATTTCGGCCCCGAGGCCGAGTTCTTCATCTTTGATGAAGTCCGTTTCAGCTACACCGGCAATTCCTCCTTTCACCTGGTCGACAGTGTGGAAGGCCACTGGAACAGCGGGAAGGAAGAGTTCCCGAATCTCGGTTACAAAATCAGGGCCAAGGAAGGTTACTTCCCCGTGGCCCCGGCCGATACCCAGCAGGACATCCGCAACGAAATGTGCCTTGAGCTGGAAAAGGCCGGCATCCCCATTGAGCGCCAGCACCATGAGGTCGCCACCGCCGGCCAGGCCGAGATCGACATCCGTTTCGCCCCGCTCAAGCAGATGGGCGACTGGATTCGATGCTCTACAAGTACATCATCCGCAACGTCGCCAAGAAACATGGCAAGACCGTCACCTTCATGCCGAAGCCGCTCTTCGGCGACAACGGCTCGGGCATGCACACTCACATGTCGCTCTGGAAAGAGGGCAAACCGCTCTTTGCCGGCAACGGTTACGCCGGCCTCAGCGAGACCGCCCTCTTTTTCATCGGCGGCATTCTCAAGCATGCCCCCGCCCTCACCGCCATCACCAACCCGACCACGAACAGCTACAAGCGGCTCGTCCCCGGGTTCGAGGCCCCGGTCAATCTCGCCTATTCCGCGCGCAACCGTTCCGCTTCCATCCGCATTCCCACCTACTCGGCCAGCCCAAAGGCAAAACGGATCGAGTTTCGCACCCCGGACCCGTCGGCCAACCCCTACGTCGCCTTCAGCGCGCTGCTCCTGGCCGGCCTCGATGGCATCCAGAACCGCATCGACCCGGGCGATCCGCTCGATAAAAACCTCTACGAACTGCCGCCCGAGGAACTGGCCAACGTCCCGAGCGTGCCCGATTCACTCGGCGGCGCCCTTGCCGCGCTCGCGGCCGATCACCAGTTCCTCCTCCGCGGCGATGTCTTTAACGCCGACTTCATCAACAACTGGATCGAGATGAAGCAGAAGGAATACGACTCGCTCCGGCTGCGTCCGCATCCCTACGAGTTCGCTCTCTACTACGACGTCTAGCAGGGCAGCCGCCGCCAGCGCGAACCGGCTCCACGCGGGGCCGGTTCCCGCCTCCCGGGCATGATCATCTCGCACCAGTTCCGGTTCATCTTCATCAAGACGACGAAGACGGCCGGGACCAGTCTGGAGATTTTCCTCGCCGAACAGGGGGGGCCGCGCGACGTGGTCACGCCGATCGAGCCGCCGGTGCCGCCGCACCGGCCGCGCCATTTCGAGGGCTGGTGGAACCCGCTGCCCGAGCTGATCGATGGCGTCACCGATCCCCGGCAGACTTTCCGCGAGCTGCTCGCCCGCCGGAAATATTACAACCACATGCCGGCCCGCCTCGTCCGGGCCCGCGCCGGCGCCCCCGCCTGGAACAAGTACTTCAAGTTCTGCGTCGAGCGGAATCCCTGGGACAAGACCCTTTCGCATTATCACATGCTGCGCTCACGCGCGGGCGGCGATCTTTCCTTCGACCAGTATCTCGCGCAGGGAAGGTTGCCGGTAAATTTCGGCAAGTACACCGATGGTGCCGGCCGCCTGCTGGTGGACGAAGTTCTGCGCTACGAAAACCTGAACGAGGAGCTCGCCCGGGTCTGCGCCCGGCTCGGCCTGCCGTTCTCCGGGTCGCTCGATCCCGGCGCCAAGAGCGAGATGCGCACCGATCGCCGCCCCTACCGCGAGGTCTACACCGACGCCCAGCGCGAGATCGTTGCCCGCGCCTTTGCCCGCGAGATCGCCTTTTTCGGCTACACCTTCTAGGCTCCGCCTGTGGTTTCCCATCGTCACCGCTGCATCTTTGTTGAAGTCCCCAAGACGGGCTCGACCAGCATCCGGGCCGTGCTCGGGCCCGCTCTGAAGCCCCATCTCAATATCTGGGAGATCAGGACGCAGATGGAAACGCAATGGATGCAGCGCGGCGGGCGGCGCGACCGGCTCATGGAAAGTCTTTACGGCCTTCTCCCGAAAGCGCAGCGGATCCGTCGTGGCCGCGAGCAATTCGCCGCCTATTTCAAGTTTGGCTTCGTGCGCAATCCCTGGGACCGGGTCGTCTCCCTCTACGAACGGAACGAGGCCGTGCAAATGAAGGAACAGATGACCTTTGAGCAGTTCGTCGATTGGATCGAGTATGCCAGCGCCACCTGCGTTCATTCCTCCCCGCACCGTCAGCAGCTCGACTGGTTCGTCAGTCCCGATGGCGAAATCCTGGTCGATTTTATCGGGCGCTTCGAGCGGCTGGAGGAGGATTGGGCCACGGTCGCGGAAAAGATCGGCGTTTCTCCGAGCCTGCCCCATCGGAAAGCCAATCCCCGCGCCCGGCCCTACACCGACTATTACAACGAGCGCACCCGGGAGGTGATCGCCCGGAAGTTCCAGGTCGACATTGAACGTTTCGCCTACGTTTTCGGTGGGTGAAGACGGGCCGGCCCCGGCCTGAAATGCCTTGGCAAGCCGCCGGAATGGCACCATTCTTCTCCCGTGGGCAGCGAACATCTGGCTTTCATGAACCTGGGCGGGCAGGAACTGATCATTATCCTGGTGATCATCCTCGTGCTTTTCGGTGCGCGGAAGCTGCCGGAACTGGCCCGCGGCATGGGACAGGCCATTCGCGAGTTTCAGAAGGCCAAGGACGATTTCAGCGAAGAACTGAACCGGGCCGACGAGCCGAAGACCAAGGCCGCCTCCAGCACCGTGGCCACCACCCCGACCATTCCCCGGATCGAGAATGCGGCGGGCGACAGCGTGGTCCGGCCTGACCCGAATCAGACGGTCGAGCCGGGCAGCAAAGCGGACCAGATCTAAGGCCGGCAAACCTGCCGCCGGTTGACTTCGCCGCCTCTTGCGGGATTGTCGCACTCCATTTTATGTCCGAGCCCGATCTCCGTAGCCGCATCAAGGAAATGCTCGTAAAAAGCCTGATGCTGCAGACCACCGCGGCCGAAATCGCGGATGATACGCCGCTCTTTGGCCCGAACGGTCTTGGGCTGGATTCCATCGACGCGCTCGAGCTGGTCGTGAGCATGGAGAAAACGTTCGGGGTGGGCGTGCCCAACTCGGAGGTGGCCGGCAAAGTTTTGCAGAACGTGAACACGATCCACGACTACATCCTCGAGAAAAAAGCCGCGGCCTGATGAACGTGACGGTGATGAGCACGGCGGAGGCGCGCGAGAAATCGAAACCGGATCTTTATCGCGAGCTGCTGGAACAGCTGCGGGCGCTGATCGCCGACGAACCGAACGCGACCGCGAACCTCGCCAACTGCGTGGCCCTGATCTATCACTCCGTTCCCGACCTGAACTGGGCCGGCTTTTACCTTCTGCGCGGAGGCGAACTGGTCCTCGGGCCTTTCCAGGGCAAACCGGCCTGCGTGCGCATCCCCCTCGGCCGCGGCGTCTGCGGGACGGCGGCGCAGGAGCGCAAGCCGTTGCGCGTGCCGGACGTCCACAAGTTTCCCGGTCACATCGCGTGCGACATCGCCACGCGTTCGGAGCTGGTCATTCCCCTGCTCTCACCCACCGGTCGCCTTTTCGGCGTGCTCGATCTCGATAGTCCCTACCTCGAACGCTTCGACGAGGAAGACCTGGCCGGCCTGCAACGCCTCGCCCAGCTCGTCACCGGCAAGCTCTGATCCTGGAAGGAATTTGGAAGCCAGGAAACCAGGAAGAAGAGGGATCAATCAGGAAAAGAGGAAAGCAGGAAATTAATCCTCTGCAGTTCCTGCTTTCCTACGTTCCTGATTCGTTTTTCCCTTCCTGGTTTCCTGGTTTCCAAATTCAATTCCTTCTCCTGCGCGGCCTCGCCTACGGGCGGGAACCGATCAGGTTCATGAGTTCGTTCGCGGAGGGAGCCACCAGGAGACGGGCCACGGTCCGCCGCATCGGTCCCGCGCCGGGTGCGAACTTGACCTGCCCATACCGGACCTCGTTCTTGAGCGACGGAAAGATGGCTTCCACGGTGCTCCAGGTGTCGGCCCGCGCGGCACAGCACGGGGTCACGGCTTCGACCGCGCCGGTCTGGAAAAGCTGACGGATTTCCCGTTCGCTCATCGGGGTCGATTCGTAGCCGCCCAGGTTCAAAACATAGCGTTTCATGGCCTCGGCCTGCCAAAAGCAGCAGGAGCGATGCCCAAAACCCGTTCCCGGCCCGAAAACCGGGCGGGTTCCCCCTAGAGCTCGGCGTCGTTCAAGGCGTCAATCAACTGCCGGAACCGGCCAAAACTGCGCCGGTGCGGCGTAAAGATCAGCCGCGGCATGTCCGCGATCTCCGGCTCGTTCTTTTCCGCCGCCAAGGCGCTGCCCTGGACGAACTTTCCCTCACGCAGGATGTCCGCGAAATCGTCGTTCAAGCGGTCCACCGCCTTCTGCGGCAGACGATGGTTCAGGCGAAAGACCAGCTCGTCCCCCACCCAGCGGGAGGAAAAATAGATCCGGTAGAAATGCAGGATCTCCTGCACCGCCTCGGACACGCCTTCCGCCACCTTGAAGAAATGGAAATCCTCCGGCGAGATCAGCCCCCGCTCGAGCAAATGCTGGCGAAGGAACTTCATCCACGTCTCCCAGTAGGTTCCGCCCGGCCGATCCACCAGCACCACCGGGATGATCCGGCTTTTGCCGGTCTGCATCAGGGTCAGCGCCTCAAATCCCTCATCCATCGTTCCGAACCCGCCCGGGAAAAGCGCGAAGGCATGCGTTTCCTTCATAAAATTCAGTTTGCGGGTGAAGAAGTAATTGAAGTTTATCAGCTTCCGGTCGCCCTCGATGATCGGATTGGCCGACTGCTCGAACGGGAGCCGGATGTTCAGCCCAAAGCTGTTGTCGCGGCCCGCCCCTTTTTGCGCCGCGCCCATGATGCCATCGCCGCCCCCGGTGATGACCATGTAATCGCTTTTCACCATCTCCCGGCCGAATTCCTCCGCGGCAAGGAACTCAGGGGACGCAGGATCCGTTCGGGCCGAGCCAAAAACCGCCACCTTTCGGTATTGCCGGTAGGCCGCGAAAATCTTTGAGGCATAACGCAGTTCCTTGAGCGAGCGCACCGTCAGTTTCAGGTCGCCCGTGCCCATGCCGTCGCGCGACATCTTCAGAACGGTCACGATCATTTCCTCGATCAGTTCGGGCGACTTCGGTGCCCCCCAGTCGGCCACGAGCTGGCGGATCCGCTCGTCAAACGGGGGCTCCAGGGTGGATTGGCGGCGGGAAGGCTGGCTCTGCGTTGTCCCGGCCGTGAAATCTTCTGATTCGCGCGCTTTCATCGTTCCGCCCACGGGCGGGGATACGCTGATATGCGACCGGAGCCCCCGCGGCAAGCCTTATACGCGAAGAAGATCAGCCAGGATCGTCCCGGCATGCCGGATCGGCAGCGAAAAATGGCCTTCGTTTTCCACGACCCGCAACTCGACTCGCGGCAGACGGGCCGCGGTGCTTTCCGCCAGCCGCCAGGAAAACGCGCTGTCGTTGCGTCCATGCCAGAGACGAACGGGGACCTGCACCTCGTCGAGCGCAAATCCCCAGGGCCGCGCATAGATCTCGGCATCGACCATGAGACCGCGCGCGGAAGCCCGCCAGGCCAGGCGGGCGCTCTCGTAGCAGGCGTCGAAGGCGCGCACATCACGCATGACCTGGGCATCGTTGGCCTGAAGCAACCGGAGCAGAAACGGGCGCAACCGCAGCGGAATGCGCCGGGCCGCGAAGGGCCGGGCACAGTAAAACCCGGCCTGGAGCAGCCGCGGCGCTCTCCCGTGCAGGGCCAGGAGAAGCCGATACCAGTGCAGCAACCCGGACCGGTCGGGAAGCTCCGCGATTGGTGGCGCGCCGCTGACCACTGCGATGGTTTCGACCAGTTCCGGCAGCATTGCTCCCGTGATAAAGGCATAGGGCGCGCCCCCCGAAATTCCCAGGACCCGAAATTTTTCCAGGCCCAGCCGGTTCGCCAGTTCGCGCACCAGCTCCGGCCAGTCGCGCAACGAACGGTTTTCCTGCAGGCTCGAGTCGCGGATGCCCGGGCGGTCGGGCGAAAGAATGCGCACCCGCAGCTCGCGGGCGGCCTCGTCCATGATCGAGGCCATGGTGCGGGAACTCGGCCAGCCATGAAAAAAGAGCACGGGCACGCCCCGCGGGTCGCCATATTCCTCCAGGGCAATGGTCTGGCCGCTTTGCAGTTGAACGCGCTGCATCATCGCCTGTAGATTGGCGGGGAGAAGACGCTTCCGGGGCCAGGCCGCGGAGCGGTGAATGGGATGCGAGCAAAAGGCCTCCCGTCTCCGTATAAGAATGTATGAATGACAATTCTCAATCTCGCTCGGGCAGGATCACGGTGCATGGGAATGGAATGGGCGCGGCGACTCCCGAGATGGTGGAAAAGCGGGCACGTGAGATTGCCATGATCGATGAGCGCGATCCAAACGAATTTACCGAGGCCGACTGGCAGGAGGCCCGCCGCGAGCTGATCGGCACCGCCTCCCATCATGCTCCCGAGGAGATCGATGGCGGTGAGGAACAATCGTCCGACGAGCACGAGATCATCCCGGAAAGCCACGGGCATCGCGCCCGGCGCGGCACCGAGGATGGTGACGAGATGCTGGGGGAACGCCTGGTCGCCGATGGCGTGGAAGAAGCCGTGCACGACCAGCGGGTCGAGGCCGCCAAGGGGGACCAGGCCGCCGAAGGTTGACTTGAGCATGCTTTCTTCACCCCCGCTCGAGCCGGCCCGGACAACACGATCGGCCACGCCTGCCGATCTCCTGCGGCGGCGCTACCGCGAGGTGCGCCAGTTCACCGAGGAACTTTGTCAGCCGCTGGAGCCGGAGGATTGCGTCGTGCAATCCATGCCCGACGTCAGCCCGACGAAATGGCACCTGGCGCACACCAGCTGGTTCTTCGAGACGTTTCTGCTCAAACCGCATCTCCCCGGTTACGAGAGCGCCGCGCCCGAGTACGCCTATCTTTTCAACTCCTACTACAATGCCGCGGGCGACATGCACCAGCGCGACCTGCGCGGCCTCATCTCGCGCCCCACCCTCGCCGAGACCTTTGCCTTCCGCCGCTCGGTTGACGATGCCCTCTTCCAGCTCCTCGAGGGAGCGGACAGCGACCTGCTGGAAACACTTGAGCCGCTTCTCATCCTCGGTTTCAACCACGAACAGCAGCACCAGGAGCTGCTCCTCACCGACATCAAGCATGTCCTCGCGCAAAACCCGCTCCGGCCGGTTTACCGCGAGGCCGCGCCCGGTTCCAAGACCGCGCCGCCGCCGCTCCGCTTCGTCGATTTCGACGAAGCCACCGTCGAGATGGGCCACGCCGGCGCCGGTTTTTCCTACGACAACGAATCGCCGCGCCATCGCGTCCTCATTCTCCCGTTCAGTCTGGCCGATCGGCCCGTCACGAACGGCGAATACATGAATTTCATGCAGGACCGCGGTTACGAGCGCTCGGAGCTCTGGCTCTCGCTCGGCTGGTCCACCTTGCAGGAGTCGGTCCCCGGCGGATGGCGGGCTCCCCTCTATTGGGAAGAGAAGGACGGGGTCTGGTGGAATTTCACCCTTTCCGGTTTTCGCCCGGTCAACCCGTCCGAGCCGGTGACCCACCTGAGCTATTTCGAGGCGGACGCCTACGCCAACTGGGCAGGCGCGCGGCTCCCGACGGAGTTTGAATGGGAACACGCCGCTGCCGGCCAGCCCATCGAAGGCAATTTCGTGAATCAGCGCCGATATCATCCTGCGCCCGCCGGCGAAAGCAGCAGCGGTCTTAGGCAAATGTTCGGCGATGTCTGGGAATGGACCCGTTCCTCCTACGCTCCCTATCCCGGTTACAAGGCCGCTCCCGGCGCGCTCGGCGAGTACAACGGCAAGTTCATGTGCAACCAATACGTCCTGCGCGGCGGCTCCTGCGCCACCTCCCAGGATCATGTCCGCCGGACCTATCGCAATTTCTTCCAGCCGGAGAAGCGCTGGCAGTTCACCGGCCTCCGCCTGGCGCGCGATCTCGCATGAAGTTCGATCCCGGCGCCGGCGGCGCCACTCTTGATCCCGCCCCCACGGTGGACGATTTCCGCGCCGAGGTCCTGCGTGGGCTCCGGCAAACGCCGCCCCGGTTGCCGAGCAAGTTCTTTTACGACGATCGCGGCTCGGAGCTGTTCGGCGCGATTTGCGAGCTCCCTGAGTATTACGTCACGCGCACGGAGCTTTCCATCCTCCAGCAAAGCGCGCCCGAGATGGCGCGCGCCCTCGGTCCCCGTCTCCAGCTCATCGGCCTCGGCACCGGCGCCGGCACCAAGACGCGCCTGATCATCGAGGCGCTGCAGGATCCGGTGGCCTATCTCCCGGTCGATATCTCGCGCGAACAGCTCTACGAATCGGCCGAACGGTTCCGCGCGGATTTCCCCGCCATGGAGACGCTGCCGGTCTGGGCCGATTACATGCAGCCTGTCCAGCTGCCCACGCCCAAAGAGCAGCCCGCCCGCACCGTGGTCTACTTCCCCGGCTCCACCATCGGGAACCTGGAGCCCGGTGAAGCGCTCAATTTCCTCAAGCGCATCGCCCGTGTCGCCAGCCCCGACGGCGGCCTTCTCATCGGCGTTGACCTCGAGAAGGATCGCGCCGTCCTCGAGGCGGCCTACAACGACGCCGCCGGCGTCACCGCCGCCTTCAACCTGAATCTGCTGACCCGCGCCAACCGGGAACTCGGGACCGACTTCGATCTCGCCGGCTGGCGCCATCGCGCCGTCTACAACGAGCCCCGGGGCCGCATCGAGATGCACCTTCTCAGCCGGCAGAAGCAGACCGTTCATCTCGACGAGGAGGCCTTTGCCTTCGCTCCCGACGATTTCATCATCACGGAGTTCTCCTACAAGCACACGCCGAAAGGCTTCGCCGAGATGGCCGCGCAGGCCGGGTTCGAGCGCCAGGAGATGTGGACGGACTCGAACAACTATTTCGCCGTTTTCTTCTTCACCGCGCGGGCGTGAACGCCCTCGTTGAGCTCGCCGGGGTTGATAAACAGTTCGGAGATTGCGTTGCCCTGGCCGCGCTCGACCTTGCTTTCCCGGCCGGTCGCACCACCGCCGTGATCGGCCCCAGCGGTTGCGGCAAATCGACTCTTCTGCGCCTTGTGGCCGGGCTCGACGCGCCGGATCATGGAACGGTCCGGATCGCCGGCGAGAAGGTCACCCCAGCCGCTCTCCCGGGGTTGCGGCGCCGGATCGGTTACGTCATCCAGGAAGGCGGTCTCTTCCCGCATCTCACCGCGGAAGCCAACGTCACCCTCATGGCGCGCAATCTCGGCTGGAAACGCGACGCCATGCGCGCCCGGGTGGACGAACTCTGCACCCTCACCCGGTTCCCCACGTCCGCGCTTGTTCGTTACCCGGCCGAGCTCTCCGGCGGCCAGCGTCAGCGCGTCAGCCTGATGCGCGCGCTCATGCTCAAGCCGGAACTGCTTCTGCTCGACGAGCCGCTCGGCGCCCTCGATCCGCTGGTGCGCGCCCAGTTGCAGCGCGAGCTGAAGGAAATCTTCGCCGGGCTCGGCCAGACGGCCATCCTCGTGACGCACGATCTGCACGAGGCCGGTTTTTTGGCGGACGAAATCGTGCTGCTGCAGGACGGGCGCATTGTCCAGCGCGGTTCCCTGCCTGATCTGCGCGGCGCGCCCGCGACCCCGTTTGTGCGTGAGTTTTTGGAGGCGCAAGGCGCCATGGTTTCATGAAAACGCTCTGCTTCTTTGTTCTCGCGATTTCCTGCGCCCTGCCGGCGCGGGCCGAGCCGATCGTTCTCGGTTCCAAGAAATTCACCGAGTCTTATGTCCTGGCGGAGGTGGCCCGACGCCTCTTGCAGGACGCGGGCGAGACAGTGGAACATCGCCAGGGCATGGGCGGCACCATCATCCTCTGGGAGGCGCTGCGTTCCGGCCAGATCACCCTTTACCCCGACTACACCGGCACGATCGCCGAGGAAATCCTGCGCGTGCCACCGGGAACATCGCCCGCCGAGCTGAAGGCAAAGCTGGCGCCCCATGGCGTCGGTCTCTCGCCCGAGCTCGGGTTCAACAACACCTACGCGCTCGTGGTTCCCCGCGCGCTCTCCCGGAAACTCAACCTCCGCACCATCTCCGATCTGCAGCGTCACCCCGGGTTGCGCTACGGTTTCACCCACGAATTCCTTGACCGGCGCGACGGCTGGCGACCGTTGGCGCAACATTACGGACTTTCCCCGGCCGACGTGCGCGGCATCGACCACGGCCTCGGCTACGCCGCGCTCCAGCGCGGCGATATCGACCTGAAGGACGCCTACTCCACCGACGCCAAGATCGGCCAGAACGATCTCGTTGCCCTGGTGGATGACCGGAATTTCTTCCCGCAATACAAGGCGGTCTTTCTTTATCGTCTCGAAGCGGAGCAGTCGCTCCGTCCCTTGTTCAACCGCCTGGACGGCGCCCTGGACGAAAAGGCCATGATCCGGCTGAACGCCGCAGCGGAAGAAACCCGGGACTACGCGCGGGCCGCAGCGCTCTTCTTTGAAGAGGCCCCGACCCTGCGACCGACCCGGTCACCCTTCTGGCGCTGGACCATCCGGCATCTCGAGCTGGTGGCGTTCTCCCTTTTGCTCTCCATTGCCGTGGGCATTCCCCTCGGCATCGCGGCCAGTCGCGGCGGAGCGCTGGGGCACGTTATCCTGAGCGCAACCGGGGTGGTGCAGACCATTCCCTCCCTCGCCCTGCTTGCCCTGCTCGTGCCCGTCCCGTTTTTCGGGATCAGCATCCGCACCGCCATCGCCGCGCTTTTCCTTTACGGGTTGCTTCCGATCGTGCGGAATACCGCCACCGGGCTCCAGGATATCCCCCGGTCCATCCGCGATTCCGCGGTGGTGCTCGGCCTCTCTCCCCTGGCGCGTCTCCGCCAGATTTATCTGCCGATGGCCTCGCGCTCCATCCTCGCCGGAATCAAGACCAGCGCCGTGATCAACGTCGGCACCGCCACTCTCGCGGCCCTGATCGGCGCCGGCGGCTATGGGGAACCGATCATCAGCGGGCTAAACCTGAACGACCACGGCACCATTCTGCAAGGGGCTGTGCCGGCCGCCGTGCTCGCCCTGCTCGTCCAGTGGGGATTCAATCTCCTCGATCGCGTCCTCATCCCGCGCGGCCTCCGGTTATAGGCATTGTCCCGTTTGCTCCCAGGCTCGACGGAGTCTCGCCCCACCGCCGGGCGCGTGCGCAATTTTGTAAACCCACCCTCACCGTCCTCTGTGCCCTCTGTGGTCTCTGTGGTGAAAATGCCCTCCCGGCTCGACGGCTCCCCGAAGAGCGTCCCGCAGCCGCGGCTTCTTGAAACGTCCCTGCTCCGCAGGTCTAGTGCGTCATGACCTTCTCTTCGATCAACCCGGCCACCGGCGAAACCATCGAAGAGTTCTCCGCGCACACGCCGGCGCAGCTTGACCAGGCGCTGGAACGGGCGGCCGACGCATATTCGCGGCATCGCCGCAGCTCGTTTGCGGAACGGTCGCAAAACATGATGCGCGTGGCCGATGTTCTCGAGGCGCGCGAGGAGGAGTGGGCCCGGATCATGACGCGCGAGATGGGCAAGCTGCTCACCGCCGCGCGCGAGGAAGTGCAGAAATGCGCGCGCGGCTGCCGGTTTTACGCCGAGAACGCGGAGCGCCTCCTGGCGGAGACGAATACCGATCTGGACCAGGCGCGCGCGGTGATCCGGTGCCAGCCGCTCGGCCCCGTCCTGGCCATCATGCCCTGGAATTTCCCGTTCTGGCAGGTCATCCGCTTCGCCGCCCCCGCGCTCATGGCGGGTAATGTCGGCCTGCTCAAGCATGCCGGGAATGTTCCGCGCTGCGCTCTCGCCCTCGAGGAAATCTTCCGCGAAGCCGGGTTCGGCTCGGGCATCTTCCAGACGCTCCTGATCGATTCCGACCAGGTTCCGCGGCTGATTGAGGACGACCGGGTCAAGGCGGTCACGCTGACCGGGAGCGAAAAAGCCGGAGCCGCCGTGGCCAGCGCCGCGGCAAAACAGATCAAGAAGGCCGTGCTCGAGCTGGGCGGGAGCGACCCGTTCATCGTCCGGCCGGATGCCGACCTCCGCGCCGCCGTGGCCACGGGAGTAAAATCGCGCACGATCAACACCGGCCAGTCGTGCATCGCGGCCAAGCGATTCATCATCGACGCCACCATCGCCGACCGCTTCGAACAGGAATTTGTCGCGCAAATGCGCGCGCTCCGGGTGGGCGACCCGATGGAGGCGGAGACAGAGCTCGGTCCCCTGGCGACCGAAAGCATCCTGGAAGGCGTGGACAAACAGGTGCAGGCCAGCGTGAAAGCGGGCGCGCGCCTGCTCTGCGGTGGCAAACGCATGAAGCGGCCCGGATTTTTCTACGAGCCGACGGTCCTCGCAGACATCCCGGAGGGAACCCCGGCCCGGGACGAGGAGGTTTTCGGGCCGGTCGCAGCGCTGTTTCGGGTCGGCGACGCCGAAGAAGCGGTGCGGCTGGCGAACAAAACCTCGTTCGGGCTCGGCGCCAGCGTCTGGACGAAAGACGCCGCGGAACAGGAATTTTTCGCGAACGAGATCGAGGCCGGGATGGTGTTCATCAACGGCATGGTGGCCTCCGATCCGCGCATCCCGTTTGGCGGGATCAAGAAATCAGGCTTTGGCCGGGAACTGGGCGCGGAAGGAATCCGCGAATTCGTGAACGTGAAAACAATCGTAAAAGCCTGATTTGGAACATTAGGAAGGAAGATGAATTTGGAAGCCAGGAAACCAGGAAGAAGAATCTAATCAGGAACGCTGGAAAACAGGAAAATGAGCAAGCCTGATCCGGACATCAGGAAAGGACATCAATTTGGAAGCCAGGAAACCAGGAGGAAGAATTTAATTAGGAAAGCAGGAAGACCGATTCTCTGAAGTTCCTGCTTTCCTACCTTTCCTTGATTAGTTCCTCCCCATTCCTGGCTTTCTGGTTTCCAAATTGATTCTTCTTCCTGCTTTCCTGATTCGTCCTTTTCCTGATCCTCAGTTGGTGCGGAACTGGTCGTCCTTTTCCTTGAAGAGGACGTTGAAGGTGGTGAGGGAGCCGTAGGTGCGGGTGATGTATTGCTGCAGCTCGAATTTGTCGGCATCGCTGAGCTTGTCGCTCGCGTTCACCTTTTGCTCGAGCACCCGGAGGTTGTTCCGGATCATGACGATCTTGTGGAAAAAAGTGTCGAGCGGCACTTCCTTGGCCTGCAGGGAGGAATCAGCCGGTTGCAGCGCAAGCGTGCCGCCGACCCATCGGCTGGCGATCCCTTCGACCACGCTTTCGTCCTTCTCCAGCCCGAGCGCCTCCACTGTCGCGCGGGTGGTCTCGCGGATAATTTCGGCCAGCGGCACCTCCAGGCTCGTGACCGCCGCCATGGTCTCGGCCGACTCCAGCTCGCTCGACTCCGGCGCCACCGTGCGCGGCGCGTCCTCGAAGCTGATATCGGCGGTGTGTTCCGTGAGCGCTTTCACCACGCCCAGACCATGGCGGGGGTGGCGGACGCGCATTCCAATTCTGAGTGAGCCAAGGGCAAGCGACATGAGGCACGGTGAGCCGGGCCGCCTCCGCTGGCAAGCCGGTCAGCGTTTGCCGGTCCCGGCGCGTGCGAGCTTGTCGAGCACCGGATAAAGATCGGGCAGGTTCTCCAGTCGGATGGCTTTGATCTCCCGGATCACGGTGCCGTACTCCCCGGCCAAACGCCCGCCCACCAGGATGGCGCAGTCGGAGGGGAGAAGTTCGCGCAGGCGTCGGAGATCGTGGAAAAGGGCTTCGTCCTCCGCCGGATAAACAATGCTCAACCCCACCGCGCGCGCTCCGAGGCGCGAGGCCGCCCCGGCCAGTTCCTCGATCGGGAGTGATGCCCCCAGATGCGTCGCCCGCCAGCCGTGGGTCCGCGCCGCTGCCGCCACCAGAAGCGCGCCCAGCTCGTGCAAATGGCCGGGCGGCGTGGTGACAAGAAGCCGTGGGGCAAACTCGCTGTCGGCCACGGGCCGGCCAAACCGGGAAAGAAAATCGCTCAGCCCGTGCGACGCGAAATGCTCGTGCGCGATCATGAAATCGCCCGCGCGCCAGAGTTCCCCCACGCGTTCTGTGAGCGGCCCGATAAAGAGATGCAGCACCGCGGGCGAGCCGAACTCAGCCGCAGCCCGGTCGAGAAGCGCGTCGTATTCGTCCGCCTCGAAAGCACGGATCGCCTCGATCGCGCCGGCGGTCAGGGTCTCGATCCGTCTTTGCTGCTCATCCGGCTCGAGCGCGCCGGGAGCGCGGCCGGACTGTTTTTCGGCCAGGAGCTTGCGCAACTGCGGCAGGCTGGCCCGGGCAATCTGGCCGATGCTATGACCGGCGAGGGTGGCCTTGCGCAAAAGACGGAGCCGTTCGACGTCCTCCTCCGAATAAAGCCGCCGCTTGTTCTCGGAACGGGCCGGCTTCACCGCGCCATAACGCTTCTCCCAGACCCGGATGGCGTGGACGGAAAGCCCGGTTTGATGCGCGACAGCCTTGATGGTTCGGAGGGGCGGCATGTCGTCCACACTAGACAAACGTTAGACAGGCACAACCGGTTGCATAAAGCGGACGGCCTTTTTTGTGATTCACGCCGCGCCTCTCCCCGTTCATCTTCGGGCGCGCATGTCAGAAATCATCAAGGATTACCCGGCCGGCTTCCGGCCCCGGCGTGGACTCAACTGGTTTGTCATCGGGCTTCTCTACGCCTCGTATTACATGTGCCGTTACAACTTTCGCTTCGCCACTCCGGGAATGCGCGAGGAGTTCGGCTTCAGCACCTTCCAGATCACCGGCATCCTGAGCGCGTGGGCGCTGGCCTACGGCACCGGCCAGCTGGTGAACGGCCTGCTGACCGACAGGATCGGCGGCAAGATCTCGCTTCTTATCGGTGCGGTCGGCACGATCGTGATCAACCTGATCTTCGGGTTCGCCTCGTTCGCCGGCACCTTCGGCACCTTTGCCTTTATCTGGCTCCTGAACGGATATTTCCAGGCTTACGGCGCCCCGGGCATGATCAAGATCAACGCCGCCTGGTTCAACCGCACGGAACGCGGCACCTTCGCCGGCATTTTCGGCTTCATGATTCAGTTTGGCCAGTTTGCCATCAACAACCTCGCGCCCGTCATCCTCGCCGGGTTCACCGTCGGCGTCTGGGTGGTGGCGGAAGGCGACTGGCGCTGGCTCTTTCGCATTCCGCCGCTCATGGTGGCGTTCGTCGCCATCCTCCTGGTTATTTTCGTGAAAGAAACGCCGGAGAAGGCGGGTTATCCCGGCGCGGTCGAGGACGAGCACAGTGCCGCGGGCGAAACCGGGGTGCGAGTGACCCTGCGCGAATCGTTCGCGAAGATTTTCCGGCATCCGCTCATCTGGTTTTACGCCATGGCCTATGCCTGCACCGGCGCGGTGCGAAACAGTTCCGACCAGCTCATGGTTCTTTATTTCCAGGACCAGCTGCACCTGAATCTCGCGGACAAACCGCCCGCGGTGTACTGGACGGTGAACCTGATGCCGCTGGTCGCCGTGCTGGGCTCGTTCACCGCCGGCATTGTTTCCGACAAAATTTTCAAGGGACACCGGTCACCGGTTGCAATGACGCTTTATTTCCTCGAGACCGCGGTCATCCTTTGCGCCGCGGTGGTGATCTACGCCGGCCTGGTCGGGCCGACACCGGGCGGAATCTTTCTTGGCTGCCTTTTCCTCATCCTGGTGGCGCTGACCGCCAACTCGACCCACTCGATCGTGGGGACGGCCGCGCCAATGGACATCGGCGGGCGGAAGATGGCGGGGTTCGCCTCCGGGGTGATCGACTCGTTCCAGTATTACGGCACGGCCATTGCCCTGCCGCTGACCGGCTGGCTGATCGACAAATATGGCTGGGGCGTCTGGTATCCGACCATGGCGAGCTTTGGCGCGATCGGCGGCTGCGCCATGCTCATGGTCATGCGCAAACAGAAGCGGCTCGGCATATAGCAGCAGGCCGAAAAAGAAATTTGAGAAAGATCAATTTGGAAACCAGGAAGCCAGGAGGAAAAAGGGATTAATAAGGAAAGCAGGAACAGAACTTTCTGAAATTCCTATTTTCCTACTTTCCTGATTCGTTTCTCCCCATTCCTGGCTTCCTGGTTTCCAAATTAATTCTTCCTTCCCGATTCGCTCTTTCTCCTGAGTTCAATTCAGTTTTCTCGGAACGGCAGGGGAACGATTAGGAGTATGATTACGAGTAGGAGTAAGAGGGCAGCGACCCTCTATCTCTATCTTCCATTCTCTTTCTTCTCCTGGCTTCCTGGCTTCCAAATTCACCTCTGTTTTCCTAATCGATTCACAGGAGGCTCATCTGCTCGATTGGGCGACGGAAGGCGGCGGCGGACAGCTCGGGGCGATCATTCTTGAGGCCGTGCCGGCGACAGGCGACCTCGAACATCCGGCCGATCTGTTCCGCGAAGATCCCCTTCCCGCGCTGACGTTCCCCCCATTTCGCGTCGTAAAGCTTCCCGCCGCGCATCTCGCGGAGCCGTCCGAGCACCCTCTCCTGCCGCTCCGGAAAATGCTCCGCCAGCCAGCGCTCAAAGACCGGCGCCACGGCCCCGGGCAATCGCAGCAGCACATGACCGGCAAACTGCGCCCCCGCTTCCGCGCAGGCCGCGACCAGCGCCGGCACTTCATGCTCGTTCAACCCGGGAATGATCGGCGCGATCATGACGCCCACCGGCACTCCGGCTTCGCGCAATTGCGCCACCGCCTCCAGTCGTGCCTGCGGCGGCGAAGTGCGCGGCTCGAGCCGCTGCTGCAGATTCCGGTCGAGCGAAGTGATCGATAAATTGACCGCCACAGCCCGATGCGACGCCAGCTCCTTGAAGAGATCGAGGTCGCGGGTGACGAGGGCGTTCTTGGTCAGGATCCCGACGGGATTGCGGAACCGGGCCAGCACTTCCAGACAACCGCGCGTGATTTTCAGGCGGCGCTCCACCGGCTGGTAGGGATCGGTTACCCCGCTCATCATCAACACCTGCGGCTGCCATTTTGGGGAGGAAAGTTCCGCCGCGAGCAGTTTGGGCGCGTCCTCCTTCACGAGGATCCGGGTCTCGAAATCGAGCCCGGCGGAGAAGCCGAGATACTCGTGAAAGGGACGGGCAAAACAGTAGGCGCAGCCGTGTTCGCAACCGCGGTAGGGATTGAGGCTCGTCTCGAAGCCGATGTCCGGGCTGCTATTGCGCGCAATGATGGTCCGGGTCTGGTCCCGGAAATAGATCGTCGGCACGCGCCGCGGACCGGCCTCCGCATCGTCGCCGGGAGTTGGTTCCACCGGCTCGAGCTCGACCCGAAGTTTTTCGAAACGATTGGCCGGGTTCCCGGAAGCGCCCCGCGCCTGCGGGGCTTCGCCCCGGTGCTCTTCCCGGTATTCCTCGTAGGCGCCCGGGGGCGGCGGAACAAAACGAGCCATGCCACATGTTCACCCGAACATATCCCCCTGTCCAGCTTTCCCCACCCCGGACGGCCGCCCGCCAGGGACTTGCCCTCCCTCCCGGTGGTGCCAGAATGGAGCGCGCGAAAACTCGCCGGGAGGGGTGGTCGAGTGGTTGATGGCTCCGGTCTTGAAAACCGGCAGGGCGCAAGCCCTCGTGGGTTCGAATCCCACCCCCTCCGCCAGAAGTTACTCGCCGGCGTCGGCGCCCGCGTCGCTTTCCCCGGAATCGGCGTCCTTTTCCGGAACGCTCGGCCGGTTGACCGGGTCGATGAATTCTTCCTGTGGTTCCGAGGCGGTGCTCGGGCTGATCTTTTTCTTCTCCTCGCTCATGGTTCGCCTCCCTATTCCTTTACATCCAGTTCGAAATAAATCCGGAGATCGAAATGGCCTGCCGGCAGGGCTCCCGGCGGTGGCGGCACGCGTTTGATCCGGTTCCCCACCGACTTGATCGAGGCGTCGAGACGATCGTTCCCGGAAGATTTTGCGAGGGTGAAACCGATGACCCGCCCTTCGCCGTCGATGCGAACGTCGACCGGGATCGAGACGCGGCCGCGCGGCAGGTTCACCGCGGCCGGCTGGCGCCAGGCTTCGTAGAAGCGGGTGTGCAGGGAGTTGGCGTATTGCGGATTGGTGGCCGCTTTTTCCACGCGCCGGGTGCCGGCCCCGCCCCCGAAGCAACCGGTCAGGAGAGCCACCGCGATCAAAGCGGCGGCGGCGGGCCGGGCGAAGCTGCAAAAACGGTTTTTCATTCGAGATATTATGTCCACGCCGGCACGTCGCGCATAGCGGAAAGGTCGGGAACCTCCGCTTCGCTCGCGCCGAAGACTTCGCGGAAGTCCTGGAGAACGGCATTGATACGCGCGCGATCGAACGGCGCCACCACGGTGTGATCAGCCGTCTCGGTGATGAGAATGGCGTGCGCCATGAGGATCTCCCGGCGGCGACCGTCCCGGGTGCGGGCAGCCACGCGTTGCAGGGTGCAGAGCAGATGGGTCAGGACGGTGACATTGCCGTAGGCGGAAAGCCGGATCTCGTTGAGCGCGCCGCCGACAAAGTCGGCAAAAAGCGGCGAACTGGCGATGAGCCGTTTCTCGTCGCGATTCTCGGAGCCGAGCCGCTGCGAAAGGCTGCGGTCGGCGATGTGCGTCAGAATTTCGCTCAGGTAATCCAGGCAGGAGACCGCGGTGCTGCTGTCATTGATTCCGGGGGAGAGCGCTTTCATCGCAATATCAACGATCTGCCGGATGCCGAAGCTCAGGTCCTGCTCGATTGTCCGAAAGCTGTTGAGGGCAAACGTCCCCTGCACTTTCGCCACCGTCTCCTCGTCAAGTTCGCGGCTTGTCCAGATAAGGGGCAAATCCTCGACCACGAAATCGCCCGGCCCGCGTTCCAGCCGAAATTGGAGCGATTTCTCCTCCGCCAGCCGGAGGAGACGGTCGGCCGAGATCGCCTGGACATAGCCGCTCCGGTGCGCTTTCACCGCGACCCAGTCGCCGGGCACCTCTTCGTCGTCGGTATCCCCGGCGGCCTCGCCGAGCTGATCGGGAAAAAGGCGATCGATCGTTTTCCGGGTTTGCCGGGCCACGTCATTGAGAATCTCAGCTGCCTGGATCGAGGCGGCGGTGTGGTGGATGAAAAAAATCAGGCAGGCGATCGAGACCAGGGCGAGGACCATGCCCACCGCCACCGAGACCAGCGGAACGAAACCGCCATCATCTTCGTGCGAGCCGCGGATCGTGCGCATGACGATGAGGCAATAAGTGTAGATCGCGACAAAAGCCCCCAGCACGAGCTGGTTGGCCGGTTTGCGCATGAAATTGCGCAGGATGCGCGGGGTGTACTGCGCGGAGGCCATCGAGAGCGTGACGATGGTGACCGAGAAAGCGACGCCGGCGACCGTGATCAGGGAGGTGGCGATGGCGGAAAGCATCCCGCGGGCGCCTTCCGCGCCTGCGTTCAGGAGCGGATGCCAGCTCCGCCAGGCGAGCGAACCCGAGTAGCTGATATCAACCTGGACGAGGATCAAGGCCAGAAGCGCCCCGGCCGAGACAAGGAGCGACGGCACAAACCAGAGGGAAGAGCGGAGCTGGATCCAGAGTTTGCGCACCTCCTCCGATACACCGCGCCGGCCCCCGGTTCAATGCAAGGCCGGGCGCGGCAAAGGGACAATTTAATTTGGAAACCAGGAAGCCAGGAAGAAGAAGGGACGAATTAGGAACGCAGGAAAACAGGGAGGGTCCTAATTCGTCCTCCGCTATCCTCTAGTCTTCCATCCTCTTTCTTCTCCTGGTTTCCTGGCTTCCAAATCAGGATTCCTCTGAAGTTCCTGCGTTTCCTACTTTCCTGATTCGTCCTTCCCAGTTCCTGGTTTCCTGGTTTCCAAATTGATTCGTCCTACATACGGAGGGGAACGATTACGATTACGAGTAGGAAAGAAGAGGGCAGCAATCCTCTATCCTCTACTCTCGATCCTCTTTCTTCTCCTACCCCGGCCAGAACCAGAAGATGGCGGCGGCGGCGGCGGTGCTCAGCCCGAAGAGAGCCGCCACGCGCAGGAAGAGCGTGGTGCCGCCGAGCAGGGCCACCGCCCCGGCCTTGAAGGCCAGATTGGAGACCGCGGCAATCAGGATTGTTCGCCAGCCGGTCGCCGGATCGACCTGGCCTGAGTCGACAATCCGAGCGGTCGAGAGGGTGATGGCGTCCATGTCGGTCAGGCCGGAGATCACGCCCACGGCGTAAAGACCGCTCGCGCCGAAATGGTCCCTGGCCGCGGCCACGGCCAGCTTGATCAGCGCGTATACGGCGGCAAAAACGAGGGCCACCTTGAGCTGCGCCGGATTTTCCTGTTCCGGCAGCTCCGCCTTCTGGCCGCGTCCGAAAAACCAGGCGCCCAGCGAGATCAGCGTCATCGCCCCGAGCAGGGCGCCGAGAGGCGGACCGAGCGCGGCGAAACTGCCGCCGGCCACGATGCCGATCTCGGCCACCACGCGCAAGACCGCGACGGTGGAGGCAATCATGATCAGGAGACTGGCAAGATTGACCCCGGCCCCGCCGGCGCCCACCTGGCGCGCCGAACTCACCGTGGTGGCCGTGCTCGAGATGGTGCCGCCAAGCAGGCCCGAGAGAAGGACGCCGCCGGTGCTTCCGAATAGTTTGTAGGCGACGTAACCGGCCAGGCTGATCCCGACGATCAACGCCACCATCAGCCAGATCTCGAACGGATTGAAAACCCCGTACGGCCCGAACTCCTGGTTGGGCAGGACCGGCAGGATCACCATGGTGATCAGGACGAAAAGCATGATCGCGCGCATGTCGGCGTCGCCCACCCGCCTTGCGAAATCGTGCAGGGGAGCTTTCCAGTGCAGGAGAAGCGCGACCACGCCGCCGATCACCACGGTCAGGATCATATGACCGAGAACAAGGAAGGCCCCGAGCGCGTAAAGGAGCAGAACCGCCACTTCCGTGGTCAGACCGCTTGCCTCGCCGTCGCGGATCCGCGGCAGATTCGAGAGAAACAGCATCGCGGCGAGGGAAAGAAAACCGGCGCCAAGGATCCAGCCGCCGTGCACAGCGGCCAGCTGGCCCGAGATGGTGCCGAACAGGGTGATGAGCGGGAAGGTCCGAATGCCGCCCAGCGGAACGTCCACCCGTTCCCGCTGCAGACCAATGAGCATGCCCAGCGCGAGAGAGATCAGGAGTTGCTGGGCGATCGTGAAATCCATCGGAAGCGCCTATGCTTCGACAGCCGCCCGCTCTTCGTCAAGGCCTCTCCGCCTCCCACCGGCTTCGTCGCGCGCCGGGCAAAACGCGGTGCGACGTCAACAGCGCGGTCCCTCTCCGGTGGGGCGACGCTCCGCGGAGCCTGGGAGCACGCGCCGCCGCGCCGTGGCAGTGGGAAGGGCGTGAATGGAAAATGGTGAATAGTGAATCGTACGAGGAACGCGGTCTCTCGTCGGTGGGGCGACGCTCCGCGGAGCCTGGGAGCACGCGGCGCCGCGCCGTGGCACGTGGGTCATGATCCGAACCGAATGCCTGCTTCCTGCAAATCCTGTCCATCCTGTTAATCCTGTCCTCTTCCCGGAGAAACGGGCTTCCGCTCGTCCGCGGACCTGCGGAAGCAGGTCCCTCCGCGGCGTGCTCCTTCTCCCAGGCTCGACAGAGTCTCGCCCTACCGGGGGTGAAGGAAGGGCGTGAATGGAGGATGGTGAATAGTGAATCGCAGGAGGAACGCGGTGTCTCGTCGGTGGGGCGACGCTCCGCGGAGCCTGGGAGCACGCGCCGCCGCGCCGTGGCACGTGGGTCGTGATCCGAACCGAAGCCTGCTTCCTGCAAATCCCGTCCATCCTGTTAATCCTGTCCTCTTCCCGGAGGGACGAGCTTCCGCTCGTCCGCGGACCTGCGGAAGCAGGTCCCTCCGCGGCGTGCTTCTTCTCCCAGGCTCGACAGAGTCTCGCCCTACCGGGGGTGAAGGAAGGGCGTGAATGGAGGATGGTGAATAGTGAATCGTAGGAGGAACGCGGTCTCTCGTCGGTGGGGCGACGCTCCGCGGAGCCTGGGAGCACGCGCCGCCGCGCCGTGGCACGTAGGTCGCGATTCGAACTGAAGCCCGCTTCCTTCTAAATCCTGTCCATCCTGTTAATCCTGTCCTCTCCCAGGCTCGACAGAGTCTCGCCCTACCGGGCGGGCGGTTTCCTGCTTAGAACCCGCCTCCCAACTCTGCGTTCCTCTGTGTCCTCTGCGGTCTCTGCGGTAAACTCTCGAAGCCTGGCATACTTCCCAGGCTAAACAGAGTCTCGCCCTACCGGGCAGGCGTGGGCGGACCGCGCAACCCTTCGCCTTTGCGCTCCATCCACCAAACGACCAGAAGCGCCGAGACCAGGCCGATGGCGCTGGCGGCAAAGATATCGGAAAGATAATGCGCGGTCAGATACATCCGCGAGACCGCGATCAGGACCGGGATGGGCCACAGGGCAAGGCCGAGGCGTGGTCGTCGCACCAGGAGAACGCCGAAAAATCCAACCGTGGCCGCGGTGTGCCCGGAAGGGAACGACTGAAAATCGTTGTTCATGGTCAGGGGCCGCCAGGCGAGCCCGGCCTCGAGGCCAGGCCGGGGCCGGCCGACCCCGATCTTGACCGCGCGATTGAGGATCCCGGCGACGGCACAGGCCAGCATCATGGCGAAGAGAAGCCGGACCCAGGTGCGTTTTCCCCGGTGCCAGGCCCAGGCGAGAAAGAGGAGCGCGACGGCGATATGCGCGGGCCAATCCCCCACTTTGCTCACCAGGCGCATGAAATGGCGCAGGCCCCGGTCCTTGTGCTCGACCATCCAGAGCGTGACCGTTGAATCGAGGTAAAAACCGGCCCCAAGCGAGAGGATGGCCCCCGCGAAAAGCAGGAGCAGCACCCAAGCCAGGCGGACCCCGTTGAAAATTCCCGTTTGTTTTTCCAGAGCCGCCATTCTTGAATCAGCCTTTGCAACCTGCAACCCGCAATTCCCTCCTTCTGTTCCTCGGCTGTTTTCTTTTTCACCTGGCCGGGAGCTGGTCGCTGCCGTTGATCGACCGGGACGAGCCGCGTTTCGCCGAGGCCGCGCGCGAGATGCGGGAGCGGGGCGATTATGTCGTCCCCTGGTTTAACAACGGTTATCGCTTCGACAAACCGCCGCTGACCTACTGGGCGCAGATCGCGAGCTATCGGTTGCTCGGGGAAACCGATTTCGCCGCCCGCCTGCCGAGCGCCCTTGCCGCCGCCGGCACCTCATGGCTTCTCCTGCTCTGGGGCCGGCGCGCCGGGACGGAGCGAACCGGTTTCGCGGCCGCCCTGATCTTTGCGCTCTGCCTGCAAACGTTCGTACATGCGCGCGCCGCGGTGGCCGACATGTGGCTGACCTTTTTTGTCACGCTCGCGCACTGGGCCGGATTCGAATTGCTGCGGGGCGGGCGGCCACGATTTTTCTGGTGGCTCTTCCATCCCGCACTCGCCTTCGCTTTCCTTGCCAAGGGGCCGATTGGCTGGACGCCGCTGCTGGCGGTGGCCCTGTACGGGTTCCTTGCCCGGCACCGCAGCGCGGGGGAAGCGGTCGGCGCCACCCCGCGGCATCGTCGTTTTCATTTTCCGATCGGGCTGGCCCTCATGCTTCTTTTGGTGGGTGCCTGGGCCGGGCCGGCGCTCCTCCGCACCGACGGCGAATTCTTCCGCATCGGCATCGGACGACATGTGGTGGAGCGGTCCGTGGCCTCAATGGAAGGTCATGGCGCCCGCTCGTTCGGCCTTTATCTCCTGACCCTCCCGTTCTTTTTCGTGACGCTTTTCGCCAGCTTCTTTCCCTGGTCGCTCAGGTTGCCGGCGCTGTTTCGGTCACTCCGGCAAAACCGCGATGCGCTCGATCGCTATCTTCTTTGCGGAAGCGGCCTCATTTTCGTGATCTTCAGCCTGGTCGCAACCAAGCTGCCGCACTATACCCTGCCGGCTTTGCCGCTGCTGGCGTTGCTGCTGGCGAAACACTGGACGGGTTCCTTGCGCCGCTGGGCCGGTATCACGGCGGCGGCGCTTTTTCTCTTCGCCCTGGTGGCACCGCCCCTGGCGCGGCCTTTTTTTCCATCGATCGCCCTGCTCGAGGCGGCGCGGCCGCATTTGCGGCCGGAGATGGAGTTCGGCGCGGTCGGCTACCAGGAACCGAGCCTGGTCTGGTATTTCCGCCGGCACATCAACGGCTGGATGACGCCGCTCAAGCGCGGCACCGTTGCCCCGTTCATGGCGCAGCCGGGCCCGCGCTTTGTCGTTCTGCCCACGCGCATGGTCGAGGAGATCGCCCCGCCCGCCGCCTGGAAACAGTTTCGCGTGGAAGGTTTCAACCTGGTCAAGGGCCGGCGGGTCGATCTCACCCTCCTGCTCAAGGAGGAGTAGCCCTTCGTTTGCAGAATACGGGCGCTCTGTTAGGGATTGACCGGCGATGATCACCTTTCTCGAAGGCAAACTTTCCGCCGCCCTCCCCACCCAAGCCATCGTGGATGTCGGCGGCGTCGGCTACGAGCTGGCCATCCCGCTTTCCAGCTATGACAAGCTCCCGGCACCGGGGGAAGCGGTCCGCATCCTGACCCACCTGCATGTGCGGGAGGACGCCCACCTTCTTTTTGGATTCATGACCGCGGCGGAGCGCGACCTTTTCCGTCTCCTGGTGAACCATGTGAGCGGGATCGGTCCCAAGCTGGCCCTGGCCGTGCTCAGCGGCATGAGCGTTGGCAATTTCAAGGCCGCGGTGGTCAACTCCGATGTGGCGTCGCTTTCAAAAATCAGCGGGCTGGGCAAAAAAACCGCGGAGCGCATCGTGCTCGAGTTGAAGGACAAGGTGGGCGTCGCGGCGGCCTGGGAAGCGGCCAGCGCCGGGCACGCCCCGACGCCGGAGGAAGGACAGGCCAATGAGGCGGTGCTGGCGTTGATCGCCCTCGGTTACAAGCAGGTGGAAGCGCACAAAACGGTGCGCGATCTCCAGCAGCAGCAATCGGGACAGGGCGCGGAGGAACTGGTCAAACTCGCGCTCAAGAAGATGGCCCTGGGACGATGACCGCAGTGGCGGAGACTCAGCGGCTCGAGGCCATCCGGGCGGCCACCCCGGCGGAAGCGTTGTTCGCCGAGAAAGACTGGCTCGTGACGCCGGAACCTTTCCCGGTGACCCCCGCGTTTGCCCGGGAACTCGAACAGCTCGGCCACCGGCTTTATGTCTTTCAGCGCGCCTGCAACCAGCTTTACCAGCTTAGCGCCAAAGGAAAACAGCCGGCCTGGATCGCGCAATATCTCGACGCGGGGAAACCGGCCGAGCTGGTCGAGTTTTCGCGGCGAAAAGAGTTTCGGGACGACCTGCCGGCGGTGATTCGCCCGGACCTTGTCCTGACCGAGACCGGCTACGTGATTGCGGAGATTGACTCCGTCCCGGGCGGCATCGGCCTGACGGCATGGTTGAATGAAACCTACGCCGGGCTGGGCGAAGAAGTGATCGGCGGCGAACATGGCATGCTCGAGGGCTTTCGTTCCGTTTTGCCTGGCGGCGGCGACATTCTTGTTTCGCAGGAAGCGGCAACTTATCGGCCCGAGATGGAATGGGCCGCGGGCAAGCTGGCGGGAACGGCGGGCGACGCCACCTGGGCGGTGCAGGCGGCGGAGAACTACCAGCCGCAACCGGGCCGCGCGGTCTACCGGTTCTTTGAGCTGTTCGACCTGCCGAATATTCCGCGAGTGGACGAGCTTTTGCGCGCGGCCGGCGACGGCGCGGTGCGGGTGACGCCGCCGCTGAAGCCGTTCCTCGAGGAAAAGATGTGGTTCGCCCTTTTCTGGCTGCAGCCCTTGCGCGAGTTCTGGCGGCGGGAGGTGGGCGACAAATATTTCCGGCAGCTGCAGGAGGTCATTCCCTACACCTGGCTGCTCGATCCGGCGCCGCTCCCGCAGCATGCCGTCATCCCCCGGCTGGAGATTCATGACTGGCGCGAAGCCGCCTGTTTCAGCCAGAAGGACAGGGAACTGCTCCTGAAAGTGAGCGGATTTTCCCCACTGGCCTGGGGCAGCCGCGGGGTGGCGCTCGGCCAGGACCTGCCGCATGCGGAATGGGAGGGACGGATCGAAAACGCGCTGGCGACGTTCGCCGAGTCGCCCACGATCATGCAGCGTTTTCACAAGGGCCGACTGGTCGAACATCCGTTTTGGGAACGCGAGACCGGCACCCTCACCACGATGAAAGGCCGGGTTCGCCTTTGCCCTTACTACTTCGTGGAGAACGGGAAGGTCCATCTGCAAGGCGCGCTCGCCACCATCTGCCCGGCCGACAAAAAGCTCCTGCACGGCATGCGCGACGCCATCCTCGCGCCGACGGGGGTGCGGGACACGTCGGCTTAGCGAAGCGCGAATTCCATTTCCACGGTGTAGATCGACCCGGCAGGTCCGGGTCGGCTGGAAAAGAGCGCGAAACTCTCCGCTTTCATCAGGCCGGCCTCGAAGTCGGCGTGCTCGCGCACAAATTTCTGCACGGGGCCCCGCGGCGCGCGGTCGCAGCGCGCCAGGGTCACATGGGGATGCCACGGACGCAGGTCGGCCTCGAGCCCGGCCGCCAGCACGGCCTCGTTGACCCGCTTGTGCAGCTGGAAAAGATGCGGGTGGCCCGCGCCGACTCCCACCCAGACCACGCGGGGCTCGCCCTTCGCCGGGAACGTGCCGAGACCGCGCAGGGGGAGGAAGAAACGTCCCACCTCCACCGCGCCCAGTTTTTCCTCGAGCAGCGCCTGTTCTTCCGGTCCGACCGCGCCCAGGAAAGCCAGGGTCAGATGGAACTGCGTCGCCTCCAACCAGCGCACCCCTTCGATCCCGGGATCGAGCCCGGCCAGCGCATTCCCGAGATAGTCCGGAACGGGAAGGCCGAGAAAAAGCCGTTTCATTGCAGCAAAGGCGGCGCAAAAGCGTGGTCAGCCGTCGCGTTGGCCGGACGCCGCCTCCTGGCCCGAACGAATTTCGTCGCCATCGGATCCCGCCCGGCCGGGGAGAAAACGGTTCACCATTTTGTTAATCCAGGCGGTCAGGTTCGGCATGATCGCGTTGCCGATCACCGCCAGGCGGGTGACGAACGGAAAAATGACCAGGGCGCGCCCCCGGCAAAGGCCGTCCACGATCTTCTTCGCGGCGCGCTCGGCCGGGATGGAGATCAACGGCGCTTGCGCGGCAAAGGAGAACCAGCCGAACTCGGCCTTGTGATCACCCTTGAACTTCGCGTGCACATGGGACCCGGTCCGCATCAGGCCGGGAGTCACGGTGGTGACAAAGATATTCTCGGCGGCCAGCTCGGAGCGCATCCCGGTGGAAAGACCAACGAGGGCAAACTTGCTCGCGCAGTAAGGCACCAGGTGCGGCACCGCCATGAGCCCGCCGATCGAGGCCACGTTGGCAATGCGCCCGCCCCCGCGCTCCCGCATCCGCGGCAGAACGGCATTCATCAGGTCAAACGGTGCCCAGTAATGCAGCGCCATCGATTTCTCGAAGTCGGCGCGCTGCATGTGCGCGAGCGGGCCCACCTCGATCATGCCCGCGTTGTTGATCAGCACATCAAGTCCTCCGAGTTTCTCCGTCGTTTCCGCCACGGCCCGCTCGATCTGGTCGCGCTCGGTCAGGTCGGCCACGATGCTGACGGCCTCGCCGCCGGCGGCGCGCAGCTCGGCCACGGCCGCGTTGAGTTCCTCGGCGCCGCGCGCCACGAGGGCGACGCGGCCGCCGCGGGAACAGATCTCACGTGCAATCATCAGTCCAAGGCCGCGCGACCCACCCGTGATGAGAACGGCTTTGCCGGTAAGATCAAAGAAGCTGGCCATGAACGAAATTACGCATGAAATGCGAAGTTCGTCGCGGCGGGCACGGCGCCGGTCATCCCGAGCGAAGCGAGGGACCTCACGAACAAGGCTTGGTGACGTTTTTAGACAGGATTAACAGGATTTACAGGATGGGTGTGAATGCCTTTCCCTTCTTCAATCCTGTAATCCCCCGCCCCTCTCTGTGTCCTCTGCGGTCTCTGTGGTAAAACTTCCTGGCCTCGCTTGCTCCCAGGCTCGACAGAGTCTCGCCCTACCGGGGTTAAATCCTCTTCCATCCCCCCGCCCTCCTCTGCGCTCTCTGCGCCTCTGCGGTAAAAAGATTAACCGGCGTGGCGGCGATTGAACCGCGCCACTTCGCGCGCGGTTTCCCGGTCGACCGCGCGCTTCTTCAAGTCGGCCCGCTTGTCGTGCGCCACCTTGCCCTGCCCCACCCCGATCTCGGTCTTCAGCTTTCCGTTCTTCCAATAAAGACGCAGGACCACGAGGGTGCGGCCGGAGATGTTGCTCAGGCCGAAAAGCTTTTCGATCTCCTGCCGGTGCAGGAGGAGTTTGCGCACGCGCCTGGGCGCCGGCGGATCGTGGCTGGCCTGGGCATAGGGCTGGATGTCGGCGTTGTAGAGGAAGGCCTCCCCTTTCTCGATCCGGGCAAAGGCGTCGTTGATGTTCGCCTTGCCGGCGCGCACCGATTTTACTTCGCTCCCTTTGAGCGCGATGCCGGCCTCGAACCGCTCGAGGATATGATAATCCCGCAGCGCTTTGCGGTTCAGGATGGTTTCGGCCGCCATTTCAGCAACTTGCCTCAACCAGGAGTCGCGGGCGACCGAAAGGGGCCGCGCGAAGAGAAATTATTTCGCGGCGTCCTCGGCCCCATCCTCGATATTCTCGAAGGTGAGCTTGCCGGCGATGATTTCCTTGAGGGCGATGTCGGTGAGGGAAGAGCGCGGGGTCGCTTCCACCATGGGACGATGACCGAGACCCAACTGCCGCACTCGCTTGGAGACGACGTTGATCAGGAGTTGCTGGTTCGGGATCACTTGCGCGGCTTCCTGGAGAAGTTGGGTGGTCATATTACGCTTGGAACGGGGCACGCCGGGGGACGTTTCCGTCGGGAATTGAAGAATGTTCGGCGAGGACGCCAGCAAGGCTGAGGGGGTGGGCTCGAGGGCAATCATCGACGAGGAAAAGGGAACGGTGACTCTGCGGAGCGACAGCCGCCTTGTCAACGGATTTTCTTGACAGCGGAAAATGAGCGCTCCGCCGGATTAACGGGTATCCTCGACGTAACTGATGATGCGGTAATCGACCGCCTCACCTTCGCTGTCGAGCGCGCGGTCGTAATGCCAGCTGGTGTTGCCATTGCCGTAAAACGACCGGCAAACCATGGCTCCGGTGATGTCCGGGTTTCCGTTCATCGAAAAGTCGGCCGTGGGCGCGTAGAACGTAGCGGCGAAGTTGCCCGGGGGGGTGAGGCTGATCGTCTGTGTCACCCCGGCCGCGGTGGGACTGATGCCGTAAAACTGGAGGCGCGCCGGGATGCCGCTCTCGTTCACAATGTCGCGCGTCTTGAGATCGACGTTGCCGTCAAAGAATATTTTTGCCCGCACCTCCGGTTTCACCCGCACTTTCCCCGTGATGTCGCCGGTCACGCGGATGGCGACGTGGGTCGGCGTGTTCGAACCGAAGGCGTTGATGGTCAGGTCGCCGCGCAGGGACGAGACCACGTAATAGGTCGGGTTGGCCGCGGTGGCCGCGCCGGGAGGATTGATGGTGACGTTGCCGGTGATGTTGGTCGGGCTCGGCTGGGGCAGCGGCATCGACGGCATTTTGTAGGGCGGCAGAGTGAAGGGCACGTTGTTGTCGATGGTGCCGCTGACATACTCGGTGCGACGGACGGTGCCGCCATTGGTGGCGAGATTGCCATAGATCCATCCCATCACCGTGGCCACGCCCGTGCCGATCTGGACATGGCCGCTTCGGGAATCGGGAAAGAGCGGGTGCCCAGGATTGTTGGCCACGAACTGGTAAGGACCGTTGGCCGAGTTGAAACTGTCGATCTGCGCCGCGCTCCCCAGGCCATAAAAGCTGCCACTGGCCTTGATCGCCGCCTCGAACGGCGTCACCGGCGCGACGATCAGCTCCACCCGCCGGGTGATCTGCGGGAAGGCCACCGGGACAATCTGCTTGCCGGTGCCATCACCAGCCGGGCCGTAGGTGGCGATGAAGTGGTCGTAATTGAAGTCGATCTTGCGCAGGAGACTGTCGCCCTTCGTGTTCTCGGAAAGCCGCGAATCCATCCCGGTGCGTTTCAACCCTTTCACCGGGGTGGTGCCGCGGACCCGAATGCGATACCAGTCGTTCCCCGTGATTGGGTCGGTGTAGAAGGCGTCCACCCGGCTGGAGGTGACGTGGTTGTCGCGGCCGAAGGTGAGGTTGGGGCTGATCTTCACCCCGCCGCTGGTGGTCCACCCGGCAAAGGCGTTTGTCGGGTCGAGAATGGTCTTGCGCACCTCCGCGTAGGCGACGTCGCCGCCGGTCTCGGCCGCCGTGAGCGCGTCCTTCCAGCTGCGCAACTGGCTGGAGGTGACGTTGTAGCGGGTGGTGCTGCTGAGAAGAACGTTCCCGGCCACGACTGAGAGCACCACGATGACCCCGAGGGCCCCAAGCAGAACGTTGCCGTCCTGGCCGTATGAGAGACGTCTGCGGAAGAGCATCAGGATCAGGCGCGGCGTTTGTTACGCAGGTAGGAGGTGGCGAAAACCGTGGTGCCGGTCCGGGCCGCTTCCCGGCCGCCGGAGGCAAAGATCGGGCGGAAGGTCACAGTGGTTTTCGCGTACTCGGTGTTGGCCAGTTCCACGTCGGTGGTCTGCGGCACCAGTTGATCCTGTACTGGAGGCGATGGTGGTGACCTGCCCGTTTTCGCTCCGCAGGATGGCCTGCCCGGAGATCGAATAGACCACCGACTTCATCGCTGCCCCGTAGTTGACCTGCGGCCCGCCGGCCACACGCGTGATCGTGGGTGTCCGCGGCGTGCCGATCTTTGAGGGATCGGCGATTGCCTCAGGATCGCCGGCCTCGATCAGGTAGCTGAAGGTGGAGATCGTGACCGTTTGCAGGTCAACGGAGGTGGTGACGGCCACGCCCCGTTTCACGTCCCGGCTCAGGTAATCCATGATGCGGATCTGCTGCATGTGGGTGGAGAAATAGGCGTCCACCGCCGAGAAACTCTTTTGCAGCGAGATCATGGCCGTAAGAGTGGCCGCGAAGATGACCGAGCTGAGTGAGAGCGAGACCATGGTCTCGCTGAGGGTGAAGCCGCCGCGGGATGAGAGGTTCAGTTTCATTACTTTTTGGTTCCGTTTGAGATGAGGGTGGTGATTTGTTCCGAACGGGCACGTTGCCCGAAAGTGGTGGTCCAGTTGGTGGTCACCTCGACCTGGACCAGGGTGGTCCCGAGCGTGGTGGCGGTGCTGTCGAGCGTGACCGTCCCGTTGACCTGGCGGGTGAGCTTGGTCACGCCGTTGGGAGTGGGATAGGCGGAGAGACGGATCGTTTCCGTGGTGCGCGTGCCGAGATCGGAGGCGTTGGCCGGCGCGGCCATGAGTCCTTGCAGGAAGGCGGGGTCGGTCAGGTCGCGAAAGGCGAGGTTACGGAGGACTTCCGTGCGGTCCTGGGCGAGCTGCAGGGCGGCGACGTTTTCCTTGGAGGCGCTGATATAGCGGAGACAGACGGCGTTGATCTCGAAAATGGCGGCGAAGAAGACGCTGAGGAGAACGACCGTGGTGAGCACCTCGGGGAAGGTGAGAGCGTCTTGGGATTGAGAAGAGCGAAGTCGCATGCCGTATAATTACCATAATTGTAAGCATAATTTATACCCGCAGTTCTCATACGAGAGAACGCCCGTCCTTCGGGTGAGAAAAATCTTCTATTTTCTCACATATGAGACTTCCTTCCCGAACCCTCTTTTATAAGTCACTCAATGTCAGTTGTTTATACAATATAAGACACATGGACAGCCTCTTTTTTTCTCTTACTGGTTGGTCGTAACATTCACAACACAAGGCGGATAACCACGTAAAAACTTCGGCGAGGCATGCCCCCCGCTATAGCTCTTCCCCTATGGCTCTCATTCGACGCCTCCCCCCTCGAATGTTGGCCGGGGTCTGCTTCCGCACGCTCCGGCTCCTGCCGCTATTCCTTTTCACCGCGGCCTCTCTCCAGGCAGCCGATCGCTATTGGACCGGGGCTTTGAGCAACTCCTGGAACACCAACGGCAACTGGATCGGCAATTCCCCTTCCGCCGGCGATACCGCCGTTTTCGACCGCGCCTTTGCGAACCAGCCCGACGTGTCAGGCAACATCAGCGCCGGGGCCATCTGGGTCACAGGAGGCCTGGCCCAGTCGTTCAGCATCACCGGGGCCGGTCGTCTCCAGCTTTCAGGCAACACCGTTAACGGCCAGGCCGACATTGGCCTGCTGGTCGACCACACCAGTCCTTTCACCCTCACCATTTCCACCCTCCTCAAGCTCGGTGGCAGCCAGACCTGGATGAACAACTCCGGCAGCCTCGTCACTATCGGAAATGTGGACATGAACAATAAAACCCTCACCGTCAGCGGCACCGGGAACATCACCATGAATGGCGTCCTGAGCGGCGACGGAAACCTCGTGAAAACAGACTCCGGCCGGCTCCTGCTTTCCGGCACGAACACTTTCACGGATGGTCTCACCCTCAACGCCGGCGTTCTTGAGCTCGGGAACGATGCCGCTCTGGGTGAGGGCGCGCTCACCCTTGCCGGCGGCATTCTCCGGGCCGTGGGCGGCGCGCGCAACATCGCCAACGCCGTCAGCCTCGCCGCCGACATGGAAATCGACGGGAGCAACGCCATCAACTTTTCCGGCACCACCACCCTGTCCGGGGCCAGCCGCGTTCTCACCATCAGCAACGCCGCCTCGACCACCTTTTCCGGCTCCATTACCGATGGACCCGGCACCTTTGGCCTGACCAAAACCGGCGCCGGCGAACTGTTTCTCCTCGGTGCCAACAGCTTCACCGGCTTTACGCTCAACGACGGCCGGGTCGGGATCGGCACCGCCACCTCCCTCGGCGATGCCGGCACGGTGGCATTAAACGGCGGCGACCTCCATAATGCCGGCCCCGGCGCCCTGACCGTGGCCCGACCCCTGTCCATCGGGGGCAACTTCCAGATCTCCGGCGCGCGGGACCTGGCCTTCAGCGGCGCGGTTTCCCTCGGCGGAACTCATTTGTTCAACATCACGAATACGGGCACCACCACCTTTTCGGGCGTGATTGGGGGCGCCCATGGCTTCACCAAAACGGGGAACGGCGTGCTCACCGTCACCGGCCATAACACCTTCAGCGGGGCCGTCACCATTGCGGAGGGCACGCTCATCGCGGCCAGCGCTTCTGGCAGCTCGCTCGGGAACGTCAGCAGCGTCACGGTCCAAGCCGGCGCCGTGCTCGCCCTCGGCGCAAGCGACGAGATCGGGGACAGTGCCTCCGTCATCCTGCAGGGGGGAAGGTTCCGCAAAGGCAACTTCTCCGAGGGCTCTGCCGCCGCCGCCGGCATGGGCACCCTTAGCCTGGCCGGCGCCGATTCCGTTCTCGATTTCGGCACCGGCACCACCGGCGTGCTTTCCTTCGCCGGCTTCGATCCCGCCATGCACATTCTCCTGGTCGATAACTGGAGCGGCACGCCCGGCCAGCCCGGTTCCGGCAGCACCGATCGCCTGATCTTTGGCTCCGGCCAGTCCCTCAACCTCAATCGTTTCCAGTTCAACGGCTATTACGGCGCCATGGAGTTCTCGCTCGCCGGCGGCTATTACGAGGTCGTCCCCATGAGCGTCGTGCCGGAGATCAACGGAGCATGGGCGACCGCCGGTCTTCTCCTGCTGGCGCTATTTCACGCCCGTTTCCGTCTCCGCCCCCGCCGCATCGGGCGCCGGATTTAGGTCTTGCTACTCCCGGCAAGCCTGCTCAATTTCCCGCCCGCGCTTCGGGATGGGACTTTCACCAGGAAACGTGGTAGAGCAGTGATCAGTTCGGGCTGTGGCTCAGCTTGGTAGAGCGCCTCGTTCGGGACGAGGAGGCCGTGGGTTCAAATCCCACCAGCCCGATATTTCTCCCCCTTTCGCCTTGCTCTGCCCCGCGTTTTGCGGCACTGCCTCGACCTTGCGGCCGGCCTGAGCATGAACGACACCGTCCTGACCACCATCGCCCTGACCGGGTTCGGGGTGGCCTTTTTCCATGCCGCCATCCCGACCCACTGGCTTCCATTTGTCCTGACCGCGCGCGTCCAGGGCTGGAGCGGGGCGCGCACCATCGCGGTCACGGCCCTGGCCGGCAGCGGGCACGTCCTCATGACCGCGCTGCTTGGCCTGCTCTTGACCGGGTTCGGGGTGGCCTTGAGCGACACCATCGGGGAATGGTTCCCGCGCATTGCTGGTGCGGCCCTGCTGCTTTTTGGCCTTTACTACCTGTGGCGGCAGATGCGGGGCAAAGGGCATGTGCATTTTGGTTATCCGCATGAGCATTTGCATGAGGAGCACGAGCACGAGCACGAGCACGAGCACGAGCACGAGCACGAGCACGAGCACGAGCATGAGCACGAGCATGAGCACGAGCATGAGCATGAGCATGAGCGGGGGAGCGGAGGAGTGAAGCCCACTTCGGATCGCGCGGCAGTGGCCAGTTTGCTGGCGTTCCTGACCCTTTCCCCGTGCGAAGGGTTTCTGCCCATTTACGTCTCCGGGATTCGCTACGGCTGGGGAGGGTTTGCCCTGCTCACCGTCATTCTCTCGCTGGCCACCGTTGCCGGCATGGTCCTTTTCACCTCGCTCACCCTGGCCGGGATGAACCGGGTCCGCCTCGGCCTTCTCGAACGCTACGAGAGCGGGGTCATGGGAACGATCCTTTGCGCGGTGGGAATCCTGATTATGCTCTTCGAACGATGAGCAACCATCTCGCGCCGGGCGATCCGGCCCCGGATTTCACCGCCACCGCTGTCGGGGGCTCTCATGGGACGGGGCAGACGGTCTCCCTGACAGACCTGCGCGGACAACCGGTCGTTCTTTATTTTTATCCAAAAGACGACACGCCGGGATGCACCACCCAGGCCTGCGCCCTGCGGGATGCCTGGCCGGATTTCTCCGGGCGTGCCGCCCTTTTCGGCGTCAGCGTTGATCCCGCCGCGAGCCACGAAAAGTTCATCAAGGGGCACAACCTGCCTTTCCCGCTTTTGTGCGATGACGACCACCGGATGGTGGAGGCTTACGGCGTCTGGGTGGAAAAGAGCATGTATGGCAAGAAATACATGGGCACGGAGCGGAGCACTTTTGTCATCGATCAGGAGGGCCGGATCGCCGCGGTCCACCGCCGAGTGAAACCGGAGGAGCATGTTCCCCTGGTGCGCGAGGAGCTGAACAAACTTGGCGTCTGACGAAGAAGGCAGTTGCGCCCATCCCCAACCGGTGCTTGCATTGGCCTCCGACAAATCCGGAAGCTGAAATTACGACATGGGTTCCCTGAAAAAGCGCCGCAAGGCGAAAATCTCCAAGCATAAGCGCCGCAAGCGCATGAAGGAGAATCGCCACAAGAAGCGCCTGCGCTACAAGTCGTAACCGCCCGGGCGGGAGGCGCCTTGCGCGCCCCGCGGGTTTGCGTGCTCTTATCCTCACGTTAGACTGCGTGACGATGACAAGACACTGGCACGGGCGCGTTCGAGTCGGGCCGGTCGCTCTTGTCCTCCTGTTTCTTCTCCTCGGCTCCCTCCTCGTGGCGGCGCCCGCGGCTCCCCGCGTGCGCGGCACTCCCTCGGTGAGCGACTCCTCCCCGGCGCAGCCGCCGGCCGACCTCGCCCTGCAACCGGCCGGCGAACGCAAGGCCGGCGCCCTGGTCCGTTTCGTTGAAGGCCAGCGCCTGGAGGAAGCGGGCGAGATCGATCGCGCCCTGCAGGCCTACCAAAAGGTGCTCACGGTCAACCCGGGCGAGCTCGAGCTGGCCCTCCATGTCGCCTCCCTGCTCGTGCGGCAGGAGGATTATCCGCGCGCCATCGATGTCCTGAAGGACGCGCTGAAAGAACGGCCGAACGCGGCCGAGCCCTACTTGCAACTGGCCCAGATTTACTCCCGCCATCTGCGCAAGCACGAGCAGGCCGCGCGCTACGCCGAGAAAGCGGTCGAGCTCGACCCCGCAAACATCGAGGCGCACCAGCGCCTTTATGAAGTTGAGGCCGCGGCCGGCCGCCAGGAACGGGGACTGGCCGCCCTGGCCCGCGCGGCCGCGCTCAAAAATGACGATCCCGCCTTCTGGGTCCGCCTCGGCAAGCTTTACGCCGCGGTTCTTCTCAAGGATGACGCGGCCATGGCGCCGGAAGATCTGCAGCGGATCAATGCCATCTTCCGCCGCGCCGCCGCCTCCGAACGCGCCACCGTCGGCATCCTGAAGGAGGTGGCCGATTATTTTGCCGCCTCGCGCCAGCTCGCCGAGGCCATCCCGCTTTACCTCCGCGTGCTGGAATTGCAGCCGGACGACATCAACGCGCGCGAAAAGCTGGCGACCGGGTTCGTCCTGACCAACCAACGGCCCCAGGCCATTGCCATGCTGGAGGAGTTGATCGCCAAAGATCCCGCACGCGCCCAGGCTTATGAACTGCTTGGCGGCGTCTATGAGGATGAAGGCCGGGCGCTCGACCGGCAGAGCCAGGAGGCGGAGGCGCGCTCCATGTTCACCAAAGCGGCCCAAAGCTACGAGCAGGCTCTCCTGATCAACCCCGGTCGCCCTTCCATCTATCTCCGCCTCGCGGAGCTGCTCCTGGCGCGGACCCGTGACAACGAGCGCGCGGTCAGGATCCTGCAGGAGGCGCGCGCGCGTTTTCCCGGTGCGCCGGAGATGACCTATTACCTCGCCATTGCCCTGCGCGAAGCCAAACAGAGCAAGGAAGCCGTGGCCAGGTTTGGCGAGGCCCTCGCCGAAGCCGAGGCCGCGGGCGCTTCCATCGCCTCGGCCCGCTTTTATTTCGACTATGGCACCGCCGCGGAGCAGGCGGGATTTTACGACAAGGCGGCCGATCTTTTTCGCACCGCCATTTCCATGGACCCGCCGAACTCGGCGGAGGCCTGCAATTATCTCGGCTACATGCTGGCCGAACAGAACATGCACCTCGAGGAAGCGGAGGATATGGTCCGCCGCGCCCTTGCCTTTGACCCGGATAACGGCGCCTATCTCGACAGCATGGGCTGGGTCCGTTTTCGCCAGGGCCAATTCCAGGAGGCTCTCGAGTTTCTCCTCAAGGCCGTGCAACGCCTGACCCGGGACGATCCCACGGTGTTCGAGCACATCGGCGACGTCTACGCGAAGCTGAACGACACCGCCAAGGCGCTCGAGTTCTATCAGCGGGCCGCTCTGCTTGATCCGGCGGCGCAGGAAATTGCCGAAAAAATCGAGAGCTTGAAGACCAAAGTAAGCCAGGGCGCCACCCCGGCTGGGTCCCGCCGATGAAAACATACCCCACCGAGTGGCAGCGGCGCACCATGTGGAGGGCGCTGACCGCGATCTTCCTGGTCGTTTTGGTCGCGGTCATCGGGTCGGTTCTTTATCTCGCCATTGAGCTGATGGGTTACCTGCAGCCAATCCTGATCCCGGTGGCGATCGCGGTCATTCTCACCTATCTGCTGGACCCGCTGGTCACGCGCATGGTCCGCGGGGGCATTCCCCGAACGCGCGCGGTCGCGCTCCTTTTCGCCGTCATTTTCGCGGCCCTGGCCGCGCTCCTGGCCTGGCTCGTTCCGCTTGTTTCCCTCCAGGCGGCCAGTGCCGCCCGTGAATTGCCGGGCTACACCATCAAGGCCCGCGACGCCGTGGTTGATTTGATCTATCGCTACGACAGGAATTTCGGCGCCGCCGCCGGTAGCGGCACGACCAAGGGGAGAGGACAGACCGGCAGCGCGGGCGTGGTGAACTGGCTTCTGGGTTCGCCCACACCCACTCCTTCTCCGGCGGCCTCACCGACACCACCGCGGGAGGAAGTGGCCCCGGCGCCTCCCCGCTACACCCAGGCGGAACGCCAGCGCATCCAGGAATGGGTCACGAAACAACTCCCGAACCTGCAGCGCCAGTTGCCCGCCCTCAGCGCGCGTCTCTGGGAGATAACCAAACAGAGCATCGGCGGATTCCTCGGCGTCACCGGCTTTCTCTTCAGCCTCATCATGGTGCCGATCTACCTGTTTTTCCTCCTCAGCGGCCGGCCCGCCATTCAGCAGCGCTGGAAAGATTACCTGCCCCTGCGCGATTCCCCGCTCAAGGACGAGGTGGCCGCGGTCCTCGCCCAGATCAACCGTTACGTCATCGCCTATTTTCGCGGTCAACTCCTGGTTTGCCTGATCGACGGCCTTTTGATCGGGACCGCGCTCTACTTTTTCGGGCTTCCTTTTGCACCGCTCATCGGCCTGCTGGTCGTGGTCCTCACCATGATCCCCTACATCGGCATCGTCATCTGCTGGATTCCCGCGGTCCTGATCGCCGCCGCGCATTGGGGCGACTGGTGGCATCCGGCCGCGGTCACGCTTCTCTTCATCCTCATCCAGAATCTGGAGGGGCTTTTCCTTGCCCCTCGCATCGTGGGCAGTTCGGTCGGTCTTCATCCGATGACGGTGATCATTTCCATTTTTGTCTGGGGCTTGCTCATCGGCGGGCTGCTCGGGCCGATCCTGGCCGTGCCGCTCACCGCCACCATCAAAGTCCTGCTCTCGCGCTATGTCTGGCGTGACCCGGGAACGCCCTCTCTCCCCCACCCGCCCGCGCGCGTGCCTGCCTGAGGTCGCTTCGCCCCTCTTTCTTTGATATTCTCGCCCGCGCATGCACGAACCCCCTGATCACCTCCCGGGCCGGCGCCGCGTGAAGAAGCTCCGGCGCAAACGCGTCCGGCGTTTTCCGGGCTGGGGCGTGCTCAAGTCCCGGCAGTTCCATCTCGCCGCCGGCGCCATCCTCGGTTCGCTCTTCCTCGCGGTCGCGCTCCTGGTTTACCTGCCCCGCTTTTACTATGGCTGGAAGGAGACGCGCCTGCTGCAGCGAGCCTCGATCATGCTCGAGCAGGGCGACTTTCGCGAGGCCACCGTGATGGCCAACGAGGCCCTCCGCCTTCGCCCCAAATCGCTCGACGCCTTCCAGATCCTCGCCGAGGCCACGGAAAAACAGAACCAGTCCGAGACCGTGGCCTGGCGGGCCCAGATCGCCCGTCTCCTCCCGGAGAACCTCGACAGCCAGCTTAATCTCGCCTCCGCCGCGCTCCGTTTCGGGCAGCTTGACACCGCCCGGCGCGCGCTCGACCAGGTGCCGCCGGTCGATCAGGACAAGGCGCCCTATCACGTCGTCGCGGGATGGCTGGCCCGGGCCCAGGGCGACGAGGCCGGACAGCTCCGCCACTTTGCCGCCGCGGTGCAACAGGATCCGCAAAACGACGTCTATCAGTTCAACCTTGCCGTGATCGAGATTGCCTCGCCCGAGGAAGCGCGCCGAAACGAGGCCCGCGCCACCCTCGAGCGCTTGAGCCGCACCATCGCATTCCGCACCGGCGCCCTGCGCGCCCTCCTTGGCGACGCCATCCGGCGGGAGGACATGGCGGGCGCGGAGAAACTCGCGCACGACCTGCAGCTCAGCCCGCAGGTCACCTTTGCCGACTATTTGCTCTGCCTCGATTTCTATCGCCGGCTCGACCCGGCCAAGGGCCGCGAACTGATGGCCAAGGTGAAGGAGTTCGCCAGCCGCACCCCGGGCGACCTCGCCCTCCTCATGGAATGGATGAACGAACAGAAACTGGCCGGGGACGTGATCGCATGGATGGAACAACTCGATCCCGACCTGACCAACCTTCCGCCCGCCTCGATCGCCGTGGCCGAGGCCTTCGCCCAGCTCAAGAATTGGTCGCGGCTCCGCCGCTGGACCCGGAGCGGCGCCTGGGGCGAAGCGGAATACCTTCGCCTCGCCTACCAGGGCCTGGCCGCGCGCCAAAGCCGGGTCGCCGGCGGTGATGCCGAGTTCGACGCGCTTTGGCAGGCGGCGGAAAACGCCGCGGCGGCCGAGCCGGATCGCGAAGCCCGGCTCGCCCGGCTGGCGACGTCGCGCGAACTCGGCACCGAGGCGGAACAGCTTTGGCTGCGCGTGTCGCGCCATCCCTCCTACCGCCGCGAGGCTCTCCAGGCCCTCCACCAGATGTATACGGTGCGCGGCGACCTCCCGAATCTCTATCGCATTACCCAGCGCCTGCACGAGGCCGCCCCGCACGATGCCGCCATCGCCTCGGCTTACGCGCGGTTCGCGCTTCTCCTCGAACACAATCCCGTCAATGGCCACCGCGCGGCGCGGCAGGCCTACGAGATGGCTCCGGACGATTCGCATGCCATTGTCACCTACGCGTTTTCCCTCTACGGCCTCGGCCGCACCGCCGAGGCCGCCACCGTGCTCCGCGAACTTCCTCCCTCCGCCCTGGAAGATGCGAGCAACGCCGCCTACAGCGCCATCATCCTGATCGATGACAATCGTTTCGAGGAAGCGCGCCTTCACCTTGCCACTGCCCGCTCCGGCACCTTGTATCCGGAGGAAAAACGGCTGCTCGAGGACGCCGCCGCGCGTCTGCCGAAGGCAACTCCCGGCGAAGGCTCGGCGGCGCCGGGTGGCGTGCCCTAGCCGGTCCGCGGCGCGGCCGCGCCCATGGCTTTTTCCACCACCACGGCGGCGAGCCGTTCCGTCGCCTGGTCCAGCGCCGCATTCGCCGCCCGCAACGGTTCGAGTTCACGCGCTGCCAGCGCCGCGCGCACCTGCCCGGCGCAGCGCGCAATCTCCTCCCGTTCCGACCTCCTCGATCGCCCCGGCGGCCAGGGCAAGGGCCGAATCCACCGCGTCCAGCATCTCGCGCGCTTTCAGCTCGGCTTCCGTCCAGCGCCGTTCCGCCACATCGTCAAAGGCATGATCAAGCGAGTCGGCCAGCATCGCCTCGACCGCCTCATCCGAAACTTCCACCGCGCTTTTCATCTCCACGATCTTCTCGCGCCCGCTCCCGGTATCGCGCGCGAGGACATGAAGAATGCCGCTGGCGTCGATCTCGAACTGCACCCCCACCCGGGCCACACCTTTCGGCGCCGGCTCGAACTCGATCTCAAACTGCCCGAGCGGCCAGTTGTCCCGCGCCATCTCGCGCTCGCCCTGCAGCACCTTGATCAGCATGGCGCGCTGGTTCGCCACCGCGGTCGTGAACATCTCGCCGGCCTTCACCGGGATGGTCGAATTCCGCGGGATGATCACATTCATGAGTCCGCCAAAGGTCTCGAGACCGAGCGAGAGCGGCGTCACGTCCAGCAGGACCACGTCCCGCACCGCGCCGGAAAGTATGCCCGCCTGGATCGTCGCTCCCAGCGCCACCGCTTCATCGGGATTTTGCGAAAGGTTTGGCGCGCGCCCGAAAATTCGGGCCACCGTCTCGCGCACCAGCGGCATGCGCGTGGCTCCGCCGACGAGGATCACCTCGTCGAGGTCGGCCGCGGTCAGCTTCGCATCGGCCAGGACACGGCGGCAATGTTCCGCCGTCCGCTCCACGATCGGCCGGGCCAGTTCCTCCAGCTTCTCGCGGGTGAGGCTGCAGGAAAAGCTCTGGCGCCCCTCCGCGAAAGGCAGCTCCACCGGCGCGGTGCTCGCCGTGGAGAGCGCATGCTTCGCCGCGATCACCTGTTCCCGCAGCCGCGCCCGCAGCCCCGGGTCCGTTTCCTGCAAGTCGCCTTCCCGGATGACATGCTCCAGCAGGGCCGCATCAATGTCATCGCCGCCAAGCCGGGTGTTGCCGTTGGTTGCGAGCACCTCGAACACCCCGGCGGAAAGCTCGAGAATCGAGACGTCAAAGGTCCCGCCGCCCAGGTCGTAAACCGCGATCCGGCTTCGCTCCTGCAGGTTCAGGCCGTAGGCCAGCGCCGCCGCGGTGGGCTCGTTCACAATGCGCTCAACTGTGAACCCCGCCGCCTCTCCCGCCTCCCGGGTGGCATTGCGCTGGGCGTCGTTGAAGTAGGCCGGCACGGTGATGACCGCGCGGGTGAGGCTTCTCCCCATGGCGCGCTCGGCATCCTGTTTCAGCTTGGCGAGAATCAGCGCCGATATCTCCACCGGCGTGCGCACCACCCCGTCAATCTCCAGCGCAGCCCGGCCGTCCTGTCCCCGCATGACCCGATGCGGACTCCCCTCCTTTTCCGCGTCCGCAACCGGCCGCCCCATCAGTCGTTTCACCGAGGAGACTGTCCGGCCCGGCTCCACCGCCCGCAGCCGCGCGGCCGCCTCGCCCACCACCGGTTCACCCTCGGCCGGGAAGGAAACCACCGACGGCGTCAAACGCCGCCCATTGGCGTCCGCCAGCAAAATCGGGAACCCCGCGTCCATCACCCCGATCAGCGAGTTCGTCGTGCCAAGATCAATCCCAACAATGTCACTCATCCGAGGGCAAGGTGGACGCAGCACGCCCCGATCTCAATGCAGGGAAGACAAATTAGGAAACAAGAAAACCAGGAATGAATTAGGAAAGCAGGAAAACGGAGAGAATCTGGAAATCAGGGGAAGGGAAACCAATTTGGAAACCAGGAAAACCAGGAATGAATTAGGAAAAGAGGAAAGCAGGAAAGCGGAGGGTATTTGGAAACCAGGAAGCCAGGAAGAAACAGGGATAAATCATCGGGAATGGTAGTAACCCAAAAATCCCACCTCTTTTTCCTGCGTTCCTGCTTTCCTAATTCAATTCCCCTTTCCTGGTTTCCTGGTTTCCAAATTCAACCTTCCTGCGTTCCTGCCTTCCTAATTCAATTCCCTTCCTTCTCTGGTTTCCTGGTTTCCAAATTCAACCTTCCTGCGTTCCTGCTTTCCTAATTCAATCCCCCTTCCTGGTTTCCTGGTTTCCAAATTCAATCTTCTTCCTGGTTTCCAAATCCGGCCGACAAACCACTTTCGCACCGGCTCCTCCCGCCTGATGGTCTGGCTTAAGAAACTCACCATGAACACGACACGACGTCTCGCTTTCACCGCCTGTCTCGCCCTTTCGCTCGGCTCTTTCGCCGTCATTGCCCTGGCCGAGGAGGGTATGTGGACCTTCGACAACTTCCCGGCCAAGCAGGTCCGTGAAAAATTCAACTGGGCGCCGGACCAGGCCTGGCTGGACAAAGTCCAGGCTTCGGCCGTGCGGCTGACCGAGGGTTGCTCGGCTTCCTTTGTCTCGCCCGAGGGGCTGGTCCTGACCAACTACCATTGCATCATGCAGTGCGCCCAGGATCTCTCGACCGCGGAGAAAGACCTGGCCCGGACCGGGTTCGCGGCGACAGACCGTTCGGAGGAAAGTCTTTGCGCAGGGCAGCAGGCCGAGGTGGTCACCGCGATCACCGATGTCACCGCCCGCGTGCAGAAAGCGATCGGTGAAAAGACCGGCGCCGAGCTGGCGAAGGCGCGGGATGCCGCCATCGCCGCCATCGAAAGCGAGAGCTGCCAGGATAAGGCCAAGGAGCGCTGTGAAGTCGTGAACCTCTACGGCGGCGGCCAGTATAAACTCTATCGCCTCCGCAAATATTCCGATGTCCGCCTCGTCTGGGCCCCCGAGTTGCAGGCCGCTTTCTTCGGCGGCGACCCCGACAACTTCAACTTTCCGCGTTACGCGCTCGACGCCGCTTTCCTGCGGGTCTACGAGGATGGCAAGCCGGCCTCGACCCCGCAGTTCCTTCCCTGGAACCCGCGCCCGCCGGTCAAGGACGAGCCGACCTTCGTCGTGGGCAATCCCGGTTCGACCCAGCGTCTTTTCACTTCGTCCCAGCTCGATCTGCGGCGCGATGTCATCTTTCCCATCCTCGTGCCCCTCCTCTCCGAATATCGGGGACGCCTCGTCGCCGCCATGAATGACGCCGAGAAAACGCGCACCGGTTCCGACCGGATCCTGAGCGTCGAGAACACCTACAAGGTTTACACCGGCCAATGGCAGGCGCTGCGCGAACGCGAATTCCGTGATCGCCTGACCCAGGCTGAGACTGATCTGCGCGGCAAGGCACAGAAAACGGCCGGTGATCCCTGGAAGGAAATCGAGCAGGCCGTGGCTGCTTACCGCCAGTTTTATCCCGAACATCTCCTCCTCGAGCAGCGCGCCGGCTGGTACTCCGATCTTTTCCGCCACGCCCGCGACCTCGTCCGCTCGGCCAAGGAACGGGAAAAGCCGGACTCGGAGCGCCTGCCCGATTTCACCGAGTCGCGTCTGCCGCTCCTGGAGAAAAAAATCACCGACGCCGCCCCGGTTCATCCCTGGCTGGAGGAACTGTCGCTCGCCTTCTGGCTTTCCAAGGTGCGCGAGGTGCTCACCGCGGACGATCCGCGCGTCAAGGAAATGCTGGGGAAGGAATCACCCGAGCAACTGGCCAAACGTCTCGTGGCCGGGACCAAACTGGCCGACCCGAAAGTGCGGCAGGAACTCTGGAAAGGCGGGCTCGAAGCGATCCGAAAGTCGGACGATCCACTGATCAAGTTTGTCCTCGCCACGGACGAGACCGCCCGGGCGTTGCTCGACCGTTATCGGGCCGAGGTGGACGCGCCCATCACCGCGGCGCAATCACGCCTGGCCCAGGCGCGGTTCGCCGCCTTTGGCGACACGCTTTATCCCGATGCCACCTTCTCGCTCCGCATCTCCTACGGCTCCGTCCAGGGCTGGACCGAGCGCGGACGCGAAGTGCCGTTCACCACGGTTTACGAGGGGCTTTACCAGCGCGCCACCGGCGCCTCGCCCTATGACCTGGCCCCGCTCTTCGCGTCGGCCGAGTCGAAGCTCGACAAAAACGCGGTCCTGAACTTTACGACCAACAATGACATCATTGGCGGCAACTCCGGCTCGCCCGTGATCGCGAAGGATGGCTCGGTCATCGGCGCGGCCTTTGACGGCAACATCCATTCCATCGGCGGCTCCTACGGGTTCGACCCGAGGGTCAACCGCACCATCGTGGTCGCGGCCGACGGCGTGCAGGAAGCGCTTGAAAAAGTTTACAACGCCACGGAACTCGTGCGCGAGCTCAAGGCCGCCGGCGCGAAGAAATAATCCTACTTCAGCGGCGCTTCCACCGCCCCCTCCGGCCGCGCAAACTTCTGCGGGTCGGGAGCGGCGGTCGATAATTTCACGTTCGTGAACTCGAGCGTGCCGCGCGGCTCGCCCGAGAGGTTGTCGTCCTTCCAGTTGTAAAGCGTGGCCCGTCGCGGCACCCGCAGTCCGTCCGCCTCCTGCCATTCCTCGAAAAGGATCGCGTGCGGCTCCTGTTCCGGAGCCGGTTTTCCCCCGCTCAGCTCCGGATAAGTCACGATGTAGGCCGCGAGATGCAGCTGGTGCGTCGTGGCGTCAAAATGCGCCAGGTAGTAGTCCTCCGGCGAATCGCCCGCCTCCTTCGTGAAGGTGATCCGAACCACATCATACGATTTCCCGCCGAGCACCCGCTGGCCGAGCGATTCCGCTTTCACTCCGGGATCGGCAAAGACAAACGGCATCCCGAAGAAATAAAACGGCGTCCAGAGATAGAACCGCGGCGGCATGCCGACCGCTTTCGCATCGGGTTTCACCCAGACACCGGCAAAAGTGCCGCCCACCGCATACTCGTCGCTCGTGATCAGGCCGGCCCGCGTCGCCAGGTCGAAAAGCTGATGGTCCGCGCGCTGCCGTTTTTCGTTGTTCCAGGCAAAGTCATACTCAACCGCGCCGAAGCTTTTCCACTTGGCCAGTCCGCCATGCGCCTCATAACCGTTTTCGAGCGGCCCGGCCCAGGCAAACCCCGTCGCGATCATCAACAAACCCGTCAGCAAAACTGTTTTCATCTGGCGGCAAGCTCGCCCCACCCTTCCCTCCCCGCCACCGCATTCGTCCGCCCTTCGTCATTCGTCATTCGTCATTCGTCATTCGTCATTCGTTCATCTACCTTCCTCCCATGCCCACCAACGTCCTCGGCACCGAGTTAAAATGCTGCTGCCGCAACCCCGTCACCGGCTTTTATCGCGACGGCTTTTGCCGGACGGGCCCGGAAGACCTTGGCCTGCACACCGTCTGCGTGCAGGTGGACCAGGATTTTCTCGATTTCTCCATGCTCGACGGGAACGATCTCATCACGCCGCGGCCCGAATTTTCCTTTCCGGGCCTGAAACCAGGCGACAAATGGTGCGTCTGCGTCACCCGCTGGAAGGCCGCCCTGAAACGGGGCACCCCCGGCAAGGTCGACCTCGAGGCCACTCACTCCTCCGCGCTCGAGTTCGTCACGCTGGAAGAACTCGAAACCCACGCGCTCTAGTCTTCGTGGCAGGCGACCACTGAATCGCCCAAAAACCGATTCTTCCGCGGAGCAGCCAAAGCCTTCCGGAACTGAACAAATAATGGCGTGAGCTCCGGACGCCGCCGCGGCCCACGATCTACGCTTGCAGGAGCGGGATGAATCCGGCCTGCCGAAAATGGTGATCGGTGGTGAAGGCATCGCGCACTCGCAGTTCGCGCATGACAGTGAAGCTGACACAATCCGTAAACGACCATTGCTTGTCCGAATGTTTCCGGAACCAGTCGGCTGCGATGTGGAAACGCGCCGGGTCGATCCATTCGAGACGCAGCGCTTCGCTTTGTTCGATCATCCCGAGGAAATCAGTCGCCGCCTCGTGGCTGTGCCGCCGGAGCAGTAGGGTCGCGGTCTCGTCCGCCACATATTCCGTTGTCAAGAAACGACGCTTTTTCCGGATGAGTTCCTTCTGTAAACCGACCGCCGCCTTGTGGTGTTCGTCACCGGCATCCCAGAGCGCGAGAAAACCCGCGCTGTCCATGAAGACCTCAGCGGCCGCCATAAAGAATCTGGTCAATCTGCGAGTGCTTTGTCCGGCCCTTGGGACTGGCCACCGCGCGCTCTCCGATGCTGGAAAATGGATCATCGCGCGGCGCGTCGCCCGCCGGAGGACCAATCGGTTCGAGCCGGGCGGCGGGCTTGCCGCGATGGGAGAGCAGAAGGCGTTCGCCCCGGGCGACCCGGCGAAGGACCGCGGAGGCGTTCTTCCGAAAATGGAGCATGGTGACCGTTTTCATCGAACTGAAGTTTAACTTGAACTTGAAGCATAAAGCAAGCCGGGAAGGCTTTGGTGAACGGGGGGGACACCGGGTCACGCTTCCCAACCCTCGCAGCGCGGGTGGTGTCGGTAACGGAGCCGGCCGACTCAGATATCAGCCGCGGCGTCACGCGCACGCACTTTCTACTGACGCTCCCATGGACAAGCGCCCGGCCTTCCCGACACTATCCCTGCCTTGAAACTCCCCTTCAGTCTTTTCCTCGCCCTGCGCTATCTCAAGCCGAAGCGCACCTTTCTCTCCATCATCACCCTCATCTCAATCCTTGGCGTCACCCTCGGCGTCACCGTGCTCATCCTCGTCATCGCGGTCATGACCGGTTTCGACCGCGAACTTCGCCAGAAGGTGATCGATTTCGACGCCCACATCCTCGTCACCTCCGAGGAGGTGATGAAAAACTGGCGCGAGGTCGCCGACAAGGTAAAGGCGACGCCGGAGGTGGAGGCGATCGCGCCCTACATCCAGGGCCCGGTCATCGCTGAGTTCCAGAACCGCCGGATCGCGCCGGTCATTCGCGCGATCGACCCGGTCCAGGAGGAACAGGTCGTGCCACTGCCGAAATTCATCAAGCAGGGCCGGCTCGATCTCGAGGGCGATTCCACCGTGGTCGGCATCGAACTGGCCCGGAAACTCCAGGTCGCGCTGGGCGACCGCATCACCGTCTACTCGCCCGGGAACCTTGGACAGGTCCTCGACCAGATTAAAAAATTGGAAACCGCCACGGGCGACGAGGAAAAGGCCGCCATCGAGGGTTTGCGCGAGGTGGTTCTGCCGAAGGACCTGACCGTCACCGGCATTTTCGAGACCGGGCATTACGTGCACGACTCCGAGTTTCTCCTCGTTCCCATCCACATTGGGCAGGAGCTTTACGGGCTGGGCGACGGTTTGCACGGCCTGACCGTCCGCACCCGCGATCCCTACGGCGCGGAGCAGGTCAAACGGCGCTTCCAAGAGTTTCTCGAGCCGCCGGCCTACGCCCAGACGTGGATCGACATGAACAGCCAGTTCTTCGAGGCGGTCCGCCTGGAACGAACGGTCATGTTCTTTCTCCTCTTCTTCATCGTGGTGGTGGCGGCGTTCGGCATCATGAGCACGCTCATCACCGTGACCGTGCAAAAACGGCGCGAGATCGGGATCATGAAAGCGCTCGGCGCCAGCATCTGGCAGATCGTCTGGGTCTTTCTCGGGCAAGGCATCGTCGTCGGCGTGTTTGGGACCCTGACCGGGCTCGGCCTGGGCATGACCCTGATCCGTTATCGGAACGAGTTCAGCCAATGGCTGGCCGGCACCTTCGGGATCGAGGTCTTCCCCCGGCAGGTCTATCAATTCTCGCAGATCCCGGCCGAGGTGATTCCGCGCGATGTCGCCGTCATCTGCATCCTGGCGTTTTTCATCTGCTCGATCGCGGCGCTGATTCCGGCCTATTTCGCCGCGCGGCTCGATCCGGTAAAGGCTCTCCGTTACGAGTAACGCCGCCGGGAGATCGCACGCATCGCCCGGATCGTCCGGGCATGCTAGTTTCCCGGGCATGACCCGTCTCATTTTAGCCGCGCTCTTTCTGGCATTTTCGTCCACAGTTTTCCCCCAAGTGGATCGAATCACCGGAAGATCGTTTGCCACCCGTTCGGAAGTGGTGGCGGAACAGGGCATGGTTTGCACCAGCGTCCCGCTGGCCACGCAGGTGGGGATCGAGATCCTCCGGCGCGGCGGGAACGCCATCGACGCCGCCATCGCGGCCAATGCCGCGCTCGGCCTGATGGAACCCACCGGCAACGGCATCGGCGGCGACCTCTTTGCCCTGGTCTACAGCGCGAAAGAGAAAAAACTTTACGGTCTCAACGCCAGCGGACGTTCCCCGCTCGGGCTCAGCTTCGAGCAGATGCAGTCGGAACTGGCCGCGCTCAAGCGCACCACCATTCCCTCCACCGGCATGCTCCCGATCAGCGTCCCGGGCTGCGTCAGCGGCTGGACCGAGCTGCACAAAAAATTCGGGAAACTTCCCTTCGAGGAAAACCTGGCGCCGGCCATTCGCTATGCCGAGAAAGGTTTCCCGGTCTCCGAGCTCGTGGCCTATTACTGGGGGCGGAGCGTTCCGCTTTACGCGGGTCTCCCGGGCGCTTTCCTGGAAACCTTCACCCTTGATGGCAAAGGGCAGGCGCCGGCGACCGGCGATTTTTTCCAGAACCCGGCCCTGGCGGAAACCCTGCGCCTGATTGCGCAAAGCAAGGGGGAGGCGTTTTACCGCGGGGCGATCGCGGACAAAATCGACGCCTTCATGCAGGCGAACGGTGGCTGGCTGCGCAAGGCCGACCTGGAAAAGCACACCGCCACCTGGGTGGAACCGGCTTCCGTGACCTACCGCGGTTACGAGGTGTTTGAGCTCCCGCCCAATGGCCAGGGCATCGCCGCGCTTCAGATGCTCAACGTCCTGAAAAAATTCGATCTGCGCGCGATGGGCTTCAATTCCGCCGACTCCATCCACACCATGGTCGAAGCGAAAAAGCTGGCCTGGGCCGATCGGGCGAAGTTTTATGCCGATCCTGATTTCTCGAAAATTCCGCTGGCGCGCCTGCTCTCCGACGAATACGCGGATGAACGGCGCAAACTGATCGACCCGAAGAAAGCGGCGAAGACTGTCGCCGCCGGCCGCATGCCGGGCGGGGCCGACACGATTTACCTCTGCACGGCGGACGATGAGGGCAACGTCGTCAGCCTGATCCAGAGCAATTATCGCGGGATGGGCAGCGGCATCGTGGTTCCCGGGCTCGGCTTCATGTTCCAGGACCGGGGCGAAATGTTTTCCATGCAACCGGGGCACGCCAACGTCTACGCGCCCGGGAAACGGCCGTTTCACACCATCATTCCCGCGTTCGTCATGAAGGAAAAGCAGCCCTGGCTGGCTTTTGGTGTCATGGGCGGCGGGATGCAGCCGCAGGGGCACGTCCAGGTTCTGGTGAACATGATCGATTACGGGATGAATCTGCAGGAGGCGGGCGACGCGGCCCGTTGGCAGCACGAGGGCGATAACGAACCGACGGACGAGCAGATGCTCACGGGCGGTTATCTTGAGGTGGAAACCAGCGTGCCGTGGGAAACGGTGCGCGAACTGCGCCGCCGCGGGCACGATGTGCGCATCGGCTTCGGCGGCTTCGGCGGTTACCAGGCGATCAAGGTCGAGCAACGCGACGGGCGCCGTGTCTATTTCGGCGCAAGCGAAAGCCGCAAGGACGGCCAGGCTGCCGGCTACTGACGCGCCCGTTCCGGGTTCCCCGGAACCTCTTCCTGCTGCCTGAGCGCGGCCAGTTTTTCCTCGGCTCGTTTCAGGTCAATCTTCCGTCCGATCCCGGCCGCGATCAGCTTTTTCTGCCGGCGCACATTCATCTGTGCAATCTCGAGCTCGGCCGCGCGCCGTTTTTCCGCGGCGTCCTGCGCGTTGGTTTCGGCCTGGGCCAGCGCCAGCTCCGCGCTTTCCACCGCCATCGGGGCCACCTCGCCCCGCGCAAGCCGCGCTTTCTGGGCCGCCACGTCGTCGCGCAGCCGGGCGAGCCGGGCCAGCTCCAGCTCCGCCTCCAGCTTGAGCAGTTTCAAGGCGCGCGCCTCCACTTCCACCTTGGCCAGAACACCCGCCTTCAACAGCCGTTCCCCGGCTGCGGCACGACGCCGGGCGTTCTGCACCTGCACCTCCAGTTTTTCCGTGTCCTGTGCCTCCGGCATGGTCACGGTCACGGGCAGATCCAGCGGCTCCGCCGCCATCTCGTCGAGCAGGAGATCCGGTTCCACCGCGAAGTCCGTCTCCTCGATCGATTCCTCCCGCGGCAACTCCACCATCGGTCCCTCCCCGCGCAGAGGCAGTGCCGCAATGCAGAGAGTCAGCACCGCCAGCAGAAAAAAGAGTCTTTCAGGGCGCGGACGCATGCGAGCCGAGTCTATCGGGACGAGCCGCCACCGTCCAGAGCCAGACGCCGATCGCTCCGCGCAGGAGCGGCTGGAAATATTGTCCCACCCATTCAAAAGCGCCGCCAAACGAGGTCGCACCGGAAATCTCGTCCACGAGAACGGGCAGACTGAAAACGCCCCAGGCAAGGAAGAAGAACCCGAGCGTCCGCTCGAAACCGCTTCCCCGCAGCAGCACAAACCCGTAACAAAACGTCCCGATCACGAACGCGGTGAAAAAGATAAAGAAAAGCGTCTGGCTGACCCCGGGAACGGCGGCCAGGAGAAGCCGGGCCGTTTCGCGCGTTTGCTCGTCGGCCGCGCCGGCAAACTGGGTGCGCCACATCCGGTTCACCGCAAAGATGGCAAAGGTCGTCCGCACGATTTCGCAAAAGGCGAAAACGACGTAGGCCAGGAAACCCAGCCCAACCAGGGCGGGCGCCTCCCGCAGGCGGCGAAAACCGACGGCATACATCGAGATCACCACCAGGACGCAGTGCAGCAGCACCAGCCAGAGGCGCGCGAGATAGACCGGGTTCTCCCGGAGGGCCAGCTGTGCCTCGAAAGTGGTTGCCCCCGCCCAAAAGGCGGGAAGCCAGTGCACTGCCACGGTGGTGCCGGCCGTGAGCAACGCGCAGACAGCGGCGAACCGCAGGAATCCACGCGAAAAATTCATAAACAGAAGCGCCTAAACGCGCGGCCGGTAGAGGGCGGCATCAAGGATCGACCAGAGATGAATGATCCACCCGAGCAGAATGATCCAGAGCACGCCGGCCAGAACGAAATGAATGATGGCCATGAGCAGGCGGCCCTGAACCAACTGACCCAGCCCTGGGATAAAAAAGCTGCAAACCGCCGCGATCACATTGCCGGTGGAACCTTGCCCTGCCATGCCGGTCTTATACGCAGCAGGGGAAATTTTGGCAACGTCGATATGCCGGTCCGGCTTCTCCGGTAGGGCGACGCTCCGCGGAGCCTGGGAGCACGCACCGCCTGCGCTGCACACGTGGTTCGTAAACCAAACCGAACGCCTGCTCCTGTTAATCCTGCAAATCCTGTTAATCCTGTATCCGTATCTCCTCTTCGAGGGCCCCGCTCTCCCCAAGCTCGACAGAGTCTCGCCCTACCGGTCGGAGCCGAGGTCCCACTTTTTCGGGAGCTTTTGTTTCAACTTGTTCACCGGCTCGAACAGGTCGCCCATCTTTTCCACCCGCTCGAGCACTTCGCCGGCGTCGAAGACGAGCAGTTCCGCCTTCTTTTTCTTCAAGGCCGTCTCCACTTCCTTCCATGTCACTGGCGTCGAGACGGTCGGGCGTTCCTTTGCCCGCAGCGAATAGACGTTCACCGTCGTCTTGTGCTCGTCGTTCTGGCTCCAGTCCACCAGCACCTTTCCTTTCCGGAGCGACTTCTGCATGCGGGAAACGACCAGCTTCGGATGTTCCTGCTCCAGGTACTCCGCCAGCGCGCGCGAAAGCGCCTTGGTCTGGTCAAACGTGGCCGGCGTATTCAACGGCACATAGACCTGCAGACCTTTCGAACCCGAGGTCTTCGGAAAACTCTTCAGCTTCATCTCCTGCAGAATCTCCCGCAGCCAGAGCCCCACCTGGCAGCATTGGACGATGTCGGCCGGCGCTCCCGGGTCCAGGTCGAACACCATCATCGTCGGCCGGGCAACATCCTTCTTCCGGGCCAGCGACGTGTGCAGTTCCAGGTCAGCCAGGTTGGCCGCCCAGACCAGCGTGGGCAGATCCTGCGCCAGGCAGTAATGCATGTCTCGCTGGTTGCCTTCGCTCCAGACCCGCGCCGTTTTCACCCAGGCCGGCCGGTGGCTCGGACAATTCTTCTCGTAGAAAAATTCGCCTTCCACCCCGTTCGGGTAGCGCTTCATCGTCAGCGGCCGATCCTTCAAATGCGGCAGCAGCACCGGCGCGATCCGGATGTAATAGTCGATCACCTCCCCCTTGGTGAACCCGGCTTTCGGGTAAAGAACCTTCCCGAGATTCGAAACGGCGAGGGTTTTCCCCTCGACCTTGAGCTGTGCTTTTTGCGTCATCGCGTGAAAGGCGTTCCCCTTTGTAATCGCCGCCGGCGGCACGGCCAGCCGGTGGTTCTCACGAAAAGAAACGCTCCGGTGAAAGCATCGGCTGCGGACGGCAGATCCGGGCCACGCATTGCTCCCAGGTCTCGTGCCCGCTCAGGATTTCGATCTCCACCCGCAGGAAGAAAATCGGGACCTCTGTCTCGAGCAATCGCGGGAAACGAACCGCGTCCTTCTCCGTCGTCACGATCATCCCGAGGTCGCGCTTGATGCAACGGTTGATGAAGTTCTGCAGCTCGGTCTCACTGTAACGGTGATGGTCGGTGTAACGTTTCGCGATGACGATTTCCGCTCCCAGCCGGCGCAGCCCGCCCTCGAAGCTTTCCGGCGCAGCAATCCCGCAAATCGAGCCGACAAAAGCCCCCTGGAGCCGGTCCAGCGGAAGGCGTTCGCCGGTGACGACGTTCTCCAGATGGAGCGGCTTGTGCGCGCATTCAATGATCTCGGCGGTGCGATTATGGCGGCGAATCCGGCCAATCAGTTCCTCGTTTGATTCCCCGGTGCTTTTGGTGATGAAGATGTAACTGGCGCGCCGCAGGTTGCGCGGCGGTTCGCGCAGGGTGCCCCGCGGCAGCAAATATTCGTTTCCGAACGGCGCCTGCCGGTCCACCAGGACGATGTCGACCCGGTGTTTCAGGTGCAGATATTGCAGGCCGTCATCCAGGAGAAGGGTATCGACGCCCATTTTGCCGATGGCATAAAGGCCGCTCTTCACCCGGTCCTTGTCCACCAGGACAACGACATCCTTGAGGTTGTGCGCGAGCATGTAGGGCTCGTCCCCCGCCGTGAGGGAGTCGAGCAGGAGGGATTTGCCGTCGGAAACAATGCGCGGCGGGTCGGGCTCGCGCCGCCGCCAGAACCGCGTCCATCGGCGCGGACGCGGCTGCGGCACGCTCTTGTAACCGCGGCTGAGAATGGCCACCCGCCGTCCGCCTGCCTGCAGCGCCCGGGCAAATTTTTCCACCACCGGCGTTTTCCCGGTGCCCCCGACGGTCAGGTTGCCAATGCTCACGACCAGACAGCCCAGGGCCCGTTCGCGCAGGATGCGTTTCCGATATAGAAAGAGGCGCAACTGCACCAGCCGCTCGTAGACAAAGGAGAGCAGATAGAGCAGGCCGCGCAGGAGCGAGGCGCGCGGACCGTGCCGCCGCTCCAGGATCACGTCGATCGCAAACTGCTCCAGGTTTTCGGCGCGGCGGCTCATCGCTTTCTCACAATCCGGGCGCCGCGGTTTTCCGGCGCCGTCACCATGACCTCGGCCTTCATCCCCGCGGGCAAAGCGTGCCGCATGGCCCGGCCGATCATCTCCGCGTTCTCCAGGGTCAAACAGGCGATGGCTGAACCCGACCCGCTCAGGAACCCGCCCAGCGCCCCGGCCCGTTCGCCCGCGCGCAGCACCCGCGGCAGGAACGGAACCAGCGGCAGCCGGAAGGGCTGGTGCAAGCCGTCGTCGAAATGACCGCGCATCAGGGCATACTCGCCCAGCGCCAGCGCCGCCACGATAATGGCCAGGTTTCCCGCCGAGGCCACGGCCGCCCGCCGATCAATCCGCGGCGGCAAGAGCGCGCGCGCCCGCGCGGTCGAAATTTCCAAATCAGGCACCAGCAGCACCACGCGCAGCTTCGACCCCACCGGGAGACGAATCCTTGTTTTTTCGCAGACGACATGGCCGCCGCCGAAGAGGGCGGGAGCGGCGTTGTCCGGATGCCCTTCAAGCCGCGTCACCAGCCCGTGGACCGATTCCAGGTCGAGCGGCGCGCCCGCCAGCGCGTTGAGCCCCAGCACCGTCCCGGCACGCAGGGCCGCGCTGCTGCCCAGGCCACGGGAAACCGGGATCCCGCCCGAGACGGAAAGGCGGAAGGGAAAGGGCTTCACTCCGCTTCGCCGGAAAAAACCGCGCGCCGCCGCGCGCGCCATCGGCGGCACACCTCCCGTCACCCGTTTCTCCGCCCGGCTGACCGTCACCGTGGCGTGCAGGGCGAGCGCGAGCCCAAGGCAATCAAAGCCGGGACCGAGATTTGACGTGCTCGCGGGCACTTGAACAGTGACTTCTTGCATAACTCTGCGTGCTGGCCCCAGACTCTGCGCGAACCGCCCCCGGGTTTCCAGCCCCCGAAATGAAAGCCAGTTGGATCGAGCCAGAAGTCGTCCGCCTTTTTGAGCAGGAACAGACCGACGCCCACCGCGTTTACACCGCGGAAGATGGCTGGGTGGAACGCTACGGCGCCGATGTCCTCATCTCGCACAAGACGCCGGCGGCGCGGGAACGGATCATGACCGAGCTTTTCCTCTGGGTCCTGGCTGCTCACGTCAAGATGACCCGTATTTTCGCGCGGCACCTGCCGAGGCAAAACGAGGAACGCGCCACCCCCGAGCTGGTCGTGGGCGACGACCGCACCAATCTCCAGTCGGTCGTGACCGAGCGCTGCCTGCGCTACGGGATCGACTTTGCCGCCGGCTATTCCGTGGGCCTGTTCCTCGACCAGCGGGAGAATCGCACCTTTGTCCGCCAGGCGGCCCCCGCCCGCCTGCTCAACTGTTTCTCCTACACCTGCTCTTTTTCCGTCGCGGCCGCCTCGGTCAACGCGCAGACGGTCAATATCGATCTCTCCCGCAAATCGCTTACGCGCGGTCGCGAGAATTTTGGGTTGAACGGCCTGCCCACGGGCGACCATCGCTTCATCGCCGATGACGTCATGCAGGTCCTGCCGCGGATGGCGCGAAAAGGGGAGAAGTTCGACGTCATCATCCTTGATCCCCCGACTTTTTCGCGCTCGAAGAAGGGGCAGGGTTTCCAGGTGGAACGGGACTACGAGAAACTGCTTCTGGATGCCCTTGAGCTGGCCGAGCGCGACTGCCACATCCTGCTTTCGACCAACTGTTCCACCTTGAACCACCGAGCCCTGGAGGTGATGGCCAAATACTGCCTCAAGGCCAGCCGCCGGGCCGGCAGTCTGCATCGCACCAACCCACTCCCCGATTTCCCGTTTCGCACCGGCGCCAGCACGGTCTGGCTTAGTTTGCGTTGAATTTTGGACGCGCGAGGTTACGTCTAGATGCGAAGGAGAGATGAACATGCAAGATGATTTGACCCAAACCCCGGAGGACTACGCCCAGCGCGGTCTCCGTTACACGCGCGACCAGTTCCAGGAAATCATGCACCAGACGGAAGATTACGTGCGGGAAAAGCCCGCCCAATCCCTGCTCTATGCCGTGGCCGCGGGCTTCATCCTGAACAAGCTCCCGGTCTTCCGCATCTTCGGTGGTCTCGTTCGTCTGCTCCTGGTGGCTTTCAAGCCCGCCATCCTGATCTACGGCGCGACCAAAATCTACCAGGCGTCCCAAGAGGATAAGTAGCGGTCCGGCCGGCCGCGGCGTTCCTACTCCAGGGTAAAGCCGATCTTCAGCGAAACCTGCCAGTGGTCCACCTTGCCGTCGACGATGTGGCCCCGCGTTTCCGTGACCTCGAACCAGCGCATGTTCCGCACCGTCTTGCTCGCCCGGGCCAGGGCGTTCTGCACCGCGTCTTCCACCCCGGCCTTGGAAGAACCCACCAGCTCGATTTGCTTGTAAACGTGATCGCTCATGGCTGACTCTTCCGTGATGCGCCGCCCAGCACAACCGCAAAGCCTCAATCCTTATGGCCAATAACATTGAGTCGCACCTCCAGGAAACGCGTCTCTTCGCCCCGAGCCGCTCCTTTGCCCGGCACGCCCGCATCTCCAGCCTGAAGGAATACCGGAAGCTCTACCGCGAATCGATCAAGCGGCCGGAAAAATTCTGGGCGCGCGAAGCCAAGAAACTCACCTGGCAAAAGCCATGGAAAACGGTCCTGCAATGGAAAGCGCCCTTCGCGAAATGGTTTGCCGGTGGCCGGATCAATCTCTCGGAAAACTGCCTCGACCGTCATCTCGAGAACGGCCGCCGGAACAAGGCCGCCATCCTCTGGGAAGGCGAGCCCGGTGAAAAACGAACGCTCACCTACCAGCAATTGCACCGTGAAGTCTGCCGCTTCGCCAATGTCCTCAAGCGAAACAAGATCAGGAAAGGCGACCGCGTCATCATCTATCTGCCCACCATTCCCGAGGCCGCCATCGCCATGCTCGCCTGCGCCCGCATCGGCGCCGTCCATTCCGTTGTTTTTGGCGGTTTCAGCGCCGACAGCATCCGCGACCGGATCGCGGATTGCGGGGCCGTCGCCGTCATCACCGCCGACGGCGGTTACCGCCGGGGCGCCATTGTCCCCCTGAAGAAGAATGTCGATGATGCCCTGCGGGGCGAGACCACCATCCGGCGCGTCATTGTTTTTCGCCGGGCCGGCAACGACGTTCACCTCGAGGAAGGGCGCGATGTCTGGTGGCATCGGGAACTGGAATACGTCGATGCCCATTGCCCGCCGGTGCCGCTCGAGAGCGAGCATCCGCTCTACATCCTCTACACCAGCGGTTCGACCGGCAAACCAAAGGGCATCCTGCACAGCACGGCCGGTTACCTCGTCGGCCTGCATGCCACCAGCCGTTACGTCTTCGACCTGCGCGACGACGACGTCTACTGGTGCACCGCCGATGTCGGCTGGGTCACCGGCCACAGTTATGTCGTCTATGGACCGCTCGCCTGCGGTGCCACCACCCTCATGTACGAAGGCGCGCCCAACTGGCCGGAGCCCGACCGATTCTGGCGCATCGTCGCCGATTACGGCGTCAACATCCTTTACACCGCGCCCACCGCCATCCGCGCCTTCATTCGCTGGGGCGACCAATGGGTGAAAAAACACGATCTCTCCTCGCTGCGCCTGCTCGGGTCGGTCGGCGAGCCGATCAATCCTGAGGCCTGGATGTGGTACCACGAAAAGATCGGCGGCGGCCGTTGCCCCATCGTCGATACCTGGTGGCAGACGGAAACCGGCGCGATCATGATCTCCCCGCTCCCGGGCGCGATCCCGACCAAACCGGGCAGCGCCACCCTGCCGTTCTTCGGCGTGGACGTGGCGGTGGTGGACGAGAAAGGCCGGGAAGTGGGGACCGACGTCGGCGGCAAATTGATCATCCGCCAGCCGTGGCCCTCGATGCTCCGCAACATCTACGGGGACAAGGAACGATTCCGGAAACAGTACTGGAGCGAATTCAAGGGATGTTACCTCACCGGGGACGGCGCGCGCCGGGACAAGGATGGATATTTCTGGATCGTCGGCCGCATTGACGACGTCCTGAACGTGGCCGGACACCGGCTCGGCACCTCCGAGATCGAGAGCGCCCTGGTCAGTCATCCCGCCGTGGCCGAGGCCGCCGTGGTGGGACGGCCGGATGAGTTGAAGGGGCAAAGCGTGATGGCCTTTGTCACGGTTAAAACCGGCGTGGAAGTCTCCGACAGCCTGAAGGAGGAGTTGCGGCTGCATGTGGGCGGCCACATCGGCGCCATTGCCAAGCCGGACGAGATCCGCTTTGCCGACGGCCTGCCCAAGACCCGCAGCGGGAAGATCATGCGGCGGCTCCTGAAGGAAATCGCCGCGGGCAAGGCCGTCACGGGCGATACGACCACGCTGGAGGACTTCAGTGTCCTGGGCAAGCTCGCGGGGACGGAGGAATAATAGTCATTGGAGCGCCGGGCAACTGGCGTAGCGTTTCGCGATGAGTTTCATCGTCACAGGCCTGCGGGAGATGCGCCTCAAGGTGCGGCGCGAGCGCACGCGCTGGTCGCTCCGGCATGCCCGGCGTGTGCTGCAGCGGAGCGAGATCGCGCTCGGGCGCGAAGGCACTTCGCAGGCGGCGAACTTCCCGGAGTTGCGCCAGGAGATCGTGTCCCTGCGCAAGCTCGAGCAGGAACAAAAAGAGTTCGCGAGCAAGATCGCCCAGATCGAGGAAGGCCTTTCGCGGCTCGAACACCAGCGCCAGACGAACGCGGCCGAGCAGAAGGAGGCCCTGGCCCGGCTGGAGGAAGAACGTGCGCCCCTTTTGGCCGAGCGAAATGCCGCCCGCGAAACCGCCGCCCTTTGCGACCGCGAGCTGGCCGGGGTGGAACGCCGGGTCCAGGACAACGACCGGGTCGATCGCGACCTGCAAAAGAAAATCGCGGACTTGCAGGCGCAGGTCCCGCCCCCGGCCGACCTCGAGGGGCAGACGACCACGCTCAGCGCCCAGCGGGCCCGGCTGCCGGCCGAGCGCGCCGAGCTGGCCCGCGCACGCGAAGGCAGTGCCGACGCCTGCCGGCACGCCCGGCAAAAACTGGGCCAGGCGCAAGGCCGGCTCGATGAAGTGGAGCGCAAGATGGCGAAGGTGCGCGAGGATTTTGAGGCCCGCGATCGCGTGCTCAATAACACCGCGCGCGAGCAACAGGATGCCATCAAGGAGGCGCGCGCCCGCCACGCCACGGTGGAGGAGCGGAAAAATCCGGCCTATCTCAATATCGGCCGTCATCTCGCCAACCAGGGCGTGGCCCCGCCCAATGCCACCGGCCTGCTCGAGGATGTGCGGCGCCACCGCGAAAACGTAAGCCTCCACGTCGAGCACAAGGATGAACTCGCGCTTCTCTCCGAGCAGATCGACAAACAGGAGCTCCGGAAATTTTATTTCAGCATCGTCTCCGTTCTCGTCCTCCTCGCCATTGTCCTGCCGCTCGTCCTCAAGTCGCCCGCGCCCCGCGAATGGCTCCCGCGCGATACCGAGGCGATTCTTTCCCTGAACGTCGAACAACTCGAACGCTCCGAACTCCTGAAACGCTGGCGCAAGGACGAAGGCGAGACCTGGCAGACCGTCTCCGCGGCTCTCCTCGGCCAGGCCGCCCAGGCTCCCGCCCTCAACGTGCCGCGCGATTCCCTCCGCGTCACCCGCGCGGTCACCAGCTCGAAGTCCGGCGAGCCCCGCGAGTTTGTCCTGGTCGAATCGCGCTCCGACGTCCGCGCCGCCCTCCAGCGCATCCGCGCCGACGAAGCCCTCCAGCGCCGCACCATCAGCGGCCTGCCGGTCTGGCAACGGCCCGATTTTGCCTACGCCCGGGTCGGTCCCCGCACCTTTGCCGTCGGCCCGGCCGCCGACGTCGAGGAACTGGTCCGGGTCCGGCTCGGTCTCCGGCCCGACCTTCAGATTACCGGCCAGCTCTTCGCGGAATTCCAGGCGCTCGACCAGGGGAGCACGGTCCGCCTGATCTCCCGCGACCCGGCCAATCTCCCAAACATCTTCCAGCCGATCTTCAGCCGCGAGCTGCTCGAGTCCACCACGGTCATGGGGCTCAGTCTCACCCTCGACAAGGGCGCAAAGGCAAGACTGATCGTCCGCGCGCGCACCCCCGAAGCGGCCGCCGAGCTGGCCCGACGGTTGCGCGATGAGCCCCAGCGCTGGCTCCAGTTCCAGGAATCGGGCCTGATGCTTTTTGTTCAGCCGCCTGAAGTCACCCGCCGCGATACCACGGTGGATGCCCGGTTCGAAATGCCGGAAAACGCCGCGCGTCTCCTCCTCGAGCGGCTTTCCCGCGGGTCCCAGCGCAAGATGGTCGTGCGCTGAGCGCCTTGTCAGACCCGGTTTTCAGGCTTTCCTCCTCCTGGCCCACCATGTTCCTTCGCCTTCTCCTCTTCGTTTTCCTCGTCACCGGACCCGCCGCTCTTCCTGCCGCCGAAGTGATCAAGGTCGCCCCCTTTGATGAGCCGTTGGTCGATCTTCACGACGTTGATCCCACCATCGAAGTCGATCTTCGCTACGCCTCGAAGCAAAACCTCGCCCGCCGCCCTCTTTACCCGCCCGGCACCAGGGCTTTTGTCCGCGTGAGCGTGGCTCAACGTCTCGCCCTCGCGCAGACGTTCCTGAAAGAGCGCGGTTATCGCCTGAAAATCTGGGACGCCTACCGGCCGCCCGAGGTGCAGGCCCTCCTCTGGCAGCTCGCCCCCAACGAATCTTTCGTCGCTGACCCCGCGGCGGGCCGCGGCTCGCTGCACGGCTGGGGCGTCGCGGTCGATGCCACCATGGTCGATGCCGAGGGCAACAACGCGCATATGCCCACCGATTTCGACGATTTCACCCCGGCCGCTTTCATGCATTACAAGGGCGGCGACGCCCTCGTGCGCTACAACCTTCGCCTCCTCCAATCAGCCATGGCCCGGGCCGGTTTCCTCGGACTGCGCACGGAATGGTGGCATTTCACCGTCCGAAACTGGCAGGAATTCGGTCCGGTGGCGGCAGCGCCCAAACCGCCGTCGCTGCTCGAGCGGATCCTGCCGATCCGGCGGGCTACACCCGTTTACGTTCCACGCACTCCTGTGCAACCCAGCCCAGGTAGGCGGGCAACCCCTCCGCCACGGAAAGCCCGATAATTTCCGGCACCTCGTACGGGTGCAACTCCGCCAGCCGCCGGGCCAGCGCGGGATAACCGTCGCGCGTCACCTTGAAGAGACAGAGCACCTCGGACGCCTCGGTCACGCTCCCTTCCCAGGTGTAGATCGATTGCAGGCCGGGCAGGATATTGGCGCACGCCGCCAGTTTTTCCTCCACCAGCCGGCGAGCCACTTCCCCGGCTTTTTCCGCGTCCGGGAACGTGCTGAAAACCAGCAACACTTCCGCCTGCATGGCTAGGCCGGGACCAGCGCGCGCTGCCGTGTGATCCAGCCGCCGCCCAAAACCACGTCGCCCCGGTAAACCACCGCGGCCTGTCCCGGGGTCACCGCCTTTTGCGGTTCGTGCAGGCGGATCACCGCCCGGCCGTCCCCGGCCGGGCGCACCGTCGCCGCCGTCCCCTTGTGCGCGTAACGAATCTTCACCGTCGCCTCGAACTCCTCCTCGCCCGGCTCGTGCCAGGTGGCCCGGTCGATCTCAAACTCGTCGGAAACCAAATCCTCCGCCGTGCCGACAATGACCCGGCTGGTTTCCGCATCGATATCGACCACGTAACGCGGCTGGGCCGAGCCGCCGGGGAGCCCCTTGCGCTGCCCGATCGTGAACATCTCGATCCCGCCATGCTCGCCCAAGAAGTTTCCTCCAAGATCGTAGATGCCGCCTGGATGAAACTCGCCTTCGCCCAGGTGCGAACGCAGGAAGGCCTTGTAATCGTTCCCCGGCACGAAACAAATCTCCTGGCTGTCCACCTTGTCCGCCGTTTTCAGGCCGAGCGACCGGGCAATCGCCCGAATCTCCTGCTTCGCCATCCCGCCCAGCGGCGTCAACGCCCGCCGCAACTGCTCCTGCCGCAGGCTGAAAAGAAAATAGGACTGGTCCTTTGTCGGATCGACCCCCTTGCGCAGGACGGCCCGGTCCCCCCGGTGCTCGATAATGGCGTAATGACCCGTGGCAATGTAGGCGCAGCCCAGCGCCGCCGCCTTTTCCCAAAGATTGCCAAACTTCAGTTTCTCGTTGCACATCACGCACGGGTTCGGCGTCCGGCCGGCCTGGTATTCGCTCGAAAAATAATCAATCACGAGCTTTTCGAACTGGTCCGCCTCGTCCACCACGTAATGCGGCAGGCCGAGCGCGTGCGCGACCGCCCGCGCGTCCGCCACCGCCTGCGGTCCGCAGCATTTGTCCTCCGCCCGCGAGACGCAATCCTGCGGCCAGACTTTCATGGTCACGCCGACCACGTCATAGCCCTGCTCGCGCAGCAGGTAGCCGGCGACGCTCGAGTCGACGCCCCCGCTCATGCCGAGGAGAACACGTTCTTTCTTCATGGAACCGGCAACGTCCGCGCAACCGCGCCGCCCGTCAACGCGCCCGCTCTCTCACCGCGCCGCCACGCGCGGCTTTCGACTGACGAACGGACTGTCGCGCAAGGTAAATCGCCATGGAAAATCCTTGGCGCGCGAAATGCCGATGCGCGGATCGGCCACCACGGCGACCGGTTCATCCCCGGCGGCGAAGCCGTGCCGCCCGGGTGCGCAGAGATCGATCTCGTGATGTCGCTGGTCGATGGCCAGCGCCTGCGTCAGCTTCCCCGGCCCGGAACAAAGCTGGCGCACCTCCTCCACCCCGCGGCGCCGCCGCATCAGGCCCAGGCCGCGCCGTGGCTCGATGGCGCGGATCAGGATCAGGCCGTTCCGCGGTCCATCCTTCACCAGCACGTTCAGCATCCAATGCATGCCGTAGTTCAGGTAAATGTAAGCCGCGCCCGCCTGGTTCCGCGCCACGAACGCCCGGGTGCTGGGCCGCATAAAGGTATGGCAGGCCTCGTCGTTCTCCGTCAGGTAAGCCTCGGTCTCCACGACGATGCCCTCGCTGCGGCCCCAGAGAAGACGGGTGCCGATCAATCGGCGGGCGCACTGCAAAGGTTCATCCTGGAAAAAAGCGCGCGGCAACATCCCTGATCCTTCGCCGACCTCGCTCACGCCGCCGCCGGCAGGTCGCCGGAGAGAAGCGCGGGATCAACCACCTCGTGCCGCTCGAAGTAGGCGATCAGCGCTTCCCGCGTCTGCACCGGATGCAGGACCGGCCGGGCCGCGTTTCGTTCCAGAAGATCGCGCAGGATCATGAAGCGATGCCCCGCGCTGCGCGAATCGAAGCTGTTCATGGCGATGGTAAACCGTTCATCGTCCCCGGCCGGTTCGCCGTTCGCCTTGCGCAGGGCGCGCACCCGGCGCTCACGACCGCTGCCCTCGATGTTCATCCCAAAGCCCATCAGGTTGCGCGTTTCACGCACCTGGAAAACCTCGTCCAGCACCGCCCGTATTTCCCGGCCGCTCAGGTTTGCCGTGACCACGTGATTCTCAAAAGGGACCATCTCCCAGATATCGGCCACCGTGACCGGGCCGGGTGCAATTGTTTTTTCGCCAAACGTGCCGTGCAACACGCCATCGACCGGTGTTCCCCGCGACGCCAGCGCCTCTCGCACCGCCGCCGCGATCAGCAGCTCGAAGCCGCTGGGAAAACCGGGTTCGCTCCGCCGGCCCAACGGCGCACGCAGCCGCCCCACCCGTTGCCGCAGGACGCGTTGGGCCGCGCGCAGATGCGGACGCGCCCGCGCCAGGATGATCGGGTCCGGCCTGATCCGGCGATCCATCAGGGCGCAGCGCGCACTGCGGCCCACCAGTTTCTTCGAGGCGCGATCGAAAACGAGGTCCACCCGTCCTGCATGGATCCCGAAATGATCGGCCTGAGTCAGGAGCGCCGTGCCGGTGAGCCGGCTCTCGACCAAACGATGCGTGTGCCCGGCGATCACCACCGCGATCTCCGGAAACTCCGCCGTGAGAGCCATGAGCGTGTTGGCAAAATCATCGCCCCCCGTGCGATCCTTCAGGCCCATGTGCGCGGCCAGCACGATCGCGTTCGCCCCGGCCGCGCTCGCGGCGCGCACCGCGCGCCGGACCGGCTCCACCGGATAGGCAAAGGAAAGGCCACCCAAATATTCGGGCCGGAACCAGAAAGGCATCCCGGGCGTGGTCACGCCAATGATCGCCACCTTGATCCCCTCGAACTCGCGCAGGAGGAACGGCGCGATCCGGGCAAAGGGATGGCGGCCATCCCGCGCCGCGCCCGCGATCTCGCCCGCGCGCGACATGTTCGCGCCCAGCACCGGCATCCGTGAATGCTCCAGCGCGTTCCAGAACGGATCGATCCCCCAGTCGAACTCATGGTTCCCCACCACCCAGGCGTCGAACCCGGCCAGGTTCAGCATCTCCGTCATGATCCGTCCCTTGGTGCGCAAGCCCGCTTCCGTTCCCTGGTAAAGGTCGCCCACGTCGATCACGACGGCGTTCGGGTTTTCCTTCCGCCAACGCCGGATCTGGGTCACGCACCGGGCCAGGCCGCCCAGGTTCTCCGTGCCAAGGTAATCGCGCGTGGGCAAAATATGCCCGTGCAGATCGGTCGTGTGCAGAATGGAAACAGTGACCCGGTCCTCCGGGCGCGCGCTGAAGAGGCGCGGGCTGGCACAGAGCAGGCCGGTCGCGGCGGCCACGCGCAAAAAATCCCGGCGCGTCCATGAGCGAACATTTGCTGTTGCCGGCACACTGGAGGAACGCGCTATCATGCGGGGCCGCGCCATCCTTTCAGAATTCCGGGCGGGCGGCAATTTCCATGCAACTCGAAGGTCTTGATCATGTGGCCCTGGCCGTGCGCGATCTCCCGGCGGCCGTGGCCTGGTATTGCGAAGTGCTCGGATTCCAGCGGATGCACGCCGACGTCTGGGGAGAGATGCCGGCCTTTGTTGGCCACGGAGAAACGGCCGTCGCGCTCTTTCCGGTGGAAGGCGAAGCCCAGCCTCCGCCGGGCAAGTCGACGATCGCCATGCGCCATCTCGCCTTTCGCGCCACCCGCGCGAACTTCGACCGGGCGCGCGAGGAATTAAAAGAGCGCGAAATCCCGTTCGCCTTCGAGGATCACAAAATCGCGCATTCCATCTATTTCCGCGACCCGGACGGCCACCGCCTCGAGATCACCACCTACGAAGTCCAATAGGCGCATCTCCCCGGGTCATCCTGAGCGAAGCGAAGGACCTCCCGAATTACTTTCGACGGCGTCTGCAATAAGCCGCGTCAAACGCCATTCGCGAGGTCCCTCGCCGTCTGCGCGGCTCGGGATGACCGAGGCGGCGCGCTGGGATAATGCCAAAACTCTTGGCTTCCTTCCAACGGCAGCGCGCCCGGTCGCCTCAGGCGACGCGGCCGCAGCAGTTCTTGAATTTTTTGCCGCTGCCGCAGGGGCAGGGCTCGTTCCGCCCCACCTTCGGCACGTCGCGGCGCACCGGCAGATCAATCTTCAGCTCCGTACCGTCGCCTTCGCCGTTGCCTTCCCCGCCCGCGGCCGCGACCGGCGCCGCCGCGCGCTGCCCGCCGTAACGGCCGGGCACCGGCCCGGTCGCGGAAGGAGCGCTGGGCACGGTCTCGCGCATGAGGAATTGCGGCAGACCGGCGAGGAATTTTTCGAAGGCCTGGAGATTCGAGGTGCTGCGGAAAAGGTTGTGCAGCACTTCGTTCTTAATGTTCCCCATCAGCTCGGTGAACATGTCGAACGCCTCGGTCTTGTACTCGACCAGCGGATCTTTCTGCGCGTAACCGCGCAGGTAAACGCCCTCGCGCAACGCGTCCATGGCATAAAGATGCTCCTGCCAGAGCCGGTCGATCGCGTTCAGGATGATGTAACGCTCGAGGCTCTTGACCGCGCCCGGCTCCTCGTGGCTCGCTTTGCGCTCGTAGGATTCCTTGATCCGCTCCACCAGGAAGGTGGCGTTCTCCTCCGTTTTGCGGGTCTCGAATCGGGCTTGCTCCGCCGTCAGGCCGAGCGGGAAGGTGGTGTTCACCCACTGCATCAGCCCGGCGTAGTTGGTTTCCTCGTTGGCGGCGCCGGTCCCGAGATATTCGCGCACCTTCACCGGCACGGCCTCGTCGATCACCTCGTAGATCAGCTTGCGCGGCTCCTCCGACTCAATGGTGTCGTTGCGCCAGGTATAAACGACCTCGCGCTGGTTGTTCATGACGTCGTCGAAATCGAGAGTGCGTTTGCGCGCGAGATAGTTGCGCTGTTCCACCCGCTTCTGCGCCGTCTCGACCGACTTGTTCAGCCAGGGATGCTCGAGCTCCTGCCCTTCCTCGAGGCCGAAGCGTTCCATGATGCGGGTCATGCGGTCGGCCGCGCCGAAGTTGCGCATGAGGTCGTCCTCGAAGCTGACGTAAAAGCGCGAGGACCCGGGATCGCCCTGGCGGGCGCAACGGCCGCGCAACTGCCGGTCAATGCGGCGCGACTCGTGCCGTTCCGTGCCGATGACGTAAAGGCCGCCTTTGTCCGCCACGCCCGGCCCGAGCTTAATGTCGGTGCCGCGGCCGGCCATGTTGGTCGAGATGGTGACGGTGCCGGCCTGGCCCGCGCGCGCCACGATCTCGGCTTCCTGCGCGTGATATTTCGCGTTCAGCACGTTGTGCGGAATCTTTTCCCGCTTCAGCATGCGGCTGAGCAATTCCGAGGATTCCACGCTGACCGTGCCCACGAGAACGGGCTGGGCGCGGGCGTGACAATCCTTCAGCTCGGCGATGACGGCGTTGTACTTCTCGCGCCGCGTCTTGTAGATGCGGTCGTTGGCGTCCTGGCGCGCCACCGGGCGGTTTGTCGGGATGACGTTGACGTCCAGCTTGTAGATGTCGTGAAACTCGGCCGCCTCGGTCTCGGCCGTGCCGGTCATGCCCGCGAGCTTGTGATAAAGCCGGAAATAATTCTGGATGGTGATGGTGGCGAGCGTCTGCGTCTCGCGATCGATCTGGACGCCTTCCTTGGCCTCGACCGCCTGGTGCAAACCGTCGCTCCAGCGCCGGCCCGGCATTTTGCGCCCGGTGTATTCGTCCACGATGACGACCTTGTTTTCCTCGACCACGTACTGGACGTCCTTCTCGAAAAGACAATAGGCGCGCAGCAACTGCGAGATGTTGTGCATCCGCTCGCCCTGGGCGTCGCAATGCTGCTGGCGTTCACCCTTGCGCTCCTCCTTTTGCTCCGGGCTGAGCGACGAGTCGAGGTCGATCTCGGTGAACTCGCTGATCAGGTCGGGCAGGACGAAGGAGTCCGGATCGTCCGGATTGAGAAAGGCGCGGCCCTGCTCGGAAAGATCGGCCTCGGCCGATTTCTCGTCGATGGTGAAGAAGAGCTCCTCTTTGAGAAGAAACAGCTCCTCCTTGCGCGTATCCTTGAAAAAGGAGAGCTCAGCCTGGTCGAGCGCGCGTCGTTTTTCCGGCTCCTCCATCATGCGCAGGAGCTGCTTGTTCCGCGGCTGCCCGAGCTTGAGCTTGAAAAGGAGGCGGCCGCCCTCTTCCGTTTCCTCTTTCTCGAAAAGCTCGCGCGCGTCGCTGGCCAGACGGTTGCAGAGCATGTTCTGCTTGCGCACGAGCTGCTCCACCAGCGGTTTCCAGCGGTCGTACTGGTGGGTCGAGACCGTGGCCGGGCCGCTGATGATGAGCGGGGTGCGCGCCTCGTCGATCAGGATGGAATCGACCTCGTCGACGATGGCGAAGAAGTAGCCGCGCTGCACCTGCTGCTCGCGGGTGGTGGCCATGCCGTTGTCGCGCAGGTAATCGAAGCCGAACTCGCTGTTCGTCCCGTAGGTGATATCGCAGGCATACTGCTGCCGGCGGACATCGGGCGGCTGATCGTGCTGGATGCACCCGACGGTGAGGCCAAGGAAGGTATAGAGCTGCCCCATCCATTCGGCGTCGCGGCGGGCCAGGTAATCGTTCACCGTCACCAGGTGGGCGCCGCGCCCGCTGAGGGCATTGAGATAGATGGGCAGGGTCGCCACCAGGGTCTTGCCTTCGCCCGTCGCCATTTCCGCGATGCGTCCCCGGTGCAAAACGATTCCGCCCACGAGCTGGACGTCGAAATGCACCATGGCCCAGGTCATCGGCTGGTCGCAGACCGGGAAGGTTTCCTTGCGCTCGGTCAGGCGGCGGGCCGCGTTTTTCACCACGGCAAACGCCTCCGGCAAAATCTGGTCGAGCCGCTGCCATTGCTCGCCGATATCGGCCAGTTGGGCCAGCTCGGTCTTCCAGGCCGCCGTCTTGGCCCGGAGCTCATCGTCGGAGAGCGCCTTGAACTGTTCGTCCAGCTCGTTGATGCGGCGAACGGTCGGCGCGATGCGCTTGATCTCGCGCTGATTTCTCGAGCCTAAAATCTTCTTTAAAATCCAGTTTACCATGGGCCGCTTCTCCGGAATCCGAACAATCCGTTCCCCGGGGCAAAGCGCAAACAAATTATGGCTGGAGACCTCCCCGTGAAAGCACGCAACCCGCGCTGGTCACCTGCGTCCTGCGCGCTAAGCTTCCGGCCATGAAGAAAATCATTTCCACGAAGGAAGCACCGGCCGCCATCGGGCCTTATTCGCAGGCCGTCCGGGCCGGTTCCCTGCTCTTTTGCGCCGGCCAGATCCCGCTCGACCCGCAATCCGGCGAGATCGTCTCCCAGGACGTGGCCGAGCAAACCCGGCGCGTCCTGGAGAACATGGCCGCCATCCTGAAGGCGGAAGGCCTCACCATGGATAATGTCGTCAAGACCACCGTCTTCCTGACCGACTTCGGCGATTTCCAGACCATGAACGGGGTCTATGGCGGCTTCTTCAAGGAGAACCCGCCCGCCCGGTCCACCGTGCAGGTTTCGGCCCTGCCGAAGAACGCCAAGGTGGAGATCGAAGCGATTGCCGTGGGCGGGCAGGGATCGTCCGGCGGTGTGGCCGCTGACACCTCGGGTTAACCGGCGGGGTTCGCCGTGCGCCTGATCGCCATGAAAGACCTGCTCCAGCTCTTCCGCGACACCGGCGCGCTTTTGGACGGTCATTTCATTCTCCGGTCCGGGCTGCGCAGCCGGCAGTTTTTCCAATGCGCCATCCTTCTTCAGCACACCGGGATCGCGGCGGACGTGTGCGGACGGCTGGCGGACAAGGTCCGGCATCTCCCGTGTGATGCGGTCATCTCTCCCGCCCTTGGCGGCATCGTGGTCGGGCAGGAGGTGGGACGGGCCCTTGGGAAACGGCACATCTTCGCGGAGAAAGACGCGGACGGGGGCCTGGTCCTGCGGCGCGGGTTCCAGATCCGGCCGGGGGAAAAATTTGTCGTGGCGGAGGATGTGGTCACCCGCGGGGGCCGGGTCCAGGAGACGATCGACATTGTCCGGGCCCATGGCGGCGAGGTGACGGCCGCCGCCGTCATCGTCGACCGGAGCGGCGGGAACCGTCCCGACTTCGGGTGCCCCTTCTTCAGCCTGGTGGAAATGAACGTGGAAACGTTCCCGCCCGACAATCTCCCGGACGATTTAAAGACTGTTCCTCCGGTGAAACCTGGGAGTAAATAAGCGCAGAGATGGCGTCACCTTCGCAGGCCGGACACACGGACCGGGCGGTCGAGTTCACGTTTGTGGACGCCACTCCCGCCCTTCTGGCCGCCTCCTTGCAAGAGGGGGCAAGGCATCCGGAACGCGTCGAGGTTTCGGCCGTGCCGGAAGACGACCTGACGGGGAGTTTCCCGGCCGCCGCGCATCTGCGGAAAGCGGCGGCGCTGACCCGGGAGGCGCGCGACCGGCTGGCTCCGACCGGCTGGCGGTATTTCCTGCGGAATCTTCGGCGTCAGGCCCGGTTGAACAGCTGGCTGGCGCGTTCCCAGTCCGAGTTGATCAAAGCGCTGCGCCTGGTGGTTGAACTTATGCCGAAACTGCAGGCCAGCCTGCGCCGGTTGGAACGGCGCGACCAGGTCGTGGAGCGTTTCCTCCAGCGCCTCGCGTTCGATGATCGGAGGCGGCAGGAAGAAATTGAGCACCTGAGCACCATCGGCGCGGAACGGGAAACGTGGGAGGCGAAGCAAAAACATCTCGAACGCCAGTTGACCAGGGTGACGGCGGACAGCGTGGCGCAGGGTCGTGAGATTTTCGCCCTGCGCGAAGCCCTGCTTAAGATGCGCCGTCTCCTGCCCCAGCCCTTCCCCGGGTGCGACGAATTCTATGCTCAATTCGCCACCTCTTTTCGCGGAAGCGAAGACCTGATCCGGGAAAGACAGCGCGTTTTTCTTCCGCGCGTCCGGGAGGTCACCCAGGCGCTTGGAAACAGGACCGTCCTCGACCTCGGTTGCGGCCGCGGCGAATGGCTGCGGCTCATGACCGAGGAGGGCCTGGAGGCGGTGGGCGTCGAGAGCAACGCCGTCTTCTGCGCGGATGGCCGGGCGCTCGGTCTGACAATCGTCTATGCCGACGCCCTCGATCATCTGCGACAGGCGCCGGCCGCGCAGTTTGCCGTCGTGACCGCGTTCCATCTTGCGGAACATCTCCCATTCCATGTCCTGATTGCTCTCATCGATGAAGCCCGGCGGGTCCTCGCCCCGGGCGGTCTGGTTATTTTCGAGACTCCGAATCCCGACAACCTCATCGTCAGCACGCGGACCTTTCACCTTGATCCCACCCATCAGCGGCCGCTGCCCCGGGAGTTCATGTTGTTTCTCTTTCAGGCGCGCGGCTTTTCTTCCACGGAGATCATGCTCCTCTCACCGGAGCCAGCTTCGGAGCGCGTCGCTCCCGGCGGCTCGCCCGCGCTGGCGGAACGTTTCAACGAACTGGTCGCCGGGCCGCGCGACTACGCGCTGCTCGCCACCAAGCCGGCCGACGCGCCCCCGCGGGCCTGAGTTTTGTCATGCTCCATTCCCTCTCGCGCAACCTGATCTTCGTCCATATCCACAAGACGGGTGGAACCTCCTTTCGCACTTTTCTCCAGCGCAACATTCTCGATGTGGAGGAATCGGTGGAACTGCCACAGCCGCATCATTCGGTGGACGAGGTTTACCGGTGCTGGCGGTTGCGCGGCCGCGATCCCGCCCAGCTGCGCATCATCAGCCTGGTGCGGCATCCGCTCGCCCAGGTGGCTTCCGTCTATCGCTTTTATCGCGGGCTGACCAGCGGATCCGCCGAGACTTTTCTGCCCCATGTCCAGGCGGCGCGCCGCTGCTCCTTTCCGGAATTTGTGCGCGGGAATATTTTTTACGACGTCTTTGCCAAGATGCTCCTCGTCAAGGGCGTCCTCCCCCCCAACGTTCACCTGATTCGGCTGGAAGAATTCTCCCGCGACGCCGAGCAGGTCTTGAACGAGAGGCTGGGCCTCCGCCTCGAACTCGATTTTCCCCACCTGAACCGCAGTAAATCCGAGGAAGTGGATAAATCCTATACCCCGGAGATGATTGAGCTTGTTCGAAAAATCAGTCCATGGTGTTTTGCCGCCGGACTTTATGATTGACCTCGCCTTCCCGGCAGGAGTTCTCCGGCTCCCGCAACTCCCCGCATGAGAGTTGTCATCGCCACCACTCAGGTGCCGTTCGTTTTCGGAGGCGCCGAGATTCACGCCGAGGAATTGCGCGAGGCCTTCCGCCAGGCCGGACACCAGGCTGAGATCGTGGCGATTCCGTTCAAATGGTATCCCGCCGAGCGCATTCTCGACCATATGCTCGCCTGCCGGCTGCTTGACCTGACGGAAAGCGACGGGCAGCCGATCGACCGTGTCATCGGCCTCAAATTTCCCGCCTATCTGGTGGCGCACCCGTGCAAGGTCCTCTGGGTGCTGCACCAGCATCGACCCGCCTATGATCTCTGGCAGCATCCGAGCCTGTGCGACCTCCTGCACGTTGGCCTCGGCCGTCCCATCCGCGATTCCATTCGCCGGGCGGACGAGAACTGCTTCGCTGAGGCTCATCTGGTCTACGCCAATTCCCGGAATGTGGCCGACCGCCTCCACCGTTACAGCGCCTGCGTGGCCGAACCGCTCTATCACCCGCCCCGGAACGCCGCCCTGTTTTATCCGGGACCTCCGGGCGATTTTCTGTTTTTCCCCAGTCGCATTACCAGGATCAAGCGCCAGATGCTTGTGCTGGAAGCTCTGGCCGCGGTCCCCGGAAATCTGCGGGTCCACTTCGCCGGCGCGCCCGACGATCAGCCTTACCACGAAAGTCTGGCCCGCCGAAGCGCCGAGCTCGGCCTGGCCGGCCGGATCCGCTGGCTCGGGCACATAACGGAAGAAGAGAAACTGCGGCAGTACGCGCAGTGCCTGGGGGTGATTTATCCGCCCCTGGATGAGGATTACGGTTACGTCACGCTTGAGGCCATGCTCGCGGCCAAGCCGGTCATCACGGTCAGTGATGCCGGTGGGGCGCGCGAGTTCGTCCGGCATGAGCGGACGGGTCTGGTCAGTGAGCCGACTCCCGAGGCACTGGCCGCGGCCATCCGCGCGTTGGCGGCCGACCCGGCTCGCGCGCGCGACATGGGCGAGGAAGGGCGCGCGCTTTACGACAGTTTGGAAATCAACTGGGAAACGGTGGTCGATCGCCTGCTCGCGTGAGAATCAACTGGTTCTCCCCCCTCCCGCCGGCACCCTCGGGCATCGCCTATACCACGGGCGTTTTGCTTCCCTACCTGGCCCGGCGCGCCGAGGTCGCTCTCTGGACGGACCAGGGCTCCTGGGACAAAAGCCTGGAGGAGTTCGCCACCGTGCACCAGTTCAACCCGGGCGAACTTTGGTGGGACACACTCAACAAGAGCGACGCCACCTTTTACAACATGGGCAATAACGCCCGGTTCCACAGCGCGATCTGGCGCGCCAGTCAGCGCCTGCCCGGCGTGGTCATTTTGCACGAGGATGCCCTGCAGGGGTTCTTCACCATTCACTACGGCGAAGAGCGTTCCGACCCCGCGGGGCACGTTGCCCTCATGCAAAAATATTATGGAAACCGGGGGCGCCTCGCGGCCGGGCAATTCTGGCGCGGCCAGCGCGATATCGACTCGCTCTCCCTCGATTTTCCGCTCACTCCGGCAGCGCTGGAAATGGCGCTCGCAGTCATAACGCACAGTCGCGCCGCCTTTCTCCGGGTGAAAAAAATGGGACGCTGGTCCGTTGCCCGCCTTCCCCTGCCGGAAAAGGCCGGCCCGGCTCCGCCGCCGCGGCGACCGCATCTGCCACCGTACCGCCTGATTATTTTCGGCTATTTGGGTTTGAACCGCCGCCTGGAACAAACCCTCGCCGCCCTGAGCGGCTTCGTGCAACGGGACCTTTTCCAGCTTCATCTTTACGGAGAGGTGCGCGATCCCGCGGCCCTCCGAAGGACGATCGCCGCGCTGGCGCTGGAAAAACTGGTCCATCTGCACGGGTTGGTGCCGCGCGAGGAACTCGAGGCCGCGCTGGCCTCGGCCGACTTCGGGATCAACCTGCGCTACCCGACGATGGGCGAAGCCTCCGGCACCCAGCTCCAGTATTGGCAGCACGCCCTCCCCACGATGGTCACGCCGGTCGGATTCTATTCTGATCTGCCGGAGGAAACGGTGGCGCATGTCCGGCCCGGCGAAGAGACCGCCGACATCCGGCGGCACCTGGCCGCTTTTGCCGCGGATCCCGCACCTTATTACGAGATGGGCCGGCGCGGGCGTGAGTTTCTGGCCGCGGCCCACGCCCCGGAAATCTACGTGGATGGGCTGCTGGAAATGGCGGGACGCGTGCCGGCCTTCGGGGCTGCCAGCATGGCGCAGCGCGTGGCGCGACGGGCCGGGAGCCTCCTTCAGGAGTTTATGGATCCGGCCGGGTTGGAAGAGACCGGCGAACGGATCGCGCGGGAAGCCACCGCGCTTCTCCAGGCGCCGTCTCCGCGCGCCTGATTCGTCCCATGCTCTTTTCCACCCCCTTCTTTCTATTCGTTTTCCTGCCGATCCTCTTCGGCCTTTACTGGCTGATTCCGGCGCGGCGGCCGGTCCTCCTTCTCGGCAGCCTCGTTTTCTACGGGTGGAGCGAGCCGATCTTCCTCTGTGTCGTGGTGGTTTCCTCCGCGTTCGACTGGTTCCTCGGCCGATTCCTCGCCGCCGAGGGTTCCGTGCGGAGAAGGAAGCTGCTCACGGGCGCAGGCGTGATCAACAACATCGGCCTGCTCGTCTACGCCAAGTACACCGTCTTCGGCTTCGCCAACCTCAACTACCTGCTCGAGCGGATGGGGCAACCGGCCCTGGTCATCCCGACCATCGTGCTGCCGCTTGGCGTTTCCTTTATCGTTTTCGAGAAGATCACCTACGTGGTCGATCTCTACCGCCGGGTCGCCCCGCCCGCACCGTCGTTCCTTGATTATCTCAACTACGTCTTCCTTTTCCCCAAGCTGCTGGCGGGCCCGATCGTCAAGTACCACGACATTGCCGACCAGCTGCGCCGGCCGGCGCACCGCTACGAGGATGTGCGCGACGGCCTGACCAGATTCATCGTGGGCCTTTCCAAGAAGGTTCTCATTGCTGACAGCCTCGCCCCTTCCGTGGACTGGATTTTCCGATTGCCCCACGCGGAACTGGACGCGGCCACGGCCTGGATCGGCATCACTTTCTTCGCCGTGCAGCTCTACTTCGATTTTTCCGGTTACTCGGACATGGCCATCGGGCTCGGTCGGATGCTCGGGTTCCGTCTGCGCGAGAATTTCAACCATCCTTATCTCGCCACCAGTTTCACCGATTTCTGGCGGCGCTGGCACATCTCGCTCTCCACCTGGATCCGCGATTATCTTTACTTCCCACTGGGCGGCAGCCGCGGCTCTACGTTCCGCACCTATTTCAACCTTTGGGTCTGCTTTGTCCTCTGCGGTCTCTGGCACGGGGCGGCCTGGAACTTTGTCCTTTTCGGCTGCCTGCACGGCCTTGTTCTCGTGGCCGACCGCGCCTTTTGGCTGCGCTGGCAACGCCGGCTCCCTTTCTTCGCCAACGTCATCCTGACCGATTTCCTTTTCGTCCTCACCCTCGTTCTCTTCCGCAACGAAACGATCCCCGGCGCGCTCGGCTATTACGCGATTCTTTTCGCCGGCGGGGAAACGGCTGTCCGCCATTTTGTCCTCGAGCCCGACGTGCTTTTCTTTTTCCTTGTCGGCCTCGCCATCATCGTGACGCCGCTCCTGCGGGTCCCGGACCGGGCCCGGGGCTTTCCCGTCGGCCCGGCCCTCCGCCTGGGCGGCGCGCTGGCCCTTCTCTGTCTTTGTTTTGGACGGCTCGCGGTTAGCAGCTTCCAGCCTTTCGTTTACTTCCGCTTCTAAGACGATGAGATCCTCCCTGCGCCTGGCTGAATACGCCCTCCTTGCCGTCATCGCCATCCTCTTCGTCAGTCCTCTCCTCCTCGCCGGCCTGCGCCGTCTCCCCGCCGTGCAAAACGACGTTTGCAGTCTGTGGCAGCATGACTGGATCGCCTCCCGCACACTGGCGGGGTTAAGGTCGCTTCCACCGCCCGTCCCCTTCTCCCTTGAGAGCCTGCGTCGCGCCACCTATCAGCGATCGGTCGCCACCCACTTCAACGACACCTTCCCGGCGCGCGAGTTTCTCATTCGCCTGACCAACGAAGCCTATTACAGGCTCCTGCGCGTTTCCATTTTCCGCACCGACGCCATCATTTTCGGGAAGGATAACTACCTCTTCCATCAGGGATACCTGCGCGATTATCTCTGGTTCCGGCCTGCCCGCGAGGAGTTGCTGCCGCTGGCGCGGAACCTCGCCGCTCTCCAGGAGGAATGCCGCCGCCGCCGCCTTCCCCTGGCCATCATGATCACGCCTGCGAAGGCGGCCATTTACCCGGAATATCTGCCGCCCCGCTGGCAGGGCCGCGAAGACCCGCGACCGCGCGCCTCCGTATTGCTGCAAACGCTTCTCCGCGAAGAAGGCGTGCGTTTCCTCGACGGGCATACGCAGGCCATGGCGCTGAAGGCGGAGGCGCCGCTCCCCCTTTTCACGAAGGGGGCCATCCATTGGTCGGATTACCTGGTGCTTCACGCCACCAACGCGCTTCTGGCTATGCTGGCGCAGGATTGGCCCGGGCTCGTCCCGCTGGAACCGGAGATGATCGAGGCGACGGACCGTCCCGGAAGGGCCGACCGCGACATGGAGGCCCTCCTCAACCTCGCTCGCCCCTGGCGCTATCTTTCCGCCGACATCACCATCAAGCCCGCCGCGCGGACAGGTCCGCGCCCGACCGTGGCCATGGTGGGCGACAGCTTCTCCTGGAAGCTCGCCGAAGTGATGCAGGAATCGGGGCAATTTTCCGAGATCCACAGCTACTTTTATTACAAGCTGCGCAAAACCTGTTACCTCCGCGATTATTCACCTCTGATGGTGGCGCCGGCGCCCGCCCTGAACATCGCCGGCGACATCTTCGGCGCCGACCTCCTCATCCTCGAGGTGAACGAGTCCAACCTGCAGATGCAGTTCCTCAAACGCTTTGTGGAGGATGTTCTCGCCTTCGCCCGCGCGCACCCCGGAAAGAAGGCGGCCTTCCCGACCGAGACCCTGCCGGTTTACTGGGGTGAAACACTCCGTTTCGCCGCGGGCCAGGGAACCGCTGCGCGCTTCACCCATGGTCTGTTCCAGGCTGATCCGCAGGGAGTTTGGATGGACGGGAAGGAGTGTCTTCTCCGCGTGGCGGGACCGGAACCGGCCAGCGATCTCCTTCTGACCGCACGACTTTCCGCGCTTTCCGCCCCAGGGTCCACCCCGCCATCCGCCCGCCTATACGTCAATGGGACCCAGGTGGCCGATTGGACGTTTCCCAATGAAGCGCCCCTGAACCATACCGCTCTCATTCCCCGCGACCTTGCCAAAGATGGACGCATGGCCCTCCGACTCGTGGTGGATAAGACGGTGACGCCTGCATCGCTGGGAGCGAATGAGGTCATCCGGGCCCTTGGGTTGCACCTGGAGGAAATAACATTGGAGGAAAAAGCGCCCGCTCCGCCAGACAACGATTATTTTTTCCCGGTCGCCTGGGAGACACCGGTCAGCTTTTGCCGCGACCAGGCTCCGGCCCTTCCCGCCGCCGCCCTTTCCGGGTTTGGCCGCGCCGAACCGGTCGGGACATGGACTGTCGGACCCACCGCAGAAATCCGGCTCGTCGCGCCCTTCGTCGCGGAGGACTTGGCGATCGAAGCCGAGGTCAGCGCATTCTTCCCGCCCCCGGCGAAAGCGCGCGAATTCCCGATTACGATCAACGGGAAGCCGGCGGGAAAATGGCAGGTCACGCCCGGGACCTCCGGTTTCCAGAAAGTGGTCGTGCCGCGTTCCGCCCGGCGCGACGATGGTCGCATCACCCTGGGCATCACCATCCCCGAACCGGCCAGCCCGCTTGAGCATGGCCTGAGTCCCGACGCGAGAAAGCTTGGCGTGAAGATTTCCCGTCTGCAGGTGCGATGGGAAGAGCGTCCGCGCCGCTAGGTGACCCGCCCCCGGATTCAGCGCCGGCCTCTTTTTTGCACGAAGAACATTTCCGAGACGCCGCGAAACGTCGGGTCGACACCCGCGTTGGTCAGGACTTCCAGAACGCGGCCGCCTTCGATTTCCACAGCCTCAAAGACGGCGCTCTGCGGCAACACGTGCATCTCCATCTCCAGGGGCCCGGGAGGTGCCTGGAGATAGGCAGCAAGGGAGAAGGCGTAACCGGTCAGGTAAGTGGGCAACTGCAGAAGAGCGACGCCGCCTGGCCGCAGCGCCCGCACCAACTGCCGCACCAGGAACTGCATCAGCGGAGGCGGATTGTGCTGAATAACCAGGATCGAAAAGATGAGATCAACCGCCGGCAGATCCCCCAGCTGCCGAGGCTCCGTCAAATGCATCAGTTCCACGTTGGTCAGGCCGGCGGCGGCCAGGTGAGTTTTCGCCTCAGCCAGGTGGGACGCGGAGATGTCGCACCCGGTCACGGAGGGGAACTCCTGCGCCAGCCATCGGGTGACGCGCCCGAGGCCACAGCCCAGTTCCAGGCAGTCGTGCACGGCAGCGGGATCGATCCGGTGCCGGCGCATGAAGGCCTGTAGATAGGCCACGGAATCCCAGCCGGACTCGAAAAATTCCTCCCGCGATTTCCCGATGTGCGCCGCGCGGAATTTGTCCTCGGTAAGAACGGACCAGTGCGGTTCCGTCCGACCAAGATATTCCCAGCTCGCCCGCACCTTTTCGAAGAGCCTGGCCAGTTCCTCCTCCCCGGCTTCGAGGTCGATCTCCAGTGGGGGCTCGTTCCCGGAAAGCTGAAACGAGTGCTGATTCTTTCGCCGGAATTCCTCAGAGGAGAAGAAATTGCGCCGAAGTTCCTGTGTGTTCGAGGCCCTGAGCTTGTGCGTTACCACCGCCTCGTTCTCGGGCTCGCGGTCGAGAAAAAGCCGGTAGGCCCAGCGGATGGCTTCTGGCGTGAGCACAGGAAATTTCTTCGCGCTAGGCCAGCGCCAGCGGCGTGCCGGCGGCCTTCTCATCCCTGTTCCGCAACGGCATACCCGTCGCCCCCTGCCCGATCGCCTCAAGCCGGGCCACCATGCGACGGCCCGCCGCCTCCACCCCGAAATTCTGCCGGATCTCCCACTCGGCCCGGGCCGCGCGCTGCGCGCTGGCCGACCGGTCCTCGTAGACCGCGCGCAGACAGTCAGCCGCGTGCGTCTCGCTCGGCTCCGCCCACCACGCGCCCTGCGGATAGCGCGGCGTGTGTCCATCCACCCGGACGAGGCGGTGCTCGACCAACAGACTGTTCCCACCGTTCATGAAGGCGAGATTCCCCGAATATCTGGTCCCAATCACCGGCTTGCCCAGCGCCATCGCCTCGGCCAGGACCAGCCCAAACCCTTCCGAGCGATGCAGTGAAACAACGGCGTCGCTCATGGCGATGTAGCCGGTGGCCTGCTCCCGCGAGACCAGTTCGTCGCACACCGTCACCGGGGCGCCCTCTTCCGCGGCCATCTTTCGCAGCCGCGCCAGGTTGGCCAGGTCCACCCCGCCACGGGTGACCTTGATCAGAAGATGAACATCATCCCGCGGGCCAAAGGCGCGCCGGTAGGCGCGGAGCAAGGCCAGCGGATTCTTTCGCTCGAAATCGCTGAACATGTCGAACATGAAAAGGAAAACGAACGTCTCCGCCCCCAGTCCGAAACGCTCGCGCGCCACCGGCTCCGGCGCAGCCGTCACCACCGCCGGCGCAATTTCGTGCACGGGCAGGGGCAGTGAGGCCCGCAGCGCTTCCGTCACGAACGGCGTTGGCGTCCAGACCTCGTCCACCAGCGGCGCCAGCTCATGCCAGAGAGCGGGCACGGTCGGAAATTCCCAATACCAATAGGCGATCCGGTGAACGTCGTGACGGCGCCAGAGCCCGCTGCGCGCGTAGCACTCCTTGAAGTGCGGCCAGGGCGCCACGTTGATGATGGTGACGGGATATTTTTCCAATCCCAGCCAGGCTTCGCGCGTTCCCAGTTGCATGCGCACGCCCGCCGGGACGTCACGGCAGGAAGTCGCGAGTCCCGCCGATGTCAGGGCGGATTTGAGCGCCAGGCCGGCCTGTTGCAGGCCGCACGGGTAGCAAAAATGGCCGAGAATATTCACCCCGGGCGCCGTGGCCGCGGCCGCGGCCGCGTCCTCGCCCCCGATCGACCGACCCACCTCGCGAAAAGTCAGCCCCGGTCTTTCCGCCACCCGCAGAAAATCCGACGGCAGTTCTTCGTCGGTCTCCGCCAGCCTTTGCCATTCCGGCTGGACCAGGAAGGTGCTTCGCCATGCCTCCTCGGGATCTTCGGCGCTTTCGTGCAGGAACCAAAGGATCTCCTCCTCGCTCAGATCGTGCTGGAGCCGTCCCTTGCCCAGCAACCAGCCGACAAATCGTTTCTGGCCACCCGGCACCAGGGCGAGCGGGAAGCTTCGCTGGTGCCCGGGACTGTGCAGGTAATAATCCCGCACCCGGGACCCGCGCAGACCGGCAAAGGCCGCCGCGAACGACAACGCCGCTTTTCGCCCGCGCGCCCCGAATGGACCGCGCTCGCTCAACCAATGGCGGTAGGCAGAATTCCGAAGCGCCCCTGGAAAGAGCCCCCGCAACTCCGGGCGATCCCGCAGGAGCCCCAGGGCCAGACGGGTCGCCGCTGCGGGAGAATTAATCCAACAACGTCGGTAGCGCCCCAGCAACCTTCCTTCGGCATTCCGGATCCGCCCCATGGCCCGTCCATCGAAGATGTCCAGGAAATCGGCTGACCGCTCTCCGGGCGAGGTCTCCCGCAAAGCTGGGATGGGCGGCTGAGGGTGCATCGGAAGGGGGTGACAGGGGCCGAATGATATCGATTGGGTCCGGAACTGCCAGCCTCCATTTTTGTGCCATCTTGACGCCATTCGCGACCGCCCTACTCTGGTTCATCCAATCGTTCACCCTGCCGCGTAACTTAATTGATTGAACTTCGCCGCCTTCGTTCGCTCCTCCATCGGCCGTAAGATGATCGTGGCCGTGACCGGCCTGATCCTGATCGGGTTCGTCATCGGCCATCTCCTTGGCAACCTTCAGATTTTCCTGGGTCCGGCCTGGATCAACGCCTACGCGCACAAGCTTCGCCTGCTCGGCCCGATGCTCTGGGTGATTCGCATCGGGCTGCTCGTGACCGTGCTGGTACATATTTATTACACGATCCGGCTCGCGATCGATAACCGCCGGGCCCGCCCCGAGCGTTACCGGCGCAAGGACCACGTCAAGGCCACCATCGCCTCGCGTTCCATGGCCCTGAGCGGCCTCGTCCTGATCTCGTTCATCATTTATCACATCGCCCATTTCACCGTGCGGTCGACCGACCCGCGTTTTCTCCTGCTCAAGGAGGATCCGCTGAACGGCTACGACGTGTATTCCATGATGGTTTACGGTTTCCAGAGCCCGCTCGTCTCCGGCTTTTACGTTCTCTCCATGTTCCTTCTGGCGCTGCACCTCAGCCACGGCTCCTCGAGCTTCTTCCAATCCATCGGCTTCAATAACAAACGGTCCGCCCCGCGTCTGGCCCGTCTCGGACGGATCGTCGCCTGGGCCATCTTCGTCGGCTACACCTCCATCCCGCTGGCCGTCCTCTTCGGCCTCGTGAAACCGGCCCAGCAGCTATGATCGGCTCCATCGACTCACGGGTCCCCGCCGGGCCGCTCGACCGGAAATGGGGCGATTACAAAGATCACGCCCGCCTCGTTTCCCCGGCCAACCGCCGAAAGTTCGAGATCATCGTTGTCGGCAGCGGACTGGCGGGAGGCTCGGCCGCGGCCACCCTCGGCGAGCAGGGATACAACGTGAAGTGTTTCTGCTACCAGGACAGCCCCCGCCGCGCCCACAGCATTGCCGCGCAGGGCGGCATCAATGCGGCGAAAAACTACCAGAACGACGGCGACAGCGTTTTCCGGCTTTTTTACGACACGATCAAGGGAGGCGATTTTCGGTCGCGCGAAGCCAACGTTTATCGCCTGGCGGAGGTCAGCAACGCCATCATCGACCAGTGCGTCGAGCAGGGCGTGCCTTTCGCCCGCGAATACGGCGGCCTTCTGGCCAACCGCTCGTTCGGCGGCGCCCAGGTCTCGCGCACCTTTTACGCGCGCGGCCAGACCGGCCAGCAGCTCCTCCTCGGCGCCTACCAGGCCTTGTCCCGCCAGATCGCCGCCGGGACGGTGCGCATGTTCCCGCAGACGGAAATGCTCGACCTCGTCATCGTCAACGGCCACGCCAAGGGGATCATCACCCGCAGCCTGCTCACCGGAAAAATCGAGCGGCATGCGGCTGACGCCGTCATTCTGGCCACCGGCGGTTACGGCAACGTCTTTTATCTCTCCACCAACGCGCGCGGCTGCAATGTCACCGCCACTTTTCGCGCCTACAAAAAGGGCGCGCTATTCGCCAACCCCTGTTTCACGCAGATCCATCCCACCTGCATCCCGGTCACCGGCCTCCACCAGTCGAAGCTCACCCTCATGTCCGAGTCGCTCCGCAACGACGGCCGCGTTTGGGTGCCCAAAAAGCAGGGCGATCATCGCGCTCCGGGGGAAATCCCGGAGGCCGAGCGCGACTATTACCTGGAACGCAAATATCCCAGCTTCGGCAACCTTGCCCCGCGCGACATTTCCTCGCGCAGCGCCAAGGAAGTCTGCGACGAAGGTCGCGGCGTCGGGCCGGGCGGACGCGGCGTTTTCCTCGACTTCGCGGATGCCATCAACCGTCTCGGCGAGAAAACCATTCGCGAACGCTACGGCAATCTTTTCGATATCTACGAAAAAATCACCGGCGAAAACGCCTATGAACGGCCGATGCGCATCTACCCGGCGGTGCATTACACCATGGGCGGGCTCTGGGTGGATTATAACCTGATGAGCAACGTCCCCGGCCTGCACGTGCTGGGCGAGGCGAATTTTTCCGACCACGGAGCCAACCGGCTTGGGGCCAGCGCGCTCATGCAGGGTTTGGCGGACGGTTACTTCGTTCTGCCTTACACCCTGCCGATCTATCTCGCCGGACAGATCAACCAGCGCCCTTCCGCCGACGACCCGGCCTTCGTGGAGGCGGAGAGAAACGTCAACGACCGGGTGCAGCGCCTCCTCTCGATCAACGGGAGCCGGTCAGTGGATTCATTCCACCGCGAGCTTGGTCTGCTCCTTTGGGACAAGTGCGGCATGGCGCGCAACGCCGCCGGCCTGCGTGAAGCGCTCCAGCGCATCCCGAAAATCCGCGAGGAGTTTTGGAATAACGTGCGCGTCCCGGGCGACGGCGACGACTTCAACCAGTCCCTGGAGCGCGCCGGGCGTGTGGCCGATTTCCTCGAGTTCGGCGAATTGATGTGCCTCGACGCACTGGAGCGCGACGAATCGTGCGGCGGCCATTTCCGGGAGGAACACCAAACCTCCGAGGGCGAGGCCCTGCGGGACGACGAGAACTACGCTTCGGTCTTTGCCTGGGAACACCAGGGCAACGGCGCGAACGCGCAACCGACGCTGCACCGGGAACCGCTCACCTTTGAAACGGTCGAGCTCACGCAAAGGAGCTACAAATGAATTTTCAACTGCGCATCTGGCGCCAGAAAAACAGGGAGAATGAGGGGGCGCTCGTCGAATACGAGGCGCGCGACATCTCGGAGGACACCTCTTTCCTGGAGATGCTCGACATCGTGAACGAACGCTTGATCGAAAAAGGCGATGAACCGGTCGCGTTTGATTCCGACTGCCGGGAAGGCATCTGCGGCACCTGCTCGCTCACCATCAACGGCGAGGCGCACGGACCGGATCATCCCGGCGCGGCCTGCCAGCTTTTCATGCGCGAGTTCCGGGATGGCGAGACCATCACGGTGGAACCGTTCCGGGTGCGCGCCTTTCCGATGGTGAAAGACCTCGTGGTCGACCGCAGCGCGCTCGATCGCATCGTCCAGGCCGGCGGGTTCGTGAGCGCGCGCACCGGATCAGCCCCGGAGGCCAACTCGATCCCCGTGCCCAAGCACGATGCCGATCGCGCCATGGAAGCGGCCGCCTGCATCGGCTGCGGCGCCTGCGCCGCCGCCTGCCCGAATGCTTCCGCCATGCTCTTCACCGCGGCCAAGGTTTCCCATCTCGCCTTTCTCCCGCAGGGCGAACCGGAACGGGAACGCCGCGTCCTTCGCATGGTGCAATCCATGGACGAGGCCGGGTTTGGCAATTGCACCAACACCTACGAATGCGAGGCGGTCTGTCCCGCCGAGATCAGCGCCAGCTTCATTGCCAAGCTGAACCGCGAGTACGCCCGCGCCACCTGGAAGGCGACCTCCGGCGACTAGGTCACGCCGTCTCGCAGACGCAACTCCAGAGATCAGGGTCCAGCTCCGCCCGGGCCCGCCCGGCCAGGTCCTCCCCCTTCGCCCCCTCGCGCAGCGCCGCAAACACGGTGGAGCCCGATCCCGACATTAACGCGGCGCCCACCTCCGCCTGCTCCAGCAGCCACATTTTCAGCCGGGCGAGAAAAACGAATTTTTCGAAGACCGGACGCTCCAGGTCGTTGAAGAAAGTCTGCCCGGCAAACGTTTGCGGCCCGTAGGCGATCCCCGGCAGTTCCTTCGCCTCACGCCACCGCGAATACGCCCAGGGCGTCGGGACGCCAAAAGCAGGTTTCAGAAGAAGGAGCCTCACGGGGCTCGCCAGCGGGGAGGGCGTGACCTGTTCGCCCTTGCCGCGGCAGATGGCGGCGGATTCCTGCAGGAAAAACGGAACATCCGCCCCCAGTCCGCCCGCGATTTCGGTGAGCTGCCCGGGCGATAGCGGCTCGCCTTCGTGCCGGTTCAAAGCCAGCAGGGTGGTGGCCGCGTCGCTGCTGCCGCCACCCAGCCCGGCGCCGTGCGGGATCTGTTTTTGCAAGGTAATCCTCCAGCCCCGCCGGATCCCAGTTGCCCGCGCAAAGGCCTCGGCCGCGCGCACCACGAGATTGTCGCCGGTCACCGGGAGACTGGGATCGTCGCACTGCAACCGGATATCCTCCCCTTCCGCTTCCAGTTCCAGCTCGTCCCGGAGCGAGATCGGCGCCATCAAGGTCTCGATCTCGTGGAACCCGTCGGGCCGCCGCCCCGCAATGCGGAATGAAAGATTGATCTTCGCGGGCGCGTGCATCCGCATACATTGGCTCAGACTCATGAACGCCGGCAGATTTACAGCATGAAAAGCGGCGCGGAAACCCTAAAGCCGGCGGAGCGCATCATCGTGGCACTCGATTACCCGTCGGCGGCCCCCGCCCTCGCCCTGGCCGATCGTCTCGGCGGTGAGGTCGGTTGCTTCAAGGTCGGCCTCCAGCTTTACACGGCCGAAGGCCCCGACCTGGTGCGCGAGCTGCGCCGGCGCGGCGCCCGTGTCTTTCTCGATCTCAAGCTGCATGACATCCCGAATACGGTGGCGCAGGCTGTTCGCTCCGCGGCGGCGCTCGATGTGCAGATGCTGACGCTTCATCTGGGCGGAGGCCGCGCCATGATCGAAGCGGCGGTGGCGGCCAGGCCGGAGGGCCTGCTCCTGCTCGGCGTTACCGTCCTCACCAGTTCCACGGAGGAAACCCTGCGCGAGACCGGCGTGCCCGATCCACTGGCGCAACAGGTCGAGCGGCTCGGTCGTCTTGGCGTGGCCGCCGGGATCGGGGGGCTCGTGGCCAGCCCGCATGAAGTCGGTTTGCTCCGGCGCGAAATGCCCGCGGGAATCCGTCTTGTCATCCCCGGCATCCGGCCGGCCGGAAGCGATCCCGGCGACCAGAAACGTCATCTCACTCCGCGCGAAGCGGTCGCCGCCGGAGCGGATTACCTTGTCATCGGGCGCCCCATCACGGCCGCCGCCGATCCGGCGGAGGCACTTGGCGCCATTGTGCGTGATCTTGCCTAGAATCTTGGCCCCGCTTGTAGAGCTTCTCCAGTTCATTGACGACCGCGCCGGTTTCGATGCGGCGATGAACATGGCGGTGGACGAAGTGCTGCTGGAAACGGCGGAGACGCCTCTCTTGCGCACCTACGGCTGGGCCCGGCCCTCCCTTTCCTTCGGCTACTTCGGCCGCGTGGCCGAGGCCGCCGCCGCCGGGCCGGGCTGCGATCTGGTCCGGCGCTGCACCGGGGGCGGCATTGTCCGGCATGGAACGGATCTGACCTATGCGTTGATCATCCCGCGGCGTGATCCGGCGTTCTCCTGTCCTGCGCTCGAGCTGTATGCCCGGGTGCACGAAGCGCTGCGGGAAGCCCTCGCGGAGCTCGGGATCGAGACCACCCTGGCCGTGTTTGCGCGCGACAAGATCTCCGAAGCCTGCTTTGCCAATCCCGTGCAGGCCGATCTGCTCATGGAAGGCCGGAAGATTGCCGGCGCGGCCCAGCGCCGCAGCCGCGCTGGTCTGCTGCAACAAGGGAGTGTGCAGGCGGACGACCTCCCGCCGGCAACAGCGGAACGGTTCGCCACCAACCTGGCCCGGGAGGTCCGTCCGGCCCCTCTTGACCCCGAACTTCTGGCGCAGGCCGAAGAGCTGGCACGGCGAAAATACCGCCTCGCGGCCTGGCAGGAACGGCGCTGAAAATATCCGCCGCGAGCCCGCTGCCGCTTTGACATTAACCCCCGCTCTTTTATCCTCAGGCTGTGGAAGTTTTCGCGCGCGCGACAGCGGTTTCGCCTTCGCAGCACGGGCCGCTCGGGCACGTGACGCAGCTCGTTTTACCGGAGCTGCAGCAGGTCGAAACCCGCATCGCCGCGCAGGCGGAAAGTTTTGATCCTTCGATCGAAGCCTATGTTTCTTACGCCGTGGGCAGCCGCGGGAAACGGCTACGCCCGCTCCTGGCCCTGCTCGGCGGCGGCGCCACCGGCCCGATCACCAGCCAGCATGTCGATCTCGCCGTCATCGTGGAGTTGATCCATCTCGCCACCCTGGTCCACGACGACGTTATGGACGAAGCCGAGCGGCGCCGCTCGCAGCCCACGGTCAATGCCCGCTGGGGCAACGCCCTCAGCGTTCTCCTGGGCGACTGTCTCTTTGCCCACGCTTTGAACCTTTCCGCCGGTTTCGAAGACGCTTCCGTCAGCCGCGGTATTGCCCGGGCCGCGCGCGAGGTTTGCTCGGGCGAAATCATCCAGACCCAGCGCTGCTTCGATCTCCAGCTCCCGGTGGAGGAATACATGCGGATCGTCCGCATGAAGACCGGCTCGCTTTTTGCCGCGGCGGCCGAGTTCGCCGGCGTGCTCAACCAGGCCGAGCCCGGGATGTGCGGGAGCCTGCGTGATTTTGGAATGAATTTCGGGGCCGCCTACCAGATCTACGATGATTGTCTCGATGTCGCCGGCGACGAGGTGGAAACGGGCAAAACGCTCGGAAGCGACCTGCGCACGGGCAAACTTACCCTGCCCATCCTTGTGCTCCTGCAAACGGCCTCCGAGTTCGAGCGGGAACGTTGCTGCAACCTGCTCCTCGAGGGAAAAACGGAGGAGGTCGCCGCGCTGCTCAAGTCGCCCGCCGCGGAGGAAGCCCTGACCGATTCCATCCGGGTGGGACAGGGTCTGCTGCACGAGGCGGAGGCCTCCCTGGCCCATCTCGCACCCGGCCCGCACACGGAGGCCCTCGCCTCGATGGCCGGCGGCCTGCACACACTCCTCGAGGATTTCCGTTCCTGAGCGCGGGAAAGCGCGCATGCCCTTCAAGATTCGCGAACTGCCGAAAGACGACCGGCCGCGTGAGAAGCTGATCGCCAAGGGAGCGGAAGCGCTGGCGGACGCCGAGTTGATTGCGATTCTTCTCGGCACCGGGACGCAGGGGACGAACGCAGTCGATCTCGCCCGGCAGCTTTTGCGCGATTTCGGGTCGCTGGCGAACCTGAGCCGTTGCCGCGCGGCGGAGCTGGAAAAAATTCGCGGGATTGGGCCGGCCAAGGCCGTGCAACTCTCGGCCGCCTTTACTTTGGGCCACCGGCTTGCACACGAGGCGGCGGCGCTGCGCAAGGTCGATACGCCCCAGGCCGTATGCGATCTGCTCGGCGCCGAGATGCGGCGCCTCCACAAGGAATCGCTGCGCGTTCTTCTGCTCGACACCCGTTATCAACTGCGGCGCATCGAGGAAGTTTCGAGCGGGAGCGTGAACGAAAGCATCGCGCATCCGCGCGAGATCTTCCGGCCCGCCATGCTCCACTCCGCCTACGCAGTCATCGTGGTGCACAATCATCCCTCGGGCGATCCCACCCCGAGCCAGAGCGACCACAGCCTGACCCGGCGCCTGGCCGAGGCGGCGGAGATTATGCAAATCAAGCTGCTCGATCACATCATCATCGGCGGGACCGGCGCCGGCCACGCCGGCTACTTCAGCTTCAAGGAGGCCGGCATTCTGTGAGCATCCATCCTTCCGCCCTCGTGGAAACGGGCGCCCGCGTGGCCGATTCGGCGGTCATCGGGCCATTCTGTGTCGTCAGCGCCGGCGCCGTCATCGGCGAGGAATGCGTCCTCCAGTCCCACGTTGTCATCGAAGGCGCGGTGGAAATGGGACCGCGTAATCGCATCGGACACGGCACCGTCATCGGCGGCGACCCGCAGGATCTCTCCTTTGACCGCAAAACGATTTCCGGCGTCGTGCTCGGCGCGGAGAACACGCTGCGCGAGCATTGCACCATCCATCGCGGCGCCATCGCCGGGAGCGTCACCCGGATCGGCGACCGCAATTTTCTCATGGCGGGCGCGCATCTTGGGCATAACGCGCAGGTCGGCCATGGCGTGATCATCGCCAACAGCTGTCTCCTCGGGGGGCACGTCCAGATTGGTGACAACGCCTTCATTGGCGGCGGCTGCACCTTTCACCAGCATGTGCATGTCGGCCGGCTCGCCATGCTCCAGGGCAATTCCGGCTTCAGCAAGGACGTCCCGCCCTACGTCATGGCCACCGGCCTGAACCAGATTTATGGCCTCAATGTCATCGGGCTTCGGCGGTCCGGGCTGGACGCAGCCGCGCGGGACGAGATCAAGCGCGCCTTCAAGCTCTTCTACGAAAGCGGACACAACGTGCGCCAGGCGCTCGCGGCTGCCGCCGAGCAGGAATGGTCGCCTTTCGCGCGCGAGTTCTTCGATTTCATCGCGCACTCGAAGCGCGGCGTCTCACCCCTCCGCCGGAGCAAACGGGGCGACCTCGGCGACGCCGAGAGCGAGTAAGGCCAGCATCCGCCCGGTCTTCCCCTTCTCCAGGCGGTAGGAATAATATTTTTCCAGGTCGCACGCGGTGCAGAGCCCGCAGTCGTGCACCTGCTGCACGCCCGCCTCCCGGCTTTGTCGGATGATTTCCGCCGCGAAATCGACTTCGTAATGCGGCGGACGAATACAGGGACCAAGCTGGACGACCAGGTCGGCGGGATCGGTGCCGAAATGATCGTGCATGGCGGCAATCGTTCGCCCGACAATATTCAATTCTGTCCCTTTGCGGCCGGAATGCGCCAGGCCAATCACCTGGCGCCGCGGGTCAACCAGGTAAACGGCGCCGCAATCCGCCACATGGATGCCCAGCCAAACCTCCGGCAGATCGGTCACAAGGGCGTCGCAGTCCGCAAAACAGTGATCCTCGTCCGGTTTCTCCCGGATCACCGCGACATCGTTGCCGTGGACCTGTTCCGCCATGAGAAAGGGATAACGCAGCCCGGCCAGGAGCTGGCGCACGGAGAAATGCACCTGGTCCAGCCGGCGCAAGGCCTCCTCCTTGTCGTGGGCAACGTCCAGTCCCGGGACCCGGCGGACAAAAGCATGGCGAACAGGGAGCACCTGCAAGGCAGGGAAAAACTCAAGGGGGACGTCGTTCAAAGGGAAAGGGGCGCCGCGGGCGCCAGGGCCGCGACTATTTGGAATAGCCGGCCGACCGGGCCTCGCCGGCGGCGGTCGTTGTCGTGGTGGTCGTCGTCGTGTACTGCTGCGGGCGACCGGCGCCCGCCCGCGCCGGCGACGGTCCGCCGGGTCGACAAAAGGCGCGACGTAGACCGTATCGCTCGCCGTCACGCGATCGAATTCCGCCACCGCGGCATTGTAATCGTAAAGGGCCTGCAACCGGGTTGATTGGGAACGGGTCAGCGCCACCCGGGCATCGAGGACCTCAAGCTGGGTCCCGGCCCCGGCATCGAGGCGGGCGCCGGCGAGGCGCAGGGATTCCTGGGCCTGCTCGACATTCTTGGCCTGGCTTCCGATGAGTTCGCGGTTCTGCTGCATGCTGGAATACGCCTGCTGAATCTCCAGTTCGACCTGTCGCACCGCGTCCTCGAGGGTGATGCGCGCCTGCTCGTAAACCGCCTTGGCCTGCTTGATCCGGCCGTAGGTTGCGCCGCTGTCCCAGATGGCCCACTCGCCCACCGCGCCCACGGTGTATCCGCCCTGCGCGTCGCGCACGTTGTCGCTGAAAGGCGAACTTTGGAATTCGTAGCCGCCATTGAGCCGGATGGTTGGGTGATAACCGGCCGCCGCGATTCGGACCTGTTCCTTTTGCGTGAGCATGTTGGCCCGCTGCTGCTTCAGGAAGGTCCGGCGCTCCTTGCCCATCTCGATTGCGACCGTGAGAGGAATGTTGCGCGGCTCGTAATCGAGCGATCCCACCACGCGCAGGGGATCTCCGTCACCCCGCGCCGGGTCGAAATCGAGCCCGAGGGTTTTGGCCAGTTGCAACTGCGTGATCCGGTAATTATTGCGGGCCCGGATCAGTTCCGGGCGCTGGTTGGAAAGCTCCACCTCGGCCCGGAGGACGTTGAAGCGCGGCACGGTGCCCGCCTCGAAACGGTTTTGCTGGTCGCGCAGCTGGCTGTTCAAGAGGCGGATCGACTCGTCCTGCACCTCGATCAGGGCCTTGTTCAAAAGCACGAGGTAAAACTGCTGCCGCACGTTGGAGATCACCGTGTCCACCACATCGCGGAGCTGGTAGTAGGCAATGTCACGCGTGAAGTTGGCCGCCCGGATCGCCGGGAAAACCGAGCCGGAATAAACCAGCTGGGTCACTTCAAAGGCCAGGTTGTAGGAATTGTCCGTTGTTCCAAAGCTGGTGAAGCTGGCGCCGTCCATCGGGGTCGCCGTCGGCATGGGCGTTGGCGTGACCCCGCCTCCGCCACCCGTCACGGCAAAGCCGCTGCCAAAATCAGTCAGGTTCGGGTCGGTCTGCCGGAAAACCGCGGTCGCATCCAGCCGCGGCAAGGCCTGCGCACGCACTTCCACGAGGAGCCCCTTGGTGCGCTCAATTTCCTGCAGCGCCCGCAGGATGTCGGGATTCTGGCGCAGCGCGGTCTCCACCGCCTCGTTCAAGGTAAAGGAGCGCGGGTGGCCCGGCGAAATCGTTTCCTCGCCAGCCAGCAACACGTGGGACGAAACAATCGCGAGCAGCGGCAGGCTCAGCCCGGCCAGCCAGGCAGGCCAGCGCCGGGCAGCACGGGCGGATCCCGTCCCGGCCGCGCACGCGGCGGGAGGACGATCCGTTTTTTTAAAGAATGAGCGAAGCACCACTGCCAGGGGGATAATCATTTGGTTTGGCAGTAGTCATAAATCTTACTGTAGATTTGTAGCCAAGCTTTTTGTTCGCCCGGGGTCAGGTGGGCCATGATTTTCATCAGGTTCCCGACCATCTCCTCCCGGATGCGCCGGACCAGGGCGGAGCCCTTGGGGGTGATGCAGACCATCACCTTCCGGCGGTCCTCGGGGGCATGGGAACGCATCACATAACCAGAGCTTTCGAGGCGCGCCACCAGACCGCTCGCCGCCGCGGTGGTGTGCCCCATTTTCTGGGCAATGGCTGACATCGTCAGCACCTCCTTGTGGTCGAGGGAGGCGAGGAGAAAAAATTGCGGGAACGAGACGTTGCCCGGGGCCAATTCGTTGCAAAGGCGGAGAATGAAGCAGCGCTGCATCTCCAGGATGATGTGGGAGAGCCGCTCCGCATCGGCCCGGAAAGGGGCGGACGCCTTGGAGGAATTCTCGGATGCCAGCGGGGAGTTCAAGCGCTCCAAAGCTAAAAGAGAGGACGGGAGTGTCAACCGCTTGGGCAGCGGCGCCTTGGGGCGGAGGGGCGGTCCGCCCTTGCGCTTCCAACCCGGGCCGGGGGCGGTCTGGTTGACGATCCCGCGCCTCACCCCATATTCTCGCACTTCTGGTGAGGTGGCTGAGTGGTCGAAAGCAGCGCTTTGCTAAAGCGCCGTACCCCAAAAGGGTACCGAGGGTTCGAATCCCTCCCTCACCGTTTTTTGAGCGCACTTCCGCCGGATTTTTCGATTGCGACCCGCCCTGCGCACTTTACCATCCGGCGTTCGCATGACACCCGCCACCCTGCTTCGTTTGTCCCTCCTGCTTCTCGCGGCGGCCGGGTTCACCGGCTGTGCCGCCCTGGAAAGCGCTTTCCAGCGCCCGGCGGCAGAGCCGGCCCTTGTTCCCCGGGGCGAGACGTTCTGGGACGAAACCGGTGCCGCCGGTCCCGACCGGATCGTGATCAACCTCACGGCCCAGCGCGCCTATTACCAGCGCGGCGACAGGCTCATCGGGGAATCCCGGATCTCCTCGGGCCGCAAGGGTTTCGATACGCCCCCCGGCCGTTACAAGGTGATCCAGAAGGACAAGGACCATGTCTCCAATCTCTACGGCGATTATGTCGACGAGGATGGCGAGGTCGTGGTCAAGGATGTCGATGTGAAAAAGGATCCGATGCCGGACGAAACGGAATTTGCCGGCGCCAGGATGCCCTACTTCCTCCGGTTCACCGGCGGCTACGGCATGCATGCCGGCAACGTCCCTCGTTACCGCGCCTCGCACGGCTGCGTCCGTCTGCCGTCCCGCATGGCCGAGCGTTTCTTCAATGCCGCCGCGCTGGGCACCCCGGTGATCGTGGAGCCCTGACCTTTTGCTTCTGCCGGGGCGCGTTATCCTCATCCCATGAAGTCCGCCTACGAACTCGCCATGGAACGCCTGCAGAAGTCCGCCCCTTCCCTGGTCCTGAGCGAAGCCCAGAAACAGGAACTGGCCGAGATCGAATCAATCTATCGGGCACGGATCGCGGAGAAGGAGTTGCTCTTGAAGGAGCAAATCCGGGGGGCGCGCGGCACCGGAAGCACCGACGAGGTGGAAATGCTCGAGAAACAACTGGCGGTGGAAGTGCGGCGGCTTGCAGGAGGATTGCGAAACGAAAAAAGAGAAACTGCGCGCCACCTTCGTCACCGGCGCGCCCTAGCGCGAGGCCGGCATTTCCTCGTAGCTCATCACGACCTCCCGGCCGTCAAAGGGCAGCCGGGTCGAGGAGGGAAAACGGAAAACAATCCGGCCGACCTTGATCTCCTTGATGGAAAAATGGACCACGCGATTCTTGATCTCAAAACGCAGGGTAAGGCCGATCTTGCGAAACTCCTTGTCGAGATTGCGCACCCAGTCCTTGAACCGATCGGGATTGAACGTGCCCATGTCGCGGATCATGACCATGCGCAGAAGGTTGCGGACGGTTTCGCGCTGTTCTTTGGGCGCCGAATGCATCATGAACATGCCGCGAGATCGCAGCACAATCAGTGCCGGGCGGCGCCGGGGTCGCGCGCACCCCGATCTTTTTGAAGCAGCCGCGCACCGGACATCAGACGAAAAGAAGAAGATGCGCTTGAAGGAGGAGGCCGATGAGACCGCGATTGTCCTCGCGCTGGCCGGACAGATCGACCTCCATTATTCCCCCGTGCTCCGCTCACTCCTCCAGGGCAAGGTCAAGGCCCGCTGCCCGGCGCTCATCCTCGATTTCTCCGAGGTGGAATACATCGATTCCACCGGGCTCGCCGCCATCATGGAATACAGGCGGGACGCCTCGGACTACGACGGCGTTCTCTGCCTCGCCGGCCTCAACGCGCGGGTCCAGCCGATCTTTGACGTGGTCAAGTTCGACCAGATCATTCCGATCTTCCGCTCCGCGGCGGCGGCGCGCGCCGCCCTGCGCAAGGGGGAAGTGCGACCACCCGGACCGGGCAGCGCCGCCGCCTGATTTATTTTCCCAGGCGATGGCATAGCCCATGCATTGCAGGCGGGGCATGGAACAAGCCATGCGCATTCTCACAGTCGACGACGAACCGGCGGTGGCGCAATCCCTTCTCTTTGTCCTGAGTGAACCGGGCCGCGAGGTGGCCAGCGCACTCAGCGGACACGAGGCTCTGGAGATGATCGCGGCGCGCGACTTTGACATGGTCATCACCGACAACAACATGCCCGGCATCTCCGGTCTCGAGCTGGTGCAACGTCTGCGCGAGCTGAACTTCGCGGGCAAGATCCTGGTGCTTTCCGCGCACCTCTCCACCGACACCCGCGGCGCCTACGCCGATCTCGAGGTGGACGAGATGATGGCGAAACCCTTCGACGTCCGCGAGCTTCGCCGGACCATCGACAAGGTCGCGAGCGCCGCGTGATGTCGGCCTAGCGCGGCGCCAGCACGCTCAACAGGCGAAAACCGATCCAGACGGCGCCCAGCCCGCCGCCCACGCTGCCCATGGCATACAGGGCCGCGACCAGGACTTCTCCCCGCCGCAGCAGGAAGAAACACTCGTAACCGAAGGCCGAGAAGGTGGTGAAACCCCCGAGGATGCCGGTGAAAAGAAAAAGGCGGAGGGCCGGGCTAAAGAAGTCGCGCTGTTCCGCGAGGGCGGCGAGCGCCCCCAGGCAGAAGCAGCCGGCCAGGTTGACCAGGAAAGTGCTCACCGGAAAACGCCAGGAGGCGGTGAGGTGAAGGACGGCGCCGCCGAGGAGGTAACGCCCGATTGCCCCGATGAAACCGCCCAACCCGACCAGCGCCAACTGTTTCATGTCCGGACAGTAAGACAGAAGCGGTCGGGCGCGACCCCGAGCGTAAAAAGAGGCTGCGGCGGCGGCTGATGGCACGGAACCCGCTTATAATTTCCAGAATTCATCCATGAAATACTCCCTTCTCATCTCCGCTCTTCTCGGGTTCGCTCTGGCCCCAAACGCCTCTTCCGCGGTGATTTACACCTACGATTTTCCGGGCTCCGATGGCTCAGGACTGGCAGTGGACCAGACCAACCCGCAGCCGAGCGGGGCCGTCTTCAGCGATTTCACCCGCAACGGCGGGTTGAGCGACACCGGCCGCGCGAACGAGTTTGAGAGCAAAGACTGGGCGGAAAGTGCCACCCTCGATCCGAACATTTGGGCCGGCTTCACCATCACGGCCGATCCCGGCATGGTCCTCACCCTGACCAGCCTGACCTTTGATTCGATGAAGAACGGCGCCGGCCTGAGCAACGCGCAGGTCTCGCTTTTCATCAATGGCTCTTCCAGCGCCTACGCCACCTACGGCTGGACGCCGGCCAGCGCCCCCATCCAAAGTTACACTTTCGATTTCGCCGATATCCCCGCGGCCACTGAGGCCACCACCGTTACGTTCAAGTTTTACGGTTGGAACGCCGGGGGACCCAGCAACGCCATGCGTTTTGACAACGTCGCGACCCACGGCGCCGTGGTCGTGCCGGAACCAGGCACCTGGGCGGCCGGTCTTTTCGTTCTGCTCGTCGCCGCGCTGAAGCTCCGCAAGCGTCGCTCTGCGGGTCTCCTGAGGCTTTCCTGACTTTTCACGGTCGCAGACCGGTCACCGGTCTGTATTTTGCTTAGGAGAACGCCGTGGAAGCTTATCACGCCCGCCGGGAAAAATTTTATATCAGGCTGTCGATCGGCATCCTGGTCGGCCTCGTCCTCTTCAGCCTCATGTGCTGGGGCGGCTGCCATCTTTACCGGGATTGGGAGGAGAAACGCCTGCTTCGCCGGGCCGCGGCCTTCATGAGCGGCGGCGACCTGAAGGAAGCCACCCTGACCGCGCGCCGCGCGTTCCAGATCAATCCTTACAGCCTCGACGCGGCCCGCCTCATTGCCAAAATGGCGGAATCGGCCAACGATCGCACCGCGCTGGAATGGCGCAAAACCGCCCTTGAACTGGCGCCCGGCTCCGTTGAAGACGCTTCCGCCCTGATTACGACGGCCCTGCTCTTCGGCGAAACCGCCACGGCGGAGCGGGCCCTCGCCGCCATTCCGCCGGAGCATCGTGACACCGCTTCCTATCATGCTTCCGCGGCGCGCGTCGCCGAAGCGCACAGGAAAATGGAGGAGGCGGAACCACACTGGGCCCGCGCGGTTGAGCTTGCCCCCGCCGACTCGCTTTACCGGCTGAAACATGCCCTTAGCCAGCTCGCCTCGCGCGACCCGGCCCGGCAGGAAAAGGCGCGCGCCTCCCTCACCGCGCTCCGCGCCGACCCGGCCCACCGCGTTCCCGCCACCCGCGCTTTGATCACCGACGCCGTTACCCGACGCGAGACCGCCCACGTGGCTTTCGAGCTGGCGCGCGAACTCCAGGCCTACCCGGAAGCGACCTTCGGCGACCGGCTCGTCTATCTCGATATCCTGCGTCAGCTCAAGGCTCCGGAGTACGTCGGATACCTCTCGAAGATGGAGGCGGACGCGCTGGCGCAACCGCGCGACCTCGCCGAGCTCCTCGGCTGGATGAACCGGAGCGGCCTCAGCGCCCTCGCGGTCGATTTTGCGCGCAGCGTTCCCCCGGAAAAATTAAAGGAATGGCCCGTGCCGCTTGTCCTGGCCGATTCCCATGCGCTCGGTCGCGATTGGAAGGCGGTGGAGGAGCTGGTGCGCAACGCCCGCTGGGGCCAGTTCGATTTCCTGCGCAAGGCGATGCTGGCCCGCGCCCTGCGCGGCCAGGACAAGATGGCCGCGGCCACGCGCGAATGGGCCGACGCCCAAAAACTCGCCTCGGAGCAGCCGCAGTTCCTCCAGTTGCTCACCCGGACAATCTCGGATTGGAACTGGAAGGAGGAGACGCTGGACCTGCTCTGGCAGCTCACCAAACATCCCGAAACCCGGGCTGAGGCACTGGCCACCCTTTATGCTTATTATGCCGAGGCCCGCGACACCCAGGGGCTCTATCGCACCCTGCGCATCCTCGTGGAGGTCAATCCGGACGATCCCAAGATCAAAAACAACTTTGCCCAGGTCGCCCTCCTCCTCGACGCCGAGCCGGAACGGGCCCGCGCCCTTTCCCGGCAGCTTTACCAGACGCATGGCGCCGATCCCGCCTACGCTTCAACCTATGCCTTTTCGGTCTACCGCTCGAGCGGCCCGGAACAGGCCCTAGCCATCATGGAGAAACTCCCGGCCGAAGCGCTGCAAGACCCCGGGATCGCCGCTTACCACGCCCTTTTCCTCGCGGCCGCCGGGCGGAAAGAAGAGGCCCGGCCGTTCATCGAACGGGCCGCGGCAGCCCGGCTGTTGCCGGAGGAAAGAGCCCTGCTGACGCGGGTTGCCGGCACGCCGGCCGAATAAAGAGCTCCCCGGGGGCCGACTCTAGCTTACTGGCATATTTATTGCTTTTATAGGGCGGCATGCTCCTCCGCTCCAAGGCCAAGGCCACCGCCGCCTTTTCCCTCGCCGAAGTGGTCGTGACCGCTGCCGTCTGCGTCATTTTCGGCGCCTCGGCCTTCGCGGCCAACTCCCGCCTCCTCATTCATCTGAAGCAGCAGAAGGAGACCGCCGCCGCCACCCTGGTCATGCAGCAGGTCATGGAAGTCCTTTCGCGGCACCGCCTTCACCAACTTTGCCGACGGCAACTATGTGAAGGATTACATCGTCAAACCCCCCACCGGGAGTGAGGCCGCCCTGGGCAAAATGGATGTTACCGTGACCATCTCGAATTACCCGCACGCCCACCGCGTCTGACAACGTGATCGTGGTGCGCAACCCGTCTCACCCGAACGGGAGGAGAGAGCAAAGCGGGAATCTCACCGGAAAAAACCTTCTCCGGGTCGACATCGTCCTCGTCTGGAACAGCGCCAACGGCCGCAGCCGGCAGCGGCAGCTCTCCTCCGTCTTCGGCATCGGCAACATCGGACCGTAAATGAAGCTCTCTTTTCGCTCGCAGACCGGTTTCACGCTGGTGGAGGTGCTGATGTCACTCACCTGTTCCTCGATGATCTTTGCCGCCGTTCTTACGGCCGGGGTCGCGCTCCAGCGCAGTTTTGCCGCGGTCCAGGGTTATTCCTCCGCCGTGGGCGACCAGCTCCGGGTGCAGGATTACATCGCGCTCGATTGCCGCCGCGCCATCGACGGCGTGGTCGCAAATAACACCCTGACCCTCACCCTGCCGAAATATTACGACGGTTCCGGAAACCCAATCGCTCCCACACTGAACGGCACAGGCAACGTGGAACATGGTGTCGGCACCACCGTCATCTCCTATTTCCAATCGGGCAGCCAGTTCATCCGCCAGGTGGACGGGGTGAACAAGGCGATCGCGAATAATGTCGCCACCTTCGTTGTCACCCCGCAGGACCTCACCTCGAGCGTGAGCTGCAACATCACCTTCGCCCCGCGTTTCACCAACGCCCCGGGGCCGGCGCCCATCGCCGGCACCACCGTCTATACCAACACCTTCCTCCGCAACGCCGCCGCCCGGAAATAAGCCTTATGAAAATCAACCGTTCGCCGGATCAGCAGGGCAGCATCCTGCTCGTCGCCATCCTCACCCTGACCATTCTCTCGCTCATCGTCGCGGTCAGCCTTTCCGTCGCCACGCAAAATGCCAACACCGGCACGCAGACCGCCTCCTGGCAGTCCGCCCTTTGCGCCGCCGAAGCCGCCGCCGACATCGGCATGGACGCTCTGAATCGCAGCCTCCTGGACCGGCTGGTTTACGGTCACCGGCACGGTCCCCAAAACGCAGCCGACCGGCGGCAATGCCGCCACCGGGCATCCGGGCGCCGGGCAATATAACTATTACATTCCCCCGGCCCTGGCCGTCACCGGCGAGGGCGCATCCTCGCTGACCATGTGGGTGACCGTGGACCGCGCCAACCTGGGGGTGGATGGCAACGGCAACCAGCCTTACCGGATCCGCGCCAGCGGCACCGCGGTCGCCCCCGGCCCGCCCCGCGCCTCCATGGAGAAGCTCGACAACCAGCTCCGCAAGATCAGCCTTAAATACAATCGCGTCGCCGGTGGCAACACCGCCAATCCGCAAGCCACGCGCACGATCGAGGTGGTCGCCCTTCCCACCTCGCAAAGCATCTGGGTGCGCGGCCTTCTCATGAAGAACGTGATCAACATGTCCGGCGGCGGGTGGATCGACAGCTTCGATCCGACCAGCCCTTTCAAGTCGACCAACGGGCTCTACGACATCGCCAAGCGCCAGACCAATGGCGACATCGCCACGGTCAACAGCACCGGATCCGACCTCCGCGGCACCTACGTCTATGGCGACCTCGCCTACAGCGGGCCGGCGGTGAAGAACACCTCCAATGTCCAGGGAACCATCTCCACTCCCTTCACCGCGAGCATCCCGGATGTCTCGGCGCCGGTCTGGCCCAACGGCACTTTCACCAGCCTCTCCAACGGCAACCCCGGGACCCTTTACACCGGCACCCAGGCAAGCCCCGCCAAATACAAAATCGGCAACCTGACCGTTTCCGGCGGCAACGTGCTGAATATTCTTCCCTCCAATCCCGGCGAGGACAATTACATCGAAGTCTGGGTCACCGGCAAACTCACCACCTCCGGCAGCGGTTACATCCAGCAGGCGCCAAACGTCTACGTGAAATATTACGTGGGCGACGATATCACGGTCAGCGGTTCCTCTTTCAGCAACCAGAGCGGCCGGGCCAAGAACCTCTCCATCGTCGCCTACGGAAGTGGCAAGAAGGTGACCGTTTCCGGCAGCGGCAGCTTCATCGGCACGATCAACGCCCCGAACAACAACTTCACCATCTCCGGTGACGCGAACTACAGCGGCGCCTTTATCGGCAACAACATCACGATTTCCGGCGGCGCCAGCGTGCACTACGACGAGTCGTTAAAGATCAACGGCAACAGCGCTTCCCTCGGCAACTACGCCTACGGCAACTGGTTCGAGGACAACTCCCAGGTCTCCCGCGGCCAGACCTACTAAAGGCGAGCGAGCCTTTTTTTCACCGCAGAGACGCGGAGGACGCAGAGGGGCTGCATCAATTCCCTTTCCTGCTTTCCTGATTCTTCCAAAGGAATGAATTTGGAAGCCAGGAAACCAGGAAGAAGACGGGGAGGAATCAGGAAGGTAGGAACGCAGGAAGCTGAGGTGGGCGCATCCTTGGGGCCAGCTCATCCCCTTTCCGGCTTCATGGTCAGTGTTTAACCACAGAGATCGCAGAGAACACAGAGGGGGCTGCATTACTTCCCTCCTTCCTGGCTTCCCTTTCCTGGCGAGGTTACGAGCAGGATTACCGATTACGAGCACGAACAGAAGGGGGGCGATCCTCGATCCCAATTCTCCATCCCCTCTCCTGGTTTCCTGGCTTCCAAATTCATCCCCTCCTGCCTTCCTGCTTTCCTGATTCGTTCCTTTCCTGATTTCAGCTTCTCGGGAGGTGCTGGGACCGATTACGAGCAGGATTACGAGCACGAGCACGACGAGCACGCACGAGCTTCCATTCATCCCCTCTGGCTTCCAGATCTCTCCCCCTTCCTATTCGAGTCCAGCTTTCGGGAGGTGCTGACCGAGCAGCGGACGAGCACGAGCACGAACAGAAGGGGAACGATCCTCTATCCTCAATTCTCCATCCTCAATCCTCATCCCCTCTCCTGGCTTCCAAATTCAATCCCCTCCTGCCTTCCTGCTTTCCTGATTCGTTCTTCCTTTCCTGGTTTCAGCTTCTCGGGAGGTGCTGGGACCGATTACGAGCAGGATTACGATCACGAGCACGAACAGAAGGGGAGCGATCCTCTATCCTCAATTCTCCATCCTCAATCCCCATCCCCTGTCTCCTGGCTTCCAAATTGGATCCCCTTCCTGCCTTCCTGCTTTCCTGATTCGTCCCTCTCCAGATTTCAGCTTTGCGCCAAAAAAGAAAGCGGCGCCGGTTACCCGGCGCCGCTTTGCAAGCAAACAAACAGAAGTCTTACTGGCGAACCGTCACCGCGCGCAGTTTCGCCATCAGAGTCCGGCGGGAGGCGAACGCCACCACCAGGCCCATGAAACCGATGATCACCGAGCCGGGGGTCACTTCCGGGACCACCACCGCGCCCGAGCTCATCGTGATCTTGTCGGCGATGATCGAGCCGACCACCAGGCCGGGGTGCAGACCCACCGTCGCGTTCGGGGCGAGGATGGTGCCGAAAACCTGCGACTTGTTGCCGCCACCGCTGAAACGAATGTCCTCGTCGCCGGTGTAGTTGATCAGCACGTTGGCCGCGGTCAGGCCGCCGGCCACGTTGATGCTGCCGGAGGTCAGGACGATGGCGTCGGTGATGTTCAGCACGAAGGTGCTGCCGGCCGGCGCGCTCAGGGTCAGGCTCTTCTCACCGGAGAACTTAATCTCGTCGATGTTGAAGACGTAGTTACCGACCGCCGCCTGGCTGATGGTGAAGTTGTTGTCGATCTTGCCGTAGGAGGCGGTGGCCGCAAGGCCCGAGGCGAAGTTGGAAGCGGCAAGCGCGTCGAGCTTGGCCTGCTCCAGGGCGGAATCAACGGCCGCGCCGGTGGTCGGCTGGGGCACGCCGCTGGCGGAGCTGTTGTAGGTCACCCCCGAGTGCAGGAAGACCTGGCCATTATAGACCACGCTGCCGGAGGCGGAAAACTTTTCACCCGAGGTGACGACGCCGACGTCACCGTTGACGGTGAACTCGCCGGTGAGGGGGCCGGAATCGCTGATCCCCTGGCCGAGGGCGAGGAGGACGTAATTGTTGGAGGTGCCGAGGTTGACCTGACCGATCATCCCGGCCTGGCTCGAACCAGCGAAGGCGAGGAGGAGGGCGGCGGTGGCGGCGAGGGAACGAGGAATAAGACGGTTCATGTTTGTTTTTGGGTGTTTGTTTCTACAGGTGGTGTCTCTGCTGTATTTGCCATAATTGTCATATTTGATTCTCAGGGTCAATGACAATTTTCATGCCTGCCGGTCTTTTTTATCTGTCGCCCCTCTTTCTGGGGCTTTCTCCCCTCTGAAACAAGCAAAAAATAAAAGTTTTGCTCCCCCCGGAGTTCCCACCGCTCAACCACCACAAGCCACCCTGAAATCCCATGCCAATCTTCCCTTTTTCGTCCAACTCCCCGCTTTTTCCCGCGGCCCCGAATCTCCCGTTGCCAAGCCGGAGCCCCCGCGCCTAGGTTAGCGCCCCTTTCCGCATGAACGCGCGCCAATCCGAAATGAAGGTCTTTAGCGGGTCCGCCCACCCCGATCTGGCGCAGCGAATCTGCCGCTCCATCGGCGTGCCCCTTGGCAAGGCCACCACCTCTTCTTTCCCCGACGGCGAGACCTACGTCCGCTTCGAGGAAAACATCCGGGGCCGGGACGTCTTCATCATCCAGCCGACCTGCCCTCCCACCAACCAACACCTGATGGAGCTGCTCATCATGGTGGACGCCGCTCGCCGGGCCAGCGCCGACCGCATCACGGCGGTGATCCCCTTTTTTGGTTATGCCCGCCAGGATCGCAAAGATCAGCCACGCGTTCCCATCACGGCGAAACTGGTGGCCAACCTCCTCCACGCGGCCGGGGTGGACCGGGTCCTGACCATGGACCTGCACGCCCAGCAGGTGCAGGGCTTCTTCGATATCCCGGTGGACCATCTTTATTCGATGCCGGTCCTGATCAAGTACCTCCGGCAGCGCCTGACCAACAAGACCGTGGTGGTTTCCCCCGACGTGGGCGGCCTGAAGATGGCCTCGGCTTATGCCCAGGCTCTTGGGGCCAGCCTGGCCATCGTGGCCAAACAGCGCAAAAGCGCCACCGAAACCGAGGCGCTTTACCTGATCGGCGAGGTGGACGGCTGCGACGTGCTTCTGGTGGATGACCTGACCGAGACCGCCGGCACCCTGGTCTCAGCGGCGAAGATGCTCAAGGAACGCGGGGCGCAGAAGATCTACGCCGGGGTCTCCCACGCCGTTCTGGTGGATGTCGCGATTCCGCGGTTGCAAAAATCTGACATTGAAGAATTAATAACGACCAACAGCACGCCTGTGCGGCCGGTGGACGGATTTAAGACCGCCGTCCTCTGCATTTCCGAGCTTCTCGGCGAAGGCATGGTGCGGATCCACAAGGACGAGTCGGTCTCGTCGCTGTTCAAGATCGATAACGAAAAAAAATAATCATGGCCAAGCAAGTCAAGCTCAACGCAGAACATCGCAGCGGGACCGGACGATCCTACGTGCGCAAGCTCAAGGCGCAGGGGATCGTTCCTGCCGTCATCTATAGCGCGAAGGACGAACCGCAGAACCTGCAGGTGACCCGCCGCGACATCAATTCCCTCCTCAGCCACGCCTCGGGCGAAAACATCCTCGTCGAGCTCGAGATCGCCGGGGAAAAAGGCAAGGCGGCCAACCGGCTCGCCCTGGTCCAGGAAGTCCAGCATTCCCCTGTCGGTGGCGACGTTCTCCATATTGATTTCCACGCCGTTTCCATGGACGAGAAGATCACCGCGGAAGTGCCGCTCGAACCGGTCGGCACGGCCAGCGGCGTCAAAACCTTTGGCGGCCTTCTCGAGCAGAGCCTGCGTTCGCTCGAGATCGAGTGTCTCCCGAAGGATTTGCCCGACCGCATCGAGGTGGATGTGACCGAGCTCAACATCGGCGACGCCATCCATGTGCGCGAAATCAAGCTTCCGGAAGGCGTCACCACGCGCGTCCAGCCCGACCTGACCGCTTTCAGTGTGATGGCGCCCACGGTCGAGGAAGAACCGGCCGCCGCCGCCGAGCCGGCCGCCGCCCCCGAGGTCATCAAGGAGAAGAAAGAGGAGGGCGAAGGCGCCGCTCCCGCTGCTCCCGCGGCCAAGGACAAGAAGTAGCCTGCGGGCGTTTTGTCACCCCTGGGGCCCGAGCCTTCCGTCATCCGGCTGGTCTGCGGCCTGGGCAACCCCGGCCCGGATTACGAGCGCACCCGGCACAATGTCGGGTTCCTGGTGCTCGACCATCTCGCGGCCGCATGGGGCTGCGCCTGGGAGCGTTCCGCCCGCTGGGGCGCCCTCTGGGCCCGGCACGACCGCGCCCTGCTGGTGAAGCCCTCCACCTTCATGAACCGGAGCGGCGAACCGCTTCGCGCCCTGGCCAACTTCTACAAAATCGAGCCGGGCGAGAGCCTGGTCGTTCTGGACGATACCGCCCTCCCCCTCGGCCGGCTGCGCCTCCGCCCCGGCGGCAGCGCCGGCGGCCATAACGGCCTGGAATCGATTCTCCTGCACTTCGGCGACACCCCCCGGGTCCGCCTCGGCATCGGGACGCCGCCCCCGGAAGGATCGGTCGATTACGTCCTCGGGCGATTCTTCGAGGACGAGACGCCGGCGGTGCAGGAAATGGTCGGGCGCGCGGCCGAGGCGGTGAACTGCGCGATTGACAAAGGCCTTTCTTCCGCGATGAACACTTTCAACCAAGCGACATGAATAACCGTTACGAAGCATTAATCGTCCTCCACACCCAGGGCCGCGAGGACGCCGTCAAAGACATTGTGGATCGCCTGGAGTCCGACTTCCAGAAAGAGGGCGCCCGGGTGGAGAACGTCCAGAAAATGGACAAGCGCCCCTTTTCCTACCAGGCCGGCGAGCTCGAGTCGGGCTACTACGTCAATTTCGTCTTCGAGGCCGACTCCCAGCTCATCACCAAGCTGCGCTCCAAGTTCAAGCTCGACCCCGAGGTTTATCGCCAGCATTACCAGAAATTGCCGGCGAAAAAGGCGCGCCCCGCGAAAAAAGTCGCCGCCGAAGAATAAACCGTCTAGAACCGGCGCATGGCCAGTTTTAACAAGGTAATCCTGCTCGGCAACCTGACGCGGGATCCCGAGGTTCGTTATACGCCGAAAGGCACGGCCGTGGCCGAGCTCGGCATGGCGGTCAACCGCATGTTCAGTGGCGAAAACGGCGAGAAACGCGAGGAGACCACTTTTGTCGACGTCACCCTCTGGGGACGGACGGCGGAGATCGCCGGCGAATACCTCAAGAAAGGCCGCCCGGTCTTCATCGAGGGACGGCTCCAGCTCGATTCCTGGGAAGACAAAACGTCGGGCCAAAAACGTTCCAAGCTGAAGGTCGTGGGCGAAACCATGCAGCTCATCGGCGGTCGTCCCGGTGGCGGTGGCGGCGGCGGAAGTGAGCCCGACGAGGGCGGTTCCTCCCGCGCCAGCGGCAGCCGCCCGGCTCCTCCTCCCTCCCGCGCGGCCGGGTCCGAGGCGGAGGAAGACGATATTCCCTTTTAGGCCTGTTTCACCGCCTGAGCGCGCGGCTTTTTCGCTTCGATGAACGCAACCGAAGCCTGCATCGCGCTCAACATGCTCCCCACCATCGGGCCGGTGCGCCTGCGCAAGCTGCTCGAGGTCTTCGAGACGCCCCAGCGCATCCTCGCCGCCCGCGGGACGGAACTTAAGGCGGTCGAAGGCGTCGGCCGCGAAGTGGCCGACCAGATCACCGGCTGGGAGGAGATCGTCGATCTTCCGGCCGAGCTCGAGCGCGTCCGCGACTTTGGCGCCACGGTCATCACGGCGGAGTCCCCTCTTTACCCGCGCCAGCTCCGTGAAATCCATGCGCCGCCCATCGTGCTCTATGTCTGGGGCGAACTGACCGAGCGCGACCAGCATGCCATCGCCGTGATCGGTTCCCGCCGAACCACGCATTACGGCCTCGAATCGGCCAAGAAACTTTCCTACCAGCTCGCCTACGCCGGCCTCACCGTGATCAGCGGCCTCGCCCGCGGGATCGACACCGCCGCGCACCAGGGCGCCCTCGCTGCCAAAGGCCGTACCATCGCCGTCATCGGCTCAGGGCTTCTCCAGCTTTATCCGCCGGAGAATGCCGCGCTCGCCGAAAAGATTCGCGACGGCCAGGGCGCGGTGGTCTCGGAGTTTTCCATGGCAGTCGAGCCGGATCGCCAGACCTTTCCCATGCGCAACCGGATCATCAGCGGGTGGAGCCATGGCCTTCTCGTGGTCGAAGCCGGGCTCAACAGCGGAGCGCTCATCACCGCTTCGCAGGCCATCGAGCAGGGCCGCGCCGTCTACGCCGTGCCCGGCCATATCAACGCCCCCAGCGCCCAAGGGTCGAATCGCCTGATCCAGCAGGGAGCCAAACTGGTCATGGACGCCTCCGATCTTCTCGATGATCTGGATCTGCTCATCCCCGGGACCCAGCCGGCCCCGGAGGCGAAAGCGCGACCCCTTCCGGAGCTCACTGACGAGGAGAAAGCCGTCTACCACGCCATCGAGGCGACCGAGACTTCGATCGACGAAATTGCCGCCCGGTCGGGGCAACCCAGCGGCGCGGTTTCCTCGATTTTGCTCCGCCTCGAGTTGAAACGGCTGGTGAAACAACTCCCGGGCAAGTATTTCGTGAAACTCGGCTGAAGACGACCGGCGCCGGCTGCGAAAAACTTGCAAACCGGCGCGGCGAGGTCTACTTCGCTTCCCTCCCATGTCCAAAACCCTCGTCATCGCTGAGAAACCCAGCGTGGCCGCCGATATCGCCCGCGCCCTCGGCAAAATCCCGAAGAAAGGCGACCACTACGAAAGCGACGAATACGTCATCTCGTCCGCCGTCGGCCACGTCGTCGAGCTGCTCATGCCGGAGGATATCGACAAGAAGAAGTACGGCTTCTGGCGCCTGGAGACGCTTCCCATCATCCCCGAGAAGTTCGAGCTGAAACCAGCCGAGAAGGCGAAGGACAAGTTCGCTCACCTGAAAAAACTGCTCGCCCGCAAGGATGTCTCAGCGGTCATCAACGCCTGCGACGCCGGCCGCGAAGGCGAACTGATCTTCAAAAACCTTTGCCGGCTCGCGAAGAGCAAACACCCGGTCAAACGGCTCTGGCTCCAGTCAATGACGCCCGCGGCCATCCGCGACGGCTTCGCCCATCTGCGCGACGACGAGGAGATGCAGGGGTTGTCTGACGCCGCCCGCTCCCGCAGCGAGGCCGACTGGCTCATCGGTATCAACGGCACCCGCGCCCTGACCAAGCGGATGTTCGGTTCCCGCGCCCGCAACGTCGCCTCGGTCGGCCGCGTCCAGACCCCCACGCTCGCCATCGTCTACGCCCGGGAACTCGAGATCCGGAATTTCCAGCCGCGCGACTACTGGCGGGTCACGGCGAAGTTCGAGATCGCCCAGGGCCAATACGAGGGCGCCTACCAGCGTCCCGGATTTCAAGAGGAACGAGGGCGACGAGCACGATCGCGCCGACCGGCTTTGGGAAAAGGCGGCCGCCGAGGCCGTTCTCGCCGCCTGCGACGGGCATCCGGTCGCCACCGTCACGGAGGAGAAAAAGGCCAGCACGCAGATCGCCCCCCGTCTTTACGATCTCACCACTCTCCAGCGCGAGGCCAACAGCCGCTTCGGTTTCCCGGCCAAGCGCACCCTGCAGATCGCGCAGGCGCTCTACGAGAAGCACAAGATGATCACCTATCCGCGCACCGATTCGCGGGCGCTCCCGGAGGATTATCTCCCCGTGGTGAAAGAGGCGCTCGGCAACCTTGCCGCCCCGCTCGACCAGTTTGCCCGGCGCGTGCTCGAGCAAAACTGGGTCCGGCCGAACAAGCGCATCTTCAATAACGCGCAGGTCGAGCGACCACTTCGCCATCATCCCGACCGCGTCGGAGAGCAAGAACCTCGATGAAGCCGAGGCCAAGATTTACGACATGATCGCGCGCCGGTTCGTCGCGATTTTCTATCCGATGGCGGAGTTCGACGTCACCACCCGGATCAGCGCCGTGGGCGAACATCGCTTCAAGACGGAGGGCAAGGTGCTGACCGCGCCCGGCTGGCTCGAAGTCTATGGCCGCGGCCTGGTGGACGATGACGCGAGCAAGACACTGCCGGCATTGACCGCCGGGGACGACGGGAAAGCGCGGACGCTCGAAGCCACCCTGCACGGCGAAGCGACCAAACCGCCGCCGCGTTACACCGAGGCCACGCTTCTTTCCGCCATGGAAACGGCCGGGAAACTGGTCGTGGACGAGGAACTGGCCGAGGCCATGAAGGAACGCGGGCTCGGCACACCCGCCACCCGCGCGGAAACGATCGACGGTCTCATTTACCAGAACTACCTCGACCGCCAGCAGCGCGAGCTGGTCCCCACTTCCAAGGCGGAACAGGTCATCCAGTTCCTTGAGGCGGTGAAGGCGACCGATATCACCAGCCCGGCCATGACCGGCGAATGGGAACATCAGCTCCGCCAGATGGAACAGGGCAAATTTTCGCGGGAAAAATTCATGGCCGAGATCGTCGAGGAAACCAGGGGCATCGTGGAACGCGTCAAGGCGTTCGAGGAAGACGACTCGGTCGCGCGCGAGACCGACATCCCCTCGCCCACCGACGGCAAACCGCTGCGGGAAACGCTGCGCGGTTACCGGTCGCAGGATGGCGAGTTCATGATCTACAAGGTCATCGGCGGCCGGCGCATGGAGGAAAACGAGATCCGTGAGCTGGTCGAGAAACGCGTGGTCGGTCCGCTCGACGGTTTCATCTCGGCCAAGACCCGCGCCTCTTTTGCCGCCAGCCTTCGCCTGGTCAAGGACGAGGAGACCGGCAAGTTCAAGGTCGAGTATGATTTCGGCGACAAGGTCGATCTCGGCACGGTCGAGCCGTTCTGGACCGATCCCGCCACCGGCGCGGAGCTTTGCCAGGTGGGCCCGAACTATGTTTTGCGCGAGAAGGAGAACGGCGAATGGAAACAGGCCTTCCGCCTCCCGCGCCTCATGTGCAAAAAGGAGATCACGCCCGAGCAGGCCATTCAGCTCATCGAGCAGGGCAAGACGGAGCTGCTCAAGGGATTCACTTCCAAGAAGGGCCGCCCTTTCGACGCGTTCCTGGTGAGGGAAGATGCGCGCATCCGCTGGGAATTCCCGCCGCGCGCCCCGAAGACCGGGAAGGATGGCAAACCGATCGAGCGCAAGGCGCGGGCCAAGGTCGATCTTTCCCAGGCGGAAGTGATCGGGGAAAGCAAGGTGCACGGCGGCGAGCTGGTCGAGCTGGGCGACGCCTATTACGTGCGCAAGCCCGACCAGGACAACCGCCAGGTCTTCAAGCTGAGCAAAAACCTTTGCCAGCACGAGATCAGCCCCGAGGAGGTGAAAGAGCTGCTCAACGACGGCAAATCACCCTTGATCGAAGACTTCGTCTCCAAGCGCGGCAACAAATTCGCCGCCCACCTCATCCTCTCGCAGAAGAAGGACAAAGCCGAGTTCGAGTTCCCGCCGCGGTAGAAGGTGCCCTCCGGGGACTGCCGGGCTGGCAAAACTGCCCTGGTCCAGAAAATCGGCCCAAGCTGCGTCGCCAGAGAAAAGCCGTCATGACCCGTTGACGCCACAAGGGATTGTGTGTTACGAAGGTTCGCAACACTATGCGTTGCCCCAAGTGCGGTTTTCGCGACGACAAGGTGATTGATTCACGTCAGTCGCGCGACGGCGCCAATATCCGGCGGCGCCGGGTCTGTCTGCAATGCTCTTTCCGCTTCACCACCTACGAACAAATCGAGCGGACCGACCTGCGGGTGGTCAAACGCGACCGCACCCATGAACAGTTTGACCGGCGCAAACTCGTGAACAGCCTGGCCAAGGCCTGCGAGAAACGTTCCATCAGCCTGGTCACCCTCGAGCACGCGGTGGACGAGATCGTGCACGAGCTCGAGGTGACCGGCCGCGAAGTGCCCTCATCGCTCATCGGCACCAAGGTGCTGGAGAAATTGCGCGACCTCGACGAGGTGGCCTATCTCCGTTACGCCTCGGTGCATCGCCGCTTCGAGGATGCGGGCGAATTCGCCGACGCCATTCAGCAACTCGGGCGGCGCGTGAAAAACAGTTCGCTCCAGCGCGAACTCTTCCCCGCCGCCCCTGCCCCGGATCAACAGCCGGCCGCCGCCGCCGCCGAACAACCCGCTCATGGTCGCGTTTAAGGAAGAGTTCCCGTATCTGCGCTGCGACTCCGGGCTCCTCTTCGAGTTCGATCGCAACTGGCTGCGCGCGGCCATCACCCGTGCCGCGGACGAGGCCGGTTACCCGAGCTGGTGGCTGACCGATCACGTCACGGAAAGCATCGCCTTTTACCTGCGCCTGCGAAACGACGAGAACGTGGTCGCGTTCAAACAGCTCTCCCAGACGGTCCGCTACGTCCTCAAGGTGATCGGTTACAAGGAAATCGTTCCCTTCTTCCAGCCGGCCCCGCCGCCCCTGACCATCTCGCTTTTCGAGCTCGCGGCCGAAGCGGGAGACGGTTACGAGCTGGCTTTCTTTGAGGGCCTGGAGCGCCGCCTCTCCGCCCTCGCCGGCACCGGCACCACCCGCGTGCAGCTTTTCGACCTCGTTCCCTGCGTGAAGCACCTGCGCGGGGTCAAGGTCTGGACGCGCGCCTGCGAAGGATTGCGCGACGAGATCATTGTTTTTATCCGGGAACGGCTGGCCGTTACGGAAGGCCTGGCGGAACTCAATTGCTCGTTGCGTTAACTGCCGCGACGCTATCGTCTACCATGACCATTTTTGAGAAGATCGCGGCGCGCGAGATCCCGGCGGAAATCGTGCTCGAGACCGACGACGTCCTCGCTTTTCACGACGTCAACCCGCAGGCGCCCGTCCATGTGCTGGTGGTGCCGAAACGCGTTCTCCCGCGCCTGGCCGAGGCGAAGGAAAGCGACGGTCCCCTTCTCGGGAAACTTCTGCTGGCGGCGCGTGAGGTGGCGGACAAGCTCAACCTCATGCCGGGCGGCTACCGGGTCGTGATCAACAACGGTCCGGATGCGGGCGAGAGCGTGCCGCACCTGCACGTCCACGTGCTGGGGAAACGCGCCCTGGCCTGGCCCCCGGGTTAGCCCGCGACCAGCGGGACCGCGGCTGGTTCCTCCCGCAGACCGGGCTGCGGCCCTATTCGTTTCCGGCCCACCGCGAGCCGGAGCACGCAAAAGGCAAAGAGGACGCCGTTGAGGAACGTCCAGAAGTAGATCTCCTCGCTCGCGAGTTCGTTAACCCCGCGCGGATCAAAGAAGGAAAGACCCAGCGCGCTCACGATCACGAGAAGCTGACGCCACCAACCGAATTGCAGAAGTTGTTCCGCCAGGGCCAGGCGCGGCGGCGCGATGAAATAAACGGTGAGAACCGGGAGCAGAATGAAAAGATACTTCACCACAGTCCAGGCGATCTGCTGCACCGCGCGCCAAAGTTCCCGCTCGAAGGGGATGATCTTGTTCGCGGTAAACCGGAAATCGACGTGGCTCAAAGCAAAGCCGTTCACGACAAAGTGAAAAGTCGCGAACAGGACGAGAACGCCAACCAGAGCGGACCAGCTCAGGGGCAGCCCGACGCGGCGGAACATCTCAAAGGCGCCGACGAGAAACAGTCCCGCCATAAGACAGCCGAGGATCTTGCCGCTCTCGAACTCGAAGAAGAGGCGGCCCACCAGGATCCAGGCCAGTACTCCAGCGACCGCCGCGCTCCAGTGCCGCAGATCGTTGCGATCGCTCCGGATGATCCAGACCACGCGCGCCCAGAGCAGCCCGACGAGCGTGCAGACGACCACGTTGACGAGGAACGGGAGCGCGGTGAACGCGTCCATCAGGCGATATTTGACGTTGAACGACTCGGTGTTGAAGGCCACCAGCGGCGCCAGCCCGAGGAGAAGGAGAGTCGGCCGGGCGAAAATGGCGCGGAACCCGCCCGCGAGGATGATGGCCGCGGGCACAAAACCGGCCAGAACAATGCGCGAGCCCTGGCCGGTGAGGGCATAGGCATAGGGACCAAAAAAGGCGAAGAGCCAGACGCACAGCCCCACCGTCCAGAGAATGCGCGCGAGATGCTGCCGCCACGAGGGCGCCCCGATCATCCAGGTCACAAGAACCCCGGCCAGAGTCGCGAGCGGATAGAAGATGGCGAACGTGAGCGGCTGATTGCGCCGCTGATGATACCAGCGCAGCCCGGAAGGCAGGACCCAGAAGATCAGAACCAGCAAACCGGCGAGCAGAACGAGCGCGCCGGCGGTCCGGGCGATCCCCAGGCGGCGACACGACATCCAGAGCACCGCCGCGCCGGCCGGGATCGCGCCGAAGCACGGACCCCGACAGCCCGATCACCACGCCCAGTCCGAGCAACCCGGCCGCCAGGGCATCGCCTGCGGCAAAGGCGGGCGGACGCGTCTCGCGCGGCTTCAGCATCGCGATCAAAAAAATCGCGCCGACGACCAGCCAAGGCGCGACAGCCCGGACGACCTCGAGCATGTGCTCGCGTTTCCCGATCACCCGGGCCCGCGCGATGCGCTCGTTCAGGCGCGCTTCCAGCGCCTCGGCCGATTCACCGGCGACCGGCATCTGCCAGAGCCGCGCCTGCGCCCGGAGATAGCGCAGGCGAGTCTCTTCCGGCAGGAGCAGCAGATCGGTCCGGATCTGCCCCTCGTATTCCTTCGGCAAAGTCAGCCCGTAAGGCGCGCTCAAAAGAAAAAGCAGATCAGGCGCATCGAGCTTTGCCTCGCGACCGCGGGGAAAAAGCGGCCCCTGCGCCAGATAGGCGGCATCAAGCGTGTGGCCCCCGAGCTGGTTGTGCCCATGGTCGCCAATGACGAAAAGGTAATCGTCGGGCCCGAGTTTCCCCGCCACTTCCCGCACGAAATCATCGGCTTCGCGAAACTTTTTGCGGTAGACCGGGCCGTTAACCTCATAGTCGTGCGAGACCTTGTCGGTCCCGATGATGTGCAGGAGGAAAACGTCGTTCCGCGGATCGGCCAGCCATTTGCGGGCGCGCTGGTAGGCGCGTGCATCACGCTCGAGGATCGGGACGCCGTCGAGATCCTCGTAATTCATCGAGTGGGTGAAGGCGTCGGGGTAGAGCCGGTTGATGGTGTGGTCGGAGGTGACGACAACGCGGTGGCCGAGGGCGGCGACGGAAGCCGGCCAGGTGGTGCGGTTCGAGGCGACGGCTGAGAAATCCTGCAGGGTGGTCCCGGTGGTGGCGGTGCGACCCTCGAAAATGCTCTTCACACAGGGGAACGTGGCTTTGCCCGGGCAGGCCGTGGCCTCCCCGTAAAGCGAGCTTTGCCGGAGCGAGCTGACGAAAGGCATCAGGTCCGGATTGAACGCCATCGGCGTGCCCAGGCTGTCGAGCAGCACCACCACGGTGCGAAACCGCGGGGTCTCAAGCACCTGTTTCTGTCCGTAACGTTCCTCCGCCTGCTCCGGCGCAAGCGAGCGCACCCCGCAGAGCAAAAGCGCCAGCGGGATGGCGCCCAGCATGATCGGACGCAGGGCACGACGGTTCCGGTCGACGAATTGCGCCAGCGTGCTCGAGGAAAAGTCAGGCATTACGGGGTGGCCGGCCTTGCCGGGGGAAGGCGTCTTTCATACCGTGCGCCCTCATGAGTAGCAAACGCAGGGGCGCCCGGCCTTAGATGGAGACATCGCCCGGATCGCGGTGGGGCAGGATGGCGAACTGGCACGAGGCCCCCGCGCTGGTGGCCTGGTGGCAGGCTTGTTTCGGACCTTTGCTGGGCTGGCTCGCGCCCCGGCGCCGTCGTTTGATCCTCGCCGCCGCCGGCATCGTGGTTCTCTTTCGGCACCCGCTCGCCGAGCTGCAGGAGGGGACCGCGCGGGCCGGGCTGGCATGGGCGCCCGCCGCCGTCCTTTTGCTGCCGTTGCTGCTCCTCGCGTTTGTTTACCTGGTTTACCTCGCCGCACGGCGGTTCGCCCTTTGGCCGGTCTGGGCCAAACGTCATCCGCAGATTTGTTTGCACGCGCTTTTCTGGGCCGGGACGGTGGGATTCTGGTTCTGGCGCCCGACCTCGCCCCTCCTCGTCACCCTTTTCCTGGGCTGGATCATGGTGATGCCCTTTCTGCTCTGGCGCCTGGGCTACATGCTGGCCAGCGCCCAACGCGGCAAAATCGCTCTGACCACCTTCAGCGACCATTTTTTTTACCTGTTCCCGGTCTGGGGCGGGAGCGACACGCCCTACGGAAAAGGATGGGATTATTTGAGTGCCAACGAGGCGCGGGACACGGCCGGCCTCGCCCGGGCCCAGCTGGCCGGGATCAAGCTCTTCGGCCTCGCCGGACTCTGGTGGCTGGTGAGTCGGCTGATGAAAAGTGTGGTCTTCGGCGAACCCGGGCCGTTCCAGCCGCTCCTTCCCTTTTCCCTCGACCTTCCGCGCCTGGGCGAGATGTTTGACGGCGGATATTCCCGGGGCGTCTGCTGGGTGGCGCTTTACGCCGAGCTGGTCTGGACCGTTCTGATCCTGGCCATGAAAGGTCACATCATCATCGGCTGGCTGCGCCTGGCCGGGTTCCAGGTCTTCCGCAACACCTATCGGCCCCTGCTCGCGCAGACCGTGATCGAGTTCTGGAACCGCTATTACTATTACTTCAAGGAACTGCTGGTGAACTTTTTCTTTTTTCCGACCTACACCCGGCATTTCAAAACCTCTCCCCGCGTTCGCATTTGTGCGGCGGTCTTCATGGCCGCTTTTGTCGGGAACACCTATTACCACTGGCTCGCGCTCGATGCCGCGCTTGCCACGGCAAATTTTGCCGCCATGTGGGCCACCCTGCAGTCGCGCATGTTCTACTGTCTCCTCCTCGCCGCCGGCATCTGCGTCTCCATGCTCCGCGAACAGGCACGAGGCCGGGCCACCCCCTCACCCACCCTTTTTCGGAAAGCGCGCGCCATCTTTGGCGTCTGGACCTTTTTCAGCATCATCCACATCTGGTCGGAAAAGGATCCAGCCCGGTTCCTGGACCGGCTGCACTTTTTCGTTGGACTGATCGGCCTCTCCTGACTAGGTAGCGCGCTTCATGTTTCTGGATCTGAAAGTCGGGGCTTTGATCGAGCCGTTTGGCAGCCGCCGCTGGGAACCGGCGGAGATTGCTCTCCAAACCGGGAAACGCGTGGCCCGTTATCGGGCGCTCGGGTTGGGCGCGGGCGACCGGGTTTTTCTCCCGTTTGGCAACCGGCTCGAGTTTTTCGCCGAGCTGCTCGCGGTCTGGCGCCTGGGCGGGTGCGCGGTCCCGGTGGATTCGCGGCTGACTGCGTTCGAGGTGGAGAACCTGGCCCGGACCGCCCGACCCAGGGTGGCCGTCATGGACGAGGCCACGCCGGAGAACCTCATCACGGCGCTCGAGACCGCCGGGGTGCGCGTGGTCCAGACCACCGAGATCGGTGGGAACCCGGAGGAAGCCGCCGCGGCGCGCCTCGATGATGATGCCCTGATCCTGTTCACCTCGGGCTCAACCGGCCAGCCCAAGGGGGTGGTCCACACCCATCGCTCGTTGCGGGCGCGTTGGACGGGATTGCGCGACCATTTGCCCGACCCGGCCTTTGCCCGGTCGCTTTGCATGCTGCCGACGCATTTCGGTCACGGCCTTATTTGCAATTGTTTGTTCCCCTGGCTCTCCGGCCACGACCTCTATATCTCGCCCCCGTTCCGGCCAGAACTGGTGATGAAGCTCGGCGCGGTGCTCGATGAGCACGAGATCACTTTCATGTCGTCCGTGCCGGCGATCTGGAAGCTGGCACTGAAGCTGGCCCGGCCCCCGCAAAAGAAAACGCTCCAGCGCGTGCATTGCGGCTCCGCGCCGCTTTCCGCCGCGATCTGGGAGGATATTCGCAAGTGGACCGGCACGCGTCAGGTCTGCAACGCCTACGGGATCACCGAGACCGGGAGTTGGGTCGCCGGCCTCGATCAGGCGGACGTCGCCGCCGAGGACGGTTTGATCGGTGGAGGCTGGGGCGCGGTCATCCGAATTCTGCGCACGGATAGAACCGATGGGCCGCTCCGCCCGGAAGACATCTGCGCGCCGGGCGAGGCGGGCTTCGTCTGGCTGAACACGCCCGCGCTGATGAAAGGCTATTTCGAGCGGGACGACCTGACGTCAAAGGCGGTGGTGGACGGTTGGTTCATGACCGGCGACATCGGCTTCCAGGATGAGCAGGGCCGGCTGGTCCTGCGCGGGCGTGAACGCGACGAGATCAACAAGGGCGGGATGAAGATTTATCCTTCCGATATCGACGCCGTGGTGGAGCGCTTTGAAGGCGCTTCCGACGTGTGCGCCTTTGCCCTCGACGATCCCATCTACGGCCAGAGCGTGGGCATGGCGGTGGTTCTGGCCGATCGCCGTGACGAAACGATCCGGGCCTTGCACACGCGCATGCGGGAGGAGCTGGCTGAGCACAAAATGCCGTCGCGCTGGTGGGTCGTGGCCGAGATCCCGCGGACCTCGCGCGGGAAGATCAAACGGGACGACGTCAAGGCAGCCTGCGAAAAAGAACCGGCCCTCGACCTCCCTTCCATCCTGGCGGAGCACAAATGAGCACACGCGAGCAGGACCGAACGCATCTCCTCGCCTTTCTGCGCGGGATCCAGAAGGCCGGTGCGCCCATTGAATCGCTCGGCGACGACGACCGCCTCGTGGCCTCGGGCCTGATCGATTCGCTGGCTATTTTGCAGATCGTCAGCTATCTCGAAACCGCGCACGGGGTCGATTTCTCGATCACGGGCGTCGATCCCGAGCAACTCGCGTCGATCGGACACATCCTCGATTTCATCGAACAACAAAAGTCATGACGGCACCCTCTCAGGCCCTTTCCCCCGGCGAACGGATGCGCCAGGCCGTGCGCCAGGCCGAAATCAAGCCCTTCATCGGGGTTTACGATGTCTTCTCCGCCGGCCTGGCCGGCCGGCATTATGATGCCCTTTTCCTCAGCGGCTTCGGTTTCGCGGCCAGCTTCTACGGTCTGCCCGACATCGGCTTTATCACCTGGTCGGATATCGTGGCTTATGTTCAGCGGGTCCGCGCCGTCCTGCCCGCCCATCATCTCCTGGTCGATATCGACGACGGCTACGTTGATCCCGAGACCGCCTGCCATGTTGTTTCCCTGCTCGAGGCTTCCGGCGCCTCCGGGGTGGTCCTGGAAGACCAGAAACGCCCCCGCCGCTGCGGCCATTTCGAGGGAAAACAGATCATGGAACTCGATGAATACCTGGCCAAGTTGCGCCAGGTCCTTGCCACCCGGAAAGACCTCTTCGTGGTGGCCCGCACGGACAGTTCCGATCCCGCCGACATTGAACAGCGCGTCCTCGCCTTCAGCGAGGCCGGGGCCGACGCTGTCCTGGTGGACGGCTTGCGCAGCCTTGAGACCGTCCGCCAGCTCAGCGCCCGCATCTCGCAGCCCTTTGGTTTCAACCAGATCGCCGGCGGCAAATCACCGCCCTGTGATCTTTCCGACCTGCAGGGCGCGGGGGTGAAGCTGGTCATCTACAGCACCCCTTGCCTGTTCCCGGTGCAGGCGGCCATGGAAAACGCCATGCGCGCCTTGAAGGAGTCAAACGGCTCGCTCCAGGGAAGCCCGGTCGGGGTCAAGGATTGCACTGCGCTTCTTTCCGATAACCTGGCCCGGCGCCGGGCGCCGCGGCTCCTGGTGGACGAGGCAGAGCCACCCGCCGGCTCCCGCTAGCGCGTCCGTCTGCCGGGCCTGCCTTTGCCTCCGGCACGAGAGGCTCTAGATTGCCCGTTCGCATGCCCGCCCCCCTTCGACTTCTCAGTACCGATTTTGACGGAACGCTCGTGGCGCACGACACGGAGCCGGTCTTCCATGCCGGTTGCATGGAGCTGATCCGCGAGCTGCAGCAGGAGGGCGCCGTCTGGGCCATCAACACGGGTCGCTCCGTCGAACTGCTCGAATCCGGCCTGCTCGACTTCGCTTTTCCCTTCCGGCCCGATTTTATCCTCACCAGCGAACGCGATGTCTTCCGGCCCGGCACCAACGGCACCCGCTGGGAACCGTTTGGGGATTGGAATGAGCGCTGCGCCCGTGATCACGCCGACTTGTTCCAATCGGCCGAGTCGGTCCTCACGGAGGTGGTCACATTCGTCACGCAGAAAACGCGGGCGCGTTTGATTCATCAAGCGCACGGATTGGAAGGCCTGATTGCGACGGACGAAGAGGAAATGACGCGCATCGTGGAGTTCATTGATCGCGCCCGGGCGCGGCAGCCCAAGTTTCATTACCAGCGCAACACGGTTTACCTCCGTTTTTGCCACGCGGATTACCACAAAGGCGCCGCGCTGGCCGAGCTGGCCCGTTTGCTCGAGGTGCCGCGGGACCAGATTTTCGCGGCCGGCGATCACCATAACGATCTTTCCATGCTTGATGGGCGACACGCCGCTCTTCCGGCCTGCCCCGCCAACGCCATTCCCGAGGTGAAGGAAGTGGTGCGAGAAGCGGGCGGCTTTGTCTCCCGGCACATCGCCGGGGCGGGCGTGCATGACGCCCTGCGCTTCTTTACGAAGTGACGTCGACCGCCTGAGGGCGCGGTCCGCCGAGCCGCAGCTCGCTCTTCTCCGCGAGAATTTCTTCGAGCGCCGCCCAGTTCACCGCGCTGTCCATCCCCTGGAAGGCGTGGAGGTAAACCGCCACTTCCTCGGCAGGATGCTTCGCCAGGAGCTGCCCCACGGCCTCCGCAATCTTCTCCTTCGGCGGCGACGGCGGCAGCTCCTCGACCGTCCCGTCCTCCGCGTGCTCGATCCCAAGGGCGCCCAGAAAATCGCGCAGCATTTGTTTTTGCGGCCCCAGCAGCCAGGCCTGCACCACGTGACCGGCAAGGGCATCGCTGACCGGCCGGCTCAAGGCCGCCTGCATCCAGGGATGGCGCTCCGCAGGCGGCTTCCGTTCAATAAAAACGGGGCGAAGCTTGCGCTGGTTGGCCAGCCCCTGCACGGCCGCCTTGTAGATGGCCTTCTCCTCCGCCTGCAACCAGGCGAGGATGCGCGCCGCCAGGGTCGGCGACATCTGCTCGAAAATCCGGTGCGCTTTCATTCCGCGGTCGTGGTCAGGGGCGGGACAACCGCCACCGGCGGCGGCTCCTCCTCCACCCGGTGTGTCTCGGCAAATCGATTGGTCATGTAAGTCATCATCAAAACCCAGAAGGCCAGAGCTAACGCAAACAGCGGAAACTGCAAGGCAAGCGGCAGCGAATAGATGATCGCCACGAGTGGGATCCAGACCGCCCACGTTGCGATCAGGACAGGCACGGCATGCTCACGGTAGTAGGTCCATGTCACCAGCGGGCGCAGCTTTTTCCAGGAATAACCGCCATGTTTCCAGGCGTATCCCCAGATGCCGTAAGGCGCGGCGAAGAACGGATTGTAGCCGAACTGGTCGAGGACGATCTTGCCCAGCACCACCGGGACGGTGACCGCGGTGCCGAGCAGATGCCCGAGCCCGCGATACATCAGATCGACCAGGATGCCGTCGATCGCCCAGAAAGGCGCGTTGAAGGCCAGGTTCTTCAGGTTGGCCAGCCTGATTTTCCCACCCTGGAAGACGAGGACCACAAACAGTTCCGGGAGCAGCGCCCCCGCCATGATGGAAGCCCCCACGATGAAAAACAGGCCGTAACGCTCGCGCAACCCCGCCAGTTTCCCGAGCCAATCCGCCGTGGGAGGATGAAAATAGAAACCGAGAAGCAGGCCCGAGCATGACGGCCTGGAGGCACAGGGCGGGGATGACATTGGCCCGCGCGGCTTCCCAGCCAATTCGCCAGGGTTGCACGCGTTTTTCCTGCCTCATCCGGGCCGAAGGTGCCGCGGCTTCGGTCGCTTGTCATGCCCCCGCCGCCTGCCGGCATGACAGAAGGCGTCGCCCACCTACATTTCCAGGATGACGGCTGTCCCCTCGATCAAGTCGCTTCCGCTGGAGGCGATCTCCCTCCTGATGCGGGAACTCGGGCAGCCGGACTACCGGGCGCGGCAACTGGCTGACTGGCTGTATCGGAAGCGCGTTCGCTCTTTCGAGGAGATGACCGACCTGCCGCGCGATCTGCGCGAGCAGATCGCGGCCCGCTTTTCCCTTGCCCCACCCGAGATGGTCCGCGTCCTCGGGTCCGCCGACACCACGCGCAAATATCTCTTCCGGCTCGGAGACGGCAGCCTGATCGAGTCGGTCCTGATCCCCGCCTCGCCGGCGCTTTATGGAGAACGTTCCGATCGCCGGACGATCTGCATTTCCACCCAGGTCGGGTGCGCCTATGGCTGTCGATTTTGCGCCAGCGGGCTTGACGGATTTTCGCGCAACCTGACCCCGGGCGAGATCGTCGACCAGTTCATCGAGGTGGAACGGGCCAGCGGCGACCGGATCGATAACATTGTTTTCATGGGCATGGGCGAGCCGCTGGCCAACTTTGCGCATCTCATGACTGCGCTGCAGATAATCAACAGCCCCTGGGGTCTCGAGGTCGGTGCGCGGCATATTACCGTTTCCACCAGCGGGCTTGCCCCGCAGATACGCCTTCTGGCCGACCAACCGCTCCAGATCAGGCTGGCCATCTCCCTCCACGGCGCCACCGACGAGGTGCGCAATCGCATCATGCCGGTGAACCGAAAATACAACCTGGCCACGCTGCTGGAGGCGTGCGCCCATTACACGAGCCGAAAAAAGCAGCGGCTCACCTTTGAATTCATCCTGATCGAGGGAATCAACGACAGCGACGAGCAGGCCACGCTCCTCGGACGGCTCGCGCGTGGTCTGAAGGCCAAGGTCAACCTGATTCCCTACAACAGCGTGGAAGGACTGGAATGGTCGCGCCCCTCCCGCGCCCGGCAGGAACGGTTTCTCGCCCTGACCAAGGCGGAAGGCGCCGTTGCGACCCTCCGGCGGGAGAAAGGGCACGACATCGAGGCGGCCTGCGGCCAGCTGCGGCTGCAGACCAAGCGCGCCGAGGAAGCGGAGACCGCCGCGCCGCCCGCGTAAAAAAGAGACGGTTTCCCACAGCAAAAGTTTTTTTGCGCCCCCGGGAAAGCTGGCCGATAGAGTTTTATGGGCGGCTACGATCCCGAATCCGAGCGCGCGTGGGACGAGCATGACTGGGAGCGCTTTCTCCGGCAGCAGGACAGCAAGACAGAGAAGTACATGGAGCTGCTGGAGAAGTATCTGGACGATCCCCAACGCGACCAGATCATCGCGCGCGAGATGGGATGGTCCCAGCTTTCCGAGGACAAATCCTGGCAGGAGGAAGAGGAAGGCGTTTTTGGTTCCGAGGAGGAAAAAGCCGAGGCCCGTTCGGAAGAGAACGATCCCTTTGACAGCTTCGAGGAACACTCGCTTTACCGGGCCGCGTTTGCTCTCACTGTCTGGATTGACCAACTGTTCGAGGAGCACCCCGTTTTTCAGAACGAGCCCGCCGCGGTCAAGCTGGCGACCCATTCCGCTTTGGCCAGCGCCAAGCTCGCCGCCGCCCTGAGCGATGACGACCTGGATGAGATCGGCATGACCATCGCCTACCTCAAGCGCGCCCTCAAGGCCATCACCGTGGCGATGGAAGCGGGCTCCGAGCTTCTCGCCCTGGATTTGATCAGCGAGGGGGCCCATGGCGCCCTGGCCCAGCGCCTCTTCGAGGTCCGCGACGGGATTATCAGCCTGATGGGCGAATACCGCCTGGAGTGGCGGAGACGGTTTGGCAGCCTATAAGTAAGGCTGTTTGAATGAAATAACCGCTCCCCCGTCCAATCTCATGCATACGGAAACGACTTCCCCCGAGGTCGAGGTGTCGGAACTGGACCTGATCGCAAAATGTCAGGCCGGGGAGACGGAAGCCTTCGATCGACTGGTAAGCCGCTATCGTTCGCGAGTTTACGGTATGATCTATAACATGGTGCACAACGAGCAGGACGCCTGGGACCTCGCCCAGGACTCCTTCGTCAAGGCCTGGAAATCGATTGGTCGATTCCGGGGCCGCTCCTCGTTTTATACCTGGATTTATCGGATCGTGATGAACGTCACGATCGACTGGCTGCGCAAAAAACAGGTCAAGGGCACCGGCGCGGAGTTTGACGACGCGATTGCCCTGGGAGACGTCGAGCCCGGCTCGCACACCATGCCGAAGGCCGAGGCGTTGCCGCACCAGCGGATGCAGCACGCTGAGATTCGGAGCCGGATCGACCAGGCCATCGCGCAGCTTTCACCGGAACATCGCGCGGTCATCCTGATGAAGGAAACCGAGGGCATGCAGTATCACGAGATCGCGGAGACGCTCGAATGTTCGATCGGCACCGTGATGTCGCGGCTCTTTTATGCCCGCAAAAAACTGCAGAATTTGCTGAGGGATGTTTATGAAAACGTTTGAAGAAAAATGGACCGCCTGGCTCGATGGCGAGCTCAAGGAACCCGAACTGGCCGCCTTTGAAGCCGCGCTGCCCGATCGCGCCGCCGCCGAGGCGGAACGGCAGCAGGCCCGGCAGCTCGGGGGTCTCCTCCGGGAACATCTCGCAGCGGCGCCGATGCAGAACGCCGATTTCTTCAGTCATCAGGTCCACAACCGCATCGCGGCCGCCGCCCCATCCGCCAAGCCTGCCCGCACCTTCGCCGGCTGGTGGTCTTTTGGCCGGGTGGCCTGGACGGGCGCAGCCGTTGCCGCCGCCCTCACGCTCACTTCCCTGTTTCTCTTCCGTGAGCAACCGGCCGCGGATCAATCAGGCTATCTTTCGCAGATCCTGAGCGCCCGGGTCGACCACGACACCAACCCCGACGCCACGGTGACGATTTTCCAGGCCAAAGATGAGAAGGCGACGGTGCTTTGGGTGGAAGGCCTCGAGTCGCTCCCGTCGGAGTACGCCGCCCGGTAACGGATGAAAACTCGCTGGCTGCTTCTCCTCGGCACCCTGGCGGGTTTGGTATCGCTCAGCGCCAGTCCGGTGCGGGCCGACACGGTCTGGAGCGGGATCATGATGGCCAGCAACACGGCCAGCCCCACGCCCGTGCCGCCGGAGCTGCGCCCTCTCGAGGAGACGCTCAAGTCCACCTTCGGTTACAATCAGTTCACCCTCCTGGGAATGAATACCCAGATCCTTTCCTCGAAAGAGGAGACCTGGAGCGCCAACACTAAATATTTCACGGTCGAGGTGCGCACGCGCGAAAGCACGCCCACCGGCTATCTGCTTGGCCTCCGCTTTCTGCAGCAGGACAAGCTCCTGCTCGAAACCGAGGCCAGATTGAGCGCGGGCAACCCCCTTCTGATTCGTGGCCCGCAGATCGGCGATGGCCACCTCGTGGTGGCGCTGGTCCTTAAATAGGCATGCGCGAAATCGCGTGCAGAGGGGCCCGGGCGAGTTAAAGAAGGAAATGGCCGGGCGGTGGTTGCTTCTTGTGGTTCTTCTCGCTGGCATAATCCCCCCGGCCTTGGGTGAGAAGCCGTTTTCCTTCGCGGACACGCCGGGCAAACTGCCGAAGCACATTCTCCCGCGCGAATATGCCATCCGCGTCGTGCCCGATGTCGAAGCGCGCACCTTTGCCGGGTCTGTCCTGATCCGGGTCGAGGTCGAAAAAGCTTCGTCCGAGATTATTTTAAACGCGGCTGATCTCCGCATTACCCGGGCCGTGGTGGACGATCGCGAATTGCCGGCGGCGGCCGTGCGACTGGATGAGAAAGAGCAGTTGCTCACCCTTTCCGTCGCAGGCGGACTGAAGCCGGGCGCGCATACCATCAGGCTCGATTACACCGGTCGCATCAACCAGGCCGGTTACGGCCTCTTCCACGCGCCCTACCAGGAGCAGGGCACGGGCGCGAGGAAGGTCGCCCTCGGCACGCAGTTCGAGGCGACCGACGCGCGCCGCATGTTCCCCTGTTGGGATGAGCCGGCTTTTCGGGCGCGTTTCCAGCTCACCGCCGTGGTTCCCGCCGCGTGGACCGCCATCTCGAACATGCCCGTGGAGGAGGAGAAGGTCACCGATAACAAACGCGAATTTCGCTTTGGCATGACTCCCTCCATGCCCAGCTATCTGAATGTCCTCTGCGCGGGCGAGTTCCGTTTCGTGGAGAAAGAGGTCGCCGGCGTGAAAATTCGCGTCTACGCCACCAAGGGCAGGGAGGAATGGGGAAAACATGCTCTCGCCGCGGCAGGCCAGGTCCTGGAATATTTCAACGACTACTTCGGGACGCCTTACCCCCTGCCGAAGCTGGACATGATCGCCCTGCCCGGCGGGTTCAGCGGCGCGATGGAGAACTGGGGCGCCATTACCTACTTCGAGTCGGTCCTGCTCTACGATCCCGCCAATTCCTCGGAAAAGACCAAACAGGATGTCTATGCCGTGGTGGCCCACGAGATCGCCCATCAATGGTTTGGCAACCTCGTCACCATGGCCTGGTGGGACAACCTCTGGCTCAACGAGGGATTCGCTTCCTGGATGGGCAGCAAGGTGACAGCGCATTTCAATCCGCAATGGGAAGTCTGGCTCCGGAACGAGGTGCCGCGGGATCCAATCCGGCGTCCGGGCATCTCCCGGGAGCGCGCCATGGAAGGGGACGCTCGCGTCACCACCCACCCCATCCAGACGAAGATCGAGACCGAGGCGGAAGCGAGCGGCGCTTTTGATGAGATCACCTACAACAAGGGACAGGCGCTCATCCGCATGCTCGAGGTCTTTCTCGGCGAGGAAATCTTTCGCAGGGGCATACGCGCCTACATGAAGGAACACGCCTATTCAAACACCACCACGGCCGATCTCTGGGCCGCGCTCTCGGAGGCGTCCGGGCGGCCCATCACGGAGGTGGCCCCCGCCTGGACGGAGCAACCCGGGTTTCCCCTGGTGAGCGTCACGCGGAAGAACGCGAACGAGATCGCGCTGCGGCAGGAGCGATTTATCATCGGTCGCGACGAGCCTGGGCCGGTGACCTGGCCAATCCCCCTCACCTACACGATCGCCGGTTCCGCCGGGACGAAATCAACGCTCATGCGGGAACGCGACCTCACTCTCCCGGCTCCGACCGGCGCGATAAAGTTCAACGCGGAGGGAGCCGGGAATTACCGTGTGACCTACGACGAACCGCTCCGGGCGGCGTTGCTGGAGGAAATGTCCCGCCTGAGCGTGGCCGACCGGGTCAATCTCCTGGCCGACACTTGGGCGCTGGTCCAGGCGGGTCGCGCGTCCCTGTCAGATTATGCGGCTCTCATTTCGCACCTGCCGAACCGCCACCGAGCTTGCGGAGCGCGCCCAGATCGTCGCCGCCTTTGCCTTTATCGACTATCTCCTGCGCGATGCTCCGGAACGCGAACAGTTTTTGGCGTATGCGCGAATGGTTCTTGGAGAGAGCCTTGCCGAGGTGGGCTGGGAAGCGAAGAAGGGCGAACCACCCATGCGCACGACCCTGCGAGCGACGCTTATCTCCGGCCTCGGCACCCTGGGCGACGAGGAAGTCATTCGCAAAAGCCGGGAGCACTTCCAGAAATTTCTCGAAGAGCCGGCGGCGCTCGCGCCCGATCTCAGGTCGCCCGTTTTCAACGTCGTCGGCGCCCATGCCGACGAGAAGACCTGGGAGCGGTTGCACAAGCTGGGGCAGAAAACCACCAGCATTGAACAGAAGAACAATTTTTACGATGCGCTCGCCTACACGCGCGACCCGGAGCTGGCCCGGCGCACCCTGGCCCTCGCCCTGACCGACGAGCTTCCCACCAGCCGCGCCCTTTACCTGGTGGGGAAAGTCGCGCGCTATGGCGGTCATCCCGACCTGGCGTGGGAATTTGCGCGGAAGAACATGAAGGCGCTGCTGGCCAAGGCGGATGCGCTCGGCGCCAACAGGTTTGCACCCGGCCTCTTTAACTTCTTCGCCGACCCATCGCGCATCAGGGAACTCGAGGCCTATGCGAAGGATGAGTTGCCTCCCGCAAGTCGGTCCGAGGTGGAGAAAGCGGTCGACGAAATCAAGTTTCGCTCCGCCTTGACCGCGCGGCTTCGGGATGAGGTGAAGAAACTCGAGGTGCCCGCTCCGTCCGCCCCACCCCGCGCGAAGCCCTAGGCCCGGGGCGGCATCGGCTCGATCGGCATTTCATTTGCCGCCTCCCGGTCCCGCTGCAGCGCCTGCGCCTGCTGCCACCCGGCGATCGCCCGGCTCAGGACAAAAAAGGCAAGGATGCCGAACCAGATGGACCGCATCATGAAAGCCAGCCCGGCCATGGCGAAAGCGCCGAGGAAGCCGATCACGCTGGCCACCTGAAGACTGCGGATCGGACCGAAGGGAAACCACAGCAGTGCCCGCAGCATTTGCCCGCCGTCGAGCGGATAGATCGGCAGGAGATTGAAAATCAGAAGACCGAAGTTGATCAGGCGCAGGGTGGTGAGAAACGTCAGCCCATCCTGCGACAGGGGAAACAACTGGGTGTTCCAGGCAAGGAAAATGAGCAGCTCAAACACCGGGATAAGAGCAACATTCACGAGCGGACCGGCCGCCGTGCTCCAAAGGATCGCGCCTGGCCGTGGCGGGGGCTGGACGTAGGCGATGCCTCCCAGCGGCCAAAGGACAATGCGATCGGCCCGTCCGCCAGTGGACCGGCAGGCAAAGGCGTGTCCGAACTCATGCAGCAGGACCACGACAAACAGGACGCAATACTCGGCAATGGCCCATCCGATCTGCTCGTAGCGCCGGCTCAGGACCGTGACCCAATACGCCGCCACGAGGAACCAGCTGAAGTGCAGAAAGACTTCCACGCCGGCAAACCGAAAAAGACGAATGGTGCCGCTGCCCATGGCCCAGATTACACCAAACGCTCCGGTCGCGCCGTTTTCTTCCTCAGACCGGGAGATCGCCCGGCGGCGCATCCGGCGAAAGCAGGAGGCGCATCGGCATCATGGGCGATTCGTAGAAACCGTGCCGGCGGAAAAAATTCTGCGACCGGATCTCGGGGCGATCGGTGAGCAGCGTGATGCGAAGGAATCCCTTCTGTTTCGCGAAGTCGATCGCATACTTCAAAAGCATGCCCCCATAGCCCTGGTCGCGATAGGTCCGGTGCACCACCAGGTCCTCCAGGAGGATGACAAAGCCCCCCTCGGCGGTGCTGATGGTAAATAGCAGATTCATCATTCCGACAATGACCTTGTCCCGGCGCAGCACAAAAACTCGCCCGCGGTTGGGCTGCTCAAAGATAAACCGCAGCCCGCGCAACTGCCGCTCCTTGTCGGGTCGAAAATCGCTTTCCTCCGAGAAAAGCTCACCGAGGAGCGAGGAGAGTTCATCCAGGTCCGCCTCGGTGGCCGGCTCGATGCAGACGTCGTTCATGCGGACTCGTTATCACACAGCCGCGGGTGGCTGGCAATTCGCTTTCTCCGCTTTGCCCCCGCCGTTGACAAAGCGCCCGAGCCCCATACCTTAGGCGCTCTTTCGGCCTGCCCGGGAGGTTCCACTTATGAAACGCACCTATCAGCCCTCCAAACGCACCCGCAAACGCCAGCACGGTTTCCGCGCGCGGATGAGCACCAAGGGCGGCCGGGCCACCCTGGCCCGCCGGCGTCAGCGCGGGCGCAAACGCCTCCTGCCCAAGGGCGCCGAGGTTCAGTACCGCCCGGCATACCCAGGCTTAAGGCCCTTATTTTCGCAGCTGGCGCAAGGGGCCGGCGTAGCCCGTGAGTTCGAGGTATCCGTGGCCTGACACCGGGCCGCTACGGCTTCGGCCTGTCACCTCCACCGCACCCTCCCAGTAGGCGAGCGGCCCGAAGACCAGCTCCTGCCCCTGCAGGAGCGGCCCGCACCGTCAGCTCCAGGCCGAGGTCGGGGACCCTCACCTTCCACCCCACGGGATAGCGGGCCTTGGTCCGGTCGCTCACCCAGATTTCTTCCGCTTCCATCCCATACTCCCCACGCTCCAGCGGGCGGGTCCGGCCGTCGCGATCGACCAAGGTCCCGTGGGACGCCGGATCAATCCCCCCGCCGGCCAGCCGCATCTGGTAAAGCATGAGCTCGGTGCCGTCCTCGAACTGCAGCGAGAGCCAATCCCAGCCGATCTGGTTTGGACCGAGCTGGTTGGTGGCCCACTCGTGGTCAAACCAGCTCTCGCCTTTCACGGCACGCCCGGCCGCATCGCCCACGCGCACGACCCCCTCCGTCGCCAGCCGTGTCAGGGAATAATAATGAGAGGCGTTGCCGGTTCCCGCCGCCTTGACGCTGATGCCGTCACGGCCGTGCAGCACCGGCTCTTTTAACGGACGGAGCGTGAGGTCGAGGCTTCCCTCCGGCGCAGCCGCCCGGAGCCGAAAATTTCCCTCCGCGGTCATCTCCAGCATCCAGTTTTCGATCCAGGCCACCCGGCCGTTCTCGCCGAAACCCGCCTCTCCGAAGGCGCCTCGGCTCGTTTTTTGGGTGTAAACGAAGCGGTCACCAGCCACGTCCGTGATCGCGAGATGCGCAAACTTCAGGTCCGCGACAACAAACCGCGACTGGTGCCTGCCTTGTTGGTCCCGCGGGATCACTCCGTCCCGGAAAAACGTCAGTTCGTAGCCAAGGCGCCGGCCGCTGTCATCACGCAGGTTCCCGGTAAAATACCACCACTCCGTCTTGAACTCGGGATGGAACCGGTGGTCCCGGGGAAAGCGGTAGCTCCAGCCCGGCTTCGCACTTTGCCATGGCTCGATCTCCGCGCTCTGGAGCGTCACCGCGAAGAGCACCAGCCAAGCCGCACATGCCTGTTTCTTCATTCCGTTCGGACCGCCTCCGCGATGTTGATGGCCGCCGCGCGCCGACCGGGGACAAAGCTCGCGGCCAGGGCCGAGAGCACGATCCACCCCGGGGTCCAGGCCAGCAGGTCCCAGGGGATGGCCAGACGGATTGTCCATCCGAAGAAGGCCGGGTTGATCACAAACGTGAGGACCAGCGCGAGACCAAGTCCTCCTGCCAGTCCCAGAACGGATGAGAGCAAACCGATCAGCCCGGCTTCCCACGCCACCAAACCCCGAAGCTGCCCGGCCGACGCGCCCACCGAACGGATGACGCCCAGTTCTCGTGTCCGCTCCATCACCAGTGTCGTCAGGGTGAGAAACACGCCGAGGATGGCGACCACGATCGCAATGGTCCTGAGGACATTGGTTACGGCAAAAGTCTGGTCGAAAATCTCGAAGACCCGCTCCCGCAGGGCGCGGTTCGAGTAGATGGCGAAGCCCCCCGCCGATTGCGGGAAAGTGCGCAGAGCCTCGCTCACTTCTTCCGCCGAGGCCCCGGGTTCAAGATAAAGCGCGAGGCTGTTGACCCGGTCGTCCTGCCAAAATGATTGAAAAGTTTTCTCGTGCATGAAAACCACACCTCGATCGCGGGTGTAATCATGAAAGACACCGGCCACCTCAAAGGCCTGCAAGCCCCCGGGCGTCGGCAGTTCCAGGCGATCCCCGGCCTCAAGCCGATGTCGCCGGGCAAAGCTCTGCGAGATCAGCACCACCGCTTCGGAGCTGAAACGCCGGGCCAGAGCCGGACCATCGCCGCCAACGAAATCGAACCGACGCCGGGGATGGCCCCGAATGACCGCAAGCGCGAGGGAACCCTCGCCAAATGGCAATTCCACCTCGCGATAAGTATCGACCGCTTCCACTCCCGGCAGGGCGCGGGCGAAAGCGAGCGCCTCGGGCGGGATGAACGAGGCGCCCCCAGTCGCCTCGTTGTCCGCCGTGGTGACGAAGAGATCGGCTACCAGCGTTTGCTCCAGCCAGGATTGGACGGTGGTGCGGAAGGAAAAGACCATGGTGCCCAGACCAACCGCCATCGCCACCGCCGCCGCCACCGCCGCAATCGTTACAGAAGTGCGCGGGAGGGATCGGGCGAGCTGCATCGCCGCCAGTCCCGGCAGGAGCGAGCGCCGGGAGGAGACGCCCGCCAGGAAGACCCGGAACACGGCGCCCAGCCCCGCCACCAAGCCGGGGGCAAAGCAGGAGGCACCGGCGAGGAGGAAAAACGCTGCGCCAAACCCGAGCCACGCCGGGCCGCGCACCACGGCCACGACCGAAAAGAGCCCGCTCAGGCCCAGCAAGACCAACCCCGTCATGGCCGCCTTCGTCACCGGCATCGTGGCCCGCTGAAAAAGACCGGCGGGCGTGAGAGCCGCGACCGGTTCGAGCCGGGACGCATTTCTCGCCGGCCACCAGGCCGCCACGAACGTCGAGATCAACCCAAGGAGCGCCGCCTCCAAATAGAGCGACGGAGCGACCACCGCTTCGCGCACCTGCACCAGAACATAAAGGCTCGAAATGGTTTCGGCCACGGTCCCGACGAGACCACCGGCGAGCAGCGTTCCGCCGGCCAAACCGGCCGCCACCCCGAGCAACCCGACCACCGCCGCCTCAGCCAGGAAGAGCGCGCGAATACCACCCCGGTGCAGCCCAAGGGACCGCAGGATGCCGATCTCCCGCCGGCGTCGCACGACCGAAGCGGACACCGTGTTGTAGATCAGGAACATCCCCACGAGGAGGGCAACCATGCTCATGGCCGTGAGATTGAGACGGAAGCTGGCCAGCAGCTTCTCGATCTGCGCGCTCCGCTGCGACGGGGCCGCGACCACGGCATCCGGAGGAAGAAGCGCGGCCATCGCCGCCTGCGCCTCGTCGCGCCCGCCTTCCTCGCGCAGACGCAGTTGAATGGCGCTGACCCGCCCCTGTTGCCGGAAAAGCTCCTGCGCCCACCCGATGTCCATCGCGGCAAACTGCCCGTCGATGGGCACGCCACCCTGTTCCCGCAAAATCGAGACGATGCGGAGGAGACGCGTGGCCCCACCGGTCTGCACGCGGAGAGAATCGCCCGGCTTGAGCGCATGGCGGTGAGCAAACGCGCCGGCCACCGCAATTCCATCCGGCCGGCCCAGCCATTCGCCTGGATCAAACTCGTCCGTGCCCGCGACCTCGAAGGTCCGGAAAGGTTCGTTCGTGAAGATGTCGATCCCGAGAACCTGGAGATATTCCCCCGGATAATCCGGCAGCGCCAGCCAGCCGCGCACGAGCGGGGTGACGGCGGAGATCTCCGGCAGCGCGGCCAGGCGGGGCAAAACGGTTTCGTCCACCCCGCGCACGGGCGAGGTGATCTGGAGCTGCGCCCGCCCCGCGACCAGGTCGACCCCCGCGGCAAACGCGCGCGCCGCGCTCTCGTTGGCGATCTGGATGGCGAGGTAAACCGCCACGCCAAGGGCGATGCTGGCGACATTGAGCGCAGCCAGGAGCGGATGGCGCCCCACATAACGCAGGACATGCCAGCGGAGGAACTTGAGCCGGTGCTTCATGCCGGGTGGAATTTTGGATTGCACATCGCCGCGTCTCGATAAACTTTACGCCCCGCGCTGCTGCAAAGTCGCGCCCGCAGGCACCGTTAGCTCAATTGGCAGAGCAAGTGACTCTTAATCACTGGGTTGCTGGTTCGATTCCAGCACGGTGCACCATTTCCGTCCCGGGGGCCGGTTATTCCACGTAACGCTGCGCGATCGGCATGCGGCGGCCCTGCCCAAAGGCGCGACTCGTCACCTTCAGGCCCGGCGCGGCCTGCGCCCGTTTATATTCGTTGAGGTCCACCCGTCGCTGCACCCAGCGCACCACCGATTCATCAAAGCCGCGCGCGGTGATGTCGCGCACGCTCATGTTTTCCTCGACGTAACAGCGCAGGATCTCGTCCAGCACCTCATACGGCGGCAGGGTGTCCTGGTCCTTCTGGTCCGGCTTCAATTCCGCGCTTGGCGGCTTGGTCAGGGTCGAAAGCGGAATCAGCTCCTTTTCCCGGTTGATCCAGCGCGCCAGCTCGTAAACCATGGTTTTGGGTACGTCGCTGATCACCGCCAGACCGCCCGCCATGTCCCCATAAATCGTGCAATAGCCGACCGCCAGTTCGCTCTTGTTCCCCGTGGTCAGCAAAATGTGCCCGAACTTGTTCGAGAGGGACATCAGGATCATGCCGCGCAGCCGCGCCTGCATGTTCTCCTCGGTCGCGTCCTCGGGATGACCGGCAAAAATCTCCGTGAACTGAGCCTTGAAGGCATCAAAAGCTTCGGCGATCGGAATCTGGTGGCAGCGGATGCCGAGATTGCGCGCCAGGGCGAGCGCATCCTCGACGCTGCCGCGCGAGGAATACTGGCTCGGCATGGACACGCCCACCACATTTTCCGGGCCCAGAGCCGCGACCGCAATCGCCGCCACCACAGCCGAGTCGATCCCCCCGCTCAAGCCAAGCACGGCGGACCGGAAACCGCACTTCGACAGATAATCACCCAGGCCGAGCCGCAGGGCGGCAAACAATTGCGCCGGCTCCGGGTCTTCCACAAAGGCCACGGCTTCCCGGGACTCCGAGTCCACCACCATCTCCCCCTCGGCGAACCCAGGCAGCCGCGCCAGCAATCCGCCGCCCGCATCCATGGCGATGGAATTGCCGTCAAAGATCAACTCGTCGTTCCCGCCGACGGCGTTGCAGTAAAAGATCGGCCGCCGCAGCTCGCGCGCGAGGCCGCCCACCATCTCGTGGCGGATGGCCGGTTTGTGCAGGTGAAAGGGCGAGGCGCTCAGGTTCACCACCAGCTCCGCCCCGCGCTCCACCAGCCGGTGGACCGGCTCGAGATCGTAAAGCGGGCGGGGCAGATAATGCTCGGTCCAGATGTCCTCGCAGATGGTCACGCCGATCTTCCGGCCGCCGATCTCAACCGGTTCAACCCGGCGTGCCGGCTCGAAGTAACGGTCTTCATCGAAAACGTCGTAGGTCGGCAGGAGCGACTTGAAAGTCTTCCACGGCGGCTGCCCGGCCCGCAGCAGGGCGGCGGCGTTGTGAAACGGTTTGCCCCGTTCCTGGTTCGGTTCCACAAAACCCACCAGCAGGGCCGCCCGGCCGAGCCCGGCCTGGAGCTGCGTCAGCGCCTCGAGGTTCTGCGGGACAAAGCGGGCCTTGAAGACGAGATCCTGGGGAGGGTATCCGGGAATGGAGAGCTCGGGGGTGAGGACAAGGTCGGCGCCCTGCGCCTCGAGCCGCCGATAGGCTTCGAGGATGCGGGCGGTGTTGCCGCGCAGATCACCGACAATGCTGTTGATCTGAGCAAAACCGATCTTCATGCCGCGCGAGCAGGTTAAGGCCCCTGCGGCACGGGGCAAGTCGGTCCGTCAGCGGCGCCCGCCGCGCGCGGCTTCGGCCCGGACCCGGTATTCGCCATTCAAGGCGTCATCCGCGCCCTCGACAAAAACCCGGCCCCATTCCACGAGGCAGGCGGCAAAGAACGCGGCCACCAGGCAAATAATGACTTTTTGGGGAAAGGTGGCGACCATGCTCCTCTCAGGAGCACACTGGATGCCATCCTACCAGAAACCCCACTGCCCCGTTCGCATGATCCAGATCCCCAGAAGCAGGTTGGTCACGGCGTGGACGAGCACGCAGCTGGACAGGCTTTTGGTCCAGTAGGCCACTCCATTGTAAATCATCCCGCAAAGGAGCGCGGCCACCCAATCGCCCGGGCTGTGGGTGAACCCGAAGGCCAGCGTCACCGCGACAAAGGAAAACCACGAGAAAGTGCCAAACGGGACCGCGGTGAAATCCTCCCGGACGAGGTAGCGGAGAAGGAATCCGCGCCAGAAGATTTCCTCCACCAGCGGGACCACGACGACAAGCCGGGCAAACCGGAAAAAGAGGGTGCTCCAATAAAGAGCCGGGCTTTCGGCGAACAGGTCCGGATTGAAACCGCTCCATCGTCCCTCGAAGCCAAGAAAAGCCTGCGGCGCAATCCAGAGAAAGAAAACAGCCGCGCCCACCAGGATCACCGGCAGGACGAACCGGAGCCGGCCAAAGTCGTAGGCGCGCCAGAACCACACCAGGAGACCCGCGCAGAGCACGGTCTGGAGCGGGTAGATCCAGTATTCCGGGGCGGCCCGCCAGAAGGCGGCGCCCTCCTGTTTGATCAGACCCATGAGGGCGAGCAGCCCGAGAAAAACCGCCATGGGAGCGACATGGGCGAGAAGGGGGCGGCCCGCGGGCACGCGATCTGCAGCTTGCATCTCCCGTGCATAAAGAGAGGAACGGAAACGGTCCAGATTTATTGGGCGCCGGCCTGGCGCCCGAACAGATGGTCCGTGTCCTGGAGCTTCAACTCGCCACCGAACGCATGAGCTGGGAGAGAGAGAAAAAGCGTCGACAGACATGGCGCGCGCTGGCCTTTCTTTTCCTGGCCGCCGTCATCCTCGGCGGGCTCGTCGCCGGCTACTTCGTCCTGACCGGCGCCGGGCTGCGCTGAGCCTACTTCCGCGTGAAGACGCCGAAGATGTTGTTTGAGTAGACCCAGGCGCGGTTGCGGGAGAGAACAAAGGGGAGAAAAACCGCGGGCGCCATCCATTCCCTGCGGGTGAGCCAGCGTCCGTCGTAACGCAGTGTTCCTTTTTCCTCCTGCATGCGCATGCGGTTGCCGATGAACATGTGACTCTTGGCGCGGGGCACCTCGGCTGTAAGGGTCACCGGATCGAGGCCGAGCAATTCACAAACGGCGGCGAAAGCCTGGTCGAAGCCAAGGCAGAGTTCCTCATAGCCAAGCGCCTTGCGTCGCAGCCGTGTTTCGTGCAGGCAGGCCTCGAGCTTTTCGTTCTCCCGCCACCAGCGCAGCGCGGTAACCAGCGCCGTGACAAGCGCCGGCTGCGACCGTCCCCCTTTGCGCCGTCGGGAATCGATTTCCGAAATCACGGCCGACCGCACATCCCGCGCGAGGTGCAGGACCCGCAGATCAAGCCATTTCTGGCCGGCGAGGGTGTAGAGCGGCTCCTTGATCTGTCCGGCGTCGACCGCCCAGGCATCCTCGCCGAAAGATCTCAGCGAAAACGTCCAGGGCGACCTGATATCGTTCCACGAGTGAGGCGGGGGACCGCGCCTGCAGACGCCCGGCCACGGCTCCCCAATACGGACAGTCGCGCGCCGTCAGGCCACAGGTGCAGCCGCGCTCGAGCGTTTCCTCCGGGGAGGACATGATCATGCGAACACCCCGGTCGATTCCCCCCAGACCGATCATCTGCGGGTGGTGCCCCATGAGCAGGGTAAAAAGAGTGGACCCGGAGTGCGGCAGGCTGGCGACGTAAAGCAGGCGGTGCACGGCGGGAGCCTAGCGCGGAACTTGCGCCGGGCGGAAGCCTAAGAAAAACGGAGGGTGCGGAAGCCCGCCTAGCGGGTGGCCGTGGCGGGCGCGGGGCCCTGCCGCTGCGCCACCTGCCGTTCCGTGGCGCGCTGACGCTGGACAAAGGTGTTGTTATCCCCGAACTGCGCCCAGGGACCACGCGGCACCTCATCAAACTCCACGAACTTCCAGTCGGTCACGTCCGTGTCATTCATCCCGAGGTAGTCCCGGACGGCGGGCGAGACATCGAGGCCCGCGCCTTTGTTCAGGTTCGGCTTCGGGCGTTCGGTGCCGAAGACATACTGCCAGTGATCCGTGCGGAACGGGCCGGCATCTTCCCATTGCGCGTAGGCGACGCGATTGCCCTTCCGGATGGCGACCCAGCGTCCCTTGCAAACGGAGGCCGCGGGACCCTTGTAAGCTTCCTTGAACCAGGGCACCACGCGAGAAGCCTCCGGCCGATGTCCCATGGTGGACTTGTCATTGTAAGGCAGGGCAATGTAGAACGGATTCTGCCGCGGGGTGAACCCGGCCGGGGCATAATTGCGCCGGGACGCCCGGTTCGGGTTATCGTAGCCCCCGTAATTTTTTGCCCAGTTGCCATCCCATGAACTCTTGTGGTTCGGGACGGGATTGTTCGCCGTCGGTCTTTCGCCGATCCAGAACACCGTGGTCACGATGTTTTTGCGCCAGGGATAACGCTCGGAGGCGGCGGAGGGCGCGATGGAAGGCGCGTAAGAGAGCGGATCGCTGAAAAGAAAGCTCTCCTTCGTTTTCCCGGCCGTCTTGGTCGCCTTCACTTTGGCCGGAGCCAGCTTGGCGGGCACGGCCGACTGCGCGAACATCGAGGTCATCGACGAGAGCAGGACGGCCACGGTATGAGTAAGCGTTCCGGGTTTCATCGGGCGTCAGCGGGACAGGCCGCCGGAGCGGTAAATCCCGGCTTCATCTTAAGAATCGGATATGAACTCATGGGTGTGGGTAAATGCTTGATAGGAAAGTGGGTAACGATCTCAGCGCGGCGCAGGAAATTCCGACCAGGCCATGTCTCCGAGGGAGAAACCGAGGTCGAAAGCAGTGGTTGAGTTACGACTGTCTGAGGAGCCATAAACATGCCATTGATAGGGCGTTTGTCACCCGGTTTTCGGCGATTTTTTCGACGGTTTTTCCCGCATTTTATTCGTTTCCCGGGATGAGCCCGGCTCGCGACCTGCTAAAATAGCCCTCTCATTGTGAACGCCCTCACCCTCCCCGATCGAACGGCTGATGCGATCAAGGCCGAACCTGCCGTCGGCCTGAGCTGGGTGCCGCTGGTCGCGCTGGGCCTGGTCTGGGCCCAGGTTGTTTCGCGGCTGCAACTCGAGTGGTCGATCAACCCGCAATACAGTTACGGCTGGGCCGTTCCGTTTCTCTGCCTTTATTCCGCCTGGCGCCGGCGCGAAACGCTGCCCGCTCCCAGCCGGCCTCTCTGGCCCGGCCTCGGCCTGGTCTTCGCCCTCCTCGCCGTCCTCGCCTTTATTCCGATCCGGCTCGTGCAGGAGGCCAACCCGGACTGGCGTCTTCTGAGCTGGGCCATGAGCCTGGGCGCGGTCTGCATCACTTTCGCCGTGGTCAACCTCGCCGGGGGCCTTCGTTGGTGCCGGCATTTTGCCTTTCCCATCCTCTTTTTCCTCGTGGCGGTGCCCTGGCCCACGCAGTTCGAGCAAATGGTGATCCAGGGTCTGATGCGCGTGGTGGCCTCGATCAACGTCGAGGTTCTCAACGCCATTGGCATCCCCGCGGTCCAGCTCGGCAATCTGATCGAAGTGGGCTCCGGCGTGGTCGGGATCAACGAGGCCTGCACCGGGGTTCGATCACTCCAGGCCACTCTGATGATCTCCCTTTTCCTCGGCGAGCTCTACTCTTTCTCGACCTCGAAACGGCTTCTGCTCATCGCGGCCGGCGCCGCGCTCGCCTTTGTCTGCAATCTTGGGCGCACCTTTTTCCTGGTCTACGTCGGATCGGAGCGTGGCTTCGACGCCATCGGCAAATGGCATGACCCGGCCGGGTTTACCATCCTGATCATCTGCCTTTTCGGTCTCTGGCTGATCAGCATCTGGATGCAACGCGGGGTCCGCGAGGAAACGGCGGCCGCCCCTTCCCGGGCCACCGGGCACAAAATTTCACGCTTCCTTCTGGTGGGCCTGGTCGGAGGCGCCCTGGCAGCGGAGGCAACCACACAAATCTGGTACGGCATGCACGAAGCGGGCGAATCGCGCCTGCCTGCCTGGAGCGTTCGCTGGCCTGAAGCAGAGACCGGTTACGCCGACGTGCCCATCGCCGAGCAAGCCCAGGAACTTCTCCGCTACAACGAAGGGGGCGGCGCCACCTGGGTTTCGGACAACGGCACCCGCTGGTCCATGTTCTTTTTCAAATGGCTCCCGGGCCGGACCGCCGGGCTCTTCCTGAAGAACCATCGGCCGGACATTTGTCTCCCGGCCAGTGGCATGCGCCTGATGGGCGAGGCGCGGCACAAGTTTTTCGTGGTGAACGGCGCGCCGCTGCCGATTCGCAGTTATGTCTTCGAGAACGGCTCGGAGGTCCTCCACGTCTATTACTGTTACTGGGACGGCTCGGTGCCGGACGCCGGGACGGTGAACGATGAAAACTGGACCGCGGCCGGCCGCCTCGAGGCGGTGCGCCGGGGCAAGCGCGATGTCGGCACGCAGATGCTGCAGCTGATCGCGTCCGGCTACGAAAGCGAAGCCGAGGCGGAACGTGCCGTGCGGGCGCAACTCGAGCGGATCGTCACCCGCGGCTGACCGAAATCGCTCGCGCCACCGCGCAGATGCGGTTGATTCCCGGGATGCATCGCCTCTGCCGGAGTCTGCCCGCCCTTTTCCTCGGCCTCCTCATTTCGTTTTCCGCCCGCGCGGAGGAACCAGCCCGGCTGGCGGAGGCGCCTGTCACCGCAGCGGACGTGGGAGTGGCATTCTGGAACATCCAATGGTTTCCCGGTGGGCGTCCCGATGCTTCTGCTCCCGAGGAGGCCCGGCAGACCGAGCTTGTGCACGCCGAAATCACCCGGCTTAAGGCGGACGTCATTGGCCTCGAAGAAGTGCGCGACTGGCAGGCCGCGGAGCTTGCCCTCAAGCCACTGCCCGGGTTCAAGGTCGACGTCATTTCCAATTTCCCCCCGCGCGAGAACCAGGCGGAGGCCCAGCAGGTCGTGCTGGCGAGTCGCCTGCCCGCGGTGAGCGCCTGGTCGGAACTCTGGCAGGCGGAGGGGCCCCTGGCGCCGCCGCGCGGGTTCGCCTTCGCCGCCTACCAGATCGCACCCAAACACCTGCTGATGGTTTATGTTGTTCATCTGAAGAGCAACGGCGGCGAGCACAGCGAAAATGTCCGGCTGCGCGAGGAATCGGCCCGGCAACTGGTCGCGCACATGAAGGCGATGGCGACAGCCTACGAAAAACTTGGGCGCCTGAGCTGGATCGTGGGCGGCGATTTCAACACCTCGTTGGACGATCCCCGTTTCCGAAATGAACAGACCATGCCGCGCCTTTTCGCGGCCGGCTTTGCCTGGGCCTGGCGCAATGTCCCGTTTGCCCAGCGTCAGACCATTGCCGCGGATCGCCGGTTTCCAGCCGCCTGCTTCGATCACATCCTCTATAAAAATGCCTCCCTGCGCGAGGCCGCCATGGTGGAAACGGCCAAGGACGCGAGCGACCACCGCGCCATCCGCGCCCGCTTCGACCTGACCCGGAACTAATCGACGAATTTTCCGGGATTCAGGATCCCGTGCGGATCGAGCGCCTGCTTCAGCCGGCGGTGCAGATCACGCGCGACCTCGCTGGTCGCATCGGGCCACCAGCGTTTCTTGGCGAGGCCGACGCCATGTTCGCCGGTGATGACACCTCCCCAGGCGAGCACCTGCGCAAAAAGGTCGTCAAGCGCGGCTTCCACGCGCTCCCGCACCGCAGCCTCCCGGTTGTAACCCTCGGCCATGATGTTGACGTGGATGTTCCCATCACCCGCATGACCAAAGCACGCGACTGGAAAACCGTGCCGCGCCTGCAGCTCGGCCGCGAACTCCACCAGGTCGACCAGCCGGCTGCGCGGGACAACAACGTCCTGGTTCAGTTTTGTCAGACCGGTGGCGCGCAGGGAATTGCTGAAATCGCGGCGCAGCGCCCAGAGATGTTCCGAAGCCGCCTCATCCGCCGCCACCTCGAGCGCGGTGGGAACCCGTTGCTCCAGCAGCTCCCTGAGGGCCTGCAACTCCGCCGTGACGGAGGCGGGTTGCCCATCCAGTTCCACGAGGAGATGGGCGTTACCGGGCGGCACCGACCCTTCCGCGCGGTCGCGCCGCGCCGATTCCAGGGTGAACTGGTCGGCAATCTCCAATGAAGAAGGAAGAAATCCCGCGGCAAAGATGGCCTGCACCGCCGCGGCTGCCTCGGCCATGGTGGCAAAAGCGGCGGAAAGGGTGGCGCGCGCCGGGGGGAGCGGGAGAAGCCGGAGGGTGATCTCGGTCACAATCCCGAGCATTCCTTCGGCGCCGACAAACAGGCCGATCAGGTCGAACCCGGTCTTGTTTTTATGCACCCGGCCGCCCACGCGGAGAACGGCGCCCCCAGCCAGGACCACCTCGAGCCCGAGCACGTAGTTGCGCGTCACCCCGTATTTCAGGCAGCGCGGCCCGCCCGCGTTCGTGGCCACGTTTCCGCCAAGGGTGCAATGCTCCAGGCTGGCCGGGTCGGGCGGATAAAAAAGTTTTTGTGCGCGCGCCTGCCGTTTCAGCTCCGCCGTAATCACGCCCGGTTCCACCACCGCCACGGCGTCATCAAAACTGATCTCCCTGATCCGGTTCATCCGGGCGAGCGACAGGGCAATGCCCCCCTTTTCGGGCACGCACCCGCCCACATAACCGTAGCCGGCCCCGCGGGCCGTGACCGGAACCTTTCTTTCCGCGGCAAACCGCAGCAGCGCGCTCACCTGCTCTGTGGATTCGGCAAAGACGACAACATCCGGCGGGTGGCTCGCAAACCATTTGTCGCCCGAGTGCGCAGTGAGTGTCTCCGAATCAGCGGCGACGACATTTTCACCGAGCAGCTCAACCAACTGCTGCTTCAATCGCAAATCCAAAATGGCAATTCGAAATTCCGCTTACATCCCCATGATCTGGTAACCGCCGTCCACGTAAATGACCTGGCCGGTGATGGCCGCCCCGCCCGGGCCGGCCAGAAAGACGCCAGTCGCGCCGAGTTCGGACGGCTCACAGCTCCTCTTGAGCGGGGCCCGTTCCTGGTAATGCTTCAGCATTTGCGAGAATCCGCTGATGCCGCGGGCCGCGAGGGTGTTTACGGGACCGGCGGAGATGCAATTGACCCGGATTTTTTTCGGTCCGAGATCGTAGGCCAGGTAACGGGTGCTGGCTTCCAGGCTCGCCTTGGCCACGCCCATGACGTTGTAGTGGGGCACCACCTTTTCCGCCCCGTAGTAGCTCATCGCCACCACACTCCCGCCCTCCGTCATCATGGGAGCGGCCGCGCGGGTCAGGGCGACGAGCGAATACGCGCTGATATCGTGCGCGGTTCGAAAAGCTTCGCGGGTCGTGCCCAAGAAATCGCCCTCGAGCGCCTCCTTGGGCGCGAAAGCCACCGAATGCAGAAGGAGATCGAGCCGGTCGGTCTCGCCCTTCACTTTCCCGAAGAACTTCTCGATTTCCTCGTCGCTGGAGACGTCGCACGGATAAAGCGGTGTGCCCTCGCCGAACTCTCCCACGAGTTCCGCCACGTTTTCCTTCAGGCGCTCTCCCTGATAATTGAAAATCAGCCGCGCCCCGGCCGCTGCCCATGCCTTCGCGATAGCCCACGCGATGCTCCGTTTGTTCGCGACGCCAAAGACGACGCCGGTTTTTCCCGCCAGAACTTGCTCGGTCATGTTAACGCGCACGATACCCAGCTTTCCCCCCGCGCAAACCGGGCGCCACGGTTTCTCCGCTTATTTGCTGTGAATCCGTGGGCTGGAGTGGCACGAATAGCCAAGGAGTCATGCAGCTACGCTCCAAAAAGGCCGCGCGCGCCCACACCCCAGAAATCATCATTGTGGGCGCGGGCCCTGGGGGGCTTGCCTCGGCTGTTCTTCTGGCAACTGCGGGTTATCACGTCCGCGTCCTCGAACGCCTCCCTCTCCTCGGCGGGCGAACCTCCTCAATCGAGGCCGACGGTTTCCGCTTCGATGTCGGTCCCACCTTCTTCCTCTACCCGCGCGTGCTGGACGAAATCTTCCAGGCCGCCGGCACTTCCCTGAAGGACGAACTCGAACTGATCCGGCTCGACCCGCAGTACCGCATCATTTTCGGCGATAGCGCCACCCTCGATTGCACCCCCGACGTGGCGCGGATGAAGGAACAAATCCGGAAGATCGCGCCGCAGGATGCGGACGGTTTCGAACGCTACCTGGCCGACAATCGCCGCAAGCTGCGCTTGATGCAGCCCGCCCTCGAATCCGCCTTCTCCGGCTGGCGCAATCTCTTTAATCCTCAGCTGCTCAAGCTTCTTCCCTACCTGCGCCCCCACCAGTCGATGGACGAGGATCTGCGGCGCTTCTTCTCTGACCCGCGCATGCGCCTCGCCTTTTCCTTCCAGTCAAAATATCTCGGCATGTCGCCCTTCCGCTGCCCCAGCCTTTTCTCGATTCTTTCCTTCCTCGAGTACCGAGTACGGCGTGTTTCATCCCGTGGGCGGCTGCGGCGAAATTACCCGGGCCCTGGCGCGGGTGGCGCGCAAGCTCGGTGTGGAGATCTGCCTCGACGAACCGGTCGAGGAAGTCCTGGTGCAGCAGGGCCGGGCCACCGGCGTGCGCACCAGCCGGGGGGAATACAAGGCCGACGCCATTGTCATCAACGCCGACTTCGCCCGGGCCATGCAGCGTCTTTTGCCCGACCGGTATCGCCGGCGCTGGAGCGACCGGCGCCTGGCGCGCAAAAAATTCAGTTGTTCCACCTTCATGCTCTACCTCGGCATCGATGGGCGTTACGACCTCCCCCACCACAACATTTTCGTCTCGGAGGGTTACGAGGAAAACCTCGACGAGATTGAACGACAGCACGTTCTCTCGGTTGATCCCTCCTTTTACGTGCAGAATGCCGGGGTGAGCGACGCGACCCTCGCTCCTTCGGGCAAAAGCACGCTCTACGTGCTGCTTCCCGTCTCGCACCAGCACGCCAACATCGACTGGAGCAGGGAGCGCGACCGCTACCGGCAGCTGGCTCTCGAGCAGATCGCCAAGGCGGGGTTTCACGAGGTCGAACGCCGCATCGAGTTCGAGCGCGTGGTCACGCCGGCCGATTGGGATCGCCAGCACCAGATTCATCTCGGCGCGACCTTCAACCTTTCGCACAGCCTCGACCAGCTCCTGCATCTGCGGCCGCGCAACCGGTTCGAGGACCTCCCCGGCGTCTATCTCGTCGGCGGCGGAACGCACCCGGGCAGTGGTCTGCCGGTCATTTTCGAATCCGCCCGGATCACTTCGCGTCTCATCGGCGAGGACCTCGGCGCGCCCGCCGTCCGTGAGACGACATCTCCCCCCGAAGAAATGGTGGCGGCATGATTGCGCTGGAAAATTTCACCCGCCAGATCCCGGCGCTCCGGCCGGAAGTGGCGCAAAAATTCGTCGCGGCCCGTCAGGCTCAAAAAACGTGGGCCCGGCGGCCCGTGCGGGAGCGGGCAAGCCTGATCGGTTCGCTTCGCAGCACCATCGCCCGGCACGCCCCGGCGTTGGCCGAGGTGACCGCGGAACTCTGCCGGCGCACCCCGGCGGAGAAACTCGTCTCGGAAGTCGTTCCCCTGGCCGACGGCTGCCGTTTCCTGGAAAAGAATGCCGCGCGCATCCTGCGTCCCCGGCGGCACGGTGTCCGGGGCCGTCCGCTTTGGCTTCTCGGTGCCCGCCTCGCCATCGAGCGCAAACCGTGGGGCGTGGTCCTCATCGTCGGCCCCGGCAATTATCCGCTCTTCCTGCCGGCCATCCAGGCCTTGCAGGCGCTGGTCGCCGGAAACGCCGTCCTGCTTAAACCGGCGGAGCAGAGCAGCGCGCCCCTGCGGTTCTTTCGCGAGGAAATTTTTCGGGCGGCCGGACTGGATCCGAACCTGATGCTTTTGCTCCCGGAAAGTCCCGAGGCCGCGCGCGAGGCGGCAAACTGCGGGGTGGACAAGGTGGTCTTCACCGGGTCGTCCGCGAACGGCCGCGATTTTCTCGCGCACCTCGCGCCGCGGAACATCCCCGCCATCATGGAACTTTCCGGCCAGGATCCCGTTTACGTTCGGGGCGACGCGGATCTCGACCTCGTCGTGCGCACGATTGCATTCGCCCGTGACCTCAACGGCGGCGAGACCTGCATGCTCCCGCACATCATCTATGTCGACGCCACCCTCGTGCGCGAACTGCATGCCCGCTTCGCTGCGCGGGGCCTGAGCACGAGCGAAATCGTGGCCGTGGCCAATGACCAGGACGCGCTTCTCCTCATGGGCGACGCGGAAGCGGGTCTCGGGGCCACCATTTTCTCCCGGGACGAGAATACGGCCGCAAAACTCGCGGCCGACCTCGCAACCGGGTTCGTCACCATCAACGACATTATTGTGCCCACGGCCGATCCCCGTTTTCCCTTTGGGGGCGTGCGCTCAAGCGGGTTTGGCGTGACCCGCGGTCGCGAAGGTCTCCTGGAAATGACTTATCCGCATTCCGTCTCAGTCCGGCGCGCAAAGATAAGGCCGCACCTGATGAAGTCGCACCCGGCAGACGCGGATCTCTTTGCAGGTTACCTTGGCCTGGCGCACGGCCGCGGGTTTAAACAGAGAATCTCGGGGTTATGCCGGCTATTCTCAGCAGCCATGGCACGGAGGAAAAAAAGATGAGCAAACGCGTTGGAATCATTGGCGGTGGACTTGGCGGCCTCGCCGCCGCCGTCACCCTGGCCGCCCGTGGCCACGAGGTCACTCTTTTTGAGAAAAACGACTGGCTGGGCGGCAAGGCGGCCGTGCTGGAGCAGGACGGTTTTCGTTTCGACATGGGCCCGACCATCCTGACGGTGCCCTCGGTGTTGAAACGCATTTTCGCGGAGGCCAACGCCAGCCTCGAGGAACGGATTCCGATGGTGCGCCTCGATCCGCAGTGGCGTTCCTTTTTCACCGACGGCACCACCCTGGACCTGACGGAGAACATCCAGGAGATGCGCGCGACCCTGGAAAATTTCAGCGGCGCGAAGACCGCGGAGGGTTATGGCCGCTTTCTCGAGCTTTCCGAAAGACTGCATCGCATCTCGCGGAACTGGTTCTTCTACCGGCCGGTGGGCGGCCTGCGCGACATGTTTAATGCGACGGAAATGATGCAACCGGCCACGCTCTCCGACGTGCTGGCCATGCGCATGGGACGGTCGGTCGGGAGCACGGTGCGCAAATTCATCCCCGACCGGCGCGTGGCCCAGATGGTCGATCATTTCACCCAGTACGTGGGGTCGGCGCCCGACAATTCGCCGGCAGTCCTCTGCGGCATCGCGCACATGCAGACGGACGAGGGAATCTGGTATCCCCTCGGCGGCACCGCGGCCGTCCCGCGCGCCCTGGCCCTCCTCGCGCAGGAGCTGGGAGTCGAGTTTCAAAAAGGCGCACAGGTGCGCCGCATCACCGTGACCAACCGGCAGGCCACCGGCGTGGAACTCGCCTCAGGCCAGCATCTGGCCTTCGACGCGATCGTTTCCAATGCTGATGCGGTCCGGACACACCGGGAGTTGCTCGGCGGCGTCCCGGCCTTTGAGCGCCGGCGCCGCTACGAGCCGGCCTGCTCCGGCGTGGTGCTTTATCTTGGCCTGGCCGAGCGGCCGAAACAGTTTCTTCATCATAACTTCATCTTCTCGGACGATCCGCATGATGAATTTCGCCATATCTATCGGCGCGGCCAGCCCGCCCCGGACCCGACCTGCTACGTCTGCGCGCCGGCCCTCTCCGACCCGAGCGTCGCCCCCGCCGGCGGCGAGGCTCTTTACGTCCTGGTGCACACACCCTTCCTCCGTCCGGGGCAGGATTGGCGAAAGATGCTGCCCGATTATCGCAAGGTCATCCTCGAGAAACTGAAGCGCACCGCCGGTTTCGACCCCGGCAGCATTGTCAGCGAGGCGGCGCTCACGCCGCAGGACATTCATGATCGTTACCAGGTTCTGCAGGGGGCCATCTACGGCCTGGCCAGTCACGGCCGTCTTCTGGGCGCCTTCAAGCCTTCGAATCGCAGCCGGGATGTCGCGGGCCTTTACCTGGCGGGCGGGGCCGCGCACCCCGGCCCGGGCATGCCGATGGTGCTGATGTCGGGATGGATCGCCGCCGACGCGCTTGACCAGGACGCAGCCCGGCGTTCCGGTGCCACCGAGGCGGTGGGCGCGGCAGGCTGATCCATGATTCCGGAAGAGAAAGCCGCGATTTCTCCTGGGTTTCTGCGCCTTTTTCATCTCTACAACCGCTCCTACCTGGCGCGTCGGTTTCACGCAGTCCGGTTGTTGGGCGAAGCACGCCCGCCCAGCCTCGCGCCGGACCAGTCTGCCGTCATCTACCTGAACCACGCTTCGTGGTGGGACCCGCTGCTCTGCCTTTTTCTCTCGGGAAAACTGTTCGCCGGGCATCATTCCTACGCCCCGATCGAGGCCGAGTCGCTTCGCCGCTATCCTTTCCTGCGCCATCTTGGTCTGTTCCCCCTGCGGCAGGGGAGCCTGCGCGGCGGGCGCAATTTCCTCGCGCAGGCGGATCACCTTCTGTCCCAGCCTGCATCTCTCCTTTGGCTGACGCCCCAGGGGCGCTTCGCCGATGTTCGCCAGCGCCCGCTCGGCTTCGCCGCCGGCATCGGTCACGTGGCCCGGCGTTTTCCCGGTCTCGCCTTCATCCCCCTGGCGGTGGAATACACTTTCTGGGAAGAACGCCTGCCGGAGGCGCTGGTCGCGTTCGGCGCGCCCGTCTCGTGGCCAACCCCGCCCGCCCCCGCGGCCGCTTGCGAGTTTTTGGAAAACCGCCTGGCCGAAGTGGCGACAAAACTGGCCGCGTCCGCCCAGGCGCGCGATGCCGGCGCCTGGATCGAGCTTCGCCGGACCCGTGCGGGAGTGAACTTCATTTATTCGACCTGGCAGCGCCTGGCGGCCAGGGTGCGAGGTGACGAATTCCGCGCGGAACATTCCCGGTTGTGATTGCCGCGATCGTTGCCCTGGCCTGCGCCGCGCTCCCGGCCGGCTTGTTTTTCCTGAACCTGCGCCGGTTTCACGCACCCACGACCTCCAGCGCGACGCCGGCCTCGGTCCTGATCCCGGCCCGCAACGAAGCGGGCAACATCGCCGGAGCAATCAGGGCGGCGCTGGGGGCGGGGGCCGCGGAGGTGATTGTGCTCGACGACCATTCCGAGGATGAAACCGCCACGATCACCGCGGGGCTGGTGGCCGGCGAACGGGTCCGCCTGGTTCGCGGCCAAACGTTGCCCGCGGGATGGTGCGGCAAAAATTTCGCCTGTTGGCAGCTGGGTCACGCCGCGCGCTTCCCGGTTCTGCTCTTCGTCGACGCCGATGTACGCCTGCAACCGGGGGCGGTGCCGCTCTTGGTGGCCGGGCTGGAACGCGCGCGGCGCGGGCTGGTCAGCGGAATTCCCCGGCAGGAACTGGCCAGCTTCCCGGAACAATTCCTGATTCCTCTGCTTCACTTCATCCTTCTCGGCTTTCTCCCGTTCCGCGGGATGCAGCGTTCCCTATCCCCGCGCTATGGCGCAGCCTGTGGCCAGTTGCTGGCGTGCCGGCAGGAGGATTATCTCGCGGCGGGCGGACATCATGCGGTGCGCCGCCGCGTGCATGACGCCATGGCGCTGGCCCGGCAGTTTCGCGCGCGCGGTTTTGCCACCGACCTGATTGACGTCACCGCGCTGGCCAGTTGCCGGATGTATCACAACGGGCGGGAAGTCTGGAACGGGCTGGCCAAGAACACGCATGAGGGCCTCGGCGCGCCCGGCCGCATCGTTCCGTTTACGCTGCTCCTCCTGGGTGGACAGGTTCTCCCCTTTGTCCTGCTTGGTCTCGCGCCTTTCCTTTCTCCGGGCGCGCTGGCCCTGTCCGTCCTCGCGGCCGCGCTCGCGCTGGCGCCGCGGCTGTTCGCGGCCAAACGGTTCCATCAGCCTGCCGCCATGGCGCTGCTGCATCCCTTCTCGATCATCACCCTGCTCGTGCTGCAGTGGCTTGGTCTTGTCCGGTATCTGACCGGGCGGCCGACGTCCTGGAAAGGACGTCCCTCCTTCAGCCCGCGGGGAAGCGCAGAATCAGGCGATGGCGTGACGCCGGCAAACGCCTGAGAGCAGGTTCCAAAGCGCATCCAGCACCGAGTCCACGGCGCGCAAAGCGGAGGGAGCGTTCGTTTCCGTGAGATGCCGGCCGAGCATCTCGCGCTCGGCCGCCGCATGCTCGCGATCCGCCTCAATGTGCACGGTGAAATATTGATACGCCGCCGGCTCCGTCATCCCGTAATGCTTCTTCAAACCGTCGATCTTCGTCTCGGACACGGACGGAATCTGGCTTTCGTAGGCGTAAAGGGCGGCCACGCCTTCCGCCGTACTGCCGGCACACTGTTCCCGGAAGGTTTTGACCAGGGCGGACGTCTCCGGCTCGGGGGCGCTGGCCTGGACGGCGGCGGCGGAAACCCCGAGCGATTCCGCAAACTGGAGCCACAGCTCGGGATGATTGGGCCGGCCGGCCTCCTCGTCGCAGAGGTTATCGAGAAGCTGGCGACGGGTGGGCTGGTCGTCGCAGCGCGCATGCACGCCGGAAAGGTAGGTCGGGAAGGCGGCCACGTGATGATAATACTGCGCGGCGTAATCCCGCAGCGCCTCGAGGCTCAGTTCGCCCCGGCTCCAGGCAAGGTAAAAGGGGTGCGTCAGCAAATGTTTGGCGGCGACGCGGGCGTCGATGGCGGCGAGGTGCGACTTCATGGGCGGAGTCTGCGCCGAAGTCATTCGTCTGCCAAGAAATATTGCGGCAACCAGCCGCCGTTCCGGCAGAGGATTGCCCGTCCGGCGGTTTTTTACCGGAGCAGTCCTTCGCCGAGAAGAATATGCAGGATGCCGCGCACCGGGATGACCACCCACTTGGGCCGGTTATTCAACTCGTAACCGATCTCATAGACTGCCTTGTCGAGAAGATAGGCCCGCAGCAGCACCTCCAGTTCGCCCTGGTCCTGCGGCACAAACGAGCCGTCCCCGGTGGTGGCGAGATAGCTCTGCAGGTAGACGCTGCTCATCTGCCGATACCAGAGATCGGCCCAGCGTTCGAGAAACGGGATGTCCTCCTGCCGCATGGCCGGCTGCCAGAGCGCGCTGTAAGCGGCATACTGGAACGACCGCATCATGCCGGTGACGTCGCGCAGGGCGGAGCGTTTCAGCTTCCTCTCGCTCAGGGGACGGGCCGGCTCGCCTTCAAAATCGAGGAATATAAAGTCTTTCCCGGTGTAAAGGACCTGGCCGAGATGGAAATCGCCATGGATGCGAATCTTGAGCGTGGCTGAGCGCGTCTCCAGCAGTCGCTGTTCGTGGGCCAGGATCTCGCTTTCACTTTGCAGGACCCGGGCGGCCTCATCGCGGAAATCGGCCGGCAGTTCCGGCAGCTTCTTCTGCAGCAGACTGAAGGCGCGCCGGAGAGAAGCGCGCATGGATTGATAAACCGATCGCTGCGCCATGGTATTGGCGGCCTCGGGGGCAAAGGCGGGCTCCTCCGTGTCCGAGGCCAGAGCCTGGTGGAGTTCGCCCGTGCGCCGCCCCAGCAGTTTTACCTGCTCCGGGTAGATGCCGCCGATTAGTTCCTCGAAAAGCGCGCCCGCCGGCGTGACGTCGTTCTGCACATCAGCCTTGCGCGCGAGGACCCGGTCAAAATAGCCGGCCACGGCATCGAGCGTGAGCGACCAGGCGTCCCCTTCGTTCTGCACCGCCGCCTGCAGGAGCGACACCACAGTCGGCGCCGATTTCGGGCGCCGGTACTCGATGGCGCCGCCAAAGGCCGGCACGTTCTCGAATTTGCTCCGTTCAGTGAGAAAACTGGTGATCTCGACGTCGGGATTCACCCCGTCCTCGAGACGCCGGTAGAGCTTAAGGAAGAATTTGTTCCCGAAGAGAATGGAGGAATTGCTTTGCTCGGCGCTTAAAACCTGGGAGGCGAGCGCCACGTGCCCGGCCGATTTTTCCTCCGCCAGGAGGGAGCCGGCGGTGCCGCAAAGCTGGCCATGGCGCCCCGGCAGGCACTGCTGCTCGAGCAACAGGTTAAAGAGCGCCTCCCGGAATCCGGCATCCCAAATGGCATCATGCAGGACGCCCGGCTCCGTCCCGGTCAGTCGCGCGATCACCGCCTGCGGCGCGCGCCGCATCATCTCCTCGGCCGCTTCGCCGGTGGCGATCTGGACCGGGAGAGCATAGGTGTCACTGACGCCCTCGATGTAATCAACCTGGACGAACCAGAACCGCGCCGACCGATTTTGCTCCGAGATCGGGACCTGCTCGATGACGCGGAGATCCCGCACCACCCGGGCCTTGCCGCCGAACCAGCGGCAACCGCGCAGATATCCGGGGAGAATCTCACGCTCCAGGCGCTGCCGCAGGTCGTTCCGGAGCAGGGCGTCCAAGTTCCGCCGGCGCCGTCAGGGTGGGGATATGCCGCTCGCTCGAGGCGGCCACGGCCGCGCGCTGCGGTTTGAGGGCAAACCAATAGTAGGCGTGCGGCCCGAGCGTGATCGGATACAACTTGTCCGTCACCGCGGGGAAATAATTCTGGCTGAATACTTCCATGACCGAATGACCGGCGAAACGGCTCAAATCGAGTTCGGCGGGCTGGGCGAACCGCGAAAGATTGACCACCACGAGGATGGTCTCGTCCCCGTGCTGACGAATGAAGGCGAGCACCTTTGCGTTCTCCGGCAGCAGGAACTCGAGGGTGCCGCGGGAGAACGCCTTGAAATTTTTGCGCATCGCGATGACCCGCCGGGTCCACCAAAGCATGGAGGACAGGTTCTTCTGCTGGTTCTCGACGTTGATCGCCTCGTAATGGTACTCGGGGTCGATCGATGATCGGCAGGTAAAGCTGCTGCGGATTGGCCTTGGAAAACCCGGCGTTGCGGTCGGCGCTCCATTGCATCGGCGTGCGCAGCCGTTGCGATCGCCCAGGTAAACGTTGTCGCCCATCCCGATCTCGTCGCCGTAATAGAGGACCGGCGTGCCCGGCAGGGAGAAGAGAAGGATGTTCAGCAGCTCGATCTTGCGCCGGTTGTTGGCCAGGAGCGGAGCGAGCCGGCGCCGAATGCCGAGGTTGATGCGGGCGACCGGGTCATTGCGCGTAGACCCGCTACATGTAGTCGCGCTCCTCGTCGGTCACCATCTCGAGCGTCAGCTCATCGTGGTTGCGCAGGAACATGGCCCACTGGCAGTTTTCCGGAATCGCCGGCGTCTGGTCGAGAATATCAATGATGGGAAAGCGATCCTCCATCTGGAGCGACATGAACATCCGCGGCATCAGCGGAAAGTGGAAGTTCATGTGCATTCGTCGCCGTCGCCGAAATATGTCACCGCGTCCTCGGGCCACTGGTTGGCCTCGGCCAGGAGCATCCGGTCCTTGAAACTGAAGATCGAGATGGCGGCGGAGCTTCTTCAGGTAGACGTGCGTCTCGGGCAGATTTTCGCAGTTGGTCCCCTCCCGTTCGTAGAGATACGGCACCGCATCGAGCCGCAGGCCGTCCACCCCGAGGTCGAGCCAGAAATCGAGCACCTTCTGAACACGGCTTCGTGCACCGCCGGATTATCAAAGTTCAGGTCGGGCTGGTGTGAATAGAACCGATGCCAGTAATAGGCCCGGGCCACGGGGTCCCAGGACCAGTTCGAGGTCTCGAAATCCTTGAAGATGATCCGCGCCTCGCGGTAACGGTCGGGCGTGTCGCTCCAGACATAGATATTCGCGCTCGGGTGAACCGGCGGGCGCCCGCCGCGATTTGCGGAACCAGGGATTCTGGTCGGAGGTATGGTTGATCACCAATTCGGTGATCACCCGCAGTCCGCGGTCATGCGCGGCCTGGAGGAAATCCTTGAAGTCAGCCAGGGTGCCGTAGTTGGGATTGACGTCGAAATAATCGGCAATGTCGTAACCGTCATCCTTGAGCGGCGAAGGATAAAAAGGCAGGAGCCAGATCGCGGTCGCGCCGAGTTCCTGGAGGTAATCCAGCTTCTCCGTCAGCCCGCGGAAATCGCCGATGCCATCGGCGTTCGAGTCGTGGAACGTCTTGACGTGGAGCTCATAGATGACGGCGTCCTTGTACCAGAGGGGGTCGTTTGCTTCTGAAGGATCCGTCCCGGCCATGTTCGTTACACTTGGCGCACAAAGGCGGGGCGCGCAATCGCACCCGGACGGGAATTTATCCCGGCGCCGCGGAGGGCCGGGCGCTGCGGGTGACCGCTATTTCGGCAGAAGCATGGCGTGGCTGGCCACGCACTGCCATTTGCCGTCGCGTTCCATCCACGTGTCGGTGAAACGGAAATTGAGCCGGAACTTTTTGCCTTCCTTGTCCCGGCCGCTCTCGCGGGCCACCCCGGTGACCACCGCCACGCGCGGCCCAAACATGCGCACGTTCATGCTGCGGGTGCCGGTGGAGGCCGATTTCCCGGGCGGCTCCATCCGGCGGGCCCGTCGGAGCAGGGACGATTTCGAGAGCACCTTGCCATCGGGCGATACCCCGATGAAGTCGTCGGCCACGATGCGCTTGATCACTTTCTCGTCGTGCGCCGATTTCTCCCACTGGGTCTCGAGACGGCGAAGGAGTGAGACGGTGCGGGCGAGATTTTGGCGGGAGGGGCTGGTATTATCAACCACCTCTGGTTCCTCATCGTCATCCTCCGTGGCGGCAGGGGCGGGAGCACGGGTTCCCGCCGGGGCAGGACTGGTGGCCCGGATTGGTTCGAGGGTGGTGACGCGAGGTTTGGCCGTGGGAACGGGGGTGGAGGCAGGCGAAGCCGCCGGGGTGGCGGTGGGCGAAGGTTCGGGGGTGGCCTCGGGCGCGGTGGGCGAAGGCGTAGGCGTGGGTGTCTCTTCATCCGGGGTGGCGCGGAGAGCCGGCGCGAGCATGTCCTGCCCCCGGGCGGAGACACCGACGAAGAGGAGAGGAAGAAGAAAGAGTAAGGAAAGCAGGGAACGTTTCATGCAGGCGCGCTGGTGGAGACGGGAGGTTATCGACGCGACCTTGGCGGGGTCAAGGGGTAATCCGCCCCGGGCGCGGAAAACCATGGACGCGCCGGGGCGGAACGTCTAAAACGGGTCATGCGGTTTCCGGCTGTTCTTTTCCCTGTCCGCGGCAGCGGAAGCCGCCTGGAGCGCCCCTCGCGGGAACTTTGAAACTTTCGACTGTGAAACGCCGTTTTGATCTGCCCCTGGCGCCCGACCCCGTGGAGGGGCTTGGCACCGTGCCAGTGCCGGCACTTAACCCGCACATTGAGCCGGGGTCGCCGACGGACCTCGAGTTGATGCTGCGGATTCAGCAGGAGGAACCGGAAGCGCTCTCGCTGCTCTACGACCGCTACAACGGCATTCTTAAGGCGCTGATTCTGCGCGTGGTCCACAACGACGCCGAGGCGGACGACCTGCTCCAGGAGATTTTCATGGAAATCTGGAACCAGTCCCGCAATTTCTCCGCGCAGAAAGGCAAACCGCTTGGCTGGATGGTGACGCTGGCCCGGCGCCGCGCGATCGACGGCTTGCGCAAAAAGCAGGCCTATACCAGGGCGGGCGAACGCCTCCAGGCCGAGACGGAGCAGCAGCCCGAAGCCTGGGTGCATAACGCGACCGCGGAAGAAATCTCCTCGGGGGACACGCGCGCCATCGTGCGAACGGTGATCAACTCCCTGCCGCCGGCCCAGCAGGAAGCCGTGGAACTCGCTTTTTTTCGCGGGATGAGCCAGCGGGAGATCGCTTTGCAGACGAACACGCCGCTGGGCACGGTGAAAACGCGGCTTGAACTGGGGCTCAAGAAAATTTACGACGGTCTCAAGGAGCTTAAAGATGAGCTTTGACGAATTCCAGAATCGGGCCCGGCTCTACGTCATCGGTTCCCTGGAATCCGACGAGGTGGCCGAGTTCGAGACGGCGCGCCGTGAGTTTGGACGGCAGGCGGAGGATTGCATCAACGAGTGCTATTCCCTGCACGAGGCCTTTGCCCTGAGCCTGCAGCCGGCCAAGGCATCGGACGCGATCAAGGACCGCTTGATGTCCATGGTCCGGAACAAGGCCAAATCCTAGGGCGTCTCGATTTCCCGCAGGATGAACTCCTGCAGGAAGCCGTAGAAATTGACCTGGAAAAGACTGAGGTCGCGGCGGGACCCAATGGGCGAGCGATAATGATCGCAGAGTTCGCCGTCGCTGAAATTGTAGCGGGCGGCGATGACCAGGCGCGCCTGGTTCAAGGTATTGAGCCAGGCGTCGGCATGCGCCACCGGGATGCGGAGAGTGGCGTTGGCAAACGGTTTGCCGTTGTCCTCCAATTGCCGCAAATCCTCGACGACGATCTCGGTCGCACTGGCGAAAATGCGGCGTAGCTCGGGTTCGACGTAATTCTTCCATTCCCGGCAGGCTTCGCTTTCGGCCGACGGTTTGGAAAAAAGCCGTTGCTCGGCCGCTTCCGAACCTTCCGGCTCCGCGCTGGCCGGCACCTGGCGAAGAAGCTCCGCCAGGAACGGGTCGATTTCCCGAATCTCCAGCGTGTCCGCCTCCCGGCTCAGCTCCATCTTCAGGGACAGCGTTCGATCGTGGCCAGCAGCAGGTAGCCATGCAGTTGCTGCACGTAAAGCTCGGCGCGTTCACGCACGCCCGTCCAGAGAACCGAGCGTCCCTTTTCATGCACTTCCATCATGTGCGTCTCGGCCTTCTGCTTCGGATAACCAAAGACTTTCTGGAAGACCATGGTGACGTAGCTCATCAGGTTTACCGGATCGTTATGGACCACCACCTGCCAGGGCAGGTCGGTTTCCGCCTGCGTGGACGTTTCCTCCTCCAGCGTCGGCGCTCCCGGCAGGCCAGCCCTGATCATGACGTCCGACGAAGAAACCTCGATCGCCATGGCAGGACGCTACCATACGGCCCCACGCCTTCAACCGGTGTCGCGCCCGCTCTTCCGGGCGCCCCGGGCCACCGACTCCTGCAGGCGACCCATGCGGCGAGCCGGCCCCGCGGAGGTGTCGTCGCAACCGGAGAGATGCAGGAGCCCGTGCACCAGATAAAGTTCGATTTCCTGCCGGGTGGTGCTGCGGAAACGCCGGGCATTGGCCCGGGCAGTCTCCGTGCTGATAAAGATCTCGCCGTGCTCAAACGTCAGCACGTCGGTGGGGCCGGCCACGTTCATATATTGAAGGTGCAGCGCGGCCATGCGGCGGTCGGACACGAGCACCACGCTCACTTCCGCAAGGCGGGCCAGCCTCGTGGCCTCAAACCGGGGAACCTTTTTCCGGATCAACGCGAGCGCGCGACCGCCAAACTGTTGCAGGGCGGCCCGGTCGAGCACGACCTTGCGCTGTCGGTCGAGAACGACCAGCACGGGTCGATCGATCTCCGAGTCTGCCCCCGTTTTCATTTTCGCGCGCACAGTTCCCGGTCGATGAGCGAAAGCTCGTGATAAAGCGCGGATAAGCGGGGAGAGGACGCACCCTTCGCCTGCGATCGCCGGAGCGGTTCCCCCCAGATGGACTCAAGTTCGAGCGCTTTTCCCGCCTCGTAGTCGATCAGGGTGGAAGGCCGATAAGGGCCCATCTCCTCGGTGCGGGCAAGTTGAAGCGCGATGGTTTCCGGTGGCAGTGCATGGCCGCAACAGGCCGCCGCCTGCAGCACCTCTTGCATGAGCGCTTCCACTTCGCCCCGCAACTCCGCCCGGCCAAGGATGCGCTCCGTGTCGAGCCGCTCCCGCACCGCCAGCCCGTTGAACGGAATGTTCCAGACAAGCTTCCGCCAGCGCTCCGTCCCAAGATTCTCCACTGCGGCACAGCGCAAACCGCCGCGCCGGAAAAGCTCGACCAGCCTCGTCCGTCCGGGCCGATGGGGCGCGGTCGTATTCGCCGATGGAAAGGTGACCGATATCGTAATGCTCGATGACGCCCGGGGCGGTCCGGATCAGGCAGATGAAACAAAGACCGCCAAGGACGCGTTCTGCGCCGAACTCCCGGGCCAGCCCCTCCTCGTTGCCGAGCCCGTTCTGCAGGGTCAGGAGCATGGTCCCCTCCCCCAAAAGCGGCGGGATGAGCTCGGGCAAGGCCGCGTTGGCCGTGGTTTTCAGGGCCACCAGCACGAGATCCACCGGGCCGATCCCGGCCGTGGTCGCGTGGGCGTGGACATCATTCAGCTGGAGATTGCCGGCGCGGCTCCGGATGGTCAGTCCCTCACGGCGCACCGTTTCGAGGTCGCTCCGCATCAGAAAATGAACCTCGGCCCCGGCCTGGACGAGGCGCGCGCCGTAGTAACAGCCGATCGCGCCCGCTCCCACCACCGCCACGCGCCACGCCGCCATCAGTCCGGTGGGCGGCTTTCCGCCTGGAAGTTCCGGGTGATAAGGCGCGCCCCCTTGCTGAAGCTGAAATAAGCCCAGGCCCACTCGAGAAGCACGGCCACGCGGTTGCGGAAGCCGACCAGGAAAATCACGTGGACGAAGAGCCAGGCCAGCCAGGCCAGGACCCCGCTGAAGCGGACAAAATTCAGGTCGGCCACGGCCTTGTTCCTCCCGATGGTGGCGAGGGTGCCCTTGTCCCAATAATAAAAACGCTGGGGCGGCTGCCCCTCGAGCGACCGGATGATGTTTTCCGCCGCGTGCCTTCCCTCCTGCATGGCCACCGGCGAAACACCGGGAAGCGGCCGGCCATCCCCATCGTGCTCGAAGTTGGCCATGTCGCCGATCACCTGCACTTCGGGGTGACCCGGAATGGTGAGGTCGGGGTTGACGATGACCCGCCCGGCCCGGTCCAGGGGCACCCCGAGGGAACGGCCAAGCCCGGAGGCGGTGTTGCCGGCCGCCCAGATCTTGACCCGGCAGGGAATGAATTCCGAACCGATCTCGAGGCCCTCCTCGGTCAGGTTTTGGGCGCGACTTCCGGTGCGCACCTCCACCCCCAGCTCCTGCAACTGGGCCAGGGCGCTGGCGGAAAGATCGGGCGGGAAGGCGGAGAGCACGCGCTGATCGCTCTCCACCAGGATGACCTTGGCGTCCGAGGGATCGATATGCCGAAAGTCCTTCGCCAGGGTGTAACGGGCGATCTCGGCAATGGCGCCCGCCATTTCCACCCCGGTCGGCCCGCCCCCGACAATGACAAAAGTCATGGCCGCCTGCCGGCCGGCCTTGTCCGGCAACTTCTCGGCATATTCAAAGGCGAGCAGGAGCCGGCGCCGAATCTCGACCGCGTCCTCGAGGCTTTTCAAGCCGGGCGCGAGCTTTTCCCAGTCGTCCCGACCAAAATAAGAATGCCGGGAACCGGTGGCCAGGACGAGGTAGTCGTAGGGAAACTGGCGGTCTTTCGTGTGCACGAGACGGGCCGCGACATCGACGGCCTGCACCTCGCCCAGAATCACCTCGGTGTTGCCATACCGGCTCAGGATGGACCGGATGCGGCGCGGCAATGTCCGCCGGCGAGAGCGCCGCCGTGGCCACCTGGTAAAGCAGCGGCTGGAAGAGATGGTAGTTGGTCCGGTCGATCACCGTCACCCGGACAGGCGCCCGCCCGAGTTTTTTGGCCACCTCGAGCCCGCCGAAACCGGCCCCAACGATGACGACCTGCGGTTTTCCCTCGTGTTGCTCCACTCCGCCACTGTTCCCGCAACAGGGGGAGACGCCAGCGATTTCCCCCGGGAAGGACACCTCCCCCAGCTTTTATTTGTCAGGGGCGACAAGTGCGCTATCTTGCGCGCTCTTATGCCGAAATCGATTGCCCGCTCCAAGACCCGCAAAGCCGTGGCGAAGCGGTTCAAAATCACCGCCACCGGAAAGGTGCTCCGCTCCCAGGCCTCCCGGCGTCACCTGATGTCGGCCAAGAATGCCAAGCGCAAGCGGCAGCTGAGCAAAACCGTGCTCGTCCACGAGACGGACGTGCAGCGGATCAAGGCGAACCTTCCTTTCGCCTGACCTCCCGCCCCTAGGGGGGCGGCAGCATTTCTTCTTCCTCCATCCGCCCCGTTTCCACGGGCGCGACCGGCACCGTCGTGGTCGCAGGGGCGCGCGGTGCGGTTTGCAGCTGGCTGGGCAGGGGCCGCGTCGGCTGGTAGAGATCCCGCCGATTGGAAAGAGTGGTGCAGGAGGAGGTGGCGGCGGCGACCACGAGCAGGACCAGGACGATCTTCTTCACGGCGGCGATGTGACCAGAAGCCGGACCGGGTGTCAATGACCGGCAGGACGATGAAAAGACGATTGCGCGCGGGCCATCCTGCGCGGAAGTTCGGTTTCCGTCAGGGGCTATGGACTGAGGACTAACGAACCCCGCCAGGGCAGGAATGCAGCAACGGTAGTCTGATCCTTTTTGCCGTAGTTCTCTGGCGGACTTTTTTTGCCGTGAAACTCCTGAAGACGAAGAGGACGCGGTTCGCCGAGGTCGTGGCCGAGTTTGGCACCCCGGCGGTCCACACCCCGTGGCGCAAACCGCGGCAGGATCCCGCCTTCCAGGCCCTGCTGCGTCAGGAAAAGGTCATGACCATTCTCGTCGGTGAGAAAGGGACCGATTTCGGGCTCGTTGGCCTGAAGGAGGAGAAAGGCGCGCGTTACCTGGTTTTCCCGAAGTCGCTCAAATCGCTGCGCGACCGCCGCATCATCGGCATCAAATGGGATGAGGTAAAACCGTGAGAAGTTGGCGCAGCCCGGTGCGGGCGGCTAGGTTTGCCCGATGATTACACAAAGCCCGCTTGGGCCGGAGGAGCGTCGCCGCTATGCCCGGCACCTGACCATGCCCGAGGTGGGCGAGGCCGGACAGGCGCGCCTAAAGGAGGGCCGCGTGCTCTGCCTTGGTGCGGGGGGCCTTGGCTCGCCCGCGGCCATGTATCTCGCCGCTGCGGGGGTCGGCACGGTCGGCCTGGTGGATGACGACGTGGTCGAACTCTCGAATCTCCAGCGGCAGCTTTTGCACGACACCGCGGACGTGGGCCGGGCCAAGGTTGATTCGGCGCAGGATCGGCTGCTGGAGCTGAACCCACTGGTGAAGGTGGAACGGCACCGCGAACGCTTCACGGCCGCCAACGCCGTTGACCTGGTCGCGGCCTATGATGTTGTCATCGACGGCTCGGATAATTTTGCCACGCGTTACCTGGCCAGCGACGCCGCCGTTTTCGCCTCCCGGCCGAACGTGTATGGCTCTGTGTTCCGGTTCGAGGGGCAGGCCTCCGTCTTCGCGCCACATCTCGGTGGCCCGTGCTACCGCTGCCTTTTCCCGGAACCGCCCCCCCCGGGCTCCGTCCCCAGCTGCGCCGAGGCGGGTGTGCTCGGGGTCATGCCCGGATTGATCGGAACGATCCAGGCGCTCGAGGCGATCAAACTTCTTCTCGGCGCGGGCGATCCGCTGCTCGGCCGCCTGGTCCATTTCGACGGCCTGAAGATGCGGCTGCGCGAATTTTCCGTGCGGCGGGATCCGGAATGTCCCGTCTGCGGTGAACGACCGACCATCACGGCACCGATTGATTACGAAGAGTTTTGCGGGGGAGCGAGAGCGGACGGTGGCGCGGCCACCCCGCCGGTCGTGACGGTGCAGGAACTGGAGGAACAGCTCCGGAGCGAGCCGCGGCCCTTCCTGCTCGACGTGCGCGAGCCGGTGGAGTTTGACCTGGCGCGGCTGGCGGATTCGACGTTGATCCCGCTGGGAGAATTGCCTGCCCGCGCGGGGGAACTCGAGCCCGGCAGGAAAACAGTGGTCATTTGCAAGAGCGGTTTCCGGAGCGCCCATGCCACCGCCTGGCTGCAGCAGCAGGGGTTTTCGCAGGTCTTCAACCTGGAGGGCGGTCTGGACGCCTGGGCCGCGGAGATCGATCCGAGCATGCCGCGCTATTGATCTTTCGCGCCCCTCTGCGCCGCGGCTGAAAAATTGTTGCTCGCTTCCGCGACGCATCCTAAGAGGGTGAACGGATGAAAGGTTTTCGTTCAGGGAGCGCGCGCCTGTTGATGCTCGCGGTTTTTCTCCTCACGGCCTCAGGATGCGACCGCATGATCACCCCGGCCGGGACGCAAAAGCTTCGGGACGCCGAACGGGAAACCGGCGACGGAAATTTCATGGAAGCCATCGCTCTTTATGAATCGGCGCTCGACGGCACGAAGGGAGCAGCCGAGGTGCATTACCGGCTCGGGCTGCTTTATGACGACAAGATGAAGGACCCGCTCAACGCTCTGCACCATTACAAGCGCTACCTGACGCTGAGCCCGGCCGGTAAACATGCCGCGGAGGTGAAGGAATTGATGAAACGGGACGAGCTGGAGCTGGTCACCTCACTTTCCGGCGACTCGGTGGTGACACGGGCCGAGGCGACGCGATTGCGCAACGAGAATCTTTCCCTGCGCCGCGATCTCGAATATCTCCGGTCGGGACGTCCCCTGCCCAGCCCGTCGCCGCGTCGGCCCGCGACGACAGCCGCCCCGGCCGCGGCGAGCCGCTCCAAGAAAGCGCGCACCTATGTGGTGGAACCCGGCGACACCCTCGTTTCGATCTCGCGCAAGCTTTACCAGTCCCCGCGGCGCTGGAAGGAAATTCATGCCGCCAACGCGGGGACAATTGAGGACCCGGGCAAACTTAAGGTTGGGCAGACCCTGGTCATCCCGTAAAGTGGGAGCGACCGTCTGACCCCGCAGAGACGATTTTCTTCACCGGACATCGGAACATGAGACCCATTCTTCGCATTGCCCCTGATGTCGGCTGGCTGCCGGTCAGTTTTGTTAACGTCTATTTCGTCGGCCGCCCGGGCACGCCCTGGACGCTGGTGGACGCCGGTCTGCCCGGCCGGGCGGGCCAGATCATCGAGGCGACCGAGGCGCGGTTTGGCAGCGGAGCGAAGCCGGCCGCGATTGTTCTGACCCATGGCCACTTTGATCACGCCGGGTCGGCCCTCGCCCTGGCCGAGCATTGGGACGTTCCCGTCTACGCGCATCCCCTGGAAATGCCCTACCTGAGCGGAAAGTCGAAGTATCCCCCGCCTGATCCGACCATTGGCGGCGCCATCGCTTTTCTCTCCCGGTTCATGCCGAATGGGCGACGCGACCTTGGGCCCCACCTGCGCGAACTGCGCGAACTGCGCGAAGGCGAACTTCCGGGCCTGGCCGGCTGGAAATGGCTGCATACACCCGGGCACTCTCCGGGACATGTCGCGCTTTTCCGGGCCTCCGATCGCGTTCTCCTGGCGGGTGACGCCTTTGCGACGGTGAACATGGATTCGTGGCAGGGAGTAATTGGCGGCGCCCAAACCCTGGCCCGGGCCGGGGCGCCCTTTAACTGCGACTGGCACGCCACCCATGAGTCGGTGCAACGGCTGGCCGACCTTCGTCCGAACGTGGTGGCCTGCGGGCATGGCATTCCCCTGGGGGAAAGCGATCTCTCGCGGCGGCTCGAGGCTTTCGCGGATGCATTTCGACCGCCGCGGCACGGACGTTACGTCCGGGAACCCGCAGTCACGGACGAGCAGGGAATTGTTTCCGTGCCTCCCGCGCCGTTTGATCCGGTCCCCTTTGCCACCGCCGCCGGCCTGGTGGCGGTCGGGAGTGGCCCTGGGAGCCGGTTATCTCGACGCCGATTCGAAGCGCCGCCGCTAGCTCTCGTTTTTAACCACCCGGTGGAGGCGCCGCATCGAGCGGCGGCCTGTCAGCCAGGGGCTGGGGATTATTCGCCCCCGCACCTGAGAACGTGCCAGTCAGGCTGCCGTTGCCGCCGAAGTTGGTGTAATTGGCGTTCGTGGTGAAGACATCCGCCGGGTTCGCGGAATTAATGTGCACGACCACGCCGTTGTTGATGTTGACCGTGTTGGCCGCGATGATGCTCTGCGGGCTGGAGAGGCTCACATTGGCCACGAAGTTGATCGTGCCGTTGCTGGAAGGCGAATAGAGTTTGAGCGTGGTGTCGGCGGAGAGTTGGCCGCCGCCGATGTTGAGCGCGCCGTTGGTGCCGAGCGCGGCCACCTTCACCGTCTCGGCCCGGACGTCGGCGTTGGTCAGGTTGATGACACCATTGTCACCTTGGTGGCGAATATCGACTGTCCCCTGGTCGGCTTGGACGCGGCCATTTACATTGATCTGGCTGCTGTTGCCCGTCTCGGTGGTGGCGTGAATCTCGATCTTGCCGCCGGGCCCGGCCGTGGCGGAATCGAGCAAGGCGAGCAACTGGCCTGTATTGGCGATGTTGACCGCGACGCCGGAGGTCTTCCCGCTCTTGACCGAGATGTTTCCACCTTTGCTGCTGCGACGGTGGGGCGGCGCGGGCGTGGCGCTCGAGTCCGGCTCCGGATCGTTCGAGGAGACTTCCACGCGGGCGGCGACCGTGACCGTGTCCTGAGAAGAATTCAGATTAACGGTCCCGCCTTCACCCTGCGCCTCATCCGTGATTTGCCCGTCGATATAACCGCTGGTGGCCTCGATATCCGACTCCACGGAAAGGACACCGGCAGTGTTGAACTCAAGCAAACCACCATTGCCGGCAGTAAAGAACAGGGAGCCGTTGCCGCCGTTGGCGGAGACGCTGCTCTGGATGTCCCCTACGAAACTGACCGTGAGCGCATCAGCATCGATCTGCAGCTTTCCGCCATGGGTCGCCGCCGCAAAATCACCATCGGCGTCCTGTCCGTCAAAATCGATGCCGCCGAGTGAGCTGACAACCGGTGCGCTCAGAAGATGCAGGCCTGTCTCCTGGAGGAGTTCAACCTGAAAGGGAACAATCCCGCCGACGCCGACGGCGATGGAAGAGTCGGATTGCACATCGGTGCTGGAAAGCGTGGAGGCAAAAACGTCGCCCTGGGCCATGACCTTTCCGCGCACATTGAGCGTTCCGGCCTGGATCGGCCCGGCGATGGTCAGCGAAACCTCTCCATGGTCGGCGAAGCCAAACGAGGTGTAGATGTAGGCGTCAACCCGGTCGAAGGCAAAGAGCGCACCCGCCTCCACTTCCAGTGTCGGCCCCAGAGCGGTCAAGGCCGCGAGCTCGAAGTTCCCAAGACCGGGGGGGGTTTGGATCCTCCAGGTGGCATCCGTCACGGAGATGGTCCCTTCGACATCGATCTTGATTCCGCCGCCATCCTCGATGAAACCGCTGTTCACGACTTCGGCAAGGAACGTGCCCGCAGTGAGATCGCTGCCTCCCTCCAGGAGGATATTTCCACCGTCCGTGATATCTGCGTCATCAACCTCCACGACCAGGCTCAAGTTGCCGTTGCTTATAGGCAGTGGACCTCCCTTGCGGTCCAGGCCGCGCACGAAGGGGAAGGCCACTTCGCCCACAATGATGGGTCCATCGACCTTGATATCGATATTTCCACCGGTGCCGATGGCGCCATCGATAGAGACCTCAGCGTCGAAGTTTCTCAACGTTTGAAGAGTCCCGGTGACATCGAGCGTGATGTTCGCACCGGTGGCGAGGTCGCCGCCAATCTCCGTCCCCAGCGCGATGCTGCCAAAGATAATGCCGTCCCCGGTGTCGAAGCCGGTCGCGACCATGTCGCCGTCGACATTGACGGTGATGTTCGCGCCTTCCGTCATCTCGCCGCTGTAGAGTGTGGTGAAGGCTTGCAGACCTCCCGTGGTGAAAGCTCCCCCGGAGTCGACGTCGATGTTGAGCCCGGTTCCCACGTTATCGTCCGCCTCCGTCGCCAGATAAATGAAGCGGGTCGCGGTGATCCCTCCATCGGCCGCGACGTCGATATTTCCCCCGGTCTCGAGACCATCGCCGTAAACCTGGAGATCAAGATTATGCGAGAGCGATAGAACGTTCCCCGCCGTCAGGGAAATATTCAAGCCGGTCGTCTGGCTGCCGTTTGATCTCATCACCAGCAACGCTCCGCTCGTGGTAATGTCCTGCCCCGCTTCGATCGTGACGTTACCGCTCGAGTCATAGGCAGTTTCGCTTGTATCAAGGCCGCCAATGTTCAGGTCGCTCTCGGCCGAGAGAGTCAGGGTCACCGCATTGACATGCACGCCGTCATCCAGGCCGAAATCGATGTTGCCGGAAGAGAGGATGCTGAGTGTTTCCGCCGTGAGGGAGCCCACATCCACGGTCACGAGCGAAACGGCCTCGAGACCACCCCGCGGCCCGACCAGAGGCGCCTGCATACCCTTACTAGAAATCGTGATCGTGCCGCGATCCGCCCTGATTTCACCGAGGACAAGAATATCGCCTCCCTCCGAGATGAGCGAGATGGTCCCGCCCGGGCCCGGGGCAAAGTAATCGAGCAGACTCAGGAGCGAACCACCCTCATTCAGGGTGATGGCCGGGCCGGTCTCAAGCTGGCTGTAGAGACCGATCTCACCTCCACTCGCGCTGTTGCGCGGAGGATCGAAGCCGAACGCCGGGTCGGGACCCAGCACTTCATCAACGAGGGCGTCGTCATTTGAAGAGACGATAATTGTGGAATCGACCGTGATCGGGCCAGCCGCGCTGTTCAGAAAGACCGTCCCCCCGTTCCCGCTGACAAATGGCCCCTTCCCGGCGGCGCCGGTGCCAGTGAATACCTGTTCGTTCCGGCCTGTGGTCGCGGAGATCAGTTCGCCGACGTAAATCTCCCCGGCGGCATTGACGATAAACGTGCCGCCGTCGCCGCCACCCGCCGGCGTTTCCGGATCGTTGTCGAACGCTCCCGCGTCCGCCCCTTCGAAATGAACTGCGCCCACCCCGATCGTCGAATCGAAATTGATGTAATCTACGTTGAGCGTCAGCTTCCCGCCCGAGGAAAGACCGCTGATCCCGTTAAACTGGTTGCCGCTGAAATCAATGCCGGCTGGTGACACCACCGTCAGGACGTCAAAAACATGCTCCGCATTCGCGCCATCGGTCGGCGGGCCCATTTCCGGCTCAACGTAGGAGAAAACGTAGGGAACGATGCCCCCGGAGGTCGCGGTCAGGATCCCCGAAGTCGCGTCAATCTCGAACACGGAGACGGTCCCTGCCGTGATGTCGCCCCCCGCCGAGACGAAACCGGCGCTCAGACGATCGGTGACGTTGACCAATCCGCCCGCCTGCACGGTGCTGGCAAAAACACTCCCCTGCACGTCGACGTCGAGCCCGGTGAAGATCTCCAGGATGGTGACGTCGCCACCGGAATTAAGCGACCCGCCAGCGTCAATCAGCCCGCCCAGAAAGGTGGCATTCGGGGTCAGGAAGGTGCCGTTGATATTGATGTCACCCAAGGAGAGCAACTGGAGGTCGGCCGCTCCAAAATTCACGTTCGATGCCTGGATGCCGCCAAGGCCGGCGCTGAAGATCGGCGACTCCGCTTCGAAGGCCAGGTCAGTCGGTTCATCCACGAAAAGACTGATCGTTTCACCGTAAGCTTCAAACGAGTCCCGGGTATTGGCTTCGTTTTCTCCCCCACCCTGGACAAAAATTGTCAGGGCGCCTGTCGCATTCATGTAGATCGCCCCTCCACCCCCCGGCACATCGGGCACCTCCCCGCCGTTGATCGTAATATTTCCCAGCGAGGTCACATAAAAACCGACTGCCTCAATGAGGCCGGTATGCGAAAAGTCACCCGCGGAGAACGAACTGAAGTTCGTTGTGCTCATGTCGCCGCCCAGCGTGACCGGGCCCTCGCTGTAGAGCCGCAGATCGTTATTTGTCGAGATGTTGGAATCGATAACGAGCGAGGTCTCGCTGCCGCGGGCGTAAATGAACATGCGGTCAGTGCCCATGAACTCGTAACCCGGCCCCAGGGTGATCGTCCCGTCCACCGTCGCCAGCAAGAGTGTCTCGATGCCGGCAAAGGTCATCGCGACCGGTTGCAGCCCCGCGCCGGGCAACGCCACCACTTCCGTCATCAGGTCGCCCACGGCGACCAGCCCGAGATTCACCGGGCCGCCTTCGGTGTCGATCATCGGATCACCCGCGAGAATGAGATTGGCGAACTTGAAGACGGTGATGTCCTGCAAAAACGTGCCGGTATCCGGCCCGCCCTCGAACCCGCTGGTCTCGTCGAACTCCGAGGTATCGCCAAAAGCCCAAACGGTGAAAGGACCGTCCTCATCGTTGTCGCGATAAATCCGGCCCTCGTCCGTGATCCCGTTGGTCGTGATCGTCGGATCAGTCACAATCAGGGTGCTGGGATCAATCACGTAGGGGTCGGGCGAGGTGATGACTGGCGGAGTCCCGAACTTCAGCGCCGGCGGCGGAGAGGTCGGGCTTACTGTCGCCGTCGGGCTGGCCGTCGCCGAAGGCGAAGGAGTCGGTGACTCCTGGTTGTTGGCCTGGTCCTGCTCGTTGATATTTGTGGGATCACCCAGGCCAAGGCCCGCGACCGCGATGAAGGTCCCATTGCTTTGGCCGCCTTTTTGATCGTCTGCGGTCTGTTCCATCTCGTTCTGGCTGTCCAGCGGCGGGAAATCGGTGATCAAGGCCGAAGTTTCCAAAATGGCGCTGATGTCCACATCGAGCGGATCGGTCAGCGGTTCGCCGGGCCGGCCCATCAGCATCTGGCCCGCGAGCACTTCGCGGCAAGCGCCACCCGTGGCCACGTTGTCTTCCTCGCTGAATTGCGCCTCGTCGCAGGGCGACTCCTCCCCCGCCTGCAGCTCCTTCTTCTGCACCTGCGCCATGGCGAGCCCGTTCTCTTCCTCCTGCTTCAGGTCGGAGGGACAAACGCAGGCGGTGCCTTCAATCACGATGAATTTGTAAACGTCCTTGTGATACTCCATCAGGACAGTCGTCCCGGTGATGGCGGCCGTGACCGCGGCGGTGCGAATCTTTGCGCCCCCGGAATTTTTCGGCACATGGAGAAGCAGGGCGCCGCCGCCGAGGTTCACGTTGCGCGTTCCCTTGTCGAAACTGAAAACGGTATTCTCGCCCAGGCGGGTGATGGTCAGGTCGGAAAAAGTCAGCTCCGCGCGCGATTCGCCCCCGGTCCGGACGGCGGTGTTCTCATCAATGGGGTCATTGACCGCGGCCGGGCGCGGATTGGCCTGGCCGGGAAGGAGGTTCACCTCCTTAATGACCTGGCTGACCTTGGCCTCCTTGAGCTGGGCCGCCTGGCCGGACGCCTGCAGGAGCAAAAGCGCGAGCACGACGGAAAGAACGAGGCGGAACGGACGGTGGGAAAACGGGAAATGTTTTTTCATGATGAACCGGAAGATGCCGCCCGGCTTGGAGCCATTGCGACAGGGAATATCTGAACCGGGCCACCCCCCCGGAAGCGAGCCAAAAATGCGCGCCGGAGCAACTTTTTCTGCGAAAAACGCTCTTTAGCGAGCACCCGGGCAGGAAGGCGCCAATTTCCCGGGAGCCCGGAGCCTAAAAGCGGAAGGTGAACGCCGCCGCGCCGCCGGCGTTGGCCACGTGGTAATCGAAGACCGACTGGTTTGACTGGTTCCAGGCGAAGGAGCTGATCGCGCTGATGGCGGCCCAATCATTGAAACGGTAGGTGGCGACGAAGGCGAGGATCTCCGAGACGTCGGTGCGGTCGGTCTCGTAGTAATCCCGGAAGGACAACCGGCCCGAGGCGGTGAGATTGAATTGCCGCGAAATATTGAGCGAATAGGCGGCGTAGGTTTCGTAATCGGTCCGCTGCGGGCCATCCGGCATCGCGTAAAGACTGACGTTGGCGTTGGCCCCGAGGGTGACCTGATGGGCGCGGCCGTAGCGCAGTGGCACCTCGGCGCTGAAAAAGAGCGAGTGGTTCGCATAGAACTCGCAGAAATCGTCATCGGTCAGCCGGTTAAAGTTGTATCTCGCGCGCAGCATCAGGTTACTGGCCCGGGGGACCACGTAGAGCAGTCCGCCGCCGACATCAAAGGCGCCGAAATCGAGCGCGTCGAATTCGCCGTAGTAGAATTGCTGCTGTTGGATGGTGGCTTCCGCGAAAAGTGTCCTGGTCAGTTGCGGCTGATACGTCAGCGCCACCTGAGGAACGTAGACGACATCCCCGATTTCGCCGCTGCGGGTCAACCCCACGTTCGAGGTGTAATAGATCGGAATGCCGCTACTGAAGGTGAACGGCTCGTAATCCTGCTGCCGCTTCAGGATCCGCTGCTCGCCCATGTCGGAATCGTTCGGCGAGGCTGGAGCCTGACCGAATTCCTCCACCCCGTTCTCGCTCGGCGCCATCGGCACCGGGGCTGACTGGCGGAAAAGCTGGGCGCGATCAACCTCGCCTTGGGCAAAAACGGAAGCGGCGGACAGGCCAAGAAAGCCCGCACAGAGGAAAAATTGGCGGCCCGCGCGGACGGCGGCAGACAGATCGGGAATCATATGAGGCGTCCTTTGTGGCGGGGACCATTTCCCGCGTCAAGCTTCTAAATCACGGGGAAGAAGGGCCCTTCGGCGAAGCCGTGGGGCTGGGCGCCGGCGTGGCCTTGGTCGGAAGCAGTTTCACCAGGGTGCCGCCGCCGTCGATCATCAGGTTTGTCTCCACCAGGTCGCCCTTAGAGCGGGCCCGCTTTTGCTTCGCAACCTCCTGCTGGATCGATTGATACGCCGGCAGCAGACGAAAATTCTTCGACAAGAGCGAGCTGGTCACCACGGCCCCGAGCTCGAATTCCACCGGCGCGGTCAGGGGCCCCTGCGGCGGCACGATGAGCATGCGCCCGGGGGGCAGTTCGACCCCTTCCTTCGGGTTGGTCCGCAGGGAAACGCGGGGTTCGCCATTTAAACCCATGAACTTCACAAACTGCGGCGGCTGGTTCTCGACCATGAAAGTTCCGTTTTTCAGCTGGGTCACGAGGCCCGAGGTCACAACCTGTGTCCGGGCGACCAGGCCCGGCGGCTGGGAAAAAAGGATGACGCCCCGCCGCAAATCAATCAGCCCGCTGCTCCCAACGATCACGGTGGTGCCGGAACCGGCCCGGAGGATTCGCGCATCGGGGAAGGTGACTTCCGCGCGTGATCCCTGGCCGGTCGAGAGAAGCACCCCGTCGGCAACCGGCGCGCCTGGCTTGGCCGCGGTGCTGCCCCGCGAGGTGACCAGGCGGACGTCGCCGACGACTTTTGTCAGCTGCGGCACCGTCGGGCCCGGAGGGGATGGCGGCGCGGCTTCGCTCCCGGAGACGATGAGAAGCCCGATAACGGCGAAGGCGAGCGAACGAGAGATCACCAGCTCACTTGGGCGAGCCCACGGACGACGTCAAGCCGAGGAGCTCGCGCTGCCAGGGAACAAGCGTTTCCGCGCGGCTCTCGTCGCTGCCGATGCCCTCGAGCGTGGCCCGCGGCGCGATGAAGGAGGGCTCAATCCCAAGTTCGGTCGCGACCTTGTCGCGCCGCGTCATCAGGTCGCGCGCCCGTTTCTCCGCCTCGGGAGTGGCGCGCACGCCGCGGCGCGCAGGCGCCGCCGGCCATTCCTCCTCCGGAAGGGCAAGGGCGGACTGGGCGGCGGCAATGAACTCGCGGCGACGCCGCGACGACATATGGCGGAAGTGCGGTTCCTCCCCGGCGACAAAGCTTTTGGCCGCTTCGATGAGCTGCGAATTTTGCAGGATATGAAAGGAGGGCCGGTCGGCGGTGCGCGCTTCCTGGTCGCGCCAATGCCAGAGGGCGCGCAGGACCGCGGCGGCCCGTCCGCGCAGGGTGCCCGCGCCGGAGATGCGCCAAAGATCTTCCTGGTCGCGTTCCCGGTCGATGCCGGCGCCCTGGAGGACGCGCTCGCATGATTGCCGGAACCACTCGATCCGGCCCGCTTCCACCATCTGGGCCTCCAGTTTTTCGGCCAGCGGCAGCAGGTAATGGGTGTCGTTGATGGCGTACTCCGCCATGCGGTTGGGGAGCGGCCGCTGGGCCCAGTTCGCTTTTTGCGAACCCTTGGTCAGGACCACCCCGAAATATTGTTCCACCAGGGCGGCGAGGCTGAACTGGCGCAGACCAAGAACACGGGCCGCGATCACGGTGTCGAACACCCGCGAAGCGACAAACCCGAAACTGCGGCGCATCAGGCGCAGATCAAAATCAGCCCCCTGCACCACCAGTTCCTTGTCGGCCAGGCTTTGCGCCAGCGGCGCCAGGTTCACCTCCGCCAAGGGGTCCACCAGGAAGTCCTCCCCGGGAATGCTGATCTGGAGCAGGCAAAGTTTCTCGAAATAACAGTGGAGGCTGTCGGCCTCGGTATCGATGGCGATGCGATCATGCGGCGCGAACCGAGGCAGAATTTCCGCTAGGGCGTCGTCGCTGCCCAGGAGCGGCGGAGCCGGGGTGGAGGAGACTTCCTCCTCCTCGGGTTGCGGGCGCGGTGGAGGCGGCGGGATCTCGCGACCCTCCGCGCGCGCCCGGGTCAGTTCCTCGTATTCCGCCTTCGTCATCCGTGACTCTTGCTCAGCGCAGTCCGCTGAGCAAAAGCTCGGCGTTGGTTTTTGTCGCCTGCAGATTCTTGATCAGGACCTCCATGGCCTCGATCGGCGGGACGGCCGCCATGGTTTTGCGGAGGAGCTTCACCCGCTCCCATTCGTCGGGGTGATAAAGCAATTCCTCGCGCCGGGTGGCGGACTGGGCCACGTGGATGGCGGGGTAAAGCCGTTTCTCCACGAGCGAGCGGTCGAGGTGCAGCTCCATGTTCCCGGTGCCCTTGAACTCCTCGAAAATGACCTCGTCCATGCGGCTGCCCGTCTCGATCAGGGCCGTGGCCAGGATGGTGAGGCTGCCGCCTTCGGTCACGTTGCGGGCCGCACCGAAAAATTTCTTGGGCTTCAGGAGCGCCTTGGCCTCCACGCCGCCCGACATGATCCGGCCCTTGCCCGGCTGGAGCGAATTGTAACCGCGGGCCATGCGCGTAATGGAATCGAGCAGGATAATGACATCCTTTTTCATCTCGACCAAACGTTTGGCCCGTTCCAGGACCAGCTCGGCCACCTGCACATGGCGCAGCGAGCTTTCATCAAAGGTGGAACTGTAAATATCGCAATCGACCTCGCGCTTGAGGTCGGTCACCTCCTCCGGGCGCTCGTCCACCAGCAGGAGAATCAGGATCATCTCGGGATGGTTGACCCGGATGGCCTTCGCGATCTCCTTCAGCATGATCGTTTTCCCGACGCGCGGCGGGGCCACGATCAGGCCGCGCTGCCCGCGCCCGAGCGGCGTCAGCAGGTCAACCGCGCGGGCGCTGAGTGAGTTGGTAACCGTGTTCTCCAGGATGATGCGCCCTTCCGGGTATTCCGGGGTCAGGTTGTCAAAGGCGGTCGGTTCCTCCCACTGCGCCGCGGGCATTCCCTCGATCGTCGTCACCTCGTCGAGCACGAGGAATTTTTCGCGGTCCCGCGGGAGGCGGAGCTTTCCGCCGATTTTTTGCCCGGGCCGAAGCTTGTTCTGCTGGATCACGGGACGCGGAACGCAGACGTCCTCCGGGACCGAGAGAAAATTGAGGCGGGGCGAACGCAGGAGACCCGCGCCCTCGTCGCGTTGCTCGAGGAACCCTTCCACCATGACGGCGGCCCCGCGGGCCAGGGCAAAGCGGACCAGGTCCAGGATCTGGAAGTGACGTGAGGCCCCGCCGCGGATGCGGAAGTTCAGGTTGTCGCAAAACTTCTGGAACTCCTCCTGCGAAAGCGATTGCAGTTCGTTCAGGTCGAGCTTCTCCGGCACCACCGGGGAGGGAGGCGCCTCGTAGGGAGTTTTTGCCGACTGCTCTTCGCCCGGCTCGGGCGGTGGCGCCACGGCGACGGGCGCGTCGCTCACGATCCCCTCCTCCAGGCGCCGACGAGCAGGGCAGCCTGGTCCGCGAGCGTGTCCGGACCGCCATTGTTCCAGACGACATGATCAGCCCGGCCGACCTTTTCAAAAAGCGGCATCTGCGCGGCAATCATTTGTTCGCCCGTGGCCCGGTCGAGCGCAGGCGAACGCTGCAAGAGCCGTTCCAGCTGTCGGGCAGCGGTGCAGGCGACCACGACCACGCGGTCGCAGAGCGTCTCGCCGCCGGTTTCAAAAAGAAGAGGAATATCAGCCACAAAAAATTCGGGTCCATGCCGCCGCGGTTCCGATTGGGACCGCCAGCTTTGGCGGATGCGGGGGTGCAGGATGTTTTCGAGCGCTGCCTTCCTGGCCGCGCTGCCCAGTATTATCGAACGCAGAGCGCTGCGATTCAACTCCCCAGTTGGGAAAAAGACGCCGGCGCCGAATTGCTCCCGGATTTCCTGCCGCACCTCCTCGTCGTGCGCGGTCAGCTCACGCGCCCGGGCGTCGGCATCAAAGAAGAGCGCGCCCGGGAGCCGGGCCCGCAGTTCCTCCCGGAAACTTGTCTTGCCGGTGGCGATGCCCCCGGTGATTCCGATCACAGGCATAAATCCAAAAAAGACCCCCCTTTCCCTCGCGCGCTCGCCCTTCTGCGCGCACAGCCTCCCGACGTCCGGCGCCGGCTATTTCTTGTACATGGGAACCTCCGGCAGCGGCGGCGGTTCCAGCAGGGTCTCAATTTCCTCCTGCTCTTCCTGCAGGTTGATCGGCTGCCCGGCCGGATCGACCAGCCGTGCCGTCACGAAAATCACCAGGTTACGCTTGATGTGCTGGTCGACGTTGGACCGGAAAAGACGGCCTACCAGCGGGATGTCGCCGAGCAGCGGGGTTTTGTCCTCCACCTTCTGCACATCCTCGCGCATCAACCCGCCGAGCACGACAGTCTGGCCGTCCCAGACCTGCACGCTGGTGGTCACCTTGCGCGAGCTGAAGATCGGCTGGTTGATCACGTTGGGCGTAAGCACATTCGTCTGGGCCACGCCGAGCAGATTCGTGGAAACCGTCTGGATTGGGCTGCCATAGTTGATGAAGCCCTCGAACTCCACCACCTGCGGGACAAGGTTCAGATCGATGGTGACGCCGTCCGGGCCCACCACCGGCTCCACCTCCAGCATCACACCGGTGTTGCGTGTCTCGAACCCTGTCGGCGTCGTTGGTGTAACCGGGAAAGCGCTCGCCCCCTGCGCCTGGCCGGCCTGCAGAGTCGACTGGTTCAGACTGCCGAACTGCTGCGGGATCTGCGGCGGATCAAACTGGGTCGGATAACGAAACTCGCGCACGATCTCGATGACCGCGCGCTGGCCGCTCTTGGTCGTGACCTTGGGTGCGGACAGAAGATCGATTCCCTTCTTCTGATTCAGAGCGCGCACCACCAACTGGAACTGCGGATCGGTGAAAACACCGCTCAAGCCGAAGAGGCCGGGCGCCAGCGCGCTTGCCCCCTGCGTGCCGAAGAGCAGCGCGTCGATGGCGTTGGCGCTGATGGCAATGTTGCCGCTGCGATTCCCCGCCGTCACCGGGTTCTGGCCGACGGGCTGCCCGTTCGGCTGCACAAAGGGATAATCCGCCGCATCAATCCCGGGCGCGGTGCCGGAGGTGCCGCCACCGCCGAAAACGCGTTCATTGCCGATGTTAAACTGGCCCAGCAGCCAGTCGAACCCCAGCTCCTTCAAATTGTTCTGGTTCACCTCGACGAACTTCGCCTCGATCTCGACCTGTCGCGGTCCCGCCACGGCGGCCTGCTCCACCAGCGCGTCCACCAGATCGAGGTTCTCCGCCGTGTTGCGCACGATCAGGCGGCTGCTCTGCGGCAGGAAATTGGCGCTCGCCCCCTGTGGGAACGGAACCCCCTGCCCTTCCAGAAATTCCTTGGCCCCTTCGCGGTTGACCAACGACCGACCGCCGGTCGATTCCTGGGTGTCCTTGGCCGTGCCGCCACCGAGACCTCCACTCGCCGCCGGCGCGCCCAGGGTGGTGGCGCCAATGTTCAGCGTGCCGGTGATGAAACCGGGCGGCACCCGATATTCCTTCGTGATCAGGTCGGCGCTTTGTTCGCTGATCGGGATGATGGAGACAGCGAACGGCTCCACTTTCACTTTCAGACCGGCCTGGCTGGCGATGTAACGCAGAGCTTCCCCGAGCGGAATCTGGTTCAAGGTGATGGTGATGCGCGCGTCCGCGGGCGAGATGGCCGGGCCGGAAGGTATCACGGGAGCGGGCACGGAAGGAACAGGGGCAAGCGGATCGCCTCCCAACGCGGGCGCAGCGGGATCGAGGGTGGCCGCGGGCGGCAGCCCGGCCGGCGCAGAGGGGCTGCCGAGTGTCTGCAACCGGAGCACGATATCGACGCCCTGGCGTCCATCCTCCGCCGGATCGTTCGCGGCCGCCTGTTGCCGGAGAAAATCGATCGCTTCCCGGATGCTGGCGTCGCGGAACTCGATGCGCGGGATGATAATATTGTTCAGCTTGTTGGTGATTCGGGCGGTGCCGGTGGCATCCTGGCCGAACGGATCGCTCACCGTCCCGGTGGTCTGCCCATAGCGGCGCACCGGATTTTCCCAGGCCTTTTGCACCTGCCAGATGGCGCGCGAACGCGTCTCATTATAGGCCTCTTCGCCGTAGCGGATCTTGGTCTCGTTGATTTTTTCCTGACCACGCCGGGCCGCGGCGTTGTAGGGATCAAGGTTGAGGATCTGCTCGTATTTCTTAAAGGCGAGATCGTAGCGCCCGGTGTTGTAATAACCGTCGGCCTCGACCAGGAGCTTGCGCACCTCGTCGACCTTGGCGATGAACTTCGGCCCCATGGTCTTGTTGATCTGCCCGGGGCGTTCCAGCTTCGCCAGGAGGCTGGCCGCCGGCTGGCAGCGCGGATCCTCCGCGAGGACGCCGCGGGTAATTTGTTCCGCCTCGAGGTATTTCCCCTCGGCGATCCGCTGCTCGGCCAGTTTCACGCCGCTTTCACAGTAACCCTGCAAAGCCGCGCGATGCTGCTGTTCGCTCACGTGCCCGGCCGGGATCAGGGCCAGGGCGATGCGATACTGGTCAAAGGCGCGGGCATAATCCTTTTCCTGCAAAGCCACCATCGCCACGCCGAGGGCGGCCTCGCCCTGTGAGATGCTGTTCTGCCGACGCTCGATCTCGCGTTCCGCGATCCGCTCGACGTTCTGGCTGAACGCGGCCGGGCCGGTGAAGGAAATAAGCGTGGTGACGAGGCCCAGCTTCAGACAGGTGCGGGAGAGAATCATGGGATGGGGAGGGAAACGGTGGTTATTCGGCCAGGAGCCCGATCTCAATGCGCTCTTCCGGTTTCTGCACATTGACGATCACGGCCTTGTCCGGCTGAACGTCCACCAGCTTGTATCTGATCTGGTCCTGTGGCGGCAATGAAAATTCCTGGTCTTTCCGCACGGCAAATTCCCGGCGTTCCCCCCAGGAATAGACGAAATTCGCGACCGACTCGGGCGAGATGGAAACTTTCTCCTTCACCAGGAGAAGGAGGTCGCCGGTCCCCTCGTGCTCCAGGGTCAGCTCCGAGACGTCCTGTTCCGTCCCGTATTTATCGGCGGCCCGCTTTTCCTCGAACTTCACCACTTTGAAGCGGGTGCCGCGGATGACATCGCCCAGCTTGAGGAACTGGGTCGGTTCCTTCAGGTCGATGGTGTTGATCTGGAAGGTGTCGCCAACCCAGGAGGAAAAGACGAGCCGGAAGCGTTCCTGCACAAACGATTTTAATTTCAGTTTGCTCAGGAAATCCGGGTGCGAGTTTTTCTCGGTCGGGTTGGTTCGGCCCTGCCATTCGTCGAGGTTGGTGAAGCCGTCCTCGTCCGGGTCCTGGGCCAGGACATCGGCATCGGTGATCGGCAGGGAAAATTGTTCCAGCCAGGCGTTCGGCACCGGCGGATGAATCTCGGTGTTTTGCAGGGTGGCGGGCCTTCCATTCGCCGAGATGAAATGACGTTCCGGGACGAAAAGACCGGAGCGCCCGGCGAAGGTCCACTGCGCCGGCTGGCGGATCTTTTCGAGCGAATGGATCAGGCGCCCCGCGCTCGGCAGGGTGGAGGTTTTCCGGCCGGCCGCGGCGGCGGGCGTGCCGGCAAAACTCTCGGCAAAACCGGCGGCGCGCTGCCAGATGAAAAAGGAGGAAAGCAGGAGAAAAAGCGCGCCCGCCACCAGCGCGGCGCGATCGTAATTAAGCCGGAGCCACTCTTTCGCGTTCATCAGAAGTTAAACCGCGGAATCTCAATCGCGACGTCCGCCGCCAGTTTTTCGGTCCCGACGATAAAGGTGAGCCCCGCCACACTGGCCGGGGTGGCAGCGGCTTCGGGCGCGGCCTCGGGCGTCTCGACGGGCGCCGCTTCCCGAGCCGGACCGGCTTCTTTCTCATTTAGGACATGCAGGGTGCGCACGATGTAAAATTGGCGACCGGCGCCCGCGATGGAGTTGATCACGCGACGCAGCGCCGTCGGGCTGGCGGCGAAGGAGGCGCGGACTGTGCTGCTCTCAACCATCTTCACTCCCGCGGTCGCGGGGGCCGGGCCGCGCCGGGGTCCCGGCGTCGGGGTGGGCGTGGGCGCGGCGCCCCCCTCCTCCGGCAATTTTCCCCGCTCGAACGTGGTCAGCCCGCTGATGCCCGCCTCGATCATGAGTCCGGCCAGAAGTTCCACCTGCTCGAGTTGCTGTCCCAGGAGCGGCGCGGCCGCCGCCCCGGGCAAAGCCGAGGCATACTCGTCGAAGCCGAGAAAGAAATTGTCCGGGAGAGTCACCCTGGCCGCGCGCGCCTTGGTCGCCACGCGGGTGACCGCTTCGCGCAGCCGCCCCTGGAATTCGTTCGGCGCCAGCGGCGTGACCGGAAGGGTCCGCGCCGCCAGTTCCCCTTTCAGGTTCTCAAGGGCGGCGCCGTATTCCTTCGCCTGCGTTTCTACCATCCGGAGGTTGGCGTCATTGGGAAAAACATCGAGACGCTGGAGGCGATTCCATTCCGCCGTGGCCTCGTTCAGCCGTTCGCTTTGCCGCGCAAACGCGGCCCGCGCGCTCCAGACAAAATAGAGAGCAAGGAGCAGGCTGATCCCGCCCGCGAGAGCGAAGATGCCGAGGGCTCGATTTTCGCGAAACCAATTCATGGGGCGGAAAGATTAATCGGATGTTTCAGCTCCAGCCTGAGCTCGTAGGGATAGGCCCACTCGGTCGCGGTCGGCGTGCTCGGCCGCAGCACGCCCGCCTGGTTGTTCGGGTCGACCTGGAAATGCGGGGAATCGACCAGGTTGCGAAAGAAATCTACCACCACCTCCTGCTGCCGCGGGTTATCAAGATAAAGACCGCGCACAAACAGGCCGTTGATTCGTTTCGGCGCGGGGGTGGCGCCGGGCCGGACGGCACCACGCGGCCCGCCTGTCGGTGGGGGCGTCGGCGCAGGGGTGGCGGCGGCCGGGATGGCCTGCGCCCGCGCCCCGCCCACGCCCACCGGGGCGCCGTCTGAAGTGGGCGCCAGCTCGGTGATCCAGATGTTTTCCTGCGGCAAGCGGGCGTTCAGATCTTCCAGAAGCAAAGGCCAGAAATCGCGTTCCTCGATCGCGGTCACGAGCGGGGCGGCCAGGCTGTCGATGGCGGCGTTTTGTTTTTTCACCCTGTTCAGGCCGGCCTCGACCCGGCGCATTTCATCCACTTTTTCCTGGAGCCGCTCGGCCGCGACCCGGCCGGCATGAGCGGCGCGCGAAAAATACAGGCCCCAGCCGGCCAGGCCAAGGATGAGGCAGGCGGCGGCAAGCGCGAGATAGGGAAGGCGGCGCGCAAAGGTCTGTTCCCGCACCACCGCCACCGGGGCCAGGTTCAGCTCAATTGGGCAGGTGGTGGCCCGGCGCAGGGCGAGGCCGACCACCTCGCCGAGATGATGCGCGGAATGGGAGACCTGCGCCGCGAGGTTTTCGTCCGCGACCGCGACATTGCGGAGCGGATTGAAGAACTCCACCGGCAACTGGAGTTTCTCGCGGAAAAATTCACGCATGTATGGGGTGCTGGCGCTCCCGCCGGCGAGGAAAACCCGTTCCGGCGCGGCCCCCTGCTGCTGGCTCCGGTAATGGCTGATGGAGCGCATCAGCTCGGCGTGCAGGCGCGTCATGGTGCTGCGCACGAGCTTGGAGATGCGGGCGATGTCGGGATCAGAGGGCTCGGCGTAGGCGCCGCCGAGGCTGACGAAGCCCTCGCGTTTCTTGCGAAACTCGGCTGCGGCGAAGGGTTCGCCCAGTTCCTTGGCGATGGCGGCGCTGGCGGAGCTGCCGCCGCTGGGGATGCTGCGGCTGAAAACCTTGCCCGGTTCGATGAAGAGGACGTTGGTGGTGCGCGCCCCGATGTCGATAAGGAGGGAGCAGCCGTCGAGGTCGGGATAGTTGTAACGAAAGGCGTTATAGATCGCCATGGTGGCGACATCCACCGTGCTGGTGCGCAGGCCGGCCGCCTCGATGGCGCCGTTGATCCCCTCGAGCAGCTCTGATTTGATCGCCACGAGGACGACCTGGATCTGTTCCTCGGCGCCGCCGCCCACCAGCTGGTAGTCCCAGACCACTTCGTCGATGGGAAAAGGAACATTCTGCTGGGCCTCGAAACCGATGATGCGCTCGATCTTCTCCTCGTCGACCGCGGGCAGCTTGACGAAGCGGGTGAAGACCGACTGGCTGCCCACCGAATAGTTCACCTTGCCGTCGCGCAGGCCGAGGTCGGCCATGATTTCGCGGAGCGTCTCGGTGATCTGGGGCACGCGCGACCCTTCCGTGGCCGATTCGCCCAGAATCTCGCGCTGCCGGAAGGAGTGAAGCACCAGTCCGCCATTCGCCTGCGCGGCGAACTCGGCGAAACTGATCGTCTGCGAGCCGAGATCGAGGGTCAGGATGCGGGGGGACGCGGGCACTTTTTTCTACTCAGGACAAAGGCTGGGCCAGGGCGAATGATTAGCGCTCACCGGCCTTGATCTGCTCGTAACGATTCCAATAAAGGGGCGCGAAAGGCGTCTGGCTCTTGTTCAGGACAAAACCCGGAACCTGGGTCAGGGAGGAATACCAGTTGGGCGCAGCCCGATCGAGGCTCCCCTGCGCTTTCACCGCCCCCTGCTGCACCAGCTCGACCGCGATATTCTGAATCGCGTTGGGCGGGAGCGGCTTGTTGTCCATGATCCGGGCGAGGGTGCGCGGCGCCACATAGACCACCGAGCGGCGGTCGCGCCCCTTGGGGATGTTGACGTGGGTGACCTCGCCCGTGAGCAGTTTGCCGCCGATGAGGATGTAATACCGGACGGTCAGTTCATCGGTCCATTCCGGCCCGGCGGTAAATTCCGCCTCCACTTCGAGCCAGCGGTCCCGCTGATCGGTGGTGTACTGCTGCGCGCCGGTATAGCTGAAATCGGGCGCGCTGATCAGCGCGCGATTGATCTTGGTGAGTTGGAATTCCTGACCCTGCGCGAAAGCGCCGAGCGGAAGAAGGAGACCGACGAGGAAGAGGAACGTTTTCATGATGTTATTCGCCGGCCACGGCCGCACCGCTGTTCTTCTGCAGATAATCGCGAAAATACCCGATCGTTTCGGTGATCCCCTCCTCGAAATGGACCCGGGGTTCCCAGCCAAGGACCTTTTTGGCCCGGGTAATATCCGGCTGCCGCACCTTGGGATCGTCCACCGGCAGCGGCTTGTGCTCGATCTTCGATTTCGTGCCCGTGATCCGGATGATCTCGTCGGCAAACTCCCGGATCGTCATTTCCCGCGGGTTCCCGATGTTGACCGGCTCGTGGAAATCGCTCATGGCCAGCCGGAAAATGCCGTCGATCAGGTCGGAGACGTAGCAAAACGAGCGGGTCTGGGTGCCGTCGCCAAAAATCGTGAGAGGGGTGCCGCCGAGAGCCTGCCCGATGAAAGCCGGGCACCACGCGTCCGTCGCGCAGGCGCATGCGGGGTCCGTAGGTGTTGAAGATGCGAACGATCTTGGTGTCGACCCCATGGTAGCGGTGGTAAGCCATGGTGATGGCCTCGGCGAAGCGCTTGGCCTCATCATAAACGCCGCGCGGGCCGATCGGGTTGACGTTGCCCCAGTAATCCTCCTTTTGCGGATGGACCAGGGGATCGCCGTAGCATTCGGAAGTGGACGCGAGGAGAAAGGTCGCCCCTTTGGCCTTGGCCAGGCCCAGCGCGTTATGGGTGCCGAGGGCGCCGACTTTCAGGGTCGGGATCGGCAGCTCGAGATAATCGATCGGGCTGGCGGGCGACGCGAAATGAAAGACGTAATCAAGTTTCTCCTCCGGGACATAGATGTAATTGGAGACGTTATGCTTGATGAAGAGGTAATCAGGGTTGCCGGCGAGGTGCGCGATGTTCGCGGTGTTGCCGGTGATCAGGTTATCGATCGCGATGACGCGGTGCCCCTCGCGCAGGAGCCGGTCGGTCAAATGCGACCCGAGAAAGCCCGCGCCACCGGTGACAACTGAGACGGGCTTCACGGGCATGGGGGGCAAATCTTATTCCCGTCGGGAAGGTTTGCGAGCAGAAACCGCGTCGGAATGCACGGCCACGCAAAAAAGAGCGCGCATTTCGCGCATTGCATTCCGCCCAAACCTGTAAATCCTGTCGACTGATTCCATGCGCATCCTTTCCGGCATCCAGCCCAGCGGCCTCCTGCATCTCGGCAATTATTTCGGGATGATGCGCCCCGCCATCGCGCTGCAGCAGGAGGGCGAGGCTTTCTATTTCATCGCTGATTACCATGCCCTCACCTCCCTGCGCGACCCGGCGGCCCTGCGCCGGCACACCCGGCAGGTGGCCCTCGATTTCCTCGCCTGCGGACTCGATCCCGCCCGCGCCGCCCTCTTCCGCCAGTCGGATGTCCCCGAGGTCACGGAACTGGCCTGGATTCTTTCCACCGTCACCCCGATGTCGCGCCTCGAGCTGGCCCACTCCTACAAGGACAAGGTGGCCCGGGGGGTCGCGGCCAACGCCGGGCTTTTCACCTACCCGGTCCTAATGGCCGCCGACATCCTCATCTACGACAGCGACGTGGTGCCGGTCGGCCGGGACCAGAAACAGCATCTCGAGATCACCCGCGACATCGCCAGCCGCCTGAACGAAGCCTTTGGCGACGTCCTCAAGCTGCCGGAGCCCCGGATCAACGCCGCCACCGAGACCGTGCCCGGCCTCGACGGGCAGAAAATGAGCAAGAGCTACGGCAACACCATCGACCTTTTCGGTGAGGAAAAGGAAACGCGAAAACGCGTCATGAGCATCGTGACCGACTCCGCCCCGGTCGAGAGCCCGAAGAACCCGGAAGGTTCCACCCTGGTGCAGCTTTACTCCCTTTTCGCCACGCGCCGCCGAGATGGAGGAAATGCGGGACTCGTTCCGACGCGGCGGGACCGGCTACGGCGATTACAAGAAGCAACTTTTCGCCCGGCTCTGGGAGTTTTTTGCCCCGATGCGGGCTCGCCGGGCCGAGCTGGAGAAGGAGCCGGAGCGACTGGATGCCATCCTGGCCGAGGGGGCCGGACGGGCCCGGGCCGCGGCTTCGGTGGTGATGGAACGGGTCCGGCAGGCGGTCGGGCTGCGCTAAATCAGGGATCGCCGGTCGCCCCTTCCAATTGGAAGACCTCCTCCAGGGGCCGGTCAAAGGCCTGCGCAATCCGGAAAGCCAGTTCGAGCGAGGGAAAATACTTTGCCGCCTCCACGGCAATGATCGTCTGCCGGGTCACGCCAACAGTTTCGGCCAGCTTTTGCTGCGTCATCTCGCCGGTCTCGAAACGGAGACGCCTGATCTGGTTGCTGATGCGGAGCTTCTCCATCCTAGCAGCCGCGCCGAAGGCAAATCACCTGCATCAGATACCTGGCCATCTCCGCCACGATCGCGGCCAGGAGCCCGACCTGGCTCAGAAAGATCGGGTTCAGAAGATTGCGCGCCAGGGGTTCGGGCGTGACAACCCCGGTCACGACGATCGCCACCGCCCCGATAACAAGGACCGGTGAAAGAATGTTGTAGGCCAGACGCGACGAGCGCGCCTCGATCAGGGCGGCCCGCTCATCCTCCGGCTCACGTCGCAGAGTAATCGCCAGCACAATATGAATCAGCGCGAGAAAGAAGAGCTGCGTCACCACTGCGCCGATGAGTTTCCCCAGGAGAGCGGCCGCGCCTAGGCGGTTTCCGGCAAAGGCCTCGAAAACCCAGGCGAAATAGGGAAGGTAGACGAGAACCGTGGTCAGGATGGAGGCCCAGGCCGCAAGTTCGCGAGACGACGTGTTGGAAAGAATTCCCCGGAATTGTGCAATCATTCCGGTGATGTAAGGTATACCTTACATTAAGTAAAGCGTATTTTACTTTCCGCCCACCGATCGCCTCCCCTTACGTGAAGTCCGGTTTCACCCATTCCGGGATCAGCTCCCGGTTCACATACAGCCCGTCACACATCGAGGCCCGCCCATTTAAACAAAGCGGAGGGGACACATTCACCAGCACAAATGATTCGCTCTCCGTGAGGGTCTCGTGCACCGGGCCGAACCAGGAGCCGCCTTCATACTGGCGCATAAAGTTCATCTCGATGAGGAGGAACCGGGTCCGGCGCAGGACCTCCCGCGCCCCGGCCAGCACCTCGTGTTCAACCCCCTGCACATCCAGTTTCAAGAGCGAGATCTCCGCGACCTCGCGCAACAAGTCATCGAGGGTTCGCACCGGTACGGAAATCTTTTCTTCCACGGACCAGTTCCGGCCGACCACTTCGCGCATGGCGGGCGCGGGGGGAAGAAGGGAAGCGCCGGTGCTGTCCCGCGTAAGATGCAGCGCGGCCTGGCCGGTCTCCGCGCCCACCGCCACTTGATGAAGCTCCGCGCGATCGCCGAGCCTTTCCCGCAACTGGGCGAAGGGCCCGGGCGCCGGCTCAATCGCGATCAGTCGCTGCGGTGCAAGACTGCGCAGCACCGCGGCCGACCAGTGGCCGACATTGGCCCCGACATCAACGACACACGACAAATCGCGCAGGTGACCGGGCGGCAAAAGCGCGAGGCCGGTTTCGTCGAGATCCGCCAGGAGACGCCGCGCGGCCAGCCAGCGTGAAGGGGGCAGGGAAAGGCCAAGCTCGCGCAGACGGCCGAGGTCACGCCGCAGTTCCACCAGCCCGTGGGGCAGGAGGTCCTTCAGCAGGCGGCGAAATGGCATGCGCAGCTCGTGCGCCCCGTCAGCGGCCTGCCGCGGCGCGCGCCCCGTTTTCCTTCAGCTCGGCAAAAACAAGGCGGCCGCCGGCCGACTGAAGGGCGCTGGAAATGACCACCTCGGCGGTGGTTCCAAGACGAGGGCGGGCGTGATTGACCACGATCATGGTGCCATCGGGCAGATACCCGACCGCCTGATGACTTTCGCGGCCTTCCTTGACCAGGGCGAGGGGGATTTCGTCCCCAGCGGAAACGGCCGGACGCAAGGCCCGGGTGAGATCGGTCAAATTGAGGGCAGTGACCTGCTGGAGGCGTGCGACCTGGCAGAGGGCGGCGTCGTTGGTCAGGAGGCGCGCGCCCAGCAGTTTCGCGGTTTGGACGAGACGGCTGTCCACGGGACCGTCCGGTTCATCGCTGCTGGTTTCGTGGATGCTCAGCTCGATCTCCGGGGTGCGCTGCAGTTTCTGCAGGATCTCGAGGCCGCGGCGCCCGCGTTCCCTTTTCACGGCATCGCGCGAATCGGCCAGGGTCTGCAATTCGCCGAGGACAAAACGGGGCACGATCAGGGAACGGCTCAGGAAACCGGTGGCGCAGAGATCGGCGAGGCGCCCGTCGATGATGATGTTGGTATCGACCACGATCGGCTCGTGCTGGGTGGCCTGCCGCGAAAAGCGGACATACGGGATGATGAGCGAGAACTCGTCGCGGTTGCTCCGCATGGCGAGCATCATGCCGAGATAACCGAAGGCGCAGTAAACGACCAACCGGATGGTCCACTGCGTCGATTCCGGCTGGTAACGCAGGATGTCGGAGGCGAGGAGCAAGCGGGAAAACAGGAGACCAAGGAGAAGGCCGAAGGTGGCGGAGGAGAAGGCGCGCAGAGAGAACCCCTTGAGCAGCCGGTCGGCCAAGCACGAGGAGAAGCGAAAAAACCAGTCCAACGAGAAGTCCCGGGATCGCGTTATCCTGCAGCGTGGCCGAGGCGAGGGCGCCGATGGTTGCGCAGAAGGTGACGAAAAGCACCCGCAGCAGGTTGACGGTAAAGAGCGGCGTCATCGGGGGCGTCGCTCCCGGGTTGAGGCTGGCGAGGCGGTCGCCCGGGCTTCCTCCTGGGTTGCCACGTCGCGGTAGAAAAGCACGCCTCGCCGGCGCAGGTTGCTCACGAGCGCGCGCAAATCGCCTGCCAGTTTTTCGTCGTGGAGGAGCGCGGGAAGAAGGCCATCGCCCGTGGTGGCTTCCTGCATCAGCCGGCTGGCGCCCTGGATCGTCTTGCGCGCGTCGCCAATCGCCAGTTGCAGCTCGTCGGCGGTCTGCCGCGCCGAGGTCATGGTGGCATCCCCTTTTTCCAGGACGGCCTCGACTTTCTTCGAGGAGGCGGCCAGGGCACCCATGGCCTCGTCAAGGTGGGCAATACTCGATTTCAAATTGTCCATGTTTTGCTGGGATAGGGCCTGTTGATCCAGTTTTACGGCGGCGGAGTTTATGTTCGAAACCGCCCCCCGCAGGTCTTCCAAGAGCAAGTTTCCTTCCCGCGTGAGGTCATCGAGCCCGGTTTCGCGCGTCCCCTGGACGATCGCCCCCGGCGCCAGCACTTTTTCCGGCTTCTCCTTTGGCATGGCCACGTTGACAAAACGGTCCCCGAGAAGGCCGGAACTGCCGACGGAAAACTTGCTCCCGGCGGGGATGCGAATGTGCTCGTAAATGCGGAGCGGCACCGCGACCCCGCCCCCGGACGGAGCCAGCGTGGGCGGCCCGGCCACCTTGCCGATCTTCGCCCCGGCGAAGAGGACATCCGACCCCTTGAGCAGGCCGCTGGCGTCGGCGAACCGGACCGTGATCGGGTAATAGCGTTTAAAACCCTCGTTGAGCCGGCCGAATTGCACGACCAGGACCGCGAGAACGGCGAGCCCGGCAAAAACAAAGGCCCCGACCTTGACCTCAAGCGTGCGCCCTTCCGGTTTCATCAGTCTTTCAGTTTCCGCCCGCCCCCGGAAAATTCCACGTCTTTCACCGGAGCATTGCCTCCTCCGAGCGCCCAAGGAGAAAGTCCTGCAGGAGAGGGTCGTTCGTGCTGCGCAACCGGTCGGGAGAACCATGAAAGTAAATGGTCCCCTCATGAAGATAGGCGATCCGGTCCGCGACGTGGAACGCGCTCTTCATGTCATGGGTCACGACCACGCTGGTGACCTTGAAACGCTCCTGGAGGCGCCGGATCAGGCGGTCAATGCTGTCGGAGACAATTGGGTCGAGCCCGGCGGTCGGTTCATCATAGAGAATCACGGCCGGTCGCCGGATGATGGAACGGGCCAGGCCCACCCTTTTCTTCATGCCGCCGCTCAGGTTCACCGGCAGTTTCTTCTCGTGCCCGGTCAGCTCGATGATCTCGAGCATTTCTCCCACCTTTGCGCGCAGGACCGCCAGGTCGCGTTCCCCGGCCTCGCGCAGCGGAAAGGCAATGTTTTCCTCCACGGTCATCGAGTCGAAGAGCGCGCCCCCTTGGAAAAGAATTCCGACCTTGCGCCGGATGGACTCGAGGGCCCGCTCGTTGAGGCGGGTGATCTCCTCGCCCTCGATCAGGATTTCGCCCGTATCGGGACGCATCAGGCCAATAAGGTGTTTCAGGAGCACGCTCTTGCCGGCGCCGCTCCGGCCGAGGACGACGAGCGTTTCGCCGCGCGGAACCTCCAGGTTGACCTCGCGCAGGATGGTCTGGCCGCCGATGGCTTTACCCAGGCCGTGCACGGCAATCATGGGAACCCCGCCGGCCTCACTCTTCATGGTGGTCGCGTCCTCTGTCACTGGTAGCCGGCCGGGAAAAGGATGTTCAGGAACATGGTCAGGAAAAAGTTCGAGATCAGCACCGCGAGCGAGGCAAAGACGACCGCTTCCGTGGTGGCCCGGCCCACGCCGACCGCACCCTCGCGCGCATGCAAGCCGCGGTCGCAGCTGATGAAGACGATCAGGATGGCGAAACAGAAGGCCTTGGTCAGGCCCATGACGATGTCGCGCATTTGCGTCCAGCGTTCCATGTTCGCGAGGTAATACGGGCCGCTCACCTCCAGGAGCGTGATGGCGACGAAGTAACCCGCCGCGATCCCGACCCCGATGCATTCCGCCACGAGCAGCGGCATCGAGACCATCATGGCGAGGGCGCGGGGCACGACCAGGTAATCGACCGGATGCACCGCGAGCGCGCGCAGGGCGTCAATCTGCTCCGTGACCTTCATCGTCCCGATCTCGGCCGACATGGCCGCGCCCACCCTGCCGGTCACCATCAACGCGGTCAGGACCGGCCCGAGTTCGCGGCAGAGGGCAACCGAGACCACCGCGCCGACGCCCGAGCCCAGGCCCAGCTTGCTGAATTGGAAATAAGTCTGGGCGGCAAATACAGCCCCGGTGAAGCCGCCGGTGATGACCACGACAAGCTGGGAGTGGAGACCGATCTCCACCACCTGCCGGAGAAAAAGACGCCAGCGCAACCGCCGGGTGAAAAGGGAGCGAAACGTCTCCAGGGCCAGCAGGAGCACCCGCCCGAGGTAACCCAGAAAACCAAGGAGAGCGCCGCCAAGCGTGGACAGGAACCGGGTCATGATGGGTCGGGCGGGAACCGGGCCGACGCGGCGCCCCCGCTAGGGCACCAGCACCTGCGTGGTGGTTTTTGGCCGCAACTCCGGCGGGATGGGCCCGACAAAACGCGGCTCCAGCTCGAGGCGGCGAAAAATGGCACGAATCTCCGAGATGGAAAGAATCGGCGCGTCGAACTCGAGGTAAACCAGGTCATGGTTCCGGTCCACCTTGTAGCGGAGGCCGCTCAGCGTCTCGAGTTGGTGATCGAGGGCAAGGACCTTGTCCAGCCCACGCACGCCCGCCGCGTAAACCTCAAGTTCGATCATGACTCCCGGACGGTAACGGCGGGCGGCGGCGATGCAAAATCGAATCGCGCGCCCGCGGCCGCCCCGGCATTGCACTCCCGCGGTGCGTGCGATAAAGGTGCTGCTGATGATCAAGCGACTTGGCCAGGTTCTCCCCCTGCTCTTTACCCTCTTTGCCCTGAGCAACTGCCAGACGGTGCCCGATGGCATCCAACAGGCGCGCATCGCCCAGCAGCAGACGATCTCGAGCGAGCCGCCGGGGGACTACTTCATCGGCCGCCGCTACTACAAGCCAGACTACAAGTTCTGGGGCTATGTCCGCCGCCCGGGCCAGTCCTGGTCGACCGCGAAGTTGGTCATGTTGAACGAGCACAAAAAACTCGCGCCCGACCGCGAGCAGGTGAATTTCGGATTTGATAACAATTACGAGTACCGGCTCACCGGCCGTTTCAGCGGCGAGGAAGTTTACGAACCGGCCAGCAACGCGATTTACCCGGAGTTCGTCCTCGAGAACTACGAACTGATTTCGACGAATCCGCCCCCGATCTTCAGCAGCCAGGCCAGCGGGCGCGCCTCCGCCGCCGTGAGCCGCTACCAGATCGAGAAGCCCTTCTGACTGTGCCGCGCCGGGATTCCGCCGCGAAATCTGTCGACGAATTCCTGCGTTATCTCGAGGTCGAGCGCAACGCCTCGCCGCGCACCCTGGCTCGTTACCGCGCCGCCCTCGAGGCCTTCCGGGCGGCCACCGAGGCCCCGGCCTGGGCCGAGTGCACCGCGGAGCATTTCCGCGATTACCTCTTCCTCCTCATGGAGCGGGGCCAGGCCCGCTCCTACATTCGGCTCCAGTTTTCCGCTTTGCGCACCTTTTACCGCTTTCTGGTGAACCGGAAGGGTCTCGCCGTCGACCCCACCCGCGAGGTGCAGCTGCCCAGGCTGGAAAAGAAGCTGCCGCTCCTCCTGACCCGAACGCAGGTGGAGGAACTTCTTACGGCGCCGCTGCGTGTGCCGAAGGAGAAATCGGCGCCCGCGTGGATGCCGCTGCGCGACCTTGCCGTGATGGAACTGTTCTACAGCAGCGGCCTGCGCCTGGCCGAGCTGGCCGCGCTCGATGTCGCTGATCTCGATCCCTACACCGAGTCGGTGCGCGTGCTCGGGAAAGGACGGAAGGAACGCGTCTGCCCGGTCGGCGCGCCCGCTCTTACCGCCATCTCAAATTACCGGTCAGCCGCCCAGGTTCATGCCGGTCCGCTTTTCCTGAACAAATCACGCCGGCGCATCACGCCCCGCTCCATCTGGCTGATCCTGAAACGCTACCTGCGGCACACCTCCATCCCGATCTCCCTCAGCCCGCACAAGCTCCGGCACAGCTTCGCCACCCACCTGCTCGATGCCGGGGCCGACCTGCGAAGCGTTCAGGCGCTTCTGGGGCATGCCAGCCTTTCGACCACCCAGATTTACACCCACGTGACCGTGGAACGGCTCCGCAAAGCCTACGATTCAGCGCATCCGCGCGCCTGATCCAAACCTGCGCTCCCGGACGACAACGGTCCGGTTGCGTGCAGCATTTTGGACGCGCAGAAGCGCGTCCCTCCGGGGAAGAGGCTGGCGCACATTCCGGCCGGCCGGTTCCGCCCTGCTTTAGGCGCCGGCGGGCTCGCCCGGCTGCGGTTGCGGCTCGGCCACCTTGAAGACCAGCTTCCCGTCCGCGGCCGAGACATGCACGGTGTCGCCGCTCTTGAGCTGCCCGCGCAGGAGTTCCTCCGCGAACGGATCCTCGAGATAACGCTCCACCGCGCGGCGCATGGGACGCGCGCCATACTGCGGGTCGTAACCTTTCTCGATCAACAGGTCCTTGGCGGACTGGTCGAGTTCGAGATAAACCTCCTTGTTCTTCACCCGCTCGAGGACCTTGCCCACCTCGAGTTCGACGATCTCCATGAGATCGGTCCGGACGAGCTGGTGGAAGACGATGATATCGTCGAGACGATTGATGAACTCGGGTTTGAAGGCTTTTTTCGCCTCCTCCAGCAGGCGATCGCGCATGGTGTCGTACTCATGCTCGCCGACGGGCTTGGTGGCACCGAAGCCCATGGTGGTCTGCCGCTTGAGCAGCTCCGCCCCCACGTTCGAGGTCATGATGATGATGGTGTTGCGGAAGTCGATCTTGCGCCCCAGCGAGTCGGTCACCTTGCCGTCTTCCAGGATCTGCAGAAGCAGATGCATCACATCGGGGTGCGCCTTCTCGATCTCGTCGAAAAGCACCACGGAATACGGACGCCGCCGGACGGCCTCGGAGAGCTGGCCCCCCTCCTCGTAACCAACATAGCCCGGGGGCGAACCAATCAGGCGCGAGGCGGTGAACTTCTCCATGTACTCCGACATGTCGATCTGGATGAGCGCGTCGCGGTCGCCGAACATGAATTCGGCCAGGGTCTGCGCCAGGAAGGTTTTGCCGACGCCGGTCGGGCCCAGGAAAATAAACGAGCCGATCGGACGGCGCGGGTCCTTCAGGTCGGCCCGGCTGCGGCGCAGCGCCTTGGAAATGGCCACCACGGCCTCGTGCTGGCCAATCACCTTGTGCTTTAGCTCCTCCTCCATCCGCAGGAGCTTTTCGGTTTCCTTCTGTTCCATCCGCTGCAACGGCACACCGGTCACCTTGGCGATGACGTGCATCATGTCGTCCGCACTCACGAGCACTTCCTTCTCCTCGCGCTCCTCGCGCCATGCGCTCAGGATCGATTCCAGCTTGTCCTTGGTCTGCTTCTCCTTGTCCCGCAGCGAAGCGGCCTTCTCGAAGTCCTGCGCCTTGATCGACGCCTCTTTTTCCACCCGGATCTCCTCGATCTCGCGCTCGATTTCCTTCACGTCCGGCGGACGGGTCATGGCGTTGATGCGGGCACGGGCCCCGGCTTCGTCCATCACGTCGATGGCCTTGTCCGGCAGGAAACGGCCGGTGATATAGCGATCAGAAAGCTTCACCGCCATCTCCAGGGCTTCATCGGTCAGCTTCGCCTTGTGGTGCGCCTCGTACTTGGGCCGCAGACCCTTGAGAATGAGAACCGTCTCGTCCACGCTCGGCGCCTCCACTTTCACGGTCTGGAAACGGCGTTCGAGGGCGGCGTCCTTCTCGATGTACTTCCGATACTCGTTCAGGGTGGTCGCGCCCACGCACTGGAGCTCGCCGCGGCTCAGGGCCGGCTTGATGATGTTTGAGGCGTCCATGGCGCCTTCGGCCGAGCCGGCGCCCACGATGGTGTGCAGCTCGTCGATAAAAAGGATGACGTTCTTGGAGCGGCGAATCTCGTCCATGACCGCCTTGATCCGTTCCTCGAACTGGCCCCGGTACTTGGTGCCGGCGACCATGAGCGCGAGGTCGAGCGTGATCACCTTCTTGTCGCGCAGCAACTCAGGAACGTTGCCGTTCACGATCTCCTGCGCCAGCCCTTCGGCGATGGCGGTCTTGCCCACGCCGGCTTCACCGAGAAGCACGGGATTGTTCTTCGTCCGGCGGCAAAGCACCTGGATCACGCGCTCGATCTCGTTGCGCCGGCCGATTACCGGGTCGAGCTCGCTCTTCTTCGCCAGTTCGGTCAGGTCGCGGCCAAAGGCGCGCAGCGCCGGGGTCTTCAAATCCTTCTTTGAGCCGGAGGGACCGGCGCCTTCGCCTTCCTCGGCCTCGGGCGGCGTGAAATTAGGATCGAGTTCCTTGAGGATCTCGTTGCGGGTGCGCTCGATGTCGATCTCGAGGGTCTTGAGCACCCGGGCGGCAACGCCTTCGCCTTCGCGGAGGAGACCGAGGAGGATGTGCTCCGTGCCGACGTAGGAATGATTAAGGGCCTTGGCTTCCTTGCCCGCGAGGGCCAGGACCTTCTTCACCCGGGGGGTGTAGGGAATGTTGCCGACCATCTTCGTCTCGGGCCCGGAACCGACCTGCTTCTCCACCTCCATGCGCACGGTCTCGAGATCGAGGCCCATTTTTTGGAGGACGTTGACGGCCACGCCCTGCCCCAGCTTGATCAGCCCGAGCAGCAGGTGCTCCGTGCCGACGTAGTTATGGTTGAAGCGATCCGCTTCCTTGCGGGCAAGCGCGAGGACCTGTTGCGCTCGGGGGGTGAAATTATTCATTGTCTTGCGGCCCGGCGGATCTCTCGTCGCCCGACTCCCGAGCCACTTTACTGATATCAGGTTTGGGAAACGTTTTCAAACGCTCCCGGATGATTTGGGCGCGAAGATAGTCGCGCTCCTCCGCGTTCAGCTTCTGCTGCGAGTTCTTTTGCAGGTGCGCGGGCTGGCTCTCAATGAAGAGTTCGTCGATGGGCAGGCGGCGGTCCTCGGGAAAGGCGCCGAGATCGACCCCGAGCTTGAGGATGGAAAGAAGGTTGAGCGCTTCTTTGGAGGTCATGGCATGCGCATAAGTCAGGATGCCGTAGGCGCGCCCAATCTGGTCCCAGAGCGTACTCGATTTCTTCTGGATCAGCACCTGGCGGGCGTCGTGTTCCTTCTCGATGATGGTCTCGATCACCTTGGTCAGACGGCTGACGATCTCCTCCTCCTTTTCACCCAGGGTCGTCTGGTTCGAAATCTGAAACAGGTTGCCCATGGCTTCCGTGCCCTCGCCGTAAAGGCCGCGCACCGCCAGGCCGATCTTGTTTACCGCCTGGATCACCTGGTTGATCAGCTCGCTCAGGACGAGGCCGGGCAGGTGGAGCATGGCGGAGGCGCGCATGCCGGTGCCGACATTGGTCGGGCAGGCCGTGAGATACCCGAGCCGGGTATCGTAGGCGAAGTCAAGCCGGCTCTCGAGGGCGCTGTCCACCTTGTCGACCAGCTTGTAGGCGCTCTTGAGCTGGAGACCCGAGCGGATCGATTGCATGCGCAGGTGGTCCTCTTCGTTGATCATGATACTGAGAGTCTGGCGGCGGTTCATGACCACCCCGCTGCCGATGCTTTTGGCCGCGTGTTCCCGGCTGATGAGATGACGCTCCACCAGGACCTGTTTTTCCAGGGCGGAGAGATCCTGCAGCATCTCGGAGAAGGAATCCTGCATCTCGGGCAGTTCCTCCACCTGCGGCTTGATCAATTCCAGCACCTGGGTCCGCTCCGCTTTCTTGGCCCAGCCGGGGAAGGCGCGATGACGCAGATTGCGCGCGAGGCGGACCCGGCTGCTCACCACGATCTGGTGATGCGGGCCCTCGCCCCGGAGCCATTCCCCGCCGCTGGCGATAACGTTGGCGAACTTCATCTCACTCCCGCCCTTTCTGTCTCGAGCTGGCGAATCTCGTCGCGCAGCGACGCCGCCGTCTCGTAGTTCTCTTCCGCCACGGCCTTGCGGAGTTTATCGTTCAGCGCGCGGACCCGGTCCGAAAACTCGATCTCACGATGGGCCCGCTGCGGCAGTTTGCCGATGTGTTCGGTTCCCTTGTGCATGGCCTTGAGCAGCCCGTTCAGACCCTCGGCAAACGTCTGGTAACAGGAACTGCAGCCGAGCCGGCCGGTCTTCTTGAAATCGGCCTGGGTGAATCCACAGACGGCGCATTTTTCCGTCGCGGTCCCCTTCTCGATCTCCTCGGCCGCGCCGATCCCGAGCAGGAGATCGGCCAGGGCAAAGCCCGTCGGGTCCTGCACCCCCTTCTCCTTCGAGCAACTGTCGCAGAGATTTACCTTCTGCATCTTGCCCTCGAGGATCTGGGTCAGGAAAACCGTGGCATCATTACATTTGCAAACGTCACACAACATCTCTTGTTCTTGGACACGCTACCGGAGAAAAAATTCACCCGGGAAGCCATTGAGCACCTTCCGAGCCGATCGGTCCGTTGCTCACTTTACGTATAGATCGGCGTCCCGGTTTCCCTCGTTATTTCGCGGAAACGCGCAATCATCCGGGCCGTGATCGTCCCTGGCGTCCCCGGGCCGATCAGGCGCCCGTCGGCCTTGATCACCGGGATCAACTCCGCCGCCGTGCCGGTCAGGAAACATTCATCCGCGATAAAGACGTCATGCCGCGAGATGTCCGCCTCGGAAATCTTCACCCCGAGCTCACTCGCGATCTCGAAAACGACCGAGCGGGTGATGCCGCGAAGCGCTCCTGCGCTGATCGGCGGCGTGAAAATCTGCCCGCGCTTGATCACGAAGATGTTGTCCGCCGTGCATTCGGCCACGTTCCCGGCATCGTTCAACATCAGGGCTTCATCCGCCCCCGCGAGGTTGGCCTCGATCCGCGCGAGCACGTTGTTCAAATAATTCAGCGACTTGATCGCCGGGTTCAACGCGGCCGGTCCCATCCGGCGGGTCGCGCAGGTCACCACCGTGAGCCCGCTTCGGTAAACCGACTCCGGGTAAAGCGCGATCGTCGCGGCGATGATGATCACGCTCGGCTTTTTGCACTGCGCCGGGTTGAGACCCAGGTTGCCCACCCCGCGCGTCACGATCAGGCGAATGTATCCGTCCCGCAGATCGTTCTTCCGGATGGTCTCCAGCAGCGCCTCAGTCATCTCGCTCGCCGACATCGGGATTTCGAGACAGATCGAGCGGGCCGAGTCCCAGAGCCGGTCCAGGTGTTCCTCCAACCGGAAGACCCGGCCATTGTAAAACCTGATCCCCTCGAAGATGCCGTCCCCGTAAAGGAGACCATGGTCGAAGACCGAGATCTTCGCGTCCTTCTCCGCAAAAAATTTCCCGTCCAGCCAGATTTGCAGCTCCTTCGCGGGCGCGCTTTTTTTCTCTTGCTCGACCGGTTTCACGGCCGTCTTCGCCTGGTTCGGCTCATCAATGACGGCCCCGCTCGCTGTGGCAGATTTCGTTAGCACGTGAAAAGTTCGGCCCTGAGGGGCGCAATTCAAGCGACAATTCGGAGGCGCTCAGGCGGCGAGGCGGCCATCCACGATATGCAGGCGGCGATCGCCCCGCGCCGCCAGTTCGCTGTCGTGCGTCACCACCAGGAGCGTTTTGCCGCGCTCGCGGGCCAGCCCAAGGAGCAGATCAATGATCGATTCCCCCGTTTTCGAATCAAGGTTCCCTGTCGGCTCGTCGGCAAAGATGATCGCCGGGTCGTTGGTCAGGGCCCGGGCGATGGCCACCCGCTGCTGTTCACCCCCCGAAAGTTCCGCCGGAAGATGCTGCATCCGGTCCCCCAGCCCGACGCTGCGCAGGCTTTCCTCCGCGACCTCGCGGCGGGTGCGGCGTCCGATCATGCCAGGAAGGAGCACGTTCTCGAGCGCGGTCAGCTCGGGCAAAAGGAAGTAGCCCTGGAAGACAAAGCCCATCCGCTCGTTCCGGACCCGCGCCTGCGCCGCCTCACTCCCGGTGTAGAGCGTGTGATCCTCGAACCGGACCGTGCCTGCTTCCGGTCGTTCCAGACCGGCCAGGGTATAGAGAAGCGTGGTTTTGCCCGCCCCGGAGGCGCCCACCAGGAAAACGGTTTCGCCCCGCTGGATCTCGAGCGAAATGCCGCGCAGCACCTCAATTCGGCGCGGCCCGATCCGAAACGAGCGTTGCAGCTCACGCGCGGTCAATTGGGGCGCAGACAGTTCCATGGACGCCCACTATCGCAGCAGGGCGGCATCCCGGACAAGCGGCCGAGAAAGATTTATTCCCGGGTGAATCCCGTTAGAGTGCGCTCGCGCCATGAAGCTGAACGAACTCTTCCTTCTGCTTTGGATCATGATTTCCATCACGGGCCTCGGCATGGCCGTGGTGCACCGGTTCTGCCGCTGGCGCGGGCTCGCCCTCATCGGCTACGGCGCCGCCGGCGGCGTGCTCCTCCACGGCTTCCTCGGATTTTTCCTGGCGCTGGCGCCTTCGCTCCGCCCGCTCTTGCTCGCCGGTGGCGCGCTCCTCCTCCTCGGCGCCCTGGTTTATCTCCTGCGCAGCGGCGCCCTGCGCGAGCTGCGCCGCGACCTCTCCGTCCCGGCCCGGTGGTTCCTCCTCATCTGGGTCGCCTTTAATCTCGGTTGCATCGGCCTGACGCACGTGGGCCTGACCTGGCCGCGCTCCCTTCCCGACGGCCTTTATCCCTTCAAACAACACACCACCAACGTAAAGATCCAGGTTCTCTGTCATCTCCCGGCCGACAATCTCATTCCTTACGCCGTGAGCGAATATCTCCTGCGCGACATTCCTTTCGCGGAGGTTCATCCCATCCTGCCCGCCCAGGAAGTGACCAATCGCACCGTCCTGATGTCTCTCGTTGATGTCGCCTTCCGTTCCGCCTTTTCCAACCCCGTCTGGCAGGGGCCATTCCCCCACTTTTTCTACCTCGGCGAATCGCGGCCCGACGCCATGGCTCTTTATTCGGCGAAACGCTTTGAGCGGTTTCTCGTCATCGCCATTTTCCTGAATTCTCTCCTGCTCCTCGGGCTCGGCGTCCTTTTCCGCCGTCTGGCCCGGGGCCCGGCGCTTCCGGTGGCCGCTCTTCTTTTTGCCTTTTCGCCTTACCTCGTCAGCCAGACCATTTTCACCTGGCCGAAATCATTGGCGGCCTTCTTTGTGGTGCTGGCCTGGGATTGCCTGCGGTCCCGGCGTCAACCCGTTCTCACCGGCCTTCTCCTCGCCCTCGCCTTTTGGGCTCATCCGTTTGCGCTCGCCTTCATTCTCGGAGCCGGCCTCTGGTATCTTCTCCAGGCCCTCTGGAGAAAGGCGGCCTGGCGGGACCCGGCGCTTTTCGCCGGCAGCACCGCTCTTCTCCTCGCACCTTGGTATGTCTGGACCCGCCTGATCCTTCCTCTTCCCACATCCATGCTGCGGCAGAACCTGAACAACTACGAACCGCTCTCGCTGGAGCCCTCGGCGCTTTTCGAGTTTTTCTGGGCGCGGGTGCACAACCTTTATCATCTGTTGGATCCCCGGTTCCTCAGCGGCATTCCCTTTGATCTGGGCCGGTTTTGCGGCGGCATCCTTTACACCCTGCCCGGGGCGGTTGGTCTGTTTCTCATTCTACCGGCTTTCCTGGCCGCCGCCCGGCTGCGGCCCCGTCTCCTCTGGCTTTGCGCCGCGGTCGCGCCGGGCGCCATCATCCTGGCCGCGTTCGGTTATGAGATGATCGTCATCGTGCATGGTTTTCAAGGGGTGGTCGCCGCGCTGCTTTTTCTCGGGGTCCGCCACCTCCTGGTCTCCCGGCGTCTCTTTTGGACCGTGGCCGTTCTCCAGCTCGCCCTGCACCTGGTGAGCTTCTACGCCCTGGCGGTCCGGGCCGACGTCCGTTTCTAGTCGTCGCCTGAAAACAGAAACCGCGTGACGGTTGCCCGTCACGCGGTCTCGCAACTTCGCTCGCGCCGGTTTTAAACGACGCCCAGCGCGCTCAGGGTCGGCCCATCGATCGCGCGGGTGATGTCGAGGCCATAGTCGCGCTGGAACCGGGCCAGGGCGGACCGGGTCATGGGACCAATAAGGCCGTCGACGGAACCATAATAGTAACCCTGCCGTTTCAGGGCCACCTGCACATTCACGATGATCTGGCCGGGCTCGACGTAGTTGCCGCCATAGATCGGCTCGTTGTAGCGGTAATTGTTGTAGTAAGGATCGTAGCCGTAGGCCGGATACCAGTAACCGCGGTCCCAGTAATAATAACCGCCGGCAAAGATCGAGAACCGGCTGTAATTCCGACGCCACCAGCGGCGGTCATGACGGTCGCGGCGGTGATGCCGGCGCGCCTCGCTGTATTTCCAGTAATGGTTGCTGGGCCCTTTTCGTTCCACCACGACGTTGCGCTTCTTGTTCCCCGAGAAGTTTCTGTTTCTGCCGCTGAACTTGCGATTGTCCCCGCCGTTGTTCTCCTGGACCACGACGGTGCGATTCTTCGCTTTCTGGTTGCGGAACTGTCCGCCGCGAAGCCGGGCGTTGTTGTTGAGACTGGCTTCCGTCTTGATCCGCTGCCGGGGTACGTTGGCGCGAACCCGCGGCCCGGAAGTGGTGATGTTCGATTTCGCGGCCGCTTTGGCCGCGCGTTGTTCAGCTTTGCGCGCCTTCTTTTCCTGCTTTGATTCGGCGTGCGCGGCCATGCTCATGCCCATGGTCAGGCAGAGCAGAATGGTGATGATTTTGTTCATAATGGATTTCCTTCTTTAGGGTTAGACCCGCCCGGGACCCTATTATTCAAACGTTTACCGGACTGGCGAGGATGCAGATGGTCCTCCGGTGCCGCCCTGGCCGCCGCCGGTCTGCTGACGCACCGCTTCAAAAAGCACGATCGCCACCGCCGTGGCCAGGTTTAAACTGCGCGTGCCCCGCATCGGTATCGTGATGGTCTCGGCCGCACGCGCCCGCAGAAGCGCCTCCGGGAGGCCTTTCGTTTCCCGGCCAAAGACCAGGAAATCGCCGGGACGAAAACGGACCGTGTGATAAGGCGCCTGCGTTTTGGTCGTGAGAAAAAAGAAACGGCTCCCGGCCGGTTGGGCCGCTTCCAGTTCTCCCAGCGAATCCCACAGGCTAACCTTCACCTCCTTCCAATAATCCAGCCCGGCCCGCTTCAGGGTCCGGTCATCGAGGGCAAAACCGAGGGGGCCGACCAAATGAAGGGTGGAGCCGGTGGCGAGGCAAAGCCGCCCGATGTTGCCGGTGTTCGGCGGGATCTCCGGCTCGACCAGGACGACGTTAAACACGCCTTCGGTTCCCGCCGCCCGCCGGCTAGAGCTTGCCTGCGATGAATTTTTCCAGCTTCACGATATCGGCCGCGAATTTCCGGATGCCCTCCGCCGTTTTTTCCGTGGCCATGGCGTCCTCGTTCATGAGCCAGCGAAAGGTTTTTTCGTCCGTCGGCACCCGCTCGATCTGGGCCTTCTTCGCCTCTTCCGGGCTCAGTTTTCGCTCCACCGTCCCGGTCGCCTCCGCCAGTTTTCCCATCAACTCGGGACTGATCGTGAGCAGGTCGCAACCGGCCAGCTCCAGGATCTCGCCCACGTTGCGGAAACTGGCCCCCATCACTTCCGTCTCGTAGCCGAACTTCTTGTAGTAGGTGTAGATTTCCTGCACCGATTGCACCCCGGGATCCTCGGCCCCGGTGTAATCGCGTTTGTTCGCCGTCTTAAACCAATCGTAGATGCGGCCGACGAAAGGCGAGATGAGCTGGACCCTGGCCTCCGCGCAGCGCGCCGCCTGCCCCAACGAAAAAAGGAGCGTCATGTTGCAGCGGATGCCGTCGCGCTGCACCACTTCCGCCGCCGCGATCCCCTCCCAGGTGGAGGCAATCTTGATCAGGACACGCTCGCGGCTGATCCCGCGCGCCTCGTAGAGCTTGATCAGATGGCGCGCCTTCTCCGCGCTGCCACCGGGATCAAAGGAAAGCCGCGCATCGGTCTCCGTCGAGACACGCCCCGGCACGATTTGAAGGATTTCGCAGCCGAATTCGACCAGGAGATGATCGATCAGGTCGTCGAGCTGTTTTGCCCCGGCGAGGCCCGAATTGCGGCGGTCTTTCACCACCTTCTCCAGGAGGTGCGCATATTCCTCCTTCTGGGTGGCGGCAAAAATCAGGCTCGGGTTGGTCGTGGCGTCCTGCGGCTGGAACTCGCGAATCGTCTCAAAGTCACCGGTATCGGCGACGACCTTGGTGAACTCTTTCAGCTGCTCGAGCTGGTTTGCTTTGGCTGCGACTGCGGTGCTCATGGTTCGTTTCTCCCTTTTGCTCACGATATCGCCGGTCTCGCGATTTGTCATTCGCCCCCGGCGCCGGCAGCCGTGGCCCGAACGATGCTGCCTGCTGAGGCATGAAAACCTTCCTGCTGGTCGCCGTTCTCGCCACCGGCATCTATTTCTGGCAAAAAAACAATACGACGGAACCCGCGCCGCCCGGCCCCGGCCCCGGCCGTCGCCACCACGGCCGCCCCCACGCCCGCCGCCAGCCCCGCCCCGGCCCACTGGCCGAAACGATCGCTCGACCGGGCCCGCAGCGTGGCCGGTGACGTGCGCAAAAGCCGCGACAACTTCAGCGGGCGGGACTAGGCGTTACTCGAGGTTGTAAATCTCGACCAGACCGACGCCGAGGCCGTCGTTCACGCCTTCCACGATCACGGTGTAATTCCCCGGTGGAAGCGTCGCCACCAGGGCCGCTTCGAGATCATCGGCCGGCGCCAGCCCGGTCCCGGTTATCAACTCTTCCTGGTCGGTCTTCCAGTCGTCATTCTCCTGGAGTTTCACGCCGTTCGCATCACGCAGCTCCAGCGCCGGGTCCGCCAGCGTCCCGGCCACCCCATGCGGGATAAGGGAAGGCCCCAGCGCACGTGCGATCACACTCGTCGGGGCGTCGCCGCCCACGATGAAACCGCCAATCATGACCTGGTCCGCCGTTTCCACCTGCCCGCGGGTCGAGATGTTGGCCACGCGCGAGCTTTGCGGTTCCCGGTCGTAAATCTCGATCAGGCCGATCCCGGTCAGGTCATCCACCCCTCGCAGGACCACCGTGTACGATCCCGGCGAAAGCGTGGTCAGGATCGCCGCTTCCTTCGCATGAGTGGGCGCAAGTCCCGTCGCCTGCACAGCCGCCTCGTCTTCCGTCCAGTCATCGTTTTCCTCCAGCAGAAGCCCATCCTGATCAAACAATTCCAGGCTCGGGTCGCTTAAAATATCAACCGCGACCGCCCCTTCCAGGCTTGGGCCAAGACCACGGATGACCACCGTTTTCGCCAGTGTGCCCTGCACGATAAACCCGCCAATCATGACGGCGTCCCCGGTCTGCACCGAACCGCGGGTGGAAACATTCACCAGGCTGTGAGGTGGCGTCGGGGTCGGCGTCGCGCTCGGCGTGGGCGTCGGGTTTGGCGTGGGCGTGGGGATGGGAGTCGGTGTCGGACTTGGAGTCGGCGTCGGGGCTGGCCCGTAGCGGAAATGCGCCGCCGCGATGTCGTCGGGCCCGAGGTGATCAAGATCACCGATGATCGCTTCCATGATGGCGACCCCGTTGCTGCTGCTGGTATGGCCAAAGGCAATCACATGCCCAAACTCGTGCAGCGCCACCCGCCGCAAATCAAAGGTGTAACCCGGACCCGACTCCCATTGCAGCTCCCCCCGGTAGGAGTCAAAGCGCTGGGCCGTGTTGAAGATCACGTCCGCTTCCCGCAACTCCGCCCCGTTGCCATACTGCGTCCAGCGCACCGCGACCGCCAGGGTGCGCGACCCGAAATTCTGCCCGTAGATCTTGTTCGAGAAAAAGACGTCGTTGCTGCCGTTGTTTTCACCGCCCGACGCCGCGGGCAGACTGGTCCAGGTCAGCTGGATCTGCCCCAGATGCTTGTTCCAATCCTGCAACGCGACCAGGGCGGTGGCGTTCCAGCTGGCGCTGCCATCCTGGAGTGAAACCGGTTGGGTTCCGAGGCGGAGCAGAATCAGGACATCACCGGAGGGCCACCGGTAACTTTCCAGCCGGTAGGCGGAAGCGATGGGGAGGGTGAAAAGAGTCAGCGCTGCCAGGACGAGACAAAGGCCGCCGACGCGTCTTCGGGGGAGAAGCATGCGGCCAAACAAATAACGTGTGTTACGTGACAATTCCAGTCGTTTCAGGGGTTGCGCCCGCCGGTGCACCGCCGGTCGTCGGCTCCCCTCCATCCTGCCCCCGCCCATGCACCCCTGTCGAGCCCTCACTCTTCCCTGGAAGAATCCTCCGAAAACTCCCGCCAGCCCCAGATCCGGCGGGTCCGAAGCCGCCGCCGCCGCCTGTTTTTCCTTCTTCCTTATCCCTCCGCTCTCTGTCACTTTTTTGCTTCACCAGCGGCCGGTCGGCCGGGTTTCCGGGGGGTCGGTCCGCTTCAACTCATTAAATCGATCCAACCAAACATGAAAAAACTCCTGTCTGTCATTTGCCTCAGCCTTGCCCTGGCCGGCCTTTCCTTTGCCCAGGAAACGGAGACGCCCACCTCGGCCACCACCTCCGACTCGCCTAAAGTCGAGGGTGCCGAAGAAAAAGCCGACGACACTTCTTCGGCTGAAACAGCGGCCAGCCCTGCTGCCGAAACCGCCGCGACCGCGGCCGCCTCCGACGCGGCCAGTCCCGCCGCGAGCCCGGCCAAACCAGCCGCAAAGAAATCTGCTGCCAAGGCGGCCAAAGTCCAGATGTGGAACGCCAAGACCGTCAAATGGCAGGCTGCTCCCGCGCCCATGACCAATGCGCGCATGGCCGTGCTGGAAGGAAACCCGGAGGCTCGCGGACCGTACACCATCATGCTCGAGACCCAGGGCGATTTCCGCCTTGAGCCGCATACTCATCCGACCGCCGAGCGCGGCGTTATCCTGAGCGGCGCGCTGCATATGGGCACCGGCGACACCTTCGACAAAAAGGCGACCACGAAATATGGCGCTGGGAGCTACTTCATGGTCCCCGCCCGCGCCCCGCACTTCTCCTGGTCACGTGGCAAGACCGTGGCGTTGATCATGGGCAACGGCCCACGCAAGACCAACCTCCTTCAGACCGCCTCCGCGCCCGCGACCAAGGCGAAAGTGAAAGCGGTTGCGAAGGAAGCGGCCAAGCCCGCCGCCAAGGTCTCGACCAAGGCCGCGGCCAGCCCCGCTCCCGAGAAAAAGCCGTAATTTGAAAGCCGCCCGGGCGGGTCCCACCCCCGCCCGGCTGCCGACTTCACGATTCGCCCCCCCGGTAGGGCGAGACTCCGTCGAGCCTGGGAGAAAACCTCGCCCCGGAGACCTGCTTCCGCAGGTCCACGGACGAGCGGAAGCTTGGCCCTCTGTTTAGGAAGACAGGATTAACAGGAGGCACAGGATTTAGGGCTGACGGCGGCGCGTGCTCCCAGGCTCGACGGAGTCTCGCCCCACCGGGGAAGCCAGCCCCGCCCACCATTCACCCTCCCCAACTCCTGCTCATGCTCTTGATCCTGCTCCCTCTGAACCCTGAATCCTGAACCCCCAGGGCTCCACAGAGTGTCGCCCTACCGAAGAAGCCGCGCGATTCCCGGTTCACGCCCTGAATCCACGCCGACCACTTACTCTTAAAGAAGCCCGTCGATCGCTTTCAGCTCTTCCGCGCTGAACTGCCCGTTCTCCAGCGCCTTCACGTTCTCCTCGATCTGGGCCACCTCGGACGCGCCGATCAGGACGCTCGTGATTTCCGGCCGGCGCACCGCCCACGCGATGGCCATTTGTGCCAGCGTTTGACCACGCGCCTCCGCCAGCTCGTTCAGTCGCCCGAGCCGTTGCCGCAGCTCCGGGCGTGAGCCGGGCCCGGTGTTCCTCGCTCCAAAGCAGTGCCCCGCGCGATTCCGCCGGGAGTTCCTCCAGGTATTTCGCGCTTAAGAGCCCCTGCGCCAGAGGCGAGAAGGTGATCAATCCCACCCCGGCCTCGCGACAGACCGGCAGAAGATCCTGCTCAATCCCCCGCTGCAACATGTTGTAAACGGATTGCTCGAGCACGATCGGCGCGAGCTGCCGTTCCTCCACGATCCGCAACGCGGCGCGCAGTTGTTCCCCCGAATAATTGCAAAGGCCGACATGCAGCGCCCGGCCGCTCCGGACAATCTCATCGAGCGCTCCCAGCGTTTCCTCCAGCGGGGTGTCGTGATCCATCCGGTGCGAATAAAAAATATCGACGTAACCCAGCTCCAGCCGGGCCAGCGATTGGTCGATGCTCGCGAGGAGATGTTTGCGGGAACCTCCGCTCCCATAAGGGCCTTCCCACATCGGGAAGCCGGCCTTGGTCGAGACGATCACCTCATCACGCGGCATGTCGCGCAGGACGCGACCGACCACCGTCTCCGCTTTGCCCGGCGGCTGTCCGTAATTGTTGGCCAGGTCGAAATGCGTGATCCCGAGGTTAAACGCGCGAAAGATGCATTCCCGCGCCACCTCGTAACTGCGGTAGCCGCCAAAAGTTTCCCACGCCCCGAGCGAGATCGCGGGCAGCTTCAGGCCCGACTTCCCGCAGCGCCGGTAGGGCATGGAATCGTAACGCCCGGGCTCGGCATTGAACTGGAAGGGGCTGAGCCGGTCCCGCTGGATCGGTCGGGCCACCAGCGGCTCGCGCTTGATCGGGCGGGCCACGGTGGTCAGGCCGGAACGGGCGGCTGCGCGGCGCCGCCGCGCTTGGAACCAAGCGCGAGTTTCACGAAGTTCTGGCCCAACTCCCACATCGGCCCGGGGAATCGCCGGCAATCGGTCAGCACTTCGTCGAGCGCGTTGACGAAGAGATCGACCTCCTTCTCGGTGATGATGAGCGGCGGCAAAATCTTGAGCACATCCATGGCGTGCCCGGCCACCTGGGTCAGGATGCGGTGTTTGGCCAGGAGCTGCGTCACCACCATTTGCGGGAAGAGCACCTTGTCCACCTTGTGCAGGATCTTCCAGGCCATGCGCAGCTTGAACTCCGTCGGTTCATGGAACTCGATCGCGATGATCAGCCCTTTCCCGCGCACTTCCTTGATGAAGGAATGTTTCTCGCGCAACGCGTCCACCTTTTGCATCAGGAGCGCGCCCATCCGGGCCGAATTTTCCACCAGTTTTTCCTCGTCGATCACCTGGAGCGCGGCCAGTCCGCAGGCCATGGCCAGGTTGTTCCGGCCGAAAGTGGTCGAATGCACCACGCACCGGTCCATCCGGCTGAAGGTTTTCTGGTAAATCGCGCGCCGGGTCACGATCGCGCCGCACGGCACATAACCGCCGCTGAGCGATTTCGCGATGGTGATGATATCCGGCTCCAGGTTCCAGTGTTCGAACCCGAACATTTTACCGGTCCGTCCGAGGCCGCACTGCACTTCGTCGGAGATGAGGAGGGTGCCGTGTTTGCGGCAGAGCGCCTGCGCCTGCTCATAAAAATCGCCCGCGGGAGATTTGCAGCCTTTGCCCTGAACCGGTTCGATCACGAGCGCGGCCACGTCATTCCGGGCCAGTTCGCGTTCCAGCGTGGGGAGGTCGTCGAGCGCGACGCGCGTGTCCCATTCCGCCATGAGCGGGCCGAACCCTTCCGTAAAACTTTCGCAGCCCATGATGGAGAGCGCGCCGAGGCTGAGTCCGTGCCAGGCGCCCGCGAGCGAGATCATCCGTTTCCGGCCGGTGGCGGCCCGGGCGAATTTGAGCGCGCCCTCGATGGCTTCCGTGCCCGAGTTGCAGAAAAAGACCGCATCGAGATGGGGCGGGGTGCGTTTCGTGAGCGCCTCCGCAAGGAGCCCGCTCAGGAGCGAGCAATCCATTTGCACCATGTTCGGGAGATCGAGGTCGAGCACATCGCGGATCGCCTTTTGGATCGCGGGATGGTTCCGCCCGATATTGAAGACGCTGTAGCCGCTCAGGAAATCGAGAAACGGCGCGTTATCCATGTCGTAGAGGTAGGCGCCCTCCGCCCGGGCATAGACCTTATCGAACCCGATCACCCGCTGCGCGGCCACGAGGGTCCGGTTAAGGTGCTGATGATGCAGCTCGTAATTCTCGCCCAGGCGAGCGGCAATGATCTCCTTCAACTCCAGCGGCATGGCCCCTCTCTCGGCGATTTGCGCCCATTTTTCAAATGCGGCCCGGCGCGGTTATCAGTTATCAGTTGTTGGTTATCGGATCCCTGCACCGTGCTCCGTGCTCCCCTGTCAGCTTTTCAGCCTGTTAGCATTTTCATTCCTCCCTGCTCCCGCACTTGCTGTCGCGGCGAATTTACGGGATGCTGTCCGGCGTGAGCAACGTCGAGAAAATGGAGAGTGAGTTGCGCAAGCTGTCGCAGACAGAGCTGCGCAAGATCCGTAGCTGGCTCGACGATCTGATTGAGGACGACCTGGAGTTCGCGCCCGACTTCGAGAAGGCCGTCCTGCAATCAGAGCAGGACATGGCGGCTGGAAAGAGCACGCGCGTCCGCGAGCCCTGAGGCGCGTGAGCGCGGCGACCAGGTTTACTACGCGGCGTTTGACGCAGTCTTGGTTGCACTTTCCGCAGGGATGCGGGCGAATGAAGCGCGGTGGACGAGATCGGCCTGGACCTCAGATCGTATCCGCATCACCGCCTGAAAGGGTCTGACAGTTAGGGCCCGGATTGGCGTTACAGGATCATTTATACGTTCGACGCCGCCAGAACAACTTCATCTTCTGGCGCTCGGCCATCGTCGCGAAATCTATCGATAATAAGCAGAGCGTAGCGCCGTGGCGCTTCAGCGACCCTTGTCAGCTTGTCAGCTTGACTGCCCCCGCTCGTCCGTCCCTTCCTCCATCTCCCAGCTTCCCGCGCTTGCGTGCGGACCGGTCACGCACGAGCGGTGGGAGGGCATGGGGAAAAGTCGCGCAGGAGCAGGAAACGTCAGGGAGCGCGCTCAGGGCTTCTTTCAATAGGAACATCCTCCATTAAAGGACGCGGCTGTTTCGCGAGAGCGTTACCCGCGGCGGAAGATCGGGGAGCTGACCGGGGAACGGATTTCGCGACGGGAAGGGCGACGCCGGGCAAAAGCCGGCGGGCCTGTCTGCATCTGCGAGATTGATGATCGCTGGAGCATTGATGCCAGCCGGAGCGATGATCCTACCGCGTTTATCAATCATTCGTGCGATCCGAATTGTTTCACCCGGATCATGCATGGCCGGCTGCTTTTCTTCGCCCGGCGCGAGATCCGGCCGGGGGAAGAGATCACGATTGATTACACGCCGTCATTTCACGCCGGCGAACCGTGCCATTGCGGCGCCGCGAATTGCACGGGTCTGATGCGGTGATTCCTCCAAGTGCGGGACTTCTTTCGGCTCGACACGAGCGCGGCCGCGACCTAAGACGAGCCTTATGAAGAAACTGGCTATTTTCGTTCTCTTTCTCTGCGCGACGGGAGCAACGCTTCACGCCGGCCCGGCGGAATATTCCTCCGGGAAAGGATCAACCGCCGTCGCTCCCAGCGCGGCCGAATGCCCCGTCTGGACAGGCTTTTATGCCGGCGTCTTTGGCGGGTACAAACTCGGTGCGGTCAACCCCAGGCTGAACGTTTTTAACCTGACAGCGAACGACATTCGGGAGATCGAAGCGCGCGGGGGATCCGATTTCGAAACCAGCGGCGCGGAGTTGGGCGGTCTGCTCGGATACAACCACCAATGGAACAACTGGGTCCTGGGGGCGGAAGTCTCGGGCGGCTATCTTTGGCTGCGCGACTCAAAGTTCACGGGCGCCTTCTTTTCCCCGGATGGCAACCAGCTTTTCCTTGGCACTTCTCTCAAGTCCCATTACCTGATCACAGCCGGTCCGCGGATCGGCTACGCGCTCTGCCGCTGGCTTCCCTATGCCACCGGCGGCCTAGCGGTGGGCGACATCGATTTCTCCCAGCGACTGGGCGCGGCCGATTATCCGTTCCGGGCCCGCAACAGCGTCAGCACGACCAAGGCGGGCTGGTTTGTCGGGGGCGGCCTGCAGTATGCCATTACGGAACACTGGAGCGCCCGGGCCCAGTATCAATACATCGACCTCGGAAACGTGCGCACGGACGAAAGCCTGAGCAATTTCGGCTACAGCGCGCACGGCCACGCCAGCCTCGTGGAGCATAACGTCTCCTTCGCCCTCATCTACGGATTCTAAAAAGCCGCCCGAGAAGCCTCATCACAAAAAAGCCGCAGGGGCTGCACGAGCCCCCGCGGCTTTCGAATTTCTGAACCGAGACTCGGCTAGTCCTGGTCGACGATGACGCGGCTGACGACCATCTCGTCACCGTTCTTGTCGTACATGACTTCGACGTTGGCGCCCGGCTTGATCATCGAGGCTTCGATGGTTTTGCCGGCACGCGTGACGTAGGTCACGGTCTTGCCGAGGACGTAGCTGATCGGGTCCGTCGCGCTCGTCTTGACCACGATGGTCTTGCCGGGCACGAAGGTCGAAACCGTGCCGGACGACCGGGTCGTGGTCGTGGTGGTCTCGGTGGAGGCGTTCACGCCGTCAGTCTTGGTCGTCTCGGTCGTGGTCGTGCTCGAGACCTGCGCGAAGGCAAGCGGAGCGAGAGCCACACAACCAAGGGTAATGATAAGTTTTTTCATACTGGATTCTCCTATGGGTTGGGCCGGACCAGGAGGCCCGGCCGATTACACACCACGCCAACGCCGGGGGAAAGTGGAGCGCGTGGTGCAGTCGTTTTGACCGGACTCCGCCCGTCTCTATTCGAAAAAAAGTGCGGCGACCGCCCGTGAGGACGGGAAACGATCCTTTAAAAACGGAGCCGGGTGCGTCCGCGTCCGCGCTCGATCGTGCCGATGCGGATGGCGCGAAGCTTGCGCGCGACCGCCGACGCGCTCCGGGCGCCCACGATCACGGCCATGCCAATGCCCATGTTGAAAACCTGATACATCTCCTCGCGCTCGACCCGTCCGTTCCTCTCCAGGATCTGGAAAAGCGCCGGGGGCTCCCAGGACGCAGTCTCGATTACCGCGTCACAATCGGGCGGCAGAACGCGGGGCAGATTATCGACCAGCCCGCCGCCGGTGATGTGGGCCAGTCCATGGCATTGTCCGAGGACCGGCGCCAGCCGCGGCTGATAATTCACATGGGTCCGCAACAGCTCCGCCCCGATGCTCTCCTTTAGTCCCCTCACCCGCGAGCCCGGCTTGAGCCGCATTTTCCCAAAGAGAATTTTACGCGCGAGCGAGTAACCGTTGGTGTGCAGACCGCTGGAACGCAGGCCGAGGATGACGTCGCCACGCCGGATCCGGCTGCCGTCGATCATCTTCCGGCGATCGATCACCCCGACGATGCAGCCAGCCAGATCATATTCGCCCGGGCGATACATGCCCGGCATCTGCGCGGTCTCGCCGCCGATGAGCGCACAGCCCGCAGCGCGGCAAGCTTTGGTGAACCCGCGCAGGATCTGGCGGAAAACGGGCGGCTCCAGTTTCTCCGCCCCGATGTAATCGAGGAAAAAGAGGGGGCGCGCGCCGAGCACGGCGATGTCGTTCACACAATGATTGACCAGGTCCGCCCCGACGGTGTCGTGCCGGTCCATGGCAAAGGCGATCTTGAGCTTGGTCCCGACGCCATCAACACTGGCCACCAGCACCGGCTCGCGCATCCCGGAAAAGTTGGGCGCGAAAAGCCCGCCGAAGCCGCCGATCCGGCCGAGCACTTCCGGACCATGCGTGCCCCGGACCAGCGCCTGGATGCCGCGTTTCACCGTGTTGCCGAGGTCAACGTCCACCCCGGCCCGGGCGTAGGCTTTGCGCGGCATCAGTTCAGGTCGGCAAAAAGCTCGGGGTGCGACTCAGATTCGGCCAGCGCCTTGGAGCGCGCGTCGCGTTTTTCCATGATGAACTTGTCGAGCTCGGGGTCGACCGGAAGCGGATAATTCCCGGTGAAACAGGCGAGACAAAACTCGCTCACCGGCTGGCCGCTCGCCTTGACCATCCCCTCGACGTCGAGGTAACCGAGGCTGTCCACCCCGAGATATTCGCAGATCTCGGGCATGCTCATCTTGTTCGCGATCAGTTTGTCCGGGTCGGGAAAATCGATCCCGTAATGGCAGGCGAACCGGTGCGGGGGACAACTCACCCGCATGTGCACCTCTTTGGCCCCGGCTTCGCGCAGGTTGACGACCCGGGCGCGCGCGGTGGTGCCGCGGACAATGGAATCATCCACCACCACGACCCGTTTTCCTTCGACCGCTTCCTTGATCAGGTTCAGTTTCACCCGCACATCGAAATCGCGGATCAGCTGGCTCGGCTGGAGAAAAGTGCGCCCGATGTAGTGGTTGCGGACAAAGGCGTGCTCGTAGGGGATGTTCAATTCCTGGGCAAACCCGAGGGCGGCGTAGTTCCCGGAATCGGGCACCGGCACCACGATATCGGCCTCAGCCGGCATCCGCCGGGCCAGTTCCCGCCCCATCTCGGTCCGGACCTTGGCCACGTTCACGCCGCCGATGATCGAGTCAGGCCGCGCGAAATAGACATATTCAAACATGCAAAAGGCGCGCTTCTCGTCGCGGAAAGGCCATTCCGAGCGGAGCCCGTTCTCGCTGATGACGAGAACCTCGCCCGGTTCGACGTCGCGGATGAACTCGGCGTGGATCAGGTCGAGCGCGCAGGTCTCCGAGGCGAGAATGTAAGCGCCGTCGAGCCGGCCGAGGACCAGCGGACGGAACCCGCAGGGATCGCGCACGCCGATCACCTCGCGCTCGCTCATGATGATGAGCGAGAAGGCCCCTTCCAGCCGGCGCAGGACGCCCAGCGGACTGCCGCCGTTCTCGATCGGCTGCGCCAGCAGATGCGGCACCAGTTCGCTGTCGGTCGTGGTCTGGAAAATGGAACCGCGCCGCTCCAGTTCGTCGCGGAGCACGCCCGCATTGATCAGGTTGCCGTTGTGCGCCACCGCAATCTGCCCGCGGAAACAATCGACCACGAAGGGTTGCGCGTTTTTGAGCGTGCTCGATCCAGTGGTGGAATAACGCGTATGACCCACCGCCGAGGTCCCCTTCAGATGCTCCAGTTCCGCCGGGCCGAAGACCTGCGAAACCAGGCCCATCTCGCGGTGCAACCGGAAATCCTGGCCGTGGCCGTTGCTCGTAACGATACCGGCGCTTTCCTGCCCGCGATGCTGCAACGCAAACAACCCGTAATAGGTCAGAACAGCCGCGTTGGGATGCCCGTAGACGCCAAAAATGCCGCACTCATGCTGCGGGAAGTGCGTCCTGTCGGAGCGCTCGAAGGAATCGTCCGCGTGAAGGGAAGTCACTGTGGGCAACATCGCTGAATTAACCGGGCGTTCAAACGCCGGCTCATGCCGCGGTCACGGCCCGCTCGATTGCATGATACCAGTCGGAGAAAAGATCGGCGACAGTCCAGCGCAGCGTTTTTCCCGCGGCCGCGATCTCGAGATCGCCGCCGCCGACCAGGCCGAGTTTTGCCGCCGGCACGCCCGCCTTTTGAAACCGCTGGAGAAACGCATCGGCCGCATCCGACGCCACCGAAACGATCACGCGTGAAGGCGCCTCATGGAAAAGCAGCGTGTCCAGCCGCTCCGTTTCGCCCGCTGCCAGGGTGATCCGGGCGCCGATCTGTTTCCCGGGAGCAAAACAGCATTCGGCCAGGGCCACGCCCAGCCCGCCCTCCGAACAATCGTGCGCCGACCTGACCAGGCCATCCCGGATGGCAGCCCGCAGGTTCTCCTGCAACGCCAGTTCCCGCTCGAGATCGAGCCGCGGGACCACGCCTTCCTTGCGGTCGTGACAGACCTTCAGGTAACGGGAGGCATCCAGGGTGCCGGCGAGGTCGCCGAGGAGGAGAATCACGTCCCCCTCCTCCTTGAACCATTGCGTGGTGATTTGTTTCTCGTTCTCGATCAGGCCGACCATGGCCACCGTCGGCGTCGGGTCGACCACGCCGGCCGGGCTTTCATTATAAAGGGAGACGTTGCCGCCCGTGACGGGCGTCCCGAAAGCGCGGCACATCTCCGAGATGCCCTCGACCGCCTCGCGCAGTTGCCAGAAGTTTTCCGGCTTGTAGGGGTTGCCGAAATTGAGGTTGTCAGTGACCGCGAGTGGTTTGGCGCCGGAACAGGTCAGGTTGCGCGCCGCCTCGGCCACGGCGAGGCGGCCGCCTTCGCGCGGATCGAGCGCGCAGAAAAGCGAATTACAGTCGCTCGTGGCGGCCAGATACTTGTTCGCCGCGCGCACATGAAAAACGGCGGCATCGCTTCCCGGGCGCACCACCGTGCCGGTCCGGACCATGTGATCGTACTGCCGGTAAACCCAGTTCTTCGAGGCAATGGTCGGGTCGCGCAAAAGCTGGCGCAGGGCGAGAACCGGTTCGATCTCCGGCACGCTTTTCGGGTCAACCGGGCGGGCCGGCTCCCGGGGCGGCCGGGCTTCCCGTTCGTAGAGCGGCGCTTCGTCCGCGAGCGGCCTGGCCGGAATCTCCGCCGCGATGCTGCCGTTGTTCCGAACCCGCATCATGCCGTCGTCGGTCACCCGGCCGATCTCGGCACAGGGCACATCCCATTTCTCGAAAATGTCGCGCACGACTTGTTCCCGGCCTTTCTTCGCGATGATGAGCATGCGTTCCTGCGACTCGCTCAGGAGTGTTTCGTAGGGTGTCATGCCCGGCTCGCGTTTCGGCACCTTCGCCAGGTCGATCTCGACCCCGGTGCCGCCGCGACTGGCGGTTTCGCAGGTGGAACAGGTAAGGCCGGCAGCGCCCATGTCCTGGATGCCGGCCACGGCATCGGTCGCAAGGAGTTCGAGGCAGGCCTCGAGGAGGAGCTTTTCCTTGAAAGGATCGCCCACCTGCACGGCGGGCCGATCCTCCTTCGATTCCTCGGTCAGCTCACGCGAGGCAAAAGCCGCCCCAGCCAGGCCGTCGCGGCCGGTTTCCGCGCCGACGTAGAAAACCGGGTTGCCCACGCCGCTGGCGGCGCCGCGGGCGAGCTGTTCGTGCCGGAGCACCCCGAGACAAAAAACGTTCACCAGCGGGTTGCCCTCGAACGATTCGTCGAAATAAATCTCACCGCCAATGGTGGGCACACCGATGCAGTTCCCGTAATGCGCAATGCCGGAGACCACGCCGGTGAAGAGCCGGCGATTGGTCGCCAGCTGCGCCCGGCGGGCCGCGTCCTCGCGCCCGGTCGCGGTGATCGGCCCAAAGCGAAGCGAGTTCAGGAGAAATTCCGGGCGCGCGCCCATGGTGAAAATGTCGCGAATGATTCCGCCCACGCCGGTGGCCGCGCCCTGGAAAGGCTCGATCGCGCTGGGGTGATTATGCGACTCGATCTTGAAGGCGACCGCCCAGCCGTCGCCGATATCGACCACGCCGGCGTTTTCCTCGCCTGCCTTGACCAGAATGTTCGCGCCGGTGGTGGGAAACTTTCTCAGCTCGCGCCGCGAATTCTTGTAGGAACAATGCTCGCTCCACATGACGGAGAAGATGCCGAGCTCGGTGAAATTCGGCTCGCGCCCGAGGATCTGGCGGATGCGATCGTATTCATCCGGGGTGAGGCCATGCTTTTGCACAGCCTCCGGGGTGACAGCGGGTTCGGCGGGAGCGGGCACGAGCGAGCCTAGCGAAAGGCGGCTCCACCTCAACGGAACAAATTTCCTCGTCAATAAACGGGCGCTGGCTCACCGCGCCCGCGCGCCGGAGCTAAGCGCGCTTCGCGATGACCTCTTCCGCCATGCGATCGAACCGGCTGGCCGCGCGCACGTAAAGGGCGGCCAGGATCCAGGCCATGAAAAACTGCGAGAGGGCAAAGAGATACGCGAAATTCAGTGCCCCGAAAACCCGGCGCATCATCAGCTCCGGGAAATAGCCCGCCGCCACCGGCAGGGCGAAAAAGTAGGCCACGAAAAAAATCGTGGCCGGGATGATAAAACGGCGTTTGGCCCGCAAAAGCGCCTGGAAAGAAGGGCTGGCCGCCAGCGCCGGCCAATCGGCCACCTCGCGATCCTCTTCCGCGGTTCGTTCATGCAACGGCTTGGGCAGTCCAGTCCCGCTGCGGGCAACGTCCGTAGGCGCGCCGCTCACCGGGGTCAGATCGTCGGGGGAGGAAGGACCGTTCGCCATGCGCCTCGTTATAGGGAAGGCGCGCGATTCGACAAGCAAAAGCCGCGCAAGATCCACCGTGCCGGAACTGGGACGATGGATTCCCCACCCCGGGATGAAGAGGTGAATTGGGGCGGGAGGTGCCTCTCTCTAAGTTGTTCGCCAAGAGCCATTAAACGAAAGCCGCAAACGCTGGCACGCCGCCTGCAAATGGTCAGAAGCGCGTTCACCGGTCTCAACCCCCGGCAGGACGCTTCTCCAACCCTCAACCCCATCAAATCCCATGTCTCTCCGAATCCTGTTTCTGCTCGTTTGTTCCGCCGTGGCCGCTTTCGGCGCCTCGGAAAATATCGAACGCACTCTCGCATCCGCGCCCGGCGGCCGCCTCGTGGTCGACGTTGATTTCGGTTCCATCGACGTCCAGGCCGGGGCCGACGACAAAGTCGAGGTGCAGGCGTTTCGCGAAGTAAAAATGCGCGATGAAGCGAAGGAAAAAGAATACCTGGCCGAAGTGCCGGTCGAGTTTGCCCAGGAGGGCAACACCGTCACCGTGCGGGCGGTGCGAAAAAAGAATGAGGACCGCCGGGTCTGGCGGCACGTCAACACCAAGGGCCGTTACACGATCAAGGTGCCGAAGAACTTCAACCTCAAGCTGGAAACGAGCGGCGGCGAAATTGAGGCGCACAATCTCCTCGGCACCGTGGAAGCCGAGACCAGCGGCGGCAACCTCGAGTTCACCAACATCGAGGGCCCGGTTCAGGGCGAAACCAGCGGCGGTCACATTGCGGTGCGCGAAGGCAGCGGCAAACTCGACCTTTCGACCTCGGGCGGTCACATCAAAGTGAACGATTACCGCGGTGACGCGATCCTCGAAACCAGCGGCGGTTCCCTTCGCCTCGACCGGATCCATGGACGCCTGGTGGGAGAAACGTCGGGCGGCAGCATTGACGCGGTGCTCCCCTCGCCGATGGCGGGAGATGTCCGCCTCGAAACGAGCGGCGGCAGCATCAATCTTTCCGTGCCGGCCACCGCGGGCATTGACGTGAAGGCCGAGACCAGCGCCGGCCGCGTCTCGACCGATCTTCCCTTCGAGGGCAAGCGCGACGCCGACAGCCTGGTGGGCAAATTGAACGGCGGCGGTCGGTCGGTGGTGTTGAGCACCAGCGCCGGCAGCATCCGCATCAAGGCCGCAGGCGCGGAAGTGGCCAACCAGCAGTAACTGAGCGTCGGCCAACAAGAGTATGCTTAACGACGTTGCTTACGGGCTGCGCCAGCTGCGGCGGAACCCCTTCTTTGCGGCGATCGCCATTCTCACTCTTTCCCTCGGGATCGGGGCCAATACGGCCATCTTCAGCGTCGTCAACGCGGTGCTGCTGAAACCGCTGCCATTCCCGGCGCCGGCGGAGCTGGTGGCAGTGGGAATGCAGAACACGCGGGAGCCGGAAAAGTCTGTCGGCGCCTTTTCCTATCCGGACTTCTTTGATCTCCGGCAGGAAAACAGCACCCTGCAGCATCTGGCGGTTTATCGCGGGCGCTCCCTCACCATGATGGACGGCAACGACGCCGTGAACCTGCGTGGCCAGAAAGTAAGCGCCGACTTCCTCGACGTGCTCGGCGTGAAACCTCGCCTGGGCCGTGATTTCAAGCGCGAGGATGAACAGGCCGGCGGCGGTCCAGGCGGATTCAAAATCATCCTGAGCCACGCCCTTTGGCGGAGCAGGTTCCAAAGCGACGCCAACGTGCTCGGGCGGGTTCTGACGCTGGAACGACAGCCTTACACCGTCATCGGCGTGATGCCGGAGGGATTTCGCTTTCCGATCATCGCGGAAGCGCCCGAGTTTTACATCACCATCGCCGAAGACGCGGCCAACGCGGATGGGAGCAAGCCGGTCACGCAACAGCGCGGCAACCATATGCTGGAAGGGGTGGCCCGCCTGAAACCGGGCGTAACCCGGACGCAGGCGCTGGCGAACCTGGAAACGATCACGCGACGCCTGCAAAAGGAATTTCCCGACACCAACACTGATTTTACCGCGGTGATGCGGCCACTTCGCGAGGAACTCGTGGGCGATGTGCGCACCGCGCTTTATGTGGTCTTCGGGGCGGTCGTTTGCCTCCTCCTGATTGCGAACGCCAACGTGGCGAATCTCCTCCTGGCCAGGGCTACGGTCCGGACGCGCGACATTGCCTTGCGCGCCGCGGTGGGCGCGTCGCGCTCCCGCCTTATTCGGCAATTGCTGACGGAAAGCATGGTGCTGGCGGCGCTGGGAGGATTGGGCGGCTTGCTCGTGGCGCAGTGGGGAACGGATGCCCTGATCGCGGTGGTGCCGAAAAGCATCCCGCGCATTCACGATATTCAGCTCGACGGCGTCGTCCTCGCCTTCACCCTTCTCGTTTCGACCGCCACGGGGGTCATCTTTGGAATTTTCCCGGCCTGGCAAAGCTCCCACGTCGACCTGAGCAACGCTTTGAAGGCGGGCGGACGCGGCACCTCGGGAAGCACCCTGGGCAAAAATCGTTTCCGTCGCGCAGTCGTGGCGGTGGAAATTGCGCTGGCTCTCGTCCTGCTCGTTTGCGCGGGTCTTCTTGTGCAAAGTTTCGCGCGGCTGGGCCGGGTCGATCCCGGCTACGAACCGGACCGACTGCTCACGGCCCGGATCAGCAATCCCGATGCGGCTTATCCAAAGTCGGCCGACCTGGTGGCGTTTTACGATCAACTGCTGACGCGCCTGCGCGCCCTGCCCGGGGTGGAGTCGGCCAGCACGATCCTGCCCCTGCCTCTCAGTGGCAGCCAGGTCGTTACGTCGTTCGACATTGAGGAACGCCCCCTCCCTGAGGGTCAACGCGATGCCGCCGATACGCGCATCGTGTCGACAGATTACTTCAAGACCATGGGCATCCCGGTGCGCCAGGGCCGCGCCTTTGCCGAGACCGACCGGCTCGAGGCGAAGCAGGTGGTGATCATTAACGAGCAATTTGCCAAAAAACATTTCCCGGGAGAGAACCCCGTGGGGAAACGGATTGAGCCCGGTTGGTCGATTACGGAGGAGAGCACGCCGATGCGGGAGATTGTCGGCGTCGTTGGGAATGTGAGACACGAGTCGCTCAGCGCCGAGTTTACACCGGAAATGTATCTTCCCGCCAGCCAGGTGCCCGTTTCAATGAACTGGCTGCTTCTGCGCAGCGCGACGAGCGATCCGGCCGCTCTCACCAACATGCTGCGGGCCGAGCTGGCCAAGGTGGACAAGGAGATCGCTCTCACGCGGGCACAACCATTTACTCAGTACATGACCGATTCGCTGGCGCGGGCCCGATTCAACACCCTGCTCATTTCTCTCTTTGCCGGCCTGGCCCTCCTCCTCACCGCCGTGGGCATTTACGGCGTGATGGCTTACTCCGTGGCGCAGCGCACAAGCGAGATTGGCCTGCGCATGGCCCTGGGTGCGGCACAGTCCGCGATTTTCCGACTCATCGTTGGTGAGGCCATGGCCGTCGTCGCCGTCAGCGTGGGGGTGGGCCTGCTCTCTGCTCTCGCCGCCACTCGGCTTCTCACCAGCATGCTCTACGGCGTCAACGCGTGGGACCCGATTACATTTTCCGGTATTGTTCTTCTCATTGCGCTCGTGGCCTTCCTGGCCGCGTGGCTGCCGGCGCGGCGGGCGATGCGGGTCAGCCCGATGGAAGCGTTGCGTTCTGAATAATCCACCTCCCTGAGCATGCGCACCTTCTTCATCGATCTGCGGTTCGCCCTCCGTCTCCTGACCAAGGCCCCGGCCTTCACCGCCATCGCCATCCTGACCCTCGCGCTCGGCATCGGGGCCAACACGGCCATGTTCAGCGTGGTCAACGCCGTCCTGCTCCGGCCCCTGCCCTATCCTGAACCGGATCGGCTGGTCCTCCTGCGCGAACGGATGCAGACCTATGAGTCGGCCTCCGTCAGTTACCCCAATTATCTTGATTGGCGTGCGGGCCAGCGCTCCTTCATCGACCTCGCGCTCTACCGGGGCGAAGGCGTCAACCTTTCCGGCGTGGGCGACCGATCCGCGCCGGAGCGGATCGACGGCGCGCGCGTGACGCACAATCTCACCGACCTCATTGGGCTGCCACCGCGGCTCGGGCGCGACTTTGCCGAAAACGACGACGTGCCCGGAGCGGCGCCGGTGGCGCTGATCACCGAGCCGCTCTGGGAACGCCGGTTCGGCGGCGATCCCGGCATCGTCGGAAAACAGATCATGGTGGATGGAATCCAGCGCGAGGTGATTGGCGTCCTGCCCAAGGAGCTTCGCCTGGCCGGTTCGGCCGAGATTTATTTCCCGCTCGCGGAACTACGGAAGGAGCCTTCCATCCTCAGCCGGGGCAACCATCCCGGCTTCTCCGTGGTCGGACGTTTGCGGCCCGGTGTGTCCCTGGCCGTGGCGAGCGCCGAGATGAACACCATCGCGGCGGAACTTGAGCGGCGATATCCCGATACGAACACGGGCCGAAGTGTGAACAGCAAACTCCTGCTCGAGGCCAGCGTGGGCGAATATCGCAAGAGCCTGCACCTTCTCCTGGCCGCGGTCGGTTGCGTCCTGCTCATTGCCTGCGCCAATGTGGCCAACCTGCAACTGGCCCGATCGCTCAATCGCGCGCGCGAACTCGCGGTGCGCGCCGCCCTGGGTGCCAGCCGTGGGCGTCTCATTGCCCAGCTGCTGACCGAATCGCTCCTCCTGGCCGCAGGCGGCGCCCTGGGTGGAATCCTGCTTGCGCTCTGGAGCCTCGACCTGATCCGGGTTCTTGCCCCGGCAAACGTCAGCCGGTTCGCCGCCACCGCCATCGATCTGCCCGCCCTGGTTTTCACGACCGCGGTCGCCCTCGTGGCCGGGATCCTCGTCGGCATCTGGCCGGCGATTCCGCATTTCGCGGCAGGCTTCGCTGGCCAACAGTCTGCACGAAGCCGGCATGCGCGGCGGCAGCGAAGGCGGAAAAAGCCGGGCCCGCTCGGTCCTGGTGGTGGTCCAGATCGCGCTGGCGGTCACGCTTCTGGCGGGCGCGGGACTGACCCTGAAAAGTTTCCAGCGGGCGCAGGACGAGGCCCTCGGATTCAATCCCAGAGAAATCCTGACCATGACTGTGGCCCTGCCGAGGGGCCGCTACAAGGAAGACGCGCAAATCACGGCCTTCTACACCGAGCTGCTCCGGCGGGTACGCACACTCCCGGGGGTCGACAGTGCCGCCATCGGCGCAAACATCCCGTTCGACGACAGCGACTGGGACAGCTCCTTTCATCTTACCGGCACGCCGTTGCCCAAACCGGGCGAGGAACCGTCAGCCGAGATCAACATCGTTTCGGCCGAGTATTTCCGGGTCATGGGGATGCCGATCCTGCGCGGTCGAACGTTCGGCCCGGAAGAAACGCCGGGGAACCCGCGCTCCATCGTGGTCGATCAATCGATGGTCGACCGGTTTTTTGGCGGGCGTGACGCCGTTGGGGCGCAGATCGACGACAACCAGGCCGCACCCGGGGCCGAGCCTCCCCCGCTGACCATTGTGGGCGTGGTCCCGCGCATTCGCACCGCCGCGCCGGGCGAAGAGAACATCGAAAAATTCAAGTTCCCGCAGATTTATTACTGCAACACGCAGTTCCCCATGTCCGGGCAATCGCTTCTTGTCCGCGTGAAAGGAATCGACCCGCTGGGTTTGGTTGGCCCCATCCGGCGGGAGATCCGCGCGATCGATCCCGACCAGGCCATCGACGACGTGGCCACCATGGAACAGCTCATCTCGTCCAGCCTGGCGACGCGGCGCCTCATGATGGGAATGATGACTGTCTTTGCCGGCCTTGCGCTCGTTCTGGCCAGCGTTGGCATCTATGGAGTAATGGCGTTGACCGTCACGCAAAGGACCCGCGAACTCGGCATCCGTCTCGCGCTCGGCGCGGAACGCGGTGATGTTTTCCGGCTGGTCCTTGGGCAGGGCGCTCTTCTTGTCGCGGGCGGCGTGGGCCTTGGCCTCGGCGGCGGGCTGGTGGCCGGCCGCGCTCTTTCCAGCCTGCTTTACGGCGTCGGTGCGCTGGATGTTCCCGCGCTGGCCCTGGCCGTCGTTTCCCTGAGCGTGGTCGCGTTGCTCGCCTGCTTCTTCCCGGCCCGGCGCGCCACCCGCGTCGATCCGATGGTGGCCCTGCGCTACGAATAGCACCGCGTCACGGGCGTCTGGCTGCCACCCGAAAGTCCCCGGCGCGCGCGCCTTCCCTTAACATCCAGCCGTCGGCCAGTTGCAGGGTCCAGCCTTTGCCCGTGACGGTCGCCCCCGCACCGAGCCCGGCGGCCCCGACCCGGGCCTCCGAAAAATCGGAGGCCAGAAACGCGCCCCCGTCGGTCACGGTAAGGATGCCCCATTCATCAACCAGACGCAGACCGGGATAGACCGTGCCGAAAGTATCGAGCGGCACGGGTAAGCCAGGATCAAACTGCATGTTCATCCGGCGGAGGGGCAGAATCAGAACCGGACCCTCGATGAACTGCGCCCGAAGTGCAGCCAGGCGGGATTGACGGGCCTTCTCGCGCCCTGTCTCGCTTTCGCGGAGTTGATCGCCCTCATACTTCGACGCCCGCAGGGCCACAGCGGCTTTTGTCCCGGGCCGCGCCAGACCAAGCGCTTTCTCAAGAAGAAGGCCGAGGTCATCCTCCGGCCGCAGACGCTCCCGCCAGGCCGGAACCGCGTCGTCCAGCAGCAGGCCGTAGGCGGCGCCCGAGGCGTAGGCGAACGAACGAACAAACGTTTCCCGCTGGGTGGCCGCGGAGAGGCGGTCCTGTGCCTCGCGCGCGGCTTCCGACCCGGCCCCGGCCTTCACACCGGTGTACTCCGCCAGCCCTTCATGCATTTCCATGGCCCGCTCCTCCTCCGCCGCGGCCGGAAAGAGGGAACGTCTCGTCGCGCGGAAGAGCAGCGCGTCCTGCACGTGCTGTCGACGGCTCTCGTCCCCCGCGGCGAGGGCGGCCCGAAGCGCGCGCCATTCCAATTGCAGCCAGACTCGCCCCTCGAGGGTGTCGAGATGGGCATTGGCCGCGCCGGAAGAGGGAAATCCAATTTCGTCCTGGAGGCGATGCCACATCTCATGGGCAAAAAGGATGGCCCGGGCCCGCGGCTCCTCCGGCAAAGGCAGAACGAGCATGGTCCATTCAACTCCCGCCCACGTCAGGGCGGTGTTGGCCACGTTCAGATGGGGCGGAAGCGTGCCGGTAAAGATCCCGTCCTTCCCCCGTAGATGGCCCTCCGCGTCCGCCTGGCTGGCCACGACCTCCCGGGTCGCGGGATCAACCAGCAAAAGCGGGCTGCACAATGAGACCGGCCAGAGTTGCGCCTCCGGGGACTGGCAAAGGAGGGCCGCCTCCTTGAACCATTCGGCGGCGCGGGCGGGTGCGACCGGGGCGCTGAGCGCGGTTTCCGGAAGGAGAAGAAGCAGGCCAAACCCGGCCCCTCGCAGGAGAGATGATCGCTTCATGGATTCAGCCGAAGGAAAAAGACCCGCCGGGCGGCTGGCCAGGCCAGGTTAAGGAAAGCCCGACGGGTCTTCGTGCTAAAGCATGACTGTTTGCGCGGGCCAGAGACGGCCGCCGGTCTCTCCTCTCTCCAGGCAAACCTGCTGGATGTCGGAGCGATGCATGCGCACCGGCCGGGCCCGCGGCACCGAAACGGTATCATTGGTAGTGGCGTCCAGGGGCAGAGGCGGCATCGGGGCCACGGGGGGAATCGCCACCGGAATATCCTTGGTCACTTTCTCAAACCGTTCGCGGATGTCCGCCGGCAGTTTGTCGCGATCCTCCGAAGTTTCCACGGGGCCGCTGAAAACGACCTTCCCTTGCGGATCTTTGGCCGTGAGCATTTTTCTGCCCTCCGTCCCTTCGATCTTCAGCTCGCCCTTGTCGTCCGAATAAACAATCTGGGCGCGATCGAGGTCGAAGCGGGTGGTGGTGAGACCGTCATCGTTCGCGACGATGTTGAAGCTCTTGCCCATCTCCCGGGCGTTTTCCCGTAGCTCGCGCGCGTGGTCCCGCATCTCGCGGGCCTGCTCGCGGGCGCGCTCAGCATATTCCCGTATTTCTTCGACCGCCTCAGGCGTGGCGGACTTCAGGTGATCGAGCGCGCCGAAGGCCTTTTCCATGTCGCCTTCGTTGAAATCGAACTTGAAACCATGGTGCTGGCCGAAATCGCGCCGTTCCCGCACTTCCTTCTTGCCCAGCTTCACCGTGATCTTCGACTCGACCCCCTTGCGCAGGATGGTGAGCGTCACGTCAGTTCCTTCCTGGAAACTCCGGACCAATTTTCCGAGCTGGCCCGGTTCCATCACGATCTGGTCGTTGAGCATGCGGATGATGTCGTTCTTCTGCAGCCCGCCTTTCTCGGCCGGTCCGTCCTTGGCCACGTAATCGACCACGAGGCCGAAGCCCTTTGGAAGGCCGAGCTGTTCGCTGACCACGGAGGGGATGGAGGAGGTTTCCACCCCGAGGAAGGTCACCGGCACTTTGCGGTCCTTTTCCTTGTCGCCCGCCGGCGGACCAGCCGGACTGGGGGGCGCCGGAGGGGCGGGGTTTTGGGCCAGGGCCAGGACCGGCAACAAGCCGGCGGCCATGATGTTCAGGATCAGTTTTGTTTTCATTTGTTTTGGTTGGTTATGGGTTAAGGCAAATTTTTCACTGGCCGGATACCGGGATCAGGCGCACTTCCTCGGCGGGATAGGAGACGCGAAGAGAGGCGCCGGTCTCCGCATTGTGCCACTGCACCGTTTCCTGCTTTTGCAGGCGCGTCCGGCGCACCGGCTGGTCGGCACCTTGCGGGTAACGCAAGCCTTCGTCGCGCTGATGATAAACCACCTCGGTCATGCCGGTAGGCTGGAAACCGGAAGTGGCCGCTTCCTGCGGCACGGACCGCTGCGTCAGCATGGGCGCCTGCGGAGAGGACGTTTCCGGGGTCTCAACCCGGGCCAGGAAAAGGAAAGCCGCGGCCGCGGCCAGGCCGAGGCCGACCGGCAGCCAGTTGATCTCGAAACGAGCGGGACGCACCACCACAGTCTCCTCGTTGGGGGAGGCCGCGGCCGGGGCGTTGAGCGCCTGTTCCACCCCCGCCGCCAGGCCGGCGGAGGGAGAAAGCGGGCGCAACCGCTTCAGTTCTTTTTCCAGTTCGGTGAAATCATTCATGGGAGACAAATTGCTTTTTGAGGCTGCCCAGGGCGTAGCGATACCGGGAAGCCGCGGTGTTCTGGGAGATCCCGAGGGCGGCGGCGATCTCGGCAAAGGTGAGTTCGTTCCAGATCTTCATAACGAGCACCTCGCGCTGCTCGATCGGCAGTTCCCTGATGGCGGCCACGAGCGCCTGCTGCGCTTCGCCGCTTTCCTCGAACTGCGGCTCAACCACCTGCTCGGCATCGCGCAGAGCGTCTGCTTCGCGGCGTTCGCGCCGGATGTTGCGGCGGATAAAATCGAGGGCAATGGAACGGACAGTGGCGAAAAGGAGGCCGCGGTTCTCGATTGAATGCTGTTTGCGCCAGAACCGGACGAAGGCTTCCTGGACCACATCCTCGGCGTCGGCGGCGCTGCGGACCCATTGCCGGGCGAAAAGGAGAAGGCCGGGGGCCAGCTCGGCAAAACAAGTTTTCCAGTTTTCATGGGGGGCGACATTTTCCATGACCTTTTCAGGGTCTTTCATAAGAGAGACGCCGCCAACCGCGGATTTTGTCTAAACCGACCGCTTTTTTTAGGGGGGCCGCGGCCACGCAAATCAGTCCCGCCGCCCGGCATGGTGAAGCTCAGGCTGACGGAGCCTTGTCGCGAAGGTGGAAAGCCGGCATCTTTCCCCGGACATGCCGGGGTTTTTTATCCTTCTCGCGCTCATCAGTCTGGCCCTCGGCGCCTCGGCGCAGGAGGTTTCTCCCGCGCCGTCCGATCCGGCGCGCGTCGTGGCCGAGGCCGAGCTGGCTTTTGCCCGCATGGCGGCGGAAAACAATGTCCGGGACGCTTTTGTCACTTTCCTGGCGGACGGGGCCGTCACTTTTGATCCCGGTCCCATCAATGGCCGCAAACAATGGGAGGCCCGGTCTGCGAATGAGTCGCAGCTGCGCTGGGCTCCGGCCTTCGCCGCCATCTCCAAGGATGGCGACCTCGGTTACACCACCGGACCTTCCACTTTCAAAGCCTCGCCCACGGCGGCAAAGCCGAATTCCTACGGCCAGTTTTTTTCCATCTGGAAAAAGGATACCAAGGGCGCCTGGAAAGTGGCGCTCGACATCGGGTTTGAAACCCCGCCGCTGACGACGGAGTGGCCTCCTCTCCGTCTCGCTTCCTGGGAGCATCCGGCGGAGAGCCTTCCGCAGAAGGAGGCGCTCGCCTCGATGCAGAAAGCGGAGAACCAGCTCGGCAAAGGCTCACGGCAGGACGCCAGCGCCGCCCTGCTCGCCGTGGCCGCGGACGGGATCCAGGTGTTCCGGGAGAATGTTTTCCCGGCGTTCGGCAAAGAGGTCGCAAGCGTCATGCTCAGCGCCGACCGCGGCCGGATCGTGAAGTCGACCCAGGACGGTCAGGGGATGAGTGCGTCGGGCGATCTCGGCTACGTTTACGGCACGTTCCGGGTCGAACGTCTGGCCGGCGCCGAGGCGGGAAGCTTTGTGCGAGTCTGGCGTCGCGAACCGGATGGCCGCTGGCGAGTGGTCGCGGATGGCCGAACGAAACACCGCCCTAAAGCCAGCCCCCCTCCGGCCGCCGCCCCTTGATTCCGCCGCTCGCCCGCGGTTCAGGAGAATTCCCGCTCCACGGCCACCCCTGCCCTCGCGTCCGATTCATCCTTCTCTGATGGCTCGCTTTTTTCTCCCCCTCATCCTTCTGGCGCTCCTCGGACGGCCGATGCCCGGTTTTGCGCAGGAACCGGGCTCTTCGCCGGCGCCGCTCATCTCGGAACGCGACGCCAACGGCAACCCGCTCCCCGAGCCCGGTTCCGCCGAGGAACAGCAGGAAGCCGCGGCCGAACGTGTCGTCATCACCGGCTCGCACATCAGCGTCACCGAAGTTTTCGAGGCGGTCCCGCAGTCGCTCATCAACGTGGACGCCATTAAACGGACCGGCACCGGCTCCTTCGGCGACATTGCGCGCGCCCTGCCGCAGAACTCCGGACCGACCTTCACGGAAAACCAGAGCGATTCCCTGGCGCCCGGCGCGGCCGCCATTGCCCTGCGGGGGCTGACGCCGGACGCCACCCTTGTTCTGCTCAACGGTCGGCGCGTCGCCCCCTACCCTTTTGCCCAAGGGGGCATCACCAGCTTCGTCGACCTCAATTCCTTCCCGCTCGCAGCCGTGGAGCAGATCGATATCGTGCGCGATGGCGCTTCCGCCGTTTACGGGAGCGACGCCATTGCCGGCGTGGTCAACGTTCGCCTCTTCGAAAAATACCAGGGGACCCTCATCAGCACCGGGTATGGCAACACGACCGATTCCGACGCGGGCGAGTTCCGGGCCAGCGTCCTGACCGGTTACACCGACCCGCAGAACCGGCATGCCATTGTCTTTGCCGCCGATTATTTCCATCGCAACGCGCTCTTCCAATCCGACCGATATTTTTCCGAGTCGATCGACCAGCGCCGCCAGGGCGGCCGCAGCTTCCTCAGTTCCGTCGCGAACCCGGGCACGGTCTTTGACCCGGTCACGGGCGATCCGCTGCGCGTCCCGGCCGACAGCGACGGCACCCCGGAGATTTCCGAGTTCACGCCCGGCCGCAACCGGTTTGACCGGGCGCCGTTCCAGCCCCTGGTGCCGGAGACCGAGCGTTTCGGTTTTTTCACCCGCGGCAAATTTCGCGTGGCCGAGGCCGTCGACGTTTTCGCCGAGCTGGGTTACCGCCGCATCCTGACCACGCAGCAACTCGCGCCGGCCCCGATCGAAGGCGACGTGGAAGGGATTGCGGTCCCGGCGGATAACCCGTTCAACCCATTCGGCGACGAGGTTGTCTTCCGTTACCGGGTGACCGAGGCCGGGCCGCGCATTGACCGGATTACCTCCGACAACTACCGCGCACTCGTTGGGATGAACCTGCGACTTCCCTCCGAGTGGCTCGGCGAAGCCGCCCTGCTCTATAGCGAGACCGCCACGGAAGACCGCACCCTGAACAACCTTTCGCGCGCACGCGGTCGTGGCCGCCCTGGCCGACACCAACCCGGCCACGGCATTCAACGTCTTTGGCGCTGGCAACAACGTGAACAACCCCGCCACCATCGACCGCCTGCGCGTCACCACCACCCGCGAAGGCGAATCCCGTCTTTTCGGGGCGGACGCACGCGTCACCGGCAGTCTCTTCAAGATCACGGGCGGCGACGTCGCCGCCGCTTTCGGCGCCGAATACCGTTTCGAGGAACTCTCCGACCAATTCGATCCGCTTTCACGCCGGGGCGGTGTGATTGACGTCAACACCACCTCCGCCGGCGGCGATCGCGATGTCCTCTCGGGCTATGGCGAGCTTTTTGTGCCCCTGATCGCCCGCGACATGGAGATTCCGGCCGTGAGCAGTCTCGAACTCCAGCTCGCGCTCCGCGGCGAGCACTACAGCGATTTCGGCGCCACGGTGAACCCGAAGATCGCGCTCGGCTGGCGCCCGGCCGGCGACTGGCTTTTGCTGCGCGGCTCCTACAGCCACGGCTTCCGCGCGCCCGCGCTGGTCCAGCTCTTCGCGGGCTCACTCACGTTCTCCCAGGAATTGCAGGATACCCGGCGTTTTCTGGTGACGGGCGATCCCATCGATGAAAGCAGTCCGCTCCAGGTCCTGGCCGGCGGCAACCCGAACCTTGACCCGGAAACATCGCGCAACTATTCGGCGGGCTTTGTCCTGAGTCCGCAGTTCGTCCCCGGCCTCTCCCTCTCCGCGGATTTCTTTCGGATCGAAGTGGAAGAAGCCATTGCCAGCCTCGATCCCCAGTTCATTCTCGATAACGAAGCCGATTTCCCCGGCCTGGTGCAACGCGCGCCGCCGTCCGCCGGCGACCAGATGCTCGGCCTCCCCGGCCCGGTTCTCTCCATCAACACCAGCTTCCAGAACCTCGGCCGCGTCGAGGTTCAGGGAGCCGACTTCGGCCTGGAATACGCCTTTCCGGAAACGCCGCTGGGCAACTTTGCCCTCCGGCTCGACCTCGCGTACCTCGACAGCTTTCGACAGCAGGGCAGCAGCGCCGAGGCCCCGCGTGAATTGGCCGGCACGTATGTGCGTCCCAAGATTCGCGGCCGCGGCGAAATCATCTGGGGTTTCCGCGGGTTCGAGGCCCGTGGCGCGGTGAACTATACCGACTCCTACGTGGACGAGACCGGCGATCGCCGGGTCGACAGCAACAACACGGTGGATCTCCTGGTCGGTTACACTTTTCGGAAGAACAGGGTTTCGGAAGAAGCGCCGGCGACCGGGAAGGAAATCGTCACGCCAGCCGCGCCTTCCGCCAGCGGAATCTCCTGGCTCGATGATTTCGCCATCCGTGTCGGGGTCCGCAACGTCTTCGACGATCCCCCTCCATTCGCCAACAACACGGCGGGCTACCCCGTTCAGCTCGAGGATCCCCGGCAGCGTTTCATTTTCGTCGATCTCGAGAAGAAGTTCTGAGCCTCGCGCTGGATCGCGGTTGACCTTCCCGCGGGAAAACCATCTCCTTGCGGAATGCGCATGGTCAACGCCAAGGGTCTGACCGAAGAGACCTGGTCTTCGCCCAAGGGCAAATACGGCGGGGCCGGCCGCGGCCTTTCCGAGGCGCTTGGCTGCGACATGAATTCGTCCGACTTCGCCCACCGGCATCCGTTTGACGTCGAGATCATGCGGCTCACCCCGGGCCAGGTGCCCTACCCGTACCATTCACACAGCGCGCAGTGGGAATTTTACCACGTTCTTTCCGGCCGTGGCAGCGTCCGGCACAAGGAGGGCACCACCACGGTGCAGGAAGGCGACGTTTTCATCTTCGGACCGGACGAGCCGCACCAGATCATCAACGACGGTGACGTTGACCTTGTGGTCTACGTCGTGGCTGACAACCCGCGCGGTGAATCCTGCTTTTACCCTGACAGCGGAAAGTGGCTGGTGCGTTCACCGGAACGGCGTCTCCTGCGGAGTGAAGCGCTTGATTACTTTGATGGCGAGGAGTGATGACGCTCTTTCCCGCAAAGTTTTTGAATCCAAATCGGCCCCGGGGCGCATCCCATCCGTGAACCAAAAATGAAAAAATATATTTTTACGCTCGCGCTGGTCTTTCTCGTCGGCGCCGGCTGCGACTGGCGGGGCATCGAGGGCAACGGCAGGGTCACGACCGAGACGCGACAGATCGACCCGTTCACCACCCTGGAAACGAGCGGGGCCTACCGCGTCGAATGGTCGCCCGGCCCGGTCTCGCTGCAGGTGGTGACCGATGAGAACCTGCATCAATATGTGAAAACCTCGATCGACGGCGACAAACTCGTCATTCGCACACGGCAACGGATCAATCCGACGGAGAGCGTGAAGGTTCTGCTGACCAGCCCGGCCCTCGCCGCAGTCGAGCTGACCGGTGCCTCCCGTTTTACCGGGAAAGGGGTGACCGGTGAGAAATTCGTCGTCCGCACCACGGGCGCCTCCCGGGTGACGCTGGAGGGCAACGTAAACGAACTGACGGCGAGCCACACGGGAGCGAGCCGGTTGAACGCGGAGGAACTCAAGACCCAGAACGCGACCCTCGATCTCACCGGGGCCTCGAAGGCTGAGATCAGCGTCGAAAAAACCCTCAAGGTCGCCATTAGCGGCGCCGGCAAGGTCACCTACAAAGGCGACCCGAAAATCCTGGAGCAGCAGATCGCCGGGGCCGGCAAGATCCAACGCAAAGACTGAACGGAGGGACGAGCTTCCGCTCGTCCGTGGACCTGCGGAAGCAGGTCCCTCCGAGACCTCCGAGGCGGGGCGCTCCCCCAGGCTCGACGGAGTCTCGCCCTACCGTGGATAGGGGGCGTGAATGGTGAATCGTGAGTAGTGAATCGTTGGGGTTCCTTCGGTAGGGCGACGCTCTGCGGAGCCTGGGAGAATGCGCCGCGACCGCTGTGCGCGGTGGTCCTGATCCCAAAACAATCCTGCAAAATCCTGTTAATCCTGTCTTCTTCAACGGAGGCGAGGCGCTCCTCCAGGCTCGACGGAGTCTCGCCCTACCGGAAGAGAGGGCGTGAATGGTGAATCGTTTGAAGTTTCCCCGGTAGGGCGACGCTCTGCGGAGCCTGGGAGAATGCGCCGCGACCGCTGTGCGCGGTGGTCCTGCTCCCAAAACAATCCTGCAAAATCCTGTTAATCCTGTCTTCTTCAACGGAGGCGAGGCGCTCCCCCAGGCTCGACGGAGTCTCGCCCTACCGGAGGAGGGAGCGACCTTGCCTGCACTGATCACCACCTTGCATCAGGCATGCCGCAAAGCGACGCTGCTTCATGGAGCAATCGGTCAGCACCCCGCCTGCCGGCATTGCCGGAGTAGCCGACCGGTTGGCGCGCGGCCCGACAATCCATCCCACGGCCTGGATCGCGCCCACGGCCACGGTGGTGGGCGACGTTTCCATCGGCGAAGAAGCCAGCATTTGGTATGGCGTCGTCGCGCGCGGCGACATCAATCGCATCGTCATCGGACCACGCTCCAATGTGCAGGACAACGCGGTGCTCCACCTGGCTGATGATTATCCCTGCCTGCTCGGCGAACTGGTCACGGTCGGGCACGGGGCCATCGTGCATGCCTGCGAAGTCGGCGATGAGGTCCTTGGTCGGCATGGGCGCCATTATTCTCGACGGCGCCCGGATCGGACCGCGCTCGATCATCGGCGCCGGCGCGCTGGTCACCCTCGGCATGGAAATCCCCGAGGGTTCCCTGGTGCACGGTTCACCGGCGCGAATCGTGCGGGCGCTCGATTCCGAGACCCAACGATCGATCGCCGGGTGGGCCCGCAAATACGTCGAAAACGCGCGCCGCTTTCGCGCCCAGGCAACCGGTCCCTAGCAGATCTCTTCTCGCAACCCTTCCCGCACGGTGCGGCGAACGGCGTCAGCCGGATCAATCCCTGTGGCCGACGCGCCTGCCTTGAGCACCGCAATCACCCGGTCGAAAAGCTGGCTCTCCGCGCCGGACAGGCGGGAACGGCCCACCACCGCGAGACAGCGTTTTCCGGCCGCGCGGGCGAGGCGTGCCACCCCGGCGGGCGCCTTGCCTTCCAGGGTCTGTGCGTCGAGCTGGCCTTCGCCAGTCAGGACGAGATCGGCCGCCGCCACCCGCTCGGGAAGTGAGAGCGCCCGCGAGACCACCTCGAACCCCGGCTCGATCTTCGCGCCGGCGAAAACGAGCAGGCCGAAGCCCAACCCGCCTGCCGCGCCCGCCCCGGCGCGCGCCGACTCATCACGCCCCCATTGTCTCGCCGCCACTTCAGCCAGACGGGTCAGGGCCGCTTCGAACCGGGCAAGGTCCCGCACTCCTTTTTGCGGTCCAAAAACCGCCGTGGCGCCGCGCGCCCCGAGCAGGGGATTGGCGACGTCAGCTGCGGCCACCACGCGCACAGGGAAGGGCGCCGCCGGCGGCACGATCCGTTCCAGTTCGGCCAGGGCGCAGACTTCCTCCAGCACGGCGCCGTCGCGCCCAAGAAACTCGTAACCGAGCGCGCGGGCCATGCCCCACCCGCCGTCGTTGGTCGCGCTCCCGCCCAAACCGACCACGATCTCCTTCGCACCTTGTTCGGCCGCGGCCTTCATCATCTCGCCCACGCCAAAAGTGTCTGCCCGCGCTGGCTCCAGGCATTTCAGTCGTGCCATTCCGGCCGTCTCGCTCATGTCCAGCGCGGCCTGCCCAGTCTCCTTCCGCCAGGCAAAGCGCGCCTCAATCGGATGTCCAATGGCATCGTGCGCGCGCGCCGACCTCCACTCTCCCTCCCACACGGCGCAAAGGATCTCCGCGGTCCCTTCGCCCCCGTCAGCCACCGGCTGGAGATCGAGTTCAATCCCGGGCAGAAGGTCGCGTAACCCCGCCGCCATCGCCTCGGCCACAGCCCGGGCCGAAAGCGTTCCCTTATACTTGTCGGGCGCGAGCAGGACTCTCATGGGCGCCCCGCGCGTTCAGGAGGAAAGTTTTTCCCGGAGAATGTCACCGAGGAGCGCCGGATTCGCCCGCCCTTGCGAAAGTTTCATCGCCTGGCCTTTCAAAAAGTTAAGCGAAGCAACGTTGCCCGCCCGGAAGTCGGCGACCGGTTTCGGGTGGGCCGCGATCACCTGGTCGCAGAGCGCCTCCAGTTCGTTCCGGTCGGTCACCTGCGTCAGTCCCTTCGCGGCCACGATCTCGGCCGGGGAACGTCCACCAGCGAACATCTCCGCAAACACTTCCTTGCCCTGCCGGCCGCTGATCCGGCCGCTCTCGACCAATTCCACCAGCGCGCCCAGCGATTCCGGCGCGACCGGACAGTCGGTGATCGTTTGCCCGGCCGCGGCCAGCGCGCTTTGCAGATCGTTCAGGACCCAATTCGCCACCGTTTTCGCTTTGCCTGCACCCGACGCGGCTTTCTCAAAATAGGAGGCAAGGGCAGGGTCGTCCGCCAGGACCCCGGCATCGTAAGGCGTAATCCCGTAGGCCTCGATGAAACGCTCTCTTTTTGCCGCGGGCAGCTCCGGCAGATCGCGCCGCGCCGCCTCCACCAGTGTCGCCGTTTGCAACGGAACAAGGTCGGGCTCGGGAAAATAATGGTAATCCTGCGCCGATTCCTTTGTCCGCATGAGAAAAGTTCGGCCGGCGGCATCGTCCCAGCCCCGTGTTTCCTGCGAAAGCGTTTCGCCATCCGCCAGGGCGGCCTGTTGCCGTTCGATCTCATACGTGAGCGCGCGGCGCACCCCGCTGATCGAGTTCATGTTCTTGATCTCGATCTTCGCCCCCAGCCCGGCCTGCCCCGCGGGACGCACCGAGACGTTGCAATCACAGCGCAACTGGCCCTTCTCCATGTCGGCATCGCTGATGCCGCCATGAACGAGAATCTGGCGAAGCGAAGTCAGAAAAGCGAAAGCCTCCTCGGGCGACTCCAGCTCCGGCGCGGAGACTATTTCCATCAGCGGCAGGCCGGCCCGGTTGAAGTCGACCCCGGTGGCGTTCGGAAAATGAAAACTTTTGGCCACGTCTTCCTCGAGATGGATGCGGACGAGCGGCACTGATTTTTCGACCGCTCCCTCCCGCGCGTCTTTGGGCCAGGCCAGCTCAGGCAACGGAACCCGGCCGCCGAGACAGAGCGGAAATTCGTACTGCGAGATCTGGTAGTTCTTCGGCATGTCCGGATAGAAATAATTTTTCCGGTCAAACCTCGAGAGCGCGGGAATCTCGCTCCCGAGCATGAGCCCGGCCCTCACGGTCAGGCGCAAAGCCTCCTCGTTCACCACCGGAAGCGAGCCAGGCAGGCCGAGACAGGTCGGGCAGGTCTGCGAGTTCGGCGGCGACCCGAACGCGGTGGCGCAGGCGCAAAACATCTTGGACTGCGTCTTGAGCTGCACATGCACCTCCAGCCCGATGGTGGTGAGCCATGGCATCACGCTATTTCACCGACGGTTGATCGGCCTCTTCCAGCGCCTTGAACAGGTCGAAGCGCCTTACCCGTTCCACCACCGTCGGATCATTGGCCGCTTCAATGATCCGGGGATGCTGCATCAGTTCGAAAAGGCGGCCCTCCAGCAAAAGCTCCTGGATTTCCGGGTCCTCGCGCAGAGCCACCAGCCGGGGATGCTCCGACAGGTCCCTCGCGCCGGGCGTGTCGAGGAAACGCCGCGCCCGTTCGGGCTGGCCGAGCAACCCGCCCGCCTTCGCCAGTGTGTCGTAGGTCCGGTCCGGGACGACGTCGGCCGTTTTCACGACCTCGCCCACCGCGCCGAGCTCGACCGAATTTTTCAGACGTGCGAGTGAGAGCGCGAGCGACACGTCCGCCCGCGACCGCGTGGAAGGCGCGGGTGTCCCGCCGCTGGTGACCGCTTCGGCGGGAACGGTCGGAAGAGCCTTGACCTGCGTTTCCGCGAAGGAACCGACCAGGCGAATGCTCACGACCAGCAGCCAGACGATGAAGAACCCGAAAACGATCCCGAGGAAACCGCCGCCCGCGCCCTGGAACAGCCGAAGAACGCCGTTCGTCGGCTGTCCGGCACGCCGGACGAAGAAATTGCCGAGCGCCGCGACGAGGGCGTAGACAATCACCGCGAGAATGCTTCCCCCGATGGCGCCAAGGACGATGTCGGGCAGAGTAAAGACCGGCCGGAGCAGCGGAACGAAGAGTGGCCCGAGGAAAATGGCCGCGGCATAGGCGCAGAGAACAGCCCCGATCCGCACCAGTTGCCGGAAGAAACCGAGTCGCCAGCCGCGCACGATCTCGAGCGCAATGATAAGGAGGGCGATCCCGAGAAAGATCAGTTGCCAGCGGGACGACCCGGCAACCACTCCGCCCGCATCGCCGATGGCCGCGAACATCAGGGCGTTCCTCCCGCGACGGACAGGGCGCGTTGTCGCAGCGCGTGGTCGCACAGGACCAGCGCGGCCATGGCTTCCACGATGGGAACCGCCCGCGGCAGGACACAGGGATCGTGCCGGCCACCCACGGCCACCTTGGTCTCTTCGCCGGTTGTCGTGACAGTTTTCTGCTCCCGCGCCGTCGTGGCCGGCGGTTTGAAGGCGACCCGGAACACGATCGGTTCGCCATTGCTGATCCCACCCTGGACGCCGCCTGAGTTATTGGTGGCCGTGCCGATGCGTCCCTCACGCTGGACGAAAGGATCGTTGTGCGCCGATCCGCGCTGGCTGGCCGCGGCAAAGCCGGAGCCGATCTCGAAACCCTTCGTGGCCGGAAGACTCATCATGGCCTTGGCCAGGTCGGCCTCGAGCTTGTCGAAGACCGGTTCTCCAAGGCCGGCCGGCAGACCTCTAACCACACACTCGATGATTCCGCCGATTGAATCGCCCTCGGCCCGGACCTGCTCAACGAGCGCGATCATGGCTTGGGCCGCTTTTTCATCCGGACAACGCATCACGTTGGTCTCCACCGCTTCCCGCAGCGAATCATGCTCGACCCTGGCCACGATTTCGCCCGCCTGTTGCACGAACGCGATCACGCTGAAATCCGGAAACAACGCGCGCAGGACCACGCGCGCCACGGCGCCCGCCGCGACCCGTCCGATGGTTTCGCGGGCGGAAGCGCGGCCGCCTCCCTGCCAGTTGCGGATCCCGTATTTGGCCTGGTAGGTGAAATCGGCGTGCGAGGGACGATAGGTGTCGCGCACCGCCTCGTAGTCTTCCGCCCGCGCATCCTTGTTCCGCACGAGGAGGGCGATGGGCGTTCCCAGGGTTTTGCCTTCGAACACCCCGGAAAGAATCTCGCAGTGATCCGGTTCCTGGCGCTGGGTCGTGACCGCGCTCTGTCCCGGCCGGCGCCGGTCCAGTTCCCGCTGGATCTCCGCGGGGTCGAGAGCGAGGCAGGGCGGACAGCCGTCGATGACCACGCCGACCCCGCCCCCGTGCGATTCGCCGAAGGTGGAGATTCGGAAGAGCTGGCCGAACGAACTGGACATGCGGCGGCATGCTAGAGCATGCGCGCCCTTTTTTGTAGCGCGTTTATCCGGGCTTTCCTCGCGCCTCTCCTTCCCGCATATTCCGGCCGATGGCGCAGCCGGCGAAAACCGACACGGCAAAACATGGCCAGGGCCAGCCGGGGACTCTCGCCAGTCGGGGTGATTTTCCTCTTCTTTCTGCTGGGGGCGGGAGCCATCGTCGCCGCCGTCTACGGGATCGGCAACCAGCGGGAACTGGCCCGTCTCCGGAAGGAAGTCGAACAATTCCGGACGGCGCAGGACGCTTTGCGCCGCGAGATCGCGCAGGAACGCGAGAGGCCCCGCCCGGCACCGCCGCGCGCCGGTGTCCCGTTGCGCGACGTAACCATGAACCTCGCCGGGGCCCCGGCGAAAGGGGAAGCCGCCGCCCCGCTGACCCTGGTGGAGTTCACCGATTACGAATGCGGTTTTTGCGCGCGCCATGTGAAACAGACCCTGCCGCAGCTCGAGGCGGAATACATCGCGACCGGGAAACTTCGGTATGTCTTCCGGAACTTCCCGCTCGAATCGATCCACAAAAAGGCGTTCAAGGCGCACGAAGCCGCGCTCTGCGCCGGGGACCAGGGAAAATTCTGGGAGATGCACGACGCCCTTTTTGCCAATCCGCGGGCCCTCGCTCCGGCCGACCTGACGGCCCACGCAGCGGCGGTTGGGCTGGATTCGGCCCGATTCGAAAGCTGCCTGGCGCAGGGGACTCATGCCGATAAAGTCCGGCGCGACCTGGCCGACGGGAAGCGGGCCGGCGTTACCGGCACCCCGGCCTTTTTTCTTGGGACAACGACCCCGGACGGTGCTTTCAAGCCGCTTCGGTTTATCAAAGGCGCCCGGCCCTATCCTGGATTCAAACAGGAGATCGACGAACTGCTGACGAAACTTCCAAGCCGGTAAGGCGCCCCCTCCGTCATCCCGAGCGCAGCGAGGGACCTCACGAACAGCTTGCGGTGGTCCACCCCGGGACCGGCAGCGAGCTTTCGTTCTGGCGCCCGCGCCCACGTCATCCCGAGCGCAGCGAGGGACCTCACGAGTAGCTTGCGGCGGTCCATCCCCGAAAAACCCGGAAACGGCAACGGACTCCTCCCGCGCTCCCCGCGGCTACAAAGGCCGGACCCGTCCTTTTTTCGTGGGGTCCCTCGCCGTCTGCGCGGCTCGGGATGACACGCGCCGGGGCGTAATTGCGCTTCTCCGCCACACCGGTCACGGATAGGACTGGGAAGCGGCCAAATGGGCACTCAACGGTGAAGAACTTCTTCGTTTACCTGATGACGAATAAGAGCCGGGTCGTCCTTTATACCGGGATCACCAACAACCTCGAACGCCGGGTGTGGGAGCATCAGTACGGTGTCGTCCGAGGCTTCACCAAAAGCTATCGACTCAACCGCCTCGTCTGTTTCGAGGTCTTTAACGAAGCGCGTGACGCCATCGCGCGGGAGAAAGAAATCAAAGGCTGGCGCAGGAGCAAGAAGAACGCGCTGGTCAACGCACAAAACCCCCGGTGGACCGACCTTTCCGTCGACCTCTTCCAAGCGCCCCACCGTCATCCCGAGCGCAGCGAGGGACCTCACGAATAGCTTGCGACGATCCACGCCCGAAGAACCCGGAACCGGCAGCGGGCTTTCGTCTTGGCGCCCCGCGCCCCACCGTCATCCCGAGCACAGCGAGGGACCTCACGAATAGCTTGCGACGATCCACCCTTAAAAACCCGGAACCGGCAGCGAGCTTTCGTCTTGGCGCCCCGTAGCTACAGAGGCCATACCCGTCCTTTTTTCGTGGGGTCCCTCGCCGTCTGCGCGGCTCGGGATGACACGCGCGCGTGAGCGTTCTCGTTGCTCGGATTAAATGGCCGCGAGCGCCGTCTCGAGATCGTGTTTCAGGTCTTCCACGTTCTCGATCCCGACCGACAGCCGCACGAGTGAATCGGTGATGCCGAGCTTGGCCCGCGTTTCCGGAGGCACGGCGCCGTGGGTCATGATGGCCGGGTGGTTCACCAGGCTTTCCACGCCGCCAAGGCTTTCCGCGAGCGAGAAAAGATGGGTGTTCTCGAGAAAACGGCGGGTCCCGTCCATGTCGGTCTTGAGAACAAGCGTGACCATTCCGCCAAATCCCCGCATCTGTTTCCCGGCGAGGGCGTGCTGCGGATGCGCGGCGAGGCCCGGATAAATCAGCCGTTCCAGTTTCGGGTTGCCTTCGAGCCAGCGCGCAATCTCGCCCGCGTTCTCGCAATGCCGCTCCATGCGGATGGAAAGGGTTTTCAGGCCGCGCATCGCCAGGAAACTGTCGAACGGGCCGGCCACGGCGCCGACGGCGTTCTGCAAGAACTGAATCTGATCCGCCAGCTCCTTGTTCTCACCCACGACAATCACGCCCCCGACCATGTCGGAGTGCCCGTTCAGGTATTTGGTCGCGGAATGAATGACCATGTCGAAACCAAGCTCGAGCGGGCGCTGGGCCCAGGGACTGGCAAAAGTGTTGTCGGAAACGGCCAGGGCCCCGTGTTTCCGCGCAATCTGCGCCACCGCTTCGAGATCGATGATCTTCAGGAGCGGATTGCTCGGGGTCTCAACCCAGAGCATGCGCGTGTTCGGTTTTAGGGACGACTCGATCTGCGAGGCGTCGGTCATGTCGATGAAAGTGAACTCGAGACCGGCGGAGCGGCGCCGGACCTTCTCGAAAAGCCGGAAGGTCCCGCCATAAAGATCGTCGCTCACCAGAACGTGGGAACCGGTGTCGAGCGCATCGAGGGCGGTGGCCATGGCGGCGAGGCCGGAGGCAAAGGCCCAGCCGCGCGTGCCGCTCTCGAGGTCAGCCACGCATTTCTCGTAAGCCAGCCGGGTCGGGTTGATCGAGCGAGCGTAGTCGAAGCCCTTGTGCCGGCCGGGGCTTTCCTGGACGTAAGTCGAGGTCTGGTAAATCGGCGTCATGATTGCGCCGGTCGAGGGATCCGGCTCCTGGCCGGCGTGAATCGTGCGCGTGGCGAAATCGTGTCGCTTCGCCTCGATTTTTTTCGCTTCTTTATGCATGGATGAACTGGTTGCGCGCGCGCCGGCCTTTACGAAAATTCGCGTTCGACCGGCGTCTCTGCCGCCGTCATCTGGCGCCGGAGATAATTCAGCAGGTCAGTTCGCGTGACCAGCCCGAGAAAACGGTCGCCGTCCATCAGGATCGCCACCCGGCCCCGGTCAAAAATCGCCAGGAGGTCGGAGACCTTGGCCTTCGGCGGCAGAGTTTCCAGCTTGTCGGTCATGGCCGTGTGCACTTCGTTCTTAAAACGCGCCGGCTCGCGATACACTTTTACCAGCAGGTCGGACTCATCGAGGATGCCGACCGCGCGCCCCTTCTCGTCCACCACCGGTACCTGCGAGATATCGGCGTCGCGCATGCGCTTGAACGCGGTCAGGAGTGTGTCCGTCGGTCCCACCGAGATGACTTCGCCTTTCTCGGCCCGGTGGCTGATCAGATCGCTCAGGTTTCCGTGCGAGGTCCGCTGGATGAAACCCTGCTCGGCCATCCAGAAATCGTTGTACATCTTGGAGAGATACTTGTTGCCCGTGTCGCAAATGAAGGTGACCACGCGCTTCTTCGTTGTCTGCTCGCGGCAATAGCGCAGGGCGCCCGCCACGAGCGTGCCGGTGGAGGAACCGCCAAGGATTCCCTCCTTGCCCAGAAGCTCGCGCGCCACGGCGAAACTCTCCTCGTCCGGGATTTCATACGCCTCCGTGACGTAGGACATGTCGGCGATATCGGGGATAAAATCCTCGCCGATCCCTTCCACGGCCCAGCTTCCACAGGCCGGCATCTCCCCCGTCTTCACATACTCATAGAGGATGGAGCCCTTGGGATCGGCCAGCACCATCTCGAGGCCGGGGCGCACTCGGGCAAAGAAACGCCCCAGTCCGCTCAGGGTCCCGCCGGAACCGACCCCGATCACGACGGCGTCGACGTGGTGGCGCATCTGCTCCCAGATTTCCGGGCCGGTCGACCGCTCATGCGCGAGCGGATTGGCCGGGTTGCCAAACTGGTTCACGTAAAACGCGCCCGGGATCTCGGTGGCCAGCCGGGCGGCAACGTCCTGGTAATATTCGGGATGGCCCCGGGTGACGTCCGAGCGGGTCAGGTGCACTTCCGCACCGAGCGCGCGGACGTGCGCGATCTTTTCCTGCGACATCTTGTCGGGAATCACGAGAATGATGCGATAACCCTTGGCGCCGGCGATCAGCGCCAGGCCCAGGCCGGTGTTGCCGGCGGTGGCTTCAATGACCGTGCCGCCCGGCTGCAGCTTTCCTTCCCGCTCCGCCGCCTCGATCATGGCCAGCGCAACCCGGTCCTTGATTGAGCCGGTCGGGTTCTGGTTCTCCAGTTTGACGAAAAGCTGGCACGGTCCGGTATCCAGACGCGTGATCTCGATGAGCGGGGTATCGCCAATCAGCGAAAGAATGCCGGGCGGCTTTTCGCGTGGAACGAGCGGAAGTGGAAGAACGGAAGCGGTCATCGAATGGGTCTCTCTAACCTTATCCTCTGCACAAATCGACTCAATTTGCGGGCTCCGGTGCGTGCTCCCAGGCGTCGCCGCTATCCTCGATAAACTGTTGCAAAATCGGGAAGCGCACCTCGCCGTAATTCAGGGCGTAACGGAGGTCGCCCCCCTTGAAAATCCACGTGGTGGGAATCCAGCTTACGGGCAGCCCGGCGAACCGGGTGATTTTGCCGCTCCCGCGCGGGCCCGGGTCGGCCAGGATGGTGACGTTCGGCCTGCCGGCCAGCTCATGTTTCGCGAGGAGATCGCGACCATCTCCCCCCTCGTTCCAGATGGAGACGAAATAGAACTGCACCCCGGGGTTCTCCCCCACGATCCTGGTCCAACCCCCGCTCTTCAGCTCGGCCTTGCAGTTCCCGCACCACGGCGCCCACAGATGGACCACGCTAAGCTCTGGCTTCCTGATCGCCTCGAGCACCTTTTCCTCGGCCGGGGAAGCCGCCCCCGCCTGGGAGACGGAAAGAAGAGCGACCAGGAACAGGCAGAAGAAACCACGCATGCTCGAAGATAGAGCCGCCGACGGGCGCTGTCATCCCGAGCGCAGCGAGGGACCTCGCGAAGAACGTGCGGCGTTCCACCCCCAAAACCTCCTGGACCAGCACCCCGCTCTCGCCTTTGTGCCCCGCCCGACCAGGGGCCGGAGCCCGTCCTTTCATCGTGGGGTCCCTCGCCGCCTGCGCGGCTCGGGATGACGCCTCCAGTGACCCCTCCCACCCCCCTTGGGCACCCAGTTGACCTCCCCCGGGAACACGCCTACTATTGCCTCCCCTTTTCCAAGGGTCGCCGGGCACACAACCCTGCCTGGCATTAGTCGGCGCTACGCCAAAGGAGAACACTACCAATATGTTGCAAATGCAGGATCTACTCGAGAAGTCCATGAAGGACTTCAAAGAGGGCAGTATCGTAAAAGGCCATATCCTGGAAATACGTCCCCGCGAGGTGCTGGTGGACATCGGATACAAATCGGAAGGCGTCATTCCCGCCTCCGAGTTCGACGACGTCGAATCAATGGAAGTGGGCGACGAAGTGGAAGTGCTCCTCGAGCGCCTCGAAAACGACGAAGGCATGGTGGTCCTCTCCAAGGAGAAGGCCGCTTACCGCCAGAACTGGAACAAGATCGCCGCGGTTTTCGCCGGCGACGGCCTGATCAAGGGCAAGGTCAAATCGGTCGTCAAAGGCGGCCTCATGGTGAACATCGGCGTGGAAGCCTTTCTTCCGGCCTCCCAGATCGACATCGTCCCGCCGAAGGATCTTCAGCAGTTCGTCGGCAACACCTACGATTTCAAGATTGTTAAGATCAACGACGACCGCAAGAACGTCGTCCTCAGCCGGCGCGAGCTGATCGAGCAGGAGCGGAGCGAGAAACGCCAGAAGTTCCTCGAGGGCGTGAACGTGGGCGACAGCGTCAACGGCACCGTCAAGAACCTGACCGATTTCGGCGCTTTCATCGACCTCGGCGGCATGGACGGTTTGCTCCATATCACCGACATGACCTGGGGCCGGCTCGGTCACCCGAGCGAATTGCTCAAGGTTGGCCAGCAGCTCGACGTCCTCGTGCTCGATATCAACAAGGAAAAGGAGCGCGTCTCCCTTGGCCTGAAACAGACCCAGAAAAATCCCTGGGACCAGATCGAGGAGCGTTTCCCGGCCGGCCAGAAGGTCAAAGGCAAGATCACCAACCTCGTTCCCTACGGCGCCTTCGTGGAGCTGGAGGAGGGCGTGGAAGGTCTCATCCATGTTTCCGAGCTTTCCTGGACCAAGCGCATCATGCGCCCGGCCGACATCCTGACCCAGGGCCAGGAGGTCGAAGCGGTCGTCCTCGGCGTCAACAAGGAGGAACAGAAAATCTCCCTGGGCCTGCGCCAGCTCGAGCAGAACCCGTGGGACGAGATCGAGAAGAAGTTCACCATTGGCAGCCGGGTCAAGGGCACCATCCGCAACATGACCGCCTATGGCGCCTTCGTGGAGCTGGAGGACGGCATTGACGGCATGATCCACGTCTCCGACCTGAGCTGGACCCGCAAGATCAACCATCCGAGCGAGGTCTTTAAGAAGAACGACGAGGTCGAGGCGGAAGTCATCGACATCGACAAGACCAACCAGCGCATCAGCCTCGGAATCAAACAGCTTGCCGAGGATCCCTGGAAGAACATCGACCAGAAGTACAAGATCGGCGATCTCGTGCAGGGCAAGGTGACCAAGCTCGCCAGCTTCGGCGCCTTTGTGCAATTGCAGGACGACATTGATGGCCTGGTCCACATCTCCCAGCTGAGCGAGGAGCACGTCGCGAAGGTCAAGGACGTCCTCAAGGTTGGGCAGGAAGTGGAAGCCCGCGTGATCAAGGTGGACAAGCTCGAGCGCCGCATCGGTCTCTCGATCAAGGCCGCCAATTATTCCGAGGAAGAACTGCGCCGCGAATCCGAGGCCTTCGACAACCTTCGCCCCGGCGAAGACATGGTCGGCCTGGAGAAGGCGTTTGCCGCCGCCGAGGAGGATTACCGCCCCGGCGAAGCCAAGAAGAAGTAATTCTTCTCCACCCGCAGATTGTTTTACCCGGAGGGGCGCGCTTTTGCGCGCCCTTTCTGTTGGAGGAAGACAGGATTTACAGGATTGAAAGGCAGGTCCTCGGGATTCCCTCGTAAAAATCCTGCAAAATCCTGTTAATCCTGCCCCAAAAAGCCCGCGGGGCGACAACTGCATCCTCTGACCACAACGTTTCAGTTGGCAGCGGTGGCGCGCTCTCTAGACTCCCGCCATGCCCCGCCCCGACGGACGTGCCCCTGAACAGATTCGCCCGGTCCGCTTCGAGACCGGCATCGCGCCGCATGCGAGCGGCTCCGTGCTGGTCGCCATGGGCGACACCCGCGTGATCTGCGCGGTCATGATCGACGAGGTCGTCCCGCGCTGGATGAAGGAACAAAATGTCACCGGGGGCTGGCTGACGGCGGAGTATTCCATGCTCCCCTACTCGACGCTGACCCGGAAACCGCGCGACATCTCCAAGGGCCGCCTCGACGGGCGCAGCTCGGAGATTCAGCGTTTGATCGGGCGTTCCCTGCGCGCGGTGGTCGACCTCGAGAAACTGGGCGCACGCACGCTCTTCGTTGATTGCGATGTCCTGCAGGCCGACGGAGGCACGCGCACCGCCGCCATCACCGGGGCCAGCCTGGCCGTGGCCATGGCCTGCCAGCGACTGGTGACCAACGGCAAACTGAAAACCTCTCCCGTGCGCCAGCTCATCGCCGCCGTCAGCGCCGGCATCCTGGCCGGCGCCCCGATCGTTGATCTCGATTACGAGGAGGACAAGGCGGTCACGGTCGATTTCAACCTGGTGGCGACCGAGGCCGGCGAATTCGTCGAGATGCAGGGCTCGGGTGAGGAGGCCACTTTCTCACAAGATGAGCTGACCCGGATGCTGGGGATGGGCCGCGAGGCAATTCGCCAGCTGATCGGCGCGCAGCGTGCTGTGCTGGAGGATGCCACCGCCGCCTAAAGCTATTGCCGACAGCGACCCGATGGATTAAAGCGAACCGCCTTCATGAAAAAAGCTCTTATTACCGGCATCACCGGGCAGGACGGAAGTTACCTGGCCGATTTGCTCCTGGAAAAAGGATACGAGGTCCACGGCATCATCCGCCGGGCCAGCACCTTTAACACCGCCCGGATCGATCACCTTTACGCCGACCCGCACATCAACGGCGTCCGTCTTTTCCTGCATTACGGCGACCTGAGCGACTCGGTCAACCTGGTCAAGCTGCTCTACGAACTGAAGCCGGACGAAATTTATCATCTCGGTGCGCAAAGCCACGTCCGGGTCAGCTTCGATATTCCCGAATACACCGCCGACGTCACCGGCGTCGGCACCATCCGCATCCTGGAAGCGATGCGGGAGACCGGGATCAAACCGCGTTTTTACCAGGCCTCCTCGAGCGAGATGTTCGGGAAAGTGCAGGAAGTGCCGCAGACCGAGACCACGCCCTTCTGGCCGCGCAGCCCCTACGGGGTGGCCAAGGTGTTTTCCTACTGGGCCACGGTCAATTACCGCGAGAGCTACGGGCTGCTGCGCCTCCAACGGCATTCTCTTCAACCACGAAAGCCCGCGCCGTGGCGAAACGTTTGTCACCCGCAAAATCACGCGCGCCGTCGCCGCGATCAAGCACGGTTTGCAGAAGGAGCTTTTCCTCGGCAACCTCGACGCCAAGCGCGACTGGGGTTACGCGCCGGAATATGTCGAGGGCATGTGGCGCATCCTGCAGCACGACGAGGGAGACGACTTTGTCCTGGCCACGAACGAAACCCACACCGTGCAGGAGTTTTGCGAAGACCGCCTTCGCCCATGTCGATCTCGACTGGAAGGAGTTCGTCAAGCACAGCGAGCGCTACGAGCGTCCGGCGGAAGTCGACCTGCTGATCGGTGACGCCAGCAAGGCGAAGCGGGTTCTCGGCTGGGAACCAAAGGTCCGGTTCAAGGAGTTGGTGCAGATCATGGTCGACGCCGACCTGAAACTGCTCTCGCGGGACTCCGCCAAGGAATCGTTGGGCAAGCAGCCTTAGCCGCCCCGGCCCGGGAAGAGGGGCGCCAGATGATGATTCTCGAGACCGGCCGGTTGCTTCTGCGCGAGTATGCCGAGACCGACGCGGAAGACTTCTTCCGATTGAACAGCGATCCCGAGGTGATCCGCCACACCGGCGATATCCCGCTTACGTCGCCGGAAGAGGCGCGAACGGTGCTGCGGGAGCATCCGATCGCAGATTACCGCACCTACGGTTACGGCCGCTGGGCCTGTCTGCTCCGGGAAACAGAGCGGCACATCGGGTTCGCCGGCCCGAAGTTCCTGCCGGAAGTGGGCGAAACGGAGATTGGGTTCCGTTTTCTCCGCTCCTGCTGGGGGCACGGGTTTGCCACCGAGGCGGCACAGGCCGTCATCGCCTACTCTTTCAAGGAGCTCGCCCTCGAGCGACTCATTGGCATCGTTCGACCCGACAATGTCGCCTCGCGCCGGGTCCTGGAAAAATGCGGGATGACGCGGGTGGAGACCATTTCCTACCGGGGCGGCCCGGCCGAAAAATTCGCGCTCGCGCGAAAGTAGATCAGCGGTTGGCGGGCGCCTCGGCGACCTGGCCCGGCGCCAGTTCCGGCGACGGGGAAGGAGGCGGGAGCATCGCCTGGAGCGGCGCCTCGGCGATGGTCACGCGGGCGCCTTCGCCCACGATGTCGTAAAGCTGGACAACGTCCCGGGAGCGCATGCGAATGCACCCGTAGCTGGAGGGACGCCCGATATTCCGCTCTTCCGGCGTGCCGTGGATATAAATGGTGCGGCCATAGGCGCGCGCGTTGCGCGACTCCAGCCCGCGCAGCCAGAGAATGCGGGTGACGATCGGGTCGCGGCCCGGGGCGTCGACCGGGATGGTCTCACCGGTGCGACGACGGTCCTTGAAGACGGCGCCGAGCGGGGCCCCGCCCCCGACCTTGTCGGCCACTTCCATCGTCCCGAGCGGGGTGAAATTACTGCCCGGGATATCGCCCAGGCCGAACTTTGAGGTCGAGACCGGGTAGGTCGCAACCAGGCGCCCTTCATCAAGCAGGGCCAGCCGCTGCTCCGGCACGCTGATATGGATCGTGTGCCGGGTGTCTTTCACTGCGCAGGAGGAAAGGAAAACGGCCGCCAGGGCAGGGAGGAAAAAGACGCTTCATCGATTGAACCGGAAAAACTTCTCTGCTGTTGAAGTTGTCGCATTCGCCAGTTCCTGCAACCCAATCCCGCGTGCCGACGCGATCGATTCCGCGACCAGCCGGGTATAAGCCGGCTCGCAGCGCTTTCCCCGATGCGGCACCGGAGCAAGGTAAGGGCAATCCGTCTCGACCATAAACTGGTCGAGCGGCACCCGCGCCGCCACATCGCGCACCGCCGCCCCGTTCTTGAAGGTGACGATCCCGGTAAACGAAACCAAATGACCGGCCGCGATCACTTCCTCCGCGTGCTCAAGCGGGCCGCCGAAGCAGTGAAAAACGCCGCGCAATTTCCCTTCATACGGCCGGAGCAGCTCGAGCGTGTCCTCCCACGCGTCGCGTTGATGGATGACGACGTTCAGGCCGAGTTCCAGGGCGAGGTCGAGCTGCTCCTGGAAGAGCGCGGCCTGGGCCGATTTGTAGGCGCCATCGTGAATGCGCGCCTCCAGTTCGTCATCCGTGGTGCTCTGCAAAACCTTGGAGACCACCTGCAAGGTTTTCTCCTTGCCGGCTTCCACGCTCGGGAGCCGGTGGTAATCGAGCCCGGTCTCCCCGAGCGCGACCACTTTTGGATGCCGGGCCAGCTCGCGCAGCGGCGTCATCACGTCATCGGGTGCTTCCTCGGCGGAAGTCGGGTGCACACCGATGACGGCGTAAACCTGGGAGTGCCGCTCGGCCAGCTCGATCGCGCGCGCACTGCTCTCAAGCGACGTGCCGATGGTGATGATCCGGGTGACCCCGGCCTCTCCGGCCCTCCGTAAAACGTCGTCGAAGTCGGCCGCGAAATCCGGATAATCAAGGTGGGCGTGCGTCTCAATCAGCATCTCGGCACCATACATCCTTCGACCGGGGACCGGAACCCGCTTTCTCTATTCGGCCAGATGCGACGGCGGACCCAGCCGCGATAGCCCACCACGATGGCACAGTGGGCAAAGCCGGCATCACCATGAAATGACGGTGGGCGCTTGCCTCCGGCCCGCGCCTAGTTGTCTCCCACCTGCGCCAGCGCCTCCTCCGCCCCCGGGGCGGGCTTGAAATCGCCGCGCAAGATTCGCAAAGCCGTTTTCTCCCGGTAAATCTCGCGCGCCGTCCGGAAACCGCGCCGCCGGAAAATGGGGATGGGCGGGCACCACCCCTGGAGGGCGTGTTGCAGCAGAAACGCGGTCACGACGATGCTAAGGAGGGCAAAGGCCGAATGCAGGACCAGGGCCAGGACCGCTCCCACCAGCGCCAGCGCCGCGGCATTCATTTCCAGGGCGCGCTCGATATCCCACTCACGATCGAGTTCCTCCAGCCGCCGGGCGATCTCCGGCCCGGGGCGATTTTCGTAGCGGCGCACCGATTCCAGGGTCGCCTGTGCCACCTTACGGTTTGCGTCCTCTGGACTGTTCTTCTCGACGCGAGTCTGGGTGGGAGGGAGCGAGACACTCATGGCCCTACCAGGAATTCGCAGCGCCCCTACGTGCCGGATTTAATATAACTCCAGCCGGCTTCCTGTTTCCGCACCACCTCCGCCACCCCGGAATCGACGGTGGTGGAGGCCGGGTGCAGATCCTGCCGGGTCACGTTCCGTTTCTTCATGGTGTTTTCGCAGGCGGCGAACACGACCTTTTGACCGGCCAACTCCTGCACGCGCTCCGCGATCGGCCCCTCTTTCGCAAGGAGAAGCCCCAGCCCGTGGCTGTGCGCAATAACCACGACCTCCGTTTGTTCCCCGAGCGCTTCGCGAACATTCTTCACATTGTTGAGGACGCCGTTCCACTGGTCCTCACCTTCCATGGTCACCTCAAAGGCAACGCGATGCTTTGCGGGCGAAGCTGCGCCGGGATCCGCCGCAGACAGGTGAGCAGCGAGGAGAGTCGTCATGATGAGGAAGAGAAGTCTGGTCATGGGTCTACAGGTTGGTTTTTTGCAACAGCGGTTTGAGTGGCGGTTCGAGCATTTCCTTCGTCACCCCGCCCTCATATTTCCCCGCAATCTTCCCGTCACGGTTGATGAAGACGGTGGTCGGGATGGCCTGGATGCCGCCATAGGCCGCGGCCACCTCCTGGTTTCCCATCACCACCGGGTAATTGATTTTCATCCGGTCCGCGAAGCGTTTCACGGTTTCCGGCCCCGTCTGGTCGAGCGAGATGCCGACAATCACGAGCCCCTGCTCCTTGTACTGGTTTTGCAGGGCCACCAGGTCGGGGATTTCCTCGCGGCAGGGCGGGCACCAGGTGGCCCAGAAATTCAGCAGCACCACTTTCCCCTGAAGGTCCGACGACCGGACGGTTTTGCCCTCCAAATCCTTCAACTCCCAGGCAGGGGCGTTCCCGCTTCCGTTATTGGCCACCGTCTGCACTCCTGAGGAAGGGGAGAAAAGGCTGGCCAGGCAACTTCCGCCACCGGCCGAACTGGAGGAGCGCCAGGTGATAAAGCCCAGCACAAGAACGAGAAGAAGAAGACCTGCGTTTTTTGTTTTCATATTATTCAGCGGCCTTGGTTGGGCCGGATTCAAGTGAGATGCGCGTATCGCCGGGCGCGTTCACTTTTTTTTGTTTTTTTACCCAGGCGGCGATCATTTCAAACTGGGACCCGTGCTTCTGCACATTCTTTCCGGAAAGGAAAGTTGCGTAGCGATGGCCGCCTTCAGCGAGCATCGAATTGGTGGCCACGCGATAAACTTGGGAGGAGGACAGCGACGCTTCCAGGACCCGCCGGCTGTCGTGGGAAAACGTAAGACCGCTCACCTGGATCATCCCGCCCACTTTCCGCCCCGGGTCCTCGCTGTAGGTATTTTCGACCGCCTGCTGGAGAATTTCGCGCACCTGCGCCCCCGTCAGGGTCATGGTCACGATCCTGCCGTCATGAGGCAGAAGATTCCGCAGCGCCTCGGCTGTGATCGGTCCGGCCGACAGGGCCACGCCATATCCGACTCCGGGTAGAAGCGCGATCTCGCTCCCGGTTTGTTCGCGAACGATATCGGCAAAAAGCGAGTCGGCTGGCGACTGCTGGTGGCGTTTACGCGCCTCATCACCGGCCAGTGTTTGTGCCCGCACGATGGGCCCGGTCGCTTCGCCCAGGGTTTCCTCGAGCTGCGCGACAAATGGTTTTCTGATGTCCTCGATCCGGCGCGTCATCGCCGGGTCGGCTGCACCGGTCAGCGGGATCAGCCGACGCTTGTGCGCCGTGACCTTGCCCTGCTCCACTTCGAGCTCGAGTACGCCGAGATCGGAAAGGTGCGCGCCGGCTTGCACGATCAGAGTCGAGCCGACGACGAGAGCGCGCTTCATCCGGTTGTGACTATGGCCACCAACGATGACGTCAATCTCCGGGACGGCTTCAGCAAGTTTCTGGTCGGCCCCGAGACCGAGGTGAGACAGCACGACGATGAGCTGGGCGTGCTGGGCCCGCATCGTCGGCAGAAACCGCCGGACGACTGCGGCCGAATCCTCTTCCCAGGCGAGGCCTTCCACGTTTTTCGAGGCAGTCGTCAGCGGGGTGTTGGGATAAGCGAGCGCGAGCAAGCCCACTTTCACCCCGCCGGCCTCCGTGACGCGGAAAGGCGGCGCGAGGCTTTCGCCGTTCCGGCGCACATTCGCCGCCAGCAACGGCACTTTCCCCTCCTCGATGTAGTGCCGCAGCTTCGTCACCCCAAAGTCGGGTTCGTGGTTGCCGAGCGCCATCGCGTCGTAACGCAGCGCCGCCATCCCATCGAGTACCGCCGTGCCCTGCGTCAGATCGGCCAGCATGGTGTCCCCAATCGCGTCGCCGGCGTCGAGCAGGAGCACGCCGTCGGCACCGGCTTCCGCGCGTTCCTTGGCAACCGCGGCCGCGAGCCGGTCGAACCCGCCGACCGATTTGCCCGCCAGATCACCCTCCCATCCATGCCACGCGGTGACATGCCCGTGAATGTCGTTCGTGTGCAGCAGGACAACGCGCTGCGGTTCGCTCCGCGCGCTCATCGTGAGCACGCCAAGGAAGAGAAAGGCGAGGCACCAGTGCATGGGGCGTTTTTGCTCAATGATTGTCGACGTAGTTTCGGACGAATTGCCGGAGCTGCGGCGCCTCGCAGCGGAAGCCCATGGCCTCGGCCTTTTGCAACGTCTCCTCGCCACTCCAACCCTGCTCGACCGCTGCGGCCATCATGCTCAAGGCGCCCGCGCGCATCCCGGCATGGCAATGCACCAGGACCGGACCTTCGAGGCCCGGGAGTTTCTCCCGAAACTCGTCCACCGTTTCCGGGCCCATGGTCGCGCCTGAGACCGGGAAATGGAGATAGTTCATTCCGGCCGCCTCAACCGCCTTCCTTTCCTCCTCCGGGCTCATCGGCTGATCGTCCTCCCCGGGGGCGCGCAGATTGACAATCGTGCGGAAACCCTCGCGCTTCAGTTCCTCGATTTCGGTCGAGGCCGGTTGTCCGCCGATGGTGATTCGGTCACTTAGTTTCATCAGATCATTCATGGGATTCCTTTGTGGTTGTTTAGATACCGGCTGCCGGGCGCAGGAACGTGTGCCCGATGACGAAGAACGCGACCAGCACAACGAAAAGAGCAAAGGCGCGATTTAATTGCCGCGCGGAGACGTGCGCCGTAAGCGGCAGCCCCGCCAGCATGCCCGCGACGGCCGCAAGGAGGAACCAGCCAAGGCCGCCCCATTGGCCGTCCGTGACGTTCCAGTGGCCGACGAGTCCCCCCAGGGCGTTAAGCGCAATGATCGCGAGCGAAGTTCCCACCGCCATCGGCGTGGGGAGCAGGGCGAAATAAGCCAGCGCAGGCACGAGCAGGAAGCCGCCACCGACACCGAGAAAACCAGTCAGGGCGCCGACCCCGAAACCGGCCGCCAGGCAACGCGTAATCCGGCATTCGACATCGCGCCTCGTCAGTTCCTGGGGTCGGCGCCACATGTGCAGGGCCACACCGAGCATGAGAAAACCGAAGATTAGGAGAAGCGCGCGTGCTGAAACCAAGGCGGTCGCCTGCGCGCCAAGAAGCGCGCCTGGAATGCCCGCGCCCCCAAAGGCTCCAGCGGCTTTCCAGTGCACCAGGCCACGCCTTGCCTTCTGAATTGTCCCCAGCAGGCTCACTCCACCGACGATGGCGAGCGACATGGGGACGGCCTCCCGCGGCGAGTAACCGGCGGCGTAAACCAGAACGGGCACGGTAATGATCGACCCGCCGCCACCAAGTAAGGCGAGCGAGAGCCCAATCAAGACCGCCAATGCCAGCGCAAGGGCCATCGCGGCGCTAACGGACGGTCAACTTCTCGAGGGCGAAAAGTCCGGCGGCGAGGAGGAGCGCAAAAACAAGCGCAAAGGGCAACCGCGGAACCTTGATCACGTCAGCGAGGGTGATCTTTCCAAAGTCGCCCCAGGTCTTGCTCGTCTTCAACCAGCCTGACATCTCCGCGTAGAAGTAGGACCCAACCACCAGACCGGCCATCCCGAAGAGCACATCCCAATTACCCTGTCCCAGCGCGGCCGCGGCCGTCCCAGGACAATAACCGATCAAGGCAAAACCCGCCCCGAAGACCAGGCCGCCCACGATGTTCGGGAAAAGCTGGGTGGGTTTCAGGTGCAAATTCACCTTGGCCGCCCGGTGCATCGGGTAGATGCCAAGCATCCCGACGACAATGGCGGAGAGCATAATCTTCGCCACCGTCCAGTCCTGCAGGAGCAGCTGGCCGACCAGAATGTTGAATTTTGCCGCGCCTCCTTTTTGCAGGAGAAACCCGAAGACCAAACCGCTGACCAACGCCAGCAGAAGCTTCCCGGGCGCCGCGACCGGGGCTTCCGGCTTGTCGCTCCCTTTTTTTACGGCTGCGCCTGGGTCAGTCATAGGAGGTAGAGGGGATAAGCCACGAGGATGCCGCCCACGAAAAAGCAGATGACGGCAATCCAGGAAGCGACGTTAAGCTGCAGGGTCCCGCTGATTCCATGACCGCTGGTGCAACCGCCGGCGAAGCGGGCGCCAAAAGCCATCAGGAGACCGCCGCCAAACCCGACCAACGCGCGCAGGAGCATGGAATCCTCGCCAAACCGGGCTGTCCAGAAGGGCGGCAGCCAGCGGTTATGAAATTCGCCGCCGGTCGACGCGGCAAGGAAAGCTCCCAGGATGGTGGCGAGAACCAGAACGGTTTCCCACCCCAATTTCGGCGGGTTCTCCTTGTAATAATCGAGCGAATCGGTGTGTCGCGGGGCAAAAAGCCGGCCCAGGGCGCCCGCCACTGTGGCGTAAAAGGAGGAAGCGCCGATCGGTTTGTTTGCAAAATAAAAGGTGAACCAGCTCAGGACACCAATCCCGGCCCCCACCAGATAGGGAGACCAGGCCGGGCCCGGGAACTCCAGCGCATTGACCCTCGGCTCGCCGCCCTGCGCCTGCGCCGCCACCGGCAGCAGGAGCAGAAAGAAAAAGAAGACGCGTTTCATCAGCTGATCTTCCCTTCCACCTCGAAGCCGGCCTTCTTCCAAGCCTGCCAGCTCCCGGGAATGTTGCGCACCTCCGCGAACCCATCCTGCTTCAGCATGCTGGAGGCGAGACTGGCGCGATAACCGCTGGCGCAGTAAACCGCGGTCGGCTTCGCCTTGTCGAATTTCGCCGCCTTCTCCCGCAGCTCAGGAAGAAACAGATGGTGCGCCCCGGGAATGTGCCCCTCTTTCCACTCATCGGGTGTCCGGACATCGAAGATCTGCATCTCGCCGTCGGCCGAGTTGAGTTCGTGCACGCTCATCTGCGGAACGGATTCGATGTCGAACCCGGCGTTGTCCCAGGATTTCATTCCGCCCACCAAATAGCCGGCGAACTTCGTGTAACCGGTCCGAATGAAATATTTCACGATAGTCTCGAGCCCGCTGTCCTTCTCCAGAACGAGCAGGATTCCGTCGTCCGGATCGAGAAACCAACCCGCCCAGATGGAGAGCATGGGCGAGCCGCCGATGTTCAGCGCGCCTTTGATGTGGCCGCCGCCAAACGCCAGCATGTGCCGGGTATCGATGAGGACGTTGCCTTTCTGACCGACAGCCTCCTTGAAGGCCTTCGCCGGCAGACCGGGCACGCGCGGGAGGTTGCCGATGATCTCCGGCCCCTTCGCGTTGATCTTCTTCATCCGCGGATAATAGGTCGGGACCGGCGGGGCGGTGCTCAGGGCGTAGTCGGTGAACTCCTTGACGTCATCAAACTGCAGGAAGGGATTTGTTTCCCGCTCGTAACCGATCGTGCTCTGGAGACGGTCGCCGATATCGGCGCCGCAAGGAGAACCAGCCCCGTGGGCGGGATGAATCATGACGCTGTCCGAGAGCTTCATGAAATAATCGCGCAGGGTATGGAACTGTTGTTTGGCGAGTTTCTCCGTCTCGCTCGACCCGAGCAGGTCGGGCCGGCCGGCGGAACTGACGAAAAGGGAATCACCGGTCAGGACGCCCCAGGGCTTCTTCGGGCGGTCCTTCTCCGCCAGTTCATAACTCATGTGCTCCGGCGTATGTCCCGGAGTGTGCCGGGCGGTGATGACGGTGCTGCCGAGGGTGAAGGTATCGCCGTCCTTTACTTTCTCGGTGTCGAACCCGTAACGCGCGCCCCCGTCGTGGCTGGCGTAAATCTTTGCGGAGTCGACCCGGGCGCAGAGTTCGCGGGCGCCGCTCATGAGATCGGCGTGGATATGCGTCTCGAAGACATGCGTGATGGAGAGATTGTTCTCCCGCGCCAGCTCGAGGTATTTGTCGACGTCCGGGGTGGGATCAAAAACGGCCGCGACGCCTTCGCTATCGTCGCCGACGAGATAGGAAAGTTCGGCGATGCCGTCGGTCTGGATACGTTCAAAAATGAGTGACATATAATCAGTTCCTTTCGTTTGCGGAGGGAGACGACAGCAGTCGGGGCTCCCCGGCTCCCCTTTTTCAATCGCCGGGGGGCGAGGGTTTGCGGGTGTGAAAAACATGTTCGGGAGCGGGCGCTGCCGTCCTCCCTGCTGGATTGCCCTGGCCCTCAGGTGCCGGACGTGCCCGCAGGGAGCTAAGTCCAAAGAGGAGACCGAGAAAGGCGCCGTAAAGGGCGCCGCGCCACCAGGTGGAGGTGAGCGGGCAGGTGCCGGAGGTGCACTGGCCGAAATAGCCGAGAGCGCTTCCGAGAAGAGCGCCGATTAAAAGAGCGGAAAAGAGGGGAGAAAGAGTGAAAGGATTTACAAATTTCATGGGATAAAAAAAGATGGGGTCCACCGAAACGGCTTTCCCATATATCACGATATAGTAGTATAATACAGTCATTCCATTTGTCATGCCGCCAAAAAAGAAAAAACTCCCTCTTTCCCCGCGCGCCCTTCAGCTGGTCGCTCGCCGCTTCCAGATCCTCAGTCAGCCCGCCCGACTCTCGCTCCTGGCCGCCCTTGAGCAGGGAGAGAAGAATGTCTCCGCCCTCGTCGGCCTGACCGGACTGAGCCAGGGCAACGTTTCCAAGCATCTCGGGATCCTGATGGAGGCCGGCATGATCGCGCGCCGCAAACATGGGGTGCAGGCGTTTTACTTCATATCTGACCCAAAGATCCTCGAACTCTGCGACCTGATGTGCTCCCGCCTGACGAAGGACCTGGCGGAGCGCTCATCCCATTTCCGGCGGCCCGAGCGCGCACGCCGACGGGAAGCCGCGCCCTAAAACCTCAGAATCGTCAAGAAGGGGAGGACGTCGGTCCCCTTCCGGAAAAAAGACGGACAAGGACGGCGACAAGGCCGATGAGACTGACGAAAAGCCAGGGGGAAAGCCCGGTCACCTCGGCAACGGTCACCTTGCCCCAATCTCCAAAGCCGGTGATCAGCCCCTGAAGAGCCGGATAGGCGAGGACATAAACGAGCGCACCCACGAGCATGCCGGCAACCCCCACCATGGCATCACGCCGACCTTCGCCGCAGGCAGCCACCCCGGTGCCCGGGCAGTAGCCGTAGAGAGCCATGCCGGTGCCGAAAAGCAGGCCGCCGATAACGACACCGCCGAAGGCAGCTGGTTTCAGGTGGAGCGTGACCCACCCAAGCGCGAACATGGCCCAGACTCCCGCGGCGCCGACCGCCACCGCCGTCAGCATCACTTTGGCGACGGTCCAGTCTTTGAGCAGAAACTGGCCAATGATCACCCGAAATTTTGCGACCCGGCCCTTTTGCAGCAAAATGCCGAAGAGAACCCCGGAGAGCAGACCGAGGAGAAGTTTTTGCGGGGAATCAAACATGATGCCGGCCCTCCTTCCCGTAGAGCGCAAAGGCGCCGAATATCCCCCCGAGAAAGAGAAAAACGACGAAGATCCAGCTCGAGAGCGCCAGCTGAAGCGCCCCGCTGATCCCATGTCCGCTGGTGCAACCCTGGGCCAGCCGCGCGCCAAACATCATGAGGGCCCCGCCGGCGAAGGCCCCGGCGAAGCGCATGGCCACGCCGGGACCGAAACGCCAGCGCCAAAGGGGCGGCACACTTTGTTCCGTCCGGTCGTTTCCGAGCCGGGCGCTGACGTAAGCGCCGAGGAAAATTCCGACAACCAGCATCCATTCCCAATCAATCCTGGGCGGCTTTCCTTCGCTCTGTCTCTTCTGGAAGTATGGATTGCTCGCAGTCGCGGCGGGGTCGACCGCCTGATCCAAAAGGGCAGCCGTGTTCTCGTAGGAGGTTGAGACCCCGAGAGGGTGGTCCGCGGTGAGGAAGACCAGCCAGCTCAGCACGCCAATGGCAACCCCAACGACGTAGGGGGACCACGAATTCTGTCTCAGTGGATTCATGCAGTTTCCTCCGTTGCCTGGGTGGGACGGATCGCCCTCCCACCCTGTTATCGCGGCAGACGAGGAAAATGCGGGTCAGGAATTTTTCCGCTCCCGCGGGGGGTTGGCCCTACCACTCAATCACCGTGCTGGCCCAGGTGAGGCCGCCGCCGAAGACCACCATGAGGATGTAGTCGCCCGGCTTGAACCGGCCCGCGCGGTGGGCTTCGTCCAGCGCAATCGCCACCGCCGCCGCCGAGGTGTTGCCGTAACGGTCGAGGTTCACGAACACCTTCTCGCGCGCGATGCCGAGGCGCTCGGCGATGGCGTCGATGATTCGCAGGTTGGCCTGGTGCGGGATAATGCAGGCAATGTCGTCGATGGTCAGGCCGGCATCGTCGAGCGCCTTCTTGGACGCGCTCAGCATCGCTGTGACCGCCTGCTTGTAGACGTCCTTCCCGCTCATGTGGATCGTTTGCAGGTTCATGTCGACGTTCTCCCGCGTGATCGGGCAGCTCGAGCCGCCGCCCGGCATGAAGAGGATGTCGGAATACTGGCCGTCGCTCCCGATGTAGGTGCTGATGACGCCGTGCGTCCCGGGGCCGCGGTGTTTGAGAAGGGCGGCACCGGCGCCGTCCCCGAAGAGGACGCAGGTATTGCGATCGGTCCAGTTCGTGATCGAGCTGAGTTTCTCCGCGCCGATGACGAGGACGGTCTCGTAGGTGTGGGAGGTGATGAACTGCTGCGCGATCTCGAGCGCGAATAGAAAACCGGCACAGGCGGCGGAAACATCGAGGCAGGCGGCGTTGACGGCGCCGATCTTCTTTTGCACGAAACAGGCCGTGGCGGGGAAAACCATGTCGGGCGTGGCCGTCGCCACGAGGATGAGATCGATTTCCCCGGCGTCGATACCGGCCTGTTCCATGGCGGCCTGGGCGGCCTTCGCTCCCATGTCGCTGGTGTGCTCGCCGGCGGCGGCGATGCGGCGTTCCCGGATCCCGGTGCGAGTGGTGATCCATTCGTCCGTTGTCTCGACGATTTTGGAGAGCTCCTCGTTCGAGAGGATTCTGGCCGGCACATAACTGCCGGTGCCAACGATGGAGACGGTCCGGCGAGGCTTAACCGAGCGCGGGCTCGAGCGGGGCTGTCTTTTCATGATAGCGCGTGACTTCCTCGACGATATGCGGGTTCACCTGGTGTTCAATCGACTCCGCCGCCACGCGCAGGGCGTTCTTGATCGCGAGCGGCGTACTGGAGCCGTGCGCGATGATGCAAATGCCATTCACCCCCAGCAAAGGGCTGCCGCCGTACTCCTCGTAATTCGTTTTCTTGTGGATGGCCATGAACGCCCCCTTGGCCATCATCGCCCCGGTCAGCCGCATCGGGTTCTTCTTCAGCTCATGCTTGAGCCAGCGAAAGATGGCGTGCGCGATCGACTCGCAGGTTTTCAGGACCACGTTCCCGACAAAACCGTCGCAGAGGACCACCTCGACCGGGTCCTCGAAAAGGTCGTGCCCCTCGATGTTGCCGCGGAAATTGAGATTGCTCTGCTTGAGCATCTTGAAGACCTCCTTGGTGAAGTCTGTTCCTTTCACGTCCTCATCGCCGATCGACATCAACCCGATGGCCGGGTTGGCGTAACCGAGCACGTGCTTGGAATAGACCGAGCCCATGATGGCGTACTGCAGGAGATGAATCGGGCGCGCATCGACGTTGGCCCCGGCATCGATCAAGACAAAAACGTTATGCTCCGTCGGGATGAGCGAGGCGATGCCGGGACGTTCGATCCCCGGGAGGGTGCGCAGCTTGATCGTGGTCGCAGCCACGGCCGCCCCGGTGTGCCCCGCGCTGACAATCGCGTCGGCCTCCCCTTTCTTGACCAGGTCAACGGCCCGGCTGACGGAAGAGTCCTTCTTGCGGCGGACGGATTCGACGGCCCGGTCGGACATTTCCACCACCTGGGTGCTGTGGGTGATCTCGATCCGGCGGTCGTTGCAACCGTGCTTCTTCAGCTCCGCCTCGATGCTCGGGGTGTCCCCGACGAGGAAGAGCCGGCTAATCTGGGGATGGGTTTGCAGCGCCATGACGGCCCCCGCCACCAGATTGGGCGGGCCGAAATCTCCTCCCATCGCATCAAGGGCGATTTTCATCCGTGCGGGAAGTCTTGCGGGAATACGCGCGCGAATGCAAAAGGAAAAAAACGACCCCGGAAACCAGTCCGCCGGTGCGGACGGCGAACATCTTTGAATTCCTGTTTGCCGGGCGCGGTCTTCCGCCCAAGCATGGGCGGGCGTATTCCTCCCCATGCCCCACCCTCCTGAGCATTCGCGGTTCTCCCTGGAACGCCGGGCCTTTGGCTCCGGTGTCGCCGTGGTTTCCAGTCAGGCCGCCACGGCCCTCGTCTCGGCGTTGACCGTGGTGGTGCTGGCGCGCCTGCTTACGCCGGCCGACTTCGGCCTCGTGGCCATGGCCATTCCCCTGGTGGCGCTCGGGATGGCCTTGCGCGGGTTCGGACTCGACTTCGCCGCCATGCAGGACCCGGCCCTTGACGCCAGCGTGGGGACACGTCTTTTCCGCCGGGCCTTTCTCCTGAATCTGCTGCTTGTGCTCGGGTTGATTCCGGGCGCGTTCGGGCTTGCCTGGTTTTTTGGGGAGGCGCGCGTCATTCCCGTCGGCCTGGGCCTGACCGGTGCCTTCTTTGTCCTGAGCACCGCGACCATCCCGGAGGCGGTCATGAAACGCGACCTTCGTTTTCGCGCCGTCTCCTCCATCAACCTCGCGGCCGCTGCCGGGGGCTCGACCGCAGCCATTCTCCTCGCCTTTGCCGGCGCCGGCTACTGGGCGCTGGCGGCCCAGACCGGCGTGATGTTGCTCAGCCGCGGCGTCCTGCTGTGGACGATATCCGGCTGGCGCCCGGTCACTCTTGATCCGGGAGCGGACCCCGGGATTCCCTCACGGCTCCGCCGTTATGCCCGGGAGTTCACCGTGGGGCGCGTCATGCTCGCCACTTCCTCATCGGTGGACCGTCTCCTTGTGGGATGGCTGGCCGGACCTGTCGTCCTCGGCTTTTACGAAAATGCCCGGCGTTTCGCCTTCCTCATCCTGGAAAACCTTTACGCCCCCTTGCTCGATGTGGCGGTGGCCGGCCTCAGCCGGACGCACGGCGAACCGGACCGGCACCGGCTCGCCGCCGGACGGGCGGTGGAACTTGTCCTGGCTCTGATTTTGCCCAGCCTCCTTTTCGCCATTGCCGTAATGGAGCCCCTGATCCTGCTGATCCTCGGGCCCCGGTGGGAACCGGTCATCCCGTTCGCGCGTCTCCTGACAATCGCCGCCCTGGCGCAGTCCGTCGGCCGACTCGGCTCATGGTTCCTCCTGGCGGAAGGCCGGGCCGATCGGCAACGGCGCTGGAACACGGCCCAATCGATCATAATGCTTCTGGCCCTGACGGGCGGCGCGGTCGTGGCGGGTCCAATCGGGGTCGCCACCGGTCTGGCGCTGGTCTCGTGGCTGCTCGCTCCCTGTTCAATTATCTATGCGCTGCGCTCCTCGGCCTTCCCTCTTTTCTCCTTTTTAAAAGCGATGCAGCGCCCTGTGCTTTTTGCGATTGCGGCGTTCCTGGCTCTCTGGTTGTTCGAACGCGCCGCCGGCACGGCCCTGCCAAATCCTCTCCTCCTTCTCCGGGCGGCGCTTATTTTCCTCGCCGTCTACCTCGGGGGCTGGCTGGTCTGGCCGGGAGGTCCGGCGCGGCTGCGCCGCCTTGGCTTTACCCTTGCCCGCGGTTTGGCCTTCGCCCCGCGACCTGAAAAGAGCACCGGCCGCCAATGAGCACGATTACGATTGCGGCCGCGGCCGACGAAAATTACGCGCTGCCTCTGGCGGTGATGCTCCGGAGCGCTCTTGGTCATCTCGCTCCCGGAACGAAGGCGGAGCTCCACGTGGTGGACGATGAAATTGACCCGGCCACGAGGAGCAAGATTGCGGCGTCGCTCCCTGTTTCGGTGAATTGGATCACGCGTCCGCGGGACGAGTTCAAGCGCCTGCCGCACTGGGGCCGGATGAGCACAACCACCTACCACAAGCTGACCCTGGCACGGTGGCTGCCCCCGCCGGTGGAGCGCGTTCTCTGGCTCGATGGCGACATGCTCGTGCGGGCCGACCTGGAACCGCTCTGGCAGGTTGATCTCGCGCAGCACGTCCTCTGCGCGGCGCAGGATTTTCTGGTCCCCTCTGTCGGGTCGCCCTTCGGCGTGGCCGGTTTCCGGGAGCTCGGGCTGCCTGCACAACGGCCGTATTTCAACGCCGGCCTTATGCTGATCGATCTTCCCTTGTGGCGCCGCGAAGAAGTCGAGCAGCGTGCCCTCGCCTATCTCGAACGTTTTTCGCAACGAGTTTATTTTTGGGACCAGGAAGCGCTGAACGCGGTTCTTTGCGGCCGCTGGAAACGCATGGAGTCGCGCTGGAACTGGACCCCGGCGGCAGAACGACAAGCGGGCGCGGATGAGAAGTTCGCGCCGGCGGTGGTCCATTTCACCGGGGCGCTCAAGCCGTGGTTATATGGTGGGCCGGGACGATACCAGGAGGAATACCGGGACTGGCTGGACCAGACAGCCTGGCGCGGGACGCGGCCGCCCGGGACGCTGCGGCACCGGGCGCTGGCCTTCTACGAATCATGGCGTTTCCGGCGCTACCTGGCCCCGCTGGAACGGCTCCACCTCCGATTTGTGCGATGGTGGTCACGCCGGACGCCGCGGAGATGAACTCAGATCCTTTCAGTCCCACCCTCTCTGTCGTCCTGCCGACCGATGACTTTGAGACCATTGCGCCGGTCCTCTCCCGGCTGACGGAACAGACCATGGCCGGTGAGATTGAAGTGATCGTCACCACCCCCGACCGGGCGGCGACTGAAGGCGCGCTTTCCTTTCGCGACAAATTTGGCGACCTCCGGGTGGTTGAGGTCACCACACTTGTTCCCCTCGCCCATGCGCGAGCCGCGGGGATTCAAGCGGCGCGCGCGCCGTTTATTTTCCTCGGGGAAACCCACAGTTTCCTGCACGCAGACGCGGCCGAAATTCTTGTCGCGAAAGTGAAGGAAGGTCCGTGGTCAATGGCGACCCCCGGCTTCGAAAACGCTAATCCGGGAACGATTCTGAGCTGGTCCGCCTTCCTGGCCGCCTACGGCGGATGGAGCCGGGTCCTGCCAGCCGGCGAGATCGCGGGGGCGCCGGTCTATGACGTCGTGTATCGGCGGGAGGTCTTCGCGGAGCTGGGCCCGGAGCTCGAGAACGCGTTAAGCGAGGGCGAAGTGCTGCGGGAGACAATCCGGCGCAACGGACACCGAATCTTTTTCGAACCGCGCGCCGGCATCGACCACCTTAATATCCAGGCGCCGGGCGCATGGATTGACGAGCATTTCCTGCTCGGGTTTACCATTGGCTGGCGACGGGCGCGCCGGTGGAGCGTCGGCCGGCGTCTCTTTCTTGTCGCGGCCAGCCCGCTGATCCCGTTCCTGCTCACCGCCCGCGCCTGGCGGGGTTTACGGAGCACGGGGCGAAAAGAAAGAATGCCGGCGGGGGTCACGTTGTTCGTCTTCCTCGTCTTTCTCATCCGAGCCTTTGGAGAACTCCTCGGTTACCTGGGCCTGAGCGCCGCCGGCCATGAACACCGTCTCTCCCGTTACGAGATTCGCCGCACCGATTATGTCTGACGAGACCCAGGGCCCGGAACTCTCCATCATTCTGCCCACCGACACGTGGGAAACGATTCAGCCGGTGGTGGAGCGCCTGCGGCGGCAGACCATGGCGCGCCGTCTCGAAGTTCTCCTGGTCCATCCCCCCGATGCCGATTTCTCTCCCGCGGCCCGGGTGCGGGACGCTTTCGCCGCGTGGCGGACGCTGGAGGTGCCTTCGCTTTCGCCTCTCGGGGCGGCGCGCGCCGCCGGGGTCCGGGCCGCAAGCGCCCCCTGCATTTTCATTGGTGAAACCCACAGTTTCCTGGAACCGGAAGCCGTGGCCATCATGCTGGCCGCGGTGCGCTCCGGACCGTGGACCGCGGTCGTGCCGGGCTTTGCCAACGCGAACCCGGGCCGCGCCGCCAGTTGGGCCGGATTTCTGGCCGATTACGCGCGGTGGAACGCCGACGAACCGGGCCGGGAGATCGCGGATACCCCGCTTTATAACGCGCTCTACCGCCGGGATGTTCTCCTCGCCCTGCCCGGCGATCTCGCCCGCCTTTTTTCCCATGGAGACGAACTCCGGATTGCTCTGCAGCAAAAAGGCGCGCGCGCGCTCTTCGTCCCGGAAGCGCGCATCGCTCACCTGAACATCAGCCGCCCGCCACACAGTCTCCTCGAGAGCTACCTCGCGGGCACACAGATCGGAAGCCAGCGAGCGAGCCGGTGGCCGGCCTGGCGGCGCCTGCTTTACGCCGGCGGCGCCCCCCTCATTCCCGTTGTCCTCGGCCGGCGTGTCCTGCCGACCGCGTGGAAATTTATGCGAAAACACCGAATCAACCCACTGGCGCTTCCGATGGTGGTCGCCCTGCTCACGGCGAAAGGCGCGGGCGAATTCGTTGGGCTGCTCGGCCTCTCCGGCCGGCGTGAGGGAGAGATGCTGGACCACTACGAACTGCGCAAAGTCGACTTCATAAAATGAGCCCGGTCTCCTGGCGCGAGGGCGCACGATGAAAATTCTCCTCGTGACCGACTGGAACCGCGGGCAGGGAGGGGCCGAGAACTACCTGGCGCTCCTGCGCGACACCCTGCGCGCGCGGGGGGAGGACGTTCGGCTGCTGACGAGCACCGCCGGCACCGCTGGTGATGGCACGGCCGAGTATCAGGCTTTCGGAACCAGCCTGCTCGCCGCGCAAACGGTTCTTCAAGTTCACAATCCATTTGCCGCAACGACGCTCCGGAGGGCGCTCGCCGACTTCCAGCCCGACGCCGCTCTTATCAACATGTTCGCGCACCATCTTTCGCCCGCCATCGTGCGCGGCCTGGCCCATCTCCCCACGGTCCTGCTCGTCTCCGATTACAAGTGCATCTGTCCGCTGGGGACCAAGCTGCTTCCGGATAACGGCCATTGCCGGACGCCGCCCGGGCTGGTCTGCTGGCGCACCGGATGCCTCAGCGCGCCGCACTGGCTGCGGGAGCAGCCGCGCTACGCGCTGATTCGGCGGGCAATCAAGAGTGTGACCCGCATCGTGGCCTGCAGCGATTGGGTCCGGCAGGAACTGGCCCGGCACGACCTGCACGCGGAGACAATCCTTCTCCCGGTGCGTTCTCCCGGGCCGGGCTTCCGCCGGCGCCCCAGCGCCACGCCCCAATTTCTCTTCTGCGGCCGCTTTGATCGCGAGAAGGGCGCCGGACTCCTTTTGCGTGCCTTCGCGAGATTGCGCCACCAGTTTCCCGCCGCCACCCTCCGTCTGGTCGGGCGCGGACCCCTTCGTCCGGCGCTGGAGGCGGAGGCGAGCCGGCTCGGCCTGGCGGAGGCGGCGCATTTTTGCGGCTGGCTCGAACCCGACGCCGTGGCGAGGGAACTGGAAACGGCCTGGGCTTCCGTCGTTCCCTCACTCTGGCCCGAGCCCTTCGGCCTCGTCGCCGCCGAAGCCATCGTGCATGGCGTGCCGGTAATCGCCAGCGCCGCCGGCGGTCTGCCGGAAATCATCGAGGAAGGCGTGAACGGTCTGCTCGTTCCACCCAACGAGGAGCACGCGCTCTGGGAAAAATTGCGCACCGTCGCTGCGGGCGGACTTTTCCCCAACGGCAGCCTGCCCCCCGAATCCATCGAACGCGCCAAGGCCCGGTTCAGCGCAGAAAACCACGCCGACGCCATGCGGCGCCACCTGGCCGCCGCTGTTCAGGAAAAGGCCGCCGGCCGGCCCGTCCCTTCGTCGTAGCGTCCCCGATCATACTCGTAACCGGTCAGGTGTTCGACGGCGTGTCCCGGCCCGGTGAGATAACCGACTGCCTGACCGGCCGCGTCCACCGTCAGAGTAAGAAAAATTCCGGCGATGATGCGCGTGCGCGACGGTCGCGCGGGGAAGGAAACATTTTTTCTGAGGAGTCGCGCCAGCCGGAGGAACGGAAGGATAAACGAACCGAGCGCATAGCCGCGGGCCCGCCACGCGTTCCAGCGTTCGCGGCGACGGGCCGCGTAGAGGCGGGCATGATGGAACTGAGCGGTGAGCAGGGGGCGCCAACTGGCAAAACTCAGATGCGAAATGACCGCGCGATCTTCAAGAAAAAGTCCCTCCCCGCGCGCGGCCAGTTCCTCGTGGAAAGCCGCCTCGGCCTCCAGCTTCTCCTCGAGCTTCTCTCCTTCGGCCAAAAGAAGAACGCGTTTGTAGCTGCTGTTATGACCCGGCAACAGGGAGACGGGGCCGCCGCGGCAACCGAAAGGCCAGAGACCATAGCCGGGGATATAATCCGCCCAGCTGGCCGTCGTCCCGGGGTTGCCGTTTCGCACCACCGGCCCGACCACGGCCCATCCTTCGTCGTGTCGCGCGAGCAAAGCCTCCGCCCACTCCGGCTCGGGATAAGCGTGATCCTCCGCAAAGACGACCACCGGCGCGGTTGCGTGGCGCACCCCGGCGGCGTTGGCGTGTGCCACGTTGGTGAGCCGCCCAAGACCAAGCAACTGCGCACCGTGAAACGCCGCTCGCACTTCGGGCGGCAGCCCGAAATCCGAGACATCGGGGGCGAGCACAACCAATTCGATTCGCGCGGCCACCGTTTGCCGGGCCAGGTGATGAACTGTCGCGGCGATGTTCGCGAAGCGGCCGGAGGTGGCCAGGATGACCGACAAAGCCGGCCCGTCATTCACCTCGTTCATCCGGTCAGTTGCTGACTCGAACAGAGGCGCCGGTGCCCGCCGAGTTGAGGGCGGCATCAGCCGCCCGGAGCGCGGCCAGACCGTCCGTCCACGAGGCCGCCGGAGGCGTCCCGGACCGGATGGCCCCGGCGAAGGCCTGCCATTGCGCGCGATAGGAAAGGAAGAAATCGCCGCCCGCCCGGGCGATGCGAACCAGCTCCGGCAGCTCGCGCAGAAACGACCGTGACGGCAGGCGCGAGCGCCAGCCGCCCGGATGAAGGCTCACCGGCGCGAAACGAAAACTCTCCGCGCGGAAAAGCGAGAAGGAAACGGACGCGCGATCGCCCAGGATTCGCACTTCATTGGCGAACGCGCTCGTCTGGGTGAGCGTGCACGAGACGAGAACGCCTTTCCGGCTGCGTCCAAGGAGGCCGACACTCTCCTGCTCATATCGGCCGGAACGTTCCAGCATCTGGATTTCGCTGAACTCGTCCTCGAGGAGGAAACGGGCAAGATCGAGCTGGTGCGAACCAATCTCGAGCAGCGCACCACCGCCCGTGGCCGCCCGGTGCCGCCAGGCCGGGAAATTGGGGGCGTGTTGCATCGGCGAACTCCATAGAAAATTCAGATGATGGATCTCGCCGAGCGCCCCCGAGGCGACGAGCGGGCGCGCCCGCCGCACCAGGCGGTGACAGCGCTGGTTGAATCCGGCCGCGGTGACCAGTCGTGAAGACGAAGCGGCGGCAGCGGCCATCTCTTCGCCCTCTGCCAGTGAAGGCGCGAGCGGCTTTTCCACGAGGACATGCTTGCCCGCGGCGAGCGCGGCCAGGGCGAGGGCGGCATGCGTGGCCGCCGGCGTGCAGATGAGGGCCGCCGTCACCGCCGGGTCGGCCAGGAGTTCCTCCGGCTGCCGGTAGCGGCGGGCCCCCGGACAGGTCTTCCCCAGCGCGTCAAGGCTCGGCGCCTCCAGATCGGCCAGGGCCGCCACCTTCCAATCCTCGGGCAATGTTCGCAGCGCCGGCAGGTGCAGTTCCCGCGCGGCCCGGCCGCACCCGATAATTCCCAAGGCAATCGCGCTCATGACTTCTGGTTGACTCTCCTAACGGCCAAAGTGAAGAGAAGCAACGACCGAACAACATCCGCGTGTCCCCGCTGCAATTCTCCGTCATTATTCCAACCCGCAACCGGCCGGTCGCGCTGGGGGCCTGTCTCCAGGCGATCGCCGCTTTGGATTACCCGCGCGACCGCTTCGAAGTGCTGGTGGTCGACGATGGCAGTGCGCATGCGCTCGACGCGGTGACGAATCCTTTTCGGGCGCAGCTTGATCTCTCGCTCCTGCGCCAGTCGCCGTCCGGGCCGGCGGCGGCGCGCAATCTCGGGATTGCGCGGGCCCGGGGGGAGTATCTTGCCTTCACCGACGATGATTGCCGTCCGGCGACCGACTGGCTGCGCCGACTGGAAAGCCGCCTGGCCGACCGTCCGCACACGCTTTTTGGCGGCCGAACCATCAATGGCCTGGAGGAGAACCCCTATGCGGCGACCTGTCACCTCATCCTGGACTCGGTCTGCGCCTATTACGATCCGGCCCAGGGCCGGGCGCATTTCTACCCGAGCAGCAACATGGCAGTCGCGGCGGCGGAGTTGCGGGAAGCCGGGGGATTTTCCCTGCATTGGCCCCGGGCCGCCGCGGAGGACCGGGAGCTCTGCCGGCGGTGGCTGAACGGCGGCCGCGAGATCGCCTATGCTCCCGAGGCCGTGGTGCGCCATTACCACGATCTAAATTTCGCGTCTTTCTGTCGCCTGCATTTCACCTACGGCCAGGGCGCCTACGATTATCACGAAGGCCGGGGCCGGATCGGCCAGCCGGCAGCTTTAAAGCCGGACTGGAAGTTCCACGCCGGATGTTTCCGCCGCGCGCTCGCGCAAAAGCCCCGGACGCGCGCCCTCCGGATGGCTTTCCTGCTCGGTGTCTGGCAAACCGCCAACACTCTCGGTTATCTGGCGGAACGCTTCACCGCCGGCAGTGGGCGCGGATGAACCGGAGGCAACCGGGGCCGAGTTCCAGGATCTCCCGCAAAACCGGGCCAGGCCGAAAATGAAGCCAAGACCGCTGCAAAGGTCGTAAAGGAAACGCCACGGCAGCGCCCGGATGGCGAAGACCATCCCGCGCCGCCGTTGAAAGAAAAGAAGGAGCGGCAGGTGCAGCAGGAGAAAGAGGGCGCCGAGCAGCGCCACCGCCCAGCCGGCCGCGGGCAGGAATGGCGAGGCTGCCAGGGCACCGAGAAAACTCCAGGATACGAGCAGGCTGACCTGGTAGGAGAGACCCAGGTTGAGATCGCGCGCGACCACCAGGCGGCGGCCCCGGGTATACTGCTCGAGGATCAGTTCCGTCCAGGGCATGGCACGGTCCAGGGTGTCGCTGCGCCAAAGCATCCACGCAGTCCATTTCTTCCAATGTTTCACCTGAATTTCCCGGGCCAGACGAAGGCGATGCGAGGCCGCGCGCAGACGGTATCCGAGTTCGATGTCCTCGATGGAGGAACGGGCGTAGTTTTCGTCGAACCCGCCCGCAGCCAGGAAAATGTCGCGCCGGATCGCGCCGCAGGCGCCCCAGAAGGTGGAAGCCTCGGTGGCGCCGCGCTGGTGCACGTAATGGTGAAGGAGGTTCCGGTATTGCGAGACAAACCCGGGATCACCGGGCGCGTCATCATAGGAACCGATCAAGGCCACGAGGCCCGGCTCGTCCGCGAAGCGTTGCACCATTCGATCAAGACAATCCGGCGCCACCGTGACGTCGGCGTCGATGAAGACGATGAACTCGCCCTCCGCCTCCGCGACCCCCTGGTTGCGCGCCCCGGCCGGGCCGCAGTGGCGGGGAACCCGGAGAACGCGACAGGGGAAATCGTGGGCTGCCCGCCAGGCGCCGTCGCTTTCGCCGTCGGCCACCACGATGAGCTCGTCGGCTGGGCCAAGCGCCGCCGTGACGGAAGCGAGGCAGCGTTGAAAAACGGCGCCTCCGTCGTGCACGGGGATAATGACCGAACAGCGCCGCGGCGCACTCGTTCCCGGAGAGGGGGCCGAAATCGGATGAGACGAGAGCATGCGCCGGGAGGAGCCAGGGGTGCCCCGTTCCCTCACTGCAGGATTACGGGAACACTTCGCCCACGCAATCCAAAAGGCCCGGGCGCCCGGCTCAGGCCTCGACCGTGAGAACCTGGCGTCCCTTGTAATATCCGCAGGAAGGACAGGCGGTGTGGGACGGGATGGCGGTGCCGCACTGGGCGCACTTGTTCAGCTGCGGGGCGTGCCAGCGATTGGCGGCCCGGCGGGTGCGCAGTCGCATCTTGGAGGTTTTGCGTTTTGGGACTCCCATAGAAGCGGCGTAAGTAAGCAGATAATTCCGGGATGACAACCGCCTCTTTCGGGGGCGCTCCTGCCCCCCGCCCGGCTACTTCTTTTTCAAGCGCAGCTTGTCGAGCGCGCCCCAGTCGTGCTCCCGCTTTTCTGCGCTGGCCTGCTCCACCTGCCCCGGTTCGGCCGCGGGCGCGCGGGCGGCCCGGCATTCCCTCCCCCCGTGAATGTCGCAGCGCGGGTGCGCCGGCAGGTTAAGCAGAATATCCTCGCGCGCCGCCGGGGTGAGGTCGACGAGCTCGGCCCCGGGGGCTTCGACGAGGGTGGCGAACTGGGGCACCTCGATGGTATGGACAAACCGGTCCAGACAGGAAACGCAGGTCAGGTCGACCGGCTGGGCCAGGCTGCCGTTGGCCCAGAGATCAACCCCGGTGAGGCCGACGTCGAGCGCGTAGCGCAGCGGCCCGGCGCACTGGATCCCCTCGCTTTCCAGCTCCGGGAAGGCGCAGTTTTCCTCGCCTTCCAGCCGTGTGCCCTCGGAGGGAATCTGTCGCAGATGAATTTTCATGAGGCGAATTTCTGGCGGAGCGCGGCCGCCACGGGCGGGGGCACAAACTTCGTCGTGTCGCCGCCCAGGCGGGCAATCTCCTTCACGATGCGTGAACTCAGGTAAGTGTAATCCTCCTTGGGCATGAGGAAAATCGTTTCTACCTGCGGCTCCAGCTTTCGGTTCATCAGGGCCATCTGAAATTCGAACTCGAAATCGGAAACGGCGCGCAGGCCGCGCACCACCGCGATGGCCTCGCGGGCCAGGGCGAACTCGACCAGAAGCCCGTCGAACCGGGCAATCACCACCGCTGGATTGCCCCCCACCGTCTCGCGCAGGAAACGGAGCCGGTCCTCCAGCGAGAAAAGCGGCTTTTTCTGGTCGTTCTGCGCCACCGCGACAACCACCTCATCAAAGAGTTTGCAGGCCCGCTCGATCACATCAAGGTGACCATTGGTGACGGGGTCGAAGCTGCCGGGATAAATCGCGCGCCGCATGGGCGGCAAATTCGCAGAGCAGACCGTGGATGAAAAGGCGCAATCTACAAAAGCGAGAGGCGGGTTGCCCCGGTCCGGCGAAGCAGCAAGGTTAGGCGCTGCCCATGCCAGAAGCCCCCTACAAATCGGTCGCGGTGGCCGCGGCTTTCTCGCCCCGGTTCGCCCAGGTCCTCGCGGAAGGCCGGCGCATGGCGGAGCGCTTTGGCGCCCGGCTCAGCCTGGTCTACGTGGGCGAACGGACCGCAGAGACCGAGCAGAAATTCCACGGCATCCGGGCCCAGCTCGGCCTGCCGGCGGATGCGCCCGTGCTCTACCAGACGGGGGATCCGGCCACCGCCATCCTGACCGCCTGCCGCGACCACGGGGTCGACCTGATCGTGGCCGGCGCCCTGGAGAAGGAAGTGGTGCTGCGCCCGTTCCTCGGTGATGTCGCGCGGCGCCTCGTGCGTGAATCGCATTGCTCCGTCGCGCTTTTCACCCGCCCCGAGCTGGAGCCGCGCCCGCTGCGCCGCATGGTTTTCCTGGCCGATCATTCCGAGCACAGCGCCCGGGCTTTCCGGCAGGCCCTCGCCCTTGCTTCCGCCGAGCGCACGGAACGGCTTTACGTGGTCCGGGTCTATACCGCGTTTGACCAGGCACGGGCCACCCTCGCTGGCGAGGGCGAGGATCGGACCTTTACCCTGGAGGATGAGGAAATGGCCCTGGAAAAATTCATCCTGGCCGCGGGACCCACGGAAGTCCCGATTGAGGCGCGCTGCCTCCAGGGGAACACCGGCTGGGCCGCCTCGGAATTTGTCCAGGCGGTGGAGGCCGATCTTCTCATGGTGCCGGTCGCCTCCGCGAGCGGGGAGTTGTCGCCGCGGATCGCGTGGATCACGGACGTTATCCCCTGCAACCTCTGGGTCATCCGGTAGCCGCACATGGAACCGCCCGTCTTCCAGCCGTTCGGCGTGGCCCATCTGACCGTGATCATGGCCACGGGGGCATTGCCCTTTTTCCTGGCTTCCGTCGTGCGCAAGGCGCAATGGCCCCGGGGCGAACGTGTGGTGGCGCATGCTTTCGCCGGGGTGCTTGGGCTGAACTACATCGCCTACGCCGCCTACGTCTGGAAAACGAGCACGCTCTACTGGGAGAACGCGCTCCCCTTCCAGCTTTGCGACTGGGCCATGGTCGCCATCATCGTCGCCCTTCTGACCGGCCGGGTGCGCTGGCTCGAGGTGGCCTATTTCTGGGGCTTGGGCGGGACGGTCCAGGCCATCATCACCCCCAATCTCCGCCATGGCTTCCCGGACATCCGTTTCCTCAGCTTCTTCGTGGGGCACGGCGCCATCGTCGCGGGCATCGTTTTCCTTATGGTCATGCGCGGCTATCGGCCGGAATTCCGGTCCATCTTTCGCGTCTTCGCCTGGACCGAGCTTTATTTTGTCGTCACCTTCACGGTCGACCTGCTGACCGGCGTCAATTACGGGTTCCTGCTGCACAAACCGGAGGCGTTCTCCCTCCTGAGCTATCTCTCCGATGAAAGGCCCATCTACCTTTTCCAGATGCATCTCCTCGCGTTTCTCTTCTTTTTCCTCCTTTACGCTCCCTTTGGCCTCTACGACCTCGTCCGCCGGCGTCGCGGCACTCCCTCCTGATCTGCGGCCGGGCGAACTTGCCGCGTTGTCTGCCGGCCTTTCCTGAAGCATCATGCCGCGATGAAACCCCTGAAAATCGGTCCGGTCACCATTGGGGGTTCCCGGCTTTGCTTCATCCTGGGACCGTGCGTGATCGAATCGGAGAAGTTCGTGCGCCGGATGGCCCGGCGGATCGCGGAGATCTGCGGCGAAGCGGAAGTGCCCTTCATTTTCAAGGCTTCCTACGACAAAGCCAACCGGACCTCGGTCCGTTCCTTTCGCGGGCTCGGGCTGAAGGAAGGTTGCGCCCTCCTGGCCGATCTCGGGCGGGAACACGCCATGCCGGTGACGACCGATGTGCATTCCCCGGGCGAAGCCGAGGCTGCGGGAGAATGGATCGACGTGCTGCAGATTCCCGCCTTTCTTTGCCGCCAGACGGACCTGCTGCGCGCCGCGGCCGCCACCGGACGGGCGGTGAACGTCAAGAAAGGCCAGTTCCTGGCGCCGTGGGACGTGCGCCATATTGCCGGGAAACTGGAGGCCTTTGGCGGCACCCGCTATTTTTTCACCGAGCGCGGCACCACCTTTGGCTACAACAATCTGGTCGCGGACATGCGCTCGCTTTACTGGATGCGACAGGATGGCTACCGGGTGGTTTTCGATGCCACCCATGCGGTGCAACGCCCCGGCGGCGCCGGTGATGCGACCTCGGGCGACGGGGAATTGGCGCCCGTGCTGGCGCGTGCCGCCGTGGCCGCGGGTTGCGACGGGCTCTTCATGGAGGTGCATGAAAATCCGGCCCGGGCTTTGAGCGACGGCCCGAATCAGATCCCGCTCCGGCAGTTGCCGAAGCACCTTCGCGTGTTAAAGGCTATTCATGCCGCCGCCACGTAGCCCTCGCCGCGCCGGCGTTTTTTTCCTTCTCGTTTTCCTGCTCGTGGCCGGGCTGGTCCTTGGACAAAGCACGGAGGAGCGCAAAAAGGAACGGCGGGAACGCCGCGTGGCCAGCCGGCAACTGACCGATCTCCCGCTGCCCGTCGGCCACGAAGCCAAAGGGATCATTTTGCCCGATTACGACGAGCAAGGGCAGCTCCGGGCCCGTTTCGAGGCCGGCACCGCCAAACGGTTGAGCGAGAGCGATGTCCTCCTGCGCGACTTGAAGATGGTGACGTTCACGGCGGAAGACGCCCCTGAGCTTGAGATCGTCATGCCGGAAGGCACCCTTAACCTCCGCACGCGCGTTCTTACCTCCGGCCGGCGCACGACCGTGAGTCGCAGCGATTTTCAAATTGCGGGCGACACCCTCGAGTTCGACACTCGGGCGCGGCAGGGACAGATGAAGGGGAACGTGCAGATGGTCATCGTCGCCAGTTCGAATCTGATGCCGGAAACGCCCAAATGAACAGGAGGCTGTTCCTGCTCATGCTCGCCCTGCTGGTGGCGCCGATCGCCGGGTTCGCCCAGGAGAAAAAAGATCCCGCGCCCACTTTGGAGAACATGATTTCGGGCATGACGGCGAAGGAAAAGGGAAACCCGAAAGAGCCGATCAAGACGGAGATTTTCGCCGACCAGGCATTTTTCGATGCGCAAAATAATGTGGGGACCTTCACCGGGAACGTGAAAGTGACGGACCCGCGCTTCAGCATGCAGTCGGACAAACTGACCGTTTATATCAACAAGGACCAGAAGCAGGGCCTGGAACGGGCGGTCGCCGAAGGCAACGTGGGCGTGGTGCGGGAACGGCCCGCGCCGAAAGACGGCGTCGCGGAACGCTCCATCGGCCGGGCCGAAAGCGCGGTCTACACGGCCGGCGACGGCAACGTGGTCCTGAGCGGAACGCCCCGGGTGCAGCAGGGAATGAACATGCACGTCGCCATCAGTCCCGAGACGGTCATGGTCCTGAACGCCAAAGGCCAGTTGGAGACGCGCGGACCGAGCCGGACGGAGCTGCACCAGGAGAAAAAGAAGGAGGCCGAAGCCAGCCCCGCGCCCTCGCCCACGCCATGAAAACAGGGACCCTGCCAGCCGCGACCGCGCCGGGACCGGCGGTCTCCCCGGCCGCCCCGGTCCTCGAGACCGAGCAACTGGTCAAGATCTACGGCGGGCGGGCCGTGGTGAACGGCATCGACATCAACGTCCGGGCGGGCGAGATCGTGGGTCTGCTCGGCCCGAACGGCGCCGGAAAAACAACGAGCTTTTACATGATCGTGGGCCTGATCCGGCCCGATGGGGGGCATGTCCTTTTCAAGGGCAAGGACGTCACCACCTTCCCGATGCACCGTCGGGCCCGGCTGGGAATGGGCTACCTCCCGCAGGAAGAGTCGATCTTCCGGAAGATGACGGTGGAACAGAACATCCTCGCCATCCTCGAGACCCTCCCGCTCAGCCGGAAACAGCGCCGCGAGCGTTGCGCCGAGCTTCTGCACCAGTTCGGCATCGAGAAGATCGCCCGGAACATCGCCCTCACCTTGAGCGGCGGCGAAAAACGCCGGCTCACCATCGCCCGCTCCCTGGTCACGAACCCGACCCTGCTCATGCTGGACGAGCCGTTTAGCGGGGTCGACCCGATCGCGGTCTACGATGTCCAGCAGATCGTGACCAATCTTCGCCAGGCCGGCCTCGCCATCCTCATCACCGACCATAACGTGCGGGAAACGCTCTCCATCGTTGATCGTGCCTATCTTATTTACGAAGGGCGGGTCGAGAGCGAGGGTTCAAAGGACTTCCTGATCAACGATCCCATCAGCCGCCAGCTCTACCTCGGCGAACGGTTCAAGATGTAAGACACGCCTATGCAAACAGCCAACGCTCATCCGCCCGTCAAAATCACCGGGCGCCATCTCCAGATCACCCCCGCGATCAACGATTACGTCACGAAGAAGATCGAGGGTCTGCACCTGGATTATCCCCGAATCATCGAGGCCCACGTCATCCTCGAGGTCGTGAAATACCGGCACAGCGCCGAGGTCGTGCTCGTCTGTTCCAATCACATCACCATCGAGGCCACTGAGGAAACGGACGACATGTACGCCGCCATCGACGCCGTGACCGACAAGGTCGCCCGCCAGATGCGCAAGTACAAGACGCGGCTGATGCGCAAGCACCGGCCGCGGCACGACATCGTGCACCACCTCGAGGAACATGTCCTCGAGCCGGAACCGGTCGAATCAGCCGAGGAGGAAGAGGGATCCCATCACCCGGTCGTGCGCAAGGAATCGGTCCCGCTCAAACCGATGTTCGTGGACGAAGCCGTGCTCCAGCTCGAGATGTCGCACCGCCACTTCCTCGTTTTCATGAACGCGCGCACTTCCATGGTCAATGTCCTTTACCGTCGCAAAAGCGGCGAATTCGGCCTGATCGATCCGGCCTCGAAATAGGCGCGCCGCCTAATAATCGGTCCCGGAGTCGCCCGCGAGATGTGGGGTGATCATGATGATCAGGTTCACGTTATCCCCCAGGCCCGTGCGCTGCGCGCCCGCGGTGAAGAACAAGCGCCCCAGCAGGGGCACATCGCTCAGGAAAGGGATGCCGCGCGAATTGACCCTCACCCCGGTGGCAAAGGGAATCTCCGCCCGCGCGCTGTCGATGCTCTTCGAGCCCATTTCGCCGAAAAGCGTCAGGCCGCCGAGCACCATCGTGCGGTTGTCGGGGATGGCCACGGTCGTCTTGATCAACGGGATCTCCAGCCCGCCGTAAACGGAAGGCTGGTCCGACTCCCGCCGGGATTTTCCGTCGTCGATCTCGAGGTGATCAAAGCGAAAACCGAGATGGGTCCGGATCCCGGCCGGCCAATGCGTGGTGGCCGCGGCGTACCCGCGGGCGTTGCCAAAGAAGGTGTCGTTGATGCCGCCGCCGACGGCGAGCGAAGTGCCGTCGATGATGCTTCGGAGGTCAAACCCGGCGTCGTTTCGGCTGATGCTTGGCCGAAGCAGGATCTTCACGCCCGCCGAGCCGGAAACGTCCTCGATCTGCTCCTCGATCCCGCGTATTTCGCTCTCCACCAGCAGATGGTTGATCCCCACACTGAACTCCACGGGCCAGCGTCCCGGGCGGACCGCGGCGTTGAACCCATAAAAGTGGAAGTCGGTGTTGCCCACCTCGAAGCCGTTCAGGCCAAAATAGCTCGCCTGGGCGATGATCGCTCCCGGCGCGGGAACCTGCGCCGTGGGATTCAAGGCCAGGCCCGTGGCCCCGGAAAGGTCGAGGCTCACCCCTATGTCCCGAAGATCCTCCTGCGAAACCGTGAGGATCGTGGCCGGAACTTCAACCTGCCGCGGTGAACGCGCGAAGGCAGGGGAAAAACTGACCATCAGCAGGATACCAACGCAGATAAGACGCATAATATTCTCCGGTTGAAGGTTATGGCGGTCGCCGTCCGGTATAGGAGGCTGGCCGGCGGGCGTCAATCCGCAAAAGGGGCGGCGGCTCCTCCGCTCCTCCCCGCGCGGAGACGGGTAATGGTGGCAATCCTCCTCTTCCCGCGATACAGCTAGGATAACATGCCGGAGCGCGCCGCCCAGACCATCACCTCCGAGAGCGCAGTTCGGCGCAACGTCCCGGTGGTCACGGTGGAAAGCTTTTTCCGCGATCACGCCAACCGGCTCCAGCTCCGGCTGGAAGGCAAACAGGTCGGCTTCCACCGGAAAATTCGCGAGCCCACCATCAACCGTCCCGGTCTGGCCCTCTCCGGCTTCTATAATTATTTCGCCGACAAACGGGTGCAGGTCCTGGGCGCCGCCGAGAACTCCTACCTGAAAAGCCTCTCGCCCGCGGTGCGGATCAAGCGTTTCCGCGCGCTCTGCGAGCAAAAAATTCCCTGCCTGGTCGTTTCCCGCGGGTTTCACCTCGCCCCGGAGCTGCAGGAAGTGGCGGAGGAAATGGAGATCGCGGTTTTTCGCACCCCGGCGATCACGATGAAGTTTATCAATGCCGCCACCATCGCGCTGGAGATGGCCTTCTCCCCGACGGCGACGGAATTCGGGAGCATGGTCGACATCCTTGGCATTGGCGTCCTCATCCGGGGGTCGAGTGGCGTGGGCAAAAGCGAATGCGTCCTTGGCCTGATTGAGCGGGGCTACAGCCTGGTGGCCGATGACGCCACCCGCATCACCTCGCTGGAGGGCCGGGAACTCATGGCCACCTCGCCCGAGCTGACCCGCTACCACATGGAGGTGCGCGGGATCGGCATCATCAACGTGGTCTCCGTCTTCGGCATCGGCGCCATCCGGGTGGAGAAACGGCTCGATCTGGTGGTGACCCTGAAAGACTGGACCGAGATCGAGGAGATCGACCGCATCGGGATCGAACGGGAATATTATGAGATCCTGAAGATGCGGGTGCCGCATGTGACCATTCCCATCCGGCCGGGGCGCGACGTGGCCCGCCTGGTCGAGGTGGCGGCGATGGACCAGAAGCTGAAAAGCATGGGAAAGAACAGCGCGCTGGAATTTAACGCAAAGTTGCTCAACTTGATGGGAGCAAAAGATGGGACTCTTGAACCGTAAATCCGCGCACAACCCTCCCGGGAGCAAACTGGAGAAGGAGATGACGATCGTGAACCGCCTCGGGCTGCATGCCCGGCCCGCGGCCATGTTCGTGCGCATTGCCAGCCGCTATCGCTGCGAGGTCTGGGTGGAAAAGGAAGGCGAAAAGGTCAACGGCAAAAGCATCATGGGCCTGATGATGCTGGCCGCCGGGCAGGGCTCGAAACTCAGGATCGAATGCGACGGACCGGATGCCGACCGGGCCCTGCGTGAGATCGGCGACCTGATCCAGGCGCGCTTCAACGAGGATTGACGGCTTTCGCCGTTTGACAGACAGGCTATCCTCCTCGCCAGATGAGCGGGGACGGAAACGAAATGCGGTTTCACGGGGCGGGCGTCTCCCCCGGGATCGCCCGCGGCACCATTCAGGTCGTGCGCGACGATCATGCCGAGGTTCCCCGTTATGCGATCGAGCGCGGCGACATCGCCGGCGAGATCGGCCGCTTCGAGACCGCCCTCATCCAGACCCGCGCCCAGATCCTCGAAACGCAGCAGAAGATCGCCGAGGCCATCGGGGCCAAGGACGCGGCCATCTTCGACGCCCATCTCCTCGTGGTGGAGGACCGCACCCTGATCGACGAGGTCCTGCGCATGCTCGAGGCCGAGCTTTGCAACGTCGACTACGCCTTCCAGGAGGTGGCCGCGCGCTATGCCGACACCCTGAGCAAAATTGATGATCCCTACCTGCGGGAGCGGGCCCTGGACATCCAGGACGTGGCCCGCCGCGTCATCCATAATCTTCAGGGCCGGGCCCCGAAATCTTTCCACGGCATCACCGAGCCGCAGATCCTGGTGGCGCACAATATCACCCCCTCCGACACCGCTTCGATGGACCGCGCGCTCATCCTGGGTCTCGCAACCGACCTCGGCAGCCGCACCTCCCACACGGCCATCATGGCCCGCTCGCTCGGGATTCCGGCCGCAGTCGGCCTGCACGATGTCACGGAGCGACTGGAAACCGGGCAGGAGGCGCTGGTCGATGGCTACAACGGCGTCCTCATCATCAACCCGAACGAGGAGACGCTGCGCCATTACGGCGAGCTGGAATCGAAGAAGTCGCAGGTGGCGCAGGAACTGCACGGCCTGCGCGAAACCACCTCGACCACCCGGGACGGCCGCCACATCGTTCTCTCGGCCAACATCGAGTTGCCGGACGAAGTGGAGGCGGTGCGCGAGAACGGCGCCGAAGGCGTCGGCCTCTACCGCACGGAATTCCTTTACCTGAACCGGTCCACTTTGCCGACGGAAGAGGAGCAGTTCGAAACCTACCGCGAAGTGGCGCAGCGGGTTCTGCCCCATCCGCTCATCATCCGGACCTTCGACCTCGGAGGCGACAAGCTCGCCGGCTCGGTCGACCACGCCGACGAACTCAACCCGTTCCTCGGCTGCCGCGCCATTCGCTTCTCCCTGGAGAAACCGGAGATCTTCAAGACGCAGTTGCGCGCCATGCTCCGGGCCAGCGCCGTCGGCAACCTCAAGATCATGTTCCCGATGATCTCCGGCCTGGCCGAGCTGCGCCGGGCGCTGGTCCTGCTCGAGGAATGCCGGGCCGAATTGCGCGAACGCAACCAGCCCTACAGCGTGGCCACCGAGGTGGGCGCCATGATCGAGGTGCCGAGCGCGGCCATTTCCGCACGCGTCCTGGCGCGCGAAGTCGATTTCTTCAGCATCGGCACGAACGACCTCATCCAGTACGCCCTCGCGGTCGACCGGACCAACGAGCAGATCGCCGCGCTTTACGAACCCACTCATCCGGCTGTGCTCCGCCTCCTGAAAATGGTGGCCGACGCCGCGCACGCGCAGAAAATCTGGGTCGGGGTCTGCGGGGAGATGGCGGGCGACGTGGCCCTGATTCCGCTTCTGCTCGGCCTGGAGATGGACGAATTGAGCGTGAGCGCGGCCCTGGTCCCGCAGGTGAAGCGGGCGGTGCAATGCCTCGAGATGGATGTCTGCCGGGCCCTCGCCGAGGAGGTGATGGAGATGGAGACGCCGGGAGAAATCCAGCAGCGTTGCCACGAGGTGGCGCAGAAAAACTATCCCGAACTGCTCAACTTCGCCTCCTGAGCGGAGACGAAACTACTCCTCCTCTTCCTCGCTCCCTTCCGGGTCGGGCTTGAGGCCTTCCTCCTCCATCTTGCGCAGGACGTCGCTCATGTCCTCCACTTCGTCCCAGACTTCCTGGCTCACGTAGATCGGCGCCTTTTGCTGCACCGCGATGGCGATGCAATCGCTCGGGCGCGCATCCAGCTCGATGATCTTCCTTTGCTGCAGTTCGTTTTCCGCGGCAATGATCATGCGCGCATAATAGGTCGCGTTCTTGAGATCGTTGATGATGACGCGCTCCACGTGCGCCCCCACCGCGGTCATGAGATGCGCCATGAGATCGTGCGTCAACGGCCGTTCCTTGGCCACCTCCCGCATGAACATGGTGATGGCGCCGCCGACCGTCTGGTCGACGTAGATCACAAAAACCTTGTCCGCGTTGCCGATAAAGACCGCGCAGCCGCCGGTCGTCGGCAGCACTCCGCGAACTTGAACCTCGATCACGGTCTTGTTCATCCGCGGCAACGGTACCCGCCCGATTTCGAAACACAAGCAGGCGCCACCGCGCCCACGCGCTCCCTCGCCCGGATTTTTTTGCAAAGGCCTGCTTGAATGTTGGCGACGCTGCCTGATTATGCGCCATCGACCCTGGAACCCCACGCACCCGAAGAAATGAAGAACGAATGGGACGTTGAGGCCGCGTCCGCCGCCTACAACGTGGAAGGCTGGGGTGGCGAGTACTTCAGCATCAACCGCAAGGGCAACGTCATCGCGCGTCCGCTCCAGCAGGCCGGCGGTTCCATCGATCTCCTCGAGGTCGTGCAGGAAGCCCGCGAACGCGGCCTCGGCTTTCCGCTCGTTGTCCGTTTCCAGGATCTGCTCCGCCACCGGGTCCAGTCGGTCAACAAGGCCTTCCAGGCGGCCATCGCCGAGTTCAAGTACCGCAGCCATTACCGCGGGGTCTTCCCGATCAAGGTCAACCAGCTCCGCGAAGTCGTGGAGGAAATCGTCGATGCCGGCCTGGAATTCCATTTCGGCCTCGAGGTCGGGAGCAAACCGGAGCTCATCGCCGCCCTCGCCATGCATCGCGACCCGGAAAGCCTCATCGTCTGCAACGGCTACAAGGACGGCGCCTTCATCCGCAGCGCGCTCCTCGGCCGTCGCCTCGGCAAGTCGGTCATCATCGTGGTGGAAAAGCTCGAGGAACTTGAGCAGTGCATCCGCATCGGCCGCGAAACCGGAGTCGAGCCCTACATCGGCATCCGCGTCCGTCTGCAAACCAAGGGCGACGGGAAATGGTCGCTCAGCGGCGGCGAGAACGCGAAGTTCGGCCTCGACACCGCCAGCCTGGTGGCCGCGAGCGAGATGCTCAAGCGCGAGGGCTACGCCCATTGTCTCAAGCTGGTCCACTTCCACGTCGGCTCGCAGGTGCCCGACATTTCCACGATCAAGCGCGCCGTGCGCGAGGCCGCCCGTTACTACGCCAAGCTGGTGAAGATGGGACACGAGCTCGGTTATCTCGACGTCGGCGGCGGTCTCGGGGTCGATTACGACGGTTCGCGCACCACCTTCGACTGCTCCACCAACTACTCCCTCCAGGAATACGCCAGCGACGTCGTCTGGAACATTGCCGACGTCTGCGACTCCGAGAAGGTGCCCCACCCCGTCATCATCAGCGAAAGCGGACGCGCCATCGTGGCCCACCACTCGGTGCTGGTGGTCGAGGCCTTTGGCTCCATCGAGAAAGTGCTCAAGGATAAAGTGGAGCCGGCCGAGGCCGACCACAAACTCGTAGGCGACATCATGGAGGTGCAGGCCAAGCTGCGGCGCAATAACCGCCGCGAAATGCTGCACGACGCGCAGCAAATCCGGGAGGAATCACAACAGATGTTCGAGCTCGGCCTGCTCGAGCTGGAGAGCAAGGCCAAGATCGACCGCGTTTACTGGCAGCTGGCGGAGCAGATCGTCGGGATGCACAAGGGACTGCGTTATGTCCCGGACGAAGTGAAGGAACTGGAGACCGCCCTCGGGGACCAGTACATCTGCAATTTCTCCGTCTTCCAGTCGCTCCTCGACCACTGGGCCCTCGGACAGCTCTTTCCGATCATGCCCATTCATCGGCTGACCGAGCCCCCCAGCCGCAACGCCACCATCGTCGACATCACCTGCGATTCCGACGGCAAGATCTCGAAGTTCATCGACCTGCAGGACGTGAAGGAAACGCTTCCGCTGCACGCCATCGCCCCGGGCGAGCCGTACTACCTCGGCGTCTTCCTGATCGGCGCCTACCAGGACATCATGGGCGACCTGCACAACCTCTTCGGCCGCGTCAACGAGGTGCACGTCTTTCTCGATGAGGACGAGGAATCGGGCTGGTACATCGAGGAGGTGATCGAGGGCAGCACCATCGGCGATGTCCTTGCCCTGACCCAGTGGGACAAGGTGGAACTGCTCCGCCTGGTCAAGGCGCAGGTGGATGCGGCCATCAAGAGCGACCGCATGAAACCGAACGAGGCCATGAAACTCCTGGCCGATTACGAGCGCGGCCTGCAGGGTTACACCTATCTCTCGCTGAACGGTCAGAAACCGGCCGTCATCCGCGACGGTCTGCCCCTCGGCTGAGACCTGCCTGTTTCCGCGGTTCCGGTCCGCCGGGTCAGCCGTTCACGATCGTGCCGCCGTTCGGATGAAGAATCTGCCCGGTCATGTAGGAACTGTCGTCCGAGGCCAGGAAAACGTAGCAGGGCGCAATCTCCTCGGGCTGCCCGGCCCGCTTCATCGGCACGTCGGAGCCGAATGTCTCCACGCGTTCGCCCGGGAAGGTGGAGGGGATGAGCGGGGTCCAGATCGGGCCCGGGGCCACCCCGTTGACCCGGATGCCGCGGTCGACCACGGCCTGGGAGAAGGAGCGGGTGAAGGCGACGATGGCGCCCTTGGTCGAGGAATAATCGAGCAGATGGTCGCTCCCTTTGTAGGCCGTGACCGAGGTGGTGTTGATCACCGAGTCGCCTTTCCCGAGGTGCGGCAGGGCCGCCTTGGTCAGGTAAAAGAAGGAAAAGAGGTTGGTGCGAAAGGTTCGCTCGAGCTGTTTGGCGCTGATTTCCTCGATGCTCTCCTTCGGGTGCTGCTCGGCGGCGTTGTTCACCAGGATATTGAGTCCGCCCAGCCGGGAAACCGTCCGCTCGACCGCTCGCCGGCAGAACTTTTCGCTGCCGATGTCGCCGGCGAGGAGGAGGCAGCGGCGTCCCTCCTTTTCCACCAGGCGCCGGGTCTCCTTCGCGTCCTTTTTCTCCTCCAGGTAGACGATGGAGATGTCGGCCCCTTCCCGGGCGAAAAAGAGGGCCACGGCGCGGCCGATGCCGCTGTCGCCGCCGGTGATCAGCGCGACCTTGTCCTTTAACTTGCCGCTGCCGCGATAGCCGGGGTCATCGGCCCTGGGCCGAGGCTTCATGAGGTGTTCGCGACCGGGCTGCTGCGATTGCTCCTGGCGGGGGCGCTGCTTTTTCTTCCGTCCCATACAGAGGGAATACGGCGCCGGCGGCCTGGGCAGTCCTCTTAACTTTTTTTGGGGTGGCCGGGCTTGTTCGGGGAGGGGGGCAACCTAAAGTGCTTCCTCCCGGAGGCTTCGGCCGGGAGAGATTTTTCGAAAAATCTTCATTTCCGGCGTTGACGGAAAGGCGGGGCGGGTTATTTTCTTCGTCCCGCCGAAAGCGGGCCTCGGCAAAGCCGGGGTGGTTCTTGCACATTTTGGGACTGCAAATTGGAACTCAATTTTGTCCCGGCTGTTGAACGGAAACGTTTTTGAGTCGGAAGACAGGGTTGGGTTTTTTTGTGGGCTGAAATGGTGCTGGGACCGCTGGTTCTTTGATATCTACATACAGGGTAGTAAGTAAGTACAACTTTGAAGAGCTGAGTCTGAAATAAACGGCCGGGGGGTAAGATCCCTGGCCCGTGAGAGTTTCAGTTATCATAAAAAATCTCTGGTTCTGGCGAAAGCCGGGACCGGAACAGATTGATCAAGCTACAAAGAGCGCATCATGGATGCCTTGGTGCCAATAGGCGAGGAAGGACGTGGTAAGCTGCGATAAGCCACGGAGAGCGGCAAACACGCTTTGATCCGTGGATTTCCGAATGGGGTAACCTGAGCGGGGTAACACCTGCTCGAGTTCATGTGAATACATAGCATGAACATCGCGACACCCGGTGAAGTGAAACATCTCAGTAACCGGAGGAAAAGAAAGCGAAAGCGATTCCGTCAGTAGTGGCGAGCGAAAGCGGAACAGCCTAAACCATCAGCTTGCTGGTGGGGTTGTAGGAGCCCGACATGGCAGTGCAACGATTAGATGAAGCGAATGGAAAATCGCTCCACAGAGGGTGACAGGCCCGTAATCGAAAATCCGAGCACGCCTAGGGATTTCCTGAGTAATACGATGCACGTGAAACTTCGTATGAATCTGCGCCGACCACGGCGTAAGGCTAAATACTAATTGGCGACCGATAGTGAACAAGTACCGCGAGGGAAAGGTGAAAAGAACCGCTGTGAGCGGAGTGAAATAGTACCTGAAATGATGTGCTTACAAGGTGTCAAAGCCGGCGCAAGCTGGTGATGGCGTGCCTTTTGCTTAATGAGTCTGCGAGTTACTATCAGTGGCGAGCCTAAGGCGTTCTGCGCCGGAGGCGAAGCGAAAGCGAGTCCGAAATGGGCGCCCTAGTCGCTGGTAGTAGACCCGAAGCCGAGGTGATCTACCCATGAGCAGGTTGAAGGTTGCTTAACCGCAACTGAAGGACCGAACCCGTGAAAGTTGAAAATTTCTGGGATGACTTGTGGGTAGGAGCGAAAGACTAATCAAACCCGGTGATAGCTGGTTCTCCCCGAAATAGCTTGAGGGCTAGCCTCGTGTGTTGATGCGTGGAGGTAGAGCACTGGATGAACTAGGGCCCATACCAGGGTACCGAATTCAATCAAACTCCGAATGCCGCGCAATAGAACACGGGAGTCAGTGCGTGAGGGATAAGCTTCACGCGCGAGAGGCAAACATGCCAGACCAGCAGCTAAGGTGCCCAAATACCGTTAAGTGGAAAGGATGTGAGGTTGCTTAGACAGTGAGGATGTTGGCTTAGAGGCAGCCATCATTTAAACAGTGCGTAATAGCTGACTCATCGAGCGATCTCGCGCCGATAATGATTGGCGATAAGCGGTATACCGAAGCTCTGGAAGACGCGTGGTTTCGACCATGCGGATTGGTAGGGGAGCGTTGTAGCGACATTGAAGCAGGAGCGGAAGCGACTGTGGAGTTTCTACAAGTGAGAATGCAGACATGAGTAGCGACAAGACAGGTTAGATTCCTGTCCGCCGTAAACCCAAGGTTTCCTGGGGAAGGTTCGTCCTCCCAGGGTTAGTCGGGACCTAAGCTGAGGCCGAAGGGCGTAAGCGATGGACAGCTGGTTTAATATTCCAGCACCGGCTGTGGTTAAGTTCTGTTTGTGACATATGGGTGGAGACGGGCCGTCGATTGAAAGTGACGGTCCCGCAAGGGGACGCTGAGGCTACGGCCAAGGTGGATCCGTTAAAGCCTGTATCGAGAAAAGCGGCAGAATGTTCCCACGGTTGCCCGTACCGTAAACCGACACAGGTGGGTGGGTAGAGTATACCCAGGCGCGTGAGTGAAACCTCGTTAAGGAACTCGGCAATCTAGCCCCGTAACTTCGGAAGAAGGGGTGCCTCCAGCAATGGAGGTCGCAGTGAAATGGGTCAACCGACTGTTTAACAAAAACACAGCACTCTGCTAAGTCGTAAGACGACGTATAGGGTGTGACACGTGACCAATGCGGAAAGATTACGGTAAGTGGTTAGTCGTAAGACGAAGCTACGAGCCCAAGTCCCCGTGAATGTCGGCCGTAACTATAACGGTCCTAAGGTAGCGAAATTCCTTGTCGGGTAAGTTCCGACCTGCACGAATCGTGTAACGAGTTGACCGCTGTCTCAACGAGGAGCTCAGCGAAGTTGTAGTGGCGGTGAAGATGCCGCCTACCCGCAGTAGGACGGAAAGACCCTATGCACCTTTACTACACGCTGTTATTGTTGTTTCGATTTTGATGCTTAGCGTAAGTGGGAGGCTTTGATTCGCACCTTTCGGGGTGTGATGAGCCGCCAATGAAACACCACCCTTCGACATTGGAATAACTAACCCCGGCCATTATCTGGTCGGGGGACAATGGCAGCCGGCTAGTTTTACTGGGGCGGTATCCTCCCAAAGAGTAACGGAGGAGTACGAAGGTTGGCTCAACCTGGTTGGCAATCAGGTGTCGAGTATATGGATATAAGCCAGCTTAACTGTGAGACATACATGTCGAGCAGGTACGAAAGTAGGTCCAAGTGATCCGGTGGTTGAATGTGGAATTGCCATCGCTCAACGGACAAAAGGTACGCTAGGGATAACAGGCTGATCCTGCCCAAGAGCTCATATCGACGGCAGGGTTTGGCACCTCGATGTCGGCTCATCACATCCTGGGGCTGGAGAAGGTCCCAAGGGTTCGGCTGTTCGCCGATTAAAGTGGTACGCGAGCTGGGTTCAGAACGTCGCGAGACAGTTCGGTCCTTATCCACTGTGGGCGCAGGAGAATTGAGGGGTTCATACCTTAGTACGAGAGGACCGGGTATGACGAACCGCTGGTGTTCCAGTTGTCGTGTCAACGGCAGTGCTGGGTAGCTATGTTCGGAAAGGATAAGCGCTGAAAGCATCTAAGCGCCAAGCCTATCCCAAGATGAGTTCTCCCTGAAGAGTCGTGGTAGACCACCACGTTGATAGGTCACTGGTGTAAGTGCAGTAATGTATTCAGCTAAGTGATACTAATAACTCGTTCGGCTTGGTCATTTACTTTTCTGTTAACCCGCTGCGTCCGCAAGGATGCAGCGGCCAACAGAGGGGAATGACTTGAAAATAAAACGAAGCCTTCCAATTGTGCGGAACACTTCCTGTATGTAGATATCAGAGAACCAGTCAGGTTCTTTCTCAGTCGGTCGCCAGAGATTCGGCCTCGCGCCCCCGCGCGGCTCCGCCCTCTGGTGACCATAGCGCAGTGGCCCCACCCGTTCCCATTCCGAACACGGAAGTGAAACGCTGCAGCCCCGATGGTAGTGCGACGATAGGTTGTGCGAGAGTAGGACGTCGCCAGAACAAAAGGCCCGGTGAGATTTCTCACCGGGCCTTTTGCCTTCACCCCCCAACGGCACTTTCGCCTTTATCCCCTCCCCGCCCTGCCGTAAGTACCCGGGGAAAGGATCCCCACCCCATGCTCATCGGAAAAAAGGTCGTCAACGCCATCAACGAACAGATCGGTTACGAGTTCAGCGCCTCCCTCCAGTATTATGCCATCGCCGCCCATTTCGCGGCCGAGGCTCTCCCCCAGCTCTCCGCCCATTTCTTCAAGCAGGCCGAGGAGGAAAAGGACCACGCCCTGCGCTTCATGAAATATGTCGTGGATGCCGGCGGACGCGTATCCATCCCCGCTCTCGAGGCCCCCAAGTCGAAATTCAAGGATCCCGAGGCCGCCATCCAGCTCTCGCTCGACCAGGAGGTCAAGGTCACCCATCAGATCAACGCCCTCGTCGCGCTGGCTCGCAAGGAGGACGACTACATCACCATCAATTTTCTGCAGTGGTTCCTGGCCGAGCAACTCGAGGAAGTCTCCTCCATGGATACCCTGCTCAAGATCGTGCAGCGTGCCGGGAACGACCTTCTCCAGGCCGACGACTATGTCGGCCGCGTCGGGATCCGGACCGTGCCCGCCCCGGCCTCCGATTAGCGGGCACCGTTGCCGCCGCCCACCCCGGCTCCGCCCGTTTCGCAGGCGACAGTTTCCCGGCCCGGTGTAGAATGGCGCCTCCCTGATATCCCATGACCACCGCCCTGATCTTTTGGTTTCTTGCCGGACTGACCGCTCTCGCCTTCCTCGTGGTGGTGCGACGGCGCAAACAGATGCCGGTTTTCCTTCGTCTGGTTTTGACCGTGGTTGCGGCTGCCATCGTGCTCTATGTGGGCTGGACGATGGTGGCGCTGTTCACCGGTCCGATCGTGCCGTAGAGGACGATTCCGCGCGCTCCGTCATCCCGAGCGCCAGCGAGGGACCTCGCGAACAACGTGCGGCGAGGCTACTCTCGAAGCGTCAAAACATGGGGGAAACACGCGGGCGACCTCTCCCGCGGGAGCGAAGCCTGTCCTTTCTATGTGGGGTCCCTCGCCGTCTGCGCGGCTCGGGATGACACGGGATTTCGCGTCGCGCACTTAACTGCGTTTCCTGCAAGCCTCCCGTCATCCCGAGCGCCAGCGAGGGACCTCGCGAAAAACGTGCGGCGAGACCACCCCTGCTCCCAGGCTCGACGGAGTCTCGCCCTACCGTTGCTACCGGCGGCGGGAACCGCGACCGAGCAGGCCGCCCATCAGACCGCGCATAATCTCGCGACCAATCTGGGTCCCGGTGGAACGGACCACGCTTTTGACGATGCTCGTGGCCATGCTGTCGCGACGTCCGCCGCGCGGCCCGATCTCCGGTGCGAAAAGTTTCCCAAGGGTGGACCCGCCTCCGCCTTGCGGCGGCGCCGCGGCACTCTCGCCCGCGGCCGCGGTCTTCGCTTCCGCGCTGGCCTTCAGCTTTTCGTAGGCGGACTCGCGGTCGACGGATTTCTCGTAGTGCCCCTGTAAAACGGAGGATTGCATGGTCTGCTGCCGCTGTTCCGGAGTAATCGCGCCAAGCTGGCTCCGCGGCGGGAGGATTTTGGCACGCTCAACCACCCGCGGCGCCCCCTGTTCGTCGAGCAGCGAGACAAGCGCCTCGCCCACCTTCAATTCGGTCAGGACGGCCGTGACATCGAGTTTCTCATTCTGGCGAAACGTTTCCGCAGCCGCCTTGACCGCCTTCTGGTCGCGCGGAGTAAAGGCGCGCAGCGCGTGCTGCACCCTGTTCCCAAGCTGCCCGAGGACGACATCCGGGATATCGAGCGGATTCTGGCTCACGAAATAAACGCCAACCCCTTTCGATCGAATGAGCCGGACCATCTGTTCCACCTTCTCGCGCACATGCCCTTCGATGTCGGAAAAAAGGAGGTGGGCCTCGTCGAAAAAGAACACGAGCCTGGGCTTCTCCGGGTCGCCCACTTCCGGGAGATTCTCGAACAACTCGGAAAGCAGCCAGAGAAGAAAAGTCGAGTAGACCTTGGGCGACTGCTGCATCAGCCTGTCCGCCGCCAGGATATTGATCACCCCGCGGCCGCCCTCCGCCGTCTGGATCAGGTCATCAAGGTTCAAGGCCGGCTCGCCAAAAAACTTTTCCGCCCCCTGCGACTCGAGGGCGAGCAGGCTGCGCTGGATGGCGCCCGCGCTGGCGGCCGAGACATTCCCGTACTCGGTTTTGAACTCCCCGGCGTTCTCCGCCACATGCTGGAGCATGGAGCGCAGGTCTTTCAAATCGAGCAGGAGCAGCCCGTTGTCGTCCGCCACCTTGAAAACGATATGCAGGACCCCGGACTGCGTTTCGTTCAGGTCGAGCAGGCGCCCGAGCAGGAGCGGCCCCATCTCGGAAACGGTCGCGCGCACCGGATGCCCCTGTTCGCCGAAGATGTCCCAAAAAACGACCGGGAACGCCGTCCCCGCATAGTTCTTCAGGCCCAGTTCCTTGGCGCGCTCCACCAGCTTCGGGTGCGTCCCCCCGGGCCGGCTCATCCCAGCGAGATCGCCTTTGACATCGGCCATGAAAACCGGGATGCCTCGCTCACTGAAACCTTCGGCCATGGTTTGCAGCGTGACCGTCTTGCCCGTGCCGGTGGCCCCGGCGACGAGGCCGTGGCGGTTGGCCATTCCGGGAAGCAGAAAAAGAGGATGATCAGCGTGCGCCAGTTGGATGGGGTCGGTCATAAAGGGAGGAATGCGGCACGCTTGTCCGCCGGGCCAGTATCCGGGGGGACGCTCCCCGCCCGCAAGCCCATTTCGCCGGGCTCCGTCCGTCAACGCGTGGCCGCGGCTTCGCCGAGAGCCACTGATTCCATCTCCGCCGCCGGTGCCTCGTCGGGCGGCGCCGCCTCGATTGAGCGGATGGTGAAGCGGCCGGTGCCATGGTCGGTGTTCAACTCGACCACTTCCCCGGCACGATGGCCCAGCAACGCCTGCCCGATCACCGTCTTGTAGGAAATAATATGACGGTCCGGGTCGCCATCCCAGGCGCCCAGGACTGTGTAGGTTTCTTCCTGCCCCGATTTTTCCTCGCGCAGGCTCACGATCGTGCCGATGGAAACCTGCGAGGTATCGGGGTTTTCAAAACCGGTGCCGCGGGCGCTGTGCAGCATCTGCTCCAGCTCGGTCTTGCGCCGCATCAGGACGGCCTGCATTTCCTTGGCGGCCTTGAACTCGAAATTCTCGCGCAGATCCCCATACGACCGGGCGAGGGCGATCTCCTTGGTGTTCTCCGGGATCTTCTTGTTTACCAGGTCCTCGTACTCGGTCTTGCGCTTGTCCAGGCTGCTCCAGGATACGATCAGCGCCTCGACCTTCTCTTCCCGTGTGTCGCCCGAGACCAGGCTCTCCATCTCCGGATACAGTTTGATGATCCGGGCCATGAGCGAACGCTTGGTCAGATCGTCAAAGACCGGGGTGAGCTGCAGGCGCCGCATGGAATCCCGCGCGGCTTCCGGCTCCACGTCGCGAAACATGTCGGGCACGAGCTGTTTGTCGTCGAGCAGGAGATCGCGCAGGCGGTTGCCCCGGCTTTCGTTGTGCTGGTCGCGTTCGATGGCCGCGAGGATGGCCACGAGCAGCTCGGGATTGATCAGGTTCACCACTTTTTCGTCCCGTTCCTTGATCAGCCAGGCCAGCATCTCGCTCGTGGCCGAGCGTTCCCGGAGGCTGCGTTCGAAGGCGGTATGCAAATCAGCCAGGCAACCGGTCTCGGCAAACACTCTGGTCACCGCCGAGACCAGGCGCGGCTGGTTCTCGTGCATGAGCTTGAGCGCGCGCTCTTTCCAGCGGTCGCCCAGGGCGGCGGGAAAAGCCTGGATGACGCGGCGTTCCTTGCCGGCCGGCATCTTGGGCAAAATCAGGGCGAGCCGCGGCTCCTCCTCCAGGATCAGTCTGGCCAGGGTGAGTTCCGGCCGGGTCGGGCGCAGCTTCGACGCGCGCGCCAGGAGATCGTCCCGCCCGATGATCAGCTCGAAGGAAAGGGCCGGGTGCAGTTTCTGGTTTTTGGCCGCCGACTCTTCCAGCATCCCGATCAGGGGCTGCAACTGCGCTTCCGGTTCCTTGAAATCGTGGTGAAATTTGATGATCTGGTCGAGGGCGGTGGCCTGGTCTTTCGGCTGGCGCGCCTCGGTGAACGCCTGGATCAGCTCGTCCGCGTGGGCGACCGCTTCGCCCCGGAGCTGGACCGGCTCGGTCTTTTTCGTCGGCACGGTGAAAAGACCGGTGCTCTTAAGCTGTTTTTTGGTCGAGTCCCACCACCGTTTCCATTCCGGCTCGGTAAAGACATCGCCGACCAGGACCTCGCTGATCTGGGTCACGGTGGCCCGGCCGCCCATGCCTTCCAGGATGTTGCGGACGACGCCGGCAGGATCGCTTTTCACCTCGGCCTTGATGGCCGCGAGATCGTCCGCCTTGCGCGCGAGGAAATGCCCGGGGGGAATGGGGGTGACATGCTCGGCCGCGTAGGCCAGCTGCATGGGGTGCGCCTTCTTGGACTGAAAATCGATCACGAGCTGGTTCAGGAGAAGGTTCCAATCAGCCACCCGGCCAAAGCCCCAGCTTTTGTGGAGGCAGAATGAGCCCGGCTTGAGCTGCTCGATCCTCTGGGCCGCCTTCTCCGTGAGTTTGGCCGCTTCCACCAGCTTGGCGAGTTCAGAATCCATGCGAGCCGGAAAGCTACGTTGAAGCGGGCCGATGGCGAGGGAAAAAGTCGCGCGTTAATCTTTTGCGCGGCGGTGTCCGTCGTGGAACGCTACGGCCCGTGACGAGCATCTGGTTCTGGGTCTTTTTCCATGTCGGTGTCTTCACCGTGCTCGCCATTGACCTCTTTGGGTTCAACCGCAAGGCGCATGTGGTGGGAGCCCGCGAGGCCGCCATCTGGACCGGCGTCTGGGTCACCCTCTCCCTCGGGTTCAACGGCCTGGTCTGGTACCAGTACGGCTCCAAGGCCGCCCTCGAGTTCCTCACCGGCTACATCATCGAGTACTCGCTCAGCGTCGATAACATCTTCGTTTTCGTGATGATCTTCACCTATTTCCAGGTGCGGCGGCGCTACCAGCACCGCGTCCTGGTCTGGGGCATCCTCGGCGCCCTGGTCATGCGCGGCACCATGATCGGTCTCGGCGTGGCCCTGGTGAACCGGTTCCACTGGATTCTCTACATCTTTGGCGCCTTCCTGCTCCTGACCGGTCTGCGCATGCTCTTCAGTCGGGGCGAGGAGATCGATCTCGAAAGCAATTTCGTCCTGCGGCTTTGCCGGAGATGGATGCGCATCACCCCGGAGTATCACGAGCAGCAGTTCATTGTGAAACAACAGGGCCGCTGGATGCTGACCCCGCTCGCGCTTGTCCTCGTTGTCATCGAGACCATGGACCTGGTCTTTGCGGTCGACTCCATCCCGGCGGTCTTTGCCATCACCCAGAACGAGTTCATCATTTATACCTCCAACGTCTGCGCCATCCTCGGCCTGCGTTCCCTTTACTTTCTGCTGGCCCACATCATCGACCGGTTCGTTTACCTGAAGACGGGTCTCGCCATTGTCCTCTCCTTCGTCGGCATCAAAATGTTGATCGGCGACATTTATCACCTGCCGAACTGGGCTTCCCTGGCCTTCATCATTTCCGTTCTCAGCGTGACCATCTTCATTTCGCTCCGGGCCACCCGCGGCCAGCCCCCCCTTTCGCCCGAGACAAAATCGGAGATTGCCCCCATCCCCCCGATTACCTAGAGTTTCGGGAACGCGTATGAAGACTTTTGCCGTCGCTTTCGCCTCCAGCCTCCTCCTGCTCGCCTTTGCCCGGGCCGATATCCACGATCCGCCGGGGAACGATTACGGACCAACGCGCAAATTCAGCCGTGGCGTGTCCAACATGTTCATGGGCGCGACCGAGATCCCGCACCAGATTGCCTACATCAATGACCGCGAAGGCAACGCTGCCGCGGCCTCCTACGGGGTTGTCCGCGGCATCCGGCGGACCGTGGCCCGGTTCGGCATCGGTCTTTACGAGTTTCTTTTCTGGCCCATCCCGATGCATCGCGACGGCTACATGCCGATCCTGCCCAGCGACACCCACTGGAAACACGCCGGTTTCTCGGAGTTTCCGCCCGAGCTGGGCTACGAGTCGAAGTATCCCTACACCCGGCATTATTAGCGGGTTCCCCGGCGCACCCGTTCGCCTTCTTCGGCCGGTCGACCAGGCTTTGTCTCCCGCCTGAGGGCGCTGCCATGGAGAAGATCGCCCTCGAGATTCACGATATTGCCTTTGGCGGGGCCGGTGTCGGGCGGCACGAAGGCAAGACGGTCTTTGTGCCCCTGACCATTACCGGCGAAAAAATCTCGGCCCAGGTGGTGCGTGAAAAAAAACGGTTCGCGGAGGCCGAGATGACGGAGCTGCTCCTGGCTTCGCCCGACCGGGTTGAACCCGGCTGCCCCTATTTTGGCGCCTGCGGCGGATGCAGTTACCAGCACATGGCCTACGATCGCCAGTTGCAGGTCAAGGCGCGCCAGGTGGAACAAACGCTGCAGCGCCTCGGCCGTCTTCCAGAGGTGCCCATGCGCCCGATGGTGGCCTCCCCGCACCCCTACGGTTATCGCAACCGCATCACCGTTCACTCCGAAGGTGGCGTCATCGGCTTTTACCGCCGGCAGGAGCACGTCCTCCTCGACATCGAACGCTGCCCGATTGCGCAGGAGGAGGTGAACGCGAAACTTTCCGCCCTGCGCCGGGAGCGGCCGCGGCCCGGCCATTACACCTTGCGCGCGGGCGGCGGACCCCGCGTCTTCGAGCAGACCAACGATGAGGTGGCCGCGCTCCTCCTTGAGCAGGTCCGTTCGCTCATCCCGGAGGGGCAGGAGCTGCTCGTCGACGCCTACTGCGGCGCCGGCTTCTTCCTCCGCGGTGCGGCGGACCGGGCTGCGCGGGGCGTGGGCATCGACTGGGACCGGTTCGCGGTGGAGGCCGCCAGGGCGGGGGCAGGGCCGAACGAGGAATATCATGCGGGTGACGTCGCGGCGGAGCTTCAGAAGATCCTCCGGGCGGCTCCGCTGCCCCACACAACGGTCATTGTCGATCCGCCGGCGGCGGGCCTCGATCCGGCCGTCCGGGACATCCTCCGGCGCCAGACGCCCGGGACGTTGCTTTACATTTCCTGCAATCCGGCCACGCTCGCGCGCGATCTTCTGGACCTGGGCGAACATTACGTCGCGCGCTCAATCACTCCCTTCGATATGTTCCCGCAGACTGCGGAGATCGAGGTTTTGGCCGAGCTCAAGCCTGCCCCTGGTTTGCACCGCGGTTGAGTTCATGCGAAAACCCCAGCCTCCTCCAGTGGATCACCTTTCCCAGAGCGCCTTTCCGGCAGTTCCCCGGCCGTTTTTCGCCCAGCGCGCGAGTTAGACCATGGCCACGCCCATTCCTGAGCCCGGCGTCCACCGGCCGCGCAACGTCGATTGGAAGCGGGCGGCCGCGCTTCTTTACGGCGACTGGGGAACGAGCAAGGCCTACGTCATCGGCCTGGCCTTTATCGCGGCCGGCTTCTCCTCATTTCCGATCATTCTCGCGGTCTGCATCCTTACTGCGGTGGTGGCTTACAATTACATCATCGTCTGCACGCACTTCCCCGACGGCGGCGGCGTTTATTCGGCTGCCCGCCGGCAAAGCCGCTTTTTGGCCTCGACCGGCGCGCTCCTCCTCGTCGCCAATTTCATGGTCACGGCCGCCCTCAGTGGCTGGGCGGCCGTGAGTTATTTCGGCGTGCCCGCCAGTCACGCGCCGGTCGCCACGATGGTTCTGATTCTCATCGTCGGGGTGATCAACTTTTTCGGGCCGAAACACAGCGGGAGCGTCTCGCTCTGGCTGGCCCTGCCCGCGGTCGGGGTGGTGGTCATGATCATCCTTCTCAGCTCGCCTCACCTGACCACGGAATACTTCGAGCCGCGCCACACCGACCTGGGCCAGACCTGGATCGCGTTCGTCGGCGTGATCCTGGCCCTGAGCGGCGTCGAGGCGGTGGCCAACATCACCGGGGTCATGAAACCGGATGCCGGCTCCGATCCCGCGAAGCCGACGGTCAAAAAGACCGCCACCAAAGCCATCGTGCCGGTCGCGGTCGAGGTTGTTCTCGGCACGATTTTGCTCGGCTGGGCCATGTTGTCGATCCCAACGAGTCTTTCCGGCGTCCTCGCCTCGCACAAGGAGGACATGCTCCGTTTCCTCGCCGAGCACTACGGTGGATTGCTGGGCGGAGCCGCGGTCGGGCATGGGCTCGGCTTTGTCGTCGGCGCCGTTTTCGGCCTGCTCCTTTTCAGCGCGGTCAACACCGCGGTGGTGGCACTGATCGGCGTCATCTACATGATGGCGCAGGATGGCGAGATGCCGCGGCAACTCACCCGCCTGAACCGCCATGGCGTGCCGACTCTTCCGCTTTATATCGCGATAGGCATTCCCATTCTCATCCTCGCCGTGACCAAGGAGTTCGAGGGTCTGGCCGGTCTTTATGCCATCGGCGTGGTCGGAGCCATCGCGGTCAATCTCGGCGCCTGCACCTTCAACAAACACCTCGACCTGAAATGGCCGCAGCGGGTCATCATGGGCCTGACCTTCCTGGTCCTGGCCGCGGTGGAACTGACCATCGCCAAAACCAAGCCGGATGCGCTTTTCTTTGCCATCTGCGTCCTGGGCGGCGGCTACGCCATGCGCGCCTATTCACACAAACTTTCCGGGCTCAAGACCGTCACGGTCACGCGCGGCGTGGCCGAGATGGTGACCCCGGAGCTGCCGACCGCCCTCCAGCCCCGCTTCGCCGAGGGCCAGAAGATCATGGTCGCGGCCCGCGGCATCACCCCGGTCCTAGGGTTTGCCCTCGACGAGGCGCAACTACGGAAAGCGGTGCTTTGCGTCCTTTTCGTGAAGGAAGTGGCGGTCTATTTCTCAGCCGCTCCTTCCGTCCTGGCCCGGGGCGCCCGCTGGCAGGACGATCCCGAGGCCAACGCCATTATGACGGCCATGCTGAAGATGGGCGAGGAACGCGGCGTCAGCGTCCTGCCCGTCTACGCCGTGAGCGAGAACGCGGCCGCCACGATTCTCGATCTTTCCGCGACCATGGGGGTCGATTACCTCATCATTGGCGCTTCCCAGCGGAACGCCATGACCAAGCTCCTGCGCGGCAGCGTGGTCACGAACGTGGCCGCCGATCTGCCCCAGGAAATTCATCTCGTGATCTTCGGTTAGGAAGGGGATTCTTCCAACATGACCCCGCTTAAAGTCCTGGTGGCTGATCCCGTTTCCGCCCGGGGCGTCGAGGAACTGGGACGCGATGGTCGGCTCGAAGTCTCCGTCCAGCATGGCCTGAAGGAGGCGGAGCTGATCGCGAGAATTCCGGAGTTCAGCGCCCTTGTGGTCCGGAGCGAAACCCGGGTGACCCGGGCGGTGGTGGAGGCGGCAACCAAACTCCGAGTCATCGGAAGGGCCGGGGTCGGGATCGACAACGTCGACCTGGAGGCCGCCACCCGCCGCGGGATCATCGTCATGAACGCCCCCGGCGGCAATACCGTCTCGACCGCGGAACACGCCTTTTCCCTCCTCCTGAGCGTGGCGCGCAGGATTCCGCAGGCCGACGCGTCCGTCCGGAGCGGGAGCTGGCAGCGGAAACAATTCGAAGGGGTGGAACTTTACAACAAAACCCTCGGCATCATCGGCATGGGCCGGATCGGGAGCGAGCTCAGCCGCCGCGCCATCTCCTTCGGCATGCGCGTGGTCGCCTTCGACCCCTACCTCGCCGCCACCCGCGCCCGCACCCTGCAGGTGGAACTGGCGGAAGACCTCGACCTGCTTCTGGCGCGCGCAGATTTCATCACCCTGCACACCCCGCTCACGCCGCAGACCCGCCACCTCCTCAACAAGGAGACGCTCGCCCGAACCCGCCCCGGCGTTCGCGTGATCAATTGCGCCCGCGGCGGCCTCATCGACGAGAACGCCCTGCTCGAGGCCCTGCAAAGCGGCCAGGTGGGCGGCGCCGCCCTTGATGTCTTTGAACAGGAGCCGCTCCCGGCGGATTCACCCCTCCGCAAGGCGCCCAGCCTCGTCCTGACCCCGCATCTCGGCGCCTCCACCGCCGAGGCGCAGGAGAGCGTTGGCATTGAAATCGCCGAGTCGATCCGGGCCGCCCTGCTTGAGGGAACGATCCGTAACGCCCTCAACATGCCGAACCTCGACGCCAAGACACTCGAGGTGGTCGGACCCCACCTCCTCTTCGGGGAAAAGCTCGGCCGTTTCCTTTCCCAAATCGCGCCCGCGCGGATGGAGCGGCTGAATGTGAATTACAGCGGCAAGGTCAACGAAGTCGACACCACCGCGATCACGCGCTCTGTCCTGAAGGGGTTTCTGCACAGCGCCGGCGGCATCGACGTCAATGAAGTCAACGCCCCGGCCTTTGCCGAGAGTCTCGGCCTGCGGGTAACGGAGAGCCGTCTGAGCGCCCTGGGCGATTACACCGATTTGCTTGAGCTTTCCGCCGCCGCCGAGGGCGACCCGGTTTCAGTCGCCGGCGCGTTTTTTGGCGTCACCCCGCGCATCGTCAGCGTCAACGGACGCCCGGTCGAGGCGCGGCCGCAGGGCGTGATTCTTGTTCTGGAGAACACCGATCGCCCCGGCATTGTCGGGCGCATTGGCACCCTCCTGGGTGACCATGGGGTCAACATCGCCACCATGTCGCTGAGCCGGAACCAGGAGGGGGGCACGGCGCTGACGGTGCTCAACCTCGATACAAAACCGACCCCGAAGCTGCTCGCGGCCCTGCAGGCGAGCGAAGATATTCACAAGGCGCAAGTTGTGGAGTTGTAATTGTTTTTCGAATCCGGCAGGCTGGTCCCCGACGATTCGTTAAACAACACCTTATACTTATGGATATCGGCGCAATCATCTGGACGTTGGTCATTGGTCTCATTGTCGGCGGCATCGCCAAACTGCTCATGCCGGGCAAGGATCCCGGCGGCTGCATCATCACCATGCTGCTCGGCATTGCCGGCGCGTTTCTCGGCACCTGGCTCGGTCGCATCACCTTCGGTGGAGCGAATTATGCCGCCGGCTGGATCATGTCGGTCGTGGGCGCCATGCTCCTGCTGCTCCTTTACCGGCTGATCATCGGCCGCAAGAGCTGAGCGGGTCAGCCAAAGCGATTCAGGGACGGCCGCCCTGCGGCCGGAATTCCTGGCTGGGGTAACTCGGAGCCGCCGGCGCCTTCAGCCGGACATAGCCGTGCCCGGTGGATTGGTGGCAGGCGTTGCAGGAAAGGAGCAGGCCTTCGTAGGCGCGGTTGAACGGTTCCACCTGTCGCGTCTGGAGCGCCTTTTTCATTTCCGCCAGGGCTGGCGGAAACATGGTCCGCATGTAGGCACTGACGGCGACGCCCTCGTCCATCGCCCCGGCCCGGATCACTTCATCGCTGGTTTCCTCGATTTCGTGCAGATAAAAATCCGCCAGCGGCCAGTTCTCCGCGGTGCCGGAGAAGTAGAGCTTTTCCGCGAACCGCTGGAGCCGGCCCATGGCGACGGCGACTTCGTAAGGCTCAGCCGACCCTTCGTCCTGCGGTGCGCGCCCCAGGGTAAGCACAAGGGCGGTCGCCGCCATCGCCAGCGCCACCACCGCCACGATCAGGGATGCGGAGGATTTCATGGTCGTTTCCTAGGCCAGCCTGCGCCGACGCGCAATTGGCCAGGCACAAAGCGCTCGCCGGACCGTTTGAAAACCCGCTTCAGGAGGGTATCATGATGCCGCCAGACGGGGGTATAGCTCAGTTGGTAGAGCGCGTCGTTCGCAATGACGAGGCCAGGGGTTCGAATCCCCTTACCTCCAAAACCTTCAACCCGGAATCCATGCCATGAAACATTCGTGCCTGTGCGCGGGCCTTTTCGCAGCCGCGTTTTTCTGCCTCTCCACCCCTTTCGCGGGCGGCCAGGGTTCCCCCTCGCCCACCCCCGAAATCTCCGCCGCGCCCACCGAGACGCCCGCGCCCAAGATCGAACGGGCCAGCCCCTACCGCGGCACCATCGGGACGGTTGACGCCGAAGCCCGAACCTTCACCGTGGCCGGCAAGGAGAAGCCGCGCGTTTTCAAGATTTCCGAGCGCACCACCATCACCAAGGGAGGCGAACCGGCGACGCTGAAGGATGTGGTCGCGGAGATGGAGGTTCGGGGGTCCTACTGGAAGAAGGAGGACGGCTCCCTCGAGGCCAAAACGGTGAAGCTTGGACCGCGGACCGAGGCGGAAAAAGCGGCCAAGAAGGCGCGTAAAGAGGCGAAGGCCAGCCCTTCTCCAGCCGGTTAGGGCGGCCTCAGGCCACGGCAGCAACCGCTGCGCGCAGATCATCCAGGAAAAGAGCGTAAGCCTGCGCCCGGGCTTCCTCGTCAGGCTGGCGCAGGAGCGAGGAGGGATGCGACCGTCGCCAGAACACGCGGGGCCAGGGGCGACTCGAGCACTTTGCCGCGTTCACGCGTGACCCGGAAACCGGACCCGAGGATGGCCTGGGCCGCGGTCGAGCCGAGGCAGATGAGGAGCTTCGGTTTCACCAGGGCCAGCTCCGCCTCGAACCACGGACGACAGGCGGCAATGTCGCGCGAGTTCGGTTTCTGGTGCAGACGCCGCTTGCCGCGCGGTTCCCACTTGAAATGTTTGACCGTGTTGGTGACGTAAACTTCGTCCCGGTCGATCCCCGCCTCCACCAGGGCGCGGTCGAGCAGTTTCCCCGCCGGCCCGACAAACGGCTTGCCGGCCAAATCCTCCTGGTCGCCCGGTTGCTCGCCGAGGAGCATAAAGGTGGCTTCCTTCGGGCCTTCGCCGAAGACCGTTTGCGTGGCGCGCTTGTAAAGGTGACAGGCGCGACAGGCCGCCGCCGCCTCTTCCATCTTCTTCAAGCTCGAGGTCGCGGGCGGCTGCGCCGGCGACCAGAACTCTTCCGCCTCCGCCGTTTGGGCCGCGCTTTTCCTCGCCATCTCATCCATTCTTCGCGGGGCCTCGCGTAAAAGAGCGGGAATCAATTCGCTTTCCGGAAGATTCCGCCAGTACTTCCGCGGCATCTCCGCCTGCATGGCCTGCACTTTCACCCGGGCCGGGTTAAAGATGTTTGCGTAATAGGTGAGCCAGAGCGGCTCGATCTCGTCCTCCTGCGGCGCCTCGCTCCTGTTCACCCCGGCGGTGATCGACAACTCCTTTCCATCCCAGTGCGCGCATCGTTCCGGGGTCAGGATCGACCAGCGCATCGAGGCGAAACGATCGACAAAGAACTGCGCGTTGTGTTCGACGATGTGGTGTTCCGGCTCGAACCAGGCCACGAACCATGGCCCGTCGGCCATCTTCACCTCGCGAAACCGGACAAACGCCCGCATCTTGTGAATGTCGTGCCGGACCGCCTTCTGCAGCGCGGAAGCGCGGCTCACGTCCGGATCCACGAAAATATCGAGCAGGCGCGGTTCACCATGCGTGATTCGCCAAAGGAGCCGGTAAAGCAGGCCCCAGCGCGCCTCCTCGCGATGCAAAGCCACCAGGCGGGCCAGCTCGACGAAACGGCGGGGAACGCGGAAAGCCGTGGTCGCGGGCGCCGCTGCGACGACCTCCGTTTCGAAGAGCGCGAGGTCAGGCTGGTCCGCCCCAAGTTCCTGCCAGGCCACCTCCTCCGGGATCAATTCGCGGGAAAGGGCCGCCCGCGCCGCCTGCTGCCAGCCGGCGAAGCCTGGCGCAAAAAGCAGATGCTCCATGGGCCGGATCATAATTGACCGGTCACCACCGAGGTTTCGCGCGGGAACAAATCCATCTGGGCAGGCCGCGGAGAAAGAAAACTGTCCCGCTCCGTCCCTTCGAGTGTGACCGGCCGGTAATCGGCCGTGATGACAAAAGGCAGAACCTTCTTCACCGGCAAACGCAGACGAGTCAGGTCATCCAGCCGGAGCTTGTGCCAGCGCCGCAGACGCAAAATCCGTTCAACGGATTTGGTGCCCAACCCCGGCACACGCAGGAGCGATTCCCGCGCGGCGCGGTTCAGGTCGACGGGAAACTCCGCCTGGTGGCGCAGGGCCCAGGCCAGTTTTGGATCAATGTTCAGATCAAGATTTCTGCGCCTCCGGAGTGGTCAGCTCCGCCGGTTTGAACCCATAAAAACGGACCAGCCAGTCGGCCTGGTAAAGCCGGTGTTCCCGCACCAACGGTGGTGCGATCAACGGCAGCTTGCTCGACGCGCTCGGGATGGGACTGAAAGCCGAGTAATAAACCCGACGCAGCTTATGCTTCGCGTAGAGATCGGAAGCCTGCTCCAGGATGGTGGCGTCGCTCGCTTCCGTCGCGCCCACGATCATTTGCGTGCTTTGGCCAGCGGGGGCAAAAGCCGGCGCTTTCGCCGTCTCTTTTCGTGCCGCTTTCGCCTCGGCAATTCGATCCCGGATCCCGCCCATGGCTTTGCGGGTGTTCTCGAAGCTTTTCTCCGGCGCGAGCCTCGCCACATCGGCCGGGGTCGGCAGCTCAATGTTGATGCTGATTCGGTCCGCCCACCGGCCCGCTTCCTCGATCAGCGCGGGCGAAGCCTCGGGAATCGTCTTTAAATGGATATAGCCGCGAAACTGGTGTTCCAATCGGAGCCGACGGGCCACGGCGATCACCTGCTCCATGGTGTAATCCGGATTGCGAATGATCCCCGAGCTGAGGAAAAGCCCCTCGATATAATTGCGGCGGTAAAAATCGAGGGTCAGCTTGATCACCTCGTCGGGAGTAAAACGGGCCCGTGGCACATCGCTGGAAACGCGGTTGATGCAATAAAGGCAGTCGTAGACGCAGTAATTGGTCAGAAGAATCTTGAGGAGGGAAACGCAGCGCCCGTCCGGGGTGTAGCTGTGACAAATCCCGGTCCCGACCGTGGAGCCGAGGCCGCCCGAGACACGCGCGTTGCGTTTGGTCGTGCCGCTGCTCGCGCAGGAAGCGTCGTACTTCGCCGCGTCAGCCAGAATTGCGAGTTTACCCTGTAAATCCACCGTGATTGATACGCGCGGCGAAAAATCCCTGACGCCTTTTACGTTCAACTGAACGTAGCACGGGTTCCCGCTCTCGGCAAATCCCGCCCATCAAATCGCCGCGAAAACTCAACGGAGGGACCTGCTTCCGCAGGTCCATGGACGAGCGGAAGCTTCGTCCCTCCGCGAAACCCGGCATTCACCCTTCACCCTCCCCCGGTGGGGCGAGACTCCGTCGAGCCTGGGAGAAAACGGTGCTGCCACACCAAACATTGCTCGTGAGGTCCCTCGCTGCGCTCGGGATGACAGATCGTGACGCAACGGCTGATTCGCTCGCCCGGCGGGCTCCCAGGCTCCGCGGAGCGTCGCCCTACCGACAAGGCGCGACCGGCCTATTCACGATTCACCATTCACCATTCACCATTCACGCCCCCTGCCCGCCCTTCCTCCAACTAACGACGCTTCCCGCCTTTCTGGCGCTCCCAGAACTCCGCCGCCAGCGCCCGGTAAGCCCGCGCACCCGGGCCGGTCGGATCATGCTCGAGCACCGACTTGCCGAAACTGGGCGCCTCACTCAGGCGGACGCTGCGGGGAATGATGGTGCTGTAGATTTGTTCGCCAAAATGCTGGCGCACTTCGTCCACCACCTGCCCGCTCAGATTGGTCCGGCTGTCGAACATGGTCATGACGATCCCATTGATCCGCACCCCGGGATTCGCCCCGGAATCGCGCACCTGTTCCACCACGCGCACAATTTTCACCAGGCCCTCGAGCGCGAAGTATTCGCACTGGATCGGGGTGAGCAGCTCGTCCGCGGCCGCGAGCGCGTTCGTCATCAGAATGCCGAGCGAGGGCGGACAATCGAGAAAGACGAAGTCGAAGGTGGCATCCCGGCGCAGCGGTTCCATCGCTTCCCGCAGCCGCGTGAGGTGATCCGGCATCCGGGCGATCTCGATCTCCGCTCCCGCGAGGTCGAGGTCGGCCGTGATCATGAAAACGTTCCCATGCCGCGTGGGCACGATCTTGTCCGCCAGGCGAGCCTGGCCAAGGATCGGGTCGTAAAGGCTTTCGCCCTCGATTTCCTGCAGACCAAAGGAACTGGTGGCGTTGCCCTGCGGATCGAGATCGATCAGGAGAACGCGCTGGCCCACTTCGCCGAGCGCCACGCTCAGGTTGACCGCGGTGGTGGTTTTACCCACTCCCCCTTTCTGGTTGGCGATGGCGATGATCTTCATGTTTCCGGCACAATAAGGGTGCGGATCTCAAAGGTGTGATTTCCACCCGGTTCCTGCCAGCACAGATGTTCGGGGTCCGGCAGCATCTCGGTCACTTCCAGTTCGCCCGCCTTCGTCAGCCAACGATGGAAGATTTCCAGGAAAAGGTAGCTCTCGAGATCCACGTAGACCGGCTTGGTGTCCTTGTCGCGCCCCTCCGCTCCACTCCGCCGGAGCGCCTGCTCGGTCGGCCGAATGTAAATGTGCCGGGGCCAGCCTTTCTCCGCCCGGAGCGACTCCACCGCTGAGACGAGCGCGGGCGAGATGCCGGCATGATTGCCCGGGGCCAGCTCCTCGAGCTTCACCGTCCAGGAACGGCGCTGCACGATCACGTTCCCGCAGCGCAAACGCGGCATGTGCGGCGTCCGCCCGAAATGGAACGGATGAAAACCAAGCGGAATCAACCAGTTCCGGGCCAGCGAACCAAGATGACGCCCCGTGCCGCGCTGGCGCAGGACCACGTCGCCGCTCTCCTCCTGCACCACCACCTCCACCTCCGCGGGCGGGATCGGGTTCCACTCCGGCCGCCCGCGCTGCGGCGCGACAAACACGCTCTGTTCTCCCAGCGCTTCCATCAGGTGCACCGTCGTGTGCGCCGTAAAATCGGCCGCGTGAAATCCGTAATGCGGACTCGGTTGCCCAAAGGTGGTGGCCCGCAGCGCCCCGGCCAGCACCTCCTTCTCCGGGCAGCTCCAAAAAAGCCCGTGGTGCAGCAGGGCCACCGCCGGATGCAGTTCCGCGATGATCCATTGGTATTCGCCCCGCGCCATGGCCTCGAAGGAGCGCGCCGCAATCTGCAGGTCTGCCGACGGATAAGTGTATTCGTCGAAGGCGGGGAACGAAAAACTGCGGCGCACAATCGCGCAATCTTCCGCCGTGAGTTCCACCTCGGCCTCTCCCGCACGCTCTTCCAGGGCCCTGCGGAATGCCCCTTTTACCTCCTGGAACGCCACGTGCCCCGGGGCCACCAGGCCATGACCGGTGAGCGGCATGTTCTGCCGCGCGCAATGGGCCAGGAACGCCGGCCAGGCCACCGCACCGTCGTGCCGGGGCGCCGACTGGTGGAGATGGCGCAGGGCCTGGGCAAGGCGGCTCGCGACAAAGGCATAGGTGTCGCGCCAAAGGTCAAGCCAGGGCCGGCCCTCGCGGGTGAGCGCGGCCGCCGCCTCCACGCCAAGATGGAATTGGGAGAACCGGGCGCACTCCTCGAGAATTGGGTTGGCCGCCTTGTAGAGCGCCCGCTGCCCCAGCGCTTCGGTTTCGCCCAGTTCACCAAGAAGCCGGCGCGCTTCGTTCATCACCGTCACGCGGTGCGCAATCGCCGTGCTGGCGCCAAACTCGGCCGGCAGCCGGCCCAGCCGTTCCGCCCGGTCGAGCCAGCCGGTGCGAACCTCGCCGGCCGGCCACGCGGCGATATCCTGCACCAGCACGCCAAAAGCGTTCGCTTCCAGCGCGGGCACCTCGGCTCCCAAAAGAAGAACACCGAGGTCCACCAACTCCTCCAGTTGTGGCAGCCCGGCCTCCAGCCCCTGCGCCGGCGTTTGCCCGTCACACTGGTCGAGCAGCTCGCGCAGCGCAGGCGACAGCGGCACGCGCCGGTTGTCCTCGATGAAGACGAACTCGTTCCCCTCGATCCGGCCGTTCGGGTGGAGCCGCGGACAAAACTGGCGGCGCGCGGCGGGATCAGCGTTCAGGGCGCGTGCCAGGAGATGGGCCGTCCAGCGTTCAAGAAGGAGATGACGTTCATCGATGCCGGCACTCGGTTCAAAGCGGACGCCTGTGACCGTTTCATCCAGCCGACCCCAGGTTGACGGACCGAACCGGCTGAAAGTGTCGTTCTTGCCGCAGAGACGCTGCAGATAGAGAAGGAGGTGCCGCTCGCGCGCGCGTTCCTTGGAATTGCGGGCGGGAAGCTCGCCGCCGACTTCCTCGATCCCCAGTTCGGCCACTTCGCGCCGAATATCGCCCGCGCCGAAAATCAGGTAATCGGGGAGAACGTCGCGGCAGGAGCGGCGCAGGGCCATGCGCGCCTGCGCCACCTCCGCACGCAAAACCGGCTCGAATTGTTTCTCCAGTTCCGCAATCCGGGCGGAAATCTCCGCCAGTGCCGGCACGGCCGGAGGCAGCACCACGCCGGGAGCCACGGTCAAGGCGCGACCCCGCATGACGGCCACCGCCAACTGGAAGGGCGGGCCCGACATGCGGAACTCCTGCCGACCGAAAAGATCGTTCAGTTCCTTGCGCAGCCGGGCTTGCTCGGCCCGGGCGGTCAGAAGCGCGCGCGCGATCTCCGTGGCCCGCGGTGTGGCCAGGCCGGCTACGTGCCGAAACGGGACACCGGTCGTGCGAAGGGCGAAAACAGGTGCAACACAATAACCGGCGGGCACCTCGCGAACAAACCGGATGCGACCGGTGCTGACAAGCGAAAGTGACTCAGGCGTTCAGCAGCGGAAGGCGGATGGTAAAAACGCTGCCCGCACCCGGCGTGCTGTCGACCTTGATCGAACCGTTATGATCATCGACCACCTTCTTCGTGATGTAGAGGCCGAGGCCGGTGCCGCTCTTGCCCTGCTTGGTCGTGAAGTAAGGATCGAAAATTTTGATGATCTGTTCCGGGGTCATCCCCGTGCCGGAATCTTCCACGCGCACGTCGGTGTAAAATTCCCGTTGCTGGCAGGAGACGGAGACCGTGCCGCCATTATCCCTTTCCGCCGCCGCCTGCACGGCGTTGGTGACCACGTTCTGGATGGCGCGCTGGACCTGGACGGCGTCGCCCAGGAGGCTGCCCGGTTCCTCGCAGACCTGCCCGGTCAGCGTCACTTTGTGCTGCGCCGCCATGCCCTCCATGGCCTTGATGACGTCGCGAACAATGGAGGAAACCGAGATGGGCTTGTGCGGCGCCGCTTCCTCGCTGCCGTAGCTCTGCCACATGACCAGGAGGTCGCGGCAGAGACGGACATTCTGTTCGATGATATTTAATTCACGGGCGGACGCGGCCGATTCGCCCTCGGTTTTCTCCTGCTGCTCGAGTTTGCGCGCAAGCAGTTGGACGTAACCCCAGACGATGGTGAGCGGGTTGCTGATATCGTGGACGAACTCGGCCGAGGCCTGGCCGAGCGAGGCCAGGCGTTCTTTCTGGGCCAGCTCTTTGAGGAGGCGATCGTTTAATCCGCGGATTTCCAGGGCGGCGTTCTCCCCCGCGCGGTGCACCCGGGTGCGCTCGACGTTGCGGCTGATGACCTCGCGCATTTCGCGGGCGTCGAACGGCTTGCTGATATAATCGTTGGCCCCGAGCCGAAGCGCCTCCTGCGCCGTTTCCAGGGCGCCGAACCCGGTCAGCATGATGACCGAGACATGCGGGTCGATCTCGCGGATCTGGCGCAGGCCGTCGATGCCGCTCACGCCGGGCATGCGGATATCGGTGATGACGGCATCAGGTTTTTTTTCCTGGAGAAGACGGACACCGTCGGCGACGCATTCGGCGGTGTGGACGCGGTAACTGGGCTTGAGAAGCATGCGCAGGCTCTCGCGGGGGCCTATTTCATCGTCGATGACAAGGACCTGCGGCAGATCAGGAGAAGCGATCATGGGTGCGAGGCAGGGATAGAGCTAAGGTTGTGCCCGACAACGAACGATTTACGGGAGGAGCGGAAATCGAGGAGTGGCGGCGGGCCCGAGGGTGAAACAAATTGTTCCGGCACGCAAGATGCAACTTGTGAATAACTCTCAAATTTGGTGAATAACAGTGGGCGACGCAGAAGTCTCCCGAAATTACCAGAAATTACATAACCATTAAAAAACCTTCCTCCCCGGGCATTCAGTTGTGAGAAGAAACGGGACCGATAACTCCATGAGAAAAAAAAATCGTGTCGTCGTGACCGGGATGGGCGTGGTCGCCCCAAATGGCATCGGTTTGAAGGCTTTCTGGGATTCCCTTCTCAGCGGCCGCAGCGGCATCGCGCCCATCACCCACTTTGACACCACCGGGTTCAAAAGCCGGATCGCGGGCGAGGTGAAAAATTTCGATCCGCAGGACTTCATCGAGCCCGAGCTGAAACCGAAACGCATGGCCCGGCATACGCAGTTCGCTTTTGCCGCCACCATGATGGCCTTGGAGAACGCCGGCTACGATCCCAAGAACCTCGATTTTCCCAGCCCGACGCCGGTGGTGATCGGGGTGAGTTCCAGCGCCATTGATGTGCTGGAAAAAGCCTTCGAGGACGTCGAGCAAAAGGGCCCCAACCGGGCTGCCCCCAGCACGGCGGCCCATATGATCCCGCAGGCGGCGGCCAACATGATCGCCGACCGGATCGGCCTGAGCGCCGATGCCGCCACGATTTCCTCCGCCTGCCCATCGGGCCTTGATGCCGTTGCCACGGCCGCGGAAATGATCCGCTCCGGCGAGGCAGAGGTGGCCATCGCGGGGGGAACGGACACCCCGATCACGCCCCTGGCCCTGTCGATGTTCATTGCCAGCGGGCTGAGCTCCTGCCGCAACGACGAACCGGAGAAAGCCAGCCGGCCCTTTGACCTGGAACGCGACTCGGGCGTCCTGGCGGAAGGCGCCGGCGTCATGATCCTGGAAAACCTGGCGCGGGCGGAAGCGCGCGGCGCGCAAATCCATTTTGAGATCTGCTGTTACGGAAAACAACGCGACCGCGATGCCGGCCGGCCCGGCTCGGGCCTGGCCGATTCCATGAAGCTGGCGCTCGCCAACGGCGGGCTCGATATCAACCAGATCGACTATATTTCCGCCTACGGACCGGGCCATCCGGTGCTGGATGAAACGGAAGTCGCCAGCATCAAGGAGGTTTTCGGGCCGCGCGCCTACGATATCCCGGTCAATTCAATCAAAGGTGTGACCGGCAATGCCATGGCCGCCGGCGGCCCGTTCCAGCTGATCGCCTGCGCCTTGAGCATGCGCGACCAGCTCATCCCGCCCACCGCCAACTACGAAAACCCCGATCCCAAGTGCGATTTGAACTTTGTGGCCAACCGGCCCCGCAGGACCCGGATCGACCGCGCCCTGGTCAATGTGCGCGGCATCGGGGGCAGCGCCGCGACCATGATTATTCTTCGCCCGGCGGCCTGACGCGCGACGGTATGGAGCGCGATCCTCGTTTTCCCACCTCCCAGCCCGCACGCCGCACCGGATGAACGCTGCGACCACGCCCATCCTTGTCGCCCAGATCATCCAGATCGCGCTGGGCTTCGCGGTTTTCCAGGCCAGCCCCGGCCGCAAATCCAATCAGACCTTCCTCGTCCTCTCCAGCACCATCGCCGTCTGGCTGGGCAGCCTTTACCTGATCTCGATCACCGAGAATCTCGCCACTGCCGAGTTCTACATCAGGCAGGCCTCTGCCGCCGGCGCCTTCCTTCTCTATTCCTTCAATCTCCTCCGGATCTCGATCAAGAGACCGAACCAGAGCTGGCGGGAGCTTCTCTTCGGCACCCGCTACTGGCTGGGCGCCGCCCTCGGCATTGTTCTCCTCTGCCAGACTCCTTTCTTCATGGCCGACACGGTCTTCTCGCAGGCCCAGGGGGCGCCCAACCTGACCCCTGTTCCGGTCTACGGAAACGGCGTCTACCTCTACAGCATCTATTTCGCCGCCGCCGGGCTCGCGCTCCTGGTGCTTTACGTTCGGGACATCAAGAACGCCCGCGGCCGCGAGCGCACGGAGCTTTCTTTCATCCTCATGGGCACGGCCGTCATCCTCGGCCTGACTCTCCTGGCCCTTTTCATCCGGCCTTTTGTGCACCAGTCGCTCCTGAACTGGCTCGCTCCTTTCCGCATCGTTCTGTTCAGCCTCATCATCGCCTACGGCATCACCACCCGGCGCATCATGGAAGTGGGCGTTTTCTTTCGCCGGGTGATCTCCTACGCCCTGCTCACCCTTTATCTCCTCACTCTCTACGGCGCGGTCTGGTGGCTGGTCACCACCGCCCTCGTCCCTTTCATCGGATCGGGGGGGACACAAATGGCCCACATCGTCGCCGCTCTCGTCGTTGCCTTTGCCATGGCCCCGGCCCGCGGCATTTCCCAGCGCCTGGCAGACCGTCTCTTCGTCGGCAGCCGGCAACTCGACTTCGGCGCCACCGTGAGCAAGGCCGCCACCATCCTCAACTCGGTCAGCACTCTCCGCGAACTGATGGAACGCTTCGGCGCCACCGTCACCGAGGCCATGAAGACAGATCGCGTCGTCATTCTCCTCCCGGCACGCGGTGGCCTCATCCAGCGGTATCCCCTCCCGGAAAACGAGCTGCAGCGCGATCTGCTCGAGTTCGACCGGGAGAGCCCGCTCGTTCAGCAACTGGAAGAGACCCGGGAACCGCTCGTGCTCGAGGAACTGCGTCGTATTCGTCTCACCCCGCAGCTGCGGCGCGTGGCCGCCCTGATGGAGGGGCTCCAGGTCGCCATCGCCATGCCGATCGCCTCACGCGAACACCTGGCCGGCGTCATGGTTCTCGGCCCGCGGCTCTCCGGGCGAATGTACGGGATCCCGGAGCAAAACGCCCTCCAGGTCCTGTGCGGACAGCTCGCCGTCGCGATCGAGAACGCGGAGCTTTTCACCGAGGTCCAGAACGCCAAGATTTATAATGAAACGCTGCTGCAAAACCTTACCACCGGCGTCATTGCCGCCGATGCCCAGCAGCAGGTCACCGTTTTCAACCACGAAGCCGAGCTCATCACCGGGCTGAACGCCGCTGACATTCTCGGCCAGGAAATCGACCGGCTGCCGGCCGACCTCTGCCGCATGCTCCTCGCCACCCTCCAGACGGGCGAACGCAAGGAGGACCCGGAGATGCGCGTCGGCGATGGCAGCCGGCCGCGCATTGTCCGGGCCAGCAGCTCCATCTTCCGCGACGAGGATGGCGCCACCCTGGGCGCCTTGCTGGTGCTGACCGATATTTCCGCGCTCAAGCAGCTCGAGTTGCAGATCCGGCGGAGCGACCGTCTGGCCAGCCTTGGCACGCTCTCCGCCGGGATGGCCCACGAGATCAAGAACCCCCTCGTCTCGATCAAGACCTTTGCCCAGCTTCTCCCGGAGCGTTACCAGGATTCCGATTTCCGCGAGACCTTTTCCAACCTGATCGGGCACGAAATCGACCGCATTGACAGCCTGGTCAACCAACTCCTCCGCTTCGCCCGCCCGGCCAAGCCCCTCCTCAAACCGATGCACGTCCACGAGACGCTCGAGAAATCGCTCCAGCTCGTCGGCCATCGCCTCTACCAAAAAGATATTAAATTAACGCGGGCATGGCAGGCGGAAGTTGATACAATCCGCGCCGACGCTGACCAGCTGGAGCAGGTCTTTCTAAATTTCTTCATCAACGCCATGGACGCTATGGGCACAGGCGGCGAACTCGCCGTGAGCACGCGCATCACCCGCGATGACCATGTCGTCTCCGCCCTTTCCCGAACGAACGGCAGCACCCAGGAAATCCTGCGCGTCACCATCCGCGACAGCGGCGAGGGGATCCGCCCCGAGGACATCGGACAGGTTTTTGACCCGTTCTTCACGACCAAGGACTACGGGACCGGCCTCGGCCTCTCGGTGGTGCACGGGATCATCCAGGAACACGGCGGCCAGATCGAGGTCGAGAGCGAGGTGAAAAAAGGCACCGCTTTTCATATTCTTCTTCCGCTGGTGCGTTTTGAGAGCGAAGTAGCCGCGGCATGATCCCCACTCCCGCGGTCGTTCTCTATACTCAGGATGCCGATCTCGCCCGCCGGGTGAAGGCTTTCCTGCGTTCCGTGGCCGAGATCCGCCACGTGGCCGACGCCGACCGCCTGGACAGCGTGCTGCAACAGACCACCCCGGCCCTGCTCCTCCTCGACCTGCGGGCAAAGGATTCGCGCGACCTGCTCGACCAGGTCCAGCAGGAGTGGCCCGATGTGCTCATCACGGCGCTCGGCACGCCCCGCTCCGATCCGCTGCGCGAGGCCGAACAGAGCGGCATCTACGCGGTGGAAGATCTCCAGCTCGACCGCCGCCGGTTCCAGGCCCTGGTCGGTCGCGCTTTTGATTTCCTCCGGGTCAAACAGGAGAATCGCGATCTGCGCGAGCAATCGACCCTCGCGCCTGTGCCCGTGCCTGCCCGCCCCCTCGAGCGGTTGCCCGACCGGTTCAGCAGCCCTTCTCTTCCCATCATGCGCTTCCCGCGCGTTTTCCGTCGGTTCGACAATGTCGACGCGCTCCTCGCCAGCGTGGTCGAGAGCGTGGCGGACGCCGCCACGGTCACGCGGGTCGGCATCTTCTCGCGCATTCGTCAGGGCGACCGCTATCGCCTCCGGGCGGGACTTCGCTGCCTGCCGGAGACCTACGAGATCGAGTTCGGCGAGCGCGACCCGCTCGTTCGCTGGTTCGAGCTCCATGCCCACCTGATCTGCCGCGCCAACCTCGCCCACGCGGTCGATCCCTCCCAGCGCGCTCTGCAGCGACGCGCCCTCGACACCTTCGGCGCCGAGGTCATCGTCCCCCTTTACGCCCGGGGCCGCATCATCGGCTGGCTCTTTTTCGGCCATCGCGTCACCGGCCAGCCGTTCGATTACAACGACCTCGAGGGCCTCACCATCCTGGCCGAGCACGTTTCCACCGTTCTCGAGAACGCCCTGCTCTACGAGGAAATCACCCTCCAGAAAACGCTCGCCGAAACGCTGCTCAAGTCGATCCCACCCGGCATCGTCGCCACCGACGAGGACGGCGTGGTCCGCTGGTTTAACCCGACCGCGGAGCAAATGCTCGGATTGTCCCCCAACGACGTTCTGAATCGTCCGGTCGAAGCACTCGGGACGTTTTTGGCCGGGTTCCTCCGCGATACCCTCGATGGCAAGTCCACCCTGCCCCCACGCCAGTGGGTCGAGCGCAATTCCCAGAAATCCCTCCAGGCCGAGACCCGCAAACTCTCGGACCAGCGCACCCCGCTCGGCGCCGTCGCGGTCATCCATGATCTCACCGCGGAGGAGAGCCTCCGGCAAAAACAGGACCTGCTCGACCGCGCCACTTTCTGGACTGATCTCGCGGCCAGCATGTCGCACGAAATCCGCAACCCGCTCGTCGCGATCAAGACCTTCGCCCAGCTCCTGCCCGAGCGGTTCGACGACGCCGATTTCCGCAAGGATTTCAACCAGATCGTGGTGCAGGAGATCGACCGGCTCGACAAGATCATCACCCAGATCAACAACTTCGCCCACCCGCCCGAGCTGATCATCAAGCCGGTGGACCTTGGCGCGGCCGTACGCAAGGCGGTTGACCTCGCCCGCCAGCGTCTTGCCGGCAACGGCATGCCCATTGAAACGTCGCTGCCGCAGAATCTCCCCTCCGTCATGGGCGATGAAACCGCCCTGACCGAGGCCTTTGCCCACCTTGTGACCAACGCGGCCGAGGCCACCACCGGGCAGCAGAAACCGCAGGTCACCCTGGCCGCCAAACCAATCCGCGAAGGCGATGAGACCAGCGGCGTGGCCGTGACCGTGCAGGATAATGGTCGCGGGATCGCACCGGACATGAAGGAAAAGGTCTTCTCACCCTTCTGCACCACCAAGGCCCGCGGCATGGGCCTCGGCCTGCCGATCGTGAAACGGACTGTCTTCGACCACAACGGCCGGGTTGACATCGACTCCAACCCGCGCGGCACGCGGGTTACCGTGGTTCTGCCCCTGCAGAGCAACGGTCACTGATTTTTCGATTTTTGCTTTCGCGGATTCGCTTCTAGAATCCCCTGCCAGGGAGGCCGGGATCCCGCCTGCCGGCACCGGCACTTCAACCAGCATCAACCAATGATCGTTACCACCAACCAGCTTTACAAAGTCGCCTACAAAAAATTCGCGGTCGGCGCCTATAACATCAACAACCTCGAGCAGACCATGGGCCTTTTCCGCGGCTGCATCCAGAGCAAGGCGCCGTTCATCATCCAGCTCTCCAAGGGCGCCCGGAAATATACGGACAAACGCATGCTCGAGGCCATCATCCGCACCGCCGAGGAGATCTTTCCGGAGGCCATTTTTGCCGTGCATCTCGATCACGGGGACGAGGAGACATGCTACGATTGCATCGACTCGGGGTTCTACAGCTCGGTCATGATCGACGCCAGCCACGAATCCTTCGAGGAGAACATCGCCATCACCAAACGGGTCGTGGACCGCGCGCACGCGAAGGGCGTCAGCGTTGAGGCCGAGCTCGGCATGCTGGGCGGGGTCGAGGAAGACATCAAGGTGGACGAGGGCCACGCCTGCCTGACCAACCCGGAGGAGGCGGTGGAATTTGTAAAGCGCTCCGGCTGCGATTCCCTGGCCGCAGCCATTGGCACCAGCCACGGCGCCTACAAGTTCAAGGGCCAGCAGTCGCTCCGGTTCGATGTCATCGAGGCGATCTCCCAAAAATGTCCCGGGATGCCGATCGTCATGCATGGCAGCTCCAGCGTTCCGGTCGAGGAGGTCAAACGCATCAACGAAGCGGGCGGCCAACTCGACCCGAGCGCGCGGGGCGTGAACGAGGAGGAATATCTGCCCGCCGCCAAACTCGGCGTCACCAAGGTCAATATCGACACCGATGGCCGGCTCGTCTGGACCCGGGTGCATCGCGAATTTTTCCGGGACAAACCTGCCGAGTTCGATTTCCGGCCGCCCGGCAAGATTTTCATGCAGGCCTACGCTGATTTCATCGCGCACAAGAACGGGAAGCTTGGTTCCGCGGGCCAGCTCGACGCCCTCCGCGCCAGTCTTGGCCAAAAATAGGGCGGCCCCGCCCGGCTCTCTTTGCAAACACCCTCCTTTACCCTCGCGGAACTGGCCGAACTGACCGGCGGCCGCCTGCAGGGCGAGGCCGGCCTCTCCATCACCGGGGCGGCCTCCCTCGCCGAGGCCACGGAAGGCGAGATCAGTTTCTACGGCGATTCGCGCTACATCCACGCGCTCCGGAAAACCCGGGCCAGCGCCGTCTTTGTTCCGGAAGATTTCGCCGAGGAGATCGGCCCGGCCCGGATCCAGGTGGCCAGGCCGGCCCGGGCTTTCGAGCAGGTGGTCCTGCGCCTCGCTCCGCCCCCGGTCCGGTTTCCTCCGGGCATCCATCCCAGTGCCGTGATTTCACCCGGCGCCAGCCTGGGCCCGAACGTCTCGATCCAGGCGCACGCCGTCATTGAAGAGGGCGCTTCCGTTGGGGCCAACACCGTCATCGGAGCCGGCAGCTACGTCGGCCATGGCTGCGAGATCGGCCCGGATTGCCTGATCTATCCCAACGTCATCATCCGGGAACGCTGCCGCCTCGGTGCGCGGGTCGTTTTGCACAGCGGCGCCGTCATCGGGGCCGACGGTTTCGGGTTTGAGGTGCAGGACGGGCGCCAGCAAAAGGTGCCGCAGATTGGGATCGTGCAAATTGATGACGAGGTCGAGATTGGCGCCAACACCACGATCGACCGGGCACGCTTTGGCCGGACCTGGATCCAGGAAGGCGTGAAAATCGACAACCTGGTGCAGGTGGCGCACAACGTCGTGATCGGCAAACATTCCGTCATCGCCGCCCAGGTCGGCATCGCCGGGAGTGTCCGGATCGGCCAGCGCGTCCTCATCGGGGGGCAGGTCGGCATTATCGGCCATATCGAGATTGGGGATGACACCAAAATCGGGGCCCAGACCGGCGTTTCCAAGAATCTCAACGGCGGCACCTGGTGGGCCACACCTTCCGAACCGCTGGAAGACGCCATCCGCCACCTGGCCCTGGTGCGCCGCCTTGGAAAACTGTTCGAACGGGTCAAGGCCCTCGAACAAAAGCTGCGCTAGGTAGGGCGAGACTCTGTCGAGCCTGGGAGCACGCGCAGCCAGGGGTTTCACCGCAGAGACGCAGAGGGCACAGAGATCAGCAGAGGGAGATGAGGGCGGGCGTTTTGGCCCGAATTCTCGTTACCGCCCCGCTTTCACTGGGGGGCGGCGCGTGCTCCCAGGCTCCGCGGAGCGTCGCCCCACCGAAGAGGCCCGCTTCTATATACCATTCACCATTCACGATTTACCATTCACGCCCCCTCTCGCCACGCCAAACATCGCCCGTGAGGTCCCTCGCTACGCTCGGGGATGACCCCGGGCCCGACGGAGGCACCTGCTTCCGCAGGTCCACGGACGCGCGGAAGCGCGTCCCTCCGGGAACCAGCCCCGGGTGCGTGGCAAGCTACCTGCTTATGGAAATTATAACACGCCACATGAAAATCCTCGACCGCGACCGCGCAGATTTCCTCATCATCGACGACGACCCCGCCATCGCGAAGTTCCTCGTCACCTACCTCCGCCAAAAAGGTCACACCTGCGAATCGCTCACCGAGGGGTTCCAGACCGCTTCCTGGCTCGAGTTCCACGATTGCGAAGTCGCCATCGTCGACCTGAGAATGCCCAAGGTCGACGGGATCGCCCTCATCTCCTTCATCCGCGAGGTGCAGCCGCAGCTTCCCATCATCGTTTTCACCGGGGTCGGCTACGACGAGAACCGGATGCACGAGGCGCTCCGCGCCGGTGCCAACGGTTACGTGAGCAAAAATCTTCCGGTCGAGCAGCTTTACTGCGTTCTTTCCCGCGTGCTCGCCACCGCCCAGCAGCGGGCCCGCCAGACTGCCGCGCGCCAGAACCGGCCGGCTCTGCTCGGCGCCGCCTGAGGCATCGCCGCGCTCCTACCGCCTGACGGCTTCCTCAATCAGCGCCCGCAACATGCGGGTGGAAATATGGTCGGCGCCGAACGCGGCCGCCGTATCCTGTTCCGCCCGGTCATCCGTCGCCACGGTCAGCCGGAACTGCGGGGCGTACTTGCCGGTGAGCCGTTCAATGACCGAATCGGCCGTCTGCCCCGCCTGGGAATAAAACACCTGGATTTCACCCGGCAGGGTGACCTGCTCGATCTTCCCGCCCTGGCCGTCGAAAACGACCACCACCCTGATGTCGGTCCAGTCCTGGTAATCGCGCAGGGTCCGGATAAGGGCGTCGCGCGCGAGCGAGTTGCGCCGCAGATGCAGGGCCTTTAACTCCGGCCAGGCAAAAATGACGCTGTGGCCGTCGACGATGAGATATTGCGGGGACACTGCGCCGCCCTGGCGCCAGCCTACTTGGCCGCGGCCGCCTGTTTTTTGCCACGCGCCTTGGGCGCCTCGCGGCGAGGCTCCTTGGCCGTGGCTTTCTTGCGTTGCAGGTAAGCCTTGCGGCGCCGGCGCTTGGTCTGGACTCGGTGTTGCTGACCCATGGCGCGGTTCCTATAGGCGCGGAAAGGCCGGTGGACAAATAAAAACAGAGAAATTCGCGCCCGGGCGTCCAAAACTGTTTGCCAGGCGCGCCCGTTCCGCGTTACAAACTGCCGTTTCCCCCCTCTCATGCCTCGCATTCTCATCGGCGCCTCGCTGCTGTTTCTCACCCTCTCCGCGGTTTTCGGCGTGCTAAATAACAGCCGCATGCAGACCCTGCGCACGGAACAGGCGAACGCCCTCGCCGCCCGCGACGCTTCCGAGCGCCAGAACAAGCAGCAGCAGGACGCGCTCAAGGAAAAGGAGGCCGTCATCGCCGCCGCCAACGTCAAGTTCGAGGAATCGGAGTCCCGCATTGCCAACGCCGAGGCCGAACTGATCAAGACGCAGACCGAACGGGCCGATCTCCAGTCCCGGCTGCAGGCGAACGACACCGAAATTGCGGAATTGCGCCGCCGGCTCGACGAAGCCGCCCCCGTGGCCGGCCCGGACGGCGTGCCCGGGCTCTCCGCGGCCGAGTTGCAATCGCAACTCGAGGAAACCCGCCGGCAACTGGAAGGCGCGGAACGGGAAAGAAACCTTCTTTCCGAGCAATTGCGCACCGTGCAGGAGCGCTCCGAGCAGATTGAGCAGGAACAAAAACAGCGCCAGCTCGCCGCGAGCCGGCCTGGTCTGCGCGGCACGGTCCTCGCCGTGAACGAGGCCTACAACTTCGTCGTCCTCAATCTCGGCGCCCGCCAGGGCATCGAGCGCGCCTCGGAGATGCTGGTCCTGCGCGGCGCCAGTCTCATCGCCAAAATCCGCGTTTCTTCAGTTGAACCGGCCACCGCCATCGGCGATATCGTTGCCAGCAGCCTGTCCCGAGGGGTTCAGGTGCAACCTGGAGACAATGTCGTTTATGCGGGAAACAATCCTTAACTTCACGCGGTCCACCGCCCTTCTGCTTCTTCTCGTCGCCTCTTTCCTGGCCTCTTCCTGTGCCACGAAGCAGGAGACTGCCGCCATTGTCGACGATCCCAATGCCCGGCGGGAATCCTCCATCCCCTGGAATGAACAACAGGACTGGGAAGTCGGCGCCAACATGCCCGCCGGCATGCGCGGCTCGAGCGACGGCCCCTAGCCGGCCGCCTCCCACCACCCCCCGAAGACCGGGAAGCGCCCGCGCCTAGATCCAGGCGCCGTGCGGGATCACCGCGTTCTTCGGCACCACCACCACGCCGTCCCGCGTGTAGAAATTGTCGCCGTCGTGATCCGCCGGTTTTCCTTCCGGCGTGATCACCACCCCATCGCCAATCCGGGCGTTCTTGTCGATGATCGCCCCTTCAATGACGCAATTCTTGCCGATTCCCATCGGCGGAACATCCGCCTGCACCGGCATCGCATCGCTTTCGAAATAGTCGGCCCCCATGACGATGCTGTTCCGGATCGTGGCCCCGGGCCGGATAATGCTGCGGATGCCCACCACACTCCGCTCCAGGTGCGCGTCGGAGATGATGCAGCCGTCGGAAACGATCGCCTGGCGCAGGGTGGCGCCGTTGATTTTGCTCCCCGGAAGAAACCGGGGGTGGGTGTAGATCGGCGAGGCCGCCTCGAAGAAACTGTAAGAGGGCACCAGATTGGTCAGGTCCAGGTTCGCCTCATAAAAGGCCCGGATGGTTCCGATGTCCTCCCAGTAACCCTTGAAAATGAAGGCGCTCACATGCCGGTCCTTGATCGACTGCGGAATGATGTGTTTCCCAAAGTCGGCCAGGTCGTTGTCGAGGCAGTCCACCAGCACCTGCCGGTTGAAGACATAAATGCCCATCGAAGCCTGGAAAAGTTCCTCATCGGCCCCTGAACCCGTCGCCTGCAGGAGCTCGGCATTCATCCGGATGCCGTCGAGCACTTCCTTCTCCTTCGGCTTCTCCACAAAACGCGTGATCCGGCGATCGGCCCCGCTTTCCATGATCCCGAAGTCCCCCGCCTGCGCCCGGGTCACCGGCTTGGTCGCCAGCGTGATATCGGCCCCCGAGGCGATGTGCTGCTGGAGCAGGGTCCGGAAATCCATCCGGTAAAGCTGGTCGCCGCTCAGGATGAGGAAATGGTCGTAGGGCTTCTCCAGGAAATAACGCATGTTCTGGCGCACGGCGTCGGCCGTGCCCTGATACCAGGCGGAATGCTCCGGCGTCTGCTGCGCCGCCAGGATGTCGACAAAGCTGCGGGTGAAGTTGTCGAACTTGTAACTCGACTGGATGTGCCGGTGCAGCGACATCGTGTTGAACTGCGTCAGCACATAAATCCGGCGCAGTCCGGAGTTCAGGCAGTTGCTGATCGGGATGTCCACCAGCCGGTATTTGCCGCCGAGCGGCACAGCCGGCTTCGCCCGATCCTTGGTCAGGGGAAAGAGGCGGGTCCCGGCGCCGCCCCCCATGATAATGGAAAGGGTGCGTTCCATGGTGCCGGGCGGCAGGTCGTTGGCGGGCATTTGTTCCAGTAATCGCGGCGGCCCGGGTCGCGGGCCGTGCCCTCCATTGTGGCACGAACTTCGGTCTTGTCAGGTCGGCGCCACTGTTGTCACCCCGTGGGCGTTGCGTTACGCTCCGGGCATGTGCGGAATCGTAGGTTACGTGGGCCGGGCCGAAGCCGCCCCCATTCTCCTCGACGGGCTCCGTCGCCTCGAATATCGCGGCTACGACTCCGCCGGCGTCGCCATCGTCAACGGCGGCGGCGTGGAAACACGGAAACGGACGGGCCGCATCGCCAACCTGGCCCGGTTGATCTCCGAGAAACCGGTCACCGGCCACTACGGCATCAGCCATACCCGCTGGGCCACCCACGGCAAGGTCACGGACGACAACGCCCATCCGCATTTCGACCAGAGCGGGCGCCTCGCCCTGGTGCATAACGGCGTCATCGAGAACTACGCCGCCCTCAAGTCGGAACTGGAACGCGAAGGCGGGCATTCCTTTGTCTCGGAGACGGACACGGAGGTGCTGGCCCACCTCATCGGCAGCATCTACGACAAGATGGAAGGGACGGAGTCGAAGGCCCGCCTGGTGAATGCCACCCGGGCCGCGCTCAAGCAGGTCATCGGCACCTATGGCATCGCCCTCCTGCACAGCGACATCCCCGATTTCATGATTGGCGCCCGGCGCGGCTCCCCGCTCGTGCTCGGCGTGGGCAAGGACGAAAACTTTCTCGCCAGCGACGTCAGCGCAATCGTGGCCTACACCCGCGATGCCGTTTACCTGAATGACTTCGACATCGCGGTGGTGGAACGCGACCGCTTCGAGATCCAGAGCCTGGCCGGCGAAGCGGGGCCGCACGAAGTTTCCAAGGTCGAATTCACCTCGGAGGAGATCAAAAAGGGCGATTACCCGCATTACATGCTCAAGGAAATCTTCGAGCAGCCCAATTCCGTCCGGGACGCCATGCGCGGCCGGCTCAGCCCGGAAGAATGCTCCGCCAAGCTGGGCGGCCTCAACATGAGCACGGCTGAGCTCCGCGACGTCAGCCGCATTGTCCTCACCGGCTGCGGGACGGCGCTGCACGCCGCCATGGTGGGCGAATACATCATCGAACACCTGGCCGGCATCCCGACCGAGGTGGAATTCGCGAGCGAGTTCCGCCATCGCAATTCGCCCATGGACCGCGACACCCTGGTCTTCGCCATCAGCCAGAGCGGCGAGACGGCCGATACCCTGGGCGCGCTGCGGGAAAGCCGGCGCAAGGGCTTTCGCACCCTCGGCATCTGCAACAACGTCGCCAGCACCATCGCGCGCGAAAGCGACGGCGGCGTCTACATGCACGCCGGGCCCGAGATCGGCGTCGCCGCCACCAAGTCTTTCACTTCCCAGGTCGTGATCATGACGCTGATCGGCCTGCTGCTTGGCCGCATGCGGCATCTTTCCACCGCCGAGGGCAGCCGGATCATCGAGGCGCTCGAGCATCTGCCGGAGCAAATCGAGGAGGTGCTGAAGCTGAGCGATCATATCCGGGAGATCGCCCGCAAATATGTCTCGGCCAACGGCCTGCTCTTCTTCGGCCGGCAGCTCAACTATCCGATTGCTCTCGAGGGCGCCCTCAAACTCAAGGAGATCACCTATCTTTTCGCCGAGGGCCATCCCAGCGCCGAACTGAAGCACGGCATCATCGCCCTCGTTCGCCCCGACCTGCCCAGTCTCTTCATCGCGCCGGATGACGCCGTTTTTTCCAAGAACCTGAACAACATCGAGCAGGTCAAGGCGCGCAAGGGCCCGCTCATCGTAGTCACCTCTGAGACCTCAGCCGACCGCCTGCACGGAATCGCCAACGACATCATCGTTCTCCCCGTCGCCCACGATGTCGTCACCCCCATTCTTTCCGTGATTCCCCTGCAACTGCTTGCCTACCATCTCTCGGTCGCCCTCGGGCGCGATGTGGACAAGCCGCGCAATCTCGCGAAAAGCGTCACGGTAGAATAATTCCTCCCGGTGCACCGAAACGACGATTACGTGCTCGAGTTGCTGCAGGACGCGGGACTCGTTACCGGCAAGCAGGTCGCGGGCGCGCGAGCCCGGCGCAACGGCTCCTCCAACGCGGTCGAGGTGCTCGTGCGGGAGGGCGTCATCTCGGAAACCGATGTTTCCCGCACCATCGCCGCACAGGCGCACATGGATTGGATCGACCTCTCCACCCGGGTCATTCCGCCCGAGATCATCCAGCAGATCCGGCCCGCGCACGCCCGCCGCTTCAAAGTCATCCCGGTGGGACTGGGCGATTCCGGCCTGGTCGTTGCCGTGGGCGATCCCCTGGACATCGACACCATCGACAGCCTTGGCTTTCTTTTGCAGCGCGAACTCGAGCTCGTCTGCACCAGCCCGGCCCAGATCCGCGAGGCCCTGATCAAATATTACGGGTCGGCGGACGACGCCTCCGATGCCCTCCTCGAGCAACTTGGCGGCGAACCGGCCCTCGACCTTGAGCTGACCGACAACGCCGGGGCGCTGGAAGGCGACGAGGCCGACGCTCCCATCATCCAGATGGTCTCCATGCTCCTGATCGAGGCGCACCGGGCCGGCGCCAGTGACATCCATCTCGAGCCGCTCGAGACGAAGTTTCGCGTGCGCTTCCGCATCGATGGCGTTCTCCAGGAAATGCAGGCGCCCCCCCGCCGGCTCCAGTCTGCCATCATCTCCCGCCTCAAGATCATGACCGGCTCCATGAGCATCGCGGAGAAACGCCTGCCGCAGGACGGCCGCATCCAGGTCAAGATCGGGAACAAGGCGATCGATCTCCGCGTCTCCACCATTCCGACCAACCACGGCGAAAGCGTGGTCATGCGTATTCTCGACAAATCGAGCCTGCTCCTCGGCCTGCCCGAGCTCGGCTTCTTCAGCGACGACCAGGAAACCTTCGAGCACCTCCTCAGCCTGCCCGACGGCATCATCCTCGTGACCGGCCCGACCGGCTCGGGCAAGACCACCACGCTCTACGCCTGCCTGAATTCATCAACAAGCCCGACCGCAAGATCATCACCGTGGAAGACCCGGTCGAATACCAGATGAGCGGGATCAACCAGGTGATGGTGAAGGACGACATCGGCATGACCTTCGCCGCCGCGCTGCGCTCCATGCTCCGCCAGGCGCCGAACATCATCATGATCGGTGAAATTCGCGACCTGGAGACGGCCAACATCGCCATCAACGCCTCCCTCACCGGTCACCTTGGTTTTCAGCACCCTGCACACCAACGACGCCCCCTCCGCCGTGGCGCGTCTGGTCGACATCGGCATGAAGCCGTTCCTCATCGCCTCCGCCGTGCGCGCCATCATGGCCCAGCGCCTCGTCCGCCGGCTCTGTGCCGACTGCAAGAGCCGGCCGAGCTTTCCGAGGAGGAACTGCGGGCGCTGAATCTGGATGCCTCCCAGCTCACCGGGGCCACGGTCATGCGCCCGATCGGTTGCGAGAAGTGCCGGGGCAACGGCTACAACGGCCGTCTCGGCATCTTCGAGATCTTCGACGTCGACGACGAAGTGCGCCACATGATCAACAAGCAGCTTCCACCCTCGTCCTGCGGCAACGCGCCCGCGAACTCGGCATGCGCACCCTGCGCGAAGACGGCATCCGCAAGGTGCTCGCCGGCATGACCTCCGCCGAGGAAGTCATCGCGGTCACCATGGGCGATGACGGTTAGGCGGTTTTTCCGACGATGAACAACAAGCAGGTCGCCGATCTTTTCGTGGAGCAGCAGGTCTTGCAGCCCGGCCAGGCGGATGACGTCCTCGAGGAGGCCAACGTCAATGGCAAGACCGTGGCCCAGACTCTCGTCGAGGACGGCTTCGTCACCGAGCACGATTTCTGGCCGCGTCATCGCCGATGACCTCGGCGCCGAATTCATCGACCTGGACCATCACGTCAGCCCGCCGGAAGTGCTGCGCGCTCATTCCGGCCGGGCTGGCCCGCCTCCACGGCGCCCTTCCCCTGGGCCTGAATGAGAACACCCTGACGGTGTCGCTGGTCGATCCGCTCAACCTGCGCGCGACCGAGGATCTTCGCTTCGCCCTCGGCAAGGAGATCCACGTGGTCGTTTCGCCCACCGGTCAGGTGGAGGAGCTGATCAACGAGCACTACGGCAGCGAGAGCTCCAGCATGGAGGATATCCTGAAGCAGCTCGGCGAAGCCGGCGAGCTCATGACCCTGCGCGGCGACGATACCAGCGCCGCCAGCTCGAGGCCGAGGCCAACTGCGCGCCCATCATCCGTTTCGTCGACCTGGTGCTCTACCAGGCCATCAAGGAGCCGCGCGAGCGACATTCACTTCGAGCCCTTCGAGAACGAGTTCAAGATCCGCTACCGCGTGGACGGCGCGCTTTACGAAATGGCGCCGCCGCCGGTCACCTCGCGACTCCCGGTCATCTCCCGCGTCAAGGTCATGGCGAACATGAACATCGCCGAGCGCCGCCTGCCCGCAGGACGGCCGCATCATGAACGAATGATCGACGGGCGCCCGGTCGACATGCGCGTCTCCACCCTGCCGACCCAGTATCGGCGAAAGCGTCGTGCTCCGCGTGCTCGACCGCTCCTCCGTCAACCTCGACCTCGAGAATCTGGGCTGACGCCCGATTACATCTACGAGTACATCCACGAGACGATCCAGCAAGCCCAACGGCATCTTCATCGTCACCGGCCCGACCGGCGCGGGCAAGACCACCACGCTCTACGCCGCCTGCGCAAGATCAACACCATCGACGCCAAGCTGCTCACCGCCGAGGACCCGGTGGAATACGACATCGACGGCATCATGCAGGTCCCGATCAACGAAGCGATCGGCCTGACCTTCGCCCGCGTCCTCCGCGCCTTCCTGCGTCAGGATCCGGACCGCATCATGGTCGGCGAAATGCGCGACATGGAAACCGCGCAGATCGCCATCCAGGCCTCCCTCACCGGCCACTTGGTGCTTCACCACCCTGCACACCAACGACGCCGCCGGGCGCCGTCACCCGTCTGATCGACATGGGCGTCGAGCCCTTCCTCGTCTCCGCCACCCTGGAGGGCGTGCTCGCCCAGCGCCTGCTCCGCACCATCTGCAAGGAGTGCCGTGCGGCCTTACGAGCCCGAGCCCGACCGTGCTCAACCAGCTCGGCTTCTCCCAGCGCGACATCGGCGACAAGCATTTCTTCACCGGCGGCGGCTGCGACGCCTGCGGCGCAGACCGGCTACAAGGGCCGCAAGGGCATCTACGAACTGCTGCGACATCACCGATCCGCTTCGCGAACTGATCACCGAACGCGCCCCCACCGTGGTCCTCAAGGCAAAAGGCCATCGAACTCGGCATGGTCACCCTGCGCGAGGACGGCCTGCGCAATATCTTCGACGGCGACACCACCATCGAGGAAGTCCTGAAATACACCTAGGAACCGGCCAGTCTGCAAGACTTCTAGCGTCCCCGAATTTTCACCATGGCCCGTTTTACAGTATGACAGCCCTCGATGCACGCGGCCAGGTAATCTGTCTTCTGATCGAGGCCGTGTCTCGGCCAACGATGGCCATCGGACCCAACTCCGCCATGCCGAAGTTTCATTACACCGCCCTTGACCAGAAGGCCAGGAAACCGCCGGAGTGATCGACGCCCCGAACGAGGCCGACGCGATCGGCAGCTGCGCCGCGGCCAGCTCTACCCCGACCAGGCTCGTCGAGGAGGGCAAAGGTGACATGTCCGCCGTCAAGAAAGCGCGCAGCCGCTGCGTTGCAAAGGCAAGGCCAGCATCGGTGGAAAGGCTCGGGCCGCGAAAGTCGCAGGCAAGACCCTCATGATTTTCACCCGGCAGCTGGCCACCCTGATTGACTCCGGCCTGCCGCTGCTGCGCGGGTCTGACCGTGCTGGCCAAACAGGAGCCGAATCCGGTGCTGAAGACGCACCATCAACACGCTGGCCGACTCCGTGCAGACCGGCAGCACCTTCTCCGAAGAGCCTTCGCGCAGCATCCCGCGATCTTCAACAAGCTCTACGTCAACATGGTCAAGGCCGGCGAAGCTCGGCGGGGTGCTCGAAGTCGTCCTCAACCGTCTGGCCGAGTACCAGGAAAAGGCGCAGAAGCTCAAGAACAAGATCGTCTCGGCGATGGTGTATCCCGATCATCGTCATGGTCATCGCCGTCGGCCATCATCGTCTTCCTCCTGATCTTCATCGTTCCGAAGTTCGAGAAGATCTTCGAGGACATGCTCGGGCGATCGCCCGCTCCCGGCCATCACGCGCTTCGTCATCGGTTTCAGCCGACCTTTTCAAGGCATCATGGCCTGATTCTCCTCGGCGTCGGCGTTGTCCTGGTGGTCGCCTACCGGCTTCTTCAAGCCTCGCAGCGGCCGCGGCCGCGCCCTGATCGACCAGGTCAAGCTGCGCTGCCGCTCTTCGGCGACTTCCAGCGCAAAAGCGCCATCTCCCGCTTCACCCGCACCCTCGGCACCCTTGGTCACCTCGCGGTGTGCCCATCCTGCAGGCGCTCAACATCACCCGCGAAACCGCCGGCAACGTCGTCATCGCCGACGCCATCGACAAGGTGCACGACGCGGTCAAGGAAGGGGAATCATCGTCGCACCCGCTCGAGGCCAGCACCGTCTTCCCGCCCATGGTCATCAGCATGGTCGACGTCGGCGAAGAAACCGGCCAGCTCCCCGAAATGCTCCTCAAGATCGCCGACGTCTACGACGACGAAGTGGACAACGCCGTCTCCGGCCTCACCTCCATGCTTGAGCCGATCATGATCGTTTTCCTGGCTCTTGATCGTCGGCGTCATCGTGATTGCCCTCTTCATGCCGCTCATCAGCATCATCAGCGGCCTGCAGTCCCAGACGTGACCGGGAAAGCTTTTCCGGCGCGCGGCGCCTTCACCCTCATTGAGCTGCTCGTGGTGATTACGATCATCATCATCCTGGCCGGGCTCATCCTTGGCACCAGCAACTACGTGCAGAAAAAAGGCGCCCGCTCCCGCGCCCAAGCCGAGATCGCCGCCATGTCCGCCGCGCTCGAAAATTACAAGGCCGATAACGGGACGTATCCTTCCTCGGCCGACACCAATTCACTCACCACTTCCACGACCAACCCGGCAAATTATCCCGCGGCCAACCTTGTGCTCTACCGTGCCCTCAGCGGCGACGACGATCTCGATGCCCAGCGCAAAGCCGAGAACCGCGCCTACATGACCTTTCAGCCCAACCAGCTCAGTCCGCCCCAGGCGACCGGCGGCGCGGTCCAGTTCATCCGCGATCCCTTCGGGGATGCCTACGGATATTCCACCGCCGGGAATCCCGACCTGAACCCGGGCGGCCCCGGCACAGGCAGTCGTAACCCAACCTTCGATCTCTGGACCGTGGCGGACGAGCCTGCCAATGAGCCCAGCTGGCTGACGAACTGGTAAAACGCGCCCCTATTCGGTCATCCTGAGCCGCAAAGACGGCGAAGGACCCCCCGAATTCTGAACCCGCCTACGCCCCAACAAAAAGCGGCCGCCACCCCTGCGCCCACCGCCGCGCGCGTCAGCGCCCGCCCCCTGCGACCGCGAGGTCCCTCGGCGGGCTGCGCCAGCCTCGGGATGACAAACCGCGCCAACGCCCCCCACTTCGTCATTCGTCATCAGACCTTCGTCATTCCGCCGCCGTTCCACGGCGGCGGCTACCTATCCTTCACCACCACCACCGCGCGGCGGTTTGGCTGCTGCCGCGCAATCTCGGCGTTCACCGCCGCTTCCGAGGTCATGTCGACCGCCCGCGGCGGAACCAGAAACTTCGTGCCCCCAAACCCGCGCGCCTCGATCTGGGCCGGGTCCACCCCGAACACCTGCACCAGATATTGGGCCACGCTGTCCGCGCGCTGCTGGCTCAGGTCAAGATTGTAGGCGGGCGAACCAAAGGAGTCGGTGTATCCCTCAATCACGAATTTCATCTTCGGGTTGCGCTTGATCAGGATGCCCAGCTTCTGCAGCTCCGTGATCGCGCCCTGTTGCAGCGCCGCGCTGTCGTAATTGTATAGCTGGTCGTTCGGCATGCGAATCGCCGTGCCCGAACCGATCGGGCCTTTCTGCGACAACAACTGGTCCAGGTCGCTGAAACCCGGGTTGCCCCGGCGCGGACCGGCGCTGTCGCCCGGCAACTGGCTGGTAAATGTGTTCGGCTTGGTGATCGTCGTGCTCGTGGCCAGCTCGGTCCCGGTCAGCGCCGGTTGCGGACGCCCCGATGAGGCGGCGTCACTGAGAAGCGACTGTTCCCGCGTGGCATTCGGGCTTCGGGAAAGAATCTGCGCGGTGGTGTTCTCGATCTCTTCCAGGACCGAACTGACGTCGCTCTGCTCAACCTTTGGCTGGTCGGGCAGCACATCAGCCGTGTCGTCCGGAATCGCCGCGCTCGCCTGCATCTCCTGCAGAAGCTGGTCGAATGACTTTTTCTCGTCCGGCAGCTGCACCTCCGTCTGGTCGGGATTCGGTTTCGCCGCGGCGGCATTCTGGTCCATGCTCGCCTTGTCGAGCAACGTGCTCGGGTCGACCCGGGTCACATTGAAAGTGGAGGTGCGGGGCGCTTCCTTGACTGCCGTCAGGGCCGCCTGGAATTCGGTCCGGTAAAAATAGAGGCAGAGCACGGCGTGCAGGGCCAGCGAGACCAGCAGGGCAAACAACAGCCAGCTCCGCTGCCGGCTGCCTGACCAGATCAAATCATCATCGAGGTTCTTTGCTGCCTTCATTTTGCTTTCCCTAAAGGGATCAACACTCCGCGCCTGTCAAACTGGACGGTCGCCGGCCCGCACCTGTTCAATAAAAGCTCCCGCCGCCCGCCGAATCTCGTCGGCCACCCGCGCCTGCGGTGAGACGAACTTGGGCGTGAACCACGGAAAAAGGCCGATCAGGTCGTGCGTCACCAGGATCTGCCCATCGCAATGTTCTCCCGACCCGATCCCAATTGTCGGGATCTGCACGGAAGCGGTGAGGCGACGGGCCGTTTCCGCGGCCACAATCTCGAGAACCACGGCAAAGGCCCCCGCTTCTTCCACCGCCGCGGCATCCCGCAGAAGCAGCTCCGCCTCCGCCGGCGTCCGGCCCTTCAACTTGTAGCCGCCCTCGATCCGCACGCTTTGCGGCAGCATCCCGATATGCGCCATCAGCGGAATGCCCGCGCCCACGATCGCCGCAATCTGTTCCCGATGACTCGCGCCGCCCTCCAGCTTCACGGCCTGAGCGCCCGCCTCCATCAACCGGTGCGCGGAGGCCACCGCGGTGGCCGGATCGGGATAGGTCCCGAAAGGAAGGTCTCCCACGAGCAGCGCCTTTTTCACTCCCCGCGCCACCGCGCGCGTGTGATGCACCATCGCGTCCAGGGTCACTTCGGTGGTGTCCTCATAACCGAGCACCACCATCCCGACCGAGTCGCCCACGAGGATGATGTCGATCCCGCTCTCATCGAGCAGACGGCCCGTCGGATAATCGTAAGCCGTCAACGCGGTCAGGCGTTGGCCCCGCCGCTTTCTTTCGCGGAAATCCTCCATCGCGCCCGACCTTACCATTGTGCCGGGGCGCGCACCACCACCGGCTCCGCCGGCAGTTTCTCCAGCAGCCGCGCCACCGTCTCCTCCTGGCCGGGCAGGATCAGCTCCGGGCGAATTTCAGCCAGCGGCTCGAGCACAAAACGACGCTCCGCCAGGCGCGGGTGCGGCAACTCGATCTCCTCGCCCTCCCGGACCTGGTCGCCGAAATAAAGCAGATCCAGGTCAATCGTCCGCGATTGGTTGCGCGCGCGCGTTTCCTCCCGGCCCAGTTCCCCCTCGATCTGGCGCAGCTCGCGCAGAAGATCCTCCGCCGCCCCGTCGTAGGATATTTCCATCACGGCATTCAGAAAATCGGGCGTGCCGGGTGGGCACTCGACCGGGGCGGTCTGGTAAACGGAGGAGAGGGCGACCGGTTCGTCCGCCCCGGGCAGCCCGATGATGCGATCGCGCGCCAGGCGGAGATGGTTCAGCCGTTCATCCAGGTTCGAGCCGAGGGCAATGCCCGCTCTCATTTCTCACCGCCCAGCCCGAGCACCTCGTCCATCCCGTAAAAGCCGGGCGGTTTATCCGCGACCCACTGCGCCGCGCGCAGCGCGCCCGCGGCGAACACCTCCCGGCTCGAGGCCTTGTGCGTCAACTCCAGGCGCTCCCCGCTGCCGGCGAAAACCACCGTGTGATCCCCCACAACGTCGCCTCCCCGCATCGCGTGCAAGCCGATCTCCCCAGTCTGTCGCTCTCCCACATCTCCCTTCCGGCCATGACGAAAAATTCCGCTGTCCATCTTCCGCGTCTCCGCGATTCGCTGGGCCAGCTTCCTCGCCGTGCCGCTTGGGGCGTCCTTCTTGTGCCGGTGATGCATCTCCACGATCTCGATGTCGAAGTCGGGCCCAAGCAATTCCGTGGCCCGGGCCGCCAGCCAGAGCATCGCGTTTACCCCCACGCTGAAATTGGGCGAAAGCAGCACCGGGATCGATTCCGCGGCGGTTCTCAGGACGGCCAAAGCGCCTTCGTCGTGCCCGGTGGTGCCGATCACCAGTGCTTTGCCCGCGGCCAGGCAGGCCCGCGTCACCTCTCCCGTGGCCGTGGCCGAGCTGAAATCGATCACGACATCGCAGCCCGCCACCTTTTCACCCAGCTCATCGCCGCGATCACATCGAGCCACGATCTCGACCGCGTTCTGCCGGCGGGCCACCGCCTCGATCGCCTGTCCCATGCGACCGGCGGCTCCGACCAGCAGAATGCGCGTCGCGTTCACGGGCTCTGGTCGAACGCCGCCAGCGTTGTGCGCAGGCGTTCGCGGTTCGTTTCCGACATTTCGCAGAGGGGCAGCCGCACTTCGTCACTCATCTGGCCGCGCCAACACAATGCCGTTTTCACCGGGACCGGGTTTGGCTCGATAAAGAGATCCCGGAAAAGCCCGTGTAACCGGTGATGCAGTCTCGTGGCTTCCTCCCGGCGATCAGCCCGGCCCGCCCGGACCAAAGCGGCCACCTCCGCCGGGACAAGGTTGGAGGCGACGCTTACCACGCCGACCGCCCCCACCGCCAGAAAAGGCAGGGTCAGCGCGTCGTCCCCGCTCAGGATGGTAAACTCCGCCGGGAGCAGTCCCCGGAGTTCGCTCACGCGGTCGACGCTGCCGCTGGCTTCCTTGATCGAGACGATATTGCGGCATCCCTCAGCCAGGCGCACCACCGTGGGCGGCAGAATGTCCACGCCGCAACGCCCCGGGATGTTGTAGAGCATGATGGGCAGCTTTGTCGCCTTCGCCACCGCGGTGAAATGGCGGAACAGCCCTTCCTGGCTCGGCTTGTTGTAATAAGGGGCCACCACGAGGGCGCCGTCGACCCCGAGCTTTTCCGCCGCCTCGGTCGCGGCGACCGCTTCGCGCGTGGAATAAGATCCGGTGCCGGCCAAAACCTGGCAGCGTCCTTTCGCAATCTGCAGGCAAAGCCGGATCACTTCCTCCCGCTCGTCGCGCGAGAGGGTGGGCGCTTCCCCGGTGGTGCCCACCGCGATGATGCCGTCCAGCCCCGCGGCGATCTGCCCTTCCACCAAACGTTCCAGCGCCCCGGCATCGATCCGGCCGTCGCGAAACGGCGTCACCAGCGCGGTGTAGGTGCCTTGAAACATCGCGCGATTGTAAGGGGGAGCGTTCGCCCCCGCAATAAAAGGGATTGTCCGCCTCAAGCCGGGGGTCGCGGCCGGAACCGCCGGTCCGCCCTAAAGCTCGAGCGTGCCCTCGAAAACAAACTCGGCCGGCCCCGTCAGTGTCACCTGCGTGAACTTCTCGCCCAAACGCTTGAATCCGACGGTCATTTCGCTCCCGCCCCGCACCAGGACCCCGATCGGGCCGTCCACCTCCTCGGTGGCCGCATACAAAAGCGCGCTGGCCACCACGCCCGTCCCGCACGCCAGCGTCTCGTCCTCCACCCCGCGCTCATAGGTGCGGATGGCAATCCGCCGGCGGCCGCGCTTTTCGCTGAAATTCACGTTCGCCCCCTTGGGCGCGAACTCCGGGTGCTGTCGCAAGGCGGCGCCCAGCCCCCGCACATCGACCTCCTCCAGCGCGGGAACCGGCACCACCACGTGGGGCACCCCGCTGTCGATGAAATGGGCCGCCACTTCCCGGCCCGCCGCTTCCAGCGAAAGGTCGAGCCGCATCCCCGTCGGTTCGCTCATCTCCAGGCAAACCAGTTCGCCGTCCAGCCGGGCGCGGATAATGCCCGCCGGAGTCTCAAAGGAAACCGCGTTCCCAGCCCCGGCCTTCTCCCGGGCAAACCGCGCAAAACAGCGGGCGCCATTGCCGCACATCTCCGCTTCGCCCCCGTCGCGGTTGTAATAACGCATCCGGAAATCGGCCCCGTTGGCCGCCGGCTCCAGCACCAGAATGCCGTCCGCTCCCACCCCGCGGTGACGGTCACAAATTCGTTCGATCTGAGACGGTTCCAGGGCAATTCCCCCGTCCCGGTTGTCGAGCAGCACGAAATCGTTGCCCGCGCCATTCATCTTGGTAAACCGAATCATGACATCAGGAGATAACATGGATTTCCCGCCGAGGCGAGCCACCGGGCGGTGTGTTATAATGGGCGCTCCGTGACCCTGTTTCGCCTCCTTTTCCTGGTTGTCTTCGCCGGTCCCTGGGCGGCGGCCGCCTCCGACCTGAACGCGCTTATCCTCCGCCAGATCGACGGGATGCCGCAGGCGGGTGGCTATTCCACCTCGCGCTATGCCAAGATCAAACTCCAATCCGCCGCGCATTTTGAATCCGGCAAATTTTTCATCCTGCCAAAGGCGGCCTCGCCCAGCTACTGCTCCGGCGCGACCTACCTCGTTTTCATCCAGACGCTGGAGACGCTGCGCGAACAGGGGCGGCTGCACCTGCCCCATGCCACGCTTGAACAGCTCATCATTCGCGACCAGGCCGATGGCGAGGGCATCTGGGGACGCTGGAACGCCAACGGTCCCGGCACCGCCCGTCTTTTCCACGAACTGAAACTGGGCCGCAACTTCAGCAGTTACGAGGCGGCCCGGCCCGGCGACTTCATGAAGATCTTTTGGAGTCGCGAAGTGGGCCGCAGGGAAAGCGGCCATTCCGTCATTTATCTAGGACAATTCGAGGAGAATGGCGTGCCCATGGTGCGTTACTGGTCGAGCAACCAGCCTTCCGGCTATGGCGCCGTGAGCGTGCCGCGCCGCAAGATTGCCCAGGTGGTTTTCTCGCGTCTGGAAACGCCGGGCAATCTCACCCGGATTCATGACGTGCCGGCCAGCGACCGTTACCTCGCCAGTCTGCTCCGCGTCCGCTCGAGTTTTGCCGAGATCCGGCGCCGGTGCGGCTTCTAGGGTCCGCCCGTGAGCTTCGCCACCTTCCTCAAGGGCCTGATCCTCGGCTGGTCGGTTTCCTGGCCGCCCGGCCCGGTCAACGCCGAGATGATCCGGCGCGGCCTTCGACCCGCCGGGCAGGGCGGCGGTTTCCTCTCCGCCTGGCGCGTTGGCCTCGGCGCCTGCACCGGTGATTTCATCTGGGCCCTGAGCGTGGCGGTGGGCGCGGGCGCCCTGCTCAACCGCGCCGCCGTTCGGCAGACGCTCGGCATCATCAGTTTCACCCTCCTGCTCGGCCTCGCCTTTCTCTTCGCTCGCGCCGCCCTCGGCGCCCATCGCGATCTGCGGGCCGGGCTCGACGCAGCCACCGGCGCGCCGGCGAAAAAGGAGCGCCGGGGCTACTGGCTCGGATTTTTCATGGCGCTGACCAGTCCTTTCAACATCGGGTTCTGGCTCGCCGTGGTCGGCCAGCAGGGAACGGAAGGCGCCCTCACGGTCGGTCGCGCGCTCACTTTTGCCGCCGCTGTGCTCACCGGCGCCCTCATGTGGGTCATCGTGCTCTGCACCTCGCTGCATTTCGGCGCCCGTTTTTTTGTCCGGCCCGCCTGGCAGGTCTGGACCCAGGCCATCACCGCCGGGGTCATGCTTTTCTTCGCCGTTCGCGTCGCCTGGCGGCTCTGGTTCTAGTCAGTGCCGCGGCGCGCGCACCGTGCCGGTCTCGACCGCGGCGCGGCGCTCCTCCACCATCCGGTTGGCAATCTCCTCGACCATCTGCTCGAGAAGCAGGCGCAGGTGCGTGTTCGGCCGGAAATCCGAGGGCGCGATGTGCCGCACCCGGTCGGCATAAGTGGAAAGCTGGTAGCACTTCCGGAAACCCGCCCGCTGCGGATCGTCCGGGTTATAGACGGCAATGGCCTGGCCGCCGTTCTTTTTCATGACCGTGAAACAGGGCACATCGGTCGGGCCGTCCCCAAGGTAGATCATATTCGGGAACGGCACCGGCCGGATATCGGCGTCCATGTGGTCGTTCACGTCCTGCGACATATCGAGCAGGCCCTTGTTGATCCGGAAAAGGTACTGGGTCTTCTGCGTGTGACTGATCACCCGCTTCGGGAAAGTGATCCGCCCCTGCTCATCCTCGGCGAATTCGCACCCGAAAATCGCGCGCACAAACGGGGCCAGCCGGCTCCCCTCGATCAGGATCTTCATCCCGGACGAGATGATATAATGCTCGACCGTGATGCCATGCGCGACCTGTTCCGGGGTGAGCAGCGTGTTGGCGAAATCCTCGAACATCCCCGGCAGCCCTTTGTAGAAGTTCAGGTTCGCGCCCAGCGCCTTAAGCTCGGCATTGGTCGGGCGGTCCATCCCCAGGGTGTCGAGCAACACTTTCATGTAGGCCAGCTCCCCATCGTAGCCCCCCTCGCGCACCAGGGCGGAACAGCGCTCCCAGAATTTCGCCGAGTCGATGCCGAAGGTGGGAAAAACCACCTCGTCCTGCATGTAACTCGGGCTCAGGGTCTGATCGTAATCGTAAACGATCGCGATCGTGTTCTGCGGCGTGGCCATGGCGCGCTATCCTGCCCGGTTACTTCGCGCCATTCAAGCGCCCGACGAAGTCCGCGAAAAGGGGCGCATAAAGCTCCGCGTTGCGCTCGGGATGATACTGGACCGCAAGACCGAAGGGGTACTTCGCGATGCGCACCATTTCGATGATGTCATCCTTGGCGCACCACGCCTCGGCCACCATGCCGTCGCCCAGCCGGTCGATCGCCTGGTGGTGCGAACTGTTCACCAGGCTAAAACGATGGGCCGCCGCCCGGTCATTGCGCAACTCCTGCACGTCCTTGAAGCGCATCTCCGGGCCGTCATGCCCCGGGATGTCGAGCCGAAGCGTCCCACCCAGCGCGACATTCAACACCTGCAAGCCGCGGCAAATGCCGAAAAGAGGCAGGGCGCGCTCCACCGCGGCTCCGATCGCGTCGAGTTCCCAGCGGTCGCGCACCGCATCGATCTCCTTGTCGAGCACCGCGGTGTCGCGCACCTCCTGTTTCAGGAAGACCGGCGCGAGGTCCGCGCCGCCCGTCAAAAGCAGCCCGTCCATTTCCGGGAGCGCCACCGGGCCGAGCGCGGCATTGTGCAGTCTCAGGGCGGGGTAGGGCGCGAAGACCTCCTGGAAATATGCCTGGTCCTTCGGGCGGATCCAGGTGGCGACGTTGGGCATCGCAGAGTTTGCGTTCCTTCTGCCTCCTTGTAAACAGGGAGCCGCGCATGATCACGACGCCGAATTCCGCCGGCCGCGCCTTTCGCGTTCTTGCCCGATGGGCCGGTGCTTCCCTTCTCGCGCTCCTCGCCACGCTCGTCGGCCTCTTCGTGCTCGGCGTTCTCTGGCCGGAACCAAAACTGGTCGCGGTGCGGACGCGCGGGCCGATCGCCATCACGGGCGTCACCGTGGTCGATGTCGTGCAGGGCCGGCTCAGGCCGGGCCAGACCGTCGTCATCGAGGAGGGCATCATCACCCGGGTGGAGCCGGCCGCCGCCATTCCGCCGGGCGCACGGCAAATCGACGGACAGGGCCGCTTCCTCATCCCGGCTTTCTGGGACATGCACGCCCATGTTTACGCCGTCTCGCCGCTGCTCGACCTCCCCCTGTATCTCGCCTTCGGTGTCACCAATGTGCGCGACATGCAGGGCTGTCCCACGCCAGGCGATCCCTTCATCGCCTGTGCCGGCGAAAAACGGGCATGGACCGCCCAGGCGGAAGCGGGCGCGCTCGTCGCCCCTCGCATTGCCGGCACGACCAGTTTCATGGCCAACGGTCCGCGCATGCTCGCCCGCCTCGGCGGCGTGCCCACGTTCTTCGGCACGGCCAATGCCGGGGAGGCGCGCGCCTTTGTCCGGCATTTTGCGGGAGAGGCGGACGCCATCAAGGTCTATGATCACCTGCCGCGTGACGCCTACTTTGCGCTCGTGGCCGAGGCCCGCCGCCTCGGGCTCGATGTGGTCGGGCACCGGCCGCATGCCGTCAGTGCAATCGAAGCGGCTGCCCACCAAAAAAGCATCGAGCACGCGCGCTTTCTCCTGCACGAATCTTTTTCCGGCAGCGAGGAACTGCGAAGCCGCGCCAACTCGCCGGCATGGAAGGAGGATCGACGGCGCATGCTCGACGACCACGACCCGGACCGGGCCGAGGCCATCTTTGCCGCCATGCGCCGGCACGGCACCTGGTATGTCCCTACGCACCTGACACGCTGGGTCGATGCCTACGCCGACCATCCCTCGGTCCGGAAAGATCCCCTCCTGCGCTTCCTCCATCCCCTCATGCAATGGCAATGGCTGGAGGACGTTGACGCCACCCTCGCGCGGGACCCGTCACCCGAAGCCCGGCAAACTTACCGCGACTTTTACACAAAAGGCCTGGCCCTGACCGGGGCGGCGCATCGTGCCGGCGTGAAGATCCTGGCTGGCACGGACTACATCGTCCCCGGAGCCGATCTTCATCGCGAACTCGAACACCTGGTCGCCGCCGGCCTGACCCCGGCGGAAGCGCTCCGCGCCGCCACCATTTCCGCCGCGGAGTATTTTGGCCTGACCGCCCAGTTTGGGAGCGTCGCCCCGGGGAAAACGGCCGACCTTGTTCTCCTGGAAGCCGATCCGCTGGCGGACATCCGCAACACCCAACGGATTGCCGGAGTATTTTTCGCCGGCTCGCATTACGACCGGGCCAGGCTCGATCAGATCCTGGCCCACGTGGAAGGGCGGGCCGGGAGCTGGACCGTCGCCTGCAAGATCCTGTGGCGCTTCCTGAAGAACCCGGTCAACTACTGACGCCCCGGTAGGGCGAGACTCCGTCGAGCCTGAGAGCACGCGTGCCGCGCTCACGCCGCGAGCGCGCGCTTCCTCACAGCCCCATCATCTCGGCCACGTATTTCGGCGGCGGGCTTCCGAAGGAAAGAACGGCATCGTGATACTTCTTCAGGTTGAAATCGCCCTTTTTCTCCGCTTTCTCGCGCAGTTCATCCATCTCACTCGCGCCCACAAAGTAGGTTGAAAGCTGGGCCGAGGTCAGGCGCGCCCGTTTCCATTTCGCCACCGCCTCTCCTTCCTGCTGGAACCCCTCGTTCATCATCAGGTCGAGCGCCTCCTTTTCGGTCATGCGACCGGCATGAATGCTCTGGTCGAGGATGGCGTTGATGATGGCGCGCAGCCGCATCTTGAGCTGCTGCATCTTCACTTCCGGGCCGCCATATCCGGCCGCCGCCATCGTTTTTTCGGCATAAACCGCCCAGCCCTCGATGAAAGGGCCGCTCTGGAAGACCGCCCGCACCAGGGTCGGCGCCTTGAACCGGTTGGCGTGGGCCAGTTGCAGGTAATGCCCCGGCATGGCCTCATGCACGGTCAGGTCTTTCACCATGTGATTGTTGTACTCGCGGTAAAAGGAAAGTTTCCGCTCCGGGCTCCAGCTTTCCGGTGTCGGTTCGACCGCGTAAAACGTCTCGCCGTTCTCCTCCAGCGGCCCGGGCGAATCACAGTAGGCAATCCCGGTGCCGCGCTTGAACTCGGGCATCACGATCACCTGCAGCGGCTTGTCCGGCACGGTCACCAGGTCCTTCTCCCGCACAAAATCGGTCGTCTCCCGCACCGCTTTTTCCGCCAGCGCCACGATGGTCTCGTCGGTCGGGTGTTCCTCCGCCAGTTTGTCCAGCACCGCCCGGACCACCTTCTTCTGGTCGGCCAGCTCGGCTTCCTTTGCCTCCGGGAAATATTTCTTATGGAGCGGCAGCGCGGTCTGGAACATCAGCACCTGCGTGGCCGCGCGCTCCTTCTGCGCCCGCTTCATGACGTCCTCCATGGAAAGCTCGGAGGCGAGGGCGAAGCGGAGCTTCTTCTTGAACCGGGCCGGCCCGAGCCGGAAATCACCTTTCGAGCGCGGCAGCAGATCTTTTTCCAGCCAGCCTTTGTATTCCTCCAGCGCGGCCACCGCCTTCGCCTGCACCGGCGCCAGCTCTTCCTTCATCGAGGGCACCTGCTCGAGCAACGGCGCCACCCCGTCGCGCATCAGGCCGATCGCGCCCCCCATTCGTTCAATCGCCGTCTCGGTGTGGATGCGGGGCGGGTTTTGCAGGTTCCCCTTGGCCTGCACGATCACGGCCGGGATTCCTTCCATCCGCTTTTTGATGCTGGCCAGCCTCTTCTCCGCCGGCGCGAACTCGCGCGCAATCAGCAGGTAAACGCCGCTCGCCAGCGCGTCATCATAGGCCAGCGGGTTCCATTCCGGTTCCTTCAGCTCTTCCAGCTGGAAGATCCGGTAGTCGAGGTTGTCGCGCAGGATGCGCAGGTCCACGCTGTTCGCGGGGGACAGGGCCTTGGCCTCGATCTTCCCCAGCTTTTCGCGGAACTCCCGGTTCATCGCCAGCTCCCGCGCCCGCGCTTCCTTCGAGTAATCGGTCACCTCGCCGTCAAAGCGATGATCACCCAGCGCCGTCGCCTCTTCCGGATGTGTCTTCAGGTATTGTTCGAGATATGCCCTGGCGGTCTCCTCGAACTGCGCGTCCGGCGCAGCGGCCAGAAGCGGCGTGGCGATGAACAGGAAAAGAAAAGAAATCGTTTTCATGGAATCAGGAGGCGGGCGGCCCCGTTCTACGGGCTAACTGGCGGCCAAGCCAGAGGCTCAGGACACACCATAGGGCGGCCAGCGGCGCCGCCACAAATGAAATCCCGGCCAGGGACAAACCGAGCCATTTCAGCAGTGGATACGACCAGGCCCCGACCTGGTCCCCCGCGCGATAAACAAAGGTATCGATGAAACTTTTCGCCTTGTACTTGTCCTCCTGCGGCACCGCCGTGAAAAGCACCTCCCGCGCGGGCCGCGAAAGCGCGTAGTTCGCCGCCCGCCGCAGCACCTGGAAAACCGCCAGCAGGCCCAGCACGGGCACGAACCCCAGCGCGAGGAACCCGGCCAGGCTGATCAACGGCATCATCGCCAGCGTCACCCCCACCCCCAGCCAGCGCAGCAGCCGCCCGGTCAGGAACATCTGCGTCACGATCGTGAGCACGTTTACCCAGACGTCGAGCTGCGCGAAAAAGGCCGTGCGCGCACCGCGATCAACGAAGACACGCCCGGTGATCTCCGCCTGTTGAAAATAGACCAGGGTGGCCGTGACCGAATGCAGGAGCATGAACAGGCAGATGCCGAGCAGATACGGCGATCGCAGCACGTGCGTCAGCCCGGCCCAGACCGACCCGCCAATCGGCGCCTCGGACGAACCCGATTCTCCCGGCGGCCCGCCCTTGCGGAAGGAACCCGGAAAGGCTCGCACGCACCACGCGCCCCCTTCCAGTAGGACCGCGGAGACGAGCAGCAAATTGGCCGCGCCAAAAATCTGCACCGACGACGCGGTCACGGTCCCGCCCACGATGGCCCCCAGGGTGCCGCCCACGGCAATGAAGCCGAAAAGACGTTTCCCCTGTTCGGTGTTGAAGATGTCGGCCATGAACGCCCAGAAAACGCTCACCACGAAAAGATTGAAGACGCTGACCCAGACAAAAAACGCCCGGCCGACCCAAGGATTGGCCGGGAGCATTCGCATCAGGATCCAGAACACGACCAGGTTCAGGATGAAAAAACGGTAGGCCAGCGGAATGAACCGGCGCCGGGAGAACCGGGTCACGATGGCCGAGAAGAGGGCGTTCGCCCCCAGCATCACCACCAGGGTGCCGGTGAACATCCAGGCCAGGTTCTCCAGTCCGCCCGCCGCGCCGATCTCGTCGCGAATCGGGCGCAGCACATAATAGCTGCCCAGGACGATGAAATTGAAAACGAAGGCCAGCACGAGCGCGCGCCATTCCTCCGGCCGCACTTCCACCATCCGGTCGCGCCAACGAAGTAAAATTGCGCTCATCGGCCGGCCCTCTTCCACATCTTCTTCCGGCTACCCCTGCCGCTGGCGCCACGCCGCCAGCACTTCCTTCTCGCGTTCCGCGGTCAGACCCGCGCCCAGATCCGCCTGTCGCGCCGCCGGGAGCGACTTGAACCACGCCAGGGTTTCCCTGGCTGTCTCGTCGACCGGACGAAAGGTGAGTCCCCGCGCGAGCGCCTTCTGAATTCCCGTCCGCCCGGCGCCCGGATCGGCCGCGGGCGGGATCCAGACCGGCATGTCAGACCATGGCGAGACCTTTTGTTTTTCGAGAAAGTCGGCCGGTAGCCAGGTGAACTTCGCCTGCCCGCCCACGCCTTCCTTGATCTTCTCCAGCATCGTGCCGATTCCCATCGATTTGCCGGTCGCGTTGAAAGTGCCGGTGGCGCGTTCTTCCACCATCCGGATGGTCCATTCGGCCAGATCCCGCGCGTCGATGAACTGAACGGGATCTGTCGGTCTCCCCGGCGCCAGCACCTCCCCTCCCCGATCAATCCGAACCGGCCAATAGGTAAACCGGTCGCTCTCATCGCGCGGTCCGACGATCAGACCGGGCCGCACGACAAGTGTCTGGCGCGGGAACCATTTTTCCGCTTCCCGTTCCGCCATCACCTTGAGCGGCCCGTAAAGCTTGAAGTCCGAGGCCATCAAACTTTCCCGCGTTTCCTTCATCGCGTCGGCGCCCTCGTATTCCTGCAGAGGAGCGTTCTCGTCGGCCTCAGGTTTCCCGCCGTCCTTATAAACCGAGATGGTCGAAATGAAGACGTAGCGATCGGTGTGGCCCTGGAGGATCTGCCCGGCATCGCGCACCCAAACCGGCAGCGTCGTCGGATTATCGATGACCACGTCCCATTTCCGACCCTCCAGCGCCTTCAGATCGCCGCTGCGATCCCCCTTGAGATGCTCGACCTCTTTCGGCAGATCGCTCGGCCGTTTGCCCCGGTTAAATATGGTCACCTTGTGCCCGCGCCCGAGCGCATATCGCACCTGAAAAGGGCCCGTGAACCCTGTCCCTCCCAGAATGAGGATATTCATCGGCTTTACGGCGGCAGTTTCCCCCTGCGCGCACAATGATCGGAACGGCAGCCCGAGACCAAGGGCGCCCCCGGCGGCGGCGGAGAGCTTGATGAAGTGACGGCGGGTGGAAGACATGATCGGGAAGATTCGGCTCGATTCCGTCCGGCGCAATCAGCGGCTTTCTGTCACCGTAACTTTGCCCGCCGTCAGCGCCTGCTATAATGGGCAGATGACCCGACGAGAAGCAGCCAGGGTAATGGGAGGCGCGATGCTTGCCACCATGGTGGGCGGTCGCAGCGCCCTCGGACAACCGCAAAAAGATGACCTCATCATGAGGGCGATTCCCCATTCCGGCGAAAAGTTGCCGGTCATCGGTCTCGGGACGTCGCGCACCTTCGACGCTGGCGCCTCTGCCGCGGAACGGGCCCCGCTCAAGGCCGTCCTCACGCGACTCGTGCAGGGCGGCGGCCGCCTGGTGGATTCGTCGCCCATGTACGGCCGCGCGGAGGAAGTGGTGGGCGACCTGGCCACGGAGTTGAAGCTGCAGGACAAACTGTTCCTTGCCACCAAGGTCTGGACGACCGGGCGCGAAGCGGGCCTGAAACAGCTCGAGGACTCATTGCGATTGCTGGAGACGACGCGGCTCGATTTGGTCCAGGTGCATAACCTGATCGATCTGGAGACACAGCTCGCCACCCTGAGGGCATGGAAAAAGGAAGGCCGCCTTCGCTACACGGGCATCACCCATTACACCGACGAAAGCCAGGAGGAGGTGGCGCGGGTGCTCGAGAAGGAACCGGTCGATTTTGTGCAGATCAACTATTCGCTCATGGAACGGGAAGCAGACGATCGCGTTTTCCCAATTGCGAAGGAGAAGGGAGTCGCCGTGATCGTGAACCGGCCTTTCGGTCGCGGTAATCTCTTCGCGCAGACCCGGGGCAAGGCGCTGCCGGATTACGCCGCGGAAATCGGGTGCAAAACCTGGGCCCAATTTTTCCTGAAGTGGATCGTGGCGAACGAAACGGTCACCTGTGTCATCCCGGCCACCAGCAAACCGGAACACATGGAGGACAACCTCCAGGCAGGTTACGGCCGTCTGCCCGACGCGAAAATGCGCCAGCGCATGGTCGCCGCGCTTTCCTGACTTACCGCAGAGACGCGGAGAGACGCAGAGGGGACTAGGGGCGAAGGACTGAAGGAGAAGTAAGAGGCAGAAATCTGGAACCAAATTCATCCCTCCCTTTCCTGCTTTCCTATTTCCTGATTCATCCCCTCTTCCTGCTTTCCTGGTTTCCTAATTTATTCCTCTTCCTGTCTTTCTGGCGCGCTTCAGGTGGGCGCGCCGCCGGCCGCGGTCGGCGCGATCGCATCGGCTTCTTCCACGGCATCATCCTGCGATTGCAGGTAGGTCTTGTAGCGATAAAAGCTCGCGACAATGGCAAACAGGACCGTCGCCACCAGCATGAGCACGGCGAAGAAGACGTAATACTGGAAGTCGGTCAGCTTGGAAGAACCGTCCTCCTTCAGGATGGCGAAGTTGAAGGCTGCGGTGAACGCGTTCCCGAGTGAGACGGTGAAAAGCCAGGCCGCCATGACCACGCTCTTCATCTTGTTCGGCGCCTGCGTGTAGGAAAGTTCCAGGCCGGTGATTGAGACCATCGTTTCGCCCAGGGTCAGGACCACGTAAGCCAAAAACTGCCACCAGATGGTCGGCTTCTGCCCCGCGTCGATCATGGTCTGGATAAAAGCGATGATCAGGAAACTCATCGCGGTCAGGAAGAGGCCAATGCCGATCTTGCGCAGCGGCGTCAACTGGTAGACCCGGTTGATCGCCGGATAAATCACGTAATTCACCAGCGGAATGAAAATGAGGATGAAAATCGGGTTCGCCGTTTGCACCTGCGCGGGGAGCAAGGTGAGGCCGAAGAAGCTCAGGTCCATGTCGCGCGCCTGCAGCGTCCAGGAGCCGCCCGCGCTCTGGTCCCAAAGCGACCAAAAGACGGCAATAAAGAAATAGACGAGGACAAGCCGCCCGAGGGCGCCGAAGCCCTCCTTGCTGAACATCTGCTTGATGAAGCCCCAGCCTGCCGGCGGGATATGCACGAATTTTTTGCGACCGGCCCAGAAGAAAATCGTGGCGATGAACATGGCCACGCCCGGGATGCCGAAGGCCCAGCGGGGACCCCAGGCGGGGTTGGCCAGGAGCAGCGGGCAAATGATCGTGGCGATGAACGAGCCCGCGTTGATTGAAAAATAAAACCAGCCAAAAACCTTCGAAAGCAGGTGCTTGTTCGATTCGCCGAACTGGTCACCCACGTTGGCGGAAACGCACGGCTTGATCCCACCCGACCCAAGAGCAATCAGCCCAAGGCCAATGGCGAGCACCTTTTCCTGGCCAAAGGCAATCCCGATCTCCGTGTCCATGAAGGCGAGCGCGACATGGCCCAGGCAGTAAACAATCGAGAGATAAAAGATGGTGCGATATTTCCCGAGGAAACCTTCCGCCAGGATCGCGCCAAGGATCGGCAGGAAATAAACCGCCGAGACAAAGGTCGAAAACCACGCCCGCGCCTCCGCATCGCCCATCGGCGCCAGCACCCCCGCCGTATTGACGAGGTAGGTGGTCATGAAAACGATCAGGATGCCGCGCATCCCGTAGAAGGAGAAGCGCTCGGCTGCCTCGTTTCCGATGATGTAGGGAACGCCGGGCGGCATTCCGGTGATGTTCGGCGGGCGGGTGGCGTACGGGGTCGCGGCCATAATAATCAGCTCCTGGTTAAGGCTGCTTGTCGGGGAAAAAATCAGCCGGGGTCGGGCTGGCCGGCGCGGGCGAACGGGTCAGGCCGGAATCGCCATGCGCGTGCGGATCGGTCGCGGGCGCGTGTCCCGGCGCGTGATGATCCTCCCCCGCCTTGTGCTCGTGCCCGTGGGCCTTGTCGCCGTGCCCTTCGCCGTGCGCCTTGTGCCCCGGTCCGTGATGCTCGGGCAACTCGCCCACGTAATGTTTTTCGCAGGAAAAGAAAAGCGGCACGGCCGCCGACAGCATGAGCGCCCCGAGCGCCCGCGGAAGGATTCGCATCGGGCCGAAGTTAATGGTCGAGTCAGCCGGCATGCAAGGGAAAGCTGCGGCCTCGCGAAGCTCCCGGGAAAAACGGGCGTTTGGGAGGATGAATCAGGAAAACAGGAACAGAGGAAACACCGTTCACCGTTCACCGTTCACCGTTCACCGTTCACCGTTCACCGTTCACCGTTCACCGTTCACCGATCACCGTTCACCGATCACATCCGGGATCAGGAGCAAGATCAGGATCATGAGCAAGAGTAAGAGCAAGAGCAACCCCCGCCGCACGCTCCCCCTGCCCATCCCCCGTCTATTCCATTGAAACACCGGCTGCGACGCCTACTATGAAAACGCCGTGCCCCGGAGCTCAAAAAACAACGCCTGGAATGAAGTCTTTGCCCTCATCCTCCTCGGTGCGGGCACGCTTCTTTTCCTGGCCCTGATCTCCTACAGTCCGCGCGATTTGCCCGGCTGGGTCCCGTTCAGCCAGGTCTCGACCCCGAACAAACCGGCCCAGAATTTCATTGGCCCCTTCGGCGCCATCCTCGCCGGCTTCTGCTACCTGCTCATTGGCGCCGGTTCCTATTTCCTTGCTGCGGTCCTGCTCGGGTTCGGCGCGGCCAAGCTCTTTTACTCGAAGCTGCGGGTGACCCCGCGCGCTCTTTGGATTTTTATCTTCATCGTCTCCGGTGCCGGCCTGCTTCGAGTTGCAGACCAGCCATCTGCAGGGCTGGCGCGACGCTTTCAACATCAGCGGCCCGGGCGGCTGGGTTGGTTACGTCCTGGCCGGGGAACGGGGCGGGCTGCTGCGCAAGGCGGTCGGCACCGTCGGCTCCATCATCCTGCTCGGCGGCGCTTATCTCTCGAGCCTGATCCTCATGACCGGCCTGCGCCCGATCCACGTGGTGCGCCAGTCCGTGGCCGCTTCACGCGCGGGGCTGATTCGCCTGCGCGAATGGCGCCTCCAGCAGCAGCTCCGGAAATCCGATCTGAAAGGACAGCTCGAGATCAGCCAGCGCGAACTGGCCAAGCAGCAGCGATCCATCGAGAAGAAATTGAAGCGCAAGGGGGCGCCGGTGCCGGAAGCGGCCATCATCTCCGCGGAAGAACTGGCTGGGCGACCAAAGCCGAAGGTGGTCGACACCAACGCGCTCCCGGCCGAAGCCGGCCGCAAGCCTTCACTGGCCGAGCTGCGCGGCGATAAAAAGAGCAAGGCCGCGCCCGACCTCTCGGCGCCGGCCTTTGACGCGGAGCATTACACCCTGCCGGGCCTCGACCTGCTTGACGATTTTGACGCGGAAGGCCGGACCGCGGCCGACCCGGTCGAGCTGGAGCGGATCCAGCAGACGCTGATCGAGACGCTGGCGCAGTTCGGCATCGCCGTGGGACCCGGCGACATCACCAAGGGACCGACCATCACCCGTTACGAGGTTTATCCGGCCAAAGGGGTGCGGGTGGACAAGATCGTGGCGCTGGAACGTGACCTGGCCCGGGCCACGCGCGCGGAGCGAATCAACATTCTTGCGCCCATTCCGGGCAAGGACACGGTCGGCATCGAGCTGGCCAACAGCCGCAAGGTCAAGGTCACCTTGCGCGAACTGCTGCAGTCGCACGACTGGGAGGAGGCGCGGGCCCGCGGCCGGCTCCCGCTCGCCCTGGGGAAGGACGTCTACGGCAAGGCCATCATCGCTGATCTTGCGCAAATGCCGCACCTGCTCGTGGCCGGCACCACCGGCAGCGGCAAGAGCGTCTGCATCAACTCGCTCATCGGTTCCATGCTCTTCCGGTTCACCCCGGAGGAACTTCGTTTCATCATGATCGACCCAAAGGTGGTCGAGATGCAGATCTATAATCGGCTGCCGCACCTCGTCATCCCGGTGGTGACCGATCCGAAAAAGGTGCTGCTCGCGCTGCGCTGGATCATTGACGAGATGGAAAAGCGCTATCGCATCTTCGCGCAGGTGGGCGTGCGCAACATCACCAGCTTCAACGGGCGCCCGCCGAAGAAATCGCAGAAGGAACTCGATGCCGAGGCCGCGACCAAGCCCGGCGGCGCCGGCGAACCTGGCCCGGCCGCGCCCGAGATCAAAGTGCATCGCGACGATGAACTCATCATCCCGGACCGCATGCCCTACATCGTCGTCATCATCGATGAGCTGGCCGACCTGATGCAGACCGCGCCGGCCGACGTGGAAAGCGCCATCGCCCGGATCACGCAGATGGCGCGCGCCGCCGGCATCCATCTCATCGTGGCCACGCAAACCCCGCGCGCCGATGTCGTCACCGGTGTGATCAAGGCGAACATCCCGAGCCGGATCGCTTTCCAGGTGGCCTCGAAGATCGACAGCCGCGTGATCCTCGACGAAAACGGAGCCGACCGCCTCCTCGGCCAGGGGGACATGCTCTATCTCCCTCCCAGCACCTCGCGGCTGATCCGCGCCCAGGGCGTCCTGGTCACGGACGAGGAAATCCATCGCCTGGTCGATTTCGTCTCGTCCCAGAGCACGCCCGCCTTCGACCCTTCCATTCACGAAAAGATGCAGTCCAATACCCCGCCGGCCGAGGAGGTCACGGAGGAGGACGAGGAATTGGTCGAGAAATGCCTCGAGATCATCCGGCAGGAAAAACGGGCCTCCACTTCGCTTCTGCAGCGGCGTCTTCGCCTCGGTTACACCCGCGCCGCCCGCATCGTTGATATTCTGGAGCAGCGGGGTATTTTGGGGCCCGGCGAAGGCGCCAAACCACGCGAGATTTTGGTCGATCTCGACGCCGCTGTTTGACCGGTCTCTATTGAACCCACATGGAAGGTCTCGGCGAAAAATTCAAGGCGGCCAGAGAGGCGCGCGGTCTCACCCTCGAGGAAGCCGGTCGCATGACCAAGATCCGGCCGAATCGCCTGGCGGAGATCGAGGTGGAAGACTTTGCCAATTTTCCCAGTCTCGCCTATGCCAAGGGTTTCCTGGTCATTTACGGCAAGTTCCTCAACGTTGACGTCAGCCAGTACCTCGAGGCGTTCGAGGCGCCAAACGCCGTCACCGTCGACGGTTATTCCTATCTGCAGGACAACCCGGGGCCCGCACCGAGTCGCCCGGTCATTCGCGCGACCGCGCCCAAGCCGTCGCTCCTGCCCCTCGTCATCGGCCTCGCGGTCCTCATCATTGGTTTCTCGCTGATCAAGCTTTTCCTGAACATGCAGCGCATCGCGCCCGCCCGGGCGGACGAGCCGGCCGCCGTGGCCACGGCCACACCGGCCCCGGTCGACACCTCGGGCCCGAACGCGCTCGTGGCTGCGCCCCGCCCGGGTGCCGCCACCGCGGCCCCGGTCCAGCCCGCACCCACGCCGGCGCCGGTTGAGACCGCCACCCCGCCTCCCGCCATGGCCGCGGAATCGCCCGCGGAGGAAGGCGCACCGGAAGTGCGCCGAGCCGAGCCGGTCAACCCGTCCGACCTCGCCCGTTTTGCCGCCACCGGCAGCACCGAGCCGGTCACGGAAGGCGCCCACCGCGTCGAGATCAACCCGGTCCGCCGCACCTTTGTTCGCGTGGTCGTTGATGGCCAGACCACCGCTTTCGAGCGCTGGATCACGCCCGGCGAAGGCCCGTTTCGTTTCACCGGCAAACGCGTGACCGTGCGTCTCTCTGATCCCGGCGGGGTCGAAATCACCAAAAACGGGCGGCCCCTCGGGAATGATGACTCCGACGTCAGCGTCGAATAAGACGCGGCCGACCCGCGTCGGCATGATCAGTCTCGGTTGCGCCAAGAACCTCGTCGACGCCGAGATCATGCTCGGGAGCGTGCTCGAGCGGGGCATGCAGATCACCTCCGACCCGGACGAAGCCGATGTGCTCGTGGTCAACACCTGCGCCTTCATCGACTCGGCCAAGGAGGAATCGATCGAGGCCATTCTCGAGGCGCACCAGGGACGCGGCCTGGCCAGACGCCAGCACCAGAAACTGATTGTCAGCGGCTGCATGTCGCAGCGTTTCTCCCGCGAATTGCGCGAGCAGCTTCCCGAAGTCGACGCCTTCATCGGCCTCGACCAGGTGCGCGAGCTCGGCGCCGTGGTCGAAAAAATCGCCGGCGAACCGCCCGGCGCCGTCACCGGCGCGCCCAACCTTGTCACGCCGCGCCCGACCTACATTCCTGATTACGATACGCCCCGTTTTCGCCTCACCCCGGCCCACAGCGCCTACGTCAAGATCGCCGAAGGCTGCAATCATCCCTGCAGCTTTTGCGTGATCCCGCAGATGCGCGGACGCCATCGCAGCCGGCCGCCGGGCTCGATCCTGGCCGAGATGCGCGCGCTCGTCGCCGAAGGCGTGCGGGAATTCAACCTGATCAGCCAGGACACCACCTATTACGGGATGGATCTGTGGGCGGAGAAGGCCGGCCCGCGGCAGCCGGCCGATTCTTCGCGCGGCCCCGGCCTGGCTGCGCTCCTGCGCGACATCGAGAAGATCGAGGGCGATTTTTGGGTGCGTCTTCTTTACACGCACCCGGCGCATTGGAGCCGGGAGCTGATCGACACCATCGGGGAATGCTCGAAAGTGGCCCGTTACATCGACATGCCGCTGCAGCACATCGATGAGGCGATGCTGGGCCGGATGCGGCGGGAGACCAGCCGCGGGCACATCGAGGATCTGCTGGGCGACCTGCGCGCCCGCCTGCCCGGGATTGCTTTGCGCACCACCTTCATCGTCGGGTTCCCCGGCGAGACGGAGGCGGAATTCGAGTCGCTCCTCGCCTTCATCGAGCGGATGCGCTTTGAGCGCCTCGGCATTTTTCGTTACTCACGCGAGGAAGGGTCGCGCGCGGCCAAAATGCCGGGCCAGCTGCCGGACAAGGTAAAGAACGCCCGTTATCGCATTGCCATGACCCTGCAGCAGAAAATCGCGCGCGAAATCGCGCAGGCCCAGGTCGGCCGCGACCTGAAGATGCTGGTGGACAGCCCGCTCATCGCGCGCACCGCGGCCGATGCGCCGGACGTGGACGCGCGTGTTGTTCTCTCGGAAAACGCCCCCGTGGGCGAGTTCATTCACCGGCGCATCACCGCGGCGCGCGGTTACGATCTCGTTGCCTGAAGCGCGCTTCGGGGGCAGAGTAAGGGATGAGCGGTCGTTGCTCCGGCACACGCTCCACCCGGATTTTATAATTTTCACCGGGCTGGTCCATTCGTGTTGACTTCGACCCCGGAAATCACGGACTAATAACCCCCCGCCAAGATCATGAGTGATTCGAACGAGCCCAAAAAAGAAACTGTTCGCATCACTTTACCGCCGCGCGGTCCGGCAGCGGAAAGTCCGCGAAAACGCGAAACCGTTCGCATCACCCTGCCACCGCGGCCGGGCGGCAACGGGCTCCCACCGCGTCCCCCTTCTGCCCCCTCCGCCGGCGCGCCCCGGCCACCCGCGCCACCAATGGCGCGTCCGCCGACGCCAGCGGCCCCGCCTCCCGGCGCCACCGCACCTGCGCCCCCCTCCTCGGCTCCGCGGCCGCCCGCGCCCCCTTCCTTTGCGCCCAAGCCTCCGGCCGCACCCATCTCCCCGCCCGCCGCGGCGCCGAAGCCGGCTCCTTCTCCGCTTTCTTTCATGAAACCGCCGGCTGCGGCCGCGCCGACACCCTCCGCGCCGACACCGCCTCGTCCCCCGGCCGGTTCCACCGTGCCTCCGCCATCAGCCAGCGCCGGTCCAAAAAAGGAAACCGCCCGGATCACCGATTTGCCCGACCCGGTCACCCCGCCAGCCCGCGTGGCCATGGCGAAAACCCAGCCGCTGGCGCCCCAGCCTTCGCCGCGTCCCGGTCCCCAGCCCGCCAGTGTGCGCGTCGCTTCCTCGACCGCGCCGGCCCCGGCTGCCCACGGGACCGGCGGACTGCTCGATTATGTCGACGCGATCCCGCTTCCGCTCTGCTGGGGCATCTTCGGTCTTTCCGCGATTGTTTTGCTCCTGCAGATTTGGGCGTATCTTGGCTGATTATGGCAACAGAAAACTCTGCCACCGTCACGGTGGACGAAAACAACTTTGATAACGAGGTCACCAACAGCAGCAGCCCGGTCCTGGTCGATTTCTGGGCGGAATGGTGCGGGCCCTGCAAGATGATCGCGCCGATTCTCGACGAGATCGCGAAGGAAAAATCGGGCGCGCTCAAGGTGGCCAAGGTGAACGTCGACCATAACCAGAGCCTTTCCGCGCGTTACAACATCCGCGCCATTCCCACCCTGCTCCTCTTCAAGAACGGACAGGTGCAGGAACAGATCACCGGGATGACGAGCAAAAAGAACCTGCTCGACCGGATCGAAGCGCTCGCCTGAGGCTGGTTTTTTACCGCGGAGACGCGGAGGGGCTCAGGTTTACCACAGAGACACACAGAGCTCACTGAGGGAGGAATAAGTTCACAGAGCGCCGCCCCATCAAAAGCGGCGCGCTCCCCTGCTATTCACGATTCACCATTCACGATTCACGCTCCTCCCTCCCCGGTAGGGCGAGACTCTGTCGAGCCTGGGAGCACGCGCTCCATCCCCCGGTAGGGTTTACCGCAGAGACGCGGAGGACGCTGAGGGGGTCAGGTTCACCACAGAGACCACAGAGCTCACTGAGGGAGGAATAAGTTCACAGATCGCCGCCCCATCAAAAGCGGCGCGCTCCCCTGCTATTCACAATTCACAATTCACGATTCACGCTCCTCCCTCCCCGGTAGGGCGAGACTCCGTCGAGCCTGGGAGCACGCGCTCCACCTGCAAAAAAGCGCAAACCCCTCGAAGGGACGAGCAGAAGCTCGTCCCTCCGTTGGGTCAGCCCGCCCCGCCCGCTGAAAAGCAAAACGGCGGCATCGGATGAACCGAGGCCGCCGTTCGCTGCGGGAGGGTTGTCTAGAACTTGATGCTCAAACCGCCCTGGACCACGTGGAAGTTGTTCCCCGTGGAGGTGTGGGTGATGGCATCATAGGTGCGAACGCCTTGATCCACCTGTCCGCTGGTTTCGTTGAACTCGGTCGTCACGCTGCTGTTCGCCAGGTCAACGTAAAGATAGGTAAAGCTCAGGATCAGGTTGTGGCTCAGGCAAAATTCAATGCCCGCGCCGGCCGTCCAGCCAAACTTGATATCGTCATCGGTCGAGCTTTCACCCGCGAAGGTGCTGCCACCCTCCGATGTGCTGGCCGTGAGGACGGAGGTCGAATGGGTCCGGGCGTTGGAAAGGGCAAGACCGCCGGTTCCATAAAGGAAGACGCGATCGCCCAGGGTGTGGCCGAAACGCGGACGCAGGGTGCTGTACCAATCGATCTCGGACTGCGATTCGACACCCGTGATATAGAGGGGACCATTCGGGAGCTCGGTCGCGGCCGTGGCAAAATCACTCTGCCGAACGTGCGTGGCGGAAAGATCGGCCTCAAAACCGAAGATCCAGCCTCCGCGTTGCCAGTTCCGGCCAAAATGCAGGCCGCCCTGGAAGGCAGACTCGGCGTCCTCCCGCGATGAATCGAAGGCAAAAACGAAGCCGTTACCCTGCGCGCCGAGTGATTCTTCCTCGACAAAGGTACGGGTGCCGGACTCGCCGATCAGCCCGCCGACATGGAGGCCGAAATACCAGCCCTCGAAGCAGGAGGCGTCAGGGAGCGGCGGTGGCGGCGCCATCTCTTTCCCGGTATCCGGGAGCGGTTGGCCACCGCCAAAGGCAAAGGCGCCGAGGGCGCAGAGGAAAACAAAGGTCAAGGTGATGCGTTTCATAGGCGCGCTTTTAGGCCTGCCACGAGGCCAAGGTCAACAAGATTAAAAAACAGATCCTACGCTTTCCAAGTATCCAGTCTCCAGCGCTTTAAAGCGGCCACCGCCACCAGGAAAACCCCGCTCCCCAGCAGAAACCATATTCCCGGCTCCGGCACCGCCGTCACCGTCAGGACCGGCCGACTCGCCGCCGTGTTGAAATTGCGGGTGTTAAACAGGTAACTGACATTCGAGTCGGCGGCGTGAAGGCGCAGGCTCACCAGGTTCCCCGCCGCCAGATCAGCGCCAAACCCCGACGTCAGGGAAAGCGTGTAAATGGTCGCTCCGCTGGTCGCGCCACTGTAGGCAAAGGTCCCAAGAGCCTCATCCCCGCCGCCGAGGAAGGAGGAGAGCGTGTCAAAGGTAATGCCAGTGGTCGTCGGCGTATTCGGGTTCCCGGTTCCCTCCACCCAGGAGTCGTTCTGCATCCATGAGGCCGCAAAACTGCCCGCGCTTGGTTCGTTCAGGATGGCGTTGTTGGCGGGCGCGGCGGTCAATTGCAGGGTCACGGAGGCCAGCGTCCATTGGCCGACGCCAAACTGGGCGTCAAAGGCGGCTTTGGTCGCGGCCAGATCGAAACGCAACAGACTTTGGAATTCGCCCTGCGTCTTTCCGGCCGGCGCGAGACCCATGATGCCCGCCGCGCCGTAATTATTGCCCCCCAAACTTCCATCCGATCCGGGAGTAACAAAGGAGTCAGCCACCGGGTTAATGCTGGAGACCTGCGCTGCCGCCGGGAGGATCAAGGCCGCAAAAAGGCTTAGGCAGACGAAGAGAGGGCGCGAAAAGACGGGAGAACTTGTCATAAACGTCCCATTGTCTTAACAACGGGACCGGCGCGCAATCTCGGATTCTTTGGCGCCCTTCCTCGCATGTCCGTTTTCCCCCGTTACCTACTCGTCGCTCTCCTCGTCCTCGTGAGCGGGCTGGCCGCGCGGGCCGGAACGGTGGCGCTGACCGCCAGCACCGACGCCACCCTCTTCGAGCCGCAGCCGAACAACAACACCGGCGGCAACGATCGCGTCACCGCCGGGGCAAACTCAAACGTCAAGCGCACCCGCGGGCTCATCCGGTTCAATCTCGTTGGTCAGATCCCCACCAATGCCTCCATCCAGGCAGCCACCCTCACCCTGACCGTGGTGGCAACTCCCATTACTCCCGTCGACTCCACCTTTGAATTGCGTCGGCTCCTGGTCGACTGGGGCGAAGGCACCGGCACCAGCGCCAGCGGTGACGCCGGGCGCGCGGCGGTCACGGGTGAAGTAACCTGGAACAATCGCTTCCACTCCGCCACCCCCTGGGGCGCCGCCGGGGCTTCCGCGGCCACCGATATCTCGAGCACCATCAGCGCCACCCGGTTTGTTCAGGGAATCGGCACTTACACCTTTGCCTCCACCGCGAACGCTTGTCGCCGACGTCAAACAATGGCTGAACACGCCCTTCCAGCAACTTCGGCTGGCTGCTTCGTTCCCAGTCCGAAACCACCGGCCGGACCCTGCGCCACTTCGCTTCCAGCGAGGAGACCAGCAACCGGCCCACTCTGACCGTGCAATACGTGATCCCGGTCACGCCGGTGATCAAATCGATCCAGAAGGTCGGGAGCACGATCCAGTTCAGGTTCGACGCGCTGGCAGGACAGCCTTACACCGCGGAATTTCGCGACTCCCTGACCGCGGGAACGTGGATGACGCTCGCCAACATTGCCCCCTCGGCCTCGGCCACCGAGGTCGTGGTGACCGATCCCGCCCCGCCGGCTTCGCAGCGATATTATCGAATCACGACCACGTTTTAGGCCGCGCCGACGGCATTTTTACCGCGGAGACGCGGAGAACGCAGAGGTCACCGAGATTTAAGGCCGGAACAAGTTTCTGTCAGGGCAGATCGTTACCCCACCAAAAAGCGGGCGCCCCCTGCTATTCACGATTCACCATTCACGATTCACGCTCCTCCCTCCCCCCGGTAGGGCGAGACTCCGTCGAGCCTGGGAGCACGCGTCTCCACCCGCATAAGCAAAACCCCTGTAGGACGAGCAGAAGCTCGTCCCTCCATGGTGTCGTCGCGCCGCCGCGTCCGCCCCGCCGTTTACGGCGCCGGACTCGGCTCGACCGTGGCCGTTGTCGTGGTGGTCGTGGTGGTGGCGGCAGCAGCAGACGTGGCCGGCACTTCCACCATCACTTCGCGTTGGGCACAGGCGCCCAGGAACAACGAGGCGAGGCCAAGAAACATGAGATGACGAGTTTTTATCATAAAACGAATCCTCTGTTAGTGGTGCGCCCGGCGCGGCTCGAACGCGCAACCTTCAGCTCCGGAGGCTGACGCTCTATCCAATTGAGCTACGGGCGCCCCTGTCCAATGCTCCCTTTCCAGGGAAGCGGGGCGCACTATATCCGCCCCCGCCGCGGGCACAACCCTCGCGCTTCGCTATCGGGACGTGAATCGTGAATGGTAAATCGTGAATAGTGCCGCCGCCCCGCGGCGCTCTTACTCTTGCTCCTGCTCCTGCTCCTGCTCTTGCTCCTGCTCGTGCTCGTGCTCGTGCTCCCGGGCACCGCCGCTGCGGATGTGATCGGTGATCCGTGAACGGTGATCAGAGCCCCCAACGCGCCCCCCCCCACCATTCACAATTCACCATTCACCACTCACGCCGCCCCTGCCCCCTCCCCCGTCGGGCCAATTAGTTGCACGGGACCGTTTTTCAGGCATAATCCACCCTCCCCGCCCTGCCGGTCGCCCCTCGTTGGCCGGCGGCGTTTAACCCGGGGAACCCTGATTTTTATGAACCCCATCATTGACGCCATCGAGCGCGAGCAGATCAAGACGGACACCACCAAGTTCAACGTCGGCGACGGCGTCAAGGTGCACACCCGCGTGCGCGAAGGCGACAAGGAGCGGATCCAGATTTTCGCCGGGATCGTGATTGGCCGCAAAGGCCGCGGACTGAATGAAACGTTCACCGTCCGCCGCATTTCCTACGGCGAAGGAGTCGAGCGCGTGTTCCCCGTGAACAGCCCTCGCATTGCCAAGGTGGAAGTGGAGAAACAAGGCAAAGCCCGCCGGGCCAAGCTCAATTATCTCCGCGACCGCAAAGGCAAGGAAGCCACCGCCGTCCGGGAATAGGGTGCCCGGCGCCGTCCCCGGCGCCTCCCCTCCTGCTCCTGCTCTTAATCCTGCTCCTGCTCCCGCGCTTCAGCTCCCAATCCGCTGAGGACAGCGGACGCTACAGCGCGTCCAAGTCCGCCACGCGTCAGCCCGCTCTCCGACGCTGTAGCGTGCGCCGTCCCCGGCGCATCCCCTCTCCCTCTCTGCGCCCTCCGCGCCTCCGCGGTAAAATCCTCTCAGCGCCTCTGCAGCCTCCGCGCCTCCGCGTCTAAACGATCAGTTCTGATGCTGGTCCGCCACCCCGCCCGGCAGCGACTGCAACCGGCTCCGGATGGCCGCCTTGAACTCCGCCGCGCTCAAATGCCGCCCCACCAGCGGCGTCACGCTTTCCTCCGCCTGGCCCAGTTGCGCCACGTCGCGGACCGCTTCGTGCCCGGCCTCCAGCACCGCTTCGCTGCCGTTCTCATCGCGGACCACGCGGAACCGGCCATGCATGATCCCGACCAGCGGCACCACCTGGCTGCCGTTGTTTTCCACGAAGAGAATATCCTCGTCGCCCACCTGGAACTCGGGCGCATCGCTGATCCCCATGCTTTCGTCGCCCACGGTGCCGCCAAACATCCGGATGGTGTAGGAGCGCTCGAGCCCGCCTTTCATCGCGTCGGCCACCTCGAACGTGACCAGGGTATCGATATGCCGCTGGCTGCCTTCGCCGACCCAGAGAGAGTGCACCGAGGTGACACGGCCGTGAAAGATCGCCTCCGCCTGGCCGACCAACTGGTCAAACGTGGGCGGGACAACGGAAGTGGCCGGCAGATTCTGGCAGGCCACCAGGAGCGCGAGAAGAGTGAGTAGTTTTTTCATAGAGGGGAATCAGATGGTTATCGAGTGATGGAAGCAGTGGAAGTTTTCGACGAGCCGAGGGAGTAACCCGAGCCGGCCGTGAGATTCATCGTGGCGGTCTTGACCTTCTTCGACCCGCTCAACGCCGTCAGCGTGACCGTGGCCGAGGTTTGACCCGCCGGGACCACAAACTGCGAGGCGCTCAGCCGGTAGTAACTTCCCGAACGCGCACTGCCGTTCATGTAGAAACCGATCGTGGTGGAGGAGGGCCGGGGCGCGCTCAGGGTCACCCGGAACGTGGCGGTCTCGCCCTTGCGAATGTTGCTCGGCGCCACCGACAGGCTCACTGTGGCAGTGGCCGGCGGCGTGGCGTTCGGCGTGGCCGACGGCTGCGGGGTGGGCACCGGCGTCGGCAACGGCGTCGGGCTCGGACTCGAGGAAGGCTTGCCGTAAAGCGAATGCGCGCCCGCCTCGTCATCCGCGGTCAGCAGTTCCGTGTTGCTCACCACCGAGTTCATCACCGCCGAGACCTTTTGCCCGGCCTGGTCGGGGTGGTTCAACCCGATGGCGTGTCCCATTTCGTGGAGGAAAACCCGGCGGATCTCGCCGATGGCGCGGCCGCCGCTGCCGAACCGGAGGTTTCCGCGGTAGGAATCCCAGCTCATGGCGTTGTTGAAAAGGATGTCGGCCTCGATCGTGGTCGACCCGGTGCGCGACCATCCGCAGATGGCGAGGGTGTTCGACCCGAACGAGCTGCCAAAGAAGGTGCTGGCGAAAGCGACCGAGTTCACCCGGTCACCCCGGCTGATCGGCGCGGCCGAGTTGGTCACGGCCACGAAATTGGTCCGTTGCGCGTTCTGGCTCCAGTAGGTCGCAGCCGGGCTGGCCGCCTGGTCCCAGGAGGTGTTGCCGTCGGTCAGGAGGCGTCCGGCCTGCCCGAGAGCCATCTGGAAGTAAACCGTGCCGCTGGCCCAGCTGCTGCCGGTGGGTGAATGGCCGTGGGCCGGCGGGGAAAAAGCCGCGACCAGCAGAAGCGTCGCGGCCCCCAGCCGGAATGGAAGAGGGAGGGAGGGAAACATTATAATTTCTAGAGCAGGCTTTGTGCGCGCCGGGCAAAAAAAATGGGCTCCCCGGTAGGGCGAGACTCCGTCGAGCCTGGGTTTAACCGCAGAGACGCAGAGGACGCAGAGAGGGGGACTGGGGGAAAAGGCAGAAGGAGAAGTAAGAAGGCAGAAGTAATTTAG
>CAWIBO010000001.1:0-224953 GCA_963834385.1 uncultured Verrucomicrobiae bacterium | reverse complement strand
CGTCGTTTCCGTATCCCTGGCTGCTCTCGCGGCGGTGCCTGCGCCCGAGTGGCGACTGGGGGCAAATGACCAGGGTTCGTCGAATGGCGGCGGCAACGGGACGCGTCTCTCGCCGCCAGCCTGCGCGCCCATCGGCTTTAGCCACAACACCATTGTCGATTTTTCCGCCACCAGCGGGGAACCGTTCATCAATTCCGCCCCGGTGGAGGTAGCTCCCAACACCCCGGCCGGTTCGCCCTTCATCTCTGTCCCGTTCGGCCTCAGCACCAGCGTCAGCATCCTCTGGAAGTCGATCGACGGCGGCCGCACCTTTATTCAGCTCGGCAGTCCGATCACGCGCGACGCCGTCACCGCGCCCGGCGGCGGCGACACCCACCAGGACTTCGATGCGCTCGGCCGGTTCTATTATTCCGATCTTGCCGGCGCCTGTGTGACCACGGCGGTGTCGGACGACGGCGGCAACACCTTCCCGAAAGTCAGTCCGCTCTCCTGCATTGGCGTGGGCGATCTCACCGGCGTAACCGACGACCGCCAGTGGAGCGGTGCCTTCGGCGACGGCCGGGGCTACATGACCACCCGGAACCTGGCCGTCAGTATTGGCCCAAACTTTCATCTTAATCGGACGCGGGACGCCGGGCTGACCTGGCTCGATGCGCAGGCGATCGGGACCGTGACCCAATCCGGTCCGCTGGTGACAGACAAAACAAAACGGAATATCGGCGGAACAGAATACATCGTCGCCTACCAAATCTATTACACCGGCGGCACCCTCAAGATGCTGCGCATCCAGGATCCCGATACCGGCGGACCGGTCACGGTGCAGGATCTCACCGTGATCACGCCGGGCGGTTCGGTCTCGACCGTTTTCCCGGTCGCGGCGGTGGATCGCGCCGGAAATGTCTACGCCGTCTGGTCGGATGCCTCGCGTATTCGCATGACCACCTCGCAGGATTTTGGGGCCACCTGGTCCCCGGCCAAGGTGGTCAGCCCGATTGCTGCGCCCGCGGCCAAGATCATGCCCTGGATCATCGCGGGAGACGCCGGGCGCGCCAATGTGGTCTGGTACCAGAGCACGGAAGGACTGGGCAACGCCGTCAGCAATCGCTGGCACATCTTCATGGCGCAGACACTCGACGCTTTCGCGGCCACGCCGTCGTTCGAGGTTTCGCAGGTGAGCGAGCATTTCATTCACTTTGGCGAGATCTGTCTCTCCGGCCTGAATTGCGACCTGGCCGTGCCGCCGGGGTCGCGCGACCGCAGCTTCCTCGAATTCCCTTCCATCACCCTCGATCACCGGGGCGCGGCCATGATCACCTACAACGACAACACCAACCAATCCGGGGTGACTGCCGCTGCGCCGCAGGTGACGGGTGCGCCCTATGTCATGTTCGCGAAACAAACGCGCGGGCCCAGTCTTTATGCCTCGATCGGCGACGTCGACCAGGCGCCGGCCGCGGTCGAAATTGCCCAGCCGACAAATGGAGAATCAATCACCACGCCCAGCTACACGATCATGGGCACCCATGGCCTCGGGCCGGGAACATTTGACCGTGATGAACTGGGGGACGCCCGTTTCCCGGATCATGGACCCACGATCGGAGCGAACGTTCCCGCCCTCGATATCAGAAAGGTCACGATCACGGACGATCCCGCCACCATCACGGTGAAAATGGAAGTGGCCGATTTGAGCACCGCCGCGCTGGCGGCGGCGGCCCCGGCCACGGGAGGCGACGGGCTGCTTTACCTGACACAGTGGGATTACGATGAATCGACGGTCGATCCGATCGACCGGGTTTTCTGGGTCGCGGCGGAGATCCGCGCCGGCGTGCCCGTGGCGCGAACCGGCACCCTTGGTGTGATTCGGTCGTCCACCTCCAAGAAATTCATCACCTATAATCCTGTGCTGACCGATTCCATGCAGGTGGGCGTGACCATTACCAACGGCACCCCGGGCATGATCACCCTCACGATCCCGCGAGCCCTCGTGGGCGCCCCGCCGGACGGGGCCGAGCTAAAGACCGTCACCGGCTATGCCATGTCCGAGCGCGGGCCGCTGGTCCCGTGTCCCGACAATACGGAGGAATCATGCGAGAGCATTTTCAGTCCCACCAGTCTGCCCCTGAAGGTGGACGCGTCCGGAGCCTTTACCTACGTGGTGGGGCAGGGACCGCTTTTGAATGGCGAGATTGAGTATTCGCTCGACGACCCAACCTTTTCCAATTCGCAGCTGGCGACCACGACCGAAGAAGACAACACCTGGGAAGCGGAACTCGGGGCGGGAGACCTGACTCCCGGTGGCCACACCCTTTATGTGCGGCAGGTGAAAGAGTGCGGCCCGATTACCACCGACATGGTCTCGTTCTCCGTGCCGGGCGGAGTTGAGCCCGAAAGTGTTGTTTCCCGCAAGCAGCACGGGACGGTGGGAACATTTGATATCCCGCTCCCGCTCACCGGCGGCCCCGGCATCGAATGCCGGATCAATAATGCATCTCCCGATCGGCATCAGGTGGTCTTCAAGTTTGCTGCTCCGGTAACGGTCGCGGACGCGAGCGTGACGCCAGCCTCCGGACACAGCGCGCAGCGCGACGGCTCGGGCGCACCCGCTCTGAGCCCCGACGGCACCGAGGTGACCGTGAACCTGCAGAACGTCAGCAACGCACAGACCCTGACCGTCAACCTTCTCGATGTGAACGGGGCGGGAAATGTTAGTGTTCCGATGGCCGTGCTTCTGGCTGATATAAATGAGAGCCGGCGCGTTGATTCCGGCGACCTGACGGCGGTTCGGCAACGAAACCTGCAGACGGCTGGAGCTGCGAACATGCGTTTCGATGTTAACTCGAGTGGTCGAATCGACTCTGGGGATGTCACGGTGGTCCGGCGCGAAAACCTTTCGGCCCTCCCTTGAGCGTAATAACGTCAGGAATTTGCGGCCAGGAGCCACCCATATCTCCCTCCAGTTCCGAATAAGGCTTTGACCGCCGGGACTTCCCTCATTCCCAGGCATGGCTGGCATCCTTAATCCCGTTTCGCCCTATGAAAATATCGTTCTCCTCTGAATCCGGCATCTTTCGCCTTCGTCTTGTCACCGCCTGCGCTCTGGCGTGTGGCGCTTCTTTGCTCGGTTATGCCAGCTGGTCAGCCGCGCAAGGAGGCGGCGTGAAGCTATCCGCTCCGGGGAATCCTTCCGGTCTAGTCCCGGCGTGGCAGGCCAAGGTGGACGCTCGTGTTCTCAGCGCGGCTGCGACGGGTCCGACCGAGTTTATGATCTACATGGCGCAACAGGCGGACTTGAGCGGCGCTGCGTCGCTTGCTTCCAAAGCTGACAAGGGTGCGCATGTTTATCAGCAGTTGACGGCGGTGGCTGAGGCGACACAACCTACGGTCCGGCAGCTCCTCGACCAGGCCGGCGCCAGCTATCGTTCCTTCTGGATTTCGAACACGATTTCAACAAAGGGCGATCTCACTCTAATCGAGGCGGTGGCGCTGCTTCCAGAGGTCGCCGCGATTTATCCGGTGGGGCGCGGCTCACTCGTGCTTCCGCCCGTGACGGAGGCCTCGAATTCCTCCAGGCAGAATAACAGCACCGATGGCATCAACCTGATCACCGCGGTTGAGCCCGGTCTTGGCATCGTCAATGCGGACGACGTCTGGGCGCTGGGTTATCGTGGTCAGGGCGTCGTCGTGGCCGGGGCCGATACCGGTGTCCGCTTTACGCACAACGCTCTTCGCAATCAATATCGCGGCTGGGGCGGCTCGGCTGCGTCTTCCGTCCACGATTACAACTGGTGGGACGGCATTCGCACCGAAACGGGCACGATCGATCCCACCAATCCATGCAACGGCGGCGGTGTCCCGGGCGAGCCCTCGCCCTTCCCATGCGACGACGACGAATTTCTCGGTGGCGGACATGGCACTCATACCGCCGGGACCATGGCGGGTTCGGACGGCGGCAATAATCAGATCGGCATGGCGCCGGAGGCAAAATGGATCGCTTGCCGCAACCTGGTGAGAGGTGTTGGCACCGTCCCGACCTACCTTGATTGCATGGAATGGATGATCGCGCCGACGAAAATTGACGGGACCATGCCGGATCCCGCCAAGGCGCCCGACGTGGTCAACAATTCCTGGGGCTGCCTGGAAGCTTGCCCCACCGATCCCAACCCCTTGCGGGACTCGCTCCAGGCCAGCCGGGCCGCCGGCATATTTTACGTGGCCTCGGCCGGCAACGATGGTCCGGAGTGCAACACTATCTTCCATCCGCTGGCACGTTATCCCGAAGCGTTCACCGTCGGCTCCACCACGCATACGACAGACTCCATTTCGAGCTTCAGTAGTCGCGGCGCGGCCGCAGCCGATCCTGAAAATCCTTCGAGCCCATTTTACCTGAAGCCGAACATCTCCGCACCCGGCTCAAATGTTCGCTCTGCCCAGCGCGCCAGCGACAACGCTTACGCCCCGCTCAGCGGCACCAGCATGGCCGGGCCGCACGTCGCCGGCCTGGTCGCTTTGGTCATCTCAGCCAACCCCAAACTGGCGGGTAATGTGGATCGAATCGAAGATATCATCGAGCAGTCGGCCGTGCCCAAGACGACCAACGAGGGATGCGGCGTCCCTCCCGACTCGAACACCGTCGTGCCGAACAACACCTACGGCTGGGGCCGAATCAACGCCTCCGCCGCCGTCAACCTTGCCCTGGCCGAAGCCACCCCGGTCACGCTTGTGAGCTCTTTCCCGCGAAAACCCATGGCTACCCCGGTCAGGCTTTCGCGATTGATTTGCCCCTGACCGGAGACGTCGGCGTTGAAATGAGCGTCGGCCAGCCGGGCGCCGGCCAGCACACCATGGTCTTCAAGTTCGGAAACCCGGTGGCGCATGTCGGAGGTGCCGCCATCACCGGTGGCAGCGCCTCCATTGGAAGCCATGGCCTCGGAACAGATCCGACGGAATACATCGTGAATCTGACCAACGTTGCGAATGCGCAACAGATCGTGGTCATGCTCAACGCGGTGACCGATAGTGCAGGTAACAGCACTCCGGCCCTTTCCGCCGCCATGGGTGTCCTGCTCGGCGATGTCAATTCGAGCCGGCGCGTCGATCTCCGGCGATCGATTCGGTGAATCACGCAACCTCCAAAGTGCTGAGCAAACCAGCCGTTTCCGCCGCGAACTTTGACGCCGTGTCAACGCCAGTGGAACGAATTAGTCGGCGCGGATGTGAATCTGACCAGGCCAGCAAAGCACCTGCATCGCCCTGCCAGAACGGCCCAATCCGCCTTTGCTTCCTTCTCCAGGACAGCGTTTGTCCGTGGCATCTGCTAGTTTCGGCGGGTGCAATTGGAACTTGAACTGCAGCCGTCGGCCGGGCCTTCCCTGCTGATTGCCGCCAATCCCGAGGCCGCCTGGGAGGAAGGAGCGTCTTCCTGGTTTGCCCGGGTGGCCTCCTTGAGTTTGTCCCCGGATCATCGCGCCGCCGTGGTGGTGCCAACCCGTGGCCAGGCCGAGGCGCTCAAAGCGCGTTTGCTCGCCGAGGGCCGTTCGCTCTTTGGCGTGGAGTTCCTCACGCCCGCCTGGCTGCGCGCGTCGCTTCCGTCGGACCGGGACAGTTACCCCTCGCGCGCGGAGGATCTGAACCTCCTTCTCGCCGCTGCCGCCGAGAATCTCGATAATGACACCCTCTCACCCGCGGCAGGACTGGCCGCGCTTTCCGTCCGGCGTTCCCCGGGACATCTCCGGCATCTGCTCGAGCAACTCGGCGCCTGTGGCACGGAGTTCTCCGCGGTTGATCTTCCCGTCTTCCTGCCGGTCGTCGAGCAATTCCAAAAGTATCTCCGGGAAAGCAGGCTCAATCTGCAGATCGCCGCGGATCGGCAGGCGTTAAAGGCCGCCGCCGGTTCCCGTCCTCTTTTCAGTCATCTCCTTGTGCTCGGTTTTCACGGCGGACACTGGTCCAGCTGGCACCTGCTGCAGGCGGCGGTTCGCGCGGCGGCGAGCGCCACCGTCCTTCTGCAATATCCGCGGCTGGAGGCAGAGAACCTTGATGCGGTCTGGATTGGTTCGTGGGAAGAGGAGTTTGGCGAAGCGCATCCCGCCGCCGCGCCGCCGGCGCCCGCGGTGGAAAAGGTTCCCCCGCTTTTTCTGGTGGGCCTTGATGTCCGGGAGCAGGCCGATGCCATCGTTGGCGCGATCCATCACTTTCTCGCGAGCGACCATTGCCACCGTCTCGGTGTTCTCTTTCCGGCGGCCGGCGCGCTTTCGCGCCTGGTCGCGGCCTCCCTGAACCGGCTCGCCCTGCCCCATTATGACGCCATGGGCCAGCTGGCCCCCGGCCCTTTCGAAGAACCGGTTTTTCACAGTTGGCTGGAGTTGCAGCGCACGCCGCGTTTGCATGCGCTTCTGCGCTTTTTCACCGCTCTTCCCCACGAGCATCCTTTTTTCAAGGATGTCTCGCGTCAGCGCCTTGGCGATGCCCTGTCCAGGGCCCTCGGAGACCTCGCCATCGACGATCTGGCCATGCTGACAAAAGCGGCACGCGATGACGACGGGAAGCTCGCCGCCCTCCTCACCCGCGTTGTTTTCCTGCCGGAGCGCGCCACCCTCTCGGACTTCCTCGGCGAGACGCAACGCGCTTTCACGCAACTGGGCTGGGAGGAGCGCCGGCAGGGGCTTGAGGGACACGGAGCCTGGGCAAAGCGCCTGCGCGCGCCGCTTTCGCGCACGCTTTTCCTTCGCTGGCTCGAGGAGGTCGCAGTGAGTGTGCGTGTTACCCGTGATCATTCCGGCGCGCATTCGTTTGCCCGCATCCATCTGCTGACGCCGGCCCAGGCGGAAGATCAAACATGGTCTCACCTGATCCTCGCCGGTCTGAACGAATCGATCTGGCCCGGCTCGCCCGCGGGGGACTTTCTGCCCGCCGCGCAGATCGAGTCGTTGAATCGAGACGCGCGGACAATCAATCGCGCAGCCACCCGCCGCGGCCGGCAAGGGGAGGGGCACCTCGCGGTGCGCAAGGGAGGCGCCCTTTATCTCGGCTCCGCCGAGCAGCATCAACTGGCTCGTGCCCAGTTCACCAGCCTCCTCGAGAACACGCATCATGGCCTCGCCTTTACCGCCAGCGTCGTCCAGGAGGAGGCGCCGGAACGCATCTCAAATCCCGGCGAATTTCTTAACCGCGTCTATCATGAGGCCCACGGGCGTGCCTTATCCCGCCAGGAAATGCGGGCCCTGCGCGAGACCACCCGCACCTGGCTGCAGGAATCCGCCCTCGACCTCCCGGCAATCATGCCGGCCACCCCGGAGATCCGGCAAACAAGAGTGGCCTACGATGCGCGGCGCACGGACGGCCCGGCCGGTGAATACGATTTTGCCCTGCGCACGCCCCCTTCCGCGGCGGGCTCGTTTAGCGTCAGTGAAACCGAGGAACTGCTGCGCGCGCCCGCGCAGGTCTGGTTGCGGCGCTACCTGGGCGTGGAAGGCGAGGAGGATCTGACGTATGCCTGGAATGCCACCGCGGGAAAATGGACGCACGACTGGCTCGCCGCCCTGGCGGACGAGCGCGACACCTTTTTGCCGTTTCCCTCTGCGTCCGAGATCGGCCGGCGGGTGGCGGAAGCGGCCGAACGAAAACGGAACGAAGTGCGCGAGCTTTGCCGGCAGGCGGGACGGCCGTTGCCGGACTGGTGGGAAAGCGGGTGGCAGGGCGCGCTTTGTCTCGCCCTGGTCCTGGGACGCATCCTCGGGACGGCGGCGGACTGGAAATGGCTGGTGCCGGAGTGGCGGCTGGAGGAGCAACCGATTGATCTGGGCGACGGATCGTTCCTCCGCCTGCGCGGACGCGCCGATCTCCTGCTGGCGCGAACGCCGGAGCAACCGAAGTCACTCGCGGTCCCCGAGCTCTGGATCGTCGATTTTAAGACCGGCAACAGGGACTCTCTCGAGCGCGGCCTGAGCCGGTCTGAGCACCGTCTCGAGAAGGTCCGCCGCAAAGTCCTCAAAGGCGATGCCCTGCAGCTCGCTCTTTACGCCCATGCCGCCAGGCAGCTCGGGGGCGAGATGATTTTCGTCAGCCTCGCCTCCGCGAGGATTTCCGCGTTGTCGCCGCAATTGTCGCTCGACGATTTCGCGGACTGCCAGGCTGCTTTCCGTGAACTCGCCCGTATGCAGGCCACCGGCATCTTCGGGTTCCGCGGCTCCCTGCGCAGCGCCTACTCGTTCACCCGGGAGTATCCGCTGGCCATGCTCGCGGTGGAGCCTGAGATCGTCGAGGAACGCTGGGAAACCACTCATCCCGATTTGGCGCTGGGAGAGGAGAACTGGTCGTGAGCGAGCCGCACGATCAATCGGCAAGACTTCGTTTTGCCACCGAGCTCGACCGGAACTTTTCCGTTGTGGCTTCGGCGGGCTCGGGAAAAACCCGCGCGGTCACAGATCGGATCGTCGCCCTGGCCCGATCGAGCAACGCCCTGGCCGCGCTGCCTCGCCTGGTCGTCCTGACTTTCGCCAACCGGGCGGCGGACGAAATGCAGCAGCGGGCGCGAGAGGAGATCATGCGGCAGGATCCGGGCGCGGATATCCTCGCCGCTTTCAATCAGGCCTGGTTCGGGACGATCCATTCCTTCTGCTTCAGGCTGCTGAACGAGCACGGCCACCACCTCGGCCTCCCCGCCCCCCTGGGTTTGGTCACGGACGATGAGGATCTCTGGAACGAATTTGTCCAGCAGCAGGCGCGGGTGGGCCGGTCGCTCGCGGATGAAAGCCGCGCGGCCCTTTTGCAACTGGCTTCGCTGCGCCACATCATGGAGCTGGGACGCTCGGCCGGTTCCGCTCTGCTGCACCCCGCCCACCCGGGACCGCGTCCCGATGTCGACCTGGCGCCGCTTCATCAGGCGCTGGCTGGCGTGAAACGGAGCGAGACGGTGGCCAATTCGATCGCACAGCTTAGGATGTGGGAGGAAGGTTATCGCGCCGGTGCCGGTTTCCTGCGCTGGCCCATCTGTTTCACCAAGGCGCAGAAGATTGACGGCCTCTGGGCCGAGACCTTTGCCCCGCTGCGACGCTGGGTGAACCAGGCCGCCATTTGCGTGGCGGCGGAGGTCCAGCGCGATTACCGGAACTTTCGTTTGGAACGCGGTGTCGTGACCTATGCGGATCAGATCGCCCTGGCCGACGAACTCCTGCAACATCCGGAAGCCGCGCGGCGCCTGCGCCAGCTCGATCCGATCATCATCCTGGACGAGGCGCAGGATACCGATCCGGCGCAGTTTTCCGTTTTGCTCGAAATGACCCGGCCGCCCGAGGCGACCGGGCGCTGGCTGGAGACACGGGTTGATCCGCCGCGGCCGGGTCGTTTTTGCATGGTCGGTGATTTCCAGCAGTCGATCTGGCATGAGCGGGCGGATCTCCCGTTGTATCGCCGGGTTCATGACGCTCTGGTCGCAGCCGAGAGCGGCGGCGAACTCACTTTCTCCGTCACTTTCCGCCTGGATCAGCGCCAGATCGATTTCGTCAACGAAACGTTTCGCGAGATCCTGCACGGGGCGACGGGCCAGGTTGATTACGTCACGTTGCAACCGCGCCCCGGTGTTCTGCCCGGGCAGGTTATCCGGCTCTCCTTCGATGCCGGGCTCGTCGCCGGGATGGAAAAACCGAAGGATCGCGAGGTTGCGCGCGCCGAAGCCCGGGAGCTCGCCCGCTGGTTGAAGAAGTCCGGTCCGGCAAAGCTGCGCGCGCGCAGTTGGCGCGAGGTGGCCATTCTCTGTCCGCGCAAGGATTGGCTGCGGACCATGGCCTTTGCCCTGCGCGAGGCCGGACTGCCGACCGAGGTGCAATCGGAAAGCGATCTCCAGGCGGATTCCCCGGCCTACGCGTGGCTGACCGCCCTCTGCGTGATCATGGTTGAGCCCCGCAATGGCTACGAACTGGTCGGTGTCCTGCGCGAGGTCCATGGCCTCTCGGATCATGATCTCGCTCAATTTTCCGAAGGGATCGGCGAGCGTTTCCAGATCGAGACGCCCGTGGCCGCCGCCGGTCGCGTTTCCTCCACCATCGCGGCGCTGGCCGCCCTTCGCGCCTCGGTCCTGGAGCTGCCTCTCTTCGCCGCCGTCACGCAAATCGTCGAGCAAACCGCCCTGCGGGAGCGGCTCGCCCTGCTTCCGGAGACTGATTTTAACAACCCGCTCGGCGACCTCGCCACCCTTCTCACCCTGGCGGCCGAAGCCGGCGCCGCGGGCGCGACCCTGGCCGATTTCGCCGACCAGCTCCGCGCCGAAATGGAGCGACCGCGGCCCGTCCGGCTTTCCGACGAGAACGCCATCCAGTTGATCACCGCGCAGAAGGCCAAAGGGTCGGAGTGGGACGCCGTCATCCTCCCTTTCCTGGGCCGCCGCATCATTCCCCCCTCGCCGAGATACCCGTCGTTGATTCGTGTGCCCGGCTCGAACGAGGTGATCGCCGCGCTGCACAAGGAAGATCGGGAGGAGGATATCAAGGAGGCTTACAACCTCCTGCGCCGGCAGGAGATGGAGCGTCTTCTCTACGTCGCCTTCACCCGGGCTCGGCATACTCTTGTTCTCGCCCTGGATCGTCCGCTCTTCTCGCCCAAGACGGGCCGCGCCGCCGATTACTCCCAGCTGAAATTTCTCCGGGGCGATGTTGGTGACACAAACACCCTTCGGTTCGAGAGCCTGCCGGAGAAGGCTCTTGCCTGCGCTGCCACCGGTGCACGTCAGGCCTCCCCCGCAGCCGCGACGCCGGCCGCGCTCCCCGGTCTTGCGCCGCTGGATCAATCCGCGGTTGAGAACGCCCGCGTCCGCGCCGCGCGCTTTGTCCGGAAACAGAACCCGAGCGGATTCGAACCATTGGCTGAACTGCCGCCGGGTTCAGGACCGGTCGCAGCCCGTTCCCTCATGGACAACCCGGCCACCCTTTACGGCGGATGGTGGCATGCTCTCTTCCAGCATTTCCCATGGCAGACACCGCCAAGGGACTGGCAGAAGGCGTTTGATAGTCTTCAGCCCGGCTCACCCCAACCTGAACGCTCGCTGACGGAGTGGGAACTTTTCCGCAAGGCCTGGAAGGATTCGCCGATCGCCTCATTTCTTGCGAAAACCGGCGCGACCGTCCGGACCGAGCATCCCTTTCTCTGGCACCGGGACGCGAGCAACTGCGTCGAGGGTGTGATCGATCTCCTGGTGCACGACCCTGAAGGCCGGCGGTGTCTCCTGGTGGATTGGAAAACCAACCGGATCACGCGCGGGGAAGAGTCCCGCCTGCTTGAACGCTACCGGCCGCAGATGGCCGCATATCGTGAGGCGATTCGCCGGTTGACCGGGAATGAGGTGACCACCGCGCTTTACGCCACCGCCACCGGTTCTTTTCTGCTTTACCAGGAGCAGGAGCTTGAGCGGGAATGGGAGCGGCTGGCCGCGCTGTCGGCGGGTGCTTCTCCCGGGGTCTTCCCGGCGCCTGCCCCGGCCTGAGGCAACGTCCGGCTGGCAGGGTAGTTAGGTCTAGCCTGATCTGTTACAATGGTTATTCTCGCGGGCACCCCTTTTTCTTTTGTCATGTCAGTCCTTCCTCTCCCCAGGATCCTCGCTCTCTTTGCTCCATGCTCGCCGGCCATAACGCTTCTCGCATCTTTGCCGGTATCCTCCTGGCGCTGCTCCTGACCCTGCCCACCGGGGCGGATGCCGGGAATGGCCCCGTTTACGATGTCGACCAGGGGATCGCGCTCGCGCTGAAAAAGAATCGCGATATCGCCATTGCGCGCGCCCGCTTGAGCGCGGCGCAGGGAGGCGTGACCGAGGCCAGGGCCGGTTATCTGCCTTCATTGCTTTCCAGCGGCCTTTACCGGAAACGCGAGCAGCAGGAGGACTCGCGCCTGCGTGAGGATGATTACAACGCCAACCTGCGCGTGGTGCAGAATCTCTACACGGGCGGGAAAACCACGCACGAAATGGCCATCGCCCGTTTGAACCGCGCCAAACAGCGCCTGGAACTCGAGGCCGTGACCAGCCGCGTGATCATGGATGTGCGCATCGCCTTTGCCGAGCTGCTCCTTAACCGCGCCCGGGTGCAGGTGCGCCAGCAGTCGCTTTCCGTCCTCCAGCAGGAACTCAGGACGCAGCAGGAACGCCTAAGTGCCGGCACCGTGGGCGAACTGAATGTCCGGCGCGCGGAGGTGGCGGTGGCGAGCGAGGAGCCGGAGTTGATCGACGCGCGCAAACAGGTGGAACTCTCGCATCTCAAACTGGCTGACCTTTTCGGGATGGACCCGGAGGAATACCAGGAAGGCCCAAGCTTCCGGGTCGCGGGAGAGCTCGAGTATCGCCCGGCGAAGCCGGATTTGAACGCTTCCCTGGCCGAGGCGGAGACCAACCGGCCCGAGATTCTGGCGCGCCAGGCGGATGTGGCGATCGAGGAACACCAGTTGCAGGTCGACCGCGCCGGTTTGCGTCCGCAGGTGGATATGTTTGGCGGTTACGAGGTTTACAGCGAACGCGATCCGGCCGTGGGCGAGGAACTGAATCACGGTTACGTCGTGGGCGTGAACGCGAGCTGGAAAATTTTCGATGGGTTCGCCACCAAGGGACGGATGCAGGCCACCCGCGCCCGGCAGACGGCCGCCGCGCAGGCGCTGGCTTCAGCCCGGCTGCTCGTGGCCATGGAAGTGCGAAACGCCATTCTCGATCTCCAGCAGGCGGATCGCGTGCTCGCGGCCGAGACCCGAAACGTTGAGACGGCCGCCGAGTCCCTCGAGCTGGCCCGGGCCAACGTCGCTGCCGGGCTGGGAACGCAGCTCGAAGTTTTGCAGGCGGCTTCCGACATCACCCGGACCAAGGCCACCCGTCTCAGTGCGATTTACCTGCATAACGCAGCGCTGGCCCGCCTCGACCGCGCGCGGGGCCGTTCCCCTTCGTCCGAGTTCGACAAGAAAGTGCGCGCTGTTGAAAACCGTGTCGCGGAGGACGCCGACCTTCGCCTGCTGCATCTGGCGCGGCCGCCGGCGCGCCTGAAAGGCCGGCGATGAGGAGGTTCCTGCACGGTTCCATTTTTGCGCTCCTCGTCTCCATGGGGTCGGCGGGAGCGCTTACTCTCGACGAGGCGTTGCAGGAGACTTTGGAGCACAATCCCACCATCCTTGGGGCGAAAACGCAGCTCGAGCAGGCGGCCGGTTATCGTCTGACCCTGCATGCCGTGACCTGGCCGCAGGCGCGGCTCGGCGTGGTCCTTGGTTTGCAGGGTGGAAAACGCTCCGGCGAAGCTTCGACGCAGCCGTTCGCTTTTGCCCGCGGCGTTTTCACCCAGCCGCTTTTCAATGCCGCCATTCCGCCCTCGCGTCGGCGGGGAGATGTCGCCCTGCTGGTGGCCCAGCAGCAGTTCAACGTTGCGGTGTCGGAACAGCTCCATCGCGCCCGGATCGCTTTCCTCACCGCGCTGTATAGCCGCGAGCTGGAATCGCTCCGTCGTTCACAGCGGGAAGCTCTCGACGCCAACATCAAATCGCAGGAGGCGCTTTACGAGGCCGGGGTGGGGCAGCGTAATCTCCTGATCGGCGCCACGCTCCTCGCGCGCGAACTCGATCCGCGCGTCGAGGCGGCCCTGCGCTCCTATCGCGGCGCCCTCGTTGAACTCCATGCCGCCATGGGCGCCGGGCTCGATGCCGGGACACAGCTTCGCGATCCCTCCGGCAGCCTTGCCATGACCACGACCAGACACGATCTCGCCCGGGCAACGGAAGCGACCTTGAAGCGGCGCCCCGATCTCGAGCTGGCCCGTCGCCTGGTTCAAAGCGCCCGCGAAGAATATCGGATCGCACTGGCCGGTTACTATCCGGCGCTGACGGCGGTCGTGGCCGGCGACTATATCCCGGTCTCGGAGACCCGGCGCGGCAACGAAGGCACCCCGCAGCGCAGTGACGATATCATTTCCTCCGAGGTGCGGACCGGCGTGACCTACACCTGGCGGGTCATCGACAACGGGGAGGTGGGTGGCGCCGCCCACGCCAGGAAGGAAACGGCCCGCGCGAATGAAGCACAACTGGCGCGGCTGGAAGCCACGGTGCCGAATGAACTGGCCCGGCTTGAGGCGGAGCTGCGGGCCATCGCCGCCCGGCATCGCGCTTTTTCCGCCGCGGCCGAGGACGCCGGCGAAAACGCCGAGATGATCCGGCGTTCCCTTGCGGAAGGTCTCGCGTCCGTGCTCGATTTTCGCGGGGCGGAGAGCAACCTGCTCGATGCCCGGAGCGGCCTTCTCTCCGCCGCCTACCAGCACCAGGTGACTCTTGCGGAATGGGACCTCGCCACCGGCCGCTATCTCGAATTTTCAAAAGACACGACGGGGAAGCTGGATTAGTTCGAGTCTGTCTTGAATCTCCTTGCTCCCCGAAAGTTCATCTGGTGGTTGCTGCCGGCGGTCTTTCTGCTTGTCGCGCTAACCTACTATTTCTTTTTCCTTCCGGTCGTGGAAGTGCAGACGGTGCGCCGCGGCACCGCCATCTCCGCGGTCTACGGCACGGTGCGGATCGAGCCTGCCTTTGTCATTCAGGTCCGCGCGCAAAACTCGGGGTATATCAGCCTGAGCGACGCGCTTTCGATCGGGCGCGGGGCCATCGGCAAGACCGTGGCCAAGGGCGATCTGCTGGCCACCATTGCGGATGAGGCCACGGCCCGGCAGTTGAAACAGGCGCAGGCCGATTTGGGCGCCGCCCTGGAGCGCTCCCAGATCCCGACCGCCTCGGCCGAGCCGCTCAAGGTGGCCGAGGCCAACGTGCAGCGACTCGAGAAACTGGCGGCGCTCAGCAACGTCCCGGTGGTCGAGCTGGAACGCGCCAAAAGCGAGGCCGCCCGCCTCGGAGCCGCGGTCAGGACGGAGGAGATCGAGCGCGAACGCAACCTGGGCGAACTGCGCGAGGCGGTCAAAAAGCTCGAGGACCAGATGTCCAGCTCGGAGATTCGCGCGCCCATCGACGGCATCCTTTCCGATCTGCGGGTCCTCGACGGCGAACTGGTCTCGAGCGGGAACCCGTTGCTGACTGTTTCCTCGCGCAAGAACTATATCGCCGGCGAGGTGAACGAGGAGGACGTCGGCGAGGTAAAAAGCGGCATGAAGGCCAACGTCCAGCTCTACGCCTATCGCAGCCGCACGCTGACCGCCGTGGTCACCTCCATCATGCCGGCGGCCGACCCGGAAACGCAGCGCTATTCCATCGTGCTCGAACTGCAGGATCCGCCGGACAATCTCATGGCGGGCATGACGGGCGAGATGAACATTATCACCGGAACGCGCGAGAAGGCTCTCCTGGTGCCGAGCCGGGCGCTCCTGGTTGATCGCGTGGTGGTGATCCACAACGGCCTGGTCGAGTTTCGCTCCGTGGAGATCGGCTACCGGACCCTCGAGAAAAGTGAGGTGCGCAAGGGTTTGAAGGAGGGTGAGCTGGTCGCGGTGGAGGACCAGGACAAGCTTCACGCCGGCCAGCCGGTGCGCACCCGCCGCGCTTCCGACGACGCGATGCAGTGACGCCGCCGCTTTACATCGCCCTGCGGTTTCTTTTTCACCGCAAGCGCGCCTTTCTCCTCAGCCTTGCCGGGGTTGTCTTTGGCGTGGCCATTTTCATCACTACGCAGGCCCAGACGGCCGGTTTTGCGCAGGATTTCATCGACTCGACCCTGGGGAGCAACGGCGCGCTGGTGCTGCGTTCGCGCTTCCAGCCGCGCTACGACAACCTCGCCGTGCCCGCGAAAGGCTCGGTCGCCGCAGCGGCGCGGCGTCGTGTTTTTGAAGGGATCAACAACGCCGCTGAAATCATGCGCATCAGCCGCCGGTTCTCCAACGTGGTGGCCTGTTCGCCGGTCTTGCGCGGCACTCTTTCCGGCCGGGCCGGGTTTGAAAGCGCCACCATTGATCTTTACGGCGTCACCCCGGTTCTCCATGTGCAGGCGACCAACCTGGCCGACCAGATCGTTAGCGGCAGCTTCGATGATTTCCGGAACAACCCCGCTTCCGTGATCATTGGCACCCGTCTCGCCGGCATCCTCGGGGTGGGCTCGGGCGACGCCATCCAGTTGCTCTCCCGCGGGGGCGAGTACCGCCGTTTTGTCGTTGCGGCGACCGCCCGCAGCGGGGTCGGCAACATCGACGCTTCCCGCGTTTACTGTCATGTGCGCGTCGCCCAGACGCTCTTGAAGAAGCCGTTCGGCTCCTCGCTTATCGTCTACAAGCTGCGCGATCCGCAGCGCGCCCCCGCCCTGGCGGCGCACTTCGAACGGCTTTTCCAGCACGAGACCCAGAGCTGGCAGGACCGGGAGGAAGCCAATCTCCAGCTTTTTCTCACCCTGCGCATGTCCGCCGCCATCACGGTCTCACTCATCATTCTTTTGGCCGGGTTCGGCATTTTTAACATTTTGACCATGTCGGTCCTGAGCAAGGTGAAGGAGATCGCGATCCTGCGCTCAATGGGATACCGGCAGAACGATATCGCCGCCATTTTCCTCTGGCAGGGCGCCTTTATCGCCGCGGCCGGCTCCATCCTCGGTTGCCTGTTGGGCGCGGTCATGACCTGGGGCGTCTCGCGCATTCCGATCCGCATCCGGGGTGTCCTCTATGCCGACCACTTTCTCGTTACCTGGGACTGGCGCCATTATTTCTGGGCCACGGTCCTGGCCCTGATCGCTGTCCTGATTGCCTCCTACGTCCCGGCCCGGCGCGCCGCGCAGCTGGCCCCCGTCGTGACCCTGCGCGGCTCCAGCGCGTAAAGGTCGAGTGCCGCCTATGTGGGACAGCCACTATAGAAACGGTTGGGAAGCCCATCGGAAGCAGTCCCAGGGAATCCTGTAAAAATCCTGTTAATCCTGTCCAGAACGCACCGGGGCGCCCCGGGATGAAAGGCGGATGGTGACCTCGGGGGTGGGGATACCGGTCGCATTTCCATGTGACAGCCGGGGCAAATCCGCTACTATGGCAACCCGTCCCGCGGGCGGCCCCCCTCATGAAATTGCTTGATAAGATCGGCCGCGAGTTCTCCGGCTATAACGTCCTGGAGTCCGGGAAACGGCTCCTCGACCGGAAACCGCTCCAGTGCAGTCTTTATGTGACCGACCGGTGCAACCTGAACTGCGCCTATTGCACCGAGTACAACAACAGCCGGCCGCACCCGTCCCTGGCCGACCTCAAAATCTGGGTGAAAAAGATCCGCGATCTCGGCACCATGCGCATCGCGCTCGTCGGCGGTGAACCGCTCCTGCACCCCGAGATCGTCGAGCTGGTCCGCTATTGCCGCGAACTCGGCTTTGCCACCAGTCTCACCACCAACGGTTTTCTCCTCACCCGGAAACTGCTCAAGGATCTCGAGGAAGCCGGCCTGCAGGTGATGCAGATCAGCGTCGACCGGATGACCCCGAGCCCGATCACGCGCAAATCGTTCAAGACCATTTTGCCGAAGCTGGATTACTTCAAGGACTCGAAGATCAGCCTGCATATCACCGGCGTGATCTGCCAGGACACGCTGCCGGAATCGCGTGCCGTCCTCGAAACCGGCCTCTCCCGCGGCATCCCGACCGAGGTGCGCCTGGTCCACGCCGATCCCACGAGCCGGTTCCGGGTCGAGCGCGGCTCGAAAGAGGAACTGGAGGCGTTCATCGATTCAATGATCGAGCGGAAAAAGCGCGGCGAACGCATTCACACCAGCGAAGCCATCCTCAAATATCAGCGGTCGCTGCTCCGGGGCGAGAAGACGGAATGGACATGCATGGCCGGCTACAAGCTCTTCTTCGTCTCCGCGCAGGGAAAATTCTGGGTCTGCAGCATGGTGCACACCGACAAAAACATCATGGATGTGACCCTGGCTGATCTGTATCTGAATTATCGCAAGAAGGATTGCCAGGCGGGATGCGGCGTTTATTGCGCGGTCAGCACCTCGCTCATGGTGGAAAATCCCGGTCGTGTCCTCGGTCGCGAAATCGTGGCCCGGGCCAAACGGGTTCCTGAATTGATCCGGACACGCCACGCCGATCCGGCGCCCTCCGAGCCCGCGCAGCCGGTGGCGGCCTGAGCGATCAAGCGGGCCCGGCCGGGCGGCGAATCTGGAACGCGCGGAAGAGGTGAACCGTCGCGGTCGCGGTGGTCCAGAGGCAGACCAGCGCGTAACTGGCTGGCGCGGCGCCGAGCAGCAGGCCGCCGGTGAGAATCCAGACGGAGATGTTGCGCCGGGCTCCGATGAAACGGACGAGGCGGTCGAACCGGGTTACATCGTCCAGGTTGCGTCCGAGTTTCTTTTTCACATGGCGCTTGGCCAGGCGATCCACCAGATCGGACAGGAAAAGCAGCGCGAAAAACGCGAAAGCCCAGGGGAGCTGCCCGGAGAAATGCAGGGCGAGCGCGGCCCACCAGGAGGTTTCGATGGCGTAATCGACCTCGTGTTCCCACTGGCCCAGCGCGGTGGTTTCCACTTTTACCCGGGCCAGTTTGCCATCAACGCCGTCGAGAATGCCGATGACGAGGGCAAGGATCGCGCCCGGCCAGAGTTGTCCGGTGACGAAGAGGGCGGTGACCACGAGGCCCAGGAGCATGGTCACGAAGGTGACCTGATTGGGCGTAATGGGAGTCCATGAGAGGCGCGAGACCAGCGCCGTCTCAATCGGGCCATGCAGAATGGCCGGGGCATCGAGCGTCCCGTTTTGCGCGGCATCGAGGAGCAGGCCCTCAGCCAGGCCGGCGTGTTGCAGCGAAGGCGCGGGAAACCAGAAAGGCCGAATTTCGCGCCGCATCGAGACCACGTAGGCAGGCTGGGCCGCCGCATCGAGAATGGCCACCTCGCCCCCGGCCAGGTCGTGCCTGAGCGTCTCCGGCAGAAAGGCCGTGTGATCCTTCTGCGTCAGCCACCGTCGGGTGACCAGCGCCGGGCCACAGAGAAAAAGTTCGGCCTGTTTGTCGGCGACCTTGAGCAGGCTTAGCCAGTGCTCCGGTGGTGCGGAATCAACCAGCAACGTGGTTTCGGTGGCCTCGAGCAGGGCCTGGAGAAGACGCGGATCGCAATAAACGTCGGCCCTGAGCAGGAGTGCCCGGCCTTCCGGCACAAGGCGCATCAGTTCGTCGATGGTCATGGGACCGGTGGCGCGCCGCGGCTGCGCCTGCACCTTCAGGTCAGGTCGGGTCCAGTCTGGCGCGAGGTGGCCGGGATCAATCCCGGGCCCGGGGAGAATAATCGCCTCCCGCACCCCAAGGCGCTGGAGATTGCGCAGCAACCGTTCTAACATCGTGACGCCGCAGAGGCGACAAAGCGCGGCCGGTGTTTCGGCCAGAATAATCACGCGTAACTCGACCAACATGCTCCCGCACTTCTCCCAGAACGTCGCCAGTGCGTCCAGCGCGCTTCGGCCGGCGCCCCGTCCATGAACGATATCTGGCTCCGTTGCCGCGAGGTGGAACGTTTTCTCGGTGAAGAGGAATCCCGGGTCCACGCCCTGCGCGGCGTTTCGCTCGATCTCGAGGCCGGCTCGGTTCACGCCGTGGTCGGGCCGTCCGGGTGCGGCAAAAGCACCCTGCTTTATCTCCTGGGCCTGCTGGACCGCCCGGACAAGGGAACGATCGAACTCGACCACCAGCTCACTTCGGAGATGACGGAGACCGAGCTGGCCCGAAAACGAAACGAAGCGCTCGGATTCATTTTCCAGTTCCACTTTTTGATGGAGGATTTTACGGCGCAGGAAAACGTCATGATCCCGATGCGGCGGCTGGGCCGCCTGACCGAGGAGCAGATGCGGGAGCGTGCGGCCGCCCTCCTGGAGGAGGTGGGTCTTGGGTCCAAGATCAACCGGGGCAGCCGGCATCTTTCCGGCGGGGAACAGCAGCGCGTGGCCATTGCCCGCGCGCTGGCGAACGACCCGAGCGTGATCCTGGCGGACGAACCGACCGGCAACCTCGACAGCGCCAATTCCCGCCGCGCTTTTGAGTTGCTCCAGCGAATCGTGCGGGAAGAGCGCAAGGCCCTCCTGCTCGTGACCCACAACAAGGAGATCGCGGAAGCGTGCGACTGGATCCACGAGATGCAGGACGGCCTCATCGTGGGCAGTCATCCGCGCGGGATTGCGCGATGACCGCTTCTCCGGCCGTGCCGGCCACGATGCCGGGACCGGTGTTCCAGACGGGACGGGAATTAAAACAGGGGGCGCTCGTCAACACCCTCGCGGTGGTGGCTTCAAACTTCCGCGGCATCTTCACGTTTCTCGTGGCACGGCTGCTGGGACCGGCCACCCTCGGCACCTTTTCGGTGGCATGGGCCACCACCGATCTCCTGAGCAAGATCGGGGTCTTCGGTCTCGATAATGCCGTCGTTGCCCTCATTGGCCGAAGCGAAGCGGCGGGCGATCATCTTCGCAGTCGCCGCCTGGCGCGGCTGGCCACCGCGCTGGCCGTCCTGCAGTGTGCAGTCGTCGCCGGCATCTTCTCTTTGGGCGTCGGACTGGCCGGCCCGGTGCTCGGGCTTGATCCGCGCATCGCCGGCGCCACCGCCATCATGCTCCTCGCGTTGCCCGGCGTGGCCCTGTATCGCGTCAGCACTTCCGTCTCGCGCGCCATGAAGGTCATGCGCCATGACATCTTCTCCCGTGGCCTGACCGAGACGGTCGTGACCACCCTCGCGTTTGTCGGTCTTTTCGCACTGGGCCTGACCTCCTACGCGCCGCAGGTCGCCGTAATTGCCGGGACGCTGGCCTCGGGGTTGGTCGCGGCTCTGCTGGCGGCATCCCTGTTTCGTGACCAGCCAAAAGGAAACCGGGCTGGCTGGCTGGCGGAGGCGCGCGGCCTGCTCGCCTTCGCGGCGCCGATCAGCGTCTACGATCTTCTGAATCTCCTGGTGATGCGGATCGACGTCATCATGCTCGCTGCCTTCATCGGCCGCGCCCCGGGTGTGACCTTGACGGTCGTCGGCATTTACGGCGCGGTGGTCGAGGTGGCGGGGGGACTGCGCAAGGTCAACCAGTCCTTTAACCCGATCTTTGGCCCGGTCATCGCGCGGGTCCTGGCCCGGCGCGATCATTTCCATGCGGAGGAAGCGTTCGCCACGGTCGCGCAATGGATGCTCTGGGTTCTCCTGCCGCTGGTCGCAGTACTCACGCTGGCCGGTGGCCTCATCCTTTCGATTTATGGGCCGGACTTTATCCAGGGCGCGCCCTGGCTGGCCATCGTCGGGCTCGCCTGCGCCACGAATGCCTTCGTCGCCCTGGCCGAGACCGCCATCATGGTGCAGCGGCCGCGCGCCAATCTTCTGAACTCGGCCGTTACCTGTGCGGTCGCGATCGGTGCGAATCTCTGGCTTATCCCGACTTTCGGCGTGACCGGCGCCGCCTTCGGCATCCTTGTGCCCTACGTGGTGCAGGGTCTTCTTCGCTATCGCACCTTGCGGATCGATTTTGGATGGAAACGCCCGTTCCGTCATGTTGGAGCGCCGCTTCTCGCCGCCCTCGGGGCGGGAATCCCGGCGCTCCTTGTCCGCGTTCGGGTGGGGGGAGTGTGGGGAGAAGTCGGCGGGGCGCTTGTTTTCCTCGCGCTTTTCGGCGCGACCTGGCTCATCTATCGACGAGTCCGCCCGTTGCGGGAACTGGCCAGCGCATGATCCGGAAGTAATCAAAGATGAAAATTTTCCTCACCGGCGCGAGCTCCGGCATCGGCCTGGCCATGGCCAACCTTTTTTTGGCGCGCGGGCACGAAGTCTGGGGCACTTCGCGGGAGGCTTCGCGTCTGTCGGCCCGGCCCGGCTTTCATCCCCTCACAATGGATCTGGCCGACCCGGCTTCGGTCCGCCAGGCCTTTGCCGCGGGCCTGGGTGAAGCGGAACACTTCGACGTCGTGATCAACAATGCCGGGAGCGGGCACTTTGGTCCGACCGAGACCATGAACCCCGACCTGCTGCGGGAGTTGACCCAGACGCTCTATCTATCGCCGGCAACCCTCTGTCAGCTCGCGCTGGCCGACATGCTTCCGCGGGCCGGCGGCTTGATCATCAACGTGACCTCCCTCGCCGTTCGGCTGCCGATCCCGTACATGGCGGCCTACAACTCGGCGAAGAGCGCCCTGGCGGCTTTCACCATGACGCTTCAACTCGAGCTGGCGGAAAGCGGAGTCCGCATCGTCGATCTGCAACCCGGCGATATCCGCACCAACTTCAATGCGGCGGTGAAGAACGCCGGCCGGCGCGATGCCGCCAGTGACCGCCTGAAGAATGTCTGGCGCTCGGTCGACAATAATCTCCAGCGCGCCCCCGGCCCGGAGATCGTGGCCGAGGCGATCATGCGGGTGATTGAATCCGGCGAGCCGGCGCCCCGCCTGACCGTGGGCGGATTTTTCCAGGCGATCATGGCGCCCCTGGCGGTCCGCCTGCTCCCGCAGCGCGCGAGCCTGCGCCTCATCCGGAAATTCTATCGGATTTGAGTTGGTTTCGGCGGCGAACGCTGCTCTGGTTTCGCGATGTTGCAGGTTGAAGACGCCGTGATTCTCATGGCGGGGGCGGGTTCGCGCTTGCAGGGAGCCGGGGGAGGAATTCCCAAGCCGCTCGTCCGCATCGGTGGGCAACCGGTCATCTCCCGCGCCTTCTCCTCCCTGCAAAACGCCGGGGTCCGCAGGCTGCACGCCGTGGTCGGCTCGGCCGCCGACCTCCTTGTCCAGGGCCTGACAACTCTGGTGCCGGCCGGGCTTAGCCTGAACATCATCACGAACCACGAATGGCAGAAGCAAAACGGCGTTTCCGTGCTCGCCGCCCGGGCCCATGTGCCAAAGGCCTTTTTCCTCCTTATGGGCGATCATCTCTTCGACGAGGCCAGCCTGCTCCGGCTCAAAGCCGAGTCCGAGGCGGGTTACGTCAACCTCGCCGTCGACCGAAAACTCGATTCCATTTTCGACATGGACGATGCCATGAAAGTCCGGACGGAGGACGGCCTGGTGCGGAGAATCGGAAAACAGCTCGCTGACTTCGACGCTGTCGACACCGGCCTCTTCATTTGCGATCCGGAGCTCTTCGATTTTCTGGAGGCGGTCCGGCAGGACGGCGATTGCAGCCTGGCGGACGGCGTCCGCGGCATGGCCGAGGCCGGGAAAGTGCGCGCCATCGATATCGGCGACGGCTGGTGGCAGGATATCGACACGCCGGAGATGCTCCGCCACGCCGAGGAACGTCTAACGGGTGCGTCGCAGCGCGCGGCCAGCCAGCGCTGAGCTGACAACCCCGAATCCGAAGTGGAGATGGAGCATCCACTCCGGCAGGCCGGCCAGGGCGAGGAGGACAAACGCAAAAAGAACCACGTCGCGCTTGGTCAGTTGGATCAGCCACCAGCTGAAGCCGTCGCCCAGCCTGAGCAGCCCCGAGCCGGCGACGAGGTTGCGGTGACGTTCGTAGAGAACTCCCGACACCGGCGATTCGCCTGATTCTTCGGCGGGCCGGGCGTGCAGCAGCATTTCATTGAGCGAAAGCAGGAGAGCAGCGGCCAAGCCTTCCCAGGGATAGAGAGCGGCCCACCATCCTGTCCCGGCCTCGCGTCCGCACCCGATGCCCAGGGCGAGCACCATGAGAAGAGTGGCGCCGAAATCGCAGGCCGTGTCGAGACGCCGGCCGAAATCGCTGCGAAGGAATTTGGCCCGCGCGATCTCGCCGTCGCAGCCGTCCAGGATGCTGTAGAGATGATAGAAGAGCGCCCCGGCGACGAAGCCAGCGGCATTTCCCTGCGCCAGGAAAAATGCGCCCGCCAGCGGGAGCGGCAGAAGCAGGAGCGTCCAGACATTCGGCGTGAGCGGCGTCCGGACCAGCCAGCGGCTGACGAAACGCGAGACCGGCCGGTTAAGGAAACGCGAGACGAGGCCGTCCTGCGTCTTGCCGCTGTCGGCAAAAAACCATCGCTCCAGCGCGGGAACATCCTGTCGATCCTGCAGAGGAACTGCGCCCGCCCGCCGCAGGTCTTCGTCGGTCGTGGGCAATCCGGCCGGGGCCGCCGGCAGTTGCGCGAGGCGATGAATCACCTCGGGAGTGACGAACCAGCGGGTGCTCAGGAAAAAGTCGGGCGAGCCCGGCTGATCCGTTTCCTCGAGGAGCAGGTCGGGGAAAGCGTTTGGGCGGGGCGTGTTCCGCGGCGGCGCGGAAGGGGAGAAAGAGACGCGCCAGGTTTCACCGCGGGCCGCGGCGACTTCCTGCAGGCAGAAAAGGATCCTTTCGTGCTGGAGAAGGCCGGCCACCCGCCAGGCAGCCGCCTCATCCAGGTGAAGCCGGACGTGGCATGCAGGCTCCGGCATCAGGAAAGCGCGCGTTCGTAGATGCGGTAGGTCTTATACTTCTCCGCACCGACAGCCTCGATGAAACGGTTGACCATGACGTTGCTTTCAAGGGTAAGACTCAGTTCACCGCTGAAGCGCCGCTTGTTCACCGCGTAATCCATCACGCGCAAGACCATCATCTCGGCGATGCCGTGGCGCCGGTATTTTTCGACCACGCCGAGGGCGACGAGGCGCCCGGTGCGGATGCGCGGCTTGTGATAGAGCAGTCGGGCCAGGCCAAGGGGCAGGCCGAACCGGAAGAGCCGGCCGTTGATCTTCTTCAGGGCGACGTTGATGTCGGGCACAGCCAAAAGAAAACCGATCGGTTCGCCTTCCACCTCGGCGAGGAGAGCGGCCTCGGGCACGATGATCGGCTTCATCTCTTTTGCCATGTAGTCGAACTCGGCCTCGGTGAAGGGAACATAACCCCAGTTCTTCTCCCAGGCCGCGTTGTAAACCCGGCGGATCCGGCCGGCTTCCTCCTCGAAATTTTTCACGTCCACCTGGCGGATGGTGACCCGGTGCCGTTTGCGCATGGCCTCGGCCAGTTTCTTCAGCCGCTCCGTCGGCTCGGTCGCATCAGAAAACCACCACGCGTACAGGTCCATCGACTTGGCAAAGCCCCAGCTCTCGAAAAGATCGACGTAGTAGGACGGATTGTGCCCGGTCAGGATGGTCGGCGGATGCTCGAATCCGTTGATGAGAAGTCCGCAGAGATAATTCGTCGAGTAATCGATCGGCCCGAGCACGCCGCTGCGGCCCCGCTTCTTCAGCCAGGCCGCGCCGGCCTCGAAAAGCGCGTGCGCCACGGTCCGATCGTTGATGGCCTCGAAGGAGCCGAAGCAGCCGACGTTCGAGCCGTGCTCCTTGTTGTAGTGCGGATCGTCGGAAGCCATGAGCCGCCCGACGATTTCGCCATCGCGGCGCGCCAGGAAAAGCGCCGCTTCGCCGTGGCGGTAGAAGGGGTGCTTTCGACGATCGTAAAACTGCCTGCGCTCGAGCAGCAGCGGCGGCACCCACGCGGGGTCGTGGCGATAAACCTGCCAGGGGAACCTGATGAAGGCGGCGAGTTCCGCCCTGGAATCAACCTGGGTAACCGCAGGCGGCGGCGCTGTCACGGGGCCGCGGTTTCCCCTGCCTCCACCCGGACGAGCAGGTCCCGGCAGGCCCGGGCGAGCTGCCAGAGAAGATAGGCAGTAAAGAGATTGAAGATGGTCAGCTGCGCGATGAAAAACCAGGCGGGCCGTCCGAGGGCGAGCACGGCGAAAAGCACGAGCATGCGCGGGTTGGTCATGATGAGGTTGACCCACTTCAGGAGGGGTGCGCTCCGGAGGCGAAAAGCGGCGGCGAACCAGGCAGGCACGGCCGCATGCCGGGCCATGATCGCGTCGCGCAGGGTCGCCAGCGCGGGCATGATCCTTTCCTGCCGCCGGGTGAATTGCACGTGCAGCAGCAGAAGAAGCTTGTGCCATGGTTCGCGGCGCCAGGTCAGCCCGGCGAACTGCCGGGCCAGGACCGGCACCGGCTCAAAGTCGCCCCGGGTCCCGGCGGAGGTGAAGAAGAGGTGGGCGTTGCGCACGAAGTCGGCCACGCCGCCCTGGAAGGCGTGGCAGGCGCCGGCGGCGAGGGCGAGAAGGGCAATGGCAGGCGTTCCCCCCTCGTGCAGGTAACGAAAACCGAGGTGAGCGTAGATCCCGATGAAAATGACGTGGTCGGCAAAGCTGTCGTTCATCCGGCCGAGCCGGCTCCCCTTGCCGGTGAGACGGGCGAGCTGGCCGTCGGCGTTGTCGAGCGCATTGGCGATGATGTGCAGAAGCATCCCGGCCAGGTTCAGCCCGAGGCTGCTATAGTAATAGAGATGCCCCGCGGCCAGGCCGAAGAGGGCGCCGATGGCGGTGACGCCGCTCGGGGTGAGGTGAATCCGGGAGGACCAGAGCGCGAGGTAAAAGCCAACCGGCCGATAAAAATAAATATCGATCAGGCTTTCAACTTCGCGCGCCTTGTAGGTCGCCTGCACCGGCGCCGGACCAAAAGCGGCCTGTGAATACGGAGCCGACATCGATGAACCGCGCGCCGCCCCGCCCTCAGGCGTTCTGGAGAAGCGCCGGGACAAGCGTGTCTTCGAGAATGTTCAGCGCTTCGTCGAGGTCAGCCCGGGTATGGCTGGAGGTGACGCAGGCGCGGAAACAGATCTGATCCTGGGGCACGGCCGGGTAATCGACCGGTGCGACAAAGAGACCGCGTTTGCGCAGGGCGTGGCCCAGCTGATACATGCGGGTCCGATCGCCGATGATCAGGGGCATGATGTAGGTGGTCGAGGCGCCGGTGTTGATCCCCAGGCCCTGCAGTTTCTCCCGGAAATAATTCGCGTTCTCCCAAAGCCGGTGCCGCAGTTCCGGCTCCGCCACCGCGATCTCGAGCGCCTTGAGAATGGCGGCGATGACCGCCGGCGGAAGGGCGCAGGAATAAACGTAGGAATGCGCGTAGAAGCGGAGATAGGTGAGCGTCTCGGCCGGGCCGGCCACGAAACCGCCCAGGGCGGCAAACGCCTTGGAAAAAGTTCCGTAGACCAGGGTGATGCGGTCTTCCGCGTGGAAATGCTCGGCCGCGCCGCGCCCGTTCTCGCCGCACCCGAGCATCGAGTGCGCCTCGTCAATGAGCACGCTGGCGTCGTGCGCCTCCGCGACATCGAGCAGGGCGTCGAGGTCGGCAAAATCGCCGTCCATGGAATAGATGCCTTCCACCACCACGAGGCGGCGTTTGCCGGTGCGGCGGCTGAGCGCCTTGTCGAGCGACTCGGCGTCATTGTGTTCAAAACGCTCCAGGCGGGAACGGGCCAGGAGAGCGCCGTCGCGCAGGCTCATGTGCGACCGGTTATCGAGCACCGCCACGTCGGACTTGCGGAGCAGGCCGGAAATCGTCCCGAGCGCACCGCCGAAGCCGCTGTTGAAAAGCATCGCATCCTCGCGACCAAGGAACTTGGCCACCTTTCGCTCCAGTTCGCGATGAAGATCGGTCAGGCCGGAGAGAGTGGGAGAGCCGCAGGCGCCAACCCCGTATTCCGCGAGCGCGTCCTGCGCCGCCTTGATCACCTCAGGCCGCGTGGACAGACCGAGATAGTTATAGGAACAAAGATTGATGACACTCTTCGGAGCGCCTTCGTAGGAAAGGGTCGTGCGGCGGTCGGCCGACTGCAACAGGATGGGCTCATAGAGCGAAGCTTCCCAGGCGGCGGCGCTGCACCACTCCATGAAACCGGGCGGCGGCTTGACCGGATCGTCGCTCGAGCCCACCACGAAATCGGCCAGGCTGCGGCTGCCATCCAGGCCCCCTTTGTCCCCGGCTTCCCGGGAATGTTCCCAATCGTCGCCGTTTGTCACCGGAGGGGCGGGGTTGTGAGCGTTCGTCGCTCCATTCTTGTTCTTCATTTACGTGTTTCGGGGATTTCGCTCGCCTCGCGGGCGCCCTCAGAAGCCGCACGCAGTTCGTGCTGAGATGACATTACTGGGCGATTCTATCGTCCTGTTTATAGGCGGCAAGAGTATTAGTTCTCCGACGTGGAGGGCGAACTTGGGGCATTTCGGGCCCAAAATCAAGCCTCGCCCCGCGCCCCCGAAACAGGGGAAACCGCGGGCGGTGCGGTGTTGCCACGCCGCCTCGCCCGGTGCAAAATGGTTCCCCGCTTTCCCCCTTTGCCATGACCGACTCTTTTTTCGCCTCCGAGGACGAGCATCCCCATCCGCAGCGGGCCCGGGCCATCTTCAAGGCGCACCCCGAGGTGCGCACCCTGGTCGGTCGCAATCCCTGGACCGCCGCCATCACCATCACGGTCGTGGCCCTGCAGACGTCGCTGGCCGCGCTCATGGGACATCTTGGCTGGTCCTGGTGGTGGCTTTCCCTCCTGCTCGCCTACGGCCTCGGCGCCTTCGCCAATCACGCCATGTATGTCGTCATCCACGACGCCATCCATAACCTTGTTTTTCGCAGCCGGGTCCTGAACAAGTTCGTCGCCATCACGGCCGATCTGCCCAACCTCATCCCGGGCGCGATCGGCTTTGGCGTGTATCACCTCAAGCATCACACCCACCAGGGCGATTATGAACATGATGCCGACCTGGCCAATCATTGGGAGGCGCGCCTGGTCGGCCATAGCTGGTGGCGCAAGGCGATCTGGCTGATGTTTTTCCCCGTCTTCCAGCTCACCCGTCCGCCGCGACTCAAGGCCATCACGATGTGGAACCGCTGGTTCCTGATCAACACGTTGTGCGCGCTGGCCTACGACGTGGCCGTGATCTATTTCTTCGGCTGGGCCGGGTTCTGTTACCTCGTCTTTTCCTTCTTCTTCTCGCTTGGCCTCCATCCGGTCGGGGCGCGCTGGATCCAGGAACATTACACCAACGACCCCGATCAGGAGACTTACAGCTACTACGGACCGATCAACCGGCTGGCCCTGAACATGGGTTATCACAACGAGCACCACGACATCCCTTCCATCCCGTGGAACAACCTGCCGCGTTTGCGCGCGATGGCGCCGGAATTTTACGACACGCTGAAGAGCCACGACTCCTGGACGCGGCTCCTCTTCCAGTTCATTTTCGACCCGCGTTACTCGCTCTATTCGCGGGTGGAACGGGCCCGTCCGACTGCGCCCGAGACGAGCGCGGCGGTGGCGGCGTTTTCCGCTTCCTAGCCAGCAACGCTTCCAGGGCGCGACGATGCGGTGAAGGCATCGGGGCGGCCTTGAGGGCGCTCCGGCTGAACCAGCGTTCGCCCGTCCCGGCCGCGCGCTGCTCGCGGCAGACCGAAAGAGTGATGCGATGATGCGTGAAGGGAAACTCGGCCCGGTAGATCGGCCGGGCGCTGGCGCTGGCGGCAGTGGGGAGAATCCAAAGGCCGCGCCAGCGCTTGCCTGACTGGCGGAGCAGCACAGACTGTTTTCTTTGCACAAAGGCGTGGCGTTCGAGGCGCCGCTGCAGCGCGGCGCGCGCCTTTTTGCGCGGGTATTGCAGCGGGTCACGCGCCTGGCAGAACGGGCGCAGCGGGCAGACGGCACAGCGCGGCGCGCGCGCCCGGCAGACCGTTGCGCCGAGGTCCATCAGGGCCGAGTTCCACTCCGCCACGCGCTTCTGCGGGAGCAGACGGGCGGCCTGCGCCCAGAGAATTCTTCGGCCGGCCGCGGTGTCGATCGGCGTGGCCAGGCAAAAGAGGCGGCTGAGAACGCGGGCGATGTTGGCCTCCACCAGCGGCAGGCCGGCCCCAAAGGCGAAAACGGCGATGGCCCGGGCGGTGTAATCGCCGCAGCCGGGGAGGGCCCGAATTTCCTCCAGCGTGCGGGGAAAGGACGCGCCTGGGCGTTGCGCGATCTGCCGGGCCGCCCGGTGAAGATGGCGGGCCCGCGCGTAGTAACCGAGCCCCTCCCATTCGTGCAGGACATCATTCTCCTCCGCGGCGGCGAGGGCGGGCAGGTCGGGAAAACGCTGCAGCCAGCGAACGAAACGAGGCGCCACCGTGGCGACCGTGGTCTGCTGCAGCATCACTTCCGAGACCATGATGGCGTAAGGATCACGTCGCTGCCGCCAGGGGAGATCGCGTCCCTCTTTCCGGTACCATGACGCGAGGGCGGCATGGAGTTGGTTGGCTTCGCCCGCAATTGCCATTACAAGCGAAGGGTGAACGTCTTCACCGCCGCCCTCAACCCCGAACAGGCCGGCCGGCTGCGAAATCTCCTGGAGGAACGCGGGTTCAAGTTCTCGCCGAAACCGTACACCCTCTTCTTCGGGCAGAAGGAAAAGCTCAGCGTCGCGGTCTACGAGAAAGGACCAAAGGTCCTGGTGCAGGGACGTGGGGTGGAGGATTTCGTGAAGTTCGAGCTGGAGCCGAATATTCTCGGGGAGGCGCGTCTCGGCTACGAGGAGGTGCATTCGCCGGAAATGTTCGAACCGCATTTTGGCATCGATGAAAGCGGCAAGGGCGATTTCTTTGGCCCCCTGGTCATTGCCGGCGCTTTTGTCGATCGCGAGATCACCCGTCGTCTCCTGGAGGCGGGCGTGCAGGACAGCAAACGCATCGGTTCGGATGCGCGCATCCGGGCGCTGGCCAAGGTCATCCGCGAGACGATCGGACCGGCGCACGAGGTGGTCCTCATCGGTCCCGAGCGCTACAACCAGCTTTACCGGAAGTTCGGCAACCTGAACAGCCTGCTCGGCTGGGGGCACGCGCGCGTGATCGAAAACCTCCTGGCCCGGCGGCCGGACTGTCCGCGGGCGCTCTCGGATAAATTTGCCGATACCCGGGTAATCGAGGGGGCGCTGCTGGAGCACGGAAAGAAGATCCGGCTCGAGCAGAGAACCAAGGCGGAATCCGACCCGGCCGTGGCTGCGGCTTCGATCCTGGCGCGGGAGGCTTTTGTCGACTGGCTGGAGAAGAAGGGGCAGGCGCTTGGCCGGAAACTGGGGCGGGGCGTCTCGGCGGCGGTTAAGGAGACAGCGCGGGAGATTGCCGGGAAGGAAGGGCCGGAGGCCCTTGGCCAGGTCGCGAAAACGCATTTCCGGACGGCGCACGAGGTGGCGCCTGAACATTTCCCGGCCCCGCCGCCGCGGCGGGAATGGCGGCGCTGAGGCGAAGACACGCCCGCGGGCAAGCTTCCTGCTATTTCTGGGCTGGCTAAACCAGCTCGTCCCGTGGAAACAAGGCTACTTATCCTGAACCCGGACCCGGTCTATCAGGACCGGGCCCTGGCGATTTTTGACGCGATCGAGCAGGCGGAGGTCCGCGTGGTGCGTTCGCTCGGCGAGGCCATCACGGTGCTGCTGACGGAAAACTTCGACGCGTTCATCGTGGAAGGAGAGCAGCACATCGCGCTGGAACAGGCCACGCATGTCCGCCAGCATTTCCCCTCGCTCCGCATCACCTGCCTGGCGCCGGGACCGTTCGGCGAAGCCAGATGGGTCATCGCCGACAAACAAAAGGTGAGCCTCTTGCGGAGCGACCGGAGCGAGCGGGCCCTGCTCCGCCATTTTTCCGCCATCGTGGCCGCGGCCGCCCGCAACCTCGTGACCGCGACCGAGGGGATCGACCCCTGCCATTCCCTCATCGGCAACCTGAACCAGTTTTCCGCGGCCGAAATTCTTCAGATGAGCTGCCTCTCCCAGCGCAGCGGGCGTTTTACCTTTAAATCGGGGCGGGGCAACAGTGAGATCTACCTGCAGCACGGCGCGATCCGCCATGCCGTCTTCGGCACCCTCGAAGGCGAGGCCGCCGTGGCCGAAGTTTTTCGGTGGCGCCAGGGCCGCTTTTATTTCGAGGAAGGAATCATCAGCCAGATCGAGACGGTGGACCGGCCGTGGGCCCATCTCCTGATCGATAACCTGCAGAAGCTCGACGAGACCATGGAGCTCGTCGGCCTGCCCAGCCAATCATGAGGGACAAACAACTTGAGAAACAGCTTCGCCTGCTCGCGCTCCAGCTCGAGAACTGGAAACGCCTGCACGACCTGATCACCTACGGCCTGGACAAGGCCAAGCCGATCATCTCCGCCGAGCAGGAGCGCCAGTTCACGGAGATTCGCTCCAACCTTTTGCAGGAGACCGAGCACGTCTTCACCGAGCTGGGCGTCCTCGGCGAACTTTCCGCCCGGGCGATGAACGTGCTCCAGCGCGGCGCTTCCATCCGGGGAGTGCGGGAATTGACCAACGACGAAGTGCGCCGGCTGGAAGGGGAGTGGAATGGCGTCTTCACCAAGCTGGGCATCCTGCAGGGACAACTGAAATCCCGGCGCAAAGCGCTGGCCAATATGACCCTCCTTTCCTTCTACCTGGAGCGCTTTCTCCGCCGGGAAGCGGCGTAAGTTTGCTTTGGGCAACGGTTTCCCGGAGAGCCGTTTTCCCTCTGTGCGGGATAAAAATTCTGAAAAAAGTTAGACATTTTTACCCACCACCACGCTATTGGGAATCGATACGAATGTGGGTATGGGCAAGCTAACCAAGCGAGACATCGTTGTAGCAATCAGCAACCAGACCGGGATGGTGCAGCATCAGGTCTTTGATGTGGTCCAGCGCACGCTCGATCACATCACGGACAGCCTGGCGCGCAATGTCCCGGTGGAACTGCGTAATTTCGGCGTCTTTGCTCCGCGGCTGACCAAGCCGCGGGTCGGGCGCAATCCCAACGAGCCCGGCAGCAGTTTCGTCATTCCGCCGCGGGCCACGGTCAAGTTCAAGGCCGGCAAGATCATGCGGCAGCGGGTGGAAAAGCTTTCCCGGGAGTTGAAGGAAGCCGAGGAAAAACGCGACGGAGCCAAGGCGGCTTCGACCGGGAGCTGACCTCGCGACGGTGCCTCAGGCGCCCGGTGATTCCTTCGCCTGCAGCAGGTTGTTGATCACTTCCTCCAGCCGTTCAAAGTTGATCGGCTTCGTCAGGTGCTCGGAAAATCCGGCCGCGCGCGCCCGCGAAACGTCGTTCTCCATGCCGAACCCGCTCAGGGCGATGCCCGGCATCCGCCGGCGTTTCTGCAATTCCTTCATCAATTCGTAGCCGCTCCGGTCGGGCAGCCCGATGTCACTGATGAGCAGGTCAAAGGTTTCCTCCTCGGCGCGCTGCAGGGCCTGATCGGCTGTGTGCGCGAGGGTGATGGCAAACCCGCGGCGTTCCAGGATCATCTTCATCCCAATGCAGGTGTCCTGGTGATCATCCACCACGAGCAGACGGGGCCGACCCGCCTCCCCGTTGTTCCCTGAGGGCCGGGCCTTGTCGCGCGGCGGCGCGACCTTCGCGGCCGTGGCCGCCGGTGTTTCCACTGAGTGCAGGCGCACAATGAAAGTGGCCCCCTGGTCGCGGCCGGGACTGGTGACGCTGATGGTGCCGCCATGGGCATGGACCATGGCCCGGGAAATGGCCAGGCCGAGCCCAAGGCCGCCAAAACGCCGGGTGATGGAGCTTTGGCCCTGCTCAAAGGCGTTGAAAATCTTGTCCAGTTTGTCCGCCTCGATCCCGATGCCGGAATCGGTGATGCGAACCTCGATCTCCTCCGGCGCGGAGTTCACCGTCTCGACGAGGAGTCGGCCGCCCGCGGGCGTGAACTTGACGCTGTTCTTGATCAGGTTCCAAAAGACCTGCTGCAGCCGGGCCGGGTCGGCCTCGACGAAGTTTCGTTTCGCCCCGAGCTGGAAGTCGACCGCGAGGTTCTTGGCCGCAACGTCTTCCCGGCAGATCTCATAGGCGCGCTGCAGGATTTCATCGACGCAGACCGTTTCAAAGGTGAGCTGCAATTTCCCGCGCGAGATGCGGGTGACATCGAGGAGATCGTCGATCAGCCTTGCCTCCAGCTCGACATTGCGCCGGATGACCTCGAGGGCGCGCCGGGTTTCCGGGGTGTCGGGCGTGTTGGCCTCCAGTTCGCCCACCATGGCAATGACGGGGGAGAGGGGGTTGCGCAGCTCGTGCGAGAGGAGGGCCAGAAACTGGTCCTTGGCCGCGTTCGCCCCGATCAGTTCCTGGCGCAGGGTGACGTCGCGCGTTTTATCCTCCACCAGGTAAAGCACGCCCTGGATGGTCTGCTGCGGACCCTGCAGCCGCAGGAGGTTGATGTTCACAAAACGGGCCTTGCCTTCCGCGTCAGTGAACGGCTGTTCCACCAGTTGAAAGGGGGCGCCGAACGAGAGCACCTTCTCAATCGCCTCGGCGGGCGCAATCTTCACCTCATCGTAGGTGGCACTGTGGATGTCGCGATCCTCCGGCAGCCGGCCAAAGCGCCGGGCCATCTGGGCAAAGGCATGATTGGCCTGGAGGAAACGGCGGCTGGCCGGATCAACCAGGGCAATGCCGCTCGGCATGTTGGCCAGGATCTTCTCGTTGAAAATGACTTCGCGCTCGATCCGGCGGGAGGCTTCCACCTGGCGGCTGTAAAATTTTCCGGCCAGCCAGGCCGCGATGGCCGTCCCGGCGATCAGCCAGGCCACGGGCACGGTGATTTTGCCGAGGAGATCCTGCACCGGCTGATAAGCCACGGCGCGGGGCTGCACCACGAGCGTGATCCAGCCGGTGTTCTCGATTTCGCTGAAGGTGTAGAGGTTGCCGCCGCTTTCGAAATGGCCGGTGCCCTTCTGCTCCGCGATGGCGCTGCGAATTTCAGACGTCTCCGGCTGGAACGGCTGCGACGCCGGGCGAAAATCATCGCGGAACAGCTGAATGCCCCGCTGGTCCAGGACCTGGCACTGTGACTGGTCGCTGAACCCGATGGTTGAGAGCCGGCGTCCCACCCGTTCCACCAGCACGTTCACGCCAAGGTAGCCGTGGACCACTCCGTCGGGGCTGCGGATCGCGCCCACGATCTTGGTCGCGGAGCGCTGGTCCGATTCGCGCGCGTGAATCGGGGAAACGAAGGCCCCGGGCGTGCCGCGTGCCCCTTCCAGCCAGAGCCGCGCATTCAGGTCCTGCCCCAGTTTGTCGGGCATGGAGGGGACGGAAGCGATCAGGCGCCCCTGGGGATCGGTGATAAACATCCCGTCGATGCGGGGATGGGAAAAGAAAGCCTGGCTGAGCCACTGTGCTCCCGTGGCCGCCGGTGTCGGACTGTCCAGCACCTTCACCAGGTCGGGCAGCGTCTGGTAATACTCGATGATGGCGGCCGTCGCCCCGAGGTCGTCGCCGATCAGGTGCGCAATCAGTTTTACGAAGGTCTGCCGGTCCCGCTGGATCTTCGATTCGAGGGTGTCCGTCAGGATCGTGTAGGAGACGACCAGCATCAGGATCGAGGGCACCCACCCGGCGAGCAGGATCGCCACGACGATGTTGAAACGCTCAAAGCGTCCGGTCCCCTTCTTGGTCCTGAACAGTGGAAAGCGCATCACGAATGAATCGGGCGGGCTTTATCAATCGACCCCCTTCCGGGGGGAGGCAACCGGACTTTGTCGCACCGCCCTTCCGGCCGCGGGCGCCCGACCCGTAGGGCCGCGCCGGGCATGGGAGCAAAGATCGAAAGAGACCGCTCTGCCGTGGGGAAAAGGCGTTTTTACGCAGGGAAAAGTCCCATTTTTGATTTGACGCAAACCTCGGAAGCGGCATCATGTCGCCCTTGCCGCCCGCGGGCATTTTTCCCCACCCTATGCACGGAAGTGTCAGTTATCTTATTTGGACGTTTTGCTATCTGGCCGTGCTGATTGGCCTCTCGGCCTACGGGGTCCACCGCTATATCATCATCTACCTCTTCCTGAAGCACCGGAAGCGGGTCCCGGTCCCGGCCGGTCATTTTGCCGAGCTGCCCCGCGTCACCGTCCAGCTGCCCATCTACAACGAGGTCTACGTGGTGGAACGCCTTTTGCGCTCGGTGAGCGAGCTCGATTATCCCCGCGACCTTCTCCAAATCCAGGTCCTGGATGATTCCACCGACGACACCCGCGAGCTCACGGCGGTCGCTTCCGCGCGGCTTCGCGAGGAAGGATTCAATGTCCAGCTCATCCAGCGCGTGGACCGCGTCGGCTTCAAGGCGGGCGCACTTGCCGCCGGCCTCGACGAAGCGCACGGGCGATTTCGTCTGCATCCTTGATGCCGACTTTGTGCCGCCGCCGGATTTGCTTCGGCGCACCATCGACTTTTTCACCGATCCAAAGGTGGGGATGATCCAGACCCGCTGGGGCCACATCAATCGCGGCTATTCGCTTCTCACCCGGGTGCAGGCGATGTTCCTGGACGGCCATCTGCTGCTGGAGCAAACGGCGCGAAGCCGCAGCGGCCGCTTCTTTAACTTCAACGGCACGGCCGGCCTCTGGCGCCGTTCCTGCATCGAGCAAAGCGGCGGCTGGCAGCACGATACCCTCACCGAGGACCTTGACCTGAGTTACCGGGCCCAGCTGGCCGGCTGGAAATTTGTTTTCCTCGCGGACGTGGTCACGCCGGCGGAGCTGCCGGTGGACATGAACGGCTTCAAGTCGCAGCAGCATCGCTGGACCAAAGGGTCGATCCAGACCTGCAAGAAACTTCTCCCTACCATCTGGCGCAGCGACCTCCCGCTCACGATCAAGCTGGAGGCGACCGGCACACCTCACCTCGAATTTTGCCTATCTGCTCCTGGCTTGTCTTTGCGTGCTGCTTCACCCCACCAGCGGCGGCCCGGCCAGTGGCTGGGTCCGGCTCTGGCTGGTCGATCTCCCGATTTTCCTCATGGCTTCGGTTTCGGTCGCCGTGTTCTACATCTGCGCCCAGCGGGAGCTTCATCCGAAGACATGGCTGCGCGAGATCATGCTCCTCCCCTGTCTCCTTGCCCTCGGCGTCGGTCTCTCCATTAATAATGCCCGTGCCGTTCTCGAGGCTGTGTTTAATCACCAGTCCGACTTCGCCCGGACGCCGAAGTATGGGATTGAGCAAAAATCGCAGGCCTGGCGTTCCTGCCGCTACATGCCGTTGAAGTCGCTCCTGCCGATCGTGGAAATGTTTTTCGCGGTCTACTTCACCTACTTTGTCTATTACGCCATCTCGCATGGCCAGTTTTTCTCCCTCCCGTTCCTGATCATGTTTCAGGTCGGGTTTCTCTACGTTTCCCTCTGTTCCCTGGGCCAACGGTGGCCCCGCCTCAACCCGGCCGGCTTCGGGAAACTGCTCGTTCGGGAGTGACAACGGCCTGATTTTGGCTACAAGGAAGGCCGGTATGCGCTTCCTCCCCCTCCGCCCGGGCCTGGCCGCCCTTCTTCTCCTCGGCGCCGCCTGCCCCCCGGCCGGCGCGGCTTCCGTCGACGAAATCCCGGACCAGATCATCGTCAGCGTGCGCGACCAGAAGCTGATGCTGGTGCAGGATGGCAAGCGCATCGCCACCTTCAAGGTTTCGACCTCGAAGTTCGGGCTCGGGGATACCCCCGGCAGCATGGCCACTCCGCTCGGGCTCCTGCGCGTGGTCAAGAAGATCGGGGACAATGCCCCGACCGGCGCGGTTTTCCATCATCGTCGTTTCACCGGGGAGATTCTTCCGCCGAATGCGCCAGGGCGCGATCCGATCACCACGCGGATCATCTGGCTGTCCGGGCTGGAGCCGCAGAACGCGCGCGCTTTTGCCCGCTGCATTTACATCCACGGGACACCGGAGGAAAAACGCCTCGGGAAACCGGCCAGCTACGGTTGTATCCGGATGCGGGCCCGGGACGTGGCCAACCTCTACAAGTTTGTCCCGCTGGGCGCGATCGTGAACATCATTCCGGACGCACTTCCGCGGCTGCCCAAGGGGGCGCTGCGCCCCCTTCCCGGGAGCAATATTCGCCCCCGCCTGGAAAGCGACGACGATATCCGGACGCGCCCCTCCAGCCCGTTCCATAACAGCATCGCGCAAAACAGTTCGCGCGACCGCGGCGCCTGAACGCGCCGACGCCCCGCCGGGCTCTTTCTTGACAAGCGGAGCCCTTGCCGCGACTCTCCCCGCCCGACAAAAAATCCCATGGCCAACTCCAAATCCGCCGCCAAACGCGCCCGCCAGACAGCCACCCGCACCCTGCGTAACCGCAGTGTCATGACCCGACTGCGCAAGATGCAGAAGGGGACCGTGACCGGGACTGGAACCACCGACCCGGCCCAGGTCCGCGCGCTCATCTCCGCGGTCGACAAGGCGGCCAAGCGCGGCATCGTGCACAAGAACACCGCTTCGCGCCGCAAGGCGCGGCTTTCCCGGCTCCTGAAAACGCCGGCGGCCTGACGAGGCTTCTCGCACCCAAAACCTCGTTGCATATCCAGGGGGAAGGTTAAAAGTTGCTCACGATGATTCCTGCGCTGTTGTTGATTCTTGCGGCCGTGATTTATCGCGTGGTCATGGGCCTCCTGATTCAGTCGGGCCAGACCGGCCTGTCGAACTTTGTGCCTTTTGCCGCCATTGCCCTTTGCAGCGCGGCCTATTTGCCCGGGAAACTGAAGTTTACCCTGCCTCTGCTCGGGCTTTTTCTCTCCGATCTCATCCTGAATTCGTTTTACGGCCAGCCCTTTTTCTCGCCCCTGATCATCTGCCGTTACCTGGTTCTGGCTGCCATCTGCGCCTTTGGCTGGATCTTGGAAAACCGGGCCTCTTTCCGCACGATGCTGCCGGCCTCGCTCGCGTCCTCCACCTTTTTCTATCTCTCCACCAACACCTTCTCCTGGCTGACGGATGCCGGCTACGTCAAGACGGCGGCCGGCTGGGTCCAGGCGCTCACGGTTGGCCTTCCCGCCTACGGGGCCACGCCCACCTGGATGTTTTTCCGCAACGCCGTCGTGAGTGACCTGGTCTTCACGGCGCTCTTTGTCTCCTGCATCTATTCCCTTCGCCGCCGGGAACGTCTCCGGGCCGGCGCGGCGCTGCCGCACACCGCGTAATCCTGCATGGGCGCGCAGGAGCAACGCGACGAAGTCGAGATGCTCGCGCTGATGCTGTTGATCCGGCGCTTTGAAGAACGCGCCAGCCAGCAGTATCAGGCGCAGAAGATCGGCGGCTTTTGTCACCTTTACATCGGCCAGGAGGCGGTCGTCGTGGGCGCGGTCGCCGCCACCCGCGATGACGATTACCTGATCACGGCCTACCGCGACCACGCGCATGCCCTGGCCCGCGGCACCTCGGCGGACGCCTGCATGGCGGAGCTCTTCGGCAAGGTCACCGGGTGTTCCCGGGGCCTGGGCGGGTCCATGCATTATTTCGACAAGAAGAACCACATGTATGGCGGTCATGCCATCGTGGGCGCGCATGTGCCGCTGGCCACCGGGATGGCTTTCGCTTCGAAATACCGGGAGGAGGACCGGGTCACCCTTTGTTTTTTCGGTGATGGCGCCATCAATCAGGGGGCCTTTCACGAGGCGCTGAACCTCGCCGCCCTTTACAAGCTGCCCGTCATCTTCATCTGCGAGAACAATCTCTACGCCATGGGCACCTCCGTGGAGCGCTCCACCTCGCTCAAGCAGATCGTGGAACGCGCCGAGGGCTACGACATCCCCGGCGTGGTCGTTGATGGCATGAACTTCCGCGAGGTCCGCGACAAGCTGCAGGAGGCGGTCGACGCCATCCGCCGGGAACCGCATCCGGTTTTCTTCGAGGTCCGCACCTACCGTTACCGCGGCCATTCCATGTCCGACCCGGCGAGCTATCGAACCAAGGAACAGCTCGAGCAATACCGGATGGATGACCCGATCACGCGGTTGCGCGCCCAGCTCACCCGCGAGGGAAAACTGAGCAATGAACAGTTCGACGCCATGGACAAAAAGGCGAAGGAAACCGCCCTCGCCAGCGTCAAGTTCGCCGAGGAATCACCCGAGCCCCCGCTCGAGGAGCTCTACGATTACACTTTTGTGAACGGAGACCGCACGTGAGGGAGATCACTTATCGACAGGCCCTGAACGAGGCGCTCGCGGAGGAACTGGCGCGTGACCCGAACGTTTTCCTCATGGGCGAGGAAGTCGCGGAGTACAACGGCGCCTACAAGGTGAGCCAGGGACTCCTCGAAAAGTTCGGCGCCAAACGGGTCATCGACACGCCGATCAGCGAAAACGGTTTCGCCGGTCTTGGTGTCGGCGCCGCCATGGTCGGCCTGCGCCCGGTGATCGAGTTCATGACCTTCAGTTTCTCGCTCGTGGCTTTCGACCAGGTGGTGAACAACGCCCCGAACATGCTCACGATGTCGGGCGGGCAGTTCAACATCCCGATCACCTTTCGCGGCCCGAACGGGCCCGCCCACCAGCTCGGCGCCACCCACTCGCACGCGACGGAATGCCTTTACGCCAATTTCCCCGGGCTCAAGATTTGCACCCCGGCCACGCCGCGCGATGCCAAGGGACTGCTCAAGACCGCCATTCGCGACAATAACCCGGTGCTCGTCCTGGAGTCCGAGCTGCTCTACAGCAGCAAGGGCATGGTCGAGCCGGCCGACCAGGAACTTCTCATCCCGCTGGGCCAGGCGGAATTGAAACGGGAAGGCGCCGACGTCACCATCATTTGCTACGCCCAGACGGTCCCGCTGGCGCTGGCCGCCGCGGAAACGCTGGCCGGCGAGGGGATGGAGGCCGATGTGCTCGACCTGCGCTCGATCAAGCCGCTCGATCTTCCCGCCATCCTGGCCAGCGTGCGCAAGACCCACCGCGTGGTCATCGTCGAGCAGGATCGCCCCTTCTGCGGCATCGGCGCGGAGGTTTCCTACCGGATCCAGCGCGAGGCCTTTGATCAACTGGACGCTCCGGTGTTGCGGGTGGCGCAGGAGGAAGTGCCCATGCCTTATAACGAGACCTGGGAAAAGGCCGTCCTGCCCAGCGCGGAAAAGCTGGTCGCGGCGGTGAAGAAAGTCTGCTACGCCTGATCTTTCAGTCTATTTTGTCCCATGCCTGAGATTCAGATGCCGAAACTGAGCGACACGATGACGGAGGGAACCCTCGTCGCGTGGAAGAAGAAGAAGGGCGAGAAGGTCTCGACCGGGGACGTGATCGCCGAGATCGAAACAGACAAGGCGACCATGGAATGGGAATCGCCCGAGGACGGCACCATCACGGAGATTTACGTCGAGGAGGGGGGCAAGGTGGAGGTCGGCCAGCGCATCGCCTTCATCGGCGAGGAAGGTGAAAGCGCGCCCGCGCCCGAAAAGGAAAAGCCGGCTGCGAAAAAAGAGGCCCCCGCGAAAAAAGAGAAGGCGGAGAAGAAACCGGCCGAGACCGAGAAGCCCGCCCCCGCGCAGAAAAAAGAGAAGGAGACCGCGCCGCCGGAAGCAAAGAAACCGGCGGCCCCGGCGAAGAAAGAAGCGCCCGAGCCTGCCGCGCCCGCTTCCGCGGAGAAAGGCGGGGAGGAGACCGCCCGCGTAAAGGCGTCGCCGGCAGCGCGTCGCCTGGCGGGTGAACTTGGCGTTTCCCTTGCCGCGGTCGCCGGGACCGGTCCGGAAGGACGGGTCACGGAGGAGGACGTCAGAGCCGCCTCCAAGGCAGGACCACGCGCGTCGGCGGCATCAAAGCCGCAGGCCCTCCGTCCCCCGGAGGGAGCCTCCCGCATTCATCTCAGCGGCATGCGCAAGGTTATTGCCGAGCGCCTGGTGGCCAGCAAGGGACCCGTGCCCCATTTTTATCTCAATATCGATCTCGACGCCGGCCCGCTCATGGCCGCGCGCGCCGACCTCAAGGCGGCGGGCGAAGAAAGCGACATGGCGAAGATCACCATAAACGATTTTGTCCTGAAGGCGTCGGTGGATGCGGCCGCCAAGGTGCCGAAGGTAAACGCCGCTTTTGATGAGGATTCCATCGTGCAATACGCCGACGTCGATCTGGCGGTGGCGGTGGCGATCGAGGATGGCCTGGTAACGCCGGTGATTCGCGCGGCCCAGAAGAAATCGCTCCGCGAATTGAGCGAGGCGATGAAGGACCTGGCCCAGCGCGCGCGGAACAAACGGATGAAGCCGGAGGAGTTTCAGGGGGAAGCTTCACCGTTTCCAACCTCGGCGGTTACGGGATCGACTACTTTTCCGCCATCATCAATCCGCCGCAGGGCTTCATTCTTTCCGTCGGCGCCATCCGGCGCAAACCGGTGGTGGACGACTGCGACCAGATCGTGGCCGGAAGCCGCCTCGAGATCGGCATGAGCTGCGACCATCGCGTGATCGATGGCGCGCTCGGCGCGGAGTATCTCAAGGAGCTGCGCCGGTTGCTCGAGAACCCGACCCTCCTCCTCATCTGAAAGGAGTCGTCGACTTCCGCGGCCGTTTCGCCGCAAACTAGGCAGGGATGAACGGCCCGGAAGATAAACCGCTCCGCGCGATGTCGTTTATCGCGCACATGACGCGCGGCCTCATCCGTGACCGGCGCACCCGCCGCGCCGCCATGACGCTGGTCGTCTGCGGCGCGCTCAGCATGGTGCTGGCCGGGTCCACCTTTCTTTCCGGATGGCTCGCGCCGGGCGAACATCTCTTTCGCTTTCTTCTCTTCTGGTTTGTCTGCGCCTGGCTCACCCTGCTTTCCCTGCTCCTGGCTCTTTTTGACCTGCTGATGGTGCGTGCCGAAACCCGGCGCCAGGCGCGAGGCTTGCAAAAGCGCTTCTCCGTGAGCGAGAACGTGCCGGAGCCGCGCGACGAATGAGCGAAGGCTGGAAGACGCGCGAGCAGATGGAGGCGGACGAGCGGGCCGCGCTCGCGCCGTTCGCCCAGTTCTCCGGCGATTCACGCGGGCGGCGCCAACCGGAGCCGCGCCATGCCTACCGGACCGAATTTCAGCGGGATCGCGCCCGCATCATCCACTCGCGCGCCTTCCGCCGGCTCGAGTACAAGACCCAGGTGTTCCTGAACGGGACCGGTGATCATTTGCGCACCAGGCTGACCCATTCGATCGAGGTGGCCTCGATCAGCCGCACCATTGCCCGCGCCCTGGGGCTCAACGAGGACCTGGCCGAGGCCATCGCCCTCGGGCATGACCTGGGACATTCGCCCTTTGGCCATTCCGGCGAGGAGATGCTGGCGGAATGCATGCAGGCGCACGGCGGGTTTGATCACAACCGCCAGAGCCTCCGCGTGGTTGATTTGCTCGAGAGCAGCTACCCCGATTTCCCCGGTCTTAATCTCACCCTGGAGGTGCGCGAAGGCCTGCAGAAACACGAGACAAGCTTTGCCTCCCTGCCGGGCGAGGGGGGTGACTATCGTCATCCCTCCCTGGAGGCGCAGATTGCGGACCTGGCCGACGAGATTACCTACTACAGCCACGACCTCGATGATGCCGTCGATTTCCAGATCCTGGAACCGTCCCAGCTCGAGAGCGTGGAGGTCTGGCGCCAGAGCCATGCCCGCGTCGACGCGACCTGGCCCAGGGTGCAGGAACCGGAGCTCCACAAGCTGATTATTCGTGACATCATCGATGCGCAGGTGCGCGATGTCATCACCAGCAGCCGGTCAGCGGTGGTGGCGGCAGGGGTGGGCCACGCGGACGAGGTCAGGCGACATGACCGGGCTCTTGTCTGCTACAGCGAGGAACGCGCGGCGGCGAACCGGGCGCTGCGCGAGTTTCTCTACCGGAATGTTTATTATCATCCGCGGGTGGCGGAGGTGAACCGGCGCGCCTGCGAAATGCTGCGGCAGGTTTTCGAGGCCTACGTAACCGATCCCTCCCTGCTGGGCGAACAGGCCACGCGACGCCTTGAGGCCGAGGGCCTGCACCGGACCGTCTGCGATTACATCGCGGGGATGACCGACCGATACCTGCTCGAGGAGCATGCGCGGATCGCGGGACTCGGCGCGCCCTAGGCCGCAGCTGTGCCGGTTTCCTCACGCAGATACTGGATGACCAGTCGCAGCCTTTTGCTCACGGAAAGTTCCTCCAGGACATGCTGGCGGCGAAAGGGATCGCTGATAAAGGTCGCCGCCATCAGGTCCGCCAGCATCTCGGGATCGCTCAGGTCGGCCAGGTATTCGTCGACTTTCGGCGGCAACTGCCGCCCGGTTCCTTTAAAGCGGTCGTAGATCTCGAGCACCTTCACCCCGAGCGCCTCGGTCTCGACCGTGTCGGTCTCCGTGGAATCGAGCACCTCGATGCTGGCGACCGGAAACGGGTCAGCGCGCGTGAAGCCGGTGAAGCGGACACGCCGCAGCCCCTGCAGGATCAGGTTGGAGGTTCCATCCGCCCGGCCTACGCAGGCCCGGATCAAGCCGATGCCCGCGACGTGGCAGAAGTCGCTCGTCGATTCCCAGCCCGGCCGTTGGGGATCGACCAGGGAAACGCAGAACATGCGCTGGCGCGAAAGAGCGGAAGCGAGCATCTCGCGATAGCGCGGCTCAAAGATATAGAGCGGCAGAAGCGCATTCGGGAAAAGCAGCGCACCGGGGATGGGCATCACCGGCACTTCCGCCGGCAGCTCAATGGTTTCTTCGTCGGGGTTGGCCATCTAATATGTATACGCAGCAGAGGGCGTACGAGATGGGCCCACAATCATTCCCGCCCGGGGCGTGGACAAAGCGCCTGCCGCAGCCCGGAGAGGGAGGGCTGCCCGGGAACGACTGGCTGGCCGAGATGTCCGTAGTTCAGAACCGAGCCGGCCCCGGCCAGCAGTTTCCGAATTCGTCCTCCGCCAGGCCCGACACTCATGGCGCTGATCGGCAGGGGCGCACTGGCCATGAAATCAAGCAGGGGCTGGAGCTCGGAATCCTGTTCGATCCGGAAGACGAGCTTGAGGATGTCCGCGCCCAATTGCTTTGCTTCCCCGACGGCCTGCGCCAGCGCGGCCCGTTCGGGAGCCGCGGCAAAGTTGTGCCGGGAGAGGATTATCCCGACCCCGGCGGCGCGCGCTTCAGCGAGAAGCGGACCGGCGCGTGGCGCATTGCGCAGCTCAACGTCGATCAGGGCGGCCTGGGGAAGATGTTGCCTCAGCAGGCGGCGGCGTTGGGCCAGCGGGAGATTGTTTTGGCCGCCTTCCCCGGGATCGCGCGCGGTCAGGATCAGTGGCACGGACAGCGCATCCAGAGTTCTGCTGAACCCAGGGTCGCGCGTCATCTCCACCAGGGCGTCCAGCCGGATCTCGAGGAAGTCGGGTCTCTGTCGCAGGCGACGGGCCCGCGCCAGATCTTCAGGGTGCGCGACCACGCCCACGAGAGCGCAGAGATATTCCACACCTTTGACCACCGTTTGCATTATTATATCTTGGTCGCCCGTTTTCCCGGGGAGAAGGGCGTCGTTCAATCAGCCATCATGCTCGCACGGCAACAGGAATTAAACACGCAGGTCCAGCAGCTCATCGACGCCTGCCTTTTCGTTTTCGCGCTCTGGGCGGCGCACACCCTGCGCCTTTTCAGCACCTCGTGGTTTGATCTCGCGAAAAGCATCGACCCCTTTTCCAACTATCTCTGGCTCATCGTGGTCGTCATGCCCTTCGGTCCCATCCTGCTCGAACTGCAGGGCTTTTACGAGTCGCCCCTGGCCAAGACGAAGTGGAAGTCATTTGTCCAGATCGCGCGGGCCATGATCTACCTCAGCATCATTGTCAGCGGCTGCGTCATCTTCCTGCGCCTGCCCCTGGCCAACCGCAGCGTCCCGATTCTCTTCGGCCTCATCGCCACCGGCCTGCTCCTGGCCAAGGAGAGCATCATCGTGCGGTGGATCCGGGGCAAGGCGCTCCGGGGCGAGTTGCGCGAGCGCGTTCTGCTCGCGGGTGTGCCGGAGGATATCGCCGCGCTCGAGCATTCCTTTTCCCCGGAGCAGGAGATGCTCCTGGAAGTGGCGGGGCGGATCGACATCGAGAAGCAGCCCATCTCCGATCTGGTGGAGGCGATGCACAAGCATGCGGTCTCACGCGTCATCTTTGCCGCGGGCCACACGCAGTTGAACCGGGTCGAACAGGCCATCGGCGCCTGCGAAGTCGAAGGCGTGCCGGCCTGGCTGGTGGCTGACTTTATTCAGACCTCCATCGCCAAGCCGGATTTCGACGCCTTTGCCGGACGTCCCATGCTCGTCTTCCGTTCCACCCCGGATGTCTCCTGGGCCCTCCTGGTCAAGACCATCATGGATCGCGTCATCGCCTTTGTGCTCCTTCTTTTCCTTCTCGTTCCCATGCTCGTGATCGCGCTCTTCATTCGCCTCACCTCGCCCGGGCCGGTCATTTTCCGCCAGCTCCGCGCCGGCAAGCATGGCAAACCCTTTGTCATGTACAAATTTCGGTCGATGAAGAACGACGCGGAGATGCGCCGGGCGGAACTGGAGCCTTTCAACCAGATGGAAGGGCCGGTCTTCAAGGTGGCGGACGATCCGCGCATCACCTCGCTGGGCCACTGGCTGCGCCGGACCAGCATGGACGAGCTGCCCCAGCTCGTGAATGTGCTCTTCGGCGACATGAGCCTCGTCGGGCCGCGGCCGCTTCCCCTTTACGAGGTGGAAAAATTCGAGAACACCGCGCAGCGGCGCCGGCTCAGCGTCAAGCCGGGCCTGACCTGTCTCTGGCAGATCAGCGGCCGCAACCAGGTGAAGAATTTCAGCGACTGGGTGAAGCTCGACCTCGATTACATCGATCGCTGGTCGCTTGGGCTTGATCTCAAGATCCTGGTCCGAACCGTGCCGGCCGTCCTCTCGGGCTTCGGCGCGAAGTAGAACGCAGGCGCTTCTCCTCAACGCTCCCGGGGGAGGCGCGGCAGCATCCGCTCCACATACTTCGCGAGGATGTCGAACTCGAGGTTGACCCAGTCCCCGGTGCGCGCCCCTTCGAGATTCGTCTGCTTGCGCGTCTGCGGAATGATCCAGGCGACGACGCTGGCCGGCTGCACTTCCGCCACGGTCAGGCTGATGCCGTTGATGGCGATGGAGCCTTTTTCGGCCACGTAGTGGCTGTAATCGGCGGGGAGTTCCACCTCGAGGCGGTAATCGTCACCCACCCGTTCGAACGAAATCACGCGGGTGGCGCAATCGACGTGGCCCTGCACGAAATGGCCGCCGAGCCGGGCCGAGGCGGCCAGGGCGCGTTCCAGGTTCACCAGGCCGGCCGGGCGAAGATGGCGCAGGTTGGTCCGCTCGATTGTCTCCTCCAGGAGATCAAAGGTGAGGGTGGATTCACGGCGTCCGGAAACGGTCAGGCAACAGCCATTCACCGCGATGCTTTCACCGCGGCGCGCGTCGGCCGAGACGACGGGCGCCGCCAGTTGCAACTGGGTCCCGCGTTCCGTGGCCCGGATCCAGAGCACCGAGCCAACTTCCTCGACCAATCCGGTGAACATGACGAATCCTAGCGGAAGGAAAAGAACCAGACCAGCGCCAGCACCGGGAGGAAGACCGGCAGGGCATAGAAGAAAATGTAACCGAAGAAGCCGGGGGCCGGCTTGCCCTGTTGCTGCACGATCGCCTTCACCATGAAGTTGGGACCGTTGCCAATATAGGTGATGGCGCCAAACAGGACTGCGCCCATGGAGATGGCGGCAAGGACCGGGCCTCCCAGCGGGAGAAAGGCGCGCACATCATCCGCCGATTCGATGCTGAGCTCCTGCAGGCCAAGCGCATTCGCCAGCATGGTCAGGTAAGTCGGCGCGTTATCGAGCACGCTGGAAAGGACGCCGGTGACCCAGAAAAATTCGCCCGGACTGCGCAGGCCCAAGGTATCCGCATGCCCCTTCATGTAATCGAGCACCGGCACCATGGTGGTGAAGATGCCGAGGAAAAGCCACGCCACCTCCTTGATTGGGAGAAAGGAGAAGTTGTTCGCTCGGTGCACCATCTTTGGCGTGAAATAATAGGAGGCCGCCGCAGCCAGGACCATCAGGGCCTCGCGCAGAAAGGGCGGGTCGTTCACAAAAACCGCCAGGAGGATCAGCCCGAGAAACCAGAGATTGCGCGCCCCCTGGAATTTCATGTCGGCATCAATGCCGTCATCCGCGGGATTGGGATCAAAGCTCTTCCGGTCGTGCCAGCGGTCCACCAGATAGAAGATGGCGATGATGCCGCAGATGGCGATCAACCACGGTTTCCAGCAGTTCTGGATGACCCACCAGAACGGGACGCCTTTGAGAAAGCCGAGCAAAAGCGGCGGATCGCCGATGGGGGTGAGGCCACCGCCCGTGTTTGAAATCACAAAGATGAAAAACGCGGTGTGCAGGCCGGCGTAACGCCGGCGATTGAGCCGGATCCAGGGTCGGATCAGGAGCATGGAGGCCCCGGTGGTGCCGATCACATTGGAGAGAAGGCCGCCGCCAAAGAGAAAGGCGCAGTTCTGCCACGGGGTGGCTTCGCCGCGGAGGGTGAAATGAATTCCGCCCGCGACGATGAAGAGCGAACCGAGCAGGACGATAAAGGAAACGTAGTCACGCAGCTCGTGCAGGAGGCGGCCGCTGTTCTCCAGGCCGAAGATATAATAGCTGGCCGTGATGGCGGCGAGCCCCAGCGCGATAAGATGGTAAAAGCGTTCCCAGTGGTGCCGCAGGATCAAAGGCAGAAGCGCGATGCAGAGCAGCATCGCCGCAAACGGGAGCATGCTCAGCGGATGGGGTTCGGCGGCGACCGCGGCGAGGAAAAGCATTGCGGACACCGTTCCGGAAAGTCCGCAAGGCACAAGAGAATTATGTCCGGGCCGGGTCGGCTGCGGAAGGCCGGGCAGGGGGCCAGGGGGGTGGGGGATGGAAGGGGACCCGACATTGGGCCGAGGCGCCCCGTTCAAAAAAATTCACGAATTGTGAAAAAAAGTCTTGTCAGCCCTCGCAACTTCCCGTAATCCCTAGCGCCAAACCTAACCAAACCTAATAGGAGAAACTAATGATAAGAAACGTACTGAAGACGTTAGGATCACTCCGCTTTGCTCTCGTGGCAGGCGTGGGAATTCCTTTTGTTCTGGCGTCGAGCGCTTTCGCGCAAGACCCGGAGGCCACCCCCGCGTCGACGTCAGTTGCTGTCCCTGACAGCGATATTGCCGCGACTGGTGGAGCCCCGGGGCCAAGCCCGTTCGCCCAGCCCCCTGTGGCCACAACCGATCGCGTTATCGTGACCGGTTCCAACATCCCGACCGCGGAAGAAGTCGGACCGAACCCGGTCTTGACGGTTAACCGCGATCTCATCGAAAAATCCGGCGAGCGCACCGCGGAAGAGCTGATCAAAGATCTTCCCGTGAGCAATGCCGGCGGTGTTCCAATTTCCAACAACGCGACCGGTTTCACCCCGGGCGCCACGGGCGTTTCGCTCCGCGGCTTCGGCCCGGACGCAACCCTCGTCCTGCTTGATGGTCGTCGCGTGGCCCCCTATCCCGTCGGAGCGGGCGGCACCACGGCGTTCATCGACTTGAGTTCCATCCCGGCTGCGGCCATTCAGAGCATCGAAGTTCTGAAGGACGGCGCTTCCACCACCTACGGTGCGGATGCGGTCGCCGGTGTCGTGAACATCAAGTTCCGCAAGGATTACAAGGGCGCAGAAGCCCGCGTTGAACTCGGCAATACGCTCGACAAGGACAGCATGCGCTTCCAGACGCACGTGCTCTTCGGTGTCGGCGATGGCCGCACCAACGTTAACGGCGTCATCAGCTACGAATTCCGCAACTCGATCTTCAATCGTGATCGCGGTTTCTCGGCGGTGCCTCCGTTCCTCAGCACCAACTCCAGCCCGCTCAACCTCTCGCTGACCAAGGCCGCCATTGAGGAAGCCTTCGCCAACCAGGGACAGCCGGTTCCGACCAGCATCGCCACCAGCACCCGCACGACCTTCTTCGGTCGCGCGCCGTTCTTCTCGGACGGCAACTCGGGCGATCGAGGAGTTTGTCTTCACCGCGGGTCGTTCGTCGTTCTTCAACTTCAACCAGTTCTCGAGCTCCTTCCCGGACATCGAGCGCTACGGTGGATTTGTGAACTTCAACCACCAGTGGCTCGGCGAGCAGTTCGTCATCTACGGCGATCTCTTCTATAACAAGACCAAGATCCACAACGAGCTGGCTCCGGCCGCCACGGGCAACTTCAATACCCCGGGGCAGACCATCCTGGCCATCCCGCCGCGCGAAGAAGGCGCGGTTGTGGGCGGCCCAAGCCGCGAGAGCGTGCTCTTCCCCGAGGACGCCTTCAACCCCTTCAACCCGTTCCAGCAGGTCATCTCGGGCAGCAGCCGCGCCCGTCTGGCCGAGTTCGGCAACCGTATCTTCGACTCGACCACGAACGCCTTCATGGCGACTCTCGGGGCTCGCGGCGACCGGTTGTTTGACGGCACCTGGGGTTACGATGGCGGTATGCGCTACAGTGAGATCGAGCAGATTCAGCAGGGTCAGCTTCAGTCGACCTCGCGTCTGCTTCGCGCCCTGAATGCGAACGACCCGATCTTCAATCCGATGAGCGGTTCCTTTATCGGCACCACCATCCCCTACAATCCGTTTGGCGATTATCGCGTCGAGATTCCTGCGAACGCGGCCCTGGTTGACTTCGTGAACGTCCAGCCCAAGGACGTCAACAACTCGAAGCTCTTCACGGCTGACTTCGTTCTCTACACGACCGAGCTCTTCAAGCTCCCGGCCGGTGGAGTCGGCTTCGCCATGGGCGGTCAGTTCCGTCGTGAGACGCTGAAACAGGATCCCGACCAGATCAACCTGGACGGTGACACGATCGGCAGCTCGCCGAACGCGATCACCATCGCCGGCCGCAAGTCCTATGCGTTCTTTGGTGAGACCTCCATCCCGATCTTCGCTCCGGACAACAACGTCCGCATGTTCCATGCGCTCGACATCACCGCGGCCGTCCGCGGCGAGTTCTTCCGCAACAACGACACCAACGTCGTCGTGCCGAAGTTCGGTCTGCGCTGGCAGCCGCTGGACGAGACCCTCACGCTCCGCGTGACCTGGGGCAAAGGCTTCCGGAACCCGTCGCTCTTCGAGCTCTTCTCGAGCCCGACCGCGGCGCTCACCGGTGCGACCGATCCGCTGCCGTTCTCGGCTGGTGGACCGAATCTGCCGCTTGGCGACCCGGCTCGTACCAACTCGGAGACCCCGGTTACCTTCACCGGTAACCCCGGTCTGACCCCGGAAGACTCCCATTCCTTCAGCGCCGGCTTCGTCTGGACGCCGAAGTTCCTGCCGTCCCAGTATGGATCGTTCACGATCTCAGCTGACATCTGGGACATCGAGCGCACCGGTGTTGTCATTCAGCCCAGCGTGGCGGCCGTGCTTCAGCGCGAAGCTCGCCGGAACCCTGCAGCCGGGTGAGTCAGTCGATCGCGACCCGGTGGACCAACTCCATCGCCCGCGTGAACTACACCTTCTTGAACGCGGGTTCACAGAAGGCGCGTGGTATCGACCTTGGCGCCCAGTATCAGATCGAGACCGGCATCGGTGTCTTCACCGCCTACACCCAGGCCACCTATCTCGACTCGTTCGAGTTCGCCGGCGTGGCCGGACAGCGTGAAGCCGAGGTTTCGGGTGAGACGACCGACGTCTTCGCGTCGAATGACGGTTACCTCAAATGGAGAGCGCGTCAGAAGCTCGACTGGACCTGGAACAACATCAATATCAACGCAACCCTGCGTTACACTGGTGGGTTCCACGAATACACGCCGTTCTTCAAGAACAGCAATCCCCGCGGCGGCCTCGGCGAGTTCGACCACTACACCAGCCATTCCTGGATGGGTGACGTGCAGGGCTCCTACGAGATCGCCTTCGCCGCTCCTGTCGAGTCGCAGCCGGTCCCCGGCTTCTCGAAAGACGGCAAGGACGTCGTTCGCGGCAAGGACATGGCCATTGCCGAGAGCTCGGCCACCCAGACCGCCAACTACGGCCTGCCGATGTGGCAGCGTGTGCTCGACAAGACCACCATCACCATTGGCTGCAACAACGTCACCGGCGAAGATCCGCCGAAGGCGTTCGGCGGCGGCGGTAACTCGACCGGCTACCCTGGCTTCATCTATGATGCCACCGGACGGTTCGTTTACGTGGCTCTGACGAAGAAGTTCTAAACCGGACTTAGTTAAACATTGCAAGGGGCAGCGGTTTCGGCCGCTGCCCTTTTTGCGTACCGCGATCGCGCGTGGGTAACGCTTGCCTGTTGTTCCGCCGCTTGGTATCACAGGCGCCATGTTCGTCCTCGCCCGTCTCGCCTTATTGCTCGTCCTCGCCTTCACCCTTGTCCTCCCGGGCGTATCCGCGGCGGAGCGGAAGGATGACCGGCGGCGGGGCGACCGGGTCATCATTACCGGGTCGCTCATCCCGCAGGAAAAGGGAGCAAAGTCCCGTGCGGTCCGGAGAGCGACGGCCAAAGCGAAGAAGAAGAAGAAGTCGCAGGAGGCAGAGCCGGCGGGTTCCTCCCGGGTTGGGCGGTTTACCAGCGAGGAGGTCCTCGCGATGGAATCAGCCGAGTAGGCGATTCTTGCCTCGCCCAGGGGGCTTGGTGTAGCCGGGAGAGGGGCGCGCGGTCGGGCGTGGGCCAAGGCTGGCACGTGCCCTGCTTATGTAAGTCATAGCAACTATGATTACCATAAGCCTCTCTCCGCTCTCTCTCCGCCGCGTCTGGGTTGCCCTGGCCACCCTTGCCGGGCTCTGCGCCGCCTCTTGTTTCGCGCAGCCGATCCTTTTCTCGGTCGATTCCACCCCTTACGACCGTCAGATGAACCGGATCCAGCCGATCCTGACCAAGGCCCAGCAAGCGGCGCCCAAAGCGCAGGTCAATCTCCACCTGGTCAACAACTGGATGTGGGATCTCCGCTCAATTCCCTACCGTTTCTCGATGCAGTGGAAGACTCCGAACGAAGTTGCGACCGGTTCCTCCGCCGATTGCAAAGGGAAAGCCGTGGCCCTCTATGCCCGGATGAAGGCGCGCGGAGCCAAGAACATTCGTCTCGTCATCGGAAAGAAGTCCATCTACAGCCGGTCCACGCACGCCTGGCTGGAATGGTCGACCCCGACGGGCACCTACGTCCTTGATCCCACCTTGAACTGGACAGCGGAGCGTGCGGAACGGCATGGCAACCGCTCCTACCTCCCGATGTATGCCTACGCCGGGACCAAGAAATACCGGGCGGTGAAGGCGAGCACCTTGCTGGCCGCCCGCTAAGGGGAGTCGGGCCGCCGGCCCACAGCCGCCTGCTGGTGGGCTGGGGCGAGCGGAGGCGAAAGAAAATTGGGTGGGCCCGGAGTTTTCTATTGCCAGACGGGCGGGAACTGTCTACTATGGTTCTTGTAGCTATGGAAATTATGAGCGCATCCCACCTTGTCCGCCTGAAGCATCTTGCCTTCCTTCTTCCTCTCGCCCTGACCTCACCCGTCTCCGGCGAGATCGCCTTGCAAAAGGTCCCGCCTCTCTCCGTTGAGCAGGCGCCGGCCTATCCTGAAAACCTCGCCCGCACCAAACTCGGCACCGAAGTCGAGGTCCTGCAGAGCGCCGGCGCGGCGGACTCCTCCGCCGCCAGCGCGCTCCTGAGCAGCGACCCCGCCGCGGCCTTCCCGCTTTCCGCCGGAACCACCACGGTGCTGCTCACGCTCCCCTCCATCGAGAACCTCGAGAGCATCTCGTTTCTTAACAACGGTGCCGCCGGCAATCTCACGGTGGCCACCTCCAACGCCAAGCTCCCCGCCGAAAGCGCCCAGTGGAATACGGTCGCCCAGCAGGAGATCACGCCTGAAACCGTGAAGGCAAAGATCGGGCCGGCCGAGGCCAAATACGTTCGTCTCACCTTCGAGGCCACCCAGCCGGGCAAGATCACTTCCTTCGGCGTGTATCCCAATGCCGCCACCGCGGACTTCACCATGCCGCGCACCCGCACGGTCAGCCAGAAGTCGGGCGAAAGCAGCTTCGGCTACATGAACGCGAATCTGGCCGACCTGCACAGCCGGGCGCGGGCCGTCTTCGTCAGCTCCGGAACCAACCTGACCGCGGCGAACAACATGCTCGACGAGCATCCGACCACGACCTTTGATTTTGCCACGACTGATGCCGCGCCCACCGCGGTGATCGATCTCGGCAAGGCCGCTTCCATCCGCAAAGTCTCGGCGATTCACTCAGCGCGTCCCGGCCGCATCGAGGTGTATGTCATGTCGGAACTGCCTTCCGAGTTGCAGCAGGTCTCCACGGGTTCCGCCCAGGTCTCGGATGCCTCGCTCTCGCAGTTGAGCCCGGTGGCCACGGCCATGGCCGAGACGGACGGCCGGACTTCGGTCGAATTCACGGAAACCAGCGGACGTTACCTGATGCTGCGCTGGCTCGGGGAAGGCGCGGCGGACACCGCCTTTACCGTGGCTGAAATCGCCGCCTTCGGCGGGACCAGCGAAAACCAGCAATTGCTCGCCGCCGCCCAGACGACGGAGACCGAAAGCGAGGCGACCGAGACCACCAGCGAAGCCAATGTCACCAACGACAGCATCGACAGCAAGGTGGTGGCTGATGGCAAGGAGATGATCGACTCCAAGGAAATGGTCGACTCGAAGGACATGCCCGAGGATATCCCCGCGGAAGGACCACCGCCCCCGAACCTTCCCCCGCCACCTCCCTTCACCTTTATTCCCCAGATCGTTCCCACCAGTCCCTAATCGAACACTGCGATTCGCAAACCCGCCGGTTGCCCTGAGCGACCGGCGGGTTTTTGCGTTTCCGGCGATCTACAATTGGTCCGCCAGGAGAGAAAAGAGCGCGGTGTTCTCCAGCACGCCCTGCAATCGCTCGCTCCCCGTCCCGACCCCAAGGGCAAATCCATCGGAGACAACCGGCAGCGCGCGCGGAAGCAGAAGCGCCGCCGGCTCCGCTTCGCGACCGGTGGCCACTTCTCCCGTTCCCCCGGTTCCCGGGGCCTCCGCCGGACCTCTCGGCCCGGTCGCCCAGGTCATCCAGGGCTGACCCGCAGAGTTAAGCCCAAGCAAAGCGATTCCGCTGTCGCGCATCTGGGGATAGCCATTCACGGCCAGCCCGCCCACAGCCCGGTCGCTCGCCACCACGATCAGGGCTGACCCGCCCGCGTAACGGCGGGCCACCGCAATGGCCCGGTCGAACTCAACCATTTCGTTCAGTAACCGCTCAGCCTCGTTCGCCTCGGCGCTTGTCCGCATCAGGGCGGCATCGACCACCAGGAGATATCCGCCCCGATTGAATTGCAGCAGTTCCACGGCGCGACGCACCATGTCGGAAAGAAGCGGTTGCCCGGCCCGCTGGGCAATATCGGCGCTGTAGGCGAGCGGACCGGGACTGAAAAGCCCACGCAATCTCGGCCGGCGCCAATCCGCCGCTTCCTCCAGCTCGCTCTGCGTCCGGACAATTTCGTAGCCCTGGTCGGCCATCTCCCGCGCGAGGTCCCGCGCCTCCGGGCGCGGCGCCTCGCCTCCTCCCGGAAAGAAAAATCGGCCGCCGCCGCCCAGGAGAAGATCGGGGCCATCGCCTGCGACAAGGGCATTGGCGATTGCCCCCGCATCATCAGCACGGGTGGTGTGCGCAAAAAAGGCCGCCGTCGTCGGCGCCGTCACCTCGCCGTCGGTCACGATTCCGGTGGCCCGCCCGGCCGCGCGGGCCTTCTCCATCAGGCCAGGCACCTGGCGTCCGCTTCGGTCGACTCCGATCGATCCGTTGTTCGTCCTCAAACCGGAGGCAAACGCAGTCGCGGCCGCGGCCGCGTCCGGCACGGCAAAGTCCCCGGAGGCGTTCTTCAGGATGGCCACGTGTGGAAAACGGTCCAGCACCAGCGGTACATCGGCGCCGGCCGCGTAAAGGCGCGTGGCCGCTAGGCGATCGAGGCTCATGCCTTCCCCGATAAAGAGAATGATTCCGAATGGCTTCTGCACCACCCAATGCCGGAAGTAGAGAACGCCGAGGCCGGCAAAGACCAGCAGGCAGACCAGCGCCAGCAGTTGATTGCGCCATTTCATTGCGCCGATAAAGGGGGGAGGGCGAAATCTTTGTCAACGAAAGAACCGCTTGTTTCCCCCCGGCCTTCTCCTGAGAGTCAGCGCATGGGCGCGCCCGTCATGCTGATCATTCGCGATGGCTGGGGAATCAATCCCGGCGGTGCCCCGGCAAAGGAGGCGAACGGAGACGCCACCCTGCTCGCCGCCACCCCGTTTCACGACAAACTCTACCGGCGCCATCCCCTGGCCCGGCTTAGCGCCAGCGGTCTCGACGTGGGCCTTCCCGCCGGGCAAATGGGTAATTCGGAAGTTGGGCACCTGAACCTGGGCGCCGGCCGCGTCGTTTACCAGGAACTCACCCGGATCAACAAGGCGATCGAGGAGGGGAGCCTGGCCGGGAACGAGGCCCTGCGGGAAACCTGGGCAAAGACACGTGGTCACCGGCTCCATTTTCTGGGCCTGGTTTCGGACGGTGGCGTGCATAGCCATTACGCGCATCTTTTTGCGCTGGTCCGGGCGGCGGCCGCGGCCGGTCTCGACGACATCATGGTGCATCTTTTCACGGATGGTCGCGACGCGGCCCCAACGGGGGGAGCGGATTATCTTGCCACCTGCGCGGCGCAGCTCAACGGCACCGGCGCCCGGATCGCGACGGTCATCGGTCGTTATTTTGCAATGGACCGCGATCGCCGCTGGGAGCGCACCAAGCTGGCCTGGGACGCGGTGGTGCTCGGGCGCGGGCAGGATCCCGCCACCACTCCCTCGGCCGCGGTGGCGGCGGAATATGCGCACGACAAGACGGACGAATTCTTGCCTCCGCTGATCTTTTCCGAGCCTGGCGTCCAGAGAGTGCGCGACGGCGACACCGTTTTCTTCTTTAACTTCCGGGCTGATCGCGCCCGGCAGCTTTCGCAGGCTTTCCTCTTCGAGGATTTCGACGGGTTCGACCGGGAGGTCTGGCCGCGCGTCAATTACCTCACGCTCACGCAATACGATGTTCGTTATCCCAGCCCGTTCGTTTTCGGGCCGGCCTCGCTGGATCGCATCCTCGGCGAGGTGGTGAGCGCCGCCGGCAAAACACAGCTGCGAATTGCCGAGACGGAGAAGTATCCGCACGTCACCTATTTTTTCAACGGTGGCCGGGAGGAACCGTTTCCGGGCGAGGAGCGGAAAATCGTCCCGTCGCCGAAGGTCGCCACCTACGATCTCCAGCCGGAGATGAGCGCGCGCGAGGTCACCCGGGAAGTCCTTGCCCGGATGGACCAGTTTGACCTGATCATCCTGAACTTTGCCAATCCGGACATGGTGGGCCACACCGGGGTGGTCGAGGCGGCCACGAAGGCGGTAGCGGTGATCGATGAATGTCTCGAGCTGATCGTGACGCGGCTTCTCGAGGTGGGTGGCCGTGCTCTGGTGACGGCCGACCACGGCAATTGCGAGCAGATGCGGAACGAGGATGGATCGCCCCACACGGCGCACACCACCAACCTTGTCCATCTCGTCTACGTGGCCGGCGACGCGCAGGGGATGCGGCTGCAGGACGGTATTCTTGCTGATATCGCACCGACGCTCCTTTTCCTGCTCGGGCTGCCGCAGCCGCCTGAGATGACCGGGCGGAATTTGCTGGTTGCGACCTAGGACGGATCGCCGGGGAAGGTCCCTGGCGGATTCGGTTGAAGATCAAGCTGGCGGTTCAAGGCCCGGGTGCCGGCGCGGGCGATCCGTTCCAGGATTTGCAGCTGGCTCGCCGCGTCCACCTCATGCCAGGCAGGCTTTGCCAGCTCGACCAGCGTTCCCTTCCGCTCGACCAGGACGCCCCAGCCCGGCGGAACGTTCTCCGGTTGCAGAAGAGATTCCGGGACCACGAGGTAAAAGAGATTGGCGCAACGGTAGCGCCGCAGCTTTTCAAATTTCACCGTGTGGAGCAAACGGCTTTGGAGCGTGACCACCTCGCGCACAACCCGCGTGTAACCGCGGTGCCCGATCAAGTCGAACTCGTGGCGGTCGAACTCCGGGAAGAGCGATTCCCCGCAACGCAGCGTCGGGTAATGCACCCGAAGATTGCGCTCCAGAATGTCCCTGCGCCGGAGCACGCTCCGAAGGCGGGCCTGCGTTTCCTGGGTGCGGCCGTTGTCGCGGCGCAGGTCCGCGACAGCTTGTTTGCACTCAAAAAGGGCTGTGGCCGCCGGCCCCTGTCGCGCCGGTCGATAGGCAGCGACGTCGGCGCGAAACCGGCATCTCGGCAGGCTGACCTCCGGCGCACAGGCCGCAAACCCCTCTTCCTGCGCCCAGAGAAGCGCCGCGCGTTTCAGACGCTGGTGCGCGACCGTCTCGCCGCGTTTTACCCGGAGCGCGTCCATTCCGCCAGTTCCTTTGCCCAATAGGTCACGATGACGTCGGCCCCGGCGCGTTTCAGGGAGATCATTGTTTCGAGCACGGCGGTTTTCTCATCGACCAGACCCTGCGCCGCCGCCGCCTTCACCATGGCGAACTCCCCGCTGACGTGATAGGCCGCCGTGGGTTTGCCGAACTTCTCGTGGATCCGCCAAAGGATATCGAGGCAGGGCAGGGCAGGCTTGACCATGAGAATGTCGGCCCCCTCCTGCAGGTCGAGCGCGGCCTCGCGCAGGGCTTCCCGCGCATTCGCCGGGTCCATCTGGTAGGTGCGCCGGTCGCCGAACTGCGGCGGACTCTCCGCGGCTTCGCGAAAGGGACCGTAGAACGAGGAGGCAAACTTGGCGGCATAACTCAGGATGCCCGTCTGCTTGAAGCCGTCACGATCAAGCGCGTCGCGGATGGCGCGGACGCGGCCGTCCATCATGTCGCTCGGGGCCACGAGGTCGGCGCCGGCCTCGGCGTGGGAAAGCGCGCTCCGGACCAGCAGTTCGACCGATTCATCATTGAGCACGTGAAAGTGCCCGCCATCGATGCGGGTCACGCCGCAATGACCGTGGCTCATGTATTCGCACAGGCAGACATCGGTGATCACGACCAGGTCCGGCACCTGTTTCCTTGATCGCGCGCACGGCGTTCTGCACCACGCCATCGGGGGCGTAGGCGCCGCTGGCCTCGTCATCCTTATGCGCCGGGATGCCGAAGAGGAGAACGGCCTGCAGTCCCAGGTCGTGCGCTTCCTCCGCCGCGGCCGCGATCCCCGCCGGGCCCTGCTGAAAAACGCCGGGCATGCTGGCAATGGCCCGGGGTTCCGTGAGCTTTTCACTGACGAAGAGCGGCAGGATGAAATCGTGCGCGGAGAGCACGGTTTCGCGTACCAGGTTGCGCAGAGCGGGCGAGCGGCGCAGCCGGCGCGGCCGATGCAGCAAATTTCTCACAGGGCGAGGCTACGCGGACGATTCCGCACCCGCAAGTTTGCCAGCGGCAGGGGAATCATTTAGGAACACCGCGGCGGCACGCCCGCCCCCTGTCCATGAAACCGACGCGCGCGCGCAGGAAAGCGGAATACCTGCTCATCGATATCAGCAATTCCTTCACCAAGCTGGCATTCTCCAGCCGCGCCCGGGTCGAGCGCCCCGAGCGCGTTCCCACGCCGCGTCTGACCGCCGCGCGTCTGCGCGTTTTTCTGCAGCGCCGCGAGGTGCGCGCGATCGTCTTCTCCTCGGTCGTGCCGGCCCGGGATGCGATCGTCCGGTCCGCCGCGGGCAAAAGAGAGATCGTGGCGGTCTCCGCGGCGCTCGACCTCGGGATCGGGATTGATTATCCGCAGCCCCGCTCGATCGGTGCCGATCGTCTCGCCAACGCGGTGGCGGTGGCCGAGCTGCATGGCACCCCCGCGATCGTGGTCGACTTCGGCACCGCCGTCACCTTTGACATCGTCTCCTCCGGCGGCGCTTATCTTGGCGGTGTGATTGCGCCGGGCCTCGAAGCCATGACGAGCTATCTCCACCAGCGCACCGCCCTGCTGCCGCGCCTGACCTTGCGCGAGCCGCGCCGGACGGTCGGACGCTCCACGCGCGAGGCCATGATGGCGGGCGCGGTGCTCGGTTACCGCGGCCTGGTCCGGGAGATCCTGGCCCGGGTTCGGGAGGAAGCTTTCCCCGGTCAGGCTCCGCGGGTGGTGGCCACCGGTGGTTATGCCAGACTGATCGCCGCCCAGGTTCCCGCGATTGAGGCGGTGCACCCCCATCTCACCCTGGAGGGATTGCGCCTTATCGGGAACCGGAGTTTGAGGCCCCGGGCTGCCTCCCCCGACCGTCCTGCCGGACCGGCTCAAAAGGGGAAAAAAGCCCGCCGGGCGAAACCGGCCCGTGCAACCCGAAAAAGGGCGTGAAATGTGCTAAAATCACTCCGAAAAGCCCCTCGCGGGCTGCTTCGGCAAGTTTTCTCTTGTCATAACTTTCACCGGGTAGTTTGATCATTTCTCCATGAAGATCCGCAAATTTTTGACCGTTTCGCTGCTGGTTTTGAGCTCATTTGCGGCCAACAACGTCGCCCCCACCAAAACCGAGCTGGAATCGATGTATGAAAAGGCCTTTAAGGCCTTTGAGGGAGCCAATTACGACCAGGCCCTGACCGAGCTCGACGCGATTGATGCGCGGCAGCCGGACCTTTCCGAGTCGCAGAACCTGCGCGGCGTTATTTTCATGCGCCAGGGGGCCTTCGACAAGGCGGAGGCGGCGCTGACCCGTGCCATTGAACTCGACCCCAAATTCTGGAACGCGCGGTTCAACCTGGCGGAGGTGCCGTTCCTGCAAAAGAACTGGACGGAGGCGCGCAACCGTTTCCAGGCCCTGCTGGCGGCGAATGCGTCTGAAATCCAGTCGGAGGCGGCCCAGCTGATTGAATACAAAATTTTGCTCACCTACGTTCTCGAAAACAAACCCAATCTGGCGGAGTCGATCCTGGCGCGGTTTGAACTGAATCCCCAGACGCCGGCGGCGCAATATGGCCGGGCGGCCATGGCGCTTCAGCGCAACGATGCCAACGCGGCCCGGGAAATTCTTTCCGGGGCGGAGAAAAAGTTCTCCTCGCAGTTGAACAAGCTCTTTGCCGAGTCGCTTTACGCGGTGGGCTGGCTGGAGAAGCCGACCGGTGCCACCCGCGCCTCGCTTGAGATCAGCTCGCCGGCGGATCGAGCGGCGCGGAGCAAGGCGGATGCCCGGGCCAAGTTCGAGCAGGCGCAGCAGGCGTTGCAGCGCGGCGATGCCGCCGGCGCGTTCAGCCTGCTGGAGCAGGTTGATCCCGAGGAGGCCAAGGCCGCCGACTTCCAGAATCTGCGGGGAGAGACGCTCCTGGCGCAGGGTCGCTTCGATGAAGCGGAGACGCATTTCAACCGCGCGGTAAAGGCCGATGCGAAGATGCGCGAAGCGCAATACAACCTTGCCGAAATTCCTTTCAAGAAGAAGGAATACGCCACGGCCCGCGAACGCCTGGAGGCGCTCTTTGCCAGCACGCCGGGAGGCGACAAGAATCAGGCGTCCCAGCTCATCAAGTACAAGATTTTTCTGACGCTGCTGCTCGAGGGCAAGGAAAAGCAGGCGCAGAAGATGATGGACCAGTTCCAGTTTACCGGGGACACGCCGGCTCTCTACTACGCGCAGGCAGCCTGGGAGTACAAGCAGAACAACGCCACCAAGGCGGAAGACTGGGTCACCTCCGCCAACAAGATCTACTCGCCGGCACTGAACGCCATCTTCGCGGAATCTTTCTACGACCTCGGCTGGCTCCAGCGTTCCGGCGAGCAGGCGGCACCGATTGCCTCGCAGCTCGCCCAGGCGGAGCCGATTGCCCCCGCCGAAGGGGCGCCTGGTATTGAGCCAAGCCCGATCCCGGGAGCCTCGGTCGCCGAGAGCCGCGGTCTTGAACTGGCCACGGCCGAGGCCATGCCCATCCCGGGGATGCAGGCCACCACTTCCCTCGCCGAAACGGCCAGCGCTGTCGAGGTGCTGACCGCACCTTCCCCGGCGGAAATGGCGGCTGAGCCCAGCGCTTCCATTTCCATCACCGCCCGACCGGCCGCGGAGGAAACGGCGGTGGCTGCGGTGGCATCGACGCCCGCCACGGCCCTGGCCCCGGCAGAGGTCGAAGATTTTGCCGCGCCCGGTTTCGCCGAGAAAGCCCGCGCTTTTCTCAGCTCGCGAAACGTCCTGGTGGGAGGACTGGTCACAGCGGGGGTGGTCATTCTTGGCTGGGTTTTGGTGCCTGAGATCCGCCGCCGCACCGCCGTGAGTGCCTCCCGGCGGGCCGTGCGGGAGAGCGAAGAGACTGGCGAAGAAGCCGGGACCCTCGAGCAGGTGGTGCCCCATGCCCGTGTGGCCGGTGGTCCGCCGCAGCTCTCGCTTCGCCTGAAGGCAACCGAACCGTCCGTGCGCCGCAGCGCCATTGCCCTGGGCAAGGGCTCGCGCACCAATGGCAATGGCCATACCAACGGCAATGGCAACGGCCACCAGCCTGTTTCCTTCCCGCCGCCTGCCCCCGCCGATCTGGCGGATGTGGAGGAAGGTGTTTCCGAAGTGCGTCCTCTGGAGGAGGCTCCCACCTACCCCGAGGCCGCGGAGATTCCGGCCACGCTGGAGCCGGCCCTGGTCGCCGCTCCCGCAGAGGAGGCATGGACCGCCGCGGAGGAAACCTCGGCCCCGGTCGAGGCGATCGGGAGTGTTGATGCTCCCGCCGAACCCGTCGAGTTCGATCCGATTGGGCAGGGCCAGCCGGTGCCCCAGCTTTTGCCGGTTGCGGCGGAGGCTTCCATCAGCGAAACAATCACCAGCAAACTCGAGACCTCGACGCCGCCCGTTCCGGAAGCCGGTGCGTCGGCGGAGTCCGGGGGCACAGCCGGGCTGGGCGCGCTTCGCGGCGCGGCCGTGGCCGGGACACAACAACCAGTTATCACCCACGAGCCTTCCGCTCAGCAGCAAACCAAACCTGACATCATGCCTGAACCGACCCAAACACCACCTGCGATTCGAACTGCGACCAAAGATGCCCCAGCGGGCGCCGGAGGGGCTCAACCCGCGGGCTCGCCGCAGACCGCCGTGCAACTGACGCTTTCCTGCGAGATTGCCTCCCTGCAGCTGACTCCCAGCTTCAAGATGGGGGCCCTCCAGGTTCGCCCAACCTCCAAGGTTGTGACGATGCGCCTGGCGCCTTCGCAGCAGCCGCAGCCGGCCATGAATCTCCAGGTGACCTTCGAGATCGCCTCGATCCAGCCCGCAGGGGGGACACTTGGCACTCTGCGCCTGACGCCATCGCAACAACAGAAGCCCGGCTTCAGTGGCTCCTCCGCCCTGACCGTGTCCGGCGTGCAGCTCGTTTCGAACTTCGAGACTGCGCCGGTGCAACTGATGGCATCGCAGCAGGGCCGGGCCCCGGTCAACGTGACCGCCGGGTTCAACATCGCCACGGTTGAGTTCTCACCCTCGTTCGAGATCTCCGCGATCGTGCTGAATTCCAATTCGCGCACGGTCAATGTGCAGCTCCCCGGCGGCGGCGGACAGCCTGAGGGAGCCCCGGTCTTCGAGATCGGCGCCGCCCAGGTGGGCAGCAACGGCGAGCTGAGCAATCTCCAGCTCAGCCCGAGCGCAAAACGCGCCTAAGCAAGAGCACGGTTTACAAGCCGCGTCGTTGACTGATCAGTCGCGACGCGGCTTTGCTTTTGGGGCCTTGGCAAAAGCCTTGCGGTTGAGCGAGCGAAGCGCCGGCAGAACGAAATCGCCGTTGCGCCGGATGAGCTTGCCGTCGAAATAAACCTCCCCGCCGCCGTACTCCGGTCGCTGGATGCAGACCATGTCCCAGTGCACCTGGGAACGGTTGCCGTTATCGGCCTCCTCGTAGGCCTGGCCCGGCGTGAAGTGGAAAGAGCCTGCGATCTTCTCGTCAAAGAGAATGTCCCGCATCGGATGGAGGACATAGGGATTAAACCCGAGGGAGAATTCGCCGATGTAGCGTGCACCCGGGTCGGAATCGAGAATCTTGTTCAGCTTCTTTGTCTCGTTGCTTTTCGCTGAGACGATTTTGCCGTCTCGGAAGTCGAGCCGGATATTATCAAAGGCCACGCTCTGGTAGATCGTGGGCGCGTTAAAGGTGACGTGGCCCTGCACGGAATCACGCACCGGGCAGCTGAAGACTTCCCCATCCGGGATGTTGCGGTCGCCCCCGCAAATCACGGCTCCGATTCCCTTGATGCTGAAGCGAAGGTCGGTGCCCGGTCCCTTGATCTCGACCTGATCGGTCTTTTCCATCAGTTTTTTCAGCGCTTTCATCCCCGGCTGCAGCTTGTTGTAGTCGAGGGTGCAGACGTTGAAGTAGAAGTCTTCAAAGGCTTCCGTGCTCATGTTGGCCAACTGGGCCATGGAGGGAGTGGGCCAGCGCAGGACGACCCATTTGGTATGGCGCACCCGCTGGTCCTGCACGGGGCGCATCTTCTTCGCCACCATTTTCATTTTCTCCGGCGGCACATCAGAAAGCTCGCTGATATTGTTGCTCCCGCGCAGGGCAATGTAGCCGTCCATCTTCTTCATGCGCGCAAGCTCATGGGAAGCGGCCAGCCCGAGCTGGGCGTCCGTGGCGTCCAGCGCCATCTCGCGGCTGATCCGCGCCCGCTGCACCTGGGTAAAGGGAATCGCTCCCACCTTCCGCACCGCCCGCACCAGGGCGATGGTCATCTCGTCCGGCACATCGAAGGCCTCGATCAGCACCGTCTCGTTTCGCTTCAGTTGCGTGGAATATTCGACCAGAAGACGGGCAAGCGTATCGAAGCGTGGATCGTGCATAGGACTCTACGATTCCACCGGCCTTCGCTCTTGCAACTGCCGGCTAGGCTCCGGCGCGGAAGAGCGCCACGAAGGCGCCATCAATCCCGTCACGGAAGGGGAGCGTCCTTTCCTGGCGCACCAGCGCCAGCCCGGGGCTGGTCGCCAGGAGTTGTTCCACCACGCCCTCGTTTTCCTCGTGTTCCATGCTGCAGGTGCTGTAGGCGAGCCATCCGCCATCCCGCAGCAACGGCACCAGGCGGTGCGCGATCCGTGCCTGGTCCCCGGCCATCCGCTTGAAATCGGCGGGCCGCAAACGCCAGCGCAGGTCGACGCGTCTTCGCATGACGCCGGTGTTGGTGCAGGGGGCGTCCAGCAGGATGCGGTCGAAGGGTCGACTAGCCCATTCCGTCGGGATGGAGTCCTCCAGCCAGTCGAAACCGCGCGTCCGCACACATCTAACCCCGAGCCGGTCCATGTTTTCCTCCAGCAACCGCAGCCGGGATGGATCGCGATCGCACGCCTCCACGGAGCCCCGGTTCTGCATCAACTCCGCCAGGAGGGCGGTCTTGCCTCCGGGAGCGGCACACGCGTCCAGCACATGTTCTCCCGGTTGAGGGTCGAGGAGCCTGCAGGCCAGGGCGGTGCTCGGGTCCTGGATCGCCAGCGAGCCATCCGCGATCCCGGGCGCAGGCGGGGCCTCGAGCCGGAAGAAGCCGGGGGCGCCTGGGACTTCAGTCTTCGTCGGATCCTCCATTCCCGGCTTATCCGTCTGGAGGAGATTGATCCTTGCGTAAACCGGCGGCGGCTCGTTGTTCCATCGGCAGAGCGCTTCAGTCTCCTCCGGGCCGAAAGCTTTTCGCCAACGCTCCAGGAGAAAAGCCGGGTGCGAGAAGCGAATTTCCGGGGGCTGCGCCCGCGCCATTTCCCGCAATTCTTCCTCACGGCGCAGCGCCGTCCGCAGGACGCCGTTGACGACGGGACGCGCCCGGGCGGGAGCAAGGGCGACCACTTCGTTTACCGCGGCGTGGGGCGCGATTCGCAGGATCATCGCCTGGTAGAGACCGAGCCGAAGGAGGGTCCGAACACCCGGTTGCAGATGTCCCTGCCGAAGCACTCCGAGCCAAAAGTCGAGCAGGCTCAGGTTTCGGAGGACGCCGTAGAAAAGTTCCTGCGCAAAGGCACGGTCGCGGGAGGACAACGGGCGCAGCGCTTCCAGCCGGTGCAGAATGGTATCGGCGAAAAACCGGGTCGCGGACCATTCCTGCAGCGCTTCATGCGCAACTGAACGGGCAGTGACCGGCGACATGAACTGTCGCGCCGCTGCTAGCTTCGGCCCACGGCGTGCCGGCCGATCGAGAAGTATTCGAAACCGAGTTCAGCCATGGTGACGGGATTGAGAAGGTTGCGCCCGTCGAAGACCATGGGGGTCACCATGCGGGACTTTACCGCCTCGAAATCAATATTGCGGAACTCGGACCACTCGGTGGCGACGACCAGGGCTTCCGCTCCTTCCACGGCCTCCAGGGCGGAGTCGGCGAATTGGGCCTGGGCGAGGGCGGGCAATTCGCGCGCCTTCTCCATCCCCTTTGGATCGTAAACGGTCACCTGAGCGCCCTCGCGAACCATGTCGGCCACGAGATCGACCGCGACGGATGAGCGGACATCGTCGGTGTCCGGTTTGAAAGTGAGGCCCCAGACAGCGATCTTTTTCTCCCGCAGGACCCAGAGACGATCGCGAATGGTCTTGAGGAAGCGTTCGCGCTGGGAAGCATTGATGCGTTGCACTTCCTTGAGCAGGCTGAAGGGGACGCCCAGTTGCTCGCTGATGGTAATGAACGCGGCGATATCCTTGGGAAAACAGGAGCCGCCGTAGCCGATTCCCGCGTTCAGGAAATTGCGGCCGATGCGGCGATCCATTCCGATCCCGTCGGCCACCTTCTCAATGTCGGCGCCACTCGCCTCGCAGATGGCGGAGACCGCATTGATGTAGGAAATTTTGAGCGCGAGGAAAGAGTTGGCGGCATGCTTGATCAGCTCGGCGCTGTTGATATCGGTCACAAGGATCGGCGCCATGAACGGCTCGTAGACCTTCTTCATGAGGTCGATGGCCCTTTCGCTCTGGGCTCCGATGACGATGCGGTCGGGCTTCATCAAATCCCCCACCGCACAGCCTTCACGCAAAAACTCCGGATTGCTGACCACGTCGAAGTCAGCCTGGTGCCGGTTGTAGCGCTTGATTGACTCCGCCACTTTTTCACCCGTTTTCACCGGGACAGTGCTCTTGTCGACGATGACGCGGTAGGAAGTGAGCACGCCCGCGATCTCGCGCGCGACCTTTTCGATGAAACTGAGGTCGACACTGCCATCCGGCTGCTGCGGCGTGGGCACGGCAATAAAGACGACCTGGGAATTGTCGACGCCGTCCTTGATGCTGCCGGTGAAGCGGAGACGCCGGGCGGCGACATTGCGGTGAATAAGATCCTCCAGGCCCGGCTCGTAGATCGGCACGCGCCCCGCCTGCAGCGCCTCAACCTTGCGCGGATCGTTGTCGACGCAGACGACATTATGACCGACGTCGGCAAAACAGGCGCCAGTGACGAGGCCGACATAGCCGGAGCCGATAATAGAAAGGTCCATGGGAAAAAGGGCGCGGATTTCCTTAGCCGCGGAGGCCCAAGGAAGAGGAGGTTGGCTGGTTTTGCAAAGACTTCATTCGAGATCGGAACCGGTGCCGCCGGTTGGATCAAAGTTGAAGTCGAAACCAATCTTGGGAAACGCCTTCAGGGTGAAGGTGAGAAGCACGCCATACTCGTTCACCCCGGCATTGTTGCGGATGACGGCGCCGAGGGAGGCGACCCAGCTGGTCAGGTCGCGGTGAACGGAATAGCGCTGCTGCTCGAGCACCCCGGTGTTCGCCTCGAACTGCTCCTGAAAACCAAACCCCCAGTTGTCATCGACCCGGTAGTAGCCATTAAAGGTGAAGAGACTGCTGTTGTTGAAGAAGGGGTTCTCGCTCAGATAACGATGGCCGAACCCCACCTGCACATTCGCCACTGGTTGCACGCTCACCCCGGTGTTGACCTCGGTGAAGCCATGGTCGAAGACCGGCACCTGGCTGCTGACGGCAAACGTCATCCACGGCAGCGGGGTGAAGCGGAGCCGGTTAAAGAGGTTGGAATAATCGGTCTCGTCGAAGGGATTGTTGATGTTCCAATCCATGAACGTTTCCAGTTCCAGCCACGTCAGGGTGAGATCGTCCCGGCGGGTCTGCAGACGGTTGCGCACTCCCAGGCGCCAGATGGTCCAGCGATCAATCGAATCGACCGAGGTGAACTGCGGAAAATCAATCGGGCGAAGCTGGGTCGAGGGAACAAAGCGGTCGAACTGAAGAATCTCGGCCGGATTGACTCCGCCATCCGAGACATAGGAAAAATTGGTGAAGGGCTGGATAATATGGCGCAGACCGTCCAGCCCGATCATCCGGCTCTGGGCCTGCTCCCAGGTTCGCGAGACCTTGAAGGAAGCCTCCATCCCGGCGTTGAAGACCGCGCGAAACTGGTCGCCGGCCTTGTCGATCGGCATTGCCAGGGTGGGCGGAGGGAGCAGAAAATCGGGCACCAGGGGGCTGCCATCATCCAGGAACGAGACGTTGCCGATATCGCGCGACTCGGAGTAGTAGGTCCCGCGGAACCCGGCCCGGGGGACCACGGAAAGCCACCCGAAATAGGTGTTGGGATAGAGCAACTGGTGAAAGGTGTCCGCCCGGAAGGTCCCGTAATCCTGCAGCCCGGAGGCCCGCGCAAAGTTACGGTGCAGTTCCGCCACGCCCGTCTCGCCTTCATAAAAGATCGGCCCGCCAAAAAGGCCGTGCCGCTTCACGTCGAGCACGATCTCGGGAAAACGTTCGGTGGTTTCAAAGAAACTGTTCGCCTGAAAACGCGTCAGCGCCGTGAGGGTGTAAAACGAATCCGTCTTCGTCAGCGCCACCATGTTGTCCGGCTGCGGATCAAACCGGAACTCCGTCTGGTAAAAATCCTGCAGGACGAATTCGTCGCTCAGCTTGGTCACGTTGACCGTGGCATAAATGTCGTCCGTGAAATAGGTGCGGTCCTGCAGCGAGACGCGGTAACGCGCCGTGCCGACGGTGCCGCGCGGGAGCGACGTCCGGTTCAAAAGCGGGTTCTGGTCGCTCATCAAATAAGTCTTCAGCCGCGCATAGCTGGCTTCCTCCGGGCCGTAGCGCATCTCCGACTCGAAACCGAGCGCGGCGCCGCGCCGAACGCGGTAATCAAGCCGGACTCGTCCCTTGATCTGGTCCGTGATGGGAAACGTGATCTGGCTGAGCAGGGAGGGCCCCCAGGAGCTGAAGTAAGCCGGCGAAACACTGAAACCGAAGGCGTCATCCAGAGACTGGTAAAGATAGGGCCACCAGAAAACGGGAACGTTGCCCACCAGCATGGTCACGTTTTGGAAGACGGCCCGGTTGTTCTCGTAAATCCGGAGCTTGCGCGCGCGCAGGCGAAAATCAGGCCGGTCGGAATCGTGCGTGGTAAAGGTGCCGTCCTTGACCATGTATTCCCCGGACTTCGGCGCCTCGATGTTGTCCGCCGCGAGGAAATAGGGCTGGTATTCCGTCCGCAGCTCCAGAGCGCGAATCTGGCCCGTCCCCAGGTTGTAACCGGCGCTGTCGCTGACGTACAAATTGCCGGCGCGATAGATTCGGACATTGCCGCGGAGCTCGACGTCGCGGGTGGTGGCATCATAGCGCGCGTAATCGGAGTAAATGTCCGTGTCGCCGAAGCGGATGGCGACGTTCTCCCGAGCGACGGCGATCCCGTTATCGTAAGTAGTTCCGCCTGATGAAGTTATCTCTACAGGCGCATTCTCGGGGCCCTGTGCGTGCAGCTCCGCGCCCGCGAGCATCGCCAGGAACCAAGTGACAGTAAGAAATGCTCCACGCATCGGCAGGCCGAAGGTTACCGAGAGGCGGTCGGCTTGCAAAGGCATAAAGCGGCCTCAGCCAAGGGAGAGAAGAGCCCCGGCAACCTGCTGGTTCAACCCGCAGGAGAGGATGGCCGCCTCCCGGAAGCTGGCGCCCGCGAGCGGGGCGCGATTCACGCCAACCGGCCCCGGCTCCGCATGCAGTGCCGCCGGCAATTGCCCCGTAGCCAGGGCGCGCGCCGCCACGATGGTCTGCCAGAGGCCGCTGGCGCCAACACCTTCGCCCAGGGCCCCTTTTGGGGGATAGACAAGGGCGCCGGACGGCAGCATTCCCAGAGCTTTCCGTTCCGCTTCGTCGATGAAGGTGCCGTTCGCGCTCGTGACAAGCAGATCGGGGCGGCCCAGTTCGCCGAGGACGCGGGCCGCTGCTTCCGCGCATTCGCTCCGGCGCGCGTAGTTTGTTCCCGCGCTCGTCGTCCGCAGTTCGATTTTTCCGGAGCGCGCCAGGAGAAGCGCGCCCGCGCCTTCGCTCGGAATCATGCCCCTCGCTTTGGCGTCGTAGAGCGACGGCGGCGGAACCGTCCGCAGGAGCCGCCAGCGCCGGTAGGCGTCGCAGAGAAGCCAGTCCGCTTCCTCCGCGGCCACGACGAGGCAGTGATCGATGTCCTCGTTGGCCATGAGATCATGCGCCATGCGCAGGGCCAGGAGGCCGACGGCGCCGTCACCGACGAGCGTGTAGGTGGCGCCGGAAAGCCCGAGGATGGCGGCGAGATGACTGGCGGGGGCGTTAAAAACCGTCTCGGGAAAAAGGAGGGGACTCGCGGCTTGCGGCCCGCTCTGCACGATCTCGTGGAAGAAGCGCTCGGTGTAGATGACTCCGCCATTGGAGATGGCAAAGACCAGTGCCGTTCTTTGCGCAGTCGTCTCGTTCAGCTCCAGCCCGGCATCGCGCAACGCCGCCAGTCCGGCGGCGGCGGCAAACCGTGAGATGGCACTCGCGCGCCGGAGTCGCGGGTGACGCGGAAGAGAGGCGGTCGCTTCCGCCGGCACCGCCATGACCGGGTAACGGCGGTCAGAAACTGGGGAGGAAAGAAAAGTGATCTCGCCCTCGCGACCCTCCCGGAGTGCTTCCCAAACTCCGTTAAGATCGCTGCCCAGCGGCGTGACCCAGCCGAGGCCGGCGAGGAAGACAGACGTCATGCCGCCGCCTTTTCCAGGATGAGCGAGGCGTTGGCCCCGCCGAACCCGAAGGAGTTGGAAAGGACGCGGCGGAGGGGAGCGGGGCGGGTCCCTTGGATGACGTTCAGTTCAAGCCCGTCGTCGAGCGCACGGAAGTTGAGGTTGGGCGGGAGGAATTGTTCGCGCAGGGCGAGGAGGCTGATCACCGCCTCGATGGCGCCGGCGGCGCCGAGCGAGTGGCCCATCATCGCCTTGGTAGAGCTGACCGGCACACGGGAGCCGAACAATTCGACAATGGCCCGTCCTTCGGCCGCATCATTGAAAGGCGTGGCTGTGCCGTGAGCATTGACGTAGTCGATCTCTTCCGGGCGCAGGGCGGCGTCCCGCAGCGCCATCTGCATCGACTGCCGGGGGCCGCTGCCGGAAGGGTGCGGCTGGGTCAGATGGTGATTGTCGGTGGAAATGCCGTAGCCCGTGATCTCGCCAAGGATGGTGGCGCCCCGCGCTCGCGCGGCGTCCATGTTTTCCAGGGCCAGCACAGCCGCTCCCTCGCCCAGGACCAGCCCCGTACGCTCCCGGTCAAACGGGCGGCACTTTTCCGGGGTCGCGGCCTGGAGGGAATCAAAGCCCACGAAGACCAGCTCGGAGATGGCATCGTAACCGCCGGAAAGAACCCGCTGGTAACGTCCGGAGCGGATGCAGGCATAGGCATGTCCAAGGGCGTTGCTCCCGGAGGCGCAGGCATTGGCGATCACCTGGCAGGGCGCGTGGATTCCAAAGGCTTCCTGCGCATCCACGAGCGGTTTCTGCGGTGGATAGTTGGCCACCCGGGTGGCCGCGCCGCGCAGGGGATGGCCCGCGGCCAGCGCGCGATAGTATTCTTCGCCAAAGGACATTCCGCCGCTGGTGGTGCCGAAGATGGAAATTTCCGGCACAAAGCCGGGAGCCTGGGCGAGGGCTTCCCCGAGCGCAAAAGCGGTCATGAAGGCAACCGGGTGCAGACGGTCGCTGCGAGGCAGAGTGACGCTCTGTCGCAGGCGGGCGCGATCAATCTGGCCGGCGGTCTGGCAGCGGCAGGCGGCGGCATCGAACTGCCGCACCGGGCTGATGCAATCACGGGCATCGCGCAGGGCGGCGGCGGTCTCGGCGAGGCCAAAGCCCAGGGGGCTGATGACTCCGGCTGCCACAATCGCCACGCGGGCAGGTGTTTGCGATGGAGATTGCGAGGTTGATTCAGCCATTTTGGGTCCCTTCAACTCCCCGCGATTCCTGTTGCGTTGGCCGGGGAAACCAATTACTAATCAGGCCGAAACGAGAACCATAGCTCGGATGCGTTGGTGGATTGTCAGTTGAGTTTATTTCAGTGGCGATTTGAAATCCGATGAGCGGGAACAATGTCCAAGCGGTGTTTTCGTCCAATAAACTCAAATGGGAACTAAATTATACGTAGGAAATCTTTCCTTCAACACGACGGAGACTGATCTTCAGGATCTGTTTGCGCAGGCCGGCCCCGTCCAGGAAGTCGCGCTCATGCAGGATAAATTCACCGGCAAATCACGCGGCTTCGCCTTCGTGACCATGGCCACTGACCAGGACGCCCAGAACGCGATCACGCAGTTCAACGGCAAGACCGTGGAAGGTCGTCCTCTCACCGTGAACGAAGCGCGTCCGCGCGAGGCTCGTCCTCCCGGCGGCGGTGGCGGTGGTGGTGGTGGCCGCGGTTATGGCGGCGGCGGTGGCGGCGGCGGCTACGGTGGTGGCGGCGGCGGTGGCGGTTACGGCGGTGGCGGCGGCGGCGGACGCCGTGACGGCGGCCAGCGTCGCGGGCGCTAATCCTCCAGCTCGATTACTTTTCGAAAAGCGCTCGTTTCGGCGAGCGCTTTTTTGTTGCCCGAATCCCGTTAAAACAGCCGGACGCTACGGCTGAGGAGGATGGCGCCCGCGAATGAGGATTAGCCGGGCATTCCGCCCGGCCGGAGAGGAAATTTATGGCAAACGAAAAGAAGAATGGACGAAGCAAAAACGGAGGCTCGGCCGGGCGCGTCGAGTTGCCCTCGATCTCGAAGGAAGCAGCCGGTGCCGCCGCCGGGGCGGTCATCGGGAGCGTCACGGGACCGGTCGGCGCGGTCGTTGGAGGGGTCGTGGGCGCGATGGTCGGCCGGCGGGCCGCCCGGGAGGGTGGCTTCAGGGCCGTCGCCCGAAAGGCCGCACGAAAAGCAGGCGTCACGGGCGGAGGCGGCACTGGTCGCCGGAAGACGGGCCAGGCAAAAAAAGCCGTGTCTGAGCGTAAGACGGTCAAATCCGCGCGCGGGGCGAAAGCCGGAGGAAGCCGTCGGGCGGCCGGGAAAAGCGGGGGAACATCCAGGCGAAGCACCACTCGATCCAAGGCCGGAAAAACCGGGCGTGGGCGCTCTGTCTCGAAGGCGAAAGCCCGGAGTAAAACCGCGCGCAAACGGCGCTAGGAAAATGGGCAGGGCTGGATTCGAACCAGCGAAGGCGTAAAGCCAGCAGATTTACAGTCTGCCCCGTTTGGCCACTCCGGAACCTACCCGTCGCTGCGAGCCGTTGATATAGGCTGGCGCGCCGCCGGTCGCAAGTGGCGGGTTAGGCGCGCTCGAAAAATTCCGCCACGGCGGCCACGACGCAGCGCTGCTGCTCCCGCGTCAACTCGGGAAACATCGGAAGGGCGAGCGTTTCCCGCGCGGCCCGCTCGGTTTCCGGCAGGGCCACCGGGCCGCAAATTTCGCGAAAACATTCCTGTTCATGCAGGCCGAGCGGGTAGTAGATGGCGGTGCCGATCTCCCGCTTCGTCAGATGCTGCTGCAGAGCGTCCCGGCGCTCTGTCCGGATGACAAACTGATGATAGATGTGGTGATTGGCCAGGCCGCCCGCGCGGTAGGGTTCAACCGGCAGACGGACCACCTCCTCCAGGCCATGACGTGAAAACTCGGCCCGGTAGAAATCGGCGGCGTCGCGGCGCTGCGCCGACCAGCGGTCGAGCCAGGGCAGTTTCACCTGCAGGATGGCGGCCTGGATGCCGTCGAGCCGGAAATTTCCCCCGATGAAATGATGAAAATAACGGGGTTCCATCCCGTGCTGGCGGCAGACGCGCAGGCGCGCGGCGAATGCCTCGTCGTCGGTCACGACAAGGCCGGCGTCACCTGCGGCTCCAAGATTTTTCGAAGGATAAAAGCTGAAATAGCCGGCAAATCCCATCGCCCCTGCCCGCCCAGAGACCGGCCCGGAGGCGTATTCCGCCCCGATCGCCTGGGCGGCGTCCTCGATCAGGACCACGTGGTAGCGGCGCGCAATCTCGCAGAGGGCCTCCATCTCGGCGCATAGCCCAAAGAGGTGGACCGGGACAAGGGCGGCAATCTCTCGACCTCCGGTCGTCACCGGCCGGCCCGCCTCGTTGCGCTCGCAACCGGCGAGAAATTCCTCGAGCGCGGCGGGCGAGATATTGAAGGTGTCGGGTTCAATGTCGACGAACACCGGCAGGGCGCCCACACGGGCGACGCAGCCGGCGGTGGCGAAAAAAGTGTAGGCGGTGGTGACGACGGCGTGGCCGGGACCGATTCCCAGGGCCATGAGAATGGCGAGGAGGGCGTCGGTTCCGGAGGAAACGCCAATGGCGTGGCGCGACCCGCAATAGTGCGCCATGGCCGCCTCGAACTCCTCCACTTTCGGGCCGAGAATAAACTGCTGGCTGGCGAGAATCTCGTCGATCTCGGCCCGGAGCGGCCCGGCCAGGGAACGGTATTGCTCACTCAGGTCGAGGAGGGGAACGCGCATTGCCCGAAGAATGGCAGCTTCAGGGCGGTCAGCAATCGGGAATCGATGGGACGTTGACCGCGCCCGGCGCGTCACTTAGCATGGGTGCCATGTCGCTCCTGCGGGGACTCTTCTGGCTCCTCCTCTTCGCTTTCTTTACCTTTTGCTTCGTGGTCCTGTTTGAGTACGGGACCGACGACTTCTCGCAGGGGTTCAAAAAAGAGTTCCAGCGCGCCCGCAGCTTCGTGGAGAAGGCGGTCCAACCGCCCGCGAAGGAAGCGCCAAAGAAATAGCCGTTCAGGGGACGAACTCGACCGCGGGAGCGCGCCGGAGAAAGCCGCGCTCGTGGGCCAGGGCCAAAAATCGGCGGATCGCCTCGCGGCCGGTTTCGCCGTAAGCCAGCGTGTAATCGTTCACGTACATACCGATAAATTTGTCGGCCAGATCCGCCTCCATCTCGCGGGCGTAGGGCAGGGAATGCCGCACCGCCTCCGCCCGGTTGGCCAGGCCATAGGCGATGCTCTCGCGCATGATCTCCGAAAGGTCGTGCCGCACTTCGGGGGGCAGATCCTTTCGGACCACATTCCCGCCGAGCGGCAACGGCAGGCCGGTTTCGTTCTTCCACCATTCCCCAAGGTCGAGGAGTTTGGTAAAACCGGCCCGGGCATAGGTGAGCTGCCCTTCATGGATGATCAGGCCGGCCTCGACGCGGCCCTCCTCCACCGCGCCAAAAATCTGGTCGAACGGCACGACCACATGCTCGAATTCGCCGAGGTAAAGCTGCAGGGCGAGGAACGCGCTCGTCATCCGGCCCGGCACCGCGATGGTCCGGCCTCCCAGGACCTGGCGGAGATCGGCCGTTTTCGCCCCGGCCAGAGGGGAACCGGTCTTCGCCACCAGCATCGGACCGTAGCCATCGCCCATGCTGGCCCCGCAGGGGAGCATGGCGTAAAGATCGTCGACAAAGGCATAGGCGTGGATGGAGATGGCGGAAAGATGCAGTTCGCCGCGCCTGGCCCTTTCGTTCAAGGTTTGGATATCCTCCAGGCGATGCTCGAAGCGGTAGCCGCGCAGATCGATTTTGTTTTCCGCCATGGCGTAGAACATGAAGGCATCATCCGGGTCCGGTGAATGGCCAAGAGTAAAGACGTCCGGGAGCGACACCGCGCACGCTAGTGGCCGGGCGCTTTCTTCGCAACCGGCGCGCGGATGCGGTTTGCATCGGCCCGGCCCATCCCATAACCTTCCCTTTCATGGCAAAATCCGCGCTCGGCAAAGGTCTCGGTGCCCTGATTGGGACCCGCCCGGGCACGGCGCGGCCGGAGGGGGAGACCCGTCCTGGAGAGGCAGTTCACCGCGTGGCCCTGGCGGAGGTCACCCCCAGCCCTCTGCAGCCGCGCAAGGAATTTGAAGCCGACGCTCTGCGCGAACTGGTCGATTCCATCCGGGAACACGGGATCATTCAACCGCTGATTGTCCGCGAAACGGCCGGGCGCCTGGAATTGATCGCGGGCGAACGCCGCTGGCGGGCCGCGCAGGAACTCGGGCTGGCGGATGTCCCGGTGATCATCCGGCGCGCCAACGACCGCGATGTGCTCGAGCTGTCGCTGATCGAGAATATTCAGCGCGCCGACCTCAATCCGATCGAGGAAGCGCAGGCTTACCAGCGTCTCGCGCTCGAGTTCGGTCTTCGGCAGGAAGACATTGCCCAGAAGGTGGGACGAAGCCGCGCCTCGGTGGCGAATGCCATGCGCCTGCTTGACCTGCCTCCGCAGGTGCAGGGCTGGGTCATGCAGGATCTTCTTTCGGTCGGCCACGCCAAGGTTCTCCTCGGCCTCAAGTCGGCGGAGGAACAACTGCGCGTGGCCGAGACCGTTTTGCGGCGAAGCGCCACCGTGCGGGCCACGGAGAAGCTCGTGGCCCGTCAGGCGGGTCCGGGTCGGACGCGGCGCCGCTCGGGCAGCGCCGGCCGCAACGGTGCGCCTCACCTGCAGGATTTGCAGGAACGGTTGCAACATCACCTCGGGACGCGCGTTTCGCTCCAGCAAAGCGGGAAACGCGGACGCATCGAGATTGAGTTTTACAGCGCGGATGATCTGCAGCGGATTCTCTCGCTGCTCCGCCTGCCTGCGAGCGACACCTGAGCATCATGGCGGGCCGGCTTCTGCGCCATGGCATCGGCGGTTGTGCACTCCTTCTTCTCATGCCGGGCTGTGATTCCTCTTCGAAAACGTCTCCTGAACTTTGGCGCGACTTCTCCGGCGAGAAGGCCTTCGCGCATGTGCGCGAGCTGGTCGAACTCGGTCCCCGTCCCCCGGCCTCCGAGGCCATCGAGAAAGCCCGGGTCTATCTCGAAACCACGCTGCGCGAGGCGGGCTGGAACGTTACCCGGCAAAGTTTTGTCGCGGAGACGCCGCGCGGCCCGGTCACGTTCGTCAACCTGATCGCCCGCCATGGCCCGGCCGCCGAAGAACCGGCGAACGACCGGTTCCTCCTCTGTTCGCACTATGACACCAAGGTCTTCGACGACATCGTTTTTGTCGGCGCAAACGACAGCGGATCGAGCACGGGCACGCTGCTCGAGCTGGCCCGGGTCCTTGCCGGCCGGCCCGACCTGGCCCGCCGGGTGGACCTGGTCTTTTTCGACGGGGAGGAAGCCCAGGTGGAGTTCAGTGAAGCGGACGGGCTTTACGGGAGCCGCCATTTCGCGGCCGAGCTGGCTTCGCGCAACGCCGCCGCGCGCTACCGGGGAGCCATTCTTCTCGACATGATGGGCGACCGGTCCCTCCGGATCACCCTGAGCCCTGATTCGCCCCCGGCCCTGGCCGCGGGGATATTTGCCGCCGCCGAGGCGCTGGGGGTGCGCGATCATTTCACCTATTTTTCTTCGCCGATCCTCGATGACCATGTCCCGCTGAACCGTGTGGGAATCCCGGCCATCAATCTGATCGATTTTGAGTACGCCGCCTGGCACACGGCGGACGACACGCTGGACCAGATCAGTCCGGAAAGCCTCGCCCTGGTCGCGCGCGTCACGCTTTATTTTCTGGAGCACTCCGCCTTTAAATGAAACTGCTGCGCATTTTCTTCTTTGGCCTGACCCTCGGGGCTGGCGCCTTTCTCGGCTGGTTTCTGGTTGATCTGGTTCCTTTCCTCCCGGGCTGGCTGTTGCGTGATCCCGTGGTGCTGGCGGCCGATGGCTTGACAGTGCGGGAGAGTGAGGTGAACCGCGCGAGGGAAGCGCTGGCGCACGCGGGGGTCTCCATTGCGCCGGATCCGGGCTCCGTGGCCCGGCAGATTCTGAAGGAGCGAAGGGCACAGAAACAATTGCCAGACGTGGTCGTGCCGCCGGCCCGGGTGGCGGAACTGGCCCGCGACCTCCGGAGCCAGGGCGGAACCGGCCCGGGCTGGGAAGAAACGCTGGCAGCCGCCGAGATCAGCCAAAGGGAGTGGGAGCAGGAGCTGGCAACCCATCTCGCTGCGCAGCAAGGGTTCGAGGAGCACATCGCGCGTGCCCCTGCGCCTTCGGAGACGGCGCTGCGAGAATACTTCGACTCGCACCCGGCGGATTTTGCGCTGCCGGCGCGATGGAAGGCCCGGCATCTCTTTGTTGCCGTCCCGCCCGGGACGCCCGAGGAGGTGGCCCGCACAAAAGAGGAGCTGGTCGAGGAGACCGCTCGTCGCCTCGCCGAGGGCGAAGAATTTGCCGCGCTGGTGCTGGAAGTTTCCGAGGACGAAGCGACTCGCGGAAATGGCGGGGATCTGGGCTGGTTTTCTGCCGCCCGGATGCCGCCCGATTTCATCGCGAACGTGGCGAAACTCGAGCCTGGCCGCCTCAGCCCGCCGCTCCGAACCCGGCTGGGCTACCACTTTGTGCTCGTTACGGAGGTGTTGCCGCCGCGCACCCTGAGCTTTGAGGAAGCGCGGCCGGAAATCGCCTCGATTTTGGAGAACCTGCGGCGGCGGGAGATCGTGGCGGAGCCGGCAAAGTGGCCGAACCCTTGACGGTGCCGCGCACCGGCTGCCCGGTTGGTGCGCAAGTTCGGCATTGCGTCGAATCTGTTTTGCCTCAATTTCAGCGCAGGAGCCGCGTTTAATCGCCGGCCCGAAAAAAAACGTGACGCGTCGCAACAGAAAAGCCGTGGGGATCGTGGGGCTGGGCATCATTGGCCAGCGCGTGGTGGATAACCTGCGCCGCCGCCAATTCCGCGTCTTTGTCTGGAATCGCACACCGAAACCGGTCCCGAATTTTGTCGGAACACCGCGCGAGGTGGGTGAGCTGTGCGATGTCATCCAGATCTTTGTCTCGGATGATGACGCGCTCCGGAGCTGCCTGAGGCAGATCGCGCCCGCCCTGACCTCGCACCATGTTGTTCTCGCGCACAGCACCGTGGCGCCGGAAACGATGCGGGAGGGAGCGGAGGTTGTGCACCGCCGCGGCGCCCGGTTTCTCGATGCGCCCTTCACGGGCAGCAAACTGGCCGCGCAGAATGGGGAACTGATTTATTACATCGGTGGCGACGAGGGAGCGCTGCGAGACGTCAGCCACGTCCTGCAGGCGAGCAGCAAGGAGATCGTGCCGGTGGGCCGCGTCGGCGATGCCAGCACGATCAAGATCGCCACCAACATCATCACGGCGGTGAGCGTCCAGGCCGCCATTGAGGGACTCTCGCTTGTCACCGGCGCCGGGATGGCCCCGGAAGTTTTCCTGCGCGCGCTGGAAAGTAACGCCAGCAACTCCGGCACGCTCTCCCTCAAGCTGCCCAAGGTGATCGCGGGGGATTTTGAGCCGCATTTCTCGATCAAACACATGCTCAAGGATCTGCGCCTGGCCGAACGGCTGGCCCGCGTCTCAGACCAAAAGCTCGACCTGACCGCCAAGGCGGAGGAAGCGCTGGCCGAAGAGGCAAAACGGGGTTTCGCTAATGATGATTACGCGGCCATTGCGCGACGACTTTTTCCCGAGGGAATGCCTGTGCCGGCGACGGAGCCGGAGGCCTTGACCGAGGCCGAGCTTCCTTTCGGGGCCGAGGAAGCGAAACCTGAAGAGTCGGCGCCGCCTCCCGGCGCCCCGGAGCCGGATCGCCCGGCAGAAGAGGAAAGTCCGGCTTCGGCGGGCGCGCTTCCCGGCGCAAACGAGGAGGAAGCGCAACCCCTGCCCGTCCTCGAACTGCCGGAACCGGAGCAAAATCCGGACGCGTCCGCACCGCCGGCTCCCGAGACGCTGGAGACCGTCCCGCCGGAAGAGAATTTTTTCAGCCGGTTCCTGAAGCGAAGACCGCGCGGATAGGGCACCTTCCCTCATGAAGGTGGCTTTCGACCTGAGCGACCGCGCCAAGTTCCGGCTGTCGGGCGGAGATGCGGCCCGTTTTCTCAACGGGCAGATGACGAACGCGCTGCCGGAATCGGGCCGGGTGGTGGAAGCCTGCGTGCTGAATGCCCGGGGAAAGACGGAAGGACATTTCTTTGTCCGGCGCGAGGGCGAATCTTTCCTGCTTGATGCGGAGCGAGCGCTGCGCGAGCTGCTGCCGGCCCGCCTGGATCGCTACATCATCGCCGATGACGTTTTGCTGGCGGAGGTAACGGAGGAGTTTGCCCTTTTCCACCTGATCGGGCTCGCGCCGCCGGGAGATCATCCTGCGCTCTCGGCGCGCCGGCTTCTCCAAGAGGGGTCTGATCTTTGGGTTCCACGGGGGGAAGAGGATGCCTTGCGCGCGCAATTGGCCGGGGAGGCCGGGATCAAAACAGGCAGGGAATTTGAGGAGGAACGGATCAAGGCCGGTCTGCCGTGCTGGGGGAAGGAGTTGGGTCCCGAGATCATCCCGGTGGAAGCGAACATGGAGGAACGCTGCGTCAGCTACGGCAAGGGTTGTTATATCGGCCAGGAGATCATCTCCCGCATGAAAATGTCGGGCCAGAAAAACAAGCGGCTTTGCCGGCTGGCGGTGGGATCGGGGACGAAGCTGAGCCCGGGCGAAAAGCTCTGGAGCGGGGAGCCGGCACGGGAAGTGGGCTGGGTGACGAGCGTGGCGGCCGACGGGGAAACCGGACTCGGCTTTGTGAAGCGGGGCGCAAACGAAACGGGCACCAAACTGCGGGCGGGAGAGAAAAGCGTAGAGATCAAAGAATAGTATATGTTCATTTGAACATACGCGCGGGAGGTGGCATGATCTGCTCATGCCCGCCCGCAAGATCATCGATCTGCGCCAGCTTCTGGCCGAGAAGTTTCCTCATCCGGCCCCGGCGGCCGGCAGCCAGTGGCCGACCGATTTACCCGCGCTGAACGAGGCCGCCGGCGGCGGTCTTCCCCGGGGCGCCATTACCGAGCTCATCACTCCAGGCAGTGGAAGCGCTTCCCTCCTGCATTTTTTCCTGCGGCAAGTTCACCGGGAAGCCTCTTTCCTGGCCCTGATCGACGGGAGTGATTCCTTTGCGCCGGACATGGCGCTTACGGCGGCTCTGCCGCATTTGCTTTGGGTGCGTTGCCGGACGGTTCCGGAGGCAATGAAGGCGGCCGATCTTTTGTTAAGGGACGGAAATTTTCCGCTGGTTTTGCTCGACCTCATCCTGAACGAGAGGAATGAACTGCAGCGGGTTCCGCAGACCACCTGGTACCGGCTGCAGCGGCTGGTGGAATCATGGCCCACGGTTTTCCTGGTGTGCTCCCGCCGGAGCATGGTGGGCAGCGCGCAGTTGAAACTGATCCTGCAGCAGGAATGGACGCTGGAGGAAGTCGAGCAGGGCGCTGATCTCTCCCGACTGCCGTTTGAAACACGCCGGGCCCAGCAGACGGGCCTGGACCTCGCGGGAGCCGGTTGATGTTTGCCACTCTTTTACTGCCGCAGTTTTTTCTGCAGGCGGTGCTGCGGCACGCGCCGGCGCGGGAAACTGAACCGGTCGCCCTCCTGGATGATGAGGAGCGGAAGGCGTTTCTGCTCGAGACCAACGAGGCCGCCCGCTGTTACGGCCTGGAAAAAGGGACAAGCGCCACTCAGGCGCTGGCCCGGTGCCCCGGACTTCTGCTGCGCACGCGCGATCGGACGGCGGAAACCATCCTGCAGGAGATCCTCGTGCAGCATGCCTTTATGCTTTCGCCTTTTGTTGAATCAACCGCCCCGGGCGTGTGCACGCTGGAACTGGCCCGGGCGAAGGAAGCGGAAAAGTGCCCGGCGTCATGGCCCGGCTCGAAGAACTTGGGCTGCGCACCCGGGCCGGCGTGGCCCGGACACCCGATTTGAGTTTTCTGGCCGCCCAGCGTGCTTCGCCCGTGCGGCAGGTCGGGAGATGAACGGGAATTCCTGGACCCGTTGCCCGTGGAGATCCTGCTGCTCGCCTGAGGGCGGCGGATCCGGCGGGCTACGATCCCCCGGCGAATTCGGGATAGCGTTCGCGCAGTTGTTTGGTGATGCGTTCCGCTTCTTCCGTCTGTCCCGCCCTGGTGTAAGCCGCGGCGGCGCGGGCGAGGGCGCGCGGCGTGATCTCCGGGTCGTCATGGAGCAGGGCCACACTCATGAAAGCCTTTCCGGCCGCCTCGAATTCCTCTCGCTGCATCTGCACATCCCCGAGAAGAAGCCTGGCCTCGGCGTTGACGCGGCCTTCCGGCTGCAACGACATGATCTCCTCCGCCACGCGTTGGGCCTCCTCCGGTTTGCTCGCTTTCAGTTTGGCCTCTCCCAGTGCCAGCAGAACCTTGGCCCGTCCCGCCGGATCGGTCGCGGTGGTGAGATACTGCTGGAACGCTTCCTCGGCTCCGGCGAAATTATTCAGGCGGTTGCGCGCGTCGCCGAGATAAAACCAGAAATCGGGTTTCACTCCGGAGGTATTCTCGAGCCGGCTCAGCGCGGTCAGATACTTGTCGACCAGGGCAAATTTCTTCTCGTTGTAAAAGTCGAGCCCAAGCCATTCCAGGATCTCGGCGGGGACCGGCGCGCCGGGATCGCTCGCGAGGTATTGGTCGATCTCGCTCACGAGGGCGTTGCGATCCCGCAGGTAGAAATGCGAGGAGATGATCCGGACCGTGGCGAGATCGTAATATTGTGCGCGATCGATCGTGCGCGCGGCATTCAGCGGGCGGATGGCCTGCTTGTAGTTCTTCTCCTCGAGCGAGGTTTTTCCGATGAAATAATTGGCCTGGGCGGCAACGGAGGTCTTGGGGAACTCTTTCAGGAGCTGCTGAAAGGTCCCGGCCATCTCCCGGTTTTTCTCCTGCTGACCGAGAAGCAGGGCTTTTTGCTGCAGCGCCCCTTCGCGCTGGGAGGCCTTGGGATATTTCTGGAGGAGAAGATTGAGATCCGCCAGGGCCTCGTCGTAATTTTTCAGTTCCTGCCGGGCCATCGCGCGCTGGGTCAGAACAGCCGGCGTCTGGGCATGGTCGGGGAAAGTCTCGAGGAAGAAAGTCAGGGCCTCATTAACGCCTTCGCTGTTCCGGGCCTGGGCATGCGCTGAAGCGAGCTTGAGGGCGGCCTCGGCCCGCAGTTTCGGCGCGAGCTGGCTTTCCCGGACCTGGCGATAAAGCGGAATCGCCTCGGCCAACTGCCCCTGCTGGTAAAGGGCTTCCGCTTTCAGGAGCCGCGCCTGGTCACCCCGCTCTCCCTCCGGGTTGGTGGCGAGAAAGGCGTCGATCTCCTTTTCCAGGTCCTTCGAGCCGGAACTGTAGAGATTGATCAGCCGCTGGTATTGCGCGTCTTTCGCCTCCTCGCGATCCGGGTATTTTGCGCTGATCTGGCGATATAGTTCCTCCGCCGCCTCCGTCTGGTTCAATTGCCGGTGGCTATTGGCCACGAGAAGCATCAGCTCCGGCTTGATCTCCTCCGGCAGATCAGCCTGGCTTTTCTTGAACTCGGCGATGACCTGCTGGGAACGCCCGGACTGGTAGTAGAGACGCAGGAGACCCACGGCCGCGAGGGAGCGCCACTTGGGTGTTTCCGCGCCGGCCTTTCCCTTCTGAAGAAGGCTGATGGCGCGGTCGATCATGCCCTGGTCGGTCGAACTTTTCTCGGTGCCCTGCAGTTCGGCCGCGAGAAGTCCGGCGCGGATCGCGGCCTCGGCCTTGAGACCCGGCTTGGAGGTTTCGCCGGCGAGCGCTTCGAATTGCTTGAAGGCCTCCAATTTCCTCCCCCTGGCCAGGAAAAGGGTGCCCGCCGCGGTCCGGGCATCGTCGCGAAACGGGTTGGGATCCTTGACCCCGGCGACCTGGACGTAGATCTCGCGCGCGTCATCCTTGCGACCGAGACTTTCCAGGCAGCGCGCCTCAAAATAACGGGCGGAAAGGGCGAGGCCGGCTTCCTTGGTTTTCTCGGCGGCGCGATGAAAGAGCGGCAGCGCGTTTTTGAAGTCCTTCTCCTTGAACTCGATTTCGGCCACGCCGTAGGCGGCCGGCCCGGCAAATTCGCTCTCGGGATACTCGTCGATCACGCTTTGAAAGCTGGAGCGGGCCGCGGGCGTGCGGCCCAGGGCACGGTAACATTCACCGAGGAAGAAGTAGGCGCCGGCGCGCCCGGGTGCGCCTGGGAATTGCCCGAGGAATTTTTCATATTCCGGGATGGCGAGATCGAAAAGCTTGCGCGCAAAAAAAGCGTTCGCGTAATTCAGCTGGCGCACATCCGGGGTCTCTGTCTCCGGCGCGACCGGAGCAGGGGTGGTTTCGGGCGGCGCACCGGCCGGCGTGGAGGTGGCGGCGGGGGTCGCGGAGGGGCGCGGAGCCGCCGTGGGTGACGGGGTTGGTTTATCGAAGGGAACGGCGCGAGCGGTTGGCGGTTCTTCCACCGGCAGGGCCCGCCGCACTTCCTGGGCGAACAGGGAGCAGCCGCAGAAGCCCGCGATCAGAAGGATCACGGCAAAGCCGCGTCGCTTCCTCATTTGGCCGTGGCAAAGGCGACGTTGGTCACGCCGGCTTCACTGCAGATATTCAGCACGCTGACGATGTGCTTGTAGGCGCCGGCCTCGTCCCCGCGGATGACCACGGCCTGGTCGGCGCTCAACTGGACAAGGCCGCGCAGCAAGTCCGCCAGTTCCGGTCCGTTGAGGGTGCGCCGATTGACCACGACCGATCCATCCGCCTTGACGTTCACGACTACGTCGCCAATCGGGCGGGTTTTTTCCTGGGCCGCGGCCGCCTTCGGAATCTTGACGTCGAGTTCATTCTCGGTGCGGGCGGCGTTCCACGTCATGAGAAAAAAGATCAGGAGCAGAAAGAGAACGTCGACCAGCGGGGCGAGCTGGATGCCGGGGTGCTGGGTGGCGACGCGGCTACGAAAATTCACAGGGCGGTTAAAGGGTTACAGTTGGGAAATTTGAAAGGCCGCCGCCGTTCAAAATTCATCCTCGATCAGGACAGGCGAACGTTCCGGCTTCCTCGCGGAGGAGTAATGCAGGGAAAAGAGCGCCACCACGTGGGCGGAGGCGCCTTCCAGGTCGGAAATGAGACGGTGGGCGCGCCCGCGGAAAAAGGCGTAGGCGATCATGGCCGGGATGCCGATGGCGAGGCCGGCGGAGGTGTTGATCAGCGCCTCACTGATGCCGCGCGAAAGCATGGCGTAGCGGGCGGAGCCCAGGTCGGCTCCGAGGGCGCCGAAGGAACGAATGATGCCAATGACGGTGCCGAGCAATCCGACGAGCGGCGCGATCATGCCGATATCGGCCAGGTAGGTCACCTTGTTGTTGAGCGCGGCGGCGATCCGGCTCCCTTCCGTCTGCGCGATTTCCCGGACCTGGACAATGTCGGCACTCGGGTTCTTGGTCGTGAAATCGAGGATGCGCTGGACGATGCGGGCGATGGCCTCGCTGTGTCGGTTGGAGACGGCGAGGAGACCGAGGTAATCCCGCTTGCGCAAAAGCGCCTCCGCGGTGGCCATGTAGCCATTTGAGACCATGGCGCCGCGGCGAATGGTGAGGAGGAAGACGATCACCATCATGACGGAGAAAATCGACATGGCGACGAGAACCCCCATGACCGGGCCCGCCGCAATCATGGCATCGAGGATGGAAGCGGCCTTGGGGAGGTCGGGCGCGGCCGGATCAGGAGTCTGGGCGAGGAGCGGCGTTGCACTCGCCGACGCTGCGATAAGCAGAAAGAACTTTTTCATGCCGGTGAGGATGCGCAAAGCATAGGCCGTCACCGGAGGGATGCAAACGGCGACCAGGGTTGGTCGGACGGCGCGGCCTCTCTATTCAATCAGGCGAAGCGGGCCCCGGTCCAGCGGCGGAGACGGAAGAGATGGACCGGTTGCTGCCGGGGATCGAGCTCGATGTAGTTGCGGCTCCCGCGCCACTGGTAGCGCGTATCGGTGAGGAGATCGTGCACCTGATATTCCTCCTGCTCGGCCAGGCCGAACTGCGCCAGCGGCACCTGCACATGGCCGCTCTGTTTCATGTCCGGGTCCAGGTTCACCGCCACGAGGATGATGTTATCCAGCGCGGGAGTCGCCTTGCTGTAGAAAAGAATGGAATCGTTGTCGATCGGATGGAACCGCAGGTTTTCGTAGGCCTGAAGGGCGCGGTTCTCGCGCCGGATCCGGTTCAGCGCCGTGATCAGGTCCTTGATATTGCCCGGGGCATCCCAGTCCCGCTCCTTCCATTGATACTTCTCGGAATCGAGATATTCCTCGCGACCGGGCAGCGCGGCGTTTTCGCACAGCTCAAAGCCGCTGTAGATGCCGTAGACGGAAGAGAGCGTCGCCGCCATGACCGCCCGCGCCTGGAACACCGGGCGACCGCCGGTCTGCAGATGAAAAGGGAGAATGTCCGGTGTGTTCGGCCAAAGATTGCCGCGAAAATATTCGCGCATCGCGGTCTGGGTCAGCTCGGTGAAATATTCCGACCAGTTCCGTCTTGCCCGTGCGCCAGGTGAAATAGGTGTAGCTCTGGCTGAAGCCCGCCTTGGCCAGCCCTTTCATCATCTTTGGCTTGGTAAAAGCCTCGGAGAGGAAGATGGCGTCGGGAAACCGGGCCCGCACCGTGGCGATGAGATATTCCCAGAAGGCGACCGGCTTGGTGTGCGGATTATCCACCCGGAAGATGCGGACATCGCGCTCGGCCCAGAAAAGGATGATGCTGGTCATCTCGTCCCAGAGTTCGCGCCAGTTTTCGCAGGCGAAATTCAGCGGATAGATGTCCTCGTATTTTTTCGGCGGGTTCTCCGCGTATTTGATGGTGCCGTCAGGACGCTTGTAAAACCATTCGGGATGATCCCGCACGTAGGGATGATCGGGAGAACAGTTGATGGCGAAATCGAGGGCGATCTCCATCCCGCGCGCGTGCACCTCCTCCGTCAGCCAGGCGAAATCCTCCAGCGTTCCCAGCTCGGGCGCGACGTCCTTGTGTCCGCCGCCGTTCACTCCCTGCCGATGGTTTCCGATCGCGTAGGGCACGCCCGGCTCGCCCGGCTGGCTCGTGACGGAATTGTTCCGGCCTTTCCGGTTCGTTTCCCCGATGGGATGGATGGGAGGAAAATAGACGACATCAAATCCCATGGCCCGGGCATCGTCCAAACGCGGCAAACAATCGCGGAAAGAGGACCCGCGGTCGCCCTGGCCGCCGGCCGAGCGCGGAAAAAACTCGTACCAGGCGGCGAAGCGGGCCGCCGGTCGATCGACCACGACGCGTGGCGCCGGGGCGTATTGGGTGGCGGAGGAACGGTCAGGATGGGCGGCCATGAGCACCTCGAGCTCGCCCGCATGGGCGACGTGGTCGATCTCGGCGTTGTCGCTGGTGCGAATCAGCTCGGAGAGTTCGCGCAGGCGCGTGGCATCCTCGGGGCGGGTGGCGCGGCGGGAGGCCGCCTCGATGAGCGCGGCTCCTTCCAGAGCCTCGCTTTGCAGATCAACCAGGCCGGCCTTGAACTTGGCCGAGAATTCGTGCTGCCACCCGCGGAAAGTGTCGGCCCAGGCCTCCACCGTGTATTCGTAGGTGGTGTTTTCGTAAAGGGTGCAGATTCCCCGCCAGCGGTCGTTGTCGAAATGCCCCATCGGCGTTTCGTGCCAGGCGGCTTCACCCAGCTTCCGCCATTTCAGAACCGCCGCGACGATGTCGTGACCATCCTTGAAAATGTCGGCCTCCACCGCGAGGTCGTCGCCGGCCACGCGCTTGACGGGATAGCGTCCCCCATCCACCAGCGGCTGGAGGTTCTCGATGACCGCAGTGGGAAAGGCCCGGCGCATGGGCCTTCAATCAAACGAGATTCGCGCGCGACGAAAGTAAAAATCCGTCAGAGGATCTTCAGGCTGCGAAATAAAAGGCGCACTCGTACTGGCCTGATTCGCGGGCCTGTTCCCGGCGAACCGGGGTCCGAAGCAGGTTTTCGAACATCTCCTGTTCAAAACGGCCGATGATCGGGTAACGCTCGAGAACGTTCATGATGGGGGAATGGCATTCCAGGACCTGCGGTCCGCCCTCCATGGTGGTGGTGAACTCGGACATGTACCCGTCCTGATCCCGGAGCTTGGCCAAAGCCCTGGCCCGGTCGGGGACGGTGTCGCCCTTGACCTTGGGTTTGAGCGCGGCGGTTTTCTTCTCGAAGAGGGTGTAAAGGAGCTTTTCCGGCGCGTTGGGACCGTAGATTTCCTTGATCGACTCGAGAAGATCGAGGGTGAAGGAGTTTGTATCGCTCTGGAAGAGGTCGTGGGAGCGGGGGGTCAGCCGGTAAACCATCTCTGGCCGGCCCATTTTCTGGGGACGGCGCCAGGTGTCGAGGTAACCGTCTTTCTGGAGAGTCAGGCAATGCTGCTTGATGCCCATGTAGCTCATGCCCATTTTTCGCACCATCTCGTTCACGGACATGCCTTTAGTGCGCTTGAGGGAGTTAAGAATTTCGAGGCGCTGGGTCCGGCCTATTTCGCTGAGCAATCGTTGATTCATGATGGTGGGGGGGTGGGGGTTTGTTTTGTTTTAACCCGCCCGGCCGCCAAAGGGCAAGCCAAAATTTACGCAAGTAGCGGGCGTGCCGGGCCTTACAGGATGCGCTCGGTCGAAACCGGGTCGAAAAGGTGCGCCTTCGCGATATCCATCTCAAATTGAAGACGATGCCCCGCCTCCCGGTGGTCAAAACTGCGCTGGCTCCGGCAAACCACGGTGTGGGCGCCGGTCTGGAGGTAAAGATTGGTTTCCGCCCCCATCGGTTCAACGATATCGACAATGGCCGGGAAACCGGCCACGGCGGTTTCCGGCCGGGAGGCCCCGGTTCCTTCGACCTCGATGTCTTCCGGGCGAATGCCGAGGAGCATCTTTTTCCCGACAAACTCGCGGGCCCGTGGGCGGTCGGCCGCGGGAAGGCGGACCTTGACCGTGCCGCCTTCCATTTCGCTGAAGAGGAAAGCGCCACGCTCGTCCTTGAGCGTGCCATGGAGGAAGTTCATGGGCGGACTGCCGAGGAAACCGGCCACGAAAAGGTTGGCCGGTTCGTGGTAAAGCTTGAGCGGGGTGTCGTTCTGCTGCACGAGGCCGTTATTCATCACGACGATGCGATCGCCCATGGTCATGGCTTCGACCTGGTCGTGCGTGACATAAATCATGGTGGCCTGGAGACGCTGGTGCAGTTTGGTGATCTCGGTGCGCATCTGCACGCGCATTTTGGCGTCGAGGTTGGAGAGTGGTTCGTCGAAGAGAAAAACCTTGGGCTGACGAACAATCGCGCGGCCGACGGCGACGCGCTGGCGCTGGCCGCCCGAGAGCGCCTTTGGTTTGCGCTCGAGCAGGCTCTCGATCCCGAGGATGGAAGCGGCGTCCGCCACCCGCTTTTTGATCTCAGTCTTCGGATACTTCCGCAGTTTCAACCCAAAGGCGAGGTTGTCGTAAACGCTCATGTGCGGGTAGAGCGCGTAATTCTGAAAAACCATCGCGATATCCCGGTCCTTCGGGGGAACGTCGTTCACCCGGCGTTCGCCGATGAAGATGTCGCCGCGGGAAACTTCCTCCAGGCCGGCAATCATGCGCAGCGTGGTGGATTTGCCGCAACCGGACGGGCCCACCAGGACCACGAACTCGCGGTCGGCGATCTCCAGGTTGACGTCGGAGACCGCGGGGACATCGGCGCCCTTCTCGGCGGGATAAATCTTATGAACGTGCTTGAGGGTTACCTTGGCCATGGCGAAAAAAGAGGCGGCGCCTCCCGGCGTCATTAACACCTCAAGCGACGGCGTGCGTCTACTTTTTTGCGCCGGGCTGTCTTCGCACCAGCGAGGTCATCACGCCCTGCACCACAAGTTCGCGGGCCGGGATCAGGTCCGGAAAGGCCGGGTTCTCCGCCCGGAGATAAGGCCGGCCGCGCTCGACCACATAGCGCTTCAGCGTCGTCTCGCCATCGATCAAGGCCGCCACCACATCCCCGTGGCGTGCGTCTTTCCGGTCCTCCAAAACGACGAGGTCCCCATCCAGGATATGGGCGCCGATCATGGAATCGCCCCGCACCCGCAGGGCAAAGGTCCTTCGGTGGCGGCCCAGGTTGGCGGAAACGGCGTCCAGACAAAGATGCCCTTCCGGTTCCTGTTCCTGGAGAGAGGCCATGCCGGCGGGAATCTGGCCGTAGATCGGAATGTCCGCGATCCGGGCCTTTTGTCCCGGTGTCACCAACCCCCGTGCTTTGCGCGCGTGGCGGTCGAGAAAGCCTTTCCGTTCGAGCACGGCGAGGTATTGCATGACCGAGGTCTGGCTCGCAAAGCGGAAGTGGCTTTGGATTTCGCGGGTGCTCGGGGTGAGCCCTTTCTCGCGCTGTTCGTTCTGGATGAACTCGAGCACGCGCTGTTGCCGCTCGGTTAGCATGGTGGGGAACCATGCGCCACCCTTCCCGCCCCGGCAAGTTCAAATGAACATGTCTTCAGGAATCGAGCCCGTAGAGCTGCTCCTCGACCTGGTCGCGCCAGCGGCTGAGATAAGAAAGACGCTGGTAGAGGGGACCAAGGACCGCAGGCCGGAGCGCCGCCGCCTCGTTCTCTTTCTTCAAATTCTGCAGGGCGTCATCCTCGGCCCGACTTAGTTCCTCCTTTAATCCCGACAAGCGGGAACGCAGGGCCGCTTCCGTGCCTGCGAGCACCGAACGGCCCAGGGGCGACGTAACCGCCGCCTTTTGCCGAAGATGCTGCTGCGTTTCCATCAGGGTCGTCCCGAGCCGGGAAAAAATCGAACCGAGGTCGGGCGGAACCGGGCCGGCGCCCCCCGGGGGCGGCGCGCCCGCGAGCGTGAGAAGATGGTGCAGGCGCCGTTTGGGATCGGCCAGGGTTTCATAGGCCTCGCTCAGGTCGCGAAAAACGGAGTCCGTCTGCTGGCCGGCGTCGGGATGGGCCACGCGCGCCAGTTCGTGAAAGCGCGCTTTCAACTCACCGGGGTCCAGCCAGGGCTGGCGCGGTTGCCCGAGCAGCGCGAAAAAATCGGTCACGCCGAGAAGCTCTCGCCGCAGGAGCAATGCGCGACCGCGTTCGGGTTTGTCACCTTGAAACCGCCTTTTTGCAGGTCGTCGCTGAAATCGAGCTGGGAACCGCTGACAAAAAGGGCGCTCTTGGGATCCACCACCACGCGGACGTTCTCCGAGAGGACCATGATGTCGCGCTGGGCCGGGCCATCGACCAGGTCCATCTTGTACTGGAGGCCGGAGCAGCCGCCGCCGATGACCGCGACGCGCAGAGCTCCCTGCGGCCGGCCCTGGCGGTCGAGCAGGGAGGTGAGTTTGCGGGAGGCGCTCTCCGTCACCTTGATCAGCTTTTCATTGCCGATCTTGTAGTTGAGAGCGGCGCCGGGGGTCTCCATGAGGGAAAACTCGACGGCGCGGGGGTGGAAATCAACCGGGCGACCAACTCCCGGCTGGCATTTGCCCCCGCGGGATTTAAGACTTTCCGGATGGCCGACAGCCTCACGCCGATGATGCAGCAGTACCAGCGGTTGCGCGCCAGCATCCCGGCGGACACGCTGCTCCTGTTCCGGCTGGGCGATTTCTATGAGCTGTTTTTCGAGGACGCGCGCGAAGCCTCCGGCCTGCTGAACGTCGCGCTGACGAAGCGAAACGGCGTCCCGATGTGCGGCGTCCCATATCACGCGGCGCAGAATTACATGGCGAAACTGATCAAGGCCGGCAAAAGGGTGGCGGTCTGCGACCAGACGAGCGAGGCGCAGCCGGGGCGGATCGTCTCGCGCGACATCACCCAAATTATCAGCGCGGGCACGGTCAGCGATCTCGACCTGCTGGAGGCCAAACGGGCCAACTATCTCGCCGCGGTCACGGGCGACGGTGGGGGTTATGGCCTGGCCTGGCTGGACCTGACCACGGGGGAATTTGTCCTGACCGAGGCGGAGAACAAGGCGGCCGCCCTTGACGAGCTCGCCCGCATCTCACCCTCGGAGCTGCTGGTGATGGAAGGGCAACGGCAGGACTTCAACGATTTTCGCGGGCTGGTCGCCTGCGAAGATTACGTGTTTCTGCCGGAGCACGCCCGCTTTGCCCTGTGCGAGCATTTCAAGGTCAAGAGCCTGGATGGGTTTGGCTGCGGGGCCATGGCCCGGGCCACCGGCGCCGCCGGCGCCATTCTGCACTACGTAAAGAACGAATTGCGGCGCAACTGCGACCATGTCTCGACCCTGCGCTGTGCGGTCACGGGAGAAAGGGTTTTGCTGGACGCGGCCACGCAGGCGAATCTCGAGCTGGTGACATCCCGCGGCGTGCGGGACATGAGCCTGCTGGCCGCGGTGGACCGGACAATTACCCCGATGGGAGGGCGCAAGCTGCGGGCCTGGCTGCTGCAACCGTTGCGCCGGCTGGACGAACTGGAGCGCCGGCAGCAGCTGATCGCCGACCTTTTGCAGGAGGCCGACGTCCTGGCCGAGTTGCGCGAGGCGCTTCGGGCCATGCGGGACATCGAACGCGCCACCGGCCGGCTGAGCCAGGCGTCGGGAAACGCCCGCGACCTTGTCGCCCTGCGCGTCTCGCTCGAGGAAATTCCGCGCCTGAAGACAGCGCTGGGCAGGCTGCTTGACCGCCTTGCCTTTGGTGTGCGCGAAACGCCGGAGCGGCCGCGGACGCTGGGCCAGGCCTTGCAGGAGCAGATCGAGGAAATGCCGGAGCTGGCGACGCGGCTGGCGAAAGCCCTCGTGGAGGATCCGCCTTTTCCCTTAAAGGAGGGCGGGATCTTTCGTGATGGCGTTGACTCCGCCCTCGACGAGCTGCGACAGGCTTCGCGCGAGGGGAAGAACTGGATCACCGAGCTGCAGGAACGTGAGATCGCCGAGACCGGGATCAAGTCCCTCAAGGTGCGGTTCAATTCCGTCTTTGGATATTTCATCGAGGTGACCAAGGCCAACCTCGGGGCGGTGCCGGAACGCTACACGCGCAAGCAGACCACCGTGGGCGGAGAGCGCTTCATCACCCCGGAATTGAAGGAAGTGGAAGCCCGGATCCTGGGCGCGGAGGAAAAGGCGCGCCACCTGGAACACCAGCTCTTCCAGGATCTCCGCGAGGAGACGCTTGCGCACGTGGCGATGCTGCAGCAAACGGGCGAGGCCATCGCCATCCTGGATGCGCTGGCGGGCCTGGCGGAGACCGCCCGCCTTTTTCATTATTGCCGGCCCCGCCTGAACGAGTCCCTCCGCCTTGAGATCAAGGATGGGCGCCATCCCGTGCTCGACCAGAACCTGGCCGAGGAGAAATTTGTCCCCAACGACACCCTCCTCGATGGTGACAAGGTGCGGCTGGCTCTCATCACCGGTCCGAACATGGCGGGAAAATCCACCTACATCCGGCAGGTCGCGCTTATTGTCCTCCTCGCCCAGGTCGGCAGCTTTGTCCCGGCGACCAGCGCGGAGATTGGGCTGGTCGACCGGATTTTCACGCGCGTGGGAGCGAGCGACGACCTCTCGCGGGGCCAGTCAACCTTCATGGTGGAGATGAACGAAACGGCCAACATCGTGAACAACGCGACCGCGCGCAGCCTCGTCATCCTCGACGAGATCGGGCGGGGCACCTCCACCTTCGACGGTCTTTCCATTGCCTGGAGCGTGGCGGAATTCCTGCACGACAAGATCCGGGCCCGGACGCTTTTTGCCACGCACTATCATGAGCTGACCAAGCTGGCGGAGCAGCGCAGCGGCGTCTGCAACCTCAACGTGGCGGTGCGGGAATGGAACGAGCAGATCATTTTCCTGCGCCGGATCGTCCCGGGCGGCGCGGACCGAAGCTATGGCATCCAGGTGGCCCGTCTGGCAGGCCTGCCGCGGCCCCTCCTGGAGCGGGCGCGCGAGATTTTGGAGCATCTCGAGGCGCCGCGAAATGGCGCGGCCGAGCCGGCAAAAAAAACGAAGAAGCGGGCGAAGAGCATGCCGACGCCGAGAGAAAAGCCGCAGCTCGATCTCCTGTGATAGAGTAGCAAGGCATGGCGATCATCAGCGAAAAGGAACTGGGAGAGGCACAGCGAAGCGCCTGGCTGAAAGCGATGGCCGCCCTCGAGCTGCGAAACTTCGACTACGCCATTTCGCTCCTCCAGACGATCCTGAAACAGGAGCCCCAGTTTTTGACCGGGCGCCAGCTGCTGCGGCGAACCGAGATCACGAAGTTCAAGGCGACCAAGAAAAGTTTTTTCAACCTCTCCACCGCGTCGGTCTCGGTAATGAAGGCGCAGCGCGAGATCCGGAAGGATGCGCCGCGCGCGATCGAACTGCTGGAAAAGGTCCTGGAGGATGAACCGTTGAATCGCCAGGCCAATCTGGCCCTGAAGGAAGCGGCGGTGGCGGCCGGCTGGCCGGAGATCGGCGTCCTCGCCCTGGAAACGCTGCTGGAGGAAAGCCCGCGGGAGACCAAGCTCCTGCATGAGCTGGGAGCGCTCCTGCACGAGATGGGCCGGAACGACGAGGAGGTCGAGATCTACAACCGGATCATTGAGATTGATCCGACCGACGCCGAGGCCTCCCGTCGGGGCAAGGATGCCTCCGCGCGCGCCTCCATGCAAAGCGGCGGCTGGACCCAGGCGGAGAGTTATCGCGACCTGATCCGGGACAAGGAAGCCGCGGTTTCCCTGGAACAGCAGAGCCGGCTGACCCTTTCAGATGAATCGATTGATCAGCAGATCGCGGAGGCGTATGCGCGGCACGAGGGCGACCAGGCGAACATCGACCACGCCCGCCGGCTGGGCGCGCTTTACGAGCAAAAAGGCGACCTGACAAACGCGGTTGCCTGGTTTCGCTATGCGGCCGAGTTGACCGGCAACGCTGACACCGGCCTGGTCCGGAAGGTGGAGAGCCTGGGGATGAAGAAGGTCGAGGAGGAGATTGCGGCGCACGCGGCGGCCCTGGAGCAAATGAAGGCCGGGGCGGAGGGATATGCGGAACACGCAGCGGCCCTGGAAGCGGCGCGGCGCCAGCGGGACGAGGCGGTGATTGCCGAGGCGCAAAAGCGGGTGGAACGAAACCCGACCGACCTGCAGCTTCGCTTTGAGCTGGGAGAGCAGCTGGCACGGGCCGGCCGCCATCGGGAGGCCCTGCCGGAACTGCAGCGCGCGCGACAGAATCCCAACGCCCGTCTGAAGGCCATGAATCTTCTCGGGCAATCCTACGCGGAACTGGAAATGTTCGATCTGGCGGCGAAACAGCTGGAGGACGCGGCCAAAGAGATCATCCCGATGGACCTGTTGAAAAAGGAGATCATCTACAACCTCGGCCTGGTCCACGAGCGGATGGGGGACACGGCCCGGTCGATTGCCTGCATGAAACAAATTTACGAGGCTGACTACGGCTACCGGGATGTGGCCGCGCGGGTGGAGAGTTCCTATGCCCGCGCGCCGGAGGCCGGCTAACGGTGGATCTTCCGGCGAGGAAAAGGACGGCCAGAGTCGATTCTGCCCGCGTAAAACAGGTGAGCTGAACCGCGGAAAAATGAAACGGAACAAACTGATCATCCTTGCAGCGTGCGGCGTCTTCTGCCTTGGCGGCGAGGGCATCCGGGCGCAGCCGGCGAGCCCGGCGCCAAGCGACACCCCGCACCTTCGTTCGGTTGACCCGTCCCGGCCGGCACCAGCGGCCGGACAAACGGTCGACCCGCGGCCCGTCCTTTTCTGCGCAAGGCGGGGCGGGACAGCCTGCTTGAAATTGAGATGGGGCGGATGGCGGAAAAGCAGGCGCGCGCGGCGGAGATTCGGCGCCTGGGAGCGAAGATCGCGGAGGATCATGCCCGGGTCAGCCGGGAACTGGCCGCGCTGGCCTCGGAGAAAGGCATCGAGTTGGCGCTGGGGCGCCCCCGGCTCCCGAAACTGAGCGAGTCCGATTTTGACCGCGAGTATCTCGACCTTGTCCAGGAGGATCACCGGCAGGACATCGCCGAGTTTGAGAAAGCAGTCCGGGAGTTGCAGGATGCGGACCTGAAGCGATTCGCCGAGAAGACGCTGCCCGTCCTGCGGCGGCATCTTGAGCTGGTAAAAAAAGCCCGGAACAAAATAAAGTTAACGTCGCGTGAAGTGAATGTGGCCAGACCGGCCACGTCCAATTCCGACGCTGAAACGTCTCGGAACGAGACCAACAAAGAAAGGTAAACATGAAGATCAATCGTGCAGTGATGGCTGCGCTGGTCCTTTCGCTCGGCATTTCCGGGCAGGCCCTCGCGCAGAACCAGGAAGAGGAGGCCAAGCAGGAGACTGATCCGAGTTCCGTCTCGGATAATCCGTTCCTGCGCAAGCGCGCCCCCGCGGCCCAGAAGCAGGCCGCCCCGACCATGACCGACAAGGACAAGAATTTCCTGCTCAAGGCGGCCACCGCCGGGGATGAGGAGATCGCGCTCGGCAAATTGGGACAGCAGCACGCGCAAAGCGCGGAAACCAAGCGGGTTGCCGCCGCCATCGTGGCCGACCACACAAAGATGAACAAGGACCTGCTCGCCCTCGCGGAGAGCAAGGGACTGCGCATCGGGACGCAGACGATGAAACCCGGCAAGATCAGCCCGCAGGGATTCGACAAGGTCTTTCTCGATGCGGTGGCCGATCATCACCAGAAGGACATCGCGCTTTTCCAGAAGCACGCCGCCAGCGGGGATGACAAGGACATCCGCGCTTTCGCGGCCAAGTCGCTCCCGGCGCTGCGCGGTCACCTGGCCATGATCAAAAAGGCGAAGGCCGGCGCGAAGTAATAGCGCAGGCCCGTCTCAACGCGGCATGTCCTTCACGGGCATGCCGCGTTTTCTTTTAGCCGAATGGCCAGAGAAGCCGCCAGCTCCACCGTTTCCCCGGGCGCGGGTGCGGGAAGGGGCGGGAGGATCAGCTGCGGATCGTCACCAGTGATGGTGACGGCCAGGCCGTCGGGACCCGATTGCGCGGTCGCATCCCCCGCGACCGCGATCCCGGCAAAGCCGGTGGCGGTGTCCGCCCGATAGAGTTCGCCTGCGGTTGTGCGCAGAACGATGGACTTCACGGTGACGGTGTGGGCCTCCGGCGAGAAGTCGAGGCGCAGCGGATTCAAGCCGGCCCCACGCGGGAGCCAAAGCCGCCATTCCCCGGGGGCGCGGCAGGAGCGTCGCAAAGAAACCGATTCCTCTTCCCGGTGCCGGCCGTCGTGCGTGGGATAAGCCTGGAGCACCATGGTGGCCGGTTGCGCGGGCAGGGGAACAAGCCGGTGCAACCAACGGTGAACCCGGCCGCGCCAGCGCGCCGCGACCGGCCGGTTCGGTTTGCGCCCGATCGCCACCGTCTCGTGCCACTTGTTACTTTCCGCATCGAACTCCGGTAACTCGTGCCACTGCGTCCGGCACTCGAGCGTTTCCAGGCCGCCATAGGCAAAGACCGCCGCCATGCCGTCGCTGAAGATACGCCAGCAGTCGCGGGGATAACGGTGTTCCGGTCCGCTGGCCGGGACGATGATGCAGCAAAGACCGCCCGGCCGCAGCACGCGCGCGATTTCCAGGACGCTTTCCCAGAAAAAATCGGTGTGTTCGAAGGTCTGGCCGCTGACCAGAACATCGACACTCGCCGGGGCGATTTCGCGCCAGTGATAGGGGTCGGAGAGGACCAGGTCCACATTTGGACCCGGGGTGAGATCCGCGCCGACATAAGTCCAGCTTGGATGGTCGAAAATGGCGCGGTAGGAACCGTTGAAATCGCGGCTGCCGAGATCGACGATTCGAAGCTCGCGGGACCGCGATTCGTTCAGGTGTTCCCGTGCGAAGGCGGCCATTTTTTCGTACGAACTGGGATGCATGACGAGGCGGTTCGGCCAAAGACTTGGCATGAAACAGGAGAGCGGGGCGACTAAAATCGGGCGAAACGACCGGTGCCAGCGGCGAAGAGGCGCTCTAAAAAAATGGCCGACAGCTTAAATGGCCGGTAGGCTCTGCCGCCCGGTCTGTTTCCCATGCGCTTCGAGCTTCCCAGCCTGCACAAATTTCGGCCGCGCTACTTTCAGGGCGGACCCGGCGCGGCGCATCTTGCCCTGCAATACGACCTGGCTGCCCTGGTGCGCCCGGCCCGGGTGGTTTTTTCCGGGTTCGGGGATGGGCAGGCATTTTTCACCTGGTGCCAGGCAGCAACAGAGCAGGGCTACGAGAGCGAATGTCTGGTCTTCCCGCGAGAACCGGAGGGAGCGGACGACGATGAAGCGTGGCGCCTCGGACGGGAACATGGTTTTGAGCTTTACGGGGCCATGGCCAGGTTCGCGGTGGAGGCGTCCGCCGGAGCGGCGGGCGCGCCAGATGGCATCGACGTTCTCGTGATCGAGGATTGTGACGCCGGGGCGGAGGTGGCCGCTCAACTTCGGGCGTTTGCTCCCAAGCTTTCCCCGGGGGCGTTGGTCCTCGTTCAGGGCATCGGCCTGGAACGGGAAACGCCGGCGCCCCGGGACGCCTGGGAGGAATGGAGCGGCGACCGGTGGCACACGGCCCTGGCCGACGGCACCGGACTGGGGTTGACCGTCACGGCGGGGGACAGTCCGGCTGCCGGGTTGGTCGAGAAACTTTTCGGGACCCCGGGACGCCTCAAGGAAACCGCCGGGCTTTACCGGCTGATCACGGCGCGCCTGACCGCGGAAGCGGAAGCGGAAGCGGTGCAAAGGCGAATGGCGGCCCTGGAGGCGCGACAGCTCTGGCTGGATTCGATCCTCGAGGATCGCTGGAAAGCGCAGCAGGTGATGGATCACCAGGCGGCGGCCCTTGCCCGCCTGCAGGAACGGTTTGCCGACCTGGAGCAGGACCGGGGGAAGGCGCAGGACGTGATCGAGGAGCAGCAGCGGCAGTTTGAAGCGCTGCGCCGGGACCGGGCGAAAGCGCAGCAGGTGATGGATCATCAGCGCGACCAGATCAGCGCGATGCTGGCGGAGGCGGCCCATCAACAGGCAGGAATTGACTCGCTCCGGCAGCAGCTGAAACAGCAGAAGAAAATGATCAGCGCCGCGCGCAAGGCATGCGGGCGCAAGGGGCGCTGCTTTGAGCCCGAGCGAGTGGCTCTTCCCGCCTGGCAAAAGATTCCGCGCGAACTGCGTCGGCTGGGACGGAAGCTTGGGCTGGTCCCGGCGGGGCCGGCAGCGACTCCGCCCGTTCCGGTGGCGGCGGTCCCGGCCCGTCTCGATCTCTCCCCCGAACGTTATGAGCGCTGGATTCAGGAGCATGAACCCTCCGCCGCGATGCTGGCGCGGCAGAAGGAAACGCGCTTTTCCGAGCGGCCGCGCCTGAGCGTGGTCATCCCGGTGCATAATCCGCCGCGCGAGTTCTTGCGCGAGCTGCTTCGCTCCCTCGACCTGCAGACTTACCCCGACTGGGAGGTCTGCCTGGTGGACGCCGGCTCGGACCCCGCGACGTCCGATCTCCTGCGCGAATGGGAGGCAGCGCGGGGCAGTCTGGCCCGCCTGGTGCGGCTCGATCGCAATCTCGGCATTGCGGAGAACACCAACCGCGGCCTGGCCATCGCCACCGGCGACTATGTGACCTTTGCTGATCACGATGATTTGCTGGCGCCCTTTGCTTTTTATGAGATCGCGCAGGCGATCAAGGCCCATCCCGGCGCTGACATTCTTTACAGCGACGAGGACCGCCTGCGGTCCGGACGGGCGGCGGCAGGCGCCGTTTTTCAAGCCGGAGTGGAGCCCGTCGCTCCTGCTCTCGAGCATGTATCTCGGCCACCTGACCGTCTATCGTGCCGCGTTTCTCCAGGCGACAGGCTGGCTCCGGCCGGAGTTTGATCTCTCGCAGGATTACGATCTGGCCCTGCGCGCGACCGAGCAGGCGGGGAAGATCGTGCACATCCCGCATGTTCTTTATCACTGGCGGGAGCATCCGGCCTCGGGTTCGGCGGGCGGCAAGCCGGACGCTCGTCGGACGAACCTGGCCGCACTGGCCGAGGCCATGGAACGGCGGGGACATCCGGCGGATATCATTGAGCTTCCCACGGCCAACCGCGCCCGGCTGCGCCTCGCCGGATCGCGCCGGGTTTCGATTGTGATTCCGACTGATTCCCTGCCGCGCGCCACCGCCGCCGCCTGCACCCTGCCGGCGGCAACTTCCTGGAGCGAGATCGAGTTCCTGATCGTGACCAATAGCGGCGTGATTGAAGCGCTGCGCGCCAACCCCGCGGTCAAAGCCGCCGTGCGTTTTCTTCCCTACGACGAGCCTTTTAATTTTTCCGACAAATGCAATCTCGCGGCCGATGAAGCCACCGGCGACCGGCTGATTTTCCTCAACGATGACGTGGAGGCGATGGATCCGGCATGGGTCGGCGACCTGATCGAGCAACTGGAAGATCCGGGGGTGGGGGCTGTTGCCCCGAAGCTGCTTTACGAAACGGGCCTGATCCAGCACGCCGGGCTGGTCATGGGCGTCCGCGGTCTGGCCGGGACGGCCTTCCATCAGTTGCCACACGATTTCGCGCAGCATGCCAATCTCGCCCAGTCGCTGCGGGAGGTCTCCGCCCTTTCCGGCGCCTGCCTGGCCATGCGGCGGGACGATTTCCTCCGGCTGGGCGGTTTCGACGCCATCAACACCCCCATCGCGCATTCCGACATCGATCTTTGTTTCAAAGTGCGCGAAGCAGGTTTGCGCTGCGTTTACACGCCTTTCACCACGCTGCGCCACGTCGGCCATGCCTCTTTGGAGACAGTGGAGCCGGCCAAGAAGGAGGCGCGAGACAAGGCCTCGATCTTTCTCCTGCGGCGTTGGGGCGAATACTCCACGCACGACCCGTACTTCACCGGGCCGATGCGCGAATGGCTCTATCACGATTCACCCACGCCGGTGCGGATGTCCGGGCGCAACAACCCGGAAAGCCGGCCTGGTCGCGCGGATCTGCTCCTGGTTTCGCACGATCTCTCGCTCTCGGGGGCGCCGATGATGCTCCTGCAGGCGGCACGCTGGTGCCGGGCCAATGGGATTTTCTGCGTCGTCATGTCGCCCCTCGACGGCCCTTTGCGCAAGGAATTCGAGAAGGAGGGCATCCCGGTCCTGATCGATCCGCTGGTCAACGAAGGCCATCGCTCGTTTGTCGATTTCGCGCGGCCGTTTGACGTCGTGATTGCGAATACCATCTTCGGCGCGCCGGTGGTGAACGCTCTCGCCGGGAGCGGCACGCCGGTCATCTGGTGGCTGCACGAGACGGAAGTGGGCGAGCATTATCTCCAGCGGGAGGCCGGCATGCGGGCGGCGCTTCCCCGGGCTGACCTGGTCATGGCCCCGTCGGAGCGCGCCTGCGCCGTTTATCGTCCCTACACCGACCGGGCCGTCGTTTGCCTGCGCAACGCCATCACGCCACCCGCGCCGGAGATTCCCGAAGGGGCGAGCGTGCGCTCGGCGGGACCTCTCAAGGTGGTTCTGCTCGGCACGGTCGAGCCGCGGAAAGGACAGGATATTCTGCTCGATGCCCTCAGCGGGTTCCCGGCGTCTGCGCAACCCGGCCTGGAGGTGTTGATCGCGGGTCGCGTGCATGACCCTGCCTTCGGCGCGGAGATCGCCCGTCGCGCTTCCGCTTTGCCGAATGTTCAACTGACCGGCCCGGTGACGCATGCGGAGGCGCTGCGTCTGCTGTCGGGCGCGGATGTCGTCGTGTTCCCGTCGCGCGATGAGGCCATGCCGACGGTGACCATGCTCGAGGCGATGAGCATGGCGAAGCCGATCGTGAGCACGACCGTGGGCGGCGCCCTGGAGTTTTTGCGTCATAACGAAAACGCGTTGCTGGTCAATGCCGAGTCGGCCCCGATGCTGGCGGTGGCGCTGGACCGGCTGGCCGGGGACGAGGATCTGCGGCGGAGCCTGGGGGAGGAAGCGCGAAAGACTTTTCAGGAACGGTTCACCCTGGACCGCTTCGGCCGCGAGTTTGAGGGACTGGTGGAAAGCCAGCTTGGCCGCAGCCTTGAGCCGGCCGAGGAAAACGGAGTGAAGCGGGCATGAGCGCCGGGTCGAGGACGCTTTTCGTTTCTCACGAGGCCACCTTGAGTGGCGCTCCGATGCAATTGCTGCACCTGGCCCGCTGGTGGCAGGCCCGCGGCCGGGACTTCACGGTGGCCTTGCCGGAGAAGGGACCGTTGCTTGACCTGCTGGAGGCTGCCGGCGTCGCGACCGTGCTCGACGAGGAACTCCTGCGCGACTGGGAGCATCGGTCTCTGCGGCGCCTGGCGCGCGATCACGATCTGGTCGTGGCCAACAGCATCCTGAGCTGGGGCGCAGTCCGGGCCGCTTTCCGTGAAGAGAAACAGTCGCTCTGGTATGTGCACGAGACCCTCGTCGTCCCTGAGATGATCAGGAGAATCCCGGAGATTGGCGAAACGCTCCTCCGTCCTTCCCTGATCGTGGTGCCGACGGTTCGGGCCGGCTACATGTTTGCGCCGTTGACGCCGCGTCCCGTGCGCGTGATTCCGTATGGCATCCCGGCGCCGGCCTGTGCCGGGTCGGAGACGGAAAAAGAGAGGACGACTTTTCTCCTGCTCGGAAGCTTTGAGCCGCGCAAGGGGCAGGATCTGTTTCTCGAGGCGGTGGCTGCTCTCCCGGCGGACGTGCGTGGCCGGGCCGCGTTCTCGATGGCCGGCCGGGTTCTCGACGAATCTTTCTACAAGGAGGTGGAAACCCGCGCGCGCTCTCTCGATGCGAAAATCCTCGGGGCGCTGGACCACGGCGCGGCCCTGGAAGCGCTGTCTGCGACCGACGTGCTCGTCTGTGCGTCGCGTGATGAAGCCATGCCCATTTCCATCCTGGAAGCGATGGCCCTGGGGCGGGCCGTGATCGCCACCGACGTCGGCGGAATCAGCGAAAGCATCCGGCACGGTCTCAACGGCCTGATGGTGCCGGCAGAATCGCCGTCGAAACTCGCCGAGGCGATGCTCGCCTGTATCCGCGATGACAAAGGGCGTCGGGAACTGGGGGCGGTCGCCCGCCGGACGTTTCAACTGCGCCACGGGATCGACCGCTTTGGTCGCGACTTTGACGAGGCGCTGGCGGAAACGATGACTGCGCCCGGCGGCGCCGGGGAGGAGGGGGATGAGGCTTACGCGCGCTGGCTTGCGCTTTACTCGCGACCCACGCCCGGCAGCCGCCGCGAAATGCGCCGCCACCTGCGTGGTCTGCGCCGGCACCCGCTGGTCTCGATCATTCTGCCCGTTTTTGATCCGCCACCGGAGGTCCTGCAGGCGGCGCTGGAGTCGGTGCGACGGCAGAGCTACCGGAACTGGGAATTGTGCATCGCCGATGATGCCTCGACGGACAAACGCATCCGGCCGCTCCTGGAAAAATTCGCCCGCGAGGAACCCCGGGTCCGCCTCGCCTTTCGCACGACCAACGGACATATTTCAGCCTGCTCCAACACCGCCCTGGAACAGGCCACGGGTGAATGGTGCGCCCTGCTCGACCATGATGACGAATTGCACGAGGACGCGCTGGCCTGGGCCATGCGGGAGGCCGGGGCGCATGCCGAGGCGGGATTGATCTACACCGACCAGGACAGCGTTGACCGGCAGGAACGGCGTTCGAATCCGTTCTTCAAGACCGAGTGGGATCCGCTCCTTTTCCTCGGCCAGAATTTCATTAATCACCTCGGGCTTTATCGCACCGCTCTCGTCCGTGAGATCGGCGGGTTTCGCGAAGGCTACGAAGGCTCGCAAGATTACGACCTCGCCCTGCGCTGCCTGGAACGCCTTCGCCCTGACCAGGTCAGGCACATACCCCGGGTGCTTTACCATTGGCGCATGGTGCCGGGGAGCGTGGCCGATTCCCGCGAAGCCAAACCTTACGCGCGGGAGGCGGCGCGCCGGGCCCTTTCGGACCACCTTGCCCGGCGGAAAATCGCAGGCCGCGTGGTGCCGTGCCCGCAAAGCGACGATTCGCACCGGGTCATCTTTGATCTGCCGCCGGAACTGCCTTCCGTCTCCGTGGTCCTGCCGACGCGGAACAAAGCCGCCTTGCTCCGGCAATGCCTCGCCACCCTGCGGGAACGGACGGATTATCCCGGCGTCGAAATCGTGATTGTTGACCACGAATCGACCGAACCGGAAGCGAGGGAACTGCTGGAGGCGGCGGGGAGAGAGCCGCGCACGCAGATATTGCGGGCCACCGGAACCTTTAATTACAGCCGGCTGAACAACCTCGGTGCGCGCGCGGCGCGGGGCGATCTTATCCTCTTCCTGAACAATGACGTGGAAGGCCGTGATCCGGGCTGGCTTCGGGAACTGGTCAGCCAGCTTTTGCAACCGGGAGTGGGCGCAGCCGGGGCGCGTCTGGTCTATCCTGATGGCACTTTGCAGCATGCCGGGGTGCTCCTTGGCTACGGCGGCGTTGCCGGACATTATTATTACAAGCTGCCCCGGGACCATCCCGGCTATTTCAACCGGGCCTGGTTGCATCGCGACTGCAGCGCAGTCACGGCGGCCTGCCTCCTGATCAGGGGCCCGCTCTTCCTGGAGCTGGGAGGCTTCGACGAAAAGAATCTCCCGGTCGACTTCAATGACGTCGATCTCTGTCTGCGTGTGCGGGCGGCGGGTTGGCGCATCGTCTGGACGCCGTATGCTGAACTGGTGCATCACGAATCAGCCTCGCGCGGCCGGAACCGGCCCCACGGAGAAGTGATGCAACTGCTGCAGGAAGCGCGCTACATGCAGGAACGCTGGGGCGTTGAGCTGCTGCGCGATCCCTATTACACGCCGAATTTTTCCCTCGCGCCGCCCGGATTTCAGCTGGCTTTTCCGCCCCGATTCGATTGGGTGACGGGCGGCGCCGGTGGGAGCGGCGCCCGCTCTCTATGAACACGACTGACGCCACGCGCCGGACGAAAATCATCTGCACCCTGGGACCCTCCACCGACAGCGCGGAAAAGATCCGCGACCTGGTGCAGGAGGGGGTGGACGTTTTCCGGCTCAACATGAGCCACGCCTCCCATGATTCCGTCCGGGCGACGGTGCCCTTGATTCGCCGGGCGGCGGAAAAGGCCGGGCGCTCGGTCGCGATCCTGATGGACACCCAGGGTCCCGCGATCCGGACCGGGGACGTGAGCGCCGACCTGCAATTGAAACCGGGAGACGTGCTTGAGTTCACCGTGCGCGGAGCCCGCAGCGAAGAGGAACACTCGGTGGACGTGAACTATGACGGGCTGATCAACGACATTTCGGTGGGGGACACCGTTCTGGTCGATAACGGGGTCATCCATCTCAAGGTCCTGGAGAAAAAAGCGAACCGTATTCTCTCGAAGGTCCTGACCCCGGGAACGCTCGGCTCACGGCGTCATATCAACCTGCCCGGGGTCAAGGTCAGCCTGCCGCCGCTGACGGAAAAGGACCGGCGCGACATCCGGCTGGGCTCGGAGATGAACGTGGATTTTGTGGCGCTCAGTTTCGCCCGGGAACGCAGCGACCTGGACGAGCTGCGGAAGGCGCTGCAGGCGGAGGGAAGCCAGGCCCAGGTGGTGGCCAAGATCGAGGACCAGAGCGCGGTCCGGCAGATCGATGAGATGATCCACGGCGCGGATGCCATCATGGTGGCGCGAGGCGATCTTGGGATCGAATGTCCCATGGAGGAGCTGCCGATCATCCAGCGGCGGATCGTGAAGCAGTGTCTCCGCATCGGGAAACCGGTCGTGGTCGCCACGCACCTGCTCGAGTCGATGATCGAGAACCCGGTCCCGACGCGCGCGGAGATCACGGATGTTTCCAACGCCGTCTTTGAACAGGCGGACGCCATCATGCTCAGCGGCGAAACATCCATCGGCCGTTATCCGCTCCAGTGCGTCCAGGTCCTGAACCGGGTGACGCGCCGGATCGAGCGCAGCGGCGGAGCAGGCTACGGGAAGAAGGCGATCCTGGAGGATTCACGGCAAAAGACGGTCGCCTCCGCCGTGGTCCTGGCCAATTCCCTGAGCCGGGCCCGGATCATTGTCTTTACCCGGCACGGCAACATGGCGCGTTACGTCTCGAACATGCGGCCGGAGCGCGCGCCGATCTTCGCCTTTACGCCCAGCGAGCGCGTCTACCGCCAGCTGGCCATCTGCTGGGGAACGTTTCCCGTGCGGATGGAATTCGCGAGCGATCCTAATTCAACCATCGGCGCCGCCGAGGAATATCTCTGGCGGGCCGGCCTCGCCGAGGCGGGGGACAACCTCGTGATCCTGAGCGACGTCCACGCCCGGGGCGCCAGCTTCGATTCCGTGCAGGTCCGCCAGGCCGGACCGCCGGCAAACACTCGTAGCGGTGGACGCACCTCCGCAGGCTAGCCCGGCGGTCCTTGCCAAACCGGGACGTCCTTAGGCCTCGACCGGAAGCTCGACATCCACCGGCCGTTCCTTTTTGGCGAGGGCCCGGCGGAGCTTGGAAAGCGCGATGTTCTGCAGCTGGCGAATACGCTCACGCGTGACGCCGAATTTTTTGCCGACTTCCTCGAGGGTTTTGGGTTTTCCGCCATCAAGGCCGAAGCGCTGGAAGATGATCTTCTTCTCGCGATCGTCCAGGACCTCGAGCAGACCGCCCACCTCGTTGCGGAGGTTCTTGTCGCGCAGCAGCTCAAACGGCGTCTGCGCCTCTTCGTCTCCGACAATTTCCCCGAACTCGGTTGAATCATCGTCGCTGATCGGGGCGTCGAGTGAAGCCGGCCGGATGGAAACAGTCTTGAGCTGCGACACCTTGCCCGAGGCAATGCCGATTTCCTCACCAAGCTCATCATCGGTCGGTTCCCGGCCCAGTTCTTCGCTCATCTGCAGCGAGACTCGGCGCATCTTCGAGATTTTATCGACGAGATGAACCGGCAGGCGGATGGTCTTCGACTGGTTCGCCAGGGCGCGCTTGATCGACTGCTTGATCCACCAGGCGGCATACGTGCTCAGCTTGCCGCCCTTGGCTGGGTCGAAACGCTCCACCGCCTTCATCAGGCCGATGTTGCCTTCCGAGATCAGATCGAGGAGGGGCAGGCCGAGATTGGCGTAATCGTGCGCGATCTTCACCACAAGACGGAGGTTGGAGCGGATCATGAGCGCCCGCGCTTCCTTGTCCCCCTTCTTGATCTTGGCGGCGAGCTCGATCTCCTGCTCAGGTGTGAGCAAGGGGATCTGCCCGATTTCGCGCAGATAGATTTTTATACCTGTATCGCTGTCTTCAGCAGCCATAAAACTTTTCATTTCTGGGGGGGGAACTGCCCGCCCACAAGACCTTTACGTCGGCAAAGGCCTTGAGCGGTGCGTTTTCTACCATCGGAGGTCAGTAGTTAACAAGGTTAAATATTTCGTTCTAATGACACTGGGCGGATGTCTTTTGTTCAAAACTGTCAACAGGGCCCGTCTGCCGCCACCTTTGCCCCGTGTTCCCGATTCGTTGCCGCGTTCGCCGGCGGGGGACAGCCCACCGCGGATCATGCGTCAACTACATGTTCGCCTGGGCGGAAAGCGATGGACGCGCATTTTCCCGTGATATTCACACAGAAGTTGCAATTTCAGGGAAATTCGCGACCATTGGCCCCGTTTTGAGAGACTTTTCCGTGGCCTGGCGTGAAATGGCCAGTCCCGGGCGCTCCCAAGATATGCTGGAGATTCCGCGGGCAATGCCCGAGGATGGCGGTCGCGCAAATCGGTCTTTTGCTTTTCGGGCGGGTGCCCGGCGGGCAGGGCGCCGCCTTACGCAGACCGCGGGATTTTTCTCTTCCAGCAGCAACAAACCGCCCAGGCATCCCTTTGAAAACCCCAAAAAAGACCATGAAAGATAAAATTCGCGTCGGCATTATCGGCGTGGGCAACTGCGCCTCCTCCCTCGTGCAGGGGGTGGAATTCTACCGTAACGCGAACGGGGACGACTTTGTCCCCGGCCTCATGCACGTCGACCTTGGTGGCTACCATGTGCGGGACATTGAGTTTACCGCGGCCTTCGACATTGCCCTGGCCAAGGTGGGCCGCGACCTGAGCGAGGCCGTTTTCGCCGAGCCGAACAACACGATCAAGTTCGCCGACGTTCCGAAGACGGGCGTAAAGGTGCATCGCGGCATGACCCACGATGGCCTGGGCAAGTATGTGAAGCGCATCGTGAAGAAGTCGCCCGGGCAGACGGACGACATTGTCGGCATCCTGAAGAAAACCAAGACGGACGTGGTGGTTTCCTACCTGCCGGTCGGCTCGGAAATGGCCACGAAGTGGTATGTGGAACAGATCCTCGAGGCCGGGTGTGCCTTCATCAATTGCGTGCCGGTGTTCATCGCCTCCCAGCGTTACTGGCAGAAGCGATTCGAGGAGCGGAATCTGCCGATCATTGGCGACGACATCAAGTCACAGGTCGGGGCCACCATCGCCCATCGCGTCCTGACCAATCTTTTCCGGGATCGCGGCGTGCGTCTCGACCGGACCTACCAGCTCAACTTCGGGGGCAACACCGACTTCATGAACATGCTCGAGCGCGAGCGTCTGGAATCGAAGAAGATCTCGAAGACCCAGGCGGTCACGAGCCAGCTTGGCCATGCCCTCCCGGCGAAGGACGTGCATGTCGGCCCGAGCGATTACGTCCCCTGGCTGGCCGACCGGAAATGGTGCTACATCCGGATGGAAGGCACCACTTTCGGGAACGTGCCGCTGAACTGCGAACTGAAGCTCGAGGTTTGGGATTCCCCGAACTCGGCCGGCGTGGTCATCGACGCCATTCGCTGCGCCAAGCTGGCGCTCGATCGCGGGATCTCCGGTTCGCTGACCGCGCCCTCGAGCTATTTCATGAAGTCGCCGCCAATCCAGTACACGGACGACGAAGCCCGCAAGAAGACCGACGACTTCATCCGCGGCGAGGAGGAGGAACTCTCCCTGCCGGCCCTGATCAAGCGCAACGGCAACGGGCACCGCAAACCGCGGGCCCGGAACGGCGCCCGGGCCAAGAAGTAGCACGAAGGCCCCGAAAGCGGGGCGGCGGGGCGGACCTTTCGGCAGGGCCGCGCGTTTTTGCCCCTTTTCCCGGGGAACGTTCTTTGCCAGTCTGGCCGGGCGATGCTCGCGAAGATCTACTCGGCGGCTGTTTACGGCATCGACGCCTACGAGGTGGAGATCGAGGTCAACGCGGCCGGCGGCAACCCGGTTATCGTGGTCGTCGGCCTGCCGGATGCGGCGGTCAAGGAAAGCCGCGACCGCGTCACCACCGCCATCGGCAACAGCGGTTACCATTGGCCGCGGGGGCGGACCACGATCAATCTGGCGCCGGCCGATATCAAAAAGGAGGGGCCCAGTTTTGACCTGCCCATCGCGCTCGGCATGATCGCGGTCAATGAACTGGTCGAGCCGGAACGAATCGAGCGATTCAGCTTCGTTGGTGAGCTGGCCTTGAACGGGGCCGTGCGCCCGGTGCGCGGCGTCCTGCCGGTCGCCCTGGAGGCGCGACGGCGCGGCAAGGAGGCCCTGATTGTGCCGGCAGCCAATGCTCCCGAGGCCGCCATGGTCAGCGGCATCGACATCTACGGGGTGCAAAACCTCCGGGAAGCTTTTGAGTTTCTGGTCGGCCAGAAACCGCTTGAGCCGGTCCAGGGCGACATGGGCGGCTTCTTTTCCACGCACCAGGCCTACGAGGTCGATTTCGCCGACGTCAAAGGCCAGGGCCACGTAAAACGGGCGATCGAGGTGGCGGTGGCCGGCGGGCATAACGTGCTCATGATTGGTCCGCCCGGCTCAGGCAAATCGATGCTCTCCAAGCGGATTGCCACGATCATGCCTCCCTTGTCGCTGGAGGAGGCGATCGAGGCGACCAAGATTCACAGCATCGCCGGCATGCTGGGCGGCGAGCGTTCCTTTGTCGCAACCCGTCCTTTTCGGTCGCCGCACCATACTATTTCCGACGTTGGCCTCCTCGGCGGCTCGGCGGTGCCGACGCCGGGCGAAGTGAGCCTGGCTCATCACGGGGTGCTCTTCCTTGACGAATTGCCGGAGTTCAAGCGGTCAACTCTCGAGGTTATGCGGCAACCGCTGGAGGACGGAAACGTGACCATCTCGCGCGCGGCCGGGTCGCTGACCTTTCCCTCCGAGTTCATGCTGGTGGCGGCGATGAATCCGTGTCCGTGCGGCTATTTTGGCGATCTGAAACGGGAGTGCCGTTGCAGCCCGGTGCAGGTGCAGCGTTACCGGCAGCGCATCTCCGGTCCGTTGCTCGACCGCATTGATCTTCACGTGGAGGTGCCCGCGGTGGAATATCACGACCTCTCCAGCACGCGGGTGGAGGAGGGATCGGAGGTTATCCGCGCCCGGGTGCAGGAAGCGCGTGGCCGACAGCAGAAAAGGTTCAGCCGCGAACAGAAGATCACCTGCAACGCGCGCATGGGTCCGAGGCAGCTCAAGCAGCATTGCCGTCTCGGCCATGAGGCCCAGGAACTTGTCCGCACAGCCATGGCGGAACTCAATCTCAGCGCCCGCGCCTACGACCGGATCCTCAAGGTCGCCCGCACCGTGGCCGACCTGGCCGGGGCCGAAGAGGTCGCGCCCGAGCATGTCAGCGAGGCCATCCAGTATCGGACCTTCGACCGCACACTCTGGATCTAGGATGAAGGAACCGGTGGGGAGCGATGATTATGTCCTGGGCACGCATGACGAGGAAATCGCCCGCCTTGGTCTGCAGCATCGTGTCTGGCGGGTGACCACCCTGGAAAGCTGGCGCCGCGCCGGACTCCTGCCTGGGCAGCATCTTCTCGATGTCGGGTGCGGTCCCGGTTACGCCACGGTGGACCTGGCGGAACTGGCCGGGCCGGAAGGGAGGGTGGTGGCGGTGGAACGCTCGGATCGGTTCCTGGAGGCGGCGCGGCGGCGGTGTCACGGCCTCGGGTTGACCAATGTTGAATTTCGCCAGGCGGACCTGATGGAGGATGACCTGGGCGCGGGGGAGTTCGACCTGGCCTGGTGCCGTTGGGTGGCCTGTTTTGTTCCCGATCCCGCCGCCCTCGTGGGAAAGATTTGCCGGGCCCTGCGCCCGGGCGGAGTCGTTGTCTTCCATGAGTATAGCGATTATGCCACCTGGCGAATGGCGCCGCGCCGATCCGCGCATGAAGAATTTGTCGGCGAAGTAATGGCGAGCTGGCGGGCCAGTGGCGGCGAGCCCAACATCGCCCTGGCCCTGCCGTCGATGCTGCAGGCTGCCGGCCTTGTCGTGGAGGACGTCCGCCCGCATCTCCTGACCGTCTCGCCCCGCGACTACGCGTGGCACTGGCCGAAAAGCTTCATCGACATCAACCTCCGGCGGCTGCTCGAGCTCGGCCGGGTAAAGGAGACGTGGGTGGAACACGTGCGAGCGGAGTTTCACAAGGCCGAAAACGATCCGGGCACGCTGATCACCACTCCACTTTTTCTTGAGCTTCGGGCGCGACGACCCGTTTGATCCAGCGGGGCGCGGAGCTAGGCGGCCTCGCCAAAAGCGGTTTTCGCGCTAGTTTATCGGCCGCGCCCGGCGGTCGGGCGTCGCCACCATCTCAAACTATGCAGCTCCCTTCTCTTTCCTCCGCTCGTTCGCTCCCGTCCATTGTCCGAGGCCCGCTTTTCCTTACAGTCCTGCTCATCATGTCGAGCCTGATTGTCTCCGCCGCGGACAAAAAGAAACCGCAGCCTTCCCGGGCAACGACCGACAACCCCTTGCTCTCGGAGAGCACCCTGCCGTTCCACATGCCGCCGTTCGATTTGATCAAGGACGAGCATTATGGACCGGCCTTTGCCCGCGGGTTTACCGAGCATTTGCGCGAGGTGGAGGATATCGCAGGCAGCGCGGAGGAACCGACTTTTGAGAATACCATTGTCGCCCTCGAGCGTTCGGGCCGCACCCTTGAGCGAGTCAACCGCATCTTCTCGAACCTGGTCGGGGCCGACACCAACCCGCAGTTGCAGAAACTCGAAACGGAGATGGCCCCGAAGCTCTCAGCCCATCTCGACACCATCCGGCTCGACCCGAAACTGTTTGCGCGCCTCCAGGCTCTGTATGACCAGCGCGAGCAGCTTGGTCTCGATCCCGAGGCTGGCTGGCTCCTCGAACGTTATTACAAGGATTTCGTCCGCGCCGGGGCGAAACTTTCCGAGGAGCGACAAGGCAAAGCTCAAGGAGATGAACTCAAAGCTGGCCACTCTCCAGACCCGTTTCGCCCAGAATGTCCTGAAGGAGAAGAACGCCCTCTCGATCGTGGTCGACAAGAAGGGAGACCTGGCCGGTCTGCCCGAGAATGAAATCGCGGCGGCGGCGGCGGCCGCGAAGGAGGACAAGAAGCCGGGCAAGTTCGTCATCCATCTCCTGAACACCTCCCAGCAGCCCGCCCTTTCGGCCCTGCAGGATCGTTCCCTGCGCGAGAAGATCATGCAGGCGTCCCTTACGCGGAACAGCCGGGGCGGGGAGTTCGACAACCGGGAAACGATCAAGGAGATCGTCGCCCTGCGGGCGGAGCGAGCCAAGCTGCTCGGGTATGCGACCCACGCCGCCTATCAGCTGGAGGACCAGACGGCCGGCAGTGTCGGGACGGTGAACAAACTTCTGGGCGAGCTCGCCCCGCCGGCGGTGGCGAATGCGAAAAAGGAAGCCGCGGATATCCAGGAGATGATCAAGAAGGAAGGCGGCGATTTCGAAGTGGCCGCGCATGACTGGGATCTTTATGCCGAGAAGGTGAAGAAGGCGCGTTTCGCCTTCGAGGAGTCGGACGTGAAACCGTATTTCGAGTTAAACAACGTGCTGCGCGATGGCGTGCTTTTCGCCGCGACCAGGCTCTATGGAATCACCTTCAAAGAGCGGACCGACCTGCCGGTTTATCATCCGGACGTCCGGGTTTTCGAGGTTTTCGAGGAATCGGGGGAACCGCTGGCCCTTTGCCTGGTCGATAATTACGCCCGTCCCTCAAAGCGGGGTGGCGCCTGGATGAATGCCTATGTGCCGCAGAACGGTCTCTTCAACCGGAAACCGGTGGTGGCTTTTCATCTCAACATCCCCAAGCCGCCCAAGGGGGAGCCGACCCTGATGACCTACGATGAAGTGGAGACCATGTTCCACGAGTTCGGGCATGCCCTGCACGGCATGTTCTCGAGCGTGAAGTATCCGCGCTTCAGCGGGACGAGCGTTCCGCGCGATTTTGTCGAGTTTCCCTCGCAGGTGAACGAGATGTGGGTCGCTCTGGCCGGAGATCCTGAAAAAGTACGCGCGGCATTACAAGACGGGCGAGACGATGCCACAGGAGTTGGTGGACAAGCTGCTGGCGGCGGAAAAGTTCAACGAGGGTTACAAAACGACGGAGTATCTTTCCGCCACGCTGCTCGACCAGGCGTTCCACCAGATTGGGCCCGACCAGTTGCCCACCGATGTGCTCGCCTTCGAGGCGGAAGCGCTGAAAAAGGCCGGGGTGGATCTTCCGATGGTGCCGCCGCGGTATCGCAGCGCCTATTTTTCGCACACTTTTGCCGGGGGTTATTCCGCCGGTTATTACTCCTACATCTGGAGCGAGGTGCTGGACGCCAACACCGTGGAATGGTTCAAGCAGAATGGCGGTCTGACCCGGGAGAACGGGGACCGTTTCCGGCGCACGCTTCTTTCGCGCGGCGGTAGCCAGGAAGCCATGAGTCTCTTCCGCGACTTTACCGGCGGCGAGCCAAAGATCGAGCCGCTCCTGAAACGTCGGGGGCTGGATCAGCCGGCGCAACCGACGGCGGCCAGGTAGGGACGCCGGGACCGCCGACGGCTAGCGTTGCTTCGACAGACCGAGCGCGAAACGTCCGATCCCGTAGATCAGGAGAAGTCCGCCCACCGGGGTAAGAAGGATCCCGAGGCCCGGATCGCCATCGTAGATCACCAGGCCGCCCAGCAAAAATCCGCCGGGCAGGAGGAGTGAGGCCCAGACCAGCGAGTGGGAAACGGCTTTGGGGAGGGGCGCGCTGTCACGTCCCCGCGCGGCCAACCCCACCGCGATATTCACAAAGGCCAGGAGAGTGCCGTGCATGTGCGCCAGGCGCAGCATGACCCGGCGCGCATCGTTCCCCAGGTCGACATACCAGCCGACCCGAAAACCGAGCAGGCCCTCCAGGATCAATCCGCCGGCCAGGGAAACGAGCAGCAGCCAGAAACCAAAGCGAAGGTGGCGGGCAGGTTCAACCATGGGCTATTCCGCCAGCAAAACCGGGGAGTTGTCCCGCTCGGCCCGCAGCCGGTTCATCAGTTCCGGGCGAAAAGCCCCGTTGGATTCAAGGCCGGTCCGCCCCGGGAAAGTGGCGTCGCCCGGTTTCACCTCGCTCATCCAGCGAGCATACGCAGCACGGGCCGTCTCGCTGATTTTTTCGTCGGGATCGGTGTAAGTGAAGGAAAAGTCGGCAAAGCCGGGCAGCGCGCGCAAGGAACGCCAGGCATTGAAGCGGATGGCGGCGTAGGGATCGGTCAGGGTGTAGATGAGATAGGGATAAAACCACCCGAGGTCGCCGGTCGTCTCGCGCGCCGGCTTCCAGCCCATGCCCCACGCCAGCAGGGCGCGCTGGGCGGCATCGCCTTTGACCAGCCATTGCACCGAGGCGGCCAGTTCCCGGTCATCCGGCCCGAGCGGCGGCGGTGTTTGCCCGAACCAGGCCTGCAGGTGGTCGGCTGTCCAGGCCAGGGTCTGATCGAGATGGCAAAGGTTGCAGGCGTTGGGCCGGCCATGCTCGACGCTTTCCGCGGCGCTCGGCGAGGAGACCTGGTGCGAGCGGATGGCCTTGAGCAGGCCAAAGGTGGTGTGGGGCATGTGGCAGTTGTAGCAACTGCTCCCGGACGAATTCGCCGCGTGATGCGTGTGGGCGCTGATATTCGACGCCATCGACTGGTGGCACTGGAGGCAGGCCCGGTCCGATTCCATGTGCGGTTTCATCTGGTCGTCCTTCCACTGGTCAAGGCGGGCCTCGGTCGGCCGCTCGGGATGCATCTGGTGGCAGGAGAGACAGGAAAATTCCCCGCCCTTGAAGCAGGGTGACGCGGCCACCCCGTTGTATTCGCGGCCGGTCACCCGGATCATCCCGTCACCCCAAAAGCGGTTCCGGAAAAAATCCGGTTCCGATTGGCGGATAAAATCCTTCTGCGCGCTGTGGTCGGCCGTCTGCGGCTGGACCACGAAACGCTTTTCCAGATCCTCCTGGCCCGGCCGGAAACCCGCGCCATGCCGATTGAAATCGATTTTTTCGTCCATGCCTTTGAAGGCCCAGACGCTGTGGCATTGGCCACAGGCGAGGGCGGACGCCGGGCCGCTCATGCGGCCGGCATTGGCGATGGTGGGATCGGGCGCCCCGGTCAGGTGCATTTTCCAGCGCCGAAGCGGGTTGCGGTTGGCCGCGACATGGGCGGCGCCGTTGCCGTGGCAGGCTTCGCAAGAAATGCCGAATTCCGTGACCTGCGTATCCCAGCGGTTTCCCTCGACGAAGCGGGAACGGCCCTGCGTCACATGGCAATCCATGCAGGCACCGTTCCAGGCGCCGAGCGAATAAATCTCCTTCAACTCGGGCGGCATCAGGAACGTCTGCGTCACCGGCGCCCACATTTTTTCCTCGATGATGTAGCCGAAGGGGAATTGCTCGAGGGTCCGTCCAAACTCCGTTTCCATCCAGGGGATCTGGAGTTGATGCGACCCGGTCACGAGGACGATTTGCTGCGGCGCGCCCAGCGGGCCGGCCGCGGGACCTTTGCGGACAAAATAATCGCGGCCGCGCCGCTCCACTTCATAACGCGTCCCGGCGTGGTGAAGCTCCAGGCCATCCATGTCGGCCTGCAGCGTCTCCACGTTTCCCCGCTGGGTCATCGTCCGGTGGTAGGAGGCATGCCAGCTGGCGTAATTTCCCGGGTGACAGGTCTGGCAGGCGTTGGAGGAGACAAAGCCGGTATCGACCAGCTCAAAGGGGACGTTTTCCGCCGGGGCGGGCTGATGGGCCGCGCGATAAATCGACAAGCCGAGGAGGAGGAGGCCGGCCAGGAGAATGACGACAAACGATCCGCGGCTCCAGCGGGATGAAAGCGGCGTCTCCGGCATCGTGAAAATATCTAGCGTGTTCCGCGTGCGAACGCTGTAAAAAAGCAGAGGAGCAGCCCGCGGCCGCCCTGCGGCAAAAGCAGCGCGGCATTGACACTGTGATAGAATTTGTTGAGTGACTTGACCCCATGACGAGGATCCTCATCGCCGATGACCAGCCGGACGTACTGGAAGCGCTTCGCATTTTGCTGAAGGGCGAGGGCTACCAGACCGATGCGGTGACGTCGCTCGCGGGAGTCATCGCAGCGCTGGAAAAGAAGGATTACGCGCTGCTGATGATGGACCTGAATTACACCCGCGACACCACCTCGGGGCAGGAGGGGCTCGAGGTGATCCCGCGGATCCAAACCATGGACAACACCCTCCCCATCGTGGTCATGACCGCCTGGGCCACGATCGATCTCGCGGTGGAAGCGATGAAGCGGGGGGCGCGGGATTTTGTGCCCAAGCCCTGGGAGAATGACCGGCTGCTGGCCATTGTCCGCACCCAGGTCGAACTCGGCGGGGCTCTTCGGAAGGGCCGGCGCCTCGAGGCGGCCAATCGTCTGCTCGGCGGCAACGCTCCCAGCATCATCGCCGAATCGCCGCGGATGCGCCCGATCCTCGAGATGATCTCAAAGGTGGCGCCCTCCGACGCGAACGTGCTCGTGACGGGGGAAAACGGCACCGGGAAGGGACTGATCGCGCAGGCGCTGCACGCGCTTTCGCCGCGCTCGGCCAAGTCGATGATCACGGTCAACATGGGTGGCTTGTCCGAGGGAATCTTCGAGAGCGAGCTCTTCGGGCATGTGAAAGGGGCCTTTACCGACGCGAAGACTGATCGGGCCGGCCGTTTCGAACTGGCGGACGAGAGCACGCTTTTCATGGATGAGATCGCCAACATTCCGATGAATCAGCAGGCAAAACTCCTGCGCATGATCGAAACGGGCGAGTTCGAGCGCGTCGGCTCCTCCAAGACACTGCACGCCAATGTCCGCATCATCTCGGCCACCAACGCCAATCTGCACGAGGAGGTGTCGGCGGGGCGATTCCGCCAGGATCTCCTCTTCCGCCTGAACACGATTGAAATTGCGCTGCCGCCCCTGCGCGAGCGACGTGAGGACATCATGCTGCTGGCCCACAGTTTTCTCCGGCAGCACGCGAACCGTTATCGCAAGGAGATGTCCGGGTTCGATGAAAAGGCGCGCGACGCCCTCATGCAACATCCCTACCCAGGCAACGTCCGGGAACTGGATCACATCGTCGAGCGGGCAGTGCTGATGGCGCAGGGCGCCCAGATCAAGCTCAACGATCTTGGCCTGAACCTCGTGCGGGACGAGTCTGGCCGGCTCGAGGATATGAGCCTGGAGGAAGTGGAGGCTTTTCTGATCAGGAAAGCGCTGGCCCGCTTCGACGGCAGCGCGCGCCGCGCCGCGGAGGCGCTTGGCCTGAGCCGGAGCGCTTTTTATCGCCGCTTGCAGCACCATGGTCTTTAGCCGGAACATGCCGCCCACGCGGCCGGGCTCTCTGCGCACGTGAACGTTTTCCGGCCCAAAGCGAAACGGCGACAGCGCGCCACGCACGAGGGCCGTCTTACCTGGTTGATCATTGGCGCGGTCGCGCCGGCGGCGCTCATCACCCTGCTCCTGCTGTGGTTCGGCGGTTACAGCGCCAAGCTGCAATGGACGCTCTCTCTCATCATCGTCGGTTGCGCCCTCGGTTTCATCGCCAGCGCCCGCGAACATGTCGTGCGCCCCCTCCAGACCATCACCAACCTGCTTGCAGCCCTGCGGGAGGGCGATTATTCCATCCGCGCCCGCGGCGCCCGCGACGACGACGCCCTGGGCGAGGCGCTCCTCGAGATCAATTCCCTTGGCGAAACCCTGCGCACCCAGCGGCTCGGCGCCTTTGAAGCCACCGCCCTTCTCCGCACCATCATGGGCGAGATCGATGTCGCCGTTTTCACCTTCGACCCCGAGCGCAAGCTGCGCCTGGTCAACCGCGCTGGGGAAAACCTTCTCGGCAAGCCAATCGACAAGCTCCTCGGACGCAATGCCGGCGAACTCGGCCTGGCCCAGGTCTTCGAGGCCGACCAGGATGCCCCGGTCACCCTGAACTTTCCCGGCGGTTCCGGCCGCTGGGGCGTGCGCCGCAGCGTCTATCGCGAACGGGGTCTTCCCCATGATCTGCTGGTCCTGACCGACCTCAGCCGGACGTTGCGCGAGGAGGAACGGCGCGCCTGGCAACGGCTCGTCCGGGTGCTCGGGCACGAGATGAACAACTCCCTTGCCCCGATCAAGTCGATCGCCGGCAGCCTGGAAAACCTGATCCGGCGCGAGCCGCTCGCGGACGACTGGCGCGCCGACGCCCGGAGCGGCCTGAATGTGATCGCGACCCGGGCTGATTCCCTGAGCCGGTTCATGCAGGCCTATACCCGGCTGGCCCGGCTGCCGCCCCCGCAGAAAGAACCGTTCGATCTCGGCGACCTGATCCATCGCGTGGCCAGTCTGGAAACCCGGCTGCCCGTGGCCGTGATCTCGGGGCCGCCGATGCAGATCACGGCGGATGCCGCGCAAATCGAACAGCTTCTCATCAACATCATGCACAATGCCGTCGACGCCTCCCTCGAAACGAACGGGCGGGTCGCGGTGACGTGGCGCGTCGCCGGGGAATGCGCCGAGGTGGTGATCGAGGATGAAGGGCATGGGGTGATGAACCCGACCAATCTTTTCGTGCCTTTCTTCACGACCAAACCCGGCGGCTCCGGCATTGGGCTGGCCCTCAGCCGGCAGATCGCGGAAGCGCACGGCGGCTCGCTCACCCTGGTGGCGCGGCAGGGCGGCCGGGGGAGCGAAGCGCTGCTGCGGGTCCCGTGTTAAACCGCGGAACACCCTCCAAGGGGTGTCCCGGATCCGGGACAGCCTGATCCCGTTCCCGGCGTAAAGTGACGGCTCTCCCTGGAAGAGCGACTTTCATAAACACCTTATGATAAGTTATTTGTAACATATATCGACCCGCTGGCATGGGCCTTGCAATAGGTGAGCGAAATTCAACGTGTCCCGTTACGGGACTGACTCCCCCGCACTTATGAAACCGACATCATTCCTCCCCGCGACCACCCGCCACGCCGCCGAAGATTCCGGCGTCGCTGGCGCGCGTTTCCCCCAAACCGACTTTCATTTTCAAACCGGCCAGCTGCTTGAGCTGGGACCGCGCGTTGGCGGAAGTGTTCGGCCTTCCTTTCACGGTATCAGCCGCGAGTACTTCGCGCACGAGGCCAGGGGAAATTTTCGCGGTGAACTGGCCTTCTTCGCCGTGATTGTGCTCACCTCCGCCCTGCCCGTGCTCGAGGCGGCCTCTGGCCTGGTGCACTTCCTGCGAACCGTTTCCGCGATCTGAGCATGTCCCTGCCGGCCCGAGGCGAGTTGGAGACGAAGCCGGAAAGCACGATTGTGCGTCCGACCGGTTTTACGCCAGGCTCTTCCTCGATGGATGTTCCGCGGCTGAACGTGGCGAAGCAAAAGCGGCGCCGGCGCCTGATCATGGGCGGGATTGGCCTGCTCGTGCTTGTCGGCATCACCATCCTGGTTTCGAACCTGAAGCCGGCGGTGCCGTCGGTGGACCGTTCCACCGTCTGGATCGATACGGTGAAACGGGGCCCGATGCTGCGGCAGGTGCGCGGTCTGGGCACGCTCGTGCCGGAGGAAATTCGCTGGATTGCGACCAACAACGAAGGCCGGGTGGAAAAGATCGTCGTCCGGCCGGGCGCGGTGGTGAAGTCCGACACCATTCTGCTGGAGATGAGCAGCCCGGAGCTGGAGCAGGAAGCGCGCGATGCCGTCAGCCAGGCGCAGGCGGCGGAGTCGGAATTGACGACGCTGCGCGCGAGCTTGCAGCGCGAGCTGCTCGAGCAGGAGGCGAACACCGCACGCGTGCATTCGGAATGGCAGCAGGCGCGGCTGGAGACGGAGACGAACGAGAATTTGAAAAAGAACGGGCTGGTGGCGGAACTGACCTACAAGACGGCGAAAGTGAAGGCGGATGAACTGGCCAACCGGGCCGCGATCGAGCAGAAACGACTGGCCTTTGCCCAGGAATCGATCGAGCCGCAGATCGCGTCGAAGCAGGCCGCGGTGGATCAGCTCAAGGCGCTGGCGCAATTGAAAATGAACCAGGTCGAGGCGCTGCATGTTCGCGCCGGGATGGAGGGAGTGCTCCAACAGCTGCCGGTGGAAGTCGGGCAACGGGTCGCGCCGGGCACCAACCTGGCACGGGTGGCCGACCCCACGAGATTAAAGGCGGAGATCAAGATCGCCGAGACCCAGGCCAAGGATGTGCAGATCAACCAAAAGGCTTTCATCGATACGCGCAACGGCGTGGTCGAAGGACATGTGGTGCGGGTTGACCCGGCGGTCGACCAGGGCACCGTCAAGGTGGACGTGGCGCTGGATGGCGATCTCCCGAAGGGAGCCCGCCCCGACCTGAGCGTGGACGGCACCATCGAGCTCGAGCGACTCGACGATGTTATTTTTGTCGGTCGCCCCGCCTTTGGGCAGGAGCACAGCACGGTGGGACTCTTCAAGATTCCCGCCGGCGGTTCCGAGGCCGTGCGCACCCCGGTGAAGCTGGGTCGCAGCTCGGTTAACACGGTGGAAATCGAGAGCGGCCTGCAACCGGGCGACCAGGTCATCCTGTCCGACACCAGTTCCTACGATTCCTCCGACCGCATCAAGCTCGACTGATTCAACCCGCAAGACCCAAACCCAACCAGAACCCTGATATGACTGAAGCTCCCATGGCCCAAACCCAACGCACGCCGACCGCCAACGGCTCCACGCCCCTGATCACCCTGCAGGGTGTGACCAAGGTGTTCCTGACCGACGAGGTGGAAACACACGCGCTTTCCGGCATTCATCTCGATATCCGCACCGGCGAATACGTTTCCATCGCCGGCCCCTCCGGCTGCGGCAAGTCGACCCTGCTTTCGATCCTCGGCCTGCTCGACACCCCCTCGAGCGGCAGCTACGCGCTCAAGGGCGAGGAAGTGGCGAGTCTTTCCTTCCCGGAGCGCGCGCGCATCCGGAACCGGGAGATCGGTTTCATTTTCCAGAGCTTCAACCTGATCGGCGACCTGAGCGTCTACGAGAACGTGGAGCTGCCTTTGACCTACCGCGGCATGGGCTCGAGCGAGCGCAAAGGCTTCGTTAACGAGGCGCTTGAGCGCGTCGGGATGAGTCATCGCGCGAAACATCTGCCAAGCCAGCTCTCGGGCGGCCAGCAGCAGCGCGTGGCCGTGGCGCGCGCCCTCGCCGGCAAGCCGGCCATCCTCCTCGCGGATGAGCCGACCGGAAATCTCGATTCCCGTAATGGCGAGGCCGTCATGGAACTGCTCAAGGAACTGCACGCCGGCGGCGCCACCATCTGCATGGTGACGCACGATACCCGTTTTGCCCAGCACGCCGACCGCACCGTCAATCTTTTCGACGGCCGGGTCGTGGAAGATCGGATGGCGGCATAGAATTTCGGGAGCGCGAAGCCCGCGATGAATCGGCACGAGAAAGACAGCCTTTCGCTGCGCGTGCTTTTTCTGATCTGGCTTCTCCTCGCCGCCAACCTGGTTGTGTCGGTCCGTTCGTTCCCCGGTCTCCGTGCGGCCGGGGAACGAAACGGAGACCGCGGATTCACCCCGCACCATTTTAACCCGGCGGATTCGCGCCCGGGCGCCCTCCTCCCATGATCCGCGATCTTCGCTTCGCCTTCCGGATGCTGTTGAAGACGCCGGCCTTCACCGCCATCGCGGTCCTCGCCCTCGCCCTCGGGATCGGGGCCAGCACGACCACTTTCTCCTCGGTCAACGCCATCCTGCTCCGCCCGCTCCCGCATCTGCAGGACCAGCACCGCATCCTTTATCTGAGCCAGTATTTTCCCCGCCTGGGGGAACATGACCTCGGTCTCTCCCTGGCTGACATGCCGGAATTTGCGGCCGCCCGGAGCCTGGAAGGGGTCGGGGGCGCACAGGAGGCGACCTACATCATTAGTGGCGAACGCCCGCAGCGTTATCTCGGCGCGCATGTCTCGGCCAACCTGTTTTCCCTTCTCGGTGTCCAGCCCATCCTGGGTCGCTCTTTTCGTGCCGGCGAGGATGCGCCCGGAGCGCCCCCGGTGGCGTTGCTCGGTTACCAGGTCTGGCAGAAGGAATTCGGCGGCTCGCCCGGCGTGATTGGCCGGGTGGTCCCGGTGAACGGCAAACAGGCCACGGTGGTGGGAGTGATGCCGGCGGGCTTCCGGTTTCCGGAAACGTCGGACATCTGGATGCCGTTCCAGCCCTCGGAGAAGGATTTGCAGCGGGGGAACTTTTCGCTGCGCGGTTATGCCAGGCTGAAGAAGGGGGTGTCGCTGGAGGAAGGGCGCACGGAACTCGAGGCCATCGCCGGTCGGCTGGCGGCGGCATTCCCGGCAACGCACAGCGGATGCGGCGTGCGCTTGAAGTTGCTCCGGGACGAGCTGGCCGAGGAAACCAGGGCCCTGGTGCTGCTCATGATGGGGGCGGTGATTTTCGTGCACCTGATCGCCTGCGCGAATGTGGCCAACCTCCTGCTCGCCCGGGGGGCCACCCGCGCGAAGGAGATTGCGGTGCGCCTCGCGCTCGGGGCCAGTCGCCGCCAGATCATCCGCCACTTGCTGGCCGAGAGCTTTGTCCTCGGGGCCGCGGGCAGTGCCGCCGGCATCCTCGTGGCGGTCTGGGGCGTCGACCTCATGGTGGCCACCATCCCGGTCGAGATTCCGTATTTCATTCACTTCGACCTGGACTGGCGCGTCATCCTTTTTGCGCTCGGCACCGGGTTTGTTTCCAGCCTCGTCTTCGGTCTTTTCCCGGCGCTGCAGGCGTCGCGACCGAATCTGGTCGAGACGCTGAAAGAAGGCGGCCGCGCCGGCAGCGGCGGCGCCCGGGGCCTGCGAGTGCGCAATGCGCTGGTGGTTTCAGAAGTGGCGCTCGCGCTGATCCTCCTGGTCGGGGCCGGTCTGATGCTGCGGAGTTTTCTCAAGCTTCAGAACGCGGACATCGGCGTCGACGAGGCGAGCACCCTCACCTTCCGCGTCGGTCTTCCGCCGGTGCAATACCGGGACCAGCGGGACGTCGTCGGATTTTTCGAGAAACTGATGCCGCGCCTGCGACGGATTCCCGGGGTGGAAAGCAGTGGAGCCACTTCTTCGCTCCCGGCCAGTGGCGATGTGGGCCTGGGCGGGTTCAGTCTTTTTGGCGAGCCGGAACCAACGCAATTGCAGGAGGCGCGCCTCGCGCATGCCGTCTCGATCACGCCTGGTTTCCTTGAGGTCGCGCGCATTCCGCTTCTGCGAGGCCGCGCCTTTTCCGAAAGTGATGGAGCCGAGGCGCCTCCCGTGGTCATGATTGACGAAGTGGCGGCCCGCGCCTGGTTTCCCGGGCTCGACCCGGTGGGACAGCGTTTGCGCACCCTCGACAAGCTGGGCGAAAAACCGAAATGGCTCACGGTGGTGGGCGTGGTGCGGCGGGTGGAGTACGAACGCCTGACCAAGCAACGGCATTTCCCGGTGGTCTACATGCCGGAAAGCCAGAAGCCGAGCGCCTTCATGTCGGTGCTGCTGCGGACGAAAGGCGAACCAATGAGTTTGGTGAAGGCGGCGCAGAACGCCGTCCTCTCCGTGAATGACGGCATTCCCATCTACCGGGTGCTTTCCATGGAGGAAGTGGTGGCGCAGTCCTACTGGGATCGCCGCTTTTTCGGGACGCTTTTTGTTCTTTTTGCCGGGCTCGCCCTTTTCCTGGCCTCGCTCGGGCTCTACGGAGTCATGGCCTATTCGGTCCGGCAGCGGACGCAAGAGATCGGGGTGCGGATTGCCCTCGGGGCGCAGGCTCGCGACGTGCTCGGCCTGGTCACGGGCCATGGGGTGCGCCTGATCCTGCTCGGGCTGATGATCGGCTTCTTTGGCGCCTTTTTCCTGGTTCGGCTTCTCGACGACAGCCTGCACGGAATCCCGGCGCACGATCCGGTCAGTTTCGCCCTGGTGCCGCTCCTCCTGCTGGCGGTTGGACTGGTCGCCTGTTATCTGCCGGCCCGGACGGTCCTGCGACTCGATCCGGCGGAGGCCCTTCGTTACGAATGAAAACCCGCCTGCCGTTCCGCCCCTGCCCATGCTGAAGGAAATTCAATACGCCCTGCGCGTTCTCGCCAAGTCGCCCACCTTCACCCTGCTGGCGATCGGGACGCTGGCCCTCGCCATCGGCGCGAACACCGCCGTCCTGAGTCTCGTCAATGGCATCCTCGTCCGGCCGCTTCCGTTTCGCGATCCGGGCCGCCTCGTCCTGCTCTGGGAACATTTTTCCGCGCAGGGGTTGCACCAGATTCCGGTTTCCGTCCCGGAATATCTCGATTACGAGGAGCGCCTCCGCAGTTTTGCGGGAATCGCCGCATTCGATACTGCTTCCTTCAACCTCACCGACGGCGACCGGCCGGAGCGCATCGAAGGCGCCGTGGTTACACCCGGCCTGTTCTCCGTGCTTGGCGTCAGTCCCCTCCGCGGGCGCGCCTTTGCGCCGGAAGAGATGGGCGAGGGACGGAACGACGTGGTCGTGATCAGCGAGCGTCTCTGGCGCACCCGTTTTGATTCCGATCCGGACCTGCTCGGGCGCCGTATCGCCTTGAACGGACGCCCCTGCGAAATCATCGGCATCATGCCGGCCGGGTTTGAGTTTCCGCTCCCGGTGCATGGCGTCGAGGCCGGGAGATCTTCCGATCCGGCGGACATCTGGCGCCCGGTTGCCTTCACCGAAGGCGAACGAAAATCGCGCGGGTCGCGCAGTCATGGCCTGATCGGGCGTCTGCGCGCCGAGGTGACCATGGCGGAGGCGCAGGCGGAACTGAACGCGCTGACGGAGCGCTGGAAAAGCGAGTACGCCCAAAATTATCCGCCGGGGCCGAGCTTTGGCGGGCGCCTCTACCCCTTGCGCGAACAGGTTGTCGGCGGAGTGCGCGTGGCTCTCCTGATCGTGCTCGCCGCCGTCGGCCTGGTGTTGCTCATCGCCTGCGCCAATCTCAGCATGATGCTGCTCGCGCGCGCGGCGTCGCGCGAACGGGAAATGGCCATCCGCGTTGCCCTTGGCGCCGGACCGCTCCGTCTGCTGCGACAATTACTGACAGAGAGCGTTGTCCTGGCGGTGGCAGGCGGTCTCGCCGGCATCCTTCTCGCCTGGTGGAGCCTTGAACTGCTGCGGGCGCTGGGTGCGCAAAGTCTCCCGCGGCTGGCCGAGGTGAATCTCGACTGGCGCGTGCTTGGCGTCACCCTGGCCATCTCGGCGGTGACCGGGATTGTCTTCGGTCTTTTCCCGGCGCTGACCAGTGCCCGGCCCGAACTGACCGAGGCTTTGAAGGAAGGGGGCCGCGGTTCCACCGAGAGCCGCCGCCGCAACCGTCTCCGCAATGGCATGGTCGTGGCCGAGATCGCGCTCGCCCTTGTTCTCCTCGTCAGCGCCGGTCTTCTGCTGAAGAGTTTCATTCGTCTGCAGAACGTCAGCCCCGGTTTCAACCCGGCCAGCGTCCTGACCATGGAACTGTTCCTGCCACCCACAAAATACGAGCGGGGCCGGCCGGTGATCGATTTTTACGGGGAGATGACCCGCCGGCTTTCCGCCCTGCCCGGGGTGGAGGCGGCCGCGTTTGCCTCCATCCTCCCCTTGAGCGGGTCGAGCTCGGACAACTCCTTCGACATCGAGGGCCGCCACTACGGTCCCTCCGAGCCGCACCCGGACGAGCAGATTCGCTCGGTCACGCCTGATTACTTCAAGGCGATGCAGATCCCCCTGAGCAAGGGCCGTTTCTTCGATCAATCGGACACGGCGGAGGCGCCCGGCGTGGTCATTATCAACCAGGCGCTGGCCCGGAAGTACTGGCCGAACGAGGAGCCGCTTGGGAAGAGAATGACGATTGAAGATCCGAAGGATGAGAAGTGGATGACGGTGGTGGGCGTGGTCGGGGACGTCCGACATCGCGCCCTGGACGAGCCGCCTCAGCCGGAATTTTACGTGCCCCATGCGCAGCTGCCTTATCGCCAGATGATCCTGGCCCTGCGGACCACGCCAGCTCCCATGAGCCTGGCTGCACCCGTCCGGCAGGAAGTGCTTTCCTTCGACCAGGACCAACCGGTTGCGAAGATCCGGCCGCTGGCCGCGGTGATCGCTGAGTCCGTCGCGCCCCGGCGTCTTTCGGTGCTGCTGATCACGGGATTTGCCGGACTGGCGCTGCTTTTGGCTGCGGTCGGGATCTATGGCGTGATGTCTTCGCTGGTGGCTCAGCGCACCCACGAGATCGGGGTGCGCATGGCCCTGGGGGCGCAACGAAGTGATATCATGGCCATGGTCGTCGGGCAGGGACTCCGTCTGATCGCCTTCGGAGCGATCGCGGGGCTCCTCCTTGCGCTGGCTGGGACGCGTTCCCTGCAAGCGCTTCTCTTTAGCGTCAGCTCGCTCGACCTTGCCACCTTTGTTCTTGTCCCGCTCGCGCTCGCTGGCGTGGCTCTGGCGGCCACCGTCATCCCGGCCGTCCGCGCCACGAGGGCGGATCCGATGATTGCCCTCACCCACAAAGCCTGATGAGTGAAAAGACCATCTCTTCGTCGCTCACCCTTCTCCTTCGGAGGTATTCCGTGACGATCCTCCTGCCCTAAGCCTGAGACCATGGGCGTTCTTCTTTACGATCTCCGCTACGCCTTTCGCATGCTTCTGAAGCATAAAGGCTTCAGCCTCGTCGCCATCACCGCGCTCGCCCTCGGCCTCGGCGCCAACACCGCCATCTTCAGTCTGGTTAACGGTGTCCTCCTGCGCCCGCTGGCGTTCCCCGAACCGGATCGAATCTTATATTTTGAAGGGCAGAATCCCTTGCAAAGCATAACTGACAGCAACGTCTCCTACCTGGATTTCATCGATTGGTCGCAGCAAAGCGATATCTTTTCCGCGATGGCGGCCTTCTACAGCGCCAGCTCGAATATTGGCGCGGAAGGGGGTGAACCCGAGCGTGTGCCCCGCGCCGGTGTGACGAATTCGTTTTTCCATGTATTGGGCGTGCAGCCGTTCCTCGGGCGTGCCTTTCGTCCGGAGGAAGATCAGCCGGGCGCGCAAACGGTTGTGATCATCAGCCATGGTTTGTGGAAACGTCGCTTCGGTTCCGATCCGGGCATCATCGGGCAACAGGTCCAAATCAACGCGCGGCCGCTGACCGTGGTTGGGGTCATGCCGCCGGGCTTCGACTTTCCGTTTGGCACCCAGGTCTGGGTTACGAGCGGGGTCGAACTTTCCGAAGAGCCACGTGAAAATCGATCCTGGTCGGTAATCGCGCGACTCAACCCGGGGGTGGACCTCAAGCAGGCGCAATCCCGGGTGAGCGCGATCAACGCGCGGTTGGCGAAACAATTTCCCGACTCGAACAAAGGCTGGGAGGCAAGGCTTTCGCCCTTGCATGAGCGGCTGGTCCGCGAGGTGAAGCCGTCGTTACTGGCCCTGCTGGGCGCGGTTGGAACCGTGCTGCTCATTGCCTGTGCGAATGTTGCCAACCTGCTGCTCGCGCGCGGCGCGGCGCGGCAAAAGGAAATCGCGATCCGTGCCGCCGTGGGCGCGACCCGCGCCCGCGTCGTCAGGCAGCTGCTCACCGAGAGCCTGCTTCTCTCCGCCATGGGCGGCCTCGCCGGGTTGTTGCTTAGCGTCTGGTTGATCGACGCTTTGGTTCCGATGCTCCCGGAAGGCGCGCCGCGCCTTGAAGAGGTGGGAATCGATTATCGCGTGCTGTTGTTTGCCCTTGGTGTCACCGCCCTGACCGGCCTCCTCTTTGGGCTCGCGCCGGCGTGGCAGGCCTCCCGGCTCGATCTCAGCAGCTCGCTCAAGGCCGGCGGACGCGGCGGGGATATGCATCATCGCACCCGCGCGCGCTCACTGCTGCTTATTGGCGAAGTCGCGCTCTCACTCGTCTTGTTGCTGGGCGCCGGCCTGCTGATCCGGAGTTTCATCCGGTTGCAGGAAGTACGCCCCGGCTTTAATCCGCAGAACGTCCTCATGGCGTGCCTGGCACTCCCGGGCGCGAAATACAATGAGGAGCAGCGCCCCGAGTTTTTCCGCCGATTGGTGGAGCGACTCGAGGCCCTGCCGGGCGTGCAGGCGGTGGGCGGCGGCGTCAATCTTCCGCTTTATGCCAGCAACTATGCCATTGGGCGTGCCTACATCCCGGAAGGACGTCCGTTGACGGTGGATGAAGCCTCCGACGCGAGCTACTCGACGATCACGGGCCAATACTTCCGCGCCATGCAAATTCCACTGCTGGCCGGTCGTTTCTTCGAAGTCAGGGACAATGGGGACGCGCCGAAGGTCGCAATCGTTAATGCATCGCTCGCGAAACGTCACTTCGGTTCCGTCGCGGCGGCGGTTGGCCAACGCCTCCAGATCTGGCGGGACGAAGAATTCCTGCGCGAAATTGTGGGTGTTGTCGGAGACACCAAGCCGGGCCTGATCGAGGCCGAGAACAGCGCGCAGATTTACGTTCCGCACGCGCAGGAACCGGCATGGAATTTCATGGGGCTCGTTATCCGCACCGCGGGTGATCCCGCCGCGTTCGCCGCCACCCTGCGCCGCGAAGTGCAGGCGCTCGATAAAGATCAACCCCTCTACAGCGTGCGCACCTTTAATGATGTGATCAGGAATTCGCTGGGCACGCGCCGTGTCTCGATGCAACTCTTCACTGTGTTTGCCGGCGCCGCGTTACTGCTGGCCGCCGTCGGCATCTATGGCGTCATGGCCTACAGCGTCACGCAACGGACCCGGGAGATTGGGATTCGCATGGCCCTGGGCGCGCAAAGGGCCCACGTTCTGCGCCTGGTGGTGTCTGAAGGGATGACGCTCGCGCTCGTCGGCATCGCCGTTGGCCTGGCGGGCGCGCTCGTTCTCACGCGCACGATTGCGCACCTGCTTTATGGCGTCCAGGCGGCCGACCCGCTCACCTTCGCGGCGCTTTCGTTGCTCCTCGCCCTCGTTGCCTTTGCCGCCTGCTATTTGCCCGCGCGCCGCGCGGCTAAACTCGATCCCATGGAAGCTCTCGCGCAGGCCCAATGAGGATGCGCGCTCTCCCGGTGCTTCGTCTGTCGCGCTGGCGCGGTGAGCGCCATTCTCCGCAAGCAACGTCATGCCCAAGCCACTGATCGAACTTAAACACGTCGAACGCTGTTATCCTCTCGAGCACGGACAGTTTTTTTACGTCCTGCGCGATATCAATCTCCGGATCGAGCAGGGCGATTTCGTCTCCATCATGGGACCGTCGGGCGCAGGAAAGTCGTCCCTCCTGCATGTCCTCGGCCTGCACGACCAGGCCTGGAGCGGCGAATACTACTTCAACGAGGAGGCCGTCCATCTGATGAAACCGAAGGCGCGCACCAATTTGCGCAACGAGCAGATCGGTTTCGTTTTTCAGCAATATCATCTGCTGGACGATCTCACCGTTTACGAAAACCTGGATATCCCGCTCTCGTATCGGCGCATTGGCAAGCCCGAGCGGGCGGCCCTGGTCGCCGACACCCTGGATCGTTTCCACATCGTCGCAAAAAAGGATCTCTACCCCCGTCAGCTTTCCGGCGGCCAGCAACAGCTTGTCGGCGTGGCTCGCGCCGTCATCTCCAGCCCGAAACTGATCCTGGCGGATGAGCCGACGGGGAATCTTCACTCCAGCCAGGGCGAGGAAATCATGGAGATGTTCAGAAAGCTGAACCAGGAAGGCACTACCATCGTGCAGGTGACGCATTCCGAGACCAACGCGGCCTATGGTAACCGCACGATTCAGCTTCGTGACGGATTTATCGTTCCATAAAGATGATGGTCATCGGCATCTTCGTCTCGCCCGTCCACTCGCGCAGGCAACTCGACGTCCAGCGCAAGCGGTTGGCTGCGCCGTCCCATGAATAATTTCCGCTTTGCCCTGCGGCAGCTTTATCGGAACGCGGGCTTCAGTGCGGCCGCGATCGGCGCGCTTGCGGGCGGTATTGGCGCGTCCACCGCAATGTTTGGCGTGCTCTACGCGTTTCTCTTGCGTCCGTTGCCTTTCGCAAATCCGGAGCGGCTCGTCATGCTGCAGTCGCGCGACACGCAAACGGGCCGCGACCTCGGGGTGAACTACCGGGACTTTCGCGATTGGAAAGGTCAGGCGCGGAGTTTCACCGAGATGGCCTTCTTCAACCTTCGTTGGAACGGCAACCTGGAGTCGTTGGCCGGCGGCACCGAAACTCTCAAGACCACCTTGACCACCGCGAATCTCTTCGACCTGCTTGGCGTCTCCCCGGTGCTGGGACGGAATCTTCTCCCGGCTGATGATGAAGCCGCTGCGTCCAAAGTCATGCTGATCAGCCATCGCCTGTGGCAGCGCAGCTTCGGCGGCGATATCGGAATCATCGGACGGAACATTTCTCTCGATGGCACCCCGCGTGAGGTCGTGGGCGTGATGCCACCCGGCTTTCGTTTCCCGTCGCAATCCGACATTTGGGTGCCAATGGCTGCCATCTTCGAAAAGAGCATCGATCGCTCGTGGCGTGCGGATCAGGCGATTGGCCGGCTGCGCGACGGCGTGGCCATGTCCGAGGCCCAAGCGGAACTGAAAGTAATCGCGGAGCGCCTGGCGCAGCGCCATCCCGAGACAAACAAGGATGTCGGCGCTGCCGTCGTCGCCCTGCGCGAGCACTGGACCGGCCCGGTGCGCCCATCGATTTTTCTGCTCTTTGGCGCTTGTGGGAGCCTTCTCTTGATTGCCTGTGCCAACGTGAGCCAGCTTCTGCTTGCACGCGGCGTGGCGCGTGCGCGCGAATTTAGTGTGCGAGCCGCGCTCGGGGCGAGCCGCGCACAAATTGCACGGCAGCTTCTCGCGGAAAGCGCGTTGCTGACTGGCGCGGGCGGCCTTGGCGGAATCCTTCTTGCCCATTGGTTGGTCGATTTTGTCGCAACGACGATTCCAGCGGAGCTGCCCTTTTGGCTGACCATCGATGTAAATCTCAGCGTCCTGGCTTTCACCGTCGGGATATCCGCAGCAGCGGCCTTGCTTACCGGTTCGTTACCGGCCTGGCAGGCGACCCGCCTGGGCCTGGCCAGCGGACTCAGGAGTCACGGCGCCGGCGGGACGGGTGGCAGCAGCCGAAGCGGAGGCGGGCGGGAGCTTCTCCTGGTGTCGCAGATCGCGATTTCGCTCGTGCTCCTCGTGGGCGCGAGCCTGGTCCTGCGCAGCGTGCTCAAACTCGATGAAGTCGATCCCGGCTTCGACGCCCGCAACGTTCTTATGTTGGAGGCGAATCCGACCTATCGCGCAGAAGAATCGAACCGGACTCGAATCGATCGGTTTGTGCGTTTGCTTGACCGCATTGCGCAGTTGCCTGGCGTGGAAGCGGTGGCGGCGAACAACAGCCCGCCCTTCGTTCCGCAGCGGCCATGGAACCGCGTGAAGCTCATCGCCGAGCATCAGTCGATCGATGAACAAAACCGAAATCCGCACGCGAATTTTCAAACGATCAGTCCCGATTATTTTCGGGTGCTCTCTCTTCCGCTTCGAGGCGGGCGGGTCTTTGATGCGCGCGACAACCTTGAAGCGCCGCGTGTTTGCATCATCAGCGATCGCCTCGCGCAAAGGCTCTGGCCGGGAGCGGAGGCGATCGGACTACGCCTCAGGATCGGAGGACAAGGCGACCCGGAATCGACCTGGATGACGGTGGTGGGAGTGGTCGGCGACGTGAAACATCAGGCACTGGAAGGAGATGCGGGTCCCGACCTTTACCAGCCGAGTCTTCAGCTGGCCTGGAAGCAGATGCACCTCCTGATCCGTCTGCGTGATGGTGTCGCTCCGATGAATCTCGTCCCAGTTCTGCAGAAGGATCTCGCCGCCTTCGCGCCCGAGGTCGGCCTGTTTAATTTTGTCGCGCTCGGCGATGAGGTTGCCAATTCGATTTGGCAACAACGTCTGCGTGGCTGGCTGCTCGGGTTTTTCTCGATTGTCGCCCTGGCTCTCGCCGCCACGGGTCTTTATGGTTCGATGGCGCAGGGCGTGACTCAGCGGACCCGCGAGATTGGCATCCGCATGGCGCTCGGCGCCACCCGCGCGAGCGTCCTGCGCTTGGTGGCAGGGCAGGGAATGCGAGCGGTGTGCGTCGGGGTGATGCTTGGGTTGGTCGGCGCGTTCCTGGTTGGACAGATTCTGCGCGCCTCGCTTTTCGGCGTGACCGCATTTGATCTTCTCAGCTATTTGGCGGCCTGCCTTCTCCTGGCGCTGACCGCCGCGATCGCCTGTCTCGTGCCCGCTCGCCGCGCAGCGCGCGTGGAGCCGATGGAGGCGCTCCGCCATGAGTAGCGGGGCGCGCAGCTCTTGCGACAGTTGCCCGCGCACGGTTTTTCAGCTTCTGTCAGCACATCTTTCGAGATGTGAATACCGACTCCCGCAGCGCTTTCCGTCCTTTACCAGAAAATGTCGATGGGCCCGGCGCGCCCGCCGTCACGCGGCGATTTCGTGCCTTCCTTTGCGAGTCCGATCTGAGCAGAGCGGCGAGTTGCGCAGCTTTTTCCGTTCTTGTTCTTCTGTGTCCGGTTTGGGGCGGCTGCGATTTCGCCGGGAACAAGGTGGAGGAAAAAATGTCGGAGGAATCGTGGGAGGTTGCTTCCGACGTTCGTCTTTCCCTGGAGAATTTTGAGGGAGCGATCCGGGTGTATGGATCGGAGGGCAATCGCGTGCACCTGAAAGCCGTGCGGCGGGCCTATTCGCGCGCCCGCCTCGAAGCGATCGATCTTCGCGTTTCGGCCACGGCCGGGCGGATCGGGATCAAGGCGAGCGTTCCAGGCCGGCCTGCCGGTGGCTGGAAACTGGGGCAGGACCGGTCGGGGGTGGTTGATCTCGTTCTTTTCGTGCCGGTGCACGCGTCCGTCGAAAAACTGCGGATGGAGAGCGGCGACGTTCTCCTGGAAGGTCTTCGAGGCCGGACGCTCCGAACGGAACTGGGGAACGGTCGCCTCGTGGTCCGGAATTGCTTTTCCACCATCGACGTTTCCGTGCGCCAGGGGGTGCTGGCTCTCGGCTACGACTGGTGGGAACCGATTCCATTCCTGGTCCGCGCCGTCATCGACAAGGGATCATTGCGCTTTTATGTCCCGGGCTCGGCTTCCTTTCGCATGGATGCCCTGGCGCCACATGGCGCCGTGCACGACAGCCTGACCGGTGTGTCGCCCCGGGTGGTGCCGGAACGTTTTTCCTTTGTCACGGGCGACTCCCCGGCGGCGACGCTTTATCTGGAGGCAAGGCGGGATGGCGTCCGGCTGGAGCGTTCCTACTAGCGCGGGTTAACGGGACGCTCCTCCAGTCGGCGCAGGGTTTCCTGGTCCGTTGCGGCTTTGTCGCTCTGCCCGAGCTGCCGGTAGGCGTCCGCCCGTCTGAGCAGGGCGACCGGCGACTGGGTGATGGCGAAGGCGCGCGAGAGCGAATCGGCGGCGGCGGAAGGGTTGCCATGAAGGAGTTCCAATTCGCCCCGGTATTGCCAGGCGGTGCCGGAATTTGGATCGAGCTCGGTCGCGGCCTTGATTTGCCGGAGCGCCTCCTCGCCCCGGGCCAGCTTGCTCAAGGCGTAGCTTTGTTCCGCAAACGCCCCGGCGCGCCGCGGATCAAGTCGCGCGGCGGTTTCCGCATCTGAGAGCGCCAGTTCCGGCTGCCCGATTTCGTTCAAGTGCCAGGCGCGCGTCACGAAAAGTTCGGGGTTGGCTCCCTCGGTCGCGATCTCCGCGTCCAGGCGCGAGAACGTTTCCAGCAGATCGGGCGTGAGCGAATCCAGGTGCAAGGTTGTGCGCACGCCGGTGGCGGCGGCTTCCTTTTCCTGTCCGGCGGCCCGCAAGGCCAGCGCGTGCAAAAGTTTTGGACGCATTGAAGTCGGCGCCGCTTCCGTGGCGGCCGCGGTGTCTTCGAGCGCCAGTTCGGGTTCCTCCGCCCGCAGGAGAAGGAGGGCGCGCTCGGTCCGCAGGATGGCGTCACGCGGCGAGACGGCGATCTGCCGGTCGAGTTCCCGAATCGCCCCAAGCACTCGGGTCAGTTTCTCCGAACGCTGCCACCATCGCTGCACGAGCGGATCGTCCGGCGCCAGCTCCCGGGCACGGTGAAGGTCGGCGGCCGCTTCGGTCCACCGGTGAAGATGGCGGCGGCAAATGGCGCGTTGCACAAGGGCATGTGGCCGTTCCTCCAGCGCCAGCAACGCTCCCCAGACGGCTTCGGCCTCGCGCCAATGCCGTTCGTGCTGTTCCAATCGCGCCAGCTTTTCCAGGACCCGCCGGTTGCGCGGTTGTGCGCGAAGCACCTTGCGCCAGGAGTCGGCTGCCTGCCGGGGGTCGTTCAGGGCCGCGGCGAGGTTCCCGTAATATTCATCCCACTTTGGGGAAGTCTCGCGCACCGCTTCCCGCCATTGCCGCAGGGATTCCTTCGCGGCGGCGTGGTCCCGGCGTCCAAGCTGCGCCTGCAACAGTCGTTCCCACGCCCCGTTGTCAGCGGGAGCATGGACCAGGACCGCCCGGGCCAGCGTCTCGGCTTTCTCATGATTCCGCTCGCGCAGGGCGGAGCGCAGTTCGCGCCGAAGCTCCCTTTCCTCGGTCGAAATCCGGCGCCCGCAACCGGTGCCAAGGAGAAGCGCCGTCACCAGGAGGAGAAGAACCAGGCGGTGATGCAAGATGAACCTCATGGAATCTCGGGAAAGCCAGGCCCGCCCATTCTATTCAATCGACAAGGGCAAATCTCAATTCGACACTCTGCCCATGCCGTCGTTCGACATCGTTTCGGAAGTGGACAAGCAGGAGATCGACAATGCCTTGAACCAGGCGCGCAAGGAACTCGCCACCCGCTTTGATTTCAAGGGAAGCCAGGCCGAGGTCACCTTCGAGAAGGACAAAATCGTCCTGACCGCGGAGGACGCCAACCGGCTGCGGGGTTTGCGCGAGATCGTCATTGGCAAGCTCTCCAAGCGCGGGGTTGACCTCCGCAACATCAACCAGGAGGACGCGGCGATTTCCTCGATCGGCCATGCCCGCCAGGAACTCAAGATCCAGCAAGGCCTCGAGGGGGACAAGGCCAAGGAAATCATCAAGGCGATCAAGGGCGAAGGCTTCAAGGTGCAAAGTGCCCTGCAGGATCGTCAGATCCGGGTGACTGGAAAAAAGCGTGATGACCTCCAGGAAGTCATCCAGTTCGTTCGCGGAAAAGATTTCGGCGTGGCCACGGGCTTCCAGAACTTCCGCGACTAGGCCGCGGTCCCAGGCGCGGTCTGTCGCTGCGCCACCACCTCGGGGCGCAGGACCCCGATGAACGGGAGGTTGCGGTAGTGCTCCATGTAGTCCAGGCCGTAACCGACAACGAATTCATTGCCGATTTCGAAGCCGCAGTAGTCCGCCTCCGAGCGGCATGGCGCGCTCGATGTTTTTCTTCAAGAGGACGCAGATTTTCACGCTCAACGGCCCGGCCGTCTCCAGTTTTTCCCGGATGGCTGAGAGGGTCAGGCCACTGTCCAGGATGTCGTCGAGGATAAGGATATGCCGGCCCTTGATGTCGGGCAGGGCGACCTGGCGAAAGACCACCTCCCCGGAGGACTTGGTCCCGCCGTGATAACTGGCCACGCTCAGGCAATCGAGCTTGAGGGGCAGGGGAATCCGCCGGAGCAGGTCGGCCATGAAGATCAGGCTGCCGTTCAGGACCGCGATCACGGTCAGTTCCCGGTCGTTGTAATCCGCCGAGATTTGCGCGGCCAGCTCATCGAGCCGGCGCAGGATGGTTGCCTCGTTGAAGAGGACTTTCTGCAGGTCATTTTCCATGTTTGGCCAGGGCGTTTCGGAGATCGGCGGTGGTCCGGGGATCGGCCGCCAGGGAAAGGCCCGACTTCCAGTAACGCACGGCGGTCTTCCTGTCTCCTGCACTTTGCGCGGCGTAACCGGCGTTAAGGAAAACGGTTTGCCGATCCTCCGCGGGCAGCAGACCGGGTGTTTTCTCCACCAGTCCCGCCAGGCGGAGCACTTCACCCTGCGCTTTCTTCCGTTGCCCCAAAAACGCCGGCATCGCCTGCAGGGTGATCGCCTGCACAAACCGGACCCGGGCATCGCGCGGGGCCGCCTCGACCGCCTGCTCCATCGTGCGCAGGCCCTTTCGCAGCGCCGCCAGCTTGCCCGGGCCCAGGCCGAGGTCGCGACTTTGCAAAGTGTAGGCGCTCCCCAGGTAAACGCGGGCGAGGTGATTGTCCGGCGTGGCAATCACGATCTTCTCCAGGGCCGCGATGCATTCCGCGACAGCGCCCGCTTCGCCGGCCACGCCGCGCCGGTAGAGGTCGGCGATCTTCGCCTGATCCGGTTCCGCGCCGAACAGGCTCGTCGAAAGAATCGCGAAGAAAAATCGCGACCAGGGCCGGCTTGTTCATGGTCAAGAATAGCCGGTGAAACCGGCCGGGCAACGCTGCGGGAAATATGTTTCTTTCGTGCTTTACTTATTTCGTTCCATGCCAGAAAACGCTGCATGCTTTTCCGATCACGGCCGCTTTTCCCCGCGTTATCCTGTCTCGGCGCGCTCGCGCTTGTTCTCCTGGCGTTGCCAAAATCCGCCCGGGCGGATTTTGAGTTCACGGACTTCAGCAGCACCTCCGGCCTTGTCCTGAACGGATGCGCCGCCCAGGAGAGCACTGATCTTCGTCTGACTCCGGCCATGGACGAGCCAGGTCGGCTCCGCCTGGTTTTCCGGGCGCCAGATGGTGACGGATGGATTTTCCACGACCTTTACCTTTCGCGTCACGGCGCCGGGCGGAATCGATGACAATTACAACGAGAAGACGGAGGGGACGGCTTCGCCTTCGTCATCCAGAACCAGGGAAGCGACGCCCTTGAAGACCACATCGGCTACGAGGGTCTCGTGAAGAGCATCGCAATCGAGTTCGATACCTGGAGCAATGCCGAACTTGACGATCCGGACAATAATCACGTCAGCGTGCATACGACCGGCGACGAATCTGCGAACAGCGCGGATGAATTCTTCTCCATCGGCGGGGCTCTGAAAGGGGATCTGCCGAACTTTTCCGATGGCAATCTCCACACCGTGCGGATCGATTACCGAGACGGAGTGCTCTTCGTCTCCGTAGACCAGACCCAGGTCCTTTCCGTAGCGGTTGATCTGAATGTCCTTGGCTTTGAGAATGGGCGGGCCTACGTGGGATTTGTTGCCGGGACCGGCGCCGCTTTTGAGAATCACGACATCGCCAGCTGGTCGTTCCAGAGCGCGGGCGAGGGAATCAATTGGGTGGCCGGCCGCGACCTGAAGGCGAACGAAAAGCCGGACGATGCCCGGGGCGCGATGAACCCGAATCCGACAGTGCCCGAGTGGAGTTATGGCACCCGAACCGACGTGGCTAGCACGAGCCTCGATCTTTTCCCAGCCGGCGATCATACCGACGCTTCCGGGGTGGAAGCGCTGGAAGGGTGGCGCCGATCCGATGACGCGATTGTCGCGGTCAATGTGGATACCGCCAGAACCTCCATCTCCGGAGTGCAACCCTACCATCCCGGCGAGATTCAGTTTCATCCGCCCCAAGCCGGCTATTCGGTGGTGCGATGGACCGCACCCGCCCCCGGCTCCTATTTTGTGCGCGCGTTCTGGCAGGATGCGGATTGGAACGCGGGGGATGGCGCCAGCGCCCATATCGTCGTGAACGGGAGCAGTATTTTCGATGCCAGCTTTGCCAATCGGGACGGCGCCCACCACGCCGCGGTGGTTAGTCTCGAGGCCGGGGCAACCGTTGATTTCCTTCTCGGGACAAACTCGACCAACCTGGCCGACAGCGCGCGTTTCGACGCCATGATCACCCCGGTGGCGGAGGGGGCGACGACCTGGGTGGCCGGGCGCGACCTGGTCACGAACGAAAAGCCGGATGAGCCCGACGCCGGCAGCACGGAACTCGAGAATCCGAACGGGGTGGTGCCCCAGTGGTCCTACGGCCGGCGTTCTAGGCAGCACCTTCCATCCAATGTCCACGGGCTTTACCAGCCTGGAGAGCCACATCAACTCCGGCTCGAACAGCAACAATAACGAGGCGTTCGAAGGCTGGAGCGACCAGACCGCGGTCGCGACCAACGTCGACACCACGCCCATTGTCTTCAGTCTCGGCTTTGGACCGCTGCTCGCGTTGAATCCCGCAGATCTCCTTATCGCGCCCACCTCGTCGGGTGAGACGCCGGTGGTGCGCTTCACCGTTCCCGAGGATGGCACCTACGATCTGCTGGCTTTCTGGCAGGACCTCGATCCGAATGGCGGCGACGGCTTTGCCGCGGCCATCACGCTCAACGGCGAATTGGTGACTGAGAGCGGCAGCCTGCCGAACGGGGCCGGATTCTCCACGGTGCAATCCCTCAGTTTGCGGGCGGGGGACCGGCTCGACTTCATCATGGGCATCAATGCCGAGTGGTCCTTCGACACAACCAAGTTTGATGTCTCCCTGGTCCGCGTCGTGCCAGCGCAGGCCGCAAACATTTCCACCCGCGCTTTTGTCGAGACCGGCGACCGCGTGGCGATCGCCGGATTCATCGTCCAGGACCTGCACGCGAGCCGCATGCCCACCCGGAGCGTGCCGCCGATCACAAAGCGTTTGGTCATCCGCGGAATTGGTCCTTCCCTGGCCAGCGCCGGCATCGTGGACACGCTGGAGGACCCGTTCCTTGATCTGCGGGATGAAAACGGCGTTTCCCTCGCGACCAATGATAACTGGCAGTCCAATAACCCTTCCGATCTGATGGAACTGTCAGACCACGGACTGGAACCCGACAATGCGACAGAAGCGGCGATTATCGCCACCCTTGGCCTGGGCCGTCACACGGCCATCCTGCGAGGCGCGAACGGCGAAACCGGCACCGGCCTGGTTGAAGTCTACGATATTGACCCGGACTCTGATGCCGCCCTCGCCAACATCTCGACGCGGGCCCACGTCGGAACCGGCGACAATGTCGTTATCGGCGGGTTTATCCTCGACAATGGCGGCGAAACGGAGGTCGTGGTGCGCGGCATGGGACCCTCCCTTGAGCAGGCCGGCATCACCGAGGCCCTGGCCGATCCGGAACTCGCGCTCGTTAATGGAAACGGCATGGTCATCGCAGCCAACAACGACTGGGCCGATTCGCAGCAAGCGGCGATCGACGCCAGCGGACTGGCGCCGGGGAATTCCGCGGAGTCCGCGATCCTGATCACCCTGCCCCTGGGGGCCTACACGGTGATTCTTTCCGGCCACAACGATACGACCGGCATCGGCCTGGTGGAGGTTTACAACACCCGATAAGGAACGGCTGCGCAAGGGGCCTTGCCTGGCAACGGGCAAGGCCCTTTCTTTTGGCTATGAAAGTTCATGGCGCCGCCTTTGAGGTTCGAACCTCGGGAAAGGGCACGTACGAGTTCACCCGCGACGTGGCGGAAGCGGTGGCGGCGAGCGGTGTGCGCACCGGCACGGCCACCGTGTTTGTTCGTCATACCAGTTGCAGCCTCCTCCTCATGGAAAACGCCGCCCCGGCCGCCCGGCGCGACCTCGAGCGGTTCTTCGATCGTCTGGTTCCCGAGTCCGCGGATTACGAGCACGACGACGAGGGGCCGGATGACATGCCGGCGCATATTCGCATGGCGCTGACCCGCTCGAGCGAGGTGATCCCCGTGCTCGAGGGACAGCTGCAACTGGGCACCTGGCAGGGAATATTCCTCTTCGAGCATCGCGCCTCGCCCCACCGGCGCCGGGTGGTGGTGACTGTTCTGGGCGAGTAGGGAGCGTGCTTTTCAGGTCTCGCCGTAAAGGGCCCGCACCAGGCGAAGCGACTTCTCGTTCGGCAGGAGCGACTGCTGCATCTGGTTCATGACGTAGGCGAAGGCGAGATTATTCTCCGGGTCGGCAAAGGCGTGGCTGCCACCCGCTCCTGGATGTCCAAAGGCCCGGGGCGAGGAACCGAAGATCGTTGTTTGCGCGTCGGGATTCTGCATGAAGCCGGCGGAGAAAGCGGTGGAAAGCCCGAAAACCCGGTCCAGGCCCGAAGAGAGGGTGGTGCTCATGAGGTCAATCGTTTCCCGGCGGAAAAAGCGGTGCCCGTCGAGTTCGCCGCCATTGGCCAGCATGGCGTAGAATTTCCCCAGGGCGGTCGCGCTGCCGATCCCACCAAAGGAAACGAGCGGCAGCGCACGGTTCTGCGGCTGGTTCATGGCGCTGACCGCATGAAGGCCGCGCGGGGAGGTAAAGGTGCGTCGGACAAGGGTTCCGGGAGTGGCGAGGTCGCGATAAAATTCCGGCGGCGAGGGAACCGTGGCGCCCGCGCGGGCCGCGTAGATCGTGGCGGCGCGTGCGTTCATCTCCGCGGGTAAACCGATCCAGAAATCGAGCGCGAGCGGCCGGGCAAATGTCTGTTGCCAGTATTCTCCCGCCCCGAGCCCGGTCACGCGCCGAATGAGTTCGTCGAGAAGAAAACCGAAGGTGCGCGCGTGGTAGCCGTGCCCCTCGCCGGGCGGCCAGACGGGAGCCTGTCCGGCGAGCGCATCGACCACCGCGGCGTAATCCTGGACCTCGACCGCTTGATCGAAGGCGCTGAGCCCGGCCTGGTGGGAGAGAAGCTGCGCCAGGGTGATGGCCTCCTTGCCCGCCTGGGCAAACTCCGGCCACAACTCCGCCACCCGTCGTTGCAGGGAAATGTCGTGCTCCTGCAAGGCGTGCAGAAGGCAGGCCGCCCCGGGTCCTTTTGTGGCCGACCAGACCAAAACGATGGTGTCGGGGGTCCAGGGTTCGCGACGGTGCGCGTCGCGAAACCCGCCATGAAGTTCGAGCGCGGGCCGGCCGTGCCACCAGATGGAAAGCGCTGCTCCCAGCTCGCCCTGTTCGCGAAAGTTCTCCTCGAAGAGCTGCGTCAGGCGATCCTTGATGGCCGGTGTGATTTCCACGTGCCCGGCACGGTAGCATCCCGCGCCCGGGGAGACTACGGCCTCAGAACAATTCCTGGAGAGCCTTGAGGTCAGGATCTCTGCGGGCCAGCTCGCGGAAGGAGGTGTCCATCTTGAAGCTGACCTTCAAGTGTTCCTGCGCTCCCTTGATGTTGCCGAGAAGGGCCTCGTAGCATCCCATGTTGTAATAATAGATCGGTTCCTTGAGCAGGCAGGAAGGCCCCTTGAGCAGAAGATTCTTTGCCGCGGCGGTTTTTCCGAGCTGGTGCAGGCAAAACCCGGCGTGCAGAAAACCGGTTCCGCAATGCGGAGCCACCCGGCAAAGCTGGTGGCTCAGGCGGAGGGCCGAGGCCCATGATTTTCGCTGCATCAGGAAATGGAGGCGGAGGGCCAGCACTTCCGGGCGTTTTTGCAGCGCGACCGGGATCGACCGGAGCTCGGCACGAGCTTCCCGATTCATGCCCAGTTCGGCGTAGCCACTGGCGGCGCGAATCTGCCTTTCGAAGCTCATGGCTCCACAGAGCTAGCAAAATCCTTGCCCGCCCGCCCGGCCGGTGAGTTTGCCGGCTATTTCAGGAGGATCTCTTCCAGCTCCGTGACCCGCTGGTCGAAGAGACGCAGGGCACTTTCCACCGGGGCCGGTGTCCGCATGTCCACCCCCGCCGCCTCGAGGGTCTCGAGCGGAAAGCGGGAGCCGCCTGATCTGAGGAAGCCGAGGTATTGGTCCGTCTCGCCGGGGCCGCCGCCGAGGACCCGTTGGGCCAGGGCGATGGCCGCCGAAATGCCGGTGGCATATTTGTAGACGTAAAAGGCGCTGTAGAAGTGAGGGATGCGCAGGCACTCCAGCTCCAGTTCCGGGTCGAGCGCGAAGTCCGGGCCAAAATAAGCTTCCAGGAGCCGCCGATATTCCCGCTGGAAGACCTCAAGGGTCAGGGCCTCTCCACTCTCCTCGAGGGCATGGATGACCTTCTCAAACTCGGCAAACATGGTCTGCCGGTAAAGCGTGCTGCGGATATCGTCGATCTGCCGGTTGAGCAGGTAGGCCCGCATCTTCGGATCGGTGGTTGCCTCGAGAAGGTGATGCGTCAGCAGTTCCTCATTAAAGGTGGAGGCCACCTCCGCCAGGAAGATGGGGTAGTCGTAGTCCTGGAAAAGCTGGTGCTTCTGGGAGAACCAGGTGTGCATGGAATGGCCGGCTTCATGCGCCAGGGTGTAGATGTCGGCGAACACATCCTCCTTGTAATTCATGAGGATGTAGGGCGGCGCGCCATAGCTGCCGGAGGAGAAGGCGCCGCTCCGCTTGTTTTTGCTTTCGTAGCGATCGCACCAGCGGCCGCGCAGGCCTTCCCCGAGCACCTCGACATACTCGCGGCCCAGCGGCGCCAGGGCACCCAGGATTTCCTCCGCCGCCTCGTCAAAGCTGTAACGGGTCTCAATTTCCGCCACCAGGGGCACGTAGGTGTCGTAATGATGCAGTTGCTCCACGCCAAGAACCCGCCGCCGCAGCTCGTAATAGCGATACAGCGGCGCGAGGTTGGCCCGCACGCTCCCGATCAGGTTGTCGTAAACCGCCACCGGGATGTCGTCGCGGAAAAGCGAAGCCTGCAGCGCCGAGGGATAATGCCGGGCCCGGGCGCGGAAGACGTCGGCCTTCACCGAATAAGAGAGCGCCGTGGCGAGGGTGTACTGGTGGTCGCGAAACTCCTTGTAGAACTGATGAAAGGCCCGCTGCCGCACCGCGCGGTCGCGCTTGACCAGGAAGGAGCTGAAGGATGTTTGTGTCAGCTCCCGTTCCTCGCCCCGCTCGTCCGGCAGCCGGCCGAATTTCATGTCGACGTCGGTCAATTGCGAGAAGGCGTCGTCATATCCTTCCAGGGCCGTTCCGCCCAGTGCCAGGAGCCGCTCCTCCTTTTCGGAAAGGACATGGGGACGCATCCGGCGAATCTTGTGCAGGCGCATGCGCCACTCCGCCAGCGCCGGGTCCTGCATGAATTCCTCCCAGCGCGCGTCGTCGATGGCCTGAATCTCCGGGCCGATAAAGGCGCCGAGTTCGCCGATCCGCGTCATGAGGTTTTGCAGTTGCCCGGTCCGGGAGAGGTAATCGTTGTTCGAGCTATCCTCGGCCAGTTGGAGCGAGGCGTAGTGGTAGACCCGCTCGATTTTCAGATCGAGCGCCTTCTCGAACTCAAGCAAAGCCGCCAGGGAAGCGGGCGATTCGCCGACGCGGTTGCGCCATTCCTCCAGTCGCGGATAACTCGCGGTGATCCAGGCCACATCCTCCTTCCATTTGTCGGCACTGGTAAAAAGGTGGGTGAGATCCCAGCGATCGTTTTCGGGAATCTCGGCGCGGGTCGGCGTTTGTGCTGGTTGCATGGGCAGGTCGTGACGGTAGCTCCAACGGCGGCCGGTTTCACCTGCCTCGTGCCGCCTGTTTTCCGTTCCCGGACGTGCTCGATCAAAAGATCACGCGAGCCGGGACAGAACAACCTAGACCGCGCCTTCCCCCTTTCGCAGCGCGCGCATGGCCGGATGCTGCCGCAGACGCCGCAGCGCCCGGGCGAGGAGATCGCGCCCCGGGGGAATTTTGTGCCAGGGCGAGGCCCCACTGGGGTGGGGCAGGGGAATTACGTCGAAGGTTTGCCCGGCACGTTCCCCGGCGAAGCCGCGGCCAATCAGTTCTGCCAGCGGGGCCGCCGGGAGGAACTGGGTAATGGCCAGCCGGCCCACCGGGAGGACGAGGGAGGGACGGAGGATTCTGATTTCTTCATCCAGCCAACCGGAGCAGTTGGCGATCTCCGCGGGATTCGGGACGCGGTCAGTTCCGGCCGCAGCCTTTCCGGGAAAACAACGGCAGACCGCGGCGAAATAGATGCGAGCGCGCACCACGGTTTCCGGGAGTCCGCACGATTCCTCAAACCAACGGAAAAGAGTGCGCCCGGCCGTATGGGCAAAAGGGCGGCCCACCACCGGTTCGCGCACGCCCGGCGCCTGCCCGACCAGGATGATTTCGCTGACAACAGGACCGCCGGAGACCGGCGGGGGCCGCATAAGAGGACAGCGACGGCATTGCCGAAGCCGTGCGACATGGTCTTCCAGGAGGACAAATTTCCGGCGGGACGCCATGCGCGACTATCGGCGGAACAGGGAAAAGAGCAGGCTCAGAAGCACGCTGAGGACGAGGCAGGTGACGATCGGGAAGTAGAACCCGCTGCTGCCTCGGTCGATGCGGATGTCGCCAGGCAGCCGTCCCAGCCAGCCGGAACCCACCCCGCTCCAGAGAAGAAGTCCGAGCAGCGTGAGGAGGCCGCCGGCCAAAACCAGAAGTTTGCCGAGCTCGGGCATGCGTCAGTCTTTGGCGAAAACCGGGTCCCCGCAAAAAAGAAAAGGGCGGCCCCTTGGGACCGCCCCTCCTGCCGACAGCGAGTGCCGGATTATTCCTCGTTTTCCTCCATCCGCTCGGCCATGGCGTCCATCCGCTTGTCGAAGCGACCTTCCATGTTCCGGAGTTTCTCCACCTGCTCGGGCGTGAGAGCGGCGCGGATGCGCTGCGACATGTGCGCGCGCTTGATGTCGAGCTCGGTCTTGACCTGCGACACCCGGGCGGATTGCGCCCGGATGGCGGCTTCGTTGACCGGGGTGGCCTGGATGGCTTCACGCAAGGCCCGGCGCTCCTGCATGTACTGCTTCATGAGCGGTCGCATGTTGGGCCGCGATTCCTTCAACACGCCGCGGATTTGTTCGCGCTGCGCGTCGGAGACATCGAGAGCCCCCAGCTTGGCCATGATTCCGCGGTGCCCGCGTCCCCCGCGAAAGCCGCCCTCTTTACCGTGGCGGTGGCCGGGTCCCCCCTCCCTGGCGATTTTCTTGTCCGGTGCCGCAGTTGGGTCGGCAGCCTGGCCGGCCGGGACGGCGATCCCGAGAGAAAGAACGAGGGCGAAGATGAAAAGTTTAGGTTTGTTCATACTCCTCTTTCAACCGCGGGCGGCCGGAGAAGTTGCGGAATGAGCTCCCTTTTGGAACCTTGCTTCCGCCATGGCCGTGCAATTCCGGGATTATTACGAGACGCTGGGGGTGTCGAAAACGGCTACGGCCGACGAGATTCGGAGTGCCTTCCGGAAACTGGCGCGGCAATACCACCCGGACGTGGCCAAGGACAAGGGCGCGGCAGAGGAGAAGTTTAAGCAGATCAACGAAGCCTACGAGGTCCTGAGCGATCCGGTTAAACGGAGCAAGTATGACGATCTCGGCGCGAACTGGAACCAGCCCGGCGGGTACCAGGCGCCTCCTGGATGGAGCGGCGGGGCCGGCGCCGGCGGCTTTCCCGGTGGTTTTGGGGGCGCGAATGGCGGCGGGGTGGAATTCGAGTTCGGCGGCACCGGGTTCAGCGATTTTTTCGAGGCGTTCTTCGGTGGCGGCCGCGGGAGGTCCGCCTTTGGCGGTTATGGCGGCGGCGCCCCCATGGCCGAGCGGGGCAGCGATGTCGAGGCGGACATCATGGTTACGCTCGAGGAAGCGTTGCTTGGCTCCACTCGCACCGTCTCGTTGCGGCGGGGCGGGGCGCAGAAGATCGAGACCTACCAGGTCAAGATTCCGAAAGGTGTGCATGAAGGACAGCGCATCCGGCTGGCGGGACAGGGTGAAGCGGGCATGGGGGGCGGAAAAAGCGGCGACCTTTTCCTGCGCGTCAGGCTGGCGCGGCACCCGGACTTTACCGTGGAGGGGAGTGACCTTGTTTACGAGGCGCGCGTCCATCCCTGGCAGGCGGCCCTCGGGGCGGAACTGCTTGTGCCGACGCTGGAGGGCGAGGTGAAGTTGAAGGTGCCGGCCGGCACTCAGGGAGGACAGCGTTTTCGCCTGCGGGAGCGCGGGCTGCCCTCGGCCGCCGGGCGTCGCGGCCATCTTTATGTCGAGGCGCAGATCGTGGTGCCGCGCGCTCTCTCCGCCCGGGAACGGGAGCTCTGGGAGGAACTGGGGCGGATCCAGCCGGAATGACGGGCGCTCGGAACATGCGGGCTTGGCCTACGGCGCATTCATCCTAAGTTCTGCCTCATGAAGATCGCCCTGGGCACGGACCACGCCGGGTTTCACCTGAAGGAAAAGGTGAAAGGGTTGCTCGCATCGCTCGGGCACGAGGTGAAAGATTTCGGCACGAACAGCGAAGAGCCGGTCGATTACCCCGTTTTTGTGCGGCCGGCCGCCGCCTCCGTCCCGGCCGGCGAATGCGACCGCGCCATCGTCTTCGGGGGATCGGGCAACGGTGAGGCCATGGCGGCAAACAAAGTGCGCGGCGTCCGCTGCTCCCTCTGCTGGAATGTCGAAAGCGCGCGGCTCGCCCGGGAACACAATGACGCCAATGTTCTTTCCCTGGGTCAGCGCCTCGTCCAGGAAGAGGTCGCCCTCCAGATCGTGCGCGTCTGGCTCGCCACCGATTTTGAAGGCGGCCGGCACACCCGCCGCATCGAGCAGCTCGAGTCCACTCCCGGGTAGGGTGGGCGTCCCGCCCGCCGGTTCGGGCGTCTCGCCCGAACGCACTTTGGGTTAGAAAGAAAAAAAGGCGACGCAAGCCCAAGCGCTCCGGAGACGGCGCACGCCACAGCGTCCGTCCCGGCCGGGCCGGATTCAGAAAAGCGTCCTAAAGCCACACATCGGCTGCCACCGCCACGAGAAAGACGACGCTGACAAAAGCGTTGCTCTGAAAAAAGGCGCGGTTGATGGCGGCAAGATCGGACTGGCCGGCGGCGCGATGTTCAAAAACCAGGGCCACCGCGACAAGGCCCAGGCCGCTGAAGTAGATCGCGCCAAGAAAAGGGCTGACGATGCCGAAGAGAACAAGACAAAGGAACATTCCCAGGTGCAGGATTTGCGCGAAAAGCAGGCTGGCGGGAATCCCGAGACGCACGACCAAAGAATGGAGGCCCTCCCGCCGATCGAACTCCGCGTCCTGCGTGGCGTAGATCAGATCAAAGCCGGCCACCCAGCAAAGGACGCCGAATCCCAGGACGAGCGGGGGCAGGGCCACCGCGCCCGTGGCGGCGATCCAGGCCCCGACCGGGGCCACGGCCAGGGCCAGCCCGAGAAAGAAATGGCTGGCCGCGGTGAAGCGTTTGGTCAGCGAATAGAAAAAGACAATCGCCAGGGCGACCGGCGCCAGCAGCAGGGTCAGCCGGTTGATCGCGGCCGCGCAGACCAGGAAGGCCAGGCTGCTGCCCGCCAGCATGATGACCGCCGTCCGCCGACTCGCAAGATGCTGCCGGTTGCTCGTGCGGGGGTTCCGCTGGTCGAACGACCAGTCGGCCACGCGATTGAAAAGCATGGCGGCGGTCCGGGCTGTGACCATGCAAGCCAGGACCAGGAGAAGAAGGCGCAGGGAAGGACGGCCGCCGGTGGCGACCAGAAGGGCGCCGAGGGCAAAGGGAAGCGCGAAGATGGTGTGGGAGAAACGGACCAGCCGAAGCAGGCGGACCAAGGCCGGTCCGGCGGGCGCAATTGGACTCATTGGACGAGCAGGTTTCTGAGGCGATCGCGCGCGTGTGACATGACGGGATGGCCATGGGCAAACACGAGGATGTCGAAGTCGTGGTCGAGGAGCGGGAGAAGACTCTCGCGGAGCCTTCGCGCGTTGGTGCAATAGCGGGCCGGAAGCAGGGAGAAACCATAAGGCTCCGCATTGATCACGGCGTCGCCCAGGATCAGGAGCCGCTGCCCGGCGTGGAAGAGCGCCACTTCCCCCGGGGCCGCTCCTTCCAGCGGGATCACTTCGACCTCGTTTTCGATCTGGGTTCGCCCTTCCAGGAGGGTGACCTCGCCCAGTCCCCCTTCCTCCGCCGCCGCGGCGGAGGCGAACACCGGGCAATGGTGGTGCCCGGCAAAGGAATGGGCCGCCCGGCCATGATTGGAATTGGTGACCACGGCGCCGACCCATGGGCCCGGAAGTTCCTCCAACTCAGGGGGCCAGGGGGAGGAAGGATCGACGGCAAGCCAGCCCCGTCCGAGGCGTGTGGCCGAGGAAAAAAGGTCGGTTTTCACCGGGGGATCATAGCGATGCCAGAGGGCGAGGGTGGGGGAGAGCCGGTGAAACTCGGTGGGGGAGGACATTGTCAGAGGGCCCGGTCCGTTGGCATTCTAGCTGCTATGGTGATTCTAAGAAATCTCATGATTACCTTCTCCTACCAAGCCCGGGATACCTCCGGTAAAATCGTCTCCGGTCTCCACGACGCCCTGAACGAGGACAATGCCATCAGCGCCCTTATGGGTCGCGGTCTCATGGTCCTCTCCCTCCAGAAAAAGGCCGCCGCCGGCAAAACGCGCAAGAAAAATGTAAGTGTTAAGGAAACGGACCTCGTCCTTTTCACCCGCCAGCTCTCCACCATGGTCGAGGCTGGCATCTCGCTCGTCCAGGCCATGACCGCCCTCTACGAGCAATGCGACCCGAAACGGCAGCGCAACCTCCGCCAGGTCGTGAGCGAGGTCACCACCGCCATCCAGTCGGGCGAGACCATGACCGAGGCGATCTCCAAGCATCCGCGCGTCTTCAGTCGTCTTTATTGCAGCATGATCAAGGCGGGCGAACAGGGTGGTCTCCTCGCGGAGATCCTGGATCGCCTGGCCGGCTTCCTCGAAGCCAGCGCCCGCCTGCGCAAAAAGGTGAAGTCCGCCATGACCTACCCGGTCATCGTGATCTGCATCGCCTTTGCCATCACCACTTTCCTTATCGTCAAGGTCGTTCCGATCTTCGGCGAGATCTTCAAGGACTTCGGCGCCAAGCTCCCGGCGCCCACCCAGTTCCTGATCGACATGAGCGAGTTCATTCGCGGGCAGTGGTATTTCCTCGCCTTCGCACTCTTCGGCGCCATCTTCGGCATTCGTTATTTTCTCCGGACCAAAGCCGGGCGGCAGTTTGGCGACAAATGGAAGCTGAAACTCCCGGTCTTCGGGCCGCTCGTGCACAAGATCTGCATGTCGCGCTTCGCCCGCACTTTCGCCCAGCTGATTCGCAGCGGTGTCCCGATCCTCGAGGTGCTCGATATCGTGGGTGCGACTTCCGGCAATCATGTGGTTGAGAGCAGCGTCAAGGTGGTGAGCTCGGACGTGGAGAAAGGGGACAACCTCTCCGTGGCGCTTTCCAAACAGCCCGTGTTTCCGCCCATGATGCTGCGCATGGTGGCGGCGGGCGAGGCCACCGGCAAGATCGACACCATGCTGGAGAAGATGGCGGACTTTTGGGATGAGGAGATTGAGGCCATGCTCGACGCCCTGACCTCGCTGATCGAGCCGATGCTAATCGTCTTCCTCGGCGTGATCGTGGGCGGCATCGTCATCGCGATGTTCCTGCCGATCTTCAAGCTCAACGAAGTGGTTTCGCAGAGTAAGAACTAAATTTCAGAGCAAAAGCTAAGGAGAAGCTGCTCATGGACGGAAAGGGGTGGGTCGAAAGACCTGCCCCTTTCTGGTTTTCGCGGCCTGGCAGCGGATCGGAGCGGCCGAGCCAGCCCGGGTTCACTTGGAAACCGAGACCTTCCCGGCCAGTTCCTCCACCCGCGCGTACATCTCGCGGTAAATGCGTTCCACCGCCGTGGCCGGATCCTCCAGCATCATGGTCTCCTTGATCTTGCTGGCATAGATGGAGAAGGAGAAGGGCGAGATCACGGGCAGCTCGAGCAGCCGCCAGCGGTAATCCTGGACCCGGTCGAGAAACGCCGTGGCCGCCTCGATTTCGAGGAACGTGTGCGTGGCCTGGCGATACGCCTCTTCCAGCAGCGGATGCCCCGGCTCATGCTGCTCCAGCACCCGGAAGAGCACTTCGGCGCTCCAGTTAAGCTGCTTTCGTTTTCTTTCCCGGCCGGGATAATTGCGCGGAACCATCAGGCCGGTCTGGGCCACGCCGCGAAACTGCCATTTCACCAGCTCTGACCCGCGCAGGGCCGCATGCAGGTCCTCCTCCGCCCCTTCGCGCTCGAAACAGAGCCGCCAGTCTTCAAGGGTCAGTTCCTGGAAGGGACGCAGGGTAAGAAGGAAACCGTAGTCGTCGATGGTGACCAGAGCGTTGCCGCCGATGCGCTGTTTCACCCGCCAGGCCACGATGCGGGAGAGAGCGTCGTTGCCGCTGCGGCCGATGAGGGAGTGGAAGAAATAGTGCGAGAAGGTTTCCTCCTCGCGATAAAGCTCGACCAGCATGCGCCCTTCAACGGGAATTTCCGAAACGACCAGCTGCGCGCGAAACTGTTCGACGATGGCCTGCGCGTTGGCGGTGGAAAGGTGGTACTGCTCCACCAGCCAGTCGGTCGTGACGACGTCCGCCGGGTTTCGGCGAAGACGTTCGTCCAGCTCCGACCGGAGACGGCGCACGGCCTGGGCCAGGCCGGATGTGAGCGGCATCTTGGCGGCGTTCCAGCGCGGGATGGTGGGAAGCTGCCCGTCGGCCCGTTCCACGTGCGCCTCCTGCACCCCGGTCTCGACCAGGCGGAGAACGCGGCCGCCGAGGACAAAAAGATCACCCAACTGAAGTTGCTTGATGAAATTTTCCTCGACCGAACCGAGGCGGCGCCGGTTCAGGAGGACATCAACATAGCCCTCGGCATGGATGGTGCCGATGTTCACGAGGAATTCGCGCGCGACCCGGGGATGGGCGAGCGAGATCATCCCATCGGTCAGCGCGATCTTGCCGAAGACGCCGGCATATTGCTTCTCCAGCGCTTCTCCGCCTCCCGCGAGGTAACGAACAATGCGGTCGAACTCGTGGGGAGAGAGCTCGCGAAAGGGAAAGGCCCGGGTAATGACCCGGAACGCATGCTCGCTGGCGACAGGAGCCATCGCCGCCATCCCCACCACGTGCTGGGCCACGACATCGAACGGCTTGTCCTGCAGTTTGATCGGGTCGAGGGCGCGTTCGCGCACCAGCCGGGCCGTGACCGTGGCCTCAGCGAGGTCGTTGATGTTGGTGGCGACAAGGACGCCATGGCTGGTCTGGTTCAGCGAATGACCGGAGCGTCCGATGCGCTGGAGGGCGCGCGAGACCCCCTTGGGTGTCGCCACCATGACCACGAGATCAACCGCGCCAATGTCGATCCCCATCTCCAGGCTGGTGGAACAGACCACCGCGCGGAGTTCGCCGTCCTTGAGCCGGTCCTCCACCTCGAGCCGGACGCTGCGGTCGAGCGAGGCATGATGAATCTCGATCTTGTCGGCGAGATCTGGGAGCAGCTCCTTCAGGCGAAGCCCAAGCTGCTCCGCGGCCGAGCGGACATTGGTGAAAACCAGGACCGAGCGGCGGGACCTGACCAGTTCGGCCAGTTCCGCATAAAGACGCGACCCGGTATAACCGGCCGGCGGATACGGTTTGCGGCGGATGGGCGAGAAAACCTCCACGATCGTTTTTTTTTCCACCCGGGCCTCGGCCACGCGACAGGGGCGATCGACCCCGGCGAGAAAGGAAGCCAGAAGATCGAGGGGAGCGGCGGTGGCGGAAAGGCCCACCCGGCAGAGCGGCCCACCGTCGGGTGCGGCGCGGGCGCGCAGATCCTCGAGGCGTTCCAGCGAAATGCTGAGGTCGGCGCCGCGCTTGTTCCCTGCAAAGGAATGCAGTTCATCGACAATGACAAAGCGGCAGGCGGCCAGGTGCGGAGCGTAATCAGCCTGCGCCAGCAGAACGGCGAGACTCTCGGGCGTGGTCACGAGAAAAGGGGAGGGCCGCCGACGAAATTTTGCCCGTTCGCCGGCCGTGGTATCGCCGGTGCGAAGATGCACCCCGAGTTCCTTTTCCAGGCCGAGGCCGACGATGGGGGCGCGCAGGTTCTTGCCGATATCGTAGGCCAGGGCGCGCAGGGGAGAGACGTAAATGCAATGGACGCCGGGCGGGAGCGGGCCACGGTCGAGCGCGCGGAGCAGATGATCGAAAACGCCCAGAAAACCAGCGAGGGTTTTGCCGCTTCCCGTGGGCGAAGTGAGCAGGATCGATTCTCCCGCGAGAATCGACGGCACGCAAAGCTCCTGCGCCGGCGTGGGCCGCTCGAAAGTCTTCGCCAGCCACGAAGCCAGGCGGGGATGGAGCAGCCCCGGCAGCGAATCCTTCTTCACCTTTCGTGCCCGCGCCATGGAGCCGATTAATGCAGGGACGGGAAGCGCACAAGGCGGAGCCGCGCCCGACCGACGAGGTGAAAGCCGACGACTACCGATGCTGGCAAAGATCGCGGGCCGCGTTTCTCCATTCGGGAAAGTCGAAGGCGAAACCTGATTCGAGCAGGCGCCGGGGAACGACCCGCCGCGATTTGAGAACCAGCTCCGTTTCCGTGCGCAGGAAAAAGGCGCCAATCTCCAGCATGAGCCTGGTCGCTGGCAGACCCAGCGACACCCCGGCGGCTTCCCGGAGCTCCCGCATGAACTCCCGGTAAGGCAGCGGGTTCGGCGCGGCCAGGTTCACGGGCCCGGAAAAGCTCTCGTCGTCGATCAGCAGGTCAACCGCACGGATGAAGTCGCGCTGGTGAATCCAGGACACAAACTGGTCCCCGGAACCGGCCGAACCTCCCAGGCGAAGCCGGACCATGTTGAGCAGCAGGTCGAAAATTCCGCCGCGATCCGGGCTCATGATCATGGCCGACCGCATCAGCACCTTCCGGGTGGCGGGAGTGGCCGCGTTTTCGCAGGCGAGTTCCCAGTTCTTCGCCACCTCAATACTGAAACGCCACGAGGCCGGAGCTTCCGGTTCGTTGCCGCCGAGGATCCCGGTCTCCTCATCGTTGGGAGCGTCGAAGCGATGCGCGTAGATTGTCGCCGTGCTCGCCTGGAGCCAGAGGCGGGGCGGCCTGGTCGAGCGTGCGATCGCCTCTCCGAGGGCGCGGGTGGAATCGAGGCGCGAGTTCATGATGGCGGCGCGATTTCGTGCCGTGTAACGGCAGTTCACACTCCGGCCCGCGAGGTTGATCACGACATCCGTTTTCTCCAGCTCGTCCGTCCATGGACCGGGGGAGCGTCCGTCCCAGGGCCGGGTCGGCCAGGGAAGATCCGGCTCCACGCGCCGTGTGAGCACCGTGATTTCCGCACCGCGGGCGTGAAAGTGACGGGCCAGGATCGTGCCGACCTGTCCGCTGCCGCCCGCGAGGAGAATCCTCATTTCGGCGGGCTCCCGGGATTGACCGGGAACTTCTTGTTCTTGAGCTTTTCCGGCACGCGTTGCGTCTGCTCTTCCTCCACCTTCTCCGCGACGGCGTTGAGTGCTTCGTAGGCTTCACGACTCTTCCTGGCGCGGCACATGTAAACGGTCGCATGCGCCAGCGGGATCCGGGCCTCGGGCATGCCGATGAACTCCACCGCCTGCTGCGCCGCCACCGCCAGCGGCAGCGCCTCCACCTCGGCCAGGCCGACGTCTTCGCTCGCGAAAATGACGATCCGGCGGGCAATGAAACGAAAATCCTCGCCCGCATGCAGCATCTTCGCGAGCCAGTAGAGCGCCCCTGTTTCGTCGGAGGCGCGCATGCTCTTGATGAAGGCGCTGATGGTGTCGTAGTGGGCGTCGCCGGCCCGGTCGTAGACGATCGCCTTTTGCTGGATGGTCTCTTCCGCCACCGCCAGGGTGAAAGGAATCACGCCATCCGGGCCGGGCGGGGTGGTGAGGACGCCGATCTCGAGTGCATTGAGACATTTGCGGGCATCGCCGTCGCTCAACTCCGCCAGATGCCGCCGCGCCTCGGGGTCCATCCGCACGGAATGGCGGCCGAGGCCCCGTTCCTCGTCCGCCAGCGCGCGCTTTATCAGCGCCTCCAGGTGCTCCACCCCGAGTGGTTCGAGGCGGAAAACCTGGGAACGTGAAACGAGCGCGCTGTTCACATAAAAGAACGGGTTATAAGTGGTGGCGCCGACCAGTCGGAGATTTCCGCTTTCCACGTCGGGCAGCAAAATATCCTGCTGGGCCTTGTTGAAGTGGTGAATTTCATCCACGAAAAGGATCGTCTTCTGACCGGAAGCGCGGAGACGATTGGCGGCCGCGGCGACCACGCGGCGCATGTCGGCCACATTGCTTTCCACGCCGCTCAGGCGTTCGAACCGGCCCTGGGTCATGGTCGCTATCACCTGCGCCAGGGTGGTTTTGCCGGTGCCCGGCGGGCCGGAGAGGATCACGGAGGGGAGCCGGTCGGCCTCAATGGCGCGCCGCAGCAGTTTGCCGGGCGCGAGGATATGTTCCTGCCCGATGATTTCGGATAGATCCCGCGGTCGCATGCGCGCGGCGAGGGGCGCAGCCTCGGCGACCTTCTCCGCGACCCGGGCGGTTTCCTCCTGCTCGAACAGATCATCCACGCGCCGGGAAATTACGCTGCCGCGGCGTCTGCGCATCCGGATTTGACCCGTGAAACGGGACTGACCGGGTTGCAGACCCGGAGTTCGCAGAATATGGAAGGACGATGCGCAAGATATTCCCCCTCTTCGTGACGCTGTTCGTTCTTCTTTCCGCCGCCCTGCCCGCGGCGCAGCTTCCCTTCTCGACGGTTTTCAAGGGCCAGGACCGTTTTGCGAAATTGGTCAGGGAGGCAAAACAGGAAAACTGGGCCTCGTTGCCGATCGGCGAGCGGACGGCGGCGGTGGGACGCGCCCTCGTCGGCACCCGCTACAAGAATTACACCCTGGAGATTGATGACCGCATCGAGGCGCCCTCGGTGAACATGAACGCGATGGATTGCTGGACCTTCTTTGAGATCGCGCTCGCCTTTGCCCGCATGCTCGATGAACCCGAGTCCAACTGGACCCCCGGGCGGATGCTGCACTACATCGAAGTGGATCGTTATCGTGACGGGAAATGCGACGGCGAATATCTTTCGCGACTGCATTATCTGGAAGACTGGCTCTACGACAACAGCCGGCGCGGGTTGGTGGAGGACCTCACCGGGCGCCTCGGCGGGAAACGGGTGCCGCACGCGGCGCGGGAGATGACCGCGGGCTGGAGAAACTATCGTTATCTGCGGAATCAGCGCTCGCTCCTGCGGCCGCTCGCGCGGATGGAGGCAGAGGTGACCCGGCGCGGACTGCGCCAGATCCCGAAGCACAAGGTGCCCGCGATTGAATCCAAACTCCGCAATGGCGACATCATCGGGATCGTTTCACGGGATGGCCGGCGCTTTGCCACCTCGCACGTCGGCCTGGCTTATCGCAACGAGAAAGGCGTCCTTTGTTTCATGCACGCCTCTTCTCCGCGCAATTACGGGAAGGTCCTGGTGGAAGCGCGCCTGTCGAGCTACCTGAACAAATATCGGTCGCACACCGGCATTCTCGTGGCGCGACCCACGCGATAACTTCCTCGATTTGAGGATTTTGTAACCGTCGTCGGGTTCTTTGGACCTTGTTGCTTCTCCCGCCGGCCGATAGGCTGGGGACTCGCAGCGATTGCCCAGGGCCCTTCCTGTTGAAGCTGGTGAACGGCCGATCGCTTCCCTCACCGCAACGAAAGGAACAAAATGAAGAAACTCATCGTCATCAGCCTGTGCACCGCGTCGCTCGTCTGCCTGCAAATGGCCATCTCGGAGGAGACGGTCAAAACGGAAGCCGCGCAAACCACCTCTGCCAAGGCCGCCGCCAAGAAAACGTCCGCCACCAAGGTGAAAGCCGCGGCCAAGGTCGTGCCGGCCGGCCGGACGTTTGTGGTCCTCGACGCCAAGGGCAAGGAAGTGAAACGGTTCAGTGCCGGCGAGACCGCCGCGCTGGGCACCGATTGCGTCATGGTGAAATGCCCGGGGTCGTTCGAGTCTGACGTCACCTGCTGGAAGTGCGTGGAGAGTCTGACCAACTAACCAGGTAACGGAGAGATTATTGGAGCCGCCTGCGCCGTGTGCGCAGTGCGGCTCTTCCCTTGGGACGAAAGTGCCGGGAGAATGGCCTTACCGGGTCAGGCCCCAGCGGCGGTGCAGGAAACGCTCGAACGGCGAGAAGGCGATCTTGTCCACGAGCAGGCCGATGACCACGATCACCACCATGATGGCGATGACCTGGTCCATCGCGCTCAGTTCGCGCCCGTAATGCAGAAGCTGCCCGAGGCCGAACCCGGTCAGGATGGTGACAAAAATTTCCGCGGCCATGAGCGAGCGCCAGGCGAAGGCCCAGCCCTGCTTCATCCCGCTGACGACGAAGGGGAGCGAAGCCGGGAGAATGACGCGCAGCCAGATGTGAAGATTGCGCGAGCCCATGGTGAGGGCCGCCCGCCGGTAAATGGGCGGGACATTGCGCACGCCGGTGTCGACCGCGATCACGACCGACCAGACCGTGCCCATGACCACGACGAAAAGCATGGCGGCTTCCGTTTGCCCGAACCAGAGAAGGGCGAGTGGAACCCAGCAGACGCTCGGGAGAGTTTGCAAGCCAAGGGCCAGGGTGCCGATGGTGTCGTGCAGGATGTTCCAGCGTGAGGTGAGAAGACCGAGCGGCAAACCAACGACGATGCCGCAGAGGTAACCGACGAACAGGCGGCGCAACGTCACCAGCATGGCGCCCCAGAGCGTGCCGTCGGCGGCGGCGCTGCGGAGATATTCGCCCACCTGGAAAGGCGAAGGGAGCAGGATGGGCGACCAAAGGCGGGCACGGAAGGCCAGTTCCCAGGCGACGAGCAGGGCGCCGAAGAAAAGAAACGCGGCCAGCGGCCGGAGCAGGCTAGAGCGCATGTTCCTCCCTCGTCACCTGTTTCAAGGCGGTGGTGATCCGGGTGGCGTAGGCCGCGAGATCGACGCTGTTGATGTCGCGCGGGCGCGGCAGCTCGATCTTGAACTCGGCATGGACCCGCCCGGGATGCGGCGAGAAAAGAAGAACGCGATCACCGAGGCAGGCGGCTTCACGCACGTTGTGGGTCACGAAGACGATGGTCTTCCGGCGCGCTTTCCAGATGCGCTGGATGTCGCCGTAAAGCTGCTCGCGGGTGAGCGCATCGAGCGCGGCAAACGGCTCGTCCATCAGGAGCACGCGCGGGTTCGGCGCGAGGGCCCGGGCGAGGGCCACGCGCTGTTTCATCCCGCCGGAGAGCTCGTGGATGTTCGCATGCTCGAAACGGGTCAGCCCCACCAGTTCAAGGTAATAGCGGGCCACATCCGCCCGGTCGCGATTGCTCAGGCCCGGCTTCAGCCGCAGCCCGAACATGACGTTGCCGAAAACATCGAGCCAGGGAAAGAGCGCGGATTCCTGGAACATCACCATGCGGTCACGGCCCGGCGTCGTGATCGGTTTGCCGTCGGCCTGGACCGAGCCGGTGTCCGGCTTTTCCAGGCCGGCAATGATGTTCAGCAGGGTCGATTTCCCGCAGCCGCTGGCCCCGACCAGGCAGAGGAACTCGCCCTCGGCCACCTGGAGACTGACGCGGTCCAGCGCCTGCACGCGGCCGCTGGAGGCATGAAAACTTTTGGAGACGTTCTCGATCGCGAGCTTGGAGGGCGGAATGACCTCGAGCTCGTCGCTCACGCTCACCGGCGGTGTCTTCGCGCGGAATTTCATGGCCGCACCAGCAATCGGGAGGTGTCGGTCTGGCCGCGAACGAGTCCGACCGCGTTGGCGTCGCGCACCGACTTCTCCAGCAGCTCCGCCGAGACCTCCTCGGTGAAGCGGAGGCGACGCCAGGCCTGCGCGATGAGTTCGGGCGAAAAATCCGTGCGCGTTTCCTCTTTCAATTCCGCGATCAGGATTCGCCGGGCCTCGGTCTCATTGGCCTGGATCCATCGGGTCAGCTCGCGATTGGCCTCGGCGATTTGTCGCACCAGGCCGGGATGGTTTCGTTCAAACTCGGTCCGCGCCACCAGCCAGGTCGTGATCACATCCGTTTCCTCGAAAAAAACGCGCGCGCCGGCTTCCTGCTCGAGGCGGGTCACCCAGGGCTCGACCGTCCATGCGCCTTCCACCTTGCCCTGTTTCATCAGGCCCAGCTGGTCGGGGTTTGCCGTCGGCACGACGAGGGTATCGCCTCCGGTGAGGGTGACCTTCAGGCCATGCGCGCGCAGCCAGGCGCGGGCGGAAACGTCCTGCGAGTTCCCGAGCTGCGGTGTGACGATCCGCTTTCCACGAAAATCGGAGGGCCGTTGCACCGGGCTGCCGGCGCGCAGGAGCAGCGCGGCTCCGCCGTTGATGGCGCCTCCGATCACCCGCATTTCTTCACCGTAGGATCGAAAGTGGGCGTTCAGGGTCGGGCTCGGCCCGATATAACTGACATCCAATGAGCCCGCGAAGATGGCTTCCACCGCGGAAGGCCCGGCGTTGTAGGTGAACCAAAGCACCTCGACCTCCGGCCCCAGGCGTTCCTCGAACCAGCCGCGCCCTGCCCGCGCCAGGCCATGGGCAATTACCCCCTGCGCGTGGGTCAGGTTCGGAAAATGACCGAAACGCACCTTTACCCGCGGTTCGTTCCCGCTGGCGACATGGACCGCAAGCAGGAGCGAGAGGCTGACCAGCCACGAGATGAAACGGCGCATGGGAGAAGCGGAGGAACGGGCGGCCGAGCTTAAGCCGTCGCCGGAGGAATGGGGAGATCGATTATGAAGGTGGCCCCCCGCCCGAGGCCTTCGCTGTGGGCGGCAATCCTTCCCCCGTGCATCTCCACCACGGCTTTGCTGATCGCCAGCCCCAGGCCAAGTCCTTCCCGGCGCGCCGCTCCCTGCTCGAAAGCGTCGAAGATCTTGCCGAGATGCTGCGGCTCGATCCCGACGCCGCTGTCGCTGATCTCAAAGCGCACGGTCCGGGCATCGGGGTTCCACGATCGGACCGCGACATCGCCGCCGGCATCCGTGAACTTGCAGGCGTTTTTGAGAATGTTCCAAAAGACCTGTTGCAGCCGGGTCGCGTCGACCGGCAGGCGGTGGCGGGCCGCCTCGAGGTCGAGTGAAATTTCGATTTCGCCGTTTGCCAGTTCGCTCGTCACGATTTCGTGGGCATGGCGAATGACCTCGTGCAGGTCGGATTCCTGCAGATGCAGCCGGAGTTTTCCGCGGGTGATCCGGGTGAGGTCGAGCAGATCATCAATCAGGCGCGCCTCCAGCTCGACGTTGCGGCAGATCATGCGCAGGCCCTCGGCCACCTCGGGCGCCAGATCCTCCTGGCGCGCCATTCCGCCCGCCCAGATCAGCACGGGGGTGAGCGGGGTGCGCAGCTCATGGCTGAGCGTGGCGAGGAAGTTGTCCTTGGCCGCATTGGCCGCCTCCGCCTTCTCCTTCTGCGTCTGCAATTCCTTCTCGATTCGGCGGCGATGGATAAAAAGCCCAATCTGGGTGCCGAGCGCCTCCACCATCTGCAGCAGGTCTTCGTCGGGAGATTCGACCGAGCGGCTCAGCAGCTCGAGGGCGCCATTCGGCTGACCGTTGGCGCAAAGGGGAAAGGCGAAGATGCTGCGCAAACCGGCGGTGCGAGCCTCCGTTGCGCGAACAAACGTTTCGTTCTGGGTGACGTCAGCCAGCCAAAGATGCTCCGCCGTTCGCATCACCCGCCCCGGCACCCCCTGTCCGATGCCCAGCGGCATGCGGCCCGTGACCTCGGCAAATTTCTCCAGCGCCTCATCCCCGGCGTGCCACGTCCCGGCACAACGGTGCCCGCCTTCATCGTCGCGGGCCCAGATGGAGCCGAAGACCCATTGCCCGCTGGCCGCGATCGTCTGGATGATCCGAGAAGCCGCTTCGCCGAGGGACCACGAGCCGGCCAGCAGGCCCGCGATGTGGTAGAGCGCGGTGCGGCGCCGTTCCGCCCGCACCTTTTCCGTGATTTCGCGCAGGTAGGCGGTGAAAATAGGTGTGTTCTCCAGCCGCACCGCCGTGATCGCCAGTTCCACCAGGATCTCGGTGCCGTCGGAACGAATGGCGGTGATCTCGATCCGGCGACCCAGGACCGGGCCTTCTCCCGTCTTCAGATAATGGGCCAGGCCCTGGCGATGCCGCTCGCGGAGCGACTCCGGGACGATCAGCTCGGCCAGTTCCCGGCCCACCGCCTCCTCGCGGCGATAACCGAACACCGTTTCCGCGGCCGGGTTGAACTCGCGCACAATGCCCTGCGCGTCCATCGTGATAATGCAATCGAGGGCCGACTCGAGAATGGCGCGGTGCAATCCCTCGAGTTGCGCCGGAGGAGTGACTGATGATTCCGCAGGTTGATCACGCATGTTGAAGAAGCCGCGGGGGGCAGCAGGGCGCCTTTGCGCTGAATATGGACGCCTCGCAAGGCGAGGCAAACGTTCCTCGAGCTTCGCGAAAAAAAAGATCGTGCTCAGGGCGCGTAGCCGAAGCGGGGATCCAGTTCGTGCCATCGCGCCCGCGGCGAAGTGACGATCCTCCTCCGTCAGATACTCCGCGAACCCTCCCACTTTGCCTCGCCGCACCTTGAACGATTCGGGATCGGCCTGGTTGGCCGGGGTCAGGATCTTTCGAGTCAAACTTTCCGCCCGCCTCGAGTCGCTTCATGTTCTCGAAATCAGAAAAAGCCAGCGCGTGGGCAAAAGGGGCGGTTGCGGGTTCATTCTCGCCCAGGGCCCGGAGCAAGTCCGTAAAATGGGCCGGCGGATCAGCCCGCAGATCCTCGTAGCGCACGAGGTCAAAGTGGCCCGTGGTCGGAGGCAGCTCCTTCAACCAGCCGTTCATGATCCGGATAATGGAAACGATGCCGTGGGCGGGGTGCCGCAGGAGGGCGGAAGCGCTGGTTGTTTTCAGCTCGGGCGGCGTGTCGCTCGAGCGATGCACCAGTTGCACGAAATGGGAGACGAAGGCGTCGCGCGGATCGCGCGCGAGCAGGATCACTCGCGCCCGGCGCAATTCCGCCGCCGGGACGAGGTACTTGCCCCGGACCCGGTCCCAGCGGTCGCCCTTGGTCCGGTGCTCGAAAAGGTCGTGGGTGAAGACTATGCGGGGGCGAAGACCGCTCCCGTCCTGCCAGGGATCGAGCTGGAACTCGCGCCCGGCTTTCTCGCAGAAATAGGCGGAGAGAAAGGTGCGCACCCAGGTGCGCCCGCTCTTGGGAATGGAGATCACGAGCGCGTCCCCCCGGAAAGTTCGCGGGCCCGGCTGCTGAAATTTCGCCGCCACATTTCGTTAACGCGAGGTGAGCGCGTCGCGCACTGAGTAGACCCGCGATTTGAGGGTACTCGCGCGGTGTCTCCCCGCGCACCGGCCTGGAAAAATGCCGCAGCTCGCGCCGCGCCAGCCGCGGCGTGTAACCCAGTGCCGGCATCAGGTCGCGGCAATGCCATTCCACCCACCCGATTTCATCCAGGGAAAGGTCCGTCTCCCAGCGGGTCAGCGGCGCAGGATCGATGGCGGTGAATTCCGTTTCCGCCGCGGAATTGCCGGCCCAGTGCCGCCCGGCCTTGGTCGGTTTCAGCACGATCTCCGGGCGATGGGAGACGCCCAGGAACCGGCAGACCTCCTCCATCACCGTCGCCGTTTCCCGCACCAGTTTCTCGTAGAAGACTACCGTCGCCGAGGGCAGTTCCCCTTTGAACGCGCGGAGGGCGTTGCGGGCCGCGGCCCGCCAGTGGCTGATGACGTAATAGGTGGAGAACGTTCCCAGCCGGCGCGTTTTCTCGAGCGCAATCTGGGCCGAAAGAATGGCGCGCGGATCGCGCATGGTCATCAGAATTTTCGCCTGCGGGAACCGGGCCAGGATGGCCGGCAGATGATTCCGGTTCGCCGGTGTCTTTTCCACCCATCGGGTCACGCCAGCCGGGTCGCGCCCGATGGTTTCGGCATAGGCTTCCACCATCAGGACCAGCAGGTCGCGTTGCACGTTGGCGGGATCGAAGGCGCGGCGCTCGAAGGTTTCCCGGAACTGCCGCGTGGGGAACCAGGAATAATCGCGCCGGCCCCATTTGCAGGTCCCGCCAAAGAGGACGTTGGAAAGCGATTGCTCCACCAGGTAATCGAACTGCTCGCGCCGGGAGCGCTGCCCGAACTTGGTCAGAACAGTCGGGAAATAGGCGGTCTCTTCCGGGAGCGAAAGCAATTCCGGGTGTCCATCGAGCAGGGCCACGAGCAGGGTGGTCCCGGATTTGGCCTGGCCGGCGACGAAACAGGCGCGCTGGTCAAAAGCGAGGCTGGGAGAGGAAGGCGGGTCGACGGTCATGCTCGGCAAATGGCACCTTACGCAAAATTTGCCGGGGAAGGGAGAATTCCACAAGGCCGCGGGGCGGGTGGGGGAGGCGGGCCGGCCCTTGAAATCCGCGGCAAACCGGGCATACTAATGGCCTCTCAAAAAACGGGGGCGTACTGGCTTCGACTCATCGTTGGAAGCGCAGGCGGCATGTCGAGGATGGTTCGTTGGCCTCGCAAAAAACCGGACCAAAACAAATAAACGCAGATCACCAAGATCTCGCTCTCGCGGCTTAATTGACCGTGACGTTTGGAGCTGGACGCCTGCTACGGCGCCAAACGAGGACAGCAGGCTAGCCGGAGGGCGGAGCGACCGCGCCCAAGGGTGAAGGAAATTCGTGGATGCTCGGGAACAGGCAGTGTGCCGGCGCAACGTCGGTTCCCTAAATCAAGCACCGGCTAAACATGTAGATGCTCGCGTGGAACGCGACGAGGACAGGGGTTCAACTCCCCTCGCCTCCAGGCTTCGTCCGCAGCGCTGCGGAGGACGAAGCCTGTCCCGGCGTAGCCTTGGCGAAGCCGGACCAATCCTTTATTGAGCGGGCGGACTACGCCCGGGCAGGCCAGGAGATCAGAGCGCAGAGTTCAGAGCGAAGCCGGACCAACCTTGATGCGAGGAAGCCGGACCAATCCTTTATTGAGCGGGCGGACTACGCCCGGGCAGGCCAGGAGATCAGAGCGAAGCCGGGACAGGGTCAGGTGCGGAGTTATGCGCGGCTTTCCCAGCGAAGCGCTGTGGCCGCCCGGCGGTCAGCCACCCGGATTCGGGGTTTTGTTTGCGGTCTTCTTCAGGCTGCTGCCGCCGCCAAACGTGCTGGAACTATTGACGACGCCGCCCTTGGCATCCTTGATCGGGGTCAGATCGCGAATCTTCAGGTCGGTTGCTTTTTTGGTGTTGGTGGTTTGTTCCATAATGGTTGCCTGCGGTGGCCAGTTCTTCCGTGCGGACGTGATTCTGACCTGATTTGTGACGCTGCAGAGTTAACACCTTGCGTGCCGTGGAGGTCGAGGTCCGTTTCGAAATTTCGGAACGCGATCCAATCACCTCTTCGTCAGCCACTTGCACTCGGAAGGATTTTGGTCCGGTCCGGATCCTAAGCTCCGGTGGCTGCGGAAGGGGATCGATCCGAGTCCAGGGATGGCGCCAGAGAATGGCCGGGCGGAATCAAAAAGAGTCCCTTCGCCCCGATTCTGCGGGGCGCGACCAAACCGGAGTAGGGGACACGGAAGTATTCGAATCCGGGTCGGGGTGCGTGAATTCCCTTCCCATGAGACGGCGCGTGGTCTATAAAAACCATAGTCCTCTTCCCCCCGCATCCTAAATCCCCCTATGCGTTTGTCCTTTCTCCCAAGGCAGCTCCAGCGTTTTACCTGGCTGTTCACTCATCTCGCCCTCGCGGCGGTGGTTTACGTCTTCGCCGCCTGCAACACCAGCCAGCGCGTGGTCCTGCAGCCGGACGAGGATGATCTCGTGGTCCTGAACGGGTGCGTCATCTCGGCGGTGAATTATCTCGCCACCGTCCAGGCAAAGCATGATCTCGAGAAGAACTTTTGGGCCAAGGTGATGCTGGTGCGCTACAACGACCTGAGCGCGGGCCATGCCTATTGCGTCTGGGAAACCAACGGGGTGATCTATGGCTACGATCGCGAGGGCGGCGGTTTCCCCATCCCGGTTTACACCAAGGATCCCAAGGCGATCGCCACCGTGCTGGCCGATGGCCTTTCCCGGGTGCTGAAGAAGCCGCTGACGGTGCGCAGCGCCGAGTTTGTCGAGCCGGCCACGGTCACCCTGGCCCGGTTCTGATCATCCGCGCTTAATCGCTACCGGAACCCGGGCGTTCTCGCTATGATGCGCCCGCATGAAGCTGGCGGGCGCGCGGCAACCTTTCGTCGGCCTGGCCCTGGCCGCCCTCGCCGGCATCTTTGTCGCGGAGGCCCGGCCCTCGGTCGCGCCGCTTCTCCTGGCCCCGTTTTTCCTCATGGGCGTGGCGGCCTGGTGGACGCGCCGGTCGCTGCTGACATTTCTTTTTGTCGCCGGCGGCTTTTATCTCATGCACAGCGCCCGCTTGCTCGACTCCGATGGCCTCCGCCTGGCGGAAATGCTGGGACCGCGGTCGCGTCCGGTGACGGTCGTGGGAACGGTCGCGACCGAGCCGCGCACCGGGGCCTCGCCCTACTCGACCTTTGTGCTCGCGCTGCGGACGATCGAGGCCGGCGGGAAAGTGCACACGAGCCGGGCCAAAATTTTCGTGCGTTGGCGCGGCCTTCCTCGTTTTGGCGAACAAATCCGGGTGCGCGGCATGATTGGCCCCGTGCCGCCACCGCGGAACCCGGGCGAATTTGACCTGCGGGCCTATCTCGCGCGCCGCGACATTCACCGCCAGCTTTTCGCCCGTTACGAGGAGGATGGAAGTGTTTTGGCGGAACCGTCCGGCCATCATGTTCTGCGCGCGGCGCAGGCGTCGCGCCGCTGGATGGAAGGCGTGCTCACCCGCGATCTGGCGGGCGCATCGGCCGAGCAGGCGCTGATCACCGCCACCGTGCTCGGGACGCGGCAGCGCGCGCCCGACGACATCGAGGAACCTTTCCAGAAAACCGGCACCCTCCATTTGTTCTCCGTTTCCGGTCTGCACGTTGCAATCCTGGCCCTGCTTCTTTGGGTGGTGGCGCGCCTGCTCCGGCTTCCCCGCACGGCCGGCATCGCCGTGATCATTCCGGCGCTGCTGTTCTATGCGGCGGTTACCGGGCTGAACACGGCCAGTGTGCGCGCCGCCCTGATGACCTCGGTGGTGTTTCTGGGGCTTTTTGTGGAACGCCGCGTTTATTCGCTGAACACTCTCGCCGCGGTGGCGTTCCTGGTCCTGGCCTGGAACACACAGGAACTTTTCTCGGTCGGCTTCCAGCTTTCCTTCTGCGTGGTCACGGCGCTGATCCTCCTGGCCGGGCCGATCCTCCAGTGGTTGCGCCGTCTTTTTGCGCAGGACGAATTTCTGCCGCCGGCGCTTTACGGGCGCTGGCGCCGGGCGCTCGAAGGGGCCGTCGTCTGGACAGCCGGCGCCTTCTCCGTCTCCCTGGCGGCGTGGCTCGGTTCGCTGCCGTTGATTTATTCGAACTATCACCTGGTCACGCCGGTCTCGCTCCTGGCCAACCTTTTTGTCGTTCCACTCGCCTACGGCATGCTCGCAGCCGGCCTGCTTTCGCTGCTTTGCGCGCCGGTGTTCACCTGGCTTTCGCTCGTCTTTAACCATGCCAACTGGGTCATCGCCAAACTCATGCTCGCGCTGGTCCATTTTTTTGCCGCGCTCCCCGGCAGTCATTTTTATGTTGGCCCGCTGCCCCCGCCGGTTGAGGCCGTGGCCGAGATCACCGTGCTCGACCTGGGCGCCGGCGGCGCCGTCCATCTGCGGAGCAACGGCGCGGACTGGCTCTTCGATGCCGGGTCCCGCCGTGATTACGAACGCGTCCTGCAGCCCTACCTCCGCAGTCGTGGGGTGAATCGTCTTGATGGCCTTGTCCTTTCGCATGGCGATGCGCAGCACCTCGGCGGCGCCTCGCTCCTCCTGCGGGAGCTGCGTCCACGCCTCGTCGTGGATAATCCGCTTCCTGACCGCTCCCGCGTCCATCGCGCGTTGCGGGAGGAGTTCAGCGCCGGAGGAATTGCGGTCGACCCTCCGGCCGGAGGGCGTTGGTCCGTCGGCGATAACGTCGAAGTGCGCCTGCTTTATCCCTCGCCGGGACAGTTGCCGGCGACGGCGGCGGATGACCAGGCCATGGTCGTCCAGCTCGTGGTCCCTCCGGCCACCGTCATCCTGTTGATGTCCGACAGCGGCGAGAAAACAGAGAAAGCGTTGCTCGCGTCAGGCATCGATCTGCGGAGCGACCTGGTCGTGATGAGCCGGCATCACGCCGATCCGTCCGGGACCTTGCCTTTTCTCGAGGCGGTCGCGCCCGAGGTAATCGTCGCCGGGGCGCGCCCGTTTCCCGAGGAAGATCGGCTCCCGGATAAGTGGGTGGAGGAAGTGCAGCGGGCCGGGATTCGATTGTTCCGGCAGGACGAGGAGGGCGCCGTTCAGATCGTGGTGACGCCGTCCGCCTGGCAGGTGCGCGGCCATCTCAGCGGCAGGGTTTTCGAGAAAGAGCGTCCGGCCCCGGCGCCGTGATCAGGCCTTTTGCAGGACGATCTGGCGCGGGATGATGCCCTGGCTCCGAAATCGCTTTTCGAAAGTCGTGACTGGAAACTCGTGTTCGAGCGCGCCCGGACGGACCCGCTCCGTCTTCCGGATCTCCCCTGCAATCACGCCAAAATAGGCTTCGTCATCGGTCACAATCCTGATCCGGCCTCCCGGCTGCAGGGCGCGGGCGAGATCCTCGAGAAAATCGCTGGTCACGACCCGGCGCGGCCAGTGCCGCCGTTTTGGCCAGGGATCGGGGAAAAGAAGGTGAAAAAGAGTGACCGACCCGGGCGGCAGCAAATCGCGCACGACCTGGGCGCTTTCGAGCTGCAGAACCCGGGCATGGGCAATCCGGTTCCGGTCGAGGCGGCGCTGGGTGGTGGCAAAGCGCCCCGGCATGCGTTCCACGCCCAGGAAATTACGGCTCGGTTCCTCCAGCGCGCGGGCGACAAGAAAAGCGCCATCGCCGCAGCCGAGATCCACCTCCAGCGGGGCGTCCCGGCCGAAAAGCGCAACCGGATCGATCGGTTCCACGTAAGACTCCAGGAAGAGGCCCGGCATTCCCTAACCAACCGGACCCGGAAAAGTTTTCAACAGCCACTCCCGTCGGGCGGTCTTATCTCCATCATGAAAAAGTTTTTTGCCGCGCTTTTGCTGGCCGCCCTGGCCGTGATTTCCGTCGAGGCGCAGACGGAAACGAAGAAGACCGCGATTTTCGGGGGCGGCTGTTTCTGGTGCATGCAACCGCCTTACGATTCCGCCAAAGGGGTCCTGAGCACCCGCGTCGGATATTCCGGCGGCGCGGCCGGGGACGCCAATTACGGCGAGGTCTCCGGGCACAAAACGAAGCATCGCGAAGTGATCGAGGTAACCTACGATCCCGCGCAGATTTCCTATGCCGATCTGGTGGAGATTTTCTGGCGCAACATCAACCCGACCCAGGCCGACGGGCAGTTCGCCGATATCGGGCTCAGTTACCAGGCCGCGATCTATTTCGCGTCGCCCGAGGAAAAGCAGATCGCGGAGGAATCAAAAAAGAAGCTGAGCGATTCCGGCCGGTTCGATAAGCCGGTTGTGACCGAGATCCTGGCGGCCCAGCCCTTTTATCCGGCGGAAGAATATCATCAGAAATATTACCAGAAGAATCCGGCGCACTACAAAGCGTATGCGGTCGGCTCCGGCCGGGCCGGTTTCATCGCGAAACACTGGAAGAATTAGCGGCCGGCGGTTCCCGTCGGCGGCCGGCCACGCGAGCAACTCGTCCAGCGGCAGACGCTCGCTCCGCGGGCTTTGCGAGCGGAACGGGTCGCCCACGTCTGATGACTGCTCTTCACACCTTATCCGGACGGGCTCTCTCGTTGGGAGAACCGCTTTCTTGCCGGGCATGAAGAAACCTCGCTCGCGCCACGCCGACGGCGAAAGCCAGGAGTAAAGGTCCAAAAATGAAAAGCAGACCCGACCAGGAATCGCGCAGCTGCGCGGGATCGCCGATGACCGACTTCCCCGGATTGCCAGGCAGGTAGACGACGGGCACTTGGGTTCCAATGCGTCTCGTCACCTCCGGACTCGCCAGTCCCGGGATGCCGATACCTTCATAGCGCCGATCAGCCACCGTGAACTGATATCGCACGGCATTGTGGTTCCTTTCAAAGATCTCGACGATCTCGCCTGAAGTGGAAATTCCGACCGAGGCTAAACGGCGATAGAGCAGCCATTCCGGCAAGGCAAGAACCAGGAGGCCAACATACAACAGCGCCAGAAGAAGAAGCCACGGTCGCCGTATTCCCGCTACCATCTGAGAATTGTTAACCCCTCGGTGTCCCAAAGTCCCGGAAGATAATCCGCAGATGAACGGGGGTATACGAAGCACGGATCGGGGTGATCTCCATCCGTGTTAATCCGTGTGAATCTGTGGCAAAAACGGCTTGAAGACCGGGCGAGACGGGTTGGAGTCAGGTAAACATGCCACCAAAGCGGGTCGTGGCATGGGGGCTGCTAAATAGGAAGGTGCGAGCCTGGAAGTCACTCACACATATATAAAGTTACGGTACGTTCCTTCGGCTTTCGCAACGCGACCTTTCGAGGTCGCGTTTTTTTTGCCCGGATCGCGCCCGGTCACTCCTCGGTGATGACGCCGTCCATGACGGCGTCATGCGCCTCGAAAGGGATGGTCTCGTGCAACTGGAGGGCAAAACAGACACCGAGCTTGCGCGCGCTCTGGCCGCGCCCCGCCAGGAAGCGGTCGTAGAATCCGCCGCCGCGCCCGAGGCGATGGCCCGCCCGGTCAAAAGCGAGCCCCGGGACGAGCACCAGCTCCGGGAGTTCAGTCAACTCGAGATCAGTCTCGTCCCGGAGCGTGGGCGGAATGAGGGCGACCCGTTTTCCGGCCCCGAGCGCCGCGGCCTGGGCGGCCGCGATCTGGGGTTCGCTGGCGAACGGCGAAAAGAGGAGGAGACTTTCGGCCGTTTCCCACCAGGGATGCGCGACCAGCCGGGCGCAGATGATTTCCGAGGCGCGGGCCCGCTCCGCCGCGGGCAGCTCCTGCAGGGCGGCGCGCATCCGGAGGCGCAGCGCCTGCTTTTCCTCGACCGCGTTCACCGGCTCGAAACACGTTGCTTCACCGGTCCCAGCTTATATCGTTCGCCGACCGTGCCGATTCCTTTTTCGAAGAAGCGAAAAATTGTCCGCCAAAATCCGGGGAAAGATGGCGCCGAGAAAGGGGGCACACGGGTGGGGCTGCGTCCGGGGCAGGACTGGCACAAGCGCAATTTCCTGACCAAGGTGCTGATCCCGTCGCTTTTCACGAAACGGGAAGGGGAACGCAAGCCGGTGCAGCCGCCGCAGTTCCCCGAGGTGCAGCCGGGTCAGGTCTGCGTGACCTGGATCGGGCACGCCTCCTTTCTGCTGCAAACCTCCGAGCTGAACATTTTGGTCGATCCGAACTGGTCGCGCTGGCTCAAGGTGATCAAGCGATTGAAACAACCGGGGTTCGAAATTCATCATCTGCCCGAAATCGATTACGTGCTCGTGACTCACGCGCATTTCGATCATCTCGACCGGCGCACCCTGCGCAAAGTCGCCGCCGACCAGCCGATCATTGTCCCGACCGGGGTGGGCAACCTGGTGCACGACCTCGGGTTCAACATTGTGCACGAGCTGGACCACTGGCAGCAGGTGGAGCTGGAAGGGTTGCGCGTTTCGCTCACGCCGTGTCATCACTGGGGGGCCCGGTTCCTGGCTGATCGCCATCGCGGCTTCGGCGGGTTCGTGATCGAAACGGCCGGACGCTCGATTTTTCACTGCGGCGACAGCGCCTATTTCGACGGGTTTGGCGAGATCGGTCAGCGTTACAACGTCGAGCTGGCCCTGCTCCCGATCGGCGCCTACGACCCGCCGAGCGGACGCGAGGTGCACATGAACCCGGAGGAAGCGATCCTGGCTTTCAAGGAACTGCGCGCGAGCAAACTGGTGCCGATGCATTACGGCAGTTTCCGGCTGGGCTACGAACCGATGGACGAGCCGCTTACCCGGCTGCGCGCCAGCGCCCAGACCCACGCGATCGAGGACAAGCTCGTCATCATGACCGAGGGCATGCCGGTCGTGCTCTAGGCGCCACCCGTGTCCGATCCGATTTCCCGGCGGGACTGGCTCGGCGCCGCCGGCGCCGCGGGGGTGGTCCTGCTGTTCTGGGGAATTCTTTATGGGCGCGATCCCCTGCTTTTCTGGAACGACGATTTCGCGATCTCGATTTTGCCGGTGTTCGCCGACGTCGCCCGGAGCTGGGCGGAAGGAACCTGGCCATTGCTCAGCTCATCCTCATGGGTGGGCGGAAACCTGGCGGGCGAATACCAGTTTGGGACGTTCAGTCTTTTTGTGAATGCGGTGGTGGTGGCGCTCTGGCAGTTGCCGCTTTCCTTTCCGCAACAGGCGGCGGCGCTTTCGCTGGTCCATTTGGGAGTGCTCGCCGCCGGCGGCTATCTGCTCGCGCGAAGCCGCGGGCTAAGGGAACCGTTCGCGCTTTTGGTCGCGCTGGTGGCGGCCGGCAACGGCTGGATTGTTTGCTGGGGCGCGACAAACTGGTTCGGCGCGCTGGCCGCGTTTGCCTGGCTGCCCTGGTGCTGGTGGGCGGGCGAACGCGCGCTCGCATCCCGGGGGTCGCGGTGGCGGTTTCTCTGGCCGGCGCCCTTTGTCTATCTGCTGATCACGGGCGGGTTTCCTTACACGGTCCTGATGCTGGGCGTGCTTTATCTCTGGCTCGCCGTCCGCGCCTGGGAAAGCGGCCGTGTGCTCGCTGCGGTTTATCCGTTGCTCGCCGGCGCGCTGCTGGGGCTTGGGCTTTCCGCGCCGGCCTGGCTTGCGCTTTTTGATCATGTGCAGGGATCGGTCCGGGCCGCGCACGCCGGTTTGAACTGGCCATGGACCGTGCCGCTCCCGGCGTGGCCGGGTTTGGTTCTTCCTTCGTGGACCGTGGCGTGGACTGATTTTCTGGGACGATCACGTCCGCACACCGGGGTGGAACTGGCGACCGGCCTCGCGGTCCCGGCGATGATCATCTGGGCGCTGCTGGCGCACGGGCGCCGGCTGGTTTCGCGCTTCCGCTGGGAGATCGGCCTGCTGCTCCTGCTCGCCCTGATCGCCACCCTGCCGAGCGCCGGGGTGTTTCGCTGGAGTTTTCGCTGGCTGCCCTTTTTTCATCTGGTGCTGGCCATGTCGGCCGCGCATTTCCTGCAGGCGAGCGAGATGTCTGGAGAGCGGCTTTGTCCGGCGGTGGCGGTTCCTGACCCCGGCGTCACTGGCGGTTTTGGCAGTAAACCTGATCGGTTTTATTGGAGCGTGGATTGATCCGGGCGCGCTTTATCACTGGCCGCTGGCGGCGATCCTGGGCGCGATTGGCCTTGCCTGGGTCGCGGCGGAACGGTGGCGGCCGGAGCAGCGGTTCTGGGCCTTCCCCGTTGTGACCCTGCTCAGTCTGCTGGCGGTCTATTGGATCATTCCGACCAATGTGGGCGTGCCCAAGTATCCCTTTGGTCCGGCCTTGAAGGACCCGGCTCCGCTCGACCCGGCTCGCCTTTATCTCAGCGTCTATCCGCCGCCGGAAGAAGCGTATCGAGTTGGGGCCGCGGAAGGTGAAACCGGGCTGGTGGTTCGTCCCGGGAGCACGCCGTTTTGGGCGGGCCTGCGTTTCCTCAATGGCTACAGTCCCATCCTGGCCGGGGGCGTCGCCGCCGACCTGTCTGCTTCCATTCATGGTGAAATCGATCCGTCGACAGCGGAATGGATTCTGCGCTGGCACGGCGGTCCGGAGAGCGGGCCGGCCCTGCTCGGGGTCGATGGGATCATCGTGGCGGATGCCTACAAAATGGCGCCGCTGCCGCTGGAGGAATGGCGTCTGGTGTATTTCAGCAGGGAGGGAAAGGTTTATCATCGCCGGGGCGCGCCGCTGGGAGCGGTCCGGTCATTGACGGAAATTGAGACGCGCCCGGGAGAAAATTTTGCGCCGGTCAGCGTGACCCGGGTTGAGGCGGGCCGGCAATCCGTGGGAGTCGATCTCTCCGTGCCGGCGGGAGACCGGCCGGGGCTGCTCATTTTTTCCCGGCCAAACTTTAAAGGATACCGGGCGTATCTGAATGGGCGGCGCCTTGCCCTGGGGAGTTATCGCGGGCTGGCGCCGGTGCTGGAAGTGCCAGCGGGAAGCGCAGGCCGACTGGAACTCGTTTATCGGCCCTGGTGGCTGGTGGCCGGGAGCGCGGCGGCTTTTGCCTGCCTGAGCGTGATGTTGGTGGCGGCCGCGGCTGCGGTTCGGGAGAGAATGGCGGGGGCGCCTAAAGCTCTCTCTTAATAGACGTCGCGTTTGTAGCGCTTCTCGGCTTTCAGCTTTTCCACGTACTCGTTGGCCTGCTCGGGGGTCAGGCTGCCTTCGCTCTGCACGATCTGCTTGAGCATGGCATCAACATCCTTGGCCATGCGCTTGGCATCGCCGCAGACGTAAAAGTGCGCGCCCTCCTACAGCCAGCGCCAGAGTTCGGCCGCGCTTTCCTTCATCCGATGCTGCACATAGACCTTGTGCGTCTGGTCCCGCGAAAAGGCGCAGGTCAGGTTGGTGAGGAACCCGTCCTTTTGCAGGATTTCGAATTCCTCCTTGTAGAAGTAATCGCATTTTTCGCGCTGCGCCCCGAAGAAAAGCCAGGCCTTCCCGTGGGCGCCAATCTCGCGGCGTTCCTGCAGGAAGGCGCGGAAAGGGGCGATGCCTGTCCCGGGCCCGATCATGATGATGGGGGTGGCGGGATCGTCGGGCAGCCGAAAATGTTTTGAAGGCGTCGGATAAACCGGCACCGCGACATCGGCGGCACGCTCCGCGAGAAAGGAGGAGCAGACGCCCTTGCGCTGCCGGCCATGACTCTCGTAACGGACGATATCGATCGTAAAATGGACCTGCTCGGGAAAGGCTTTTGCGCTGGAGGCGATGGAATAGAGGCGGGGCTGCAGTTTTTGCATGAGCCCGACGAATTCCTCGGGCGCGAATTTGGCGGACGGATGTTCGACCAGAAAATCGATGACCTCGAGGCCCCAGAGGTAGGTGTCGAGGTCCTGTTTCCGTTCCGGTTCCAACAGTTCCTGGAGGAGGGGCGCGGCGGAGGCGCGCTCGGCGATGGCCTTGAGAAACTTCGGGGTTGTTTGCGTGATGCGATAATCCCTGAGGAGCGCCTGCCGCAACGGCGCCGGCTGGGTTTTGCCGGGCACTTCCTCGTCACCGGAAGCGCCGAGGGCGGTGATGATCTCTTCGACCAACGCGGGATCGTTCGTCGGATAGACCGCCATGGAATCGCCGACGTCGTAATTCAGGCCCCAATCCTTCAGGTCGAGCTCGAAATGGCGCGTGTCCTTCTCCGATTCGTCGGTGTTAAGGCGGCGGTTGACGACGAGGCGGGCCGGGTAGGGATTTTGTCGCGTCCAGGGAACGGCAGGGGAAGGGGTATCGGGCATGGGTCTCTTCAGGACGATGGAAGCGCAGCGCGGAACGAACGTAAAGCTTCGTTGAACTGCCGGGGATCAAAGCGGTCGCGGGAAACGAGGGTGTCACGCAGGGCAGAGAGAGCCTTTTCCAGATCGGGGGTACGCGCTCCCTCGGCCGCGAGGGTCAGCCGGTCGAGGGCGAAGAGGAGGCGCTGGGCCCGCTCAAACAGGGCCGGGCCTCCTGGCTCGTTGGCATTCTGCTCGAGCGCGGCGGCTGCGAGCGTTTGCCGAAGAAGCGGCACCGTCTGCGGCGGGAGCGCGCCCGCCGCGATTCGCCGGGCCATGGCATCGGCCTGGGTCTGCATGCTTGCGTAGGGGCTATTGGCGTCGAAAGGGCCAAGCGCCGGCGCGGCCGCGTGGATCAGCCCGAAAAGCCAGCGAAGACCGTCCCATTGCGCGTGAACCTGCGGATCCGGCTGCGGGGCAAGGGCCAGCTTCCAGCTCAGTTCGCGCAGGGCCACGCTCTGTCCCACCAGCCAGGCGCGCGCCCCGCGGTTCTCCGGCGGATCGGTCCAGTGCGGCGGCTGTGCGGCGCCCTGGCGATCGAGTTCAAAGAGAAGGTGCGGATGCCCGGCGGCGACGAGATCGGCGTCAATGTTTTGGTGGCAGGCGACGCAGGCATTGGCGCGGCCATAAAGATCGGCCAGGTCGCGCAGGCCGGCGCCGAGCGCGATGGCGCGGTTCCAGTCAGGCCGCGTATGACCGCGCAACCAGCCTTCGGCCGCGCCGTGACAACTCTCGCACGAGACGCCTTCATCCGGCCGGGCGGACGGCTGGAGACGGGCGGCCGCCACCGCCTGAAACGGTGAATGGCAGACGGTACAACGCGCGTTTTCCGGCGCGGCCGGTCCGCCGAGCGCTTCCGCCATGCGGGCGCTGCGGGCGTTCGTCAGGATGGCAAAAGCGCGGGCATGAAAATCGTCGCGTTTCCAGGTGATGACCTGGTTGCGTTGCGGGCCGGCGCCGCCGTGGCAACTGGAGGAGCTGCATCCGGCGACACCGACAAACTCCTCCGCGATCGGTTCCGCATTGCGGGCTGCGGCGAGCGGTGCCGCGAGCAGTGCCGCGCAGCCCAGCAGCCGAAGGAAGAGGCGGAGCGGCACGCCCGATGTTACCGGCAGGGCGCCCGGCGAAGCCAACCTAAATCGCGTGGGCCCCGAGGATTAAATTCTTCCCGCCTTTTTGCGGCACCGATACAATCCGGGCATTCACGTTCGTGCCCCGCACGACCAGTCATGGAGGGCGAAGCCAAACTTTCCGGCGGCACACCGCTGACGGTTGACCAGCTGCTCGGGTATTTTCCCGCGCTGCAGGAGATGCCGCGTGCCCAGCTGGAGAACTGGGCCAGGGGTTCCGCCGTGGTGCACAAGCTCGCGCCCGGCGAAGTGGTCTGTGAGGAGGGGGAATTCGGCTCGACCGCGTTCTATATCGTCTCCGGCAAGGTCAACATTTTCATTCGCAATCCCATGGCCCATCTCCGGACCCGGCCGGCGGCCGGTTTCATCGGGCGGAGTTTCAAGCGGATGAAGAGTTTCCTGGTCGACGACGCCGATGACGCGCGGCCGGACACCAGCCGAAGGCAGTTCATCGGGATCGATGCCAATGTCGATCTGCCGACGCACCGACCCCTGGCTGAGATGGGCGCGGGCGAGCTTTTCGGCGAGATGACCTGCCGGACCTTTCAGCCGCGCTCGGCCACGGTGGAGACGAGCGAGCCTTCGGTGATTGTGGAAATGCTGCGGGTGGTGCTCGACATGCTGGTGGGGACGCGACAGGTCTCGGACGCCTCCAAGGCCGCGTCGAAGGTGAAGGTGCCGACCTTCAAGGGGACATCGTTCAAGACCGAGATGGAGAAGAATTATCGCGAACGTTCCCTGAGCAATCATCTCCGCCGGGTGCCGCTCCTGGCACCGCTGACGGATGAGTTCGTTGCCCGCCTGAAAGACCAGGTGGAGCTGGTCTCGTTCAACCAGGGGCAGGTGATCTGCCGGGAGGGCGACGAGGCGGACGCCTTTTTCCTGGTCCGCTCCGGCGTGGTGCGCGTCTCCGAATCGATGCCGGGCGGGGAGATCGTGCGCACCTACCTGAGCCGGGGAGATTATTTCGGGGAGATCGCCCTGCTGCACGCGATCCGGCGAACCGCCACCTGCACCGCGCTCGACGCCGTGGATTTGGTGAAAATCCCGGCGACCGATTTCCACGACATGGTGCGCGAGTTCCCGGCGGTGCAGGCGCAGGTGGAAGAGATGGCGGCGGCCCGTCTGCAAGCTTCCGAGACGAAGGCCCCTCCGGCCGGTCTGCAACTGAACGAGTTTCTGGACCAGGGACTCTTTGAAGCGCAGAACCTTCTCCTGATCGATCTCGACAATTGCACCCGGTGCGACGCCTGTGTCCAGGCCTGCGCGCAGGCGCACGACGGTGTTTCCCGCCTCCTGCGCGACGGCCTGCGTTACGATCATTACCTCGTCGCGACCGCCTGCCGTTCCTGCCGCGACCCGCTTTGCATGACGCAATGCCCGGTGGGCTCGATCCGGCGCAAGGAAAACCTCGAGATCATCATCGAGGACTGGTGCATCGGCTGCGGCAAATGCGCCGAGCTTTGTCCCTACGGCAACATCAACATGCATCCCTTCGAGCTGCTCAAGGAAGTGCGCACGGAGATCAAGGCGAAAAGGGAGGGGGAAGCGCCGCGGGTGAAGATCGAGCAGAAGAAGACGACCGCCTACAAGGCGAACACCTGTGATCTTTGCACCGAGCTTTCCACCCCCAGTTGCGTTTATGCCTGTCCGCACGACGCGGCCAAGCGGGTCGATCCCCGCCGGTTTTTCAGCGACATCTTTGACGCGGAAACGGAGATCCTGCGGCCGAAAAGCGGCCGTTCTGCGCGGGAGCGGCGCCATACGCACTAGCCAACATGCGCATTTTTAATCGTGCGCATCTCCCCTGGGCCATTTTCGTCTGCCTGGCCTCGCTGGGGGCGCTGGTTCTTTACCTGGCCAATTTTCATCCGGACCGGACGCCGGTGCCGATGCGTCTTCCGGGCTGGCTCGGGCCGCAGCCGCCGCCGCGGGGTCTGCCGGGAGGAACACCGCTCGGACTGATCTTCGGCAGCACGGCCCTGGCGATTTTTCTCTTTGCCCTCCTCCTCGGGGCTGCGAAAGAAGGTTCCGCTTTGGAAAATCGGGCGGGTGCAGGTCTGGCTGCGCGCCCACATCTGGCTCACGATCCTGACCATTCCGCTGGTGGCGCTGCATGGCGGCCTGCGCTTTGGCGGTCCCATGACCAGCCTGCTGCTCTGGCTCTACCTCATTGTCATGGCGAGCGGATTTTTTGGGCTGGCCCTGCAGCATTGGCTGCCGCGCCTGATGAAAGATCGGCTGCCGGGCGAAACGGTCTACGAGCAAATCCCGCACATCCGGGGCCAGTTGCTGGCGGCGGCCGAGAAAATGCGCAAAGCGCTGACGGCGGAACAATCCGCCGAGGCGGACAAAGGGGCGCCCGCCGCGACGCCGGCGCGCGCGGCCACAGCCGGGACGACGCCGATGGCGGGAAGCGCGGCGGTGGTCACGCCGACAGCCCGCGCCAAATCAGCGTCCGGCTCGACGGTTACCGGCGAAACGGTCACCGGGACGGCCTCGCCGGGCCCGGCGGAAGAGAAGAAGAACACCGCGGGCGAAGGTGAGCTGGCCGGGCGCGGCGTGGAAACGCCGGGCACACCCACCGCACGCGTGCCGGAGGGGAATCCGGTGCCGCCCGGGGACAAGCCGGCGCCGGCGCCAGCGGTCGTGGCGGCGGCTGCGGAGGATTCTCCGCCGGACTCGGCCCGGGAGACGGAGGAAGAATCAGAGACAGCGTTGCTTGATCTGCTCGAGGACCACGTCATCCCGTACCTGGAGGCCCGTCGCGGTGATCGTCGCCGGCTCGGGACCGACCGATTTTCCGACGACCTTTTCCGGGTCTTCAAGCTGCGGGTCACCGCGGCGCATCGCGTCCGGGTGGAGGAAATGCAGGCCTGGTGTGATGAACGGCGCATGCTCGATTTGCAGGCCCGGCTGCATCACTGGCTGCACGGCTGGCTTTTCCTGCACGTTCCGTTTTCGATTCTTCTCGTGATCCTCACCATCTGGCACGCCGTCGTGGCGTTGTTCCGCTATTGAGCCATGGCGCGCCCCCAGCGAACACAGAAGCAGATCGCGGAGCGATACAAAGGCAACCTCGCCTATTACAAAGTGATGCATCCGTGGCGCAAAGCCCGGATGATCGTGACCGCGCTGGCGATCCTGGGCGGTATCGCCGCCGCGGTTTACTTCAGCCGCAGTGCGCCGGGCGATTTTTATAGCATTGGTCCGCTCTCACCCGGTCACACCGCCCTGGAGAATAATTGTGCCGCCTGCCATGGCGCCGGCGCGGCTCTCCCGGCCACGGTGGAGAACCTTGGGGTGGCGCTGCGGCAGCAAACCGCCTTCGCCCGGCTCGATGCGGCCTGTGCGAGTTGCCATGAAGGCCGCGATTTTCATGCGCCCAACGTGGTGAGCGATACCTCCTGCTCCGCCTGCCACCAGGAGCACCGCGGAACAGCTCTCGTGGTGGCGCGCGACAGTGATTGCCTGGCCTGCCACAATAATCCTGGCCTGATGCAGGCGGCCGCGGCCAAAGGCGCGCAAATGCCCGCCTCGGCTTTCAAGCTCCGGCATGTCCGGCCGCACGAAACCATCCCGGCGCTGGCTCGGCCGGCCGCCGGCTTCACCAGCACGTTCGCATCATTCGCCGGCGCGCACCCCGAGTTCCGCGTGAAGCAGGAGGCGTTCAAGGATCCCAATACCCTCCGCTTTAATCATCAGCGCCATTTCGAGGCGGACATCCCGCCGCTGCATGGAAAAAAAATGGACTGCCAGGCGTGTCACACGCCCGAGCCGGGAGGCCGGCAGTTCGAACGGATCACCTTCGAGCGGAACTGCCAGGCCTGCCATGCCCTGCAATTCGATCCGGCCGCGCCCGAGCTCACTCTTCCCCACGGCGATCCCGGGCTGGTCCGCGGTTTTCTGCGGTCGCTCCCCTCCCAGTATGCCGATCTGGCGCGAAAACGGGGAATGACCGAACCGGGCCAGATCAGCGCCTTCGCCACCCGTGCGATAAAAAATTTGCAGGCGCGCGTTCGTTCAGGCGAAGCCCTGGAACGCCAGGTCTTCTTTGCGACCGATCCCTACAAGGCGGAGGAAGGGGCCGCGCCGGGCGTCCGGGCGATGTTCCATGGGTGCGCCTATTGCCATGAGGTCAGGCCGTCCGCCGGCCTGGCGCCGTCGGTGGCAAAGCCGCAGCAGATCGATCGCTGGATGCCGCACGCTCTTTTTGATCATGCCAGCCACGCCAGCGTGCGCTGCGACGATTGCCATCATACCGCGGGCAGCCGCGCGACCTCCGACGTCCTGCTTCCGGTGAAAGCGGATTGCGTGAGCTGTCACAGCCCGCAGGGGAAAGTGGCGAGCAACTGCATCACCTGCCACTCCTTCCACGCGGCGCCGGTCGCGGTCGCGGCAGGGGCGCAAAGCGCGGGCAATCTCCGCGAAATGATGCTGGGGAAACGCTGAAGCCTAGCCGTCGTTCCCGATGGCAAGCGTCGGACAAACGTCCATCGCGCGCTGGGCGGCGTCCTTTTCCTCCGGCGATTCCGGCTGCTTGTGAAAAAAGACCGCGCTTTCGTCGGCGTTGTACTTCAGGAGATCAGGCGCTTCTTCCAGGCAAACGCGGCAGGGGGTGCAGGTGGTATCGACATACCAGGGGCCGGGAACATTCTCGGGTTGTTTGCTAGCGGGATCTGCCATGTCGTTGGTTGTAACAGACTTAAGCGGGGCTGGGCAACGTCATTCACTCTCCGGCAGCGGAAAAGGCGTCGGCTCAATCGCCGGCTCGGTCTCTTCCCCGGGCGTGGGTGACGGCCGTGGAACAGGCGCGAGGGTGCGGCCCGAGGTCGTGACCACGTTTCCGTCGATCTCGCGCACATCCTCCACGCGGTAGGGCCGGCCGTCGGAGCGCCGCAGATAGAACGGATACATTTCCGAGAGGTGGAACGGGCGCGCGCCCCGCCGGCCGAAGACCACTGTCTGGCCGCCGGTTTCATCGACCACACGGTCGCGATCCAGGCCGCGCGAGACGGCCACCGCCTCGCCATGGGTGTGGAAGGTCGCGATCAACTGCGGGTTCGGTCGCGGACTGAATCCCTGCGCGCCGGGCACCGTGTCCGGCGAGATCAACTGCAAGACCCGAAGACCGTTTCGCCCGTCCGCCACCAGCGCGAACTGCGAAGCGTTCACGCTGCCCACCTGGACGGCGCGGGTGTCGTTGAGCGCGCCGCCGGCATTAAACATCTGGTCGAGGCGCGGCCGTTCCGGGTTCTCGATCTCGACCAGGGCCAGGCCCTCCGGCCCGTTGGCGACGTAGGCGTAGGTGCGGGCGAGATAAAGGCGGCCGGCTGCGCGCAGCGGCACCGTGGCCGTCGGCAGGGGACGGGGCCGCTCCGGGTTTCCGATCTCGAAGACCTTGAGGCCATCGTCGTCCGTGACAAAGGCGTAGCGGAACTGGATGGCGACGCAGCGCGGGTTGCGCAGGAAACCCTCGCCCGCCCTCGCGACCAGGCGGGGTCGCATCGGGTCGGAGACATCGATGACGAAGAGACCCGCCGGGGCGGTGAGATAAAGGCGATGCCCGGCGGCGGCGACAAAGGTCGCGCCGCTGAGGAGTCCATCGGGGTTGAAGGAGACATCCTTGCGCAGAAAATTGTTCTCGGGATTGCCATCGACGAGGCTGGCGACGTTGACCACCACGAGTCCCTCCTGCAGATCCGAGAGGAAGACGTAGGCGTAAACCGGGTCGATCGGTTGCTCCTCGTTTTCCGGCAGACGTTCCCGGCCGGGATCAAGGGCGAGCGTGCTCGGGAGGGCAATGGAAGTGGCGTAAGGCGTCGGCACGTGCGTGCGCTGGCCGAGGGGCGAGACCGGGGTGGTGACGATGCGCTCGGAGAATCCTTTCTGGTCGATATTGGCGACGTCGAAGACCTCCAGGCCGCCGGGCCCATTGGCGGTGTAGAGATATTCGCCGCGCAGCACCAGGTCGCGCACATCCTTGCCGCCATGTTCGTAGGCCTCCTTGAGTTCGCCGTGCCCGGCCACGTGCGCGGCATGATTGGCCGGGTAGGCCAGGCGATGAAGGTGGCTGCCGAGCGCGGCCTGCGGTTCCTCGCGTTCCGTCCAGACGACGGCGTGCAGGCCTTTCGTGCCTTCGGCAACGTAGGCGAACCGGCCGAAGAAGTTCACCGTGCCGGTGCCGAAGCCGAGCAGCTGCGTCATCCAGGCGTTGTTATCGTTGGCGGCGGAGAGATGGCAGTCGGTGCAATTCTTGGTCGTGCCGCGGCCACTGGTCGTGTGCGGGAAGTGGGGGTTGAACGCCTGGCCGCTGTAACCTTCGGCGGAGACGGTCTGCGCCTGCGAATAAACCCATTCGCGATTCTGGTTCTGCGAACTGACCACGACCGCGCTGGAGGAACGGATCACGGCCATCCGGTTCTTTTTCACCGTGCCATCGATGCCGAGCATGAAGACGTCGTCCCGCACCACCTGGGGATTGTAGGTGGTGAAATTCCGGTCGAGCACACCCTTCGAACTTGTTCTGGGCCACGCGCTGGTTGGCTTTCATCGGGAGATGACAGCCGAAACAACTGGTGGCCCAGGAGGTATGGCAGATCTGGCAGTCCATCCGGGTGTTGTCGTGCGCCAGGCGGCGTTCCCGTTCCGCGTCCTCCGCGGCCAGGCGCGCCCCCCACGTTTGGCCGTCGCGCTCGAGGGTCTTGGCGTAGGCGGACTTCGCGTTGTAATGCGGGGAGGCGGGATTGATCGTGTCGAGCGTCTGCGGAATTTCCCAGCGCACCTCGGGCGACATCGACGATTGCTGGTAAAGCCGCGTTCCCTCCCAGGTGAAGCGCGGGCCGAAGGGCGTGTTGCTGGTGCGGGCGAGGTCCACCGCGCCGGCGTTCCCGGAGGTGACGAGGTTGGGACGCCGGTCCACCGTGCCATGGCAGTCGACGCAGGTGATGGTGGTGGCGTTGCGCGGTTCACCGTAAAGCTGGCCGTTGCCATGGACGTCCAGGTCGAAGTGGCAGTCCACGCACTGCATCCCTTTCTCGAGATGCACATCCTTGAGGTGGACGGCTTTTTGGAATTTCTGCGGGTCCTGGTGTGAGATCGGGTTGTCTTCCCGGTCGAGCAGGTGGCCTTTCCGGTCTTTCTTGAAGACGGCGCGGAAGACCCAGCCGTGGCCGTGGTAGTCGGCAAACTGGGTGTGCCTGAGCTGCGGGTTTAGCTCCGCCACCCGCTCGACGAATTCGCGGTCGCCCCAAAGACCGCGGGCGGCCGCCGCTTCCGGATTCTTTTGCGCGGCCCGGACAAGTTCGCTCTCGGTGGGGTCATGCTGTTGCGCCGGGTACATGAACTCGCCATCCGTCTCCTGGTCCCACCAGGTGTAGCCGAGATACGGGTTTACGAAGAGGTTGCCCTGGTGCATGTGGCAGTTCATGCACTGGCTCGAGGGGATCGAGCGGGTGAACTGGTGCATCACGGGATGGCCGCGCTCGTTCTTGGGAATGGTGGGATCGCCGCTGAAGCTCAGGCCCTGGTGGCCGTACTTGCTCCACCAGCCGGAATTGTTCGGGGAACGGTCGTTCGCATAGACGACATGGCAGGCGGTGCAGCCGCTCGAACGGAAATCGCCCGCGTGATCGCTTGAGCCAAGAAAGCCCAGAAGCGGATCGTGCAGCCGCGTTTTTTGCAGCCCGAGAAAGACGGGATCGGTCCGGTTGAGCGTGCCGAGGCCGCGCTCGGAGAGACGTCGCAACGGACGCCCGGGGGGTTCGCCCACGGTGGGCACGCCAAGGAGGAGCGGTTTCTCGCCGCCCTTCTCGAAGATGCGGAGGATGTTGCCGGGCTGGCTGAGGTTGAAACGGGGGAGCGGCTCCAGGTAGGGCAGGATGCCGTGCTTCTGCGTCTCTTCCGGGGTCACCGGCGTGTAATTCTCCAGGCGGAGCGGCTGGCCGTCGGGGCCGTAGGCCTGGCCGAAGCGGTAGTTTTTGTGCAGGAAGGAGCCGTTATTGTAGAGCGCGGCGCCCCAGAGCATGGCGCCGTGATTCATCATCGAGTGATGGACGTTGCGCACGATCTCGCCGTGGCAAAGACCGCAAGATTGTTCGGCCACCCGGAGATCGCCCGGATTCATGAAGCGGATAAACTCGGGGGACTCGCGGTTCAGCCAGACATTGGACCCGGGCGGGTTGGCCGAGGTCCGCCAGAATTCGCGGTGCGTGGGAAGAACATGCGCCTCTTCCTTGCTCAGGCCGGGCGCGGGATTGCCGCCGTGGCAATCGGTGCAACCGAGGACCACGTGGCGGGCCGCGTGCATCGGTTCGACCCCGGCATGGCATTGGTTGCAGCCGACGCTTTTGGCCTCCGCCTGCGCCTCGGTCTGGTCGATCCAGTTGCGCGGCGGCCGCGGCTGCGGCCGGGTCAGCGAGGCCTCCGCCGGCACGGAAGTCGGCGGGCCAAGGCCGGTCGGCTGCGCCAGGACCGGCACGGCCAGAAGAAGCAGGCTGGGGAGAAGCCTCATCAGTAGGTCAGCGTGATGGTCAGGAGACCGCTGTAGAGGAAATCGTCCACCTCGCCCGCGGGCGGCCCGGGAAAACCGGGCACCGGGCGGGTGTTCGCGCGGTAGATATCGCGATACCCATCGCCCGGGACGAAGAAGCCGGCGCCGGCGCTGACGATGATGTTATCCGTCAAGAGCGGGCGAAACTGGAACCCGAGGCTGCAATCGAGCCCGAGGTCATTGCTGGCGCGATCGGTGAAAAGGACGCGTTTGGTCGGCTCGGTCGTGGCGGTCCAGACGTAGTTCACGTTGAGGAACGCGCGCAGTTTCGGGGTGATCTCGGCGTCGGCCCCGTAGCCGGCGATGAGGACGCCGGGGTTGACGAAGTTGGCCTGGCCTTCCGTTTTGCTGCTGCGGAAGTTCGGCACCAGGCTGTCGCGCTGCTTAAAGTTCACCGCCGTGCCGGCGAGATTGAAGCCCTGGTGCGCGTAGAAGCTGAACGGCCCTCCAATAAAGAACGGGCGGTCGAGGATGGTGTCGAAGCCCGTCCCCTCGCCGTCGAGCGGATCGCTGTCGCCGCTGGCGTAAAAGACCGAGACCTTGTGCCGCAGCCAGTCCTTGTCGATCGAGAGTTCGAGCGCGGCCATCTGGGCATTGATCTCGACCCGGCGTCCGGCAATGCCGTTATGGCTGTCCTCACCGAGCGCCTGGTAAAAGGCGTGGGAGATGTTGAGCCGGCCGATGTGACCGTCACCCGCCCAGCCAAGGTAGTAGGCCTGGACGTAATGGTCGCGCACGTCGCCGATCAGGGCCGGCCGGACCAGGAAATCGTTCTTGTCGTAATGCCGGCTGGCGTTGTCGAAATTGGCGTGGAGGCTGAGCTGGGCGGTGTAGCCTTTCACCAGGAAATCCTGGCGGTAGACGTTCGCGATGATGATCTGCTGGTCGCGCGCTTCCCAGAGAATGTTGAGGTCGGAGTAAGTGTCCTTTTCGCGCATGTCGAAAAAGGCGAGGTTCCACTGCCAGTGGTTGTTGTCGTAGTTCCCGAAGAACCGCGCGCCCAGGTTGGAATCATTGAAAATGAAGCCGCGGAAATCACTCACGAACGGCTGAATGCCAAAGCGCGACGAGATGAAGTCGTAGGTGTGGGAAAGATCGCGAAGGTGCCATTCGAAGAACGCCTCCTGCAGGGAAAAGAAGTCCTTGGCCCGGTAGGTCCTGTTGCCCTCCGACCCGCGCGGATCGGGATCGACCAGGTTGGCCTCGTTCACGTCGATGATGTTGCTGTTGTAGACCCCGAGCAGGCGCACGGCCCATTCCACCGGTTTGAAGGCGGTCTCTCCGCGGAAAAGATCGAGCCCGAGCTGGACGTCGTTCGAGACAAAGAGCTGCTCGCCGCGCCCGAAAAACTCGGAGCTGTTCGGCAGATTGGTCGAGACCCCGCTCGGGACGGGCAGTCGCCGGGTCTCGAACTGGGCGAAGTCGGCCACGGTCAGGTTCATGAAAATGTCCTGGCCGATAATCGGGGCGTCGCCTTTTAGGGTGCTTTGCAGATAGGGATGCCAGAGCCGGAGCCCTTCCGTCTGGTAGGGGGTTTCGTGCGAGGGATCGGCGTAACGCTGCCAGCGGCCGAAGCCGATGAACCAGCGGTTTGGCACCGCCCGGGCCCGGTCCGGCAGGTCGCGCGCCTCTTCCGGGTACTCCGGTTGCTCGAGCGTTTCACGCCGGGGCGAGACTTCGCGCACGCCGCGCCGCGGGAGCTCCAGCGAGCGCGGCAGCGGCTCTTCGCCGTAGTCGGTTTCCTCCATGAGAATCGGCGGGAAAAGCTCCGGCGGCAGCTCGGGCTCGGCTTCCTTGCCACCACCCGGGTCGGGATTGAACTGGGTGGGCGGAGCCGGGGGCGCCGCCACGTCCGGCCGGTAACGGTCGTTTTCCTCCAGCGCGAACAGCGCCGGCAGAACGCCCCCTCCGGAAAGAAGGAGCGCGCAGGCAATGATCGACGCTCGGGAGAAGACGGGCATTCAATTTCGAGGATGCCGGATTGGCTGGAGCGAGGCAATCCTGCGCGGCGGACGGCCGGCGCTTTGGCTTGGCGGCAGCGTGGCCATTCCCTAGGCTGGAGGTTCATGCGGCTCTTCCCCCTTTTGCTGGCGAGCCTTTTGTTCGCCGCGACCGCGCGCGCCCAGCTCACGGTGGCCGACGTGACCCGCGTCGTCACCCAGGCGACCACGCGGGCGAACAAGATTTCGCCGAATGCCGTGATCGCTGTGACCGACCGGGAAGGCTACGTCCTGGTGGTCTGGAATCGGCGCGGCGGCGAACCCACCCCGGCTGAGATCGCCGCCGCCGTTTCCAAGGCGGGCACGGCCGCGTTCCTGAGCAGTAACCAGCACGCTTTTTCCTCGCGCACCGCCGGTTTCATCATCCAGGACCACTTTCCACCCGGCGTCCGCAACACGCCGCCCGGCCCGCTCGTGGGCGTCGGTTTCTCCAATCTTCCTTTCTCCGATGTGAACCGGTTCAAGAAGACCGACCTGATCCCGACCAGTTCGTCGCCCGGCACTTTCGGATCGCCCATCGCCGGCACCTCGCTCGCCGGTTCGCCGGGTGGTCTTCCGCTCTACAAGGGCGGCGTTCTTGTCGGCGGGGTCGGCGTCACCGGCGACGGCTCGGAAGGGTTTGTCACCGGGTCGGACAAGGACGAGGACGTCGCCTTGGCGGCGCAGAAGGGATTTGCCCCGTCCAGTTCCATCACTGGCGAGAAGGTTTTCATCAACGGCATCAGCCTGGCCTACGTGAACACCAGCACGCCGTCGCTCGGGTCGCTGGTGCTGACGGGCAACGCCGCGGCGATGTTCCCGATCGTCGCGCCGCCGCCTCCGTTTCCGTATCCGACGGCCACTTTTGGCGGCGTCTCCGGCCAGGTGCGGCAGCCGATCATCAGCGATCCCCTTACGGTCCCCGATCAACGGCCAGGCTCGCCTGACGGCGGCGGAAGTCGCCGGGATCATCGAGCTCGCGGCGGACCGCGTGCGCACGACCCGGGCCGGGATTCGGTTGCCGCTTGGCTCGCGCATGGAGGCCTACATCGTGGTGGTGAATTTTCCCGACAGCCCGCTCATCCCGCCGACCGTCCTGGGCGCGTTTCGCACCGGTGATGCCACCATGTTCAGCTGGGACGTCGCGGCGCAGAAGGCGCGCACCGCCGTCGGGTTTTCGGACAACGCCCAGGCGTTCTCCACCCGGACGGTCGGTTTTCTCGCGCAGAATCATTATCCGCCCGGCATCGACGCCAGCAAACCCGGTCCGTTCTTTGGACTGCAGGAATCTTTCTCGACCCCGCCCCCCGACCCGCGGTTCCCGAATGGCATCACGATTTTTCCCGGAGGCTTCCCGCTTTATCGCAACGGCCAGCTCATCGGCGCGGTGGGTGTGAGCGGCGACGGCGTGGAGCAGGACGACCTCGTTGCCGCCTCCGGTCTGCGTGACTTTCTTGATCCCGGTATCCGGGGCGACCGTTTCTTTTTCAAAGAGGACGCGTCTGCCCTACGCGAAGTTTCCGCGCGACCCGGAATATGATGGCGGGGGAGGATCTTCCGGGGGCGGCGCGGTCACGCAGGCGGCGCTCGCCCCGGCCACCGGCCGGCTGGCGAATCTTTCGGCCCGCGGAATGGTGGGCACGGGCGACAACCTCATGATTGGCGGGTTCATCGTCACGGGGGAGGGACCGCGCACGGTGGCGGTGCGGGGGCTGGGGCGGTCCCTGGCGCAGGCCGGTTTGCACGGCACCCTGGCCGATCCCGTGCTTGAGTTGCGCGACGGGAGCGGTGGCCTGATCGCGCGCAACGACAGCTGGCAGAACTCCGGCGGGGCCACTTTGCCGCCGGCGCATCCCGAGGAATGCCTGATCGAGGCGGAACTTTTGCCCGGCGCCTACACGGTCTTGATGACCGGCGCCGGGAATGGGTCTGGCCTGGGCCTGGTGGAAATTTACGATCTGGGCGGTGCGGCCGGCTCCGAGCTCGCGAACCTCAGCACACGCGGGCTGATTGGTTCAGCGGATGAGGTCCTGATCGCCGGGTTGATTGTGCAGGGTGCGGGCGTGAATACGAAGGTGGCCGTGCGCGCCCGCGGACCTTCGCTGGCGCAGAGCGGGCTCGCCGGTGTTCTGGCCGATCCGCAGCTCGAAGTTCGAAACGCCCAGGGCGCCCTCCTGGCGGCGAATGATAACTGGCGTGATGCGCAGGAAACCGAACTCCTGGCGGCGGCCATCAACCCACCCGGCGACGAAGAAGCGGCGCTGATCACCTGGCTGGCCCCGGGCGGATACACCGCCCTGGTGCGCGGGGCCGGCGGCGGCACCGGGCTCGGCCTGGTGGAGCTCTTTCAGCTCCGCTAAGCCGGGCGGTTGCGGAGCAGGGTTCCGCTTCTAGAATCCCGTGCGCCTCGCGCGCCGAGATGCCCGAGCCCGACGATCAAAAACCCGCCTATGAACTGCCGCGGGAAAGACGCCCGGCCAGCGCGGAGGGCACGGTCGACCAACTGGCGCCGAAACACGATCCCTACGGCGCCTTCCGTTCCGTCAATTTCCGTTTCTACGAATCGGGCAACTTCATCTCGATCGTCGGTCGCCAGATGCTCACCATCGCCGTGGAATGGGAAGTCTATGCGCGCACCAATTCGGCCACCGCCCTCGGTTTGGTCGGCCTCGCCATTGCCCTGCCGCTGGTCCTCCTGTCGCTCCCCGGCCGGCGATTTCGCTGATCGTTTCAGCCGGAAGAAGATCATCATCCTGACCCAGGCCCTGAGCGCGATCTGTTCGCTCGCCCTGGCTTTCGTATCCTGGCAACACCTCGCGCTTCCTTCCTATGGCTGGCTGGTCGAGGGCAACCGCTGGCTGGCCGCGGTCGCCGGTGTCTTTGAAAGGCATGCCACCTACCAGTTCACCGATCTCTCCCTCCCGCTCATCTATCTGCTCGTCTTTGTCTCCGCCTCCGCCCGGACCTTCGGATGGGCCGCCCGCGCCGCGTTCTTTCCCAAGATGGTGCCGCGCGAAAAATTCTCGAACGCCGTCACCTGGAACAGCAGCATTTTCCAGATCGGCTGTGTCGTCGGCCCGGCCGCAGGCGGCTTCCTCATTGCGCACGCCGGGTTCCCCATCGTTTATCTTCTTGACGCCCTTTGCGCCTTTGCCTTTCTCGCGCTGGTCATCCCGATCCGCCGGGTGGAGCAGGGCCGGCGCGTCGTCGGCAGCGCCTGGAAAAGTCTGGTCGCCGGGATGCGGTTTGTTCTCGGCACCAAGATCGTCCTGGCCACCCTCACGCTCGACCTGTTTGCCGTTCTCCTCGGCGGCGCCATTGCCCTGCTCCCCATTTTTGCCGACCAGATTCTGCATTGCGGGCCCATCGGCCTCGGCTGGCTCCGGGCTTCCCCCGCCATCGGCGCCTTTGTCATGGCGGTGGTGATTGCCTACCTGCCGCCGATGAAACAAGCCGGACGTTCGCTCCTCTGGGCGGTGACCGGCTTCGGCCTTGCCACCATTGTCTTTGGCCTCTCGCGCAACTTCTGGCTCTCACTCGCCATGCTTTTCCTCACCGGCGCCTTCGACAGCATCAGCGTGGTCATCCGGCACACGCTCGTGCAACTGCTGACCCCGGACGAAATGCGCGGGCGGGTCTCCGCGGTGAACAACATTTTCATCGGCACCTCAAACGAGTTCGGGGCCTTTGAATCGGGTGTGACGGCGGCCCTTTTCGGTCCGGTGCTTTCCGTGGTGGGCGGAGGGGTGGGCACAATCCTCTCCGTGCTCGGAGTCGGCTGGCGCTGGCCGGCCATCCGTCGCATCGGCCGGCTCGACAAAGCCGGCGCCGAAGCCGCGGACGAAAGTTCTCCGCCGTAGATCACGCCCCATCGGCACGCGCCGCGATGACTTCGCCGGCGCTGCGTTGTCCGCGAGCCGTGCCCTTAGAACGCGGCGCGGAGCGCGAGGGCTCCGTAGGGAGCGATCCCCTCGCTGTCGTATTTCGCATCGATGCGATGGAAATCGAACGAGCGATGGGGGACGATGCCGCCCTCGGCGTTGACGCTGAACCACGGGGTGACCTGCCATTCGAGGCCGCCACCGGTGCGGATCTCGGTGTAATCCAGGACGGCGCTGTTGTAATTGTTATTGAAGCGGCGGGCCCCGAAATTCTGGTCCACCCGGAAGGTGCCACCCTTGAGGGAGGCCCCGGCGTAGAGCTTCATGTTCCGCGTCATCTCGAACTCGAGTCGCGGATCGGGCATGACGGCGTTGAGGACCCATTGCGAGGAAAGACGCCAGCGGACGCCGAACCCCGGGAAAACGGGGAAACGGCGATTGAAATCGACGCTGACCCCGAGGGTGAACTGCAGGTTCGGGTTGTAGATGTAGGAGCCGCCCAGGATGAAGGGCACGTTGAAGGTGTGGCCGTCAAGGTCGTCGGTCCCGTAGAACCCCGGCTGCGCCTGGAGCCGGAAAAGCAGGGAGTCGGAATATTTTGTGTCGAGGCCCACGATCATGCTGACCGCGTTCAGGTCGTCCGGCAGAAGATCGATGCCCCTGCCCCCCACGACGCCCTCAATGATGGGGGCCCGGGTGCGCAGCGGATAGAGATCGTCGCCGAAATGGAAACCTTCCCATTCGAACCCGAGACGAAGCAGGCCGATCGGGGTCAACGGCGTCCAGACCGCGCGCAGGAGGTGATGAAACTCGTCGGTGTCATCGACTTCCTTGAAGCCGCGCTCGAAATCAGATTCGCCGATGTAGGCCGCCTCGGCATCAAACTCGAGAATGCCGTAATCCTCCTCTTCCTCGATGACGGCGCCGTTATCGATCGGGTCGGAGGTGGTGTAGGTGCCCGCCGGCAATGTAGGCGCGGCAAAGGTCAGGGCGAGAAAGGCGCCAGTGAGGCAAACAGTTCGTTTCATCATAAAGGGAAAAGGCTTAGCGGTTGGCGGTGTCCCGCCGATACAGGTCGATCGAGCGGGTGATATTCTTTTTCATGGCTGATTCGGAGCCGAGACGTTCAATTCCCCGGAGACCGGCCAGCGATGCGGACGAGACCATATCGCCTCGCCAGACCAGCGTCGAGGCCTTTCCGCCGATGTTTACCGGCCAGAGGTGCCAGAGGGTCAGGGTGACGTAGTAACCGCCGCTGGCGTAGTAAAGAGTGTCGGCGCGCTGGTAGGAGCCGTTGCTCCCGGCCCGCTGGTAACCGGCGCCGAGGGTGAGCACGCCGGCGTCCTCCACGCTCAGCAGTTCCCAATAGTGGCGTGGGCGCATCCCGCCGCCCCCGCGGCCAATGCCGGTGCCGGAAAGCAGGCCGGAAAACTGGGCGCGCACCCGGTCCTGGGATTGCAGCAACCCGTTGAGTTCCTGGGCCGGCTTGATCGTCTGCCCGCCGGCTTCGTAGGGCGGCTGCGCGGCAGAGCCGCCATTAGTGTAGGCCTTTGAGCGCGCGGCCAGCGTTTCAATCCAGAAGCCGGTCAGCGCCGCCGGGCCGCCCGCGGAAATCGCCCGGAGCTTTTGCATTTCCGCCTGGCTGAGCTGGATGGCATCGGAGGCACGCTGGCTGTTCGACATCAGGGCGCGGACCGGACCGATGTCGGGCAGCGCGCGAATCTTCGCGAAATTTTCGGCGCCGGGACTCGCGGGCAAATCCTGGTGCAGATAAACCTTCAGCTCGGGATGCCGGGTGGGCGACCATTGCCCGAGCAACTCGACCTCACGGGCCGGCGGCCGCGGGACCACGTAAACGGTCTGGACCGAGAGGTAGCGCTGGCTGGCCATCTTCGGGCCCCGCTCGCTTTTCACCTGCCCGGCGGCGAGCTGGTTCAGGTCGACCGAGCTGAAAACGGAAAACCCTGCGAGCTCGGAGAGGGCGTCGGCCTGGGCCGCACCCGGCTGGGTCAGGAGAAGGGCCAGCCCCAGGGCCAGGATGAGTCGATGATGTCCGCGCGTTTTCATTTTGAGGAAACCACTTCTATTCTGATACTGGGGCCGTTGCAAACCTGCCGCAGAGCGGGCACAACTTGTCCGCCGCCATGTCCAGTCCCGTCATCAAACTCGATAATCTCAGCAAAACCTACGGTCGCACCCGCGCGGTCGAGGGCCTGACCATGGAGATCGCGGCGGGGGCGATCTTCGGTTTTTTGGGGGCGAACGGCGCCGGCAAAACCACCACCATGCGCATGCTCTGCGGCCTGACGCGACCGACTGGAGGGCAGGCAACCATTGCGGGCGCCGATGTCTGGCGGCAGCGCCAGACGGTGCGGACGAAGTTCGGCTACGTCGCGCAACGGTTCAGCCTTTATCCCGACCTGACGGTGGAGGAGAACATCCGGTTCTTTGGCGGCGCCTGCCGGGTGCCGCACGCCGAGTTGCAGGCCCGGACGAAGCGGTTGCTGCGCCTGACTGATCTGGAAGCCAAGCATGACGAGCCCGCGGGAAGCCTTTCCGGCGGGATGCGGCAGCTCCTGGCCCTGGCCTGCGCGCTGGTGCACAATCCGCCGCTGCTTTTCCTGGATGAACCGACCTCCGGCCTTGACCCGGTGCATCGCCAGCAGATGTGGGACCTGCTCTACGACCTGAGCCACGACGGGATGACGATCTTCGTCACCACCCATTACATGGATGAAGCGGAGCGCTGCACCGAGGTGGGCTTCGTCGACCGGGGCCGGCTCCTGGTGAAATCATCGCCGCGCAGTCTGGAACAAAGTTTCGCCGCGCGCATTTTGGAGATCGACGTGGACGCGCTCATGGCGGCGCTGGTGCGGCTGCGGGAAGAGCCGGGCGTGTTGGGAGTTTCCCTCCGCAGCGGCAGCCTGCGCATTTATTCCGCCGAGCCGGAGAAACTGGTGGCGGGCTGGGAGAAGGAATGGCCGTTCCCTGAGTTTCGCTGGACAGGGCATCGCTGGGTGGAACCGGACATGGAAGACGTCTTCACGGCCTATTCGCAGGGCTACCGCGCGGTCCTGAAACCAATCGAATCATGAAGCTCTCGATCCTTTGAGGCCATTGGCAGCGTTGCCTACAAGGAGTTCCTCCACATCTGGCGGGATCCGCGGGTGCTCGCCGTCATCCTGATTTTGCCGCCCATTTTCACCCTGGTTTTCGGGCATGCCTTTGAGGTCGGGAAACTGAAGAACGTGCCGGCGCTGCTGATCAACCAGGATGAGAACGAGCGGACCCAGCGCTTTGTTGAGCTGGTTTTGCAGGATGAAACCTTTCGCTGGGAAAAACGGGCGCCCCGGCAGGGGGACCCGACCGACCTCCTGGGCAACGACGTGCAGGCCGCGCTGGTCATCCCCACGGGCTGGAGCCAGGCGCTGGCGGAAGGCGAGCCGATGGCGCTGCAGATGTACCTGGATGGGGCCGACACAAACACCGCCCTGCAGCTCGAGGGCAGCATTCAGGAAACGCTGGGCGATTTCCAAAAAGGCGAGCAGACCTATGTGATCGACGCCCTGCCGGAAGAGGTCATCGAGCTGGGTAAAAAACTCCCGGTGGAAGTGCGCAAAGGTTTTGTCTCGCTCATGGAACAATGGCCGGTCGAACGCACCGTGCTCTACAACCCCGAGATGCGGTTCATCAACTACGTCACCCCGGGGGTGATCGGGTTGATCCTGCAGCTTCTTACCGTGACCCTGATGGCCTGCACAATCGCGCGCGAGCGCGAGTCCGGCACGCTTTACCAGCTCATGGTCACCTCCCTGCGACGGGGCGAGATCGTGATCGGAAAAATCCTGCCCTACCTCGGCATCTCGATCATCCTGATCATCATTATTTTCGTCCTGACCGGCTGGCATTTCGGGGTGGAGTTTCACCAGCGCGGCGTGCTGGCGCTGCTCTGCCTGCTTTTCCTGCTTTGTTCCCTTGGCCTCGGCCTGCTCATTTCCGCCTTCTCACGCACGCAGACCCAGGCGATCCAGTTCTCGGTTTTCTTTCTCCTTCCGGTGTTTGTTCTTTCCGGGGCTTTTGCTCCGCTGGAGCAGCTGCCCCGGTTCATCCAATACGTCGCCGAGCTCTTTCCGCTGACCCATTTCTGCCGCGCTTTCCGGCTGGCCAACCTTTACCGGGCTGACATTTCGTATGTGACCGTTGACCTGATTGTGCTTTTCCTGGGCGCGGTCGTCACCTTCGTCGGGGCCGCTTTCCTCCTGAAACGGATCGAACAGTAGCGCGCGGGCCCGGCGCCTAGAACTGCGCCTTGACCTCGACCCGCAGGTAAGGCGCGGGCTCGGTGGAATAATGTTTCCCGGCGCGCTCGAAATCGAAGGAGCGCTGGATGGCACACCCGCCCCCGAGCGTGACCGACACGGTCTCGCGCGGCGCGTAGGTCAGGCCGAGCCCGGCCCGATACTCCGAATAATCCACCTGCGCGTGGTGGAGCCGGCGCGGGCGAATCCCGCGCTGGGCATCCGTCCGGAAGGAGCCGCCGACAAACTGGCCGCCCACCCAGAGCTCGAGATCGTCGGTGGCCTGGTAGACCAGCCGCGGGTCGGGCACCACGCCCATGAGGCGGATTTTTTCGTGCGGGATCCAGATCAAGCCGGCAAACGGCAGCACGGGAAACCGTCCGCGCAGGAAGGCCGCGTTGACCCCGGTCAGGAGATAAAGTTTTTCCTCCTGCAAAACCCAGATGCGGCCGACGGTGATGGGCGCATCAAAGGCGGCATAATCGAAATCGCTTTCAGTGTAAAAGCCGGGTTTCACGTAGAGAAACGCGCCCGTATCGGGGCCGTGCATGCATTCGAGGCCGATCATGGCGGCGGCGCTCTGCAACTGGTCCGGCACCGGGGCGCGGCTCCCGCCGAAATTGAAACGCTCGTAGGCAAACCCGAGCCGGAGATGCCAGCGGTCATAAAGCTTCAAGCGGTGCCCGTACTCGAACTTGGCGAAAAAGGCGTCCTGTTTCCCGAGGCGGCGGCCGGAGGCATCATCCCAGACGATGCTGCTCCCGAAGACGTAACTGCTTTCCGCGATGATGACATCCAGCGGGACCGGCTTGTCCGCCCGTTCCGGCTCGAAGCGGGTGACCTGGGTGAGGGGTGCGGCCGAAAGCAGCGGGCCGAAAGCCAGAAGCAGGGCCAGCCCCACGACGCCGCGCACCGTCATGCGTCTGATTGAATCCGATTTGCCGCCGGGAGACAACGAATTTGCGGCCGGGGAGGAAGAGAACTGGACAGCAGGCGCCGCCATGGACGAGAGAAACGGCCGGTGAAACACGACCGGCACCTGGCCTCCTGCGATCCGCGGTTGGCCGCCCTGATTGCGCGCGCCCCGCGTTACCGGCCCAGGCCGCCGGCAGTTTTCCGGCCGTTCGATGCGCTGGCGGAGTCGATTGCCTACCAGCAACTGAGCGGCAAGGCCGCGGCCACCATCTGGGGCCGGGTCCGCGCGCTCTTCCCGGGCAAATGGCTCGATCCGGCGCAGGTTTTGGCCGTGCCGGAGGAAAGACTGCGGGCTTGCGGATTGTCGCGCAGCAAGGTGGCGGCATTGCACGACCTCGCGGCGAAAACGGTGGAAGGGGTGGTGCCGACCGCGCGGGCCATGGCGAAGATGACGGACGAGGAGATCATCGAGCGGCTGGTGCAGGTCCGGGGCATCGGGCGCTGGACCGTGCAGATGTTGCTTCTCTTTGAGCTGGGCCGGCCCGATGTCTGGCCCGTGACCGATTACGGCGTGCAGAAAGGTTACGCTCTCACCTTCAACAAGCGCCGCCTGCCCAAGCCGGCGGAACTGGAAAAAGCCGGGCGCGTTTTCCAGCCTTATCGTTCCGCCGCCGCCTGGTATTTCTGGCGGGCGCTCGAAACGGCGGTGCCTCGCGCCGGGCGAGCCTGACGCCGCCGCGTCCGCGTCATTGACTTCCCGAGGGCGAGTCCCTTAAATCCGCGGCATGGCCTTGATCCACGTGAGCCGCAGCGGCGCCAGCCTGGGAGAGTTCGAACGCGAACGGGTGCGCGAGGGATTGCGCACGGGCGAGTTTATCGGGACCGACCTTGGCTGGACCGAGGGGATGACCACCTGGCGGCCGCTGGCGGAGTTTGAAGATTTTCTCGCGGGCAAATCGGAGGCTCCTTCCGTTGCGGCAACGCCGGCTGGGTTGCCTCCGATGGTCCCGGCGATCTCGGCGGCGGCGGCGGCGCCGGAAGGTTCCGGGCTTCCGTGGGAACGCCGGGCCGAGCTGGGCCTGGTGCAGGCGTTTATCCAGACAATCGGGATCGTGCTGACGCGTCCCATCGAGGCGTTCACGGTCATGAAACGCGAAGGCGGCCTGGGCGAGCCGTTGATCTATGCGGTCATCGGCGGATCGATCGGGGCGCTGATCGGGTTTGCCTTTCAGATGCTGTTGCAATCCTTCGGTTTTGCCCTGGGCGGGCAGGACGCTCTGGGCGGGATGATGGCCGCCGGAGGCGTCACCCTGCTGGTGGTGCTCCTGGTGCCGTTCTTCGTCGTCCTGACGATGTTCCTGAGCGCGGCCATTTTCCATCTGGTCCTCATGATGCTGGGCGGGGCCAATCGACCGTTTGAAACCACTTTCCGTGTTGTTTGTTACGCGGCGGGTTCGGCCAATATCCTGCAGATCATTCCGTTTTGCGGCGGCGTCATTTCCGCGGTCTGGGGCCTGGTGCTCTATATTCTCGGGTTGCGGCAGACGCACCAGACCACCACGGGAATCGCGGTGGCGGCGGTGCTGCTGCCGATTGCGCTTTGCTGCGTGGGCGGGATTCTGCTCGCCATCGCCATCCCGGTGCTGGTGGCGAACTTCAGCTAGGCGGAAATGGCGGGCCGGATGCGGGTGGAATGGCGACGGCTGCGCCCGGGCGAACTGGATCACGAATTGGTCTGGCTTTCGCTGACGGTTCTGGCGGTGTTCGTCGGCGCGGCCTGGCTTTGGCTGCATCTGCCGATGCCGCGTTGTTCCTTTCAAATGCTGACCGGTTATCCCTGCCTGACCTGCGGGACCACGCGCGCGACCCTGGCGTTGTGGCGGGGTGATCTCGCGGCGGCCTGGGCGTTCAGCCCGCTCGCGCTCGGCGGGCTCCTTCTTCTCGCGGTCTACAATCTGTATGCTGCCGTGGTCGTGCTGGGACGGACGGCGCGGTTGCGGGCGGCGGGCCTGACGCCGGCCGTGCGCCGGCGCGTGCTCTGGGTGGTGGCCGGGCTCCTCCTGGTGAACTGGATTTACCTGCTCACGCGCTGATCCGCGGGAGCGGGCACCGGCCGGCCCACGTCCTCCGGCGGCGCGCCCCGGTGCGCCCGGATGAAGGCGCCGGGATCAATCCAGCCGCTGGCATCCTCGCGATAGCCGGGCCCGATGAACGGGGTGGTGAACTCGCGCAGTTCCAGGTGAAGATGCGCGAAGTAACGTCCCTCGGCGTTCCCGACCGTGGCAATCTGCTGCCCCCGCCGGACGTCCTCGCCGGGGCGCACCATGATCTCCTGGCAGTGGCCGTAGAACGATTGCAGGTAGCGGCGCCGGCCCTCCTCCTCGTAGGCGTGCAGGAGGATGACGAGGTTGCCCCAGCCCGGGCCGCCGTCGCGCGCGAGGAGGACGCGCCCGTCGGCGATCGCATGGATGGGATCGCCGAGGTCGCTGTTCTCGCCGCCGATGCCGTTCAAATCGTCGCCGAGGTGGCGGTTCTCCGTGAACGGCTGCGCGTTGTAGGCCATCGCGCCATGTTCGCTCCCGAGAGGAAAATCAAAGCGCGTGGCCGTGGGGAGCGTGGCCAGCTCCAGCGGCGAGGGCAGGGCCAGCATCGGTTCGAAAGGGCGGGGCGCGGGGAAATCCGAGGTGACCCGGTAAAAAAGGGCGCCCGCGAGGCCGGCGAAAAAAAAGAGGGCAAGGAAAAGGCCGCGCCGGCTTCTCCTCTTGCTGGGGGTTTCGTTCATCCTTACGCTCGCGCCATGCGGGTCTTGGTTACAGGTGGCGCCGGTTTCATTGGTTCACATCTTGTCGAGAACCTGCTCCGTTCCGGCCACGCCGTCTCCATCCTGGACGATTTCAACGACTTTTACGACCCGCAAATCAAGCACGACAACATCGCGGCGGTAAAGCCGGAGGTGGCGGTGCACCAGGTGGACCTGCGCGACCGCGCGGCGGTGCAGGCAGTCTTTTCCGGTGAAAAATTCGACACCATTGTCCACCTCGCCGCGCGCGCGGGGGTGCGACCGTCGCTGGCGCAGCCGCAGCTTTACTACGACACGAACGTGATGGGGACGTTGCACCTCCTCGAGGCGGCGCGCGAGAAGGAGATCGGGCGGTTCATCCTCGCTTCCAGTTCCTCGGTCTACGGTCTCTGCGACCAGGTGCCGTTCTCCGAGGATGCGCATCTGACACAGACGATCAGCCCGTATGCGGCGAGCAAGATTGCCGCGGAATTCCTTTGCTCGACCTACTCGCACCTTTACGCGATGCGGGTGGTGGCCCTGCGGTTCTTTACTGTCTACGGTCCGCGCCAGCGCCCCGACCTCGCCATCCACCAGTTTACCCGCCGGATTTCCGAGGGAAAACCGATCACCCAGTTTGGCGACGGCAGCACCCGGCGTGATTACACCTACATCGACGACATCATCCAGGGGGTGACGGCCGCGCTCGCCTACGAGGGCCGGATGTTCGACGTCTTTAATCTGGGCGAGAGCGAGACGGTGGAGCTGCGTGAGCTGATTGCGGCGATTGAGGAGCAGCTGGGGCGGAAAGCGGTGATCCAGCAGCTCCCGGAACAGCCGGGCGATGTGCCCCTGACCTGTGCCGACATCTCGAAGGCAAAGCGGCTCCTGGGCTACCAGCCGACAACCTCCCTGCGGGAGGGGTTGCCGCGCTTCATTGAATGGTTCCGGGCCCGGAGCCGCCTGAGCTTCCCGGCGGAAGAGGGAACAGGGGGGCCGGCCCCGGTCCGGGCGACCCCGGCTGCGCCCTTGCTTTTCCCCCGGGGAGAGGGATAATCGGGGCGTGTCGGGATTCGTCTGCAAGACTCCGGCTTTCTGTTTCCAGCGTCGATCCGTTTCTCTCGTGGATACGATCCGAGGCCTGGCAATTTCGCCAGCCCGTTGGCCTGAAAAGACAGGGTGCCGTTTCCTCAAGGGCGTTTGCCGGCGCACAGCGGTGAAGTTTCCAGCGGCGGAGCGATTTGTTCGCGATTCGCTCCAAAGGACCTCTCGGGGTTTGTCCGCCGCGGACCGTGCACCCACCGGTGCGCTTCGCCCAGAAGACAATTGGTATAACACAGAGAATTATTATGACATCTCATCAATCCGGGAGAGGTCCGCGCCGTTCGCGCGGCGGTTCCCGTCGGAGAGGTGGCGCCGATCGTACGCGTCACCGGAGTGGGGCGGTGGCCAGGGCGCCGCAAAAGAAAACGTTCCTGGGCTGGCTGAAAAGCCTGTTCGGCGGCAATGGCAATCACAAGCCGGCTCCGGCGCGCAACGGAGCGCGCCTGGACCGAACGGAACGGGCCGAACGCCCGGAACGCTCGGAACGCCCCGAACGTTCGTCACGCAAGCCTGAAACGGTCGAGGTCACCACGCCCCGCCTGTATGTGGGCAACCTCTCGTTCGATGCCACGGAAAGCGACCTGTTCGAGCTTTTCAACGGCGTCGGCCAGGTGCAGAACGCGGAAATCGTAACCTACAAGCATAACCAGCGCTCCAAGGGCTTTGCCTTTGTCCAGATGCTGACGGTGGACGAAGCCCGCCGCGCCGTGGACGAACTCCACGACAAGGAGTTCCTCGGGCGCAAGCTCGTGGTCAGCGGAGCCAAGTCGACCGAGCAGGCGCCGCGCGATTAACCAGACAGATTAGCAATGCGACCGGGAGACAGGCGCCGCGCGCCGGTCTCCCGGTTTTGCTTTATGCCGGAGGCTGACAACGTTTTCTGCCTGGTCGGGCCGACCGCGACGGGCAAATCGGAGCTCGCGGTGGCGGTGGCCCGGCGGCTCCAGGCCGAGATCGTGAGCGCGGACGCCTTCCAGCTTTATCGCGGCCTGCCCCTGCTCACGGCGCAGCCGTCGGCCACCTTGCAGGAAGAGGTGCCGCATCATTTGCTCGGGGTCCTGTCGCTGGAGGAGGAGAGCAGCGCGGAGAAATTTCGTCTGCTCGCCCGGGAGGCGATCGCGGAGATCAGCGAACGGGGCCGGCCGGTCCTGGTCGTTGGAGGAAGCGGTCTTTATCTTCGCGCTCTTCTCCAGGGTCTGGACCCGCTGCCGCCGGGCGATCCGAAACTGCGGGCGGAGCTGGAGGGGATCTCCCTGCCTGAGCTCAATGCGAAGCTGGCGGAACACGACCCGGCAACCGCGGCGGTGATTGATCGCTGCAACCGGCGGCGGGTCACCCGCGCGCTCGAGATCTGTCTGCTCGCCGGGGCGCCTGTTTCCCGTCTGCGCACAGGCCGGAAAAATGAATCGCTGCCCGGGGTCCTGCTGATGCGCGACCGGGACGATTTGCAGCGCCGGATCAGGGCGCGGGTGGAGGAAATGTTCCGGGGCGGCGTGGCGGAGGAAGTGCGGCGCGCGGGCGCGGTCGGCCCGACCGCGGAGAAAACGCTCGGCCTGCGCGAGATTCGGCGATGGCTGGCGGGTGAGATCAGCGAGGCCGAATGCCTGACGCTGGTCGAACAGCAGACGCGCCGTTACGCGAAGCGGCAGTTGACCTGGTTTCGTGGCCAAGGTAATTTTGAATCGCTGAACTTATCGCTTACAGGCTCCGCTGAAGCCGTCGACTGGATTACGCGCAAGGCGCGGCAGGCCTTTGCCGCCAGGGAATGATCGAAGTTACACCGCAGAAAAAGCAGGAACGGGCCCTGCTCATCGGCCTGGAACAGGACGGGATCTCGAAATGGGACCTGCGCGATTCCATGGAGGAACTGCGCGAACTGGCCAGCTCGGCCGGGGCCGAGGTGGTCGATACCGTCACTCAAAAACTGCCCAGGCCGACCGCCCCGTTTTATATCGGCAAAGGCAAGGCGGAGCTGATCAAGGAATCGTTCCAGAACCAGGTCGTCACCTCGGTTATTTTCGATGACGAATTGTCGCCCGCGCAGGGACGCAACCTCGAGAACCTGCTTTCGCGCAAGGTGCTCGACCGGACCCAGCTCATCCTCGATATCTTTGCGCAGCGGGCCCGGAGCCGCGAAGGCCGCCTCCAGATCGAGCTGGCCCAGCTCCAGTATCTGCTGCCGCGACTGACCCGCATGTGGACTCACCTTTCCCGGCAGACCGGCGGCATCGGGACCCGCGGCCCGGGCGAAACACAGCTCGAGGTGGACCGCCGGCGCGTGCAGGAACGCATCGCCCGCCTGGAGCGGGAGCTGGAGCAGGTGCGCAAACATCGCGACATCCAGCGCCAGGGCCGCAAGCGGCACCAGTGGCCCGTGATCGCCGTGGTCGGCTACACCAACGCGGGCAAATCCACCCTGCTGAACCTGCTCACCGGCGCCGATGTCGTGGCCGAGAACAAACTCTTCGCCACCCTCGACCCGACCACCCGGAGTTTCACCCTGCCGAACCGGCAGCGCATTCTGCTCACCGACACCGTCGGTTTCCTGCGCAAGCTGCCGCACACGCTGATCGAGTCGTTCAAGGCCACCCTGGAAGAAGTCACGGAGGCCGACCTGCTGCTGCACGTGATCGACCTGAGCCATCCGCGCGTGGACGAACACATCGAGGCGGTGGAGACGGTCCTGAAGGAACTCGGCGCCTACGGGAAACATACCCTGATGGTCTTCAACAAGATCGACGCCCTGGCCGACCGGGCCGTGGTTGATTCCTACCGGCGTCGTTTCCCGGGCAGCGTGGCCATCTCCGCCCGGCATGGCGAAGGGTTCGACGACCTGCTCGCCGCCCTCGAGAAGGAACTCGGCTCATGGCGCCTTCGCTCGAGATTTCGCGTCCCGGTTTCCGAGTCCGGCCTGATCGCGGAGATTCATCGCGTGGGCCACGTCCTCGAGCTGCGCTACGTGGAGGACATGGCGGAGATCGTCGCGCACGTCCCGGCGCAACTGGAACAAAAACTGGCCGCCTACGGCCAGCCTGAGGGAGTTGAGCATGGAAGTTGAAACTCCCCGGGAACCGCGCGCCCGCCGGATCATTCCCCCAAACTGGCGCCATCGCCTGAACGATCGCCTCGGCCTGAACCGCGTCCCGGTCATCCGCAAACTGCTTTACTCCGTGATCGGTCTCACCGTCCTGCTCATTGGCCTGGCCATGGTGATTCTCCCGGGCCCGGCCTTCATCGTGATTCCGCTCGGCCTGGCCATCCTCGCCAGCGAATACGCCTGGGCGCGCCGCATCATCCGGCGCGGCAGCGTTTTCGTGGAAAAAGCGAGACGCAAACGGTTCCCGCGGAAGTCATGACCGCGCGCGAGCGGGTCGCGCGCCTCGTCCGGGCGTTTCCGCGCGTCTACCCGGACGCGCATTGCGAGCTCGATTTCAGCAGCCCGCTCGAGCTTCTGGTCGCCACGATCCTTTCCGCCCAATGCACCGATAAACGCGTCAACATGGTGACACCGGCCCTCTTTGCGAAATACCGGCGTGCCCGGGATTATGCCGCAGCCGATGCGGACGCACTGGAGGAGGCGATCCGGTCGACTGGATTTTTCCGGAACAAAGCCCGCAGCATCCGGGCGGCCGCGGCCGCCATCGTTGAGCGGCACGGAGGAGAGGTTCCCGGCACCATGGCAGAGCTGCACGCGCTTCCCGGGGTCGGCCGAAAAACGGCCAACGTCGTCCTGGGCAACGCCTTTGACCGCAACGAGGGCGTCGTGGTCGACACGCACGTCATGCGGTTGTCGCAGCGTTTCCGGCTGACCCGGCAGACTGACCCGGAGAAGATCGAAGCGGACCTGATGAAGCTGGTGCCGCGCGACCGCTGGGCCATCTGGAGCCACTGGCTGATCTGGCACGGGCGTCGCCGCTGTTTCGCGCGCAAACCCGATTGTCACGCCTGCGAGGTGTTCGACCTGTGCCCGAGCGGGAAGGTCTTCGTCCGCACTGGCGAAGCGCGACCCCCGGAGGAAACGGCGGCGCCGCGCCGTCGCGAGGCCCGCCGGGCGGCCTAGCTTTTCTCTTCCGCCGCGGACTCTTCCTGGCCGCCGCGATCGAGCCGGACGTTGGCGGCGTTGCGGAAGTTGATGTCGCGTTGCGGGAATGGAATCTCGATGCCGGCTTCGCGCAGCTTGCGGTCGATGGCGAAGTTGAGATCGCTGCGGAACCGGCGTGGCCGGTTGCTCATCTCGGCGCTCCAGACCACCAGCTCGAAGTCGAGGGAGCTGTCGCCGAATTTCTCGAAGAAAACGCTCGGGGCCGGGTCCTTCAGCGAGCTGGGATGTTCCGCGGCCGCGGCCGTGAGCGCTTCGCGCACTTTCTCGAGGTCGCTCCCATAGGCCACGCCGATCGGGATGCGGAACCGGACCCGCGGATCGCCCCAGGTCCAGTTCGTCACCGGTTCCTCGATGAACTTCGAGTTCGGGATGATCATGGTGATGTTGTCGTTGGTCACGATCACCGTGCTGCGGGCCCGGATCTGCTGGACCTGGCCGGCCACGCCACTCACCTCCACCCGGTCGCCGATGGTGATCGGGCGCTCGGCCAGGATGACCAGGCCGCTGATGAAATTGCTGACCACGTTCTGGAGACCGAAGCCGACGCCGACACCGACCGCGCCGGCGAAGACGGTGAGCGCGCCGAGATGAATGCCGGCGTTCTCGAGCACGAGGAAGATGCCGAGGACGAGGACGGCGTTGCTGATGATCTGGGCAAGGGCGTACTGGAGCGAGCGGTCGAGGCCGCTGTTGGCGAGGAGGCGATTAAAGAGGAAACGCTTGGTCGTGGAGGAGAACCAAAAAACGGCCACGAGGAGGGCGATGAGCAGGAAGATCTGGACGAGGCTCAGCCCGATGGCCGGCAGCGGGGAGGACCAGGAGAGCGGGAGGCCGGCGACGTTCACGGCGGTGACCGTGAAGAAGGCGATCGAGGCCACGCTCAGGATGGTGGTGACGATGGCGATGAACTTGCCCTCGACCCGGAACCGCCCCAGGAAGCGGCGGATGAAATTGCTCTGGAGCAGGCGGGCCACCAGCAGGCCGGTCAGGAACAGGCCGATAAACCCGAGCAGACCGAGAGGGGAGACCCAGTGGCCCCGCAGCTCGAAGAGCGGCTGTTCCAGCATTTGCAGGGTGGGCATCTGCATCGGCGTTACCTTGGCACGTTCACAACAAAAAAACACGGCCGCAGCCGTGTTTTTCGCGCCGCCTCAGGGGCGACAAATTTGTTGTTCGAAACCCTACTGGCCCTTGGCCGCGCGTTCCTCGATATACTTGTTCACGTCGCCCACGGTCTGGAGCTTCTCGGCGTCCTCATCCGGCACTTCCACGGAGAACTCCTCCTCGAAGGCCATGACCAGCTCCACGATATCGAGCGAATCCGCACCGAGATCTTCGATGAAGGAGGCCTGGGGTGTCACCTGCTCCGGGTTGACCCCGAGCTGCTCGACAATGATATCCTTAACCTTCTCTTCAATTGATTTTTCGCTCATAGAATTTCCTCGTTTTCGGTTCGCAAATGCGGCCAGCACTAAAGACGGCGCCTGCCCACGTGGCAAGTAAATGATATGAGAAGGTTGTCAACGGATTTCAGGCGCGATCTCCCATCCCGTCGCGCTTAGCCGGTTTACATCGTGCGGCCTTGCGCTAAGGAGACGCATGCCAGAGCCGGAAAAGCCCGCGGACCTTCTTGACCTCCAGCTCCTGCCGGCGTGGGTCAAGGAACCAGCCGGCGGTCCCGATTATTCGCAATACGAAGGCGAGGACCCGCGCCGCGGCGACGATTTCCGCGACCGCCGCGACCGGGGGGGATCGCGCGAAGGGCGCCGGCCCGCGCCGCGCGGACGCAAACCGGACCGGGGTGGCCCCGGCGGCCGGGAACGCCGCGACCCGCGCGACAAGGGCGCCCGCGGCCGGAGCGATCGCCGCCCGGAACGCGCCCGGCCCGAACGCGCCCCGATGGTCCTGCCGACGCACGTCCAGGTCCGTTTCCTGCCCCATCGTCCGCCGCTCGATAACGTCATCGCCCAGATCAAGGGAGGCGCGGTGGCCTACTCGGTCTTTGCCCTGGCCCGGCTTTTTCTCGATAAACCGGAGCGCTACAACGTCCTCCTCACCGCCACGGAGGAATTGCCCCTTTCCCAGCTCGGCGAGACCGGCGCGGTCGCGGTGGACCGCAAAATCCTCGAGGGCGCGGCCTTTCTTTCCGCCCGCGACGAATATTACAAGGCGGAGACCACCCAGACCGAGCCGATCAAGGGCAACTTCTCGAACGTGGCGCGCGATCGCGCTTCCGGCACCCTGCTCGGCCCGACGAATCATCACGCCTACCAGACCCAGTTGCGCGCGCTTTATGAGCAGCGCTACAGCCGCCGCATGTCGTTCCCCGAGTTCCAGCGGGGGATCGAGATCGTGGGCGACCCTGCCGTGGTCGAGGAATGGAAGGAACAGGCCCGCACCGTCACCACCTACACGACCCTGAAAGAGGACCCGGAAATTTCTTTCAAGTCGCTGGCCGAGGCCGAGCGACATTTCCGGGAAAAATATCTGCCCGACCTCATCCGCAGCACGGTCGAGGCGACCGTGGACGGCGTCACCAGCCGGCGTCTGGCCGATCGCGCGCTCTCCCGCCAAATCGAGAACGCCTGGTCGGCCGAGGTGCGTTCTCCCTCGAAGATGATGGCGGAACTGGTCGGCGCGCTCCGCGAAGCCGGCCTGAACATTTTCCGGCACCGGCGCGGCATGCTCTTCGTCACCCCGGTCCGGCATCGCCCGTTCCGGCACGAGGCCGGCTCGGTTTCCGCGGGCGTGGCCACGATTTTCGAGGCGATCGCCGCTTCCACCGGGGGGACGAGCCGCAAGGAGATTGCCGACAAACTCCTGGCGGCGACGGCCGAAGGCGAGCGCGAGAAGGCCAAGCTCAACCTGGCTTCCGACCTGCGCTGGCTGGTGGGGGAAGGTTACGTGATCGAGTTCAACGACGGCACGCTGGATTTGCCCAAGATCAAGCCGCCTGCGGCCGCCAAGCCGGCGGCAGCCGGGGAAACGGCCGCGCCGGTGGCTGCCGAGGAAGCGGAAAAGCCGGTCGAGGCGGAGGCAATGCCCGCCGTGGCGGAAGAGACGCCGGCCGCTCCTGCCGGCGAAGAAAGCCCGGCGCAGGCGGAAGAGGCTTCACCGGAAGATCCGGCCGCCGGGACGAAGGAAACGGACGAGCCGGCTAGCTGAGCAGCCCGGCCTTTTTCAAGGTGGCGTAGGCGCCGTTCTTGTTGATCGTCTTCAGACCGCGCGCACTGATCTTTACCCGGACGAATTTCTTCAGCTCGGGCACCCAGACGCGGTGCTGATGCAGGTTGGGGATGAACTCGCGCGGCACGTTCTTGGTTACGTGCCGGCCGACACCGCCTTTTTTCTTGGCCATGCCGCGACGGTGAATGACGCTGCCGCGGGAAACCTTCGATCCTGTGATGCTGCAAACTTTTGACATAAAACGCTGGGGAAAAGTGGCGCGTAAACTGGTCTCGAACCGGGGGCGGGTCAAGTGATTCTTCCCTTCGAGGTTGAACATTGCCCCGCAGGCGTGGTCAAATGGCATTCCGGCGCTTGCCGCGCCACCTGATCCCACCATGAGCCGCTCCACCCAATCCTCCAAACTTCGCCTAGGCATCGTCGGCGCGGGGGAGATCGTCCGCCGACGGCATTTGCCCGGGTTGCAGCGGCATGACGACGTGGAAATCATCGCGGTCAGCAATTCCTCCTATGAAAGCGCGGAAAAATTCTGCTCCGAGCATCTGCCGCAGGCCACCCCGATGCAGAATTGGGCCGATCTGCTGGCGCTGGACGACCTCGACATCGTCTGGGTGGGCACCCCGCCCTACATGCATTCCGCCATCACGGTTTCGGCGCTGGAAGCCGGCAAACATGTCTTTTGCCAGGCGCGCATGGCCATGGACCTGGCCGAGGCCGAGGAAATGCTGGCCGCGGCGAAAAAGAACCCGGAGCTGGTGACGATGCTCTGTCCGCCTCCCTACGGGTTGCGGGCGGATCTTCTCGTGAAAAAGCTGCTCGCCGACGAGGCGATCGGCACGCCGCACCATGTGCGGTTGCAGAGTTTTAACGGCGCGTTTCTCGATCCCGACGCGCCCGCGCACTGGCGGCAACGGTCCGAGATCAGCGGCCTGAACGTGCTCACGCTCGGGATTTACGTCGAGGTTTTGCAGCGCTGGTTCGGCAACATCACCGGGGTGTATGCCCGGGGGAAAATTGTGCACCCGGTGCGGCAGGGATACGAGGTGGAGATTCCCGATCTGCTCACGGTGCTTTGCACATTCGAGAACGGCGCCGAAGGCGTGCTCGAGTTCAGCGGGGTCAACGCCGTCGCCGGGTCCGACCGGCTGGAGGCGTATGGGAGCGGGGGCACGCTCTTTTATGATTTTGCGACCGACCAGGTGCAGCTGGGCCGGCCGGGCGACCGCACGCCGGAACCGCTCAAGCTGCCGCCCGATCTCGAGGGCGGCTGGCGGGTGGAAGACGATTTCCTGGCGGCGGTGCGTTCGCGGGGCCGGGTCCGGCCGCACCCCGATTTCGAGGAAGGCGTGCGTTATATGCGCGTGGTGCAAGCCGTGGCCGATTCGCGCCGGCGCAATCAGTGGATCGAGATCGCGCCGTAAAGCGCGCGCCTTTCCAGGCGCAGTGTTTGCCACAGATAAACACTGATTAAACACAGACAGGGACCGCAGTCTGATTCCTCTTCCGTAAAAACGGAAAGGCGCACCTATCGCCGCCCAGCGAAGGCAGCCCGAACACCGTGTCATCCCGAGCCGCGCAGACGGCGAGGGACCTCGCGAAGAAAGGACAGCGCGGCTTCTGTAGTCGCAGGGCGCAAAGTCGAGAGTTCGCAATGCTCCCGGGCTTTTCTGCGGTTCGACGCCGCACATTCTTCGCGGGGTCCCTCGCTGCGCTCGGGATGACGGAAAGCGCTGCCGGCCTGAAAAACCGGTCTAGAGAAGGGTGCCGCGCATGATGGCGAGGGCGAGGCTGAAATAGATGATCACGCCGGTGACGTCGACCAGCGTGGCGACGAAGGGGGCGGAGGAGGCGGCGGGATCGGCCCCGAGACGACGGAGCAGGAACGGGAGCATGGAGCCGGAGATCGAGCCCCAGACAACAACGCCGGCGAGTGCGCCGCCTACGGTGAGCGCGACGAGCGGCCAGTGCGGCCCGTAGATTTCGCGGCCCAGGTATTTCTCGCCGATGACCGCCCAGAGCCCGATGCGGAGATAACCGACGACGCCGAGGATGAGGCCGAGAGCGAGCCCGGCCCGGATCTCGCGATGCATCACGCGCCACCAGTCGCGCAGGGTCACTTCCCCCAGGGCCATGGCGCGAATGATGAGGGTGGACGCCTGCGAACCGGAGTTGCCGCCGCTGGAAATGATCAGGGGCAGGAAAACGGCGAGGAGCACGACCTTGGCGATGGCGTCCTCGTAATGGGCCATGGCGGTGGCGGTGAGCATTTCGCCGATAAGCAGGATGATGAGCCACGGCGCGCGCTTCGAAACCAAACGCCAAATCGGCATGCGGATGTAAGGCTCCTCGAGGGCTTCCATGCCGCCGAACTTGTGGATGTCCTCGGTCGCTTCCTCTTCCGCGACATCGAGCATGTCGTCGGCGGTGACGATGCCGACCACGACGCCGGCCGAATCGATCACCGGGAGAGCAGCCCGATCGTATTTGCGAAAGGCGGTCAGCGCTTCCTCCTGTGACTGCGTGACGTGCAGCGCCTCGAACTGCCGATTCATCAATTCGCTCACGTGCGTCTCGAGCGGGCGCAGGAGAAACTCCCGGATGCGCAGGTCGTCGATCAACTTGCCGCGCTCGTCCACCACATAAAGGAAGTTGAGCGTCTCGCTGTCCTGCCCGTTCTCGCGCACGAAATCGAGGCCTTCCCGCACGGTCCAATGCTCGCGCACGGCGATGAAATCGGGCGTCATGAGGCGGCCGACGCTGCCCTCGGGATAATTAAGGAGTGCCTGCGCGATCTGGCGTTCCTCCGGCGTGAGAAGCCGGACCAGCCGGCTGACGGCGGCGCTGGGCAATTCCTCGAGCAGGGCGGTGCGATCGTCCGGCGACATTTCGTTGAGGATGCCGACGGCCTGTTCCTTGCCCATGGCGCGAAGAAGGCTTTGCTGCGCTTCCACCTCGAGATATTCAAAGACGTCGGCGGCGAGGGCGGTGGGCAGGATGCGGAAGATGACCACCTGGTCGGTCTCCGGCATGTCGACGATCAGCTCGGCGATGTCGGCCGGTTCCCACTCGGCGAAAACTTCGCGCAGAGCGGAAAAATCGCGCGCCTCGATCAGACTCTCGATCTCGGGTTGGAGGATTTTGCCGAGCATACGCGGGGAGCGAGCAGCGCCGCGCCGCCCGCGCCTTTCTACCACCGCGGGGGAAGGGGTGCAATCCACCGCTGACGGGCGGCACGGGGCGGCGACCGGGGCCCGGTCCGCGCGCGAATTCTGGGTGGTTGGATTTGCCCTGAATCTGGCCAAAGTGAAGACATGACCGCAACCGAGCCGATGATTCGCCGTGAAGTAGAGGGAGGCGTCTGCCGCCTGATTTTTGACCGGCCGAACTCCGGCGCAAACATCTTCGATGCAGCGGCGCTGCGGGACCTTTCCGCGCACCTGGACGAGATCGAGAAAGAGGCCGGCGACCTGAAAGGGCTGGTGCTGGAATCGGCCAAGAAATCGATTTTTGTCGCCGGGGCCGATCTCCAGACCCTGCTGCGGCAGGCGCAGACGGGCGAGCTGCGCGCCTTCATTGCCGAGGGACAGCGCATCTTCAACCGGCTGGCGGCGCTCAAGATTCCGACGGTGGCGGCGATTCACGGCGCCTGTGCCGGGGGCGGCTACGAGGTCACGCTGGCGTGCGACTGGCGGGTGGCGTCGGACGCGCCGGCGACGCGGATCGGGCTGCCGGAAACAACGCTGGGGCTGGTCCCGGCCTGGGGCGGCGCGACGCGTCTGCCGCGGTTGATTGGGGTGGAAAAGGCCGGCGAAGTGATCTTGAAGGGCAAACTTTATCCCGCGCAGGAAGCGAAGGAACTCGGCCTGGTGGACGAAGTGGTTTCCCCGGAGCAACTGCTGGAAGCCGCCCGGGCACGGCTGGCGCAGGGCAAACGCTCGGCGCAAAAGGAAGCGGCCGCGGCCGCACCCGAAGGATTGCGGGAACCGCGCGCGGGCGGGAACGAGGCGCCCCGGCGCGCCCACCGCATCATCACCGAGGGGATGGGAAAATCGGTGGAAGCAGCGCTGGCCATGGAGCTGGACGCCATCGTCGAGCTGGGCGAAACCGAGGCGACCCAGAACCTGATCCGAAATTTTTTCCTCGCCGACAAGTATCGCAAGGGGACGGAGAAAGGGCCGGCCGCCAAGGTGAAACATGCCGCCGTCATCGGCGCCGGGGTGATGGGTTCCGGGATCGCGCAATGGCTGAGCGCGCGCGGAGTCTCCGTGATCCTGCGCGATGTCGGGAAAGAGCAGCTCGACCGCGGGCTGGCCGGGATCGAGAAGACCTACGGCGAGGCGGTGAAGCGGGGGATCATGTCCGAGGAGAAAGCGCGGGAAGGCCGGGCCCGGATCGTGGCTTCCGCGGTGGTCGAGACCCTGCGGGATGTCGAGGTGGTGATCGAGGCCGCTTCCGAGAAACTGGAGATCAAAAAGAAGATCTTCGCCGATCTCTCCGGCACGGTGGGCGAGAACGCTCTCCTGGCCACGAACACTTCCGCCCTGCCGATCAGCGAGCTGGCCGCGACCACGAAATCGCCCGGGCGCGTGATTGGCCTGCATTTTTTCAACCCGGTCAGCCGGATGAAGCTGGTCGAGGTGGTGGTCGGCCGGGAAACCTCCGCGGAAACCACGGCGCGGGCGCTGGCCTTTGCCCGGCAGGTGGGCAAACTGCCGGTGCTGGTGCAGGACAGCCCGGGGTTCCTGGTCAACCGGGTGCTTTTTCCCTACTCTGCTGGATGCGGCGGCGCTCTTCCAGGACGGGATCGACGGGCGGGCGGTGGATGAGGCGCTGGTGCAATGGGGGATGCCGATGGGACCGCTGCGGTTGATCGACGAGATCGGGGTGGATATCACGGTGGACATTGCCCGGACCCTGGAAAAGGCGTTCGGCGAGCGGAACCGACCCCCGGCGATCCTGGAGAAGATGGAGGAGGCGAAGCTGCTCGGGCGCAAAAGCGGCGCCGGCTTCTATAAGTATGAGGGGAAAACGCAGACGCCGAACGAGGCGCTCGACCAGTGGCGGGAGAACAAGGACAAGATGAGCATGGCGGCGGATGATATCGCGCTTCGCCTGGTCTACCTGATGGTGAACGAGGCGGCGCGCTGCCTCGAGGAAGAGGTCGTGGCCACGCCGGCGGACGCCGATTACGGGATGATCCTGGGGACGGGATTTGCGCCGCACCGGGGCGGGCCGCTGCGTTTCGCCGATCATTTTGGGGTCGCGCGCATGGTCGAAGCGGGCGAACGTTTTGGCGGCAAGTTTGAGCCGTGCGAGCTGCTGCGAAAGCGGGCAAAGGCAGGCTCGAAATTTTACGAATGAGCAGGGTGACGCCAGCCTCCGGCTGGCGTGGCCCTGCGTGCAATTTGGAAGTTAACCTATGAAATCACCTCTCGAAGCACCCCCGGAGCAGGTCAAAGCCGAGACCAGCGCGAAACCGGCGGAAAGCGCCGCGCCGGCCTCCGTGATCGACACCTCGAAGATGTCGGAGGGCAAACGCCAGGCCCTGGAACTGGCCGAGGCCTCGCGCGACCCGCTGGATGACCGCGGCAGTTTTGCCAGCAACCTTTTCGTGGGTCGTTATGATTTCGAGCGGATTCATCCGTGGCCCGAGCAAAGCCCGGAGGACAAGGCGGCCGGCGAGAATTTCCTCGCGAACCTGGAGCAATACCTGCGGGAGAAGGTGGACGCCGATGAGATCGACCGGAGCGGCGAGATCCCACAGCAGAACATTGACGATCTTTTTGCGATGGGCGCTTTCGGGGTCAAGATCCCGAAACAGTACGGCGGGCTGGGTCTTTCGCAGGTGAACTACGGGCGCGCGGCCGAGCTGCTCGGGAGCTGGGACGCGAACCTGACCGCGCTGGTTTCCGCGCACCAATCAATCGGTGTCCCGCAACCGCTGCTGATTTTCGGAACCGAGGAACAAAAGCAAAAATATCTGCCGCGGGTAGCGCGGAAGGAGATCTCCGCGTTTGCCCTGACCGAGTCGCATGCCGGGTCCGACCCCGCGACGATGAGCCTGCGGGCGGACCCGAGCGAGGATGGCTCGGACTTTATCCTGAACGGCGAAAAACTGTGGTGCACCAACGGGGTCAAGGCGGGTGTCCTTGTCGTCATGGCCCGGACGCCCTCGAAGATGGTGAACGGCAAGGAGCGCAAACAGATCACCGCCTTTATCGTGGACGTCGACACGCCCGGGCTCGAGATCACCTACCGCTGCCATTTCATGGGGCTGCGCGCCCTTTACAATGGCGTGGTCAAGTTCACCAACGTGCGGGTGCCGCGCGAGAACATGATCGCGAAGGAAGGCCAGGGTTTGAAGGTGGCCTTGACCACCTTGAACACCGGGCGCCTGACCATCCCGGCGGCGTGCGTTGGGCTTTCCAAGCGCCTCCTCGCCATCTGCCGGAAATGGGCCAAGGAGCGGGTGCAATGGGGTGTACCGATCGGGCAGCATTCCGCGATCGCGGGGAAGATCGCGGAAATGGCGGGCCAGATTTTCGCGATGGAAGCAATGACCTTCCTGACCTCAGCCATGGTGGACCGGAAGGCGGGCGATCTGCGGATCGAGACGGCCATGTGCAAGATGTGGGCGACGGAAGCGACCTGGCGCATTGCCGACGAAGCGATGCAGGTGCGCGGCGGCCGCGGCTACGAGACGGCGCAATCGCTGGCCGGGCGCGGGGACGAACCGACCGCGGTGGAGCGGTTCCTGCGCGATTGCCGCATCAACATGATTTTCGAGGGCTCGAGCGAGATCATGCGCCTCTTCATTGCCCGCGAGGCGCTCGATCCGCACCTGAAAGTGGGCGGCGCCATCTTCAACACGACGCTGCCAATGTCGACCCGGATCAAGGCAATGTTCGGCTCCGGCTCGTTTTACAGTCGCTGGTATCCGCGGCAATGGCTGCCGGCGAGCGCGGGGGAAACGAAAGGCCTGGAGAGCGACCTGCGCGGTCATCTCACCTACGGGGCGGGCGCGAGCAAACGACTGGCCCGCGGTTTGTTCCACGCCATGATGCGGTTCGGCCCGAAGCTCGACCGCGAACAACTGCTCCTTTCGCGCTTTGTCGGGGTGGCGACCGAGATTTTCGCGATCAGCGCGACCTGTTCGTTTGCCCAGCACAAGCTCGAGAAAGGGGAGCCGCGCGAGGAAATCCTTTCGCTGGCGAACTATGCCTGCCGCTCGGCCCGGTTGCGGATCGAGCAGCATTTTGCCGGGACCCGGAACCATGCCGACCAGGCGGGCTACCGTCTCACGCAGGAGCTGCTCGAGGGCAAACACGCCTGGCTGGGGCGCGATATCGTCGGGAGCCGGTAGGCCGGCGCGAAGCGACCGTCAGCGCTCAAAGCGCTGCAACGCGAGGACGACGTTTGAGCCGCCGAAGGCGCTCGAGTTTGAAAGGACGGTGCGCGGGGCGATCTCGTTCGGTTCCATCACGATCTCCACGCCCTCGGTTTCCGGGTCGAGCTCGGTGATGTTGATCGAGTGCGGGGTGAATCCTTCCTTGATCCCGAGACAGCAAAACCCGGCTTCCATCGCCCCGGCGAGGGAGAGACCGTGTCCGCTCTGGCTTTTGGTGCTGCTGACCCGGGGCCGGGCGCCGTCCATGGCGCCCTTGATGCCGCGCAGCTCGGCCCGGTCGCCCGCCTGCGTGGCGGTGGCGTGCGCGTTGATGTAATCGATGTCGGCCGGTTTCAGCCCGGCGTCGTGGAGACCCCGCCGGATGGCGCGCGAAATTCCTTCGCCGTTGGGTTCCGGCGCCATGACGTCGTGGCCATCGGACGACTGGCCCCAGCCGAGAGCCTCGGCGTAGATGGTGGCGCCGCGGTTTTTGGCATGCTCGAGTTCCTCGAGCACCAGCACGGTGGAACCGCCGGTGGCGGCGAACCCGTCGCGTTTGACGTCAAAGGCGCAGGGCGCCTCCCGCGGATCGGTCTTGCGGGTGAGAGCGCGGACGGAGGCAAAGGGAAGAATGCTGTACATGTCGCAATCCTCCGCGCCGACAACAAACATCGTGTCCTCGCGGTTGAGGCGGATGCAGTCCATGGCCGCGCCGAAGGCGTGAGCGGAGGCGGCGCAGGCGCTGGAGAAACCGCCGGAGGCGCCGCGGATCTTGAAGGCGGCGATGAGGTTGAAATTCAGGGTGCCGGTGATGCTGGCGGGGAGACCAAAAGGCGGGCAGCGCAGGATGCCTTTCTCGACCATGCGCTGGACATTCTTATAGAGGAGGCGGGCCGAGCCGGCGGAGGCGCACATGATGCCGGTGCGCGGATGCGAGACCAGCTCGGGCGGGAGCCCGGCATCGGCGATGGCCTCGCGCATGGCGGCAAAGGCAAAGGTGGCGTGGGGCGGCATGGAGCGGAGACGCTGCCGGGGAATTTCCGTGCCGGCGGGGAATTCCCAGCTCTCGTGCTGCTCGCGCGGGAAGGAGAAATGTTTGACCGTGCCGGCGAGCTTGACCGGGAACTCCGGTTTATCGAGTTCGGGATGGATCTCGATGCCGGTCCGGCCGCTGCGCAGGCTGGCCAGGACCTCCGCCCGGCTGTTGCCGATGCTGGAGATAAAACCGAGGCCGGTGACGACAACGCGTCTCATCGGCCTGGCACCCGGGGGAAGAGGAACATAGGCGCGCAATAAAGGCTAAAATCAGGAAAGGTCCATCACAGGCTGAAAACCCGGGGGCGGCCCCCCTGATTGACCCGGCTACCGGTCACAGCTACGGTCAGCCCATGAGTACGACGCCCGTGCTCACAGAACCGGCCCGCACCTCTGCGCAGGGCCGCGTCAGTGAGAACAAAACCACCCACGAAAATAGCGGCGCGACCGAAGCGCTGAAGAAGCTGGAACGCCATGTCCTGATGGACGGGTTCCGCATTGTTTTTGACCTGGAAAAGAGCCGGGGTTCGCGGATTCACAACGCCGCCACGGGGAAACAGTTGATCGATTTCTACGGCTTTTTCGGCTCCCAGCCGATCGGGTTCAACCATCCCCATTTCGACCAGCCGGAGGTGCAAAAGGAATTGCTGCGCGCGGCGCGGACCAAGATCGCGAACTCCGACGTTTACTCCGAGGCTTACGCCGATTTCGTGGAGACCTTTACCCGCGTGGCCGGGTTTGCGCCGCTGGAGCGCTACCTTTTCATCGAGGGAGGCGCGCTCGCGATCGAGAACTGTCTCAAGGCCGCGATGGACTGGAAAGTCCGCAAGAACATGGCGGCGGGGAAAGGGGAACGCGGCACGCAGATCCTGCATTTCCGCAAGGCGTTCCATGGACGGAGCGGCTACACCATGAGCCTGACCAACACCGACCCGCGCAAGGTCGAGCTTTTTGCCAAGTTCGATTGGCCGCGCGTTTCCACGCCCAGCATCGATTTTTCGCTCCCGGAAGCCGAGCGGGAGAAAGAGGTCAGCGTCCGCGAGAAGCAGGCGGAGGAGGAGATCATGCGCTGGGTGAAGGAGCGCGGGGACGACATCGCCGCCATCATCATCGAGCCGATCCAGGGCGAAGGCGGCGACAACCATTTCCGCCGGGAATGGCTGCAGACCCTGCGCCGGATCTGCGACGAGAACGAGATGCTGCTGATTTTTGACGAGGTCCAGACCGGCCTCGGCACCACCGGCAAAATGTGGTGCGCCCAGCATTTCGACGTGAAACCGGACCTGCTCGCCTTTGGCAAGAAGGTCCAGGTCTGCGGGATCATGGGCGGTCCCCGGCTCGACGAGGTCAAGGACAACGCCTTTCGGCTGCCCAGCCGGCTGAACTCGACCTGGGGCGGCAATTTCACCGACATGGTCCGGTCGAAGCATTATCTCCAGGTGATTGAATCGGAGAACCTGGTCGAGAACGCGCGGGTCATGGGCGAGCACATCGTGCAGGCGCTGCACGAGATCGCGGCGGAATGCCCGGTGGTCAGCGCGGTGCGCGGGCGCGGACTCTTCATCGCTTTTGATCTGCCCAGCCCGGAAATGCGGGACCAGCTCTGGAAAAAACTTTTCGATGGCGGCCTGCTCGTTTTGAAGTCGGGCGAGAAAGCCATCCGATTCCGTCCGGCGCTCGACCTGAAACCTGAGGTGGCCGACGAGGCCATGCAGCTGGTGCGGGCGGAGTGCAAGAAGCTCTCCTGATGACCCGCGCAAAAGCAGTCCCGGGTAGGGTGGGCGTCCCGCCCGCCGGCAAAGGCGTCTCGCCTTTGCGAACTTTTAAAGATCGTTTTCGCGAGACGCGAGAACCCGCGAGCGAGGCGTTTTCGCCGGCGGGCGAGACGCCTGGGAAATAATGCAATCCCTCCTCCAGAAGCTCGGCCTGGCCGCGGAGAACCCGGGTGTTTTCGACGGCGAATGGTCGGGCAGCGGCCCGGTGATCGAGAAGATTTCGCCGATCGACGGGCGGAGCGTGGCGCGTGTCCGCACCGGCACCGACGCGGAATACGACCGCGTGGTCAAGCGCGCGCAGGAAGCCTTTGCCAAATGGCGGGTGACCCCGGCGCCGGTGCGCGGCGAAACGGTGCGCCAGCTGGGCAACGCCCTGCGGGAAGCAAAAACCGACCTCGGGCAGCTCGTCACGATCGAGTCGGGCAAGATTGTCGCGGAAGGCGAGGGCGAAGTGCAGGAGATGATCGATATCTGCGATTTTGCGGTCGGTCTTTCCCGCCAGCTTTACGGTCTGACCATCCAGTCGGAGCGGCCACACCACCGCCTGATGGAGCAATGGCATCCGCTCGGGGTCGTCGGCATCATTTCCGCCTTCAATTTTCCGGTCGCGGTCTGGTCGTGGAACGCGGCGCTCGCCGCCGTCTGCGGCGACTCGACGATCTGGAAGCCATCCGAGAAAACACCGCTGACCGCGCTGGCCGTGATCCGGATCGCCGAGAAGGTCTGCCGGGCGACCGGGGCGGATCCCGCCATCTTTTCGCTCGTCATCGGGGACGGACCATCCATTGGTCAGCGCCTTGCGGAAGATCGCCGGGTGCCGCTGATCTCCGCGACCGGCTCGACCCGGATGGGACTGAGCGTGTCGCCGACCGTGCATGGCCGCCTCGGGAAAAGCATCCTGGAGCTGGGCGGCAACAACGGCCTGATTGTTTCGAAGAGCGCGGATTTGGAAATGGCAACGCGGGCCATCCTCTTCGGCGCGGTCGGCACGGCCGGCCAGCGTTGCACCTCCACCCGGCGCGTCATCATGCACAAGAGCGTGGCCGACAAGGTCCAGCGGCAGCTTTTGGCCGCCTACAAAACCGTGCCGATCGGCAACCCGCTGGAGCGTTCCACCCTGATGGGGCCGTTGATTGACCAGACCGCCGTGCAGATGGTGCAACACTCGATCCAGCGCCTGCGCGACGAGGGAGGCGAGATTCTTTACGGTGGCGAAGCCCTCGAGGGGAAGGATTACCCGGGCGGATGCTACATGAAACCGTGCCTGGCCAAGGCTGAGCCGGGTTACGAGGTGGTGCAGCATGAAACCTTCGGCCCGCTGCTTTACCTGCTGACCTACGACGATTTCGATGAAGCCCTCGCGATCCACAACGGCGTGCGGCAGGGTTTGAGTTCCGCCATTTTCACCAACGACATGCGCGAGGCGGAAAAGTTCGTCAGCGCGGTCGGGAGCGACTGCGGGATCGCCAATGTGAATGCCGGCACGAGCGGCGCGGAGATCGGCGGCGCTTTTGGCGGGGAGAAGGAGACCGGCGGCGGGCGGGAAAGCGGGAGCGATTCCTGGAAGGCCTACATGCGCCGGCAGACCAACACGATCAACTACTCGACGGAGCTGCCGCTGGCCCAGGGAATCCAGTTCGGCACGCCCGATTCCGGCAGCGCCACGGCTTAGCGTTCGAGGTAAAGCCAACCGAAGGCGTTCGAGATGATCGCATTCTTCTCTGCACCAGGTTGGCCCAAATCAATCCCCGGCCGCGGGGCCAGGTGTGCTTCAACGCGCTCGTGCACGGGGGCCGGAGCGAGCCTGCCATGAATTTCTTCGCCGAGTTGAAGCGACGGAGCGTTTACAAAGTCGGGGCCGCTTATGTCGTGGTCGCGTGGCTCCTGATCCAGGTGGCCACGCAGACCTTTCCCTTCTTCGAGATTCCGAACTGGGTTGTCCGCGCGGTCATCCTGCTGCTTTGCCTTGGTTTTCCGGTCGCGCTGGTCATGGCATGGGTATTCGATCTGACGCCGGACGGATGGAAGCGAACCGGGACAGAGGAAGCGCGACCGTCGCGGCGTGGCGGTCGGGCCTGGATTTATATCGTCGTCCTGGGGACGCTTCTGTCCGTGGCACTCTTTTTTGCCGGCCGTTACACCGCACCGGACAAACGAACCCGCTCGGCGGACCGATCGCTGGCCGTCCTTCCCTTCGAGAACCTGAGCGAGGACAAAGCCAACGCCTACTTTGCCGACGGCATGCAGGATGAGATCATCACGCGCCTGGCCAAGATTGGCGCGCTCAAGGTTATTTCCCGCAGCTCGACCGAGCGCTACCGGGTCAAGACCGGGAACGTGGCCGAGATCGGGCGTGAACTCGGCGTGGCGCACCTGGTTGAGGGCAGCGTGCAGAAGGTGGGCGAACGGGTCCGGATTAATGTGCAGTTGATCGATGCCCGGAACGACGAGCATCTCTGGGCGGAACTCTACGATCGCAACCTGACCGATATTTTTGCCGTCCAGAGCGAAGTGGCCACCGCCATTGCCCGCCGGCTGGAGGCCAGACTCAGTGGTCGCGAGGAGAAAGCGGTGGCGGACCGGCCCACGGACAAACTAGCCGCCTACGACGCCTACCTGCGTGGTCTCGATCTCGATGCGAGACCTGGGCAGGAAGGTGAGGTGATGAAAAAGGCTGCTGACACCTACGCCGAGGCGGTTCGCCTTGACCCAAACTTTGCCAAGGCCTGGGCCGCGCTTTCCCAGGTTAATGCCGCGCTGGTCTTTAATCGCATTGATGTCACCGCCGCCCGGGAGGAGGCGGCCCGCGCCGCCGCGGAGAGGGCCACACGGCTTGATCCGGACTCCGCCGAGACCCTTCTCGCCAATGCCTATGTGCGCTATCACATCGAAAGGGATTTCGGCGGCGCCCGTCTCCTCTTTGAAAAGCTGCACGAACAAGTCCCAAGCAGCAGCGAAGCGCTGACGGCACTGGCGCGCATCGCCCGGCGGCAAAGCCGGTGGAAGGAGAGCCTGTCTCTATTCGAGAAGGCCATTCGGCTGAGTCCGCGTGACCCCCACCTTTGGCTCGATCGGGCGTGGACATTTTCCATGTTGCGCGACTACGCCGGGACCTGGGAGATGCTGGAGCGGGCCCTGGCCGTGGCCCCGGAGGATGAGAGCGTCCTCGAGAATCAAATTGTGGCGTTACAGCTTACGGGGAAGATGACCGCGGCCCGGGAGCTGATCGATCGCCATGTGGCCTCCGCGGAGGATAAGAAATGGGCCGGGGCGCGGATTTTCCAGCTCACCCTTGAGCGGCGTTTCGCCGAGGCGGAGCGCCTGACCGAGCAGACAACAGAATGGAAACCGCCGATAGATGGTGGCGTCGGCTGGCAAACTCTCGGATGGCTGCGCTCGCTTCAGGGCAACGAGAAGGGCGCGCGCGAAGCCTACGCCAAAGGACGGGAGCGGCTCGAGATTCTGCGCCGGGAACAGCCGCGGAACCAGTTCCTGGTCATGCAACTGGCCTATTGCGAAGCCGGCCTTGGCAACCGGGAAGAAGCCTTGCGCGGCGGGGAGAAAGCCGTGGCCATGGTGCCGGCCTCCGAGGACCCGGTTTACGGTCCATTTGCCGAGGAAAACCTTGCGGGGCTGGAGGCGCAGGTCGGAGAGACGGAGCGTGCCCTTGCGCGGATCGAGCGCTTGCTGGTCACGCCTTACGGCGCTTTTCCCTTAACCCAGGCCACCCTGCGGCTGGATCCCCTTTGGGATCCGCTCCGGCAGCACCCGCGTTTTCGCGCGATTGTGGAAGGCCCGGAACCGAAAACGATCTACCAGTAAGTTGGAGGGTGCGCGCCTTTCGGTCCCGGGTAGGGTGGGCATCCTGCCCGCCGGTTCGGGCGTCCCCGCCCGAACGAACTTTCCGGCAAACCCGCGCGAGCGAGCCGTTGGTCATCCTGAGCGAAGCGAAGGACCTCACGAGAGACGTGCGACGTTGCCTCTGGCAGACGGGCGTCCCTTGGTAAATCGAGAGGTCCCTCGCCGTCTGCGCGGCTCGGGATGACAGCGCCCGGGTTTGCGAATATCGTCTCGCCATGACGACCGGCACGCTCTCCCCGAACGCGCCCGCCGAGGCGGAGAATCAATTTAACTGGCCGCTCTGCTACGAGGCCGAAAATCTTTTGCTGGATCGCATCGGCGCCTTTCTCGCAACAGAACAGCTTCGCGCGCATTCTTTCCGAGCGGATGCGCGACGAGACCGGCACCATTTTCATTGACTGGGTCGACCACCTCGTCCTTTCGCCCTCGGATGAAGCGGCTTTGCGCGAGGCTGGTTTCACGGACGATCCGTTGGGCGAAAACGCCAGCGGGCTGAAGGCGCTCTGGCATCCCGAGGCGATGCTGCCGCGGGTGTTGCTCGCGCCGAAAGATTTGCAGCACGCGGCTGCGGTCGCGATTCGTCCGGAGTTTGTGGCCGAGTTTGTCGCGATCCATGGGATCACGAACGAGATCGAAGGCGAACCGTTCTCGCGTTTCCGCAAGGTGCTCGCCTTTGAGGAAAACGAGGCCGCCTTCTACGCGATCGAACGGCGCGGATATCGCGGCTACATTTCGCAGCGTCCCGATTTGAAGAAGTATCTGACCGCGCGCGAGCTCTGGCAGACGCGCCGCCGGCGCTGGGATGGCGACGCCAAGGGTTACGCCTACTCGCTCGATCGTTTACAACAGGTGATCGATCTCGTCGGCCGCGATCTCGCCTGTCATCTCGTTTTTGAGGAAGAAAGAAGTTATTGGCAGAAACGCAATCGCGCCGGGATCGAGCAGAAGCGGCGGCAGGATTCGCTGGGCCTGGGCTGGGCGAATCACGATCACCACACCTTCCGCTCGTCGCGGAAACATTTCGTCGATCTCATGAAAGCGTGGGACATGCTCGGCTTCCATCGGCGGGAGCGTTACTACGCCGGGGCGCAGGCCGGGTGGGGCGCGCAGATCACCGAGCAGCCGATCGAAGGCATCACGGTCTTCAACGATGTCGATCTTGACGCTGAGGAAACCGAGATTGATTTCTCCACCAGACCTCTGCCGCCAGAGGAGACAAAGCTGCGGACGATCGGGCTCTGGGTTGGGTTGCATGGCGAGAGTTTCCTCGATGCGGGCATGCATCACCTGGAGTGCCGTTTTGATCACGCCCTCCTGCGCGAGCAACTCGCCGCGGCCCATATCAAGACGATGGCGCCGTTTTCCGATTTTCCTTTCCTCAAGCAGGCTTTCACCCAGGGCGAGCACTGGAACGTGCGACCGGAACGAATCACCCGGCTGAGGAGCAGAAATCTGCTCACCGACGAGCAAGCGGAGAAGTTCAGCCGCGAAGGAGCGATCGGAAGTCACCTGGAAAACCTGCAACGCAAAGGCGGCTTCAAAGGTTTCAACCAAAAATCGGTCAGCGTCATCATCGAGTTGACCGATCCGCGCAAACAGGACGCGGTGCACAAGTCGGCCTGACGTTGATTAGCGTCTCGCCGAAGCGAATAGCCGCTGCCGGATCGTCGTTAGCAATGTGACGGACGATTTTCGCAAGATCGCCCTCGCTGCGCGGAGCAAAGACTACTTCCCAGCCCACGTAGCAAGTTTTTGTCGGAGGCTATCCGCGCTCACGCCGCGTCCGGCATCAACTTCCTGCTCGGCCTCGTCGAGCGAAGCCATGAGCTCGCGATATTCCTCGCTCCCGAGTGCATCAAACCCGCATCGCCGCGCTATGAGGCGGGACTCGAACGCTTCACGCTCCTTGGCTGGCAACCGCTCAAGTGCCGCTTCGATTTCCTGAACCGTGCTCACAAACTTACTCTACTGCACCACCATCGATTGCAGCAACCACGGAACAGGCTTCGTCTCAGGCGGTCTCGTCGGCGTTTTCCGATGTGGTGTTCGGCAAACGCGAAACACTCACGCCAGGCCGGCCTGCGGTGGCGCGGTGCTGGTCGCGGCCCGCTTTGCCTCTGACCCCTCTCGCTCGTACTCGACTTTGATTTCCTTCACGTCGTCTGCAGCGAAGCGGGGAGCGCCACAGAGTAGCGGCGACGCCCCCGTCGCCGTCAGTGTCCGCGGCGCGCTCGCCGCGAGGGATCGAGACGAACAGCGTCTCCCATTCCGCGAACGTCTTTGGCGTAAAATATTGACAGCCAGCGGGATACACGATGCCATCGCTCCCATGAACAAACTAGCAATGGCAGGAGTAGTCAGTCTGTGGGTCCTCGGAACGGCGGCCGGATTTGCCGCTGATAGCCCTCACATGGGCACCTGGACGTTGGACGAAGCCAAGTCCGATATCCCGGCCGGGATGGCAAAGAACACCACCGTGACTTATACGGACGAGGGCGACAAGTGGAAGATCACGACCAAAGGCACCAACAAGGATGGCAAAGCCGTCAATACCACCTGGGTCGGCAAGATCGACGGCAAGCCTTACGCAGTCGAAGGAAGCGAGACATACGATCAGATCGCTTACACGAAGAAGGATGATCGAACGAACGAACTGAAGTCCACCAAGGATGGTAAAGTCGTCGCGACCGGCGACATCACCGTCGCCGCGGATGGCAAGACGCGGGTCGTGACTGTCCATATGACGGGCGCGGACGGGAAGAAGATGACGAGCAAAGCCGCCTATACGAAAGAGTAGAGTCTTTCTGCAATCATGCTGCCCTTCGAGCCGCAAACTCGAAGGGCAGTTTCTTAACGGCGCGCGGCGGCAGCGCGGGGATCTTCCGCCTTGAGTTTCGCCCCTGGGAGACCGTTGAAATAGTCCACAGATTTCACAGATGAACACAGATTTCTGGGAACTGACTGTTGGGCCTCTCTGTGGAAATCGGCGAAATCTGTGGATAAGACCCTTCCCGGAGGTTTCAACAGTCTCCTAGACTTGGGCAGCTAGTTGCCCAAGTGCACTGCCCCTGGAGCGACGCGATCAAATCTCGAGGCCGATCCTGGATCGGAACGGAGCGGCACCCCCCTCTGGAGAGCCGCGCTAATCGCAGGCGGCTCTGCCGCTGCTGCGGTTTGGCAAAACCAAACCACCGTTGCGGGAATCGTCTCCATACTTCGCAAAGTATGACAGCACCAGGTTATTGGCAGGCAAGGCGCGCTAACGTACGCGGGAATGGATGCTTCTGGCTCGTCACCACATATTTCTCGGCGTTATTCCTGACAAAGCCTCTCTTCTCCAGTTTGGCGAGATGGCGGGAGAGCGCTTGCGCCGAGATCTGGGTGGCCGCCTGGATTTTCGCAAAGGAATCCGCGCCATTCTTTACGGCACGAAACACTTCCACCCGCCGCGGGTGGGTAAAGGCCGTGGCGAGTTTAAAGAGCGCTTCAGTCGGCTGCGCTCCACCACGAAACGCGAACCGGAGGGCGGTGAGGATTTCGCCGCCAGCGACTCCGGTAGCGGCGGCCGTTGGACGGTATTCGACCCGAAGCCCCACCCGCCGGCAAGTCAACAACCCGCGCGCCTCCAATGCGCGCAGGTATTGACTGGCGGCAGGCATCGACAGCTTCATCTCCCGCGCCAACGCCGAGACTGTTTGATTGGGTTGCCGGATCAATCGCGCCAGGATTTGGAGGCGTTTACGGTTGGCCAAGACACGACAGGTGCGCCAAAGCGTGGGCTGAAGAATCGCAGACACAGGCGAATGCATAACCGCATACTTTGCAAAGTATGACTCATAGTCAACGCTTTGTGGCTGGGAAGGGGGAGACAGATAGCCGGGCTTTGAAAGCCGGCCTCGTCCGGCACCTGCGGGACAGCGTTTACGGGTCACGCCTTCCCTCATTCTTCCCCGTCCGCCAATCCGACGAGCTTCGCGATCCTGTTGATCGCAGCGAACAATCAGCTTCAGCCTCGACTTGGGCAGGTAGTTCCCCTAGTAGATTGCTCGTGCAGCGGAGCGATCAAATCTGATGCAAAGGCGAGCGGCAATAGTGACGGCTCTCCGGACACCTGTCGGCCGGCACGGGGGCGCATTGGCGTCGGTTCGCCCTGACGATCTTGGCCGCCCACGTCATCAAGGCCGTCGTGGCGCGATCCGGCATCGACCCCGCCTTGATCGAGGATGTCTACTTCGGCGCCACCAACCAGGCCGGCGAGGACAACCGCAACGTCGCGCGCATGGCCGCGCTGCTGGCGGGCCTCCCGGCGTCCGTGCCGGGTTCGACGGTGAATCGCCTCTGTGCGTCGGGGCTGGAAGCCGTCAACATCGCGGCGCGCATGATCGAGGCGAGTCACGGCGATGTCTTCATCGCGGGCGGCGTCGAGTCGATGAGCCGTGCCCCTTATGTGCTGAGCAAGGCGGAATCCGCGTTCGACCGGTCGCAGCAGATCTTCGACACTTCGATCGGCTGGCGCCTGGTCAATCCTCGCCTGGCGGCGCTGCATCACCCCTTCTCCATGGGCGAGACCGCCGAGAATGTCGCCCGCGAGCACAAGATCAGCCGGGCGGATCAGGATCAGTTCGCGCTGCAGAGCCAGCAACGGTGGTCGGCGGCGCACCAACGCGGGCTGTTCGCCGAGGAGATCGTGCCCGTCGAGATTCCGCAGCGCAAGGGCGCTCCGACCCTCGTCAGCGTGGACGAGCACCCGAGGCCGGACACGACGCTGGAGAATCTCGCCAAGCTGAAACCCGCCTTCTGCCAAAGACGACCAGGGCACGGTGACCGCGGGCAATTCGTCGGGCATCAACGACGGCGCGGCGGCCTTGCTGATCGTGGAAGCCGGGCTGGCCAAATCGCTGGGTCTTCAGCCGATCGCCTTCATCGGTCCGAGCGCCGCGGCCGGCGTCGATCCCGCGTTCATGGGGCTCGGACCCGTGCCCGCGATTCGCAAGGCGCTGCTGCGCGCGAACCTGACGCTCGACCGCATCGACCTGTTCGAGTTGAACGAGGCGTTCGCCGCGCAGGCCCTCGCCTGCCAGCGCGAGCTGGGCATCGACAACGCAAAATTGAACGTCAACGGCGGCGCGATTGCGATCGGTCACCCGCTTGGTTGCAGCGGCGCCCGCCTGGCCACGACGCTGATCCACCAGATGGCTCGCACCGGCGCCTCGCGCGGCATCGCGTCGCTCTGCGTCGGGGTAGGCCAAGGCCTGGCGACGGTCTTCGAACGGGAGTGAGGGAAGCGCGCGCGCCTCGCGGCTGGTAATGGAGCCTCGCCATCACCAACTTTGGATGATACGATCACGACCGAACGTATGAGCACGATCACCGAGATTCAGGAGGCAATCGAAAAACTCCCGGCGAATCAGAAAACTGCTCTCGCCGCATGGCTGCAGTCTCAAGAAGAGCCGATCATGTCCGAAGCTGAAGAAGCGGCGTTGCTCGCCCGTCTCGATAAAGCCGCGGCCGAGCTAGATGCTGGCAAAGGTGTCTCGGCGGCGCGCGTGCGCGAGCAGATTTGAGAAAGGGGCCGAGCTTTGCGCGAAGGTGTGATCGCTGTCTGGGGAGCACACGCTGCCAGCCTGCAGCGCCAGTCCGGCTTCGGACTTTCGGCTGCTTGCCGAAACGAACTTTTCAACCGCAAGCTTTTCAATTACAGTGCTTTCTCATGAGCACTCGTGAACTGATCGAGCGAGAGATCGACGCTCTCCCCGAGCCGTTGCAGCGCAAGGTCTACGAGTACGCAGTGCGTTTGAAGAAGAGCGAAAAAGAAGACGGGTTCAACGGTGTCGCGTTGAGCGAATCCGTTCTCGCGCGCGGCTGGAATTCGCCCGAAGAGGATGCCGCGTGGGCAAACCTGTAGCTGAAATGAACGGAAACCAACTCATCACCGTCGACCCCGACGTCCTTGGCGGCACCCCCGTATTTACAGGCACGCGGGTGCCGGTGAAGACGTTATTCGATTACCTCGAAGACGACTACGCGCTCGAGGAATTCCTCGAATGCTTCCCGACAGTGACGCGCGAAATGGCTATTCAGATGCTCGAGCATTCGCAGCAAGCCATCATCGACGCCGCTGCGTGAGAATCCTGTTCGACGCCTGCGTGCCTTGGCCGCTTGCACGCGAGCTGGCCGCCCACGATTGCCGCACACCACAGCAGTTGCAGTGGAACCAGATCAAAAACGGCGAGCTACTCGCGCTCGCCGAGCCGCAGTTCGATCTCTTCCTCACGTGCGATCAGAACCTGCGCTATCAGCAA